>NZ_JBWBQM010000001.1:0-2400000 GCF_056279005.1 Arthrobacter sp. TE26545
CTGTTGTTTGAGAACTCAATAGTGTGCCAAGTTTGTTGATACCGATTTTTTATGAATTGGTTATTTGCCGGGCTGTCCGCCCCTGTGGATGGTCTGGTTTTTAGCTGGTTTCAAATTTTGTGCAGCGTGTCCGGGTCTTTTTCCGGCCTGGGTGTGTTGTGTCTGTTTTTGTTTTACTTCAACGGAGAGTTTGATCCTGGCTCAGGATGAACGCTGGCGGCGTGCTTAACACATGCAAGTCGAACGATGATCCGGTGCTTGCACCGGGGATTAGTGGCGAACGGGTGAGTAACACGTGAGTAACCTGCCCTTGACTCTGGGATAAGCCTGGGAAACTGGGTCTAATACCGGATATGACCTTTCACCGCATGGTGGGGGGTGGAAAGCTTTTTGTGGTTTTGGATGGACTCGCGGCCTATCAGCTTGTTGGTGGGGTAATGGCCTACCAAGGCGATGACGGGTAGCCGGCCTGAGAGGGTGACCGGCCACACTGGGACTGAGGACACGGCCCAGACTCCTACGGGAGGCAGCAGTGGGGAATATTGCACAATGGGCGCAAGCCTGATGCAGCGACGCCGCGTGAGGGATGACGGCCTTCGGGTTGTAAACCTCTTTCAGTAGGGAAGAAGCGAAAGTGACGGTACCTGCAGAAGAAGCGCCGGCTAACTACGTGCCAGCAGCCGCGGTAATACGTAGGGCGCAAGCGTTATCCGGAATTATTGGGCGTAAAGAGCTCGTAGGCGGTTTGTCGCGTCTGCTGTGAAAGACCGGGGCTCAACTCCGGTTCTGCAGTGGGTACGGGCAGACTAGAGTGATGTAGGGGAGACTGGAATTCCTGGTGTAGCGGTGAAATGCGCAGATATCAGGAGGAACACCGATGGCGAAGGCAGGTCTCTGGGCATTAACTGACGCTGAGGAGCGAAAGCATGGGGAGCGAACAGGATTAGATACCCTGGTAGTCCATGCCGTAAACGTTGGGCACTAGGTGTGGGGGACATTCCACGTTTTCCGCGCCGTAGCTAACGCATTAAGTGCCCCGCCTGGGGAGTACGGCCGCAAGGCTAAAACTCAAAGGAATTGACGGGGGCCCGCACAAGCGGCGGAGCATGCGGATTAATTCGATGCAACGCGAAGAACCTTACCAAGGCTTGACATGGACCGGACCGCCCTGGAAACAGGGCTTCCCTTCGGGGCTGGTTCACAGGTGGTGCATGGTTGTCGTCAGCTCGTGTCGTGAGATGTTGGGTTAAGTCCCGCAACGAGCGCAACCCTCGTTCCATGTTGCCAGCGGGTTATGCCGGGGACTCATGGGAGACTGCCGGGGTCAACTCGGAGGAAGGTGGGGACGACGTCAAATCATCATGCCCCTTATGTCTTGGGCTTCACGCATGCTACAATGGCCGGTACAATGGGTTGCGATACTGTGAGGTGGAGCTAATCCCAAAAAGCCGGTCTCAGTTCGGATTGGGGTCTGCAACTCGACCCCATGAAGTCGGAGTCGCTAGTAATCGCAGATCAGCAACGCTGCGGTGAATACGTTCCCGGGCCTTGTACACACCGCCCGTCAAGTCACGAAAGTTGGTAACACCCGAAGCCGGTGGCCTAACCCCTTGTGGGAGGGAGCCGTCGAAGGTGGGACCGGCGATTGGGACTAAGTCGTAACAAGGTAGCCGTACCGGAAGGTGCGGCTGGATCACCTCCTTTCTAAGGAGCAACTGCCCTTTTGTGGTGGTGGCTGCATGGTCGCCGTCCGGGGGTCAGGAGTACAGCCCATTGCGCAGGCGTCTGTTCTGCGGTGGGTGCTCATGGGTGGAATATCAACGAATCAAACTGGTTTTGGCATGGCCTTGGTGGTTGTGTCCTGTGGTTAGTACGGTGTCTGTGCCCTTTTGGGGTGTGGGTGTTGGGAACGCTGCGGGGTGCGGACTGTCGTGGGTTGTGTTTGGTGCACTGTTGGGTCCTGAGGCAACAGGACCTGCAACGATGAGTTGCCGGGCCCGTCAGGGGCGCCCCTTTTGTGGGGTGTTCTGGGGTTTCTGGTTTTCCTGTCCTTGCCGATCATGCGCATGGTTTGTGTGTGTGGGGTGTGGGGGTTGGGGTTGTTGTTTGAGAACTACATAGTGGACGCGAGCATCTTGTAAGCAATTTTGTTTAGAAGTTTTTTGATCTGTGTGGTCAAGTTTTTAAGGGCACACGGTGGATGCCTTGGCATCAGGAGCCGATGAAGGACGTAGGAATCTGCGATAAGCCTGGGGGAGTTGATAACCGAGCGGTGATCCCAGGATGTCCGAATGGGGAAACCCCGCACAACGCCGTTTTCGGTGATTGTGTGACCCGTACCTGAATATATAGGGTGCGTGGGGGGAACGCGGGGAAGTGAAACATCTCAGTACCCGCAGGAAGAGAAAACAACAGTGATTCCGTTAGTAGTGGCGAGCGAACGCGGATCAGGCTAAACCGACCCATGTGTGATAGCCGGCGGGCGTTGCGTGGGCGGGGTTGTGGGGCAGTTGCGTGCTGGTTCTGCCGGACCGGCGGGGTGTGTGTGCGTGCATAGGCGAACGGTTTTGAAAGGCCGGCCGGAGAGGGTGTGAGTCCCGTAGCCGTAATGTGTTGTGCCGCCCTGGTGAGTGTTCCCAAGTAGCACGGGGCCCGAGAAATCCCGTGTGAATCTGTCAGGACCACCTGATAAGCCTAAATACTTCCTGATGACCGATAGCGGACCAGTACCGTGAGGGAAAGGTGAAAAGTACCCCGGGAGGGGAGTGAAACAGTACCTGAAACCGTGTGCTTACAATCCGTCAGAGCAGCCTTGTTGTTGTGATGGCGTGCCTTTTGAAGAATGAGCCTGCGAGTTAGTGTTACGTCGCGAGGTTAACCCGTGTGGGGTAGCCGTAGCGAAAGCGAGTCTGAACAGGGCGAGTGTAGTGGCGTGATCTAGACCCGAAGCGGAGTGATCTACCCATGGCCAGGTTGAAGCGACGGTAAGACGTCGTGGAGGACCGAACCCACTTCAGTTGAAAATGGAGGGGATGAGCTGTGGGTAGGGGTGAAAGGCCAATCAAACTCCGTGATAGCTGGTTCTCCCCGAAATGCATTTAGGTGCAGCGTTGCGTGTTTCTTGCCGGAGGTAGAGCTACTGGATGGCCGATGGGCCCTACAAGGTTACTGACGTCAGCCAAACTCCGAATGCCGGTAAGTGAGAGCGCAGCAGTGAGACTGTGGGGGATAAGCTTCATAGTCGAGAGGGAAACAGCCCAGACCACCAACTAAGGCCCCTAAGCGTGTGCTAAGTGGGAAAGGATGTGGAGTTGCTTAGACAACCAGGAGGTTGGCTTAGAAGCAGCCACCCTTGAAAGAGTGCGTAATAGCTCACTGGTCAAGTGATTCCGCGCCGACAATGTAGCGGGGCTCAAGTACACCGCCGAAGTTGTGGCATTCACACATGTTCCTAGCCTTCGTGGTTCAGGGGTGTGGATGGGTAGGGGAGCGTCGTGTGGGCGGTGAAGCTGCGGTGTGAACCAGTGGTGGAGCCTACACGAGTGAGAATGCAGGCATGAGTAGCGAAAGACGGGTGAGAAACCCGTCCGCCGAATGATCAAGGGTTCCAGGGTCAAGCTAATCTGCCCTGGGTAAGTCGGGACCTAAGGCGAGGCCGACAGGCGTAGTCGATGGACAACGGGTTGATATTCCCGTACCGGCGAAGAACCGCCCATACCAAGCGGGGGATACTAACCGCCCGAAACCTGCCCTATCACCCTTTGGGTGTGTGGGTTTTGGTGGAGCGCGGGACCTGATCCCGGGAGGTAAGCGTATTAACAGGTGTGACGCAGGAAGGTAGCCGGGCCGGGCGATGGTTGCCCCGGTCTAAGGACGTAGGCCGTTCCATAGGCAAATCCGTGGAACATGCAGGCTGAGATCTGATGGGACCCCCGCATGGGGGGATCCGGTGATCCTATGCTGCCTAGAAAAGCATCGGCGCGAGGTTCCAGCTGCCCGTACCCCAAACCGACACAGGTGATCAGGTAGAGAATACCAAGGCGATCGAGAGAATTATGGTTAAGGAACTCGGCAAAATGCCCCCGTAACTTCGGGAGAAGGGGGGCCCGGACCGTGAGACCCACTTGCTGGGTGGAGCGGGCAAGGGCCGCAGAGACCAGGGGGAAGCGACTGTTTACTAAAAACACAGGTCCGTGCGAAGTCGCAAGACGATGTATACGGACTGACTCCTGCCCGGTGCTGGAAGGTTAAGAGGACCGGTTAGCTCTTCGGAGCGAAGCTGAGAATTCAAGCCCCAGTAAACGGCGGTGGTAACTATAACCATCCTAAGGTAGCGAAATTCCTTGTCGGGTAAGTTCCGACCTGCACGAATGGAGTAACGACTTCCCCGCTGTCTCAACCATAAACTCGGCGAAATTGCAGTACGAGTAAAGATGCTCGTTACGCGCAGCAGGACGGAAAGACCCCGAGACCTTTACTATAGTTTGGTATTGGTGTTCGGAGTGGCTTGTGTAGGATAGGTGGGAGACTGTGAAGCCCGGACGCCAGTTCGGGTGGAGTCATCGTTGAAATACCACTCTGGTCACTTTGGACATCTAACTTCGGCCCGTGATCCGGGTCAGGGACAGTGCCTGATGGGTAGTTTAACTGGGGCGGTTGCCTCCTAAAAAGTAACGGAGGCGCCCAAAGGTTCCCTCAGCCTGGTTGGCAATCAGGTGTCGAGTGTAAGTGCACAAGGGAGCTTGACTGTGAGAGAGACATCTCAAGCAGGGACGAAAGTCGGGACTAGTGATCCGGCGGTACATTGTGGAATGGCCGTCGCTCAACGGATAAAAGGTACCTCGGGGATAACAGGCTGATCTTGCCCAAGAGTCCATATCGACGGCATGGTTTGGCACCTCGATGTCGGCTCGTCGCATCCTGGGGCTGGAGTAGGTCCCAAGGGTTGGGCTGTTCGCCCATTAAAGCGGTACGCGAGCTGGGTTTAGAACGTCGTGAGACAGTTCGGTCCCTATCCGCTGCGCGCGCAGGAAATTTGAGAAGGGCTGTCCTTAGTACGAGAGGACCGGGACGGACGAACCTCTGGTGTGTCAGTTGTACTGCCAAGTGCACCGCTGATTAGCTACGTTCGGATGGGATAACCGCTGAAAGCATCTAAGCGGGAAGCTCGCTTCAAGATGAGATTTCCATGCACCTCGTGTGTGAGAGGCCCCCAGCCAGACCACTGGGTTGATAGGCCGGACGTGGAAGACAGGACCAACGACTGTCGAAGCCGACCGGTACTAATAGGCCGACAACTTACACCACACAAAAACATCAAAAGCTACGCGTCCACTATGTGGTTCCCGGACAACAACCCAGGAACCAAACCGGCACACCACCGGACAACCGAATACAACCAGCAACACCTGGTAACCAACAGTCTTCCCACCCCGCACACACGCGGGGACGGGTAACAAGGTTACGGCGGTCATAGCGTGGGGGAAACGCCCGGTCCCATTCCGAACCCGGAAGCTAAGACCCACAGCGCCGATGGTACTGCACCCGGGAGGGTGTGGGAGAGTAGGACACCGCCGGACAACCATTACAGGTCGAGGCCCCCGAAGAACACCTTCGGGGGCCTCCCGCATTTAACCCACAAACAGGGCCGTCCCCGCCCAGGCGAACCAGGCTCAGGCGAATCAGGCCCGGCGCGAACCGGGCTCAGCCGCGAACCGGGCTCAGCCGGCGAAGAACGCTGCCAGTTCGGAGATGAGCCTGTCCGGTGCCCGGTTGGCGCCGTCATGCCCGTAGCCGGGAAGGATGGTGTAGCTGGAACCGGACAGGACGTCGTGGATCTGGCCGCAAGCCACCCCGAAATAGGCGGGGCTCTTTTCGCCCACCACGATAAGGGTTTCAAGCGGAAGGTCGAGGAAGGGCTCGGCAGGCATATCCGCGGCGATGACAGCCTTGATTTCGCGGACCCCGGCCTGCATCAGTTCCCGCATCTGCTTGCCCATGGGCGTCCCGGCGGTCAGCTTGTTGGCGAGCGTGAGCATGGACAGCGGCATCCGCGAGAAGGCGCCCCCGGTCTCCACACCCTTCACCAGGACGGCGAGCCCGCGGTCGAAGTCTCCCGCCGCCGTCGCACGTTCATATTCGGCCGTCCAATCGGCCTTGACGCTGTGGTTGACCGATACAGCCGGGTCGTACACCGCCAGACGTTCCACCGGCAGCGTCCGCGCCGCGTGCAGCGCGACGGCGCCGCCGAAGCTGTGCCCGAAGACATCCGTGCTCCCGGTGTGCTCCATGACGGCGGCGAGGTCCCGGATGTCGACGTCGAGGGTGTAGTCCCGCGGCTGCGGCGAAGAGGCGCCTCGGCCGCGGCGGTTGAAGGTGTGCACGGGCCGGCCGAGCGCCGCGCTGAGTTTCTGCGCGAATTTCGTGTAGTCCGCGGCGGTCACCATCGAAGCCGGCACGACGACGACGCCGTTGCCCTTTGAGCCTGCTTCGCCGCCAGTGGTGAAGACCTCAAGGGTCGCGCCGTCGGGGGTGGTGATCTTCTCGCTCGTCATGGCTTGAGCCTAACGGAGCTACCTGAACGCTGACAGTACGCAACGCAGCCGCCGTTGCCGCCTACGCCCGGAAGTAGCCGGCAATGTCCGAGACGAGTTCCTTCACCGCGGCAGGGACCGAACCGTGTTCACACTTCGGCGAGAGTTTGAGCTCGCTGCCCGGAACTGCCGCGTGGAGGCGTGTGGCGGTGACCTTGTAGTAGTCCGGGCTCTTTGCGCCCACCAGGAAGCAGGTTCCGGCCGGCAGCCCGGAGAAGTCTGCCGCGCTGAGCGGCTCCTCCATGGCGGCCTTCAGTTCGCCGACGGCGGTGGGCATGAGTTCGCGGAACAGGCGGTTGACCCCGGTCCGGGAAACGACGGCCATGAGCGCTGCCAGCACCGGTTCCGGGACCCGCGCGAGTGGGCTCCCCGGGGCCAGGCCTTTCTTGGCGCGGGCCATTGCCAGGTCCGGCCGGCCGGCGTTGAGCGCTTCCTCGAAGCCGGAAAGCCAGGAAGGGTTGATGCTTCCCTCGATGTTGACGGCGGCATCGTACACTGCAAGTTTCGCGGCCTCATGCTCCGTACCGGCGAACTCCGCGGCGGCATTGAGTACCACGGACCCGCCGAGGCTGTGCCCGAAAATACTCCGGCCTCCGGTGGCGCCGAGCACGGTGCGGACGTCAGCGATTTCCGTGGCCATGGAGTATCCCCGAGGTTGTCCGCTGGATTGTCCGCGGCCGCGCCTGTCGTAGACGTCAACGGCCCATCCATCACCCAGGCCGGACGCTAGCGCCATCGCGAACGGGCGGTAGATCAAAGCCGTCAGGAAGGCTCCGCCGACCACCAGGACCCGCCGCTGCGGAGGCGCCCCGGCGGTGCCGTAGCTGTAGAGTGCCAGCCGTCCGCCGTCGTCGGTTTCCAGGGTGCGTTCCTCCATTTGGGACAGTCTAGATGGCGGCCGCCTCCGCGCCGGACGGTCCGCGGCCCGAGGTTCCCGGCTCCGCTAGAATTAAGCCTTGTGACTTCAGAAAACACCCCCTCCACAGAGCCCGCAGACGCAAGCGAACAGATGCGCATCCGCATGGAGAAGCGGAACAAGCTGATCGAGCGCGGCGGCGAAGCCTACCCGGTGGGTGTTGAGCGGACCCATTCGCTCGCGGAGGTCCGCGAAAAGTACGGACACCTCCAGGCTGACGAGACCACCGGGGACACCGTGGGAATCACCGGCCGCGTCGTGTTCATCCGCAACACCGGCAAGCTGTGTTTTGCCACGCTCCAGGAAGGCGGCGTGGACGGCAAGGGCGTCCGCCTCCAGGCGATGCTCAGCCTGGCGAACATCGGGGAAGAAGGCCTGGCCGACTGGAAGGCCCTCGTGGACCTCGGCGACCACGTCTTCATCACGGGCGAAGTCATCTCCTCACGCCGCGGCGAGCTCTCTGTCATGGCCGATTCCTGGTCCATGGCGTCCAAGGCCCTGCGCCCGCTGCCAGTGCTGCACGCCGGGCTGAACGAGGAGACCCGGGTCCGCCAGCGCTACGTGGACCTCATGGTCCGCGACGAAGCCCGCGAGATGGTCTACACCCGCGCGGCGATCACCCGTTCCGTCCGCGACACCCTGGACCGCCACGGCTACGTCGAGGTGGAGACCCCGATCCTGCAGCTGGTCCACGGCGGCGCCACCGCCCGCCCGTTCGAAACCCACATGAACGCCTTCGACCAGAAGATGACCCTGCGCATCGCCACGGAACTCTTCCTCAAGCGCGCAGTGGTGGGTGGCATCGACCGTGTCTACGACATGGGCCGCGTGTTCCGCAACGAAGGCGTCGATTCCACGCACAGCCCGGAATTCACCACCCTGGAATGCTACGAAGCCTGGGCAGACCAGTTCGTCATGGCCGAGCGGATGAAGGAAATCGTCCTCAACGTCGCCGACGTCGTGGGCACCCGCACTATCCAGACCGAGGCCGGCGAGATCAACCTCGATGGCGAATGGGCCTGGCTTGCCGTCTACCCGGGCCTGTCCGAGGCCGTGGGCGTGGAAATCACCCCGGACACCACGGTGGAAGAACTCCGCGAGATTGCCGCCAAGCACGAAGTCAAGGTGGACCCGAAGTGGGACGCCGAGAAGCTCGCGGTCGAATTGTTCGGCGAAATCGTCGAGCCGACCCTGTTGAATCCCACCTTCGTGTACAACTACCCGCCGTCGGCCCAGCCGCTGGCCCGCCCGCACCGCGAGGACGGCCGGCTGATCGAAGCCTGGGACCTGATCATCGGCGGCATGGAGCGTGGCACCGCATTCTCCGAGCTGATCGACCCCGTCATCCAGCGCGAACGCCTCACCGAGCAGTCTCGCCGCTCCGCGGCTGGCGACGTGGAGGCAATGCAGCTCGATGAGGACTTCCTGCGGGCCCTCGAGTACGGCGCGCCGCCGATGGGCGGAATCGGCCTCGGCATTGACCGCCTGGTGATGCTCTTCACCGGAGCCGGAATCCGCGAGACCATCCTGTTCCCCCTCCTCAAGCCCGAAGGCCACTGATCATGGAATATATCGCCGTCCTTGCGCCCTCCGTTGTGGTGGGGCTGCTTTTCTGGTTTGCCATGAAGTCCATCTTCAACGCGGACAAAGCGGAACGGCAGGCAGAAGCCCGCGCCCAGAGGGAGGCGGGCGCCGGAAATATGGCATCTCCCGACGGCGGTCCGACTCCCGCTAAATAGCCTCTTTCGGGTGGGACCCGCGGAAATTGTTTATGTCTTTGACGTCCTGTGGCACGCTGGACGATAATCTTTAATTAGCAGGACATAAAACTGCATCCCCCATCCCCCGAAGAGAGTCTTTTCAATGGCACAGAAAGTCAAAATCATCCTCGTCGACGACCTGGACGAGGGCGAAGCCGACGAAACCGTCCGGTTTGCGCTCGACGGAGTCAGCTACGAGATGGACCTGTCCACGGTAAACGCGTCAAAGCTGCGCGGCGCCCTGGAGCCTTTTGTCGCGAAAGCCCGTAAAACGTCCACGGGACGCGCAGTCCGCAGCAGGGCATCCGCAGGAAGGAACCAGGATTCGGCGCAGATCCGTCAATGGGCGCGCGATAACGGATACACGGTAAACAGCCGCGGACGCATCCAGGCGGAAATTCAGGAAGCATACCAGAAGGCAAATTCCTAGCGAATCCGCAGGATTCCGGTTTCGCCGGGTTCCAGGATCCGAAACAGGATGAATTGCCGGTTTATCCGCCACCTCGAAAACCATGGGGGAATTCGAATTGCGGTGGGGCGACCGGCGCGGCTGCCGGCAGGCGGCGCTCCCCGCAGGGGGAGCGAGCCGCCGCGGCGGGGCCGGGGTTCGTCCGAGATGCAGCGCAGGGCGTAGGGAAAGTATTCCCTGCGCCCTCCCTGTTTCCCCTGTGGCGAACACGCCCCAAAATCCTTGCCGCGCCACGTAGCATCAAAGTACGTCGTAGCTAGGAGTGTGGCGAAATGTTTGAGAGATTTACGGACCGTGCCCGTCGCGTTGTTGTGCTTGCCCAGGAAGAGGCACGCATGCTCAACCACAACTACATCGGTACCGAGCACATCCTCCTGGGTCTGATCCACGAGGGTGAAGGCGTTGCTGCCAAGGCGCTTGAGTCCCTGAGCATTTCGCTCGACGGTGTCCGGGAGCAGGTCCAGGAGATCATCGGCCAGGGCCAGCAGGCGCCCTCCGGCCACATCCCCTTTACCCCGCGTGCCAAGAAGGTGCTGGAGCTGTCGCTGCGCGAAGCCCTCCAGCTCGGCCACAACTACATCGGCACCGAGCACATCCTCCTCGGCCTCATCCGTGAGGGCGAGGGCGTTGCCGCGCAGGTGCTGGTCAAGCTTGGCGCGGACCTGAACCGCGTCCGCCAGCAGGTCATCCAGCTGCTCTCCGGCTACCAGGGCAAGGAAGCGGCCGGAACAGGCGCAGGCCCGGGACAGCAGGAAGGCACCCCGGCCGGCTCGGTGGTGCTCGACCAGTTCGGCCGCAACCTGACGCAGGCTGCCCGCGAAAACAAGCTCGATCCCGTGATCGGCCGCGAGCAGGAGATGGAACGCGTCATGCAGGTCCTCTCCCGCCGCACCAAGAACAACCCGGTACTGATCGGCGAGCCCGGTGTCGGCAAGACCGCCGTCGTCGAAGGCCTGGCCCAGGCGATCGTCCGCGGCGACGTCCCGGAGACCATCAAGGACAAGCAGCTCTACACCCTGGACCTCGGGTCCCTGGTCGCTGGTTCCCGCTACCGCGGTGACTTCGAAGAGCGCCTGAAGAAGGTCCTCAAGGAAATCCGGACCCGTGGCGACATCATCCTGTTCATCGACGAGATCCACACGCTCGTAGGTGCGGGTGCTGCCGAAGGTGCCATCGACGCCGCCTCCATCCTGAAGCCGATGCTGGCCCGCGGTGAACTCCAGACCATTGGTGCCACGACGCTGGACGAATACCGCAAGCACATCGAGAAGGACGCCGCCTTGGAGCGCCGCTTCCAGCCGATCCAGGTCAAGGAACCCTCCGTTGCGCACGCAATCGAGATCCTCAAGGGCCTGCGTGACCGCTACGAGGCGCACCACCGTGTGACCATCACCGACGGCGCCCTCGCCTCGGCCGCCCAGCTCGCCGAGCGCTACATCTCGGACCGCTTCCTGCCGGACAAGGCGATCGACCTGATCGACGAAGCCGGCGCCCGGCTGCGCATCCGCCGCATGACCGCCCCACCGGAGCTGAAGGCCATGGACGAGCGGATCGCCGAGGTGAAGCTCGAGAAGGAATCGGCCATCGACGCCCAGGACTTCGAAGGTGCCGCTTCGCTGCGCGACAAGGAGCAGAAGCTCATCGCGGAGCGTGCCGAGAAGGAGCGCAACTGGAAGTCCGGCGGCATGGACGACGTCTCTGAAGTGGACGAAGACCTCATCGCGGAAGTCCTGGCGAACTCCACGGGCATCCCGGTCTTCAAGCTCACCGAGGAAGAGTCCAGCCGCCTGCTCAAGATGGAAGAAGAGCTGCACAAGCGCGTTGTCGGCCAGGACGAGGCCATCAAGGCCCTCTCCCAGGCGATCCGCCGCACCCGTGCGGGGCTGAAGGACCCCAAGCGTCCGGGCGGTTCGTTCATCTTCGCCGGCCCCACCGGCGTCGGCAAGACCGAACTGGCCAAGGCGCTCGCGGAATTCCTGTTCGGTGAAGAGGACGCCCTCATCACCCTGGACATGTCCGAGTACTCCGAGAAGCACACGGTGTCGCGGCTCTTCGGTGCCCCTCCGGGCTACGTTGGCTACGAAGAAGGCGGCCAGCTGACCGAGAAGGTCCGCCGTCGTCCGTTCTCCGTGGTGCTGTTCGACGAAGTGGAAAAGGCCCACGCGGACCTCTTCAACTCGCTGCTGCAGATCCTGGAAGACGGCCGTCTGACCGACTCCCAGGGCCGCGTGGTGGACTTCAAGAACACCGTGATCATCATGACCACGAACCTCGGTACCCGCGACATCTCCAAGAGCGTCGCCACCGGCTTCCAGTCCGGCACGGACACCCAGACCGGCTACATCCGGATGCGGGCCCGGGTCACGGAGGAGCTCAAGCAGCACTTCCGCCCCGAGTTCCTGAACCGTGTTGACGACGTCGTGGTGTTCCCGCAGCTGACGCAGGACGAGATCATCGAGATCGTGGACATGTTCGTCACGCGCCTGGAGCGTCGCCTCAAGGACAAGGACATGGGCATCGAGCTCACCACGGCCGCCAAGGTTCTCCTGGCCACGCGTGGCTACGATCCCGCCATGGGCGCCCGGCCGCTGCGCCGGACCATCCAGCGCGAGATCGAGGACCAGCTGTCCGAGAAGATCCTGTTCGGCGAACTGCACCAGGGCGACATCGTGGTGGTGGACGTGGAAGGCGAAGGCGACGAGGCAAAGTTCACCTTCGCCGGCAACGCCAAGCCGCGCATCCCTGAGATCGCGCCGAGCGCCTAGCCGCAGCGCAAACTGACGCAAAGGACCCCCGTTCATGGAACGGGGGTCCTTTGCGTTTGCCAGGCTCCGCGAGCCGGCCGCCAGGAGGTCCGATGTCCTTTTTCTGAAAGTACTGTTTCACTCTTAGAGAACTCGCTGTGATCGACGGCATAATCCGTGTTGAATCGGACCATGGACGCGAATCCCTCCGAGACCCCGGACGCACAGCCTGAAACCCCGTTCCACGATCTGGACCACTACCTGGCCATCCCGCGCGTGAGCGGCCTGGCGCTCAGCCCCGACGGCAGCCGGCTGGTCACCACCGTGGCCACCCTGAACGGCAAGGGCACCGAATACGTGACCGCCCTGTGGGAGCTGGATCCCGCCGGCACGAAGCACGCCCGGCGCATCACCCGCAGCGCCAAGGGCGAGGCTGGTGCGGCCTTCGCCGCGAACGGCGACCTCTACTTCACCTCCGCCCGGCCCGATCCGGAGAGCCCTGACAAGGATCCGGTCGACGCCCTGTGGCTCCTGCCGGCCGACGGCGGCGAGGCCCGGGTGGTGCATTCGCGGGCCGGCGGAATCAGTGCCGTGCTGACCGCGAAGGATGCGGACGCGACCTTCGTGAAGGCCCCGGTCCTCGCCGGTGCAAGCGACGAAAAGGACGACGAGGACCGGCGCAAGAGCCGCAAGGACAACAAGGTCTCGGCCATCCTCCACAGTGGCTACCCGGTCCGCTACTGGGACGCCGATCTCGGCCCTTCCCAGCCCCGGATCTTTGCCGTCGAAGCCGGGGAAGATGAGGGTCCCGGCAAACCGTCAACGGTGGACGCCGTTCGCGGCCTGAAGCTCCGCAACCTGACCCCGGACGCCGGAGGCCGCCTGAGGGAAACCGAAGCGGTTGTCAGCCCGGACGGCACCACAATCTACACCAGCCTCCAGAAGCCGCTCGCGAAGGCCGATTCCCGCTATGTCCTGGCCGCCGTCGACGTCGCCACAGGCAACCTCAAGGTCATCCTGGACCGTGAAGGAATGAGCTACTTCCCCGGGCCGGTGAGCCCGGACGGCCGGACGCTCGCCGTCGTCAGCGAAAGCGACAGCACGCCGCTGCAGGCGCCGCGGGTATTGCTGCACCTGCTCGACGTCGGGAGCGGCGCGGGTGCCGGACTCGAGCCGCTGGCGCCGGAATGGGACCGCTGGGCGACGCCGGCCGCCTGGCTGCCCGACGGAAAATCCCTCCTGGCGACCGCCGACGAGGATGGCGCGACGCCGGTCTTCCGCATCGACGTCACGAGCGGTGCGGTCTCGCGGGTGACGCCGGACGCCGCGGCGTACACCGACGTCGTTGCCTCGCCGGACGGGAGCGCCGCGTATGCGTTGCGCAGTTCCTACGGCTTCCCCGCCGAGGCTGTCCGGATCGACCTGGCGGGCGGCGGCGTCGTGCGGCTTCCCGCTCCGGCCGAAAGGCCCGCCGTCAAGGGCTCGCTTGAACGGATCGAAACGACGGCGGCCGACGGCTCCCGGGTGCCCGCCTATCTGGCGCTGCCCGAGGGTGCATCCGCGCAGAACCCCGCCCCGCTGCTGCTGTGGATCCACGGCGGCCCGCTCGGTTCCTGGAATGCCTGGACCTGGCGCTGGAACCCGTGGCTGCTGGTCGCCAAGGGCTACGCCGTGCTGTTGCCGGATCCGGCCCTATCCACCGGCTACGGGCAGGACTACATCCAGCGCGGTTGGGGCAACTGGGGCAAGGCGCCGTTCGCGGACCTGATGGCCGTTACCGACGCGGCAGTGGCCCGTGCCGACATCGACGAAACCCGCACCGCGGCCATGGGCGGCTCCTTCGGCGGGTACATGGCCAACTGGGTGGCCGGCCACACCGACCGCTTCAAGGCGATCGTCACGCACGCGAGCCTCTGGGCACTGGACCAGTTCGGCCCCACCACGGACGCTTCACAGTACTGGCTCAAGGAAATGACCCCGGAGATGGCGCTGGAGAATTCCCCGCACCTGCACTTGGGGAACATTTCCACGCCCATGCTCGTGATCCATGGGGACAAGGACTACCGGGTGCCGATCGGCGAAGGGCTGCGGCTCTGGTACGAGCTGCTGTCCGGCTCGGGCCTGCCCGCCGGCGAAAACGGGGAGACACAGCACCGCTTCCTGTACTTCCCGGACGAGAACCACTGGGTGCTCCAGCCGCAGCATGCAAAGGTCTGGTACGGCGTGGTGGAACACTTCCTGGCACGGCAGGTCCTCGGCGAAGACGTCGGGCTGCCGGAGGACCTGGGCCTGTAGCCCGGGCCGAAAAGCCTGTCTTGGCGGCTGTGGGGACGGCTGCCGGGACATGGCCGGGCGGGGAGGCCCGGCCGACATGGGGAAGGCCTGGCCGGCGCGGGAAAACGTGCCGGCCAGGCCGGGGTGCGCGGGACATAGGATGGGGGCTGTGACTCCAACGATCAGCATCCGCCCTGCCCGCACCGGCGACGTCGCCGCGATCAAGAAGCTGGTGGCGCCCCTCGCGGCGC
Organism: Arthrobacter sp. TE26545; assembly: GCF_056279005.1. The sequence continues at coordinate 15,008 of NZ_JBWBQM010000001.1, forward strand.
AACGCATCCTGATGGCCAAGGAAACGGTGGCGTACTACGAGAGCCTGCAGGAGTTCCGGATCGCGGAGTCGTCCGACGGCGACGTCATCGGCTGCGGTGCCCTGCACGTCATGTGGGAGGATCTGGCCGAAGTCCGCACGCTCGCCGCGGCTGCCGACTGGCGCGGCAAGGGAGTGGGGCACGTTCTGGTGCAGCAGCTCCTTGAAGACGCAAAGGCCCTCGGGGTTTCCCGGGTGTTCTGCCTGACCTTCGAGGTGGACTTCTTCAAGCGGCACGGCTTCGAGGTCATGGCGGACCAGTCCGCGGTGGATCCGGAGGTCTACTCCGAACTCCTGCGCTCGCATGACGAAGGCGTGGCCGAGTTCCTGGACCTGGCCCGGGTGAAGCCCAACACCTTGGGCAACACCCGCATGATCAAGTTCCTCTAGCAGCCTTCGGAAGGCCGGCCGGGGCGTGCCGGGGGCCCGCACGCCCGGGCCCGCTGCAGGACCTACCACGGCCGCCGGGCGGGTAGTAGGGTCAAAACAAACTACCCGATTCGTGCCAGGAGCAGCCATGAAGAAGCTCATCAACGATCCACGCGCGGTGGTGGACGAATCCCTCGATGGCTTCGGCCTGGCCCATGCCGACATCCTGGAAGTCCACGCCAATCCTGCATACGTCGTCCGCAAGGGTGCCCCGGTAGCCGGCAAAGTGGCGCTGGTATCGGGCGGCGGAAGCGGGCATGAACCCCTGCACGCCGGTTTTGTCGGGCACGGCATGCTCGACGCCGCGGTGCCGGGCGCCGTGTTCACCTCGCCCACACCCGAGCAAATCATCCCGGCGACCGAAGCAGTGGACTCGGGGGCCGGCGTCGTGCACATCGTGAAGAACTACACCGGCGACGTCCTGAACTTCGAAACGGCCGCCGAGCTCTCGCAGGCCGAAGGCATCAGCGTCCGCACCGTCCTCGTGAACGACGACGTCGCCGTAGAGGACTCCCTGTACACGGCCGGACGCCGCGGCGTAGGCGGGACCGTGCTGGTGGAAAAGATCGCCGGCGCCGCCGCCGTCCGGGGCGACTCCCTCGACGCCGTCATGGGTGTTGCGGAAACGGTCGCCCGCAACGTACGCACCATGGGCGTGGCGCTCTCGGGCTGCATCGTGCCGCATTCCGGCGTGCCGAGCTTCGAACTCGCCGACGACGAAATCGAAATCGGCATCGGCATCCACGGCGAACCCGGCCGGCACCGGATCCCCATGGAGGGCGCGGACGGCATCACCTCACGACTGCTGGAACCAGTGGTGGAAGACCTCGGCCTCGGCAAGGGGGAGCGGGCGCTGCTGTTCGTCAACGGCATGGGCGGCACCCCGCTCAGCGAGCTGTACATCGTGTACCGCCGGGCCGCCCAGTTGCTGGAAGAGAAGGGAATCACCGTCGAGAGGTCCCTGGTGGGCAACTACGTCACCTCCCTGGAAATGCAGGGCTGCTCCATCTCGGTCCTGCGCCTCGATGACGAACTCGTTGAACTTTGGGACGCGCCCGTACATACCGCTGCCCTCCGCTGGGGGATGTGACAGTGGGGTTAGGCGTCGACTGGGCCATTGAATGGCTGCAGCTTTCGGCACGGAAGATGTCCGAACACCGTGTGGAGCTTATCGAACTGGACCGGGCAATCGGCGATTCGGACCACGGCGAGAACATGGACCGCGGCTTCCAGGCCGTGCTGGAGAAGATCGCCGAAGCGGCCCCGGACACGCCCGGCGCGGCCTTGAAGCTTGCCGCGATGGCCCTGATGTCCAAGGTGGGCGGGGCGGCGGGGCCGCTATACGGTACGGCTTACCTGCGCGCCGCCACTTCGCTGGGAACCTCGACGGAAATCGACTCCGCCGCGCTCGCCGCCGCCCTTGGGGCAGCCCGGGACGGGATCGTGGCGCGGGGCAAGGCCGAGCCCGGGGACAAGACCATGGTGGACGCCTGGACCCCGGCGGTGGAGGCGGCCAATGAGGCCGTCACCCTCGGCGCGGACGCCGTTGCCGTGCTTGCCGCGGCTGCCGAGGCCGCGGAGGTGGGCGCCGTGACCACGGATCCGCTGGTGGCCAGGAAGGGTCGCGCCAGCTACCTCGGCGAACGCAGCGCCGGACACCGCGATCCCGGGGCCGTCTCCACGGCGCTGCTGCTGCGGGCCGCGGCCACCGCGGCGGGCTTCCCCGACGGGGAGACGGCGTGACGGTTGCCTTGGTGGTGGTTTCGCACAGCGCCAGGATCGCCGAAGGGGCCGTTGAACTTGCCGGGCAGATGGCCCCCGACGTCGGCCTTTTCGCCGCGGGCGGCACGGAGGACGGCAGGATCGGCACCAGCTTCGAAATCGTCTTGGCGGCGTTCGAATCGGCGCTGGAATCTGCGGCGGGCGCCGGTGTTGTGGTGCTGACGGACCTCGGCTCGGCGGTGATGACGGCGGAAGCCGCGGTGGAGTTCTGCAGCGCGCCGAAGGAGGTGCTGCTGGCCGACGCTCCCTTGGTGGAGGGGGTCGTTGCGGCGGCAGTAGCCGCGCAAGGCGGAGCGGATGCGCCGGCCGTGAAGGCGGCGGCCGCAGCGGTGCGCTTCGGCAGCGGCGGCGGCAGCACCGGCGTCGGGGGCCCGGACGATGGAATTCCCGCGGCTCCGGAGGAGAGCGGAGAATTCGTCCTGCGCAACGCCGCGGGAATCCATGCCCGCCCGGCGGCCAGGATCGCCGGGGGGCTTGCCGGGCTGGACGCAGAGGTGACCATCAACGGCGTCGACGGCACGTCAATGATGGAACTGATGGCGCTCGCCGTCGGCCAGGGTGGAAAGCTTGCCGTTGAGGCACGGGGCAAGGACGCCGCGAAAGCTGTGGCCTACGTGCGACGCCTGGTCGAGGAAGGCTTCGGCGAACCCTGACGCGGGCAAAGTACACCGGGCGGGTACCGGCGCTCGTTCGACGAAGAGGGCTGAGCATGGGTCAAGAGCCGCCGCGCACGGAGGCCAGTTTGTCCTTCAGCTCGCCGGCCATCCCCCGGATTGCGGTTTCGAGCCGTTTGTCTCCGGCCGTGACAGCCTGACCGAGCGCGCGGGAGAGGTCTTCAACAGCGAGCGTATGCCTATTGAGGGCGTCATATGATTTGCCCCTGTGATAGAGGGCTGAAGCCCGTCCCAGATGCCATTGCATCTTTTCCGCGACGGCCAGGGCGTTCCCCGCGACCTCTATGCATTCGTCGTAGCGTTGCAGCTCGTGCAGCACTCCGCACAGCAGCTGAAGGGCGTAGAACTCGATGAAGTCGGCCACGTTGGCCGGCATCTTGCTGGCCATGAGGAGTTCCAGCAGGTTTCTGGCGACAACCACTGCCACGTCGAGTTGGCCCAACATCTGGTGGATGCTGCCTTTGAGCATCATCGCCGGTCCCTGACCTTCGATCTCCCCGACGGCTTCGAAGAGCGCGATGGCCTTGTTGGCACTGGCCATGGCTTCCTGGATCTTCCCGAGGCCGCGTTGGCTCAGGGCGATATAGAGATGCGCCCAACCTTGCCTGACGGTGTTCTGGGCCTCTACCGCGGCATCCAAGGAGAGCATTGCTGTCTTGAGCGCACGTTCCGGATCATTGCGCTCGTTGCTGTAGGCGAAGGAGAGAAACCCGAGGTGCGCTGAAACCAGCTCCTTGTCTCCCACGGCACCCGCAGCCGCGGCGGAATCGGCGAAGAGCCGATGCCAGTTTCCCCATCTTTCCCAGATGCCGGCGAACCAGTGCAGGGACCCCGCAACCTTCAGCACATCCTGGTGGTCCTGCCGCGTGACGGCGTCTTGATAGGCCCCGTACCAATCAGGAGTCTCCGACTGGAGCCAGTGCCTTGCCTGTGCCGAATCGCCGAATTCCATCCCCGGGATACCGCGAATCAGCCCGGGTGCCGGGTGGGGCTCGAAACGGTTTCCGGCGTTGATGGTGGTCGTCAATAGCCATGCGCGAAGGTATGTGCGGTGCGCAGCGATGTCTTCGGCACTTGTCTGCGCGCGTAGCCGGCCCGCGGCGTAGAGCCTCAGGAGGTCGTGAAGGCGGTACCGGTTGCCGGTAAGTGCCTGGACAAGGCCCAGGTCCACCAGTTCATCCAGGCCTTCCTCGATATCCGGGGCGCCATCGATGCCCTTTGCTGCCATGGCGGCAGCTGCAAGTGGGGGGCTGAAGGTGGTGCCTTTGAGGAGGGAGAGGTTCCTGAAAAGCTGCTGCCGCTCCTCGTTGAGGTGCTCGTAGGACAAGCTGAACGCGGCCTCCACCGCGAGATCGCCTGCCACCAGCGCGCGCAGCCGGCGTTCTTCGGAACCGAGGCGGTCCAGGAAGTCGCTCACCGTCCAGCCCGGCTGGCTGGCCAGGCGGTTGCCTGCGATCCGCAAGGCCAGCGGAATGTGGTCGCATAGAACGCCGAGATCCCGGAGTGACTCCCCGCGCTGGCCCGCGGATACTATCTCGGCCAGAAAGGCTTCGCTTTCGCTTGGCGGGAGGGGCCCCACAGGAAACCGGCCCACACCTTCGAGCCCGGCAAGGCTTCGCCGCGATGTCACCACAACAACGCCTTTGTGCCCGGTTGTCAGCACCGGACGGACTTGGGCTTCACTTGCCGCATTGTCCAGAAGCACGGCCACGGGGGAGCCGGCCGAGAACTCCCGCCAAAGCGACGCGGCTGCAGCCAGTGTTTTCGGGACCTCCCTTCCCGGAAGCAGAGCTTGCCTGAGCAATGCCTGAAGGACTTGCAACGGGGTCAGGGGGAAGGCATCCAGGCCGTTGAGGTCCACGAACAAGGCCATCGCCTGATCTTCCTGCCGGCGGTGCAGGGCCTCGACTGCCATTGCCGTCTTTCCCATTCCGGGAGCGCCGTGGAGGATTGCCACCGGGGCCACAACGCGATCCTCCGGTTCCACTTCGAGGAACGCCAGGAGTTCTGCCATCTCGGAGGTGCGGCCGGTGAAATCCGGCAGGCGCCGGGGCTCAAGAGACGCCGACCTGCTGGCGGCCGCTGGACTTTTCCCAGCACGGGCGGCACCCAGGAACTCGTCCCGTTCCGTGTCCGGGAGCTTCAAGGCCGCGAGGATGGCCAGCAGGGTGCGGCGCTGCGGGGCGGTACTGACACCGCGTTCGATGTCGCTGATGGTCCGGTCGCTGATCCCGGACAGCTCCGCCAGATACTCCAGGGACATTACGGCGCGCTCGCGGTGTGCGCGGAGCAAGACCCCCAACGGCGGTGTAGGCAACCCGGGCAAATCCTCGGCGGCGGTCACCACTGATCTTTCCGGCATACGCGCTGCCATCCCTTCCGGTACGGAGTTCCTGCCCGTGGGAGGGAACGTCATGTCCGGCAAGGGGAAGCCAACATGACGTACGTCCACGTGGCCACGACTAGGTAAAGAGTATCCGCGGTTGGCAGAATTCCGGTTCTGCGTCCTTTCTTCATGGCGCCTGCAGCCGCCCTGCTGTGGACTGGCAAGGGGTCCGAAACAGCCTGGACCCCACAAGTACCCAGCCGTCGCAAACAAGACCCCAAGGAGACAGCCGCATGTCCAAAACTCCAACCATCGTCCTGGTGCATGGCGCGTTCGCTGACGCTGCAAGCTGGGCGCCCGTTACCCGGGCGCTGCTCGATGAGGGATACGAGGTGGCCGTTCCTCCGGTATTCAATCGCAGCCTTATCGGAGATTCCGCCTACATCAAGGCATTTGTCGAGCAAATTGACGGTCCGGTGATCCTTGCGGGCCACTCCTACGGTGGCGCGGTCATCACCGTAGCCGGTGCGGCCGAAAACGTCGTCGGCCTCGTCTATGTCTCCGGTTATGCGCTGGACGAAGGCGAAAGCCTCGGCGCCCTGCAAGGCGGTTTCCCGGACTCCGACCTTGCCGGGAACCTCGTCTATTCGCCCTATCCCATCGACGGCTCCGATCCAGGTACCGATGTTTCGGTGAAGTCCGAGGCCTTCCCCGACATTTTCGCCGCGGGGGTCCCGAAGGACGTAAGCCGCGTGTTGGCTGTTTCCCAGCGCCCCCTCTCGGCTGTCGCCTTCGGTGAGGCGGCGCCCGTGGCAGCCTGGAAAACCAAGCCCGCCTGGGGGATTGTCTCCAGCGCCGACCACACCATCAATCCCGACGTTGAACGTTTCGGCTACGAGCGCGCCAAAGCGCGCAAGGTGCTGGAGCTCGACGCACCGCACCTCGTCATGATGACGCACCCGCAAGAGGTTGCGAAGTTCATCACGGACGCCATCGCAGAACTTTCCTGATCGCCGGCGTCTTCGAAGAAATAGAAGGGAACATCCCATGAGCGGAAATCCGCACAACATCTCTCTTGAACGGCAAGCCCAGGCGTTCGTGGACGCCACCAGCGAGCCACCGTTCCTCTACCAGCTCACTCCTGAGGAAGGCAGGAAAGCGGTGGACGGGGTCCAGGAGAGCCAGATCTGGAAACCCGAAATCGACGAGGAATGGATTACCGTGCCCGGCGGCCCCACTGGAGCCGTGAGCACGCGCATTGTCAGGCCAAAGGGGAGCACGGGGACGCTCCCGGTCATTCTCTACACACACGGCGCAGGCTGGGTCTTCGGAGACGCACATACCCACGACCGCTTGGTGCGCGATCTCGCCGTCGGGGCAGAAGCCGCTGTTGTGTTCCCGGAGTACGACCGTTCTCCGGAGGTGCGGTACCCGGTTGCCAATGAACAGAGCTATGCCGTGGCGCAGTGGGTGGCATCCCACGGGGCGGGCAAGGGACTGGACGGTTCCCGGATGGCTGTCGCGGGTGATTCCGTAGGCGGAAACATGGCCATAGCCCTGACGCTCATGGCGAAGGAGCGCGGCGATGTCTCGTTCAAACAGCAGGTGCTGTTCTACCCCGTTACTGACGCGAACTTCGATACGGCATCCTACGAAGAGTTCGCGGAGGGCTACTTCCTCTCCCGCGATGGGATGAAATGGTTCTGGGACCAGTACACAAGCAGTGAGGCAGAGCGCGCGGAGATCACGGTATCCCCGCTTCGGGCGACAAGCGCACAACTCGCCGGCCTTCCGCCGGCTTTGGTGATCACTGCTGAAGCAGACGTTCTGCGTGACGAAGGCGAGGCATTTGCCCGCAAATTGCGGGCAGCCTCCGTCCCTGTGACACAGGTCCGCTATGGCGGAATCATCCATGACTTTGTCATGGTCAATTCGATGCATGAGACTCGCGCTGCTTCAGCTGCAATCGGACAGGCGGTTGCGGTCCTCAAGGCTGCCCTTGGTGCATGAGCCGTGACTGCTTGGCTGGCCGGCCGGGAGCATCCGGTCAGCCAGCCAAGCAGTTATCCTGCAGGAAAAGCCAGCTGGCACGGCGCCCGCCCCGGCTCAGGGAGCCTGCTTGAGTCCCGTGGCATCCAGCACGAGGTTGGCCGTAATGACCGTCCCGCACTTCTCACCGAAAGGCTTGAGGCTCTTGGGCGTGAAGTCGAGGGTACGGACCGGAAGCGGCCTGCCGGTGGACGCCGTGCCGGTGACCTTCGCACTGATCGGGGAAGCGGTGAGGACCCCCATGTCCAGGAGGCCGTACATGGTTCCGTCCGGGGACATCGTCGCCGAACAGGTACCGTCCGGGCCCGTGCTGCACGCCTGCGGGATGGACCGGCTGCCGGGCAGGAGTTTCAAGTCGGCTTCCTTGCATTTGCCGTCCTGGCATGCCCGCAGATGTATGCCCTGGACACTCGGCACATAGTCCTCCGCGATGGTCAGGCCCACCACCGGTGCCATGGCGATGGCCGGGCACGGCGCTGACTCCGGCTGGCATCCGGAGCCCAGCAACGCCGCCGTGCATAATGCCGCAGCCGCCCATAACTTGCGCATACCTCAGGGTAGGACCGGCGCACACAGGCCGGAACGGCTCGCGCGGAAGCTTGCCGACATCGTTATGGTGCCGCGCGGAGCGGTAACGCTCAGCCGATCGGGAAGATGCCGATAAACCAGAACGAGACCACTGCGAAGACGGCGAAGAACGCGATCGCGCAGCCGATGCCCACCTTCTCTTTGGTGGACTGGTGGAACGACTCGTGGGGATTGGCCGGGTTCACCGCGACTTCGATGTACGAGCCGGGGGCCGGGACCTCCGCGGAAGGAACGTCCGAGGTGCCGTTGAAGAGCTGCCCGCCCGGCCCGCTGAACTGGTAGGTGGGGAAGTAGCGGCGGGACGGATCGGAACCGCCGACCCCGCCGGACCAGCCCGCCGTGCTGCCGGTCACCACTGCCTGGACCCTGGGCCAGCCGGCGGTCCGTGTTTCCTGCCGCCTGGCCTTCCGGGCCGTGTGCACCAGGGCGGCGATCGCGCCGATCTGGAACAGGGCCCAGACAATGTAGATCACGGCTTTCAAGTTCGTCTCCGTTCCGCGTGGAATTCCGCTGCGGGTATTGGTCAGGCGGGCAGGCGGTAGTCGCCGTCGTGCAGTTCCGCCAGGCCGTCGCGCACCAACCCGTCCAGCGCCCGCTCAAGCTGTTCGGGGTGCGGAGTTGAGGCGGTGCAGCGCGGCCAGCGGAACAGCGGTTCCTTCGGCGGCGAAGCCGAGGTCGGCCGGTGCCCGTTCGAAAAGTCCGCGCGCCACGGGCGCCTCTGCCACGCGGAGCACCGCCATCACGGCGCCGCGGAGCTGGCGGTCAGTTCCGTGCCAGGCCTGTCCCTTGGGGACGTACGACGGCGGCGGCTCGCCTGCCGCCAGCCAGGCGCATTCGCCGCGGACCGGGCAGTCGGAGCACTTGGGGGAGCGGGCGGTGCACACCAGCGCGCCCAGTTCCATGACCGAGGCGTTCCAGCGCACGGACAGTGCCGTGTCCTCCGGCATGAGGGCTTCGGCCAGGCGCATCTCCGCGGCGGTAAGCGATGGCGCCGGAAGGGCCGTTCCGGACACCAGCCTGGCGTGGACGCGGCGGATGTTGGTGTCCACCACCGTTTCGCGCCCGCCGAATGCGAACGCCGCAACTGCCGCCGCGGTGTAGTCGCCGACACCGGGGAGGCCCAGCAGGTCTTCGTACGTTCCGGGTACCTTGCCGCCGTGCTCTTCGACAATCGCGACGGCGGCCGCGTGCAGCCGCAGCGCACGCCGGGGATAGCCCAGCCGGCCCCAGTGGCGCACCGCTTCGCCCGAGGCTTCCCGGGCAAGGTCCGCGGGCTCAGGCCAGCGTTCCATCCAATCCAGCCACACCGGAAGCACCCGCACCACGGGAGTCTGCTGCAGCATGACCTCACTGACCAGCACGCCCCAAGGGCTGCAGGCGGCTTCGCGCCAAGGCAGTTCGCGGGCGTTTGCGGTGAACCAGCGGTCCAGCTCCTGGTGGAGGGCGTCGAGCTGGTGGGCCTTGAGCTGCCGGGATGGGGTCTGCTGTTTGCGGGCCGGCCGGGTGCTCGTCGGTTCCGGGACTGTTGGCGATGACATGGGACCCTTTGTTGCGGCTGCGTGCTTTGCGGCCGCGCGGCCGCCGATTCCTGCCCTCCACTGTAGCCGAGCCCGGGTTCCGCGGATGGAGGGAGTGACATGAGGCAGCTCATACGGCCGGGAGCGCCGGCGGCGGCGTGGTGTGGCGGCATCCGGGGCGGGCGTTGCCTAGCCTAGTCATATGGTCACCAAGGGCAATCAAACGTCAGGCGTGCGCGGAACGCGTACAACAGGCAACGGTGCCCGGACCCCGGCCGCAACCCGCCCGAAAACCGGAGGCGCCCGGCGCAACGGCCGCCGCAGGCCGAGCCCGGCCGTGTACCGCCGTCGTCGCCTGGTGGTGTTCGTTGGCCTGCTGATCGTGCTGGGGCTGATGACCGCCGGCGTCGTGGCAATCGCGTCCTCCTTTGCCGGGAGGGGCGAGCCCGCCGCGCAGCCCGGCAACAGCCCGCAGCCGCAGGACAGCGGTACCCCGGGGCCCGGCGCCTCGGGCACTGCAAGCCCCTCCGCCAAGGCAAGCCCCGTGTGCGACCTGAACCTGGTCACCGTTGCCGCAAGCACGGACGCAGGGTCCTATGCCGCGGGCAAGAATCCTGTGCTGGGTATGAAGGTCACCAACGGCGGCACCACACCGTGCCAGGTCAACGTGGGAACCTCGCAGATGGAGTTCCAGGTGACCAGCGGGGCGGACCGGATTTTCTCTTCCCGGGACTGCCAGGCAACGGCCGAGGACCTGGTGAAGACCATCCTGCCCGGCAAGAGCGAGACTGCGAACTTCGTTTGGCAGCGCAACCGCACCACGGAAGGCTGCAGCGTGGTGAATGCCAAGCCGGGTGCAGGCACCTATGTTTTCACGGCGTCGCTGGGCAACAAGGTCAGCCCGAAGGCCGTCTTCCAGCTCCGCTAGCCGCGCACGGACCTAGCCGGTGAGCGGCGGCCGGAGTTACGGGAAGCGGCCGGAGTTACAGGAACCGGTCCAGGAGGCTCGCCTCGGCCATGCGGCTGAGGCCTTCGCGGACCGTGCGGGCGCGCTGGTCCCCGATGCCGTCCACGGTCATAAGGTCTTCGATGGTGGCGGCCATGAGGTTTTGGAGCCCGCCGAAATGCTCCACCAGGCGGTCCGCCACAGCCTTCGGAACCGACTTAAGCCCCGCAAGCAGGCGGTATCCCTGCGGCTGCACACCGGCGTCGAGCACATCCATGCCGCCGGCAAAACCGATGATGCTGGAGATCCTGCCCAGGTCGATCAGCTCGGTGGGGCCGAGGTCCATGAGGGCCTGCACGGCGGTGTCGATGTCCTCGGGGGAGGCGGTGTCGCCGGCGTAGTCGCGGATGATGACGTCGCTGCCCGGGCCGCGACCCATGGTGAGCTCCTCCAACTGCAAGGAGAGGAGACGTCCGTCCTCGCCGAGTTCGAGCACGTACTGGGCGATTTCCTCGGCGATCCGGCGCACCATCTCCTGGCGCTGCAGCGTGACGGCGACGTCGCGGACCGTGACCATGGCTTCGATTTCCAGCGCCGAAAGGGAACTGGTGACCTGGTCCAGCCGGGCGCTGTAGCGTTCGAGCGTGGCCAAGGCCTGGTTGGCGCGGGCGAGTACCTTCTCCGAACCTTCCAGCACGTGCCGCAGCCCGTTTACATACAGGGCGATGATCTGCATGGACTGGCTGACCGAGATGACGGGCACTCCGGTCTGGATGGCGACGCGCTCCGCGGTGCGGTGCCGGGTGCCGGATTCCTGGGTTTCGATGCTGGAATCGGGGACCAGCTGCACGGCTGCGCGGACGATGTTGCTGGCATCCTTGTCGCAGACGATGGCGCCGTCCATTTTGGCGAGTTCGCGGAGCCGGGTCGGGGAGAACTCGATGCCGATTTCGAAGCCGCCGGAACAGATGGCATCGATGGTGCGGTCCGAGCCCAGGACGATCAGGGCGCCGGTGCGTCCGCGCAGGATGCGCTCAAGTCCGTCCCGCAGCGCGGTGCCGGGCGCGACTCTTGCCAAGGTCGCCTTGAGCGATTCCTCGGGACTTCGGGCCATGCGTGTTCCCTTCGAAGGTGGCAGGACCCCGTAACCGGTCCGGCATCAGTGCCGGCGATGTTCAGGAAAAGTGCCCCGGCAGCGGCTAGGACAATGATAGATCCTCGCGCATGCCTTAACCGCACAAGCAAGCCTCAAAGTGGCCCGTTTGTGCCCTGCCGGGAGAGGGCGGGAAACGGCCCTCCGGGCATCATCGCGGAGGGCCGTTTTGTCAGTAATGCGCTGTCAGCAATCGGCTGTCAGTAATCCGCCTGGCGCTCGAGCTTGTTGCCGAGGCGGAGCATCGCGAGGCTGACCAGCAGGAAGCCGACGGCGATGCCCACCGCGAACAGTGCTACCCCGCCCCAGCCGCCGGCACGTGCGGGGTCGATGAACCAGTACGGGTACCAGTTCACGAAGGCCCCGCGGATGAGGCTGTAGGCCAGGTACGCGATGGGGTAGACGAGCCAGTACCAGAGGTGCCGGATTGTCATGGTGGTGCGCGGCGGCTGGAACAGCCAGTCGGCCACGACAACCACCGGAATCAGGTAGTGCACCACGAAGTTCACCCACGGAAGCATGGAGCCCAGATCCTGGCCGGTAAGCAGCGCGCCGAAGACGATGCCCACGATTGCCATTGCGATGGTGGCCGTGCCGCGGGTGGTTTCATCCAGCTCGGTGGGCTGTTTGCGGACCAACAGCCGGTAACCGCTGACGAGCAGCACCACGGCGGCGAAGAGGTTGGACAGGTTGGTGAAGTAGCTGAAGAAGTTCCACACGTCGTAGCGCAGGCTGATGTGCACGGCCAGCTGCGTCCCGACGGCGACAAGGGTCAAGAGGCCGAAGAAGAAGCGTCCCCCAATAAGCACCGTTCTTTTGGTCATGGAACCACTCTTCCGCACCCCCGGGCACCGCCGCCGCGCGACACCCCCGCGCCGGGAGTTACGCGACCGGCGCGAGCGACGAAACTCAGCCCAGGACCAAACTCAGCTGATCAGCAGTTCCAGCGCCTCGGCCACATGGGCCACCTCCCGCACGGAGAACCCTTCCGGGACGGGGCCCGGCCCGTTGGGGCTGGCAGGAACGACCGCGTGCGTGAAGCCCAGGCGCTGGGCCTCGTGGATCCGCTGGTTGATGCCTGGGACCGGGCGGACCTCGCCCGCCAGGCCCACCTCGCCGAAGGCGATGAGCCGCTGCGGGAGGGCCTTGCGGGACTTAGCCGAGGCCACGGCCAGGGCGATGGCGAGGTCCGTGGCCGGTTCGCTGAGCTTCACCCCGCCCACGGTGGCCACGTAGGAGTCGTCCTTGTGCAGGATGCAGCCGGCCCGTTGCTGCAGCACGGCCAGCAGCATCGAAACCCGTGAGTTGTCCAGGCCGCTTGTGGCGCGCCGTGGCTGGGAATTGGCGCTTTCGGCCAGCAGGGACTGCACCTCGGCCAGCAGGGGCCGCCGCCCCTCCATGGTCACGGTGATGCAGGTGCCCGAAACGGGTTCGCGGGTGCGGGAGACGAAGAGTCCGCTGGGATCGGCGAGGCCTTCGATGCCGGCTTCGTTGAGGTCGAAGCAGCCGACGTCGTCCGTGGCGCCGTAGCGGTTCTTGACGGCGCGCAGCAGCCGGAGCCGGGAATGGCGCTCGCCTTCGAACTGGCACACGACGTCCACGAGGTGCTCCAGGAGCCGCGGACCGGCGATGGAGCCGTCCTTGGTCACGTGTCCCACGAGCAGGGTGGTCATGTTGCGGCGCTTGGCGGCGGCGATGATGGACGCGGCCACTTCACGGACCTGGGAAACCCCGCCGGCACTGCCCTCCACCTCTGTGCTGCTGAGGGTCTGCACGGAGTCCACGATGAGCAGCTTGGGTTCGAGCTTCTCCACCTGCCCGAGCGCCTGCCCGAGGTCGGTTTCCGCGGACAGGTAGAGGGTGTCCGCGATGGCACTGATCCGTTCCGCGCGCAGCTTCACCTGAGCGGCGGATTCCTCGCCCGTGACGTACAGGACGTCCTGGCCCGTGCGGGCGAACTTCGCCGCGACATCCAGCAGCAGCGTGGACTTCCCGACGCCCGGCTCCCCGGCCAGCAGGATCACCGCGCCGGGAACCAGCCCTCCGCCGAGCACCCGGTCCAGTTCGTCGACGCCGGTAGGCAGGAACGCCGCCGTCGTACCGTCCACCTCGGCAATCCGGCGGGCGGGCTCCAGAACGGTGGCGGCCGCCGTCGTACGCGCTACCGTGGCGCCGGACTCCTCAACGGTTCCCCACGCCTGGCACTCGCCGCAGCGGCCCACCCACTTGACGGTGGTCCAGCCGCATTCGGCGCATTTGAACGCGGGGGCCTTGGAGGCGCGGGAGGTCTTGGTAGCCATGCGTACAAGGCTAGTGGAGGGGTGCGACAGGAAAGCCGCTACAGCGGCGGCAGGGCGTCCCGGGCTTCGGCGGGTTCCATGCCGGCGGCCTCGAGCAGGTCCACCATGAGCGGGCGGAAAAGCATCACCACGGTTTCGCCCTCCAGCTTCTGGACGCTGAGCAGCTTCGGGTGCAGCCGGGTGGCGATGTCCGCGAGGTCCTGCCGGGCGACGCGCATGTGGGCCCGGCGGGCGCCGTCGTGCACTTCCGCCAGGCCCAGCGCAAGCTCGTCCACCGCGGCGGCAGTATCCCGCAGCACCCCGGAAATGTTGTCCGTCGCCTCGTCCGTGAGGGCGGTGTGGTTGATGGCGCTGGTGAGCCGCCGGGCGAACACCCGGCTGTTGCGCAGGGCGAGGTCGATCGAGTCCAGCGAGGCCTCCATCGCGTTCAACTCGTCGCGGTGCTTGCGGTACGCCGGGGCAAGCGTGGCCACCTCGCCGGCGGCGCGCAGCGACTGGCGCATCCGGTCCACCAGCGGCTGGCAGTTGCGGCCGCGGACCAGGGCGTGCCAGGCGATGGTGGAATCGCTGTCGATCATCGCGTCAGCGCATTCGCGAAGCACCTCCGCCAGTTCGTCCAGCAGTTTCCGCACGTCCTGCCGCGGTTCCAGCCGCGGATCCTTCGGCATCAGCACCGTGACCAGCAGCGCGAAGACGCCCCCGACGACGGCGTCCAGGCTGCGGGTGAACGGACCTCCCGGCGGCGCCGGGAGCAGCACGACCAGCAGCGACTGCAGCCCGAGCTGGGTGGTGAAGATGGTGCCGCTGTCCAGGAAACGGGCCAGCAGGATCGAGAAAAGCAGGACGATGGCGGCCTGCCAGACCCCGGAGCCCAGCCAGTGCACCAGCAGATCGCCCACCACGATGCCCAGGGTGCAGCCAAGGCCCACCTCCATGACCCGGCGCAGGCGGGGATCGCGGGAGAAACCGAGGGCGATCAGGGAGGACGTGGCTGCGAAGAGGGGGCCGGTGTGGCCAAGGACGTGTTCGGCGAAGGCGTAGGCGCCTACGGCACAGACGGTCATCTGGACGGCGGGGACCACCGATTTCCGGGTCCGGGTGATGCCTGTTCGCAGCCGCGTCCGAAGAAATTTCGAGGTGGCTGAGAGTCCGGGCGGGGCGTCCATGCCTCAAGTCTATTCAGCATGAAAGACGCAAGGGCGGCGCTGCAGATGTAAGGGAATGGTCCGCTTCCGTTCACCCGCCGTTCACCTTGGACCGCCGATCCCGTTACCTGAGGCTCTTACCGTCGATCAAGGTACAAAACGAGTACGAATCTCCCAACAGCCGACCCTCCTCGGCACGCATCTGAGAATCCCTGGAAGGGGTACATCAAAGTGAAGGCAACTCGCTTCGGCCGCAACGCGGCAATCGCGGTCATCGCAGCTGGCGCCTTGGCGCTCACCGCTTGTGGTTCCGACAACGCAACCGGCTCCCCGGCCAGCAGCCAGGCCGCCGCCGGTACCAAGGTCACCGGCACCCTGACCGGCATCGGCTCCTCCGCTCAGGGCGCGGCCATGGACGCCTGGAAGACCGGCTTCGCTTCCGCCAACCAGGGCGCCACCGTGCAGTACTCCCCGGACGGCTCCGGCGCTGGCCGCAAGGCGATCATCGACGGCTCCGCCCAGTTCGCCGGCTCCGACGCCTACCTCAAGGACGAAGAGCTCGCCTCCTCGAAGGCCAAGTGCGGCCCCGAAGGCGCCATCGACATCCCGGTGTACATTTCCCCGATCGCCGTGGCCTTCAACCTGCCCGACATCAAGGAACTGAAGCTCGACGCCGCCACCGTCGCCAAGATCTTCCGCGGCCAGATCGCCAAGTGGAACGACCCCGCAATCGCTGCCCTGAACCCGGACGTCAAGCTCCCGGACCTCAAGGTCACCCCGGTGAACCGTTCCGACGACTCCGGCACCACCAAGAACTTCACCGACTACCTTGCCTCCGCTGCCGCCGACGTCTGGACCGACAAGGCCGACGGTGTATGGCCGGCTTCCCTGAAGGGCGAGAACGCCAAGGGCACCTCCGGCGTCGTCAAGACCGTCACCGACACCCCCGGTGCCGTGACCTACGCCGACGACTCCGCCGTTTCCGGCAAGCTGGGTGTTGCCCAGATCAAGGTCGGCAGCGAGTTCGTGAAGATCTCTCCCGAGGCTGCCGCCAAGGCAGTCGAGGTCAGCAAGCAGGCTGACGGCCGCGCCGCCAACGACGTCGCCATCAAGCTGGACCGCAAGACCACCGAAGCCGGTGTCTACCCGGTTGTCCTGGTCTCCTACCACGTCGTCTGCACCACCTACGACAAGAAGGAAACCGCGGACCTCGTCAAGGCTTTCGAGAGCTACGTAGTCTCCGAAGAGGGCCAGAAGGCTGCTGCTGACGCCGCCAAGTCCGCACCGCTGTCCAAGGCGCTGCAGGAGAAGGCCAAGGCCGCCATCGAGTCCATCAAGGCCAAGTCCTAAGGACCGCTCCGGCCGGCGGCACCGCGGTGCCGCCGGTTTGGAACACCGCAGTTCCCTGTCCCGCCGCCGATGGCACACCATCCCGGCGGGGCGGGGAACTTGGCCATTTTCCGCACTGATGCTGAAGGTAGACGTGACCACCAACTCCCTGACCACTTCCCAGGGCGCCGGGCGCGCCGGGGACAAGGTCTTCTCCGGAGCCGCCATGACCGCGGGATGCCTCATCCTCGCCGTCCTGTTCGGCGTCGCACTCTTCCTGGTTGTCCAGGCCATCCCGGCCTTCGTGGCCCCGGCGGCAGACATCCAGGGCGGCCAGGGCTTCATCGCCTACATCTGGCCGATCGTCCTGGGCACGCTGATCGCTGCCCTGATCGCCCTCGTGATCGCCACCCCTGTGGCGATCGGCGTGGCGCTGTTCATCTCGCACTACGCCCCGCGCCGCCTCGCCTCCGGCCTGGGCTACGTGGTGGACCTCCTTGCCGCTATCCCCTCCGTTGTCTACGGCGCCTGGGGTGCCGCTTTCCTGGCCAAGGAAATCGCCCCGGCCTATGACTGGCTGGCCAACAACCTGGGCTGGCTGCCGATCTTCCAGGGACCCGCGTCCGCCACCGGCAAGACCATCCTGACCGCCGGCATCGTGCTGTCCGTCATGGTGCTGCCCATCATCACCTCCCTGAGCCGCGAAATCTTCCTGCAGACCCCCAAGCTGCACGAGGAAGCCGCGCTCGCCCTCGGCGCCACCCGCTGGGAAATGATCAAGATGGCCGTGCTGCCGTTCGGCCGTCCCGGCATCATCAGCGCCGTCATGCTCGGCCTGGGCCGCGCCCTCGGCGAAACCATGGCCGTGGCCCTGGTGCTCTCCTCCGGCGTCCTGACGGCAAGCCTCATCCAGAGCGGCAACCAGACCATCGCCGCCGAAATCGCGCTCAACTTCCCCGAGGCCAGCGGCCTGAAGGTCAACACCCTGATCGCCGCCGGCCTGGTGCTGTTCGTCATCACCCTGGGCGTGAACATGGTGGCGCGCTGGATCATCACCAAGCACAAAGAATTCTCGGGAGCGAACTAATGACCCTCACAGCCCCCGTAACCCGCAAGCGCTCCGCACTGACCAAGGGCCAGCTGCCGGCGTACGCACCCTATGTGGTGCTCGCCGCCGCCCTGGTGCTCGGCGCCGCCATCCTCGCCCTGATCGGCTTCAACGTCTTCAGCTGGGGCGTGGTTTCCGCGACCCTCTTCACCCTGGGCCTGGTCGCTTGGAGCGGCGTGGTTGAAGGCGCCCGCAAGGCCAAGGACAAGCTGGCCACCTGCTTGGTGGTCGGCGCGTTCCTCGTTGCGCTCCTGCCCCTGGTTTCGGTGATCTGGACCGTGCTGGTCAACGGCATCCCCGGAATCCTCACCCCCGGGTTCCTCGGCACGTCCATGAACGGGGTCACCGGCGCGTTCGACAACAAGGCCGTCGAAGAAGGCACCAAGGTGCTCGGCGGTGTCTACCACGCGCTGATCGGCACCGTACAGATCACCCTGCTGGCCACCGTCATCTCGGTGCCCGTGGGCCTGCTCACCGCGATCTACCTCGTGGAATACGGCAACGGCCGCCCCCTGGCCCGTGCCATCACCTTCTTCGTGGACGTCATGACCGGCATCCCCTCGATCGTGGCCGGCCTTTTCGCAGCGGCGTTCTTCTTCGCCGTCGTCGGCCCGGGCACCAAGACCGGTGCCGTCGCCGCCGTCGCGCTTTCGGTGCTGATGATCCCGGTGGTGGTCCGCTCCAGCGAGGAAATGCTCAAGATCGTCCCGAACGAACTGCGCGAGGCCTCCTACGCGCTGGGCGTGCGGAAGTGGCGGACCATCCTGAAAGTGGTCATCCCGACGGCGATCTCCGGCATCGCGTCCGGCGTCACCCTTGCGATCGCCCGCGTGATCGGTGAGACTGCTCCCATCCTGGTCACCGCCGGCTTCGCCACCACCATCAACAACAACGTCTTCGGCGGCTGGATGGCCTCGCTGCCCACGTTCATCTACACGCAGATCCTCAACCCGACCTCGCCTTCCAACCCCGGTCCCTCGGACCAGCGGGCCTGGGGCGCGGCCCTGGTGCTGATCATCCTGGTGATGCTGCTGAACCTCGCAGCCCGCTTGATCGCGCGGATCTTCGCCCCCAAGGCCGGCCGATGACGCCGGGCCGCCTCCATATTCTTTCCACCTCAGCACTGAAGGAACACCATGTCTAAGCGGATCGACGTCAAGGACCTGAACGTCTACTACGGCAACTTCCTGGCCGTGGAGGGCGTCAACATCAATATCGAGGCCAAGTCGGTCACCGCCTTCATCGGCCCGTCCGGCTGTGGCAAGTCCACCTTCCTGCGCACCCTGAACCGCATGCACGAGGTCCTGCCCGGTGCCCGCGTGGAGGGCGAGGTGCTGCTCGACGGCGACAACCTCTACGGCCCCGGCGTGGACCCGGTGACCGTGCGGGCCCAGGTGGGCATGGTCTTCCAGCGGCCCAACCCGTTCCCAACGATGTCCATCCGCGACAACGTGTTGGCCGGCGTGAAGCTGAACAACAAGAAGATCTCCAAGGGCGAGGCCGATGCGCTCGTGGAGCGCTCCCTGCGCGGCGCCAACCTCTGGAACGAGGTCAAGGACCGGCTCGAGAAGCCGGGCTCGGGCCTGTCCGGCGGCCAGCAGCAGCGCCTCTGCATCGCCCGCGCCATCGCCGTGGAGCCGCAGGTCATCCTCATGGACGAGCCCTGCTCCGCCCTGGACCCGATCTCCACGCTGGCCGTCGAGGACCTCATCAACGAGCTCAAGGACGAGTACACCGTGGTGATCGTGACCCACAACATGCAGCAGGCCGCCCGTGTTTCGGACAGGACTGCGTTCTTCAACATCGCCGGCACCGGCAAGCCCGGCAAGCTGATTGAGTTCGCGGACACCACCACGATCTTCAACAACCCTGCCCAGAAGGCCACGGAAGACTACGTCTCCGGCCGCTTCGGATAGCCCCGGCTCGTAGGGGCACAGGCTCCGGCTTCTGTTGGGGTAGCCGGAAAACAGCGACGGCGGACGTCACCTTGGGGGTGGCGTCCGCCGTCGTGCTTTTTGCCGCCGGGCTAGCCGAGCAGGTAGGGCAGGGAAGTGCTGGCCAGGTACGGCAGTTCCGGACCCGGCGCCGGGCGGGAAACGGTCTTGAGTCGCGGCTCGTCCCCCGAACCGGCCAGTGCCAGCGTGACCGGGCTGTCCACGATGGGCAGCGGAACGGCCATGATGCCTTCCGGGCCGGAGAGTTCCACGACGCCGGCGTCCACGATGATGCGCAGCTCGGCGCCTTCCGCGAGGGGGAAGGCGACGCCGGTGAAGTCGGCATTCCCGGGAGCCGTGACCCGGGCTTCATTCCCGTCGTGGCTGATCCTGAGCAACGTTCCTTCGAGCGCATCCAGGCTGATGACCGTGCCGGAGACGGCCGTGCAGCGCAGGTCTGCGCCCTCTGCCAGGACGGTTTCGAAGACTGCGTCTCCCGTTTGCTCAAGCCGGGCCGTCGTCGAGTACTTGCCGAGGTCCGCGTGCGGGACGGCCACCAGGGTGTCGCCGTCGAGGGAAAGCGTGTGCGGGACGCTGAGGGCGCTGGCCCACTGTCCGCTGCCCGTCTCATCTGCGGGGCTGATCACGCCGCGCACCCAGAAAATCAACGACGGCGCCCCGTCCTTGTCGCGGAAGAAGGACGGCGCGTAGTAGCTCTTGCCGTAACTGAGCCGGCTCCAGGACCGGGCCTCGAACTTTCCGTCGGTGTAACTGCCCACGCCGTAGGCCACGTAGTGCAGCACGTCGTCTTCCCAGATCGAGGTGACCAGGACGTGGGACCCGTCGATCTCGAACAACTGCGGGCATTCCCACATGGCTCCGGTCCAGACGGGGTCCTTTTCGCTGCCGGGCCGCCGGGCCGCGATGCCGTCCAGCGTCCATTCGGCGAGATCCGCGGAACTGTATGAGATCGCGGCGGCGGTTCCGCCGTCGAGACCTGCCCCGACAAACATCCGCCACTGTCCGCCGTCGCGGAAGACGAAGGGGTCCCGGTAAGCGATGACGTCGGCACCGGGGGCGGACATGAGCTTGCCGCCCTTTGTCCAGCTGTCCCAGCTGTCGTCGCCGGGGGTTGCGGTGCGGATCGTGCCGATGCCGATGCCCGGCTCGGTCACGGAGGTGTAGAACATGGTGGCCTTGCCCTCGGAATCGGTGACGATCGAGCCGGACCAGACACCGTCGTCGCCGTCGCCGGGGGCTACGGCGACGCCCTGCTCGGTCCAGGCAATCATGTCCGGGGAGGTGGCGTGGCCCCAGTGGCAGTTGGAGGCCCAGCTGGTCCGGCCGGGGACGTACTGGTAGAAGAGGTGGTACGTGCCGTCCTTCCAGGTGAGGCCGAGGGGGTCGTTGATCCAGCCGCTGTTTGCCGTGAAGTGGAAGGCCGGGCGGGGAGTGGGGGAAGTCATGCTGATCCGTTCGTCTGTTGCGGGGAAGTGGATTAGTTCGCCGGGACGCTCTGGGAGGCGAGGTAGCGCTCGCGGACGTCGCGGGCCTGGCTGACATTGCCCTGCTCCCACTGGTCGATTTCCGCGCGGCGCTCGGCACGCACCGCATCGCGGACCTCCGTGAACTTCTTCATGCGCTCGGCCGCCGCATCCCGTGCTGCCTGCTGGGCGGGGGTGAGCACCGGGAGGGGCAGCTCCTCCACCTGCTCGCGGGGCCGCAGCGGGAGCCGGTCTGCCACCGGGGCGATATCCAGGGCAGGGGACGGCAGGGTCTGGTACCAGTAGGCGGTGGAGGACCAGTCATCCGAGAGATGGTTGGCGTGGCCGTGCTCGAACGTGACCTTGATGCGCTTCTGGAAGCGGATGGGATCGGTCATGTGGAAGCGGTAGCTGTGGTGGAAGCCGGGGACGTTTTCCTCGTGGACCATGGTGCCGTTCATCATGAACGCGTTGTGCTGCATGCCCCAGGCGTGGCCGAAGTAGTCCTCCATGCCGGTGCCGTGCAGGCTCGGCGGCCAGGTGTCGTCGTCGATGAAGATCATGTCGTCGCCTTCGCCCCACCAGGAGCCCTGGAAGTGCCGCACGGCGAGGTTGCAGCCCACGTAGTGGCCCTGCCCTTCGGTTTCCAGCACCACGTAGTTGTCCTCCCCGGTGAGGTTTGGGATGGTGACCTCGATGCTGTTGGTCTGCAGGTCCGGGCCCCAGCCGGCATTGGGCTTCTGCCGGCGCCAGTGGGCGTGGAAGTAGGCGGTGTCTTCCGGAAGCGGTTCGGTGTAGAGCTCGTAATCGATGTAGAAGTACTGCAGGTACGGGATGTCGTTCTGGTTTTCGACCACGATCCGGGCCCGGGAGTTGAAGGGCATTTCGAAGTAGCTGTTGAACGCCGCGCTGCCGCCGAAGGTGTTCAGTTCCCCTTCCTTGGCCGACACGGAAAGCGGCAGGGAATCGTAGGAACCCGAGAGCGAGTTGAGCAGCCCGAAGAAGTCACCCAGGGGCGCGATGACACTCGGCGTTTCCTGGTCGTCCCAGTAAACCTTCAGGACGATCTTGCGGTAGTAGTCCGGGTCCACGACTTCCCAGCTGACGCCCAGCGCGTTGTGGATCTCCAGCATCGGCACGCCCACCAGTTCGGGGGAGATCTGGCCCGGGCCGGGCTGGATGCGGCAGGACTGGGTCATCCAGATATGGGTGATGGCGCCGGGGCCCTCAAGGTCGGCGAGGACGCGTTCCTCGCCGGGCATGATGATCCAGTTGTCGCGGTTGCGGCCGGTCTGGTCCCAGCTGGATGCCCGTGCGGTACGTGCGTCGGAGAGCTTGGTGAGGCTGGAGAGCAGGCCGGAGCGGGTGTTTGAAGACATGATGTTGCTTGTCCTTTCGGAAGTAGTCAGCCCTTGACGGCGGACTGGGTGAGGCTTGCGATGATCCACCGCTGGGCCACGAGGAAGACGATGAGGGCCGGGGCGATCGCGATGGTGGTTGCCGCCATGACCTGGGCGACGTTGCCGGCTCCATAGGGACCGAGCATGAGGACCAGGCCGAGCGGGAGGGTGGCGGTTTCGGTGCTGTTGAGGAAGATCGACGGCGCAAAGTAGGCGTTCCAGCTGCCAAGGAAGGTGATGACTCCCAGGGTGCTGACCGCGTTCTTAGCCAGCGGCAGGGCAACCAGGCGGTACGTCTGCCAGGCACTTGCACCGTCCATGCGGGCGGCGTCGATGATTTCCTGCGGCAGCCCCAGGAAGAACTGGCGCAGCAGGAAGACGCCCAGGGCGCCGGTGATCCCGGGAAGGATCAGGCTCAAGGGGTTGTCCAGCAGCCCGAAGGTGCGCATCAGCAGGAACAAGGGAATGATCGTCACCTGGGCCGGCACCATGAGTGAGGACAGCAGGCCCACGAAGATCGGGGTCTTTCCAGGGAATTCGAGCTTGGCGAAGGCATACCCCGCCATGGGTGCCGTGATGATCATCCCGATGCTGACGGCGATGGCGATCACAGCGCTGTTGAGCATGTTCTTCAGGATGGGCACGGGGCCCGTGACGGCGTCGGCGTAGTTGAACCACTGCCACTGCGTGGGCAGCCATTGCGGCGGCAGGTCGTACGCGTGGCCGGCGTCCCGGAGCGAGGTTGTGAACATCCACAGGAACGGGGCGATCATTCCGACGGCTCCGATCACCCAGCAGGGAGACCGAGACCGCCTTCCCCAGACCCCGACGGCGGTGCGGCTTCTTGCGGTCCGTCCGGCTTGCGTTGTCCGTCCGGCGGCCCGGGGCGGCGGAGATGCTGAACTCACTCATTGTTCACCCACGATTTCCTGAGGCGGAACTGCACCATCGTCACCAGCATGATGATGAGGAACAGGGTTACCGCGATGGCTGAGGCGTAGCCCATGTCGAACTTGTTGAAGGCAACTTCGGCGATGTACATGACCACGCTGCGGCTGGCGTCGCCGGGACCGCCGCGGGTGAGGACAATGATGGACTCGTAGATCTGGAAGGCGCCGATGATGGTGATGGTGATGTTGAAGAACGTGGCCTGGCTGATCATCGGGATGATGATGCGGCGGAAGACCTGCCACTCGTTGGCGCCGTCCATCCGGGCCGCTTCCACCATGTCCTTCGGGACTTCCTGCAGGGCCGCGACGAAGATCAGCATCGAGAATCCGACATTGCGCCAGGTGTCGACGATGATCACCGAGACCTTGGAGAACTCCGGGCTGTTGAGCCAGTCGATCTTCTCCCCGCCCATACCTGCCAGGTAGTAGTTCAGGATGCCGGTGTCTTTCTGGAAGAGGGCTTGCCAGATGATGGAGACGTAGACCAGGGCCACCAGGTAGGGAAAGAAGTAAGCGGAGCGGAAGATGTAGGTGAGCGCCCTGGGGAGGCGCTGGTTGATGAGGACCGCAAACACCAGGGCGAATCCGTTGATCAGCACCACCGCGGACGCAACGTAGAGAACGGTGTTCCCATAGGTGGTGGCCAGGCGCTCATCCCTGAACATCCGGATGTAGTTGTCCAGGCCCACGAACTTGGGTGCCGTGAGGATGTTGTATTTGGTGAGGCTGAGGTAGAAGGCGGCGAGCAGCGGGCCAAGGACGAACACCAGGAACCCGATGATGGTTGGAGCCGTGAAGGCGTAGCCGGTGAGGGCATCCTTGCGTTGCACGGTGCTGAGCCGGTCCGTGAGGCCGGGGCCCGTGGGCCGGCCCGCGCCCCCCGGGGGGAGCGCGGCCGACGAGTGCTTGTGGGTGGTGGTTGTCACTTCAGGGCCGCCTCGACATCCTGGTTGGCCTTCTTCAGGGATGCCGCGATGTCCTGGCCCGACATGATCTCATCCATCGCCCGCATGAAGGCCGGGTCCAGGACGTTGTAGGCGCCGGGCGCCGCGACCGGCTTGGCGTAGGAGAGAGAGTTGTAGAACTCGCTGGCGTGTTCCGGGCTGGCCAGGAATTCCTTGGAGGAAGCCGCCGTCTTCGTGGACGGTACTGCCGAGCCGGCGTCGGCCCACTTCTTCTGCGTCTGCTGGTCCGTCAGCATCTTGATGAATTCCCAGGACAGTTCCGGGTTCTTGGAGGTCTTGGAGATCGCGAAGGCGCCGGCGCCGAAGACCGTTGCCTTGGTGGATTTCTTCGGCCAAGGCAGGATGTCGTAGTCCGAGAAGCCTGCCTTCTTGAAGCCCGCCCGTGACGAAGTGCCCGGCGCCGGTCATGGCTGCCTTTCCTGCGGGGAAGAGCTGGTAGGGGTCCGAGCCCTTGGGCTGCGGGGCAACGCCGTCCTTGGTGACCAGGTCGCGGACCCAGGCGATGGTCTCTTGGAACTTGGGGTCGGTCAGCTGCGAGGTCTTCAGGTCATCGCTCATCATGGACGTTCCGTTGGAGTACAGCCACGGAGTGATGCCGAAGGAGTAGTAGGGGAGGGCGAAGCCGTAGACCTTATCGGCGCCGGAGCCCTTGGTGAGCTTTTTGGCGATCTCCAGGAAGTCATCCCAGGTCCAGTCGTCGCTGGGGCGCGCGATGCCCGCTTCCTTGAACATCTTGGTGTTGTAGTAGATCACCATCGTGTTGAAGGTGTTCGGCATCAGGTAGGTTGAGCCGTCCTTGCGGAATCCGTCGAGCAGCTTCGGGTCGATGTTGTCCTGCAGGGCCTTCGCTTCCGGATCGTTCTTCAGGAAGCCATCCAGGGAAGCAAAGAGTTCGTTGTCCAGTCCGAGTTGCACGCCCTCGGTGGCGATGTTGATGACGTCCGGTGCCTGACCGGCGGCAGCCTGCGTCACCAGCTTGTTGACGTACTCCGTCCAGGTGGTGATCGGTGTGAAGTTATTGTTCACAGTGACGTTGGGGTACTTCTCCTTGAAACGTGCCGCAACGCTGTCATAGACGGCCTTGTCGCCGGGATCGCCCCAGTTGGAAACGGAGATGGTTGCGGTGATGTCCTTGGCCGGCGCCTTGTAGGGACCGTCTGCGGCCGGGGCGTTGGCGGCCTGCGGACCCCCGCAGGCGGTTAGTGCGAGAAGGGCAGATACCGCCATGGTTGCCACGGCAACGTTTAGGGACTTTTTCATGTGTTGCTCCTTTGCATGATGAATTCGGGTGGAGTGTTGGGGGAGATTGGGGTGCTACTCGGTCGACCGCCGGAACTCGATGGAGGATTCCAGCCGGAGAACCCGTGTGGGGCCCGAAGGATTCTCGATGCGTCCCATCAGCAGGCCGACGGCTTCTTCGCCGAGCTGGAAGGCCGGCTGCCGGACCGTGGTGATCTGGGGGGTGAACAGGTCCGAGTATGCAAAACCGTCAAATGTGGCAAACGCCATCGTTTCGGGGATCTTGAAGCCGGCCTGTTGGATTGCCCTCAGTGCCCCTGCGCCCAGGAGGGTGCTTGAGGCCAGGACGGCACTGGGCCGTTGCAGTGCTGTGCGGAGGAGTTTGCCTACTTTCTCGAAGGTCCCTTCGGTGGTCGATGTTCCCTCGCAGACCGTGCTGGTGGGAGTGGCCAGGCCGCGTGCTTCCATGGCGGCGAGGAACCCGTCGTAGCGTTCCTTGAGCGAGGAAACCCTGAGGTCCCCCGCGACGAGCAGGATGCGTTCATGGCCTTTGCCGGTCAGGTGATCCACCAGCGCGGTCATCGCCCATTCGTTGTCCACACCCACTTGGTCAACATCCAGGTCCGCCATCCGGTCAAGGAGGACAAGGGGTTTCTTCTCTTGGCGGATTCTCGCCAGCAGGCCGGCACCGGAGCCGGCGGCCCTGGCGAGGATCAGGCCATCGACCCTGCGGTCAAGCAGGGCTTCCACGGCCGTGCGTTCCCGCGCGGGGTCTTCCGCCGAGTTCGCAAGCAGCAGGGAAAGTCCGCGCCGGGCGGCCGCTTCCTCGACGCCGTGGACCATGTCCGCGAAGGCCGGCTCGCCGGCGTCGGACACTACCAGGCCGATCGAGTCCGTCCTGGCGCGGCGCAGGGACCTGGCCAGGGCATCGCGACGGTAGCC
The DNA here is from genome assembly GCF_056279005.1 of Arthrobacter sp. TE26545. The sequence continues at coordinate 41,306 of NZ_JBWBQM010000001.1, forward strand.
GACGCTTTTCATGGCCGAGAGGACCCGTGCCCGGGTCTCCGGTTCCACGTGGCGGGTTTCGTTCAGCACATGGGAGACGGTGGACGTCGACACTCCCGCGAGGGTTGCGACATCAACGATGGTTGCCACTGCGGCTCCTTTGGCGAACTAGCGAAACGATTGCGCGAACGTTTCGATGATAGACGCAAACGTTTCGCTGTGCAATGGATCACAGGGTACTGCTTAAGGAGGAGCGCGCAGCGACGCCGGGGGGCGGGGTCAGGAGGCGGGCAGCGGCCCGCTGGACTCCCGGTATTCGATGACGGGCATGAGCCTGGTGGTGGAGGGCTCTGTTTCCTTATGCTCGAGCCGCTTGGCGAGCAGTTCCGCGGCGGTGACGCCGACGTCGAACGCGGGCTGGCGGACCGTGGTCAGTCGCGGTTCGAACAGGTCGGAGTAGGCGAAGCCGTCGAAGGTGGCGAAGGCGATGTCGTCAGGCATCGCCAGGCCCCTGCCCTGGATGGCGCGCAGGGCGCAGGCGGCCAGGACCGTGCTGCAGGCGATGACGGCGGTGGGCCGGGCGCCGCCGTCGAGGGCTGCTTCGATTTCGGATTCCACCGCTGCGGCCCCCGCCGAGGTGACGACCACCTGCTCCTCGGGGGAGAGGCCGGCCTCGGGAACCGTCTGCATGAAGGCTTCCTGCCGTTCCCGGAGAGTGGAAACCCTTGTGTCTCCGGCAACAAGCAACAGCCGGCGGTGGCCTTGGGATGCGAAATGCTTCACCAGTTCGCTGGTTGGCCCGTGATTCTCGATGCCCACCTGGTCAAAGGGGAGGTCCGACAAGCGGTCCATCAGGACCAGCGGCGTCCCTTGCTGGGTGAAGACTGCCAGTTCTTCGGGGTCTGAGCCGGCGGCCCGAGCGAGGATGAGTCCGTCGACGCGGCGCTCGAGGAGCGTTCGCACCGCACGGGACTCCCGCTCCGGGTCCTCGGCCGAATTCGCCAGGAGCAGGGTGACGCCTTGCCGCGCTGCCGCCTGCTCGACGCCGCGGACCATTTCCGCGAAGGCGGGCTCGCCGCCGTCGGAAATGATGAGGCCGATGCTGTCTGTCTTGGAGCGGCGCATGGCACGGGCGAGCGCGTCCTGGCGGTAGGACGTTTCCTTGATGGCTTTCAGGACCCGCTGGCGTGTGTCCTCGTTGACCGGTCGGGTGCCGTTGAGGACGTGCGAGACGGTGGAGATGGAGACGCCGGCGAGCTTGGCCACTTTTACCATCGTCGTCATCGTCGGCTGCCCCCTATGGAATCGCTTGCGCGTGGCATTGCGCCTTGTTGGCAAGTCTACAGAGCAACTCTGCGCATGAGACAGCGGGCACCGGCCGCTGAGCCCGACGGCGGGCGGCACCTTGAGGGTGCCGCCCGCCGTCGTTTTTTGTCGCCGTCGTTTTCTGAAGTGGAGTCCGCTTACGCGTGGATCTGGTCCTCCAGGTGCAACGCTCCCGGTTTCTGCGGCCCGAACCGCCGCCAGAGGCGGATGAAGATCGGCAGGGCGAGCAGGATGACGACCAGGATGTAGACGACCACGGCCACCGGCTCGTTGAAGAGGCCGGAGATGTCGCCGGCGCTCAGCTGCAGCGACTTGCGCAGCTGGCCCTCGATCCGCGGGCCGAGGATCAGGCCGATGATCAGGGGCAGCACCGGCAGGCCGTAGCGCCGCATCGCGAAGCCGAGGGCGCCGAGCACCAGCAGCAGGACCAGGTCGAAGGCCTGCATGTTGACCGAGAAGGCGCCCAGGGTGGCGAAGAACAGGATCCCGGCGTACAGGTACGGGCGGGGGATCTGCAGCAGTTTCGCCCAGAGCGGCGCCATGGGCAGGTTGATCAGCAGCAGCAGGGTGTTGCCGATGAACAGGCTGGCGATCAGGCCCCAGACCAGCACAGGCTCGTTCTCGAACAGCAGCGGGCCGGGCTGGATGCCGAACTGGACGAGCGCCGCCAGCATCACGGCCGCCGTCGCGTTGGTAGGCAGGCCGAGGGCCAGCAGCGGTGTCAGGGTGCCCGCGGCGGAGGCGTTGTTCGCGGCTTCCGGTCCGGCGACGCCCTCGATGGCGCCGTGCCCGAATTCCTCGGGGTGCTTGCTGAGCTTCTTCTCCGTCACGTAGGACAGGAAGGTCGGGACTTCCGCGCCGCCTGCGGGCATGGCACCGAAGGGGAAGCCGAAGGCGGTGCCGCGCAGCCAGGGCTTCCAGGAGCGCTGCCAGTCCTTCTTGCCCATCCACGGCTGTCCCACCGGGATGGTCTCGGTCTTGTTCCGGCGTAGGTGGGCCGCGATCCAAAGGGCCTCGCCGACGGCGAAGATGGCCACGGCCACCACCACGATGTCGATGCCGTCAGAAAGCAGCGGAATGCCGAATACGAGGCGCTGCTGGCCGGTCACGGGGTCCAGTCCGATGAGTCCGATCGCCAGGCCCAGGCCAAGCGAAGCGAAACCCCGGACCTTGGAGGAGCCCAGCACCGCGGTGACGGTCAGCAGGCCCAGGACCATGATGGACAGGTAGCTGGACGGGCCGAGGCTCACCGCGAACTTCACAACGAAGGGTGCGCAGACCGCGAGCAGGGCCGTGCCGATGGTGCCAGCCACGAAGGAGCCGATGGCCGCCGTCGCCAGGGCCTGCGCTGCCCGGCCGGCCTTGGCCATCTTGTGGCCTTCGATCGCGGTGATCACCGTGGAGGATTCGCCCGGGGTGTTCAGCAGGATGGAGGTGGTGGAGCCGCCGTACATGCCGCCGTAGTAGATGCCGGCGAACATGATGAGAGCGCTCGTGGGGCCGAGGTTGTACGTCACCGGCAGGAGCAGTGCGACTGCCATGGCCGGGCCGATGCCCGGCAGCACGCCCACGGCGGTGCCCAGGAGCACCCCGATGCAGGCGTACAGCAGGTTCATGGGGGTCAGCGCGGTGCCGAAACCCTGCATGAGGAGATTGAGGGTATCCATGTCAGAGGACTCCTGCCAGGATTCCGGCCGGAAGCTTGATGCCCAGCCCGAAGTAGAAACCATAGAAAGTTGCCAGGGCCAGGCCCACCGAGATCAGGCCGTCCCGGATGTAGTGGCGGCTGCCCAAGGCCCAGACGCTGCCCCAGAAGAGCAAGGTGCCGGAAATGACCCAGCCGGCGGCGTCGATGAGCAGGATGTTCAGCACGAAGGCGCCGACCAGGGGAAGGACCGTCTTCCAGTCCGCGGGGTGCGTCAGGTCCACGTCCTCGCCTTCCTCGGCCTGGCCGCGTCCGCCGCGAAGCACGTTGACGGCCAATGCTACGGCGCTGATCAGGAGGAGGCTTCCGATGACCAGCGGCATGGTGCGCGGGCCGACCGGATCGGACTGGGAGTATGGCGCGGCGATGCGGGACGCGTCCAGGAGGACGACGGCGCCGGCCGCCCCGAGCAGGGCAGCGATGCCCAGCTCGGAGCGGCCTTTGCCTGCCGGGGTTCCGGCGTCGGCGTTCTTTTGGCTCACGCCAGCCCCAGCTTCGTCAGGACATCGGCTACCCGGGTGTCCTGTTCCTTCAGGAAGGTGCTGAATTCCTCGCCGGTGATGAACGCGTCGGTCCAGCCGTGGTCCTTCAGGGCAGCCTTCCATTCCTCGGTGCCGTGCATCTTGGTCAGTGCGGCCACGATGCGGTCGCGGTCGGCGTCGGAAACACCCGGAGGGGCCACGATGCCGCGCCAGTTGGTGAATTCGAGGTCGATGCCGGATTCCTTGAAGGTGGGGGCGTCGATGCCTTCGAGGCGTTCGGCGCCGCTCACAGCCAGGACGCGCACGGAGCCGGTCTTGATCTGCTGGATGTACTCGCCGGCACCGGATGCGGCGAAGCCGATCTTGTTGCCGAGGATGGCGGGCAGGAGGTCACCGCCGCCGTCGAAGGAGACGAAGTTGACCTTCTTGGGGTCGATGCCCACGGCCTGGGCCAGCTGCATCGGAAGCAGGTGGTCCGGGCCGCCCGGGCTGGAGCCGCCGCCGACGGCCAGCTTGGACGGGTCCTTCTTCCAGGCGTCAACGAGTTCGTTGATGGTCTTGTACGGGGAATCCTTGGGGACCATGATCGCGCCCGGTTCCTGGATGAGGCGGGCCAGGGGAGTGGTTGCGGTGAGCTTGGCCTCGGACTTGTTGGTGTAGCTGGCGCCCACCACGCCAAGGCCCATCAGCATGGTCAGGTCCTTGTTGCCCTTTTCGTTGACCAGGCGGGCCAGGCCCACCGTGCCGCCGGCGCCCGCGAGGTTGAAGACCTCGACGTTGGTGGCGGTCTTGGTGTCGTTCATGACCTTGGCCGCGGTGCGGGCGGTGGTGTCGTAGCCGCCGCCGGCTGTGTTGGGGACCATGATCCGCAGCCCGGTGAGCGGACCCGAATCCGCGGTGCTTCCGCTTGTGGCCGCGGAGCCACCGCCGCTGGTGACGCCGCAGCCCGTGGCTGCGATTACAAGGCCTGCAGCGACGGCAATGGCGCGCAGTGCGTTCAATCGACGCATCGTGTTCCTCTTCTCATCATTGGGGGAGTGGTTTCACGGTATGACTTGACGTGACCCGGGTCACGCTTCTGTTCTCAAAGATTGTTTTGTTCATTGTGGTCACGCGCCCTTGGCGTTTCGGGGCCGGATAATGAAGGGGAAATCCCCAGCCGAAGGAACCCCGTGCCCGAAGACGTGCCGATGATGCAGCCCGGCAATCCACAAGCGGTCAATCCACCGCCCCGCCGTCGCCGACGCCTGTCCCTGGCCGGCCAGTACCTCGGCCTGCAGCTCCTGATCGTCGTGGCGGTCCTCCTCGGCGTGATCGCGATTTCACTGGTGCAGTCCGCCGCGGCCTTTGAGCGGGTGGAAGGCCGCCGGGCTCTTTCGGTGGCGGAGTCCCTCGCCGCGAACCCCACGGTCCGTTCATTGATCCCGACGGCGGAGCCCCGGCACGGCGCGGCCCTGCCGTCGGTTGCCGAGTCGGTCCGGACGGTGTCCGGCGCCAGCATCGTCATCCTTGCCAAGGCGGACGGCACCATCCTCACCTCGTCCGACGACCCCGCCGCCGTGGGCACCCCGCTCCCGCTGGGTGGCAGCACGGTCCTGCAGGGGCGGGCATGGACCGGGGCCATGGACGTGGGCGGCAGCCTTTCCCTGATGGCCCACGTCCCCGTGCTCGACGACGGCGGACGCACGGTGGGCATCGTCGCCGTCGGACGCCGGTATCCCTCGGTGCTGGAACGCTTCGGTGAGACGGTGCCGGATCTGCTGGTGTACCTGGGCGTGTCCCTCGCCCTGGGCGCGGCCGGTTCCCTGCTGCTGTCCCGCCGCGTCAAGCGGCAGACCTTCGGCCTGGAACCGGGAGAGATCGCCGGCCTGGTGGAGCACCGAGAGGCGATCCTGCACGGCGTGAAGGAAGGGGTGATCGCCGTGGACCCGCAGGAACGGATCACCGTGGCCAACGAAAGCGCCCGCGAATTCCTGGGCCTGCCGGAGGACTGCGTGGGCCGCAGCCTCAGTGAGCTCGGGGTGCAGCGGCAGCTCCGGGAGGACCTCACCACCGAGCAGCCCGACCCGGACCGCCTGCTCCTGGTGGGCGAGCGGCTGGTGGTCCTGAACCGCAAGCCCATGACGTCCCGCGGCCGCGTGATCGGTTCCGTGACCACCCTGCGCGACCGCACCGAGCTGTCCTCGCTGGAGAAGGAACTGGGCCGCACGCGCAGCACCACGGACACGCTCCGCGCCCAGACCCACGAGTTCGCCAACCAACTGCACACCATTTCCGGGCTCATCCAGCTGGGGGAGTTCGACGAGGTGGTCAGCTTCGTGGACGGCGTGAGCCTCAGCCGCAACAAGCTGTCCGACGACATCACCTCGCGCATCCACGACCCCGCGCTCGCCGCCCTGCTGATCGCCAAGAGCAGCCTGGCCGGGGAACGGAACGTTGCCCTGGAACTGGATGCCGCTTCCGGACTGGGCCGCGTGGACGAGGAATTCTCCAGGGATCTCACCACCGTCGTCGGGAACCTGGTGGACAATGCCATGGACGCCGCTGCCATGGACGCCGCTGCCATGGACGCCGCCGGCGGTGCGCCGGACGGCAGGGTCAGCGTCAGGCTCAGTGAGGAGGCCGGCAAGGTGACGGTTACGGTGCGGGACTCGGGTCCCGGCGTCGCGCCCGCGGAACGGGAGGACATCTTCCGGCGCGGTTACAGCACCAAGGCGTCCGACGGCGCCGGCGGCCGCGGCTTCGGGCTGCCCCTGACGCGGCTGGTGTGCCTGAGGCGCGGCGGCGACGTCGAGGTCCATAACGACGGCGGCGCGGTCTTCACCGCGACGCTGCACCGTTCACCCGGGCAAGCCGGGTCCCGGCCGGAGAAAGGAAGCCCGCAGGCATGATGCCCGTGGAAACGATCAAGGTCCTGGTGGTCGATGACGACTTCATGGTGGCCAAGGTGCATGCTGGCTTCGTCCGTCAGCTCCCCGGCTTCGAAGTGGTGGGTGCGGCCCACACTGGCGCCCAGGCGGTGGCCGAGGCCCGGCGCCTGCAGCCCGACCTGGTGCTCCTGGACATCCACCTGCCGGACATCAACGGCCTGGAACTGTTGCAGCAGCTGCGCGACGTGGTGCCCGAACTGGACGTGCTGGTGATCAGCGCGGCCCGGGAGGTGGAGACCGTGCGGCGGGCGCTGCGCGGCGGAATCGTGCACTACCTGATGAAGCCGTTTTCCGCTGACGACCTGCACGAACGGCTTGAACATTACCGGCAGAGCTACCAAGCCCTGTCGCCGGGCTCGGCCAAGGAAACCGCGGAACAGGCTGACGTGAACCGGGTGTTCGGTCTCGGCGGTACAGCGCGGCCGCTGCCCAAGGGCTTCAGCGCAGAGACTCTGCGGCTGGTGGAGGAACTGCTCCGACGTACAGCTGATGATTCCGCCGGCGCGGACCTGTCCGCCACCGAGGCCGCGGACGCGCTGGGTACCTCAAGGGTCAGCGCCCGCAGGTACCTCGAATACCTCGTGGAGGAAGGGCGGGCAGTGGTCCAGCTGCGGTACGGGGGCATCGGCAGGCCCGAACGCCGGTACAAGCGGCACGACTGAATCCCCTTGGTGGCGGTGGAAGCTCGTGGCGCTGAAAAGTGGCGTGGATGCGGCTTGTCACAGATTGCCGGCGGCCGGTGTCTTCATGCCGTAAGGCAAAGAACCCGACCCGCAGGAGGAGTCATGACCACCACCCGGATCCCCGCCGCAGAGATCACCGGCCTTTACGGCACCCTGGTGAAGAAGTTCAGCGCGAAGATGTTCGGCAAGGTGCCGGAGTCGCTGGGCGTTATGTGGCACAATCCGCCCGTGCTCAAGGCATCCATGGGCATGGGGCAGAGGCTGCAGAAGTGGAACAGCTGTGACGAGTCGCTGAAGTCCTACGCGCACATGGCCGTGGCCTCACTCATCGGTTGCACGTGGTGCCTGGACTTCAACTACTTCATGGCCCACAACCACGGCCTCGACCTGGAAAAGGCACAGCAGATCCCGCGCTGGCGCGATTCCGGGGTCTTCACGCCCCTGGAGCGGGACGTGCTGGAATATGCCGAAGCGATGAGCACTACTCCCGTAACGGTCACTGACGAGCTCGCTGCCCGGCTGCTGGAGCACCTCGGCGCAGCGGCCCTGGTTGAGCTGACCAGCGTCATCGGCTATGCCAACCTCACGACCCGCGGCAACGTCGCCCTCGGCATTGAGTCCGAGGGTTTCGCGGATGCCTGTGGCTTGAAGCCGCTCGCGGCACCAAGCGGCGCGCGGTAGCGTGGCGGGCATGAGTAGCTCCGGCGCCACCGACAGCTTGGACCTTTTCGTCACCCATCGCAGCCTGCTCTTCACGGTCGCCTACGAAATGCTCGGCTCCGCCGCAGATGCCGAAGACGTGGTGCAGGAGGCCTGGCTCCGGTGGGCCGGCCTGGGGGCCGAAGCCCGCTCGGAGGTGCGCGACCCGCGGGCCTATTGCGTCCGCATCGTCACGCGCCAGGCACTCAACCGGTTGCGCACGTTGTCCCGCCGGCGGGAAGAGTACGTCGGAGAGTGGCTGCCGGAGCCTTTGCTCACCGTGCCGGATGTCGCCGAGGACGTCGAATTGGCCGAGAGCGTCTCGATCGCAATGCTCACGGTGCTCGAGTCGCTGACTCCGGTGGAGCGGGCGGTCTTCGTCCTGCGCGAGGTTTTCGACGCACCCTACGATGAGATCGCCGAGGCCGTGGACAAGTCGCCGGCGGCCGTACGCCAGATCAGCAGCCGCGCGCGTTCCCACGTCGCAGCCCGGCGCCCCCGCATGCAGGTGGAGCGCACCGAGCAGCAGCTCGTCGTCGAACGCTTCCTGGCGGCGGTCACCACCGGGGATGTGCAGGGGCTGATGGACGTCCTGGCCCCCGACGTCGTCCTCGTAGCGGACGGCGGCGGAGTGGCGCAGGCCGCGCGGGTGCCGGTCTACGGTGCCAAGAAGGTGACCAACCTGCTGCGGTCCTTCCCGCAGGCGGCGCTCAACCCGAAAACCGCCCTGCTCTGGCTCAACGGCGCCCTCGGCATCCGGATCGACGACGAGGCAGGCGGCCCGTCACTCATCAGCCTGGTGGTGGAGGACGGCAGGATCGCCAGGATCTTCGCCATGCGGAACCCGGACAAGCTCGGCTGGCTGGAGACGGAAACCGAGCTCGCGCGCTAGCAGCGGGCCCGCTTCAGGGCCTGTTCGGTTTCAGAGTTTGGCCGGTTTCAGAGTTTGGAGAGGGGCGAGAACGCCAGCTCAAGGACGAAGGCAAGCGCCGCCGTCACTATCGGGGTGAGCAGCCAGAAGCCCAGGATCCGCAGCACCATGGGCCGGTGGGTGACCGAGAAGTTCTGGTTCGTCCCCGCGCCGAGCACCGCGGACGTGAGAGTGTGCGTGGTGGACAGCGGCAGGTGCAGGCCGATCGCGCCGATGAAAAGCATCAGCGAGCTCAGGCTCTGCGCCACGAAACCGCGCAGCGGATCGATCCGGATCAGCTTGTGGCCCAGGGTGTGCGAAATACGCCAGCCGCCGAACAGCGTCCCGGCGGTCAGCAGCACGGCGGTCAGCACCACCGGCCACAAAGGCAACTCCCCGCCGTCGTGCAGTCCCGCCGCCACTCCCGCCAGCAGCAGCACCGAAATGGTGCGCTGGCCGTCCTGCAGGCCGTGGCCGAAGGCGACGGCGGCGGCTGAAACCGCCTCGGCCCGCCGGAAACGGCTGTGCACCACGTCCGGTTGGGTGAAGCGGGCGGCCCAGGTGGCCGGCCACACCAGCAGGTAGGCCGCGCCGAAGGCGATCGCGGGGGACAGCACGAGCGGCAGGACCACCTGGAACAGCAGCGCGTTGTCCACGCCACCGATCGCGTGCCCGCCCACCAGGATGCCGGCAGCGCCGGCGCCGGCGAAGCCGCCCACCAGGGCGTGCGTGGAGGACAATGGGATGCCGCGCCACCACGCGTAAACGCCCCACAGGATGGCCGCGGCCAGGGCGGAGGCCAGGATGGCCAGCCCGCTGACGCCGTCGGGCAGGTCGAGCAGGCTCTGGCTGGATAGCAGCGCGAAGCCGCCGCTCAGCATGGCACCGGCAAAGTTGAAGACGGCAGCCAGCAGGACCGCCACCGAGGCGGTCAGCGCCCGGGTCCGCACGGACAGTGCGACGGCGGTGGAGACGTCGCGGAAGCCGTTGAGGAAAGCGAAACAGCCAGCCAGCACCAGGACGACGACGAAAAAGCCGATCGCCACGTCAGGCTTCCTTGACGATGATGCTGCCTACCTGGGTGGCCACCCTGCGCATGTCCTTGGTGACATCCACCAGCTGGTTTGCGACGTCCCGGTGGCGGGCGTACTGCGCGGCCTTCATGTCGCGGTACATTTCGGCCACCCAGATCCGGTGGCTGCGCTCGGCACGCTTGGCCAGGCGCAGGATTTCGATCCAGTAGTCCTCGAGTTCGTCCAGGTCGTCCAGCCGGCCCATGGCTTCGACCGTGAGCTCGGCCTGCCTGCTGATGATCTCCAACTGGTCCGCCGCGCGCTTGGGCAGCCGGTCCAGTTTGTACAGTGCGACCAGCTCTCCGGCGGCGTCCAGCTTCTCCATGGCCTCGTTGAGGAAGCGGGAGAGGGCATACATGTCTTCGCGGGGGAGCGGGTTGATGAAGCTGGTGCGCATGTGGGTGAGCAGCGCGAAGTGCAGCTCCGTGGATTTCGATTCGTGCCCGTGCAGCTCCTCGACGAGCCGCCCATGCTCCGTGACGGGGGCCCCGAGGATTTCCGAAAGGGTTCCGGTTGCCTCCAGGATCTTGCGGGCCATCTGGGACAGGAGCCTCAGCCCCGCGGGCTCCTGGGGAAAGAGGCGCAGCTTCACAGTGGTGTCCGTTCTGCGGAGCCGGCGGGGTGTGCGGCAACGAGGCTCGCATGACTTGACGCGGGAACGTTCACAGACACCAACTTTACGGCAGTCCAAGCTGCGCCCCGGACCGGGTGCCTGAGCCCGGAGGCCCGGCTTCGGGGTGCCCTCAGGCCAGCAGGCGCCGGCGGCCGCGAAGAGGGCATGAAAATGGTGCCGAACCGGATACGCCTCTCGGCGGTAGGCCGCTCGAAGCGGCTATAAGTTGAAGCCCGGGGGTTTCGCGGTTCGACACCAGTTTCAGTCTCATACCTCGTCCAAGCGAAGTCAACATTGACAGATTCGCGTTGGGGTGGCAGCGCGGGGTCGGCCTTGCGGCTCAGTCCAGTTCGCCCAGCCGCCAGGCGTTGGCCGCGTGCTCGAGGTCCTCCGCCGTCTTCACGAGCTGGTGCGAGCTCCGGGTGAGCTTGCTGGCGTGGCTTTCACTGGCGTGCTCCGCGCTGTCCGCGATGGTCGCCTGGCCCAGCGCTACGACTCGGCAGAACGCGGCGGAACGTTCCAGCGCGACGTCGAAATCGCCGTCGAACGCGCCCGAAAGAATGGCGTCCGCCATCTGCTTCATCTCGTCCGCTCCCGGCGGCTCCGCGGCCCCTGCCACGACGTGCGAAACCTGCGCCGTGTCCCTGCCGGCCTTGAAGTAGACGGAGATCCGCTCGGAATTCTGCATCGTGGCGGCGCGGAGGGCGTACAGCCTCCACAGCGCACCGGGAAGGGAACGGGCCGGGCTTTCGGCCCACATTTCGGCGATGGCGTCCAGGCCTTGTTCGTCCGCGAGCTTGACCAGCCGTTTGGTGACCTTGGGATCGTCGCTGTCCCGGCCGCGCCGCACCAGGGCTTGTGCCGCCAGGTGTGCAGCCTCCGAGACCCTCGCCGGGTCCGCCCCGCCCGCGAAGGGCTCAAAGTCAATGGGCGCGAACGGCTTGGGCTTGTGGTGCCTGGGTGCTCCGTTGGAACCGTTGGAGGCTGCTGGATCGCTCATGCCCCAACGCTACTCCTGTGTTTTCGCTCGTGCACTCATGGGATGGTTGGTTTCGGGGTGGGCGCCCCGGTTTGTGCGGCCTGGCGCCTCGGTTTGTTGTTCCGGGTGCTCCGTCCTGACCTTCTTTCGCGCCGGCAGTGTCCCGACACGCCGCCGAGAACCCCGCGCCGTCGTTCGTTTCGCGGCCAAAAAGGGTCAGGAAGGGCGTGCGGCGGCCGCCTTCCAAGTGCCCGACGGCGGCGCCCGCCGTGGTGTCATGGCCCCCTGTGGTGTGCGGTAGAGTATTTATCGTCCAGAAATGGACTGGGCCGGCGGTTCGCTGCCGGCAGGGGCCTTTAGCTCAGTTGGTAGAGCATCGGACTTTTAATCCGTGGGTCGTGGGTTCGAGCCCCACAGGGCCCACCCCTTTTCTTCTTCCACTCCCGGCAGGCGGCGACGCCCGGCCTTGGACTCCCGACTATTCTCGAGGGTATGGATACGCGCCCCTTCCTGGACAAAGTCATGCCCGAAGCCTGGGACGCCGCGGAGGCCTACGCGGCTACGATCAGCAAGGCGGTGTTGCAGCGCGGGCTCAGCCCCCAGGAAGTGGAATTCATCAAGGTGCGGTCCTCCCAGATCAACGGCTGCGCCTTCTGCCTGGACCTGCATTCCCGGCAGGCCCGGCACGCCGGAATTGCGCAGCAGAAGCTGGACCTCTTGCCGGCCTGGCGGGAGACCGATGCGTATGCCGATCGCGAGGCGGCCGTCCTCTCGATCACGGAAGCGGCCACCAAGCTGCCGCTGACCGGAGAAAGCCGGGCCGAGCTGGCGGCAGCCCGCAACATCCTTGGCGAGGAGGCTTTCGTCGCGGCCGAGTGGGTTGCGGTGACGATCAATGCCTTCAACCGCATCTCAATCCTCAGCGGGCATCCGGTGCGGCCGCGGGACGCCGACGGAAAACTCATCCACTGAGCAAAGAACGCGGCTATTCCCAGGCGAATCCGTCCGGGTCCGTCAAGGCGCCTGCGTCGCCGCCGATCAGGAGCCTGTGCGAGCCGGTGCCGTCCGGTGAGACGCCGGCGGTCTTGGCGAGCGAGCCGCGTTTGTTGAGCGTCAGCCTAATGGGGCCCGTGTCCAGCTCGACGTACCTGGATCCGAAGCTCTTGGCCACTGTGAGGCCGTGGTCGAGGTAGAACTGTTTGCTTGCGGCCACGTCGGTGACCCCCAGCTGGAGCACGATCGCTTCGACCTCCCGCGCGGCCGGGCCGGTGTCCTTCTTCGATGAAGACGCGACCGTCCAGATCGTGCCGTCCGGGGCCTGGACGACCCCGCCGTATCCCCACAGCGACTTCGCCGCCGGTTTGACCTCTGTCGCGCCCGCGTCGACAGCACTGTCGATGAAGGCGTTTACGGTGGCCGGCTGGGGCACGACAAGCGACATCGTGAACCCTCGGAAGCCGCTAGTCGGCGACTGCGACGCCCGCACCCGCACCCTGCCGCCCAGCCCGAAGGCGGCCGTGTAGAAGGCTTCTGCCGCCGCGGTGTCGGCGACCTCGATGGTTACGGATTCGATGGTTCCCATGCCGGACATCCTAGTGATTACGTGCCCTGCCGCCGCACCATTTCGTTGATCCAAGCAGGGGCGAACGGAGAGGTGCAGCCCGGCGGCGTCGGGTAATCCTTCAGGACCTCGAGGCGCTCGCCGATGCTGATGGCGCGGGCACGGTAGCCTGCGTGCTCGATCCCGATCCGGGCCAGGCATTCGTTCATCGCCCACTGCAGGCGGTCCGGGGCGTCCTTCATCTGCGCTTCGATGGTGTCCAGCAGCCCGGGAAGGTCCAGGCCCTCGGGCTTCCTGACGACGCGTTCGCTGGTAAGTGCCCAGCCGGCGCTCGCGGTCACCGGGTCCGGATCGGCAAGCCAGGCCTGCCGCAGCTCCTCGGCATACGGGCTCTTCTTCACCACGTAGTTCACCAGCCAGTCGTGCACCTTCGGGGTGCGGGCCTGCCGCAGCATGGTGTCCAGTTCATCGGGCCTGAACGCCTTAGGCCGGCAGATGAGCAGCGCCAGCAGCTTCGCGGCGGTGTCGTCCGTGGCCCACAGCTCCAGGGCGAGGTCCTGCTGGATCTTCAGACGCTTCGCAACCGCGCGCAGCTTTCCGAGGTTCACGCCGTGGTCGTCGCCGTGCCGTTCGTTGACCTCGCGGGCTTTTGGGTCATCGAGGGCGGCCAGTTCGGCCATCACTTCGGCGACAGCCGTTCCGTTCAGCGTCGTGCCGGCCACGTCAGTCTCCTGTCATCGGGTGCGGTTCCAAGCCTACTCGCGGTCGGCTTTCGGGAATGAAGTCTGATTTTTTGAAACGAATAACATCGGCGTGTCGCGGCGACGACGCGCCGGGGAATTCCTAAAGGGTATTGACTTAAAAATCCGCACAGGAATAACCTCCCGCTTGGGTCGTTTGATTGGCCCGCATCCGGTCCGGACGGAGCCTCTGGGGCGTTCCGGAGAGCGTGAATGTCGTGGTCTCGCTGGGAGGGGCCGCGCGCGCCCGACACCAGGCAGCGTTGCCTGGAGGCAGGCGCATTTTGGGGGTTTACGTCCGCGAGGATGCACACGATGACATGGACTGTGCTGGGGCCGGCCCTGCGGCGGATAGTATCCGCTGCGGTGACGCTTTGCATGGTGGTTGCGTTCAATCTTCCCTCCGCAATTCCGGCCGCTGCCGCTTCTGCAGGGGGCCTTTCGCGCTCCCAGGGCCTCGGGGAGTTCGTGTTGTTCGAGGGCGAGCACCAGGACGCCGCGTACACCGCGGGGGCCCAGTCCGGCGTCACGATCTCGGCGGCAGAGCTGGCCGCGGTGCAAGGCTCCGCGGCGGCCCAATGGCCGGGCTGGAACGTCAGTGGCGCCTCGGTCTTCCTCCAGGAACTGCCCGGCGACGCGCTCGCCATCACCTCCGGGAACAGCATCGCGGTGGACCCGACGGCGGCCGGCTGGGGCTGGTCCGCCACGACGGACGCGCCGGCTCCCGGAACCATGGACCTGCTGACCGTCCTCGCGCACGAGTACGGGCACATCGCCGGATTCGCCGACGTCGAGGGCGGAACCGATCTGATGACCCGCACGCTCAGCCCGGGGGAGCGGCGCTTCAACAGCCCCGAGCGGATGTACCCGGCACCTGCTGCCGAGCCAGCCGCCGAACCCACAGCCGAACCGGCACCTGCAGCCGAACCGGAGCCCGCACCCGCAGCCGAACCGGCACCTGCACCCGCAGCCGAACCGGAGCCCGCCCCGGAACCCGAGACCGCTCCGGCCGCCGAAGCCGATGTGTCCACCGAATCCATCCCCTCACCGGCTTCCGCGGCCGGAGCCCCCGTGACGGCAGAGTTCCCTTCGGGGGCAGAATCGCCTTCGGAACCGGCTCCGGCTTCGGATCCTGCTTCGACCGCCGTGATTCCGACCGCCGTGATCGGGCAAGCATCAGCACCCGCGCCGGCCCCGGAAGCGGCACCCTCCACCTGGGTCCTCGCCATGACCGGCACTTCGGCCGCCCTGGTATTCAACGCTGACGGCACGGCGACCTTCGCGGGGGAGACCCGCAGCCTCGCCGGCATCAACGCAATCAGGGTCACCGGCACCGCCGGCGACGACACCTTCACCGTCGACCGGGGAACGAACAACCCGGCCATCACGGTGACCTTCGACGGCGCCGCCGGCTTCGACACACTGGTCACGGCGGGCACCACCGCCAGCAGCCGCTCCGTTGCGGCCGACCCGCATTCGGGCACCCTGTGGCTGGATGCGACCGTGGTCAATTACCTGAACATCGAACCGATCGCCTCGGGCGACGCCAGCAACGCGGTCTACGAACTGACCGGTGGGGACGACGTCGCCACCCTCACCCTCAACGGCGGCGGCCTGCTGGAACTGAGCGGCGCTACGTTCGAGACTGTGGCATTCGCCGCACCCACCACCTCGCTGACCATCAAGGGCGGCGCCGGCAAGGACAAGATCACCATCTCCGGCAGCATCGCCCTGATGGCCGCCTGGCTGCTGGTTCAGATGGAACTCATCGAGGTGGCCGACGACGCCGACATCACCACCACCGGCGACGTCACCCTTGAGGCGGCCGACTCTGTGACGGGCGGACCCGTCCTCGGCTGCCTCGTGGCCCTGGCGACGCACTGCACCGACGTCGCCGTCAACATCAACGGCGGAAATATCAGCGCCAACAACCTCAACCTCACCGCCGCGTCGAGCATCGTCCCGGACGCGAGCCACTTCGCCGCCTACGCCATCAATGTCGATTCCAAGGCAGCGGTCAAGGTCACCGGCAACGCGCACCTGGCAGCGGCCGGGGCAGTGGTCATGTCGGCCACCTCCACCGTGGGCCCCGTGACGCTGAACAAGGACTACGGCGACCTGGCCATCATTTCCTCCGACGCCGCGGTCACAGTGGGCGGAAGCGCCGTGGTCACCGCCGGCTCCAACGTCACCATGACGTCCACCTCAACGGTCGACGCCGGAGCCACCCCCGGTTCCGCCGGCAAGGACGAAGGCGAAGCCGACTCCTCCGGCACCAGCACCTTCGACGCCGCCGTCGCCATCCTGACCGTGACCGCCAAGACCATCACCAAGGTGACCGGCACCGCGCACCTCGAGGTAATCGGGGACCTTGCCCTCGCCGCCGTCAACCACGCGACGCTCACCGCCACCGGCGACGCCAGCGACGCCAACTCCGGTGCCGGCATCGCCGTCGCGAACCTGGACCAGACCACCACTGCCTTCATCGACTCCACCAGCGCCGCCCCGACCACGGCCGCCAAGCTCGACATCACCGCCGACTCGGAGGGTGCCAACACCTCCACGACAAAGGCAGGCATCGAAGGCTCCACCCAGAACGACAAGGACCCCAACTCGGCAGACCGCGGCAACGGCCAGGCCAACACCGCCGACGGCAACATCGGCATCGCCGGCGCCCTCTCCGTCAACGTCCTGCACAGCAGCACCGGCGCCTACATCTCCGGCTCCAGGGTCAACACCACCGGGGTGCAGCGGATCCACGCAGGCTCCAGCAACGGCGCCACGGCCGCCGCGGACGGCAGCACCACCTCCGGCAGCGGACTGGGCGTCGGCGTCGCGGTCGGCATCAACGTGGTCACCCTGCTGACCGAGGCCTACCTGGCCGGCGGCGCCATCCTGAACGCCGGCGGTGTGGTGCTCGAAGCCTTCGGCCCGGGCTCCGGCAAGAACACCTTCTCGGCGGACTCCACCTCCGGCGCCGGCGGGGACGCCAGCGTCGGAGTGGCCGGATCGCTGGCCCTGAACATCATCACCGCCACCACCCTGGCCAACGTCCGAGGCGCCGGCGCCAACCTCAACGGCTCGGACCTCACCCAGACGGCCAAGGCAAACCACGAAAACAAGGCGAAGGCCAAGGCCAAGCAGAACGGCGGCGGCTCGGTGGGCATCGGTGCCTCCGTTGCCATCAACATCATCAACAACGTGGTGGAGGCCGGGCTGGCCGTCAACGCCATCCTCACTGCCGCGAAGAAGCTGGCGATGAACGCCACCACCACCGACGCCGCCACCACGGAGGCGAGCGGCGGCGCGGCCGGCGGCAGCGCGGCCGTCCTCACCGGCGTCGTCGGCATCACCATCTCGAACGTTTCCACCAGCGCGTCCGTGAGGCGCGGCGCCGCCCTCACCACCACCGGCAACATCACCGGCAAGGCCGACCAGACCGCAACTGTTGAGACCAAGGCCCTCGGCGCCACCACCGCCGGCGCCGGAGCCACCCTCGGTGCCGCGATCTCCTTCGCCCTCACCTCCGCTGAGCACCTGGTGGATTCCTCGCTCTACCGGAACACCACCGCCGGCGGCCTGATCACGATGGAGGCGGACGGCACCTCCACCACGGCCACCACGGCAACCGCCAGCGCGGCGGGCGCCGAGGGCGGCCAGAGCGCGGGCGGCAAGGACTCCTCCAACAAGGACAGCAAGCAAAAGTCCGACGCACAGCTCGGCTTCGCCGATTCCAAGTCCACCTCCACCAACTCGAACGGAACCAGCACCCCGGCCGCCAAGAACGAGGACGGGACCACCGTGACGGTCGCCGCCGCGATCGCCCTGAACCTGGTGACGTCGACGACGACGGCGCTCGCCGCCGCGGCGGCCGGCCAGCCGGCCATCGTGGTCATCGCCGCCGGGGCGGTCACGTTCAAGGCGCTCAACAACACCGACGCCAAGGCCATCGCCGACGGCTCGGCGAGCAACGGCAGCTCGGTGACCATCGGCGCCGGCCTGGCCATCAACAAGGTGATCCTGCGGAACGAGGCGAGCATCGGCGTCGGGACCGCTGTCACGGCGGGCGGCCTGAACCTCACCGCGGGCACGCGGCCGCTGGCCGGCGGGACGGACGCGGTGCACGCCTTCGAAGCGGACGCCAAAGCCGGTGCTTCGGGCAGCAGCGGCAACCTGGGCATCGCGGGAGCCTTCGCGCTGAACATCATCGACCAGGACACGCTCGCCACCGTCCATGCCGACCCGACGCCGGCCCCGCAGGCCCCGGCCTCCCCGGGCGTGGCGATCGTGGGCGGCGGAGCCGTCGCCATGGGGGCCAGCTCCACCTCCACCTCCAACGCCAAGGCCAAGGCAAGCCAGTCCGGCAGCGGCACGGTGGGCATCGGCGCGGCCTTCGCACTGAACCTCGTCAACGACACGGTGTACTCGGGAATCGACCAGGTGCGAGACCCGACGCGCGGGCCCCCGCTGACCGGAGCCGGAAGCGTCACCATCGCAGGAACCACCGCGCATACCCTGACCACCACAGCCGAAAGCGGATCAGCGGGCGGAACAGTCAGCATCACCCCGGCAATCGCGATCACCATCGCCAACATTCTCAGCAGCGCCTCGCTAGGCGCCAGCGCCACGGCCCTCACCGCCGGCGGCGTAGTGGACGCCCAAGCCACCCAGACCGTCAAGGCCACCACCACCGCCAAGGGCGACACCAAGGTGGGCAGCACCGCCGGCATCGGCGTATCCCTCGCACTGGCCATCATCGACAACGACGTCGATTCAGGCAGTGCCCGCAGCATCACGGCCGGCGGCGCCGTCAGCTTCAAGGCCACCGGGACTTCCGAAACCAGCAGCACGGCAGAGGCCTCCGCGAAGGGCGCCTCGCCGAGCGAAGGAAGCAGCGGCGGCGGCAAGGACGTCAACAAGAAGGCCGACGACAACCTCGGACAGGCCAAGAACACGCAGTCCGCCGAAACCGGCAAGACCTCCGGCACCAGTTCCACCCCGAAGGCCGCCAGCAACGAAGACGGCGGAAGCTCGGTCTCGATTGCCGGCGCGATCGCCATCAACGTCGTGGAGACCACCTCGCGGGCCTGGTTCGCCAACGGGATCACCATCAGTTCCGGCGGGATCGTCACCCTCAAGAGCCTGGCCAACACCGACGTCCTAGCCAACGCCAAGGGCGACAGCGCGGCGGACGCCAGCGTGGGCATCGGGGCCGGCGTGGCCGTGAACAAGGTGGACATCACCAACCGGGCCGTCACGGGCACCGCGACCATCACCGGCACGGGCCTGGTCCTCACAGCCGCCCTGACCGGCGGCGATACCAACGACGTGGTGCGGCGCTGGACCGGCAGCGAATGGAAGACGGTAGAGAGCGGCGCGGAACTTCCCGGCCCGTCCAAGGACGACCTCGCCTACGTCAGGACCAACGGCGGCACCGGCGGCAACGACGGCATCTACAAGTTCAACGGCAGCGACTGGACCATGGACCAGGACGTCACCATCGCCAGCGGTGCGGCCCTCCCCGGTTCACCGTCCAGCGGCGACTACTTCCTCCTCACCACCGCCCACGACGGCCACCCGCGCAACAGCGTCTACAAGTTCGACGGCACCGAGTGGGACTTCCTCACCGCGGACACGTACGGGCAGAAGGAAGAACTGCCCAAGAACGACATCGAAGAGAACGACTGGTTCCTGCTGACCGCCCAGGACGGCAGCAACGCCCCCGGCTTCTACAAGCGCAACGGCTCTCAGGAGTGGGTGGCCCAGTCGGTGACCCTGACTGACGGCGACCACTTCCCGGCCAGCCCCGCCACGGACCAGGTCTTCCGGCTCTGGGAGCACGAGGTCTCCGCCACGGCCCGCGCCGGCGCCAGCAAGGCCTCGAGCGTCGGAGTCGCCGGTGCCCTGGCCCTGAACATCGTCACCAACACCACTGAAGCCGTGCTGCAGGCCGGTGCCTCGGCAACGCTCGGCGGCTCCGCCGTCGTGATTTCCGCCCTCAGCAACGAATACGACTACGCCAAGGCCAGCGGCAAGGCCGAGGTGGGCAGCGCCACCGGCGTCGGCGCCTCCGTTGCCCTGCAGGTCCTGGTGCCCTCCACCGTCCGGGCGGAAGCCGAAAACGGCGCGGTTCTTGGCAGCGGAGGGCTCAGCGGCGGATCCTCGGTGACCGTGGACGCCTTCGGCTTCCGCGAAATGGTCACCACCGCGGAAGGCGGAACGGCCGGCGGCACCGCTGTCACCCCGGTGGTGGCCCTGCTCATCAGCAAAGACGACCACGTGATCGCCCGGCTCGGCACCGGTTCCGCGTTCAGCACCAGCGGCACCGTCAAGGTCACCGCAACCCACGTCAACCGGATCCACACCGAAGGCAACGCCGAGGCGGCCGGCAAGGACACCGCCGTCGGGATCGACATTTCCATCAACGTGGCCGTGGGCTGGCAGACGACGGCGGAAGTCGCCCGGAACGTCACCGGCGCCTCCGTGGACGTGGTGGCCTCCAGCGAAATCAAGAGCGAAGCCAAGGCGGTGGCCAGCGCGAAGGGCAGCAGCGAAAGCGACCCCAAGAGCGGCGACCAGAACGCCAACAGCCAGGTCAACGGCGACAACCCGAACACCAAGGACCAGGGCACCGGAACCCTGCCCAGCTCCAGTGGCGGCACCAACGGCAGCAATGGCGCCACCGGCGCCAACGGCAAGGCCAGCAGCGAATCCGGCAGCAGCGGCGGCGGGACCGGGGTGGCAGGTGCCATCGCCGTCAACTGGGTGGTGATGGTCAACACCGCGCGGATCACCGCCAGCCGCACGGTCACCGCCACTGCCGGCGCCGTCACCGTCCGTGCCCTCAGCCACGTGGACGCCAACGCCCGGGCCATGGGCTCGGCGATCGACCTGCAGAACGACACCGGCGTGGGCGCCGCGATCGGCCTGAACGTCCAGGACCTCAGCAGCACGGCGTCAATCGGCGCCGGCGCGGTGGTCAGCGGAAGCACCGGGATCACCGTGGAAGCGCTCACCCCGGCCGGCCAGCGCAATGACTTCATCGTCTGGGGGATCGCCGCTGGCGGCGGAAAGAACAGTGCCGGCGTTGCCGCCTCCGCGGGCGTGCAGATCCTCCTCATCACCACGACGGCGTCCGTCGGCAAGGGCGCGCAGCTGGACTCCGCGGCGGGAGGCGTGACCGTCCGGGCCACCGAGTCCATGGGCCTGCAGCTCATCGCACTCTCTGGAGGCTTCTCCACGGGCAGCGGCACCGCGGTGGGCGGCGCCGTCGCGGTCAACTACCTCGAGGTGACCACCAAGGCCTTCATCGACTCGGGCACCGCGGCCGGCCAGGTCACCTCCGTGGACGCCGCGGGCACCCTGACGATTGCCGCGAAGGCCACCCTGGTGCCGCTGGAACCGGAAACCCCGCTGCAGGGCAAGGTCACCCTGCCCTCCGTCACCAGCGTCGCGGTGGGCGCCGGGGCCAGCAACAGCGGCGCGGCCGTGAGCGGTTCCTTCATCATCGACATCATGTCCTTCGACACCCAGGCCTACCTCGGCAACGGCGCCCAGGTGAACCAGGAAGGCACCGTGGGCGGGGCGGGCCAGTCCGTGTCCGTTACGGCCGAGGACAGCCTGCAGATCGTGAACGTCGCCGGCGCCCTGTCCTTCAGCGCCAGCTCCGCCGCCGTGGGCCTGACCGTGATCGTGGATGTCATCAACTCCAACGTCCGGGCCAGGATCGGCGCCGACTCCGCCGTCCGGGCCGGCGGCAACGTCACGGTCGAGGCCAAGGGCGGCGAGGACTGGTTCGAACTCTCCGTGGCCGGCGGCGTGAGCGGAAGCAGCGCAGCCGTCACGGGTGCCGTGCTGGTGTTCGTGTTCAACCAGGGCGGCAGCAACCCGGCCGTCGTCGCTTCCATCGACGGCGGCGCCGAGGTCCACGCGCTCGGGACCGTCAAGGTCCTGGCCAGCCGGACCGCCAGCGGGCCGTTCTCCGCCGGCAACCTGGCAATCGGCGGCGGCTCGGCCGGCGTCGGGGCCTCCGCCGTCGTGGTCGTCCGCAGCAGCGTCGTGGACGCGTACGTCGGCGCCGGCGCGGACATCGAAGCCGGCGGCACCGGCCTCACGGTGAGCGCCATCCAGTCCGGCGATTTCAAGTTCCTGGCCGTCGGCGGTGCCGGCGGCAACTCCGCCGGCGTGGCCGGCTCCGTGGTGGTCAACGTCAGCAGCGACACCACCAAGGCCCACCTCGACGCCGGGGCCTCCTCGGCGGGAACGCACACCACGGTCCTCGCCAAGGACACTACGACGGTCCTCGCGCTCGCGGGCGTGCTCACCGTAGGCGGCTCGGCGGGTGTGGGCGCCGGCGTGGACGTCGAGGTCATCACCAAGGACACCCAGGCCTGGGTGGCCAAGGACACCTCCGTTACAGGCACCGGCAACCTCACGGTGGACGCCCAGTCCGCGGAGAAGATCACCTCCATCTCGGTGGGCGGCAGCTTCGCCGGCTCGGCCGCCGTCAACGTCAACGCCGCCGTGTCCGTCCTGTCCATCACCACCAAGGCATTCATCGCCGACGGCACCTCCAGCTCCGACGCCGCAGTCGTCGCCGTGGACGGCAGCGTCCGGGTCAACGCCGACGAGTCCCTCACCCTGAACGTGATCGGCGGAAACATCGCAGTGGGCGGCAGCGCCGGCGTCGGCGCAGCAGTCTCCGTGCCGGTCGCCACCAAGGAAACCCACGCCTGGATCGGCAACTACGCCCGGGTCTCCGCCAAGGGAGCCGGCACCGTCACGGTGGCCACCGGCAGCTACAGCGTCACCACCAAGGACATGCGCTTCGCACCCGCGGACGTCAACACGGGCAGCAACACCATCACCCTGGCCAACCACGGCTTCCAGAACGGCCAGCAGGTCCAGTACGACCGCGGCTGCGACACCGGCGGCTGCGGCATCACCGGGCTGACCCACCGCGGCATCTACTACATCGTCAACGCCACGGCCAACAGCTTCCAGGTCTCCGCCACGCAGGGGCGGCGCCGTCGTGGATCTGCAGAGCCAGGGCAGCACCGAAAACCAGCGCTTCTTCGCCACCGACGAGGCCAACGTCCAGGAAGACAACACCCTCCGCTTCAACCCGCAGACGGCGGTGTCCGGCAACCAGATCACCACCCCGTACTCCGTGGGGGCCGCCAACGACGACGCCGTGGTCTACAGTTCCGGCGGCGGCGCGGCGATCGGCGGGCTGGTCGACGGCGGCACGTACTTCTACAAGAGCCTGGGCGGGAACACCTTCCAGCTGCTGAACAAGAAGAGCAGCGACGGCGGCACTCCGGTGGCGCTGTCCCTCAGCGGCACGACGGGCAAGGCGCACAGCATCACCAAGTCCGGCACGGCCCCAGGCGGCGACGCCAGCGCCATGGGACCGCGCGTCATCCAGGCCGGCAGCACCCCGGACTTCCGCGGCGTCGCCGTCACCGCCAACAATTCCGACAACATCGGCGCCTTCGGTGTGGCGGTGGGCATCGGCGGCACGGCGGGCGTCTCCCTCGCCGGGGCCGTGGCCGTCAACACCATCCGCACCTCGGCGCACATCGGCTCCAGCGCCCGCATCAACTGCGGCGCCACGTGCGCTTCCAACGTTGCCGGTGCCAACGCAGGGCAGTCCGTCCAGGTCTCCGCGGCCAACCAGTACTACCAGCTGGGCATCGCCGCCGCGGTGGGCATCGGCGGCAGCGCCGGCGTGGCCGTTCCCGTCGATGTCCGGGTGGTCAACATCGACAGCTACGCCTATATCGGCACCGGCAGCACCGTCAACGCCCGCAACAACATCGCCGTCACCGCCAACGCCAAGGACGCCGTGGTCTCCGTGGCCGCCGGAGCCGGCGGCGGAACGGTCGGGGTGGCCGGCACCGTAGCCGTCACTGTCCTGAAGCTGAACACCTTCGCCTGCACCGGCACCCCAACAGGCACCCTCGCCTTCGAATGCCTCGGCACCGGGGCCACCCTGAAGGCCGACAACAACGTGCTGGTGTCCGCGAAGGACGATACCCGGCTGCTCCTGCTCACCATCGCCGCGGCCGGCGGCTACGTGGGCGTCGGTGCCGCGGTCGGCGTCGCCGTCCTGGACAAGAAGGTGCAGGCGTACCTCGGCGCCGGCGGCGTGGTGGACGCGCTGGCCCTTGGCAGCGCGATCGGCGGGGTGGCCAACGGCGCCGGGCTCAGCGGTTCCGGGACCGCCGCGGACTTCGGTCGCCAGTCCTTCTCGGGCGTGATCGTCCGGGCCGACTCGGTGGAGGACATCTTCGGCCTGGTCGCCGCAGTTGGCGGCGGCTTCGTGGGCGTGGCGGGCGGCGTATCCGTGACCCTGCTGACCGTGCTGGTGAAGGCCTTTATCGGGGGCAACAGCACGGTCAACGGCCTGCCCGGGGCCAGCGGATCCCAGGGCGTCAACGTCTCCGCGACGGACCGGTTCAAGTCGCTCACCATCGCCGGTGGCATTGCGGGCGGCTTCGTAGGTGTTTCCGGCGGCGTGGATGTCGGCGTGGCCAACAACTCTGTTCAGGCCATTCTGGGCGCCGGCGCCACCATCCACGCCGCCGGAAACGTGCAGGCCTACGCGGTCTCCGCGAAGGACGTCAGCACCTTCGCCGTCAGTGTCTCGGGCGGGTTCGTCGGCGTCGCGGCGGCCGTATCGGTCTGGACCGTGGGCACCACCGCCACCGGCGGCTACCACGCAGCGCCCGGCGGCGACTACCGCGGCAACTGGAACGCCGGCACCAGCTACCGGCGGGGCGACGTGGTGACCGACACCGGAGACGGCAAGCGCTACTCCGCCAAGGAAGACGGCGTCCTGGGCGGGGCCTCGCCCAGGAACAACCCCGCCAAGTGGCTGGGCGAGTCCAGCGCCTTCGGGCGCGGCGACTGGTCCGCGGCGGAGTACTACAACAAGGGCGACGAGGTCCGCGACACCGTCGACGGCAAGTACTACACCGCAACCGCCGACGGCGTGCACAGCGCCACCCGCCCGGGCCTGGACTCCGGCAACTGGGACGAGGGCGGCTCGCTCAACAGCGTCCAGCAGGGCGGCTCGGCGGCCCAGGGCGGCAGCGGCGGCTACAAGGACAACACCCTCACCGGCACCACGGCCGGCGCTGCCGCGGCATGGACCAGCGCCCAGGCCTGGGACGAAGGCGCCCTCGCCGGCTACGGCGGCCAGACGTGGTCTGCCACCGAGGACATCGCCAGCGGCGTGGCCCTGGCGCCGGGAACCGCCGGCGCCAAGTGGCGGCTCGTCTCCGGCTCGGAGAGCAAGACCAACCAGCGGCTCGCCGATCAGCTGGGCGTGGCCTCGGGACGCATTTCCGCGGCGGCACCGGCCAGCAACATCGGCACCGACGCGCTCGGCACCGTCCCCACGGGCGGCACCACCGCCACCATCAACGCGATCGTCCTGGCCGGCGGCCACGTGCGGGCCTGGGCGAAGGACCAGCTGCAGATCCTCGGCGTCGCCGGTGCCGGGGCGGTGGGGGCGGTCGGCGTCGGAATCTCCGTCCTGGTCCTGAACATCAAGAGCAACACCGACGCCGGCATCGGCTCGACAGCGCAGATCACCGCCGGTTCCGGCGGCACCGGCGAGGTGTCCGTGCAGGCCCGCATGGATGAGGAATCGGTGGGCTTCGGCTTCTCCGGCGCCGTGGGCGCCGTCGGGATCGCCGGGCAGGTAGTGGTCATCAACGACCGCGGCACCCAGCGGGCGCACATCGACGGCGGAGCGCAGATCCTGCGGGCCGGAGGGGGAGTGCTGGTGGGCTCGACGGCTGAACGTCACCTCGAGAACTACTCGATCGGCCTCGCCATCGGCGCGGTCGGCGCAGGCGTTTCGGTTTCCGTCGTCAACGTCTCGGGCGACAACACGGCCGAAACCGGCGCGGTCGCCGTCGGCGGCACCGGCACCGTGGCAAGCTTCAAGGCCAACACCGTGGACAATCTGAACGTCTACGGACTGGGCGTGAGCGTCGCCGGCGGCGCCGGGGCCATCGGCGGCGTGGTCACCCTCGTCAGCCTGGCCGGCACCGCCAAAGCCTCCGCCTCGCCGAGCGGCACCGTGGGCTCCGGCGGGGTCGCCGCCACCGCCACCGGCACCCGCGCCGTCCAGGCCACCACCCTCAACGTCACGGTGGGCGGGGTCGCGATCGGCCTCACCGTGGTCCGCGCCGACTCGGCCCGGCACCTGGAGTCCATCGTGGGCGGCAACGCCAGCACGGGCGGCGCCGTCGAGTCCACGGCCACCGCCACCAACACCGCCACCGTCCGCTCCCCGGGCGTCTCGATCGGCGGCGTCACCATCGGCATCACGGTGTCCTTCGCCGAACTGTCCGGGCACACCTTGGCCAAGGCCACCGGCACCGTCACCGGAGCCTCCTCGATCGACGTCGTGGCCACGGCCGCCAACAAGGCCGACACCGAAACTGTCCTGGTCTCCGGCTCCCTGATCGGCCTGAGCGGCGCCTGGGCCAGCTCCAAGATCACCTCGGACGCCTGGATCCGTGCGATCGTGGACGGCACCGCCAGCCTTGGCACTGGCAGTTCAGGCTCGGGCGGGACCATCACCATCAAGGCCCAAACCCAGGGCGGCGGCAACCTCGCCAGGGGCATCGTGGACTCCACCAGCGGCGGGCTCATCGACCTCAAGGCCATGGTGGCCGTGGCCCGCGTTTCCAACGAGGTCCGCGCCACCCTCGACGGCGCCGTCACCGCGGCCGGCAAGCTGGACGTCCTGGCCGATTCGCACAACAGCAGCGAGGCACGGGTCAAGACGGCCGCCGTCGCGCTTGTGAGCCTCGCGATCGGTGCCGCGGATTCAAAGATCGACGCCGGAACCCGCGCCTCCGGGGCGGGCAGCATCGCCGCCGCCGGAGCCGACCTGGCCATCAAGGCCACCAGCGTCAACAGCTCCACGGCCTACTCCAACGTCATCACCGGCGGCCTGCTGGGCGGAGTGGCCGTCAGCGCTCCCGTCGCGGAAATCTCGGCACCCACCGGAGCCCAATGGGACGGCTCGGTCACCGCCGGGCGCAACATAACCATCGAGGCGGACGCCACGAACACGGCCAACTCCACCGCGAAGGTCCTGGCCACCGGCATCGTCGGGGTCACCGGGGCCTCGGCGCCGGCCGACATCACCAACGCCACCATCACTTACGCGATCATCGGCGGCGCCGCGAAGATCAGCGGCCTGACCCAGAAGCTCCTCGTCTATGCCCACGCGGTCAACCGGGCCACGGCAGTGGCGGGCGGCAAGGGCATAGGCGCCGTCAGCATCGGCGTCATGTTCCCCAACGCCACGGACAAGGCCATCACCAAGGCCGAACTCAACGGCGACGTGGGAACCACCCATGTTGATCCCGCCGTCGGAACCGTGGGCGACGCCGGCGCGCTGACCATCGAGGTCAAGGCGATCGGCGACGACGCCACCAACGCCAGCGTCGACAGCCTGAGCATCGGGCTCGTGGCCGTCTCGGCCTCCTCCGCCGAGGCGCGCACCGAACCGGAAGTCCGCGCCCAGCTGGGCGGCGGCAAGGTCACCGCCACCCAGGGCGTCACCGTCCTGGCCCAGTCCGTCACCGACGCCGACTCCTACGCCTACGCAGCCTCCGGCGGCGTGATCGACATCCAGGCCGGGTTCACCGCCAAGTCCTTCGCCAGCCCCAAGGTCTCCGCGATCGTCACCGGCGGCTTCGTCCAGGCGGGCGGACTGCTTTCCATCACGGCACTCCACGGGGCGGCGCAGGCACCGCTGTCCGACGGCACAGCCGCCGCCATCAACTGCAACGGCGCGGACACCATCTGCTTCACCCTGCCGCACGGCATCGGCACCGGAACCACCGTCACCTACAGCGCCCCGGCCTCCTCGGTGCCGGGCGTCGCCGAAGGCACCGTCCCCAACCCCAACGCGATTCCGGGCCTCGGCGACGGACGCACCTACGGGGTCATCAAGGTGGACAACAACACCCTCCGGCTCGGCGTCGAATTCAACGCCGCCGGTGTGGTGAACGCCCAGACCGGCACCCTGCATTTCGCCGGCGGCCACAACTTCCGCACCGGCGACCGGGTGGTCTACAACTGCAACGGCGGCGGCGCCCTCGGCACGCTCCCGGTGGCCGGGCTCGCCTGCGGCAGCTCCTACTACGTCTTCGCCGTGGACGAGTTCGACATCCGGCTCTCCACCACCCCGCTCGGCACGGCCGGCAGCAACGTGGTGACCTTCACCCCGAGCACGGACATGCCGGACGGCTCAACCTTCCAGGTGGCGGACACCACCGGCCTGGATGGCCGCGCCGTGGTCTACCACGCACCGGCCACGATCGACTTCAAGAGCAGCCTGGTGGACGTCAACACCAACGGCAGCGGGCAGCTCCAGGACAACGACAACAACGGCATCGACCGCGACAGCTCCTGGAACACCATCTACGCGCCGTCCCACGGCGCCATCGACAACGCCGAGTACGTCTACTCGGTGACCGACGGCCCGGCCATCGGCGGCCTGTTCAACGGCCAGCACGTCTGGATCGTACTGGAGGACCTCGACGGACTCGGCAGCATGTTCGCCGCCGGCAACCACATGATCCGGCTCGCCGACTCGGCCTGCCACGCCGGAATCGGACAGTACGACGCCGACCCGGGCGCCGGCGTCGACCTCCACCCCTGCACCGAGGTCATGCAGGTCATCGCCCTGGTGCCGAACACCAGCCCGGCAGGGCTGCGCGCCAACCACTCGCTGCGCCGGGTCGGGTACGAATCCATCGGCCTCGTCGAAGGGAACATGTACTTCATCGACGTCGTCAACGGCACCGACTTCCAGCTGCGCAACGCCGCCGGAACCCTGATGACGGGCCTGGACACCAGCAAGCAGGGCACGCACCGCCTGGTCAACGAAGGCATTGCCGCTGTCAGCGGCGGGACCGGCACCCAGCAGCTCTACATCGACCTCGGCGCCGGAGCCCTGGCCGGCACCCCGCACGTGATGATCGGCGTCGGCGGCCCCGGCGCGCTCCTGGCCGACCCCGCCGGCTCCGCCAACGGGGTGGCCAGCGCAACCTCCACGGGCATCGGCGGCGGGCTCTTCCGCTTCAGCGACGTCTTCTCCGAGGTCACCTCCAAGCCCTTCCTTACGGTAGACATCCAGGCCGGCACGCTGCGTGGCAACGCCGTGCTGATCGACGGCACCTCGTACGTCAACGTCGCCGTGAGCTCCGTGGGCAAGGGCGGCGGGTTCCTCGGCTTCGGTGCCTCCAACGCCTTCGCCGACGCCACCAACACCGTCCTGGTCAAGATCGGCAGCACGGCCAACCTCTTCGCCTCAACAGACCTGCAGGTCACCGCCAGCGGCATCACCACCGCCAACGGCGAAGCGGTCAACCGCACCGGCGGGCTTATCTCGGGAGCCGATACCGACGTCGACCTCGAACTCGGGTACTCCGTGAAGACGGAGGTGGCGGGCACCCTCTACGCCAACCGCTCCCTGCTGATCGATGCCTCCGCCGGCTTCAACGCCAACGCGCGGGCCTCCTCCGGCTCCGGCGGCCTCGGCACCAACGCGGACGCGAACGACGACGACGGCCAGGGCGTGCAGATCGGGCACGACTACGCCGCGGAGGTGGCCACAAGCCTCGGCGGAACCGCTAAGCTGCGCGGCGCCCAGGTCCAGGTCTCCGCCGGCGTCGGAACGGCGTTCGGCATCGACTTCACCGACGGCAGCATCGACGGCAGCATCGACGGCCGCGTGCTTGAGTCCCGGGGCGTCGCACGCTCCGACGCCGATGCCTACGCCCTGGGCGCGGACTCCGACGCCGGAGCCTACGTCAGCGTGACGGACAGCGTCCTCACTAAGCTGGACACCGGCTCCTACATCGAAGGCGAATCCGTCTTCATCCGCGCGGCCCACGAACACCTGAACCTGCAGGCCGACGCAAACGCCAACTGCGGCTGCGGCGGCGGCGACACAGACGCGCGTGCCTACGTTTCCTTCACCGGCAGCTCGGCGGTCCAGGGCCTCGACGAATCCGTGATCCGCACGGCCGAACTGCACGTGGCGGCCCTGCAGTACTTCGACCGCCTGTACTACCACGCGCACCGTTCCGGCGGGCTCTTCGACTTCGGCAGCGCCGACGGCAACATCAACTACCAGCCGAAGCGGGACATCCTGTGGGAATCCACGGTGTACCTGCTGGGCGAACCCAACCCGGTGCTGATCGTGGACGCCAGCGGCAAGATCATCGCCAAGACCTACAACGTGACGGTCCGTTCCAGCCAGTTCGGCCCGGCCCTGAACATCGGCGACACCGTCTCCGGCCCCACCATCTGGATCGACCCGATCCTCTACGACGAACTGCCGGCGGCCCTCTTCGAAGCCAACAACGCCGGCGGCGAATGCGACGCCGACTGCAACGGTCTCATCCACGGCAGCCTGGGCATCTTCTACATGCAGGAAACCTGGAACTCGGTGCTGATCCGCAACAGCTCGGACAAGAACATCGTCCTCAAGGGCACCACCGACCCGCAGAGCGTCTCCATCAACACGCTCAACTCCCACCTGACCACCACGCCGGAAGCGGTCATCAGCGTCTCCGTGGACAACGGCCCGCACGCACCCCCGGCCACGCAATGGTTCTGGCACGTGCACCACATCTTCCCGGCCACCGGCGTGGTGATCGAGAGCCTCCGGCCTACGGCGGCCACCGGCTTCGACCTCACGATCGACGGAGACATCCGCAACCTCATCGGCAGCACCCGCCTCAGCGACCAGCGCGGCTCCATCCTGCGCGGCAGCGACGCCGGCACGGAGACGTTCTACAGCAACACCATCACCCTGGACTCGGAGTCCGGCTCGCTCGGCACCGTCCCGAACCCGCTCATCCTGGTCCTCCTCCAGATCTTCCACACAGGCGAACCCGGCGTCCCCGCAGTGCTCAAGCCCGTCGCCCTCGACGCCGAAGCGGGCCAGGACCTCTACCTGGACCTCACGGTCCTCCGGCGTGATTCCCTCACCGCCAACCCGGCGCCCATCAACCCCGTCATCGGCCCCATCAAGGCCGGGCACGACGCCGTCGTGATCCTGCGCGACAGCGCCGAAGGCATCAACGGACCCGGCATCGGCGACATCAACGTGGACATCTACACCCCGGACAACAAGCCGGCACCGTACGGCTCGGGCAGCGTCCTCGAATCGGTCCCCACCACCTGCTACTTCCGGCCCGACGGCGTGGCCTGCTCGGGCGGCACGGACACCCCCGTGGTGGTGGGCGGCGCCGTCGTCGCGGTCGCCTTCGGCTCCGACCTGACCCCCATCAACGCCAACTACACCTTCAGCGACATCCGTGCCGGCCACAACATCGCCATCTTCCACCCGTCCGCGGCCACCGCCATGACCATCAAGGCCTTCACCGACGTCGACGCCCAGTGGAGCGACGACGACACCGGCGCCACGCACGGGGTGACCGACGGCTCCGGCAAGACCGACGTCCTGAACAACGGCAACATCTGGGTGATCGAGCAAAGCGGCAAGGGCGATCTGCGGGTGGGCCATATCCACGCCACCGGCCTCTGCACCGGCGCCCCGGCCCTCTGCGCCAACCCGATCCCCGCCGACGTCCGGCTCGACTCGCCGGCCCGGATCCTCGACGCCGAACTGGACAACGGCGTGCTGGACACCGACGACGACGGCATCCTGGTGGACGCCTACGACCTCGACATCAGCGGCAACCACAACGGCATCGACGTCACCGGCCGCAACATCACCCTCACTGCGGGCGACAACGGCCTGGGCGAGGCCGGCAGCGTCTCCGGCACCGGCGGCATCGGCCTGCCGGACAACTTCCTGGAGATCCAGGTGGACGCCGTGGGCGGCTTCCCGTCGGTGGCAAAGGGCCTGCTGAACGCCCGCGACCTCGCCGCCGACGACGACAAGACCCTGGGCATCTACCTCGACCAGGTGGCGGGAGACCTGCGGATCGGCGTCGTGGAAACCGCCGGCGACAGCAGCCTCAGCACCGGCAACGTCTCGCTGCGCAGCCGGGCCGGCTCCATCATCGACGGCGCCGCCAACGGTGCCGGCGACGCCGCCGCGGACGTGCTGGGCCAGACCATCGACATCGACGCCCACGGCGGATCCATCGGCACCGCCGCCAAGGACCTGGACATCGATTCGCTCCGCGGCTCGCCGTTCGCCTGCACCAACGCGAACTGCGCCAACAACGCCGGGCTGCTGAACAACGGGACCTCCGACGCCGGCCTCGCCGCCACCGCGGACGACGTCGCCCTGGAAGCCGGCACCGGCATCTACCTCACGGAAACCGACGCCTACCTGCGGCTGCTCCTGGCCCACGCGGTCACCGGCAACATCCGCATCACCGTCCGCGAAAGCGCCGACCTGGACGAGGACCTGTTCCTGATCCGCAACGGCAGCGCCAACTTCGCCGAAGACAACACCACCCTCCCCGGCAACGACGCCGACCACCTGCGCAGCATCCCCGCCGGCACCGTCTTCGCCGAGACCGGCAGCGTGGAACTGCGCGTGGGCGACGACGTGGCCCTGCACCAGAACAGCCAGATCCTGGCGGACCTCGGAATCGATATCCGCGGCGACTTCGGCAACGCTGACACCGGCGGCACCCTGGCCGTCCCGGACCCGGAATACGGCAGCAGCATGATCCTGCGCGGCCGGATCATCGCCGACTGCACCGTCACCACTGGCGACTCCACCGGGGACCCCATGGGCAGCTGCGCGCCGAGCACCGCCAACCCCGTGCCCAACCGCCAGGTGCACGTCTGGGGCGGCTCCGACGTCGACCTCATCCAGCTCGGCGACCCCTCCGGACTGGACCTCGCCCAGACGTCCAACCCGGTCCTGAACAAGGAACAGCAGGGCGATCCCGGCTACATCTTCCTGGGCTCGAAGACCACGGTCCACGGCAACGCCACCGCCGCCTCGGGAACCGCGGACGGCGAGGACCGGATCGCTGTCTGGTACCTGCAGTCCATGAACGTGCTTACGAGCCCCACCGGCCTTCAGGCAGGCGGCGGGACAGGCGCCGGCGCCGGGCACACCCTCACCCTCGACGGACAGGGTGAAAGCGACTACTACGCCGTCTACACCAACGGCAGCCACGGCAACATCCGCAACTACGTCATCAACGTCCTGGACACCGGCGCCCCGGACGCTGGCGTGGACGAACTCGCCATCCACGGCTACAACAACACGGCCCCGGCGTACAACGGCTACCTGCCCGGCACCACCAGGAACGCCGCCACGGACGACATCTTCCTGCTGCGGGCCCTGAAGTGCATCGATAACGAAAGCCCCTTCGACCTCGGCACAGGAGTCCCGAGCAACTGCCTGAGCCCGACGGAGACAGCCGATCACCCGGCCTTCATCGCCCTGCTCGCCGGCAGCCTCGCCGCGGACGGCGGCATCGGCGCCTACCGCGACCGGATTGCCGGCAACGAACCCAGCGCCCTGGTCCAGCGGATCAACTACGACACCGCGCTCAACGGCCGCATCACGGTCTTCGGCGAGGGCGGCAACGACGCCTTCTACGTGGACGACACCTCCGCCACGATCACCCTGGACGGCGGCGCAGGCAACGACGTGTTCCAGATCGGCCAGATCTTCGGCACCCGGCGCGGCGCCCAGAACGCTCCCGACGGCGGCGCCCTCCTCCCGGCGGACACCTTCCCGGCGCTGGTCCCCACCACCCGCGGCTGGCTCAGCCCCGGAGCGCACGCCCCGCTGCTGGCCACCGGCGGCACCGGCAACGACCAGTTCACCGTGTACTCCAACCAGGCCGAGATCCAGCTCAACGGCGACGACAACAACGACATCTTCATCGTGCGGGCCTTCGCGGTAGCCGCGGTCTGCGACACCGACGCGGACAGCATCGCCGGCTGCGGCCTGAGCGACGTGTCCTTCGTGCCCGCCGGCGGGACGTTCCCCACCACCGTGGCGTTCGGTTCCTGCGTCATCAACGCCGGCTACACCCGCTACGACCGCAACGGGGACGGCGTCTGCAACAACGCCGACGCCCACACCACCTTCAACCACCTGCCGGGCAGCAACGCCGACCTGGACAACACCATGTGGGAAGACGACATCATCCCGCTGGACGCCAACGGCGTGGCGGTTCCCGTGATCGGCCTGGGCTTCTCCACCTCCCGGCCGCTGGACATCCGGGCCGGCGGCGGCGAGGACGAGGTCCAGTACAACGTCAACGCCCCCGTCAACGTGGACGGCGGCACCGGCTTCGACAAGCTGGTGGTCCTCGGCACCGAGTTCGCCGACGACTTCGCCATCACGGACAAGGGCATCTTCGGGGCCGGCCTGAACGTCAAATACACCACCATCGAAGTGGTGGAGGTGGACGGGCTGGAGGGCGACGACCAGTTCTTCGTCCAGTCCACCGCCTACGGGGTGGCGTACCGGGTGATCGGCGGCCTCGGCTCGGACATGATCAGCGTGACCGGCGACGTCACCGCGGACATCGTCACCCGCGAACTCGAGGGCCTCAGCGGGGCCGTGGACCACATTGTCACCTCGCCCACCGACCCCGGCTACGACGGCCTGACAGCCGACGGCGTGCCCTACAACCTGGCCACCCAGGACCGCGGCATCGTGGTGATCCGCGAAGGCACCGGCGGCACCCGGGTCCGCGAAGGAGCAGCCGGCACGGCCACTATCAAGAGCTACGCCTACTACACGGTGGAACTCGCGGTGGTCCCGACGTCGAACGTGTACGTGACAGTCTCCGCAGCCTTCGCGCCGTCCCAGGAAGCCGACGGCAGCCTGACCAACCCGGCCCCGCTGCCCAACGGCCAGGGCGACACCGTGTGGCTCTGCGTGGGAACCACGGACGCCCAGTGCGACGAGTTCTCCGAGTTCCAGCGCCACTTCGTGGTCAACGGGACGGTAGTGGACGAGAACGGCCGCGCCGTCACCCTGAGCTTCACAGCCGGCAACTGGAACGTGCCGCAGCGGGTCTACCTCTGGGCCGTGGACGACCCCCGGGCCGAGGGCGACCGCACCGTGGTCTTGCAGCACAGCGTGATCAGCCAGGACGCCCGCTTCCACCGGGCCGCCGTCCGCCAGGTCAACGCGCTGGTCTACGACAACGACACCCCGGGCGTGTACGTCACCGAGGTCGAACCCGGCGGCACCGCCGTGGACGGCCGCACCCTGGTCATCGAAGGCAGCGCCCTGACGCAGCGCAGCGACGACCTCCTGCTCAGCCTCGCCAAGGCGCCCGCCGCCGGCCACACCATCTGGGTGAAGGTCTGGATGGACGCGGACAGCCAGCGCCTCATCCAGCTCGACTTCAGCCTGGTCCCGGCCGGCCGCTGGCTCGCTTTCCCCGACGGCCACGGCGGCACCTACTACTCCGTCAGCTTCAACTCGCTCAACTGGAACACCCCGCTGCGGATCGTGGTCAGGGCCCGGAACAACAGCGACCCCGGCGACCCGCTGACCGCCGTCGTCAACTACGAACTCGACACCCTGCTCACCGCACCCGCCGCGGCGGCCGCCTACCCGTTCCCGAACCTGCGCAGCGGCCTGCAGCGCACCGACGTGCTGGTGTACGACGACGAGACCCCCAACGTGGTCAGCATCCCCACCGGGACGGACACCGTGGTTATCAAGTGCGGCAACACCGCCTGCACCATCCCCGGCGGCACCGACGGCTACACCATCCGGCTCACCAGGGCCCCCGCCGGCGGCGCCGCGGGCATCGTCCGGATCGCGCTGATCCCGGACGGCCTGGTTGACGTGGTCTCCGTGGGCGGCGTGGCCGTCACCCCGGCGGACTACGCGGTGGTGGGCGGGGACATCCCGGCCCGCGCCTTCCAGGGCGCGCTGGCCATCAGCGGAGCCACCATCAGCCGGGCCAACGGCAGCGACCTCGGCAGCTTCCTCGACGAAGGCTTCGCCGCGGGCCAGCGGATCACGATCTCCAGCTGCGGTACGACGGTCTTCACCGTCCTTTCCGTCAGCGCCAACGGCAAGTCAATGGTCCTGTCCTCCGCCCCGGGCTGCGCCGGCGGCGCGGGCATCAGCATCAACCGGATCACCCGCTCCGGCGCGTGGGACGGCACGGCCACCACCGAATTCGTGGGCGGTGCCTGGCGGCTGGTCCGGCCCATCGCCGGACCCACAGCCGGCAGCTGGCTGGCCGACGGCTTCAGCGAAGGCCAGTGGGTGCAGATCTGCCAGGCCGGTACGTGCATCCGGGCCAAGATCGCCGTCATCCGCGGAAACAACGCCGGCCACGACGAGAAGCTGGAACTGCGTAAGCTCCTGGCAAGCGGCGACTCGCTGGCGGCGTTCGGCGCCGGCGCGTTCACGGTGGTGCGGATCGCCGCCGTCGTGGACTTCACCGCCGCCAACTGGTTCCAGGAACAGTTCATCGAACTCCGCGCGGACGTGGCCTACGAACAGCCGCTCCAGCGGCAGGGTGTGAAGATCTTCCCGGCCGGCCAGCACCTGGTGTCCCGGCTGCGCGGCCCGCTGGCCGTGGAAGGCGGCGTCACCGGCGCCGACCGTTCCCTCCAGCTGGGCCTGAAGCTCCCGGGCGAACAGGACGGCCCGCTCTTCGCGATCGCCACGCAGGCGCCGGAATCCAAGCAGATCGACATCCTGGACATCTACGACGACTCCTCGCAGGCGAACGGCCGCGGGGCCATGAACAGCACCTCCCTGCGCGGCTTCAACATGGCCAAGGACCTGGACTTCGGGGCCGGCTACGGCGGGGCCGAGGGCCAGACTTTCGGCGAACCGCAGGTGTTCCCGGGCGGCATCAGCTACGGCACGGTCCAATTCATTGGAGACGGAACTGCCGGCCAGTTCGTCACCAACGGTGCCAAGTCCACCATCGAGATCTTCAACCTGATGCTCGGCACCGGCAACGACCACCTGGACATCCAGGGCACCCTGCAGCCGGACGACGCCGTGAAGCTCAGTGGCACCGTGGTGCTGGCCCCGTCGAGTGGCCAGTTCGGTTCCACCCACCGGATCAGCCGGCCGGCCCCGTTCGACTGGAAGGCGCAGGGCTTCCTGGCCGGCCAGCCGGTGACCATCAGCGGCCTCGCCGGAACGTGGAAGGTGCTCGGCTTCGGCGACGACGACCCCCTGGACACCACCGACAACACGGTGATGTACCTGCTGCAGCTCTCCGGCCCGGCCGCCGGCGCCTCAACGGCCCTGCGCACACTGGTCGCCGCGGATGTGCCGGTCAGCTTCAGCGGCTCCGTCACCACCGTTCCGAACGCAGCGAACGACGGCGGAACGGTCACCCGGGCGGCCGGCAGCTGGATCGCCGACGGTTTCGTGGCCGGCCAGCTGGTGATGATCCAGGGCGTCACGGGCGCCTGGCGGCTCACGGCGGTGACGGACCTCGTGCTCACCCTGGGCCGCGGAGACCCGCTGCCCGCCCTGAACGGCAGCCGCACCGTGTTCGTTCCCGGACCGCACGGCGGCCTGACCACCGTGCACGGCGGCGGCAACTCCTTCATCCGGAACGCCTTCGACATGGAACGCTCCGCCCCCGGCGCCGGTGCACCCGCGGGCACGGGCCTGGTCCTCACCCGCCAGGACGGACTGCCGTGGGCAGTCACCGGCTTCCTGCCGGGCAGCGGCTACTTCGCCCTGGATCCTTACGGCCACGGCCCGCAGCACATCCAGCTGGCAGGGGAGGCCTTCACCCGGATGATCCTGGGCTTCGGAAACGCCGTCTGCCCGTTCGCCGACCCGTTCCCGCACTGCGGGGAAGGCTCGGTCATGTACCTCTCCGGGCCCGTCTACGCGGGACCGGCGGCCGTGCTTCCCACGGACGTTCACGCGGCCAAGCCCGTGGCGCTGACCGCCAGCGGCACCATGCAGCTGCACGCCGATTACCTCGTCCGGACGGACGGCGGGTCCTTCCTGGCCGACGGCTTCAAGGCGGGCATGCAGGTACGCATCAGCGGCCTCGCCGGGCCCTTCACCATCAAGGCCCTGACGGCCACCACCATGACGTTCTGGAACGCGGCCCTCCGGCCCACGGTCCACCTCAACGCCGCCGGCGTGGCGGTCTGGGATGCGCCGGTCTTCACGGTCACCGGCTACGACGCGGCCCGCGACGGCGGCCTCCTGATCGGCGGCGACACCATCACCGTCTGCAGGCTTGCGGCCCCGGTCATCGACGGGACGGCCGTCCCCTGCGATGTGGATGCCACTGCGGGTCCGGGCTCGCCGCTGGTGGTCTACGGCGACACCAGCCAGGACGGCGTCTGGTACTCGGGCCGCCCGTACGACGTCCTCGGCATGGAGTTCGGTCCCAAGCCGTTCGATCCCTTCGTCAACATCCCGGACGCGGAAAACGAGGACGACGAGTGGATGCTCGGCCTGGCCAACCCCTACGACTACGCCGGCAATGACATCATCGACGCCTCCGGGCTCTTCGCCCACCTGGCAGCGGCCCAGCTGCCCACCGTCGGCTTCACGGCCTTCGGCGGGCTCGGCGACGACCTGATCATCGGCAGCCAGGCCGGCGACCACCTGGCCGGCGGCTCGGGCGACGACGAAATCCGCGGCCTGCGCGGCGTCGACCACATCTACGGCGACTCCGGCGTCAACGTCAACGTTTTCACCCGGGCGCTGGACATCGCCGTCGTCGACCGCAGCCCGCTGCCGTCCGTCACCGGAGCCGGTTTCCTCAACAACGGCACCACCATCCAGCCGTACCCGTCACCGGTCCGGGACGATCTCCTGACGGCGGGCCGGGACCTGCTCTTCGGCGAGGGCGCCGGCACGGTGGGAGCTGGTGCCGGGGGCGCTGGCCCTGAAAGTGCGTACGACGACATCATTTTCGGCGACCACGGCGCCGTGATCCAGGACGTCGCGGACCCGAACGAACCCGACGCCCGCCTGCAGAAGATCCAGACGACGGCGCTCGCCTCCGTCCTCGCGGTCGAGTCCCGGAACCTGCAGCGCGGCGCGGACGACATCATCTTCGGCAACCTCGGCCGGGACCTCATCATCGGCGGAGCCGGGAACGACATGGCCGACGGTGACGAGGCGGACGACCTCGTCCTCGGCGACAACGCCTACCTGCTGCGCACCGACTTCCTGAGCTTCCATTTCCAGACCCTCTGCGGCACGCTTCTCTACAGCCGCAGCGACCAGCCCAATGCCTGCGGCGGAACGGTCACCGAGGACAACAGCGGACTGCTCCTCGTGGACGGCACGCCGCGCGCCTACCGCGACCCGGACGGCGCCCCTTGGTGGGCCGAGTACGACGTCACGAACCTCTTCCACGACTTCGCCTCGGACGAGGGGAGCAAGTGGGCCGGCAGCTTCGGAAACGACTACCTCGCCGGCGGCCCGGGCCACGACGTGATCCTCGGCCAGCTGGGCAACGACGTCATCCAGGGCGACGGCGGCATCGAGCAGGCCTTCGCCCGCATGGTGGACGACCCCACGGCGACCCTCCACGCAGGCGCCTCCCGCACCCCGCTGGGCTGCACCGGAACCCCCGGCAATGTGGTCTGCGACTTCACCGGGGTGCTCACCGTCGTCGCCTCTTTCGAGGCCGCCACTGACGGCGAGGACTATGTCGAGGGCAACGCCGGCAACGACGTGGTCTTCGGCGGGCTCGGCCAGGACGACATCGTGGGCGGCAGCAGCGACTT
This sequence comes from Arthrobacter sp. TE26545, assembly GCF_056279005.1. The sequence continues at coordinate 80,690 of NZ_JBWBQM010000001.1, forward strand.
CTTCTCGCTGGCCACCCCGGAGCTCCGCCCGGACGGCCTGCCCTTCCCGGCCCTGGCCTACCTGCCCGGCGATGACCGCGGCGCGGACCTGCTGTTCGGCGGCGCCGGAACCCAGACCGCCATGAACAACCAGGTGAGCGGCATCCCCGGCACCCCGGGCCTGCCCGGCGGCATCCTGGCCGACAACACGCTCCCCGCCAACATGCACGCCCGCGACGCCGACACCATCGTGGCAGACAACGGCCGGATCATCCGAATCGTGGGCGTCAACCACACGGACATCAACCCGGCCGGTAGTGCCGGCACGGCCAACTACGTCACCTTCAACTACGACAACTACGGTGCGCAGAAACTAGTGGTCCGCGGCGTCCACCTGCTCGACTACACCCCGGGCGGCCCGGACTTCGTCCCCGCCAACTTCGGCCAGGGCGCCGGTTCGGATTGCAACGGCTCGCCCACCCAGCCCACCTGCTCGATCGTCCTGGACACCGCCACCGGCACCTGGAAGTACACGCAGATCGGCGGCCGCGACGAGGTCCACGGTGAGTCCGGGGATGACACCGTCTACGCCGGCGCCGACCACGATGCGCTCTACGGCGACGCGCAGGACGATGACCTGATCGGCGGCTGGGGCAACGACTGGATCTCCGGCGGCACTGGAACCGATGGCATCCTCGGCGACGACGGGCGGATCTTCACCAGCCGCAACACCGGCTGCTCCGTGGCCTCCAGCGCCGTGTGCACGCAGCTGGGCGAGCCGCTCTACGGCGTCTACAAGTTCCGCACCGTGGACCCGGACACCCGCACCAGCCAGGGTGACGTGCTCAACGAGGCGATCTACACCCCGGGCCAGGTGCAGACCGCCACGATCAACGTCGCCGGCCAGCTGGCCAAGGCCGCGGACCTCACCCCGTACAACCTGGGCGACAACGTCAACGCCAGCCAGCACCACGTGGCCAACCAGCCCCTCTTCGACGCCAACAACTCTGACGACATCATCTTCGGCGGCTGGGGCAACGACTTCATCCACGGTGGCGCGGGCGACGACGCCATCTCCGGATCCGAGGCGCTCGGGACCTCCTACGCCCAGCACTTCGACGCCGGCGGCAACCCCGTGGGCCTCGAACTGATCGACTTCCTGCACCCGTACAACCCCGGCGATGTGCTGCACTTCGGCGCCGACAGCAACGCCTGGCACAGCAACAACCACAACATGGGCCGGCTGGGTGAATTCCTCCTCTACGACGAATACGATCCGCGCCGCGTCATCCTCTTCAACGCCGACGGCAGCGTGTGGAAGGGCGCCACCCCGCCGTGGACCCGGCAGTTCTTCCTGAACAACGACGCCGCGACCGGCAACTGGGTAACGGCCTGCATCGCCGTCGACAACCAGGGCAACTGCACCGGAACCATCACCAACCAGCCCTCCGACGGCGACGACGCCATCTTCGGTGACCTCGGCAACGACTGGTCCGTCGGCGGCACCGGCCAGGACACCATCTGGGCCGGCTGGGGCAACGACCTCTCCAACGCGGACGATCTGCTGACCACCAACAACGGGCTCAACGACGCTCCCGACGGCGTGAACTCCAGCTACCAGGACCGCGTCTACGGCGGCGCCGGCCTGGACATCCTGATCGGCAACACCGGCGGCGACCGGCTGATCGACTGGGTGGGCGAGTTCAACAGCTACCTCGTGCCGTTCGCACCGTTCGGCATCGCCACCGTCAGCCGCCAGGTGGAACCGCAGCTGCCCATGTTCCTGTATGCGCTGTCCCGCAGCCAGGGCGCAGACCCCACCCGGGCTACGGACACCGGCAACGATCCCGTCCGCAACGGCGAACCCGACGGCGAGCTCGGCCTCATCACCCAGCACGACCATGGCCAGTGGCAGACCCAGACCGGCGGACCCACCGACCCGCAGGCCGGCAACATCCCGGGCGGCCGCCGCGACACACTCCGCGGCGCCGACTTCAACGACGGCACCCTGCAGGGCTTCGCCACCGACTCCGGTGCGTTCACCGTCCAGAACGGCCTGCTCAAGGTGACGGCCGCCGGCCCCTCGCAGGACGCCGTCGCCGTCTGGTACTCGGACGCCTACAAGTCCGTGTACTACGAACTCGCTGCCAAGATCTCCATGGACAAGGCGGTGGGCGGCTGGAAGGCCAACGCGTTCACCATCTTCGACTACTTCGGCCCGGAGGACTTCAAGTTCGCGGGCATCGACGACTCGATCAACAAGATGGTGATCGGCCACCGCAACGCATCCGGCTGGTGGTACGACGCCCAGGCCTCGGTGCCCGGTTCGGTCAGCGCCGGCAGGTTCTACGAGCTCAACGTGGTGGTCAACGGGCTCGTGGTCACCGTGACGATCGACGGCAAGAATGCCTTCAGTCACCAGTTCCCGGTGCGCTATGTCGACGGCGACGCCGTGGCCCTCAACAAGGGGCTGGTGGGCTTCGGTTCGCAGCAGGCCCGCGGCTGGTTCGACAACATCGCCCTGACGGTCATCTCTCCGGAGATCTCGCTGGACCGCACGGAATACTTCGACGACGGCGCGGCCGAGGCGTTCACCCCCGCAGCCGGGTCCTGGAGCATCGGCACCGGCCGCTACCTCGGCACGGCAAGCACCGGCGCTGCCTTCCCGGCCAACACGGCGCTCGCATCGGCTCAGTTCGGCAGTACCGGGATCGACCCCCTGTCCTACGTGGAGGTCGAGGCCGCGTTCCGGGCCGCCGGCGTCACCGGCATCGTCTTCGACTACTACGCCCCGAACGACTACAAGTTGGTGGTCCTGGACGTTCCCGGGCAGCGCGTACTGATCGGCCACGTCAGCCCGCGCAGCGGCTGGGTTGTGGACCAGGCCATCGCCCGCACCATCGCGGCCGGCAGCGAACAGACCCTGAACCTGGTGCTCAAGGCCACAGTGGCCACCGTGACGCTCAACGGCCAGGTGGTCACCAGCCGCTCCTTCAACTCCGCGGTCGCGGACGGCCGCACCGGCCTCCTGGGCAGGCCCGTTTCGGGGGCGGAGCCCGCCTCGTTCAACAGCTTCCGCTTCCGCACCGACGATGACCAGTTCACCCCTCCCGCCGTCATCCAGAGCGAGGTGCGGATCGGCGACGCCACCGTGGTCGAGGGCAACAGCGGGGCCAAGACGGTGACGCTCACCCTGACGCTCAGCCAGGCCCAGGCCACCCCGCTGACGCTGAGCTGGCGGACCGCGGCCGGGACAGCGACGGCGGGATCGGACTTCCTCGCCGTGGCCTCCGGAACCGTGACCTTCGCGGCCAACAGCACGACGGCGACCATCACGGTGACGGTCTACGGGGACGCCGTCTTTGAGTCCGCCGAGCAGTTCATGATCCAGTTGCTTGCCGGGCCGGACTTCAACCTCGCCGACGGCTTCGGCCAGGTGACCATCAGCAACGACGACGCCGCCCCGGCCGGCAACGCGGCGCCCGCCACCATGTCGTCGCCGGAAACTTCGTCCTCCACTTCGACTTCCTCCACCCAGCCCGCCTCGTCCACCTCAGCTGAACCGGCTCCCGCCGCGGCGTCCTCCGATGCCCCGCTCACGGTGAACTACCTGCCCGACGGCGGCATCAGCTTTACCGTGCAGGGCGCCAATAACCGGGACTACTACACGGTGCGGATCGTCTGCGGGGACTACTCCACCACCCTCACCGTGGTGATCGGCCCGGACGGTACCGGCACCACCCAGGCCGTCTACCCGCCGTCGGGCAGCTGCACGGCGACGCTGGAAATCCCCAGGCAGATCAACCGCTCCCGGGTCCTGGCCACAGTCACCTTCACGGTGTGAGGCGCCGGGTACGGCCGGTCGCCCTGGCGGTCAGCACCGCCAGAAGTGCGGCAGCCCCGAGCACCGCGGCACTCACCAGGAAGGTGCTGCTGTACCCGCCGGCGTCGAACAGCACGCCGCCGAGCGTGGAACCGAAGGCGATGCAGGTCTGGACCGTGGCCACCATGAGTCCGCCGCCGGCCTCTGCGTTGTGGGGCAGTGCCGTGGCGACCCAGCTCCACCAGCCGACGGGAGCGGAGGTCGCGAGCAGTCCCCACAGCCCCAGGAGCAGCAGCACCGCAATGAGCGAGGGGCCGAAAGGAACCAGGGCCAGGGCGATGACGGCCAGCAGCGCCGGGATGGCTGCCAGGGTCCGGTACAAGCCCGGGCCGAGGAAGCGGCCGATCAGCAATGTGCCGATGAAGCCCGCCACACCGACAATGAGGAGCGCCAGCGAAACCGTGGTCACGTCCACCCGGGTCACTGTTTCCAGGAACGGCCGCACGTAGGTGAACAGCATGAACTGGCCCATGAAGAACGCACCGCACGCGGCCATGCCCAAAGCCACGGGACGGCTCTTGAGCGCCGCGAAGATGCTGAAGATCTGCCGCGCTGACACCGCGCGCTTCGTGACTTCCAGCGAGGGCAGGCTGAACCACTGCCAGGCAAGGCACAGCAGCGAGATCGGGACAAGGCAGAAGAAGGCTCCGCGCCAGCCCACCACGGCGCCAAGGTAGCTGCCCAGCGGCGCTCCGAGCACCGTCGCCAGGGCACCGCCGCCGTTGAAGATGGCCAGGGCGCGTGGCAGCAGGGGGGCCGGGACGAGGCGCATGGCGGTGGCCGCGGACATCGACCAGAAACCGCCGACGACCACGCCAATCAGCGCCCTGCCTGTCATGTACACGGCGTAGTCCTGTGCCAGGGCCACCACGGCGCCGGAAATGCCCATCAGCGCCGTCATGCCTAGCAGCAGCGTCTTGCGGTTCATCCCGCCGGCCAAGGCGGAGACCGACAGGCTGGTCAGCACCGCGAACAGTCCGGAGATCGCGATGCCCTGCCCCACCATTCCTTCAGAGACCCCCAGGTCCGCGGCCATCGGGGTCAGCAGGCTGACGGGCATGAACTCCGAGGCGATCAGGGCGAAGGCACCCAGCGACATCGCGAAAACGCCCGGCCAATGTGCCGCGTGTTCGTCCGCGGACGCTGCGTGGGTCAGGCCCTCAGGCTCAATGGACGTGCCGTGTGACATGGAAATCCTCTTTCGACCGCGTGCGGGGATGCCCCTGCAATCCATGGGACCATCGAGCGTCCCACTGAGGGAGTCCCGGCTGAGAGGGGTACCGCGAGGGCCTCCCTCGCCTCCGGGGGGTGTCTTGCTTGCTCGAGCTTCCGCGTCTGATTGGACCCATTCCGCGATGATTCTGCTGGATCACACTGGGGCAGCCGCGTGTTACCGCGCCTTTCCCGTGTGGAGATCCAGACCGGACGAAGGTGATCCAGCAGAAAGTCACGGGCGGGCCAAACAATGCACAGTGCCGTCCCGAAACCTCGCCGAAACGTCCCGGGCCTACTCTTGTCACAAACCCGCAAGGACCGTGCCGGCGATGAGGAGAAGCGATGCACTTGATGCCCCGTGAGCAGGAAAAGCTCATGATCGTGGTGGCGGCAGACCTGGCCCGGCGGCGGCAGGCCCGCGGGCTCAAGCTGAACCATCCCGAAGCGGTGGCCATCATCAGCTACGAGCTCATCGAAGGCGCACGCGACGGCCGCACCGTGGCCGACCTCATGGGCTGGGGAACCACCATCCTCGGCCGCGAAGACGTCATGGAAGGAGTGCCGGAAATGATCCACGACGTGCAGATCGAGGCCACCTTCCCCGACGGCACCAAGCTCGTCACCGTCCACAACCCCATCCGCTAGGAGGCCTCATGATCCCGGGCGAATACCGGCTCCGCCCCGAGCCGATCCACTGCAACAGCGGACGCGAGGCGGTCGCCGTCGACGTCGTCAACCGCGGAGACCGGCCCGTGCAGGTCGGTTCCCACTACCACTTCGCCGAGGCGAACCGGGCGCTCGAGTTCGACCGGGAGGCCGCCTTCGGCCGCCGCTTGGACATTCCCGCGGGCACCGCGGCGCGCTTCGAACCGGGGGACCGGCGCACCGTACGGCTGGTCGAGCTCGCCGGGCGGCGCGAGGTGCACGGCCTGTCCAACGCCGTGAACGGCCTGCTTGACAATGAAAACGTCGACGGCGGAGCTGCCACCACTACCGGGGAGGATGCCAAGTGAGCTTCGAGCTTCCGCGCCGGCAGTATGCCGAGCTGTACGGCCCGACGACGGGCGACGCCATCCGCCTTGCCGACACTGAACTGTTCCTTGAGATCGAGAAGGACTACACGGTCTACGGCGAAGAGGCGGTCTTCGGCGGCGGCAAGGTGATCCGCGACGGCATGGGCCAGAACGGCCAGGTGACCCGGGCGGAAGACGTACCGGACACCGTCATCACCAACGTGGTGGTGCTGGACTACACCGGCATCTACAAGGCGGACGTCGCGCTCCGGGACGGCCACATTTTCAAGATCGGCAAGGCCGGCAACCCGGACATCAGCAGCGGCGTGGACATCGTGATCGGCGCGGGCACCGAGATCATCGCGGGCGAGCGGAAGATCCTCACGGCCGGCGGCATCGACACCCATATCCACTTCATCTCCCCGGACCAGGTGCCCGCCGCGATCAGCAGCGGCATCACCACCATGGTGGGTGGCGGCACCGGCCCGGCGGAGGGCACCAAGGCCACCACGGTCACTCCCGGTGCCTGGCACATCAAGCGCATGCTGCAGGCGGCCGAGGGCCTGCCCGTCAACATTGGCGTCTTCGGCAAGGGCCACGCCTCCGCCGTCGAACCCCTCGCTGAACAGATCCGGGCCGGCGCGGTCGGGCTGAAGGTCCACGAGGACTGGGGCTCCACCACCGCCTCGATCGACAACTCGCTGAAGGCCGCGGACGAATACGACGTGCAGGTGGCCATCCACACGGACACCCTGAACGAGTGCGGCTTCGTGGAGGACACCATCCGGGCGATCGACGGCCGGGTCATCCACACCTTCCACACCGAGGGTGCGGGCGGCGGCCACGCCCCGGACATCATCAAGATCGCCGGCATGCCCAACGTGCTTCCCGCGTCGACCAACCCCACGCTGCCGTACACGCGCAACACCATCGAAGAGCACCTGGATATGCTCATGGTGTGCCACCACCTGAACCCGGACATCCCGGAGGACGTGGCCTTCGCCGATTCGCGCATCCGGGCCGAAACCATCGCGGCCGAGGACGTCTTGCAGGACATGGGGATCTTCTCCATCACCTCCTCCGACTCGCAGGCCATGGGCCGCGTGGGCGAGGTCATCACCCGTACCTGGCAGCTGGCGGACAAGATGAAGAAGCAGCGCGGCGTGCTGGAGGACCCCAAGGGGGAAAACGCCGCCGGTGAGCACGGTTCCGCGGGCAGCGATAACTTCCGCCTCAAGCGCTACGTGGCGAAGTACACCATCAACCCGGCCCTCGCGCAGGGCATGGCGGACTCCATCGGCTCCGTGGAGGAGGGGAAGTTCGCGGACCTGGTGCTGTGGGATCCGGCGTTCTTTGGCGTGAAGCCGGAACTGGTGCTCAAGGGCGGGCAGATCGCCTACGCCATCATGGGCGACGCCAACGCCTCGATCCCCACGCCGCAGCCGCGAACCATGCGCCCCATGTTCGCCACCTTCGGCCGCGCCATGCAGAAGTCCTCCATCACCTTCCTGTCCAAGGCCGCCATCGAGGCCGGTGTCCCGGAGGAACTCGGACTGGAAAAGGTGATCCGCCCGGTCTCCGGCATCCGGTCCCTGAGCAAGGCGGACCTGAAGTTCAACGACGCGACGCCGGACATTGCCGTCGACCCCGAAACGTACCAGGTGACCGTGGACGGCGAGGACGTCACGTGCGAACCGGTCGCTGAGCTGCCCATGGCGCAGCGCTACTTCCTCTTCTAAGCGGTACGGAGAAACAGCATGATCATCGAGAAGATCCTGGGAAACCTGCACGAGCTGGCTGTACCCGGCAGCTACGCGAATCACCACAAGGAGAAGGTGGTGCTGCCCAGCGCCCTGCTGGTCAAACGGATCCAGCGGGTCACCACGGACCACGGCAAGGAGCTCGGCATCCGCCTGCCGTCCGGCTCCCCGGACCTGCGCGACGGCGACATCCTGGCTGTGGAGGAGAAGAACCTGATCGTCGTCTCGGTGCTGCCCACCGACGTGCTGGTGATCGCCCCGCGAAGCATCCACGAGATGGGCGTCGTGGCGCACTCCCTCGGAAACCGGCACCTGCAGGCCCAGTTCTTCGACGCCGCCTCCGAGTATGCCGCCGAGGTCATGGTCTGCCAGTACGACCACACTGTGGAGGACTACCTGAAGCACGTCGGCGTGCCCTACGACCGCCAGGAGCGCGTGATGCCCGTTCCCTTCCGCCATGCCGGCCACACCCACTAGCCGCCGCCTCGCCCTGCAGCAGCTCACGGACTCCGCGCTGCCCACCGGGGCGTTCGCGCATTCCTTCGGCTTTGAGTCCTACATGGAGCGCGGGCTGGTGCACGACGAGGCAAGCTTCGGCACCTGGCTGGCCGCCTTCCTGGGCCAGCAGCTCACGTACTCGGACGCCTTGGCCATCAGGTTCCTCTACGACGGCGCGCCGCCCCAGGAGCTCGATGAGCACCTCACCGCTCAGCTGCTTCCACGGCAGCTGCGCGAGGCCAGCATCAAGATGGGCGGCCGGCTGCTCGAGATCGGCGCCGAGGTTTTCCCGTCGCCGGAGCTGGAAGCCTACCGGGCTCTGGTGCGCACCGGCCTGGCGGCCGGCCACCAGCCGCTGGCGTTCGCCGTCGTCGCGCGCTCCCTGGGCGTCCCGCTCGAGGAGGCGCTCGCCGCGTATCTTTTCGCCGCGGTCACCTCGCTGACCCAGAACGCGGTGCGCGCCATCCCGCTCGGCCAGAACGCCGGGCAGCGGGTGCTGCGGGCAGCGCACGACGGCGTTGCTGCCGCCATCGAACGGGCCGGCGCCCTCACGCCGGACGACTTCGGGGCCGTGAGCCCCGGCCTGGAAATTTCGCAGATGCGGCACGAAAAACAACGCGCCCGCATGTTCATGAGCTAAGGAGACACCATGTCTGAACCCGTCACCTCAGAACCGGTCAAGATCGGCATCGGCGGACCGGTGGGCGCCGGCAAGACCCAGCTCGTGGAGCGCCTCACCCGGCACATGAGCGCGGAAATCTCGATGGCGGCCATCACCAACGACATCTACACGATCGAGGACGCCAAGATCCTCGCCGCCAACGGCATCCTGCCCGAGGACCGGATCATCGGCGTCGAAACCGGCGGCTGCCCGCACACCGCCATCCGCGAGGACACCTCCATGAACACCGCGGCCATCGAGGAACTCAAGAAGCGCCACCCGGACCTGCAGGTGATCTTCGTCGAGTCCGGCGGCGACAACCTCTCGGCCACCTTCAGCCCCGAGCTGGTGGACTTCTCGATCTACATCATCGACGTGGCGCAGGGCGAGAAGATCCCGCGCAAGGCCGGGCAGGGCATGATCAAGTCCGATCTCTTCATCATCAACAAGACGGACCTGGCACCCCACGTGGGCGCGGACCTGGCGGTCATGGAACGGGACTCGCGCGAATTCCGCGGCGCCAAGCCCTTCTGCTTCACCAACCTCAAGACCGACGAGGGCCTGGACGCCGTCATGGAATGGATCCGGCGCGACGTCCTGATGCTCGACCTCGCCCAATGAGCACGGTGGCGGCTGGCGAGCTGACCGCTGTTGAGTCGCCGATGGGGGAGCTCCAGTTGCGGGTTGCTGCGCGTGGGCAGCGTTCCGTGGCCGTGCACCAGTTCCATCGGGGCGCCTTGAGGGTGCTGCGGCCGCACTATCTGGACGACTCCGGGCAGCTCTGTTATGTGATGGTGAACCCGGGCGGGGCCTACCTCGGGGCGGACCTGTACGTGATCGATCTGGAGCTCGAGCCGGGAGCATCGCTGCTGCTGACCACGCAGTCGGCCACAAAGATCTACCGCACGCCGGGCTCCTTCGCCGAGCAGCGGATGTCCATTCGGCTGGGGGAGGGCGCCCGGCTGGAGCTGGCCCCGGACCAGCTCATCGCCTACCGGGAGGCCAGCTACAGGCAGGACACCCGCATCACCATGCACCCGGCGTCGAGCCTGGTCATGAGCGAAATCGTCACGCCCGGCTGGTCCCCTGACGGCACGGCCTTCAAGTACGAGGAACTGCGGCTGCGCACTGAGATCCGGGTCGCCGGCGGGAACGAAGGCGGCGGGCTCCTGGCCTTGGACAACGTGCTCATCCGGCCGCGGTTTGGTGCACCGGTGGGCGACGTCACCGGCCTGGGCTTCATGGAGGGCCGCAGCCACCTGGGATCGCTGCTGGTGGTCGATCCGCGCGTGGACCAGGCCCTGGCCGACGAACTGTACGCGCTTGCCGCGGCCCACGACGCCCTGAGCGGAGTCTCCCTGACGGCGACCGTCGGCGGAACCACAGGGCTGGTGCTGCGCGCGCTGTCCGACAACACTGAAGAACTGAACCGCCTGCTTGGTGCCTGCACGGCGCACCTGCGCAGGCACTGGTTCGGCCAGGATCCCCTGAACCTGAGGAAGTACTGATGACAGCGCTCGCTGCCCTCTACCGGCAACGCGAACACCTGTCCTTGCGGACAAGGCTGTTGTTCACTTTCGGTGCGGTCGCCGCCCTGCATCTTGCCGCCGCCGGGCTGCTGCTGCTGGGAGGAACGCTGCTTCCGGGGCCGCTTGCGGGACCGTTTTCGGGGCAAGACGGCGGAGGGCCGCCGCTGGCCCTCGGCCTGGTCCTCACCGCCTACCTGGCCGGCGTCAAGCACAGCTACGACTGGGACCACCTCGCGGCGATCGACAACTCCACCCGGAAATTCGTCGCCCAGGGCAGGGAGCCCGTGAGCGTGGGCTTCGCGTTCAGCCTGGGGCACAGTTCCGTGGTGGTCCTGGCCGGGGTTCTGGTGCTGGCGGGAACCGCCGTGGTGGGGCAGTTCATGGAGGACGGCAGCCCGGGAAACCTGGTGCTCGGACTGATCGGCAGCGGGGTTTCGGGCCTGTTCCTGCTGGCGATGGGCATCTTCAACGGCTCGGCGTTCCTCCGGGCGGCGCAGCTGTACCGGCAAGCGAAAGCGGGCGGGGCGGTCGCCGTCGAGGACCTGGAAACGCGCGGCTTTGTCGCGCGGCTGCTGGCCCGGCCGCTCGCCCGCGTGCGGAGCCCCCGGAACATCTACGTGATCGGGTTCCTGTTCGGCCTCGGTTTCGATACCGCCACCACCATCGGGCTGCTGGTCATGACGACGGCGGCCTCACTCGCCGGAGTCTCCCAGTTGGCGCTGCTCGCGCTGCCGCTGGCGTTCACCGCGGCCATGACCCTCTGCGACTCGGTCAACGGGGGTCGCGATGATGCGCATGTACCGCTCCGCGCTGGCGGACCCGCGGCGGAAACTGGGCTTCAATGCGGTGATCACCGGCATCTCGGCGGTTTCAGCGCTGTTCATCTCCGTCATCACGCTGGGCGGGTTCCTCAACGCCGCGTTCGGCCTGGATGATCCGCTGACCACCTGGCTTGGCTCGATCGACCTCGGCGAGGCGGGTCTGCTCCTCGTGGCGGTGCTCCTGGCGGTGTGGGGCGTGGCCTCGCTGCGCAGGCGGCCGTGACGGGTGCGGCGCCCGGTGGCAGGATAGGGCGCATGGAACTGCACATCACAGGGGACCCGGCCGCCGACAAACTGCTCAGCGACGACGCGTTTGCGCTGCTCACCGGCATGTTGCTGGACCAACAGGTGACGATGGAATCGGCGTTTGCCGGCCCGGAAAAGATCCGGACGCGCATCGGCTCGATCGCTCCTGCAACGGTCGCCGGCTACGATCCCGAGGGCTTCGTCGAGATGTTCAAGGAAAGCCCGGCGGTGCACCGGTTCCCGGGCTCGATGGCGGGCAGGGTCCAGGCGCTCGCCGAGGCCGTTGAGCACGAGTGGGGCGGGGACGCCACCGCCATCTGGACGCAGGGGGATCCCGACGGCAAGGAAGTGCTGGACCGGCTCAAGGCCCTGCCCGGTTTCGGCGAGCAAAAGGCAAAGATCTTCCTGGCGCTCCTCGGCAAGCAATGCGGGCTCCAGGCTCCGGGCTGGCGTGAAGCCGCCGGGAACTACGGGCAGGCGGACGTCTTCTTGTCCGTGGCCGACATCGTTGACCCCGAGTCCCTGCGCAAGGTGCGCGCCTCCAAGCAGGCCGCCAAAGCCGCGGCCAAGGCCGCCAAGTCCGCCAAACCGGCCGGACACTGACGGCGGATCGGGGACGCCAAGGAATCAGCCGAGGATTCCGGGGCCCTTGCCCATGTCGCCAAGGGCCGGGCCCGACTAAAATGGCGCTATGTCCGCCATAGCAGCGCGCAAGTTGTTCAAGCATTCCGGCACGGGACTCATCTTCCGCGGAGCTTTGGCGTTGCTCTTGGCACTGGCGGTGGCATCCCTGCCGGTTGCCACGGTGTTCGCGCTCGCGTATGTGTTCGGAATCTATGCGATGGCCGACGGCCTCGCGAACCTGGCACATTACTATTACGATCCCGCACGCCACTCCCGCTGGAGCATGCTCGGCGGAATTGCCTCCGTTGCCGTCGGCCTCGTGGCTGTTTCGTGGCCGGGCATCGTGGTCGCGGCGCTGGCACTTCTCGTCGGGATATGGGGCCTGGCTCTGGGAATCTCGCAGATCTTCATTGCCCTTGAAGGCAGGACGACCATCAGGGCCTGGCGGAGCCCGGCTCTGACAGGCATTGTCCTTACGGTGTTTGGCATCCTTGTCCTTGCCAATCCCGGAATAGGAATCCTGGCCCTCTCCGGGCTCTTGGCGGCGTTCACCGCCGTCGCGGGTTTGCTGTTGGTGATCTCCGGATTCTCGATGCGCAGGGTCGCCGCCTCAGCACGGAGCTAGCGGAAACCTAGCCACCGGAAACTAAGCCGGCGCAGGCACCGGTTCAGCCGCCAATTCCTCCGCAGTCGGCGGGTTCGCGCCGGACCTGCTAACCGTGATGGCGGCCGCTTTCGACGCGGTCCGGCCGAGGATTTCGAGCACTGCGGGTGCCAAGCCGTCGCTGCTGCGGCTGAGCAGCCCGTAGATCAGGGCGGCCATGTAGGAATCGCCGGCTCCGATGGTGTCGGCAACAACGGTCTTCACGGCCGGCACGTACAGGCGGTTGGCCGGTGTTGCCAGCAGGGATCCTTCGGAGCCGCGCGTGATCACGGCCAGGCCTGCGCCAAGTCCGAGGACGCGGTCGGCGGCATCGTCCAGCCCGAGGCCGGGGTAGAGCCAGTGCGCGTCCTCGTCGCTGAGCTTGACCGCATCCGTCAGCGGTACAAGGTCCTCGAAGATGGCGAGCGCTTCGGCATGGGTGCCGAGCAACGCAGGCCGGATGTTGGGGTCGTAGGTGACCATGGTTTCGCGGTATGACTGCTCAAGCAATGTCTTGACTGCTCCTGCACCAGGGGAAAGGAAGCTGGCGATCGATCCCGTGTGCAGGATCCTGGGGATGGAAGGGGGCGCCACGGGCGCCAGTTCCCAGGAGATGTCGAATTCGTAGCTGGCAGAACCGTCGGAGGCCAGCGTGGCGGTGGCCGAGGCGGTCCGGTCCGCCGAGGTAGACCCCGGGAGCAGGGACACACCGGCCGAGGACAGGTGGCGGGCAATCGCGGCACCGCGTTCGTCGTCGCCGATCGAGGTCAGCAGGCTGGTCTTGACCCCCAAGCGGCCCAGCCCGTAGGCCACATTGGCGGGCGAACCGCCCGGATGTTCAACTGTGCCGCGGGAGGTGGTGACGACGTCGATGAGGGCCTCGCCGATCACGACGACGTCGGCGGAGTCTCCCTGGGGAGCGGAGGCTGTGTATGAAGGGGTCATCGCAGGGTGTCTTTCGCAGGGCCGTCCGCGGACGCGGCGTTTTTGCGCGCGCCGGGTCCGCGGACGGGAGGTGGGGTGGAACGCCGTCAGGACGGTTCAGGCCGTTGCTGCACCTGTCATGATCGCCACCGCATCCGTCATGGAGTGCGACTGTGGCGTGATCGTGGCCGCGCACTTGCCGAGCCGCTGGATGTGGATGCGGTCGGCGACGTCGAACACGTGCGGCATGTTGTGGCTGATCAGGATCACCGGCAGCCCGCGGTCCCGGAGATCCCGGACCAGCTGGAGGACCTGGTTCGATTCACGCACACCCAGGGCCGCGGTCGGCTCGTCCAGCACCACCACCTTGGAACCGAAGGCAGCGGCCCGGGCCACGGCAACTGCCTGGCGCTGCCCGCCGGAGAGGTTCTCCACCGGGACGGTGACGTCCTGGAGCGTGGAAATACCCAGCCGGATCAGCTCCGCCTTGGCCTTGCGACGCATGCCTTTGGTGTCGAGGACCCGGAAGATCGACCCCAGGGGTCCGGGGACCCGCTCTTCCCGGCCAAGGAACAGGTTCGAGGCCACATCCAGGGCGGGAGAGACCGCCAGGTTCTGGTAGACGGTCTCGATGCCGTGGGCCCGGGCGTCCTGCGGCCGCTTGAAGTGGACCTGCTTCCCGGACACCAGGAGTTCGCCGGTATCCGGAATCTCCGCCCCGGTGAGGCACTTGATGAGGGTGGACTTGCCGGCCCCGTTGTCACCGATGATGGCCAGCACTTCTCCGGGGTAGAGGTCCAGGCTGACGCCGTCCAGGCCCACCACCTTGCCGAAAGTCTTGACCAGGTTGCGTGCCTGCAGGATGGGTTGGCGGGTCCCGCTGGCCGGGGTAGGAACGTCGACGGAGGTCATGACTTAACCTTTCGGATCCACTGGTCCACCGACACAGCGACAATGATGAGCACGCCCACGGCGAGGGTCTGGAACAGGACGTCCAGTCCCGCGAGGGACAGCCCGTTGCGGAAGACGCCCACGATCAGCGCCCCGAGCAACGAACCCCAAACGGATCCGCGGCCGCCGAAGAGGCTCGTGCCGCCGATGACGACGGCTGTGATCGAGTCGAGGTTCAGATCCACGCCGGCGTTGGGGCTGGCCGCGTTGGTACGGCCGATCTGGATCCACGCGCCGACGGCGAGGACCGCGCCGGCGGCCAGGTAGACGCTCATGAGGACCCGGTTGACGGGGATACCGGCCAGGCGGGCCGCCTCCTTGTCGTCGCCCACCGCATAGACGTGGCGTCCCCATGCGGTCTTGCCGAGGATGAAGGCCACAGCGATGTAGAGCAGCAGCATCATGACGACGCCGGTGGAGATCCGTACCGGACCCACGGGGAAGGTGCTGCCCATCCAGGTCAGCAGGGCCGGCATGCTCGAGCCCCGCACCGTGGAGCCGCCCGAGTACAGCAGGGTCAGCGCGATGAAGATGTTCAGCGTTCCCAGGGTCACGATGAACGGCGGAAGCTTGAACCTGGTCACGAGGAAACCGTTGAGCGCGCCCGCGGCGAGTCCGACGACGAGCCCCGCCACGAGTGCAAGCGGTGCCGGCATGCCGTTGTTCACGGTTATCTGCGCAACCACCATGGACGCCAGGATCATCACGGCGCCTACCGAGAGGTCGATGCCCGCGGTGAGGATGATCAGGGTCTGTGCGATGGCAAGGGTTCCCACCACGGAGACCTGCTGCGTAATGAGGGAGAGGTTCTCAACGCGCAGGAAGCGTTCGTTGAGGATCCCGAACACCACCACGGCTACCAGGAGCACGATGGCCGGGCTCAGGGCGGGGTAGCGGTGCAGCACATTGCGAATGCGGCTGAGGGGTGTGCTCCGGTCCAGAAATTCCTCGGCCGGGTCGGTGTGCTTCTCGGCCGGCGGTCCGGCTGCCTGCTGTTGCTGGGTCATGGTTACTCCTGTCAACTGCCGGTCCTACTTGCCCCAGCAGACCTGGGCAGCATCCGCCGTCGTGATGCTCTTGACGCCCTCGGCGGCCTTGTCGGTGACCAGTTCGACTCCGGTGTTGAAGAAGTCCAGTCCTGCCGAGTTCTCCGGCTTCTTGCCGGTCTTGGCGAGGTCGACGATTGCCTTGACGCCGAGCTCCGCCATCTTGACCGGGTACTGCTGGGCGGTGGCGCCGATGATGCCGGCCTTGACGTTGTTCACGCCGGCGCAGCCGCCGTCGACCGAGACGACGAGGACGTCCTTTTCCTTGCCGGCGGACTTGAGTGCCTCGTACGCTCCGGCGGCAGCAGGTTCATTGATGGTGTACACGACGTTGATGTTGGGGTTCTTGGACAGCAGGGTCTCCATCGCTGTACGGCCGCCGTCCTCGGCGCCCTGGGAAGCCTGGTTGCCGACAATCTCGTAGTCGCCGCCCTTGCCGCCGGTGTACTTGCCGGTCTTGGCCTCGTCGCCGTTCTTCTTCTTGTCCGCCGTGTCGACGCCGAGGCCCGTCAGGAAGCCCTGGTCGCGGTTGTAGTCAACGGAGACAACCTTGTCATCGAAGAGGTCGATCAGGGCGATGGTGGCCTTCTTGCCTCCCAGCTGCGCGGCGGTCCACTTTCCGATCAGCTCGCCGGCCGCGAAGTTGTCCGTGGCGAACGTGATGTCGGCGGCATCGGCCGGGTCCGGCGGGGTGTCCAGGGCGATGACAAAGAGGCCGGCATCCTTGGCCTTCTTCAGGGCGTCGACGACGGACGGGCCGTTGGGGGTGATGAGGATTCCCTTGTCGCCCTTGGAGATGGCGTTTTCGATGGCCTGGATCTGGGTGTCTTCGTCGCCGTCGGCTTTGCCTGCTGCGAGTTTGAGGTCGACGCCGTCAGCTTCGGCAGCCTTCTTGGCGCCGTCCTGCATGGAGACGAAGAACGGGTTGGCGGTGGTCTTGACGATCAGCGAGACGCCGATCTTCTCGGAGGAAGCCCCGCTGCTGGAACCGGTGCTGGGGGAGTTACCTCCACAGGCCGTCAGGCTGAGTACCCCGAGGGAAAGGGCTGCGCCTGCGGCGAACAGCCGGCTGGCGGTGGAGCGTGGGGCGATGGAACTCGTCATTGAAACTCCTGGTATTCGAGGCACTTTTCGCGCCTGACAACGATGTCGTAAGTTATGTAACCAAGCTCACAATGTAGAGTCAAGGGCAACTGATGATGAAAGAGCGAGGTTATGACAACGATGTCAGATCGTTATCGAACTGAGGGCGCGAAGAACCGGCCCACCATGCGCAACGTCGCTGCACTTGCAGGTGTCGGAATCAAGACGGTCTCGCGGGTCATGAACGATGAGCCGGGAGTTTCGGAGGCGACCCGGAAGCGTGTCCTGAGTGCTTCGCAGCAGCTGAACTACCACCTGGACATGGCCGCGGGCAGCCTGCGGCGGACGGGACGGCAGACCCTGTCAATAGGCTTGCTGCTGCCCAGTGTGGCCAACCCCTTCAGCGGCGAAATCCACCGGGCGCTGGAAGACGCACTCTCGGAGCGGGGCATCGCGGTCTTCGCTGCGAGCCTTGATGAGGATCCTGCCCGGGAAAAGGCCCTCGTGACCGCCTTCCTTCGCCGTCGAGTGGACGGCATGGTGCTCACCCCGATCGCCAAGAGCCAGGCCTATGTGATCCCGGAGCACTCGCGGGACCTTCCGCTGGTCTTCATCGACCGTGAACCGGTCGGCATCGAGGCCGACGCCGTCGTGACGGACAACGCCGCGGGAGCTGCACGGGCGGCAGCCCACCTGCTGGGCCACGGACACAGGCGGCTGGCCTACCTTGGCGACACGCCGGATATCCAGACCGCTCGGGAACGCCGCCGCGGCTTCATCGAGGAACTGGGCCAGGCCGGCATCGCCACCTCCACGGTTCCCGTCCGTGAAGGCTTGCGCGACGAAGAAGCGGCGAGGCTTGCAGCGCTTGAAATCCTGGCTTCGGATGAGCCGCCCACGGCCATCTTCTCCAGCCAGAACCTGGTCACCTTCGGGGTCATGCGCGCATTGAAGGAACTGGGCGCGAACCGCCGCGTAGCCTTGGTGGGCTTCGACGACTTTGCCCTTGCCGACATGATGGACCCCGGAATCACCGTGATTGCCCAGCATCCTGAACGGATCGGCAAGCTCGCAGCCGAACGGCTGCTTGCCCGGATAGACGGCGACGACGGCGCGCCGCGGACTTACGTGGTCCCCTCAGAACTGATCGTGCGCGGCTCCGGCGAGCTGCCGCCGTCGTACTGAACTACCGTTCCCAAAGAAGCCCGCCACCAAATCAAGGAGCCCGCATGACCAAGACACTGTATGCCGAATTCACCGTCAAGCCCGGCAGCGAGGAACGGGTCGCCGCAATGATGCGCGAGCTGACGGAACGCGTGCGCAACGAACCCGGCAACCAGCTGTTCCTGCCGTACACCCGCGAATCCAATCCGCGGGAGTACTTCGTTTTCGAGGTGTACCGCGACGATGAAGCCTTCCGCGAGCACATCACCGCTGATTACGGGGCGGTCTTCAATGCCGAACTCGCAGAGCACATCGAGGAGGACGGCTCGGTGCTTACCTGGCTCCAACCCCTGGCCTGAACACGTCCCGTTAAACCCAGCTGACCCGCAGTTGATGTCTTCTGAAGGTTCAGACGGCACCTGATGCGGGTCAGCTGGGTTGTCGGCGCTACTTGAACATCGACGGCCGCAACGGCGTGACCGTCAGGGACTTGAGGTGCGCCGTGCCGCCATCGGCGAAGAGCGCGACGTCCGTGGCCCCGGCGTCCGGGAACACCTGGTCGGTGATGCTTCGCAGACCGTCCTGGGAGAAGACTTCCACGGAGGAGCGGTCCACGTAGATGCGCAGGGTTATGTTGCCTTGCGAATCAACGGAGACGGGAGCGGAATCCAAGGATGTGAAAAGCGGGTTGAATCCGGTGTTGCCGGAGTTTCCACGGTCCACGTAGAGCTCCTTCGTCCTGGCGTCGTAGCCGATGACGGTCGACGACGTGCCGTTGCCAAGCACCGTGATCCCCGACTTCAGCGCCGTGCCCGGGTTGAAGGTGACATCGATCCTTTGCACGTCGCCAGAGGCCTGGCGGGGCAGCACTTGCGTGCCGGGAACGATGGACCCGCCTACCTTGTCCTGATAGCTGGGTTTCTGGGCGAGGGAGTCCACCTGCTTGACGGCTTTCTGGGTAAGCCGGGGCCCGTCGACCGTCTGGGTCAGTGCCACCTCGCGGGGCAGCGACATGGCGCTGCGCCAAGGGGACGTGGGAATCGTGTTGGCGTAGTCCCAGTTGTTCATCCAGCCGAGCACTACGCGTTTGTCCTGCGGCATGTTGCCGAAGGAGACGGTGGCGTACAGGTCGCGGCCATAGTCCAGCCAGTCGTAACCGTTGATGCGGGGCCTTGCGGACTGCTCGGAAGCGATGAACTCGTCCGCCAGGATGTGGCCCCAGCCGAAGCGGTTGTTGTCCACGATCCGGATGTTCGCCTTGCGGCCCTTGAACTCCGAGACGTTCCAGGAGGCCCAGTCCAGGACCTCGCTGTTGGCGCCCGTGGCGGAACGGACCACCTGCCCGTCGACCACAAGGTTCACCGTGGTTTCGTCCGAGCGGGGCACCGCGGCGGAGTCCGTCAGCATGACATGGTCCAGGGTCAGGTGTCCCCATCCGCCAGTAGCCTGGTCCACGATCCGAAGCTGGGCCTGCTTGCCGGCGAATTCGGAAACGTCCCAGCCTTTCCAGTTCAGCTGTCCCGCATTGTCCCCGGCCAGCCTTCTGACAACGTTGCCATCAACCAGCAACTGGGCCTCCAGTACCTGTCCGGTCTCCGCGGTGCGGTTGCCGCCTCCCACCAGCAGGCTGATGAAGTTCTTGCCGACCGTGAACGGCGGTGAGGTCAGGATGCCTTCCCGGTCGTCCCCGGGATTCCCGCCGGCTTCAAAGGTATTGATGCGTTTGGCGCCGATGTAGAAGTCACCCCCGGCGGTGGCGGGCTGGAACTGGGGTGCGAGGTCGCCGGTTCCGGTCCAGCCGGTGTCGGCGAGCGTGCTGCCGTCCGGACCTTCAAAACCGTTGAACAGGAGGTCGCCGGGCGGGGGAGTGTTGTCCAGTTTGTCGGAGACCCGGGGGTGCTGGCCGCCTCCCACCAGGAAGTTGATGTAGTCGCTGTCCACAGTGAAGTCGGGTGAAGACATGGTGCCCAACGGCCAGTCGCCGTCGTTGAAGGAGTTGACCAGCCCGGCGCCCGCGAAACCGCTCACGGTGTTCTGTCCGGGCAGGGATCCTGCCGCAGGGCTGTTCGCGAACGGACCGTTCTTCCAGTTGCCGGGCTCGTTGTTCACGGTCCAGCCGTTGTACGTGCCGTCGTTGAAGCCCGCGATCGGGGTGCCGGCCGGAAGCGCGTCCGCCGGCTTCGTGGTCTCGGACGTGAATGTGGTGCCGTCGAAGGCGCCCACGAAGTACTGGCCGGCCGAACCGCCGGCAACACCGCCGGGGTTGACGTTCACCACCATGACCCATTTGACGTTGTTGGTGTCGCCGTCAACGGCCAGGGGGAACAAGTCCGGGCACTCCCACAGGCCTCCGGTGGCGTTGGCGGGGCCGAACTGGCTCAGGGCCGTCCAGTCCTTGAGGTTGTCCGACTTGTAGAGCAGCACCTTGTGGTCAAGGGCCTCCACGGCCGTCATTACCCAGTAGCCCCCGCCGCCGGGGGAGCTGTACCAGAACACTTTGGGGTCCCGGAAGTTCGCCGAATTGCGGTTCAGCACAGGGTTGCCGCTGTACTTGGTCCAGGTCCGGCCCTCGTCAAGGCTGTAGGCAAGGGACTGCGCCTGGAGGCCGCGGTGCGGTGAGGCCTCCTTGTAGGCGCTGGTGTAGATCGCCACGAGCGGCGGGTTCCCGGCTGTGCCGAAGCCCGAAGAATTGTCCTTGTCCACCACGACGCTTCCGGAGAATACGTCCTCCTGCGTGTCCGTGGAGATCGCCAGCGGCTGCTCCTTCCAGCTCACCAGATCCTTGGACGTCGCGTGGCCCCAGGACATGTTTCCCCACGTGTTTCCCTGCGGATTGTGCTGGTAGAAGAGGTGGTAGACGCCCTTGTAGAAGACCAGCCCGTTTGGATCGTTCATCCAGTTCTTCGCCGGTGAATAGTGGAACGCGGGCCGGTATTGCTCCTGCCCCAGGATGTCGCCGGAAGTCCCGGTGCCCGCCACGGGGCTTCCGACGTCGGCCCTGCCTGCCGCGGCGGGACCCGCTCCGGCGAGTGCTCCCGCGAGCGTGAGTCCGGCGAGCGTCAGAGCTGAAAGTGACTGCAGGCCGATGGTTCGTTTCTTGTGCATTTGTGTGGATTCGCCCTTCATCGCGCGTGTCTTCCCCCGATAGACATCGTTGTCAATGCGGGGAACGCTAGGTTATGTCCACGAGACAAGTCAACGATCGGCGATTAGCGGGAGGCGCGCCGAGCGGCGACTGTTTGGCTGCACATCAAGATTGAGAATCTCTGGCCAAATGCCCATTGGTGTGAGCTGCGCGACTTTCTAGGCTTGAGGAAGTTCCTGATTTCCAACGGCCAAGCATGAGGTTCAACGATGAAGCGCATCGCACTCCTGGGCAACCGCGTTGCCCCCGTCAGCCCCACCGGCTCCCACGTTCCCGCTACCGGGCCGTGGAGCCCCGACGCCGAGCCGCAGGCCGTGCAGACCTTCGCCGAGGGCCACGTCTTCCCTGCCCACAACGGCACTCCGACTATGTGGCGCCCGCGCCCGGCGATGGCGGTTTCGGCATGATGCCGGTGGTGGTTGCTCCCAGCAAGCCCGCACCCGAAGCGAGGCTTGTTCCGCCCGCCGACTGGTCCACGTTCAACCGCGGCGACGCCGTCTGGGTCCACGAAGACGGCTGGGGCTATGACACCGGCATCGTCGATGAGGTGGCCGGCGAGCACCGCATGCTGTGGATCGTCCTTGAGCAAAGCGGCCGCCGCCTGATCTGCGGCAATGATCCCCTCGAGGTCTGGGCCGCCTAGCTTCGGGAAACGGCCTTCCAAGGTCCCCCCATTTTCAGGACATCGTCCGCCGGGGTGATGCCTTCCGTTCTCGCCTGCGTTCGAGGAACGATGCCCCGGAAGAGGCCAGCGTAACGGCGAGGGCGATGATCAGCGGGGCGTGCAAAGCTGCGGCGATGGTGGCCCCGGCGAACGCTGTGCCGGCGGAGCCCGCGGCGATCTTCAATGCCCCTACCCAGACGAATACCTGGCCTCGTGCCGTGGCTGGCGCGTATTCGCTGCGTGCGGCCAGCGTCGCGGCGAAGAACAGCGAGTTCGCCGCCCCGGCAACCGCGTAGGCGCCGATCGCTGCCCAGAAGACGCCGGTGAGCGCAACGAGGCCCAGCGCTGCGGCAACGATCGCGGCCAGCAGGGTCATGATGCGGTCCGCATCGCCGGCCAGGGGTTTGGCCATCAGCACCCCGGACCCGGCCAGGCCGCCCAGCCCGTATGCGGCCGTCAGGATGCCGGCGGCGGCCGGGGCGACGTCGAGGGGACCGGTTGCGCCGACGGCGGTGATCGGGAGGGCGGCAACGGAGAACGCCACGATCACGGTCAGATAGAGGGTGCGGCGCAGCGGGCCGCTGGTGAGCATCAGCCCAAGGGTTTGTGCGGGGTGGGGCACCCCGCCCGCCTCGGCCGGCGGTGCCGCATAGGGAAGCAGGCGTACGAGCCCGGCGGCGGCGAAGGTCCCGGCGGCGAGGACGAGTGCCGCCACGGTTGGGCTGGACCAGGCGGAAATCGCGGCCACGAGCGAAGGGCCGATGGTGCCGCCGATGCCGTAGGTGGCCACATCCCAGCCTTGGGCGCGGCGCTGGCTCGACCGCTCCGGCCCGGCAATCGCCGGCAGGCGGCTGCTGATGCCTCCGGTGAGCAGGGGGCCGACCAGCCCGGAGACGACCAACAACGCGACTGTGACGACTGTCCACACGTGCGGGTAGGCCCACACGGCGGCAGCCAGCGTTGCACCATGGAAAATGCACGCCCAGGCGATGACGGTGCGCCCGTCTCTTGCGGTGTCGAGCACGCGTGCGATGAACGGACCGGCCAGGTGCGGGGCGGTGATCGCTGCTCCCAGCAGGCCGGCCAGCCAACCGGGCGCCCCGCTGGTGGTCGCGAGCAGCACGATGGCGACGACCGCCCCGCCGTCGGCCGTGCGGGCCAGGGTTGCTGCGGCGACATACCGGGCCAGCGCAGTGCGTGGCCTGTCCCTGACATGCGCCTGCAGCCTGGTTATGGGGGCGCTCATGTTCTGGGTTCTCACCGCTGCCGGATGCCTGCGCCCAGGTCCAGCAGCTCACAGACGCGTTCGACGGCGGTGCGGTCGCCGCCGTCGAGCCCGCGGATGGGCAGGGGAAGGCTATGCGGTGAAACCAGGCCGAGGTACTCGGCAATCGCGGCGGTCACCCGGAGGCTTCCGTGACGGCCGAAAAGGTCCCACAACGGCTGCAGGCGCCCGGAGATATCCCGTGCACGGTCTGCGTCCCCGGACTGGGCGGCGCGGGTCAGGGCCAAGGCAGGGGCGGGCAGGGTTCCGCCGACCACGGAGTACCAGGCGTCGCATCCGGCGTTCAGTCCGGTTGCGGCGAACGCGTCTCCGGACACGCCGATGGTGACGTGGGCGGGAAGGATGCTGCGCAGGTGGGTGATGCGCGCCGACGCAGCAACCGGGTCGGCCGGAACGCCGGGGATCTTGATCGAAGCAACATGCGGAAGCGCCGCGATCGCCTGATAGAGCTCGTCGGTGAAGGCGAAGCGCGTTGTCCCGGGGTTGTCGTAGACCGCGAGGGGAACGGAGAGCTCCCGGGTCACATCCTCGAACAGGCCGTGTACGTCCTCCGGAGTGAGCGGCTGGTAGGAGACCGGCGCGAGCAGCACTCCCGAAGCTCCGGCGGCCTGCGCGTCGTCAACGAGTTCGAGGACATGCTTGGTGCGCAGTGCGCCTACCCCGATCAGGACCGGTACGTCTCCCGCGCTCTCGACTGCCATGCGTGCCACCCGGGCGCGCTCATCCCGGGTGAAATACGCGTAGGAGCCGGTCGACCCCAGTGCCGTGATTGCGTTGACGCCCGCCGAGACTAAGCGCTCCACCAAGGCGGTGAAAGCGGATTCGTCGATCTGCTGTTCGGCGAGCGGGGTCAGCGGGAACGCGTTGAGGCCGGTGAACATGATGGTGGGCTCCTCGGTGGGCGGAAGGCGGTCGGGGGTGGGCGCAGATGAATGCGCAAGGCAGCCCCCTACTCATGCTCACAGTCGGCTTGGTTCTAACATAGGTCCAAGAATCACAGGAACTGGAGGACCAAAATGGAGGTGGAAATTCCCATAGTGCTGGATCGCACGAGCCACATTCCCCTGGCGGCCCAGCTCGCGGGCCGGCTTCGGGAGGCGATCCTCCAAGGAACTCTCCGGCCCGAACAGACACTGCCCGCTTCGCGGCGACTTGCCGCTGAGCTGGGTGTATCCCGCGGGGTTGTCGTGCGGGCTTATGAGCAGATCTCCGGCGAGGGTTACCTGGAAAGCCATGGATCGGCCGGCACGCGTGTGGCAGTGCGCTTCGACGGTCGCGGAACACCTGCCGTGAAAACCACGCCAAGGCCGGCGGCCGTCCGGGAGGCCATGATCGATCTGACTCCGGGCAGGCCGTCCGGTGAGCCGTTCCGGGACCGTGAATGGCGGGCAGCATGGAAGAGAGCCATCGCCGAGCCAGTCCAGATCGAGCTTCCTCCGGCATTGGGGACGCCGGCCCTGCGCGCAGCCTTGGCCCGCCATTTGGGCGCATCCCGGGGACTCACGGTGGACGCGGGGGACATCGTCGTCACTGCCGGCACCAGTGACGCGCTCCAGCTCATCGCAACAGCCTTGCGAAGCCTAGGCGAAGCTCCCAGGGTTCTTGTCGAAGACCCCGGATACCCAACCGCCCGGCGGGTGCTCACGGCCGCGGGCGCTCTCGTTGAAGCTACTCCGGTTGGGGACGACGGGTCTGAAGTGCGCCAACTCAGCTCCCTCGCGTCTCCGCCGGATGCCATCCTGGTAACCCCTAGCCACCAATATCCCCTGGGCGGACGCATGCCCGTCCAGGAACGCCTCGCCTTGCTCGATTGGGCTGAGCAGAACCGCGTGACAATTCTTGAGGACGACTACGACAGCGAATTCCGCCACACGAGGATGCCCTTGCCGGCGCTTGCCTCGCTGCCGTCCAACGCCGAGGTGATCCTGATAGGCACCTTCTCGAAGACCCTGAGTCCATGGCTGCGCTGCGGCTACCTTGTGGTTCGAGGAGCGGCGGGAGAACGCATCAAGAGAACCAGACAGGACTTGGATACGCCGGTTTCCGGTATTTTGCAGTCCGCGCTGGCCAACTACGTCGACGGCGGAGGGCTGGCAAGGCATATCGCCCGCGCCCGGCGACAGTATGCCCATCGCAGGGCGTTGATGATTGACCGCCTGGGAGCCCGGGATGACCTGAAGCTGGCAGCCCTCGACGGCGGCCTCCACGCCATAATCCGCATCGACGAGCAGGTGGACGCCCGCGAGGTCGTACAAGAAGCCTTCAAGCAGGGCGTGTGTGTTGTGGCTTTGGAGGATTACTTTGCCGAAGGGGCCGCGGAAAACGGGCTCGTTATCGGCTATGGCGCCCCGTCGGACCTGCAGCTAGCCCGCGCCCTGGACGTCATCACGGCCATCATCGATCGGAAGGCGAAGAGCTCCACCTCCGGATCCGCGTGAACTCCTGGCCGGCGGCGGGCAACGACGAAGCGGGGAAGGTCGGACGCCCTGCGTGGCGCCCGGCCCACCCCGCCAATCCTTCGGTGGTGTCGCTTTCTAGGAGTCAGCGCTCCAGTCGGAAGCCAAGCTTGATCCTGACCTGCCAGTCGGCCACTTCGCCCTCCTCAAGATGGCCGCGGATTTCCTTCACTTCGAACCAGTCGAGATGCCTGAGGGTTTGTTTCGCGGTGGCGATGCCGTTCTTGATGGCACTGTCGATGCTTTCGGAAGAAGTTCCGACAATCTCGGAAATGCTGTAAGTGTGGTCAGCCATTTTGTGCTCCTCGCGATCGTCCTTGATACCTGCGGGCAGGCGCGGCCTGCGGAGAGGCGCGGCCCGGCAAGCAGGCGGTGAGAGCAGACTAGCCCAGGCAAAGGCTCGCGGCTAGGAACCGGGGACTCTTCGAAGGGTCAGCCGTGGCTCAGGCCTCGAGCACGTAGTTCTTCAGGTCGTCCAGGGTCTGCTGCATGTGGGCGTCCATTGCCTGCCGGGCCTGGTCCGGGCTGCCTGCGGCCAGGGCGTCGAGGATGTTGCGGTGGTGCCCGATTGCGTGCTCCTGGATCTCGGGAACCTTGGAGGTCTGGGTGCGCCGGGTTTCGAGGACGCGATGGAGGGGCTCGAACAGCACGGCGACGAACACGTTGCCGGAGGCGTGAAGGATCACGTCATGGAAGGCCAGGTCCGCCTCGACGAACGCGGAAACGTCGTTCGTTTCGTGGGCCGACTGCATCGTGTCGACGTGCCTGCGCAGCTGGGCAAGATCTTCCGCCGAGACCTTGGACGCTGCCAGTTCGCAGGCCCCTGTTTCGAGCATGCGGCGCAGTTCAATGAGCTGGACGGCCGCCGCGGCGTCGTTCTCCCCTTCGGAAGCGGCACGCAGTACGGCTTCCAGGGAGGCCCAGCGGTTGAGCGGGTTCACGAAGGTGCCGCGGCCCCGTTCCACGCTGAGGATCTGTTGCGCCTGCAGCGTCTTCATGGCTTCGCGGACGGTCATCCGGCTGACTTCGTGCTTCGCGCTGAGCTCGAGTTCGCCCGGGACCACCGTTCCGGGCGGGAACTCGCCCGCCACGATGCGGTCCAGCAGCTCATCGGCGACGACGCCGACCAGCGACTTGCGTGCCATGGTGCTCCGTTTCTCTTGCCGGACTGGCCGGTTGCCGGTGTTGCCTGCGCACAGGCAACACCATAGATGTCTGACATTTTACGCTGCACTGCAGCGCTCCGGCCGTCAAGCGGGGAAACACGGGCCCGCGTTGCGCACAATCGACGCACCGCGGGCCCGTGTTTCCGAGTCTGTCCGGGTGGACGCTTCAGCCGGCCGTGATGAGGTGGCTGGCGGGGTCGTAGCGGAACGTGACCGGGCCGCCGGCGTGGTTGAGCAGGATGTTGCTGCCGTTGGCTGCCCCGCCCAGCCCGTAGTTCTCCGCCCAGGAATTGTTGATGGCGGCCTTGAACTCATAACTGCCTGCCGGGAGGTTGGCAACGGAGAGCTTCCACGCGCCGTCGGCCGGATCATAGGCGAGCTGGGCCTGCGCGCAGTCCGGCATCCAGTCCCCGGCACAGCCCAGCTCCGAGTCCAGGCTGCCCGGCACGGAAACCGCCGCAGGCTGCTGGCCGGCGTAGGCCGAGCGGATGACGTTGGTGGAGTGGTCGTAGATAAACGTGACCCCGCCGCCCGGGTGGTCCAGGGCGAAATTGGGGCCGTTCGGCTCGCCGCCGGCACCATAGTTCTCGTCCCAGCTGCCGTTGAGCGCTGCTTTGAACTCATAGTGGCCGGCCGGCAGTTCCGGGACCCGCAGCAGCCACAGCCGGTGCGTGGGGTCGTAGCTCATACCCGCTTGGGCGCAGCCGGGCTGCCAGTCCGCTGAGCAGCCCAGTTCACTGTTGAGGCTGCCGGCCACGGTGACCGTGTCCGGCTGGGTGGGTTCGCCGACAGTCCCCGTGCGGACCTCGCTCGAGGCGGTGTGGCCGGCGTTGTCCAGCACCACGGCCCGGTACTCCACAGTGGTGCCTGCCGCGAGGGCCGAAACATCGTGGAAGACCTGGTATGGGGCGTTGTCATCGACGCCGATCCGCTGCCAGTCGCCGCCCGGCACGCGGGCTTCGAAGCTGACTTCGTTGAACGACTTGCCGTCGACGGCGGCGCTGACCTTCATGCGGGTGCTGTCCGCCGCCGCGGTGACGGGCTTGCCGAGCGTGACGGTGGGGGGCCGCCGTCGACGTGGGGAGCTTGTCCACCGCGCGATAGACGACTGCCGAGAGCGGCGGCACGGTGACCTTCAGGGTGGAGTCGGCGGCCGTGGTGAGGTCCTTCGCCGCGTCGCCGTAGATGCGCTTGAATCCGGCGTTGGCCCGGTAGGTGGGCACGGCCGCGGTCTGCGTGGTTTCGCTGTTGTTCAGCGCCACCAGGTACTCGCGCTGTTCGGTGGCCCCGGTGCGGGAGAAGGCGTAGATGCCTGCGCCCTCCGCGGCGTAGCGGTGCTGCTGGGCGCCGTCGCGCAGGGCCGGGTGCTCCTTGGTGAGGGCTGCAAGTTCCTTGATCTTGCGGTACAGCGGGTGGGCGGTGTTGAAGTTGGCTGTGGCGTGCGTGGCAGGGGTGCCCAGGAGGTCGTCGTCAAGGTACTCCTGGACCTGGCTGGCGAACATCGGCTGGCGCGAGTCCTGGTCCCCACCGGCTCCCGTGAAGCCCTGTTCGTCGCCGTAGTAGACCACCGGGTTGCCGCGCGAGAAGTACATGAGTTCGTGCGCCAGGTCGTCCCGCTTCACCAGTTCGGCGTCGGGGGTGCCCGCGTTGTCCTGGGAGATGAACATGCCGATCCGGCCCATGTCGTGGTTACCCAGGAAGGTGGGCAGCTGATAGACGTTGGAATCGGCGTCGGTGTACCAGTCGTCCCCGCCGAAGAAGTCCTGCAGGCCGGAAGCCTTGCTGCTTTGTGAGGCGAAGCTGCGGGCCGCGCCCTGGAATCCGAAGTCCAGTACGGCCTGCATGCGGTTCCGGGTGGTGTATTTCGAGGTGATGGCCTTGGAGGTATCGAAGACCTCGCCGAACATGAAGAACTCGTCCTTGCCGTGCGCCTTCGCGTAGCTGAGGACCTGCGGGCCAAACTGCTGCCAGAACTCGTCGTTGACGTGTTTCATGGTGTCGATCCGGAAGCCGTCGATCCCGAAGTCCCGGATCCAGCCCGTGTAGATGTCCACCATGCCGTTGACCACGCGCGGCTGCTCGGTGAAGAGGTCGTCCAGGCCGAAGAAGTCCCCGTAGGTGGAGTCCTCGCCCGCGAAGTTCGTGTTGCCGCGGTTGTGGTAGAGCGTGGGGTCGTTGAGCCAGGCCGGGACCTTGACGTCCTTTTCGGCATCGGGAACGAACGGCGTGTACGGGAAGGACGTTGCGGCGTCGAGGGTCGGGAAATCCTGGGTGCCCGCGTAGTCGTGGTCGTCGAAGGCTTCGCCGCTTGCGGAGCGGTAGGGTTCGGTGGCCTTGGAGATGTACGGAGCGGAGGCGGTCTCCCGGTACTGGATGACGTCCGCGGTGTGGTTGGCGATGATGTCGAAGTAGACCTTCATGCCGCGGGAGTGCGCGGCATCGATCAGCGACTTCAGCTCGGCGTTCGTGCCCAGGTGGGGGTCGATCTGGGTGAAGTCGGTGACCCAGTAGCCGTGGTAGCCGGCCGAGCTGTTGTCCAGCTGTCCGCCGCCTTGGACGGCCTTGTTCTTGAAGCTCGGGGTGAGCCAGAGGGCGTTGGTGCCCAGGCCTTTGATGTAGTCCAGGCGGTCCTGGAGTCCCTTGAGGTCGCCGCCGTTGTAGTAGCCCTTGCGGGTGGGTTCGAAGCCGGAAACCAGGGGGTCGGTGCCGAGGCCGCCGGTGTCGTTGGCGGGGCTGCCGTTGTTGAAACGGTCCGCCATGACGAAGTAGAAGTTCTGCTCACTGATGCCGCCGCGGACCGAGTGTCCGGCGTCGGGGGAGGGCTTCCGGGCGGCTTCGGCGGCATTCGCGGCGCCGGCGGGAAGAACGGTTGCGGAACAGGCCAGTGCAGCGGCCAGGACGACGGCGGCGGCCCGGCCGAGCGGCCGACGGTGGCCGTCCCGGCGCGCAGCTCCGCGCTTGGAGGTTCTGGGGAGTGACAAGTGATTGAGCCTTTCACGATACGAGGATGCTGTGTGGCAAGTCACAACTGTAAACGTTTGTCGTGGCTGAATCTAGGCTATTCACGGCCATTTCGCTCGTTTGTAATCTGCATTCCTGCTCGATTTTGGAAACGCTTTCAATTTGCTGCCAAGGGGCTCGTGGGCACATTCTGCTGGATCACCGGGGCGGGCTGGCCGGGCAGAGTGCGGAAAGCCGCGGTTCTGCCGGGCCCGGATTGTGGGTGATCCAGCAGAATGTCATAGCGCCGGGGGGCGGGCGCGGGATCGTGACAGGTTCCGCGTGTCATTCGCCCGGCGCCCGGCCTCCCTTGCGGAAACAAGTGGCCGGCATGCGCGCCTCGAGGAATGATGCCGCGACAAGCTGCCGGGTCGAATCCAGGAGGCGCCCGGCCATTGGGTTGAAGGTGCTGCCGCACATTCTGCTGGATCACCGGGCCGGGCTGGCCGGGCAGAGTGCGGAAAGCCGCGGTTCTGCCGGGCGGGATTGTGGGGTGATCCAGCAGGACGTCATGGCGCCCGCAAGATCCGGCGTTGGATCGGCTTGGAGGTGCCGCTTGTGTCTCCTGGAGGTCTAGGCGCCGCCTCCGACAATAAGGGCCGTGGGTGAACCGGTTTCCAGCCGCCCGGCGGGCCCGGCAGGCAGTCCGCTCTCCGGATCCAGGCGGAATGTCACGACGTCGTTGGAACGCTCGTGCGCCACGTGCAGCCAGCCTTCGCGGACCAGATGGTGGCGCGGCCAGTCGCCGCCGCTCGGGGTGTCGGCGACGGGCTCAAGCCGGGTGCCGCCGTCGCCGGCCCGCCCGTCGCCGGCCCGGCCGTCGCTAATCCGCATGGTGCAGATCCGGTTGGAACCGCGCACGCCCACGTAGGCGTGGCGCCCGTCAGGCGAGAGGGCAATCTCCGCCGCGGCGTCGCCGTCGGACGCTTCGGCCGCGCCCGCCGGACCCATCGCCGCAAGTTCAAAACGTCCGTCCGCGCCGGCCCGCACCGCGGCGACCTCGATGGAATACTCGGTTACCACGAAGACCGTCCCGCCCGGGTGCTGCACCAGGTGCCGCGGTCCCGAATCCATCGGCAGCACCACGTCCTGCGTGTGGCGCAGGCCCTCGCCCGGCACGTAATCCCAGAGCCGCAGCAGGTCGTGCCCGAGGTCCGTGGTCATGATCCGGCCGTCCTGCAGCGTCAGGGCGGCGTGCGCCCGGCTGGGCCGGCCGGCGTCGTAAGGGTCCTGCGAAGGCTCCGCCGCGCGTCGCGAGGCAATGGCGCCGCTGGCATCCAGCTCGTACAGCAGCACCTGGCCGTCGCCCCAGCAGTCCACCACGAGGAAGCGGCCCTGCGGGTCGACGGCGACATGGCAGGCAGCCGCGCCCGCGGTCCAGGCTTCGCCGAGCGGCTCAAGGGCGATGCCTGATCCGGTCCGCCGGTAGGCGGAGACCGTCTGCGCGTGCTCGTGGACCGCGTAGACAACGGGAAGGGCCGGGTGGACGGCCAGGAAGGAAGGCGACTCGCAGGCTGCAGCCAGGCCAAGGGCCTCCAGCGAGCCGTCCGGCCGTGCAAGGAGGGCTCCGATCCCCGCGCCGTTGCCGCCGGCGTCCGCGGTGTAGGAACCGGTCCAGATCAAGGTGTCAGGCATTCCGTCAGCTTAGCGACGCAGGTCACTTGCGCAGCGGCAACGGGTCATGTCACACTATTTGCAAATGCAAGATGTCTGACATCTTACATTCCTCGTACAGAACAGCCTTTTCCACACAATGGAGTGCCCCGTGGCCCTTGAAGCCGACGTCCTGGCCGCCTTCCCGGCCGAAGTCCAGGTTCCCGCCCAGCTTGTGGCCGACGCCGTCGCCGCGTCCGCTGCCTCGTCGCCGCGAATCCTCGTGGTGCTGGACGACGATCCCACCGGAACCCAGTCCGTGGCCAAGCTGCCGGTGCTGACCCGCTGGGATGTCGCCGACTTCGGCTGGGCCTTCACCCACGTGGTCGACAATGGCCTGGAACCCGCCGTCTACGTCCTGACCAACACCCGCAGCCTCGACCCCGCGGAGGCCGCCGCACGCAACGAGGAAATCGTCCGCAACGCGCTCGCCGCAGCCCCGGCAGTCGGTGTCCGCGTGGGCTTCGTCAGCCGCTCCGACTCCACCCTGCGCGGCCACTACCCGCTGGAAACGGACGTCATCGCCGCCACCGTCGCCTCCGCTACCGGTGAAGCCACCGACGGCGTCGTGATCGTTCCGGCCTTCCCCGACGCCGGCCGCGTCACCATCGGCGGCGTGCACTACATGCGCGGCGACGCCGGCACCCTCACCCCGGTGTCCGAGACCGAATTCGCCAAGGATGCCAGCTTCGGCTTCGCCAACTCCGAGATGGCCAAGTATGTGGAGGAGAAGTCCCAGGGCCGCTTCCCGGCCGGCGAGGTGATCGTCCTGGACCTGAACACCATCCGCGCGGCAGGTCCGGATGGCGATCCGCAGATCTCCGCCAAGGCCATCGCCGACGCCATCGAATCCGCCACCGACTCCACGCCGATCGTGGCGGACATCGTTACCGAAAACGACTTCCGCCTGCTCGCCCTCGGCCTCGAAGAAGCCGAGCGCCGCGGCAAGAAGCTGCTCTACCGGGTGGGCCCGCCCTTCGTGCGTGGCCGCATCGGCCAGGAAATCCGTGCCGAACTCAGCGGCGAGGAGGCCTTCGAAGGCAACACCCCCTCCACGGCGGGCGGCCTGATCGTGGTCGGCTCGCACGTCGGCCTCACCACCCGCCAGCTCAACGTCCTCACCGCGGAGCACAGCTCCGCCCGTACCATCGAGATCGACGTCGAGAAACTCCTCGCCGCCGGAACCGAAACCGCCACCGGGTCCGAGCACTACCTCGGCACCGTGGTGGCCGCCGTCGTCGACGCCCTGCGCGAAGGCGACGTGATCGTCCACACCAGCCGCCTGCTCATCAAGAGCGACGACGCCGCCGCGAGCCTGCAGATCGCCCGCACCGTCTCCGCCGCCGTCGTCGCCGTGGTGAACCGCACGCTGAAGACCTTCCCGCCGCGCTTCGTCATCGCCAAGGGCGGCATCACCTCCTCGGACGTCGCGGCGCACGGCCTCGAAATCCGCCACGCGATCGTCCGCGGCCCCATGCTGCCGGGCATCGTCTCCCTCTGGGAACCGGTGGACGGCCCCGCCAAGGGCATCCCGTACATCGTCTTCGCGGGCAACGTGGGCAACGACGAATCCCTCGCCCAGGTCGCCCGCAAACTCAGCACCTCTTTCTAGAACCCCTTGTATTCAACGGAGAACACCATGACCAGCAACTACACCGTCACCGTCCTGGGCCTTGGCGCCATGGGCCTGCCCATGGCCACCCGCATGGCCTCCCAGCTGACCGTCCACGGCTTCGACATCGCCGAGCCCCGCCTGGACCTCGCAGCAGCGGCCGGCATCAAGACCTTCGCCTCCGCCCGCGAAGCTTCCCAGGACGCAGACGCCCTGCTGCTGGCCGTGCGCAACGGCGAACAGCTCAACGACGTCCTTTTCGGCGAGAACGGCGTGGCCTCCGTGCTCAAGCCGGGCGCCGTCGTCATCCTCGGCAGCACCGTCGGCACCGAAGCGATCCCGGCAACCGTCCAGCGGTTGGCGGAGTACGGCGTCGAACTGGTTGACGCGCCGCTGTCCGGCGGCCCCAAGCGCGCCGGCGAAGGCGAGCTGCTGATCGTGGTCGGCGCCGCCCCGGCCGCCCTCGAAAAGGCCCGTCCCGCCCTGGAGCTGCTGGCCTCCACCCTGAGCATCGTGGGCGACAAGCCCGGCGACGGCCAGGCCCTGAAGACCGTCAACCAGCTGCTGTGCGGCGTGCACATCGCGGCCGCCGCCGAAGCCCTGGCCCTCGCCGACGCGCTCGGCCTGGACCAGGAAAAGACCCTGGCCGCCCTCGAGGCAGGGGCCGCCGGGTCCTTCATGCTCTCCAACCGCGGCCCGCGCATCCTCGAGGCCTACAGCGAAGAAGGCGCCGAGGTGCTGTCCCGCCTGGACATCTTCGTCAAGGACATGGGCATCGTGGGCAAGGCCACCCGGGCTGCCGGCCTGGCCGCACCAGTCGCCGCAGCTGCTGAACAGCTCTACCTGCTCGGCCAGGCCCAAGGCCTCGCCGCTGCCGACGACTCTGCCGTCATCAAGGTCGTCGCGCCCGCAAGGCGTAGCAAGTAGTACATCCCCAAACCGCTTGACGGCGGTCCCCCCTGCGCCGTCAAGCACCCCCGCTAGCCTTTAACTAGCACGTCAAAGGAGACAACCCCCGATGAATCCCCTCATCACTTCCTTGGCGGTGCGGGCCGCAGACGCCCCTCCCGCCATCAAGCCGGCCGTGGAGCTTGGAACCCCGCTGCTGCTGACCATCGCGGCCCTCGGCGTGGCCGTGCTGCTGGTCATGATCATCCGCTTCAAGGTCCAGGCCTTCGTCGCCCTGCTCACCGTGAGCATCGGCGTCGCGCTCGCCGCCCAGATCCCTCTCAAGGACATCTTCACGGTGGTCGGCAACGGCGTCGGCACCACCATGGGCAAGGTGGCCCTGCTCATCTCCCTCGGCGCCATCCTCGGCCGCATGATCGAGGTTTCCGGGGGCGTGCAGTCCCTCGCCGACCACTTCGTGGGGCGCTTCGGCCGCACCCGCGTGGGTATCGCGCTGACCACCGTCGGCTTCCTCGTCGCCATCCCGGTGTTCTTCGAAGTCGGCGTGATCGTGCTCGTCCCGATCGTCTATGCCTTCTCCAAGCTCCTGAACCTGCACCCGATCAAGTTCGGCCTGCCCATGGCCGGCATCATGCTCGCCATCCACGTGGCCGTCCCCCCGCACCCGGGCATCGTGGCGGGCGCGGGCGTCCTGGGCGCCGACGTCGGACTCATCACCATGCTGTCCCTGGCCATCTGCGTTCCGCTCGGCTTCCTCTCCTACTTCGTCGGCGCGCTGATGAACCGCCGCGAGATGGAGCTCCTGCCCTCCGTGAAGGCCCAGCTTGCGGAGTACGGCAACCCCGAGACCCTCCATGAAGGCCACAAGCGCCAGGAGGCCACGAAGTCCGGCCCCGGAGCCACCTCGATCAACTCCGCCGTCATGGCCCCGCCCTCGGCCGGCCTCATCATGGCGCTCATCGCGACCCCCATCGTCCAGATCATGATCGGGACTGTCGGCACGCTTGTCCTGCCGAAGACCCACGAGCTCTACGGCGTGTTTGCATTCATCGGCACCCCGGCGTTCGCGCTGCTCATCGCCGTCATCCTGGCCTTCTTCCTGCTCGCGGTGCGCCGCGGCTGGTCGCTGTCGGAGACCGGCGAGATCTTCGAACAGTCCCTGCCCCCGATCGCCTCGATCCTCATGATCGTCGCCGCCGGCGGTGTGTTCGGCGAGGTCCTGAAGGTCAGCGGCATCGGCGCGGCCCTCTCCTCCACCCTCTCCGGCATGGGCCTGCCGATCATCCTGCTCGGTTTCATCATTTCGCTGGCACTGCGCGCCGCCCAGGGCTCTGCGACCGTGGCCATCGTGACCACCACGGGCCTGCTCACTGCGGCCGTGCAGGGCGGCGGCTACACGCCGGTGCAGATCGCGCTCATCGTCATCGCCATCGGCTTCGGTGCGCTCGGCCTGAGCCACGTCACCGACGCCGGCTTCTGGGTGGTGGTGCGGTACTACGGCATCACCGTTGCGGACGGCCTCAAGACCTGGACCGTGCTCACCACCATCCTGGGCCTGGCCGGCTTCGCGCTGACCTTCCTGGCCTG
Source organism: Arthrobacter sp. TE26545 (assembly GCF_056279005.1). The sequence goes on from NZ_JBWBQM010000001.1 coordinate 116,207, forward strand.
GATCCTGGTCGGAAGCCTGGCCCACTGATGCGAGCCAAACTCGACGAACTGGTAACGGCCGCCCTGCAGCGCGGGGCGGCCGTTCCGGCTTTCACCTGCTACGACTTCGCCACCGCCACCGCCGTCGTGGAGGCCGCCGAGGAGACCGGCCTGCCGGTGATCCTCAACGTCGCGCCCAAGACCGCGGCCTCGCGCGCCGGGCAGCGGCTCATCGCTGCCCTCCGCGGCCTGGCCGACGGCGCCGTGGTTCCGGTGTGCGTCCAGCTCGACCACGCCTCGGACCTCGCGGTCATCCGGGAGTCCGTCCGTTCCGGCGCCGACTGCGTGCTCGCGGACGGTTCCTCGCTCGGTTTCGAGGAGAACATCGCCCTGGTGCGGGAAGTGCGTGCCGCACTGGACGCCGACGGCGGAGGTGTGGTGGACGCCGACGGCGGTCTGTACGATCACGGCGCCGCCGCCGTCGTGCTCGAAGCGGAACTTGGCGGGCTGGCCGGCGACGAGGACAAGGCCTTCGGGGTTGACGCCGGGGAGGCTGCCGGCCTCACCGATCCCGCCCAGGTGCGCGACTTCGTGGAGCGTTCCGGCGCGCAGCTGCTGGCCGTGGCCATCGGCAACGTGCACGGCAAGTACAAGGGCGCCCCGCAGATCCGCTGGGACGTGCTGGGCCGGATCTCCGCGGAAACGGACGTGCCGTTGGTGCTGCACGGTGCCTCCGGAATCCCCGCCGACGAATTGCTGAAGGCCCGCACCCTGGGCGTCGGCAAGGTCAACTTCAACACCGAGCTGCGCACCGGGATCCTGGCCACCCTCGAGGCCGAGACCGCCGCGCACCGCGCCGACGGCGAGAACCTCCAGGGCCTGTTGGGCCGCTGGAACGTCTCGGCCAAGGAGTTCGCGGCCGCCACCCTTCGGACGCTGGGGGAGTAGCTCCGGCTACACCCTTGCTATCCGCTGGATGTCCTCAAGGAACTCCTTGACGATTGGCTCCGTGACCGTGGCACGGGTTCCTTCGATGGCCGTCAAATAGTCGCTGCTCATGAGGGCTTGTTCCTTGCGAGGGGATTCCGGGTCGCCCTGAACGGCGCGTTCCAGGGCCTGCTGGGATGCCTTCCTGGCCGCGTATTCGATGTCGGCCGGGGAGAAGCGTTCGCTCGCTTGTGCAAGGGCGTCGACGTCGATGTGCGCGGCGATGGCCCGAGGAATGTACCTGTTCCAGATGGCGGTCCGTGCGTCCAGGTCCGGCGGACCGATCGGAATCACATAATCGAAGCGGCCGTGACGGAGGAATGCCTTGTCCAGGGAACGGATGAAGTTGGTGGCGCAGATCAGCAGCCGCCCTTCCTTCTCCCGGAAGGACGGGATGATTTTCAGGAGTTCGTTGGTGACGCCCTGAAGGGGTGACGACGCCTCGCCTGTTCGGGCGGCCGCGATCTCTTCCACCTCATCGATAAAGACGACGGCGTGCTCCAGTCGGGCGATGTCGGCGAAGACCTGCCGCAGGGCGCCGGCGAGCCCTTGTGGATCGGCCGCAAGCCGCGAAGGAAACACCTCGACGAAAGGCCAGTCGAGGCGGGAAGCCACCGCCTTGGCGAATGTGGTCTTGCCAGTGCCTGGCGGGCCGAAAAGAACCACGGACCGCGGCGGTGTCACGCCGAGGGATTTCGCGAGTTCCGTGCGTGCCAGCGGCAGGATCAGCCGGTTCTCGATGAGAGACTTTTCGCGCTGCATGCCTGCGAGGGCATCCCAGAGGCCGTGCGGAAGGAGCCGCCCGCCCAGCTGGCTGAGCGGCCCGATCTCCTTGGCCTGCAAGGGGATGGTTCGTTCAAAGTAGTGGAGGTCTTCCTCCACCTTGTATTCGCTGTTCCTGAAGGCGCGGACCCTCGTCTCGGAAGCCGGCAGGAGCGCGGAAACCCGCTGGATCCCTTGGCTGGTGAGCCTGTCCTCCATGCCTGCCAGCAAGGCGCTGCCGAGTCCTTGTTCCCGCCATTCCCGGGATTGGGCGAGCATGACAATCCACGCCCGGGCATCCTGGATTTTGCAAGCCACGGCCCCGATAACCTGCCCTTCGCTGACCGCGACTGCTGCGACGCCGTTGGAACAGGCGTCGATGATTTCAGAGAGGGTGTAGACCGGGTGCACCCCGGGCGTCCTGGAGTCCTGCCAGACGCCGATGAGCTGGTCCAGGTCATCGGGGTGGAAATCCCGCACGCTCCAGGGCTGGATGGCGGGCCTGCTGCCGGCCGGCACCGGGGCAATCGTGGAGGTTCCGGTGGGCGCCATGTCAATCGGTCTCCGGGCAACTGCAGTAGAAGCAATCCTCATCGCCGCCGCAATCGGCAGGATCCGCAGGTGTATCAGACAAGGGCGCAATGGCCGGAAATGGAGGCAAGCCGCTCATGGGTCGTTTGTATTCCTTTGGAGTATTGGGAGGGCCCGACGCCGCTGTCGCGCCCTGCGAAGTCCTGTCCAGTATCGGAGGAACTTCCCTTAAGAAAAAGCGATTAGAACTGAAGCATAAGGCTCCGGAAAAGTGATGATTCGGCCGTTAGGCTAGCCCGTCAGCACCCGGAAGCCCAGCTCCGCGTTGAAGCCGTGGATTTCCCGGGTATCGAGCGCCGACATGAAGGCCAGGGTTTCCGGCGTGATCACCTGGCCCGGCACCAGCACCGGGAAGCCGGGCGGATACGGGGTGACGAAGGATGCCGACACCAGCTCCTCGCCCGTCGCCACCCGGCGGGCGAGCTCCCGGGCGTCGAGGTACTCGGTGGCACCCGGCTTGTACGTCTCGAAGTAGGCGTCCCGCATGTTCCCGTCCGGCGTCTGCGGATCCACCCGGAACCGCGCGGCAAAGCGGCTGAAGTCGGGCAGCGGCGGCGGCGAGCTGGTCAGCGCAGCCACGCGGGCTTCGTGTGCCCGCCGGCCCAGGCCGCTCATGGCTGCCTGCTCGTCCTCGAAGGATTCGGCCAGCTTCACCAGCACCTCCACGAGGTACGCCACCGAACTGCGCGAGGTGCCGATGTTGGTCATGAACAACACGCTGTTCCGCGAGGTCTTGTTGACCTGGATGCCGTACTTGTCCATCAGGTACTCGTGCTTGAAGGTGTCCCCGTCCACTCCCGTGAGCCCGATGTGCAGGGTCAGCCGGCTGGGGTCCACCACGAATTCGTCGCGCCGCCAGGATTCGGCCATCGCGGCCAAGCCGTCGCGCAGGGGCATCTGCCGCTGCGTTTCGCGGTACTTCGCCGGGATGAGGTCCCGGGTGCCCAGGATCCGGAAGTACTTCTTCAGCAGCGGGTGCCGCGCCACGGCCTGGGCGATGCTGACCGCCAGGTCCGCCTGCCGCTGCACCAGCTCGTAGCCTTCGAACTCCACCTGCCGGCGCCCCATGTCCAGCGAGGCCAGGATCTGGTAGTTCGGCGAGGTAGAGGTGTGCGTCATGTACGCCTCGTGGAAACTCTCCGCATTCAGCTGCCCGAAGTCCTGGTCATGGATGTGGATCATGGACCCCTGCCGCAGCGAGGTGAGGGTCTTGTGCGTGGACTGGGTGGCGTAGACGCGCAGCCGCGCCGTCGCCGGGTCCGGGATTAGCCGGGCCTGCAGCAACTGCTCGTCGCTGACTGAATCCAGGCCGACGGCGGCGCTTCCGCCACCTGAGTCGACGACGGCGCCAAGCCGCCGCTGCTGTTCGGCGTACCGCCGGGCGTAGCCGGGATCGCGGAACTGCTTTTCAAGCTTCTGTGCCGCGGCCATGGCCGTGCGGCGGCGGTAGATATGGTGGAAACCGGCGAAGGCAAACCAGGCCTCGTCCCAGAGGAACACCAGGTCCGGTTTGATGGCCAGGCATTCCTCCACGACGCGTTCCACGTCGTAGACGATCCCGTCGAAGGTGCAGTTGGTCAGGGCCAGCATCTTCACCTCGTGCAGCCGCCCGGCCCGCCGGTAGTCCAGGAGCATGCGCTTGATGCTCTCCAGCGGGACCGCGCCGTAGAAGGAGAACTCGTCCAGCGGGTAGGCATCCAGGTAGGCCACCTGTGCCCCGGCCAGCATGAGGGCGTAGTGGTGGGACTTGTGGCAGTTCCGGTCCACCAGCACCACGTCGCCGGGGGCCACGATTGACTGGTGCACGATCTTGTTGGCCGTGGACGTGCCGTTGGTGACGAAGAGTGATTTCTGCGCCCCGTAGGCCCGCGCCGCCAGGGACTGGGCCTTCTTCAGGGAACCATGCGGATCGAGCAGCGAGTCCAGGCCGCCGGAAGTCGCCGAGGTTTCAGCCAGCAGCAGGTTCAGCCCGTAGAACTCGCCCAAGTCGTCGATCCACTTCGAGTTCACCACGGAGCCGCCGCGCGAAACGGGCAGGGCGTGGAAGACCCCGGCGGGCTTGCGGCTGTACTGCTGCACCGCGTGGAAGAACGGCGCCTCGTAGCGCGCGGCGGCGCCGCCCAGCAGGGACAGGTGCAGTTCCAGGCTGTCCTGGCGGCGGAACAGCCGGCGGAAACGCCGGCTCAGGGAACCGGCCAGCTCCTCGATGGACACCCCGGCCACGAGATAAAGGTCCAGCTCGGGGCGCAGTTCGCCGAGCTTCTCCGCGAGCATCAGGATGCGGTCCATCGGCCGTCCAGGCACCTCGCCGCAGACGAAGCCTTCCAGGAAGCCGCGCAGGTCCCGGCTGAGCCGCTGCCGGCTCCGGGCCACGAAACCGGGCCGCAGCACGCAGGCCTGGATGTCCGGGTTGAGGAGCACGGCCACCAGAGCATCCTCGAAGCTGGGCACGAACACCGCCTCGTACACGAACTCGTCCGCCGGGCGCCGCTGGGCCAGCAGATCGGCCCGCATCGCCTCGCGCTCGGCCTCGGACATGTCGTCGATCACCAGCACTTCGAAGCGCCGCCGCGTCTCGGCCGGGCCTTCAGGCTGCTCTGATTCCCGCTCCAGATCCGCCGCCGTTTCAGGGGCTGCCTGCCCGTGCCGGGCAAGCCGCCGCGTCACCGGCTCTATCAGCGCCAGCGCACTGCCGTAGTCGCCGTTTTCCAGGCTGTCCCGCAGCTCGGCCACGTAGCCTTGCCCGGGCGCGGCCCAGTACATTTCCACCGCCTCCAGCATCGGCAGCAGCCGCGCCGCTTCGACGGACAGCCGCCCGTTGCCGGGAACGCGCCCGGAGCCGTGCCCGACGGCGGCCGCCTGCTTGACCGTGTAGCCCAGGTATTCCCACGCGTCCACGCGCAGGCGCCACACACTGCTGGGAACCTCGCTGCCGGGAGTCCCGGCTGCTGAAGTTTCGGCTCCGGCGGGATGGCCCGGAAAGCGGGTGCCGGCGTCGGGCGTTGTGGCGGAATGGTGCGGTCCGCCCTGCGGGGCGTCTGCGGCACGGGGCTGGCGGAGGGGCGCTGCGGGAAGCATGGGGATCCTGGTTCTCGTTCTGCTGGTGCCGGAGGCGTCGTTGCAACCGGCTGTTCCCACTAAACGACGAATGCCCTGTGGTGCGGGCCGCATTACTTCCGCTTCTGTCTGGAACTCCGGAATGCCCCGCTAGCGCCCTTCCCGCCACAGGGGCAGCGGCACCACGCCGGTGCTGCGGCCGCTTTCGTCCAGCACGTGGCCGAGCCGTTTGTAGGTGCGCACCACCGCTTGGCGCGAGATGACCGTGCTCCCGGGTGCACGGGCGGCGAGCTCGCGTTCGTGGGCCTGGACCTCGAGGTAATCGCGCACCCAGAAGGTGACCACCAGGTTCTGGGCACCCAGAACCTGGGCGCTCAGCCGGCAGCTGGGCAACGCGGCGAAGTAGCGGCCGACGTCGTCCACCTGGGTTGCCGGGACGTTGAGCGCCAGGCTCACTTCGCGGAGGTTCTGTTGCACCGCGGCGGCGGTGTCGCAGCGCATGGTGATGTAGCCGGAGGCGAGGAAGCGTTCCACACGGCGGCGGGCGGTCTGAGCGGAGACCCCGCACGCGGAGCCGAGCTCGGCCCAGCCGGCGCGGCCGTCCCTGGCCAGGGCTTCCAGCAGGGCGGCGTCCAGTTTGTCGGGGGAATATGCCGGGGGAGGAGGCGTGGATCCCTTGGCCATGAGCCGCGCCCGCGCCGGCTCGAGAGTGCCGCTGCGCCAATCGGATGCCTGCCGGTACAGCTGGGTCACGAACACCACCTCGCGACGGGTGACGCCGGGCAGATCCGCGAAGGAACCGGTGATGATCGACATCAGTTCTTCGTGGCTGGAGGCGAAGCAGTCCACGAACAGGTCGTGCGGCCCGGACACCAGGGACACCGTGCCGAAGGCCGGTTCTGCGCACAGCCGCTCGATCAGGGCCCCGTGGTGCTCCGGGGTGGAGGAGAGGTTGATAAACGCGGACCAGCCGGCGCTGAGGTAGCGCGGGCCGGGAGATGGCGTGATCCAGGCAAGGCCCTGCCCTGCCAGCGCGCTCCAGCGCCGGGCCACGGTGGGGCCGGACAGCTCCAGGACGTCCGCCACCCGGGACCAGTCGGCCCGCGGATTGATCTGGAGGGCGTTGACGATTTCAAGATCCAGCTCGGAGATCATGGAAGATTCTTTCAAATTTGTGCCCTTGGTGGCGGTTTTCATCAATAATCCGCCGGTGCGTGAGGGGCTGAATAACGTTGTGACTCGCGCCACTCCGGGCGCCCCGAACCCCAAGGAAGCATATGGCAAGCAAGATAGTGCCTCCCAAGGCAATGCCAGCGGCGACGGCGGACATCACCCGCAAGGCCATCATCGGCATGATCCTGGCAATGGCCCTGGTCGAATCCCTCAGCGGCGTCACCCAGGGCTACCTGAACCCGATCCTCCCAGCCCTGGGCCCGGTCTTCGCCATCGACGACCCCACCATCAACGGCATCTTCCTGATCTCCAACGTCAGCTTCGCCGTGCTCACCCCGATCATCTCCCGCCTTGGCGACAGCTACGGCTACCGGCTGGTGCTGCGCTGCTCCACCGCGGTGGTGGCGCTGGGCGCGTTCGTGATGGCGTTCTGGCCTTCGCTGTGGACGGTGACGGCCGGCGTCGTCCTGCTCACCTGCGTGGTGGGCTTCATCCCGCTGATGATGGGCATCCTGCGCGTCAGCAGCCCCGCCCACACCCGCACGGGCGTCAGTGTGATGATCGGCGTCCTCATGATCACCTTCGGTGCCGGCGGGCTGCTGGCCGGGATCATCGGCGCCTCCCAGCCGACGCTCGGCCTCTGGGTGGCCGTGCCGTTCGCCGTCGCCGCGCTTGTTGCCTCCTTCCTCCTGCCCGACGCCGGAACCCCCACCCGCGAAGGTCTCGCCCTTGTGCCGCTGATGTCTTGCTCGCTGGGCCTGATCGGCTTCGTGGTGGCGCTGTCCATGGGCCCGGAGTGGGGCTGGCTGGACATCCGCACTCTGGCCTCGGGCCTGTTGGGACTTGGCCTCCTGGCCGTCTGGGTCAGGATCGATTCCCGGCGGCCGGAACAGGGCGGTTCAGCCCAGGGCAGGCGCTTCATGGACCTGCGCATGCTCGCCAATCCCCGGATCCGCACGGTCTCCCTGGCGACCTTCTTCTTCGGTTTCGCCTCGATCAGCTACTTCGGCACCAACGGCATCTTCCTGCACGCCAACCCGGAGAAGACCGGCTACGGCTTCGCCCTGAGTTCCTTTGCCATCGCGGTCATCCTGGCCCTGGGCTCCGTGCTCTCCCTGGTGTCCTCGCTGCTGACCGCCCGCGTGCTGCGCAGCTTCGGTGAGCGGTCAACGCTGGTGTTCGCCGGCATGCTGCTGGCCGGCGGCTTCGCCATCATGGCCCTCGCGCACGACTCCCTGGCCGGATACTGCGGCCGGCTTCGCGCTCTTCAACCTCAGCCTTGGCATGTACCAGGCGGGCACCCGTGCCCTGTCCGTTGAGGGCGTCCCCATGGAGGAAACCTCGACGGCGGCCGGCCTGAACGAGCTGGCACTGTCCGTCGGGATCGCGGTGGGCGCCGCCGTCGTGAAGCTGATCTCCTCAAGCACCGCGGACGGCGGGCGGATCAGCGAGGGCGGACTCTTCGCCATCTGGGGTGCGCTCGCGGTGGCCGCGCTCGTCGCCTCGGTGGCCTCGGCCCGTTACCCGAAGCGACTGGCTGCGGAGGCGCAGGCATGAGTAACGCCGCCCTGGCCGCGCCCCCGGCCGTGCAACAGCAGCTGGAGTCCGCACTGGGGCATTGGGAGGCCGACATCCTCGGCCTGAGCCACGCGATCCACGCCGATCCCGAACTCAGCGGGGAGGAGTTCCGTGCGGCCAAGCGCGTCCGTGCCCTGCTCGGCTCCGCGGGTTTCGCCTTGGACGCCGTCCAGCCCTCGCTCCCGACCGCGTTCAGCGCACGGTATGGCAGCGGGAGCCTGGTGGTGGGGCTCTGCGTCGAATACGACGCCCTGCCGGACATCGGCCACGCCTGCGGACACAACGTCAACGCGGCCGGCGCTGTGGGCGCCGCCCTGGCGCTCGCCGCCGTCGCCGACGACCTCGGCGTCACCGTCAAGGTGCTCGGCACGCCGGCGGAGGAAAGCCTGGGCGGCAAGGTGGCGATGATCGAAGAAGGCTTCTTCGACGACGTCGGCCTGGCCATGATGGCCCACGCCGCCGCCTCCGATGTGGTGGGCGGAACCTCCCTGGCCATGTGCATGTGGGAGGTGCTCTACGAGGGCCGTCCCGCCCACGCGGCGGCCGCCCCGGAAGAGGGCATCAACGCCCTGGACGCCCTGGTGGTGGCGCAGACCGCGCTGGCCCTGGCCAGGCAGCAGCTGCCTGCCGGGGCCATCGTCTCGGTAATCGTCACCGAGGGCGGCAGCGCCGTCAACGTGATCCCGGAACGCGCCCGGGCCAGCGTGGAAATGCGCGCACCGGACATCGCTGCCCTGCGCGTGATCGAGGACCGGGTCCGCCGCTGCCTCGAAGCAGGAGCCCTGGCCAGCCGTGCCTCGCTCACCGTGACGCCGTCGGGCAATCCGTACGCGGAGCTGCGGCAGGACCGCTACCTGTCCGAGGCCTACCGGGAGGCCATGGTGCTCCGTGGCCGGGAAGTCGCCTTCGACCCGGCCCCGGTGGCCTCCACGGACATGGGCAACGTCTCCCTGCTGGTGCCGAGCATCCACCCGCTGGTGGGCTACGAGGTGGGCGGCGCGGCCCACCACACCGCGGAGTTCGCAGCGCACGGCGCCACCGCGTCGGCGGACCGGGCAGTGCTCGACGGCGCGTTCGGCCTGGCGATGGCAGCCGCGGCTGCCGCCCTGGATCCGCGGGAGCGGGAGCGGCTGCTGCGCTGAGCCCGGTTGGCGCGGCGGGCCCAACGGGGCGTGTGCTCGGTGGGGCGCCGGCGCCGCGGCTAGGATCGGTCCATGACTGTAGCTTCCCTGGTATTCGCGCTGCTCGCCGGCCTCCTGCACGTGTACATCTTCAGCATGGAATCCATCACCTGGACCCGCCCGGCAACATGGAAGCGTTTCGGCGTCGCGTCGCAGGCCGACGCCGAAACCACCAAGCCGATGGCCTTCAACCAGGGCTTCTACAACCTGTTCCTCGCCGTCGGCGCGCTCGCCGGGATCTGTTTCGTGGCCGGCGGGCGCCCCGAGATCGGCTGGACCCTGGTCTTCGCCTCCTGCGGCTCCATGCTGCTGGCTTCGCTGGTGCTGCTCGCCAGCGGCAAGAAGTACCTCCGCCCCGCGGTGCTGCAAGGCACGACACCGCTGCTCGCCGTCGTCCTCGGGGTTCTGGCGGTTGCCGCAGGCTGAGGCTGTTGGGCGGCCCGGCCCCGCACATCACCCCAAGGTGAAACCCTGGGAGTCATCCACCTGCCCGACACGCAGAGCCTGCGCCGCCTCGGCCCTAGTGAAGCATGCCGGGGGACCGGGCCCACGTGGCCGGTCCCCCGATCAGATTAGGAGTGCTCGGCCCGCTCCAGATTCCGGCCGGCATGGGAACCGGCGACGTCCAATCCAGCGATGTCGGACCCTCCAGCACCCTCCCCGACCGCCTCGCCGCGGCTCTTCCTGAGGACGAAGTAGAGGACGACGATGCCGATGGCAAACGGGACCCCGAAAATCAACGTCATCCGGAAAGCCTCTACGAAGAGGGTCGTGACCATGACGGCGACCATGAGAGCGGCTCCGGCCCAGGACGCCGCCGGGTAGAGGCGCAGCTTGTATGACAATGCTGTCCCGTCGCGCTTTATTGCGCGTCGGAAAGCCAGGTGGGTTACAAAGATCATGAGCCACGTGGCCATGGCCCCGAACATCGACAACGCCATCATGAAGGTGAAGCCTGACTCCGGGTTCATGGCGTAGACGCACGCCGCCACCGCGATTCCACCGGTGCAGAGGATCAGCGCATTGACCGGCGATCCGTTCCTATGAAGCCGCCCGAACACGGCTGGCGCCTGCCCGGCTCGAGACAGGCTGAACATCATTCGGGTGGAGATGTAGAGCTGCGAATTCATCGCTGAGAGGGCAGCCACAATCACCACAACGTTGATGGCGGAGTCGGCGAACGGAATGCCGATGACCTGCATGACGGTGACGAAGGGGCTGTTTCCGGCAAGGATTTGGCTGACGGGTGCAATGGCCAGGATCAGCGCCAGGGTCAGGATGTAGAAGAGGAAGAGACGGAATACCGTCACCTTGAATGCCTTCTTGACCGCAGTTCCCGGATCCTTCGCTTCACCCGCAGCAATGGCGATCATCTCCACCGAGAGGTAGCTGAAGATCGCGACAATCACTGCCACCCACATGCCGGACACTCCGTTCGGGAAGAACCCTCCCTCGGCGGTGTAGTTATGGATGCCGTAGCCGGACTCCCGTTTTCCAAAGACCAGGATGGCGGCGAGCAGGATGAATCCGAGGATGGCGAACACTTTGATGCTGGAAAACCAGTACTCCAGAGTACCGAAGGCCTTGACGTTGAACATGTTGACGGCAATGAGAACCCCGGCAAACAACAGGATCCAAACCAGCGGAGGAACTCCCGGGAACCACAGCTTCATATAGTCCCCGATCGCGAGGACCTCAGTGCCAACAGCCAGCACAATGCAGGACCAGTAGAGGTACTTCACCAGGAATCCCGCGAGGGGCGAAATGTAGTGCTCGGCGAATGCACCGAAGGATCCGGTGGTCGAATGGGCCACGGTCATCTCAGCCAGCCCGCCCATCAGCATCACAGCGATCAGGCCACCGATTGCATAGCTGAGCAGGACGCTGGGGCCGGCAAATGATATTGCGAACTTGCTTCCGAGGAAGAGTCCGGTGCCGATCGCGCCTCCCAGCGCGATCATGGTCAATTGGGGGCTGGTGAGTTCGCGTTTGAGTCCGCGTTCTCGGTTCTTAATCAGGTCGAAGCTATGCGACATCATTGTCTCCCTTGCTCGAAACTTTCGGGTGTTGCGCCCCTGGGCTGGCGCTCAGGGATAACGGCGATGCCTTGGATCTGGATGAGGCCTTCCTTCTGCCACAGCCGCGTGACTGCGAGCATTCCGTGCGCAAAGCAAGACGGCTTCGGGAGCGACCCAGGACTGACGGTCTTGTGGCACATGCTGCCCATCCTCTTGATGGCTGCCGTACGTTCAAAACCCTCCGTGCGGATCATCCCCGCCGTGCCGTGTTGAGCATAGGTGACGATCGTAAGAAAGTCGATATATTAAGTGCCGGTCACCACTGGTCTCCCGATCCGCTGCATCCCGCTTTACATCCCGGCGCGGCTGAGCGAGAGGCTCACCGTGGAGGGCCCTGGCGCGCGGCAACGCCTGGCCTTGCGCAGGAGCCCCCCACCCTCCAAGGCCACTGCCCTTATCTGCCAACTCGGCGGACAATGGAGCCAGCAGGGGTACATCAGCCGCAGGGGGCGCGATGGGATTCATGGGCGAAAAGAAGGAAGTTGCCGGGCAGGCCGCCAGCGGTGCGCGGCGCGACCCGGTCATCGATATCGCCCGCTTCTTTTGCCTCATCCTGGTGGTCTTCTCGCACTGCATGATGGTCAGCCCGGTGCTGCACCCCGATGGCACCGTGACCACGGAAAACACCCTCATGGAGCAGCGCTGGTTCGAGCCCGTGCTCTGGGTCCTGCAGGTCATGCCGTTGTTCTTCGTGCTGGGCGGGATCACCGGGCTTGAATCCTGGCGGCGCTTGCGGGCCCGCGGCGGAACCGGCGTGGACTACGCCCAACTGCGGCTTCTGCGCCTAGTCCGGCCCGCCACCGCCTTGCTTGCCGTGATGTTCCTGGGATTGATCGCCGCGCAACTCCTGGGCGTCCACCCGCAGGTCGTCCAACTCATGGCCACTGGAGCCGGAATGCCCTTGTGGTTCCTGGCCGCCTATCTCGCCGCGCAGCTGAGCGTCCCGCTGCTGGCCAGGATGCACGCACGTGCGCCGTGGCTGACCCTCTCCGCCCTGGTAGCAGCGGTGATCACTGTCGACAGCCTGCGTGGCGCGTTTCCCATCCTCGTATCGCTCAACATGGTGTTCGTCTGGTGCGCGGTGCAGCAGTTCGGCTTCTTCATTGCCGACGGTTTCCTCGCCGGGCGCAGCAGCGGATGGCTGGTGGGGCTCGTGGCGGGCAGCAACCTGCTGCTCGGGCTGATCACCGGGGCCGGGGTGTACTCGGGGAACATGATCGTGAACCTGAACCCGCCGAACCTGTGCATGCTGCTGCTGGGCCTTTCGCAGGCGGCCACCCTGCAACTGATCCGCCCGGCGGTCGCCTGGCTGGCCCGCGCCCGCTGGGTGCTCTGGGTGGTTGCGGTGGCCGGCCGCCGCTCGATGACCGTCTACCTCTGGCACCTGCCCCTGCTGGTGGGGATGTCCGGACTGCTGTTGCTTACTTCCTTCCCCAAGCCCGCCGCCGGTACCGCCGAATGGTGGTGGGCCCGGCCGCTGGTGCTGCTCGCCGTCGTCGTGCTGCTGCTGCCGGTCCTGCTGTTGTTCGGCAGGCTCGAGGAACGCCCGACGGCGGCAGTCCACGCGCGGGGCCGCGCGCCTGCCGCGGTGGTGACGGCCGGCGTCGTGGTTTTCATCCCCATGCTGGACGCAGCACTGAACGGGCTCACGGTCGCCCTGTTGGGCGGCGGGGCGGCGTGCTTCATGCTCGCGGTGCTGCTGCTGGGACGCGTGGTGGAACCGTCGCGGACCCCGCTTGCGGGTCCGAAGACTGGGGCTGGCGAGGGGCACCAGCCGCCATTGCCAGAGCCCGGAATACGTGCCAATGTCGAGTCATGACCGAGTTCACGGATTCCCTGGCAGAGTCTTTCCACGGTGACGTCACCACTGTCCGGAATGACAAGTTCCACCGTTACGAACTCCTGGTGAACGGTGAAGTTGCGGTGATTTCCCAGTTCATGGACCGTCCCGGCCATATCGATTTCATGCATACGGAGACCAGGGAAAAGTTCAAGGGGCGCGGCCTGGCGAGGGTCCTGGCACGCTTCGCACTGGACGACGTGGTGGCCTCCGGGAAACGCATCATCCCGCACTGCCCGTACATTGCCGCCTTCCTGCGCAAGCACGAGGGCTACGAGCTCGACGTCGACTGGCCGGCCGAGCCGCCCGTGGGAGAGCCCGGCAACGAGTAGGGCCGGCTGGTTCTGGAACGCGTCGGCCGCGAGCAGCCGCGGGCTATCCCAGTCGGTGTTGTCGATGACGCGTGCAGCGCGAAACCACGGCGTGCACGATAGGAAATAGAGCCGCTGGCCTTCCACATAGCGGCTCATTTGGGGATGCTTCGGGTCATCAGGACTGCCGTCCCGGCGGGCCATCCGGGCAGCTGTTTCGCTGAAAGGGACATGCAGGAATACGGAGTAGTCCCAGCAGTCATTCAACTCAGCACGGTGGAGGAACATGCCTTCCACGGCCGCAGGGTTTGTCCCTTCGAATGATGCCGCGGAATCCGCCGCTCCGCGTGCCGCCCCCCGAGCCCCCGTGTGCCGCCCCCGAGCCCCCCATGTGCCATCGCCACCCGCGCCAGGACAGACAAAGCCGGGCAAGCTACCCCACGCCGACCCACCGAATCCAGTCAAGGCTTCCCGCCCCGTCACACCTCATGAATTAGGGCACAAAAGTTTGACGAAAAGGTAAGCCTAAGTAAGGCTTGCCTTGCCTAATAACGCGGGAAGTGTTGCGGGGCATTTGTTCGAACCCAGTGGAAGGAGGCCGACGTGACGTCGCCCAGCATGGAAGTCCGGCCCGGTGAAGTTGAACCCGGTGAAGTTGAACCCGGTGAAGTTGAACCCGGTGAAGTTGGACCCGGTGCCGAGGACGGGACCGCACCGGAAAAGGACTTCGGGTCCAGCGTGGAGCTTGCCCTCGTGGCCACCAATCAGCTTTTCAACGCGCGGAACTCGCCCAGTTATGTCGCGCAGGTGCTGCAGGGGGTCAACGCCGTAGCCACCAAGGTCCAGCGGACCGCCCGGCCGTTCACCGGCGTCGGGCATGCCGGGCTCAAGGCGAAAGTGGACGCCGTCGACCTCAGCCGCCCGCTCCGGGACACCGCCGCCGCCCTCGAGGAACTCGACGAGCTCTACCTCAAGGACGCCATCTACTTCCACGACTCCCGCTACGCAGCGCATTTGAACTGCCCCGTGGTGATCCCGGCGTTGGTGGGCGAGGCCGTGCTCTCCGCCGTCAACTCCTCCATGGACACCTGGGACCAGAGCGCCGGCGCCACCATGATCGAACGCCGCCTCATCGACTGGACCGCCGGCCGCCTCGGTTTCGGCAATGACGCCGACGGCGTGTTCACCTCCGGGGGCAGCCAGTCCAACTTCCAGGCGCTGCTGATCGCCCGCAACCACGCCGTCGCCAAGCTCCGCGCCGCGACGCCCGACGCCGGCGAGGCCCGCCTGCCGCAGCTGCTGGACCGGCTGCGCGTCTTCACTTCGCAGGACAGCCACTTCAGCATCCAGAAGTCGGCCTCCATGCTGGGCCTCGGGTTCGACGCCGTCATCGCCGTTCCGACCGCCGCGGACCACCGCATGGACCCGGCGGCTCTTGCCGCGGCTTTGGCGGAAGCGCACGGCGCCGGCCTGGTGCCGATGGCGGTCGTGGCCACCGCCGGGACTACGGACTTCGGTGCGGTGGACCCGCTCGCGGAACTCGCCGCCCTGGCCCGCGCCTACGATTCCTGGCTGCACGTCGATGCCGCCTACGGTGGCGGCCTCCTGGTCTCCAACCGTTACCGCCACTTGATCGACGGCACGCATCTGGCCGACTCCGTCACCGTGGACTTCCACAAGACCTACTTCCAGCCCGTGAGTTCCAGTGCCGTGCTGCTCCGCAACGGGGCCATGCTGCGCCACGTCACCTACTACGCGGACTACCTCAACCCGGAGAGCGCTGCGAAGGCCCAGGTCCCCAACCAGGTGGACAAGAGCATCCAGACCACCCGGCGCTTCGACGCCCTCAAGCTGTGGCTGACGCTGCGCACCATGGGGTCCGAGGCCATCGGTGCGCTGTTCGATGAAGCTATCGAGCTCGCCCGGCGGGTCGGCGAGCTGCTGGGCGAGGACCCCGACTTCGAACTCGCCGCCGAACCCCAGCTGAGCACCATCGTCTTCCGCTACCGGCCTGTTGTTGAGGGTGCCGGCGTGGACGGTGCGGGCGAGCACGGTCGCCGTCTGGACGAAACCACGGCCGACCGGCTGAACCCCGCCATCCGTGCCGCCGTCTTCGCCTCCGGGGAAGCCGTGATTGCCGGTACCAAGGTGGACGGCCACCACTACCTGAAGTTCACCCTCCTCAACGCCGAGGCGAGCCGGAACGACATCCGCGAAATCATCGAGCTGCTTCGCCGCACCGGCGCCGGCCTGCTCTCCAACGAATCCACCAGCAAGGACAACGCAGCATGAGCACCACCGCCCTCAAGGAACCGCAGGCCGGGAACCGCACCTACGATCTCGCGGGCATCGGCCTCGGCCCCTTCAACCTGGGCCTCGCCGCCCTGAGCGAGCCGATCGAAGGCCTTGACGCGGTCTTCCTGGAGCGCCGCGAGTCCTTCGATTGGCACCCCGGCATGATGCTGGAGCCGGCACACCTGCAGGTTCCGTTCATGGCGGACCTGGTCACCCTGGCCGATCCGACGTCGAAATTCTCCTTCCTGAACTTCCTCAAGCAGACCGGCCGGCTGTACCGCTTCTACATCCGGGAAAACTTCTACCCGCTGCGCGCCGAATTCAACCAGTACTGCCAGTGGGTGGCCGGCCAGCTGGACTCCGTGCGTTTTAGCACGGATGTGCTGGATGTGTCCTACGACGACGGTGTGTACACCCTTTCCGTGCAGGGCCCGGACGGCGCCGAGGTGCTCAAGGCGCGGCGGCTGGTGCTCGGAACCGGCACCAGCCCCTACATCCCGGCAGCCTGTGCAGGGATAGTGGCCGGCGACAGCGCCGGCGGACTCGTCCTCCACAACGCCGAATACCTGTCGAGGAAGAGTGAGCTGCAGGCCAAGCGCAGCATCACCATCGTGGGCAGCGGCCAGAGCGCCGCGGAACTCTACTACGAGCTCCTCCAGGAGATCGACGTGCATGGCTACCAGCTGAACTGGGTGACCCGATCGGGCCGCTTTTTCCCGCTGGAGTACACCAAACTGACCCTGGAAATGACCTCCCCGGAGTATGTGGACTACTTCCACTCCCTGCCGCCGGAGCAGCGCGATTCGCTGATCGACAGCCAGAAGAACCTGTACAAGGGCATTAACTCGGACTTGATCGACGACATCTACGACCTGCTCTACACCAAGAGCCTCTCCGGCATGGTGGACACGCAGCTCTTCACGCACTCCTCCCTCAACTCCGCCCACTGGGACGCCGAAAAAGGCGCCCACACCCTGGAGCTGCGCCACGAAGAGCACGGCCGCGACTTCACCCTGGAGTCCGAGGCAGTCGTCCTTGCCACCGGCTACAAATACCAGGAGCCGGGTTTCCTGGCCGGGATCGGGGACCGCATCCGGCGCGACTACCGCGGACGGTTCGACGTTGCCCGCAACTACAGCGCCGGCGTCGAACCCGGGGAAATCTTCGTCCAGAATGCCGAACTGCACACGCACGGCTTCGTTACTCCGGACCTGGGAATGGCCGCGTACCGCAACTCCTGGATCCTGCGCGAAATCACCGGCCGGGAGGTCTACCCGATCGAACGCGCCATCGCTTTCCAGCAATTCGGCGCACCCGTTATGTCCGACGCGCCGGTGGCGGTGAACGCATGAGCTTCACTTTCCGTCCCGTCGACCCCCTTGCCGACGCACCCCTCCTCCACAGCTGGGTGAGCCAGCCCTACGCCCGCTTCTGGGGCATGTTGTCCTCCACGGTCCAGGACGTTGTGGAGGAATACTCGCGGATCGTCGCGAGCGGACACCACCAGGCGTTCCTCGGACTCGACGACGGCGTCCCCGCATTCCTGATGGAGCGGTACCAGCCGGGTGAATCGCCATTGGCGGGCGTCTATGACGTCCAGCCGGGGGACATCGGCATGCACCTGCTCGTCGCGCCTCCGGAGGGTGACCCGCAGGCCGGCTTCACCACCGCCGTCATGCAGTCAGTGATGGCATACCTGTTCGAGGACCCGAGCACGGAGCGGGTGGTGGTCGAGCCGGATGCCCGGAACCACAAGATCCACGTGCTGAACGAGCGCGTGGGCTTCCGGCCCGAGCGGGTGGTGACCCTTCCCGCGCTGCCCGCACCGGAGGGGAGTCCCGCCGAAACCCACAAGGAAGCCCTCCTGAGCTTCTGCGCGCGGGCCGATTTCCTCGCCACCCTGACCCCCGTGCTTGCCACCGCCACAACTGAACCCGCAGGAGAAAGCCGATGAGCATCCTTCTCGAAGCATCCGCCCAGGCCTCCGCCTCCGTGGAGCATCTCAGCCCCGATACCTGGGCGGCCGCCAACCGCCACCTGGTCCGCAAAGCCCTCGCCGAGTTCTCGCACGAACGCATCCTGGTGCCGGAACTACTGCAGGAGGAGGGTGCCGGTGCCGGGATCTACCGGGTGGTGAGTGATAACGCCGCCATGGAGTACCGCTTCCGCGCGCGCGTGCTGGAACTGGAACACTGGAGCATCCCGGCGGATTCGATCGTCCGGACTGAACTGCGTCCGATTGCAGAATCGAGGGAGACCGGACGCCGCAAGCTGCCGCTCGATGCCTTGGACTTCATCACCGAGTTCCGCGACACCCTGGCGATCCGCGAGGAACAGCTGCCGGTCTACCTGGAGGAAATCAGCAGCACCCTGGCCAGCCACGCCTACAAGCAGGGCAACCCGCTGCGTTCGGCGGAGCTCGCGGCCGGCATCACCGGCGGGGCGGATGTCGCTGCCGACTTCCAGGCCATCGAACGGACCATGAGCGAAGGGCATCCGTGCTTCGTGGCCAACAACGGCCGCCTGGGCTTCGGGATCAGCGACTACCACGCCTTTGCCCCGGAAAGCGGCGAGGCCGTGCAATTGCAGTGGATAGGCGTCCACCGCAGCAAGGCCCTGTTCACTTCCAGTGCCGGCCTGGGCTACCGCGCGCATTTCGAGGCCGAACTCGGCGCGGACACACTGGCCTGCTTCGACGCCGGGCTTTCCGCGCGCGGCCTCGACCCGCAGGACTACCTGCTCATGCCGGTGCACCCCTGGCAGTGGGAGAACAAGCTCACCGTGACGTTCGCGGCGGAGATCGCCCAGCGGCGCATCGTCCACCTCGGCACAGGAACCGACGCCTACCAGGCGCAGCAGTCCATTCGGACGTTTTTTAACACGAGTGAGCCAAATAAGTGCTATGTCAAAACTGCCATGTCCGTGCTGAACATGGGCTTCATGCGGGGCCTGTCCCCGCAGTACATGAAGGCCACTCCCGCCATCAACGACTGGCTGCACGGGCTGATTTCCCGCGATGCCGAACTGCAGGAACGCGGGCTTGCGATGATCCGCGAGTCGGCGGCGATCGGCTACCACAACCACTACTACGAGGCGGGCTCGGCCAAGGGCTCGGCGTACCGCAAGATGCTCTCGGCCCTGTGGAGGGAAAGTCCGCTTCCCCTGCTGGATACGGGGCAGCAGCTGACCACCATGGCCTCGCTGCTGCACGTGGACGCCGACGGCAACTCCATGGCGTCGGCGCTCATCAAACGCTCCGGGCTGGAACCCGCCGAGTGGTTGCGCCGCTACCTGGAGGCCTACCTTGTCCCGCTGATCCACTGCCTCTTCGAATACGAGCTGGCCTTCATGCCGCACGGCGAGAACGTCATCCTGGTGCTGGAGAACGGCGTGCCGGTCCGGGCCATCATGAAGGACATCGCCGAGGAAATCGTGGTGATGGGGGAACGGCTCGAGCTGCCGGAGGAGGTCTCCCGCATTAAGGCCGACATTCCCGCCGAGGAAATGGTGCTCGCCATCTTCACGGACGTCTTCGACTGCATCTTCCGCTTCCTGTCCGCAATCCTCGCGGGGGACGGAACGCTCGCGGAAGCTGAGTTCTGGAAGGTGACGGCCGGCGTCGTACGCGAATACCAGAAGCGGCACCCGGAGCTGGCGGAACAGTTCAGGATGCACGATCTCTTCGCGCCGGACTTCGAATTGTCCTGCCTGAACCGCCTGCAGCTGCGCAACAACCAGCAGATGCTGGACCTCAGCGATCCCTCGGGCGGGCTGCAGATGGCCGGGCGGCTGAAGAACCCTCTGGCCCGCTTCGCCTAGCCGCGTCCGGTGGCGTCCCGTGGAGACCGGGGCGCCACCCCCTCGCAAATGGCCAGGATCTGTGCTGTCCTGATTTCATCGGGCCCGGTTCTTTCGGGCCGGTGGCAACGGGAGTCGGCATGGCTGAGCGGGATGATCACCGGAGAATGATGGGGCGCAAGGATCTGCGCGGCTCCCTCGTGGTGATCTGTGCTTTCGTGGCCCTTCTCAGCTGGGCGATCGGGCTGGCGGGCTACGTGAATGCCGGTGGATTCGCCACCGGGGCCGGCGGAATCCTTGCGTTCCTCATGCTCCCGGCATGGATTAGTGCGTTGGCCGTGCTGCTCGCGAGAGTCAGAATCCGCCGTGATCCAAAGGGCGGTGCTGGACGCCGCCGTCCTGCCAAATGACCGGGCCTTAGCCCTCGTCCGTCGTCGCCGGCTTCTCCAGCAGGGCGCGGGCGTAGTTTGCCATCGACCGCTGGTACCGCGGAAGATGCGGTGCCAGCGCCGCGAGGACGAGGGAAAGGCCTTCGCGTTCCCGGCCGGTGTCGGCAAGGGCCAGGGCCAGCACGGCGTCCACGGCGTCGGAGAGGTGGTCCGCACCGCGGCGGCGCTCGTCCGTGAGCATCGCAACGCTGATGTCCGGGCGGCCCAGGTTCCGCAGCGAGCTGGCCAGCTGGATGACTGCCCGACGCCGGCGCTCACCTTCCAGCCCCGTTTCCAGCGCCTTGCCGTAGAGGGGAACGGCGCGGTCCGGGTAGCCCGTGGAATCGTAAGCGGCGGCGAGCTCGAAGTCGGCGTCGGCAGTGCCGGCGGGCAGTTCCGCGCAGAGCTTTTTCATCGCCGAATGGAAGTCGTCGCGCCCGTGGTCATCAAGCGAAGCCCACAGGGCCGCGACGCGTTCTTCCCAGTCACGGTTCTGCATAGGCACAAGCGTAGCGGGAGTGGCGAAGCGGGCGGCGTACCTTCGCAACACGCAGGGGAACCGCGCGAGAGTGCATCAATATTTTCGATTTCCTTAGCCGGATTTATTCGCTATGCAGATGCAGATCCCCGCGTGATGATGGGTAAAACCCGTCACCCAGGGCGCGATCTTTGATGTCGTGCGCGTCAACTTGCATAGGAGTATTGATGGCTAGCCAAGAGGTTGAAGTCCTCGTTGTCGGCGCAGGTCAGGCCGGGATCGCGATGAGCGAGCATTTGAGCGACCGGGGAATTTCGCACCTTGTCCTGGAACGGGACCGCATCGCCGAGCGGTGGCGCTCAATGCGCTGGGATTCCCTTGTCGCGAACGGGCCGGCCTGGCATGACCGCTTTCCCGGCCTGGAGTTCACGGGCCTTGAGCCCGGCGACTTTGCCTCGAAGGAGCAGGTCGCGGACTACTTCGAGGCCTATGCGGCGAAAATCGACGCACCGGTGCGCTGCGGCGTCGAGGTGACGTCCGTCCGCAGGAAGGCCGGTGCGCCGGGTTTCCGCGTGGAGACAAGCGACGGGCACTTCGACGCCCGGTATGTCGTGGCCGCAACGGGACCTTTCCAGAAACCGGTGATTCCCGCCGTCGTCCCTGAATCTTCAGGGCTTGTGCAGCTTCACTCCAGCTCATACCGAAATCCGGAGCAGCTGCCCGACGGCGGCGTCCTGGTGGTGGGGGCCGGTTCCTCCGGTGTGCAGATCGCCGCGGAGATCCAGCGTTCCGGGCGGCAGGTCCACCTCTCGGTCGGTCCGCACGACCGTCCCCCGCGGAGCTACCGCGGGCGCGATTTCTGCTGGTGGCTCGGGGTGCTGGGGATGTGGGATGCCTCCACGCCTGCCCAGGGAGCAGAACACGTCACCATCGCGGTGAGCGGGGCCGACGGCGGCCACACTGTCGACTTCCGGGCCCTCGCCGAAGAGGGCATCAAGCTCACCGGCAGGACCCTTTCCTTCGACAACGGAACCATCAGCTTTGCAGCTGACCTCCGCGACAACATCGCCAACGGCGACGCCCACTACCTGGGGCTGCTCGATGAGGCCGACGCCTATGTTGAGCGCAACGGCTTGGATCTTCCCGAGGAGCCAGGGGCCCGTATGCTGCGGCCGGACCCGGAAAGCCTCACCGACCCCATCCTCGAACTCGAGCTCGCCGGCGCCGGAATCCGCTCGATCGTCTGGGCGACAGGTTTCGCCGTCGACTACGGCTGGTTGCAGGTGGACGCATTCGATGAGAGGGGCAAGCCGCGGCAGCAGCGCGGCGTTTCGTCCGAGCCCGGGGTCTACTTCCTCGGGCTGCCTTGGCAGTCGCGCCGCGGATCCAGTTTTATCTGGGGCGTGTGGCACGACGCCAAGTACGTTGCCGACCAGATTTCGATCCAGCGCAGCTACCTGGCCCACAACGAGCAGCACGCGCTGGTGGCGGGCGGGGTGCCGGGCGGGGTTCTCGACGGGGTGCCGAGCGGGGTCTGAGCGAGCGCGAGACGGTAAAGGCAAAGGCAAAGGCAGGGCGGCTGGAAAAGCCGCCCTGCCTTTGGTGCGTACGGGGTGTTCCTGCGCCCGTCTTTCGGGTCTCCTGTTGCGCCGGAGTGCAGGTTCCCGTGCGCTTGCCGGACGCGGGTCCGGCGGTCTTGTGGCGGTTACATGATTCCGGTCGGTACCAGCAGGGCCCAGGCCAGCGCCGGGGCGACGAGAACAACGCCGCCTGCGTACGCCATGAGCTGGCGGTAGACCCGCTGCCGGTCGGCGTCGCGCGCATTGGCCACGACGAGCGCTCCGTCCGTTGAGAACGGCGAAACGTCCACCACGGTGGCGGCAATGGACAGGGCGGCGACAGTTCCCGAGGCGCTCAGTGAACTGCTCGCCAGCAGGGGACCGGCCAGGGGTATGAACGCGGTCAGCAGGGCGGTGGAGGACGCGAAGGCGGACCCAACCCCGATGACGTAGCAGAGGACGAGGGCGATCAGCAGGGGAGCGCCGAGTGCCAGGGCCTGTTCGGCGAGGGTGTCGATGACGCCGACGTGCTGGAGCAGGGAAACATAGGTGATCATGCCCGCCACCAGCAGGACCGTGGACCAGGAGACGCCGCCGATGAAGGTCTTGTGTTCCTTGATGTTGACGAAGGCGAGGAGCAGGCCCGCGGACAGCGCAACGAATCCGATGGGCATGTGGAAACCCAGCGTGCACACGAGGATCGCAAGGATCAGGGCCAAGGTGAGCATTTGCTGTCCGTTTGGACGGCCGATGCGGGGAGTGCCCAGCCCGGCGTATTCATTGGCGTGCTTGTCGCGCAGCTTCCCAAAGATGGCGAACACCACAATGGTCAGTACCGAGAGGATGAGATTGAGGGCGAAGCTGGCGAGGAACAGTGCGCCCTGGTCAATGGGGAACCCATTCTTGTGGGCGATGTCGTGGACCAGCACGCCGGCAACGGAAAGCGGCGAGAAGCCGCCGGCGTGGGCGCCGTTGATGACGAAGGCGCCCATCAGGACGGGGTGGATACGCGACTCATAGGCAAGTCCGAGGGCTGCCGGTGCCAATAGGGCCACTGCGGCGGGGCTGAAGGTGCCCAGTGCGGTCAGGGCGGCGGCCATGAGGAAGAACACCCATGGCAGCAGCATGGTTTTGCCCCTGACCATGCGGACGCAGCTCTGCACGATGATGTCGATCGACCCGTTCCGTTGGGCCATGCTGAAGAAGTAAGTGACGCCGATGATCGTCAGGACGATACTCGCAGGGAACTCCTCCAGAATCTGCTTGTCGCTCATTCCGAGGACGAAGTAGCCCACACCGAAGGAGGCGACGAGTCCCATCACGCCAATGTTCAAAGGCCACTTCGTAGCAACCACGAACATCACAACGAGGATGACGAGCGGGACGATCTGCGTGGCGGTCATGGTTGGCTCCGACTCCGAGGCAGCCGAAGGGTTGCCCAGGACGCCGCCGAACAGGAGGGCGACCAGGCCCAGGACAATGATGGTGGCTGCCGTCACCAGCAGGATACGACGGCGACGCCTGGGTCGCTGGGAGCTGTCTCCATAGGTGTTGCTTGGTGCGGTTTTCTCTGCGGTTTTAGTCATGATGCTCTCTCTTCATCGAGTAGCGCCGGCGAGGGAGGCGTTGACGGAGCTGTCGACGACCTCGGGGAGGTGGATGGTGGTGGAGGCGATGGTGCGGGCTGTTCGGTCCACGCCGACGAACTGGGATCCGTCCCGCTCCTCGCTCCAGGTCTTGATCACCCCGGCTGGGGTGCGCAGCCGCAGGGTGGGTTGAGGTGTGTCGCCCATGAATTCGTTCATGACGGTGCCCGGAGTTCGGGCGGCAAGTGTGAGCGCGATGCTTCCCGTGATTGCCAGGGCGGGGTGTGGCTTGCCCATGGAGAGCATCATGACGCTGACGTCGCTTTCCCGGTCGGACCGGGCGGGGGGAGCAACTATCGCGACTTTGGGGACGGCGCGGGCCGCCTCGTTGGCGGTTGCCGCGAGTCCCATCCGAACGGCTGCTTCGCGCCGAATGCGCTCCAGGGTTTGCAGCTGCAACTCAACGCCGCCGAACCAACTGTCGTGCCGCTCGGGGTCAAGGCCGAGGTCCCCGGCCCGGAGTATTACTACCGGCGCTCCAGCGTCCACCATGGAGACGGTCCAGCGGGTCCCGCCGGCGGTCACCGTGTCGAGGGCCGCCCCGGTCGGCAGAAGCCTGCCCGTGGTTTTGCCCGCAGGATCCTGGAATCCAAGCCCAACCTGGTAGCCGGGGAACGGCACTCCAGGCATGTATGACTGAGGCGAGATCGGCAACGCTCCCGAGGGCGTGGCTACCTGCTGGATGATGATCTGGCCGGTGTTGGTGTTGCGCGTAAGGATCCTAGTGACATCCCCGGTGGGAATGACCCAGCCTTTTTCGATGGCGTAGAGGCCGACCACTGCAGAACAGTTGCCGCAATTGCTGCCCCAATCCACCGCTGCCTCTTCGATGCCCACTTGCGCGAAGGTGAATTCGACATCGACGTCGCCATTGAGGGGCCGGTTGAGGATCATTGCCTTGCTGGTTGTTGAGGTTGCCCCACCAACGCCGTCGATCTGCCGGTGGTCGGGACTGCCAAAGAGCCGCGGAAGCAGCACATCCGGGCTCGTTTGGGTCTCTTCCAGATGTGCCGTTTCGAACACCCAGCATTTGCTGGTGCCACCGCGCATCCACTCCGCTTCGATCTTCATGATCTCTTCCTTGCTCTCCGAGGCCCCCAAGTGTTGAGGGGGATAGTTCGAGATTGAGCCAGATCACAAATGAAGACAATGTTGGATATCTGTCGGGGGATGTAGATTTACTTCATTCACTGTGAGGCAAGGCGCGAGGAGTCGCAGCGGAATGGATCATGACCGGAAGAGCCGCCCCGCGAGCCCTGGCCGCAAGGCAGGAATGTATAGAATTGACCATTCCAACCGGAGGGTAAAGAGTTGCTAAACGATGACAACCAAAGTCTTTTCGATATCCGGCGCCTGGCACTGCTGGTTGAAGTCGTGGAGCAGGGATCCATCACCGCTGCAGCCGAGTTGATGTTGTACACGCCGTCTGCCGTGTCCCAACAACTCAGGAAACTTGAGCAGGAAGTCGGCCAGCCATTGCTGAATCGGCGCTCCCGCGGCGTGGTGCCCACGGAAGCAGGCCAGGTGCTGGCAGGTCACGCACGAAAGATCGTCGCGCAAATGAGCGCCGCCAGGAGCGACCTTGACCAAATCGCGGGTTTGAAGCGCGGCTCGCTGACCGTGGGTACCTTTCCCACTCTTGCCGGTTCGTTCCTCCCCCTGGTGATCCGGGCCTTCAAGAAGCGGTACCCCGCCATCGGCCTGTCCGTGCGGAGCGCCCGCTTTGATGAACTCGTCAATGACCTCCAGTCCGGGGTGACCGGCCTGTGCCTGCTCTGGGACTATCCGTGGAATCGCTTCCACGATGACACCATCCGCTTGACCGAGGTTTTCCACGAAAGCACCGTGCTCTTGGTATCCCGCAATCACCCCCTCGCCGACCGGGAGGAGATCCGGATGGAGGAACTCCGCAAGGAATCCTGGATTGTCCGCGCTGAGGCCCACCCCGTGGTGGAAGTACTGCAGCGTTCCGCCCACGAGGCTGGCTTTGAACCAACCATTGGCTTCCTGGCCAACGACTACCAGGAGGCCCAAGCCATGGTCAGCGTTGGCATGGGCGTAGCCATGGTGCCCAAGACTGCCGTTGCCCTCCAGCACCCCGATGTCCGGGTCATCAGCCTTGGCTCCGACGCACCCTTGCGGCGGGTGCTCCTAGCGCAACGCCAGGACAAGGTCTACGCCCCGGCAGAGGTCGCCTTCCACTCCACCCTGATGGAGATCGCACGGGAACGGGCTGGGGACTACCTGTAACAATGCTGATGCCCCGGTAAGCCTCCTCGGGGACCACGCGGTCCCCGGGGCTGTAGTGCTCAACGCGGCTTCCCGGAGCCCGCCAGGAAGTCCAGCGCCGTCAGCGCAAGGGCGGCGGCACCGTCGTGAATCGCCTGGTTGGCCGCCTCGCCGACGCAGTGCGCGGCGAACTCGGGCTGGTGGTTGGCCGCGGGGAAGCAGCCCAGGCCGATGTATGGGTGGATGGCAGGGACCACCTGGGACACGTTGCCCATGTCGGTGGATGCCCGGTTCATGGTGGCCTGCTCCGGAGGCGCGTTGAAGTCCCGACCCAGGGATTCGGCGTGCCGGATGTACAGCTCCAGCGCCCGCCGCTCCGTGCGGAACTCGGAGTAGGGCTCGGATTCCGGGGTGACGGAGAGTTCGCAGCCGGACGCCACGGCCCCGGCTTCGAAGCAGCGGTGGACCCGTTGCTCCAGCTCTCCCAGCTGGGCAAGGGATTCGGCGCGGACATACCAGCGGCCTTCGGTTTTCTCGGGGATGGCGTTGGGCGCTTCACCGCCGCGGGTCTGGATGCCGTGGACGCGGGTCCCGGACGGCAGCTGCTGCCGGAGCAGGCTCAATGCCACCTGCGCCACCACGAAGGCATCGTTGGCGTTGACGCCCTGCTCGGGGTAGGCGGCGGCATGGGCCGACTTGCCGCGGTACTCCACATGGTTGTGCGCCACCGCGTAGGGCCTGGCCTCGGCGGAATCCACCGGGCTGGGGTGGGCCATCATGGCCAGGTCCAGGCCACGGAAGGCGCCCTTCTTCAGCAGCTCGATCTTCCCGCCGCCGCCTTCTTCCGCCGGGGTGCCGTAGAGCTCCACGGTCAGGTCCCGCCCGGCGGCGAACTTCGCGAGGGCGACGGCGGCTCCGCAGGAGATCGCGGTGATGATGTTGTGGCCGCAGGCATGGCCCAGCCCGGGAAGCGCGTCGTACTCCGCCATCAGCCCCACGCGCCGGGAGCCGTTCCCGACGACGGCGCGGACCGCCGTCGGGAAGCCCAGGTACCCCTCCTCGACGGCGAAGCCGTGCCCGGCCAGGTAGGCGGCTGTCCAGCCGGCGGCTTTGTGTTCCTGCCAACCGAGCTCCGGATTGGCGTGCAGCGTCTCCGACAGCCGGATCAGCGCCGGGTGCTGCGCGGTGACCGCCTCAAGCACCCGGGCACGCTGTGCGGCCGGAGTCATCGCTGTGGCCGGTTCAGCGCTCATCGCCGGGCACCCCGTAGCCCACTGAGGCCGCAGGGTCGAGGCCGCGCACCACGTAGTCGTTTCGTTGCGGAAGCCAGACCTCCAGCAGCCGGCCGAGCTCCCCGATCGGATCCTCGTGCCAGTCCACCCGCAGGTCGGTGTCCCGCCAGCCGTGTCCGGAGACCACCGACATGCCGGCCGAGCGCACCGGCCCCGCCTCGCCGCCGGCCGCCTCCGCGGCGCGCAGGGCGGCCATCAGCCGGACCTCGAGTTCCCCGGACGTCGCCTCGAACTCATCGCAGAGGGCCTGGGCAACTCCGGGCCCGGCAAGCATGTTCCCCGCAGCCACGCTGCGCGGGCCGCGGCCCTCGCCGATCACGCCCAACGAGTGCCCGCCGCTGAACACCGCGGAACCCCCGTGGGCGTCCAGGACCACCAGCTGCCGGTAGGCGGCGGCAGGGGATTCGTGCACGACGGCGTCGACCGCCTCCTGCGCGGAATATCCCGCCTGGAGGCGGTCGAGCAGGGCGGTGCCGAGCCGCGGATCGGTGATGTTCTGCGAGCTGACGGCCCCCACGCCGTCGCGCAGGTGCGCGCAGCGGGCGGCGACGGCCGGCGAGGACGAGGAAACCGCGAGGCCGAACCTGCCGTTTCCGTCGGTGGCTGCGATGCTGAAGGTCACGCCGCTCCCTCCATGGAAGTGTTCCGGGTGGACAGCACGGCGGTGGCATCGATTTCCACGAGCCATTCCGGCCGGGCCAGTGCCGAGACGACGATGCCCGTGGACACCGGGAACACGCCTTTCAGCCAGCGGCCCATGGTGCGGTAGACGGGTTCGCGGTAGCGCGGATCGATGATGTAGACGGTCACCTTGACGATGTCCTCGAGGCTGCTGCCTGCTTCCTTGAGCAGCATGTCGATATTGGCCATGGCTTTTTCCGCCTGGGCTTCGACGTCGCCGATCCCCACGGACTCGCGCGTGTCCAGGTCCTGCCCGATCTGGCCCCGGAGGTAGACCACGCCGTTGGCCACCACTGCCTGGCACAGATCGTTGTCCAGGTTCTGCTCCGGGTAGGTGTCCTTCGTGTTGAACGTACGGATGCGCTGATGCTTCACTTGGCCGCTGCCTCTTCGTCTCGGTGGATGCTTTGAATCAGCTTCCCGCCCGCCGTCGAAATCTGTCCAACAGTCCTTTTAGAACAGTTGTATCGAAAAAACAGATGAAAGGATATGCTCGGTGAATGGATGTCACGCTCACCCAACTGCGGTATTTCGTCGAGGCCGCTGCCCAGTTGTCCATGACCGGGGCTTCCGTCCGGCTGAACGTGGCCCAGTCGGCAGTGTCGGCCGCGATCGCCCAGCTGGAACGCCACGTGGGCACCCAGTTCTTCATCCGGCAGCGGTCAAAGGGCCTGGTCCTGACCCCTGCGGGCGAATTGTTCCTGCGCGACGCGCAGTCCATCCTGGCCCATGTGGAGGAAAGCCTTGACCACGCCCGCGGGGAAACCCAAAGCGTTGCCGGGCGCATCCGCATGGCCTGCTTCAGCACGCTTGCGCCGTTCCTGCTCCCGGGCGTCCTGAGCAAGCTCCGCGAAGACCACCCCGCCCTGGAAATGGACGTCATCGAATCCGATACTTCGGGGTGCGTGGCGGCGCTGCTCAGCGGGCAGGCCGACCTCGCCCTCTGCTATGACCTGGACCTCCCCGAGGCGATGGCCACCTCCGTGGTCGATACCGCGAGGCCTTACCTGGCGGTGCCGCCGGACCACAAGCTCGCCGGTGCGGGCAGCGTGAAAATGTCCGCCCTGAAGGACGAGCCCTTCGTGCTCCTGGATCTGCCGCACAGCCGCGACCTCATGCTCTCCATCGCCCGCCTGGGCGGCCGGGAGCCGGACGTCAGGTTCCGTTCGGCAAGCTACGAAACCGTGCGCACCTTCGTGGCGCGGGGGCTGGGCTATTCGATCCTGCACCAGCGTCCGCAGCACGGTTTGACGTACGACGGCGGCAAGCTGGCCACGGTGGAAATCCGGGACGACGTGCCGGACCTGAAGACCGTGCTCGCCTACCTGCGGACGCAACGTCCCACGGCGCGGGTGCGCGCGGTGGCGCAGGCGGTCCGGCACCAGATCGCCGCCGCCAAGGCGGCTCGCTCCTAGGCTCCGGGACTTAGTCCGGGACCCCTGCCATATCCAACGCAGCCTTATCCGGGGCGAGGACGCAGAACTCGTTGCCCTCCACGTCGGCAAGGCAGCGCCATGACACATCAGGACCCTGGCCGACGTCCGCGTCGGTGGCTCCCAGGGCCCGCAGCCGGGCCACTTCTGCTTCCAGATCGTCCCCGGCGTAGGGCTTCACGTCGAGGTGCACACGGTTCCACAGGGTCTCCGGGCCTTCGACGCGCAGGAACTCCAGATATGGACCGACGCCGCTGGCCGAACGCAACCGCGCGTGATTGTCGTCCACCTCGTGCAGGGTCCAGTCCGTGGCCTCGCTCCAGAACCGCGCCATCGCCCGCGGATCAGAGCAGTTGACCACCACTGTGGCGATCGGCCCGGTGTCCCGGTAGATCTCCCGGGGCTCCAGGACACAGAACACGTTGCCTTCCGGGTCGGCCAGGACTGTCCACGGGACGTCCCCCTGACCGATGTCGGCATGGGTGGCGCCGAGCTCCAGCAGGCGTGCCACCAGTTCCTCCTGGTGGGCCGCGGAGGTGGTGGCGAGATCGAGGTGGGCGCGGTACTTCACCGTTTCCGGGTCCGGGACGGCGACGACATCGATGCAGACGGCGGTGGGGTCCGGCCAGTTGAAGCCCACGGGTTCAACGTTGGTTACCCCGGGTCCTTCGCTGGAAACGCCCCAGCCGAGTGCGTCAGCCCAAAACCGGCCGAGCGCCGCGTCATCCCGGGCTTTGAAATTCACCTGAACAAGTCGCAGAGCCATAGTTCCCGAGCCTACAACGCCGGCCACATCCGGTACAGGAGACGCGCTCCTAGCCGGACGTCCGCGCCGCTTGCAGAGTAAGCCGGCCCAGCGCACGCTCCATGAGGTGCCGTTGCCGGGAGCCCGTGACCGTGTCCGGGTCCAGCATCGAGGTCACGTGCAGGCCCATCATGATGTTCAGCAGCTCGTCGGCAACTGCATCCGGATCCGCCAAAGGCGCGCATTCGCCGTCGTGCTCCGCCTGCGCAAGGAAGTCCATCATCAAGGTGCGCCAATGCAGCAGCGCCTCCCGGCCCACGGCGCGCAGCGCGTCCTCCGTCTGGGCCCGCTGCCAGAAGGAAACGGCAACCCGGGCCTCCACGACGGTGAGCGGGTCGGCCGGGATGATCTCCAGGCACATGCTCCGCAGTGCGGCAAGGCCGCGGCGGCCGGCGGTGCCTGCGGCTATGCGCTCGTTGGTGCGCTCGCAGATCAGTTCGTAGGACGCCAGGAGCAGCGCGTCTTTGTTGGGAAAATAGTGGGCCAGCACGCCGGGTGCGGCATACCCGCATTCCCGGGCGATGTCCCGCATGCTGGCGTTCTCGATGCCCTGCCCGGCAATCAGCCGCCACGTTGTCTCGATGATCGCACGGCGCCGTTCCTGGTGGTCGACCAAGCGGGGGCATGCTGCTCCTCTCCGGATGTCGGGGACTGCGGGGACGTGCGACGACGGCCGGGCAGAGGCCCGGCCGTCGTCACCTTATCAGTGGCAGGGTTTTGCAGTGTCCGCGGGTGCCGCTGTCTCTGTGGCTGACGCGGCGCAGTGGCCCGCGGACGACGGCGGCACGTTGAGCGTGGGGTTGGCGTCGAAGAAACCGTGCGGCTTCAGCGTGAAACCGGTGGTGTCCACGGGCATGATGGGCCAGTCCTCCGGGCGCGGGAAGTGGGTCAGGCCGAAGGAGTGCCACACCACCAGGTCCTGGCCGTCGATGTCACGGTCCTGGGCCACGTAGGCCGGGAGGCCGGCGCCGCCCGGGTGCTGGTTGACGAAGTCGCCCGCGGCGTAGAGCTCGTCCTCGGCGTGCCGGGTGACCCAGAGGTGGTGCCGGGCGAACGCGGCGCGCGAGGCAATCGAGGAATCATCGGCCATCGCCAGGGTGGGCTGCCCCTCGGGGTAAAGGGTGTAGCCGACGGGGTGGCCGAGCTGGTTCAGCGAGTCCGGGTTGCTGATGTGCCAGGCGCGTCCCTTGCTGCCGTCGGCGTCGCGGACTGCCTCCGATTCGCGGGCCAGCAGGGTCCGCTTCTGCGTGAAGGCGTTGCCGTGCGGATTTCCCGGTCCCTTGGGCAGGCGGACGAGGTCCAGTTCCTCCACGCGGTTCGCGGCGCCGTCGAGCATCATGTCCAGGCGGGCGCTGAAGAGGTGCTGGTGGAACGGGGCGCCCAGGCCGAGGGCGATCTCGGAGGCGTAGGCGTAGGAGTTGTCCGGCAGGGCGGCCGTGAACACGATGCCGGTGGCCTTGGCCTCGAATTCGATGGTGCCGTCCAGGTAGAGGTACCAGTAGAAGCCGTAGTCGTAGTTGCCAACGGTGGTGAAGAAGGAGACCACCAGGCGGCGGTTGCGGCGCACCTCGTTGGAGCCGGCCCACTCGTCCGTGTGCTTCCACAGGATGCCGGCGTCTTCTTCGTGGATGCAGATGCCGTTTTCGATGGTGCGCGGGTTGCCGAAATCGTCGGCCACCACAGGGGACATGTAGGTGATGTCGCCCAGGCAGTCGCAGCCGAGCTTGAGGGAGTTCGCGTCCCGGCCCACGAGGTATTCGCCGGAGTCGAAGTAGTTCTGCCAGCTCCGGTAAGGGGACGGATCGCCGTACGGGACCACCATTTCGGAGATCGACGCGCGGTGCACCAGTGGGCGCCTGCGTCCGTTGTGCGTGTGGTGGAGCTGGTGCAGCACCAGGCCTTCGCGGGCATCGAAGCCGACCCGCAGATCCCAGCCGGCCCAGGAAAGAAGGTTGCCTTCCAGGGTGAAGCTGGGGCCTTCGGGCTGCGTGATCTCGATCGGCTTGAGGTCCTTTCGGAGCTCGCCGCGGATTTCCGGATCGGTGTAGTTTCCGTTGATCTCCGGGACCGGCACCGGGCCGTCGTCGATCAGGTGGTCCACGCGGCGGTTCTCCACATCGACGAAGGCCACCAGGCCGTCGATCGGGTGAGCCCAGGCATGGTCGCCCGGGTAGTCCTGCCGGAAGCCCAGGCCGCGGAGCAGGCGCTTGCCTTCCTCGTTCTCGTACTCGAAGACGCCCGCGGAGAGCGGCGCGACGCGCACCTGCTCCGGTGTCAAACCGCGGTCCGCCAGGGCGGCTTTCCACTGCGGGTCCGCGGCGAGGATGTCCTCGATGATCCCGAACTCTTCGATCAGCACCGGCAGCTGGCCGTCGACGGCGGGATCCAGTTCGCGCTGTTCAAGGATTTCTCCGGTGGTGAGGGTGAGCCGGACGTCGAGGGAGCGGGACAGGGCCGCATCCCAGAGCATCGCCCGGACAATGCGGTCCGGAGCGGCCCCGTCTCCGGCTGTGTACAGGGCCGATTTCGGCGGCTCCACCAGGCCGAGGTAGGCGAAGCGGGTGGTGTCGGCCACCAGGCCGGCATCCACCAGGATCCGGCGGGCCTCGTGAATTTCCCGGGCCCGAGAGCTGCTCCAGCGGGTGCTGCGCCAAGGTGGCCAAGGGGGTCGTCTGAAAGGTCATGGCACTTCCTGAAGTCTGTTTTTGATGGTACAACTGTTCAACCAACGCTTTGATGTTAGCCACCTCACAGCCCCGGCGTAAAGTCCCCGACTGATTCACGCCGGGCAGGCAGGAAAACCCATGAACCAGATTGCCGCCCTGCGCCCAGGGAGCCTCCTGCGCGCCCGGATTCCAGCGGGCATCGTCGGCACTTCCGTGACGGCCGGCGCCGCAGCCCATCTGGCGGCCGCCCTGGCCGCCCCCGCCGGAGCCATGGCCTGGCTGATGGCGGCGATGGGTGCGGCCTGCCTGGCCTGCGCTTCGCCGATGGCGCTCCGGGTGCGGTGCGCCGGGCGTGCCGCCGGGCACCTGATCGCCATGAGTGCCGCCATGATCCTCATCCACCTGGTGCTGCTGGCATCGTCCGGCGCCGGGGGTCATCACGGCGCGTTGGCCGCGGCGCCGTCCGGCCATTCGGGTTCCATGCTCGTCCTCATCGCGGTCGAACTGGCCTGCCTGATGGGCGCTTCCGTAGCGCTCCGCCTGCACCGCCGTCCCCGGATGACACTCCAAGAAGCAACCCTGACAACAAAGGAGCAACCATGAACACCACTTCCACCGTTCTTTCCCTCGACTGGCAGGGCCGGGCCGATGCCCTCGCGATCGACGGCCGCGCCTTCGTGGACGGGTGCCGCGTCTCCGCTGGCAGTAAGCGTCCCACCATCAGCCCCGTCGACGGCCGGATCCTGGCCGAGCTGGCCGCGTGCACATCCGCCGACGTCGACACTGCGGTGGCCGCCGCCCGGCGCGCCTTCCCGTCGTGGTCCCGCGTGGGGGCCGAAGCGCGGAAGGGAGTGCTGCTGGCGCTGGCCGCGCTCATGGAACGCCACGCCGACGAACTGGCGCTGCTGGAAACCCTGGACAGCGGCAAGCCGATCCTGCAGACCACCACCGTTGACGTGCCGGGAGCCATCTCCACGCTGCGCTGGTACGCCGAGGCGGCCGACAAGCAGTCCGGCGAACTGCCGGCGGTGCCGCCGGGGGCAACGGCGCTCGTGACGCGGGAACCGCTGGGCGTGGTGGCTGCCATCGTGCCGTGGAACTTCCCGCTGGAGATCGCCGTCTGGAAGCTTGCTCCCGCGCTGGCGGCAGGAAACACCCTGGTACTCAAGCCCGCCGAACTGACTTCCCTGAGCGTCCTGCGGCTGGCCGAACTGGCCGCCGAGGCCGGCCTGCCGGACGGGGTGCTGAACGTCGTCACCGGTTCGGGCCGTGAGGTGGGGGCCGCGCTGGCGCACCACATGGACGTCGACGCCTTGGCGTTCACCGGCTCCACGGCCGTGTCCCGGACCCTGCTTGAAGCTTCCGGTCGCAGCAACCTCAAGCGGCTGAGCCTCGAAGCCGGCGGCAAGAGCTCCAACATCGTGTTCGCGGACACGGACGATCTCGCCACTGCGGCCGCCAAGGCCGCCTTCGGGGCGTTCTACAACCAGGGGCAGGTCTGCTCGGCCAACTCCCGGATACTGGTCCAGCGGGAAATCCACGACGAGTTCGCGTCACTGCTCACCGCTGCCGCGGCCGGCTACGCGCCGGCGGACCCGCTGGCAGGACTGGACGGCAACGGTGCGCTTATCAGCAGCAGGCACGCCGACGACGTCGAGCGCTGGATCGTGCGCGGCCGCACCGAAGGCGAGGTGCTTTTCGGCGGCGAACGCCGGGAAATCCGCGGTTCCGACGCGTACCTGGAACCCACGCTGCTGGGCGGACTGCCCGCCGACCACGAGGTCCACCGCGAGGAGATCTTCGGGCCGGTCGCCGTGCTCCAGGCCTTCGAGACGGAAGCGGAGGCGGTGCGGCTGGCCAACGCCACCGACTACGGCCTGGCCGCGTCCGTGTGGACCTCGGACCTCTCGCGCGCGCACCGGGTGGCGGGGGAGCTGCTCGCCGGCACGGTGTCAGTGAACACGGTCGATGCCCTCGGCAACACCACCCCCTTCGGTGGCTTCAAGCAGTCCGGCTTCGGACGCGATCTGTCCCTGCACGCCTTCGACAACTACACGGCGCCCAAGACGACGTGGATCCAGTTCGGCTAAGTGCATCAGAATTACCGATGACTCTCATCGCTATTCCATTGTTTACGTGATGCAATTCATCCTTCTACGCTGACACAACCCCCCCATCCCTCTTGCTCAACAGCAAATCCCCAAGCAGCAGCAAAGGACCGATCATGGATCAGCCAACAGCCACAAAGCGTCTCGCCCAGACGGCTCTTGCCCAGGAGCAAAGCAAGCATCTGCAGAAATCCCTCGGCCGCTTCGACATCCTGTTGCTGGTGGTCGCGGCCGTCATCTCCGTGGAGGTCCTGGGCCAGGTTTCGGGCTTCGGCGGCGAAACCTTTACTTGGACCCTCATCCTGGCGGTCACCTTCATGGTCCCGTACGGGCTGATCTTCGCGGAGACCGGCGGGGCGTTCACCGAGGAAGGCGGGGTGTACATCTGGACCAAGATGGCCTTCGGCCGCGTGGTTGCCGCCATTACTTCCCTCTTCACCTGGGTCACGCAGCCCGTCTGGGTGGGCGGCGCCATGGCGTTCGTGGCGGTGGAAACCTGGTCCGAGTATGTGGGCCATGTGGAGGCCGGCAGCGTGGGTGACTACCTCTTCAAGCTGGTGTTCATCTGGATCACGGTCACCTCGGCCATCATCAGCCTGAAGCACGGCAAGTGGCTGCCCTCGCTCGGTGCAATCCTCAAGGTTGTGTTCCTGACCTTCTTCATCGTCGTCACGCTGGT
The DNA here is from genome assembly GCF_056279005.1 of Arthrobacter sp. TE26545. Next base: position 151,841 of record NZ_JBWBQM010000001.1, read on the forward strand.
CTACGGGCTGCAGCACGGCTTCAACGGCCTGGACCTCGGCTTCTTCTCGCCCACCCTCGCCGGTTTCCTCGGCGTGACCCCGTTGCTGCTTTTCTCCTTCCTCGGTTTCGAGTCCGGCAACAGCGCCGCCGGCGAGATGAAGAACCCCGCCAAGGACGTCCCGATCTCCGTGGCGCGTTCCTCCATGATCGCCGCCGCAAGCTACCTGCTGCCGATCCTGGCCATCCTGCTGGTAGTTCCGCTGGACCAGATCACCGGCATCGGCGGGCTGTTCGGTGCGGTGGCCACGGTCTACACCGTGTTCGGGCCCGCGGCGGAGGCCATGCTCGCGGTTTCGGCCATCATCTTCTGCTTCGTCCTCGTCTCCCAGGGCGCGGCGTGGATGATCATCAGCGACCGCATGCAGGCCATGGCCGCCGCGGACGGCTCGTTCTTCGGCGGCTTCTTCGGCCGCTTCCATCCCAAGCTCGGCACGCCGATCCGCGTCAACACCCTCTCCGGCATAGTGGCCACGCTGTTCATGCTCGCCGCCATGCAGCTCAGCGGCACAAGCAGCGCACTCTTCGGCGTGGTGCTGACCATCGCCATCTCCACCTTCCTCCTCAGCTACCTCCTGGCGATTCCGGCGGCGGTCAGTCTGCGCAGGAAGTACCCGGATACGGTGCGGCCCTTCAAGGTTCCCGTCTCCGACGCCGTGTTCCGTGTGCTGGGCGCCGTCTGCTTCCTCTGGATCCTCATCGGCTCGTGGGTGGCGGTCTTCCCCGGAACCCTGGAGGCCCTCTTCGGGCTGGACTACGACTTCGAAGCGGTCTGGGGCGTTCCGCAGCCGACCTTCGAAGCCTTCGCCCTTGGCACCCTCGGCTGCGTCCTCGCGCTGGGAGTGGTGGGCTACATCCGAGGCAAGAAGGTCCGTGACGCTGCCGGGCAAAGCACCGCTGCTCCCAGTGAAGGCAGGACTACGCTTGGCGTATGACAGCCATTGCGAACGCCCTCACCGCACTCGTCACCGGGGCCACCGCGGGGCTGGGCGCGGAGTTCGCCCGGCAGCTCGCCGAGCAGGGCCACCACCTGATCCTCGTGGCGCGCGACGACGGCCGCCTGCGTGCCGCAGCGGAAGTCCTGGAACGCGATTACAGCATCACGGCTGAGGTGCTTCCCGCGGACCTTGCCGACGACGCCGGAGTGGCCGCCGTCGTCGAGCGTCTCCTGGACGCCTCGCGGCCGGTGGACGTGCTGGTCAACAATGCAGGCATCGGCCTGCTGCACTCGTTCGAGAAGAACAGCGCCGACGACGAAAAACGGCACCTGCGTCTCCACGTCCAGACCCCCATGGAACTTTGCCATGCCGCGCTGCAGGGAATGCTGGAGCGCGGCTCGGGCCGGATCATCAATGTGGCCAGTGTGGCGGCGTTCGCCAACCGGGGCAGCTACTCCGCCGCCAAGGCCTGGCAGGTGAGCTTCAGCCGCTGGGCGAATCTCGCCTACGCGGCCCGCGGGGTCAAGGTGACGGCACTCTGCCCGGGCTTCGTCCATACCGAATTCCATGACCGGATGGGGATGGACAAGTCCGTGGCTCCGCGGTGGATGTGGCTCAAGGCGGACCGTGTGGTCAGTGAGGCGCTGGTTGACAATGCAAACGGCAAAGCCATTTCGATTCCCACCAAGCGCTACAAGGTGCTGACCGCCATCGCGCGGGTCCTGCCCGCCCGGCTTACGGCAGGTCCGCCCCGGCGGCCGCTGCCGGCTTCCCGGGATGGCGCCTCCGCGAACGGATAAGGACCACCACGGCGATCCCGGTCAGGGCACCCACCAAGGTTTCGGCGGCGCGCTCCTGGATCAGGCGCCCGGGATCCGTATGCGCCGCGAGCTCCGTCATCAGCAGGATCACGGGCGTGAAGAACACCATGGCCCAGCCGTAGTGCCGGGTCATGAACAGCTCGGTGCAGAACTGGCAGATGATCACCAGAGCCACCAGCACCGCCGTCTCCGGGAGGTACTGCAAGGGGGAGAGCGGGCCCGGGAAGAGTACGATTGCCACCACGCCCAGGCCCAGGAATGTGCCCACAATGCGGTGGATGCCGCGGTTGACGGCGCTGGGCATGTCCGCCCCGGCCAGCGGGACCGCCGCGGCAGCCATCGCCCAGTGCGGATAGCCGCTGCCGCTCAGCACCCCCACCGCTCCGGCGGCACCGACCGCCGTCACGTAGCGGGCGGCATGCACGACGGCGGCCTGCCGGAGTCTCGGAGCCAGTGCCGGGGCGCGGCGCGTGGCGCCGGATTTCCATGTGCGGACCCTGATCCAGCCCGCGAAGCCGACCAGCAGCGAGAACGACGCCGATGCCGCCGCGATCAGCACGGCCACCCCGAAAGGAACTGTCAGGGGAACCGAGGCGCAGGCGCCGAGGGCGAGGATGCCGAAGAACGGCCCGTTGGGTTTGAGCCGCACCCGGTCGGAGTAAATGGAACCCAGCCCGGCCAGGATTGCTTCAACCAGGACCAGCGCCCAGGAATGGATGTGGTTCACGGCGAGGAAGGTCCCTACGGTGACGCCGCCCAGCAGGACCACCGCCGCCTGGAGCTGGTGCTTGAGCCGCCGCTGGTGGCTTTCGTTCCTGCCGTACATTGCGGTGAGGCCGCCGAATACTGCGTACAGCGTGAGCTCGGGCCGGCCGATTGCCAGCAGGAACAGGGTGGGCACCGCCACGCTGAGTGCGACGCGCACGGCGGAGAGGCGGTCGTTGTTCGCGGGGCCGATCGAGTTGAGTTCCCGGGCGAGGGAGAGGAGCTTGCGCACCGGGGGATACCGCCGTTCTTCGTGTGACCGGGTCTTCCGGAAAAGTACCAAACGGTGCGGATGCCCCGCTATCAGCCCGGTCACAATGTGCGCAGCATCATGGCAGGATCGCCACATGACGGTCTCGTTTACCTGCCGGACCCTGCTGGCCATGACCCCGGAGCAGGCATTCGACCTCTCCCGCAGCGTTGATGTCCATCTGGGCTCGATGGCCAAGTCCGGGGAACGGGCGGTGGCCGGGGTGACCGCCGGTCTGATGTCCCTGGGTGATGTGGTTACGTGGCGGGCCCGGCACTTCGGACTGCCGGTGCGGATGACCAGCCGGATCACGCAGTTCAGTTTCCCGGATTCCTTCACCGACGAGCAGCAGCGCGGCCCGTTCCGTGCCTTCCGGCACGTGCATGAGTTCCTGCCCGACGGTTCAGGGCCGGCCGGTTCAGGGCCCGACGGCGGCGGCACCCTGGTGGTGGACCATGTCGAGTTCACCGCGCCGTTCGGAGTGCTCGGCCGCCTCGTGGAGAAGGCCTTCCTGGGCCGCTATATGCAGTACCTGATCGAGGAGCGGAACAGGTACCTGCAGGGCCTTGGCCGCTGAGCCGGTGACGACGACGCTATTGATGGCTTCTCACCGCTTTTGCAAAAATATGTAGACTGGTCTACTTTTTCTTCATGGCATCCAAAGGAAACCTGACAAAGGCACGGCTCACAGAGTCCATGCTCGAGCTCATCCAGACCAGCGGCTACAGCGGCACGGGCCTGAATGCTGTGATTGAACACGCCGCAGCACCAAAGGGGTCGATCTATTTCCACTTCCCCGACGGGAAGGAGGGCCTGGGCGTCGCAGCAGTCGGACTCGCCGCGAAGCAGTTCGAGACGCTGATTGCAGACGCCGCAGTTTCCGCGGGCGGTGCGGCCGAGGCTGCCCGCGCCGCGATTGAGGCCCTGACGACCATCGTCAGCGGGAGCAACTTCCGGCTGGGTTGCCCGGTCTCCGTCGTCACCCTGGAGATGGGCGCGGAGAGCGAGCGACTGCGGCAGGCATGCGCCACCGCCTTCGAGTCGTGGATCGTCCCGACGGCCGCGCTCTTCGAGGCCAATGGAGTTGACGCCGAGGAGGCCCGGTCTCTGGCAACTGTTGTCGTGTCGACGATCGAGGGGGCGGTCATCGTCTCTCGCGCCATGCAGAGCACCCAACCCCTGATTGCGGCCGCTGACGTCGTGGCGGAGCTCATCAACCATCGCTGCCAGACCGTTGAGGGGACACGATGACACGCGCAGCTTCCCGTCACGCCCTGGTCTTCGGGGCCTCGGGACTGGTCGGCCGGCACCTCGTCCTGACCCTTGCCGAGGCTGGTGCGAACGTCACGGCGGCAGTCCGGACCGCCGAGTCCGGAGCGCGTGTCGAGCGATGGCTCAGGGAGCGTGGCCTGACACGGAGCATCAGCACGACGATCGCCGACTTCGATGCACCTGAGATCGTCACGGGCGGCCCATCGGCATTCCCGTCCATCACCGAGATCCACAACTGCGCCGGGTCCTACCGGTTCGGAATGACCGCCCAGGAGGCACGCAGCGCGAACGTCGGCATCGTCGAGAAGCTGATCGATTTCGCCGCGGACCTACCCGAGCTGCAGCGGGTCGTCCACGTGTCGGGCTACCGCGTCGGCGGACAGGATCCCACGACTGTTCCGTGGTCAGACGACCACCGCGCCGCGGTCTACGAGGAACTTGGCGCCTACGAAGCGTCAAAGGTGGAATCCGACGCCATCTTCCAGGCCCGGGCCCTGGCGCGCGGAGTCCCTTGGACCATCGTCAATCCGTCCAGCGTGATCGGTGACAGCGTGACCGGCGAGTCCGACCAGCACATCGGGCTGGCCACCACCGTCGAGCAGATCTGGGAAGGCACCGCAGCCGCACTGCCCGGAAACGAAGGGACGTTCCTCCCCGTCGTCACGGTCGACTATCTGGCCGCCTTCATGACGGCAGCAGCGATCGATCCGGCTGCTGCGGGCAAGGCCTACTGGGTCCTTGACGAGGCCACCCCGCCGCTGGCAGAGCTGCTCACGCACGTCGGCCGGCATCTCGGCGGGAAGGTCCCGCGGCTAAGGATTCCGGTCGGTGTAATCAAGCGGCTCCCGCAGTGGCTCACCAAGGCGGATCCGGAGACCCTCGGCTTCCTGTCCGCGGATCGCTATCCGACAGAGTCCGCCGTCGAGTTGGCCGAGAGGCACGGGATCCAGACGCCCGACGTGCTGGTTTCCGTCGAACGTTGGGCCGACCATTTGGCCGCGCATCGCTTCGGTGCCGTCAAGGCTGACGGCCGTCGATTCGTCGACGCCGGCGGTCTGAGGACATTCGAGCTCGGCGTACCCGGATCCAGCCGGGTGATCCTTCCCGGCTTGCCAGTCAACGCAGACACATGGGCCGAAGTGGCGTCGGGGATCGGCGCGCGAGTCGTCGACCTGCCCGGACTCGGCCTCAGCGGCGGATCAGGCGTTCAGGACTGGGAACAGTGGCTGCCCGCTGTGCTGGGTGGGGAAGCTGCTGACCTCATCGGCCATTCCATCGGTGCGGCTGCGGCAGTAGCCGCGGCTGACCGGCTCCCTGCGCAGGTCAAGTCCCTCACGCTCATCGCGCCGTTCTTCCTCCAAGCCCCGATGGGTGCCTTGGCCAGCCTGCGGCCGCTCGTAAGCACCTACTTGCGACACACCGACCCGGCACGACTGTCACACCAACTGACCGGATCGGAAGCGAGCGCGGCTGCTCTCGAGTCCAGTCTCAGTGACCTCAAGCGAAGCAGCGCCAAGAGGGTGGCCGCGCAACTCGCCCTTGCGGGATCGAAGCAGTGGCGTGCCGAACTCCAGGAAGCGCTTGGGCGATTCAGTGGTCCGGTCCGCATCATCACGGGAAGCGACGATCCCATCGCCCCGGGCGCGGTTGAGCAGCTCGAGTCACTTCCGAACGTTGAGCTGATCTCGGTGCCGGGTGCCGGGCACCATCCGCAACTGACCCATAGCGAGGCTCTCGTCGATCTGCTCAAGGGATCGGTCGCGTGAGCAGGACGCCCGAGGTTTCAGCCGCTGACGCAGACCCCTGACGGCTTGGGCCCCTGACGGCTTGGGGGTGGCCGCTATTCCGCCACCAGCTCCACCTCGTAGCCATCAGAGTTGATCAGGAACGCAGCGTAGTGCTCTGGGCCTCCGGCGTGCGGGTACTTGTCCGCGTAGAGCTCGAACCAGTCCGAGTCCACGGCGAGGTCCTTTAGCCGGTCCACGTTCTCGCGGCTGCCGGCATGGAACGCAACGTGGTTCATGCCGGCGTCGGTTCGCCGGTGGATGGTGCTGGTGAGATCCGGGGACTGTTCAACCACGATGTAGGCGGTGCCCAGTTTCCAACTGCAGCCCTTGGCCCACCGCTGAAACGGCGTGTACCCGAGTTCTGCCAGCAGCCAGCCCCATTCGACCACGGCGCGTTCCAAATGCGGGACCCAGATTTCCAGATGGTGCAGGGAACCCACGGAAGAACCCACAGAAGCATCGGCCATCTGCCGAGTCTAAGGCGATGGCCGATGCTTCTGGTAGGAGGCGCCCGGTGGCGGGGCGAACCGGGACGCCCCTAGGCTACGGCGACGGGTTCCTTCTGGGCGCCCGGCTGCGGGCCGTTGCCGAAAGCTGCCGCATCAACCAGGTCCTCGAAGGGCAGCTCGTCCAGGTCGATCAGCGGGTTCTCGTCCTGGGTGGCCACGAGTTCGCGGGCCTCGGCCGGGGTGTCCACGCTCGGCATGGAGCCAGGCAAAGGACGCTGGGCCGATTCCTTCAGGAAGTAGATGGTGACCGCACCCACCACGGAGGTGCCCATGAGGTAGTAGGCGGGCATCATGTCGTTGCCCGTGCCCTGGATCAGGGCGTCCACGATGAACGGCGTGGTTCCGCCGAAGATCGCCACGGAGAAGTTGTAGGCAATGCCCATTCCGCCGTAACGGCTCGACGTCGGGAACAGGGCCGGGAGCGCCGAGGCCAGGTTGGCGATATAGAAGGTCACCGGGAAGGCGATGAGTGCCAGGCCCGCCAGCGTGGACCAGATCTCGCCGATGCCGATCAGCAGGAACGCGGGAACCGAGAACAGGATGGTGCTCAGCGCGCCGATCCACAGCACGGGTCGGCGGCCGATCCGGTCAGAGAGCTTGCCGGTGAGCGGAATGCAGAGGGCCATGATGACCAGCACGGGGATGGTCAGCAGGGTGCCGTGCACCGGGTCGTAGCCCTTGGACGTGGTGAGGTACGTGGGCATGTAGGAAGTCAGGGCGTAGCCCACCGTGTTGGCTGCGGCGGCGAGGATCATGGCGATCAGGATCTGGCGCCAGTATGCCTTGATGATCCCGATCGGTCCCTTGGCCACGGCGGCGTCGCCGGCAGCGGCCTGCGCGGCGTGGGCTTCCTGGGCGTCGAGGGCGGCCTGGAACTGCGGGGACTCCTCGATCTTGTTCCGGAAGTAGATGGCGATCGCGCCGAGCGGGCCGGCGATCAGGAACGGCAGGCGCCAGCCCCATTCCTCCATGGCCGCCTGGCCCAGGGTCAGCTGCAGGATCGACACCAGGGCGGCGCCGAGGGCGAAGCCGATGTAGGAACCCATGTCCAGGAAGCTTGCGAAGTAGCCGCGGCGCTTGTCCGGCGCGTACTCGCTCACGAACGTGGTGGCGCCAGCGTATTCGCCGCCGGTGGAGAAGCCCTGGACGAGCTTCAGGATCACCAGCAGGGCAGCGGCCCAGATCCCGATCTGCGCGTAGCCGGGCAAGAGCCCGACGGCGAACGTGCTTGCCGCCATGAGCAGCAGGGTCGCGGCGAGCACCTTCTGGCGGCCCACCTTGTCGCCCAGCCAGCCAAACACGACGCCGCCGAGCGGGCGGGCGACGAAGGTGGCGGCGAACGTTCCCAGGAGGAACAGCGTCTGGACCGAGGGGTCGGCTTCGGGAAGGAACACCGGACCCATGGTGGTGATCAGGTAGCCAAAGACACCGACGTCATACCATTCCATGGTGTTGCCGACGATGGTGCCGCCGAGGGCCTTCTTGAGCATCGGCTGGTCCACGACGTTGACGTCGGAAACCTTGAGCCGGCGGCGGACGGGAAACTTCAATTTTGCGGAACCGCGGGATGGGGATGCGGTAAGTCCGGTGGCGTTCCTGGCGCCTTTCGGAGAGTCGGTGATGCTTTGGTCTGTGGGCATTTGGGCCCCTCCTAAGGAGGTCATTTGCTTGCGACGTACAGCTGCCCCGCTCCGGGCAGGGTTTCAATTTTACGGGCCCGGCCGGATTCCCCGGGGTTTTTTCCTTGCCCGCGGAGCGGAATCCGGCGTAGTCTGGGCCCTTTCGTAACGGTGCGCATGGCCCGGATACCCGCGTGATCATGCGGATCTCCGGCCCCTGACATGGACCGTTATCTAATTGTGATCTTTGCGTGCTCATTCCGGGAGGAATCCGAGCACCACCGTCGCATCGAGTTCCTCGGAGTGCAGCACCTCAGGGTGCAGCCCGGCGGCCTCGAAGAGGGCCGCCGTCCCCGGCGCCTGCCGTACGCTCGTTTCGATCAGCAGCCGGCCTCCCTGCGCCAGCCACAACGGAGCCTCCGCAACGGTCCGCCGCTGCACCACCAAGCCGTCCGATCCGCCGTCGAGCGCTACCAGCGGCTCATGCAGGCGGGCTTCCTGGGGCATGGTCCCGATGTCCGTCGTGGGCACATAGGGTGCATTGACGAGCAACACGTCCACCCGGTCCCGCAGCGACGGGGGCAGCGCCGCGTAGAGGTCGCCCTCGTGGACCTGCCCGCCGGCTGGCTCGACGTTGCGGCGCGCGCAACGCACGGCGGCGGGATCGATGTCCGCGGCGTGCAGCTCGATTCCCGGAACCTCTGCGGCGAGGGCGGCACCGACCGCGCCAGTACCACAGCAGAGATCGACGACGGCGGAGCCGGGCCGGGCGAACCGCGCACCCAGCTCGACGAGGTACTCCGTGCGGCGGCGCGGGACGAAGACGCCGGGATCAACGGCGATGCGCAGGCCGCGGAATCCGGCCCAGCCGAGGACCTGCTCGAGGGGAAAACCCGCGATGCGCTGTTCAGTCATCCGTTCCAGCTCCGCCGGCGAGCCTGCTTCGGCGAGGAGCAGCTCGGCTTCCTCTTCGGCGAAAACGCAGCCCGCGGAACGGAGGCGGAAAGTGAGGCTGGAATGGGTGTGGTGCGCGGGGGATGGGGACATAGGAGAGCCTTTCGGGATACCGAGGGGTGCTCTCCGGCCCGCTTAGGCCCGGCTGGGAAGTGACTGCGGAGGGAGCACCCTTATTGCCATTGCGTTGATGGGTCTCACCTCCTGGATACGGGACCCGGCATGGGTCGTCTGAGTTGCAATGCTAGCCCACCGGCAGGCCTGGGACATGCCCGACGCGGACGGGCGCCGCAGGTCGGAAAAGTCGGGGGTTCACAAGGGCCGGTGAGTCTGCCTAGGGTAGTGGGCATGGGAACACTGATTTTTGAGTAGACCGGCCGGCCCGGGCTCCCCGCGCCGCTGCGTTTGATCCGAACAAAAATCCACGCCTGTTGAGGCCATGCCTCCGCGTCGTTCCCCTTTTCCCGCATCCGCAACCTGTTCCTTAGGTTCCGCAGCAAAAGGTACTTTGAACGCCGCATCTCCGGCACCTCTGACGGCATTTGAAGCTAAGGAGAGCACTGTATGACTGCCGATTCCGCGAACAAGCCCGCCGAGGAGGGCGCTGCCCAGGAGGGCGGCGTCATGTCCAAGCTGAGCGACGCCCAGAAGGCGATGCTGGAACAGAAGTCCCGCGGCGGGTCCGGCCCCGGCTGGCAAAGCACCGGCCGCGGCCACAAGCCGACGCACGCTAGCGGGAAGCTCGCAAAGACCGAAAAGAAGGTCCGCTGGTAGCCCGTCCCGCCGGCAGGAAGTACCCTGAAAACCCTTCGTTTCACCGTGGAAAGGAAGAACAATGGCCGATAATCATGCAGCACAAAAGATCAATCCGGAGCTCGCCCAGCACTTGGCCGGAGCCATGGACATGGCTCCGATGCCTGAACGCGCTGCAGTAGCCACCACTCTCGCCTCGGCCGGCGGACAGACCTGGCCGGACGGGAACGGCAAGCGCCGGCACCCCAAGGAACGCGGCACCAGCCACGGACGTTCGGGCCAGGGCGCTGCTGTGACAGCGGTGCACCGCACAAGCCGTCCGCAGATGCCGCACTCCTCGTAGACCGACCCAAGCAACAGACCGGCCCAACTAGCTCGCAGTTAATGTCGTTTTGAGGGCCCAAAACGACCACTACTGCCAGCTAGTTGGGCCGGCGCACGTCCGAGGGCGACTTGTCCGGCCGCCATCCCCGCCACACCGGATGCCGCATGCGGCCGCTTCCGGTCCAGTCCCCGAACGTCACTTCGCCCACGAGTTCCGGGGAAACCCAGTGCGCGGTGCTCGCATCTTCGGCCGGGATGTCCAGGAACGGCGACTCCGGCCGCTCCAGTTCCTTCACCCGCTTCAGGATGTCGCGCAGCTGCCAGTCCTTGAAGCCGGTGCCGACCCTGCCCGCGAACCGCAGCTTGCCGCCGTCGGGGATTCCCACCAGGAGTGCCCCGATGGTGCCGCGCCGGGCTCCGGCACCCGGCCGCCAGCCGCCCAGCACCACTTCCTGGCTTTGTTCAAGCTTGAGCTTGATCCAGGAATGGCTGCGCCGGCCTGGCAGGTAGCGGCTCTCGGCGCGCTTGGCCATGACTCCCTCCAAGCCAAGCTCGGCCGCGCTGGCCAGGATCTCCTCATGGTCGTGGTCCAGGACCTCCGACAGATGCAGCGGACTGCCTTTCCCCGCCCCGCCCGGTTTGGGCAGTCCCTCCATGAAGGACTCCAGCCGCTGGCGGCGTTCCTCCAGGGGCAGGGAAACCAGTTCGCCGCCGTCGTCATACAGCAGGTCGAAGAGCATCAGCTGCACCGGAGCCACGGCGCGGGCGCGTTCCACATCGCCCGGCTTGGTGAGGTTCATCCGCTTCTGCATCTGCTCGAAGCTCGGCCGTCCGTCCTTGCCGAACGCCACGATTTCGCCGTCCGCCACGAAGTCGTATTCGGGCCAGATGGCGGGATCGCTCAGTTCCGGATAGGTGGCCGTCATGTCCTTGCCGGTGCGGCTGCCGAGCCGGAGCTTCCCGTGGGAGCGCGAGACCAGCACCCGGAAACCGTCCCATTTCAGTTCGAAAAGCCAGCGGCTTCCGGCCAGGTCCCCGGCCGTTCCCGCCGTGGCGAGCATCGGTGCGTAGTCCGGCGGTGCGGCGAGGCTGCGCGGGGCGGGGGAGGCTGCCGCCGGAGACGCTTCCTTGGAAACCGCGTGGTGCCCGGGCTGTTCCTTCATCAGGTGGATGAGCCACTGCTTATCCGACTCCCCGGTGCGGATGAGCGCGAAGCGCCGAGTGCCGTGCAGCCCGCCGCCCGGCCGGCCGGTGAGGGTGGCGATCACTTCCTTTCCGTCGCGCCATTTTTCGCATTCGTACGTGCCGTTGTCCCAGATGCTCACGGTCCCCGCGCCGTATTCGCCCTTGGGGATGATCCCCTGGAACTGCGCGTATTCGAGCGGGTGGTCCTCGGTGTGCACGGCCAGGTGGTTCTTGTTGGGGGTTTCGGGCACGCCGCGCGGTAGCGCCCAGGAAACCAGCACGCCGTGGTGCTCCAGTCGGAAATCCAGGTGGAAGGCCCGGGCGTGGTGTTCCTGGATCACGAAGATCCCGCCAGCCGGGTTCTCCTCCGCGTCCGCCTGCTTCCCGGCGGGCTGCCCGACGGCGGGGAAGGGTTCGGGGGTCCGGCCCGGATCGCGCTTCCGCACATAGTCGGTGAGCCGCGGGTGCACGCCTGCCGCGCCGCCGTCGTCGTCCTCCCCGCCCGGACCGTCCCCGCCAAGGTGCGCGGGCGGATGCCCGGAAGGCCCCGCCGCCACAGCGGCGAAGGGGTCCTTGCCGTCCTTCACACGTTTCATCACGGCCGTGAAATCCAGGTGCTCGAGCTTGGGGGAGGAAAGCTCCCGCCAGGTGCGTGGCGCCGCCACCATGGGGTGCGGTCGTCCGCGCAGGGAGTACGGCACAATCGTTGTCTTATTCCCGCTGTTCTGGCTCCAGTCCACCAGGACCTTGCCGCCGCGCAGGGTCTTCTTCATGTCGCTCACTACGAGGTCCGGGTGGTCGGATTCGAGGGAACGGGCCAATTCATGCGCGAAGGCCGAAACCTGCTCCCATTTCTGCGTGCCATCCAGCCCTGCGTAGAGGTGGATGCCTTTGCTGCCGCTGGTCACCGGAACCGGGTCCATGCCGACGTCCTTCAGGATGGCGCGTGCGAGTTTGGCCACCTCCACACATTCGTGCAGGCCGGTGCCGGGCCCGGGATCGAGGTCCAGGACGAGGCGGTCCGGATTGAGCATGGTCCCCTCGGCGTCCACCTGCCACTGGGGCACGTGGATTTCCAGCGCGGCGATCTGCGCCAGCCAGGTGAGGGTGGCCAGGTTGTTCACCAGGGGGTAGTCGTTGGTGTGGTCGCTGTGTTGGATGGTCACCCGCGGAACCCACGACGGGGTGGAAGCATCCAGGTTCTTCTGGAAGAACATCTGGCCCGGCTTCTCCGCGGTCCCCACGCCGTTCACCCAGCGCTTGCGGGTTGCCGGCCTGTTGGCGGCCGCCGGGATCAGGAACGGCGCGACGGCGGCGTAGTACTCGAGCACTTCGGCCTTGGTGGTGCCGGTCTCCGGGTAGATGATCTTGCCCAGGTTGGTCAGCGTCAGTTCGCGTCCCTCGACGTTCACGCGCTCCTTCTGACGCTCTGCCATCTCTTCACCTCCGCCTTGATGTGATGTTCACTTAGTGCATGAGGGCCATTTGGAAGGGTTCTATCGCGTTCGGGCTGGTCAACGTTCCGGTCAAGCTGTACAGCGCCACCGAAGACCACGATGTCAGCCTCCACCAGGTCCACAACAAGGACGGGGGACGCATCCGCTACCAGCGCAAGTGCGAAGTCTGCGGCGAAGTTGTGGCTTATGAGGATATCGACAAGGCCTTCGAAGAGGAAGGCCGCACCGTGGTCCTCACTGCCGCGGACCTGAAGTCCCTTCCGGAGGAGAACAGCCGCGACATTGAGGTGGTGGAATTCGTTCCGGCCGAGCAGTTGGACCCCATCATGTACGAGCGGCCCTACTACCTGGAGCCGGACTCCAAATCGCCCAAGGCCTACATGCTGCTCCTGCGCACCCTGCAGGACACCGAACGGGTGGCGATCGTCCAGTACGCCCTGCGCCAGAAGACCCGGCTGGGCGCCCTGCGGGTGCGCGGCGACGTGCTGATGCTGCAGTCGCTGCTCTGGGACGACGAGGTCCGGGAGGCCGACTTCCCGGCGCTGGATTCGGACATCAGGATCTCGGACAAGGAACTGGAGATGTCCTCGGCGCTGGTCGATTCCATGGCCCGCGACTTCGACCCCGAGGCGTACACGGACGACTACCAGGTGCAGCTCCGCCAACTCATCGAGGCGAAACTTGAACGCGGCGATTCGCTGGACACCGAAGAGACCTTCGGCGTGCAGGCCGCCGAAGGCGAAGGCGGCGAAGTCATCGACCTCATGGAGGCGCTGAAACGCAGCCTGGACAAGAAGCGCGGCGGTGCTGCCGCTGGTTCCAAGTCTGCCGGTGCGCCGAAGACTGCCGGCAGGGCGAAGTCGAAGGAAGCCACCGCGGAAGAGAAGGCGCCCGCCAAGCAACGGGCCCGCGCCAAGAAGGCCTGAGCCTCCACGCACCTCACGCCCCGGTCTCGTGGTGCGGTTCGGCCACCGGCTTCGACTCGGGCGAACCACGCTCGCGCAGGAAGACTGAGGCGCCTACAAGAACAGCGACCGCCAGGAATTCACTTTGCCAGTTCTGGAAAGACTCAAACCAGAACTGGCTGGTTGCCATGAATTCCCAGGTGGAGACCGCCGGCATCCCGTGGGCCAGTTGTTCCTCGCTGTAGGCCGCCGCTCCGCCCGTGGCGTGCATGAGGATCGAGCCGATGAACAGGATCACCAGCAGGCTGGACAAGGAGTGCTCGTAGACAACCAGGATCCAGCCGCCCTTACGGACCGGCCACGGCGTGTTCGGGTTGATTTCCGCCTTGCGCGGGTCTTCATCCTGTGCCGCCTTTTTGCCGATCGGCTTGGACTCCGATGAGCCCTTCTGGAAAAGGAAGATCGTCAGCACCACGTACATGGCCATCTGCAGGAATTCGGATTCCCAGTTTTCAAAAACGGCCTCTACGAACTGCCCGGTCTGCAGATAGCCGAAGATGCTTACCGGCTGCTGGCCATGCGTCAGCTGGTCGTCGTTGTAAGCGGATGCGCCGGAGACCACCATGCCGCCAAGGAAGACGACAAATAGTCCGGCGTTGACCAGAAGCAGTCCGTTGTTCTTCAACCATCGGGGCATGTCTTCTCCTAAAGGCCGGGTCCGGGCGGGCGCCGCGAGCGGTAGCTGAGCCACAACGGCACGGCGAGCAGCAGGACCAGAAGCACCAAAACTATTGCCCCGCCTGCGATCAGCGCGGCACCCCGGCCGGCAACGACGTCGAACACCAACAGCGCGGTGCCCACGATCAGCACCGCCACCCCGCACAGGGCGCTCTTGGCCATGAAGTCGGCACTGGCGACGAGCACGGATTTGAGCCGCTTCCGGAACAGCCGCCGGTGCACGCTCACCGGCAGGAGGATCAGCGCCGTGGTGAGTGCCGCCACCATCACGTTGAACAAGTACAGGCCCACCTGGAAGGAATCCAGGGTTTCGAATTTCGCCTGGAACGGCAGCGTCAGCAGAAAGCCTGCCAGGATCTGGACGCCTGTTTGGAGCACCCTGAGTTCCTGGAGGAGTTCCATCCAGTTGCGGTCGAGTTTCTGGTTCGGAGACTCGCCGCGGTCGTCATCTTCCGGAATCCATGTTTCGTCCATGTGGCAACCTCCGCTGCGCCTGGGGTTCACGCTATGGGGTGACGGCGCGGAATTCAATGGGAAGCTAAGCCTGCTGAGTATTTTTCCCACGAGGCTGGACTCCGCGCCGACCGGCCGTTAGCGTCGGGAGTGCTGGAGATAAACGCCAACTCAAATTGGAGGAAGCGATGAGCAGCACTTTCCCTTCGCCGGTCCAACCCGACGGGCAGCTTCCCGGGGGCGTGGGCCCGCCTGCCATACCGCCCGACGCCGGGGACCCGCCGTCGCCGTTCGGGCCGCCGTCGCCGTTCCCGCCGGAGCCCTTGCCGCCGGATCCCGATACCCAGCCGCCGCCCTTCGAGCCGCCTATGCCGCCGGGCGAGCCGCCGCTGCCGCCCGATCCGGGGCCGTTCCCCGCGCCCCCGGGCCCGGATACTTTCCCGGTGCCCGGCGATCCGGACGCGGCGCCGCCTGAGCCGCAGCCGGGGCCGGAGCGCGGCTAGGCGGGCAGCTCCATCCGGAATCCGCAGCTGCACTGGAGCACCTTGGTCTTCAAGTAGACATCGAGCAGGTCCGCGGCCGGGTCTGGCCCCGGATCGTCGGTGAGGATCGGGGCGTGCAGGCTTCGGTGGGCGGAGCCGGCCAGTTGCATCGGCCGTCCGCAGTGGACGTATTCGCCGCCGAATTGCAGGACGCCGATAGTGTTTCCGCGTTCGTTGAGGATGGCGGCTGCCTCCAGGAAGATGGCTGTGTGCGCGTAGAAGGTGTCGCATTCCACGCAGATGTAGGCGATGTCGACAAGCCCGTCGACGGGAGGTTTGAGGGGTTCGATGCTGTCCAGGATGAGGTGGTCGGTGGTGTTGCAGTTCCCGCACCAGATGGGCTCCGCGTTCGGTTGCGGCGCCTCGTTGGGAGACGCGGGATGGGAAATCGTCGACATTGACCGGTTCCTTTCGGTTGTCCGAACCTTCTCAGCGCCGCTTCGAAAACGCACCTGCGGGCTGGCCCAGATGCCAACATATTACTAGTAAGCATGCTTACTAAACCAGAGTCGGGGACGTAAGCTGGCAAGTGGCCCGCACCGTGGATCCCGCGCACTTGCTGGCTTGGCACTGGATCAGCATCTTGAGAGGAAGACATGAAGGCATCGCAAACCCTGGCAACAAACCTGCAGATGGTCCTGACGGATCTGATCGAACTCCAACTCCAGGGGAAGCAGGCGCACTGGAACATCGTGGGCCCCAACTTCAGGGACCTGCACTTGCAACTGGATGAACTCGTCGCGGCCACCCGGGCCTTCGCCGACGAAACAGCCGAACGGATGAGGGCCCTGCACGCCCTGCCGGACGGCCGCAGCGCCACCGTTGCGAAAGGGACAAGGCTGGAGCCCTTCCCCGAAGGGCTCACCGCAACCAAGGACGCCGTCAAGCTGATCACCGCACGGGTCGAGCGGACCGTACAGACCATGCGCGATGTCCATGACCAGGTGGACGAGGAAGACCCGACGACGGCGGACCTGCTGCACGCGGTCATCTCCCGGCTTGAGCAACTCGCGTGGATGATCAGCGCAGAGACCATGACGGCGGGTGCCGCGGTGGCGGAGCCGGCGCAGGACTGATCAGGAGACCCTTCCAGCGAAACACAAAGAGCGTGCCTTCCCCGCGGGGAAGGCACGCTCTTTTGCTTAGAACGGTGGGGCCCTATTCGGCGTCGTGGTCCGTTTCGAGGATCTTGACGAGCTTGTCGAGGGCTTCGTCGGCCCCGGTGCCTTCGGCGCGCAGGACCACCACGTCGCCCTGGGCTGCGCCGAGGCTCATGAGGGAGAGGATGGAGGCGGCGTCCATGGCTTCGTCGGCGGGTTCGCCCTGGCGGGCGATGGTGACCTCGAGGTCGAGTTCGCCGGCGGCTTCGGCGAAGATCGCGGCGGGGCGGGCGTGCAGGCCGACGCGGCTGGCGATAGTGGCGGTACGTTCAGGCATAGTGTGTTCTCCTTGCTGGTTCGGTGGCTGTTAGAGGCCGAGGTCGTTCAGGACGGGCAGGTGTTCGCGGACGGTGTGGCGGGCGGCGGCCGCGCTGGGTGCGGCGAGGGCGGTGTGGGCCAGGTGTTGGGCCTGGCTGAGCGTGACAGTTTTCAGGACCGCGGCGACGCCGGCCAAGGCCCGGGGCGACATGGAGAGGGTGGTGACACCGAGTCCGACAAGCACAACTGCCAGGGCGGGGTCGGCCGCTGCCTCTCCGCAGACGCCGACGGGTTTCGCGTGGCCGCTGGCGGCCGCGGCGGTGGCGGCGCCGTCGGCGGTGAGCTTGACCAGGTTCAGGACGGCAGGCTGCCAAGGGTCGTTCAGGGTGGCGAGGGGACCGAGCTGGCGGTCGGCGGCCATCGCGTATTGGGTGAGGTCATTGGTGCCCAGCGACGCGAAGGAGACTTCGCGGAGCACGGCATTCGCGGTCAGCGCTGCGGAGGGCACTTCGACCATGACGCCGGGGGTTTTCAGCCCGGCATCGGCGCACAGCGATGCGAAGTGTGCGGCCTCGTCCGCGGTGGAGATCATGGGGGCCATGACCCAGACCTCGGCCTCGTGGGCTGCTTCTGCGGCGGCGATGGCCTGCAGCTGGCGCCCCAGCACCCCGGGGCTGGTGAGGTCGGTACGGTAGCCGCGTACGCCCAGGGCAGGGTTGGGTTCTTCGGCGTTGGTGAGGAAGGGCAGGGGTTTGTCTGCACCGGCGTCCAGGGTGCGGACCACGACTTTCTTCCCGGGGAAGGCGGCGAACACGGCACCGTAGGCCTGGATTTGTTCCTCGATGGTGGGTTCGGTGTCGCGGTCCAGGAAGCAGAACTCGGTGCGGAGCAGGCCGACGCCCTCGGCACCGGCAGCGGCGGCCTTGACGGCGTCGGCACCGGTGCCCACGTTCGCCAGGAGCGGGACACGATAGCCGTCGGCGAGGGCGTTGTCACCGGTGAACGCGGCCAGGGTGGACGCCTGGGTGGCCCAGGCCTTCGCTGCGATCCGGAGGTCTTCGCCGGGTTCCACCGTGATGGTGCCGGCGGCGCCGTCCACATACACCTCGGTGTTGTCGGCGATCCCGTCCACGCCGGTGGCGGCGACGACGGCGGGCAGGCCCAGGGCGCGGGCCAGGATCGCGGTGTGCGACTGCGGCCCGCCGCCGGAGGTGATGAGGGCGATGACCTTGCTCGGGTCCAGGGTGGCCGTGTCGGCCGGGGCGAGGTCTTCGGCAGCCAGGATGAAGGGTTCCGCGGAGGCCGGGATGCCCGGGGCCGGCAGGCCCCGCAGCTCCGAGACGATCCGGGCCCGGACATCCAGGACGTCGGCGACGCGTTCGGCCATGTACCCGCCGAGGCTTTTCAGGGTGTCGGCCACTGTGGCGGCGGCCTCCCAGACGGCGCGCTCTGCAGTACGCGCGCCGCCGGGGGTTTCGGGCTTGAGCAGCTTGACCGCGGACTTGATCAGCATCGGATCCGCTGCCATCAACGCCGTGGCCTCAAGGACCTCCTTGCCTTCGCCCGACGCAGTCGCTGCACGGGCACGGAGCTCGGACTGGACGGCCTTGGCCGCGTCCTTCACCCGGGCCGCCTGCGATTCGACAGTGACATCCCCGGGGATGTTCACGTTCGCGTGGGGTTCCTGCACCGGTTTGGGCATCTGCCGCACGGGGCCCAAAACCCGGCCCGGAGCGACACCAACACCTGAAAAGGTCTGCATGGATTAGTCCTCTAGTTGCTTTCTAACGGCGTTGTCAGGCTGCTGCCGCAACAGTATCAACGGTCTTCTTCACTGCCCAGCGCTTGAGCGCGATGAGCAGGAGCGCTGTGACAACGACGCCGACGGCAATCGACAGCAGGAACAGGAGGAAGTTGTCGATAGCGAAACCTACGAAGACGCCGCCGTGGGGAGCCTTCGAACCCACCGCGAAGGCCATGGACAGGGCACCGGTCACGGCACCGCCCACCATGCTGGCGGGGATGACGCGCAGCGGGTCGGCTGCCGCGAAGGGGATGGCGCCTTCGGAGATGAAGGACAGTCCAAGCAGCCAGGCTGCCTTGCCGTTTTCACGCTCGGCCAAGGAGAAGCCCTTCTTGTCCAGGACGGTGGAGGCAAGAGCCATGGCGAGCGGCGGAACCATGCCGGCAGCCATGACAGCGGCCATGATCTGCCACGGGGCCTGGTTGGTGACCGAAGCGGTACCCAGGCCGGCGACGGCGAAGGAGTAGGCCACCTTGTTGACCGGGCCGCCGAGGTCGAAGCACATCATGAGGCCGAGGATGATACCGAGCAGGATGGCACCGGCGCCGGTCAGTCCCGAGAGGCCGTCATTCAGGGCCTTGGTTAGCTGGGCGATCGGTCCGCCGAGGACCAGGAACATCAGGCCGGAGGCCACGAGGGAAGCCAGCAGCGGGATGATGACCACGGGCATCAGGCCTCGCAGCCAGCGGGCCACGTTGAGCTTGCCGAGCTGGTGGGCGATGTAGCCGGCCAGCAGGCCGCCGACGATGCCGCCAAGGAAGCCGGCACCCATGAAGCCGGAGACTGCACCCGCCACGAAGCCGGGGGCAATGCCGGGCCGGTCCGCGATGGCGTAGGCGATGTAGCCGGCCAGGGCCGGGACCAGGAAGCCGAGGGACAAAGCGCCGATCTTGAACAGCACCGCGCCAAGGTAGGCACCCAGCGGTCCCCAGGCGAGGGCCGGGTATTCGGTGGGCAGGTTGAAGAGGTTGTTCTGGGCGAGCATCTTGTCGGCGAAGCCGGTGATGTCGTAGCCGCCCAGGAGGAAGCCAAGGGCGATCAGCAGGCCGCCGCCGGCCACGAACGGGATCATGTACGAGACGCCGGTGAGGAGTGCCTTCTTCAGCTTCTGGCCGATGTGCTCGCCCTTTTCTTCGGCCTGACGCTCAGCCTCGTCCTCGGCACCGGCGTGCGGAACGCGGTGGGCGCGGGGGTCCTCGATGGCGGCGAGGGCTTCGTACACCATCTTCTCCGGCTCGTCGATGCCGCGCTTGACAGGAGCGTTGATGACCGGCTTGCCGGCGAAGCGCTCCTTGCCGCGGACGTCGACGTCGACGGCGAAGATCACGGCGTCTGCCGCTGCGATCACCGCCGGGTCCAGCGGCTTGGCGCCGGAGGATCCCTGGGTCTCAACCTGCAGGTCCACGCCGATTTCCTTGGCTGCGGCCACCAGCGAGTCGGCAGCCATGTAGGTGTGGGCGATGCCGGTGGGGCAGGCGGTGACGGCCACAATGCGCCTCGGGCCGGCCGGGCTTCCAGCGCCGCCGATCGGGGCCGGGGCCGCGCCGGGCGCTGCGAAGCCGGCGGATTCCGCGCCTACGGCGGCGGCGACGGGCGCCGTCACTGCTTCGGCAACGTGGGCGGCAGGCTTGTCGGCGAGGGCGCCCTCCACCAGTTCCACGATTTCCTGGGGGGTG
Organism: Arthrobacter sp. TE26545; assembly: GCF_056279005.1. Next base: position 172,049 of record NZ_JBWBQM010000001.1, read on the forward strand.
GAAGCCGCACGCAGGGCTGCGGTGAAGTCCTTCTTGATCAGCGAACGGGCCAGCTTGGAGAGCAGTTTCAGGTGCTCCTGGTCGGCGCCGTCGGGGGCTGCGATGAAGAAGATGAGGTCGGCGGGGCCGTCCTTGGCACCGAAGTCCACCTTCTGCGACAGGCGGGCCATGGCCAGCGACGGCACCGTCACGGCCGCGGAGCGGCAGTGCGGGATCGCGATGCCGCCGGGCACGCCGGTGGCGGTCTTGGACTCGCGGGCGAAGGCATCGGCGAACAGGCCTTCCACCTCGGTGGCGCGACCGGCGTCGGTCACTTTGCCTGCCAGGAAACGGATGACGTCGGCGGGAGCCTCGCCGAGATTCTGGTCGAGGGCGACCAATTGGGGGTTGATGAGCTCTGTCACTGTTAGTCCTTCGAAAGGGCCGTGATGGTTACGGCGTCGGGAGTTGTTTGGTGGACTGCCGGGACAGTGGAGCCCGGCAGCGAAGCAGCGGCGGCACCGTGTGCCACAGCCTGACGGAGGCAGTCCTGCGGGGTGCCGCCTTGGGTGGCGGCCAGCAGGTAGCCGGCAAGGGAGGAATCGCCGGCACCTACGGTGCTGACGGCCCGGATCGGCGGGTGCGTGGCCAGCCACGCGCCGTCGGCGGTTACCAGGACGGCGCCCTTGGAACCGAGTGTTGCAAGGACGGTTCCCACACCGGAGCCGACGACGGCGGCTGCGGCCCGGGCGGCAAGGCCCGGATCCGCTTCCAGTTCCTCGGCGGTGTGGTGGTCAGTGAAGCCTGCCGCGGCGGCCAGTTCGGCCAGTTCTTCCGCGTTCGGTTTCAGCAGGTCCGGCTTGCCGTCACCGCGTCCGCTGATCGCCGCCGCCAGCGGGGTGCCGGAGGAATCGATCGCGATCAAGGGGGCTCCGCCGTCGTCCGCGCTACGGAGGCGGGCAGCCACCGTGGCGTAGAAGTCCGCCGGAACTCCCGGGGGGAGGGAGCCGGCCAGGACCACCCAGCTGGCGCCCTGCGAACGCTCCAGCAGCAGCCCGATCAGGGCTTCCTGCTGTTCCGCGCTCAGCTCCGGGCCGGGTTCGTTGATCTTGGTGGTGACACCGTCCGGCTCGGTGAGGGTTACGTTGCTGCGCAGCGGCTCGGCGATCGGCAGGGCCGCGAACGGCACCTTGTCCTCGCGCAGGCCGCTGAGTACGGGGTCGGATTCGCCGCCCGGCAGGACGGCCACGGTGTCCAGGCCGGAAGCCACCAGGGCGCGGGAGACGTTGACGCCCTTGCCGCCCGAATGCTGGTGGACGGCGACGGCGCGCTGCACTTCGCCGCGGGCCAGGGCGGCGGGGAGCTCGACCGTGCGGTCGAGGCTGGGGTTGGCAGTCAGTGTGACGATCATGCGAGCACGACATCCACACCGGCTTCGGCCAGGGCGGCCGAGAGCTCTTCAGAGGGTTCGCGGTCAGTAATCACGGTGTCTACATCTTTCAGGGCGGCGAATTGGACGAGGGTTTCCGCGTCCAGCTTGGAAGAGTCCGCCACGACGACGACGCGGCGTGCGGAGGTGACGAAGGCGGCCTTGACGGCGGCTTCTTCGGGATCCGGAGTGCTGAACCCGAACGTTGCGTGGATGCCGTTGGCGCCCACGAAGGCGATGTCCGGCCGGAGCCGGGAGGCGGAATCGACCGTGGACTGCCCGACGGCGGCCTGGGTGAGTCCGCGGACGCGGCCACCGAGGATCTGCAGTGCGATGCCCGGGTTGCCGGAAAGCCGTGCGGCGATCGGGATGGCGTGCGTGATGACCACCAGTTCCCCGTCGCCGCCGTTGCTGCGCTGGGAGGCGAGCAGGCCCGCGAGGGTTTCGGTGGTGGAACCTGCGTCCAGGAGGATGCTTCCGGCGGAATCCTCGGGGATCAGGGCCAGGGCGGCCTGGGCGATGCGGAGCTTCTCCGGCTGGCGCTGGATGGCCCGTTCGCCCACGCTTTCCTCGCGGGTGCTCAAACGGTCCGAGGGGACGGCGCCGCCGTGGACGCGGCGAAGGCTGCCGGCGGATTCAAGGGCGGCGAGGTCCCGGCGGACGGTTTCGGTGGTGATGCTGAAACGTTCCGCGAGGTCGGTCACGCTGACCCGGCCCAGTTCGGCAACGAGCCCGGAGATCAGCTGCTGGCGCTCTTCAGCGAACACATACCCTCCATTGCGTACTAGCAGAATCCGGTTGGTGACCACCATCACATGATGTGGAATTGCTTGACTCTATCTTTGTTCGTGTGGGTATGTCAATAAAAAACAACATAAACACAGATCGCCGGACATGGCTCGTGAGGGCCGCGTAACGCGTGCGTCATGTTGGCGGGGTATTTGGGCTCCCGTTGAGGCTGCTTGGGCCTACCGCGTGCTGGACTCCCGGATGATGAATCGGCCGTCGATACCGCCGTCGTGGTCGTCCCGTTTGGGCGTGCCGCCCAATTGCTCGACGAGGGCGGCGATGGCCGCGCGGGCCGTCGCTTCGGGCATCAGGTCCATCGCGGTGATGGGCGGATTGCTGTTGCGGGTCTGCTCCGAATCCGAGCCGGCCACCAGCAGGAAGTCGCCGGGTGTGGAGATTCCGGCTTCGGCCAGCCGGGCCTGCAGGCCCGCGGCGTGGCGGCCTGTGAGGCAGTAGGCGGCGTCGGGCCGATCTTCCATGGCCAGGATCTGCTCGGCGAGGACCTTTCCGCCTGCCAGCCCGCTGGTTTCCTGCTGCACCAGGATCACGGGCTCCTGTCCCCGTTCCGCGCACCATTCCCGGTAGGTGTCCTCGGTGGCGAGATTCCACTGGTTGCGGTCCGTGCCGATGGCGATTGCGACCCGCTGCGCGCCGTTGTCCGCGAGGTGGTCCAGGACCTCGGCGGTGATCAGGGCGGTGTTTGGTTCGATGAAGCTGCCGTAGGAATCGCGTGCCGGGTCCTTGCCGACGGTGAGGAAGGGGATTTCCTCGGCCAGCAGCAGGTCGATCACGGGGTCGTTCTCCACGGGCTCGGTGATGATGAAACCGTCGGCGGCCAGGGACACGCTCGGGGTTTCCGGCAGGGTGGGATCGCTCAGCAGCATCAACCCGTACCCATGCTCCAGTGCGCTCAGCGAGGCGGCGCCGGCGAAGCGCACGAAGTAGTCCACGCCGTCGGGCAGGAAGGACTCGAGGGTGTCCAACGGGCGCAGCACGAGCGCGAGCACGCCAAGGCGGTTGTTCCGCAGGCCGCTCGCGACGGCGTGCGGCCGGTAATGCATCCGGCGCGCGATATCCGCGATCCGGTTCCGGGTGGCATCGGCCACCATCCCCTTGCCGTTGAGGGCGTGGGACACCGTGGTGACGGAGACGCCCGCTTCGCGCGCGACGTCCCGGATGGTGGTCCGGGCGTTCCGTGGGCTCATGGCTGGGTCTGCTTGGTCATGGTAGCCAGAGTAAGCCCTAAAACACTGGGCTGAAAACGATTTGGGGATTTTTGGTGCAACTATTGCCCAAAACGTTTTGGGTAACTAGCGTCACATTCCACATCCAGCCGTTTGGGGCGGCGCAAAACAAGCTCGGGAGACTTAGTGAACAAGAAACTCATCAGCGCAGGGGCCGCCGGCGTCCTGCTGCTGCTCGCCGGATGCTCGAACGGCGGCAACGCCAAGGCACCGGAAGCCCTCGATTCGAAGGACCTGCTCGTCACCACGCCCGCACCCACGGGCACCCTGGATCGGATCGTCTGGAACAACAACTTCGGCGAACCGCCGTCGATCGATCCCATCAAGGCCGCCGACTACCCCGCCAGCGGCGTGGTCTCCAACCTGTGCGAAAGCCTCTTCCAGATCCAGCCGGACTTCTCGATCAAGCCGCACCTGGCCAAGAGCGTCAAGAACGCCGGCAACACCACCTACGTGTACGAACTCCAGGACGGCGTGACCTTCTGGGACGGCAAGCCCATGACCGCGGACGACGTCGTGTTCAGCCTCAAGCGGCAGCTGGACCCGAAGGAAATCAGCTACTGGGCCTCCAGCGTCACGGCCAACATCGCCTCCGTGGAGAAGACCGGCCCCAACGAGGTCACGGTGAAGCTCAAGACGCCGGACGCCACCTTCAACAACAACCTCGCCACCCCGGTGGGTGCCGTGGTGGAGAAGGCTCAGCGCGAGAAGGCCGGCGTGGACTACGGCAACCCCGGCTCCGGAGTGATGTGCACCGGGCCGTACTCGGTGGCCTCCTGGAAGCAGGGCGTCTCGATCACGCTCGAGCGCTACGACGGCTACTGGAAGACGGACAAGAAGGCCAAGACCAAGCAGGTCGAAATCCAGTTCATCACCGACCCCGCCTCCATCACCAACGCCCTCGCCACTGGCGCCGTGGACGGCAGCTACGACGTTCCGCTGAGCGCGGTGGGCCAGCTTTCCAAGTCCGGCAGCGGCCAGCTCTTCCGTGGCAAGTCCATGCAGAACATGGCCATCATCAGCACCGGAACCGGGACCTTGGGCGATCCCGCGGTCCGCAAGGCGCTCACCTTGGCCACTGACCGTGAGGCGATCGCCAGGACCGTGTATGAAGGGACCTCGACGGCGGCCCAGTCCCTGGTGCCGGCCGGCGGCTGGGCCTACGGTGCCGAGGTGTTCGAAGCCGCCCGCAAGCAGCTGCCCGCCGTCACGCCGAACCTTGAGGAAGCCAAGAGGGTCATCAAGGACGCGAAGGCGGACCTGTCCAAGCCCATCAAGATCGTCTACCCGATCGACCGCACCTTTTACGCGGACATCATCTCCGAGTTCGCCAACGCCGGTGCCAAGCTCGGCCTCAAGATCGAGCCCAGTGGCGTTCCAGGTGCCCAGTTCGGTGCATTCTTCTCCGACCCCAAGGCCCGTGCCGGCGCCGATGCCTTCGTCACCACCAACTACATGAACGTGGCTGACCCGCTGATCCACCTGGCAGCGATCGCCGGCCCTGGCGGCATGCAGAACTACTCCGGCTTCTCCGATCCGAAGATCACCGGGCTGCTGGACAAGGCCCGCGCCACCACCGATGACACGGAACGCGCGAAGCTCACGGTCGAAGCCGAAGCCCTGATCATGGACAAGGAACCCTGGCTTCCCGTGGTGGACAGCTCCACGCGCCTCTACATGAACAAGCGCGTCACGGGTGCCCCGGCGTCCTTCGTCTACCTCTACTACCCCTGGGCTGCCGACCTCGGCGGCAGCGGCAAGTAGCGGCAGGAAACGTGACTGAAAAGGACAAGCCGTGAGATTCCTGATACGCAGGCTGCTGGCCCTTGGCGGTGTGCTGATCGCCTCCAGCATGATCGTGTTCGGCGCCCTCTACCTGGCCCCGGGCAGCCCGGAGCAGTTCCTGGTCCAGGGCCGCACCGTCAGCCCCGAGGTCCTCGAGGCCATCCGGGCGCAGTACTCCCTCGACGACCCGCTTCCGGTGCGCTACTGGAACTGGCTCAGCGGGCTCTTCACCGGGGACATGGGCCGTTCGCTGCTCACCCAGCAGGACGTGGGCGCGTTGCTCGCCAGCCGCATCCCCACCACCCTGTCCCTGGCGGTCTACGCCGCGGTCCTGATCATCATCGGCGGCATCGGCCTGGGCATCCTGGCCGGAACCCGCGGCGGGGTGGCCGAACGGATCGTGATCTTCGCGTCGAACCTGGGGATCGCCGTCCCCACCTTCTTCGCCGCGCTGGTCCTGATGTCCGTCTTCAGCGTGGGCCTGGGCTGGTTCCCGGTCTTCGGCGCCGGGGAGGGCGCCGTCGACCGGGTCTGGCACCTGACCCTGCCCGCGCTGGCCCTGTCGCTGCCCTCGATCGCTGTCATCGCCCGGATCACCCGGACGGCGATCGTCGAGGAGAGCGAATCCGAGCACGTGCTGATCGCCGTCGCCCGCGGGCTGCCGAAGCGGATCATCCTGTGGCGGCATACCGTCCGGAACTCGCTGCTGCCGGTCACGACGGCGGTGGGCATGCACATTGCGGGCCTGGTCGCCGGGGCGTTCGTGGTGGAGTACGCCTTCACCCTGGACGGCATCGGCGCCCTGCTGGTCAACTCCGTGCAGCGCAAGGACTTCGCCGTGGTGCAGGCCATCGCGCTGATCATGGTGATTGCCTTCGGCGTGGTGAACCTGCTCGTGGACCTGCTCTACACCGTCATCGACCCCCGCGTCCGCCTGAAGAAAGGACAGTGAACGCCATGGCAGTGAAGGAAACGACTGCAAGCGAAACCGCAGCAAGCGAAACTGCCGTCCTGGCTGACGCCTTGGCCGCGCCCGCCAGTCCCACCAGCCGCCTGGCCGGTGCCCGCCGCCGTCTTGGCTGGATCGGCATGGCCTGCGTCGGCGTGGTCGCCGCCGTGGTGCTGGCCGCCGTCGTCGGGCAGTTCCTGGTTCCCTACGACCCCACGGTCGGTTCGGTCACCCAGCGGCACCTCGGCTCCTCTGCCGAGCACCTGCTCGGCACCGACCAGGCAGGCCGCGATATCTTCTCCCGGCTGATCGCCGGGGCGCGCACCAGCCTGCTGGGGCCGCTGATCGTGGTGGGCGCGACGGCGGTGGCCGGCTCCGCGCTGGCCCTCACCGCCGTCTGGTTCGGCGGAAAGGTGGACGCCTTCCTGGGCCGGGTCCTGGACGTGCTGTTCGCCTTCCCGAGCCTGCTGCTGGCGATCCTCGGCGTCGCGATCTTCGGCCCCGGACTGGTGACGGCCTCCATCGCCCTGGCCGTGGCGTACATCCCCTACAGCGCGCGGGTGATCCGCAGCGTGGCCCTGCGCGAACGGCACCTGCCCTACGTGAAGGCCGCGGAACTGCAGGGAATCAACGGCTTCACCATCACCGTGCGGCACATCCTGCCCAACGTCTGGACCCAGATCCTCACGGGCTCCACCATCAACTTCGGTTACGCGATCGTGGACCTGGCGGCGCTGTCCTTCCTCGGCCTGGGCATCCAGCCCCCGGAAGCGGACTGGGGCCTGATGATTTCCAACGGCCAGGAATCCCTGCAGCAGGGTTTCCCGGAGCAGAGCCTGTACGCGGGCCTGTGCATCGTGGTCACGGTGGCGGCCATGGCCTACATCGGCGAACGGCTGGGCGGGCGCGCCGCGGCCGGAAGGAGCAAGCGATGATCGGTCCCGAACTGATCGGTATTGGGCAACTGGAACTCGGCATCAAGGACCCGGACACCGGCGTGTTGAAGCCGGTGCTGAAGGGCATCTCCCTTGAACTGGGCCGCGGCGAGGCGATCGGTCTCGTGGGGGAATCCGGCAGCGGGAAGTCCATGACCTTGCGCTGCATCCTCGGCATCGAGCCGCGCAATGCGGCGGTTCGCGGCCGGATCATGTTCGACGGCGAGGACCTCCTGAGCCTGCCGGCCGAACGGATGCGCCGGGTGCGGGCCGGCCGGATCGCCTTGATCTCGCAGAACCCGCACGCCTCGCTCAACCCGGTGCTGCCGATCGAGACGTACCTCCTGGAGGGCATGCCGGAGATCCGCAACGCCAAGGCCGCGCGGCTCCGGGCAGGGGAGTTGCTTGAACAGGTGGGCATCCGCAGTGTGGACCGCGTGCTGAAGTCCTTCCCGCATCAGCTCTCCGGGGGCATGCTGCAGCGCGTGGTGATCGCCGGTGCCATCTCCGGCAAGCCGGATCTCTTGCTCGCGGACGAACCCACCACGGCCTTGGATGTCACCACCCAGGCCGAAGTGGCAGCAATCCTCGACGAGAAGCGGCGGGACCTGGGCATGTCCATGATCTTCGTGACCCACGACCTGGACCTCGCTGCCGCCGTCTCGGACCGCCTGGCCGTGATGCGGTACGGGGAGATCGTGGAAATCGGCACCCCGGAACAGATCCGCGATAACCCGCAGCACCCCTACACGCGGATGCTGATGAGCATCCGGCCCACCTTGGACGGCGTACAGCCGGCACTGGCACCGGCGCCGCAACCACAGATCGGGAGCATCCTGTGAGCAGCAACATCATCGAGATCTCCGGACTCAACAAGACCTTCCGCGTGAGCGGAAAACACGAAGCAGTGCGGGCACTGGACGACGTGTCCGTCACCGTCCGCGAAGGCAGCTGCATGGCCGTGGTGGGAGAGTCCGGCTCGGGCAAGACCACCTTGGCCCGGGTGCTGGTGGGCCTGGAAACCAAGGACTCCGGCGAGGTGTCCATCGCCGGCGCCCCGGTGACGGCATCGCTCCGGCGCAGGGAGCAGCGGCGACGGGCCCGCGCCGTCCAGATGGTCTTCCAGGACCCCAACGGCTCCCTCAACCGTCGGCTTCCCGTGGGGACCGCCGTCGACGAGGTGCTCCGGGCCCATTTCCAGCTCAACGCTGCCCAGCGCAAGGCCCGGGTTTCCGAGCTGTTCCGGAGCGTGGGCCTGACGGACGCGCATGCGCAGTCGCTTCCCGCGAACCTATCCGGCGGGCAGAAGCAGCGCGTGGCGATCGCGCGGGCCTTCGCTGCCGAACCCAAGGTGATTGTGCTGGACGAGGCCGTGTCGGCCCTGGACGTCTCGGTGCAGGCCCAGGTGCTCGAGTTGCTGGACGAACTGCGCCGGGAGAAGGGCCTGAGCTACCTCTTCATCACCCATGACCTCTCCGTGGTCCGGAACATCGCCGACGACGTTCTGGTGATGCGCCACGGAAAGGTCCTGGAACGCGGCTCCGTGGGCGACGTCCTGGACCGGCCGAGTTCCCCCTACACGAAACTCCTGCTGGAGTGCGCACCGAAGCCCGGCTGGAAACCCAGGCGCGGCGTGATCGAACACCTTAACTCAGAGATTGCGAGCTAGACGAAGCATGAAAATCCCCACCAAGCGGACCGTCATCACCCTGGACAGCCCCGACCCCTACGAGCGCGGCAAGCAGCGCAGCGCCGCGCTCGGCGCGGAACTGCTCGGCGGACTCGACACGTACTTCCGGCTGTTCCGCACCGTCGGCGTCCCGGAAACCACGGTGAGGTCCGACGCCGAGCGGCTGTTCGACGCCGTCGCCTCCTGGTCGCCGCGGCTCGCCGCGGAGATGAGCGGCACGGCCGACGGCGCCGGCGTCGAAAGCTGGCAGATCGCGGCCCTGAACGGGCGCACCGAAATCCTTTCCCAGGCCCTCGGCACCCGGCCGGGCGAATGCTCCACGATCGGCCGGAAGGGCAGCCACGTGTTCGGCGTGCAAACCTGGGACTGGCACGAGGAACTGGACCCGTACTGGCACCTGCAGTCCGTGGCCGGGCCGGCGCGGTCCTTCGTGGGCCTTACGGAGCACGGCATGCTGGGCAAAATCGGCATGAACGATGCCGGGGTGTCCGTGTTCCTGAACATCCTCGGCCACCAGGACGACCGGCCGGCCGGGGTTCCCGTCCACCTCGTCGCCGCCGAGGTCCTGGCCAACGCGGGTTCAGTGGCGGAGGCCGTGGACATCGTGTGCTCCGCGGGGGCCACCACCTCCACAGCGCTGACCCTCATGGACGAGGCGTCCGCGGTGACGGCGGAAATCGGCCCTGGTGCGGCCGTGCTCATCCAACCGGAGAACGGGACGCTGGCGCACACCAACCATTTCCTGGATGCGGGACTCGCGGCGGGGGAGAAGCCCGGGCTCTACGACCCGGATTCCCAGCAACGCCTGGCCCTGGTGCAGTCCAGGCTGGACGAGGGTCCTTTGCCCGGGAGTGTGGACGAGATTGTGCCCTTCCTGTATTCCGGTCCGGGCGAGCCGGGCCTCTGCTGCGTCCCCGCGCCGGAGGCCGCGTTCGGCAGCCGCTGGGCCACCCTCGCCACGATCACCATGGAGAACCGCAAACGCGAGATGCGGGTGGCCAACGGCACCCCGCTCGACGCTCGGGGCCAGGAATGGCTGGCGCTGGTGCCGGTGGCCATGTAACGGGCACTGCGCCCACGGGAGGAAGCCATGGAAGACGCGGCAAGCACCACGCAGGGAGCCGAGGCGTAACAAGCCGAGGCACATCGAACCTGGATGGCCCCCAGGAGGCTGGGATGTTCCGCAGGAGGCCGGACGCTCGGAGGGCAGGCCGCAGGCCGGGCGGTAGGAAGGGTGGCCCCCAGGCGGCCGGGCGCTCGGAAGGGCAGGCGCTCAGAAGGGCGGCGGCTCGGGGGTAGCTGGCTGATTGCCGGTGGTTTTCGGCCCTGCCCCTGAGGTGTCGATCGTGCTGTCCGTGTGGGTCGGCGGTATGGGTGGACTGTCTTTGTACGTCCGGCCGGTGGGGCTGGTCCACTCCAGGTTTCCATTTCCGGTTTGCCGGGTAGTCCAACGGCTGCGGTGTTTCAGCATGTGGTGGCGCCGGCAGAGTCCGGCGAGGTTGGCAGCTTCGGTGGTCCCGCCGAGCGCGGCGTCGTGGGTGTGGTCCAGATCCAGGCTGCGGGCTTTGATCCCGCAGCCGGGGAAACGGCAGCGTGAATCCCGGGCTGTGAGTAGACGCTTGAGCTCTTCACTGGGTCTGTATCTGTCCACGGCCAGGACCGCGCCGCTGACGGGGTCGGTGAGGACTCTGCTCCAGCCGCGGGCCTGCCCGGTGAGGATTCTGGCGGTGCCGGGGTCGATCGGATGGCGTCCGTCCAGCTCGGCCGGAACCTGTTCTGCGACTGCGTTGTCTGCGGCGCCGGCGGCTTCGCTATCAATGAGAGTCAGCACCGGAACGGTGATATCCACACGGGCAGTAATGGCTGCAAGGAGTCCGTCCGAGGTGTCGTGTGCAGTGGGAGCGCCGCACAACAGCAAGTCTGAGAAGAGGTCGGCGCGGAGCTGGTCAGTGTCCCGGCTCCTTTCAAGCTTCCGGCCCGACGCTGCGGGGCGGGCTGAGGATGTGGCTTCAAGGTGGGCCCGTGCCATCTGGGTCAGGCGGTCGTGGATGCCGTAGGCCACCGCGGCGGGCAGGACGGCGGCGAGTTCGGCCATGCCATCGGGCAAGGGCGCGACCCGGACGCAGCGTTCCAGCGCGGCCCGCTGGTGTCGGGAAGTCAAAGGTTCGGGCTGGGCTTTCTCGGCTTCCCGGACAGCCAGGCGACGCACCCGGCCGGGCGCCTGCTGTTCGGCACAAGCGACCACCACGGACTCGTACCGGGCCAAGGCAGCAGGGTCATCCAGCGCCGCCCCGGAATCCTGGATAACACGGGCGTGCACCAGGCTGATCTGTCCGTGCGCGAGAGCATTGAACGTCGACGGGAAGCGGTCCAGCAACTCCACCGCCTGGCTCATCTGCCGCTGCACCGTCCGGTCATTGGTGCGGGTGGCCGTCGCGATCTCGGCGGCCACCGCACGCTGGGCGAGTTCAGCCGATCGCGAATCCCACCCCGCCGGGATGAAGCCGGCTGGTGCCCCGCTTACCGCAGCGCCGTCGTCGTTCATAACGTCCGCCAGCCGCGAGGCCATGGCCAGGGTGTATTCCTGCAACGCTTGGAGGCTTGCGATGGCCTGGCCAACGGACCTGAGCGTGGAGACCAGACCGTCCAGCACCTGCAAAGGGTCGGACGCCGCGCCGGGGTGCGGTGTCCTCTCGTCCAGGCTGCTGGTGATCTCCATGAATCCATCCCATCACCAGGCACTGACTTTTTTGGGACTCCGAAAAGACCGCCCTCGCACCTGACGCCCCGACGCGGTCGCAGGCGTTCGACGACGGTGCCCCACCGCCGTCGCGCACTTAGCTGACGACGCGCCGCCCCGAAGCGTCCAGCCGGATGCCCAGGTGCTTCGGGGTGCGCAGCACGATCGAGCGGTCCACGATCTCGGCGAAGGGCAGACGCTCGCCGAGATGCCGTTCCAGCAGGGTGATGTCTTCGATGCGGCGCAGCCACACGGCCACCACCAGCGAGTAGTTGCCCACCGTGGTGGTGACGAGCCGGACCTCGTCCAGGCCAACGAGTTTCCCGGCCACCGAACCCACCTGGGTTGCCGGCACGCGCATGAAGAACCATACATATACCGGCCAGCCCGAATACGGCCGGGCCACCTCAAGCCGGATCACCACGCGCTGCTGGGCGAGGACCGTGCTCAGCGTGCTCCGGGCCCGGGCCTGGCTGATTCCGAGCTCGCCGGAAATCCTGGACACGGAGGCGCGGGCGTCCTCGCGGAGTATCCGGAGCAGACCGTCCTCGATGTCCGCTGGAACCCTGGACAGGAGCTCCTTCGGGGGCGCAACGGCCCGCTCCAGCGCCTTGACCTCGCCCGCGTTCAGGGAGCGCAGGCGCCACACCTGGGCATCGGCCACTACCTGGATGGAACGGTGCGTGCGCATGCTGCGGATGCCTTCCACCGTGGACAGCCGGTCCAGCACGTACCGGGACAGCTCGGCATCGTCCCTGCAGATCAGGGTGACCACCATGTCGCGCCCGCCCGCTGTCAGGTCGATAGTCAGCACTTCCGGGTCGTTGGCCAGTTCTTCTGTCACCGTGGCCATGCTCGACGGCGCACACTCGATTTCCAGGAAGGCCGTCACCACGCCCCTTCCGGCACCCTGGTAGCAGCCGATCCAGGCCAGGCCCTCCTCCTGCAGCTGTTCCCAGCGCCGGGCGAGCGTCACAGGGTCCGCTCCGACGGCTGGCGCCAGGGTTGTCCACGGCGCGCGCGGGCGGACCTGCAAGGCATGCAGAAGGCGGAGATCGCGCTCGTCGAAATCAAAATCCTGCATAGAACCCATAACTTTCTTGAATTTCCTGCATATCCGAGGCGCTGTGATGCGCGTTATATAGCTTAGAAGCCCGTTCGGTTTCCATCATCAGTCCCCAGCAAGGAAATCCCATGACTTCAACAACTCTCCTCGCCGCCTCCAAGCGCACCAGACGTTCCTTGGCATGGCTCTGGCCCATCGGCGGGCTCGCGTTGCTGATCGCAACGCTGGGCCAGCTCATCGGCCCGATGGTCATTCCCGTCGGGTTCGCCGCGATCACCATCCTCCCGATGGTGTGGGGCATCCTGGCAGGCGGGATCGTTTCCTCGCAGAAGTTCCGACCCCTTCCCCGGACCTTCCAGTCCGCAGCCGGCGCACTGATGGGTATTTCCGTCCTGATCCTTGTGGGCAGCCTGGCGTTCACCATGGGCCCCAACCTCCCCCTGCTCTTCCGCGCCGGCCCGGCCCTGTTGCTCCAGGAAGTCGGGCACCTGCTCGGCACCCTGATCCTCGCCCTCCCGATGGCCGTCATGCTCAAGATGGGTCCGGCCACCATCGGCGCTACCTTCTCGATCGACCGCGAAGGCTCCTTCGCCATGGTCAGTGAGCGCTACGGCACCGACTCCCACCCGTACCGCGGCGTCCTGTCCATGTACGTCTTCGGCACCATCTTCGGTGCGGTCTTCATCTCCCTGCTGGCCTCCGTCACCGCTTCCCTGGGTATCTTCGACCCCCTGGCCTTGGCCATGGGCGCCGGCGTCGGCTCCGGCTCCATGATGGCGGCCGGCGCGGCGAGCGTGGCCGCCCAGTTCCCCGAGCTGAAGGACCAGATCGTTGCCGTCGCCGGCACCTCCAACGTCATCACCAGCCTCCTGGGCGTCTACGTTGGCATCTGGATCGCACTGCCCCTCGCGGACAAGATCTACCACGCGTTGATCCGCCGCTTCCCGCACCTCGGTTCCGCCGCGGGCACCGCCGCCGCCGCGGGCGCCGCCGCCGCGGGCGCCGCCGCTCCCGCGGCCGCCGCCGCTCCCGCGGACATGGCCGCCGTCGAGTCGGCCGCCGTCGAATCCGCCTCCGCGGAAGCCGAGAACCGCGGCCCTGTGCGGGTTCCGCTGTACATCGCCATGCCCGTCCTGACCGTAATCGGCGTCTTCATTGCCTCGATCGCCGCAGGCGGCTTCTCATGGAACATCGTGGGCGGCTACCTCATCATCAACGCGCTGCTGCTGGCCGGCTTGGGCCTGTCCAGGCTGTGCCGCGGCAAAGTGCCCAGCATGGTCTTCATCATCACCCTCGGTGCCCTGGCCTCCAGCCCGGTCTCGCCGATCGCCAAGCCCCTCATCACCATGGTCGGCAGCGTCAACTTCCTGTCCATCTGCACCGTGGTGCTCACCGTTGCAGGCCTGAGCCTCGGCAAGGACATCCCGCTGCTGCGCCGGATCGGCTGGCGGATCGTGCCGGTGGGCCTGGTCGCCATTGCCTCCTCGTACCTCTTCTCCGTGGTCATCGCCCAGTTCACGCTCGGCCTCGGCCACCACTGACGCAGCCCGCTGCACCGACAACCCGCCGAACCCGCCACACCCGAAAGGCCACCATGCCCAGCCAAGCTACCGCCGTCGACGTCGAAACCCTCAAGAAGGGGGCCTCCGGCACCATCGCCTCCTGGGAAGACCGCCTGCGCGAAGTCAGCCGGATCATCCACGACAACCCGGAACTTGCCTTCGAGGAACGGCTCGCCGCTGAAACGCTGGCGTCAGTCGCGGAGGAGGCCGGCTTCGCCGTCGAGCGCGGCGCTTATGGCATGGAGACCTGCTTCGAAGCGGTGCGCGGCAGTGGGGACTTCACCGTGGTGATCTGTGCCGAGTACGACGCCCTGCCGGAGATCGGGCACGCCTGCGGCCACAACATCATTGCGACGGCGGGCCTCGGCGCCGCGCTCGCGCTCGGCGAAGTTGCGGACGAACTCGGCCTGCGGGTGGTGCTGCTCGGCACGCCGGCCGAGGAGCACGGGGGCGGCAAGGCGCTGCTGCTCGAAGCCGGCGCCTGGGAGCAGGCCACGGTGTCCATGATGGTGCACGGCGCCACCGGCGAGGACCTCAGCTGCGCCATCACCCGCACGCAGGCGGTTGACCGCTTCGCCGTCACCTTCAACGGCCGTGCGGCCCATGCCGCAGCCGCCCCGGATAAGGCCATCAACGCCGGCGACGCCGCCACGATCTCCCTCGTGGCCATCGGCCTGCTCCGCCAGCAGCTCGCCGACGGCATCCGCCTGAACGCCTTCGTGGAGCGCGGCGGCGAAGTCACCAACATCATCCCGGCCCGCACGGTGGTCAGCGCCGAGGTCCGCGCGCATGACCTGGCGACCCTCGAGGACGTCAAGGAGCGCATGCTGAACTGCTTCGCCGGCGGTGCCCGGGCCAGCGGCTGCACCTGGGAGGTCGCCCCCACCGAACCGCGCTACGAGAACCTGGTCCAGAACACCCTGCTCGCCGAAGCCTGGGATCGGAACCTGACCGCCATGGGCCGTACCGTGGTGCAGACCAGCCGGCTCGGCGGTGGTTCCACGGATATGGGCAACGTGTCCCACGCCGTGCCGTCCATCCACCCGATGATCTCGGTGCTGGGTGCCAGCGGTGTTCCGCACACCGCCGAGTTCGCCGCCGACGCCGGATCACCCGCGGGCGAGCAGGCCGCCCTTGACGGCGCGCTCGGCATGGCCTGGACCACCATCGACGCCGTCACCAACCCGGATACCCGCGAGGCGCTGCTGGCGCTGCAGGCCGCGCGCCGCCCGGGCGCCACCCGCAGCCCGGCCCTCGGCTAGGGGCTAATAGCAACAGGCGGCAGGCCGCCGTCGGGAACCGGCCCCGACGGCGGCCTGCCGCGTTGGGTATGGGTGCTTGGCAATCGGGGTGCCGCGAATTCGCTGGAGGGCTGCGGGGACGCTGGAACGTTTCGGCGACCCCGCAGGCTTCCCGCGATCCCGGTGCATCGAGCCCTCGATGGCCAGCCCTGGCCCCGGCGACCGGCGTCGCCCCGCTAGGCTTTTCCCCATGGATACCGTCCTCTGGTCCAAGCCCGAAAACGAGCGTGCGGGAACGCCCCTGCTGGTGATGATGCACGGCTACGGCACGGACGAGCAGCGCATGGCCAAGCTCTTCCCTGAGCTCCCGGAGGAATTCAGTTGCGCGGCGCTTCGCGGGCCCATGGTGATCGGCGACGACTACGGCTGGTTCCTGCTGGATTACTTCCTGGCGAACGACTTCGCCGACGTCATCACGGCTGCAAACAAAGTGTTCGCCTGGATCGACTCCGTCAAAGGCAAGCACAGCAGCGTGAGCCTGCTGGGCTATTCGCAAGGTATGGCCATGGCCAGCACCCTGCTGCGGCTCCGGCCACACGGCTTCAAGGCAACGGTGGGCCTGTCCGGCTTTGTCCTGGACAACGAACTGCTGGCCATGAGTGAATCCTTTGACACCCGGCCGCCGTTCTTTTGGGGCCGGGACAAAGCGGACCCCGTGATCAACGAGGACGCCGTGGAATACACCGCCGGTTGGCTGGAGCAAAACACCGCCCTCACCGCCCGCACCTACCCCGGGATGGGCCACCGGATCGAGGCCATGGAACTGGCCGATGTGGGCACCTTCCTGCGCCACTATGTCCTCCGCTGAAGTGCGGCCCGCGTAACACTGGCGACGCGTTCGTGCAGCCCTTGATAGGCAAAATTGTAAACGCTTACAATTTCTCGATGCGGTGAGTCGCCGTACCGTTCAACAAGCATGGAAAGGGTTGAGGCCGTGTTGCATGGTTAGTGCCCAGCGCGCCACCATCCAGGACGTTGCTGTCCTCTCAGGATTGTCCATTTGCACCGTTTCCCGGGCCCTGCGCAATTTGCCCAATGTGTCCGAAAAGGCCCACCGCAAGGTTGCCGAAGCCGCAGAGAAGCTTGGCTACCGCGCATCCTCCGCCGCCGCACGGCTGGCCGGCGGAAGCACAGGCTCCATCGCCATCATCGCTCCCACAGCCACGGCCTGGTTTTTCGCCCAGGCAGTGGAATCGGCCGAGGAAGTCTTCGCCGACGGCGGTCACGACACCGTCCTGGTCAGCCTCCGCAATAACGCCGAGGTCAGGAGCCGGGTGTTCGCTGACCTTGCCGCCCTGCGCCAGCGCGTGGACGGGGTCCTGCTGCTGAACGTGGACCTCGACGCCGAGGAAATCGACGCCCTGGCAGGATCCGGACTGGCAGTCGCCAGCGTTGGAATGAGCGGGGTCCCCTGGGATAACGTGGGGATCGACGACGAACACGCCGCCTGGGCGGCCACCTCCCACCTGCTGGAGCTGGGCCACTGGGACCTGGCAGTGCTTTCCGGCCGGGAACTGGGCGGGCATTCCGTACGCACCAGCAACAACCGCCTGGATGGTTTCAGCCGTGCCCTGGCCGAACATGACCTCACCGTCCACCCGGACCTTGTGGTCAATGCCGGCTCCTCGATCGAGGGCGGGCGGAGTGCCATGACCGAGCTCATCGCGCACCGCGGCTTGCCCAGCGCGCTCTTCGCCGACTGCGACGAGATCGCCTTCGGAGCCCTGATGGCCTTGCGCGAGCACGGCCTGGGCGCCCCAAAGGACGTGTCCGTGATCGGGATCGACGACCACCCCATGAGCTGGTTCCTCGGTCTGAGCACGGTGGCTCAGCCCGTTGCGGACCAGGGCGCCTTCGCGGCGAACCTGCTCTGCGAACGCCTGCTGAATCCGGAGCAGGACCACCAGCCCACCAGCCATTTCCTCGACACCAAACTCATCGAACGCAAGACCACGCGCCGCAAACGCCGAACGGACAAGAACCATGACTGAATCCCACGCTGCCCTGAGCTCCACCTGGACGGGTGCCTCGGCCCTGCTGTTCGACCTCGACGGCGTGCTGACGCCCACCGCGGTGGTGCACGAACAGGCCTGGCAGGAACTGTTCGACGGCTACCTCGCCGAGGCCGGCCACGCCGAGGGCTACCAGGAGAGCGACTACTTCGACTTCATCGACGGCAAACCGCGCTTCAACGGCGTCCGGGATTTCCTCGCCTCCCGAGGGATCACCCTGCCCGAAGGCCCCACGGACGACGCCCCGGACAGCCCCACCGTGCAGGGCCTTGGCAACCGCAAGAACCTGATCTTCAATGAAATTGTGTCCACCCGCGGGGTGGAGCCGTACGCCGGCTCCGTCCGTTTCATCCACGCCGCGCTGGAGCGCGGACTCAAGCTCGCCGTCGTCTCCTCCTCCCGGAACGCGCCGGCGGTACTCAAGG
This sequence comes from Arthrobacter sp. TE26545, assembly GCF_056279005.1. The sequence continues at coordinate 189,955 of NZ_JBWBQM010000001.1, forward strand.
CCGCCGGACTGGACGGCTACTTCCCGGTGGTGGTCGACGGAGAGGTGGCGGCCGCCGTCGGGCTTCCCGGCAAACCTGACCCGGCGACCTTCGACTACGCGGCCCGCCTGCTGGACGTTCCGGCGGACGAATGCATCGTTGTAGAGGATGCGGTTTCCGGCGTGCAGGCCGGCAGCGCCGGCAACTTCCGGGCGGTGATCGGGGTGGACCGCGGTGCGGGCCGCCAGACCCTGCTCAACGCCGGGGCCACCTTCGTGGTGGATGACCTCGACGACCTTCTCTGAACCTCCCCAAGCTCTGAACCCCAGGCCCTCCCCAAGTTCTGAGCCCCCCAAGTTCCGAACCTCCCCCCAACCCCTCCGTTCGAAAAGGCACCTCCCCATGGCACTGATCAGTTCCGACCGGCTGCGCTTCCCCTGTGAACCCTGGAAGCTCGTGGAATCCATCCATGTCCCCGGCGACGCCGGGACCCTTGAAACCCTCTTCAGCCTCGGCAACGGCCACCTCGGAATCCGCGGCGGCCACTGGGCCCCCGCTGACGGCGATCTCCCCGGCACGTTCATCAACGGTTTCCACGAAATCTGGGACATCAAGCACGCCGAGAACGCCTACGGCTTCGCCCGCACCGGGCAGCGGATCGTGTACGTTCCGGACGCCAACAACTTCAGCGTGATGGTCGACGGCGAGCAGCTCTCCCTCGGGGAGTCCAACGTGCGCGACTACCGGCGCACCCTGGACTTCGCCACCGGCGTGTACGAATGCGCCGTCACTTGGGAATGCCGCTCCGGCGCTGTTGTCACCACCGTTGAGCGGCGGGTGGTGGGCTTCGATTCCCGCGGCTGCCTCGGCATCGAATTCAGCCTGAGCGCGGACCGCCCCACCTCCGTGGACATCACCTCCGCCGTCCTCAACCGGCAGGACCAGCCTGTGGAGGACCACTCGGCCCACGACCCGCGGCGCTCCGGCCGCCACGCCGGCCGGGTGCTGCGTCCGCTGCACCTGCAGGGCTCCGACGGTTCGCTCCGCCTTGCCTGGGAGACCGCGGAATCCCGGCAGCGCATCGGCCTGGCAGTGGACCACTGGATCTCCCTCGACGGCCAGCCCTTCGACACGGTAGTGGGGGAGGACGAGTCGACTGTCCGTTACGTCCTGGCAGTGAACGACGGCGAGACCTTCCGTCTCGAGAAGAGCGTCAGCTATGTGGTGAACGCGGTCGATGAAACGGTTGAGGAGCCGGGCGAAGCGCTTGCCGCGGAGGCCGAGCTGCGCCTGGCCACCTTCGGCGCCTTGCTGGCTGAAAGCGCGGCGCACTACCGCGACTACTGGGCCACAGCGGACATCGTGATCGGCGGTCAGGCCGAGATGCAGCAGGCCGTGCGCTGGAACCTCTTCCAGCTGGCCCAGGCCACGGCGCGGGCCGGAGTTGCGGGCATCCCGGCGAAGGGCGTGAGCGGTTCGGGCTACGAGGGGCATTACTTCTGGGACCAGGAGATCTACCTGCTGCCGTATCTGAGCTACACCAACCCGGCCGCGGCCCGGCAGGTCCTGGAATCACGCCACGCCATGCTGCCCGACGCCCGGGTCCGGGCCAAGGAGCTCAGCGTGGACGGCGCGCTGTTCCCGTGGCGCACCATCAACGGCCTGGAAGCCAGCGCCTATTACGCCGCCGGCACCGCCCAGTTCCACATCGCCGCGGCCATCGCCTTCGCGGCCAACCGCTACCAATGGGCCAGCGGAGACACCGCTTTCGCCAACGAGATCGGTGCCGAACTGCTGATCGAAACCGCCCGGATGTGGGCGTCCCTGGGCTTCTTCGGCAAGGACGGAATGTTCCACATCCACGGCGTCACCGGCCCGGACGAGTACACGGCAGTGGTCAACGACAACCTCTACACCAACGTCATGGCCCGCTTTAACCTGCGGGCCGCGGCGGAGCTGGAGCACCCGGACGTGCCGCAGAGCGAGCGGATCATCTGGCGGCAGGCGGCCGAGCGGATGTCCCTGCCCTACGACCCGCACATGGAGGTCCACTCCCAGGACAACGACTTCATGACGCTGGAGCCCTGGGACTGGAACACCCCGCGGTCCAAGTACCCGCTGCTGCTGAACTTCCACCCGCTGGTGATCTACCGTCACCAGGTGCTCAAGCAGGCGGATACCGTGCTGGCGATGTTCCTGCAGTGGCAGGACTTCAGCGCGGAGGAGAAGCAGCGCGCCTTCGACTTCTACGACCCCATCACCACGGGCGACTCCACGCTGTCCGCCTGCGTCCAGGGGATCATCGCCGCCGAGGTGGGCTACTCCGACGTCGCGTTGAAGCACTTCACCGAGGCGCTGTTCATCGACCTGGACAACACCCACGCCAACACCGTGGACGGCGTGCACATCGCATCCACGGGCGGCATCTGGAGTTCGCTGGTGTGCGGTTTTGCCGGCATGCGGGACCAGGGCGAGGTGCTGCACTTCGACCCCCGCCTGCCGGAGGAGTGGGACAGCCTGTCCTTCCGCCTGCGGCTCCGCGGGCAGGTGCTGGACGTGGAACTGCGGCCCGGCAGCATCGCCCTTTCGGCCCGTGCGGACCACCTTGGACGTTCCGAAGGCGGACTGTCCGGCGGCGGCACCGGACTGGAGGTGAGCGTCCGCGGCCAGCGCGTCGTCGTCGGGCCCGAAACGGTCACGCTGCCGCTCGAGGCGGTTCACGCCCCGGTTCAGTCCGTCTTCCCGAGCCTGTTCCCGACCGCCGGCGTGCCGGTGGTCGGAACGCTGGAAGGCTAGAGACCGCAAGGCGCCGGTGCAGCTGGATCCCAGCTGCACCGGCGCCTTTGGTTTCAAGTGTTCCTCCGGTCGACCGCCCCTATTTGGTGATCGGCTTGGCGCCCGAGAGGCTGATGGTTTGTCCGGCGGCGAGTTCTCCGTCCGGGACGCTTGTGAATTCGTACCAGGTGCGGGGGCCGGCAGTCTTCGGACGGTTCGCGGCGCTCAGCTCGGCCGGCTCCAAGTTGAATCGGAACGCAACCTGGCGTTCGGTGTCTCCCGCCGCCGTCGTGTACGTCAGCGGCACGCCGTCAGCGTTCCGGCTGAAGGTGCCCCTTGCGCCGTCGACCGTTGCCTCGCCCGGCATGAGGGTCACCTTGGTGCCGGCTGGAAGTGGGGATCCCACGCTCAGTCCGGGGTTGTACTCGAGCAACTGGGCGGTAGTGCGCCGGAACTTGTAGCCGAGGCTGTCCAAGGAGTCCCCGTCGACGGTGGTGTAGTAAATCGCGTGGCCGAAGGAATTGCTGGTGGCCTGGCCCTTGCCCGACCTCGGATCCACCGGCTTCTTCTGCAACGCGATGGTCCTGCCCGGGTGCAGGAAGTACACATTGCCCTGCTCGTGGACGTAGGGCACCTTGTTTGCCTCGGCCAGCTGGTCTTCCGTGATGCCGAAACGGTAGGCGATCCCGTCGAGGGTATCCAAGTCCGCCACCACGTAGCTCAACGGGATCCCGTTGGCATCCGTTGCGGCGGCGCCGCGCGCACCAGCGACGGGGCCCGACGGCGGAATCAAGCGGAGTTTCGTTCCTTGCCTGACCGGTGCTCCCGCAGGGAGCTTGTTGAAGCGGGCGAGTTTGGTCTCTGAAAGCTCGAATGCCGCCGCGACCCTGGCGAGGGTGTCGCCGGCCGCCGTGGTGTAGAAGTCCACGTTGCCGAAGGAATCGAGCACTTTCAGCCCAGCCAGGTTATCGGCCGTGGTCTGTTCTGCCGGGTCGGATTTCACCCCGGTGACAACAGGACTTGCGGTCGGCCCCGCGGCTGGCGTTTCCGTTCCCGTACAGTCCACTAACCCGGTTGCGAGTCCAGCCACGAGAACTGCGGCGAGAACAACGGCTCCCGCCCGGTTTCCGGCGTTGCTAAAACTGTGCGTCAAAATATCCCCCAATACATCACCGCGAATTCAGTTCCGCGGGGCGCCCATTGAGCATAAGGGATTCAGCCCGTCAGGGAGCGCCGGTCTCAGCATCTGTTGGACAATTCCGGACGCTCTGGGCGCGAAATAGCGGCCGGCACCGGCAAACGGAACAGGCAAATGGGAAGGCATCGCCCCCGGGAGCAGCTCAGTGTCCGCGGACGCCGTCCGCGTCTGCGCTCCCATCAGCCTTGACCTCGCCGGCCAAAGCCTCCTCACCGGCCAAAGTCTCCTCGCCGGCCAAAGCCTCCTCACCAGCCGCAGCCTCCTCGGCAGGCGCAGCCCCGGCCGTAGGCTCAGCTGTCGGCTCAGCGTCCAGCGGGTGCTCGATTTCGTCCCTCAGCATGTGCGCCGCGAAGAGGGCCACCACGGACATCAGCGGACACACCACGCCGGCGGCCAGGAAGATCAGCCAGATCGGCACCACCTGCGCAGCGGGCCCGGAGAGCGCCATGGACACCGGCATCAACGCCAGCGACACGAAGAAATCCAGGCTCGAGATCCGCCCCAGCAGATGCGGCGGGACCCGGCGCTGCAGCAACGTGCCCCAGATGACCATGCCCACGCTGCCGGTGGCGCCGAAGATGAACAGCGCCGCGGCCAGCACCCAGAAGTTGTCCATGATCCCGACGGCGGCCAGGGGCAGGCTGCCGAGCCCCCAGGAAGCGAGCATCACCGTGAGGTAGCGCCGGGGCAGCTTGAACGAGGCCGTGGCCAGCGAGGCAACCGCACCGCCGACGCCCATCACCGCCAGCAGGAAGCCGAACATCCGCGAATCGCCATGGAGCTGGTCGCGGACCACGAAGGGCATCAGCACCTCGATCGGGCCGATGATGAAAAGCACGGACAGGCAGGCCCAGATCAGGGTCCATAGCAGCCAGGGCGTGCGGATCGTGTAGCTGACGCCCTCGCGCAGGTCGTGCAGGAATGAGCGGACGGCGCCGCCGGAACCGCGCGGGGAACCGGAGCCCCTGGAGCCACCGCCCGCAGCCCCGTTCGCCGGCGCATCCAGGGTGTGCCGGCCCAGGAGGTTGAGCACGATGAACGCCGTCAGGTGGCACAGGGACACCCCGGTCACCGCCCACGGCGGCGAGAGCGAGGCCACCAGCACACCGGCCACCGCGGGCCCCGCGGCCTGCTGCAGGATCGGCCGCATGGTGCCCTCCATGCCGTTGGCTGCGAGCAGGTCCTCGGCGGGAAGGATCCGCGGAAGGATCGCCGAGTACGCCGGGAAGAAGAACGCCGCGCCCACGCCCAGGACGAAGGCGCCGGCGGTGAGGTGCCAGAGCTGCAGCAGCCCGGTCATCGAGAGCAGGCTGACGGTGCCGATCACTGCCAGGTTGGCGCCCTCGACGGCGATGATGAGCAGCCGCTGCGGCACCCTGTCCGCCGCGATCCCGCCCGCCAGCACGAACGCCACCAGGCCGACTGCCGCCGCCGTCGCCACCAGGGACAACTCCACCGGCCCGCCGCCGAGCTGGATCACCTGGTACACCATGGCAACCGCCCACATGCCGGAACCGAAGATCGAAATGGCCAGGGCGGTGATCAGCACGCGGTATTCACGGTGCGCAAAGGGCCGGAGGGCTCGCGGGGCAGCCATCAGCCCAGCCTACCGCCGGAACTTCGCCGTTTCGATGGGGGCACGGTGCAGGCGGGATCAGTGCCGACGCGGGGACTTCAGCCCGGTTTCCAGCTTGCTGCGGACCTCGCGCTTCACGCGTGAGGCGAGTTCGCCGTCGTGCGCTTCCAGGAAGGTGCGCACCGCGCCCGGGTCCCACGGCACCAGGGAGCGCAGCGCCCAGCTGAGCGCTTTCACCACGGTGTCGTCCCGGTCATGCATGAGGAGGACGACGACGGCGAGGGTGCGGTCGCGGTCGCCAGTTCCCCAGCGGGAGCGGGTGTTGAGGACGGTGGTGGACACGAGCGCCAGCCGTCGCCACCAGCGGTTGCCGTTCCTGGCCCAGCCTGCGACGTCGGCATCGCTGACCAGTCCCTCGCGCCAGGCCGGGCCGCTGAGAATGGTGCCGAAGGCATCGGCCTGGCCCCAGGACGCGATCTCCGAACCGAGTTCCTGCAAGCTGGCCGCAGTCAGCGAGTGGAAGGCGGCGTCGTGCGCATTGATCAGTTCCCAGCCCAGCCAGTCAAAGCCGGCTGCCCGGAGGCCGTCCGCGAGTTCGAAGACGACGGCGGCGTCCGCCGTCGCGATCTGGGCGGAAAACCTGCGCCGCAGGGCACGGAGGCTGGCGGCATCAGCCTTGTGCAGGGCGTGTACTTCGTCGAGTACACGCTCCAACAGTTGCCCCGGTTTGGCGTCCCCCGGAGATCCCGCAAGCAGGCGTGGAGCCACGCTTAAAGTTTAGGATCGCCGGGGATTTTGGGCTATTGGTCGGCGGGCTCGTCTTCGTCCGGACCCTCGGCGGGATCCTGGCTGTGCAGCCCGGTGTCGTGCGAAACCCAACCTTCGGTTTCGCCCTCGGCGGGCGCGTCGCTGTGGTGCCTGACGTCGTTCAGATTGCTGTTCTTCTTCATTCCGGATACTTCCTGTCCTGGCTCGGACCGGTCCTTGCGAACGCTCCCAGTCTACGCCGGGGGGTTGTCGCATGGGCCCACGCCGCCCGGGTTCCCTGGCCGAAGCGAAGCGAGGATAGGGAGGCGGTGGGGACTAGCGCCTCGCTTGCTCCCCAACCTCGCAGGCTCGGTCGGGGACCCCTGCAAGCTAGGCTTGGGGAGTTGGACCCGAACTCTTTCCAAGGCGGAGGTGAGCATGGCAAAGCGCCCCAACCCGGCGATGAAGATTGCCCAGGAGACCGTCCACAAGGCGGTGTTCGACGAACACGGCAACGCCAAGCCCGGAGTCCACAGCGTGCTCCTGCGCGCGGTGGATGTGCAGCGGCCGCTGGTCCTTGCCAACCTCCGGCGCCTGCGTCGCCGCCACCCGCACGCCACGGCCGTTCAGCTGGCCGCCAAGCTGGAGCGGGACTACCTGCTCGCGGTCACCGGCGGGGGAGCCGCCGTGGGAGCCACCGCCGTCGTGCCCGGACTGGGAACGGCAGCCTCGCTGGGACTGTCCGGGCTGGCAACCGTCGGTTTCCTGGAGGCGACCGCCCTGTACGCGGCGTCGCTCGCCGAACTGCACGGCATCCACCTGACCGACCCGGACCGCGCCCGAACCATGGTCATGGCGATCATGCTCGGCGAGGAAGGAACGGCCTTGCTCGGCGCACTCAGCGGACAAAGCCGCGGCCGCGGCAAGGGCGTCACTCAGGCCTGGGGAAAGACGCTCAGCAGGAAGCTACCTGGCGGCGGTTTCGGCGTGGTCCGGGACGCCATCCAGCGGGCCTTCCTCCGGAACCTCCTGAAGCGCCAAGGCACTGCCTTCCTCGGCCGGGCACTGCCCTTTGGTGTCGGAGCCGTGGTGGGCGGCGGCGGGAACCTGATGATGGGCCGGGCCGTGGTGGCCTCGGCCAAGCACGCCTTCGGGCCGCTGGCGGACACCATTCCCGGCGAGCTGCTGGCGGACGCACCGGACTCGTACACGAACAACAACACACTCCCGGAGGGTGGAAACCATGGATCTTAACGCTGACCTGGGGGAGGGCCTCGGCTCCTGGACCATCGGGGACGACGCCGCAATGTTCCGGCTCGTCAGCAGCGCCAATGTGGCTTGCGGCTTCCACGCCGGGGACCCCATCACCATGTTGGACAGCTGCCGGGCCGCCTCCGAACTGGACGTCCGGGTGGGCGCGCACATCGGCTACCGGGACCTGCACGGCTTCGGCCGGCGCAGCATGGACATGTCCTTCGATGAGCTCTACGGCGACGTGCTTTACCAGCTGGGCGCGCTCGACGGGATCGCGCACGCGGTCGGCGCCTCTGTGGACTACGTGAAACCGCACGGGGCGCTGTACAACCGGATCGTGCACGACACGGACCAGGCCGAAGCGGTCGTCGCCGCCATCCAGGCCTACGACCCCGGACTGCCCGTGCTCGGCCTGCCGGGCTCGGCGTTCCTGCGGCTCGCCGGCGAGGTTGGCCACCCCGTATTCCATGAAGCCTTCGTGGACCGCGGCTACCTGCCGGATGGCACCCTGGTGCCGCGCTCCCAGGAAGGCGCCGTGGTGCACGACGCCGGCAAGGTGGTCGAGCGGGCCGTGCGACTTGCGAGCGACGGGGAGCTGGAGGCCGTGGACGGTTCCGTGATCCGCGTCCGGGCCGACTCCCTGTGCATCCACGGCGACACCCCGGGTGCGGTGGAACTCGCGGCCGCGGTGCGCCAGGGCCTGGAAGATGCCGGTGTGGAGATCGCGCCGTTTGCCTGATCGCCACTCTTCCCTTGGCGCCCAGCGCCGAGCATGTCCGTTCGCTGAGCATGCCTGTTGACGGGATAGCAGGCGTCAGCCGAACACCAAATGCGCCAACGTGAAGATCGCCAGCCCGGCCAGCGCACCCACCACGGTGCCGTTGATGCGGATGTACTGCAGGTCCTTGCCCACTTGGAGCTCGATCTTCTGTGACGTCTCTTCGGCGTCCCAGCGTGCCACCGTGTCCGAAATGACGCCGGCGATGTCCGAACGGTAGGTGTTCACGAGGTACCCGGCGGCGTCGCCGATCCAGGCGTTGACCTTGCCGGCCAGTTCGGCATCGTCCACCAACCGGGTGCCGAAATCGCGCACCGCGGTCTTGAAGCGCAGGCTGAGCTCCGAGTCCGGATCGTCGACGGCGGTCAGCAGCGCGTTCTTGATGGTGCCCCACGTGCGGGAGGCCAGTTCGCGGACCTCCGGATCACCGAGGATCTGCGCCTTGATGCCCTCCGCCCGGGCAATCATCGCCGGATCGTGCTGCAGGTCGTAGGCCAGTTCGGTCAGGTAAGTGTCGATCGAAAGACGAACCTGGTGATCCGGGTCCGCCTGCACGGCGCGGATGAACTTGGACAGCTCGGTATGGACCTTGTCGCCCACCATGTCGTCCAGGAACGACGGCACCCACAGCGGCGAACGGTCGGAGACCAGCCGGTTCACGGTGGAGTGGTTGTCCGCCACCCAGTCCGCGGCGCGGTCAACCAGCAGGTCCACCAGCCTGTGGTGGTGTCCCTCGGCGAAGACCCGCTCGGCCATCCGGCCGACGGGCGGTCCCCACGGCGGAGTCAGCACGTGCTTGCGGACCATGCCCTCGATCACGGCCTGGACGTCGTCGTCGTTCAACACGGTGAACGCGCCGCGGATCAGCGCGGACCCTTCCTTGGCCACGCGCTCGGGCCCGCCGGGGGAGCGCAGCCACTCGCCGGCCTTGCGGGCGATGTCCACGCTGGCCAGTTTGTCCTTCACCACCTGCTCGGAGAGGAAATTGCTCTCCACGAAGTCGGACAGGGAGGCGCCGATCTGGTCCTTGCGCCGCGGGATGATGGCGGTGTGCGGGATCTTCAGGCCCATCGGGTACTTGAACAGGGCCGTCACGGCGAACCAGTCCGCCAGCGCACCCACCATGCCGCCCTCGGCCGCGGCCCGCACGTACTCCAGCCACGGGTACTGCTTCTGCAGGGCGAAAGCCACCGTGAACACCACCGCCATGCCGAGCAGCAGCGCCAGAGCCAAGCTCTTCATCCGGCGCAGGGCCCCGGCCTTGGCGGCGTCGCTCGCGGACACGTCGGCGGAATGCCCGACGGCGGCCGCCCCGCCGGTGCGCGCTTCCGGTTCGTTTGCCGCGCGGCTTTGTTCCGCCGTCGGGATTTGTTCAGAGTTCACCTGCATGTGCCCAGCGTAGCCCCGTGGCCGAAGGGCGGGTGGGCTACCGTGGCAGCATGACTATCGAGGCACCCGAAAGCGACTCCTCGGAAAACGCCGCCCCCTTGCGGCGGCCGCTGGTCTACGCGCACCGCGGGGCAAGCGCTGTTTTTGCCGAGCACACGCGCGCGGCGTACCTGAAGGCGATCGCCGACGGCGCGGACGGAGTTGAATGCGACATCCACCTCAGCCGGGACCAGCACCTGGTGCTGCTGCACGACGCGAACCTGGACCGCACCTCCGACGGCACCGGGCCGGTGGCCGAGAAGGACCTGGCCGAACTGCGCACCCTGGACTTCTCGTCATGGAAGGGCGCCCGGATTCCCGACGAGTACGGCGGAATCTCCGAGCAGTTCCTGACCCTGCCCGAACTGCTGGACCTCCTGCGGGGCGCCGGGCGGGAGATCGGGCTCGCGATCGAACTCAAGCACCCCAGCCCCTACCAGTTGAAGCTGGAGGACCGGCTGCTGGAACTCCTGCTCAGGGAGGGCTGGGACGCGGAAAGCTCACGCCTGGACAACATCCTGGTGTCCTTCATGAGCTTCAGCCCCGACTCCGTGAAGCACCTGCTGCAGACCGTTCCGGGCCAGCACATCTGCCAGCTGGTGGATGACGTGAGCGTGGAGGAAATCCGCGAGGAGCTGGGCCTGGGCCGGATCACGGGAGGCGCGGTGGCAAATGTGATGAAGGCTGCCCAGCTGGAAGGCGAACGGATCCTGGACGACTGCGAGGTGGGGCTGGCCGGGCCGGGGATCGACTATGTCCGCAAGCACGCCCGTGCCGTGCAGCGCTGGCTCGACTCCGGCCGCCGCTTCCGGGTGTGGACAGTGGATTCCGAACGCGACGTGGCCCTCTGCCAGGGCCTGGGCATCCACGAAATCACCACGAACAAGCCGGCCCAGGTGCTGGCGCAGCTTTCCACGTCTTAAACCCAACTGGCTGGCAGTTGTTGTCGTTCTGAGCGTTCAAAACGACAACAACTGCCAGCCAGATGACTGTGCCGGGCGGGACCTACCGGGCCACCGGCTGCGGCGAGGTCAGGCGGTAGAGGGAGTCGACGTCGCGCACGGCTCCCTTGTCCGCCGAGGTGGCCATGGCCGCGTAGGCGCGCAGGGCCGCGGAGACTTCACGCTCGCGGTTCACCGGGTGGTATCCGGTGGTGGCCTCAAGGCGCTCGCGGCGGGCATCCAGTTCGGCGGCGTCAACCAGGAGCTCAAGGGAGCGGCTGGGGATGTCGATGCGGATGATGTCGCCGTCCTGGACCAGTGCGATCGTTCCGCCGGAGGCGGCCTCCGGCGAGATGTGCCCGATCGATAGGCCGGAGGTGCCGCCGGAGAAGCGGCCGTCCGTGATGAGGGCGCATTTCTTGCCCAGGCCGCGGCCCTTGAGGAACGACGTCGGGTAGAGCATTTCCTGCATGCCCGGGCCGCCCTTGGGGCCTTCGTAGCGGATGACCACCACGTCGCCTTCCTTGACGGTCTTGTTCAGGATCTTTTCCACGGCCTCGTCCTGGGATTCGCAGACCACTGCCGGGCCCTCGAAGGTCCAGATGGACTCGTCCACGCCGGCGGTCTTCACCACGGCGCCGTCCAGGGCCACGTTGCCGCGCAGCACGGCCAGGCCGCCGTCCTTGGAGTAGGCGTGCTCCACGGAGCGGATGCAGCCGCCCTCGGCGTCGGTGTCCAGGGAGGTCCACTCGTTCGACTGGGAGAACGCGGTGGAGGAGCGGACGCCGCCGGGAGCCGCGTGCCACAGGGCCTGCGCTTCCTCGGTGGCCTTGCCGCCCCGGATGTCCCAGTCGTCCAGCCAGCCGTCCAGGTCGGAGGAGTGCACGGAGTGGACGTCCTTGTGCAGGAGGCCCCCGCGGTTCAGTTCGCCCAGCAGGGCGGGAATGCCGCCGGCGCGGTGCACGTCCTCCATGTAGTAGGTCTTGTCCTTGGCCACGTTCGGAGCCACCTTGGCCAGGCAGGGCACCTGGCGGGACTTGGCGTCCATCTCGGCCAGGCCGTAGTCCACGCCGGCCTCCTGGGCCGCGGCCAGCAGGTGGAGGATGGTGTTGGTGGAGCCGCCCATCGAGATGTCCAGGGCCATGGCGTTGTCAAAGGCCTTGGCGGTGGCGATGGAGCGGGGCAGCACGGAGGCGTCGTCGCCGTCGTAGTAGCGCTTCACCAGCTCGACGACGGTGGAACCGGCCTTCTCGTACAGGGCCTTGCGCGCGGTGTGGGTCGCCAGCACGGAGCCGTTGCCCGGCAGCGAGAGGCCGATGGCCTCGGTGAGGCAGTTCATGGAGTTGGCGGTGAACATGCCGGAGCAGGAACCGCAGGTGGGACAGGCGTTTTCTTCGATGAGGTTGATGTCTGCGTCGGAGATGGACTCATCCACGGCGTCGGCGATCGCGTTCACCAGGTCCAGGGAGCGCACGGAGCCGTCGGTCAGGGTCACGCGGCCGGCTTCCATGGGGCCGCCGGAAACGAACACGGTGGGGATGTTCAGGCGCAGGGCGGCCATGAGCATGCCGGGGGTGATCTTGTCGCAGTTGGAGATGCAGACCAGGGCGTCGGCGCAGTGTGCGTTGGCCATGTACTCCACGGAGTCGGCGATCAGGTCGCGGGACGGCAGCGAGTAGAGCATGCCGCCGTGGCCCATGGCGATGCCGTCGTCCACGGCAATGGTGTTGAACTCGCGCGGCACGGCACCCGCGGCGAGAATCGCGTCGGAGACGATCCGGCCCACGGGGGCCAGGTGCGTGTGGCCGGGGACGAATTCGGTGAAGGAGTTGGCAACGGCGATGATCGGCTTGCCGATGTCCGAGTTGGCGACGCCGGAGGCGCGCAGCAGTGCGCGGGCTCCGGCCATGTTGCGGCCGTGGGTGACAGTGCGTGAACGGTATGCAGGCATGTTCCCCAGTCTCTCGCGCGAATAACCCGGGCACCAAGACGGCGTCAATACTGGTAGTGGCAGTACTAGAGTTGCTACTTGAGCAATGCGGGCGAGAGGAGGCAGATGTGGCGGAAACCGAAGCGTGGCGCAAGGAACTCGGAAGCTTCCTGACCGCGCGTCGTCGCCAGGCGGTGCGCAGCGCCTACGGGCTTCCGCAGGCGGCCCGGGGCAAGGACGTAGGACTGCGGCGCGAGGAGGTGGCGTTCCTGGCCGCCATTTCGGTCACCTGGTACACCTGGCTGGAGCAGGGCCGCAAGGTCAATCCCTCCCGCGAGGTTCTGGCCTCGCTGGCCACCGTGCTGCGCCTGGATGCAGCGGGGGAGCGGTACCTGTTCACGCCCTTCGGCTATGCGGTGCCGGCTCCCGGCCCGGGCACCGCAGAGACCACCGAGCACGTGCAGCGGCTCCTCGATGCCATCGATCCCAACCCGGCGCTGGCCCTGGAAGGCAATTGGGACATCGTGGCGTGGAACCAGGCATACAGTGCCTTGTTCCCCAGGGTGCTGGAGGTCTCCGGCCCGGAGCGGAACCTGTTGAAGCTCGTCTTCACGGACCCGGCGGTCCGGGCGCTCCTGCCCGACTGGGAACAGACCAGCGCCCAGTTCCTGGCCGAGTTCCGGGCCGAGACGGGATCCCGCATCCAGGACGCCCGGAAAGCCAGCCTGGTGGCCGGGCTGCTGCAGGCCAGCCCCGAGTTCCGGGCCCAATGGGAGGCCCACGGGATCCGCGGCTTCACGCCCCGCACCCGGTCCTTCAACCGTCCCGGCGGCGGCACCGGGGTCTACGAGCACCACCAGTTGACCCTCGCCGACGCCCCGTCGCTCAAGCTGATCGTCTACACGCCGGCTTCGCCCAACTGACCTGGCTTCGCCCAGCTGACCCGGCTTCGCCCAACTAGCTCGCAATTGTTGTCGTTCTGAGCCCTCAAAACGACAACTAATGCGAGCTAGTTGGGTCAAACCACTGTGTTGGCGAGCGTTCCGATCCCGTCCAGCGTGATTTCCACGTGGTCCCCGGGCTGCACGGCCACGAAGGTGTTGGGCGCGCCGGTCATGATGACGTCACCCGGTTCCAGTGTGAGCCAGCGGGTGACGTACACCAGGCATGCGGCCACCGAGGAGGAAAGGTTGAAGGAACCGGACTTCGCCTTGGTCTCGCCGTTGACGGTCACCGTGGTGGCCACGTTCTCCGGGTCCTCGAGTTCGGTTTCGATCCACGGACCCAGCGGGGTGTAGTTGGTGCCGGCCTTGCCTTGGAACATCTTCTCGTCTGTCTGGTTCTGCTCCACATTGGTGACGTCGTTGACCACCGTGTAGCCCAGCACGTGTTCCAGGGCGTTTTCCAGCGTGAGGTTCTCCGCCCGTTTGCCAATGACGGCGGCCAGTTCGCCTTCGATGTTCACGGTGCCCGCCCCGCGCACCGCCACGATATCGGCGCCCGGTGCTGCGACCGTGTGCACGGATTTGTGCCACGCCTGGATGGGGAGCGGGTGGCTGTTGTTGCCGAGGTTCTGGGCGATGCCCAAGAGCACGGCCGGCCGCACGGGGGCGAGGAGTTCGGCGTCGTCGGCGGCGGTGGAGGCGCCGGTAGGGGCAAGCTCGTCCGCAAAGACGTCCTCGATGTGCTCCCAGCGTTCCCCGCGCAATACGGCGTGGGTGGGGCCGGAAGGGGTCTGGAGACGGGCGATGCGCATGCGGTTCCTCCTTGGAATTGTCCAGCAACGCTAACACTATGCTGAACTCAGTTCAATATGCTGAACCGAGCGTGAGGCTTGGAGTTAGGGCGCCGGGCGGGGCTGTGGTTGCATGAAGGCATGCCCCCGAAGTTGCTCGAATCCCCGGCCGTGAAGGTCGGCCTATCCATCAGCATCGCCACGGGGCTCTATGGGATTTCCTTCGGCGCCCTCTCGGTGGCGTCCGGCTTCGACTTCTGGCAGACCATGGCGCTGAGCCTGATTATGTTCAGCGGTGGTTCGCAGTTCGCCTTCATTGGCGTAGTGGCCGGCGGCGGTTCCGGCGTCGCGGCCATGACGGCGGCGGCCCTGCTCGGCCTGCGGAATGGCATCTACGGCATGCAGATGAACGCGCTGCTGCTGCCCAAAGGCAAGCTCAAGTACCTCCAGGCCCAGCTGAGCATCGACGAAACCACGGCAACGGCGTCGGGCCAGTCCGAACCGGACGAGCAGCGCCGCGGATTCTGGACCGCCGGAATCGGCATCTACGTCCTGTGGAACCTGTTCACGGCCGTCGGAGCGCTCGCCGGGAACGCGCTGGGCGACCCGAAGCAATGGGGGCTCGACGGCGCTGCTGTCGCCGCCTTCCTCGCCTTGCTCTGGCCCCGGCTGAAGGGCCGCGAGCCGTGGGCGATCGCCGTCGTCTGCGCCGTGGCGACGCTCCTGGCGGTCCCGTTCGTGCCGCCCGGCGTCCCCATCCTGGTGGCGGCAGCGGTGGCCGGGGTCTTCGGCTGGCTCAGCCACGCCCGCAGCGATGAGGGACTGGAGCCCGACATCGACCCCTATGCGCACGGCCGCGGCGACTCCGGCCGCGGCGACTCCCGCCGAGGCGGTCACGGGGAGGGAGCGGAATGAACCTCTGGCCCTGGATCCTTGCTGCCTGCGTCCTGGCGTATGCCACAAAACTGGCCGGCTATTTCGTGCCGCGGAGCCTGCTGAAGAACCCGCGCACCATGCACATCGCGGGCACCATGACCATCGGGCTGCTGGCCTCCCTGACGGTGGTCAACGCCTTTGCCGCGGGGCAGTCCCTTGCCTTCGATGCCCGGGTCGGCGCACTCGTCGCGGCCGCCGTCGCGCTGTGGCTCCGGGCGCCATTCCTGGTGGTGGTCATTGCCGGTGCCGCGGCGGCAGCGGGGCTGCGGCTGCTCGGCTGGGGCTGAGAGTCCGGCCGGGGCTGAGCGGGCCCGGCCGCTTCCGCGGCCGGGCCCGGAAGGGCGCCGCTCAGCGGAGGTCGAAGCGGTCCAGTTCCATGACTTTCACCCAGGCCGCCACAAAGTCGCGGACGAACTTCTCCCGCGCATCGCTGCTGGCATAGACCTCGGCCAGCGCCCGGAGCTGGGAGTTGGAGCCGAAGATCAGGTCGACGGCGGTGGCTGTCCATCTCGTCTCGCCGGTGGAGACATCCCGGATCTCGAAGACGCTCTCCTCTGATTCCGAGGCTTTCCACTGGGTGCCCGGCGAGAGCAGGTTGACGAAGAAGTCGTTCGTCAGGAGCCCGGGCCGCCCGGTCAGGACACCGTGCGGCGAACCGCCGAGGTTGGCGCCGAGGGCCCGCATGCCTCCCACAAGCACCGTCATCTCCGGCGCGGAGAGGTCGAGCAGGTACGCCTTGTCGACCAGCAGGGTTTCCGGTTGCAGTTCCTCGCCGGGACGCACGTAGTTTCGGAACCCGTCGGCCCGGGGGGTGAGGTACTGGAAGGATTCGACGTCGGTCTGGTCCTGGGACGCGTCGGCCCTGCCCGGGGTGAACGGCACGGTCACCTCGACGCCGGCGTCCCTGGCGGCTTTCTCCACCGCCGCGCAGCCGCCCAGCACTATGAGGTCGGCCAGCGATACCTTCTTGCCCCCGTTCATTGCGGCATTGAATTCCTGTTGCACCGACTCGATCGCCTGCAGGGTGGTTTCGAGCTGTCCTGCCTGGTTGATCTCCCAGCTGCGCTGGGGCTCCAGCCGGATGCGGGCCCCGTTGGCCCCGCCCCGCCTGTCGGTCTTGCGGTACGTGGACGCGGCTGCCCATGCCGTGTTGACGAGCTCCTGGACGGAGAGTCCCGAGTCCAGGAGCCGGGCCTTGAGGGTAGCGGCGTCCTGTTTGTCGATCAGTTCGTGCTCGACCGCCGGGATCGGGTCCTGCCACAGCTGCGGTTCGGGAACCCACGGGCCGAGCAGGTGCGGTCCCACCGGCCCCAAGTCGCGGTGCAGCAGCTTGTACCAGGCCTTGGCGAAGGCCAGCGCGAACTCGTCGGGGTTTTCCATGAAGCGCCGGGAGATTTGCTCGTAAATCGGGTCGACGCGGAGCGAGAGGTCCGTGGTGAGCATCGTGGGCCGGTGCTTCCGCTGCGGGTCGTGTGCGTCCGGGATGATCTCTTCGGCGTCCTTCGCGACCCACTGATTGGCGCCGGCCGGACTCTTCGTGAGTTCCCACTCGTGCCCGAAGAGGATTTCGAAGAAGCGGTTGCTCCACTGGGTTGGCCGGTCCGTCCAGGTCACCTCCAGCCCCGAGGTGATGGTGTCGCCTGCCTTGCCGGAACCGTAGCTGCTGAGCCATCCCAGGCCCTGGTTCTCCAAGGCGGCAGCCTCCGGCTCCGGGCCGACGTGCTCGTCGGCATCGCCCGCGCCATGGGTCTTCCCGAAGGTGTGCCCGCCGGCGATCAGGGCGACCGTCTCCTCGTCATTCATCGCCATGCGCCTGAACGTCTCCCGGATGAACGCGGCGGCCGCGGCGGGGTCGGGATTGCCCATGGGGCCCTCTGGGTTGACGTAGATCAGGCCCATCTCGGTGGCGCCGACGTTGGGCGCCATCTTGCCCTCGCCGATGTAGCGCTCGTCGCCCAGCCACGTGTCTTCAGGTCCCCAGAAGATCTCCTCGGGCTCCCACACGTCCTCGCGGCCGAAGGCGAATCCGAAGGTCTTGAAGCCCATGGACTCGAGCGCCACATTGCCGGCGAGGACCAGCAGGTCCGCCCAGGAGATCTTCTGGCCGTACTTTTGTTTCACGGGCCACAGCAGCCGCCGGGCCTTGTCGAGGTTGGCGTTGTCGGGCCAGCTGTTGAGCGGCGCGAACCGCTGGCTGCCGTCGCCGGCGCCGCCGCGGCCGTCGTGGACGCGGTAGGTGCCGGCCGCGTGCCAGCTCATCCGGATCATTAGCCCGCCGTAGTGGCCGAAGTCCGCGGGCCACCAGTCCTGGGAGGTCGTCAGCACGTCGACGATGTCCTGCTTGAGAGCCTCGACATCGAGGTTCCGGAACTCATCCGCGTAACTGAATCCTGACCCGAGCGGATTCCCGGCGGGGTGGTGGGTGTGGAGCACCGAGAGGTCGAGCTGGTTCGGCCACCAGTCGGCATTCGTCCGGGGCCTGTGCCGCTTCGGCTGCGGCGAAGGGATCGCGGGGTTCTCGCTCTCGCTGCCGTGCGATGTCACGCTGTCCGCGGCGGCTTCCTGGGGATCAGACATGTGCTTCCTTCCAAATGGCCGAGGCCGTGGTCGGACTCGGGCAGCCGGTCTAACCCTCCCATTTGAGCACCAACGGGCGGCGAGCTGAACCCCTACGAAGGAGCTGCGTTTGCGGCCTAGAGGAAGACGCCCGGGATGGGGGTCTGCGGCGGCAGCGGCCGGTCGGGGCGCTCGGTGCGGATCGCGTCTTCCACAAGCGCCACCGGCCGTTCCCAGGCCTTCGAGCCGGGTTCCATGGTGTCCACGGAGCCGATCAGCATGGCCACCAGCCGGATCATGTCTTCGATGGTGATGTCCTTGCGCAGCGAGCCCTGCCCCTGGCCTCGCGCCAGCAGGACCGCCATGGAATCGACCAGCCCGCCTGTGATCCCCATCAGCAGGTTGCGCCTCCCGGCGACCGCACCCAGCAGGTTGGCGTCCTCGCTCGCAACCATCACGACGGCGTCGATCACCTTGATGAGCCCTTGTGCGGCGTCCATTCCGGCCAGGGCCTCCTCGGCCACCGGATCCACATGCAGCCTCAATTGGCGGGACAAGGCGGCGAGGACGAGCTGCTGTTTGTCGGCGAAGTTCCTGAAGAGGGTGGCCGGGCCGACGCCGGCGGTGGAAGCGATGGTCTGCAAGGGAACGTCCGGTCCCAGTTCGCGGAAACATTGCCTCGCCGCGGTGATGATCTTGTCCACGTTCCGGGCGGCATCGGCCCGAAGCGGCTTGCGTTCTGGGGGCAGGCTCATGCTGCCCAGATTAGCAACGCGGGCGCCGTGAACATCCGATCTGATGCGGCGGACACTTTTTGTGACATGGCATGCCATGAAAGACTTGGCCCATGTTGCTCGCATTTTCCGTGGCCCCGTCCGGCCAGCCCGCCGAAGGAGCCTCTGCCGCGCCCGACGGCTCCGTGCACGACGCCGTTGCCGAGGCCGTGAAGATCGTCCGGGACTCTGGCCTGCCAAACCGCACCGACTCCATGTTCACCACCATCGAGGGCGAATGGGACGAAGTGTTCGACGTCGTCAGGCGGGCCACCGAGGCCGTGGGCAAGTACGGCAGCCGGGTGTCGCTGGTCATCAAGGCCGACATCCGGCCAGGCTACTCGGGAGAACTCACCGGGAAGGTCGAGCGGCTCGAGGACGCCATCTCCGCCCAGGATTCCTGAGCACGCCTTTTTCCGAGTGGGTTCAGTGCCGCTCGAATACGCCGGTGATCGTGGCGCGCGCCAAGGTGTGGCGGTCCAGCAGCGGCCCGAGCGCCGACGACGGCGTGCCGGCCTTGAGGCCAAGGTCCGCCACGTCGAGGGCATGGACAGCGGCGACGTAGCGGTGTTGTCCGGACCCCCTGGGCGGTGCGGCTCCCAGGTAGTCGGCGGTGCCGCCGTCGTTCTTCAACTGGAAGGCACCGGCGGGAAGCAGCCCGCCGTCCGCAGTGCCGGCGCCCGCCGGCAGGGAGGCCGCCGTGGCGGGAATCCCGACGACGGCCCAGTGCCAGTACCCTAAACGCGCGTCGGGGTCGAAAACGGTGACGGCATAGCCCTTGGTTTCCTCGGGGGCACCGCTCCAGGCCAACCCGGGCGACTCGTCCTTGCCGCCCGATACACCCAGGCGGGCGCTGGTCTGGGCCGGCGGCAGCGCCTGGCCGTCCTTGAAGGATCCGGACTCCACCGTGAAAGCGGGCAGGGATCTTGGGGTCTTGTATGGCAGTGGACTTCCCATGGATCTACTCTTCCACCATGTCGGCGGCCTTCCCAGCCCGCGGCCCGGGTGCCAGACTGGGGGCCATGTTCGAACACAGGATCCAGCACGGCTGGGCAGAGGTCGAAGAATACTTGTCCACCGCCGTCGTGCATCCCGGCCCCGAGCTGTCCCGGGCGCTGCGTTCCGCGGTCGACGCCGGCATGCCGGCCATCGAGGTGGCTCCCAACGCCGGGAAGCTGCTCAAGCTGCTGGTGCAGCTGAGCGGCGCGCGGCGGGTGCTGGAGATCGGCACGCTGGCCGGCTTCAGCACGATCTGGATGGCCCAGGGACTTCCCGACGACGGCCAGCTCGTCACCTGCGAATACCTGCCCCTGCATGCCGAGGTGGCCCGGAAAAACGTGGACGCCGCCGGGGTCGGGCACAAGGTGGACATCCGGGTGGGGCCGGCACTGGACACCTTGCCGCTGCTGGCAGGCGGGGATGCGTTCGACTTCGTCTTCATCGACGCCGACAAGCAGAACGATTCGAATTACCTAGATTGGGCCATCCGGCTCGGCAGGCCCGGCACCGTGATTGTCATGGACAACGTCATCTGGGAGGGCGCCATCCTGGACAACTCCATGGACGAAATCAAC
Source organism: Arthrobacter sp. TE26545 (assembly GCF_056279005.1). The sequence continues at coordinate 210,135 of NZ_JBWBQM010000001.1, forward strand.
GCCCCCGGAATCACGGCTGCCCTGGAGATGATGGGCCAGGACCCGCGGCTCGACGCCACCGCCATCCAGACCGTGGGGACCAAGGGTTGGGACGGCTTCGCGATCGCAAGGGTGGTGTGAGGCCGCTGGACATGGCCCTTACCTCCGCAACGGATTCATGCCCGACGGCGGGCGGAAGGAGCCGTCCTCACCCTTTTTGCTTTCAAACCCGCCTCGACGCGCCGGCCACCGGGGCGTGTCCCGGAAACGTAAGCTCAAAGAAGGTCAGGACGGTCGGGCAATAACGAGGGGCACGGTCGGGCTGACTGCCTTCAACTAAGGTTGAAGCATGACTCAGGCAGGACCCCGCTGATGGCCAAGCGCGGAAAAGCAGCCCGGCAGGCAAGCAGCGCCAGGCGGGGGAGCGGCGTCGTCGAATTGCCCGAGGGCGCCCGGCCGAAGGGCCCAGTGGAGGGCGTCTATTACATCGACACCGGGGACTGCGAATTGGTGGCCGATCCTGACAACTCCAACGGCTGGCTCCTGAAGATCAACGGCGTGATGAGCTCGCACATCGACCTCGCGGATCCGCTCTTCCTGGACTTCGAATACATGCGCTGGATCGCCGCGCTGGTGGAATCCGTGTGGCCCCCGGAGGACCGGCCCAAGCTGCGCGCCCTGCACCTGGGCGGCGGGGCGTGTTCGGTGGCGCGGTATGTCCACGCCGCCTACCCGGAAGCCCGCCAGGTGGTGGTGGAGCTGGACGGAAAACTGGCCGACTACGTGCGCGCCTGGTTCGAGCTGCCGAAGGCGCCGCTGCTCCGAATCCGGGTGGGCGAGGCCCGTGCCGTCACTGAAACCCTCACGCCGCAGAGCCGGGACCTGATCATCCGCGACGTGTTCGCCGGGGCGTTCACTCCGCGCGCCCTCACCACCCGCGAATTCAACGTGCACGCCCGCAACGTCCTGGCGCCGGGCGGGCTCTACGTGGCGAACTCCGGCGACAGCCCGGACCTCAGGAACGCCCGCCAGGACGCCGCCACCATCGCTGACACCTTCGCGCACACACTGATCATCGCCGACCCCGCCATGCTGAAGGGCCGCCGCTACGGCAATATGATCATGGCCGGCAGCGACACACCGTTCGGCGACGACCCGAAGCTGGCCCGCAAGCTCCTCGGCGGTGCCGTCCCGGCGCATATCTGGGACGACGCCCAAGTCCGCTCCTTTGCCCGTGGCGCCGAGATCCGCCACGATCCGCCCGCGCCCACAGAGCAAGGCGACTAGCCGCCCAACAGCACGTCCCGCCGGGCCGCCGTCTCCTCCTGAAGGGCCCGTACGACGGCGGCGACCGCCGGGCGGCGCATCGAGTCCGGGCGGAGCACCAGCCAATAGGGGAGCAGCTCGGCGAAGTCGGCGGGAAGCAGCCGCACGAGGTCAGCGTGCCGCCCCGCCATGAAGCACGGCAGGAAGCCGATGCCGGCGCCGGCCCGCGTGGCCTCCACGTGCACGAACACATTCGTGGACGACACGCCGTCCCGCATGGAGGGGACCAGCCTCCGCGGGGTATCAAGGTCATCCACCTGCAGCATCGAATCCACGAAGTACACCAACGGGTGCTTGACCAGTTCCTCCACCGTGCGTGGGGTGCCGTGCGCCGCCAGGTACTCCCGTGACGCGTACATGCCCAGCATGTACTGCCCCAGCCGCACCGACTCCGCCCGGTGCACCTGCGGCTCGCCCACCACCACCTCCAGGTCCAGGCCGGAGCGCTGCTGCAGGGCCCTGCGCGTCACGGTGATGATCTCCACGCTCAGGCCCGGGTGCTGCTTCCGCAGCCGGGCGATGGCAGGTGCCGCGATGTACGCGCTGAAGCCGTCGGTCGCGGTCATGCGCACGACGCCGGCAATCGGGTCCGGCGCCCGGTCCTCCGCTTCCAGCGTTCCCACCGCGGCCTCGATCCGCTCCGCAACCGCGACCGCTTCGGCACCGAGTTCGGTGAGTTCCCAGCCGCCGGCGGCGCGGGCGAGGGTCCGGCCGCCGAGCGCTTTCTCCAGTGCGGCGATCCTGCGCGAGACGGTGGTGTGGTTCAGTCCCAGGTGCTGGGCCGCCGTCGTGAATTTGCCGGTGCGCGACACGGCCAGGAGGACGAGCAGATCGTCCGGATTCGGATTCATATCTGCAATTCTGCACATCTGCGGTGCTGATTTGGCCATTGAGTTGCGAGGAATGTGCAGCAAGACTCAACAGGTCATTCGTGTTGTGGATCACAGCACGTGTCAACGAGGACACAAAGGAGCTGGACATGGGCGTAGAGCAGCGCTCCCTGGCAGAGACGGGCCAAACGGCGAAAGGCAAGGGCCTGCGGAAGATCGTGGCCGCCTCCATGGTGGGCACAGTGGTGGAGTGGTACGAATTCTTCCTCTACGCCACCGCTGCCACCCTGGTTTTCGGCAAGTATTTCTTCCCCAGCACGGGCAATGAGCTGGACGGCGTCATCCAGGCCTTCCTGACCTATGCCGTGGGCTTCGTGGCCCGGCCCCTGGGCGGGATCGTCTTCGGCCAGATCGGCGACAGGCTCGGACGCAAACCGACGCTCCAGCTCACCATCGTGATCGTGGGCGTCTCCACCTTCCTGATGGGCTGCCTCCCGGGCTTCGCGGAACTGGGCTACCTGGCGCCCGCGCTGCTGGTGGCGCTGCGCTTCATCCAGGGCTTCGCGCTCGGCGGTGAATGGGGCGGGGCCGTGTTGCTGGTGGCCGAACACAGCCCCAACGAATCGCGGGCGTTCTGGTCGAGCTGGCCGCAGGCAGCCGTGCCGGTGGGGAACCTGCTGGCCACCCTGGTGCTGTTCGTGATGTCCAAGACGCTCAGCAGCGCCGACTTCCTCGGCTGGGGCTGGCGCGTGGCCTTCTGGCTCTCCGCGGTGATCGTGTTCGTGGGCTACTACATCCGCACCCACGTCACGGAAGCCCCCATCTTCCTGGAGGCCAAAGCACAGGTGGAGAAGGAGCAGGCCATCAGCTACGGCGTCGGCGAAGTGCTGCGCAAGTACCCCAAGGGGATCCTGCAGGCCATGGGACTGCGCTTCGCGGAGAACATCATGTACTACCTCGTGGTGAGCTTCTCGATCGTCTACCTCAAGAGCGTGCACAAGTACGACACTTCTTCGCTGCTGCTCGCCCTGCTGATTGCCCACGTGGTGCATTTCGTGGTCATCCCGCAGGTGGGCCGGCTGGCCGATGCCTGGGGCCGCAAGCCCGTGTACCTGACGGGCGCGGTGGCCGGGGCGGCCTGGCCGTTCTTCGCCTTCCCGATGTTCGACACCCTGAATCCCGTGGTGATCGTGCTGGCCGTGACCCTGGGCCTGTGCTTGCACGCCTTCATGTACGCAGGCCAGCCGGCCATCATGTCCGAGCTGTTCCCCACGCGGATGCGCTACTCCGGCGTCTCCCTCGGCTCGCAGGTCACGTCGATCTTCGCGGGCTCCTTGGCCCCGCTGCTGGCGACCCAATGGCTCAAGGACACCGGCTCCTGGCTGCCCACAGCGCTCTACCTGCTGCTCGCCTGCGCGGTGACCGCCGTCGTCGTCCTCACCTTGCGCGAGACGCGCGGCGCCGCCCTGGAGGACATCGACGACGCCGACGCCCGCCTGCACGGGCTGCCCGCCGGCAAGGGGGCGGAGGCGTGAGCGCGGGGCCGCTCAGCGGGCGGAAGGCACTGGTCACCGGCGGGGCCGGCGGCATCGGGGCTGCGTGCGCCCGTGAGTTCGCGGCCCGCGGCGCCAAGGTGGTGGTGGCGGATGTCGACGCCGGCGCTGCGGAAGCGCTCGCCGATGAGTTCGGCGGCACCGCCTGGGCCGTGGACCTGCTGGACACGGAGGCACTGGCCGGGCTCAGCCTCGACTGCGACATCCTGGTCAACAACGCCGGGATCCAGAAGGTGGCGCCCATCGAGGAGTTCGAGCCCGCAGAGTTCCGGCGGATCCTGGCGCTCATGCTCGAAGCACCCTTCCTGCTGATCCGGGCCGCCCTGCCGCACATGTACGCCCAGGGCTTCGGCCGGATCATCAACCTCTCCTCGGTGCATGGGCTGCGGGCGTCGGCGTATAAGAGTGCCTACGTCTCGGCCAAGCACGGGCTGGAGGGGCTCAGCAAGGTGACGGCGCTTGAGGGCGGTGCGCACGGCGTGACGTCCAACTGCATCAATCCCGGCTACGTCCGCACGCCGCTGGTGGAGAAGCAGCTCGCGGACCAGGCACTGCTGCACGGCATCCCGGAATCGGAGGTCCTCGCCAAGGTGATGCTCACCGAGGCCGCCGTGAAACGGCTCGTGGAACCGGCGGAAGTTGCGTCGCTGGCCGCTTGGCTGGCCTCCGGCGACGCCGGCATGGTCACCGGGGCCAGCTACACCATGGACGGCGGCTGGTCCGCGCGGTGAGGCGTATCCCCGTCGATTGCTCCGTAACTGCCGTTTTGAGCGCTCAAAACGGCAGTTACGGAGCAGTGGATGGCCCAGGCTAGGAGCGTATTGAGATTTCCTTGACGGCAGCGCCTTCCTTCACCACGGGGATCGCGGCGGTCTCGTCGACCAGTTCGGCGCGCTGGCGTCCGCCACCGCGGACCCAGAGCCGGTAGGCCGCCACCAGCAGGGCGAGCCAGGCTGCGCCTACGTAGAGCGCAACGCGGGTGTCCTCGAAGACGCCCAGGATGACGATCACCAGGGCCATGAATGCGATGGTGAGCACCGAGGCGGCGGGCCACAGCGGCGACGGGAACTCCGATGCCGGCAGGGCCTTCCGGGCGATTTCCCGCTTCATGGCCACGTGCGACGCCAGGATCATGACCCACACCCACACTGTGGCGAAGGTGGCGATCGAGGCGATGATGACGAACACGTCTTCGGGGATCACTGCGTTGAGGACCACGCCCACCAGCAGGATGCCGCCCATCAGCACCACGGTCATCCACGGGACGCCGTGCCGGGAGATCTTGCCGAAGCTGGCCGGTGCATGGCCCTGCTGGGAGAGACCGAAGAGGATCCGGCCGGCGCCGAAGATGTCCGAGTTGATGGCGGACAGGGCGGCAGTGATCACCACTGCGTTGAGGATGTGCGGCGCGGCCGGGATGCCCAGGCCGTCGAAGATCTGCACGAAGGGGCTGCCGTTGCTGCCGATCTCGTTCCACGGGAAGAGGCTCATCAGCACCCCGAGGGTGAGGACGTAGAACAGCAGGACGCGCACGGGAACGGTGTTGACGGCCTGCGGGATGACCTTCTTGGGATTGGCTGCCTCACCTGCGGTGATGCCGATAGTCTCGATGCCGCCGAAGGCGAACATCACGACGGCGAACGCGGCCAGGACGCCGCCGAAACCGTTGGGGAACAGGCCGCCGTGGTCAACCAGGTTCCCGAGGCCCGGAGCCGCGCTGCTGCCGCCGGCCTGGAAGCCGAACACGATGATCGCGGCGCCGCCGGCGATCATGGCGATGATGGCGGCGACCTTGATGAGGGAGAACCAGAATTCGAGTTCGCCGAACACCTTGACGCTGAGCAGGTTCATGGCTCCCAGGAACAGGATGATGGCCAGGACCCAGATCCAGCGGTCAACCTGCGGGAACCAGAAGCCCATGTAGATGCTGAACGCTGTGACGTCGGCAATTGCCACTATGGCCATTTCGAAGACGTAGGTCCAGCCGGTCACGAAGCCGGCCAGCGGGCCGAGGTAGCGGCTGGCATACTGGCCGAAGGAGCCGGAAACGGGGTGCCGCACGGCCATCTCACCGAGGGCACGCATCACCATGAACACGGCGGCGCCGCCGATCATGTATGCGAAGAGCACGCCGGGGCCGGCCTTCTGGATGGCGGCGGCCGAGCCGTAGAACAGGCCCGTGCCGATAGCGGATCCGAGGGCCATGAAGCGGATATGGCGGACGTTGAGGCCGCGGTTCAGTGCGGTCGCCACGGGGCCGGCCGCCGCACCGGCGGTGGCCGCTCTGGCGGCGCTTGGTGCTTGTTGCATGCGAATAACCTTCTCGTCATTGGGAGGGGGATCGTTAACCAGCAGACCATTTTCGGGGTGCCTGTGATTGGTTTCACGGGCCCTTGGTGTCTTTCATCTCAGACGGTCGGAGAATTGTAGGGCTGGGACTCTCTGGGCAATCGGCACGAAAGGAACGGCGCCATGGGTGATTTCATTGCATACCTCGACACCTCGGAGGTCCTCCCCGGGAAGCTGGAGGAACTGAAGGACGCGATGGCCGAACTGGCCGCGTTCGTGGAGGAGAACGAGCCGCGGATCGGAGGCTACACCGTTCATTTCTCCGAGGACGGAACGGAAATGAGCGTCCTGCATTTCCACGAGGACATGGAGTCGCTCATGTTCCACCTGGATGTGGCCGGCCCGAAGTTCCCGCCGATTGGCCCGTTCATCCGGATGAAGAGCATCGAGATCTTCGGCCACCCCAGCGAAGAGCTGCTGGCCCGTTCCAGGAGGAAGGCCGAAATGCTGGGCAGCGGAACGGTCATCGTCCGCGAGCTGCACGCCGGTTTTGCGCGACTCGGAAAGGACTGAGCGGCCGGCGCGCTCCAAGCACGGCCATGGCAACCCCACAGTTGTCTGGGATTCAAGACACCACTCGCCGGACCGGGCTTCGGATTGCGGGCCGGTCGGCGCAAGCTTAAGTACGGGATACCGGACACCGACACTTCTGACGAGGAACCATGACCGCACAGCCGCTGGCGCCAGGCAAAGCCACTTCCAAAGTCCCGGCCGCCGAAAACACCCTTCGAATCCTCAAGCTGCTGGCCTCCCGCCGGGGGCCGATGGCGGCGTCGAACATCGCTACCTCGCTGGGCCTGCCGCGCTCGAGCGTCTACCACCTGCTGGGCGTCATGGAATCCAACGGATTCGTCATGCACCTGCACGAGGAGCAGCGCTACGGGCTGGGCATCAGCGCCTTCGAACTCAGCTCCGCCTACTCCCGGCAGGAGCCGCTCTCCCGCCTGGGGCGCCCGATGCTTGCCTCCCTCGTGGATGTGATCGGCGAGAGTGCACACCTGGCCGTGCTGCACGGCCGCGACGTGCTCTACATTGTGGAAGAGCGGGCCAAGAACCGCCCCTCCCTGGTGACCGACGTCGGCGTCCGCCTGCCCAGCCACCTCACCGCCAGCGGCCGCGCCATCCTGGCCGCCCTGCCCAAGTCGCAGGTGCGGGCCCTCTACCCGAACGCGGCCGCTTTCTCGGCCCGGCATGAGATGGAATCGCCCATCATGAAGTACTCCGCGCTGTCCTCGCACCTGGACCAAGTGCGCCAGCGCGGCTACGCCACGGAGCACGGTGAGGTGACGCCGGGATTCGGCTCTGTTGCTGCCGCCGTCACCGACCACCTGGGATGGCCGACGGCGGCCGTCGCCGTGACCTTCCTCGAGGACAAAGTGCCGGCAGAGGAATGGCCGGCGCTCGCCGCCCGCATCCAGAAGGCCGCGGACGAGCTCTCGAACCGCATTTACGGGCGCCCGGCCCACTAGGATCCGGCCCAACTGGCTCGCAATAGATGTCGTTTTGGAGGCTCAAAACGACCTTAAATGCGAGTCAGTTGGGCAAGCCGGCGGGACCTCATCCCGGACTCCTGCGCTTGTCTGGAATGCCGGACACCACCCCCAGAAAAGCCATTCCGCGGCCGTCGCGGACAGGCTCTACTGGATACAGAAGATCTTTCCCCCACCACCCCTCCAGAGACGAAGGAGCCAACATGGCACCCGCCGATTTCACCACCGGGACGCGTCCGGTCAAGGCGCCCCGCGGTACTGAGCTGTCCGCGAAGAGCTGGCAGACCGAAGCGCCGTTGCGCATGCTGATGAACAACCTGGACCCGGAGGTTGCCGAGCACCCCGAGGATCTCGTGGTTTACGGTGGCACGGGCCGTGCCGCCCGGTCCTGGAAGGCGTTCGATGCGATCTCGGAGACCTTGAAGGACATGGAAGAGGACGAGACCTTGCTGGTCCAGTCCGGTAAGCCGGTGGGTGTGTTCCGTACCAACAAGTGGGCTCCGCGGGTGCTGATCGCCAACTCCAACCTGGTGGGCGATTGGGCGACGTGGCCGGAGTTCCGGCGCCTGGAGGCCGAGGGCCTGATGATGTACGGGCAGATGACGGCCGGTTCCTGGATCTATATCGGCACCCAGGGCATCCTGCAGGGCACGTACGAAACCTTCGCCGCGGTCGGGAACAAGCTCGCCGCCGAAGGCCGCCACCCGGCACCGGCCGCGGAAGGCTCCACCGAAGGACCGCTGGCCGGGACCCTGACCCTGACCGGCGGGTGCGGGGGCATGGGCGGGGCCCAGCCGCTGGCCGTGACCCTGAACGACGGGGCCTGCCTGATCGTGGACGTGGATGAGTCCCGGCTGCGCCGCCGTGTCGGCAAGCGTTACCTGGACGAGGTCGAGACCGACCTGGATGCCGCGATCGCCAAGGTGAGCAAGGCCAAGGCTGAGCGGCGCGGCTGGTCCGTGGGCTACGTCGGCAACGCTGCGGAGGTCTTCCCCGAGCTGCTGCGCCGCCACCAGGCAGGCGAGCTGACCATTGACGTCGTGACCGACCAGACCAGTGCACATGATCCACTGTCGTACCTGCCCGAGGGCATCACCGTGGAGGAATGGCACACCGAGGCCGCCGCGGATCCGGAAGGGTTCACGAAGAAGGCCCAGGCGTCCATGGCCCGGCACGTGCAGGCCATGGTCGAGTTCCAGGATGCCGGGGCCGAGGTCTTCGATTACGGCAACTCCATCCGGGATGAGGCGCGCAAGGGCGGTTACGGGCGTGCGTTCGAGTTCCCCGGCTTCGTGCCGGCCTACATCCGGCCGCTGTTCTGCGAGGGCCTGGGCCCGTTCCGCTGGGTGGCCCTGTCCGGGGACCCGGAGGACATCCGCGTCACCGACGAAGCGATCAAGGAGCTGTTCCCGGAGAACAAGCACCTGCACAAGTGGATCGACGCCGCCCAGGAACGGGTCGAGTTCGAGGGCCTGCCGGCACGTATCTGCTGGCTGGGCTACGGCGAACGCCACAAGGCCGGGCTGCTGTTCAACAAGCTCGTCGCCGAGGGCAAGGTCAAGGCACCGATCGTGATCGGCCGTGACCACCTGGACTCCGGCTCCGTGGCCTCCCCGTACCGGGAGACCGAGGCCATGAAGGACGGCTCGGACGCGATCGCGGACTGGCCTTTGCTGAACGCCCTGACCGCCGCGTCCTCGGGTGCGACCTGGGTGTCCATCCACCACGGCGGCGGCGTGGGCATCGGCCGTTCCATCCATACCGGCCAGGTCTCCGTGGCCGACGGCACCGAGCTCGCGGCCGAGAAGCTCGAGCGGCTGCTGACCAATGACCCCGGCATGGGCGTCATCCGCCACGTCGACGCCGGCTACGAGCGCGCCGTCGAGGTCGCCGCCGAGCGCGGCGTCCGCATCCCGATGAACGAGAAGTAGGAACTACCGTGACCATCACAACCAACGAAGCGCTGACCGTCACCCTCGGTTCCAGCGGCGTCACCGCCGAGGACGTCCTCAACGTCGCACGCCACGGCGCGCAGATCACCATCTCCCAGGAAGCCCTGGACAACGTCGCCAAGGTCCGCGCCCACATCGACGAGCTGGCCGTCAGCGACACCCCGGCCTACGGCATCTCCACCGGGTTCGGTGCCCTCGCCAACCGCCACATCCCCAACGCTCTGCGCACGCAGCTGCAGAAGTCGCTGATCCGCAGCCACGCCGCCGGCATGGGCCCGGCCGTGGAGCGCGAAGTGGTCCGCGGCATCATGTTCCTGCGTGCCAAGACCATGGCCTCCGGCCGCACCGGTGTCCGCCGCGAGGTCCTCGAGACCTTCGTCAAGGTGCTCAACGCCGGCATCACCCCTCTGGTCCGCGAGTTCGGCTCCCTCGGCTGCTCCGGCGACCTCGCCCCGCTCTCCCACTGCGCACTCGTGGTCATGGGTGAAGGCGAAGCCTTCGGCCCCGACGGCGAGCTGTACGGCGTCGAAGGCCGCCCCGCCGTCGCCGAGCTCCTCGCCGCACACGGCATCGAGCCGGTCACGCTGGCCGAGAAGGAAGGCCTGGCGCTGGTCAACGGCACCGAGGGCATGCTCGGCATGCTGCTGATGGCCATTGCGGACCTCCGCATGCTGATGACGACGGCGGACATCACCGCCGCGCTCAGCGTGGAGGCGCTGCTCGGCACCGACCAGGTGTTCCTGCCCGAGCTGCACGCCGCCCTGCGTCCGCACCCGGGCCAGGCCGCCAGCGCCGACAACATGCTGAAGGTGCTGTCTAACTCGCCGATCGTGGCCTCGCACCGTGAAGGCGACACCCGCGTCCAGGACGCCTACTCGCTGCGTTGCGCCCCGCAGGTTGCCGGTGCCGTCCGCGACACAGTGACCCACGCCGAGCTCGTGGCCACCCGCGAACTGGCCGCCGCGATCGACAACCCCGTGGTCCTCCCGGACGGCCGCGTGTCCTCCAACGGCAACTTCCACGGCGCCCCCGTGGCCTACGTGCTGGACTTCCTGGCCATCGCAGTGGCGGACCTGTCCTCCATCGCCGAGCGCCGCACGGACCGCATGCTGGACCCGGCCCGCTCGCACGGACTGCCGGCCTTCCTGGCCGACGATCCCGGCGTGGACTCGGGCCTGATGATCGCCCAGTACACCCAGGCCGGGCTGGTCTCGGACAACAAGCGGCTGGCCGTTCCGGCGTCGGTCGACTCCATCCCGAGCTCCGCCATGCAGGAAGACCACGTCTCCATGGGCTGGCACGCCGCCCGCAAGCTGCGCAAGGCCGTGGAGAACCTCCGCCGGGTCCTGGCAGTGGAACTGGTCACCAGCGCCCGCGCCATCGACATCCGCACCAAACTGTCCGGCGGCGAACTGACCCCCGGCCCCGCCGGTGCGGCCGTGCTCGAGGTGCTGCGCGCCGTCGTCGCCGGTCCCGGAACCGACCGTTTCCTCTCGCCTGAGCTGGAAGCGGCCGACCGTCTGGTGGGCTCCGGCGCGGTGCGCGAAGCCGCCGAATCCGCTGTCGGAATCCTCGCCTGATCCCGAAGGAAATGCGGTCTAAGTAAACATTGGATGGCGCCCCGGAAATGTTAGGCAACAGCCGCGTCCGGGGCGCCTTCGGTGTAGTAGAACTTATTGGGTACGGCATGTCCGCGCCGATGACGTCGCGGACCTGTCGGATGACATACACAACCGAAGATACGAACATCCACAAAGGGGTAGAAGTTCAATGAAGTCACGCGGATCCGTCCTGTCCAGGCGAATCTCACATGCCGCCACCGTTGCCGACTGGGCAAGCCTGGCTGCAGGGGAGCGGATCGAGGTCGTCAAGCACGCGCATGTGATTGCGGCGGGGGAAGTCCAGGAGGTTTCCGCTAGCGGAAACGTGGTCTGGCTTGAGCCTGCCGGTCCGGGCGCCGATGCGGCCGCCAAGCAGCTTTTCATGAAGTCCGACGGCGTGGAGCTGCGCCGGGCATAGTGCGTTTCCGGCGCGTAAGCTGGATTTGAAAGACTGAGGCTCCATGAAACCGGGGCTTGTTCGCAGCGGAAACCGCGAACAAGCCCCGGTTTTTTGCTGCCTACCGCCGGGTGCCCGCGCCGGCCTTCGCCGGCACAACCAGCACCAGGCAGGCCAGCGGGCATAGGCCCAGCATGACGCTGCCTGCCGTGAGGGCGGCGCCGACCCGCTCGGCCAGGGCCTCCGCCGCGGTTGCTGCACCTCGGCCCGCGGCGGCCGACGCCGTCACCAGGATTCCGATTCCGAGGCTGCTGCCCAGCTGGTGGAAGGTGTTGAGTAGCCCGGAGGCGGCCCCGGCGACGTCCACTTCGACGTCATCGCCAAGGGCGAATCGCCCTCGCGGTTGCGGGTGAACATCGTCCGCTTCGCACCGGGCGCCCGCACTGCCTGGCACCGGCACGCCAACGGCCAGACTCTCCACGTGACGGACGGCGTCGGCCTCGTGCAGTCCCGCGGCGGCGAGATCATCGTGATGAAGCCGGGCGACACCGTCTACACACCGCCGGGGGAGTGGCACTGGCATGGCGCCACCGGAGATGACTTCATGTGCCACCTGGCCATGTGGGAAGCCCTTGCCGAAGGGCAGGAAGGCCCGGAGACAGAATGGGCCGAGCACGTCGGCGATGAGGACAGGAGATCAGGCGGTGTCGGCGCCCCGGACCAGGGACAGGCCGTGCCCGTTGACGAAGAGCGGTGACCGAGTGTCGGACGCTACATCGGGCCGCGAGGCGCGCACCTCGTCCATGGAGGAAGGCAACTCGAAGGGCAGACGCCCGCACGGGAGGATTCGCCCCGTGATGGCGTCCAAAAGTGCAGCGTCGGAAACGCCGAAAGTGCCTACCAGCGCGCTGGCGAATTGGGTCAGCGGCGTGAGGATCGCCGGGCGGTCCAAACGGACGTCAACGATCAACGGAACCTTCCTGGAGAGGGCCGCCAGCCGCGAAATGAGCCCGGGCGGGAAGTCCAGGGAGCCGGCATGGAAGCCCTCCTCAAGGAACAGATCCTGTCGGTGCTCCCACGGTGCGTGGAGGCGGATGATGGCGACGTCGGCGTCCTCGGGCGCATCAACAGGAAGTCCAGTGCCCGACAAGGCTGCCGGGTCCAGGCCTTCGACGTAGATACGCGGCTTGTCGGAGAGCGGCAGCAGGCGGCTTCCGTCCGTCTTGCTGTCAGTCAGCACGGTCACCGAACGTGCCTGGGCGCGGTGTCCTTCAGCCCGGAAGTTATCGTTGCCAACGAGGACGGCTGCTGCGTCCTCCGACACGTAAGGGTTGTCGAAGAGGCCAAGCTGGAACTTCACCAGCAGCAGCCGGCGGGCGGATTCGTCGATCCGTTCTTCGCTGACGAGGCCTTCACGGACGAGGCCGATGAGCAGATCGGTGCACTCCTCGCCGCCGAACTGGTCCACACCGGCGTTGAGAATTTTCTCCATGCGTTCGGCGGCGGTCAGGTGCTCTGCGCCCCAGGCACGGGCCGGCAGTACCTTGTCTCCCACGACATTGTCATTGACGAGCTCCCAGTCGCTGAGGACGACCCCGTCGTAGCCGAGCTTTTCGCGCAGGAGCCCGGTGATGATCTGCCGGTTGTAGCCGAAGCCGACCTCTTCGATCGGTTCACCATCGAGCTCGAGGCCGACGGGCATTCCGTAGTAGGGCATGATGGCGCTGGTGTGGTTGGCGATGGCGGTCCGGAAGGGTTCAAGGTGCTCCTCGAAGCGCCCACCGGGGTAGACCTGCTCACGGCCGTAGGGGAAGTGCGGGTCTTCGCCGTCGCGTTGCGGGCCGCCGCCGGGAAAGTGCTTGGTGGTGCAGGCAACCGAGCCTGGGCCGAGGGACTCGCCCTGGAGTCCCCTGAGGTATTCGACGGCGAACCGCGAGGTCTGTTCTTTGTCCTGGCCGAAGGTCCCGGCCTGCCGGCCCCAGCGCGGTTCGGTGGCAAGGTCCACCGTTGGGTGCAGCGCGGCACGGATCCCGACGGCGGTGTATTCCTGGCGTACGACGTCGGCGAATCGCCGGATCAGCTCTGTACTGCCGGTGGCGGCGAGGCCGATGGGTTCGGGCCACTGGGAGAAATGGCCCGCATTGAACGAGACGCCGGTGTTTTCAATGAAGGCATGCCTCGGGTCCGTGGAGATCGTGACCGGTATGCCGTGCGGGGTCGATTCGGCGAGTTTCTGGATGGCGTTGTTCCAGCGCGCCGCCTGCCGTGGTGTCCCCAGGGCGTGCACGTTGAAATGATTCATGAACCTCTGCGCGACGACGACAGACGTTCCGGACTTGCTGATATTTCCGGGGCGCTCCAACAGGGTTCCGTCCGGTCCAGTCTCAATGACTGTGTGAAAAAGCAGACCCACCTTCTCTTCGAGGCTAAGCCGGGCCAGGAGGTCAGCCGTCCGTTCCTCCGGGCTGAGTGATTGATCCTCGAAGGGATCCATCACCCCGTTGCGGTTCAAATCCCGGTAAAGGGTGCCGTTGGGCGCGATGGAAGTCTGCAGGTGGTTCACGGTGGTACCTCTCAGCTGTTGGGGGAAAAGCGCTATTTGATGCCGGTGGCGGCGACGCTTTGGATGAAGAAGCGCTGCAGCGCCACAAAAAGGGCAACGATTGGGGTAATGACCAAAACCGATCCGGCCAGCAGCAGGCCGTAATTGGTGGCATTCTGCCCGGTCGAGAAAAGGGACAACGCCACAGGCAGGGTGTACATGTCCTCGCTCTGGGCCGCGACCAGCGGCCAGAGGAAGTTGTTCCACGAGCCAAGGAAAGTCAGGATCCCCAGCGTGGCCAAAGGCGGTCCGCAAAGGGGCATCACTACGCGGGTGAAGGTCCGGACCTCGCTGGCTCCGTCGATCCGTGCCGCCTCAATGATTGAATCCGGGATACCCAGCATGAACTGGCGCATCAGGAAGACGCCCACCGGCGAGGCCAGGAACGGAAGGAACAGCGCCGGGTAGGTGCTAACCAGCCCCAGTTTGCTGACCATGACAAAGAGGGGAACGAACGTGACCACCCCGGGCACCATCAGGGTCACCATCACCAGCAAGAAGAGGAACCGCTTCCCCGGGAAGTCCATCTTCGCCAGTGCATAGCCGATCATCGAGCAGAAAAGCAGGTTGCCCAAAACCGTGACGACGGCAACGATCAGGCTGTTGGCGAAGAACTTCTCGATGTGCAGCTCAGTGAACCAGGAGGTGTAGTTGGCAAGAGTGCCCTCCTGCGGCCACCAAGTGGCAGGCCTGCGAAGGAGTTCACCTTGGGTCTTGAAGGATCCCAGCAGCATCCAGGCGAACGGCAGGATGGTGGCAGCCACGGCAAGCAGCAGCAGGATATATGTGAGGGGCCGGCCGCGCTGACCGCGTCGGCGGGGACGGCGTGCAGGTCCACCGGATTCGGTCCGCAAGGGTCCGGGCGTGAGGGTTTCCGTGGGAAGTGTCATGGCAGTGCTTAGTCCTTCGACCGGAGGGCGCGGAACTGGACGAGGCTCAGCAGCGCTATGGCGACGAAGAGCACATAGCTGGCGGCAGATGCCAGGCCGTATTTACCGAACCCGAACTGGTTGTATGTGAAGTAGCTGATGGACAGGGTCGAATCGAGCGGGCCGCCCTTGGTCATCACGAACGGCTCTTCGAAGAACTGCAGGTAGCCGACGGAGAGCAGCACCGCGCCCAGCAGCAGAGTCGGCCGCAGGGTGGGCAGCGTGATCCTGGTGAACCGCTGCCAGGCATTGGCACCGTCCACTTCGGCGGCTTCGAGCATTTCCGCCGATACGTTCTGCAGCCCCGCCAGGAAAATGATCATCAGCGTGCCCATGTTCCGCCACACGGCCATCAGGATCATGGCGGGCATGGCCCACGTCGTGCTGTTGAGCCAGTCAGGGCCGTGGATTCCCACAGCACCCAGGATGGTGTTCAGCAGGCCGTCCGGCTGCAGGATGAACCGCCACACAACAGCCACGGCAACAATGCTGGTGACCACGGGGGTGTAGAACCCGACGCGGAACGCCGTCCGGAAGCGTTTGATCCCGCTGTTCAATGCCACAGCGAGGGCCAGCGACACGGCCATGGTCAGGGGTATGCCGACGAGGACGAAATAGGCCGTGTTGAGCATCGAATGGACGAACTGCGCGTTGGCGAACAACGTGGCGTACTGCTTGATGCCGACGAAGCCGACCGCGGCCGGGTTCTGGACGTCACGGCTGGTGAAGTCAGTGAAGGACATCGCGAAGGAGGAAACCAGCGGGACCAGCATGAACACGGCGAAGATCGCCACGAACGGGACCGCGAACATCCATGCGATGAGTGCCTGCCTGCGGCGGCGCGAGGAGGGTCCGGCCGCACCCCTGGGCGACCGGGATGCGGGAGGCAATGGGGTGCGGCTGGACATCGTGCTCATGTTCAGCGGCCTGTCCCGATTGAGTCGGCCGTGGACTGCAGTTCCTTGAGGGCCGAGGCCGGGTTTTTGCCTGCCTTCACGATCTGTTCCAGCTGGGTGTCCGCGGCGGCAGACACCTGGGTCCAGGTCGTTAAGGACGGCGGGGAGTTGACGTCCTTGAGCTGGTCGCCGAAGACGGAAAGTTTGGAATCACCGGAGAGTGACGGGTCCTTCCATGCAGACTGGGATGCGGGCAGGTCCCCTGTCGCCTTGTACCACTTGACCTGGATGTCGGGCTGGGAAAGCCACTGGATGAACTTCCATGCCGCGTCCCGGTTCTGGGATTTCTTGAACACGACCAGGTTGGAGCCCCCGGCGAAGGAGGTCGCCGACTTCTGCTTCGGGACCAAGGCCACCTTGTATTTGTCGGCGAATCCCGCGCCGCCGGCCTTTTCCAGCTCGCCGATCCCGGACGGACCGCCGATCCACATGGGAACGGATCCGTCGACAAACGCGGACTCGGCCGCACCGGCACCGGTGGCAGGGTTCTTGTCGGCGATGCCTTCGGTGAAGAAGCTGTTGTAGTAGTTGAGAGCTTCGCCGAGCTCGGGAGTGTCCAGCGTCCATTTGGTGCTGTCCTGGTTCACCAACTGAGCCCCGCCCGACCAGACAAACGGGAGAATGCGCTGGAAGGAGTCCGCCCCGCCTGCGGGGAGCGCGACTCCATACTTGGCGCCGGCCTTGCTCTGGAGGTCCTTGGCCAAGGATTTGAAGCCATCCCAGTCCGTGGGGAAGGCCTCATGGCCAGCCTTTGCCGCAAGATCGCTGCGGTAAAAGACTACGTTGGCGTCCACGTACCACGGGACGCCGTACCTGGTCCCGCCCACGTCGGTCGACTTCACCGAACCGGGGAAGATGTCGCCGGTATCGACTGCGCTGGGTGTGGGCTCAAAGGCATCGCTGAAGTCACTCATCCAGGTGGTGCCCATCTGGGCGATATCAGGGGTGGTGCCCCCGGCGATGGCTGTTTGATATTTATTGTGGGCGGCATCCCAGGGGATGGCCGTGACGTTGACCTTTACGCCGGGATTGGCAGCCTCGAATTCCTTTGCCAAGGCCGGCAGTGCGGCGCCCTCGGCACCCTGCGCCCACACCGTGACTGTACCGGTCGCGGGGCCAGAGGCAATTGGGGAAGCTGATTCAGTGGATCCGGAACCGGATCCATTGTCGCGTCCGCAGGCAGTCAGGAGCAGGGCTGCGGCAAGGCCGATGGCGGCTGCTTTTGTGGCTTTGGGATGGAGCATTTTTGGTGCCGGCAGGGCTGCTCGTTTCTTAAACATCATTGTTCCTCTCAAGGGACGGGGAGGGGAGAGCATATGGGCTCCTGTTCGGCGTCGACGACCGGCCCGTGCAATCGAGTGTACGCGCATACATTTTGCTGTGGCAAGGGTCACGTCCCCTTTTATTTCAGGGATGTATGCGCGTACGGTATGTGTTAGCCTCGGCGATTGGCCAGGCAACGTGACCTTGTGGTCGAACGCCCTCGGGGAAGGGGATTCTGTGTCTACCAGCACCACGCCAACGGTTTACGACGTCGCGGAGGCCGCGGGCGTTTCCACGGCCTCCGTCTCCAGGTTCTTCCGCACCCCAGACAAGGTCCGACCCGCCACGCAGGAGGCGATCCGCAAGGCAGTCGAGGAACTTGGCTACATCCCGAGCGGCCTCGCGCGGGGCCTGGCCGAGCGCCACAGCGGCGTCGTCGGCATGTACTCGTTCAGCGGTCACGAGCCCGACGAACTGGCCATGCCGGAGCTGCTCTACGACGACGACGTCCCTCTGGTCCGCGAGTCGGCGACCAGTCCAAGGCTCTACCCGCTCTTTGCCGACGAGGTGCTCCGGGGCGTGGAACTCGAATGCACTGTGCGCGGCCTTCCGCTAGCCGTTGGCTGGCAGAAGCTGGACTCCGGCGGCGTGGCCCTGGACGAGATCGCCCGTCGGGTAGACGGCCTCGTGGTGCTCCCCCATGTGATGTCCGAGTCAACGCTCGTCCACCTGGCCCGGACCAAGCCCATCGTCCTGGTTGCCCAACTCCCTGAAGACCCCATGGCCATGTCTTCGGTGACTGTCAACAACAAGGCCGGGATGCGTCGGCTCGTCAAGCACTTGATCGAAGACCACGGGCGCAGGAGTTTCTGGTTCGCCGGGCCCATCGATGACTACGACCGCTACGCGCGGCACCAGGGGTTCCTTGACGCTCTCGAGGCAGCCGGTCTTGCCGCCCCGGACGGCACTGTCCTGGGCGGGACGACCGGCAGGTCGGACGTACGCGAAGCCGTCGCAGCGCTGCTCGCCGACAAGGCTGGCCGGCCGCACTTGCCCGAGGCGATCGTGTGCGCGAACGATCAGACCGCCCTAGGTGTCATCGAGGGCCTCAGCGAGGCCGGGGTCAAGGTTCCGGAAGAAGTTGCAGTCACAGGGTTCGACGGGATCGATGCAGGCCGGTTCATGCAGCCGGCGCTCACCACGGTCCGCCAACCCATGGACCTGATGGGCCGCGTCGCCGTCGAACTCCTGAGTAAACGGATGGCCGAGGTCCCATCGGCGTGCGAGCACAGGGTCCTTCCTGTCCAGGTCCTGCTTCGCGAAAGCTGCGGCTGCACGCTGTAGATGGCGAATCCCGTTAAAGAGGAGCTGCCCCCTGAGCTTGAACGGTAGCTCAGGGGGCCGTTCCCTGTGATTCTTGCTGTGCCCGGCGCTGGGCTCAGGCTGCGATTGCTTCGCGGGTCTGGCCGAACGGCACGGACTCGTCGAAGGCAACCGTGTAGCTTCCCGGCTCGTGGCGGGTTACCAGGATGCCGCAGTCAGCATGTTCCGCCGCATCCTCGATCAGGGTGTTGACTGCCTGGTCCAGGCCGTCGTGGATTTCCTGGCCATTGGAAAAGGTCAGGTGGATTTCGCGTTCTTCAGTCATTACAACAGTCACTGGGGGCCTCCTAATTACTTGCCGCATGCGAAGGCGACCCATCAATCATAGAGGGTGGCGGCGAATATTCGTAAGATGACTGTCAGCCTGTGGCGACGGTCTCAGCGGCGAACCATTGCACGGAGCAGTTTCACGGCTACCGAAAGCGCGGCGATGTCCACAGGGCCCGGCTTGATGGCCTCTTGAATGGTCTCCTGGATCCGGGAAAGTTGCTCGATGTTTCCGCGTTCCCAGTCGGTGATCCGTTCCACCGGATCCGCGGCCGCGGCCGAGGAACGGGCGGTATGCCGGACCACCGCCTTGGTCATGTCGGCCAGCACCAGATACATGTCGTCCCGCAGCGCAGCCCGGGCCAAGGATTCCCAATGGGTGGCCCGCGGAAGCATCGTGATGTGCTCCAGCAGCGGTATGGCCGAGATGCGTTCGAACACTGCGAAGTAGACCTCGGCCACTGCCTGCGGCCGTTCCTGCAGTTCCTCGGCGATCGCGGAGATGTCCAGCAAGCCGTAGCTGACCAGGATTTCCGAGGCCCTGACGCCCAACTCGTGCGGCAGCCCAACGGAGTCCGTGTGCGCCAGGCGTTTCAGCGAATGGGCCAGGTTGATGCCGTGCAGGAAGCTCGTGAAGTTGGCCCGCATCGCGGACATCGGCCCCTCCAAACGGGCCAGTGCGTCGGCCACGGGCTTGTCACGGAAGTCGTGGGTCACGTACCAGCGGACGGAGCGGTCCAGCAGGCGCCGCATGTCGAGGGCGACGGCGGCGCCGTGCTCGCTCGCCAACCTGGCCGGCAGTTGGGCAATGGCCCCTGTGATTGCGTCGAAGTCCCAGATTTGCCGCATGACGACGAAGCCGCGGGCCACCGCCGTCGCCGACACCGTGGTCTCCTCCATGGCCCGGAAAGCGAAGGCGATGCCGCCCATGTTGATCATGTCGTTCGCCACAACGGTGGCAACGATCTGGCGGCTCAACGGGTGCGTCGAAAGGTGCTCGCCGAACCGTTCGGTGACCTGCCGCGGGAAGTAGACCTGGAGGGTATGCGAGAACCACGGATCGTCGGAGAGACCACCCTCGGTGAGTTCTCGGGCGAGTTCGATCTTGGCGTACGCCGCGAGCACGGCGAGTTCCGGCGTGGTCAGTCCCTTGCCCGTCTGGACGCGTGCCCTGAGTTCCTCGTTGCCGGGGAGGCATTCGAGTTCCCTGTCCAGGTCCGTGACTGCCTCCAACCAGTCCATGGTCCGCTCGAAGCTGGGGCTCCATTCAAGGGCCAGCTGCTTGTCATTAAGGAGAAGCGTGTTCTGGTCCTTGTTGGTCTTCAGCACGAGGCGTCCCACCTCGTCCTGCAGCGAATGAAGGAAGCCAGTCCTTTCCGCTGCGGACATCCTGCCCGCGGCGATCATCCGGTCCAGGAAGACCTTGATGTTCACCTCATGGTCCGAGCAGTCGACGCCGGCCGAATTGTCGATCGCATCGGAGTTCACGAGGATGCCGGCCAGTGCGGCCTCCACCCGGCCCCGCTGCGTGATTCCGAGGTTGCCGCCTTCGGCGATGATGTGGCAGCGCAGTTGGGCGGCGTCGATCCGGATGGGGTCGTTGGACTTATCCCCGACCTCGGTGTGGGACTCCGTGGACGCCTTGATGTAGGTGCCGATCCCGCCGTTGTACAGGAGGTCAACCGGGGCCATGAGGACAGCCCGCAAAAGATCAGGCGGGGTCATCGCCGTCGTGCCTTCTTCCAGTCCCAAGGCGAGCCGGACCTCCTCGCTGATGGGGATCGACTTCTCGGCGCGTGAGAAGACGCCTCCGCCGGGGCTGAGCTTTCGGGGCCTGTAGTCGGCCCAGGACGAGCGGGGGAGTTTGAAGAGCCGCTTGCGTTCGGTGTAGGAAACCGCCGGGTCGGGCGCAGGGTCCAGGAAGATGTGCCGGTGGTCGAAGGCCGCCACAAGCTTGATGTGCTCGGAGAGGAGCATGCCGTTGCCGAAGACATCGCCGCTCATGTCACCGATACCCACCACCGTGAAGTCCTCGGCCCCGGAATCGATCATCAGTTCCTTGAAATGGTGCCGCACCGACTCCCACGCGCCGCGGGCGGTGATGCCCATCTGCTTGTGGTCGTAGCCCACCGAACCGCCCGATGCGAAGGCGTCGCCGAGCCAGAATCCGTACTCCGCGGCCAGGGCGTTGGCGAGGTCCGAGAACGAGGCCGTCCCCTTGTCCGCGGCCACCACGAGGTAGTAATCGTCGCCGTCGTGCCGCACCACGCGGGGCGGCGGCACCACGCGGCCCTCACCGCCGCCGTCGGGATCCGGCACCAGGTTGTCCGTGAGGTCCAGCAGGCCGCGGACAAACGTCCTGTAGCTTTCCTGGCCTTCCGCCAGCCATGCCGCCCGGTCCTCCGCCGGATCCGGCAGGACCTTGGGGAAGAAGCCGCCCTTGGCCCCGGTGGGAACGATCACCGCGTTCTTCACGGTCTGCGCCTTCACAAGGCCCAGGACCTCGGTGCGGAAGTCTTCGCGCCGGTCTGACCAGCGCAGTCCGCCGCGGGCGATCGGGCCGAACCTCAGGTGGACGCCTTCAACCCGTGGCGAGTAGACCCAGATTTCGAACTTCGGCCGGGGCGCCGGTGCAGCGGGGATGCCCGAGGGGTTGAGCTTGAAGCTCATGTACGGCTTGCCCAGGTAGAAGTTGGTGCGCAGGGTGGCTTCCACCAGGCTCGCCAGGGAGCGCAGCAGGCGGTCCGCGTCCAGGCCCGGGACGGCGTCGATGGCTTTGTTCAGCTTCGTGCGGGCAGCGTGGACGGCCTGGGTCCGGTGGCTGTATTCACTGCGGACCCCTTCGAACACATCCCCGTCCAGCCCCTCCCCGTCGGCCGGGCCGGGGTCGAGGACCTCCGGCTCGAAGAGGTCCGGAGTGAAGCGGTCCGGATCGAATTTCGCCTCGAACAGGTCAAGCAGCGCATGGGTTGCCTTGGAGTTTTCGCGGAGCGTGTCCGCGATGAAGCCGTAGGAGTTGGTGCTGCCGAGCTGCCGGAGGTACTTGGCGTAGGCGCGCAGGATGGCGGTCCGCCGCCAGCCGAGGCCCTCCCGGAGGACCAGTTGGTCGAAGGCGTCCGATTCCGAGTCACCGCGCATCGCGGCGCAGAACGACCCCGCCAGCAGTTCGCCGGTGGCCAGCGGGTCCACCCCGCGGGGGTACTTGAGCCCGAGGTCGTACAGGAAGAACTGCCGGCCGTCGGCGCGCAGCACGGTGAACGGCCGCTGGTCCAGCACTTTCAGGCCGAGGTTGTGGAAGAACGGCAGGATCTGGGTGAGGCTCTGCGGACGGGTCATGTAGAGCCGGATCCGGGCATCCTCTGACAGGACCGCCGTCCCCGGGCGCCGGTAAACGGTCAGCAGGGGGTCCGTCGTGTCGTCGTTTCCGGGGGTGAAGCTCTCGAACTTCGCGATGTCCTCCACTGCGTCCTCGACCTCGTAATCGGCCTTGTAGCTCGCAGGGAACGCTGCGGCCCAGAGGCGTGAGAGCCGTGCGGCTTCGTCTGCGGGGAAACGCACCTGCAATGCCTCGTCCAGGCCTTGCGCCCAGGAGCGCGTGGCGGCGATGACGCGCTGCTCAAGCGCCGCGGAATCGATCACCGCAGGCGCACCCCCGGGCCGGTCGGCGGCGTGCGGCAGCAGGATCCGGAAGAAGACCCGCGCCATGGCGGATTCGCCCAGCCGGAGTTCGAATTCGATGGCGTCGGACCCCAAAGCCTCACGCAGTTCGCGTTCGATGTTCAGCCGCACGGCGGTGCTATAGCGGCGACGGGGCAGGAAGACAAGGGCCGTCATGAAGCGGCCATGCGAATCCGGGCGCAGGAACAGCCGGGTGCTGTGGCGTTCCTGGAGGCGCAGGATGTCCCGCGCGTGCGCCGCCAGCTGCTCGGCATCGATATGGAAGAGCTCGTCGCGTGGATAGGCCTCGATGACGGACAGCAGTTCCTTGCCCGAATGCGAGGCAGGCGGGAAGCCGAAGCCCTGCAGCACCTTCTCTACCTTGTCCTTGATGACGGGGATCTCGAGGGCGGAACGCGCCGTCGAACTCGGTGAGAAGAGCCCGACGAAGGTGCGTCCGCCGACGCGCTCGCCGCCCAGGCTGATTTCGTCGAGGTAGGCACGGCGGAGGACCGTGGAGCGCAGCGTGGACTTCGTGAGGGTGAGGACGGGGGCTTTGCCTCCGGAATCGGGGCCTCCGGAATCGGGGCCTCCGGAACCGGGCGCCGCGGAATCGGCCGGCGCGGAATCGGCGGGCGCGGCCTTCCGGAGCAGTCCCAGCCCGCGCCGCCCGCGGTAGCCCAGGAAGATGAAGTTCCCGTCGTTCAGCCAGAGCAGCAGCTTCCGGGCCTCCTGGCTATCTGGCACGCCTTCCAGCCGCCGGATTTCGTCTGCCAGCTCCTTGCGGATGGCCGCGGTGTCTTCCGCGGCGGCGCGGACGTCGTTGATGACGGTCTGCAGCCTCTCCGTGAGGCGGTCGGCGCTCACTTCGTCCGCGAGCCGGGGGATTTCGATGGCCAGCCATGCCTCGGTGAGGGCGCCGCCGGCGTCTGTGTCGCCGTCGTCCGTATCCGGTCCGGCGTCCGGCGCGGCCGGTGCACCGGCAGCCGAAGGTTCGACGCCGGCCGGCAGCCCCAGGCGGTGCGGTCCCCGGTGGATCCTGATCAGGCGGTGGGTGGCCGGATCGCGGACCACGGTGAAAGTGGGATGGACGAGCAGCCGGATGACGGCGGTGTCGCGCGCGATCTCGGCAGTGGCGGAGGGGAGCAGGTAGGGCAAGTCGTCGGTGACGATGGCCACCAGGCTGGCGTCGGTCTCGTTCAGGACACCGATGAGGGTCTGTCCGGGCTCCCGCCGTTCGGCCAGGGAACGGTGGTAGCGGGCGCGTTCCAGCAGGGTCTCGGGGGTGTAGTTGCGGACATCGTCGTCGGCCACGTGCTCGTAGTAGTCGGTCAGGAATCCGTCCGCTGGCTCGATCCTGGGTGACATGTCGCTGCGCCTCCGCTGCACCAGGCTGATCAGGGAGCGGCCGTGCTAGGGCGGTCGGCGAAGTCCCTGCGCCTCATCTCATGATGGCTGGCGCGGGGCCGGTGGTAAAGGCTTCCGAATGTAAGACGTGGTGGCGGGATTCGAACCCGCGTGCGCTGCTTTGCAGGCAGCTCCCTGGCCTCTTGGGTACACCACGTGCATCGAGACTAGGCAGGCTGGCGGCACTGCTCCAACATTGTTTGCGCCGCCTTTCCCCGCACGACGCGGGGTTACCCGAGGTGTCCCGATGTTGCCTTCGCTTGCGCCGTGAGATGTCAGTCGAGCAGCGTGTTCACCAGCCGCGCGGCCACCTTTGCAGTGCGGGAGTCGACGTCGAACTCCGGGTTCAGCTCCGCGACGTCCAGGTGGAGGAGCTTGCCGCTGGCCGCCACCTGGCGGCACACTGCGCTGATCACCGGCAGCGGCACGCCGTAGGCGGCGGGCGCGCTGACGCCGGGCGCGGTGGCGGCGGGCAGCACGTCCAGGTCGATCGTCAGGTACAGCACGTCGATACCCGCCAGGAAGGACGCCACGAACTCCTCTGCGGCACCCGCCGAGCAGTCCTCGTCCAGCAGGTACTTCACGCCTAGCCGGTCCGCCGTGTCGAACAGGGTGCGGGTGTTGTTCGCCTCCGAGATTCCGACGACGGCGTACTGCAGTTCGCGGCCCGCGGCCGCTTCCGCGCGCGCCATCTGCAGGAACGGCGTGCCCGAGCTCGGCACGGCTTCGTCGCGGAGGTCGAAATGCGCGTCCAGGTTCAGCACCCCCAGGCGCTTGCCCGAGTCTGTTTCTGTTCCGCTTACCGCGGAGGAGCCGGCCACGCCCAGGTAGCTGGCGAATGCGGTCTCGTGCCCGCCACCAAGCAGCACGGTGAGGTTGCCGGCGTCGAGAAGTGCGGACACAACGGTCCCTGCGCGCTGCTGGCCGTCCTCCAGGGCCTCGCCTTCCACCACGACGTCACCGGCGTCGAAGACGCTGCGGTCGAGGTGGTAGGCGAGCGGCCCGAGTGCGGCGCGGATCGCGGCCGGAGCGGCCGCGGCACCCACTCGCCCCTGGTTGCGGCGCACGCCTTCGTCGCTGCAGAAGCCCACGACGACGGCGGGCCGGGTGCGGGCGGCTGCGTCGCCGCCGGAGTAGGGCGAGATGGCCTGCCACCAGCGGCGGTGCTCCGCACCGTCGCCATCGAAACGTCCAGTCCAGGGGGCGGGGCGGACGTCGACGGGGAGAGCGCTCGTTTCCATGGTTAAAGCACACCGCAGGCCGCGCCCGAAAAACAGCGCCGCCTGCGGTGCGGTGTCCGGAATCCCGGAAGAGGCCTACTTGATGCCCAGGATTTCCTCCACTTGGCCGATGCCGAAGAACAGCAGGAACGCCGCGGCGACTGCCCACATCAGCGGGTGCACCTCGCGGGCGCGGCCCTGGAAGCTGCGGATCAGCACATAGGAGATGAATCCGGCGCCCAGGCCGTTGGCGATCGAGTAGGTGAAGGGCATCAGGGCGATGGTGAGGAAGGCGGGGATGCCCACGCCCCAGTCCTGCCAGTCGATCTTGCCCACCTGGGACACCATCATGAAGCCCACCACCACGAGGGCCGGGGCCACGGCCTCGAACGGCACCAGGTTGATGAGCGGGGTGAAGAACATGGCCACCAGGAACAGCAGGCCGGTGACGATCGAGGCCAGGCCGGTGCGGGCGCCTTCGCCGATGCCGGCGCCGGATTCCACGAAGATCTGGTTGGAGGACACGGAGGAGCCGCCGCCCACGATCGCGCCGAGCGCGTCGACCTGGAGCACGCGGTCCACGTTGGGGATGTCGCCGTTCTTGTCCACGGTGCCGGCCTCGTTGGCCAGGCCCACCATGGTGCCCATGGCGTCGAAGAAGATGCTCAGCAGGATCACGAATGCCAGCAGCGCCGCGGCGATGACGCCCAGGTGCTCAAAGGCGCCGAAGGGGTTCGCCTTGCCGATCAGGGACAGGTCCGGGGCGCCCCACTCCGTGAACTTCGGCGCCACGAGGGACCAGCCGCGCGGGTTGACGTTCTTGCCGTCGAAGCTGGGGCCAATGTGCAGGGTGAATTCGAGGATGGCGGCCAGCGCGGTGGAGGCCACGATGCCGATCAGGATGGCGCCGCGGACCTTCCGGACCACCAGGGCGATCGTCAGGATGAGGCCGACGGCGAACACCAGCGTGGGCCAGCCCAGCAGCTTGCCGTCCACGCCCAGGCCCAGCGGCACAGTGGTGCCGGCGGCGTCCGGAATGCGGCGCACGAAGCCGGCGTTCACCAGCCCGATCAGGGCGATGAAGAGGCCGATGCCCACCACGATCGCCGTCTTCAGCGCGGCCGGGACGGCCTTGAACACGGCGGTGCGGAAGCCGGTGAGGACCAGGATCAACATGGTCAGGCCCGAGAGCACCACCAGACCCATCATGTCCGGCCATGTCAGCCCCGGGTGCGAGGCCACGGTCACGGCCACGAAGGCGTTAACGCCCAGGCCGGTCGCGATGGCGAAGGGGTGCTTCGCCCAGGCGCCCATGAGGATGGTCAGAATGCCGGCCACGAATGCGGTGGTGGCAGCCACGGCGGTGAAGCCCAGGCTGTTGCCATTGGAGTCGGCCCCGGAGAGGATCAGGGGGTTCAGGACCACGATGTAGCTCATGGCAAAGAACGTGGCGAAGCCGCCGCGGATTTCCCGCGAATAGTTGGAACCGCGCTCCGAAATCTTGAAATAGCGGTCGATGGCTGAACCCTGTTTGAGCATGGATATCTCCGGGACGTGTTGGGGGTGTGCTCTCAAATCCTAAGCCCGGCCAGCAGAGAGCCCCGGGAAATTCGCCTAGGGTGTAAGGAAGCCAACACCGCAAGGAAGCCAATACAAGGGAGTTATCTGACCATGCGTCCCGCCCGCCAGCTCGTGGCCACTGCCGTTGCTGCCCTTCTGTTCACGGCCACGGTGATTTTCGGGGCTGCCCCGGCTTCCGCCCACGACGTCGCGGAGTCCACCTCGCCGACCGGCGGTTCCACCGTTGCGGCCGTCCCGGACACGGTCTCGGTCACCTTCAACAACCGGCCCTTGGCGCTTGGCGCGTCCATCGCCGTCAACGATGCTTCCGGACAGAACTGGGCCGACGGGCCCGTCGAGATCGTGGACGCGGTGGTCTCACAGAAGCTGAGCCCCGGCGCACCGGCGGGCAAGTACACGGTGGTGTGGCGGGTGGTCAGTTCGGATTCGCACCCCATCGAAGGAAACTTCACCTTCACCGCCCAGGCAGGAAGCACGACGCCGGGCGGCGGCACTGCGTCCGCGTCGCCGTCGCCGGCTGCTTCGGCAGGGACGGTTCCTTCCGCGGGGACGGCCGCACCCGGCTCTTCCGCGACGCCCGAAAAGGCGCCGGACGCTTCCCAGCCGTTCCCGTGGAGCATCGTCGGGTTCGCCGTTGTCGCCCTCGCCCTGCTTGTGTTCCTGGGCGTAACTGCCCGCCGCAAGCTGGCCGCCGGCAACGATGAGGAGCCCGGCGGAGAGTAGGCCATCGCAGGCCAAACGCGGCGTTAGGCCAGCGCGGAAACCACGGGGAAGCTGCCGGTCAGCGCGGCGTGGACGTTGTCCGGGTGTACCTTCGCCGAAATTGCCTGCCCCACCACCTTGGCTTGGCGCAGCACTTCCTTCGGGGTCGGGCTGACGAGTTCGCCGACTCCCACCAAGTACATGCCCATGGCACGCAGCGCAGCCGTGAGGTTCTGGCCGATCGCGATGCCCAGTTCCGCGAGCATGCGGCGCAACTGGCTTTGCCCGCAGCGCGTCAGCACGATGTTGTCCGCAAGCAGGACGCCCTGTTCGGTATGGATCGCCCACACCTTCTCTTCGACGGGGCGCTGGTGCGCCAGCCGGTCGAGGCGGACGGCAGGCGTCGTGGTCCTGACGTCCAGGTGGTGGCTGGCTGCATAATTGCGCAGGTGGCGCAGGATCTCGTTGCGTTCCTGTAAGGACGCCGCATCCGGCCTTTCGCAGCGGCTCGGCTTGCCCGTATAAGTGGAGGCTCCGGTGGTCGAAGTCCCGGCGAAGCGGAAGGCCTGGCCGTTGAGGCCGCTGACCACAATGGCATTCACGCCGCGGCGACTGAGCTCGCTCGCGACGGCAAGGCCCGGCATCCCGGCGCCGATCACCACGGTGGTGGTGCGCTCCGCATTCGGGGCAAGCATGAACTGCACGCTTGGTTCCTCCTTGAATAGTGCCCGCCCGTAGGCAGTCAGGGGGGTGGCGTCCGGTTTCCCCAAGCGGCCGCACACAACATCACGGAGTGTGCCGTAGGACACATTTCCGCTTGTCGTGCATCGAACACTACAGAATTTTCCGGCCCGGGGGTAGCCGGTTCGGGGGCGCTGGGAGGCTGCTTGATTCGTTCCCGGGAACCGAGAATAGTGAGCATTGGAGGCCCCGACCCGCGGCCTGCCAGGGAAGGCAAGCCAGGGCAGCGGCCTCTGGCAGAATTACGGCAACAATGAAGCCAGTTGTGCGAGGAGGCGGGCCCCATGGACCAGCACGAGAGCGAGCAGGAACCCACCATTGCCCCGGGCGGCATTGTGGTGGGTGTGGACGGTAGCGAGCACGGCCAGTGCGCCCTGGTGTGGGCGGCGCGGGAGGCCGAACGCAGGAACCTTCCGCTGCACGTTGTGACTGCCTACTCGGTGCCGATCTTCGCCGCGTCCGGCCTGGACGGTGGCTACGCCACCGTGGATGACTCCGTGATCCGGGAAGGCGCCGAGGAAATCGTGCGCCAGGCCCTTTCGAAGGTCTCCGTCTATCCGATCGACGTGGACGGCTCGGTGGAAAACGGCGATGCCTCCGGCGTGCTGCTTGAGCTCTCCGCGTCCGCCGAGCTCTTGGTCTTCGGCACCCGCGGCCGCGGCGGTTTCGTGGGCCGTCTCCTGGGTTCCGTGAGCAGCGCCCTGCCGGCCCACTCCAAGTGCCCCACGGTTACCGTGCCGCTCTACTGCGGGGACCGGCTCGGCGAGCCCACTGAGGACAAACACGTCAAGGCCGAGAGGGCCAAGTCGGGGCCGCGTGCCATCGAAAACGTCGTGGCAGTGGGCGTCGACGGGTCCGAGCAGGCCCGCGTGGCAGTGCTCGACGCCGCAGAGGCCGCCGAACGGATGGGCGCCAAACTCCGCGTGATCTGCGCCGTTCCCGAATACAGCGGATCCCTCGCCTGGGTCCCGGCCCCCTTGGACCGGGAGGCCCTGTTCAAGGACATCCGCGTCCAGCTGGACGCCGGGCTGGCCTGGATCCGGAGCCATTTCCCGCGTTTGACCATTGAAACGCAGTTGCTGGACGGTTCCCCTGTGGACGTCATGGTGGAGGCAAGCCGCAACGTGGAACTGGTGGTGCTGGGCACCCGCGGCCGCGGCGGCTTCACCGGAATGCTCCTGGGCTCCACCTCGGACGGCGTCCTGCATCACGCCAAGGGCCCCGTCATGGTGGTTCCGGACCGCGAGGATCCGCGCCTGGCCGATCGTGCGGACTTCGGACCGATGCTCGGGGCCGCGTAGGCCTTCCGGTTCACGGACCTTCCCACACAGTCCCTAGGCGGGCATCATGGCTGAAGCGAAAACGTCTTCCGGGTTCATCATCGGCCTGGACGGAATCCGGGCTGGCATGCTCGCCGAAGTGGGCGGCAAGGCGGCCAATCTCGGCGAAATGACCGGAGCGGGCCTGCCTGTTCCGCCCGGCTTCTGCCTGACAACCGAGGCGTACCGCGAGGCCCTGCGGGCCGAGGCGCCGGACAGCGCGATCGGCCCCGTTCTGTCCGAGCTGGCAGCAGCGCCGGCGGATGATCTCGAAAGACTGGCGGACCTGGCCGCCCGCGCCCGTACCGCAGTGCTCGACGCCGGAATGCCGGCCGCCGTCGAGACCGCCGTACGGGAGGCGTACCTGAGCCTGGGGCCGGACGCCGCGGTGGCGGTCCGCTCTTCCGCCACGGCCGAGGACTTGCCGTTCGCCAGCTTTGCCGGCCAGCAGGACACCTACCTCAACGTCGTCGGCACGGATGCCGTGCTGGAAGCGGTCCGGAAATGCTGGGCTTCGCTCTGGACCGACCGCGCCGTCAGCTACCGCGCCAGCAACGGGATCGACCACGCCGCGGTGAGCCTCGCCGTCGTCGTCCAGGTTATGGTGGACGCCGCCACGGCCGGCGTGCTGTTCACCGCCAACCCGGTGACCGGGCGCCGGCACGAAGCCGTCATCGACGCCAGCCCGGGGCTGGGCGAGGCCGTTGTTTCCGGTGCTGTGAACCCGGACCACTTCGTGGTGGACTCGGTGACCGGAAGCATCACCGAACGGCGGCCGGGGGACCGGACGCTGGTGATCCGCCCGCTCCCCGGTGGCGGGACGGAACGAGTGGAGAACCCCGGTGGAGCGGTTGGCGCAGACGGCCAAGGCGAAGCCTGCCTTGACGACGCCCGGATCCGCGCGCTCGCGGCCCTCGGCCGCCGGGTGGAGGATCATTACGGCGCCCCGCAGGATACCGAGTGGGCCATCGACGGCGACGGCAAGCTGTGGCTGACCCAGGCCCGACCCATCACCACGCTTTACCCGCAGGTCACCAGGCCGCCGTCGTCGCCGCGGGCGCATGCCTACCTGTGTTTCAGCCTCGCCCAGGGACTCACCCGGCCGCTCACCCCGATGGGGCTGGCCGCAATCCGGCTCATCGGCGCATCGGTCGCGAAAGCCGCACACTTCGACGTGCCGGATCCGAGGAAGGGTCCTTCGCCGTTCTACGAAGCCGGGCAGCGAATCTATTTCGACCTCAGCGCCGTGCTCCGCAGCAGCACCGGCCGGAAAATCGTGCCCCGGGTCTTCGATGTCATGGAGGCGCGGTCGGCGGCGGTGATGCGTGGACTGTTCGAGGATCCGCGCTTCGCGGTCACCAGCAGGACCCCGTTCCGGCTGATCCGCCATGTGGCCCCGGTGCTTGCCAAATACCGGGTCCCGGAGACGCTGTTGCGCGCGCTGTTCCGCCCGGACGCCGCGCTGGAGCGGGCCCGGCGCTTTGGTGACACACTTCAGGCCCGCATTGACGTCCCGGCGGATGCAAGCCCCCGGGAACGGCTGGAGCACGCTGAGCGCATCCTGGGCCGTGAACTCTTCGCCATCCTGCCCAACACCCTGCCGCCCGCGATCGCCGGTTTCGCGATGTTGGGACTGGTCCGCCGGATCCTGGCCAAGGAGGCGCCCTGGGACGAACTGCAGCTGGTCATCCGGGGCCTGCCGAACAACGTGACCACCGAGATGGACCTCGCCCTTTGGCGCCTGGCGGAGGCCGTCAAGGCAGACCCCGCATCCGCGGAGGCGTTCGGGTCCTTGGCGGCGCGGGACCTCGCGGAACGGTACAACGACGGCGGACTGCCCGCCGTCGCGCAGTCGGGCCTGGCCTCGTTCCTGGCAGAGTACGGGCACCGGGCCGTCGCCGAAATCGACCTCGGGATGCCCCGCTGGGCCGACGACCCCACCCACATCATCGGCGTCCTGGCCAACTATCTCCGGCTTGAAGACCCGGAACTCGCGCCGGACAGGCAATTCGCGAAAGCCTCCCGGGAAGCCGAGGCGGAAGCTGCCGCCCTTGTTGCCCGCGCCCGAGCAAAGAGCCCGCTCCACGCCAAGATCGTGAAGGGGGCGCTGGCCCGCACCAGGACGTTCGCCGGCATGCGGGAACTCCCTAAATACCGGCTCGTGGAGGGCCTAGCCGCGGCCCGGGCGAAGCTGGCGCTGGTGGGCGGGGAACTCGCGGCGCAGGGCAGGATCGCTGCGGCCGAGGACGTGTTCTTCCTGGATTTCACGGAGGCGCACAGTGCCCTTGACGGCGCCGATCTGCGCGGGCTTGTCGCGGAGCGGCGCGAGGCCTACGAGCTCGAACTCCGTCGCCGCCACGTACCCCGGGTCCTGTTGTCCGACGGCACCGAACCGGAAGCCGTGGCAGCCCGCGGTGGTGTCGGCGCGTCAGCTGACGGGGCCTTGGCCGGGAGCCCGGCCTCGGCCGGGACGGTGACCGCCGTGGCCCGGGTGATCCTGGACCCGGTGGGCGCCCGGCTGGAGCCCGGGGAAATCCTCGTCGCGCCGTCCACGGACCCCGGCTGGACACCGCTCTTCTTGACCGCCGGAGGCCTGGTCATGGAAATGGGCGGAGCCAATTCGCACGGGGCGGTCGTGGCGCGCGAGTACGGGATTCCCGCCGTCGTCGGGGTTCCGGACGCGACGAACCGGATCCGCAGCGGTCAGACGATCACCGTGGACGGCGCAGCAGGAACGGTGACCCCCGAAGGCTGAGGGCCCGGTGACCCCCGAAGGCTGAGGGCCCGATCATTGCCGTTGATTCAGGGGTCACAAGTGGCCAGGAAGGTTAGCTCTAGCCTCCAGTGGCCTCATCGCAGGCCTCGTGCGATCCCGCGTGTATCCTCGCTACCTGGCTGGCGACCGGACCGAGCTTACCCGCCTGATCCTTCACAAAGCGCACCAGTTCGGGCATGCCGCCCGGAAACTCCTCGGTCGAGCCCGGTGGCGACACCGCCGAAGCCTCGATGCCCAGGCAACTCGCATTCCCCGACGGCTCTGCGGCCGCCGTAGGTCCGCTCAGCCCGAGCGTGCAGACCGCAACAGCGGCCATCGCCGCCGCAGAGCGGACATACCATCTCCGGTTCATTGTTCTCCTCCTCCGTTCCTGGAACGTCTGGGAGACCGAACGGGAGTTCCTGCCAGAGTCCTGGTAAGTCAAAGTATCCGCTTGGCCATACCGGGGTTCAAGGTCGAAACAGGCACCATCGGCCCGGCCGGCGGGGCACGTCTGGACGGCCTGTTTTCCGGCTTCCGGAGGGTGGATACTCGGTGTTGTATCCAAGGTGTTGTGCAGCCTGACGGCTGTTCCTCGCGGACGTATTCGGGTTCAGGTTGGTGGCGATGTGGCGCGGATCGAGCTGATCTTGCTGGCCGCGGGGGCCCTGTTGCTGGGCGGGTGCACCAGCGACTCCGGGCAGCCGGCCGGCCACTCCGGCCTGGTTACCGGCTACGTCCTGACGGCCCCGGTTTGTCCCGTGGAACGTCCAGGCATGGAGTGTGCGCCGCGCCCGGTATCAGGAGCCTCCGTGGTCGCCCTGGATGGAGACACCGTCCGTCGCTCAACGGTCACTGACACCGTGGGCGCCTTCAGCTTCACGCTGCCTGACGGCAGTTACGTCATCAGGGCAACAAACGTCGGCGGCTACGCCTCCACTGCCTCCGAGCAGGTGGTCATCTCGGAGCAGCCTGTTCACATCACCCTCGTTGTTGACAGCGGAATCCGCTGAGCCCTTCGCCGCGGGGGTGAATGTCTGGACCCCGCCGGGCGGTTGCCCTATCGTGATGGAACCGATCACAGTCGGCCGGAGCTCCGTAGCGGAGGTACATGATGGGAATCATTTCGTCCGGTTTTCACGGAAAACGGCAGAGGGGCAATCCGGCAATACCACCCGGGCAATACGAGACAGAAGGCTTTCCGGTGCTCACCGCCGGACCCGCGCCCAACATCCCCCTCGACGACTGGGAATTCTTCATCACGACGGAGACGGGACGGCGCCACACATGGTCCTGGGATTCCTTCATGGCGCTCCCACAGGTGGAGATCCGCACGGACATCCATTGCGTGACCAGTTGGTCCCGATTGGGCACTTCGTGGCGGGGAGTGTCCCTTGATGCTTTGTTCGAGGACGTGCAGACAAGCTGCGAGTTCGCAACCGCCCACTCCTATGGTGGATACACCACCAACGTTCCGCTGGACGACCTTCTGGATGGCCGTGCATGGGTGGCCTGGGAATTCGACGGCGAGCCACTGGAGCGGGCCCACGGCGGACCCGCGCGGCTGCTTGTGCCGCATCTCTATTTCTGGAAGAGCGCCAAATGGATCAACGGGATCGAGCTGACGCAGGACGATGTTCCGGGCTTTTGGGAATCCAACGGCTACCACCTGCACGGTGACCCCTGGCGGGAAGAGCGCTACTCGTGAGGAAGGCCCGATGAGCACCATGTGGCGCGTCGCCGACGTCGTCAGCGGCGTTCCCGAAACCGAAACGTCGAGGACCATTGGCTTGCGGGTGGCCGGCCTGGACGGCTACCTCGCCGGCCAGCACATCGACATCCGGCTCACCGCGGACGACGGATACACGGCAGTGCGGTCCTATTCCGTCGCTTCCGCGCGCATGGACGAAGTCCTCGAAATAACGGTCGACGAACTGGCCAACGGCGAGGTCTCGCCCTACCTCGTCAGGGACCTCGCGGTAGGCGACCAGCTGGAGATCCGGGGCCCGGTGGGAGGCTGGTTCGTCTGGCGGCCGTCGAACCCGAACCCCGTCCAACTCATCGCCGGAGGATCGGGTGTTGTGCCGCTCATGTCGATGGTCCGTGCGCACGAGGAATCCGGGAATCCCTCGCAGTTCCGGTTGCTGTACTCGCTCAAATCACCTGAGACTGGCTTCTATCAGGACGAGCTACGGACGCTGGACCGGGAATCCGCCAAATTCACCGTGGACTACGTCTACACACGCAAGGTGCCCGAGGCTTGGCCGAGCCTACCGGCGCGGCTCACAGCAGAAACGCTGCTGGCCAACATCCTGCCGGCCGACCCCGCTCCGGACATCTTCGTCTGCGGCCAGACGGTATTTGTCGAAACAGTCGCAGAATGGCTCGTGCAGGCAGGTTATCCCGCCGCCACGATCAAGACCGAACGCTTCGGCGGGACGGGAGGAACGCGGTGAGTGGCAACAGCGGCGCGGCTCCGGGCTCTGAAGACCCGCGCTTTGAGGACCAGGACATTGCGGGGACTGCGGGCAATCCGATATCCCATCTCGACGGAAACGCGGTGGCGGGTGCGCTGTGGGAACTGTTCCGCTTCGACATCATCGCGGCGATCGGACGATGCCGGCACTGCGGCGCTGTCAGCGTGGTCGCCCAGGCATCGGTCTACTCCGACGCGCCGGGAATCGTTGTGCGCTGCCGTTCCTGCGAAGGCGTCCTGCTGCGCCTGGTGGAGACTCCCACCCGGTATTGGCTTGATGTGAGCGGACTCAGCTACCTGCAGATCGACCGCGAGGGCTAGGGCGTTGCTCCTAATGCTGTCAGCCCGGATGCTGATGGCGCGCAGGACGGTGCCGCCCCGGTAGGTGAGTGCGATCTTGTCGCAGCGCAGCGGCTGAATGCGGGCCCACTGCCGGGCCGCCGGCTCAGAATCTAGGAGACACGCCCTAAGCGTGTTTGGGACCGGTAATCCTCGACTTACCTTCTATGGTGTCGCGCTGCGGGGAAGCCGGCGTCGAGGTCCCGCATGAGCGAATCCCATGCTTCCGGGGTATTCGCCCGAACCTGTGCTGGTGCCGGCCACTGGGGGAGGACTGTCTGGAAGCGTATGCCCCCGAGGGCCAGCTGGGTGGTGAAGGGCCCGGAGCTGCGGCGTTTCATGGTAGTTCGCCACCGCTGAAAGCCAGGGCGTGCACACGCTGGCGTGGGTCCGCGTCGGATGCGTACCCAAACCTCGGCTCTCGGGTGTCGAACCCATCGCTTGGGCCGAATCCTTCGCGAGCCAGGTCGTAGAGCAACTGGTGGTAGCCCGACAGTGCCAGGGGAGGCACTTGATGGAAGGAAGGAAGGGTCGCATAGGGATGGTCAACCCGGAACAAGGCGAGGAGCGCCGTGTCTTCTTGCGCATCGTTCAGTGTCCGGTAGGCGCCGACCGGGCAGGCCGCCGTAAGCGCCTGCGCATAGAGGTTGAGGCGGTCCACCGGCGTGGTGTTGCCTGCTTGACGCCATATGTGGACGACATCCGTGCTGTCCAACATGACCGTGACTCCTTGCTGCTGATCGAGGTGGTGGTACGGGCCCCCGATCCCGCCTTCTGATACACTTAACCTTAGAACTCTAATTTTAGATGTCAATAGACATACAAGGTTAGATGTCAAAGTTTTAAAACGCCTACTGCATCGTTTCAAGGGGGTGGCCATGTCCAGTTGGAGAGAGCGGCTCGCGTTCGCGCCGTTGGAGACAGCCGAGCGTGGTGAGGAGATCGCACTTCGGCTCCGTCATTCGATCGAGCTGGGCGTACTCGAAGACGGCGCCCAGCTCCCCAGTGAAAGCGAACTCGCGGCAAGGATGCGAGTCTCCACGATGACCCTGCGAACCGCCCTCGCCGAGCTTCGTCACCTGGGACTTGTGGAAACGCGACGCGGCAGGGGCGGCGGAAGCTTCGTGCGGGCGAACACTGGAGACATCGCCAAGGCCCAGCGGGACACTCTTGCCGCATACTCCCTTGAGGATCTACGCGACATCCGCGAATACCGTGCTGTCCTGGCCGGTTCAGCCGCGGCCGTGGCGGCCGGCCGATCGCAGCAGGTCCCTATCGGACGACTCGCTTCGATGGCGGCGATGATCGCGACGGCGAAGACGCCCGCTGAAATGATGCGGGCGGATAGTCAGTTCCACGTGGAGCTTGCTGCCACGTCAGGATCCGTCCTGTTCACCCGTCAGGAGATGGCTATGCAAGCCGAAGTCGGGGCGTTGGTATGGACCGGGGCTTCTGACCGCCGACGCGTGGCGGCCAAAGAGCACGCGATGATCGTGGACGCAATACGAGCCGGGGACGCCGCTGGCGCCCGGACCCTCGCCGAGGAGCATGTTCGCGGGGACATGAACCGCCTCATCGACCTGCGGTTGTCCATGGACTCTCCGCCGCCAGGCTCGCTGCTTGCCGATGAAGGCATCGATAATGCCATTTCCGCCGTGGAATCGTTCGCATTGAGTTTCGAAGGGGCCGTGGCTGCTTCGATTACGACCGTCGAAGAAGCCGCCCAAGAGGGCCTCGACCACGCAAAGAGAGGCAGGCTGGATGAGCTGGAGAACGTCTACGACGTAGCGCGCGAGAATCTGAAAGCCATGCCGGCGCTGTACGGCACTGGGTTCATAGCCGAAAAAGCCTACTTCGGCGAACCGGGCTCCATCTGGTGCTACTTTCCGTCTGGCCCGGAGTCGCCGCAGCGATTCGAAATGGATCCGGAGTTCTATGACTACTCGACGGCACCATGGTGGCCAGCGTCTGACGCTGATGACACGGTCCACGCCAGCTACGCCTACATCGACGCCCTCGGAACCAACCAGCACGTCATCACCTTCACCAAACGTGTAACCCGGGTGGGCAAGATGGCAGGCGTCGCGGCCGTGGACGTCCTCGTCAGCCGTCTCCAGGCCGAATTCGAACCACTCCTTCGGCTCTTGCCTCCAAATACGTGCATCGTAGACCAAAACGGCGTCGTTATCGCCACCAACACCGCCAGCCTTGTCGGTGGAATCCTCTCCCCCCACCATCAGGCTGAACGGAGAATCGCTCTCCCCTCGGTTCCCTGGAGCCTGTGCCTTGGTGTAAGCGCTGGCGAGAATGCGGCTGTTTCGGCTCCTTGAACTACACGCACCTTCCCCGCACCACAGGGCCCGTCGAATTACATGAATCTGTTTGCTGAACCGGCCGATCACGCCATCGGCCGCTCCCGCGGCGGACTGTGCCTAAACGATGGCGCGGGGTGGCCACCCGCACGACCTGCCGGGGCGGCGCCGTTCTGCGCGCCATCAGCATCTGGCCGGCAGGATTGGGAGACACCTCTCAGGCGTGCTGATGGGTCTCGTGCTCCGAGTGGCTGGCAGGCTCCAGCTGGAAGGTGCAGTGGTCCGTGTCGAAATGCGAGCCCAAGCAGGAGGTGAGCTGGTCCAGGAGCCGGTCCGTGCTGGTGGCGTTGAAGATGCTGTCCTCCACCACCACATGGGCCGAGAAGACCGGAACGCCGGACGTGATGGTCCAGATGTGGATGTCGTGCACGCCCACCACGCCCCTCACGGAGAGGATGTGCTCGCGGATCATTCTGACCTCCACACCCTTGGGGCTGGCCTCGAGGAGAACGTCCACGACGTCCCGGAGCAGGTGCCAGGCCCGGGGCAGGATCATCAGGGAGATCAGGATGGATGCAATGGGGTCCGCGGCTTGGAAGCCGGTGACCATGATGATCACGGCAGCGGCGATGACTGCGAAGGATCCCAGCAGGTCGCCCAGCACCTCAAGGTAGGCGCCGCGCAGGTTGAGGCTCTCCTTCTGGGAACCGCGCAGGATCAGGAGCGAGACCAGGTTGGCCACGGCGCCAAGGACGGCCGCGTAGAGCATGGTGTCCGTATGAACCTCGGGGGAGTCGCCGAAGCGGCGGATGGCCTCGATCAGGATCACAACGGAAATGACGATCAGGATCAGCGCGTTTGCCAGGGCCGCCAGCACCTCCGCGCGCTGGTAGCCATAGGTGCGCTGCTCGCTGGGCGGGCGGGTGGCGACCCAGGCCGCCAGCAGTGCGATGAAGACCCCCGCCGCGTCCGAGAGCATGTGGCCGGCGTCGGCGAACAGTGCCAGCGAACCGGAGACGACGGCGCCCGCCACCTGGATCAGCACCACCGCCAGGGTGATGCCAAGGACGGCGATGAGCCGCTTCCGGTGCTTCCCCGTTGCCGTGATGCCGTGCGAGTGGTTGTGGTCGTGCCCCATGGTTACAAGGCTAGTCCCCGCCGGCCTTCGCTAGTCCCAGCCGAGTTCGTGCAGGCGCTCGTCGTCGATGCCGAAGTGGTGGGCGATCTCGTGGACCACGGTGACCGCCACCTCGTCGATTACTTCCTGCCGGGTGGAGCAGATGTCCAGAATGGGCTGCCGGAAGATCGTGATGCGGTCCGGCAGTGAGCCTGCCTCCCACCAGGAATCCCGTTCCGTCAGCGGCACGCCTTCGTAGAGGCCGAGCAGCACGGTGTCCGGGTCTTCCCCCGGCCCCGGGACGTAGTCGTCTTCGATGAAGACCGCCACGTTGTCCATGGCCCTGGCGATTCTGCGCGGGATCAGGAGCAAGGCATCGCTCACCGCCGCCTCGAAGTCTTCCTCGGACATGTCGAAGGGTGCGCCGTCGGGGCGGATAGGCAAACCGGGAGGCAGCTGGGAGGACATTCTTTGACTCTAACCGCTGCGGCCGTTGACGCTGCAGAGTGACGGGGGATACAGTTTTCCGGGCTTCAGTTATGCGTATAACCTGCGTATTGCCCAAAGCCCGGAACCTCACCTCCCAGCCCCGCGGACTCCGCAGACAGGTAGCCCCCAATGAGCCGCGTCGGCAACAGGACAGGCCCCACGATGCATGACGTCGCGGCCGCTGCCGGGGTCTCCCAGGCGACTGTTTCCCTGGTGCTCAATGACGCTTCCGGAACCAGGTTTTCCGAAGAGACCCGGCACCGAGTGCAGGAAGCGGCCAAGGAACTCGGCTACCGCACGAACGCCCACGCCAAGGTGCTGCGCGGGGGCGTTGCCGGAATGATCGGCTTCGTGGGGGACTTCGTGGCCACCGCACCTTTCGCCGGCAAGATCATCGAAGGGGCGCAGGCTCGCGCCTGGGAGGCCGGGTTGCTCCTGCTGACGGTGAACACCGGCGGGGACAAGGCCCTGGAAGAGTCCTCCCTGGAGACCATGCTTTCCTACAAGGTCGCAGGCGTCGTCTATGCCGGGATGTACCACCGCGTGCTTGAGGTGCCCGAAGCCCTTGGCGAGGTGCCCGCCGTCGTCCTCAATTCGCGGGACCGCAGCGGCAGGCTCCCCAGCATCGCCCCCGATGAGGAGCTGGGCGGCTTCACAGCCACCAGGCGCCTGCTCGACGCCGGGCACCGGCGGATCGCGATGGTCAACATCGGGATTCCCGACGAGCTCGGGCTGCCGGCCGCGGCGGGCCGCCGCGCCGGCCACCTGCGCGCGCTCGCCGAGGCGGGCATAGCGGAGGACCCGCAGCTGCTCCGCAACGGTGAGGGCGAGGTCCGCGGGGGCTACGCGAACACGCTGGAGCTCATGGCCCTGGAAGATCCGCCCACCGCCATCTTCTGCGCCAACGACCGCACCGCCTGGGGCGCTTACCAGGCCTTGGACTCGCTCGGGCTCAGCGTCCCGGAGGACGTCTCTGTGGTCGGTTTCGACAACCAGGAGACACTGGCTCCGAACCTGCGCCCCGGCCTGACCACGCTCGAACTGCCCTTCGTCGAGATGGGCCGGCGCGCCGTCGAGCTGGTCCTTGCCGGTTCACGCTCCGCCGGTTCCGGCTCCGGCCGCACCGAACTTTTGACATGCCCCCTGATCGAACGCCAGTCGGTCGCGCCACCCAACAAACGGCGCGCCCGGTAACCCGACAAAAAACGAAGGAAACCATGAATCTCACCGAAGCCGTTTCGCCGGAGCCGCTCGACGTCGTCGTGGTCGGCGAAGCCCTCATCGACATCGTCAATTCGCCCCAGGGCCAGACCGAGTACCCGGGCGGTTCCCCGGCGAACGTCGCCTACGGCCTGGGCCGGCTCGACGTAAGCGCCGGCCTCTCCTCACCGCCGTCGGGCGCGATTCCCGCGGCGAGGCCATCGCGGCGCACCTCGCGAGTGCGGGGGTCGTGCTGCTGCCCGGGTCCCAGTCGCTGGCGAAGACGGCGACGGCGACCGCCGAGATCGCGGCCGACGGTTCCGCCGAATACACCTTCGACATCGAATGGGCGCTGCCTCCGGCTACCCTCCCGTACGCGCCGAAGATCCTGCACACCGGCTCGATCGCGGCGTTCCTGGAGCCCGGGGCCGCCGTGGTGCGGAACCTGCTGGAACAGGCCCAGGGCGGCTGCATGGTCACCTTCGACCCCAATATCCGCACGGACCTCCTCGGCAGCCACGCCGAAGCGCTCGGGATCTTCGAAGGCCTCGTTCCGTTGTCCGACGTCGTGAAGCTCAGCGAAGACGACGCAGGCTGGCTGTACCCGGGGAAGTCGCTCGAGGAAGCCGCCGAGCGCATCCTTGGCCTGGGCGCCGACCTAGCCGTGGTCACCCAGGGCGGCAAGGGCTCGCTCATGGCAACCCGGGCCACCCAGCTGACCGTGCCTGCAGTTCCTTCGGTGGTGGCGGACACCATCGGCGCCGGAGACTCCTACATGTCCGCCCTCATCATGGGGCTGCTGCTGCGCGGCAGC
This sequence comes from Arthrobacter sp. TE26545, assembly GCF_056279005.1. The sequence continues at coordinate 251,141 of NZ_JBWBQM010000001.1, forward strand.
GAAGGTCTTGCCCCGACGGTTCTGGAGCGGATCGGCCAGACGGCCTCGATGGCCGCCTCCATCACCGTCAGCCGGCCCGGCGCGAATCCGCCCACGCACCGCGAACTGCTCGCTGGCATGGCGCGCTAGCCAGTCCCAGGCGGTGCCGTTTCCTAGCGGGAGCGGCGCCGCGTCAGCCCGACGCCCACCAGGCACACGACGCCGCCGATGAGTCCCCAAATGCTCGGGACCTCGTTGAGCAGCGCCCAGGAAATCAGGATGGTGGTGCCGGGGACCAGATAAGTGGTGGCGGCAAGTTTGCCCGCCTCGATGAGCGACAGGGCGTATGCCCACGTAGTGAAGGCGATGGCCGTGGGGAAGACGCCCAGGTAGACAAGCCCCAGTGTGGCCCGGAGTGGGGCTGCCTGGACTTCGCCCACAAGCTGGCCCGCCCAGGGCAGGCAGCAAAGTGCGCCGACCATGATCCCGAACCAGGTGGCCTGTGCCGCGGTGAACTTCCGCAGCACAGGCTTCTGCACAATCACGCTGACCGAGGCGAGCACCGCGGCAAGCAGGCACAACAGGACTCCGGCGACATCCGCCGTCGAGCGCTGCCCGGAACCCAGGGCGATCATCGCCACCCCGCCGAATGCCACTGCGCTGCCGATGATCAGCCAGCGCGGGAAACCTTCCTTCAGGATGAATCCGGCCAGCACCGCGATCAGGATCGGGGAAACGTTGATCAGCATGGCGCTCGTCCCCGCGTCCAGCATGTGTTCGGCCGCGTTGAGCGCCACGTTGTAACCAGCGAACCACATCACCCCGTAGGCCAGGACCGGCCACCATTCGCGGCCCTTCGGCCAGGCCCTGATAGTGGGCAGCACCACCGCGCCGAGCGCGACGGCGGCCACCACGAGGCGGCCGAGCGTGAGGGGGCCGGGGGAGAAGCTTGGCCCTACGGCCCGGATGCCGACGAAGGCCGAAGCCCAGAGAATGACGGTAATGACGACGGCGGCGACGCCGGCTTTGCTGATGCCCTGGCTGCCGGTGGGCGCCGTGTTTTGGGGAGTGGTGGGGATGCTTGTGGCCATGCAGCCAAACTATCCCCGCGGACCGACATTTGGCTCGCGATTTTCGGACGTCCTGCAGCAAGAAACTGCCAAGCTTGCGGGGCTCCAAGCGGGCCTGCTGACCTCGATTTGGGAATATCAGCTTCCATGCTCTAAAGTTTTAGAGTCCAGTTCGGACGAGCGAACATCAGGAAAGATTCCTAGGGATCCTTTCTGCCGCAAATCCGGATTGTTCCAGGCCCCCATCGTCTAGCGGCCTAGGACACCGCCCTTTCACGGCGGCGGCACGGGTTCGAATCCCGTTGGGGGTACGCAAGGAACTGGTCAAAGCAGTCTGAAAAGTCTGGTAGGCTGGAAGCCTTGAAAAATGCGGTAGAGATACTGCAAACAAGCAAGGCCCTGTAGCGCAGTTGGTTAGCGCGCCGCCCTGTCACGGCGGAGGTCGCGGGTTCAAGTCCCGTCAGGGTCGCTCTGGTGGCCGGAAGAGATTCCGGCTATCACGGTGATAAAACACCTAAGGCTCTGTAGCTCAGTTGGTAGAGCGTTCGACTGAAAATCGAAAGGTCACCGGATCGACGCCGGTCGGAGCCACCACTGGGAAGCACCAATTCTTCGGAATTGGTGCTTTTCTTCTTTAACGCGCCCGGTTGTTTCGGTTCCCCTTTTCCCGCCTCTGTTCAGCGGTGAACGGCGGGCGTATTCTTTCCTCGCTGGCACTCGGACGGCGTCGAAAACGGGGGAAACCATGAAGTTCAAGTCCAGGCTGTTTCTTGCCGCCGCACTGGCCGCGGCCATCGCACTGGGAGGCTGCTCGTTCCCGGCTCCGGCGGCCCCGAAAACGCAGGAGAGCACGACGCCGTCTCCGTCGGAATCGGAGCCCTCACCGGAGGACTCGTCGACCGGCAGTTCCGACGGCCCAGGTGGGCTGGCCGGCGGCTTCGGCTCGATGAACGAGGCCTGCGTCTCCGTCAGTGCCACCTACCTGAGCATCAGCATCCTGCCCATGGCGGGTGCCATGGGCGGGAAACCCGAGGACCTGAAGAAGGCCCAGGATGAGCTCGCCAAGTTCCAGGCCAAGGTTCCGGATGAGCTGAAACCGCATTTCGAAAAGCTCAAGGCCTTCATCGATTCGGCAGGCTCGGATTTCAGTAAGTACGGGACCGGCGAATTCGAACAGCTCTCCAAACCGATCGAGGAATGGCTGGACAAGAACTGCAAGTAGCCCGCCACCCTGTCGCAGCCACGCGTTAGGGTGGTACCCAGAAGAAGGGGAGGGGCACCGGCATGGACCGTGAAGAGATAACAGGGGAACCGGCAACAGAGGAGCAGGCTGCGGGCAGCGGCCGCACGGTCATCTCGGATTCGGCCGTCGCCAAAGTAGCCGGCATCGCGGCGAAAACGGTGCCCGGCGTCTTTTCCCTCGGGTCCGGCCCTTCCCGTGCACTCGGCGCCATCCGGGACGCCGTCGGAAGCTCCGACCACGCCGCCGGCGTGCGTGCCGAAGTGGGCGAAACCCAGGTAGCCGTGGACATTATCCTTGTGGCCGTCTACGGCTACCCCCTCCATGACGTTGCCAATCAGGTCCGGGCGGCCGTCTACAGCGCGGTGGAAAAGCTCGTGGGCCTGCAGGTCATCGAAGTCAACATCGAAATCAACGACGTCTACATCGCACCGCCGGCGAAACCGGGCGGCAGGGCGGGCAACGAAAGGGAGGCACTCCAGTGAACATGACCGTGGTCGGCATCGGGATCGGTGCCTTCGTCGCTTTCATGTCCTTCCAGTTCGGCCTCTGGGGCTTCCTGGTTTCCCTCCTGTTCATGGGCATCGGGGCCATGCTGGGCCGCGCTGCCGACGGGAAGCTGGACCTCCGCAGCGTGCTGGACGCCATCACCGGCCGGCGCTCCTCGTCATGAGTGCAGCACCCGCGGCCGTCCGCCAGGCTTCCGCGGGCCTGGCAGGCCACAACCGGATCAGCACCCAGGCACTGACGTCCCTGGCCCGCGAAGCCGCCGCTGAAGCACTGGGCGTGCACGCGCATGACGTCCGCGCCGAATGGTCGGACGACGGCGGCCTGCTGGCCCTTTCAGTTGTCGCGCCGGTGAGCATCCCGCCACTGGCGGAAGTCCTCCGCGAGCCGGGCCGGGTCGAGGCGTCAGGCGGCTCCGTGCGGGACCGCGCCGTGGCGGCCAAGACGGACATCCTGCGCAGGGTCACGGAGCTGAGCGGCTCCATGCTGAGCCGGGTGGACATCCGGATCAGCGGCGTCCGCATTACCGAGGGAGGGCGGGTCCAATGAGCAACGGCACAAGCACGGGGACACCCGGCCAGGAAACCCAACCGTTGGCGGAGAGTTCCGCGCCGGGTGCGCCCACCGACCCCGGAATCCGCACTATCCTTCGCCGCGAGACCCGCTCTTCCCGTGCCTTGGCCGCCGGGGCAGCCGCTGTCCTGGTCATTGCCGTCTGTGTGTACGGGCTGCTGGAATCCGCGCTGCGGGCCATCGGACAGCAGCCCTGGCTGATCGATCCGCAGACCGCGGCCGAGCGCCTCGTGAAACTCCCTGAGGGCATCTCTCCGCTGTTGCTCGGCGCGACCGGCGCGGTCCTGGCGATGTTCGGCCTGGTCTTCCTGCTCAATGCGGTTCTCCCGGGCCGCCGTGCACGGCATCTGCTCGAGGACCCGCGGGTGGCCGTGGTGGTGGATGACGAGGTCATCGCCGCGGCCCTGGCACGAAGCGCCCGGGCCGCGGCGAACGTCACCCAGGAACAGGTCATGGTGGTTGTGTCGCAGCGCCTGGTGGTGGTCAACGTACGGCCTACCTCCGGGGTCCCGGTGCACGAGCAGCGCGTCCAGTCCGCCGTCGAGGACGAACTGCGTGCCATGTCCCCTTCACCTATGCCGGCCATCCGTGTCAACATCGCCGTTTCGGGGGTGATCGGAGCATGAACGGAACTCCGCACGTCCTCAACCGGATTTTGGTGGGCATCCTAGGGCTGCTCATGATGGCGTCCGGCACCCTGTTCGTGCTGCTCGCCGGTGTTCCCGCCGTGGCCCAGTGGTGGCGTAATTGGTCTTCGGACGCCTACGAGCACGCCGTTTACCTTGCCGAGCAAACCCGGATTCCCGGACGCCAGGAGAGCTGGCTCTGGGTGGCCGCCGCGGCCATCATGGTGATCCTGATTGTGCTGATGGTGGCGTGGCTGGCGCAGCAGGGCAAGGGCCGGGCCAACCTGATCGTGGCGGACTACGAGGACGAAACCACCCCCGGCGAAGTCCAGATCGGCGGCGCCGTGGCAGAGCAGGCCTTGAAAGCGGCGTTGGCGGGACGGCCCGACCTCGCCGCCGTCACCGTCGTCACGTATGAGGTCCAAGGCCGCCCGGGCCTGCGGGTGCGGGTGCATCCCAGGCAAGGGGTGTCCCCGCAGCTACTCGCAGCTGAGGTTTCGGGGCTGGTTGAGGCGCTGGACACCGTGGTGGGTCGCAGGACTCCGGTGCTGCTGCACATCGCAGGCGGCGCCCGGGCCAGGTTCAGCAAGGCCGAACGCGTCCGCTAGTCCCCGCCGGCTCCCAAATCTCGCTTCGCTTCGATTCGGGTCCCTCGCCGGCGTGGGCCCACCGGCCGGCTCCCAAATCTCGCTTCGCTTCGATTCGGGTCCCTCGCCGGCGTGGGCCCACCGGCCGGCTCCCAAATCTCGCTTCGCTTCGATTCGGGTCCCTCGCCGGCGTGGGCCCACCCATATGGTGGCCTTTGCCTGAAGCGGCGGTGAACACCTCCGGACTTTGTGTCGGAATATGCCTTGAACAGGGGTTTTGCCTTGCAGTGGCTCTCCGGCGGGTCCTAGTTTGATGGCAGGGGGATGAACCTTTCCCTTTGCTTGGGCTTTGCCCGGGCCGCCGGGGGGCACGCGTCTGAGTGGAGCCGACGAACCAGGAACAAGAGAACCAGGAGAAGGAGAGAACCATGAGCGAAGCAAACGGCAACGAAAACGTTGAGGGCCAGGTTTCCGGGGGCGACGCCGTCGAGAACGCCAAGGAATTCGCCGGGGACGCGGTGGAGAACGTGAAGGAGTTCGCGGGTGACGCCGTCGAGAACGCCAAGGAGTTCGCGGGTGACGCCGTCGAGAACGTGAAGGAATTCGCCGGGGACGCGGTGGAGAACGTGAAGGAGTTAGCCGGCGACGTCGCAGAAAACGTCAAGGGCCTGGGCTCCAAGATCGCAGGCCTTTTCAAGGGTGGCGACAAGTAACTCCCGGCCTTGAAACTGATGGCAGGTTCCACCGGAAACGGCGGGACCTGCCATCAGCTCGTGAAGGTGCTGCCCACTCTTCGGACTTGAGCAGCCACACGGCACGGTTCGCCTTGAAACGCTCGTGGCGGCCGGAGGTGTGGTTGGGGAGCAGGTCCAGGATCACCTTGAGCCCCAAGCAGCCGGGCGCCTTGGCAAGCAGGACGTCGACGTCGGCCAACGTTCGAAAAGCCGTTCACTTCGCGGGAGTCTTCGACGTCATACCCGGCATCAGCCCGCGGCGACTTGTAGAACGGCGGAAGTCGGACGGCGTCTGCCCCAATCCGGAAAGGTGCTCCAACCGTGAGGTGATGTCGGGCAGCTCGCCGGTCCCGCCGCCGTTTCCATCCGCGAAGGAGCGTGGATAGCCCTGGTAGATGACGGCGTGATGCCACCCCGGCGGTGGGGCGTTCACGGGCTCGGGCCTGGGGTTCCTTCTGGCGGTGCTGCGTGCGTCCCATCAGGCCAATGCCCACCGGCTCACCGGACCGGCCCCTGTGTCCTTTGGGGTGGATCGGCGGCGGCCCGGGTTTTATTTCCCGTGTTTCCTAACGATTACGAGAATATGTGTAAACGCTTGCATTCTTCTTGCAAATTTCGCTAGTGTGAGCAGCACCACATCACATAGCCGCATCGCGGCACCCACCTGGTTCACTCATCGAGGAGTCCCGGAAATGAAAACTCGCAAGTACCTCCTTCCGGCCGCTGTTGCCGGCGTGCTCGCCATCTCTTTGTCCGCTTGTGGCGGCGGTGGCGGCGGGGGTGGAACCCAGAGCGGCGGCGGCGATGCAGCTGCCAACCTGGACGGCCGCGGCCCGATCACCTACGTCACCGGCAAGGACAACGCAGCCGTCCAGCAGCCCACGGTTGATCGTTGGAACGCCGCCCACCCTGACCAGAAGGTCACGCTGAAGGAACAGACCGACAAGGCCGACCAGCAGCACGACGACCTCGTGCAGCACTTCCAGTCCAAGGACCCGGGCTACGACCTGGTGACCGTGGACGTCGTATGGACCGCCGAGTTTGCCGCGAAGGGCTGGTTGCAGCCGCTCAAGGACAAGATGGCCGTTGACACCTCCGCACTCCTGCCGGCCACGGTAAAGGCCGCAACCTACAACAACACCCTGTTCGCCGTTCCGGCCCACTCCGACGGCGGCATGCTGTACTACCGCAAGGACCTCGTCCCCACCCCGCCCAAGACCTGGGACGAAATGATGTCCATGTGCTCCATCGCCAAGGCGAACAAGATCGGCTGCTACGCCGGCCAGTTCCAGAAGTACGAGGGCCTCACGGTGAACGCTGCCGAGGCAATCAACACCTTCGGCGGCAAGATCGTGGATGACGCCGGCAAGGCCACGGTTAACTCGGCCGAAGCCAAGGAAGGCCTGGGCAAGCTGGTCGAAGCCTACAAGGACGGCAACATCCCCACTGAAGGCATCACCTTCCAGGAGGAACAGGGCCGTCAGGCATTCGAAGACGGCAAGCTCCTCTTCCTCCGCAACTGGCCGTACGTGTACAACCTGGCCAAGACCGACGGCTCCTCCAAGGTGAAGGACAGCTTCGCCGTTGCTCCGCTCCCGGGCAAGGACGGCCCCGGTGCTTCCTCGCTCGGTGGCCACAGTGCAGCCGTGAGCGTCTACTCCAAGTACAAGGCCACTGCCCTCGACTTCGCCAAGTTCCTCACCGAGGACGAACAGCAGAAGTTCTTCGCCCTGAAGGGTTCCCTGGCACCAGTGAAGGCCAACATCTACACCGATGCTGAGATCGTTGCCAAGGCTCCGTACATGCCGACCCTGCTGACCTCCATCCAGAACGCCGTGCCGCGCCCGGTGACGCCGTTCTACCCGGGTGTCACCAAGGCTGTCCAGGACAACGCCTACTCAGCACTGAAGGGTGAGAAATCCGTAGACCAGGCGATTGCGGACATGCAGGCCGCAATCGACGCTGCAAAGTAGCGGTCCTCTACCCGCCGGGGAGCCGCCGCGCAGCGGCGGTTCCCCGGCTTCCCCAAGGAAGGGGAGAACAGGAGTCATCATGTCCACTGAGGCCCCCACGCCGACCAGTGCCAAGGAAACGTTGGCCGGCACTCACCACATGCCGGGCAAGGAAAGCGCTGACCGCCGCCAGGTCACCCAAGGCCGCTGGGCCTACACCCTGATACTGCCAACGCTCGTCCTGCTCGGGGTAGTCATCATCTACCCCATCATCAATGCCATCATCATGTCCTTCCAGAAGGACTCCGGCCTCGATCCGGCCACCGGCTTCTTCACCGAGGGCGGCTTCGCCGGCTTCGAGAACTACACCCACTGGCTGCTGCAGCAGTGTGGTTCCGGCCCGGCGCTTGGTCCCTGCCCGCCAGGCACCCTTGGTGCGCAGTTCTGGGACGCCATGAGCACCACGTTCTTCTTCACGATCGTGACGGTCGCGATGGAGACCGTGCTCGGCTTCTGGATGGCCGTCATCATGTCCCGCGCCTTCCGCGGCCGGGCTCTGGTCCGGGCCTCCGTGCTGGTGCCGTGGGCCATCCCCACCGCCGTGACCGCGAAGCTGTTCTTCTTCATGTTTGCCTTCGAAGGCATCGTGAACACACTCTTCGGCACCCAGATCCTCTGGACCGGTTCCGAATGGCCGGCTAAATGGGCCATCATCATCTCGGACGTGTGGAAGACCACCCCGTTCATGGCCCTGCTGATCCTGGCCGGGCTCCAGCTGATCCCGGACGAGGTCTACGAGGCGGCAAAGGTCGACGGCGCCTCGGCCTGGCAGCGTTTCACCCAGATCACGCTCCCTCTGGTCAAGCCCGCGCTGATGGTCGCGATCCTGTTCCGCACGCTGGACGTGCTGCGCATGTACGACCTGCCCGCGATCATGACCGGCGGTGCGAACAACACCACCACGCTCTCGATCCTGGTGGTCGACCAGATCAGGCAAGGCCTGAACAATGCCTCGGCGTTGTCCACGATCACCTTCATCGTGATCTTCCTCGTCGCGTTCATCTTCGTCCGCTTCCTCGGCGCGAACGCCGTGGACGCGGCAACTACCGGAAAGAAGTGACATGAGCACCGCAACCGCCACTGCTGCCCGGCACGCCGATGTTCCCGTCCCCCGTCGCGCCTTCGATTGGGCGCCGGCGCGCACCTACATCCAGGCTGCGATCATCCTCATCTGGTGCCTGGCACCGTTCTATTGGATGATCGTCACGGCCTTCCGCGACGTCGGCTACACCTTCGACCCGACGTTCTTCTTCACCCACGTGACGTTCGACAACTTCGCCACGGTGTTCGATGAATCGCGGGGCAACCACTTCGCCCAGAACCTGATCAACAGCCTCATCGTCGCGGGCGTCACCACGATCATCTCGCTGATCGTCGGTGTCTTCGCGGCCTACGCGCTGGCCCGCCTGCGGTTCAGCGGCAAGAGCCTGGTACTCGGGTTCATCCTGGGCGCATCCATGTTCCCCGGCGTCGCCCTTATCACCCCGCTGTTCCAGCTGTTCACGAACATCGGATGGTTCGGTACCTACCAGGCCCTGATCATCCCGAGCATCTCCTTCTCCCTGCCGTTGGCGGTCTACACCTTGACCTCCTTCTTCCGGGAGATGCCGTGGGAGCTCGAGGAATCGGCGCGTATCGACGGCTGCACCCAGGGCCAGGCCTTCCGAAAGGTCATCCTGCCCCTCGCGGCGCCGGCCACCTTCACAACGGCGATCCTGACCTTCATCGGGGCCTGGAACGAATTCCTGATCGCCAGCCAGCTGTCCGTGGACGCCACCAAGACGGTCACCGTCGCCATCGCGTCCTTCGCCGGTGCCCAGCCGCACCAGGAACCGTACACCGCCGTCATGGCCGCCGGAACCATCGTGACCATCCCGCTGGTGATCCTGGTGCTGATCTTCCAGCGCAAGATCGTGGCCGGCCTTACCGCGGGCGCGGTCAAGTGAGCCGTTCCGGACACCACCCCGCAGCTTCCGACGGCGGCAGCCCCGCCGTCGGAGGCCCCGCGGGCAAAGACGTCCATGCGCAGCGCAAGGTCCGCTCGGCCGAAGACCTGGACATACTGATCGGTTTCCTCGGCTTCTGGACCCTGGTGCTGCTTGCGACCACGGTCTGGATGGAGCTTACCGCCCAGCCCGCACTTGGCTGGGCCTTGGGTCTTCTCGCCGCCGTACTGACCCTGTGGGGGCTGGTGCGGCTGCGTCGGCGGCTGCCCCCGCGGACCGGGCGCCGGATCCACTAGCGGAGCAGTAACAAAAGCACGGAATCCAGGGAAACCTGCCGGCGGGATAAACTGTATACCAGCCCTCGGCAGGGAATTCCCGCCTCCGTGCGGTCTCAGGAGAGGGTTTCATTGGCGAAGACGAGCGAGCGGTCCCAGCGCGGAGGGCATGCGGGGACAAGCATCGAAGACGTCGCCGCGGCGGCCGGGGTTTCGACGGCCACGGTTTCCAGGGCCGTGCGGGGATTGCCCCGCGTCTCTGCAGCAACCAGGGAGAAAATCCTCAGGATCGCAGGGGAGCTTGGCTATGTCGCCTCCTCGTCGGCGTCCGGCTTGGCTACCGGACGGACCCGCACCGTGGGCGTGCTGGCTCCCTACGTCGACCGCTGGTTCTTCTTCAAGGCCATCGAAGGCGTAGACCGTGAGCTGCACGCCAACGGCTACAACCTTTCCCTCTTCAACCTAGGCGGGCAAAGCGGCAGCCGGGAGCGCCTCTTCAGCAAGACCATGGTCCACAAACAGATCGACGCCCTGCTGGTCCTGTGCATGTCCCTCACCCCGGAAGAGGTGGACGACCTCCAGCGGATCGACGTCCCCTTGGTAGTGGTCGGCGGACCCGTGGAGTCCTGCCCCAGCATCGGGATCAACGATTTCGCGGCCTCCGTGGAAGCCACGGAACACCTGCTGAGGCTGGGTCACCGTGCGATTGCGCTGCTCCACGGGCAGGACGACTCCGACCTCAACTTTGCCGTTCCCCGCCTCCGGGTGGACGGCTTCATGAAGGCCATGAAGGAGGCCGGCTGCACGCTGCCGCCCGAGTGGGACATCTTCGGCAACTTCACTGTCAGCAGCGGGCAGGCCGCCTTTGACGAACTCTGGTCCAAGCCCGGGCCGAAGCCGACCGCCCTGTTCTGCGCCTCGGACGAAATGGCAATCGGCGCGATGCTTCAGGCCCGGCGGCGTGGCGTGCGGGTGCCCGAGGACCTCTCGATCATCGGCATCGACAACCATGAATTCTCCGAGGCCATGGGCCTGACCACCATTGCCCAAAGCCCCCTCGAACAGGCGCAACTGGGCACCCGCATGCTCCTCCAGGAACTCGCCGGGAAGTCCGGGGCCATCCACTCGGTCACCGCCGAGCACCACCTGATCGCGCGGGAGACGACGGCCCCGCCCGCGGCCTGAACCAGACGGTTGTGCCGGTGCCTGGAGTTTGTCTGCTAGCGGGCTTGCGGCAAAGGCTGCCTGGTCCGCCACAGGCCGGGCATCAGTGGTCAGCCCCCGTATGGAACGATTGCAGCCCAGCGCTCCAGCGTGGCGCGGGCAAAGGTTCCGTGCGGGTCTTCCGCGCCCGTTCCATGACCTCGTCCCGGCGTTGGTCGACGACGTCGATAGGCTGCCCCTGCTCATCCGCACCCTCGGCGTAGCGCGCCCAAGCCGCGACCACCAGGGCGGAACGGCGCACCTCCCCGCCGTGGGCAAGCCGGTGGTGGACCACCGGCAGCAGGAATTTGGGGATCCGGTCCGAACTCTCGGCGTCGCCTCCGCCGCTTTTCCCCGAGGTTGCTGGCGGCCCGCTGGCTGACGTTGCTTTCGAAGCCGGCGCTTTCCACCGGGACGGCTCCGCCGTGGACCCGGCGCAGCACACAAGACCGAATGGGCGTCCGGTGAACGTCCGTAGGGCCCTAGGAGGCGCGGGCGAGCTGCCGGATCGGGATCCAGCGCGACGCGAGCCGCCGGTATGCCGCGGCCGCCCCGGTCATGTCGCCCTCGGCCAGGCACTCGATGCCCAGCCGCACATCCAGCGGCGATTCGTCCGGGTAGACCTTGTCCGCCACGGCGCCGTAGTCCAGCTCCACCATGGAATCCACGTGGAACATCTCGAGCCATTCGGTGAGCTGCGTGAGGTCGTCCAGCATGTCCAGGTCCGGCGCCGCAAGAGCCAGGTTGGCCACCGCGAAGCGTGCACGCTCAAGGGCCTCGGTCAGCGGAACCCACACCCGGACGGTCAGGATGCGTCCGTTGCCCTCAACCACCTCTTTGCGGTCAGCCTCCTGGAACAGGGAGAACCAGCTGAACGGGATGCCCCACGTAGAGGCCCGCGTGTGCACGCGCTTGGAGTCATGGCCGGCATTGATCCGATCGATCCGGAGCTGGTGCTTCTCCCTCTGGTCCACCGGTATGAGCAGCTCCGCAAGGGAACCGTGGATGCCTTCCATCAAGGCGTTCGCCGCCAGTCCAGCGCGGATCACCAGCTGGCTGGGGCAGTAAAGGAGGCGGCCGGCGTCGTGCTTTCCGCCTTCCGCAGGGGCACGCGTCACCCGGACGAGGTCCGTGCGGCCGGTGGGGAAGGGATCGCCGCCGGGGCGGGTGACCCTGCCCAGCGAAGCGAGGAGTTCGGCGTGCTCGACGGCGGCCCGGGAACCTGCGCGGGTGCCGCCGGCTTCGAGCTGCTCGCGCTGGCGCTCGGGGAACGCCTCAAGCGGTTCGTAGATGCGCAGCGCAGAGGAAAAGGGGAGCCCTGCCTGGCCGCGGTAGAAGTCTTCGCTCATTGCAGCCCCGCCTCCTTCACCTGTTTGCCTGCCCTGCCCTCGTGAATCCGCCCGGTCCGCGTTTCCGGCTAGTCCGCGAGCTCCACGATCACCGGTGCGTGGTCCGAGGCGCCCTTGCCCTTGCGCTCTTCACGGTCGATGTGCGCGCCGGTGACGCGGGCCGCCAGCGCGGGGGAGGCCAGGACGAAGTCGATCCGCATGCCTTCCTTCTTGGGGAAGCGCAGCTGGGTGTAGTCCCAGTACGTGTAGACGCCGGGGCCCGGGGTGTACGGGCGGACGACGTCGGTGAAGCCCGCGGCCTCGAAGGCGTGGAACGCGGCACGCTCCGGTTCGCTGACGTGGGTCATGGCGTTGGCGCGGAAGAAGTCGATGTCCCAGACGTCGTCGTCCGTTGGGGCGATGTTCCAGTCGCCCATCAGCGCGATCTGGCTTTCCGGGTTCCCGGTGACCCAGCCGGCGGCGTGGCCCTTCAGCGTGTCCAGCCACTTGAGCTTGTAGGGCATGTGCTCGTCATCCAGGGAGCGGCCGTTGGGTACGTAGAGGCTCCAGACCCGGATGCCGTTGCAGCTCGCGGCGATGGCACGTGCTTCCTGGACCGGGTCCTTGCCGGCCTTGCCGAAGGCGGGCTGGTCGAGGAAGGTGCGTTCGACGTCGTCGAGCCCCACGCGGGAGGCGATCGCGACGCCGTTCCACTGGCTCAGCCCGAAGTGCGCCACCTCGTAGCCCATGCGTTCGAACAGCTCCCAGGGAAAGTTGTCGTCCTTGCACTTCGTTTCCTGGATGGCCAGGACGTCGCAATCGCTGCGCTGAAGCCAGGCCTCCACCCGGTCGGCGCGGGCGCGGAGGGAGTTCACGTTCCAGGTTGCAATCTTCACAGGCACTAACTTACCGAACTTGGGTGGCGGGTTGTTCGTTGTCCCGGAATACCTTTTGGCCCCTCCCGGTTGCCCACTGACGTGAGCACACTTTTCTCCGAAGCCGTCCTTTCCGCCCCATCCGGCCAGCTCGCGCTGCGCAACCGGACCTTCCTCGCCCCGATGTGCATGTACTCCGTCGACGCGCGCGACGGCGTCCCGACCCCCTGGCATCTCGTCCATCTCGGGGCGCGGGCAGCGGGCGGGTTCGGCATGGTGATCGCGGAAGCGACCGCCGTGGTGCCGGAAGGCCGCATCTCGCCCGAGGACCTGGGACTCTGGAACGACGAGCAGGCGGCGGCCTTCAGGCCGATCACCGACTTCATCAGGAGCCAGGGCGCCGCCGCCGGCGTGCAGCTGGCACACGCCGGCGCCAAGGCCTCCACCTACGGCAACGTGCCGCGCTTCGTCTCGCAGGGACTCACCGGTTCCGTTCCGGCCGGCGACGGCGGCTGGGTCACCGTTGCGCCGTCGGGCACCTCTGCGCATGGCCTGGCCGAGCCGCGGCCGCTTTCCGCGGAGGAGATCGCCGAATCCGTCCAGGCTTGGGCGGCTGCCGCCCGGCGCGCCGACGAGGCGGGCTTCGACTTCATCCAGATCCACGCGGCCCACGGCTACCTGATCCACCAATTCCTGTCCCCGCTGACGAACACGCGCGGTGATGGGTACGGGGGCTCCTATGAGGGCCGCACCCGGTACTTGCGCGAAGTGGTTGCCGCGGTCCGCGCCGTGTGGCCGGCGGAGAAGCCGCTGGGCGTGCGCTTCTCCGGCTCGGACTGGGTGGACGGCGGCTGGACCATCGAGGAGACCGCGCGGCTGGCCGTGGAACTCCGCTCGCTTGGCGTGACAGTGTTCGATCTCTCCAGCGGCGGGATCGGCGCCTACCGCGGGCCGGTGGGACCGGGCTACCAGATCGCGCTGGCGGACGAGGTGAAGAAGGCACTGGCCGCCGATGCGCAAGAACGGAGCGTGGAGAACGACGCCTTCGTGACCGCCGTCGGGATGATCACCACAGCGCAGCAGGCGGAACAGGTGCTGGTTAACGGCCAGGCGGACGGGGTGTCGATCGCCCGCGTGGCCCTGCGTGAGCCGAACTGGGCCGCCTTGGCCGCCCGCGAACTCGGCGAGGCCGTGGAGAAGACCCCGTTTGCGCCGCAGTACTGGCGCGCGCACTGGTAAGCCCCAAGTAACTCGCAGTTGTTGTCGTTTTGGGCGCTCAAAACGACAACAACTGCGAGTCAGTTGGCCCTCGAACCCCTACCGCATGCCCTCCCGACGCAGGGCCTTGGCGATGGCCGCCGCGCGGGAATCCACCCCGAGCTTGGCGTAGATGTGGGCCAGGTGCGATTTCACCGTGGCCTCGGAAATGAATAACTTGCGCCCCAGTTCCTTGTTGGAGAGGCCTTCGGTGAGCAGGATCAGCAGTTCGGCCTCGCGCGGCGTGAGGGCTTCGTCGGGATTGCGCATTTGCTGGAACAGCCGGCTGGCCACGGGCGCGCTCATGTGGCTTTGCCCGCGTGAGGCCCCGCGGACGGCGGTGAAGATTTCGTCCGGGGCGGCGTCCTTGAGCAGGTAGCCCATGGCCCCGGCGTCGACGACGCGCACGATGTCGGCATCCGAGTCATAGGTGGTGAACACCAGCACTGCTTGTTTGGGCCGGGCCGCGCGGATCTGGCGGATGGCCTCGATGCCGTCGATTCCGGGTCCCATCGACAAGTCCATGAGCACCACGTCGGGCTCGTGTTCCAGAACCGCGGCCACCCCGTCCTCGCCCGTGGACGCCTCGGCCACCACGTCGACGTCGGGCTGCGTGCTGAGCAGGGCCCGCAGCCCGCTGCGCACCACCAGGTGGTCGTCCACCAGAAGCACGGTGATCATAGCTGGCCTCCTTCGGCGCCTGGCGCGGACTGCCCTGGCGCGGACTGCCCGGGTTCCCCGGGATCGGCGGGGTAGATCGGGATCTCCACCCCGATCACCGTACCCTCACCGGGCGCGGACTCCACGGCGAAGGTGCCGCCCAGCTGCTCCACCCGCTGCCGCATCGCCCGGAGGCCGTAGCCGCCTTCCCGGGTGTGCCCGGCGGTGGCGTCCGGCACGAAGCCCAGGCCGTCGTCGTAGATGTCCAGCGTCACGGAGTCCGGCAGGAATCCCAGGGTGACGCTCGCCGTCTGCGCCCGCGCGTGCTGCTGCACGTTCGCGGCGGCGCTTTGCGCGATCCGTAGCAGGGCATGGCGCACCTCCGCGGGAAGGTCCCGGGGCTGCCCGACGACGGCGACCCGCATCCCGGCGACATGCTTGCGTACCGCCCTGGCCAGGGCAGTGTCGAGCGGCTCTTCGGGGGCATCGGCGGTGGCGAGCTCATGGACGAGGCCACGGGTTTCGGCGAGGTTGAGGCGCAGTTGCTCGGCGGCCTGTCGGACTTCGGGGCTCAGGCCTTCCCTGCGGTCAGCGGCCTCCAGGAGAAGCACGGTGCTGGCCAGGCCCTGGGTGACGGTGTCATGGATTTCGCGGGCCACGCGCTCGCGCTCGGCCATGGTTCCGGCGGCGCGTTCGGCGGCCACGGCCTGGGCCTGGGCTTCGCGGAGCTCGTCATTCAGGGCGGCCTGGCGGGCAAGTGCCCCTTCCAGGCGCTCGTACACCAAGGTGAGCACGAGGGCCGCGGCAAGCGGACCGAGCAGCGCCGCAACGTCCGTGAAATCGCTCAGTTTGAACAGCCCGGCAGCGGTGCCCAGGGCCGTGACCGCCGTCGCGGCAGCCGCCTGCCGGGCAGGCACCCCGGAGCGGCACACGAAGAACACCGCGAAGGCACACCACGCGAAGCTCGGCGCGAGGACCACCAGCACCGTCCATACAGCGACAAGGACCCAGGTGGCCACGGTGCGGGCGGGTCCGTGTGATCGCACTGCCGCCACATAGAGGCCGCACAGGAGCCCGGCCAGCACCAGCACCAGGGTGTTTTCGTCAGGACCGTGCCGGAACACATAACGGATGAGCGAGGCCGTGATCAGCACGGCGAAACCGCAATGAACGGCGAAATTCAACTGCCGTTCCCGTTCCGGCCGGGCTTCTGCTGTGGTCATGGCGCAAGTATTGCACTGCGCCGGACTGCGGACCGGCCGGATTCCGCGCAGTTCAAGGGCTCTCATACTTTTGGCTGAGACGGCTAGCCAAAAGCAGGAGGCAGCACGCGCTGAAGTGCCGATGTGCTGCGGATCCTTCCCGGGGAGCATGGATACCAAGAGCCCGGCAGGAACGCCGGCGAAGCCCCCAGAAAGGTGTCACCATGGCGCTCAGCAAGACCAACATCAAGACCCTCTCCGCAGCAGCCGCAGCGCTCATCCTCACCGGCGGCATCACGGTCGCCGCCAACGCCGGTCAGATCGCTCCTGCCGCGGCACCGGCTGCCGCCCAGGCTCCCGCGGCTGTTCCCGCCGTCGACGTCCCCGCCGGCGAAGGCAGCACGGTGGCCCAGAACCGCATCTCCGCCACCGCCTCCGCCAAGGCGGTCCAGGCCGCCCTCGCCAAGTGCGCCGCAGACAAGCTCCCCTTCGTCACCGTCTCCGTGGTTGACCGCTTCGGCACCGTCCAAGCCGTGCTGCGCGGCGACAACGCCGCCGAGCACACCATCGAGGCCTCCAAGCAGAAGGCCTACACCGCCGCCGCGTTCGGCGCCCCCACCAGCGAACTCAACGGCCGCATCAGCGGCAACGGCAAGCCCTCCATCGCCGACCTCCCCGGCACCCTCTTCCTCGCCGGCGGCGTCCCGCTGAAGGTCAACGGCGTGTCCGTGGCCGGCATCGGCGTCGGCGGCGCCCCGGACGGCGCCCTCGACGAGGCCTGCGCAACGGCCGGCGCAGAAGCCATCCTGGCCCAGTAGGCCATGCCTGTTTTCAACGGCGGCCGGAGCTTCTTCAAGGGAGCTCCGGCCGCGTGCTTGATACTTTTCCTGGCCGCGTGCGCGGGCGGCCAGCCGTCCGTTCCGGAAAGCGCCGCGAGCCCGACGGCGGCAAGCACGACGGCGGCAAGCGTCCCGGTGCCGTCGGCATCCGAGGGGGCACCGCCGTCGTTGGCTGCTCCAGCTACCAAGCCGACCCTCGGCAAGGAGGCCCAGATGGAGACCGACCGGCAGCTTATCCGCGCAGCCAAAGCCAACGATCCAGTCCAGGTCAGGAAGCTGATCGCGGCCGGCGGGGACGTCAACGCCAAGGACGACATCCAGGATTCGGCCTTCCTGTACGCCGGGGCGGAAGGCTCCAACGAAGTCCTGAAGCTGACCATCGAGGCCGGCGCGGACGTGAAGGCCACCAACCGCTACGGCGGCACGGCGCTGATTCCGGCCAGCGAGCACGGGCATGTGGAGACAATCAAGATCCTCATCGCCGCCGGTGTTCCCGTGGACCACGTGAACAAGCTTGGCTGGACCGCCATGCAGGAAGCCATCCTGCTGAACAACGGCGGGCCGCGCCAGCAGGAAGCGGTGCGGCTGCTGCTGGAGGCCGGCGCCAGCCCGGACATCCGCGACCCCCAGGGCCGCACCGCCCTGCAGAACGCGGAGCGCCTGGGCTTCGCGGAGATCGCGGCGCTGATCCGGAACCGCTAGACGGTTTCCAGCACGCTGACGTAATTAGCGATGCCCACGCCGCCCATGTTCTGGACGGCGCCGCGCCGGGCGTTTGGCAGCTGCATGGCGCCCGCGGTGCCGCTGAGCTGCATTGCCGCTATGACATGCTGCGACACCCCGGTGGCGCCGACGGGGTGGCCTTTGGCCTTGAGGCCGCCGGACACGTTGATGGGCAGCCTGCCGTCCTTGTACACCCAGCCTTCCTGGATGGCACGTGAACCGTCGCCGCGCGGAGTCAGGCCCATGGCCTCGTACATGATGAGCTCGGCGATGGTGAAGCAGTCGTGCACTTCGGCGAAGTCCAGCCCGTCGATGCTGACGCCCGCCATGCCCAGCGCACGCTCCCACGAGGCGCGGGTGGCCGCGAATTCGGTGGGGTCGCGCTTCTCGGCCGGGAAGAAGTCGTTCGCGTGGCCGAATCCGGCCAGGCGAACCGGCACCGTCGCGCCGCCAGTTGCCGACGTTGAGATCACGACGGCTGCAGCCCCGTCCGAGACCGGTGAACAGTCCGTGCGGCGCAGGGGTTCGGCCACCATGGGGTTCTTCTCGGAGATGGTGCGGCAGAACTCCTCGCCGAAGTCCCGGTGCATCTGGGCGTAGGGGTTATCCATGCCGTTGCTGTGGTTCTTGGCGGCGATGGAACCGAGGACGTCGCCGAGGCCCGCGGTGAAGCCGGGGCCTGCGATGCCTGCGCCGTAGCGCTTCTCGTAATGCCGGGCCACCTCGGCGAACAGGCCGGTGAAACCGGTGGTGGACGACTTTCCGGCCATCTCGTACGACGCGCCCAGGAGCGCCGCCCCCACCACGTCCGCTCCGGCGTCGGTCATCTTCTCTGCACCGATCACCAGGACGTTCCGGGCCGTGCCGGCCAGCACCGCCTTGACGCCCTGCTGGAAGGCAGCCGAACCGGAAGCGCAGGCGTTTTCCGTGCGTGTCGCCGGCACGTTGGCCAGGTCTTCGGACAACTGCAGCGCCAGCGACGACGTGAAGCCCAGGGGCTGCATGCCGGAGTTGAACTGGCCGAGGTAGATCTCGTCGATGTCCCGCGGGTCCAGCCCCGAGCTGTGGATGGCTTCGCCGGCCACCTGGACGATCAGCGATTCGAGGGTGTCGTCGATCAGCTTGCCGAACTTGCTGTGGCCCCACCCGGTGAGCAGGATGTCCTTGCCGAACTGCTCTTTCAAACTCATGCGCCTGCCACCTCCAACACGGTTCCTTCGAGGTGTTCCGTGGATTCGAGTGCCACGACGAAGTCGGCCTCCGTCCTACCACGGATCTCTGCCACGGTGACGCCCGGGGCGAGGCGGACCAGCAGCAGCCGCGCGCCGCCGTCGTCCGCTTTTTCGAGGTCGAACACGGCGAGGTCGGTGATAATCCGGTCAACGCAGCTGGGCCCCGTCAGCGGCAGGGTGCATTCGGTGACGATCTTGGCCGAGCCGTCCTTGGCGTTGTGCTCGGTGAGGACCACCACGCGCGGCGTTCCGGCCACCAGGTCCATGGCGCCGCCCATGCCCTTGACCATCTTTCCGGGGATGGTCCAGTTGGCGAGGTCGCCGTTGCCGGAGACCTGCATGGCTCCCAGGATGGCCACTTTGACGTGGCCCCCGCGGATCATGCCGAAGGAGGTGGCGGAGTCGAAGATGCTGCCGCCGGCGTTGATGGTGACGGTCTGCTTGCCGGCGTTGATGAGGTCGGCATCTTCCTCGCCCTCGAAGGGGAACGGGCCCATGCCGAGCAGGCCGTTCTCGCTTTGGAGGACCACCCGCACGCCGTCGGGCAGGTTGTTGGCCACCAGCGTGGGGATGCCGATGCCGAGGTTGACGTAGTCGCCGTCGTTCAGTTCACTGGCCGCGATGGCGGCCATTTCGTCCCGTGTCCATGCCATGGTTGTGCTCCTCGGTTCTCTTTAGATGGCCAGTGCTTCGATGCGCTGTTCTTCGCACCGGGGCCGGACCGTGCGCTGTTCGATGTCCTTGACCCGCTCCCTCGCCTGCACCAGCCGTTGCACGTACACGCCGGGAGTGACGATGTGGTTTGGATCCAGCTCGCCCGGCTGGACGATCGCTTCGGCCTCGGCGATGGTCACGGCGCCCGCCGTCGCCACCACCGGGTTGAAATTGCGGGCGGTGTAGCGGTAGTTCAGGTTGCCGTCCGTGTCCGCGGTGTGGGCGTGGACGAGCGCGACGTCGGCCCGGATGGCGCGCTCGCGGACGTACGTGACGCCGTCGAACTCTTCCAGCGGCTTGCCTTCGGCAACCAGGGTTCCCACACCCGTCCGCGTGTAGAACGCGGGGATGCCGGCGCCGCCGGCCCGTAGGCGCTCGGCGAGCGTCCCCTGCGGGGTGAACTCGACCTCGAGCTGGCCCGCCAGGTACTGCTGGGCGAAGAGCTTGTTCTCGCCCACGTAGGACGCAATGACTTTCCGGACCTGGCCCGCTTCGATCAGCACGCCCAGGCCCTTGCCGTCCACGCCCATGTTGTTCGAGACGATAGTGAGGTCCTTGGCGCCCGACTCCCGGACGGCGTCGATCAGGTCTGCGGGGATGCCGCTGAGGCCAAAGCCCCCGACGGCGATCGTCAGGCCGTCTGCCATCAGGTCCTGTAACGCTTGGGCTGCGGTCGCGTGGATTTTCGACATCGGGCACTCCTCTTCGAGCTATTGAATCCTGGACCTATCCACTTTGTGGACTCGCGGTACTGATATGCGAGCCTAGGTTTTGTCATAGGGAGGGTCAATGCGATGAAGGCTTGGCGGCTCATGGTGTGGACGGTAGGCTGACGGCTGTCCATATTGTGGATTATTTTCAACGGGAGGCATCATGGCGGCGCACGGAACTCCGGTGCAGGGAGCGCAGGTGGTGGGCCGTGTGGCCGCGCTGTTGCGGCTTGTGGGCCGCAAGCCCGGGGGCACCTCGCTGCCGGGCCTGGTGCGCGAGTCCGGGCTGACCCGGCCCACCGTCCACCGGCTGCTGAGCTCCCTTGCCGCGGAAGGCCTGCTGGAACACGACGCCGGGACCGGAAAATGGGTCCTGGGTCCCGAGATCTTCCTGCTGGGTTCCGTGGCGGCTGCGCGGTTTCCCATGGAAGACATCGCACGCCCCTCCTTGCGCCGGCTCGCCGCCGAAACGGGGGAGAGCGCGTTCTTCTCGATCCGGCGGGGCGATGAAACGGTCTGCGTGCTCCGCGAAGAAGGCTCGTTTCCTGTGCGGTCCTTCGTGCTGCACGAAGGTGTGCGCTTTCCCTTGGGCGTTGCGTCGGCCGGGACGGCGATCATGGCGTTCCTGCCGGAGGAGGAACAGGAGGCCCTGCTCGGTGACTGGGCGGCGCACGCCGGCGGGTTCGCCGTTGGGCATCCTGCAGAACTGGTGCGGGACAACCTGGAGCGGACCCGTCTGGCGGGCTATTCGGTGAACCCCGGCCTGGTCCTCGAAGGAAGCTGGGGGATGGGTGCCGCGGTCTTTGACCGGCAGGGGCGGCCGGCCTGGGCGCTCTCCTTGACGGGCATCGAGCCGCGGTTCAGGCCCGACCGCCAGGAGTTCCTCGGGAAGCTGCTGCTCGAGGAGGCGCACCGCATGACCGCGAAGCTGCAGGGCACCTGATTGGATGGGTAGGTTCAGTCCAGGCGCATCCAAGCTAGACTGGCGGGCGTGATGACCGGATCGGGCTTCGGCCCTGCACGGATCGGCTACCCGGCCGACCTCTGACGCGTGCATGCGCTGTGTGCGCTTGCGCCCCGCGCGCACCTCCTGTGGATCGATGAATTTCTGCCCATCGAAATGAACCACATCCAAGGAGTTATGCATGCCCGCACTTTTCAACCACACCATCATCGCCTCTCTCGATCGCAAGGTTTCCGCTGAGTTCTATCGCGCAATCCTCGAAGCCGAGGAGGCCCCAAGCTGGGGGCCGTTCATCAACGTCTCGCTGGCCGGAGGGGTGATGCTTCAATTCGCCGAGCCTCCGGTGGATATCCAAATGCAGCACTACGCGTTCCTGGTGGACGAGGCCCACTTTGGCCGCGCCTATGAGCGGCTGGTGAGTACCGGCGTCGAGCACTGGGCCGATCCCCAAATGACCCGGCCGGGCGAAACGAACAGCGAACACGGGGGCCGAGGGGTCTACTTCAAGGACCCCTCGGGCCACGCGCTGGAGCTGGTCACGAAGCCGTATTTCTAAGACCACGTGAACAAGCTCGGCTTGGAGGCCTCGTTCCTGACCTTCTTTGCCCATGAAACCGGGGCGGCACACCTATAGCTACGGTGTGCTGCCCCAATTGTGTCTTCAAAGGAGGTCAGGAAGGGCGCCGGAAACTCAGGCCCGGCGCTTCTGCACCAGCAGCACGCAGGCGAAGGACGCGAGCACCCCGGCCAGGGACAGGGCCAGCATCCCGGTGAACGAACCGCCGCTGGACTGGATGAGGGTGCCGCTGAGCACCGGGCCGACCGCGAAGCCGCCACCGATCATGAGGTTGGTGGTGTTCATGACGTGGCCGCCGCCGGACAGATCGGACAGGGTGGACAGCAGGTACGGCAGGATGAACGTCCACGCGAACTTGAAGATCACCGCCGCAACCGCGAACTGGATGAGTCCGGGAGCGCCGAACAGCAGGGCGACGCTGAGGGCCATGGCCAGGTAGCCGGCGATGAGGTAGAGGCGGCGGCGCGGGGTGTCCCCCAGGAGCGTGGCCACGAGCGCGGAGGCGATTCCGGCGACGGTGGCGACGGACAGCACCAGGCTCGTCGCGGAAAGTTCGGTCCCGGCGGCCGCGGAAATCTGGGCCATGAAGGACCACACGCCGCTGAGTGCCACGTAGAAGAGGAAGACGGCGGCGAGGCCGGCCGCGAACCTGCCGAGCGGAACCTTGGTGCGTGCTGCGGCCGCCGCGGGCACTTCGCGGCGCAGCACCTCGCCGTCGATCCGGTTCACCACCAGGAGGCAGGCGACGCCGAGCCCGGCCAGCGTCCAGTAGATCGCCGAAACCCCGGCCCCGGCGAACAGGGCCGGGAAGATCGCCAGGATCAGGGCACCCATGGCCAGCTGGAAGACCACGAAGATCCCGAAGGCCCGGCTCGGATTGGAGGTCTTGCCGCTGAGGGTCAGCAGGATCACCGTGATCGAGCCGGCGGCCAGCGAGGTGACGAAGCGGACGGCCACCAGGAGCGGGAAGCTGTCCACGAATCCGGAGAGCACGTTGCCGGCGATCACGACGGCGGTGAACAGGTAGGACGCGGTGCGCAGGTTCATGCGCCGCAGCCACAGGTACGCCGGCACGGTGGCCAGGCTGAAAGCGCCGAGTTCGAGCGAGAACAGGCCGCCCAGCTGGACCGGGGTGAGCCCGAACTGCTGGATCAGCTTGCCGGCGACCACAGGGGCGATCAGCAGGACCGTGTACAGGACCGCGCTGTAGACGGCCACGTAGGTGTAGGTTCCGCGGTCGGATGCCCTGGTGGGCACAGCGGTATTGAGGAGGCTTGTCATGGCTGCCCTTCCGTTGGCAGGGAATCAGTTGGGGGATGTTGCCGCTCAGGATTCGGCGTCGTAAACCTTCAGGCCGGCGAACCAGGTCTGGCGGGCGTGGATGGACGGGATCTTTTCGATGCCGGTTTCATGCGGGTTTTCGCTCAGGACGATGAAGTCCGCGGATTTGCCGGGGACCAGCGAGCCGGCGACGTCGTCGATCCCCATCGCCTCGGCGCAGGCCGTGGTGTAGACGGCGATCGCCTCGTCGAGCGTGATGGCCTGCTCCGGCCACAGGCTTCCCGGGAAGGTGCCGCTGGGATCCTTCCGGGTCACCAGGCCGTAGATCCCTTCCCAGGCGTTGGGTGAGACGCTGACCGGCCAGTCGGATCCGCCGGCCAGCCGTGCGCCGGCGTCGAGCAGGATTCGGTTGGGCTGCATCTTGGAGGCGCGTTCGGGCGGCAGCACGGTGGCGATGGCCTCGGAGATGACTCCCGGGAACCAGAGCGAGGGCGAGATGTCCGCGGTGACGTCCAGCTCGGCGAAGCGCCCGTAATCGTCCGGGTGCACGAACTGGCCGTGGGCGATGTGGTACTTGGTGTCCGTGTGCCCGGCGGCCCGGACCGTAGCGATGGTGTCCAGGGCGAGCCGCACGGAGGCGTCGCCCGTGCAGTGGATTTTCGCGGAAATGCCCCGCTCGGCCGTGCGGAGCAGCCAGCCTTCGAGTTCTTCCGGACCCATCGTCGCGCTCCCGCAGTGGCATTCCGGGAACCCCGCTTCGGGCAGGTACGGCTCCAGGAAGGCGCCCGTGCCCGCCGGCGGCACGCCGTCCAGGAAGATCTTGATGAAGTCCGGCCGGTGGTGTTCGCTGCGCAGCGCGTCCCGTTCGGAGATGATCCCTTCGCCCAGGGGAGTGGTGCCGAAGATGAAGTCGTTGGCCTGCATGGAGGTGACCACCCAGGCGTGGAGGCGGCCGTCGTCGTCGAGTTGCTTGAGGGCTTCCAGCAGCTGCAGGGAGGCCGCGGCGTCCTGGAAACCGGTGACGCCGTAGGAGTGCAGGAGCTCGATGCCGCGTTCCGCCGCGCGGGCCAGCCTTTCCGGGGCCATCGGCTGCAGCCGGGCGAGGGTCTGTTCAAGCAGCACCCCGCCGGCCTCGATCAGCACCCCGGTGGCGCGGCCGGCGGCGTCGCGGAGGATCTGGCCGCCGTCGGGATCCGGCGTGGAGTCGGTGATCCCGGCGAGTTCCAGCGCGCGGGAGTTGGCCCAGCGGTTGTGCTTGCTGTCGTCCTTGAGCAGGGCCGGGCGCCCGCCTGCCGCCTCGTCGAGGCGCCGCAGCGCGTCGGGGGTGTTGAGTTCGGCCAGCAGCCCGGAGCCCCAGCTGCCGCCGGTGATCCATTCGTCGGGGCCGAGCGTGCCGGCGTGGTCGCCGATGGAGGCGAGGAACTGCTCCAGGGACTGCGACGGCGGGGCGTCCAGTTCGAACAGATCCATCTGTCCGGCGAGCATGTGATGGTTGTGGACGTCCAACAGCCCCGGCATCACATAGGCGCCCTGGAGGTCGACGACGGCGGTGTCCGGTCCGCGGCTCGCGTCGGCTTCCGCGCCAATCGCCAGGACCTTGCCCGCCTTGACGGCCAGGGCGGACGTCCGGGTGCCGGCGGGGTCCAGGGTGTCGATGACGCCATTCACCAAAAGGAGATCGGCCAGCAGGAGATCGGCGTGGTGTTCGGACATGCGTGCCAGTCCTTTCGCTCGGGATGCGATTCAGACTAGGGGCGCCGCCTTCCGCGGGCTTTGTCCAGCAGCGCAGGGGACTTGTCCGGCAGAGCTCGTCCGTGAGCTGCACCACTCTGGAAAATAGTAGGAAGTCCGAGTATATTCGGGACCAGATGGCCAGCCGCGCCGAAATCCACGGCCGAAATCCGTGGTTCAGCGCGGCCGCGGCACGGTCTTCCGGCAGTCCTTTCCGGCAATGCGAAGGAGCATTCTGATGGTCCGCGAACTTTCCCACTACATCGACGGCCAGAGGGTGGACGGCACATCCGGCCGCTTCAGCGACGTCTACGATCCCAGCACCGGCGAGGTCCAAGCCAGGCTTCCGCTGGCCAGCAAGGCCGAGGTCCAGGAGGCGGTGGCCAACGCCGAGAAGGCCCAGCTCGAATGGGCCGCCATGAACCCGCAGCGCCGGGGTCGGATCCTGCTGAAGTTCGTGGATCTGGTCAACGAACACATGGACGAGCTGGCAGCCCTGCTCTCTTCCGAACACGGCAAGACCTTCCTCGACGCGAAGGGCGACATCCAGCGCGGCATCGAAGTGGTGGAGTTCGCAGCCGGCGCCCCGCACCTGCTTAAGGGCGAGTTCTCGGACAGCGCCGGGCAGGGGATAGACGTGCACTCGCTGCGCCAGCCCCTCGGCGTCGTCGCGGGGATCACCCCGTTCAACTTCCCGGCCATGATCCCGCTGTGGAAGTCCGGGCCCGCGCTCGCCGCCGGCAACGCCTTCATCCTGAAGCCCTCCGAACGTGACCCCTCCGTGCCGCTGCGCCTGGCCGAGCTCTACAACGAGGCCGGCGTGCCCAACGGCGTCTTCAACGTGGTCAACGGGGACAAGGAAGCCGTGGACGCCCTGCTTGAAGACCCGCGGGTCAAGGCCATCGGCTTCGTCGGGTCCACCCCGATCGCCCAGTACATCTACGCCACCGCCGCGGCCCATGGAAAGCGGGCACAGTGCTTCGGCGGCGCCAAGAACCACATGGTGATCATGCCGGACGCGGACCTGGACATGGCCGCGGATGCCTTGATCGGCTCCGGGTACGGATCTGCCGGCGAGCGGTGCATGGCCATTTCCGTGGCGGTCCCGGTGGGTGAGGAGACGGCCAACGCCCTCGTGAGCAAACTGCAGGAACGCATCAAGGACCTCAAAGTCGGCCCCGGGATGGCGGACGGCGTGGACTTCGGCCCCGTGGTGGCGGCCTCGGCCAAGGAACGGATCGAAGGCTACATCCAGGCGGGCGTCGACGCCGGCGCCACCCTCCTCGCGGACGGCCGCGGCCTCACAGTGGACGGCTACCCCGGCGGCTTCTGGGTGGGCCCCACGCTCTTCGACAACGTCACCAAGGACATGTCCATCTACCGGGAGGAAATCTTCGGCCCGGTGCTGAGCGTGCTGCGCGCGGCGGACTACGACGAAGCCCTCCGGCTCTGCTCCGAGCACGAGTACGGCAACGGCGTCGCGATCTTCACCCGCGACGGCGACGCCGCCCGCGACTTCGCGAGCCGCGTGGAAGTCGGCATGGTGGGCGTCAACGTCCCCATCCCCGTGCCGATCGCGTACTACACCTTCGGCGGCTGGAAGGCGTCCGGCTTCGGCGACCTCAACCAGCACGGCGCGGATGCCTTCCGCTTCTACACCAAGACCAAGACCGTCACCACGCGCTGGCCCTCCGGGGTCCGCCAAGGCGCCAGCTTCGTGATGCCGGCGGGCAGCTGATGGGGGCCGAACCGGAGGTCCTTTTCGAGCAGCGCGGCCAGCTCGGCGTCGTTACCCTGAACCGGCCCAAGGCCGTCAACGCGCTGAACCACGGCATGGTGCTGGCCATGCTGGAGCAGCTCACGGCCTGGGCCGCTGACGATTCCGTGGCAGCAGTCCTGGTGCAAGGCGCGGGGGAGCGGGGCCTGTGCGCCGGCGGCGACATCGTGGCGATCTACCAGGACATGCTCGACGGCGGCCACGCCACCGCCGACTTCTGGCGGGACGAGTACCGGCTCAATGAGCTGATCTCCCGGTATCCGAAGCCCTACGTCGCTTTCATGGACGGGCTGGTCCTGGGCGGCGGCGTCGGGGTGTCCGCGCACGGCTCGCACCGCATCGTCACCGAGCGGACCCGCACCGGCATGCCGGAAACCACCATCGGTTTTGTGCCCGACGTCGGCGGGACGCTCCTGCTTTCAAGGTCGCCCGGCGAGGCCGGAACCCATGCCGCGCTCACCGGCGCTCACCTGACCGGGGCCGACGCCCTGTACCTGGGGCTGGCCGACTCGTTCGTACCGTCCGGCGAGCTCGCCGCGCTCGCAGCAGCACTGGAAAAGGCAGCACTGGAAAGCTCGACGCCGGATGACGCCGTCGCGCGTTTCGCACAGGTGCCGCCGGCATCGGCGCTGGCGGGGCAGCGGGAGTGGATCGACCCCGCGTACTCTTCGGACAACGCGGAGGAGATCGTGCGCCGCCTGCGGGCAGCGGGCGGCGAAGCCGCAGCGGCTGCGGACACCATCGAAGAGAAGTCACCCACGTCCGTGAAGGTCACCTTGGAATCGTTGCGCCGCGTACGCGGGCGTTCCCTGGAGGAGGCACTCGCCCAGGAGTTCCGGGTAGGCGTGCATTGCCTGGCCGGTGCCGATTTCCGGGAGGGAATCCGGGCGCAGGTGGTGGACAAGGACCGCAATCCGCGGTGGAATCCGGCCACGCTGGCGGAAGTGGAACGGGCCGCCGTCGAACGCTATTTCGAACCGCTTGACGCTTCGAACAGGTCAACGGTGCAGGAACTCACACTCGATCCGAAGGAGTCCGACCATGTCTGAGAACGCAAGCACCGGAACCATCGCCTTCCTGGGCCTGGGCCACATGGGCGGGCCGATGGCGGTGAACCTCATCAAGGCGGGCCATACGGTGGTGGGCTTCGATCCCGTGCCCGCCGCGGTGGAAGCGGCGAAGGCGCACGGCGTGCCGATGGTGGATTCCGCCGCCGAAGCTGCTGCCGGTGCGGCCGTGGTGCTGACCATGCTGCCCAGCGGCAAGCATGTGCTGGACGCGTACCGGGGCGTGGACGGCGGGCCCGGGCTGCTGGCCGTCGCCGCCCCGGACACCCTGTTCCTGGACTGCTCCACCATCAACGTGGACGAAGCCAGGGAAGCGGCGGCCATCGCGGTCGAGGCCGGGCACCGCTCCGTGGACGCCCCGGTATCCGGCGGCGTGGTGGGTGCCGAGGCCGGAACTTTGACGTTCATGGTGGGGGCGCTCCCGGCGGACTTCGACACGGTGAAACCGATCCTGGAACACATGGGCAAGAGGATCGTGCACTGCGGCGATCACGGGGCGGGGCAGGCCGCCAAGGTCTGCAACAACATGATCCTCGGGGTTTCGATGATCGCGGTGAGCGAGGCCTTCGTGCTCGGCGAGAAGCTGGGGCTGACGCACCAGGCCCTGTTCGACGTCGCCTCCAACGCCTCCGGCCAATGCTGGGCCCTGACCACTAACTGTCCCGTTCCCGGGCCGGTGCCCACCAGCCCCGCCAACCGGGACTACCAGCCCGGGTTCGCCGGGGCGCTCATGGCCAAGGACCTCAGGCTCGCGGTAAACGCCTTGGAGAGCACCGGCGTCGACGGGCAGATGGGGCACCTGGCCTCGAAGATCTACGACGCCTTTGCCGCGGAAGGCGGCGCTGCGCGGGACTTCTCCGGGATCATCACGGACATCAGGGACAAGTCCGGCAAGTAGCCTTGGTGGCAACTGAACCGGTATTGAAAGCAAAGGGGAACGGCTTGGCGCAGCAAAACGGGAACATCCTGGTGGAAATCCGAGGGCGGGTGGGGCTGGTGACCCTGAACCGGCCACAGGCGTTGAACGCACTGAACAAGGCCACCATGGAGGAACTCGTTGCCGCGGTGACCGCCATGGACTCGGACCCGGCCGTAGGAGCAGTGGTGATCACGGGCTCCGAGAAGGCCTTCGCCGCCGGTGCCGACATCAAGGAGATGGCTTCCAAGGGCTACCTCGAGATGTACGTCGAGGACTGGTTCCGCGGCTGGGAAAACCTCACCCGCCTGCGGATTCCGATCATCGCCGCCGTCTCCGGCTTCGCCCTGGGCGGCGGCTGCGAACTGGCCATGATGTGCGACTTCATCATCGCCGGGGACAACGCCAAGTTCGGCCAGCCCGAAATCAACCTCGGGGTCATCCCGGGCATGGGCGGCTCGCAGCGGCTCACCCGTGCCGTCGGGAAAGCCAAGGCCATGGACATGGTACTGACCGGTCGGTTCATCGACGCCGAAGAAGCCGAGCGTTCCGGGTTGGTGGCGCGCGTGGTGCCGGCCGCCGTCGTGGTCGACGAGGCGCTGAAGGCCGCCGAACTGATCGCGTCCAAGTCAAAGCCGGCCGCCATGCTGGCCAAGGAGGCAGTGAACGCCGCCTTCGAGATGGGGCTGGCGCAGGGAGTGGTGTTCGAACGCCGCGTGTTCCACTCCCTGTTCGCCAGCGAGGACCAGAAGGAAGGCATGGCCGCGTTCACGGAAAAGAGGGCCCCGGAGTTCAAGGGGCGGTAATTGACTTGACTCGGGCCGCCGGGGTTCCGAAGACTGCGGTGCTGTAAGCAATTCATAAGTCAACGGAGTTCTTGGGGGAACTATGCCTGAGTGGATTTCTGCGTTTACGTCACTTCTTGCGCTGATTGCCGCAGGCTGGGCGGGATACACCGCGAGCAGGCTTTATGGGATTGAAAGCGGTCGGGACAAAAGGACGGAAGACGCCCGACGCCGGGAACAGGCCGCCAGGGTCGCTGCCTGGTGCGCGGTGCATTTCGACGGAGGCATTCGCAGCAACGGCCTTGTCATCCGCAATGCTTCAGAAGCGCCTATCTACGATCTGAAGGTGGAGAGCAACGACTCTGCCGGGAAGACCCGGCCGCGGCTTCAGCTCCATGTCCTTCCGCCCGGCGACTATTTTGCGGCGGAGACCGGGGACAGCTACAGGTGGGCATTTCCGGAGCACGTCCAGGGACTCAATGGACTGGTCAGGCCGATCACCAAGAAACCCGAATGGCGGGTGACAGGCTTCAGTTTCAAAGACGCCCAAGACATTTGCTGGGAGCGGACCGACAACTGTGGCCTCCGCGAGATGGAACCGTCGGCAGGCCTCATGGCGGTGGGAAATTGAAGCTCACCCGGACGGTTGCATATTGGTGCGGCCTTGGAGGCTTTCTTGCGGCTGCCGTGTTCCTTGCCGGTTTGGCCACCGGGCCCGCGTTGTGGGGTGGCGGAGCCGCACTGCTGATTGTCGTTTTCCTGCTGGACCGCTGGGGACGAAAGCACGACGGCGCCGGCCGCCTGGGTACCAAGACCGAATCGTCCTTCCTCGGGGTGGCATCCGTGGTATTGCTTGGTTTGGCTTTTCTGTCCCGGGGAACGCCCTTCACATCGTGGCTGATTCCGTTGCTCGCCGCGGCCGCGTTTGCCTTTGTGCTCGGCTGGTACGTTTCGCTGGCCCGGCGCCGTGAAGCCGCCGATTGATCCCGCAGATCACGTGACTTGGCGGGTCTAAGATCCGCCTGATCTGCAGGATCATCGGCAGTCACTGCACCGGAACAGGCTCCTCGTCGAAGATCATGTGCTCGCCGAGTTTCATTTGCACATGCTGCGCGGCTTCCTTGCCTTTTGCGTACCATGCCGGGCGGATCGGCAGCTGGTAACCATCGGCCGCGATGACAAGCAGCATCCCGTCCGGGAACCGCTGCACGCCGACGACATCCTCCCACCGGATCGTGCACGTGTTTCCCTCGTTGAGGCTGATCCCTTCATCCCCGACGACGAGCTGGGCGCTGCTGGGAAGCCCGGCGATCGTGCCGCGGATGCTCCGCCGGTACACCTGCCCCCGGAGCGGCGCATGTTGCCTTTCCTGTTCGGTGTTGAGGCCTTCGTCTTGGAGCCAGACACCCTCGGGAACACCGACCAACAGGGACTGATCAAGCTTGTCCAATGCTTCCTGGCACTGTGACGGCGTCAGGCTCCTGACCAGGCTGAGTCTTCCGGCCGGGTCGAGGGCCGGTTCATCGATCAGGTGGTAGCGGGCCGCACCGATCACGGCGTCGAACCTTCCCTCAGGATCCGTTTCGTAGCCGTCCCAGCTTTCGGCAACGGCGTCCAGCTCCGCCTGGGTCGGTCCATGGCTCCGCAGTTCCCGGAGAATCCTGAGCAGGCCCAAACGGGTTTCCTCGAGGTGTTCCGGCGGCGGATCCGCTTCGAAGCACATGATGCCGGTGCCGTCTTTGTGGAACACAGGAGTGAAGTCGATGTCGTAGATCCATCCGTGCTTCTGCCGCAGCTCGTCGTGGGCACGTTCGCAGACAATTTGTGCCATCGCGCAGGCCGCTTCCCGTTCATCATCCGTCGCCGCGGAAATCTCGAACGACACCCCGAGCAGCGGAGCGGGTTGTTCGAACCACATGGGCAGTGGCAGGTCCATGCGGTCCTGGGTGGCAAGCGGGCGCCGAGGACCCTGGGGAAGCGGGAGACGGAGTCCTTCGGGTGGCGGTCCGCTGAGGACGAGCGCAGCGTTGCCTGCCGTGAAATAGCTCCTGAGGTGCTCCTGCACTTGGTTCTCCGTGATGGCGTTGAGCGCCGGGGGGACGACTCCGACGAGACCTACGGACTTGAGTCCATACCGGTAGCGCACATGTGCGGCCTCAACGGGTCCGGCGGACATGCCGCCCTCGGCGTTGAGGATCTTCTTTTCGACCGGCAGCCGGTCCAGTTCAGGAGAGCCAAGCTTCGTGCAGACATCGGCGATAAACGCTGTTACGACATGCGGTTTGCCGGTGACCATGAAGGAGGTGAAACTCGGCTCCACACTGGCATTCCTGCCGTGCCGCGGACCCTGGATTGCGGACATGGTCAGGTGCTCCACCAAATGCGTGATGCCCGTGGTCATGAACGTTTCGTCCCGGACTCCGACGCGGAAAACAAGGTGGGCGGTCAGCGGTTCAGGCCCCGCGACCCAGAAGACGGGGACACCATCGATCTCCGTGCGCTCAAATGTCATGCGAGAGATTGTATGGGTCCCGCATCGCTTGCCCGCTACACCGCCGGAACGTGTCTCCCGCCCACCCTTGTCCGCCCGCGATGCCGAGCGTAGAGTCCCACCTGCCCGTAGCCGGACGCTGCGTGCGGGAGGGAAAACCATGGGGCAGCTGGTAGTCCAGCAGTTTGTCACCGCGGATGGCTTCGCCGCGGACCGGAACAACGAGTTCAAAGCCTACGAGTTGCTCGACGGCGGCACTGCGGAATTTGAGCAAAGCCAGCTGGAATGGCTCAGTTCGGTCGAGACCATGGTGCTGGGAGCGAACACCTACTGGATGTTTGTCGAATACTGGCCGACGGAGGCATCCGCCCAGGATGCGATCGCGCCGGCGTTGAATGGACTGCGCCGGCACGTGTTTTCGAAGACCCTCACCGAAGCGCCATGGGGCGACTACCCGGCAGCGACGATCGAGTCCGGCGACGCGGTCGAAGCGATCCGCCGGATCAAGGCCGAAAGCCAGGGAGACGTGGTCCTGTGGGGGAGCCTGAGCCTCAGCGAGGCATTCTTCAAGGCCGGGGAAGTGGATGCCGTGAGGCTGGTGGTGATGCCTGTGGCGCAGGGCTCCGGCCGTGGCGTCTTCCCCACGGACATGGATGCCAGGGCCATGCGCTTCCTGGGTGCGGCCCCTTACGACCAAGGCCTGGTGGAACTGCGTTACGCCCTAGATCGCTGAACCCGCCTTCTGTGCCCTTGAACCTTCTGCGCCCTTGAAAAGGCTGCCGCAGGAGTACAAAGGGCGGTACTTTGGGAGGGTCCTGTCCTGTCGCGCTGGGCGGCAGGGCAGGACCCCTCATTTTGGATGTCGGTTTCAGGGGATCTGCACACCGAAGCCGGCATTGTGGCTGTCGTTGGCGAAGATCAGCCCGACCACCTTCGAATCCGCCGTGGCAAAGACAGCGGAACCCGAATCGCCCTGGCGGACCGTT
This sequence comes from Arthrobacter sp. TE26545, assembly GCF_056279005.1. The sequence continues at coordinate 284,008 of NZ_JBWBQM010000001.1, forward strand.
CCCTGATTGAACGTGATGACGTCCCTGAACCAGGCCCAGCGGCCGTCCATGAACTCCATGACAAACCGTCCGGTCACACTGGCGATGGTGGCATTCTGCACCACGCCGGTGGTCTTTCCGATCCACTGCACGGCATCGTTGACCGCCGGGCCGCGGAGACCGACAGGCACGCCAATGCCGTGGATGTCCGGATCGCCGTCCGTGGCCGTCATGTCGCACCACGCCAGATCCGTCCTGTTGAAAACCGGGCTGGGCTGGTTGCGGTTTGCGTAAGTCACCACCGGTTCGTAGCCGGAGACCGTGGTGAGCGTATTGCCCCACAGCGCCCAGTCCGGCTGGTAGACGGTGGGACCACGGGTCCCGTTCATGGAGATCACGTGGTTGTTCGTCAGCAGGCGGAACCGGCCTCCCCAGGTGATGTTCACGCCGAGGGTTCCGGTGGCGTCCGTGAAGAAGCCATCAGACACGGCGATCTTGTATCCGCCAGGTGCGGGCCTGACCCTGCCATCCAGTTGACAGAGCCGGATCACTCCTGACTTGACCACATCGGTGGGAACGTGTTCCACGCGCGGTGCACCGCCGTCGTCCTGGGCGTGGACTTCCACGAAAGGCGGTACCGGAAGGTCGTCAATTCCCAGCTCTGACGACGGCTTCTTTTCCACGACGTGGACGACGACGGCCAGGTCATCCGTCTGCCGGCCGCTGACGGCTTTCGGACCCACCGTGAGACCGGTGATGTTCGCGTTCGAAAGCCACGGACTGACGCTCTGCAGCACCGGTTCGATCTGCTCCCGATTGAGGGCCACGTCGGGGTCCTATTCCGGGTTGACCAGCGCGATGGTGGTTCCGAGGACCAGGGCAGTTTCCGCCGTCGAGGTTCCCGAGAAGGTGCTTGTCGCGGAATCAGCGGTCCATCCGGAGGAGGAACTGCCACCGCCCCCGCTGAAGTCGAACGGTCCGATCCGCACGCCCGAGGAAACCTCCCACTTCTTCGAGAAGGACGTGAAGGCGGAACTGCTGACCTTGATGTTGAACGAGGGCTTGTAGCCGACCACCATGCCCACCTTCTGGACGTTCATGATGCCGTTCGGACCCCACACCGCCTTCTCGCCGCCGCCACCGTACGCCGAGTAGCCGCGGATGAACGGGCCTTCCGAGACGCTCTTGACGAAGGCCCCGTTGTACCAGAGGCCCGCCCCGATCGAGACCGTGTCCCAGGCCTCGAATTTGACCGTCACCTCAAGCGAGTTGTCGGTGGCGAACTCGTCGATCCTCTCCCAGGAGCCGCCGACATTGACGCTCCAGAAGAAGTTGCCGACGGAGGCGCTGCCTTTGGCCCAGGTCTTGCTGTAGTCGTACTGCGCCTGATTGTTGCTGAAGCCGATCTCCCCGCTGCTTCCGCCGGTTCCCGCCTGGACTTTCTGCAGCCACGTGGTTGCGTCCATTCCGATCGAATAGGCCGGCACCGCAGGGAACGTGCTGAGCGAAGGGTCCTGCAGCAGAGTGTAGTAGTCCTTGGTGCCGTAGCGAGCGATCGCGTCATTCAGGCCGGGCGTGGTGGTTTCGGACAGCAGTTGGTTCAGGACGCGCTGCTTGGCCTGGACTGTTTTGTCCGCGGCGTCGAGCTGGACCGCCCACGACTTTCCGCTGAAACTGCCCAGCCACTTCAGGAACGGTGGGTCGTTGGTGCCGCCGGTCTCCTGCACGTAGGCCCGGCTCGCCTGGTCATAGGTGATCTTGTAGTCGTTGGTCGCGATGTTCAGCACGTTCCGTGCCTGGCTGATCTTCTGCTCCAGGACGGGATCACTCGTGTCCGCGGCGACGACGTTGAGCACCTGGCCGTAGGCGTCGTTGAACTTCACGCCCGAGGACACGTAAGCCCCGGTTGCGCTGAACTGCGGCGCGGTGGCGCAGAAATCGTACTGCGCGGCGGAGGTGTAGCCGACGTTGGTGATGGGCCAATCCCAGGTCAGGAACGGGTAGTTCAGCTGGAAGGAATCGGGCTTGAGCCCGAGCCCGGCGATCATGGCGCCATAGAGATGGTTCCAGGCCTTGTCGTTTTCCTCGGCGTTTTGGGGTGTCGGGACCGCGTACCGGCGGGTCGTCGCCAGGGGATGGTCGGTGTTGGGGATGTCGAGTGCATCCCATTCCAGGTGGAGGATCGAATCAATTGCATTGCTCATGTCATTTCACTCCTTGACTGGTGCTTCACGTCCGGCCGCCTGCGGTGGCGTGCCGTCCGGATCGCTTTCAAAAGGCTGTGGCGCCGGAAGCGACGTCGGCGCAGCGCAGCATGATTTCCCCCCATCTGGACTTTGGCGGCGGCATTCGCGTTTTTGCGCCACCGCATAGAGGCATGTTTCAGTGAATTACTGCGCAAGGGCTGCACAGTTTGCCGGAAATGTTGTGCAATTCCGGAGGCCGGCCACGAAACGAGTGAGGCCGGAAAATCGAGAGATAGCGGCGCCTTGAGGGCGCAGGTCAACCGGGGGATTTATCCGCTACAGCTTGCCGTGACGACGGGCGTGAAGGCCGGTGGGTTTTTTCGAGGATGCGGATCGACTGACGATTGAATAGCGGATCCCCCATCCTCTAATTGCAGGAAGGTCCTGCCCCCGTTTTAATTACGACTTGCTCCGTAACGGATTCTAGGCGCCCGGAGAGTCCATGGTCAATAGTGGCGGAGCCGGGGTATTTGGCCGCGAGCCGTGGCATAGGCCCGTGGCAAGAGTCCGCCCGAGTTGGGTGATGGAAATGTGCGTTTCATCGGCCGTCGAACGGAAAGCCGAGACCATCACGGGCGCATTGAACTCACCGAAGTTTTCGCAGCTGATGTCCAAATGCGCTGCCTCGAAACCTGTGAGGACGCGGTGTGCATCCAGCATGCTGCGGGCCAGCAGGATGCCGGGCAAATGATCCGAAAAATGGTCGAAGATCAACGGGTCGTCCCAGTCCCACGCCAATCCTGCCTGCAGTTCATCCCCGTGTCGCTGGACGTCCGACAAGCCGGTACGGAACGGCGCCCCCGCGGTCCGGTCCACGGCCGGGGCGTTTCTCCTGATGGCGCGATAGGCGGTGCGTGACAGGCAGCTCAGCCTGCCCCGGCCCTGGCCCAGTGGTACGCCCCCGGCGAGGAAGCATGCTTCCAGCTCGAGTCCGCTGAGCAACTTGTTTCGCTGCTGGGCTGCCAGGGTGCTGACGGCGACGCAGCCAATGAGCGGGCCTCCCTCGTTCGCCGGAACTTCCCGCAGCCACCTGAAACTTAGTTCGTTCATGAGCAGGGCCCAGTCCAGTGGCACTCCACCTTGCAAATGCGCGTAGGCGATCGCAGTCTGGCGCATGAGTTCGACTCCAAAGAGGGTCGGAATCCCGCTGGGATCCTGGGCGGATGCATCCCGGGGGAGTTCGGCGTCGAATTCCCAGTGGTTCCCCTGCAAACTGCGGGGCCGGCCGATCAATACGGCGTCCTCGGACGTCTTATGCACAAGCGTCCGCGCTAACCGGCCATCCATGCAGCATCTCCCCTAAGATGAGCGATAGCCCAGCGCGCTAAGGGCGCTGGCAACTGTATTCGAAACTATCTTTTCGTCCAATGGCAGAAGCCCGGGCAACAGGATACGCATTACAAGCGGGCCGGTGATGAGGTCGCAAATCCATTCAACATCCGTGCATTCCGGGATTTCTCCCCGGGTTTCCGCCCTACGGATGATTGTAGCCACACCAGCCCTCCGTGGGGCGAAAAATTTCTCGAGGAAAGCCCACCTCAATTGATCGTTGTCGTGCAGGGAATTCAGGAATCCCGCGAAACTGGATTTGACCAGCGGATCCTCAAAAAGGGCCACCTGGTCCCGCTGGATTGCTTCAAGGTCTGCGGGCAGGTTCCCGGAATCGAATTCGACGTCCAAATCGACGCTGAAGCGTTCCAGCATCAAGGCAAGCACGAGGTCGGGGATGCCGGCGAAGCGCCGGTAAAAAGCCGGGCGGGTGGTTCCGGCCTTTGCCGTAATGGCTTCGACGGACAGCCCGCCGAACCCTTTGTGGAGAATCAGTTCTTCCGTTGCCTGGATAAGAGCGACATCCAGGCCTGCATTCCGTGGCCGTCCCGCCTTTTGCACCATAATGAAGCACAGTGTAGCCAATGGGGGCGGGGTGGCCGCGCATTACAGCGCGACGCGAGGGCTTACGGGGGTGGGTTCCATTCTGATGGTGTACGGCTGCGGGGCCGTGGGCCTGCGGATTGCCCGGGCAGCAAGAACGGCAGGCCTGGATACGTCCGTGGGCGGACGGGACCCTGCCAAGGTGGCGGCCGCTGCGGCGGCCGTGGGTGTTCCGTGGCGGAGCGCTCCCGTTGACGATCCCGTCCTCCTCGAAGGCCTCCTGCGGGGAGTACGGGTGCTCGTCAACGCCGCAGGTCCGATGGCCAGGACCGCGCCGGCTTTGATGGAGGCGTGCCTCCGCAGCGGCTGCCACTACCTTGACGTGTCCAATGAGCTGGCCGTGTTCCTCGAGGCATGGCCCCGGGACCGGGCCGCCCGTCAGGCGGATGTCGCCGTCGTCCCCGGGGCGGGCTTCGCCACCGCCGTCGTCGAGTCACTCGCGCACCGGGTGCTAGGCAGGATCCCGGATGCTGACAGCGTGACCATCGTGCGGTCCTCGCCCGGCGGCACGCGCAGCGAGGGCGTGCGGCGGACGTCGTCGGCGCTTCTGGCGGCGGGCGGCTGGAGCGTCGATGCGGGGCAATTGATGCGGACTCCGGACAACGTCCTGCCCTTTCGCCTGCCCGAGGGCGCCCGTGCCGCCGTTCCGATCGGCAGCGGTGAGGTCTTCGCAGTGGCCCGGGCGACCGGAGTGCCGAACGTCGCGGCCTACTACACTAGCCGGGCCGCGCCCTGGCTCTCCCGCCTGGCCGTTCCGCTCGCACGGCACTGGGCCCGGGCCGGCTTCCGGCTCCCGTCCCGTGCCCGCAGCACCCCGGCCGGGCCGGACGGATCCCCCAAACCCCTGTCCCGTATCTGGTTGCGTGCAAGCAACAGCCACGGCGCCGTTGCCGACGGGTGGGTGGAGGCGGCCGGGACGGAAACGACGGCGGCGATCGCCGTTGAATCGGCGCTGCGCTTGGAGTCAGGCGCCACGGTGGGGGTCCTGACCTCCGGCGAGCTGCTCGGCCCCGATTTCGCGTTGGGAATTCCGGGACTCCGGCTCGGGGAGTGACAGGGCGCAGACACGTCGTCCTCTTCCCGGGCAAAGGCCCCCAGACGACAATGAAGCAATCAACTGAAAGGGGCACAGGCATGCAAGGACCGAGCCTGGAAGCGGTTCGCAAGCTTTACGCGGCGCTCATCGATGCCTGGAACCACCGCGATGCCAGCGGAATGGCTAAGCAGTTCGCATCCCAGGGAGTGCAGATTGGGTTTGATGGCAGTACCGCAATCGGTCCCGCCGACATCCTTGAGCATCTCGATCCTATTTTCAAAGACCACGTCACAGCCCGGTACGTAACGAAAGTCAAGAGCGTGCGGTCCTTGGGCTCCGACACCGCACTTCTTGTCGCCATCGCCGGGCTGGTGCCCCCGGGTAAGGACGACATCGCACCAGAGCTCAATGCGCATCAAACGATGGTCGCCGCCGTCGAAAACGGAGCCTGGGTAATCGAGCTCTTCCAGAACACGCCTGCTCAGTTCCATGGCAGACCTGACTTGCTGGACGCAATGACCGATGAGCTCCGGGAGCTGCTCCCCAGCTAACTGGCGACATCATGTTCAGGCTCTGGCTGCTTTTCCGGCCACTGAGACGTATGTGCCGCTCGACGCGGATCGAGTTCTCGGTCACAACGGTTTCGCGTCAGTCCTCGAAGTCGCCCGCGGCCTTGCGGAAGCGGCCCAGCACCTGGATCAGCTGCTCCACATCATTGTCCTCAAAGCCCGACTGGGCGAACACCTCCGCGTTGAGGGCCGTCGTCGCGCGCTTCGCCAGGGTGCGGCCCTCCGAGGTGAGCTCGATCAGGGTGGTGCGGCCGTCGGTCGGATGCGGTGAGCGGACCACCAGTCCGGCCTTTTCCAGGCGGTCGACGGCGTTCGTCACCGAGGTGGGATGGACCTGAAGCAGGGCGCTCGCCTTGTTCATGGGCAGCGCGCCGCTACGGGCAAAGCCGAGCAGGGCCAGCAGTTCGTAGCGTGCGAAGGTCAGGCCAAGGGGCTTGAGCACCGCCTCGATCCGGGCCGTGAGGATCTGCTGCGTGCGCATGATCGCGGTGATGGCGGCCATCGGCGCGGCGACCTCACCCCAGCCGTGGCGCTCCCAGTTGCGGCGGGCGTCGGCGATCGGGTCGCGCGGCAGCGGAGTTCCCATGGTGCCTCAGTCCCTTAGGCCCGGGAACTCGGACTCGGAGTACTCGACGCCGAGGCCGGCCGGCAGCGGGCCCGCACCCGGTTTTCCATCCTCGCCGTGCCGTTTCACTTCGCTTTGACGCAGCTCCACCCGGCGGATCTTGCCGGAAATCGTCTTGGGCAGCTCGGCGAATTCGAGGCGGCGGATCCGCTTGAACGGTGCCAGGTGTTCGCGGCAGTAGCGCAGGATGTCCTCGGCAACCCGCGGTCCCGGCGTGTAGCCCGGGGCCAGGACCACGAAGGCCTTCGGCACCGCGAGCTTCACCGGATCCGGGGACGGAACGACGGCGGCCTCGGCCACGGCGGGGTGCTCGATCAGCACGCTCTCAAGTTCGAAGGGGGAGAGCCGGTAATCGGAGGACTTGAAGACGTCGTCGCCCCGGCCCACGTAGGTGATGACACCGTTTTCGTCCCGGCTGGCCATGTCGCCCGTGTGGTAGTAGCCGTCGCGGAACGCCTCGGCTGTCTTCTCCGGGTCGCCGTAGTAGGCAGTCATGAGGCCCACGGGCCGGGGGTCCAGGCGCAGGCAGAGTTCGCCGTCGTCGGATTCCTCGCCGGTGGCGGGATCCACCAGCACCACGTCGTATCCCGGCAGCGGCCGCCCCATCGAGCCGGTCTTGACCGGCTGGCCCGGGGTGTTGGCCACCTGCACCGTGGACTCGGTCTGGCCGAAGCCGTCCCGGATGGTCTGGCCCCAGGCGCGTTCCACCTGCCCGATCACCTCGGCGTTGAGCGGCTCGCCGGCGGACACCACCTTGCTGGGCGGGTTCTTCAGCAGGGTGAGGTCCGCCTGGATGAGCATGCGCCACACCGTAGGCGGGGCACAGAAACTGGTGACGCCTTCGCGGTCCATCTGTTCCATGAGGGCCTTGGCGTCGAAGCGTTCGTAGTTGTAGACGAACACGCAGGCTTCGGCGATCCACGGCGTGAACACATTGGACCAGGCGTGCTTGGCCCAGCCGGGGGAGGCTACGTTGAGGTGCACGTCCCCGGGCTCGACGCCGATCCAGTACATCGTGGACAGGTGGCCCACCGGGTAGGAGCTGTGGCTGTGCTCCACGAGCTTGGCGCGTGAGGTGGTGCCGGAGGTGAAATACAGCAGCATCGTCTCGTCCGCACGGGTGGGGCCGTCCGGCACGAACTCCGCCGCTTCGGACGCATGATCGGCGTATCGCAGCGCCCCGTTTGTGAGGCCAAGGCCCACTTCGATGAGCGTGTAGTCGCCAGGCACCTCAGCGAACTTGGCGATGTTCGCGCTCCCGACGGCGGCCCAGCGGGCACCGCCGCGTTCCACCCGGTCCGCGATGTCCCGCGGACCCATCAGCGTGGTGGTGGGAATCATCACCAGGCCCAGCTTGATGCCGGCCAGCATCAGCTCCCAGAGTTCCACTTGGTTGCCGAGCATGACGATCATCCGGTCCCCGCGCTGCACGCCTTGGCCGCGCAGCCAGTTGGCCAGGCGGGCGGAGGCCTCCGAAAGTTCCGCAAAGCTGCGGCGCGTGGCGCTGCCGTCCTGCTCGACGATCACCAATGCGGGATTGCCGCCCTTGAGTGGGTCCGCGGCGATGGCGTCGAACCAGTCGAGCGCGAAGTTGAAGTGCTCGAAGCGCGGCCACTGGAATTCACGGTGGGCAAGGGCATAGTCCGTGCGCAGCTCCAGGAGCCGGTCGCGGGCCGCACGGAAGTCTTCGGTGACAGTCATGGCGTGCCTTTCGCTTCACGGGCCGTCCGCAGCCGGGGCCCGCATCACTTGCAAAATATACTAGGACATCCAAGCGTTAGGAAGGCCGGCCGGGCCGCCGCTCCCCGGCGAGCAACTCCGCGTACAGGGAGGCATGGCGCCGTGCCATCAGTTCCGCGCTGAAGTGGCGTTCGACGGCGGCCCGGCAGTCCCGCCGGTCCAGCACGGCCGCCGCGCGCAAAGCCAGGCCCAGCTCCTCGGTGCCGTTCCTGAGGAAGCCTGTGACGCCGTCGTCGACGATCTCCGGAGCTGCGCCCCGCGGCGCCGCCACCACGGGCGTCCCGGCGGCGAGCGATTCGATCATCACCATCCCGAAAGGTTCGTCCCATTGCAGGGGATTGATCAGCGCAAGCGCCTCGCCCAGCAGTTCCAGCTTGCCCCCGGCATCCGGTTCGCCCAGGAATTCCTCGTTGCCGCCGAGCAAAGGCTCCACCGCATCCCGGAAGTAGTCGATTTCCTCCCGGGCGCTCATCTTGGCCGCGATCCGCAGCGGCATCCCTGCCGAGCGTGCCGCCATGACCGCCTCCACGACACCCTTCGACGGGTCCATGCGGCCCAGGAACAGGGCGTAGCCGCCGCGGCCGTCGCCGAACGGGATGGTGGCGGGATCCACACCGTGGTGGATGACCCTGGCGATGGGCACATCCCGGGCGGCTGCGGCCTGGTTGCGGGAAATCGCCACCAGCGCGGTATCGCGGGCCATCATTCGGTAGACGCTGCGCAGCTCCGGGGTCATGCCCGTGTGCATCGTGCAGACCACCGGAATGTCCTGCGGGCGGTGCCGGTACAAGGGACCTATGAGGGTGTGGTCGTGGATGAGGTCGACGCCGGCCAGGGCGTCGTACGCCCGGATCACGTGGGGCAGTTCGGACATGCTCTGTCCCATTCCGGAACGCGCCGCCGGGGCGAAGCCGCCGGGCCGTTCCACCGGGGAACTGCTGTCCGAGGACGCGGCGAGCACCACGCTGTGCCCTGCGGCCGCGAGGCCCGTGGCTAAGGCGTGGATCACGGCCTCGGTTCCGCCGTAGGCGGTCGGCGGGACCGGGACCCAGGGCGGTGCGATCAGGCCTATCCGCATGGGGGCTCTCCTCAGGTGGTGGGGCTTAGCTTTTCCGCAAGTTCCACCAGTTCCGCCAGCACCGGCCTGGCTCCTTGATGCAGGGTAATGCCCGGTGGGAGACCTTCCACCGTTGCCACATTGTCTTTCACCGTAATCGTCATCCGGGCATCGCCGATGGGGCAGTTGCTGATCCGGACATCGCCGAGTTCCGGGGGCAGGACCGGGTCCAGCCACAGTCCCTTCAGCGCCACGTGCGGATCGTGGCGCAGCAGCACGCGCAGCAGCTGCACCGGAGCGGCGGCGGCCCAGGCTTGCGGCGAGCATGACGTCGGGTAGGGCACCGGCTCGGGGTACTCAGAGCGATCGAAACCGCAGAACAGCTCCGGCAGCCGGTGGCCGGTGTACTCCGCGGCCTCGAACAGGGCCATCGCCACCCGCTGCGCCTCGGCCACGAAGCCGTAGCGCATCAGGCCCGTGGCAATCAGGGCATTGTCATGCGGCCACACCGAACCGTTGTGGTAGCTGGCTGGGTTGTAGGCGCCCATGTCCGAGGCGAGGGTGCGGATGCCCCAGCCGCTGAACATTTCCGGAGACATCAGCTTCTCCACCATCAGCGGCGCCTTGTCCACGTCGACAATGCTGCTGATCAGGCACTGCCCCATGTTCGAGGCGCAGGCATCCACGGGCCGCTTGTCGCGGTCGAGGGCGATCGCGTAATAGCCGCGGTCCGGCATCCAGAACGCCTCGTTGAACTTCCGTTTCAGTTCCGCCCCGCGTTCGCGGTACTCTCGCGCCAAGGCGAAGTCGCCGGCGTCATAGGCGAGCCAGGCCCGGGCTGTGTAGGCGCTGTAAACATAGCTCTGGACTTCGCACAGCGCGATGGGCGGCTCGGCCAGCCGCCCGTCGGCGAAGTTGATGCCGTCCCAGGAGTCCTTCCAGCCCTGGTTCACCAGTCCTTGGTCGTTGAGCCTCTGGTATTCCACAAAACCGTCGCCGTCCAGGTCGCCGTAGTCCCTGATCCAGTCCAGGGCGCGGTCCGCGTAAGGCAGCAGCGCGGCCAACTGCTCCCGGCCCAGGCCCCAGCGGCTCGCCTCGCCGAGGAGTCCCACGAACAGCGGGGTGGCATCGATGGACCCGTAGTAGGCGGATTTCCCGCCCAGCGCGAGGGTGGTCCCGATGCCCGGGCGCACCTCGTGCAGGATCCGTCCGGGCTGCTCCTCAGTGAGCGGGTCCACCTTGGTGCCCTGCCGTTCGGCGAGATTCCACATGGTGTCCAGGACCAGGCTGGGATCCAAGGTGAGGGCCATATAGGAGGAGAGCAGGGCGTCCCGGCCGAAGAGGGCCATGAACCACGGCGCACCGGCCGCCATCACTGTGCGGTCCGGCCGTTCGGGGTCTTCGATCTGCAGTGCGCCAATGTCCTCCTGGCTGCGCTGCAGCGTTCTGGCGAAAGAGGGATTGCCGATTTCCGGGGCCGGTGTCTTCCGGATCCACTCCTGGCGCCGGAGTCCCGCGGGGGACTCAGCCGACCTCAGGTGGCGGAACGGCAGGTGCTGGAAAGACCCGTCCGGCTTGCCGCCGTCGGACAGCGGGGAAACGGTGACCGTCACGGTCCAGCTGCCATGGGCCGGGACCACCAGCGTGTAGCCCAGGCCTTCGTGACGCACGGAGGCGTCCGGGGCATGGACCGCCACCCCTTTGCGGGCCCCGCGCCACGTGCCTTCGATGAACAGGGAATCACCTTCAACCCGGCGCTTCTGTTCCCAGAAACGGGTGATCCGGGCGTCTTTCACTTCGAAAAGGTCGGCGAAGTCCGCGTCAAGGGTGAGTTCGAGGTTGCACACCGCGGGTTCGCGGGAATGGTTGCGCACCGTGATGCGCTCTTCCATCCCGACGCCGGTCTCCCGCCGGCGTTCGACGATCAGCGGGCTGTCCGCCCGTCCCGCGAGGCGCCCCGGGCGGCCGATGAACACGCCGCGGTACGGCTCAAGGCTGCGGGCGGCCAGGGGCTCCAGGGTGACGTCGTTGACCGTCAGGCGCCAGCGGGAAATGATCCGGGTGTCGGCGTGGAAGACGCCGTGCGGGCGGTCCGAATACATGTCCCCGGCCAGGCCGGAGATGCAGAAGTTCGCGCCGTCGACGAGCGTCACGGAGGCGCCCAAAGGACCGGCAGCGGTATCGGCGTTCCATCCGGCCATGGCGGCTCCTTGACGGCGGGTCCACCGGCTACTTCGCCGGCGGTTACGGTTTGTCAGCCAAGCACGACCCTACGCCTGCCTCAGGGGCGGCGCCAGAAGGCGGCCGGCCGCTGTTTCCATGGCGGCGGAAACAGCGGCCGGTTGCGGAAGCAGCCTAGCCGGGGCGGCAATCTAGGACAGCGGTGTCACATAGGCCCCGGAAATCCCGCCGTCCACAAGGAAGGTCGATGCCGTGATGAAGGAAGCGTCGTCGCTGGCGAGGAACGCGACGGCGGCGGCCAGTTCCTCGGGTTCGGCGAACCGGCCCAGCGGGACATGGACCAAGCGGCGCGCGGCCTTCTCCGGGTCCTTGGCGAAGAGTTCCTTGAGCAGCGGGGTGTTCACCGGTCCGGGGCAGAGGGCGTTGATACGGATGCCCTGGCGTGCGAACTCGACGCCGAGCTCCCGGCTCATGGACAGCACTCCGCCCTTGGACGCGCTGTAGGAGATCTGCGAGGTGGCGGCACCCATGACGGCAACGAAGGAGGCCGTGTTGATGATGGAACCCTTGCCCTGCTCCTGCATGTACGGGATGGCGTACTTGCAGCAGTAGTACACGGAGGTCAGGTTGACTTCCTGGACACGGCGCCAGGCGTCGATTCCGGTGTCCAGGATCGAAGCATCGTCCGCGGGGGAGATGCCGGCGTTGTTGAAGGCGATGTCCACGCTGCCATACGTTTCCTTGACCTGGGCGAAGAGGTTCCGTACCTCTTCTTCGCTCGTGACATCGACCTTGACGAACAGGCCGCCGACCTCGGCAGCCGCTGCTTCGCCGGTGGTGGGATCGATGTCTGCGATGACGACGTGCGCGCCCTCCGCGGCCATGCGGCGCGCGGTGGCCAGGCCGATGCCGCTCGCGCCGCCGGTGATGACTGCGCTGCGGCCTTCGAGGCGGTTGGAAACTACTGCGTTCATTCTTGGCTCCTTGTACTTGCCTGCAGGATGGTTGGTTGTTGGAAAGGAAACGGCTCAGGCGGGGTTGGTGGAGATGAAGACGTTCTTCGTCTCGGTAAAGGCCGCCAAGGCGTCCGGACCGAGTTCGCGGCCCAGGCCGGACTGCTTGAAGCCGCCGAAAGGGGTGGAGTACCGCACCGAGGAGTGCGAGTTCACGGACAGGTTCCCGGATTCCACGCCGCGCGCAACCCGCAGGGCCCTGTCCACCTTGGAAGTCCAGATCGACCCGGAAAGCCCGTACTCGGTGTTGTTGGCGATCTTGATTGCCTCGGCCTCATCCTCGAAGGGGACCACCGAAAGGACCGGTCCGAAGATCTCCTCGGTGAAGGCGGGGTCATCGGCCTGCGGTGTCAGTACCGTTGGAGGGAACCAGAACCCCGCGCCCTCAGGAGCCTTGCCCTGGAAGGCGACCGGTGCGCCGTCGGGCACGAACGAGGACACGACCGCACGTTGCTGGGCCGAAATAAGCGGCCCCATGTCCGTGGATTCCTTGGAGGGGTCCCCCACGGCGAGGCCGAGCACCGCGGGTTCGAGCAGTTCCAGGAAGCGCTCGTATACCGTGCGCTGCACGAGGACCCGGGAACGCGAGCAACAATCCTGCCCGGCGTTGTCGAATGCGCCGCCGGGCGCGGCAGCGGCAGCCAGTTCCAGATCGGCGTCTGCGAAAATGATGTTCGAACTTTTGCCGCCCAGTTCCAGGGTCACCCGTTTCACCTGATCGGCGCAGCCGGCCATGATCCGCTTGCCCACTGCGGTGGAACCGGTGAAGACGACTTTCCGGACTGCCGGGTGCGTGACAAAGCGCTGGCCCACCACCGATCCCTTGCCGGGGACCACTTGGAACACGCCCTCGGGGATGCCGGCTTCCAACGCCAGTTCAGCCAGGCGGATGGCCGTCAGGGGAGTCGCTTCGGCGGGCTTGAGAACCACGGTATTGCCGGCAGCGAGCGCGGGGGCAAAGCCCCAGCCGGCGATCGGCATGGGGAAGTTCCACGGCACGATCACGCCCACTACGCCAAGGGGCTCCTGGAACGTGATGTCCACGCCCCCTGCCACCGGGATCTGCTTGCCGAAGTTCCGTTCCGGAGCCGCCGAGTAGTACTGCAGCACGTCCCGGACGTTGCCGGCCTCCCAGCGGGCATTTCCGATGGTGTGGCCGGCGTTCCGGACTTCCAACTGGGCCAGGTTTTCCAGATCGGCGTCGACGGCGGCGGCGAAGCGGCGCAGCAGCAGGGCCCGGTCAGCAGGAGCAACTGCCCGCCAGCTTTCGTATGCGGCCGCGGCACGGGCGATCGCTGCATCGACGTCGCTTGTGCCGGCCAGCTGTACCGATTCAATGACTTCTTCGGTGGCCGGGTTGATGACGTCAAAAACAGTGGCGGTCATGGTGTGGACATCGCTTTCGTGGTTTCGGTGATTTGCAGCGGGCGCCCGGCGCGGTAGGCGGCGGCCGCCGCTACGAAGCCGTGGAAGAGCCGGAGGTCTGCCGGATTCTGTTCCGGATGGAACTGCACCCCCAGGACCCAGCTGTCATCCTCGCTTTCCAGTGCTTGGATGGTGCCGTCAACCGAACGCGCGGTGACACGTAGCCCTGCGGGTACAGCGTCGACGGCCTGGTGGTGGTAACAGGGAGCCGTGCCGGACGTGCCCAGCAGTCCTGCGATGCGACTCCCCGCTTCGGTGCTGAAGGCGGCCTCGCCGAACACGCCGGGAGCCGGCTGGTAGTTGGCTTCCGGGTTGATGTCCGGAATGTGCTGCACCAGCGAGCCGCCCAGGGCGACGCTTAGGAGCTGGGCTCCGCGGCAGATTGAGAACAGCGGCAGTTCCCGTGCCAGGGCCGCCCGGGTCAGGGCGGTGTCATGGACATCGCGCAACGGCTGCGGTGCTGTCAGCGGGTGCGGTGCCGCCCCGTAAAGGGACGGATCGACGTCGGGACCGCCCACCACAATCAGCCCGTCCACGAGGTCCAGTACCGATTCGTCGGTGCCGATCGGCGGCAGAAGGATGGGCGTGCCGCCCGCGGCGGCCACCGCCTCGACGTAGGTGCCGGGCAGGATGGCGGCCGTGCCTTTCCAGACTCCCCAGGATGCCTCCTGGTAGTAACTGGTCAGGGCAATCTTGGGGCGGTAGCGTTCAGAGCCGTTCGAAGCCACGGACACGCTCCCAATCTGTGATGGCGCTTTCAAAGGCGGTGAGTTCGACGCCGGCGGCGTGGACGTAGTGGTCCACCACCTCGTCGCCAAAGGCTTTGCGGGCGATGCTGCTTTCGGCGAGCAGGGCCCGGGCGTCGCGGAGGGTGGTGGGCAGCCGCTCGGCGTCGGAGTCGTAGGCGTTGCCCTTGGTGATCGCCGGCAGCGGGAGGTCGTTTTCCAGGCCGTGGATGATTGCGGCGACCAGGGCCGCTGCCGCCAGGTAGGGGTTCACGTCGCCGCCGCCCACCCGGTTTTCGGTGCGCAGCCCGGGTCCGTGTCCCACGACGCGCAGCGCACAGCTGCGGTTGTCCATTCCCCAGGCGATGGCCGTGGGGGCGAAGCTGCCCTCGACGTACCTCTTGTAGGAGTTGATGTTGGGGGCCAGGAAGTAAGCCAGCTCGCGCAGCGCCGCGAGCTGGCCGGCGATGAACCGCTCCATGACGGGGCTGAAGCCGTGTTCGCCGTCGCCCGGCAGGACCGCGTTGCCGTCAAGGTCCGTGAGGCTGATGTGGATGTGGCAGGAGTTGCCTTCGCGTTCGTTGAACTTGGACATGAAGGTGATGCTCTTGCCCTGCTGGTCTGCGATCTCCTTGGCACCGTTCTTGTAGAAGCTGTGCTTGTCGCAGGCGGCAAGTGCCTCGTCGTAGCGGAAGGTGATTTCCTGCTGGCCCAGGTTGCATTCCCCTTTGGAGGACTCCACGATCAGGCCGGCGGCTTCCATGTTGTTCCTGATGGAGCGGATCACCGGTTCGAGGCGGGATGTGGCCAGCAGGGAGTAGTCAACGTTGTACTGCGTGGCGGGGGTGAGCCCGTTGTAGTTCTTTTGCCAGGCTTGCGCGTAGGAGTCGTCGAACAGGATGAACTCAAGCTCCGTGCCGATGTGGGCTCGGTAGCCGAGTTTCTCTAGCCGTTCGAGCTGTGCCTTCAGGATCTGCCGTGGGGATGCCGTAACAGGGGTTCCGTCGGTCCACAGGACATCGCACTGCACCATCGCGGTGCCCTCCAGCCAAGGGACGCGGCGGAGCGTGGACATGTCCGGCTTCATCACCATGTCCCCGTAGCCGGTCTCCCAGGAGGACATGGCGTAGCCGTCAACGGTTTTCATCTCGACGTCCACTGCGAGCAGGTAGTTGCAGCCTTCCGCACCGTGGTCCAGGACGTCTTCGAGGAAGGAACGGGCGCCGCAACGCTTCCCCTGCACGCGGCCCAGGGCATCGGTGATGGCGACGACGACGGTGTCGATTTCGCCAGTGTCGACGAGTTCCCTGAGCGTTTCCAGCGTCAGTTGCCGGCTCTTACTTTGAGCATTCATGATGCCTCCGCGATGTGATTTCGAATAGTTGTGAATCTGGGTGCCATCAGGCCTGGAGTTCGGCTTCCGCCCGGGCCAGCTGGGCAAACTCTTCCTCCGGGGCGCCCGCGACGATCCGGTGCCGGCTGTAGAACCAGTAGTAGAGCAGTGCCGCGGCGAAGATTGCCGCGGTGATGGAGGCAGCAAAGACGTCGACGACGAATGTCGCCACGACTGCCACGGCGGACAGGACCAAGGCCACCGAGGTGGTGACGATGCCGCCCGGGGTGCGGTAGCCACGCTCGAGCAGGGGTTCCTTCCGGCGCAGGACGATGTGGGAGAGGTTGAGCAGGACGTAGGAAACGGTGGCTCCGAAGACCGCGATGTTTATCAGGAGCGCTCCGTCCTGCGTCACTGCGGCGAGCAGGAATCCAATGGTTCCCGGCACGATCAGCGCCCAGTACGGCGTCCGGCGCTTGCCGGTGAGGGACAGCCAGCGCGGAAGGTATCCGGCCCGGGAGAGCGCGAACAGTTGCCGCGAGTAGGCGTAGATGATGGAGAAAAAGCTGGCGACCAGCCCGGCGAGCCCGGCGTAGTTGATGAAATCAGCCAGCAGGCTGTTGCCGCCGTAGGCGATGCGCAGGGCCTCCGGCAGCGGGTTGTCCGATGTGCTCATGGCCTGCGCGCCGGCCGCGCCGGGAACCAGGACCAGCATGAGGGCCCCGAATACCACCAGTACCAGCACGGACACGATGATGCCCCGCGGCATGTCCTTCTTGGGGTTGGCTGTCTCCTCGGCGGCCAGCGGCACGCCTTCCACCGCCAGGAAGAACCAGATGCCGTAGACCAAAGCGGCAAGGACGCCGCTGATGCCCATGGGAAGGAAAGCGCTCGATCCGGCCGAGCCGTCAGGGACGATGTCGAAGAGGCGGGCGGGGTCGAACTTCGGGGCCAGCCCGACGGCGGCGGCCAGTAGGGCGACCGTTGCAACTGCCGTGATGGCAAACATGAGTTTCAGGGCTTCGCCCACGCCACGGATGTGGATGCCGATGAAAATGAGGTACGTGACGAGATAGACGGGCCAGGAGTTGGTGAGCCCGAACAGTCCAAGTGCTTCGATGTAGCCGCCAATAAAAGTGGCGATCGCGGCCGGAGCGACGGCGTACTCGATCAGCACGGCAACACCGGTGGCGAAGCCGCCCAACGGGCCGAGCGCCCGGCGGGCGAAAGCGTAGCCGGCGCCGGCGGTTGGGAGTGTGGATGAGAGCTCAGCGAGGCCGAAGACCATGCAGGTGTACATGACACCCATCAGGATGAATGCGATCAGCAGCCCGCCCCAGCCCCCTTGGGCAAGGCCGAGGTTCCAGCCGGCGAAATCGCCGGAAATAACGTAGGCAACGCCCAGTCCGGCAAGGAGCACCCAACCGGCGGCGCCGCGGTTAAGCCTGCGGTGCTGCAAATATGCTTCGTCGCTGCGTGCTGTGTCTGTTGTTTCCATGTGTCTTCCTAAGAGGGGAGGAATGCAGTGGGAAAGTTCAAAGTGCAGGTTCTAAAGGACTGTTTTTAGTCCAAGGGCTGCATCACAGTCTGGGGGTGATCTGCGCCACGGTCAAGCATTTCCGTGAAAAAGGCGCCGGATATGGAAGATTGGCGCCCGGTAATGGTTTTTCTGGTGACCATTGAGGCGGGCGTGGGTAGTATGGGTCCAACATCAGCAGGTCCTGGTTCCCGCCCCGAGTGAAGAGGAGTCTCCGAGATGCAGGATTCTCCGTTCGGCCCTTCCTACCCTGTGCTTCGGCCGGTGCGTGGCGGCAACGCCTTTGAAGAGACCATTGAGCACATACTGCAGACCATCAAGCTGGGGATATTTGCTCCGTCAGAGAAGCTTCCACCTGAACGGGAACTGGCGGAAAAGCTCGGGGTTTCGCGCGCGACCCTGCGGGACGCCCTGGGCGAACTGCAACACGCCGGCTACCTGGAAGTCCAGCGAGGGCGCTACGGCGGCACCTACGTTTCGAGTGCGGCCGTTCACCGTCCCACGGAGAACCGCCCGCTGGAAGCCGCAGAGGTCGAGGATGTGCTGTTGTTCCGCGGCATCATCGAGCCGGCAGCCGCGGTGTTGTCCGCAAAAGCCGCGCTGACGGCCGCCGCGCGGCAACACCTGCAGCAGTGCCTTGCGGATTTGATGAGTGCGACGCCGGAAACCTACCGCCCGAGGGACGCACGGTTCCACATCGCCATCGCCGAATTGTCCGGCTCAGCCAGTCTGGTGGGCGCCGTGGCGGAGACACGTGCGCGGCTCAATGATCTGCTGGACCGTATCCCGCGACTGGGCACAAATCTTGAACACGCCAATGAGCAGCACGCGGATATCGCGGAGGCCATTCTCCGGGGTGATGCGGTAACTGCGGAGCGCGTCACCGTGGAACATCTGGAAGGTACCGCGTCCCTGTTGCGCGGCTTCCTGGCCTGAGGCCAGAAGGCGGCTACTTCCACCAGCTGTCGAAAATGGTGACCGGAACGGTCCGCTTGTGGCGCGTGCGCATGAACTTGTCCTCGATGACCTTGGCGACACCTTCGGGAACTTCGCGGCCCTCCAGGTAGTCGTCGATCTGGTCGTACCTCAGGCCGAGTTCGTCCTCGTCGGTGCGGCCGGGCTGGCCGTCCAGCAGGTCCGCCGTCGGGACCTTCTCCCAGATGCGTGCCGGGGCGCCCAGCTCGGCGAGCAGGGCACGGTTCTGGCGCTTGTTGAGGCCGAACAGCGGCAGGATGTCCGCGCCGCCGTCGCCGAACTTGGTGAAGAAGCCGGTGACGGACTCGGCGCCGTGGTCCGTGCCGATCACCAGGTAGTTGTGTTCGCCGGCCAGGGCGTACTGGGCCACCATGCGGATGCGGGCCTTGGTGTTGCCTTTGTGGAAGTCCGAAATGGCCGCGCCGGCGGTCTTCTCGAATTCGTCCTCGATCCCGTCAACGCCGGCCGAAATGTTGAAGGTCCACTCGGTCTTGGCCTGGATGAAGTCCAGGGCGGCTTGAGCGTCTTCTTCGTCGTGCTGGGTGCCGTACGGCAGCCGGACGGCCACGAAGTTGGCCTCCACGCCTTCGCTTTCCAGTTCCTCCACCGCCAGCTGCGCAATGCGTCGCGGCCAGCGAGGAGTCCAGGCCGCCGGAGATGCCCAGCACGAAGCCCTTGGTATGGGTGGCCTTGAGGTATTCCTTCAGGAAGGTGACGCGCCTGCGCACCTCCTCGGCAGGATCGATCCGGGGCTGGACGCCCATTTCCTCGATGATCTTCGCCTGGAGTTTGCGCATGCCACCAAGACTAGCCAGCCGCGTCCGCCGGGCTCAACTGTGGCGCGCGCTGTCACGAACCAAGACGAAGGAGGAACGCCGGGCTAGTACAGGAACACCGGCAGCCACTCGCGGTCGTGGGCGTGCACCAGGGCCAGGAACAGCACCAAATCGAAGAGCAGGTGCACGGACACCACATAGGTCAATGACTTGGTGAGCTTGAAGGTGTAACCCTGAAGGATCGCGAACGGGAAGGTCAGGAGGGGTCCCCACGCCTGGTAGCCGATCTCCCAAAGGAACGACGAGAAGATCACGGCCTGCAGGAGGTTGGCCAGCCAGTCCGGAAAGTGCCGCCGCAGCAGGGTGAGGGCCGTGCAGATGAAGAACAGCTCATCCCAGATGCCGACGCCGTTGACGCCGAGGAAGAGCCTCCAAAAGATGGCCGGGTCCGAGGCATCCGGCCAGTTCCTGTAGACGCCCGTGCCGATCAGGTAGGCGGGCAGGATGAAGTACCCCAGCGCCACCACGCCGATCAGGTAGAGCCTCGCCGCCAAAGGCCAGGGGCGCCCGGTGTTCACGGGGAACCTAATAACCTTCTCGCGGTACGCGAAGCGCGAAACCAGCCAGGGAACCAGCACGGCCAGCGCCAGGGCGCCGCCCATCAGGGCCATGTGGCGCAGGCTGAGATCGGCGTTCAGGGGCACCAGGCTGATGATGACCATGCCGGCCGCCACCAGCCCCAAATCCCGCAGCAGCTCCCGGTCGACTAATGCTGCCGTCGCCAGGCCCAGGGCCAGCAAGACGTATCCGGGGACGTCTTGTTGGAGCGCGAACAACGGCACCGCGGACGCGGACAGGAGGGTCGCCGGCAGTAGTTTCCAGCTAAGCGCGGTCCGGGGTGTTCCCGTCGGGATGGATGGCACCTTTCCAGCATGTCAGGGTCGCGGGGTGTGCGGCCTGAAATGTTGGACACGCCAGTCTAAACCGCGCCAGTCTAAACTAGGAGCCATGACTCCCGTTGCTGACGCCTCCGCTGCCCGTGCCCGCCTGCTTGAACTCATCAAGGAACTGGCGGTGGTCCGCGGCAAGGTGATCCTGTCCAGCGGCAAGGAAGCGGACTACTACATCGACCTGCGCCGCATCACCTTGCACCACGAGGCCTCCAAGCTGGTGGGCCAGGTCATGTTGGACATGATCGACGACGCCGGCATTCAGCTTGAGTGCGCCGGGGGCCTCACCATGGGAGCCGACCCCGTCGGTACCGCCGTGATGCACGCCGCTGCCGACGCCGGCCGTGCCGTGGACGCCTTCGTCGTCCGCAAGGCGCAGAAGTCCTACGGCATGGGCCGCCAGGTGGAAGGCCCCTCCGTGGAAGGCCGCAACGTGGTGGTCTTGGAAGACACTTCCACTACCGGCGGCTCGGCGCTGACCGCCGTCGAGGGTGTCCGCAACGCAGGCGGCAACGTCGTGGCAGTGGCTGTGATCGTGGACCGCAACACCGGTGCCAAGGAAAAGATCGAAGCCGAAACCGGCGTTCCCTACCTGTACGCCTTCAGCAAGGACGAGCTCGGCCTGAACTAGAGGCGGGGCAGGCTGTCAATTCCCCTGGTTCGCGTCAGGAGCTTCAATTCACGTACCACGCCTTCGATTTCAGCTGACCGTGAACCCGGCATGGGCTTGGCGGTTTGCTTCCCGTCATGCCCCGTGTCGCGGGGGAGTGCACCGTACGGGCGGCTGCACGCGCCCGTCGCCAATTTGAGGGGCTGCAGCGGAATTCGGAGAACGGGTCGTGGAAGATCAGCTCCGCACGGTCCGCCGTCAAAATGCCGCTCCGAGCTGGATGTGGATGGCCAGTGTGACTGCTGCCAAGGCCACGAGTGCGACAAAGGATTCGGCCAGGTATCCGCTGTCGGCCTTCCGCCGGCGGGTGAGTGCGCGCCGACTCCGGGGCCGGCGGGGCCGGCGTGCGTATGCGACCGAGGTGGAACTTGTCAGGATGCCGGCCGCGACAAGAACGATCACGGCGATCATTGCTTCGCTTCGAGGGCAATCATCAGATCGTAGTCGTCCTCGATGTGGAAAAGCCGGCGGTGGCCGATGTCGTCGATCACCCAGATGGTGTGGCCATCTTCAGTCCGGTCATCGATGGAGCCATGGTGGCAAGGAACTCCATCCTGGCTCAGGATGACAAGGTCGCCCCGCTCGAGGGATTTCCAGAGGGATGTGTGACTGCTTTGTCGCACGTTGATCTACCTTTCTGATGCTTTTGACGCGTGGCTTCGCGGGGAGGGGCGAAGCGGCCGCGGCGCCTGCGCGGGCCAGGCCGCGGGAAGACGAGATCGCGGAAAACCAGTCTATCGTCGATTGTTGACAATTTGAAGGGGTTTTGGGCGATTGCCGGCGCCGTGGCGCCTGCTTGTGGACGCCAATCAGCAGGAGAAGGGGTCCTATGCGCCGAGCGCTTTGTCATGCTGCGCGGTCAGGTCCTCGACGGCCTGTCCCAGGTGGCGCTGGATGGCCTTGAGGAGTTCCTTCTTGTTTCCGCTTGCAAGCAGATCAAGGAGGAGTTGGTGCTCTTCGACAAGCGCATCCGGCCTGGGATAGGAAACGGCGAGGTTGAGGATGCACATCCTGGATTCGGCGGCCAGGGTTCTGTAGATCCGTACGAGGCGGGAGTTTCCGGTGCCGGCCACGAAGGCTGTGTGGAATTCCATATCCAGCCGCGCGATCGCCTGCCAGTCCGAAACGGCCACCTGCTTGGCCATCTCGCCAAGAACTTTCTGAAGGACCCCGCACGTTTCGCTGACGCGTTCAGGGGCGGCGGCGAGGAGCTCCTCTGCGGCTGTCGACTCCAGGGCTTCACGGACCGCGTAGACTTCCCGGATGTCCTGGGAAGTCAGCTCCCGGACGAATACGCCGCGGTTGCGCTTGTTGATCAGGATTCCCTCTTGGCTTAGCCGCTGCAGTGCTTCGCGGACGGGACCCCTCGACGTGTTCAACTGCGCGGCCAGGACGGACTCGTTGATTTGCTGGCCCGGGCTGAACACGCCTGCCACGATCTGCTCGCGCAGCTGATCAGCAATCAGCTGCGCAGTGGGTCGTCCTTCCATGACAAAGGCATTTTCGGTTATTGCCTCGGACATCGCCTCAACTCCCTCGCCTGGATCCTGTGTCGGGACGCACGGCAATCGGATAGCCTGCCATCCTGGATGCGTGTTGTAGACAGTTTACAGAAGAGAGAGCCTCGTGTTCGGTCAGGCCGCCGTCGTTTTACGGGCAGCGCCTTCCTGCGCGGTAAGGGCACCCCGCCTGGCCTTGCGGGGAAGCACTGAAGTTGCGCGGGCGTATTTCTGCTCGAGCTTGGACTGCGGGTAGCTCAGCAGCAGGGTCATTACCAGGTACCAGAGGCTGGCGACGATCAGCAGCGGGATGGTTTCGTAGGTGCGGGCGTAGATGAGCTGGGCGCTTTGGAGCAGTTCGGCCACGCCCAAGACGCTGACGAGGGAGGTTTCCTTGAAC
Source organism: Arthrobacter sp. TE26545 (assembly GCF_056279005.1). Next base: position 306,676 of record NZ_JBWBQM010000001.1, read on the forward strand.
ATGCCGATCACCTGATTGCCGGTGGCCGGGATGATGGAGGGCATCGCCTGCGGGATGATCACCTTGCGCATTTTGGTGGCAGTACTCATACCAAGCGAGTCAGCGGCTTCGATCTGGCCCTTGCCGACGGCGGCGAAACCGCCGCGGATGATCTCGGCCATATAGGCGGCCTCATTGAGGCTTAGCCCGATCAGGGCTGCAGTGATAGGGCCCATTAGCGCGTTGGTGTCGACGGCCGCGCTGATGTTGGTGAAGGGGATGCCGATGGTCAGGTCGGGATAGAGAGCGGCGATGTTGAACCAGAAGATGAGTTGCACCAGGACCGGAGTTCCACGAAACAAGGTGATGTAGACGGCTGCGGTGGCGGCAATCGGTTTGATGCCTGAGGATCGCATGATGGCAAGCCCCAGCCCCAGGGCCGTTCCCAAGGCCATGCTGGCGATCGTGAGGAAGATCGTGAGCATGAGTCCGCGGAGGACCGTTTCATGGGTGAAGTATCTGGCGACTACGTGCCACTTGAAGTTCGGATTGGTGGAGACGGAATACAGGATGCCGACCGCCAGGAGGGAGCAGGCGGCCCATGCCACGTATTCAAAGAGGCTTCGGCGCTTCAGCCTTGGCTTGAGCGCAGGGTCCGTTCTACTCATTCTGGTGTCACATCCTTGATGGAACTTTGCAGCCTGGACGTATCTGCTAATTGAGTTTGGCCTCGGTGATGGCGCCTGACTCCAGGCCCCAGGTGTCCAGGGACTTCTTGTATTCCGGGCTCTCGAGGACCGACTGGATGGCCTTCTGCAGGGCCGAGGTTAGCGGCGAGCCCTTCTTCAGGCCGATTGCCGTCACATCGCTGGAGCCGACGTTCACGCGGCCGAGGAGGTCGAAGGATTCCGGTTGCTGCTTGGCAGCCCATCCCAGGGCGGTGGTGTCGTAGAGGATCCCGTCAATCCGCTTGGAGTGCAGCTGGGTCAGGGCTTCCTGGACGTTGGGCAGGGTTACGGCGTGGATCTCGGGCTGGCCCTTGGACGTGCAGGTCTGCTCGGACAGGGCCGGGAGGCGCTTGAGCTGGCCGGTTGAGCCGGCGGTGACGGCGATGTTCTTGCCGCACAGGGTCTCCATGGTCAGTTTCAGCGGGTTGCCCGCGGCCACGGCCACCGAGCTGCCGGCCTTGAAGTAATCGATCATGTCCAGCACCGCGAGCCGTTCTTCGGTCTTGGACATCGTGGTGGCCGTGAAGTCATACCGGCCGCCGTCGATGCCGGGAATGATGGTGTCGAACGCCGTGTTCTCGAACTTCAGCTTCAGGCCGAGCTTCTTGGCGACGAGCCGGGCGATGTCCGGGTTCAGGCCGATCGGGGTGGTGTTGTCTTCGGCCAGGAACGTCGTGGGTGGATAGTGGAGGTCCATGGCCACCGTCAATTCGCCCTTGTCCTTGTAGGACTGCGGCAGCAACGCCACCGCGGCGGGGTCAGGCTGGATGCCCTCCGAGATATCCGCCGTGTTCTGCGTCTTGGGGATTTCGGTGGCCGAGTCTTGAGGGCCGGCAGCCAAACCGCCGCAGGCGGTGAGAGCGAGCAGGATGGCAAGCCCCGCACCCCTTTGGATCTTGCGCATGGTTTTCATGGTGCGTCCCTTCGGGTGGTTGAACGCTCGCCCAGCTGTCTGTGATCTACGTCTCAATCTACTAAGGTAAGGGAACTTCCGCGCTGTTCGATTGACAACAATTGAGCATAAAAAATCGAAAGGCACTTTCCCCGTACGGAAGCCGGGTGCGCCCGTCATTGTTGTCAATGCCATCTGGAGGTGACAAGTTTCCGGCGTCCTGCATGGAAAACCGGCAGCGGCGGGCGGTCGGGGCAGTTGGGGTTATGGTGTGAAGCGCGCTTCCGGAGCGGGAACCGAAGCTATGGAGGCAAGTCGGTCCCAGTCCTGCTTTGAGTGGGAGAAAAGGTAGTCCCGGGCCTCGGGGTACTGGATTGCTCGCCATTCCGTGATTAGGGCTCGCAGGAGGAGCCGCGCGGGGGCGGCGGCTGACAAGGCTTCCAACTCATGCGCAGGAAGCGGGCGGACGCTTCGGTACCCGTCCATGAGGTGGAGTGCGTCGTCCCAGGGCTTTTCCGGCTCGACTCCAAGGTGATTGGCCATGGCGACGCTTATGTCGAAAATGACCGGTGTCCGCACCACATCCCCGAAATCGATGATTCCAGTCACATACCGTGGGTCCTCCGGGTCGACCAGAACGTTGAAGGGACTGAAGTCGCCGTGGACCACCTGGGTGGTGAGGGTGTCCAGAAGTGGAACCACCTTTTCGTCGAACTGGTCGAAAATCGGTTCGGCAAGCGAACGCTTTGCTCCCTCTTCGACGTATCCGAGCAGGGGCCGCATGCGGTGGAAATGCTTGAGGTCCCACATGAGGATGCGGCTGGCCCGTGGATGTTCGAAGTCACTCAAAGCGATGGACAACCGCGCCAGCGTGGCCCCGCACACCTGGAGCTGATCGGCTGTGGGGGCTTGGTCGGCCAGAAGGCGGCCGGGCACAAAGCGCATCACGCGAAGTACGCGGTTGTGCAGGCCCTCATCTTCCGGTATTTGGATTTCAGGTTTTCCGCCCAGGGTTCTGACGAGACGCTGTACCGGTAGATCAGGGGCGGCGTGTTCCAGGTACGCCATGCACGTCGTCTGCAGGTTGACGATATGTGGATCTTCCTGAGGTGAGGAGAGTTTGACCAGGTAAGTCTCCTTGCCGTCCTCGAGGCGGAACGTCTCGTCCTTCTCCGTCGGGATATGGACAAGGGTTCCGCTGAGGCCGTAGAGCAGCTCAAGAAGCTGCAACACAGTGGCTTCGCCGAGCGGGGCCTGCCGCACCAGGAGTCCGCTCTCCGCCGCGGCGGCCTTAATGAATTCCGAGTTGGTTCTGACATCCATGTCGGGGCTCCTGCCGATGCTGGAGGCTACTGAGGCGGGGGCCTCGGAAGGTAGCCAAAATCTTCACTGCTCAACTGTTCAACAGTATGACAGGAGGTGCGCTGCAGGGCAAAGGCTGTTTGCTGCCGTTGAAGTGTATGCGAGTGGACGCGGCGTTAGTCGGCCGTGTGCCTCGCGGAAATGATGTGCCGAATGGCCTCGCGATATTCGATGATGGTATCTCTTACGACGTTTTCCGCCAGGACGGGATCGTGCGTGTCAAGTGCGGTGATGATTCGCTGATGCTCAGCCTCCAGTGCATCGGGATCATCGTATTCATGTTTTTCCAGGGAAAGGATGAGCATGAAGTACCTGAGTTCCGTGACTAACTGCCGGTAGAAGGCGGTCAGCTTCCTGCTTCCCAGGAGATTGACTACAGCCGTATGGATCGCAAGGTCCTTTTCCACGATCTTGAAGGGATCGCCGGTTTTGAGGACTGCGCGGAACTCTTCCATCGCGGCGTGGACTTCGGCTAGCGAAGTGTCCTCGGAAAGGCTTCGAGCGGCCGTGGCCTCCAAGTGGAGGCGTGCGTTATAGACGTCCATGATTTCGGCGTCTGTCGGATCCCAGACCACCGCCCCGTGATTCGCGCGGTGCCGCACGAGTCCGCCTGCTTGAACGATCCGGACGGCCTCGCGGATCGTGTTCCGGGACAGTTTCAAGTTTTCGGCCAGCACGCTCTCCCGCAACCGTTCACCGGGCTTCAGCCTGCCGTCCAGGATCATGGCCGTCAGGCCATCAGCGACCTGTTGCACCGTCGAAGAATGGGCAATTTCGATCTGCTGAACCATCCCTACATCGTACTCCGTTGAACTGTAGGGCAGTTGAGCATTCCTGTCGGACAGACCGAGGTGTCCCTTCGGATTTGGGCCCGTGAGGGGCTGAAGACTGCATCCAGCCAGGCCTGGGGAGGAGCCCCGTACAGCAAAAGGCTCCGGGGGCCTTGCGCTCTTGGGGCGGGTTAAACGAAAACGGCCGTTGCAAGCCCGGCAGACCCGGTATTGCAACGGCCGTTGGTAACAGCGCAGGGTTGGCCTTTGGCTAGGCAGTGCCTTCCTGATCCGGTTGTCTTTCAGTCAGATCCTCGACGGCTTTTTGCATGTGCCGTTTGATCGCCCGGAGAAGGCCCTTCCGATCACCCGCTTCGAGGAGATCCAGCAGGTTTTGGTGTTCCCCGACCAGGACGTCTGCCCGAGGATAGGAAACTTCCAGGTTGAGGATACACATCCTCGATTCGGCCGCCAGAGTTTTGTAGATCCGGATCAAACGTGAATTTCCCGTGCCGGCAACGAAGGCGGAGTGGAACTGCATGTCCAGCCGCGCAATCGCTTGCCAGTCGGAGACGGCTACTTGCTTCGCCATTTCGCCGACGATCTCCCTCAGGACTTCACAAGTGTCCTTGACCCGTTCCGGGCTACCGTCCAGCAGCGTGTTTGCGGCAGCTGATTCGACGGATTCACGGACCGCATAGATCTCTTGGATGTCGTCGGTCTCCAACTCCATGACGAACACTCCACGATTGCGATGGCTGACGAGTATCCCTTCCTGGCATAAGCGCTGCAAGGCTTCCCGGAGCGGGCCCCTGGACGTGTTCAGTTGGCCCGCAATCACGGATTCGTTGATCTGCTGCCCGGGGCGGAAGGTCCCCTGGACGATCTGTTCCCGCAACTGGTCTGCGATCAGCTGTGCAGTTGGCCTTCCTTCCAGTACAAAAAGTCCTTCCGGTGCCGCCATCGACATCCCCCTCATCTCGCTCTTCACTATCTACATGCGTGTTACACAGCTATTGCGGTGTATTTGGTTTCAAGAAATTCCTCGATACCTATCTTGCCGCCTTCGCGTCCCAGGCCTGATTGCTTGACGCCGCCGAAGGGTGCGGCCGGGTTGGACACCAAGCCGGTGTTCAGCCCGACCATGCCCACTTCCAGTTCCGCGGAGAAGCGCAGGGCCTTGTCCATGTTCTCGGTGAACACGTAGCCCACGAGTCCCCATTCGGTGTCGTTGGCCAGCCGGAGGACTTCGTCCTCGCTGTCGAAGGCGGTGATGGCAGCGACGGGCCCGAAGATTTCGGTGCTCATCAGGTCCGCGTCCAGGGGAACGTCGGTGAGCACCGTGGGGGTATAGAAGTAGCCGGGTCCTTCCGGGCGGCTTCCGCCGGTGAGGATCCGCGCACCCTTGGAGACGGCGTCCGCGACGAGGCTTTCAACCTTGTCCAGGCCCTTCTGCTCGATGACGGGTCCGACGTCGGTTCCGGCCAGGGCGCCGTTGCCCACCCGCAGTTCGGAGATCTTCTTGGCGAACTTCTCGCCGAATTCCCCGGCCACGGAACGATGGACGAAGAAGCGGTTGGCAGCAGTGCAGGCCTCGCCCATGTTGCGCATCTTCGCCTTCATGGCGCCGTCGACGGCCTTTTCGATGTCCGCGTCGGCCAGGACGATGAACGGGGCGTTGCCGCCCAGTTCCATCGAGGAACGCATCACATTGTCCGCAGCCTGGCGCAGCAGGATCTTGCCCACTTCGGTGGAACCGGTGAAGCTGACCTTCCGGGCGATGCCGCTGCCCATCCACGTTCCCACCACGGCCGAAGCGCTGGCGGTGGTGACGACGTTCAGGACGCCGTCGGGAAGGCCTGCTTCCCGGAAGATCTGCACCAAGGCAAGGGAGGTCAGCGGCGTGAGTTCGGCGGGCTTGAAGACCATGGTGCAGCCGGCGGCCACGGCCGGGGCGATTTTGCGCGCGCCCATGGCCAGCGGGAAGTTCCACGGGGTGACCAGCACGCAGGGACCCACCGGTTCCTTGGTGATCATGATCCGGGTGTTGCCGTCCACGGAGGTGGCGTGGTCCCCGCCGATGCGCACGGCTTCCTCGGAGAACCAGCGAAGCATGTCGGCGCCATAGGCCACCTCGCCCTTGGCCTCGGCCAGGGGCTTGCCCATTTCCGCTGTCATGATCGCGGCCAGCCGGTCGGTGTTGGCAACAACCAGTTCAAAGGCCCGCCGGAGGATGTCGGCACGCTCACGCGGGGTGGACTTGCCCCACGCTGCCTGGGCGCGGCCGGCGGCCTCGATGGCAGCCTGGGCTTCCTCCGGGCCGCCGTCTGCCACGTGGGCGATGATTTCATGGGTGGCCGGATTCTCCACCGGGAAGGTGGCGCCTCCGGCGGCCTTCTGCCAGGCGCCATCGATGAACAGGTCGGTATGCAGTCCCGAAGGGTCGAATGAGGTGCTCATGTCACACTTTCAATGGTCGAAGGGGCTAGATGGCGGCGGTCTTGAGGGCCTGGGTGAATCTGGTCAAGCCAGTCTGGATCTCATCGCTGCTGACGTTCAGGGCAGGGATGATGCGGATGACGTTTCCGTGCGCACCGCAGGTGAGCAGGAGGAGTTCTTCCGGAATGGCTGCCTGCTGGACGGCGAGGGCGGTTGCTGCGTCAGGGGTCCCGTCTGCCGCGGTGAATTCGATTGACTGCATCAGGCCTCGGCCCCGCACATCCCCGATGGTCGTGAACTGGCCCTTGAGGCTCTCCAGCCCGGCGCGCAGTTCATCGCCGCGGACCAGGGCGTTCTGGACCAGGTTCTCGCGCTCAATGACGCCAAGGGTTGCGACGCCGGCGGCAGCCGCGACTGCGTTTCCGCCGTAGGTTCCGCCTTGGGAACCGGGCCATGCCTTGCCCATCAATTCCGTGGAGGCTGCGATGGCTGAGATGGGGAAACCGCTGGCGAGGCCCTTCGCGGTGATGATGACATCCGGGGTGACCCCCGCCCAATCGTGTCCCCAGAACTTCCCTGTGCGTCCGACGCCGGCCTGGACCTCATCGACGATAAGTACGATTCCGTGTTTGTCGGCACGCTCCCGCAGGCCCTGCAGGAAGCCTACCGGGGTAGGGATGTAGCCGCCGTCGCCCAGGACCGGCTCGATGATGAAACCGGCCGTGTCCGCCGGGCTGCTGATACTGGCCAAGAGCTGGTCCAGTTCCTTCAGGGCGAAGGTAACAGCGGTCTCCTCGTCCCAGCCGTAGCGGTAGGCGTGCGGGAAAGGCGCGATGTGAACACCGCTCATCAAGGGGGAGAAACCGGAGCGGAACTTGGTTCCGGCAGTGGTGAGGGACGCGGCGCCCACGGTGCGGCCGTGGAAGCCGCCGTGGAAGGAGATGATGTTGGGCCGTCCCGTAGCCATGCGGGCCAGGCGGACGGAGGCCTCCACGGCCTCGGAACCGGACGTGGCGTAGAAGACGCTGTCCAGCCCCGAGGGGAGGAATTCTCCCAGCCGTGCCGTGAGCTCGAGCAAGGGCTTGTGCATCACGGTGGTGTACTGCGCATGGACAATCTTTCCCACCTGGTCACGCGCTGCCGCGACGACGTCAGGGTGGCAGTGACCAGTGCTGGTGACGCCGATTCCCGTCGTGAAATCCAGATACTTCTTGCCGTCGGTTGCATAGATCCAACTGCCGAGGGCGTGGTCGACGACGACGGGCGTCGCCTGCTTGAGGATGGGACTGAGAGTTGCCATGGCTTCATGCTTTCTTATGAACTGTAGATTGTCAACAATTCGCGATCCGTGGGATCGCGGATGGTAGTCAGCTGGTCCTGAACCGTTCGGGGCGGACGAAGTCCAAGTAATCGAAGGTCTGTTTGCCGAGGGCCTCTTGGGCGGCGATTTCACCGAATCCGGTGGCGTTCTTGAAACCGCCTCCGGAGAAGCCCGTGGCTGTATAGATCCTGCTGCCTTGGTGGATGGGGCCCAGGAGGGGGTTGTTGTCCTTGGTGAAGAGGTCGGGGAAGGCATCGGAGCGGACAATGGCGGGGTCCAGGCCGGGGAAGAATTCGGTGACGGTGTCGGTGGTCTCTGCGATTTCGGCCTCGGTGAGTTCCCGCGGGACGTTGCCGGCGTCCGGGGTTGGTTTGCCGCGGCCGTCCAGGGTGGCTTTGACGGTGACGCCGTCCACTGCCGGTGCCCCGTACATGGAGCGGTCCTCGTAGATGCGGATGAAGATGGGGAATTTCTCCGGGGTGTACTGGGCGCCGTCGCGGGCGACGAACCAGGTCAGGAAAATCCGTTTCGTCTCCGTGGCTGCTTTGAGATAGTCGGGCATGAGCCGGCGGGACCATCCGCCGGAGGCGATGATGACGTTCTCGTAGGTCCAGGACTTCTCGCCGGAGGTGAGGGTCACGCCGCCCTCGGTTTCGGTGATGCTGTCGATGGGGGTGCTGGTGTGGATCGTGGCGCCGTTGGCGCGGGCGGCGGTGACGGCGGCGGTAACGGCACGGTCGGTGCGCAGGGCGCCGGCATGCGGATCGTAGACGGCGATGTCATCGGGCCGGAGGTTGTGCTGGGGATAGCGCGCGGCCAGTTCCTCGTGGGTGAGGACCTGGTGGTCGGCGCCGGTGGCGCGGGTGGTTTCCAAGACGGCGTTGAGGTAGGGGCCGTTGGCAGTGCCGATGGACAGGCCGCCGCAGCGGGTGAGGATTTCCTGTCCGGTTTCTGCTTCAAGTTCCGCCCAGAGGGCGCGGGAGCGTTCCAGGATCGGGTAGTAGCCGGGGTTGCCGCGGTAGACCATGCGGAAAAGGCGGGTGTCCCCGCCCACGGCACTGCGTCCGTGGGCGGGAGCGGCCGCTTCGAATCCTGCCACCGAGTCGGTCAGGCGGGACGCTTGCCACAGGGCCATGCTTCCGATGCTGCCCAGCCCGATGACGGCGAGCTTTCCGTCCATCAGAGGACCTTTTCCAGGAAGGAGCGTGTGCGGGCTTCCTTGGGGTTGCCCAGGACCTCGCGGGCGTCGCCGCGTTCAACGACGTAGCCCTCGTCCATGAAGAGCAGGGAGTCGGAGACCTCGCGGGCGAAGCCCATTTCGTGGGTGACCACGACCATGGTCATGCCCTTTTTGGCGAGGTCCTTCATGACCGCGAGGACTTCGCCGACTTTTTCGGGGTCCAGGGCGGAGGTGGGTTCGTCGAAGAGCATGATTTCCGGGTCCATGGCCAGGGAACGGGCGATGGCCACTCGTTGCTGCTGTCCGCCCGAGAGCTGGGCGGGGTACTTGAACCCGTGGCCGTCAAGACCGACGCTGGCCAGCAGCTCGTCCGCCCGGGCGGCAGCCACCTTCTTGTCCACGCCTTTGACCAGCACCGGGCCGGACATGACGTTTTCCTGGGCGGTCATGTTCGGGAAGAGGTTGAACTGCTGGAAGACCATGCCAACCCTGGTGCGCTGGGCGGCCAGTTTCTTGCGGCTCAGGGCGTGGTAGGCGGTCTCGGTTTCGTGGTAACCGAAGGTTTCGCCGTTGACCTTCAGGACCCCGAGGTCCACCGTCTCCAGGCCGTTGATACAGCGCAGCAGGGTGGATTTGCCGGAGCCGGACGGGCCGATGATGCAGCAGACTTCGCCGCTGGCGACGTCCAGGTCGATGTTCTGCAGGACCGTCTTGTGTCCGAAGGATTTGCGGATTCCGCGGGCGTGAATGGTGCCGTCGGTGCTCATCGGGCTGCGCCTTCCGGTTGGGCAACCCGCTTGGCCTTGCGGGGCAAAGTGGAGGTTGCGCGGGCGTATCGTTTCTCGAGCTGGGCCTGTGGGTAGCTCAACAGCAGGGTCATCACCAGGTACCAGAGGCTGGCGACAATCAGCAGCGGAATGGTTTCGTAGGTGCGGGCATAGATCAGCTGGGCGCTTTGGAGCAGTTCCGCGACGCCGAGCACGCTGACCAAGGAGGTTTCCTTGAACATGCCGATGAACTGGTTGCCGGTGGCGGGGATGATCGAGGGCATCGCTTGCGGGATGATGACCTTGCGCATCCGCATGCCTGCGCTCATGCCCAGCGAGTCGGCGGCCTCAATCTGACCCTTGCCGACGGCCGAGAAACCACCGCGAATGATCTCGGCCATGTACGCGGCTTGATTGAGGGTCAGGCCCACCAGGGCCGCGGTGATCGGACCCATGATCGCGTTCGTGTCCACCGCCGTGCCGATATCGGTGAACGGGATCCCGATCCTCAGGTCCGGGTAGAGCGCAGAGATGTTGAACCAAAAGATCAGCTGCACCAGCACCGGGGTGCCGCGGAACAAGGTGAGGTAGAGACCGGCGGCAATGGACACCGGCTTCACGTGCGAGGCCCTCATGACGGCCAGGGCAAGGCCGAGCAGTGTTCCCAAGGCCATGCTCGCGACCGTCAGGAAGACAGTGAGCATCAGACCGCGCAGGATCGACTCGGCGAAGAAGTACTTTCCGACGATGCCCCATTTGAAGTTGGGATTTGTCAGGACCGAGGCGAGGATCCCGAGGCCGACGAGAATGCTCAGGACCCATCCGGCGTACTCGGTGGGAGTCCGAAGCCGAAGCCGCGGCTTGAGGGCTGCATCGATGCCGCTCATCGTTTCACTTCCTTTGCTGATAGCTGTGACCATGGAGGCGCCCCCTAGTTGAGCTTGGCGTCGGTGATGGCTCCGGACTCCAGGCCCCAGGTCTCCAGGGACTTCTTGTACTCCGGCGTCTCAAGGACGGACTGGATGGCCTTCTGCAGGGCCGGGGTCAGAGGCGAGCCCTTCTTGACACCGATTGCCGTCACGTCGCTGGAGCCGACGTTCACGCGGCCGAGGAGGTCGAAGGATTCCGGCTGCTGCTTGGCAGCCCAACCCAGGGCGGTGGTGTCGTAGAGGATCCCGTCAATCCGCTTGGAGTGCAGCTGGGTCAGGGCCTCCTGGACGTTGGGCAGGGTCACAGCGTGGATTTCGGGCTGTCCCTTGGACGTGCAGGTCTGCTCCGACAGGGCCGGGAGGCGCTTGAGCTGGCCGGTTGAGCCGGCGGTCACGGCGATGTTCTTGCCGCACAGGGTCTCCATGGTCAGCTTCAGCGGGTTGCCCGCGGCCACCGCCACCGAGCTGCCGGCCTTGAAGTAATCGATCATGTCCAGCACCGCGAGCCGTTCTTCGGTCTTGGACATCGTGGTGGCCGTGAAGTCATACCGGCCACCGTCAATGCCCGGCACGATCGTGTCGAACTTCGTGTCCTCGAACTTCAGCTTCAACCCCAGCTTCTTCGCGATCAGCCGGGCAATGTCCGGGTTCAGGCCGATGGCGGTGGTGTTGTCTTCGGCAAGGAACGTCGTGGGCGGATAGTGCAGGTCCATGGCCACCGTCAGCTCGCCCTTGTCCTTGTAGGACTGCGGCAGCAACGCCACCGCAGCCGGGTCAGGCTGGATGCCCGCCGAGATGTCAGAGGTGTTGGAGGTCCTCGAGTCCTGGGCGTCGTTGCTGGCCGCAGCGCCACAGGCGCTCAGGGCCATCAGCACTGCAAGCCCGGTAGCAGCAGTCTTGATCTTGCTTGTGGTCTTCATGGTGCGTCCCTTCCAAAAATGGGTTTCAGGTGAAGTTGGTTCCGCCGAACGAGGATCTTCGCGGGGGCTTCCGAGTGGCGTCGTCGTCCGCCAGGTGGCCCGCCCACAGCATTAATCGGGGAGGATGGAATCAGTTGCTGTGATGCGGATCTCGTTCTGCATCCAATGCAATGCAACTCCCTCGATCGCAGATTGTCAACAATCGACGATAAGTAAATTCTTTGGCGGCCCTTACATGAGAAAGGCTCTCAACAAGAACTGTTGACAATCTACAATTTCGGAGCCTACAGTCAAAGTATCTGGTTCTCGACGTCCAAGAATCTCCCGCCCACACGAAGTGAAACGGGACGGCGGACCTCCGGACGTCCCGCAAAAGTCATCTAGGAACGGACGAATTATGGCAACGACGAACTCACGGCCGAAGTACATCTCCTTCGATATCTACGGCACCCTGATCAACTGGAACTCTGATGCCGTTACCCGCCGGCTGCTGGATGGCCGCCTGCCCGAAGAGCAGTGGCCTGCGTTCAAGAAGGTGTTCCGCGGTTACCGCTTCGACGCGGTCCTTGATTACGCGCCGTACGAGGAGATCCTCCAGAGCTCGTTCGACCGCGTCTGCAAGTACTTTGGCATTGGGCCGACCCCGAACGCGGGCGCAGAGCTCGCTGACGCTGTGCGCGGCTTTAAAGCGCACGACGACGTGCCGGCACCGCTGAAGCTCATGGGCGAGAACTTCCAGCTGGTTGCCCTGTCCAACGCCGACGACAGCTTCCTGGAGATCAGCATCCCCAAGCTCGGCGCCGACTTCCACGCCGTGCTGACCGCCGAGCAGGCCCAGGCCTACAAGCCGCGCTACCAGGCCTTCGAGTACATGCTCGACACCCTGAACGCCAAGCCGGAGGATTTCCTGCACATCTCCTCGCACACCCGCTACGACATGCATCCGATGCACGACATGGGCTTCCGAAACCTCTGGATGCTGGACCGTGGCTACGACCCCATCGGCCCGGGCTACGACCTCAACGTTGTGAAGTCCCTGGACGAGATCAACAAGCACCTCGGTCTCTAAACCGACGTCGAGACGAAAGATCACACCATGAAACTTGTTCCTTATTGGCTGGACACAGCCGAGCCTTCCGGTGACTACCGGCGCACCCCGGTGCCGGAGAACGTCGACGTCGCGATCATCGGTGCCGGCTTTACCGGCCTCTCCGCCGCGCTTGAGTTCGCCCAGCAGGGCGCGAGCGTTGCGGTCTTCGAGCGCCACACCGTCGGCTGGGGCGCGTCCGGCCGCAACGGCGGCATGGCCACCACCGGCCTGGCCATCGGCTTCAGCACCGCGGTCAAGCGCTACGGCGAGGCCCGCGCCGTCGAGTACTTCCGCGAGTACAACGACGCGATCGAGAGCATCGAGAAGATCGTCCATGACCACGCGATCGACTGCGACTTCAACCGCTTCGGCAAGCTCTCGCTGGCCTACCACGAGTCGCACAACGACGGCTTCCGGAAGTCTCAGGAGCTCCTGGCCAAGCTCGTGGACCACCACGTCGAGGTGATTCCGAAGTCCGAGATCCATTCCGAGATCGGCACGGACTTCTACAAGGGCGCCATGATGGACCCGCTCGGCGCGGGCCTGCACGTCGGCAAGTTCTCCCACGGTCTGGCCGGGGCGGCCGTCAGGGCCGGCGCGGTGGTCTGCGAGGACGCGGGAGTGACCGAGCTCAAGCGCATCAACGGCACGGTGCACGACGTGCACACCACCCGTGGGATCACCCGGGCCAAGCAGGTCCTCGTCGCGACGAGCGGCTACACCGGCAGCGTCACCCCGTGGATGCAGCGCCGGGTCATCCCGGTGGGCAGCTTCATCATCGTCACCGAGCAGCTGCCCGAGGACGTGGTGAACCGCATCCTGCCGAACCGGCGTATGGCTTCGGACAGCAAGATGCTCACCTACTACTTCCGGATCACCCCGGACAACCGGCTCCTCTTTGGCGGCCGGGCCCGGTTCGCCCTCTCGAGCCCGGACTCCGACGTCAAGAGCGCCGAGATCCTGCGCAAGGCCATGCTCGAGCTGTTCCCCTACCTCGACAAGACCCGGGTGGACTACATCTGGGGCGGGCTCGTGGACCTCTCGATGGACCAGATGGTCCATGCCGGCGAGCACGACGGGCTGTTCTACTCGCTCAACTACAGCGGGCACGGGGTCCAGATGGCCGCGCACATGGGCAAGCGGATGGCGCACTACATGGGCGGGGACAAGTCCGCAAACGTGTGGGGCGACCTGAAGAACCCGCCGGTGCCCGGCCACTTCGGCCCGCCGTGGTTCCTGCCCTTCATCGGTGCGGCCGCGAAGATCATCGACCGGATCAAGTAGGCCCAAGACCAGCTGGCCAGCTGGGACCGGCTGGCCAGCTTCCACCCCCAACACATCACCTAGCCAAGGGACCACATGCTGCGAACAACAAACCTCGATGACGCGCGCCCGGAAACAGGGGACAGTCGCTCAGACGTTGCCACTCTTCCCGGGGGCGCCTTCTTCGAAGGCCTCTGGCAAACCGGCGGGATGACCCTTGAGGTCAGGGACCCCCAGGACGGTTTTGTGGTGGGTAAGGTCTGCACTTCCGTGGCGGGGGATGTGAAGCGTGCCATCGGTTATATCCACCACCATTTGAAGTTTGCGGATTGGCCGCTGCGGGCCCGGCGCGAAGCCCTGGAGAAAGCCGCGCAGTTGCTGGGGGAGCAGTCTGACCGCTTCGCCGCCATCATCGCGGCGGAGAGCAGCAAGACGATCACCGAGGCCGAACGTGAGGTCCGCCGCTGCAGGGAAACCCTGCGCTTGTCCGCGGCCGCGGCGGACGAACTGGCAGGAGAGACCCTAGCCTTCGATGACAGCCTGGCCGCGGGGAGCAAGATCGGCTGGTACAGCCGGAAGCCGGTGGGCATCGTCGCGGCGATCACGCCGTTCAACGATCCGCTGAACCTGGTGGCGCACAAACTGGGACCGGCCCTGATCGGCGGCAACGGCGTCGTGCTTAAGCCCTCCGGGCGGACCCCGTTGAGCGGGCTCGCGCTGGTGCAGCTGCTGCTGGAAGCCGGAGTGCCCACAGGGCGGATCGCCGCGATCGTCACCGGCGAAGGGGTCTCCGAAGCTCTGGTCACGGACCAGCGCGTGGACCTGGTCTCCTTCACGGGCGGTCCCGCAACCGCGGACCGTATCGCGGCAGCAGCAGGCGCCAAGAAGGTTGTGTCCGAACTCGGCGGCAACAACGCAACGATCGTGTGCGCCGACGCGGATCCCGAGGCCGCGGCCTCGGCGATCGTGACGGGGGCGTTCGGGGTGGCCGGGCAGAACTGCCTCTCCGTTCAACGGGTGTATGTCCATATCTCGGTCTACGACCTCCTCCTGGAGCACGTGGTCCGCGGCACCAAGGCCCTGAAGACCGGGCCCAAGCTTGACCGGACCACTGACATCGGGCCGCTGATTTCCGAAGCCGAAGCGCGGCGCGTGGAGGAATGGGTCGAAGAAGCCAAGGCCGCCGGTTCCACCGTGCATGCCGGCGGCAAGCGGCAGGGCGCGTACTACTTGCCCACGGTGCTGACCGATGTTCCTTCGAAGTGCCGGGTCATCCGGGACGAGGTGTTCGGGCCCTTGGTGAGCATCCTGCCGTTCATCGAGGTCCAGGACGCCATCTACGCGGCGAACAACACCGAGTACGGCCTCCAAGCCGGGGTGTTCACCCAGTCCATCGACCAGGCACTGGCCATCGCGGACAGCCTTCACGTCGGTGCCGTCGTCATCAACGAAACCAGTGATGTGCGGATCGACTCCATGCCGTTCGGTGGATTCAAGAAATCCGGCGTCGGCCGTGAAGGCGTCCGGCATGCCGTCCGCGAAATGACCGAACCCAAAAACACCATCATCAACCTCGGCCAAGCAGCGGCCACGCCGGCCCCACGGCAGACGGAGAACCCATGAGCACCCACAACATCGCAGTCATCGCCGGTGACGGCATCGGGAAAGAAGTCGTCCCGGCTGCCATCACCTGCCTGGAACGGATCGCAGAGCTCCATTCGCTGACCCTCAACTTCATCCATTTCGACTGGGGTTCGGACTACTACAAGCGGCACGGGCGGATGATGCCGGTTGATGGTCTGGAGCAGCTGGCACGCCACGACGCCATATTCCTTGGCGCCGTGGGCTCTCCGGACGTTCCGGACACCGCGTCACTGTGGGGACTGCTGATCCCGATCCGCCGGGAGTTCCAGCAGTACATCAACCTCCGTCCGGTCAAGACGCTCGACGGCGTGGCGTCGCCCCTGGCGAACAAGAACCCGATCGACCTCCTGATCGTCCGGGAGAACAACGAGGGCGAATATTCGGAAGTCGGCGGAAGGATGTACCAGGGCCTGCCGTACGAAAGTGCCGTGCAGGAAACGATCTTCACCCGTCTGGGGGTTTCACGCGTTGCCGACTTCGCGGCCTCCCTGGCGGCCGGCCGCAGTGGCAGGCTGACGTCCGCCACGAAGAGCAACGGCATCATCCACACCATGCCTTTCTGGGACGAAGTCGTTGAGGAAACGGTCGGCCGGCATCCGGGGGTTGCAGTCACCCACGAATTGGTGGACGCACTCGCCGCACACCTGGTCCTGAAGCCCTGGACCCTGGACGTCATTGTCGCCTCCAACCTCCTCGGGGACATCCTTTCGGACCTGGGGAGTTCGGTCACCGGGTCCATCGGCCTGGCGCCGAGCGCCAACCTGAACCCGGAGATGCGGTACCCGTCCCTTTTCGAACCCGTCCATGGTTCGGCTCCTGACATCGCAGGCAAGGGACTGGCCAACCCGGTGGGCCAGATCTGGTCCGGCGCGATGATGCTTGAGCATCTCGGCCATTCCGACGCGGCCGCGCACCTCCAGGCGGCGTTCGAGTCCGCCCTGCGCGACGGCCACGGCACCCGCGATGTGGGCGGAACGTCGTCGACGTGGGAGTTCACGGTCGCCGTCGTCTCGGCTATCGGGGCACTCGCCCCTGATTACCAGGCGGTCTCAGGGACGCCGGCGTCGTGACGGCCGGCCGGTCGGGCGGGCGCCCGACAGTCGCAGTGCTCTACAGGGAGGCGTTGCCTCCGGGGCTAGCAGAGATCGAAAAGCTCGCCGAAGTCCGGCTGACCAAAGCGGACGGACTGCCGGAGGCCCTGGACGGTGCCGACGTGCTGTATCAGTGGCATTCGTTCTCACCTGCCCTCAAAGAGAACTGGGCCGCCGCCTCGTCAGTGAGGTGGGTCCATGTCTCTGCCGCCGGAGTCAGCCAGCTGATGTTCGACGAGCTGGTGGCGAGCGAGGTTAGCTACACGAATTCCCGAGGCGTCTTGAGCCGGGCGATTGCAGAGTTTGCACTTGGATTCGTGCTGGACCTGGCCAAGGATGCCCACGGATCGTTCCGCCTGCAGCAGGAACAGCGTTGGCAGCACCGGACTACCCGCAAGGTCCAGGGCCGCTCGGCGCTGATCGTGGGCACCGGCTCGATCGGCCGGGAAACCGCCCGGCTGTTCCGCGCGGTCGGGATGGACGTGGACGGCGCCGGCCGGTCAGCTCGCCACGGTGATTCCGACTTCGACCGCATCTATTCCTCCCAAGAGCTTTCCCGGGTTGTCCAGGACTACGACTATGTGGTCCTCGCGGCGCCGCTGACGAACGACACCAGGGGACTCGTCGGCGCGGAGGTCCTCGCTGCCATGAAACCTTCCGCCTGCCTGGTGAACGTTGGCCGTGGCGAACTGGTTGATACCGGGGCTTTGGTCGAGGCTTTGGCCTCGCGTTCCATTGCCGGGGCCGCCCTGGACGTTGTCCATCCCGAGCCGCTGCCCGCCGGACATCCGCTGTGGAGCATGGAGAACGTCATCATCACTCCGCACATGAGCGGTGACGCCGAGGATTACCTGGAAGACCTCGGCAGGCTTTTTGTGGACAACCTCAAGCGGTACTGCAACGGCGAACCGCTGGAAAACATCGTGGACAAGGCCTTGGGATACGTCCCGGGCCACTGAGCCCCTCACTCACCGTAAAAGCGTTCACTTCCTAAGGACAACCGCCATGACCAGGTCAACGACGACGACCATCTCCCAGATCCATCACTTCATCGACGGTGTTGAGACCGCAGGCTCAGGGGGCATCACCCGCCCGGTGTACAACCCGGCGACGGGCCAAGTCACGGCCGAATTGAGCCTGGCCAATCGCTTAGATCTTGAAGCAACCGTGGCCGCCGCCAGGAAGGCCGCGGAGAAGTGGGGCAATATCTCCCTGGCTAGGCGCACCGCGGTGTTGTTCAAGTTCCGTGAGCTGGTCGCGACCCACGTGGATGAGCTGGCAGAGCTGGTGACCGCGGAACATGGCAAGGTCCTCTCGGATGCGAAGGGTGAGATTGGCCGGGGTTTGGAGGTTGTTGAGTTTGCCTGCGGCGTTCCGCAGTTGCTCAAGGGCGAGTATTCGGATCAGGTGTCTACCGGCATCGACGTCTTCTCCTTCCGCGAGCCGCTTGGCGTGGTGGCGGGCATCACCCCGTTCAACTTCCCCGTAATGGTGCCGTTGTGGATGGCGCCGATGGCTATCGCCACCGGTAACGCGTTCATTCTCAAGCCTTCCGAACGCGACCCTTCCCCGTCGCTGCTGCTGGCCAGGCTTTGGAAGCAGGCGGGCCTGCCGGACGGCGTGTTCCAGGTGCTGCACGGAGGCAAGGAAACCGTGGAGGGTCTGCTGACCCACCCGGATGTGGACGGTATTTCCTTCGTCGGTTCCACACCGATCGCCAAGTACGTGCACGAGACAGCCACCAAGCATGGGAAGCGGGTCCAGGCTTTGGGTGGAGCGAAGAACCACGCAATCGTGCTGCCCGACGCCGACCTGGACAACGCTGCCGACCATCTGGCCGCCGCCGCGTTCGGTTCCGCCGGGCAGCGCTGCATGGCGATCTCGGTCGCCGTCGCGGTCGGGGACGCCGCGGACCTGCTCGTTAAGAAAATCGAAGAACGTGCCCTGGCCATCAATGGTGGACAACGGCATCGAACCCGGCGCAGAAATGGGCCCGGTCATCACCCCGGCCTCGAAGGAACGCATCATCGAGATTGTGACTGAAGCCGAAGCCGCCGGCGCCGCCATGGTCGTGGACGGCCGCGGGCTCGTCGTTCCCGGACACGAAGAAGGCTTCTGGGTGGGCCCCACCGTGATTGACCACGTCAAGACCGAAATGAGTGCCTACACCGAGGAAATCTTCGGACCCGTCCTGGTGGTGGTCCGCGTCGAGGACCTCGATGAGGGCATCAAGCTGATCAACGCCAACCCCTACGGCAACGGCACGGCCATCTTCACCGCCTCGGGCGCTGCGGCGCGGAAGTTCCAGCGCTCGGTGGATGTGGGCATGATCGGCATCAACGTCCCCCTCCCGGTACCGGTGGCTTACCACTCCTTCGGCGGCTGGAAGGCCTCCCTGTTCGGCGACAAGCACATCTACGGGCCCGAGGGCGTCTCGTTCTACACCCGCGGCAAGGTCATCACCTCCCGCTGGCCGGAAGCCACGGACGCCTCCGGCGCCTCCTACAACTTCCCCTCCAACTGATCAAGTCCCTCCGGAAGTCGAACTGAGCCATGGCACACACCACAACAGCATCCATTCTGGACGGCGCCGAACCGGATTTCCCGGCAGGCCGGACGGAGACAGATTTCCTGGGAACCCGGACTCTTCCGGCCTCCGCCTACTGGGGGATTCAGACCTTGCGGGCAGTCGAAAACTTCCCCATCACCGGTACTGCCATCTCCGCCTATCCGCCGTTGATCAAGGCCCTGGCACAGGTGAAGCATGCCGCTGCGCTGGCCAACTGCGATTTGGGGTTGATCGCCGAGGCCAAGAAGGACGCCATTGTCCGGGCCTGTGCGGACATCGAACAGGGCGGGCTGCTGGAGCAGTTCGTCGTCGATGTCATCCAAGGCGGCGCCGGGACATCCACCAATATGAATGCCAATGAGGTGATAGCCAACCGGGCGCTGGAGCACCTCGGCCTCAGCAAAGGTAGCTACAGTGCCATCCATCCCAACGGCGACGTCAACATGGGCCAGTCCACCAACGACGTCTACCCCACGGCGATCAAGATCGCCACGATTCAGGGTGGGCTGGAACTCCTGGAGGCCATGCAGCACCTGCGCCGCGCCTTTGCCCGCAAAGCCGTCCAGTTCGACGACGTCGTAAAGGTCGGCAGGACTCAACTGCAGGACGCTGTCCCCATGACGCTGGGGCAGGAGTTCAGTACGTACGAAGTGATGGTGGAGGAAGATGAGCTTCGGCTCCGTGAGGCCATGGTCCACCTCCATGAAATCAACCTCGGGGCAACGGCAATCGGCACCGGCATCAACACCCATCCGAGATATGCCGCAATTGCCCGCACCCACCTCAGTAGGATTGCCGGGCTTCCGTTAGTGACGGCCGGGAACCTCGTCGAGGCTACCCAGGACTGCGGGGCTTTCGTGCTGTTCTCCGGGATGCTGAAGCGGATCGCCGTGAAGCTCTCCAAGATCTGCAACGACCTGAGGCTGCTCGCTTCCGGTCCCCGCGCGGGCTTCGCCGAAATCAACCTGCCTCCGCGCCAGGCCGGATCCAGCATCATGCCCGGCAAAGTCAACCCTGTCATCCCGGAAGTCGTGAACCAGGTGGCCTTCGAGGTGATGGGAAACGACCTGACCATTACTGTTGCCGCCGAAGCCGGGCAATTGCAGCTGAACGCCTTCGAGCCCATCATTGCGCGCTCACTGTTCGCCAGCCTGGCCCACCTCACCGCGGCCTGCACTACGCTTGCCGACCATTGCATCGAGGGAATCACTGCCAACAAGGAATACCTTCGGTCCCAGGTGGAGGCGGGCATCGGCGTCGTCACGATCCTGAACCCGATCATCGGCTACGATGCGGCAACCTCGATCGCCCGGCAGGCCCTTTCCACAGGCGCGAGTGTCTCTTCCCTGGTACTGGAGCGCGGACTGCTCACGGCGGAGCAGCTCCACGAGATCCTCAAGCCGGAACACCTTGCAAATCCCCAGGTCACCGCCGTGCAACAGCTACCTCTGTAGATCAGGAACCAGAATGCCCACCATCGCCAAAGCCTATGTGGCCCTTTCGCCCGCCGAACCTCTCCAGCCCGGCACGATCGAACGGCGCGAACCCGGTGAATCCGAGGTCCGGATTGCCATCATGTTCACCGGGATCTGCCACTCCGACATCCACGCCGCCCGCGGCGATTGGGCGGGCGTCAGGTACCCGGTGGTCGTCGGACATGAGATCGCCGGCGTCGTGGAAGCCGTCGGGGCAAAGGTCACCCGGCACGCGGTGGGGGATCGCGTCGGGGTGGGCTGCTTCGTGGATTCCTGCCGCGAATGCGCCAACTGCCTGGCAGGTGAGGAGCAGTATTGCCTGGCCGGTTCCGTCAGCACGTACAACTCGGTGGGCAGGGACGGACTGCCAACCGCCGGCGGCTACAGCACCAGCATTGTCGTCGACGAAGACTATGTCCTGAAGATTCCGGAAGGCATCGCGCTGGAAGCCGCCGCACCGCTGCTGTGTGCCGGCATCACCATGTACTCGCCGCTGCGCAACTGGGACGCCGGGCCAGGCAAACGCGTGGCCATTGTCGGGATGGGCGGCCTGGGCCATATGGGTGTCAAGATCGCAGCTGCCATGGGCGCCGAAGTGACAGTGCTGAGTCAATCCCTGAAGAAAGAGGAGGACGCGCGCCGTCTTGGTGCGAAGCATTACTACGCCACGTCCGAGCCGGCCTCCTTGGAAAAACTCAGCGGGTACTTCAACCTGATCATCAATACCGTCTCTGCGAATATCGACGTCGACCAGTACCTTTCGCTGCTCGCACTGGACGGCACCCTGGTGCTCGTAGGCCTTCCCACGGAGCCGTTGGCGCAGCGGGCCTGGTCCCTGGCGAGTTTCCGGCGGAACCTGGCCGGTTCCAAGATGGGCGGCATCCGGCAGACCCAGGAAATGCTGGACTTTTGTGCGGCCAAAGGACTCGGCGCCGAAGTGGAAGTCATTCCCGCCAACAAAATCAACGAAGCCTTTGACCGGGTCCTCGCCAGCGATGTCCGGTATCGATTCGTCATTGATGCCGGAACATTCTGAGGACTTGTTTCACTCCTGCGGTGCCTGCTCGTGCGGCTTGAATTGGTCCACGAGTTCGGTTAGCCATGGCCGGTGCCCGCGATGGAACACCACGTCATCCGGCAGTCCCTTGACCGATGCCGTGGAATCGGTGATGTCGATCGTGACGCGGCCACGCCCTACCGGGGCGTTGGAGATGTGCAGGTCGCCAAAGGCCTTGGGGAGCACCGGGTCCATCCACAGGCCGCCCCTGGAAACGTGGGCGTCATAGCGCATCAGGCTGGTCACCAGCATGATCGGCGCAGTTGCCGCCCAGGCCTGCGGCGAACAGGCAGTGGGGTAGGCAACCGGCTGTGCGAATTGTTCCCGATCGAATCCGCAGAACAGCTCAGGCAGGCGCCCCTCCGAGTACTCGGCTGCCTCCAGCAAGGCCGTGGCGATCCGCTGCGCCTCCTCCACAAAGCCATAGCGCATCAGGCCCGCGGCGATGACTGCGTTGTCATGGGGCCAGACCGATCCGTTGTGATAGCTTGCCGGATTGTAGGCAGCCATATCGCTGGCCAAGGTCCTGACGCCCCAGCCGCTGAACATTTCCGGAGACATCAGGCGTTCCGCCACCAACGGGGCCCTGTCCTTGTCCACAATGCCGAACCACAGGCACTGGCCCATGTTGGAGGCGCACGAGTCCACGGGCTTCTTGTCACGGTCCAGCGCGATGGCATAGTACCCGCGATCCGGCAGCCAAAACCTCTCGTTGAACTGCTCCTTGAGGCGTTCCGCACGTTCCGTCAGCCTGGTTCCCAACGCGACGTCGCCGGCGTCGAAGGCCATCCAGGCCCGGGCCATGTAGGCGTCATAGACGTACGCCTGCACTTCGCACAGCGCGATCGGAGGTTCGTCGCAAGCGTGCCGTCGGCAAAATTGATGCCGTCCCACGAATCCTTCCAGCCCTGGTTGATCAGGCCGTGCTCGTTGAGGCGCTGGTATTCCACAAATCCGTCGCCGTCCTTGTCCCCGTACTCCTCAATCCAGGCCAAGGCCCGGTCTGCGTGGGGCAGGAGGGCGGCGATCGTTTCCTGGGCGAAACCCCAGCGGCTCACTGAACCCAGGACGCTGACAAACAGCGGCGTCGCATCCACGCTGCCGTAGTAGGTGGATTTGCCGCCAAGAGCCAAGCCGCTGGACACGTCCAGCCGGACCTCGTGCAGGATCTTGCCGGGTTCCTCCTCACTCATTTCGTCCACTACTTTGCCTTGGTGGTTCGCCAGGGTCTGCAGGGTGCCCAGGGCGAGCGAGGGGTCCACGGGCAGCGACATCTCCGAGGCCCATAGCGAATCCCGCCCGAACAGGGTCATGAACCAGGGCGCTCCCGCGGCTACGACAACGTGCTCAGGATGTGCCGGATCCTCAATCCTTAGGGCGCCGAGGTCGTCATAGCTGCGCCGCAGGGTGCGCTCAATGACGTGATTGCCGACCTGCACCACCGGAATCTTCCTCACCCACTCCTGCCGTCGCAGGTCCCGGGGCGATAGGCCTCCTGCTTCGGGATGCAAAAACGGCGCCAGGGTGTCCTTTCCTTCCGCAGCCGGCACGACGGTCAGCGAGGTGGTCCAGTGGCCCTGCGGGGGCACGACCGTCCGATAGGTAATAGCATCGGGTCCGACGTCGGCACCCGGCGCCGTGACGATGACCTCCTTTCGAATGCCCTCCCAGAGGCCGCAGATATTGAGGGAGACGTCGCTTGCTTGCCGGGTTTCATCCCAGCGGCGTTCAAACCGGGCTTCCTTCACCTCGAACAGATCGGCGAAATCAGTGTCGACCCCTAGCCGGATAGCGCATTCGACCGGGTTCAGGGAGAAGTTCCGGACGGTGAGGTTCTCCTGGAGGCCGGCGCCGACTTCCCGCAGCCGTTCCACAATGAGCGGACTGTCCGCGTAGCCATCCGAGCGCGGAACCCTGCCCGCAAACAACGCTCGGAAGGGTTCCTTGGTTTCAGCGGCCAATGGTTCCAGGGACTGGCCGTTCACGGTCAGGCTCCAGCGGGAAAGAATCCGCGTGTCTTGGACGAAAAGGCCGTGCGGGTGTCCGGGCTGTATGTCCCCGTTTGCCAAAGAGATGCAGAAGGATGATCCTTCCACCAGCGTCACCGCGCCGCTGCCCAGTGGTCCTGCGGCGGTGTCGGCATTCCATCCAGCCATCGGCGGTTCCTCCACCGGCTTGTCCGTTTGCTTGGATAAGACGGTACGCCTGAGCAACCGCAGGCACTAGGGCCCGGTCGCTGCCGGAGAAGGCAGTTCCTGGCCGCGCACCTTCGGGCTCCGCATGCCAGGTCATAAGCTGACAGTGTGGAGCATTACCGCCGGGGGGATGTGCCAGCCGCTGCGGATTTGCCGGAGCGGCAGCCGCCTGACGCCTGTGCAAGGATCCTCCGGCAGGCTGCCGGTTTGAAGGATTTCTCCCGGCGCAGCTTCCTGATCGGCGCAGGCGCCTCCGGACTGCTCGCGGCGGACATGTTCATCACCCGGCAGATCCAGGCCGAGCGGCGGGTCACGAAAATCCTGACCGTGGATGACGACGTCGCCGAAAGGTACTTTCCCGACGCCGCGTGGATCCTTTTCCCCGGATACAAGACCAGCTGGGAAGAGGCGCAATGGATCCTCAACTCCCTGCGCGGCGCGCTGCGGCAGCGGGGCCAGCTGGCCGCCGTCGGGTACTCGAACCTCGGCCTGGAGGTCGACGAGGTGACGGACGCCGTCGTCGCCTATGTCCTCGAACGCAAGCTGCGGAAACTCTACTTCTACGGCCACAGCTTCGGTGGAATGCTCGCCACGGAGGTGGCCACGCGATTGCGGGAGTGGCACGGATTGGCGGTGGAGCTGATCCTGCTCGATTCCTCCCCGTACAGCAAGTACGACGTCCTGGACCAGAGCTGGTTCGACGGCGTGGTGTTCCTGTACGAGAGCGGCTTCCGGGTGCCGTCGGTGCTGCGCGGAAGCTACGAGCTCGGCGAGCGGGTGGTGCACAAGAACGAGCGCAGCTGGCGGCAGATCTGGGACCAGACCCTGGAGCAGCTGACGCCGATTGCGCCGTCCAGCGTGCTGATCCAGAGCGAATCGGCCTACATTTACCATTTCGACGCCACGCGTTTCGTGGATCGGCTGGGGAAGACCAAGGTGGCCTTCATCGGCAATCCGCGCGACACCACCGTGAATTACGAAACGGCGCGGGCCGGCTGGTCCCGGACCTTCCGGAAGAACATGGCCTCCGCGGACCTCAGGACCGACGGCGCCCTTCCGGCCCATGCGAGCCCGCAGTGGAACCCCTTTGTCTACCGGCCGATTGTCCAGACGCTGGAGGACGAGCTGCTTCCGCTGCCGGGTGCGGCGGGGCGGGTCACGCCTTACTGACGGGCGTGTGGAGCGCGTCGAGTTCCGCGGCGCTCAGGCCGGCGTCGCGCAGGTAGCCCGCGGCGTCACCGAATTCCCTCCCGAAGCCGGCCAGGAAGTACCTGATGGTCCCTTCGGGGGACTGCAGCAGCATATGCTCCGGGCTGAAGGCCCGCGGTGGCAGGGCAGGGACCGCCACGCTCCAGGTCTGTGCCATGACGCTCAGCAGTTGCGGCAGCGCGGCGGTGGTGGCGGTGTAGTCGGCGACGACGGCCTCGGGATCCGTGCCAACGGCCAGCAGGGCCAGGGCCGAGATCACCCCGGTCCGGTCCTTGCCGAGCGAGCAGTGGACGAAGGCCGGGCCGTGTGCGGCCGGCCGGAGGGAGGCCGCGACCCAGGCCGGGCCCGTGCGGACCCAGCCGAGGTACAGCTCACCGAGTTCTTCGGCCGTGCTCACCGTGGGAAGCCCCTGCGGGGCGGGATCGAAGGGATTTTCCAGCAGTTCGACGCCGTTGCCCGGGGCCAGCTGCCACGGCAGGAGGTCCCGTTCCCGGCCGCTGCGCAGGTCGACCACCGTGCGGATGCCGTGCGCCGCCAGGAACTCCGCCGTTGCGGACGCGTCCATGCCGAAGGGCTGGCTGCCGCGCACGAGCCGGCCGCCCAACAGGGGCCGCAGATTCAGCACCGCCATGGCTTTGCCCCCTAGATCTGGTCTTTGAGTTCCGCCACCGAGGTCAGCACCTGGTTGGGCCGGAACGGGAATGCCGCGATTTCCTCGCGCTGCGTGATGCCGCTGAGCACCAGGACGGTGTGGAGGCCGGCTTCCATTCCCGCGATGATGTCGGTGTCCATGCGGTCGCCGATCATCGCCGTGGTTTCGGAATGGGCGTCGATCCGGTTCATGGCCGAGCGGAACATCATGGGGTTCGGCTTGCCCACGATGTACGGTTCGCGCCCGGTGGCCTTGGAGATCATTGCGGCGATGGCCCCGGTAGCCGGGAGGGGGCCGTCCTTGGAAGGCCCCGTGGCGTCAGGGTTGGTGGCGATGAACCGCGCTCCGCCCAGGATCAGCCGCACGGCCGTGGTGATCGCCTCGAAGGAGTACGTGCGCGTCTCGCCGAGCACCACGAAGTCCGGGTTCTGGTCGGTGAGGATGAAGCCTGCCTCGTGGAGCGCCGTCGTCAGGCCTGCCTCGCCGATCGTGTACGCGCGGTTCCCGGAATCGGAACCCTCCACCTGGTCCTTCAGGAACTGGGCGGTGGCCAGGGCCGAGGTCCAGATGTTCTCCTCGGGAACTTCCAGGCCGGAAGAGCTCAGACGGGCAGCGAGGTCGCGCGGAGTGAAGATGGAATTGTTGGTCAGCACCAGGAAGCGCTTGGATGTGTCAACCCAGCGCTGGATCAGTTCGGCCGCGCCCGGAATGGCCTGGTTCTCGTGGACCAGGACACCGTCCATGTCCGTCAGCCAGCATTCGATCTCGTGCCCGTTGCGGTACATCGCGCCGGATTTGGGGGCCGCACTTGTCTTCGCCATTCTCTACCTCCGCTGTTGGACCTGATTCTGCCCCCAAGTCTTTCACCTTTAGGTACGCCGAAACACAAGGCGCCGATGGGTTAAGCGACATCGGGTCCCGGTACCCCCGCTAGGGTTGAGGGGTGAATCACGATGCACCTTCCGAAGACCGCGCCCAAGCAGAGCCCGACGGCGGGAAAACCGCCCCGGCGGAGGTCGGCGTCGGTCCCTGGGAAGGTGAGTGGCCGGTAGGCGAGCACTGGGATCCGGACCTGCTGGCCGACGGCGACCGCCGCAACGTGGTGGACAAGTACCGGTACTGGAAGCACGAGGCAATCGTCGCGGACCTCGATTCCAAGCGGCACGACTTCCACATTGCCATCGAGAACTGGCAGCACGACCTCAACATCGGCACCGTGGTGCGCACCGCGAACGCCTTCCTCGCCAAGGAAGTCCACATCATCGGACGACGGCGGTGGAACCGCCGCGGCGCCATGGTCACCGACCGCTACCAGCACGTCCGCCACCACCCCACCGTCGAGGACTTTGTTGCCTGGGCGCAGGGGGAGGGCCTGGCCATCATCGGCATCGACATCTTCCCGGACTCGGTGCCGCTGGAAAGCTATGACCTGCCGCGCAACTGCGTGCTGGTTTTCGGACAGGAGGGTCCCGGCCTGACTCCCGAGGTGCACGAAGCCGCCGTCGCCACCCTCTCCATCGAGCAGTACGGCTCCACGCGCTCCATCAACGCCGCCTCGGCCGCTGCGATCGCCATGCACGCCTGGATCCGGCGGCACAATTTCGGGCAACGGGTCACCTAGGCGACTTGGCCGTACGACGGTTGCTGCCCTGATCCGTCGCTTTGGCGCATGATGGACCCTACATGCAGGCCATCGAAGGGAACTGTCATGGAAGATGTTTCGGGTGGGCAGGATCTGGCCGAAAGCGTCATGGTGCAGCTTCAAACAGCCGGTGTCACCATGCTTGTGGGGACAGCGATCGATTTTGCCGGCGGAATGCACTGCAAGGGCGTCCCGATTCGGCGGCTGCCGGTATTCCAGGGAGCCGGGATGGGGGCGGCGCCGTCGTGGAACGTCTTTTGCGCGGACAACGGCATCGCGTTCACGTCCTCGATCGGGGCCGCCGGCGATCTTCGCCTCCGGCTGGATCCCACCAGGGCCCGCCGGATCGACGACGGCCTGGCATGGGGACCCACGAACTTCCACCACCAGGACGGAACCCTGTCACCGCTGTGCTCCCGCGGCCGCCTGGCCGGCGTTGCGGGCCGCCTCATGGAGCGCGGACTGTCGGCGATGATGGGCACCGAGCTCGAATTCGTCCTTACCACCCGGGCCGGCGAGCGCCTGCCCAAGCCGGGCTGGGCAGCCTACGGCATGAGTGCGGTGTCGGACCGGCGACAGTTCCTGGTGGACCTGATGGCGACACTCGAGGAAGCCGGGGTGGGCCCGGAGCAGATCCATGCCGAATACGGTGAAGACCAGTTCGAGGTGTCTTTGGCGCCCGCCCAGCCCGTCGAGATGGCGGATGCGTGCGTGCTGACCCGCATCCTTATCGGGATCGTGGCAGCCCGCCACGGAATGGCCGCCTCCTTCTCGCCCCTTCCGTGGGCCGGTGGAGCTGGAAACGGCGCGCACCTCCACCTTTCGCTGAGCCGGAACAACGCACCCTTGTTCAGCGGTGGCCGAGGGCCGCATGGAATCACCGCGGAGGGCGGATCGGCGATCGGCGGGATTCTCGCCGGTCTGGACGGGTTTCTAGGCATCTACGCGGGCTCCGTCATTTCCGCGGCACGGCTCCAGCCCGGCCAGTGGTCCGGCGCCGCCGCGTGCTGGGGCTTGGAGAACCGCGAAGCCGCTCTGCGTTTTGTGGCCGCCACCACTGGCAATCCGCACGGGGCCAATGTGGAGTTGAAGGTCGTGGACCCCAGCGCCAACATCTACCTCGCCGCAGCAGCCCTGCTGGGTTCGGCCCTTAACGGCATCGAGGAGGAACTGTCCCTTCCGGTGGAAGTGCCCGGCAATCCCGCCGAAGCAGCCGATTGGCCGGCTGCAGCCGTCAACGCCGACCAGGCGACCGTTCTTGGACGCCTTGAGCGGTCGGAATTGGCCGCTAGCATCCTGGGGCCGGAGATCGTGGAGGGAGTTGTGGCGGTCCGCCGCCACGAAGCCGGAAAATTCGCGGGCAAGGCTCCCGCCGAGATAGCGCAGGCCCTTCGCTTCGCGTGGTCGGCCTGACCATGCCGGCTGGCCAGTTGGATGTCCTGTCAGGGTTGGGGGACCGCGTCCCTCCGAGCCTTGCAGAGGCCATCACCGCAATGCCGCTGGTGGACCACCACGTCCATGGGTGCTTCGTGCGGCCCGTCTCCCGGGCGGAATTCGAAGAGTCCATCAACGAAGGCTCCCAGGATCCCGTTCCCGTCTTCATGACCCAGTTCGATTCCCAGTTGGGGTTCGCCATCCGGCGCTGGTGCGCTCCGCGGTTGGGTCTTGAGCCATACGCCGGAGCGGATGAGTACTGGGAAACCCGGAACACACTGGCACCGGCGCACCTCAACCGCCTGATGCTGGCTCCAGCCGGCGTTGAGCACTGGATCGTCGACACGGGCTTAAGCTCATCCACGATTGCGACGCCGGAAACCCTGACGAGGGATTCCGGTGCCCCAAGCTCGGAAGTCCTCCGGCTTGAACTCCTGGCAGAAGCCGTGGCGGCACGCACTGCCTCGCCGGCTGACTTTGCCAGAGACTTCCGCGAGGCACTCGCGAACGCCGCTCCCGGCGTCGTCGGCTTCAAGACCATCGCCGCCTACCGCTGCGGCTTCGATATCGACTGGTCCCTTCCGGACGCCCGGCACCTGGAACAGGCCGTGGCGCTGTGGACCGCGCCCTGGACCGCGGAACCCGGCCAGGAGCTGAGGCTCCGGGACCCGGTGATCGTCTCCTACATTGTCCATGCCGCCGCGGAGTACCGGCTGCCCATCCAGGTCCACGTTGGGTTCGGCGACCTCGATATGGACCTGCACCGTTCCAACCCCATGCTCCTCTTGCCCCTGCTACGCCAGCCCGCGATCCGGGACACCCCCGTGATGCTGCTCCACTGCTACCCCTACCACCGTGAATCCGGGTACCTCGCCCAGGCGTTCACCAACGTGTATTTCGACGTCGGACTCAGCCTGAACCATGTCGGCTCGCGGAGCCTCGAGATCGTCGGCGAATCCCTGGAGCTGGCGCCGTTCGCCAAACAGCTCTATTCCTCCGATGCCGTCGGTCCTCCCGAACTGCATCTGCTCGGGTCGATCCTCTGGCGGCGGTCGATGGCGCAAGCCCTTGGCGACTGGGTGCGTCGCGGGGAATGGTTGGAAGGGGATGCGATCCGCGTGGCCGGCATGATCGCATCCGGGAATGCCCGCCGCGTCTATCAGCTGTAAGCCGTCTATCAGCTGGAAGCCCGCCGATGCACCCGGGCGCTGCGCAGGAAGTGTTACCACGGCGTGACCCGAAGCACGCCCTCCTGTTGGTTCTGGCTAGGATGGTGCCTAGCCGTAAGCGGTCTGTTTCAGGGTCAGCACACCCATAGACGAAAACCAGCATAGGAGTCACCATGCCCATTGCAACCCCAGAGATTTACTCCGAGATGATCGACCGTGCGAAGGCCGGCGGTTTTGCTTTCCCGGCGGTGAACGTGACGTCGTCGCAGACCCTGAACGCTGCGATCCGCGGTTTCGCTGAGGCTGAGTCCGATGGCATCATCCAGGTTTCCACCGGCGGTGCTGCGTACTGGTCCGGTGCCTCGGTGAAGGACATGGTTGCCGGTTCCCTGGGCTTTGCTGCGTTTGCCCGCGAGGTCGCCAAGAACTACAACGTGAACATTGCCCTGCACACGGACCACTGCCCCAAGGACAAGCTGGACAGCTTCGTTCTGCCGCTGCTGGCCGCGTCCGAGGCAGAGGTAAAGGCCGGCCGCAACCCGATCTTCAACTCGCACATGTGGGACGGTTCGCACGAGGCCCTCGGCGAGAACCTGCGCATCGCCCGTGAGCTGCTGGAGCGTACCGCGGCGGCGAAGATCATCCTCGAGGTCGAGATCGGCACCGTCGGCGGCGAGGAAGACGGCGTGGAGAACGAGATCAACGAAAAGCTCTACACCACCACCGAAGACGCCTTGGCCACCATCGAGGCCCTGGGTGCCGGCGAGAACGGCCGCTACATTACGGCCCTGACCTTCGGCAACGTGCACGGCGTGTACAAGCCCGGTGGCGTGAAGCTGCGCCCGGAGCTGCTCAAGCAGATCCAGTCCGAGGTCGGCGCGAAGATCGGCAAGGACAACCCCTTCGACCTCGTCTTCCACGGCGGTTCCGGTTCCTCCGACCAGGAGATCGCGGACGCCGTTTCCTACGGCGTCATCAAGATGAACGTGGACACGGACACCCAGTACGCCTTCACCCGTCCGGTCGCCGGGCACATGTTCGCCAACTACGACGGCGTGCTGAAGGTCGACGGCGAAATCGGCAACAAGAAGACCTACGACCCGCGCGTCTGGGGTGCCTCGGCCGAAGCCGGCATGGCCGCCCGCATCGTCGAATCCGCCCGCCAGCTCGGCTCGGCAGGCAAGACCTTCTAAGTCATGTCCGACGAATTCCGCAAGAACCTGCTGGGCCCCGAACCCACCCTCCTGCCCGCCGAAACCGAGGTGTACCAGCACCTCGCGCTCGGCCAGGAGCCGCTGGACCTCGTGGCCAAGCACCCCACGTCCTCGCTGCTCTGGGCAATCCTCGCGGAGGAAGCCTGGGCCGAAGGCCGCACCATCGATTCCTACGCCTACGCCCGGGTGGGCTACCACCGCGGACTGGACTCGCTGCGGCGCAACGGCTGGCGCGGCGTCGGCCCCATCCCGTGGGAGCACGAACCGAACCGCGGCTTCCTGCGGTCCCTCTACGCCCTGGGCCGCGCTTCGGCGGCCATCGGCGAGGCCGAGGAGCCCGAGCGGATCGAGAAGTTCCTCAATGACTCCGATCCCGCCGCGAAGGCAGCGATCGAAGGCTAGGACAAAAGCAGAACAAACGACGGCGTCCGTCACCGAAAGGTGGCGGGCGCCGTCGTCGTTTTCCGGTACCTCGCCCGAGACGGCTTCCTGCGGAATGTTCAGTTTTTGTCGAGCTGATTGACAATATTAGTTCACCTTGTTTGTGTGTTTGTCACAGCCTGCAATGGGGGACATGGCAGGTTGCACGCACCCAATGCACTCGAAAGAGGTAACGCACTGTGAGGAACACACTGGGAGTCTTGAGGACCCTGGCCGCTTCAGGAGCCTTGGCGCTGGTTGTCGCGGCGGGCTCGGCCCCGCTGGCGCAAGCCGTGGGCGAGGGCCCCGGCTATGGCGACAACGGCCAGATCACCACATCCAAGCTGACCACCTATGACGAGCTGGTTTCCTTCCTGAAGGACCAGGACGCCCGCCAGCAGGCCATGGAACTGGAGGTGATTGGCAAGACGGTCAAGGGGCGCGACATCCACCTGGTCAAGTACGTCACGGACCCGGCCAAGCCGACCATCCTGTACCTGACCCAGCAGCATGGCAACGAACAGCTCACCACCGAGGGTGCCATGCAGTTCATCAAGCACCTGGGAACCGCCAGCGCGGCCGGCATCCTGGACGGCGTGAACATCCTCATCGTGCCAATGCTGAACGCTGACGGCGCCATGGGGGACGTGAATTTCCCGCTGGACGACTACGTCGCCAAGGGCGACCGCCACCTCACCCGCTACAACGCCGAAGGCGTGGACCTGAACCGCGACCATGTTGCCAAGGTCCAGCCCGAAACCCAGGCCTTGCACAACAACGTGATGCGCAAGTACCGGATCGATTACATGATCGACCTCCACCACCAGGGCATCCGCGCCGAACGGGACGGGAAGCTGGTGTCCGGCTCGATCCTGTACCCCACCACGCCCAACGCCGATCCCGCCGTCGTCGAGAAGTCCAAGAAGCTCGGGGCCGTTGTGTTCAACAATGTCGACTCCACGGGCTGGGGGCACCTTGGAAAGTACGAAGGCGGCAGCGCTGAAACCATCAGCCGCAACGGTATCGCGGTGGAATACGGGATCGCCACGCTTCTTTTCGAAATGCGCGGCATGTCGGACCACTACCTCGACGGCTACGCCCTGGGCCAGCGCAGCAACGGTTACCTCATCAAACAGACCGTGATCACGCTGACCTCCACCGCGGCAGCCATCGCAAACGGTTCAATCGCCGACGCCGATACCTCCTTCTGGGACAGCCTGGACACCCAGACTTCCCGCCCTGGCGAGGAAGCGGACGACGAGTAGGATTTCAGAGAACCAACAACGACGGCGCCCCGCACCTTTTCGGTGCAGGGCGCCGTCGTCGTTAGCGTGCTAGTCCAGGCCCATGGCCTGGCGGACTTCCACCACCACCCGGTGCATCGCTTCCTCGGCCTTGTTCGTATCCCCGCGCGAAACGGCGGAGGCAACATCTTCGTGCGCCTTGAGCGCGGCCTCCTCCGGCCGGAACGGCATGAGTCCCTGCTGGGTGCGGCTGGTCAGCACCTCGGCCACCATCTGGTCGATCGCGGCGAACATCTCGTTGCCGCTTGCGTGCAGCAGGAGGCGGTGGAAGGCGATGTCGACGGCGAGGAAACCCTCCAGGTCCCCGGCCTCGCCCAGGCGCCGCAGCTCCGCGGCCATCGCTCCCAGTTCTCCGCGCTGCGCGTGCGTGGCCCGGCGGGCGGCGGCCGCGGCGGCAATGGGCTCGACGGCGATGCGCAGCTCGGTGAGCGAGGCGTACTGGGCTTCGCGGCGGGTGGAGGCCAGGCGCCAGTGCACCAGCTTGGGGTCGAAGACGTTCCAGTGCAGCGGGTCCTGGACCACGATGCCCACCCGGCGGCGGGAGTACACAAGGTTCATGGATTCCAGGACGCGCATGGTGTCCCGGGCGACAGTGCGGGAGACGCCGAATTCCTGTTGCAGGTCTTCGAGGGTGAGCCGGGATCCTGGGGCAAGGCGGCCGGAGGCGATCGATTCGCCGAGGGTGTCCAGCATGCGCTGGTGGAGGCCTCCGCCTTCCGCTGTCACCGTCGACATATCCCGCCCTTCCCGCACCGATTTCATGCTCAAGCGTAGTGCCTTCGACGTAAAAGTATGACCAAAAGCACAATAGGTACTACCAGTGCACTATCAATGGTGCTATCTTTTTCTGGAACGCGGCGCATCAGCGCCACCCGAGCTTCTTCGGAAGCCAACGACGTCTTCCTGCGGAGGTAGGGCAATGGAGTCATCTGCAATCCACGTGGTCGTCATGGGCGTTGCCGGCGCAGGCAAGTCCACGATTGCCGAGGCACTCGCGTCGGCCCTTGGCTGGGACATGGCCGAGGCCGACCGCTTCCACCCGTCGGCCAACATTTCGAAAATGGAGGGCGGCGTTCCGCTCACGGATGAGGACCGCTGGCCCTGGCTGGGCAGCATCCGCGACTGGATGACGTCCAAGGCGAAGGCAGGCAAGAGCACCGTGCTGACCTGCTCGGCCCTCAAACGCGGCTACCGCAGCCTGCTCTCCGGGGCCGAAGGCCGCGTGGTGTTCGTCCACCTCGACGGCAGCCCGGAACTTCTCGCCGAACGCATGGGCGGCCGGGCGGGACACTTCATGCCCACCACCCTGCTGCCCAGCCAACTCGCCACCCTCGAACCGCTCACGGCCGAGGAATGCGCGGCAGGAAGCATCCGCCTGGACATCGCACAGGACCCGGGCACCCTGGTGCGCGCCGTCGTCGACGTCCTTGCCCTGCAGGCTGCCTGAGCGGCCAAGGCGCCCAGCCAGAACCGCAAGAACACCCCACATTTCCCCAACCGCAGCCCGTCCATCGGGGCACGCCCGCCGGCGCAGTCCGGCGCGCCCCGGCACGGGCTGATGAACCCTGCCTGAGGAGGCACCATGACCACCATCGAAGGATGGACCCAAACCCTCGGCGCCGGGCCGCTGCTGCTTATCGCGGCCGCAGCCATCGCCGTCCTGCTCGTCCTGATCATCCGCTTCAAGATGCACGCCCTGCTTGCGCTGATCACTGTCAGCCTTGCCACGGCCTTCGCCACCGGCATCCCCGCCGACAAGGTGGTAGGCGTCCTGGTCGGCGGCTTCGGCACCACCCTGGGCACCGTTGCCCTGCTCGTCGGCCTGGGCACCATGCTCGGCCGCATTGTCGAGACCTCCGGCGGCGCCAAGGTCCTGGCCGATTACCTGATCAAGCTCTTCGGTGAGAAGCGTGCGCCCTTCGCGCTGGGCCTCGCCTCGCTGATCTTCGGTTTCCCGATCTTCTTCGACGCCGGCCTTGTGGTCATGCTGCCGGTCGTGTTCGCAGTCGCCCACCGCCTCGGAGGCGGGGTGCTCCGCTACGCGCTGCCCGCCGTCGGAGCGTTCTCCGTGATGCATGTGTTCCTGCCGCCGCACCCGGGGCCGGTCTCGGCCTCCGCCATCCTCGGAGCGAATGTCGGCCTGGTGACCATCGTCGGCCTCATCGCCGCCATTCCCACCTGGTACCTCACCTGCTACCTCTACGGCCTGTGGACGGGCCGCAAGCTCGAGCTTCCCGTGCCGGAAATCCTTGGCCACGCTTCCGCCGAGGCTGAGGCCCACCCGCCGCGCTTCCGTACCGTCGTGGGCATCCTCCTGTTGCCGCTCGTGCTGATCTTCCTCAACACCGGCCTCAACACCCTGGCCACCTCGCACCTCCTGCCTGACGCCGTGAAGGAACAGCAGTGGTTCCAGATCATCCGGGCACTTGGTGACACTCCTGTTGCGCTGCTCATCTCCGTGTTCGTCGCCGCGCTCGTTCTCGGCATGCGCCGCGGCCTCCACGGCGAGCGGCTCGAAGGCCTCCTCGAGTCCTCCCTCGGCCCGGTCTGCTCGGTCATCCTCATCACCGGTGCCGGCGGCATGTTCGGTGCGGTGCTGCGGATGTCGGGAATCGGCAAGGCGTTGGCCGATGTGCTGGGCGACGCCGGCATCCCGCTGATCCTGGCCGGCTTCCTGATCTCCTCGATCCTGCGCATCGCCCAGGGCTCGGCGACCGTTGCGCTGACCACCACAGCAGGCCTCATCTCCCCGGCCGTTGCAGAACTGGGGCTGAACGGCCTGCAACTGGCGGCGCTCGTTGTTGCCGTTGCCGCCGGGTCGGTGGTGGTTTCCCACGTCAACGACGCCGGATTCTGGCTGGTGGGCCGCTTCATCGGCATGGACGTCAAGACCACCCTGGCCACCTGGACGGTCATGGAGACGCTCATCGGCGTTGCAGGCTTCGGCATTGCGGCAGTGGTGTTCGCCGTCGCCGGAGCCGTCGGATAGGGCGTCCGGAACGGGAAACGCGGCCGGCACCAAAAGGTGCCGGCCGCGCTTTGCATAGGTCCCGCCGTCGGGCATGATGCCGCCATGGAGAAACGCGAGTCGTCCGCTGCCGCCGTTGCCGCCTTCGAGAACCTGGGGGCCGATCTGCTCGACGCCGGAGTGGTGGCGGGCCAGATGTTCGGTGCCCGTTCACTGCTGCTGGACAAGAAGGCGATCGCCTGCCTCAACGGGGACATGGTGGCCTTCAAGCTCGGCCGCGACAACCCGGAGCATGGACGGGCGCTCGCCCTGCCGGGGGCCGTGCTCTTCGATCCTTCGGGCATGGGCCGGCCCTTCAAGGACTGGGTCGAGGTTCCGCTCGCGGCCGCGGGGGAGTGGCCGGCACTGGCGGACGCCGCGCTCGCGGCCGCCCGCCAATAGCGCCTTAAGCCGTTACGACGCCGGCACCCGGGCAGCTGCCGCGTGCTCGCTTGGGTAGATGGTTTCCAGCGGTGCCCGGTTGGTGGCCTTGGCCCAGGGGTAGTAGACCAGCATGGTCACCACGATGCCCACGATCCAGGAGATGTCCGCCCCGCCCAGCCAGTGCGTCACCGGGCCGGTGTAGAGGGCCTGGGCGAGGAACGGAACCTGGACCACGACGCCGATGCCGTAGGACACCAGGGCAGCGGCGTTCCACCGTCCGTAGCGGCCGTTCGGGTTGTAGAGGGCAGGGATGTCCAGGCGGTCGCGGGAAACCTTGTAGTAGTCCACGAGGTTGATGACGGACCACGGAGTGAAGACCATGAGCAGCATCAGGACGAAGTTCTTGAACAGGTTCAGGAAGTCTTTGCTGGCGAACAGGGCGATCAGCACGCTCGCGCCGATGACCACCAGGATGAACGCGATGCGGGCCGTGCGGGAAACGGTGTCGCGGCGGTTGACGGCGGTACCGATCGTCACCGAGCACATGAAGGCACCGTAAGCGTTCAGGCAGTTCACCGTCAGCTTGCCGCTGACGATCATCAGGTAGATGAAGACGGCGATCAGCCCGCCGCCGGCGAGGTCGCCCATGTACCCCACCTGGTTCTTCAGGAAGTCCCCGCCCAGGTGCGCGGCGGACAGGCCGCCAGCCAGGGCGCCGATGGTCATGGCCCACTGGGCGCCGCCCACGGAACCGGCGAAGGTGTACCAGAAGGTCCGGCGTTCGCTGGTGTCCTGGGGCAGGTACCGGGAGTAGTCCGCAACATAGGGGCCGAAGGTCAGCTGCCAGCCGGCGCCCAGGGCGATGGCCGTCAGGAAGGTAGGCCATTCGAAACCCTTGAGGAACATGATCTGGCCGATGTCGTACTTGGTCAGCACGGCGAACGTCAGGTAAAGGAAGCCGGCCAGGCCCAGCACGGTGGCGATCCGGCCCAGGGCGTGGATGTATTTGTAGCCGAGGATGGCCAGCAGCGCGGTTGCTGCACCGAAGATCAGGATTCCGACGGCGGGAACGTTGACACCGAGGATCAGGTTGATTGCCTGCCCGGAGAGCACGGTTCCGGTGGATGCGAAGCCCACGTACATCAGGATGACCAGGACCAGCGGGATGACCGCACCGTAGACGCCGAACTGCGCACGGCTGGAGATCATTTGGGGCAGGCCCAGCTTGGGGCCCTGGGCCGAGTGTAGTGCCATGACGATGCCGCCGAGCACGTTGCCAACGAGCAGGCCAATAATGGCCCAGAACGCGTCGGCGCCGAAGACCACTGCAAGGGCTCCGTCCACGATCGCGGTGATTTGGGCGTTGGCGCCGAACCACAGGGTGAACTGGGACTTCGGGTGGCCGTGGCGCTCGCCGGGCGGGATCATCTCGATCGACCGTGCCTCGACGGCGCTGCTTGTTGCTGCTGCCATGGTCTTACTCCTAATGCTGAACGGGCATGTTCCATGTCACAGCAATCACGTCCCCGGAACAATGGGATCCGGAGCCGTGGTGTCGCGGATCCCAGACACTTTCGGCGTGTCGCCGGCAGGCTCCGGGGTTTGCCGTGTCCGTTCCGGGGGACCTCGGCTTCGGCCCCGGCGTGCGGTGCGGGGTCATGACACCGTGTCGCGGGGCCGGATCCGCTAAACTTGGCTGGTAAGAGCCCCGGAACTCTTGCCCTTCCTGCCCATGAATCTTTGTTGAAGACCATGGACAGGGCCTGGCTTCGGGGCGTTCTCATGTACGGCGCCAGGCGCGGTGTTCCCGTCGCCTGCCCGAAAAGAATGGGGGAGGATCCCATGCCCGCTATCGTGATCGTCGGAGCCCAGTGGGGCGACGAAGGCAAAGGCAAAGCGACCGACCTGCTCGGCGGCCGCGTTGACTACGTGGTCAAGCCCAACGGCGGCAACAACGCCGGGCACACCGTCGTCGTCGGCGGTGAGAAGTACGAGCTCAAGCTCCTTCCCGCAGGCATCCTGAGCCCCAACGCCATTCCGATCATCGGCAACGGCTGCGTGGTGAACCTCGAGGCCCTCTTCCAGGAAATCGACGGCCTCGAAGCCCGCGGGGCCGACACCTCCCGCCTGCGCGTTTCCGCCAACGCCCACCTCGTGGCCCCGTATCACCAGGTGCTGGACAAGGTCACCGAGCGCTTCCTCGGCAGCCGCGCCATCGGCACCACCGGTCGCGGCATCGGTCCTGCCTACATGGACAAGGTGGCCCGCCTGGGCATCCGTGTCCAGGACGTCTTCGACGAGTCGATCCTCCGCCAGAAGGTGGAAGGTTCGCTGCGCCAGAAGAACGAACTCCTGGTCAAGGTCTACAACCGCCGCGACATCGTGGTGGACGAGATCGTGGACTACTTCCTGTCCTTCGCCGAGCGCCTGCGCCCGCTGGTCATCGACAGCACGCTTGAGCTGAACAACGCCCTGGACGAGGGCAAGGTTGTGCTCATGGAAGGCGGCCAGGCAACGTTCCTGGACGTCGATCACGGCACCTACCCGTTCGTCACTTCGTCCAACCCCACGGCCGGCGGCGCCTCCGTGGGTTCGGGCATCGGCCCCACCCGCATCTCGCGCTCCATCGGCATCATCAAGGCCTACACCACGCGCGTCGGCGCCGGCCCGTTCCCCACGGAACTCTTCGACGAGATGGGCATGTACCTGCAGAAGACCGGCGGCGAGTTCGGCGTGAACACCGGCCGCCCGCGCCGCTGCGGCTGGTACGACGCCGTCCTGGCCCGCCACGCCTCCCGCGTGAACGGCTTCACGGACTACTTCGTCACCAAGCTGGATGTGCTCACCGGCATCGAGCAGATCCCTGTCTGCGTGGCCTATGACGTCGACGGCGTCCGCCACGACGAAATGCCGATGACCCAGACCGAGTTCCACCACGCAGTGCCGATCTTCGAGTACTTCGAGGGCTGGACCGAGGACATCA
Organism: Arthrobacter sp. TE26545; assembly: GCF_056279005.1. The sequence goes on from NZ_JBWBQM010000001.1 coordinate 345,765, forward strand.
CCGCGGCCAAGACCCTGGAGGACCTCCCGGAGAACGCGCGCAACTACGTGCTGGCGCTCGAAAAGCTCTCCGGCACCCGTTTCTCCGCGATCGGCGTCGGCCCGGACCGCGACCAGACCATCGTGCTGCACGACCTGATCGAGGACTAAGCACCAAGAACGTACGACGACGGCGGGCCGCCCGGGGTTTCGATGGAACCTTGCGGGCGGCCCGCCGTCGTTGTCGATGCCTCCAAAACCGCCCCTGAACTGGGAAAACATCCTTCCAAGAAAAAACTTCGGAATTCGCGTAACCCTTTGGGTGGCTGCAACGATTACTCCAGTGAACGGGCCGAGCTGGAATCTGTCCCCCATCATGTTCCAGCTCGGCCCTTCGTTTTGCCTCAAGGAGCTTGGTAAATGGATGCGGGCCGGGCCGGGGTGTGTCTTGGGCCGCGCAGGCGGGGGCGGTTAGGCTGGAGGGGTGCCCGCAGCGAGTCCGCCGGGACAACCGCGCACAACGGCAGCAGACCCCGCATCCACCGAAAGCACCTGAACCGTGACTGACGCCCTGACCGACGAAGCGTTGCAGGCCCTCCGGGGCAATGACGCCGAGCTGTTCAGTGCTGTATACCAGTCCTTCGCGGGCCAGGTGCTGGGCTATCTCAGCGCCAAGGGTGTGCAGGACCCGGAAGCCCTCACGCAGGACGTCTTTCTTGCAGTGTTGCCGCGGATCCACGCCATCTCGGGCGGGGTCAAAGGTCTCCGGACCTTTGTGTTCTCCGTTGCCCACGCCCGGATGGTGGATGACCACCGCAGGCAAGTCAGGGTGCCGGAGCATCAGGAGTTCGAAGCCGAACGGGATACCAGGGAGGTTCTCTCGGCCGAAGCCGAAGCGATGGACCGGGTGGCTCCGGGAGAAGTTCTGGCACTGCTCGGTTTCCTCCCCGAAGAGCAGCGCGAGGTGCTGTCGTTACGGATCATTGCGGGGCTGACCGTGGAGCAAGTTGCCGAAATCATGGGGAAAAGCCAAGGTGCAGTAAAGCAGTTGCAGCGGAGGGCCTTGACCACACTCCGTGAACACTCGGCAGTAAAGGAATATGTGGCGCCATGACGCGTTCCAATGCGGATCGTGACAAGCTCGTCTCCGAGCTCATGCTCGACGCCGGCGTGCCCGGCGATGCGCTGCTCAAGGCCTCCCTCGAATCCATCGCAGGCCTCTCGGCGCTGCCCGCCCCGGCGCCCCGTGGCGAGCTTGCGGCGCTGCTCGGCGTCCCCTCAGTAGATCCCGACGGCGGCACGAACCCCGACGGCGATGAGCTCGCCGGGCGCCGCCGCAGGAAGCACCGCCCCGCGATCGTCGCCGGTGCCGTGGTCACGGCCATGGGCCTAGGGATCGGAGGGGTTGCGGCGTCCGGCGGCCTGCAACAGAACTCCCCGGAATTCATCCAAAGCCTGATCGCAGGCTGGGCGCCTCAAGGGAACCCTGCGCCGCCGTCGCTGGTTCCGGCCGGGCCGGTCCCGGACGCCCCGAAAGTCACTGCTGTCCCGGCACCTTCCAGCCTTCCCACGGCGCAAGCCGCTGCCGGGACTCCGCAGAGCCTGGCGTCCCCTTCGCCATCCGCTGTCCCGGGCCACGCTTCCACGGGAAACGCCCCTTCCGCGGGAAAGTCGCCCGCCGCGCTTACCGAAAAGAAGGCGGAGAAGCCGCACAAGGTGAAGCCCAAGGTAGCAGCAGCCGCCCGGAAGGAAGACAGGCCTGCCGGGACTGTCCGGCCGGGGCCCAGCTCGCCTGCCGGGTCCTCCCAGATGAGTTTCAGGGACTCCGTCGAGCTCATGCTGAACGAGCGAGGCCGCGTGGGCGGAAAGGCCGTGGAGGACGTCCTCCGGCGCATCGTGCGGCTCGGCATCCCCTTCTGAGCCGTCTCGTTCCTGCCAAAGCGAGGCCGGCATGCGGGCGTAGGCTGGGGGAATGACCCACGCGAATGATCCGGCTGTCATTGAACGCCTCATGCGGACCAAAGGCCGTTGGGCCATCGTGGGGCTGAGCAACAACGAGTGGCGCTCTGCGTACGATGTCGCGCTCTATGTCCGGGACCGCATGGGCATGGAAATCATTCCGGTGAACCTGCGCGGCGAAGACGTCCACGGCGAAACCGGCTACAAGACCCTGGGCGACATTCCCGCTGAAAAGCAACCGATCGACGTCGTGGACTGCTTCGTCAACTCCAGCCGCGTGGGCGCGGTGATCGACCAGGCGATCGCGGCCGGCGCGAAGGCGGTGTGGCTCCAGCTCGGGGTCAACGACGACGCCGCCGTCGAGCGTGCGAAGGCCGCTGGCCTGGACGTGGTGCTCAACACCTGCCCGGCGCGGGAAGGCTGGCATTACGGTCTGTAGCCTGGACTAGGCTCGGGTCATGGACGCTGCCACCCTCCGCCTGATCTGCCTCGGATTTCCCGGTGCCTTCGAGGACTTTCCCTTCGGCCCGGAAGCCTCCGTCTTCAAGGTCCGTTCCGCGGTGTCCGGCGGCGCGGCCCAGGAGGCGAAGATGTTCGCGTTGTCTGCCCTGGACGCTGAGCCGCTGTCGGTGAGCCTGAAATGCGATCCGGTTCTGGCCGTGCAGCTGCGCGCGGCGCATCCCGAAATCACCGGCGCCTGGCATATGAACAAGACCCACTGGAACGGCGTGCGGCTGGACGGCAGCCTGCCCGATGGCATGATCCGGGACATGGTGGAGGACTCCTACGACCTCGTAGTGGCAGGGCTCAGCAGGAAGCAACAGGAGCAACTTGGGTGGGCGCGCCTCGCAGGCAAGTGACCTGCCGCGGCAGGGGGCAAGTCGGATAGATTGAGAGTGCGCAACACCATTCGATGCCTTGACGCAATCGGGAGCGGCCAGATGCTGGAGCAACGAACAATCGACGAATTGTGGACCTTCGAAGATCCGGCTTTGTCAGAGGCCCGTTTCCGGGAAGCCATGCAGGACTCCCGGTTTGACGATTTCGAGCGATTGGAACTGGCCACCCAGCTGGGCCGCGCCATCGGCTTGCAGGGCCGCTACGAAGAAGCCGATGCCCTGCTGGACTCGATCGACACCCAGGAGGAACCCACGCTGGCTGTCCGGGTCCTGCTGGAGCGCGGGCGGCTGCTGAATTCCTCCGGGCATCCTGCCATGGCCGTGCCGTTGCTCGAACAGGCCGCGGAGCTCGGTGACCACCTCGGCGAAGAATTCCTCACGGTGGACGCGCTGCACATGCTCGCGATAGCCGACTCCGGCCACCAGGAATCCTGGACGCGCAGTGCGCTCGAGTACGCCTCCGCCGTCGACGATCCGCGCACCAAGCGCTGGATGGTTTCGCTGCACAGCAACCTCGGCTGGGCGCTGCACGACGACGGCCGGCGCACCGAAGCGCTGGTGGAGTTCCAGCTAGCCGAGCAATGGGCCGAACGAGTCGGCACTCCGCAGCAGCAACTTTGGGCGCGTGAAGCCATCGACGAGTGCGAAAGGTCGCTTAGCGGACGGTCCTGAGCTGCGGTTTCTTTCTTTTTGGAGCCTCTCCGGAGGTCCTGGAGGCGCTTCTTGGGTAGATCACGTTTTGACAAAAGTTGATTGAAACTAGCCAGAAATATTGATTTTCGATCACTAGTGGTGAAGTATGTCACACGAGGGTGGCGCTGCTTCGGGCGCCTTCCAGCCGATCCGAAATCAAGGCACGGGCGCCGTCCGGATCGGTCCTACGAGTCCCTGGAGGGTTTTAGGATGAACGTTCAGCAGTCCTTCGCACGCCGTGGTTTTCTCCGCGGTGCGCTCGCCACCGCCGTGCTGGCCCCAATGGGCGGAGCCCTGGCCTCTTGCGCGTCGGGCGGCGGTACCACCGCCGGTCCCACCGGTACCGTCTCGGATACCAACCCGTTCGGCATAGCGGATAACTCCACCGTGGACGCAGTGATCTTCAAGGGTGGCTACGGAATCGACTACGTCGACTTCGCCGGCAACATCTTCAACAAGAACCACCAGGGTTCCACCGCCAAGATCACCCCCTCGACCGCGATTTCCACCGAACTCCAGCCGCGCTTCGCCGGCGGCAACCCGCCGGACCTGGTGGACAACTCCGGTGCCCAGTCCATCGGCATCAGCACCATCCTGGACCAGCTTGAAGACCTGCAGCCCGTTGTGGATGCCAAGAACCTTGAAGGCACTCCCATCAAGGACACCCTGTACGAGGGCGTACTGACCCCCGGCACCTTCAACGGCAAGCTGGTAGCCATCAACTACGTCCTGACCCTCTTCGGTGTCTGGTACTCCGCCTCGCTTTTCGAGGCGAACGGCTGGACGCCCCCGAAGACCTGGGACGAGGCCTATGAACTCGGCGAGAAGGCCAAGGCCAAGGGCAAGTACCTGTTCCTGTGGGGCAAGGAAGCCGCCAGCTACTACCTCGAGTTGGCATTGTCCTCCGCCATCAAGGAAGGTGGCGACGAGGTCCGCGTGGCCCTGGAAAACCTCAAGGAAGACAGCTGGAAGCACCCGGCGCTTACCAAGGTGTTCGAGGCCCTGGACAAGCACGTCAAGGCCGGCCACTTCAAGCCCGGCGGTTCCGGCACCGCCTTCACGGCCGCCCAGGCACAGTGGAGCAACGGCCAGGAGGCATTGCTCTACCCCTCCGGTTCGTGGATCGAAAACGAAATGAAGGACCAGACCAAGGCCGACTTCAAGATGACGGGCGCTCCCGTGCCCACCCCCAGCAGCAGCCCGAAGATGCCTTACGAGGCACTCCACTCCGGCGGCGGCGAGCCCTTCATCGTTCCCTCCCAGGCCAAGAACAAGGCCGGGGGCAAGGAAATCCTGCGCATCATGCTGTCCAAGGACGCGGCGGCCAACTTCGCCAAGACCAAGCTGGCCCCCACGGTCGTCAAGGACACGGTCCCGGCGGACGGCTTCGGCTCCACAGCCCTGGTCTCCCAGACCAAGATGCTCGATGCCGCGGGCAAGAACGTCTTCAACTGGCAGTTCCTTGACCTGTACGGCATGAACAAGGACGTCCTGGTTGTCTGGAATGCATTCCTCGACGGCAAGTCGAACGCTGCCAAGCTGGCCGAGGACATGCAGAAGATGTCGGACAAGATCCGCAATGACAGTTCCATCAAGAAGGTTGAAATCAAGTGAGCCTGCCCCCGCCAACGGCGGTTCTGGAAGGCGGCCGCAAGGCCGCCATCCAGAGCCGCCGCAAGAACCTGACTTTTGACAAGGTTTCCTTCATGGTGGTGTTCCTCGGGATACCGCTGGCGATCTACCTGGTCTTTGTGATTTGGCCGTTCCTTCAGGCATTTGTCTATTCCCTGACCGACTGGTCCGGCTTCAGCCCCAACTACAAATTCGTCGGGTTGGAGAACTACGCGCGGATTTTCACAGATGACCAGTTCCTGAAGGCGCTCAGCAACAACGTCATCCTGTTGATCGTCGTCCCCCTGGTTACCGTGGTCCTGAGCCTCATCCTGGCCACGCTCGTCACGGTGGGCGGTAGCAGCAAGGGCCAGGTCAAGGGCCTGAGGAACTCCAGCTTCTACCGGGTGGTTTCCTTCTTCCCGTACACGATTCCTGCCGTTGCGATCGGTATCATGTGGGGCCAGATCTACGACCCCAGCGGCGGCCTGCTGAACGGTGCCCTGAACGCCCTGGGACTTAACTTCAAGGATTATGCCTGGCTGGGAAACACCAATACGGCCATGGCGTGCTCCATCTTCGTGATCATCTGGGGCTTCGTGGGCTTCTACATGGTTCTCTTCATCGCCGGCATCAAGGGCATCCCCGCCGAACTCTTCGAGGCTGCCCGCATTGACGGTGCAGGTCGTTTCCGCACTGCCGTCAGTCTGACTATCCCGATGATCCGCGACAACATCCAGACCGCCTACGTCTACCTGGGCATCTTCGCCCTGGACGCCTTCGTCTACATGGCCTCGCTGTTCCCGAACGCCGGCGGACCCGAGAACTCCACCCTGGTCATGTCCCAGCAACTCTTCTTCACCGCCTTCCAGCGCGGCCAGTTCGGATTGGCGACCGCCATGGGCGTCATCCTTGCCCTGGCAACCCTGCTCTTCTCCGGACTCGTGTTCCTGGTGAACAAGCTGACCGGCGGTTCCGAAGGAGGCAGACTGTGACTCTCCTGAAGCAAAAGACAGCCCCCGCGGGCCACATCGAGCGCGAAGCCAAGAGCACACCGGGTGACCTGGCGGTAGCGGCAACATCGCACGTCGTCCTGGCGATCTGGTCCGCGATCGTGGTCCTGCCCCTGCTATGGACCTTCATGTCCTCCTTCAAGACCTCCAACGAGATCTTCGCATCGCCATTCGCGCTGCCGGGGGCGTGGAAGCTGGACAACTACATCAAGGCCTGGACCGAGGCCGGCATTGGTGCGGCCTTCATCAACTCGGTGATCGTGGTTGGCGTCTCGCTGGTGGTGGTTATGCTGCTGGGGGCCATGTGCGCCTACGTGCTTGCCCGCTTCTCCTTCCGGGGCAGCAGGGTCATCTACGTCCTGATGCTGGCCGGCCTGACCTTCCCGATCTTCCTGGCCATGGTTCCGCTGTTCGGCGTCCTCAAGGGAATGGGGCTGCTCAACCAGTTGCCGGGCCTGATCATCACCTACGTGGCGTTCGCCCTGCCGTTCACTGTGTTCTTCCTGTTCGCGTTCTTCAAGAACCTTCCGGGTGAAATCGCCGAGGCTGCCGCGATCGACGGCGCCGGGGAATGGCGGACCTTCTTCCAGATCATGCTGCCCATGGCCAGGCCCGGCCTGGCATCCGTGGCGATCTTCAACTTCCTTGGCCTGTGGAACCAGTTCCTCATCCCGGTGACCATCAACGCCGGCGGCCCCAAGGTCCTCTCCCAGGAATTGTTTGTCTTTGCGCAGCAGATGGGCTATGCGGTGGACTTCGGGGCGCTGTTCGCGGCCGTCACCGTTACCGTGATCCCGGTCCTGATCGCCTACATCCTCTTCCAGCGCCAGTTGCAGGGCTCGGTGTCGCAAGGCACCTCGCGTTAGAGTGACCTTCCCGATCCGGCTCGGCTGAGCCGGTGCACGACGGCGGTTCCCATCTTCCGGTGGGGGCCGCCGTCGTCGTTTTCCCGGCTTGGTCCGGACCGCCCCGGTGGCAGAATGGGAGCGAAGTGTCAGTGCGGACGCCGGTCCGCGCTGCCGCGCGGCCGGTTCCGCCCGAAGGAAAGGCCGCCATGATCTTCATCGTCGTCAAATTCAAGACCAAGCCCGAATGGACCGAGCGCTGGCTCGACCTCGTGGCCGGTTTCACGGAGGCCACCCGCGCCGAGCCGGGCAACCTGTGGTTCGACTGGTCCCGCAGTGTAGATGAGCCTAACGAGTTCGTATTGGTGGAGGCCTTCAAGGACGACGCCGCGGGCGACCACGTCAACAGCGAGCACTTCAAGAAGGCCATGGCGGACATGCCGCAGGCCCTCGCGGGAACCCCGCGGATCGTCAGCCGCCAGCTCGACGGCGAGGGCTGGGACCTGATGGGCGAACTCAGCATCCCGTAGATTGGCCCATAATTGGCCCATGTGGATCGGCTGGATCGAGTTCGACATTCTCTTCGGCGAAGTGCACAGCCTGAAGGAGAAACGCTCCCTGGTGCGGCCCGTGGTGGCGGAGCTCAAGCGGCGTTTCGAGGTATCCGCGGCGGAGACAGGCTTTCTGGACCAGCACCGGCGGGCGCTGATCGGCGCAGCGGTGGTGGCGCCGGACCGGGCCCACCTGGTGGAGGTGCTCGACGCCGTCGAACGCCTGGTCGCCGGGCGCCCGGAACTCGAGCTGCTCAGCGCCCGCCGCCGCGACGTCCACAGCGAAGACTGACCAGTCCCCTTCAATCGATGCCAAAGAAGCCATCCGGCTGATCCGCGTTGGCTCGGACTCGCCCCAGGTGACCTTGCTCAGGCTCGCGATCGTGCGGGCGGGATTGCCGGAACCGGAACTCAACGCGCCCGTCCCTGCCAATGACAGCGGGCGTCCGCTCCAGCCGGACCTGTCCTACCGGGAGTTCAGGATCGGCGTCGAGTACGAGGGCGAGGGCCACAGCGAGGAAGCCCAGATCGTCCGGGACATCGCGCGCCCGCCGGCTCCCGGCCTTCGTAAGCTCAGGCCGGGTCCCTCGCCGGCGGGGGCCCACGTAACTGTCGTTCTGAAGGCTCAGAACGACAGTTACGGAGCAGTCGATGCTGTCAGGCGGAGGCGTCTAGCCGAAGTACTTCGGCAGGGTGCCTTCGTGGGCTTCGCGGAGGGCGTCCAGGGACAGGGTTTCCACGCCGTTGATCTCCAATGCGCCGGAAGCCGCGTCCACCACGCCGATGCGAAGGTGGGCGAAGCCGCGGGCGGTGCACATGTCCTTGAAGCGGACCTCTTCGGAACGCGGCACGGACACGATGGCCCGGGCCTGGGACTCGGAGAACAGCGCCGTGAACAGGTCCACGTCGTCGCGCTCGAGCAGTTCCTCCAGGGCGATCCGGGCGCCGACGCCGTAGCGCAGCGCGGACTCCACGAGGGCTGCCGCGAGGCCGCCTTCGGAGAGGTCGTGCGCGGAGTCGACCATGCCGTCGCGGCTGGCGTTGATCAGGATCTCGCCCAGCTGGCGCTCGGCTGCCAGGTCCACGCGAGGCGGCAGACCGCCGAGGTGGCCGCGCAGCTTGGCCCATTCCGAACCGTCCAGTTCGGCCGCCGTCGTACCCAGCAGGTAGATGGCCTGGCCGTCTTCCTTCCAGCCGGACGGGGTGCGGCGCGCGACGTCGTCGAGCTTGCCCAGCACCGCCACCACGGGGGAGGGGTGGATCGGCGTGGTGCCGGTCTGGTTGTACAGCGAGACGTTGCCGCCGGTGACCGGAACGCCCAGCTCCATGCAGGCGTCGGAGAGGCCGCGGATGGACTCGGCGAGCTGCCACATGACATCCGGGTCCTCGGGGGAGCCGAAGTTCAGGCAGTCGGAGACGGCCATCGGCACGGCGCCGGAGGTGGCCACGTTGCGGTAGGCCTCGGCCAGTGCCAGCTGGGCGCCGTTGTACGGGTCCAGGTAGGTGTAGCGGCCGTTGGCGTCGGTGGCGAGGGCAACGCCCAGGCCGGTCTTTTCGTCCACGCGCACCACACCGGCGTCGTCCGGGAACGCCATGGCGGTGTTGCCGCCAACGTAGCGGTCGTACTGCTTGGTGATCCAGGACTTGTCGCACATGTTCGGCGATGCGACCAGTTCAGTGACGGCGGCAGCCAGCTCCGCCGGGGCGGCGGGGCGGCCGGCGTCCTGCACGGAACCGGTGAAGGTGTCCGCCTGCAGGGCGTCCTGCCAGGACGGGCGGGCGTACGGGCGGTCGTAGACCGGACCGTCATGGGCGACGGTGCGCGGGTCGACGTCGACGATGACCTCGCCTTCCCAGGTGATGATGAGGCGGCCGGTGTCGGTCACCTCGCCCAACCAGGCGTATTCCACGGCCCACTTGTCCATCACGGCTTCGAACGCTGCCACGTTCTCCGGGGTGACGACGGCCATCATGCGTTCCTGCGACTCGGACATCAGGATTTCGCCCGGGGTCAGCGTGGGGTCGCGGAGCAGCACGTCGGTCAGTTCCACCTGCATGCCGCCGTCGCCGTTGGAGGCGAGCTCGGAGGTGGCGCAGGAGATGCCGGCCGCGCCGAGGTCCTGGATGCCTTCAACGAGGGAGCCCTTGAAGAGCTCGAGGCAGCACTCGATGAGCACCTTCTCGGCGAAGGGGTCGCCCACCTGGACGGCGGGGCGCTTGGACGGCTTGGTGTCGTCGAAGGACTCGGACGCCAGCACGGAAGCGCCGCCGATGCCGTCGCCGCCGGTGCGTGCACCGAAGAGGACAACCTTGTTGCCCTTGCCGGAGGCGTTGGCCAGGCGGATGTCCTCGTGGCGCATGACGCCCACTGCGAGGGCGTTGACCAGCGGGTTGCCCTGGTAGACGGCGTCGAACACCATCTCGCCGCCGATGTTGGGCAGGCCCAGCGAGTTGCCGTAGCCGCCGATGCCGGCCACGGCGCCGTGCATGACGCGGGCGGTGTCCGGGTGGTCGATCTCGCCGAAGCGCAGCGGGTCCATGACGGCCACGGGGCGGGCGCCCATGGAGATGATGTCGCGGACGATGCCGCCGATGCCGGTTGCCGCGCCTTGGTAGGGCTCAACGAACGACGGCGAGTTGTGGGACTCGATCTTGAAGGTCACGGCCCAGCCGTCCCCAAGGTTGGTGACGCCGGCGTTTTCGCCGATGCCCACCAGCATGTCCTTCTTCATCTCCTCGGTGACCTTCTGGCCGAACTGGCGCAGGTGGTTCTTGGAGGACTTGTAGGAGCAGTGCTCGCTCCACATCACGGAGTACATGGCCAGCTCGGCACCGGTGGGGCGGCGGCCCAGGACCTTGACGATCTCTGCGAACTCGTTCTCCTTCAAGCCCAGTTCGGCCCAGGGGAGTTCGGTGTCCGGAGTGTTCGCTGCGTTCTCGACGGTGTCGATGTTGAACTTCTTGTTGGTCTCCGTGGTCACTTGGCGCCTCCCACAATCTTGTTCAAAACGGAGGTGAAGAACCCGAGGCCGTCGGTGCCGGCGTTGGATTCCGGGCCGAAGCCGGGTTCCACGGCGTGCTCGGGGTGCGGCATGAGGCCCACCACGTTGCCGGCGGCGTTGGTGATGCCTGCGATGTCGCGGCGGGAGCCGTTCGGGTTGAAGCCCACGTAGCGGAACGCGACGCGGCCCTCGGCCTCAAGGGCGTCCAGGGTCTTCTCGTCGGCGATGTACTGGCCGTCCTGGTTCTTCAGCGGAACCAGGATCTCCTGGCCGGCTTCGTAGTCGGCGGTCCAGGCCGTGGTGTTGTTTTCCACGCGCAGCACCTGGTCCCGGCAAAGGAACTTCAGGTGGTCGTTCTTGATCATCGAACCGGGCAGCAGGTGCGATTCGGTGAGGATCTGGAAACCGTTGCAGATGCCCAGGACCGGCAGCTTGGCGTCCGAGTTGGCGGCGTCGATGATCTTGGACATCAGCGGCGCGAAACGCGAAATGGCGCCGGCGCGCAGGTAGTCGCCGTAGGAGAAGCCGCCCGGGATCACCACGGCGTCGACGTCGGCAAGTTCCGTGTCGGCGTGCCAGAGCGCGACGGCGGTGCCGCCTGCGAGGCGGACGGCACGGGCGGCGTCGCGGTCGTCAAGGGTGCCGGGGAAGGTGACGACGCCGATCCTGGCGCCGTCCAACCGGGACTCGGCGGCCACCGGGGCCTCGCCGATCAGGGGAAGTTCAGTCATTTCAGGCCTCGACGACCTCGACGTTGACGACGTCTTCGATGACCGGGTTGGACAGCAGGGTTTCTGCGGCCTCGCGCGCCTGGGCGAGGATAGCGTCGGTCACCTCGCCGTCGACGGTCAGTTCGAAGCGCTTGCCCTGGCGGACTGCGCTAAAGCTGGTGAAGCCGAGGCGGGGCAGTGCTCCCACGATCGCCTTCCCCTGCGGGTCCAGAATCTCGGGCTTGGGCATGACGTCGACGACGATCCGGGGCATCCGGTAACTCCTGTGCGTGAGCGTTGGTTGAACCTTGTCAAAGGCTTCCGCGGAGTGGTGCCGTCTCACGCCGAACCGCATTCAAACAGCATTCAAGAGGGGTGTCAGGCAATGGTGTTTGGTGCAGTGTCTTACGGATAAGGGGCGCTCCGCGAGCTTGCACGCCCATTCTACCGGCCAAACCGTTCCATACCCTATTTGTGCCGGGTGGGCCCGAACGTGGGGAGCTGCCGGGGAGCCGCCGGGTGGGCCCACGGTGGCGAGGGGTCCCCCGCCTGAGGTACGAAGGCCGGGGAGCCGCCGGGTGGGCCCACGGTGGCGAGGGGTCCCCCGCCTGAGGTACGAAGGCAGGGGAGCCGCCGGGTGGGCCCACGGTGGCGAGGGGTCCCCCGCCTGAGGTACGAAGGCAGGGGAGCCGCCGGGGACTAGGATGGCCGCATGGCAGGGAACCTGAAGTCCATGGTGTTGCCGGTGGTGGCCGCAGCCGTATTCGCCGGCCTGGGCAGGATGGTGGTCCAGAAGATCAAACTGGACCGGGCTGCGCGCGAAAACCGCAACGTTGCCCTGCTCGACGCGGCCGCCCGGGCGCGGATCAGCGCAGCCCTGCGCGGAGCAGCCCAGCCGCCCGCCTCCATGAGGGAATAGCGAACGTACAAATGCGCTAATCCTGCGGGTGAAAGCCCGGAAAACCGGCGTAGCTTTGGTTCCATGCCGGGTCATTCCCGCTGAACTGAAAACCAGTAGAACCGAGCCAGGAGGAACCATGACCGAACATGTTGCCGAAGTCTCCGCCTGCAGCGTTGGCAGCTGTGGATTCAACCATGACGGGTGTACCGCATTTGGAATCACCATCGGTGGCACCACGGATCACGCCTCGTGTGCCACGTTCATCGACACCACGGCCATGGGCGGGCTTCCCAAGGTCCTGGCCCACGTGGGTGCCTGCCAGCGCAGCGAATGCATCCACAACAACCACCTGATGTGCGAGGCGCATGATGTCAGGGTTGGCCCGGGGGCCGAGGCCGCGGACTGCCTCACCTACCAGCACGCCTGACACACCCTGAAAGCCGAAGGGCACGCTCCACACGGAGCGTGCCCTTTTCCATGCCCGGGCTTTTTCCATGTCCGGAGGCTCCGTGTGACAAGCGTGAAATCAGACTTTGTGCCCTATGTCATATTCAGCTATCGCTCTGTACTGTATGAAGCGATTGCTTCCGAGCGGTTGTCAAGAACTGTCAACCGGGCAGCATTCCAAACTGGCAGCATTCCAAGTTGATTGATCCTGGCACGAGCGGCCGGATCGCCTTTAGAAAGGTGCAAATCACTCGTGAAATCAAGAGGAAAGAGCTTCGTCGGAAGCGGGGGCCTTCGAAGAGCTGCGGCGCTGGCCGTGGGCGTACCGGTGCTGCTGTCGTCCATGGCGCTGGCACCGGCGCAGGCCGCCCCGGCACAGGGCAGCAGCGCTGCCGCCACGATCAAGAAGAACCTTGATCCCCAGGCGTACAAGGACGGGCGCTACATCGTGGTGCTCGCGGAGAAGCCCGCAGCCACCTACGACGGCGGCACGCCGGGCTATGCGGCCACCAAGCCGCAAACAGGCAAGAAGCTGGACGTGCGCAGGAACGAAGTCCGGCGGTACCAGTCCCACTTGCAGCAGCAGCAACGCGAAGTGGCAGCCCAGGAGAACGTCAGCATCAAGCGTGACTTCACCTCGGCACTCAACGGCTTCAGCGCCAACCTCACGGCGGAGCAGGCCGTCAACCTCGCCAAGAACCCCAAAGTCCTGTTGGTTGCCCCGGACACGCAGCGTTCACCGGACTACTCCACCACCGATTTCCTCAAGCTCAGCGGCTCCGGCGGGCTGTGGGAGACCCGCTTCGGCGGCAAGGACAAAGCCGGGGCCGGCACCGTGGTGGGCGTGATCGATACCGGTTACACGCCGTCGAGCGCTTTCTTCACCGGTGAGCCGGTACAGCCCCTCAGCGGCAACCCGCAGGTGGGTGTCCCGTACCGCACGGACGACGGCAAGATCGCCATGCTGAAGGCCGACGGCGAAACCTTCGTGGGCGAATGCCAGACCGGCCAGGACTTTGACGGCACTGCGTGCAATTCCAAGGTCCTCAGCGCCCACTACTTCGCCGATGCCTTCCTCGAGACCGTTCCGGAAGAGCACCGCGCGCCGCAGGAACGCATCTCCCCGGTGGACGTTGACAGCCACGGCACCCACACGGCCAGCACCGCGGCGGGCAACTCCGACGTCGAAGCCACCGTGGACGGCCGTAGCTTCGGCATCACCAGCGGCGTGGCCCCGGCGGCCAAGCTTTCCATCTACAAGGTCTGCTGGGAAGACGACGACCCCAACACGGGCGGCTGCTACGGCTCGGCCTCCGTTGACGCGATCGACCAGGCCATTGCCGACGGCGTCGACGTCCTGAACTACTCCATCTCCGGTTCCACGGACACCACCACCGATCCGGTGTCCCTGGCCTTCCTCTCCGCGGCCTCCGCCGGCATCTTCGTCGCCGTATCCGCAGGCAACTCCGGCCCCACCGCCGGAACGGTCAACCACGGCGCACCCTGGCTGACCACGGTGGCCGCCAGCAGCTTCTCCCAGGAACTCCAGGGCACCGTTGAATTCTCCGACGGCAGCAAGTACCGCGGCGCCAGCATCATGAACGCCGAAGTGCACGACGCCGGCGCGGTCCTTTCCGCCAACGCTGCCTCCGGCACGGGCAACGCAGCCATTTGCGCGCCCGGCTCCCTGGATCCGGCGAAGATCGCCGGCAAGGTGGTCGTCTGCGACCGCGGCGTGGTGGACCGGGTGGCCAAGAGCGCCGAGGTCAAGCGCGGCGGCGGCGTGGGCATGATCCTGGTGAACCTCGCCAGCTCCTCCCTGGATACGGACAAGCACTCCGTCCCCACGGTCCACGTGAACCCGCCGGCCACCGGCGAAATCAAGCAGAAGGTTGCGGCGAGCCCAGCCATCACGGTCTCCCTGATCGACCACGACACCACCGGGCTGCCGCTTGAGGCACAGCCGCAGATTGCCGGTTTCTCCTCGCGCGGTCCGCTCGCTGCCAGCGATTCGGACCTGCTGAAGCCGGACGTCGCTGCTCCGGGCGTAGCCGTCCTGGCCGGCGTCTCGCCGATCGGCACCGGCGGTGACACGTTCGGGTTCCTCTCCGGCACCTCGATGGCGTCCCCGCACATCGCAGGTTTCGGAGCCCTCATCCTGGGCAAGAACCCCACATGGTCCCCGGCCACCGTGAAGTCGGCCATGATGACCACCGCCTCAGATGTGGTCAATGCCGACGGCAGCAAGAACACGGACGTCTTCGCCACCGGCGCCGGGCACATCAATGCCGCCCGCGTGCTGGATCCGGGCCTGGTGTACGACGCTGGAACCGAGGACTACCTCAAGTTCATCCAGGGCACCGGCGTTGACCTGGGCATCCCGGGCCTCGGCAGCACCCCGGCGCGGAACATGAACCTTCCGTCCTTCGCCCTGGGCAACCTGGCCGGCAAGGTCGAGGTCACCCGCACCCTGACCGCGCTTACCCCGGGCTTGTACCGGGCCAGCGCCAACGTCCCGGGCATCGACGTGAAGATCACCCCATCCGTGCTGAACTTCACGGCCGTGGGACAGAAGAAATCTTTCAAGGTCACCTTCGAGAACAAGAACGCCGCCCTGGCCAAGTTCGCCATGGGTTCCCTGAAGTGGGAGGGCGCCGGCAAATCGGTGGTTTCCCCGGTTGCGGTCCGCCCGCAGTCGGTGATTGCCGGCAAGGATCTCTCCTTCACTTCGGACCAGGCCAATGGCTCCGCGGCGATCGGCATCCTCTCCGGCACGGATTCGCCGACCGCGGTCACCCTGGACGGCCTGTCAAAGGCGAAGTCCTCGGCCACCGAGTTGGTGCCCGGCCCCGCAGCGTTTGCAAGCAACGATTCCAACGTCCTGGTCGACGCCGAGGTTGCCGAGGGCGCTGCGCTCGCCAAGTTCTCGGTGATCTCCGCCGACGACGCCGCGGACTTCGACCTGTACGTGTTCACTCCGTCCGGTGAGCTGCTGACCGCTGCCACCGCAAGCGCCAGTGAATCCCTGTCCATCGAAGCCCCGGAAGCCGGGACGTACACGATCCTGGTCAACCTGTTCGCGAGCCCGGACAACCGGCCCACCAAGGCAAGCGTCGATGCCGCCATCCTCGGCAGCAACGAAGGCAACGCCACCGTGACTCCGAACCCGATCCAGCTCAAGAACGGCAAGAAGGGCCAGATCACCCTGGGCTGGACCGGACTGGAACCCGGCTCCTACATCGGCCGGCTGACCTTCGCGGGCACCAGCGCACCGACGTTCGTCTCCGTGATCATCTCGGCCGACGGCGCGGTGGCAGTTGTGCCCG
This sequence comes from Arthrobacter sp. TE26545, assembly GCF_056279005.1. The sequence continues at coordinate 361,700 of NZ_JBWBQM010000001.1, forward strand.
AACAGCAGCTGAACGGCGGCGTCCCCGCCCAGCAGAAGCTGCAGCAGGAGGATCGCGAGCTGCCGGACAACGCCGGCTGACTGCAACGCGCGGCTAACTGCAACAACTAGGAGGCTGCGGCCGGCGGAAAACCCGCCGGCCGCGGCTTTTCTGCGTCTGGTCTCCTGCACCCCGGGCGAAACCTCATGCGCATCCCTGGCCACATGCTCTTGCCGCAGGGTGCCCGCCGGGTGTCGAATCGGTGTAAACGCCCGGCGGCAGCTCCAGGAGGCACCCATGTCGGTAAAAAATGGCAGCGGACAAGGCAAGGAGCTCCGGCGGAACGACGCGGCCGGGCTCGCCGTCGAACAACCGGGCATGATCCGCAATATCGCGCTTGTGGGGCACTCCGGCGCGGGCAAGACCATGCTCGTCGAGGCGCTGCTGGCCGCCACCGGCGTGATCTCACGCATGGGATCGATCGTGGACGGCACCACCGTGGGCGATTCGGACCCCGCCGCCGTCCACCAGCAGCGGTCCGTGGGCCTTTCCGTGGTGCCTGTCCTCCTGGACGGGGTGAAGGTGAACCTGATCGACACCCCCGGCTACGCCGATTTCACTGGCGAGCTGCGGGCGGGCCTTCGCGCCGCGGATGCGGCCCTGTTCGTGGTTTCCGCGGTCGACCGCGTCGACGCGTCCACCGTGGCACTCTGGCGGGAATGCGAGCAGACCGGGACGCCGCGTGCGGTGGCGATCAGCCGCCTGGACCACCCGCGCGCGGACTATGGCGCCGCCGTCGCGGCCTGCCGGGAAGCGTTCGGCGAGTCGGTGCTCCCGCTGCAGGTCCCGCTCCGGGAAGGCGGTGAAACCGCCGGGCTGCTGGACCTGCTGAGCGGAACCGTTTCGGGAACCGACGACGGCGGGCAGCCGCCCAGGCGGCCGGCGGACGCGGCGGAACTGGCCGCCGTCGAGGATGCCCGGGCCGAACTGATCGAAGGGGTCATCGCCGAAAGCGAGGACGAAACCCTCATGGACCGCTATCTCGGCGGCGAGGAAGTCGCCCTCGAAACCCTGCTGGCGGACCTGGAAACCGCCGTCGCCAGGGGCTCGTTCTTCCCGGTGCTCGCCGTGTCTGCCGGCACCGGACTCGGCCTGGCGGAACTGCTGGAACTTCTCCGCACGGCCTTCCCCTCACCGCTGGAACGCGCCGTCCCTGAGGCGACGGGACCGGATGGCACGCCGCGCAAACGGCTGGGCTGCGACCCGGAGGGGCCGTTGCTTGCGGAAGTGGTGCGGACCAGCGTCGATTCCTTCCTGGGCAAGGTCTGCCTGGTCCGGATTTTCTCCGGAACCCTCCGTGAGGACACTGCCGTGCATGTGGGCGGCAGGGGATTGTCCGAGCGCGGCCACCCGGACCACGACGCCGATGAACGCGCCAGCCACCTGTACTCGCCGTGGGGCCCGGCACTGAGGGCGGTGCCGTTCAGCGTGGCGGGGGACATCTGCGCGCTCAGCAAGGTGGCCAGCGCGGAAACCGGGGACACTGTGTCCGCCAAGGACGATCCGCTGCTGATCAAGGTCTGGGAGATGCCCGAACCCCTGCTGCCGCTGGCCGTCGAAGCCGCGGCCCGCAGCGACGAGGACGCGCTCGCCAAGGGGCTGGCGAAGGTAGCTGCCGGGGACCCCGCGCTGCGGGTGGAACGGAACTCCGAGACCCACCAACTGGTGCTGTGGTGCACCGGGCAGGCGCACGCGGACGTCGTCCTGGACCGGCTGCGCGAGCAGGGCGTGAAGCTGCAGACCGTGGACGTCATCACCCCGCTGCGGGAGACCTTCGCCGTCCCCGCCAGCGGCCACGGGCGGTACGTGAAGCAGTCCGGCGGGCACGGCCAGTTCGCGATCTGCGACATCGACGTCGAGCCTCTCGAACGTGGCCGCGGATTCGAATTCGTGGACAAGGTGGTGGGTGGCGTGATCCCGGGCCCGTTCATCACCTCCGTGGAGAAAGGTGTGCGGGCACAGATGCAGAAGGGCGTAGCCGAGGGATTTCCCGTGGTGGATATCCGGGTGACCCTGCACGGCGGGAAGACCCACAGCGTGGATTCCTCCGACGCCGCGTTCCAGGCGGCCGGGGCGCTGGCGCTGCGGGAAGCCGCCGCGGCGGGTCGCATCCAGCTCCTCGAACCGGTTTCGTCCGTGGTCATCCGGGTGCCCGACGACTATGTGGGCTCGGTGATGAGCGACCTCTCAGCGCGCCGCGCCCGGCTGACGGGGACCGCGTCCGAGGAGGGCAACACCGAGATCACCGCCGAAGTCCCGGACCAGGAACTGCTCCGTTACGCCCTCGAGCTCCGGGCGCTGACCGCGGGCGGCGGCAGCTTCCGGCGCAGCTACCTGAGGCACGACCCCGTGCCCTAGCCGTCCGGCCGGGATTCAGATGGCGCCGGTGGAACCTTGGACGCCGCCGAGCAGCGGTGCCATGCTTCGCCATTTCGCGATCTCGCAGCCGTCTGTGCGGCTGAAGCGGCAGTTCACCTGGCGGCCCCGGAAAGTGCCGGTCACCCTGGCCGTCTGCGGTCCGCCGTACTGCTGGGTGCAGCGGCGGTCCGGCCGCGGCACCGGAAAGAAGATCTCCTCGCCGTACTGTTCGACGGCGGCAAGTGCCGCCCGCGGGTCGGGCACCGTGGATTCGCTGGCCGGTTCACCGTCGGCGGCAAGCAGCACGAACTCCTGTTCCGCGGAGCCCGGTGCGTCCAGCAGCGTCACGGTCAGTTCGACGTCGTACTGGTTCATCGCTACCCTTTCCCGAGGTGTCCAGCAGCATCGAGCAGTTCAAGCAGCGGCCGGATTTCCGCCAGCAGGCGGCCGCGCAGCTCCTGGGCTTCGGCTGCGAAGGCCCGTTGCTGGCCAACGTACTCGTTCTTGCCCTCCGGCGTCTCGATCCGGATGGCCGGGTACCCCCATTCGCTGAGCTCATAGGGGGAGGCCTTCATGTCCATGGCCCGGATCCGCCAGGACAGTTCGAAGCAGTCCATCACCAGCTCGCTTGGCAACGCGGGCGCCAGCTTGTAGGCCCACTTGTAGAGGTCCATGTTGGCGTGCAGGCAGCCGGGCTGCTCCATGAAGCGCTGGTTTTCCCGGCTGGGCGTGATTTCGTTCAGCGGCACGGCATCCGGGGTGTAGAAGCGGAAGGCGTCGAAATGCGAACAGCGGATCCGGTTCTCTTCCACCACGGCGTCCGTTCCCTCCGAGCCCAGCCGCAGGGTGAGGTACTCATGGCGGAGGTCGAACTTGTCCTGCCGGTAGACCATGGCCCATTCGTGCAGCCCGAAACACGCGAACTGGGCGGGGCGTGCCGCGGTTCCGGACAGGATGATGGCGGCGAAGCGGAGGGCTTCGGCGCGGTCGGCAACAAAGCGGCGGCGGTCGAAGGCGACCGCCGTGCTTCCCACAGGCAGGCCCGCGGACGCCAGCCCGGCGTCGTCGAGCAGCGTGTAGTACTTCCAGTCCGCGCGTTCGGCGGCACGCCGGCCGCAGAGCACGGCACCCCCGCCCGGATGCCAGCGCAATAACTGCCCGGGTTTCTGCGTGTAGTAAGTGAAGAGGAAGTCCTCCACCGGGTGCTTCTTCCCGGCGGAGCGCCGTTCCAGGTAGGGGTCCGCGTAGCGCCGGACACGTTCGTAGTGGGCTGCTTCCAGACGGAGCCACTGCTCTTCCGGAAGCAGCCGCAGCTTACTCGCCAACGCCACTGGAGCCGAGCACCGCCTTGGCGGCGTCCCAGGCCGCGATCTCGCAGCCGTCGGTGAGCTTGTAGGAGGACTCGACGCCGACGCCGTCCACGGCGCCCGTGACCAGCGCGGTCTTCGGGCCGCCGTACTTCAGGTCGCAGGCCTGGTCCTTGGGCCGCGGGACGCGGGTGAGCAACGCCGGGTTCGCCTTCAGGGCCGCGCAGGCCGCGCAGGCCGCGGCGGCATCGGGGTGCTTGCTCTCAGCGGCAGGCACGCCGCCCTGGCAGACCAGGGTGTAGCTGGTGGGGTCGGCGCCCGGGGACGGGGTGATGAGGATCGAGAGTTCGGCGTCGCCCTTGCCCGGGCTGGCGGGAGTGCCTGACGGCGGTGCGGGGACCGGCTTGGTGCCGGGGGACTCGGTCTCGTCCGGGAGCAGCCCGCCGCTTGAAGCGCCGGGGCTGGGGCTCGTGTCCGGCGGTGATGCCGTGCTTGAGGGGGCCGTGCTTGAGGGAGCCGTGCTGGTCGGGGTGCCGCCACCGTTCCCGGGCGAGCATGCCGCCAGGCCGACGACGGCTCCTCCGACGGCGGCGAGGGCCAGGGCGGTGCGGAAGATTCGCTGTCGCATGCGGGACTCCTTGCTTTCTGCCATTTTATCCCGGGTGCGCACTATCGAGGCTGCGCCTTATCCGGACTGCGCAGCGTGGACCTGTGCAGCGTGGACCGGTGCAGGGCGCTGGGTTGCGGCAATCAGGCCGGTCATGGCCGCGTGGAGTTCGGCGACTTCCTCCCGGCTCAGGCCCAGCCGCTCCATGATGGTGCCCGGCACCGCCGTTGCCTGTTCCCGGAGGGCTGCCCCGGCCTTCGTCAGGGTCACCGCGAGGGCGCGCTCGTTGCCCGGGACCCGTTGGCGGGTAAGCAGGCCCGCCTCTTCCAGCCGCCGCAAGATGGGCGAGAGGGTGGCGGGTTCATGCAGGAGGGCGTCGCTGATGTCCTTGAGGGTCCGCGGGCTGCGCTCCCAGAGGGCAAGCATCACCAGGTACTGCGGGTGGGTGAGGCCCATGCGTTCCAGGACCGGTTTGTAGATGCCCACTACGCTGCGCGAAGCGACCGTGAGGGCAAAGCAAAGCTGGCGTTCGAGGAGGAGATCGTCCTCGGCGGGCGTGGACATGTTCCTCCTTGGCTGGGCCGTACCATTCAAGCTTATCTCGCCGCGCTAATTATTAGTGTACTAACAATTAGTGTACGCTGAAGCTACAAGGAACCCCACGGAGGGAGCAGGAGTGGCCAAGGAATCGTTCGCCCAGCGGTTCATGCGCGCAACCGGGCGGCTGCGCGTTGTTTTCGGTCCGGCGCACAGCAGCTCGCTGGACCATGAGATGACCGAGGCCAACCGGATCCTGCTGCGCCAGCGCCAGGCCGAAACCCTGCAATGGGAGACGAAGCACCGGGCCGACGGCAGCAGCTATGTGGTGGCGAAGAACCCCGAGGACAAGTCCCTGCGCTGAGGCCCCGGCGTCCCGCGGAACCAGACCGTCGCCGCTTCTTTTCGGGGTGCCGGGCGTATCATTGAGTCACTTGAACCACTCGGGAACGGCTGATCGCCGGACCCCGTTGCGGGGAAGGAGGTGGGATGTTGTGGGACGTGTGCTGGACAGTTTCATGCATGTGACGGCGCGTTTGCAGGCTGTGTTCGGACCCGCCACCCAGGGCGATACCGATGCACCCGTGGTTCACAAGCACGACGACTTCGAGATGGCATCGGAAGAAGACCTGACGCATTTCGTTGTCGAAACGGATGCAGAAGGCCACCACTACGCAGTACGTGATGACCCCGGGCCGACCACTACCGACTACGGCTGAGCCGGCTGGGCTGGCTGGGCTGAGCAGGCAAACGCAAGGCAAAACAAAAGGACCGGAGCGCAAGCCCCGGTCCTTCCGTGTTTAACCCTGTTTCATCGGCCGGTGCCGCCGTAGACGGTGGCCTCGGATTCGCCGTCGAGCTCAAAGGCTGCGTGGATGGCGCGCACCGCGTCGTCCAGCTTGTCCGCGCTGGTGACCACCGAGATGCGGATCTCCGAGGTGGAGATCATGTTGATGTTGATGCCGGCGTCGGAGAGCGCCTTGAAGAAGGTCGCCGAAACGCCCGGGTGCGAACGCATGCCGGCGCCGATCAGGGAAAGCTTGCCGACGTTCTCGTCGTATTCGATGCTCTCGAAGCCGATTTCGCCCTGGGCGGCGCGGAGGGCGGCGAGGGCGTCGGCGCCCTCCACGATGGGCAGGGTGAAGGAAATGTCCGTGTGGCCGGTGCCGTGGGTGGACACGTTCTGCACGATCATGTCGATGTTCGAGTGCGCGTCGGCAATGACCTGGAAGATCGCCGCAGCCTTGCCGGGGATGTCAGGGACGCCGACAACGGTGACCTTGGCTTCGGACCGGTCGTGGGCCACGCCGGAGATGATTGGCTGCTCCAAGGCAACTCCCTCTTGAGTGGTGATCTTGTCATCGGCACCGGGGAGGACCCAGGTGCCTTCGTTCTGGCTGAATGAGGAACGCACGTGCAGGGGCACGCCGAAACGGCGGGCATACTCCACGCAGCGCAGGTGCAGGATCTTCGCGCCGGAGGCGGCCAGTTCCAGCATTTCCTCGCTGGAGATGGTGTCGATCTTCTGCGCGGACGGAACCACGCGCGGGTCCGCGGTGAACACGCCGTCGACGTCGGTGTAAATCTCGCAGACGTCCGCTTCCAAAGCCGCGGCGAGGGCAACGGCTGTGGTGTCCGAACCGCCGCGGCCCAGGGTGGTGATTTCGTTGGTGCTGCGGCTCATGCCCTGGAAGCCGGCCACGATCGCGATGTGCTGCTTGTCCAGGGCCGTGCGGATGCGGTGCGGGTCGACGTCGATGATGCGCGCCTTGCCGTGGATGCCGTCGGTGATCATGCCGGCCTGGGAACCGGTGAAGGACTGGGCGGAAGCACCGAACTTGTTGATGGCCATGGCGAGCAAGGCCATGGAGATGCGCTCGCCGGCGGAGAGGAGCATGTCCATCTCGCGGGCCGGGGCGGAGTCCGTGACCTGGGCGGCGAGGTCGAGGAGTTCGTCGGTGGTGTCGCCCATGGCGGACACGACGACGACGACCTCGTTGCCGGCCTTCTGCGCGTCAACCACGCGGCGGGCAACACGCTGGATGCCCTCGGCGTCGGCCACGGAGGAGCCGCCGAACTTCTGGACGATCAGCTGTTTGGTCTTGGCAGGCTGCGCGGCCAGTTCGTCGCTTTTCACTTCGGTAGTGGGCATACTCATGCGCGCACCCTCACTGCATCACTTGGGAATCGAAACACCGCACGGCCATTTACGGCATGCCAGCGTGGCTTATTCGGCCAGTTTATCGCCGTGTGTCCCGGGCCCGGGAATTGTGACCAAATCTCGGCCCCTGGGTGGATGTGCGTGACTTTCACCACGGCGTACGATCAAGGCACGATGCGGCCTGTGGGCAAGTCCGCTGCGCAGGTTCAAGCTCTGTAGGGGGAAACAGAGGTGGAGTATGTCCGTTGCAGAAATACCTGAGACCACCAGGGCGCCGCTGGCTTCCGGGGTCTCCGCGGTGGGTGTCTCCCGCCGCTTCGGTTCCGTCCACGCCGTCGAGCACATGGACTTCGACGCTCCGGCCGGACGAGTTACCGCGCTGATCGGCCCCAACGGGGCCGGCAAGACCACCTTGCTGCTGATGCTGGCCTCGCTGCTGCAGCCGGACAGCGGCGAGATCACGGTGGACGGACTGGACCCCGCACGGGACAGCGCGGCCGTGCGGCGCCGGCTCGGCTGGATGCCGGACACCCTGGGCGTGTGGGAATCCCTCACCGCGCGGGAGATCCTGGTGCAGATGGCCCGCTTCTACCGCCTGCCCAGGTCCGGGATCGAGGCGCGGGTGGCCGAACTGCTTGCCCTGGTCCGGCTCGAGGATCTCGCCGACCAGCCCGCCCGGGTGCTTTCCAAGGGCCAGCAGCAACGGCTGAGTCTCGCACGCGCGCTGGTCCACGACCCTTCCGTCCTCCTCCTGGACGAACCAGCGGCCGGCCTGGATCCCGGCTCCCGGGTGGAACTGCGGACGCTGCTGCGAAACCTGGCCGCGGCCGGAAAGTCCGTGGTGGTTTCTTCGCACGTGCTTAGCGAACTCGATGAAATCGCCGACGGCGCCGTGTTCGTCAACCAGGGCCGCACCGTCAAGCAACAGACCATCGAAGAAGCCGCGCAGCAGGGCCGGCGCTACGCGATCACCGCCCTGGACCCGGCGGCACTCGCCGCGAAGCTCACAGAGCTGGGGCTTGAGTTCCAGGCCGGAAGCGGCCGCCGTCCGTCCGTTTCGTTGATGTTGAGCCATGACGACGGCGCTGCCGCCCTGCTGCGGGACCTCGTCACCGCGGGGATCGCCGTCGTGTCCTTCGGCCCGGCGAGCGGGGCCCTGGAGGAGACATACATGAGCCTGGAAACGGAGCGGAAATGAGCGTGGAAAAGACCCTCCCCGGCCCCGCACCGGTTCCGGACCCGGCAGCCGGGCGGGCCGCCGTCGCAGGTTATTTCGGCGGGATCCGCGATGTGGTGGTGCTGGAGATGAAGCAGCGGCTGCGTTCGCGCGGCTGGTACATCATGCTGGGCATCTGGTTCGTGGTGATCGCCCTGGTGACGGCGCTGACCTGGGCCGGCTGGAATGCCTCCATGGAGGTCCGCAACTCGATGCCCGTTCCGGACGGCATGCCCGAGCCGGACGGGCCGGGGTCCGCGATCTTCGAGGTGGTGCTGGCCTTCGTGCTGCTCTTTGCCTTGCTGGTGGCGCCGGCGCTGTCGGCAAACGCCGTCAACGGCGACCGGGCCGGCGGCACCCTGGCGATCCTGCAGATCACCCTGCTCACGCCCGGGCAGATCCTCTGGGGCAAGTTCTGTGCCGCCTGGCTGGCGGCGATCGCCTTCCTGGCAGCAAGCGCGCCGTTCCTGATCTTCGCGGTGCTGCTTGGTGGGCTGACTCCTGGGCACGTGCTGGTGTCCCTGGTGATGCTGGCCGTCGAGGTGGCCGTGATCTGCGGGATCGGCGTGGGCATTTCGGCGCTCGCCGGCCGGCCCCTGTTCTCGATCGTGGTCACCTACCTGACGGTTGCCGCGCTGGTGGTCGGCTCGCTGATCGCCTTCGCCCTTGGGGTGCAGCTGACCCAGGGGACCGTCATGGCCAACCAGCCGCAGTACAAGGGAATGGAATACGGCTCCGGGACCATGCCAGGGCCCGGGGAGCCCACGTACACGTGCGCGGGGCCGCTCGTGGAGCAGGACGTGCTGCGCACCGAGCGGGTGGCGTGGCTGCTGGCCCTGAACCCATACGTGGTGGTGGCCGACGCCATCCCGTACCCGGAACGAACCGTTACCCCGTACTACTACAGCGGCGGCATGATCGAGAACATCAGCCAGGGTGCCCGGGCGGCAATCGCCGGTCCGGAGGGCACGTATCCCTGCGCGAACGGCCAGGTGCAGCCGCAATACCTCAAGCAGGGCACGCCGCTGTGGCCGCTTGGGCTGGTTTTGCAGATCGGACTGGGTGGCCTGTTGTTGCGGCTCGGTTGGCGGTCCCTCCGCACCCCCGCCCGCCGCCTGGCCTTGGGTACGAGAATCGCCTGAACCGCCATGGTTTCCGGTCAGCCGCCTGAGGACGAGCCCCGCTACGAGCAGATCGGCCGGGACTTGTACGACGACGGTGGGCCGGCTGGCGTTTCGGGCAGCCGGGCGTCGGGTTCGGTGTCCGGGGGCTCGGTGCCGGGTGGCCCGGCGCCGGGTGGCTTGGTGTCCGGGGGCTCGGCGTCGGGTGGTTCGGCGTCGGAGGACGACGACGGCGAGGACGACGGCGGCGGTCCGGTCCGCGTGCCGTTCCGGTCGACAGCGGCCAAGGCGGTCCGTGATGCCTGGGCGGACACCATGGGATCTTTCCGGACAGTATCCTTCTGGATCGTCCTCGTCTCTGCCGTGGCAGGGGCGGGCACGGCAGCGTACCTGCTCCTTGCCTGGTTCGGGGTTTTCGGCTGGGAGACATCCGGGCCCGTAGCGATGTTTCTCCTGTCCGGAGGCGTGCTTTCCCTGGCTGCGGCCATCATTGGTTCCGTGTGGGGATTCGTGCGTGGCCAGGCCGGGGGACGGACTATGTCGGTACGCCTGCTGGCGTGCTTGCTGCGGGGGCTTGCGCTGGCGGTACTTGGCGTTGGGCTCCTCCTCGCGCTCCGTGTATTGCTGCCGGTGCCGGGCACGGCCGAGTTTTCCGTGGATCCTGCTTCGGGTCTGCCTGTGACCCCGGCGGGGAGCATTCCCGCGTTTCCTGGCCTGGAGATTCTGGCGCTGCTTTCAGTGCTCTTCGAGGTGGGGGTTTTCGGGCTGCTCGGCATGGGATTCCGGGCCTGCTTCGCCTCGCGGCTTCCAGGGGCCGTGTTGACCGTGCTGTCGACAGGCTTGTTCGCGTTCGGGAACGTCGCTGCGGCGTTCCTCCTGTTGCCGGGAACGCTGGTCACCGAGCGGACTTCCATTCCCGTCAACGCGGAGCGGGACGATACCGGCCGCTATCTGTCCTACGAATGCATCGGGGACCTGGTGCGGAGCGAAACCGTGCTGCACAGCGAACGCGTCATGTGGCTGACCGCAGGGAATCCGGCACTGATCTACTGGACGCTTGCCTCTGACCAGGTCCCTCCGGACGGTGAACTGGGGTGGTTCCTGCTTTCCGTCCAACGTTCCACGGAGGGGCCGGCCTACGATGTCCCCTGCATCAACGGGGTGCCCAGCGAAGCGGCCCAGACCGGGTTCCCGCTGTCAGTCATCGGAATCGCCGGGCAGTTGGCGACCGCCGCCGCGGTGACAGGCGCCGGCGTCCTGGCGGGCCGCCGTCGGGCTTACCGCTCCGGACGGTAGCGAAGGGCGAATCAGCGAAGGGCGAATCAGGACAGGGCGAATCAGGACAGGGCGAATCAGGACAGGGCGTTGCGGCGGCCCTCGAAGGCGCGGCCCAGGGTGACTTCGTCTGCGTATTCGAGATCCCCGCCCACCGGCAGACCAGAGGCGAGCCGGGTGACGGTGATGCCGATCGTCTTCAGCATGCGAGCAAGGTAGGTGGCCGTCGCCTCGCCTTCGAGGTTGGGGTCCGTGGCGATGATGATTTCCTGGACGGCGCCGTCGTTGAGGCGGGTCAGGAGTTCGCGGATCCGCAGTTGTTCGGGGCCGATGCCGGCGATCGGGTTGATGGCCCCGCCAAGTACGTGGTACCGGCCGCGGAAGGAGCGCGTCCGTTCGACGGCGAGTACGTCCTTGGATTCCTCGACGACGCAGATCACGGACGGATCGCGCCGCGGGTCGCGGCAGATGTTGCACGTTTCCTGCTCGGTGACGTTTCCGCAGATGGTGCAGAACTTCACCCGTTCCTTGACGGTGGTGATGGCGGCGACCAGGCGTTTCATGTCCTCGGGGTCGGCCTCAAGGATATGGAAGGCGAGGCGTTGAGCCGACTTCGGCCCGACGCCGGGGAGCCGGCCGAGCTCGTCGATCAGCTCTTGAACTGCACCCTCGTACACAATGTCCTCGTTTGTTCAGTGGCGTTTGGTGGTTGCGGCTTTGCTGGGCGGGCGGCGACTGGTTTTGCCCGGTGGGGCCCGCGGTCAGCGGTGCATCAGGGGGGTGCCGTCCAGGGAACGCTCTTCCAGGAGTCTCCCGCCCAGAATACGCTCGACGGCGGCCCGGCCAAACACGCCCGATTCCTCGATGGTTTCGTCATCGGCGCTCGGGACGTCCTCGACCATGGTGGCCGTTGCGGTTGCCGCCCGGGCAGGGACCTGCTGGCGTCCGGCCAATGCTTCCGGGCTGTTCGAAAGCCGCTGGTAGAGGCTCTGCTTGCTGGCGGCGCTGCCTGTGACCTCGGCGGCAGGGGCCGGGACCGTCGCCCAAGTGTTCGCCTGGGCAGGGGAATGGGCGGCGGGAGCTTGCGCGGGAGCCAGTGCGGGAGCCTGCTGGGCCGGCGGCTGCGCCAGCGCCTGTGCAGGCACCTGCGCGGCGGCGGGTTCGTAGGCCGGGGCGCCGTTGGTCTCTGCCTGGGCCTGCTCAGGTTGGGCGGGCGACGAGGCTGCCGGGGCATGGTTACCCACATTGCTGGCGGTGCCGACAACCCATGAGCCCGGCGATTGCTCCACTGCGCGCGACCACGGGTCATTCGAGGTGTCAGCCCCGGACGTGGCCTCCTGCGTGCTGGCCCCGGGGTCGGGAGCAGTGACAGCATCGGCCGAAGGAGCGAGGTCGGTGGGCTGCGGGCTGACCGTGGCCTGCCGGGCGGCGGCGCCTTGGATGGCGGACGCCGGCTGCCCGGCGCCTGCTGCGGGCCCGGACTGCCAGCCGGAGTCCGACGGCGGAACCCAGTCCATGGGGGGTTCTTCGTCCAGGGGCGGGGCGTCTTCGTCGCGCGGGGGACCCCAGTCGCCGTCGGAATAGGAGTAGTCCTCGGACGATGGCTGTTCGGGGGCATTCTGCGCCGCTTTGGTGTCGCTCGCTGCCGAGTTTGGTGTCTCCGCGGACCGCTTGGACGACGGGCTGGACGCAGGTACTGCTGCGGTGGCGGGTGCGGAGTCCAGGACCGGGCCGGGCTCAGCGGCCGGGCTGGGCTCAGCAGCCGGGGCGGGAACCTGTCCCGGATCCGGGACGGCGTTGGAAGCGTGCGAGGCCGCGTCAACGGCTGCGGAACTGCCCGCGGGCGCGAGGCCCCAAGCCGTATCCACTTCGGAGACGGCAGGCGCCGCGACAGTGGCGGACGGCACGGCGGGCGGGGCCGCCGGCACTTGTGCCGGGGCTTCCGGACTAGCCGGTGCTTTTGGGTTTGGCGCAGAGCTCCCTGAACTGTTGGCGCCTGCTACGGCTGTGATCTGGCAGTCGATGCCGATGGTCTTGTGGATGGCTTGGCGCAGGTTTTCCGCATGGTCGGCCCGGCTGAATGCAGTGGCCAGGCCGTCCGTGCTGAACGAGAGCACCAGTGTTTGCCCGTCGAAACGTGCCACCTGGGCATTGGCGCCAACCAAGGCCCAGCTGCTCCGCTTGATCTTGCTCAGCGTCTGCAGGATGTCTTGCCAAGCGCGGCGGACCACCTCGACGTCGGCACCTCCTGTGGGTGCCGGGGCAGGAGCCTGGGGAGCCGGGGCAGGAGCCTGGGGCGCCGGGGAAACCGGAGATGCCGGAGGCGTGGTCGCAACAGGAACGGGGGCAGCGGAAGCCTGGGCCGCGGGAGCCTGGGCCTGTGAACCGTGTGAGCCCTGTGAACCGTGGGAGACCGTAGCATCTGCAGCTGCCTGCGCATTGCCCGGTGCCGAAGGCTCCTGGTTTTCCCCGGTGGGCCAGTCGCTGGTGGTGACCCGGGGTGCCGAGATCCGGCTCGCCGCGGCCGGCGCCTCGGAGGCAGGTGTCTGCGCGGGCTCCGGAGCGGACTCCGGGGCTGACGTAGCTGGACCCGCGGGTGCGGTCGGCACTACCTGCGCGGGCTCCGGCGTCGGGCTCTGAACCGCCGGAGCCGCAGGCGCCGCCGGAACGGACTGCATGGGAGCGGACGCAGCGGGCTCCGCCACGGCACCCCCGGGAACTGCGCCGCCGTAGCTGAGGCGCCGCTCCACGCGGTCGATCCGGGCGGCGATGCCGCGCTCTGTCTGTTCGGCGCTGGGCAGCAGGATCCGCGCGCACAGCAGCTCAAGGTGCAGGCGCGGCGAGGTGGCACCGGTCATTTCGGTGAGCGCGGTGTTGGTGACGTCCGCAGCGCGGGAAAGCTCCGCGGCCCCCAGGGTGCTGGCCTGGCCCTGCATACGGGCGATCTGGTCCTCCGGCATGCCGCGCAGGATGGCACTGGCGCTTTCCGGCATGGCCTGGACGATGATGAGGTCGCGGAAGCGCTCCAGCAGGTCCTCGACGAAGCGGCGGGGATCGTGCCCTGTCTGGATGACCCGGTCCACCGCGCGGAAGACGGTGGCGGAGTCGCCGGCGGCAACGGCCTCCACGACGTCGTCCAGCAGCGAAGCGTGTGTGTAACCGAGGAGCGCGACGGCGAGCTCGTAGTCCAGACCGTTGCTTCCGGCGCCGGCCATGAGCTGGTCCAGCACGGACAGGGAGTCGCGGACGGAACCGCCACCGGCACGGACCACGAGCGAAAGCACGCCTGGGGCCACCGGCACGTTCTCGGCAGCGCAGAGCTGCTCGAGGTAGGCCATGAGCGGTTCCGGCGGCACGAGGCGGAAGGGATAGTGGTGCGTGCGCGAACGGATGGTGCCGATCACTTTGTCCGGCTCCGTGGTGGCGAAGATGAACTTGATGTGTTCCGGCGGCTCTTCGACGATTTTCAGGAGCGCGTTGAAGCCGGCCGAGGTGACCATGTGGGCTTCGTCGATGATGAAGATCTTGTAGCGGTCCCGGACGGGTGCGAAGGTGGCGCGTTCGCGGAGGTCGCGGGCGTCGTCCACACCGCCGTGGCTGGCGGCGTCGATCTCGATGACGTCGAGGGAGCCCGAACCGCCGCGGGCGAGCTCGACACAGCTGTTGCACTTGCCGCAGGGCGTGTCCGTGGGACCTTCGGCGCAGTTCAGGCAACGGGCGAGGATGCGGGCGGACGTGGTCTTGCCGCAGCCGCGCGGGCCGGAGAAGAGGTAGGCGTGGTTGACGCGGTTCTTGCGCAGCGCCGTCATGAGCGGCTCGGTGACATGTTCCTGCCCGATAACGTCCGCGAACGAATCCGGGCGGTATCTACGGTAAAGGGCAGTAGTAACAGTCACAGGAGAAGCCTAGCTTTGGGGACTGACATTTAAATGTGAGACCCCTCATGCACCCGCCAGAGCCCATCTACCCTTGCTACCTTCCGGTCCTGGGGGAGTTCAACAGGATGACGCCACATGAGGGGCCGCAGATAAGCTTACCCGAACTTTCAGCGGCGCTCGAATCCCGCCGTCGGGGACCGGAACCACAGTGCGGCGGCGGATGGGCCGGGCCGTGGAGCTGCTGGACCGCTTCCCGGCCACGTTCGGCGCCCTCGCCCGGGCAGGATCAGCCTGGCCCATGCCCGGGTGATCCAGGCCACCGGCCCGCCAACATTCTGAGCGCTCATTCTGGGGTGCCCTCTCCGGCCAATCCGGACCTGCCTACGTTGGCTGGCGGTGCGTCTCGGCGCGGCTGATACGCCGTTCCCCGAACCATCTGTCCAGGCTGGCGCCGCCGATTCCCCTTATCGCCAGCCCTTCACCGGCCAAGTCATGAAAGCCGGTTCCTCGTAAGGGTGCGCCGCACGCAACGCCCGCACGACGTCGTCGAGCAGCTCCTCCTGAACCACGCACTCGATCCGGAGTTCGGGCACCTGCTCGGGCTCGTTCACGGCGCCAATGAACGGTTGCGCACCGGCCAGGGGAGTGAAGCGGCCGGTGCCCGGGGTGGTGAACGCGCAGTGGCTGTAGTCGCCGATCCGGCCGGCGCCAGCGTCCCCAATGGCTGCCAGGAGGGCCTCGCTGTGCGGGAGCGGAACATAGACCACCAGTGCGTGGAGTTGGCTCATCCCACCATCCTGCCAGCGGCCCCGCAAACCCGCGGGAAACAGGTCAAAGGATGGTTTCTAATTTCCATTGCCAAACCAGAGGTTCTCAGCGGAACATTGGTATGTACACCGATTGGGGCAATCTCAAGGTTGTGAGGCGTAGGGCCTGTTGGGGAGACCGGACCCGGCGTCTCAACGGAGTACCGCAGGAATGGGCGCATTGGGGGCGTCCATTTTTTCGTTAAGGCGCGAAGCGGCCCCGCAGGAGCCGGCCGAACGGCTCGATTGGGAGATGCTGGAAATCTCAGGTACAGTAAGACCTGCTTTTGATTCAGAAGCAATGGAGAATTCGCCTAGCGGCCTATGGCGCACGCCTGGAACGCGTGTTGGGTTAACGCCCTCGGGGGTTCAAATCCCCCATTCTCCGCGTTTGGCCCCGGTCCCTTTCGAGGGAGCCGGGGCCCTTTGCGTTAACGCCCAACTGACTAGCAGTTGTGGCCGTTTTGAGGCGCGAAAACGGCCACAACTGCTAGTCAGTTGGGCGGACCGGCCGGCCCGGGGAACCTTTCAGCTCCGCGCAGCGGCCACCCGCTCAAGCACTTCGCGGCAGGCCAGAATGGCCGGGTGGATGCGGCCGGCCTTGCGCGTGGACGTGAAGATGGTGCGGTGCGGCAGCTCGGGCAGTTCCAAAAGCTGCACGGACTTCGCCCGCCCGGTCCACACGAGGTCCGGCATCAGGGCGACGGCGTTGCCGGACTCGATCAGGCGGATCTGCGCCTGGAGGTCCGCGGTTTCGTAGCGGACGTCCGGTTCGAAGCCCGCCGAACGGCAGGCCTGCTCGGCCCAGTGCCGGGACGCTGCGCCGTGCGGTTCCATGACCCACGGAAGCGAAGCGGTGTCCGCCAGCGTCGTGATTGTTTCCCCGCCCAGCCCCACCGGGGGAGTGGCCAGCCGGATAGCGTCGCTGGTGAGGGTGGCGCGGTCCAGGCCCGTGTGGTGCGGCGCGGCATGGCCGGGGTACTGCTCGGCCACCACGATGTCGAAGTCCCGTGCCCAGGTTTCGTAGAGGGCGGTCTCGGGTTCGCGCTGGGTCATTTCCACTCGGACCTCCGGATACTCCGCCCGCATGGAGGTAAGGAAGTCCGGCATGAGCGCCAGCGCCGCGGACTGGAACACAGCCAGCCGCACGGTGCCGGTGACGGAGGAAAGGGATGCAGCAAGGTCCGTTTCGGCCCGCTCCAGGATGGCCAGCAGGGATGCTGCGTGCTCCACGAGGATTTCTGCCTGCGGGGTGAGCTGCACGCGCCGGCCGGACTTGCGCAGCAGCTCCACGCCGGCTTCCTTCTCCAGCAAAGTCAGCTGCTGGGATACCGACGACGGGCTGTACTTCATCGCGTCCGCCACCTCGGCCAGGGTCCCGCGGATCTTCAGCTCATGCAGCAATCGAAGCCGCCGGACGTCCAGCATGGGCCCTCCAAAAATGCTCGAAAAGTCTAACGAATATCATTCGGAAAAGTTCGCTTTTCCTAATCTGATTGTAGATCCATACTGGTGGAAACGAAGCACCATCCCTAAGGAAATACGCGCATGAGCACACCAACCCGGGAATCCCGCGCCGCCGCCGGAAACCACGTTTTTCCGGACGCCGGCCACTTCCAGGAACTCGGCAACGAAGCCACCGCCCTGGTCCGTCACTGGCTCACTGAGGCCTCGAAGATTCCTGTTGACATCTCGGCCCAGCGCCTGGCCGGCGTCCTGAAGGACCCCAACGGCCTGGACTTCACGGTCGGATTCGTCGACGGCGTCATCCGCCCGGAGGATCTCTCTGTGGCCGGCCGCAACCTGGCCAAGCTCGCCCCGAAGGTCCCGGCCTTCCTCCCCTGGTACATGCGCGCCGCCGTGCGCGCCGGCGGCATCATGGCCCCGGTCGTGCCGCAGCTGGTCATCCCGATCGCCCGCAAGGTCCTGCGCGACATGGTCGGCCACTTGATCGTGGACGCCACGGACGCCAAGCTCGGCCCCGCCATCGCCAAGATCAAGAAGGACGGCGTCCACCTCAACATCAACCTGCTCGGCGAAGCCGTGCTGGGCGAGCACGAAGCCGACCGCCGCCTCGAGGGAACCCTCAAGCTCCTGGCGCGTGACGACGTCGACTACGTCTCCATCAAGGAATCCTCCACCGTGGCCCCGCACCCGCTCTGGGCCTTCGACGAGGCCGTGGACCACGTGGTGGAGAAGCTCACCCCGCTGTACCGCCTGGCCGCTTCCTTCCCCAAGCCCAAGTTCATCAACCTGGACATGGAGGAATACAAGGACCTCAGCCTCACCATGGCCGTGTTCAAGAAGATCCTCGACAAGCCCGAGTTCAAGAACCTCGAGGCCGGCATCGTGCTCCAGGCGTACCTGCCGGACGCCCTGGCCGCCATGCAGGACCTCCAGGAATGGGCCGCCGCACGCCGTGCCAACGGCGGTGCCCCCATCAAGGTCCGCGTCGTCAAGGGCGCCAACCTGCCCATGGAACAGGTCCAGGCCTCCATACAGGGCTGGCCGCTGGCCACCTGGGGTACCAAGCAGGACTCGGACACCAACTACAAGCGCGTCCTCAACTACGCACTCACTCCGGAGCACATCGACGCTGTCCGCATCGGCGTGGCCGGACACAACCTCTTCGACATCGCCTTCTCCTGGCTGCTGGCCAAGGAACGCGGAGTCACCCAGGGCATCGAATTCGAAATGCTGCTCGGCATGGCAACCGGCCAGGCCACCGCGGTGCGCAAGGATGTCGGCAGCCTCCTGCTGTACACGCCGGTGGTGCACCCGGGCGAGTTCGACGTCGCCATCGCCTACCTGATCCGCCGCCTCGAAGAGGGCGCCAGCCAGGACAACTTCATGTCCGCGGTTTTCGAACTCGCCGAGAACGAGAGCCTCTTCGAGCGCGAGAAGCAGCGCTTCTTCGCCTCCCTCGCGGAGCTGGACGATTCCGTTCCCGCGCCGAACCGCACCCAGGACCGCAGGAAGGCCCCGGTTCCCGCCCCGCGCGAAGGCTTCGCCAACACCCCGGACACCGATCCCGCCCTCCCGGCCAACCGCGCCTGGGGCCGCGCCATCCTCGAGCGCATCCCGGGCTCCACTGCCGGCAACGACGTCGTTGAATCCACCAAGGTCGCCACGGCAGAAGAGCTGGACCGCATCATCGCCACGGCCGTCTCCGCAGCAGACAAGTGGGGCGCCCTGACCGCCGCCGAGCGCGCCGCAATCCTGCACCGCGCCGGCGACGTCCTGGACGCCCGCCGCGCCGAGCTCCTTGAGGTCATGGCCTCCGAAACCGGCAAGACCATCGAACAGGGTGACCCGGAAGTCAGCGAGGCGGTCGACTTCGCGCACTACTACGCCGAGCGCGCCAAGGATCTGGAAACGGTCGACGGCGCCACGTTCGTCCCGGCGAAGCTCACCGTCGTGACCCCGCCGTGGAACTTCCCGGTCGCCATCCCTGCTGGCTCCACCCTCGCCGCACTCGCCGCCGGCTCCGCCGTCGTCATCAAGCCCGCAAAGCAGGCCCGCCGCTCCGGTTCCGTCATGGTGGACGCCCTGTGGGAGGCCGGTGTGCCGCGCGAGGTGCTGGCGCTCGTGCAGCTCGAAGAGCGAGAGCTCGGCACCCAGCTGGTGTCACACCCGGACGTGGACCGTGTGATCCTGACCGGCGGTTACGAGACCGCTGAACTGTTCCGCTCCTTCCGCCAGGACCTGCCGCTACTCGCGGAAACGAGTGGCAAGAACGCCATCATCGTCACCCCGCACGCCGACCTGGACCTCGCCGCCAAGGACGTCGTCTACTCGGCCTTCGGCCACGCAGGCCAGAAGTGCTCGGCCGCCTCGCTGGTGATCCTGGTGGGCTCCGTGGCCACCTCCACCCGCTTCCGCAACCAGCTCCTGGACGCCGCCCGCTCCCTGCAGGTGGGCTACCCGGAGCAGGCCACCACCCAGATGGGCCCGATCATCGAACCGGCCAAGGGCAAGCTGCTGCACGCCCTGACCACCCTCGGCGACGGCGAAAGCTGGGCCGTGAAGCCGGAGAAGCTGGACGAGACCGGCCGGCTGTGGTCCCCGGGGATCCGCTACGGCGTCAAGCGCGGCTCCTACTTCCACCTGACCGAGTTCTTCGGGCCGGTGCTCGGCGTGATGACCGCGGCCACCCTTGAAGAAGCCATCGCCATCCAGAACGAGATCGAATACGGCCTCACCGCGGGCCTGCACTCCTTGGACTCCGAGGAGATGGGCATCTGGCTGGACACCATCCAGGCCGGCAACCTCTACGTCAACCGCGGTATCACCGGCGCGATCGTGCAGCGCCAGCCCTTCGGCGGCTGGAAGAAATCTGCAGTCGGCGCGGGCACCAAGGCCGGCGGCCCGAACTACCTGATCGGCCTGGGCAACTGGGTTCCCGCGGAGCCCGCCGCCAAGCCCGGCACCATCCTCACCGGTCCGGCCGCAGCCATCCTCGCCGCCGCCAAGACCACGGTAAGCGCCGAGGAGGCTGACACCCTTCAGCAGGCCCTCCACAGCGACGCCGCAGCCTGGGCCGCGGAGTTCGGCACCGCCAAGGACGTTTCAGGGCTCAGCGCCGAACGGAATGTCTTCCGCTACCGGGCTCTCCCGGTGACCGTGCGCCTGTCCGAAGGTGCTTCGCTCGCCGAACTGCTGCGGGTTGTCGCGGCCGGCGTGGTAGCCGGCTCGGCTATCACGGTGTCCTCCGCCGTCGAGCTGCCCGACGCCGTCGTGGCTGCCTTCGCCGGAGCGGGCGTGAGCTCCCGGATCGAAAGCGACGCCGAGTGGCTGGCGTCGGCGGCTCGGATCAACGGCGGTCGCATCCGCCTGATCGGCGGGGACTACGCCGCCCTGGCCGCCGCCACCGGCGGACGTCCCGACGTCGCGGTCTACCACGGCCAGGTCACCCCGGCCGGCCGGATCGAGATGCTGCCCTTCCTGCACGAGCAGGCTGTCAGCATCACGGCGCACCGTTTCGGAACCCCGAACCACCTTTCGGATGCGCTGATCTAGCGTTAGCTGAAACGAAGCAAGTCCGGTGCCACGGCAATGCCGTGGCGCCGGACTTGTGGCTTAACGGAGAGTGCTAGGCCGCGATGCCCAGCCGCCGCAGCCGGTCCCGGGCAGCCTTTTCGCTGGAACTCTGCCGCCCCAGGCCCAAGCGGACGAAAGCGAGCACCAGCCGGGCCGGCAGCACTGTAGGCAGCGGGATCGGTCCCAGATGCGGCGTCCGCAGGCCAAGCAGCTCCCGGTACCGGGGATCCAGGCTTCCGACGGCGGCGTTGAAGAGGATGCGGTATCCGGACCGCAGGGAAGGCGCCAGTGGAGGGTTGCGGATGAACTCCACGGTTTCCTTGAGCCGGGCGTCCGAACGCAGCTCGCCCGAGGTGTACCAGCGGTCCATTTCCTCGCCGACCTCCGCGAGCGTCTCCGGCGGGTTGACGACGCCCATCAACCGCCCGGCCTGTGCCCATTCCCGCACGTACGCGTCGGCGCCGCCCGGGATGGGGCCACCCCAGATGCGATGGACGGAAACGAAGGAGTCGGCGTAGGTGGCGTGCACCCAGCCGAGCAGCTCGGGATCGAGGGCGGAATAGCCGCGGGGCTTGCCTTGGTTGTCGGTATACGTTCCCTGCACGAAGCGGTGGATCCGCCGCACCTTCGCCGTGGCGTCCCGCGCCGCGGCCCGGGAACCGTAGCTCACCGTGAAAATCCACCGGATGGTACCGGCCAGCCGGCCCAGCGGGTCCTCCTGGAACGCCGAGTGGTCATAGACTCCCGCCAGTGCGCCGGGATGCAGGGACTGCGTCAACAGCACCCGGATGCCCGAGATGATTGTGGCCACCGACCCATGCACCGCCCAGACCGCCGAGCCGGGGCGGTGATAGCCGGGGTCGTCGCCGTCGGCAAGTTCCAGTACCCAGTCAGGAACGGCCTGCGGGTGACCGGTGAAGGTCGTCCGCAGTTCCCCCCGCCATTTCCGGATGAAGCTGACCATCTTCCATTCTGTGCCCGACGGCGCGGGTTCCGTAAGGGCGGACAGAAAACAGGAAGGCGGCCGCGGCACTTAGCCGCGGCCGCCTTCCGGAATTGATGCGGTAGTCAGGCAACCGGCTGAGCGGTGACTGGCCGGCGTCGGCGTCCCGGGGACGCTGCCACCAGCAGCGCCGCGATCGCGACGGCGGCACTCAGGACCAGTCCCGGACGGTACTGTTCCAGCATGGCGGCCGCGCTCGCGCTGCCTGCTGAGTGGCCGTGCCCGCTGACGATCGCCGTGGTGACGGCGAGCACCAGGGCCGCCCCCACCTGGGTGCTGGTCTGGATCAGGCCGGCGGCAAGGCCCTGTTCGGAATCGCGGATCCCGGCGGTGGCCTGCACGTTGATGGACGGGAACGCAAGGGCGAAGCCGATGCCCAGGAGGATGATCGAGGGCAGGATGTCCAGAACGTAGTTGGGCGTGGTCCCCACTCGCAGGAACAGTACGTAGCCCAGGCCCAGGGACACCAGGCCGGTAAGGATCAGCGTGGTGGCGCCGAACCTCTCGATCAGGCGGTCCGCGAACGGGGCGCTCGTGGCCACGATCAGGCCCGCGGGGAGCAGGGCGAGCGCCATGCCCAGCGGCGACCAGCCCAGCACGGACTGCAGGAACAAGGTGACGATGAACTGGAAGCTCAGGTAGGAGCCGAACAGGCCGATCGCGCTCAGGTTGGCCTTGGCCACCCAGCCTTCACGCAGGATGCCGAAACGGATCAGGGGATGCTTGACCTTGTTCTCGATCACGGCGAATGCCGCGAGTACCGCGGCGGAGACTGCGAACCCGGCGATTGTTGCCACAGATCCCCAGCCCTTTTCCGGAGCCGATACCAAGGTGTAGACCAGTCCGAGCATGCCCAGGGCGAGCGTCACCGCACCCCAGATGTCGTGCCCGTTGTTTTCCGCCGTCGGCTTGTCCCTGGGGATGTACCGCAGGCCGAGGAGGACGACGGCGACGGCGACCGGCACCGAAACGAGGAACGTCCAGCGCCAGCTGAGGCTGGTCATGAGGCCGCCGACCACGAGGCCAAGGGAGAAGCCGCTGGCGCCGAAGGTGGTGAAGATGGACAGTGCCTTGTTGCGTTCGCGGCCTTCCGCGAAGTTGGTGGTGATGATGGAGAAACCGGTGGGTGCCGTGAAGGCGGCGGCCAGTCCCTTGACGAAGCGCGTGGCGATCAGGACGGTGGGATCGTTCACCAGGCCGCCCAACAGGGAGGCGGCGGCAAAGACGCTCAGGGCGATCAGGAAGATCCTGCGCCGGCCCAGGAGGTCGGCGAGGCGGCCGCCCAGGAGCAGCAGGCTTCCGTAGCCCAGGACGTAGGCGGACACGATCCACTGCAGGGAATCGGTGCCCAGCCCCAGCTCGTGGCCGATGGACGGAAGGGCGACGCCCACCATGGAAACGTCCAGGCCGTCGAGGGCGAGGACGGTGCAGACCACCATCAGCAGGAGCCACTGGGCGCGGGTCCAGCGGACGGCGTTGTGGAGTTTTTCGGCAGATCTTTCGAGGGTGTTCGTCGAAGTCATGGCATCAATGTATATGACGCGTCATTCAATGACAAGGAATATTATGACGTGGCATTTAAATGCGTAATGAACTAGAATCGGGGGCATGGCAACGACAGACCGCCAGTTGGTTGAGCAATGGCGCAGCATCCAGGACGCCTACTTCCGCACTTCCTGTGCGATCGACCGGGCGCTCGAGGCCAAGTTCGACATCGGCCTCAACGAATTCGAAATCCTGGACCTCGTGGCGGAAAGCTCCGACACCGCCTGCCGCATGAAGGCGCTGGGGGAGCGCACTCCCATGACGCAAAGTGCCGTGTCCAAGGTCGTGGACCGGCTCGAGAAAGCCGGCCTGCTGGCCCGCCATTCCTGCGCGGATGACCGCCGCTCACTCTTCCTCGAACTGACAGACGCCGGCCGTGCGCTCCACCAGCAGGCCGCCGTCGAGCACCGCGCCCTCCTGAAGGAAAACCTCAGCTGAGCGGAGCGCTCCTTGCAGGGGTTCCTTTTCCCTTCCCATGACGTCAGAATAGGCGTGTGCGTCCGGGCTAGGTGGGCGCCGCTTATGGGGAGTGCAAGTGGGTAAACACCACGAGTCCGGCCAGGGTTTCATCCTGGTGCGGTCCAAGGCTTTCGGACGATCATTGTTCTGGAGCTTTTTCGGAGTCCTGATGCTGCTGGTTTTTGGTGCCCAGGGCCCCCTACCCATGGCCTCGTTCCAGGCCCAACCGGCGAGCGGCAGTGTCGGGCCATACTTGCTCGACGAGGGACCGCCACCCTCCCTGGCGGTAGGCGCCGACGCGATCCTGTCCTTTGAGCGTTCCACTGTCGAAACCGTCGCGAAGAGCGGCAAGCGCCACCTCAACGTTGCCTCCCAGGACCTGGACAGGCCGGGCGAGGGAAAGCTCTACGCTCCCCTCGAACACCTGGTTCCCACTTCCCCCTTCGGCCTTCGCATCGACCCGCTCAGCGGAAAACCGGGCGAGTTCCACTGGGGCCAGGACTTCGCGGCGCCCTGTGGCACACGGGTCTACACGGCCGACGCCGGTGTGGTCCGCGCCGTCGGCTGGCACCTGTGGGGCGGCGGAAACCGGGTGGAAATCGACCACGGAAACGGCCTCATCACCACTTACAACCACCTGCAGGGGATCGGGGTCAAGAAAGGCCAGTCGGTCAAGGTAGGCCAGGTGATCGCCAAGGTCGGCACCACGGGGTCCTCCACAGGTTGCCACCTGCATTTCGAGACGATCGTCAACGGCGTGCACACCGATCCGGCCGCGTGGACCCTCATCCCAATCAGGCAGGCGGACCCGCTCGACAACATTCCAATGGTCAACTACGCACCCGGTGCCGGTTCGACGGTGACCGAGGCACCGAACTGGGCCGTCCCGGTGGCCGCCGCCCCTGAACGGGAAGTCATCGGCGGCGAGCAGGAGGCCCGCGTGACGCCGGCACCGACGGCGTCCGCGACGCCGACGCCGACTTCCGCCTCGACACAGACGGCCAGCCAGTCGCCGACCGCCACGCCGTCGTCGACTTCGACCCAGACGTCGACCGGTACGGCAAACCCGACGCCGACGTCGACTGATACCGCAACGGCGACGCCAACGTCGACTGGTACCGCGACGCCGACCCAGACTCAGACGTCGACCGCGACACCGACTCCGACACAGACCCAGACAGCTACTCCGACTCCGACCTTGGCGCCGGCGCCGGCGCCGACAGAAACTCCCGCGCCGCTGCCGCCGTTGACGACGGCACCGACCGAAACCCCCGCGCCACTGCCAACGCTGACCGAGACCCCGGTGCCCACGAGTCCGCTGCCGGGCAGCACCACACAACAGCTGAGCCCGTCTCCGTCGGAGTCGCTTCCCGAATCGACGGTTCCGGCTCCGTGACCGGTTCCTCCCTTGATCTGGCCCGGCCCCTGATCTGGCCGTGCCCCTGACGCGGCCCTGCCCCCGGACCCGGTCCGGCAAGCGCAGCTGTTTCAGCCGCATGCTTCCCACGCACTAGACTCGGACCCCGGTGCAGCGCATGTCTTCGCGGCGCCGAACCCCTGCTCCACCCAGTGCTAAGGAAGTTCCATGTCCCTGCTCCACTCCATCCCGCTCACCTTCAACGACGGCTCGGAGGGGGACTTCGGGCGCTTCGCCGGGAAGGCCGTGCTGGTGGTCAACGTGGCCTCCGCCTGCGGCTACACGAAGCAGTACGCGGGCCTGGAGGAGCTGTACGGCAAGTACCGTCACCAGGGCCTTGAGATCCTCGGCGTACCGTGCAACCAGTTCGGCGGCCAGGAACAGGGCAGCGACGCCGAAATCGCCGAGTTCTGCCAGCGCAACTTCGGGGTCACGTTCCCGCTGATGAGCAAGAGCAACGTGCTGGGCAAGCAGCAGCACCCGCTATACGCCGAGCTCACCCGTCCCGCGGATGGCGCGGAACTGCAGAAGGTGAAGTGGAACTTCGAGAAGTTCCTGGTCAGCCGCGAGGGCGAGGTGCTCGCCCGCTTCCCGTCCGCCGTCGGGCCCGACTCCGAGGAGCTCATCGGAGCGCTCGAAGAAGCCCTCGCCTGACCCCCGCGTGGCTCCTTCACGCAGTCTCGACACCGGGCCGCCGCGCGTACAAACTGGGACGTGACCGCGGGCAGTGGTCCACGCTCGGAGCCAGGGAGGACGCAGGCGATGGATAACAAGGATCTGGTGCAGAAGGCCGGCAGCGAACTTTTCATCGACCGGGACCTGGGTGCGATCGACCGATGGTGGGCGGCGGATTACCGCCAGCACAGCGCCATGGTAGGTGACGGTCCCGAGGCGCTGCGCGGACTGGTTGAAAATGTGCCCGCGGACTTCCGTTACGAGCCGGTCCGCATACTCGCAGACGGCGATCTGGTCGCCATGCACGGCACCTACTACGGCTTCGGGCCGGTGCCGCTGGTCGCCTTTGATGTTTTCCGGGTGGCCGACGGAAAACTTGCCGAGCACTGGGACGCGCTGCAGCCCGCGGTGGCGGAAACAGCGAGCGGCCGAAGTCAGGTCGACGGCCCGGCGGAGGTAACCGCGCCCGAACAGACTGAGGCGAGCCGCGCCGTCGTCATGGGTTTTGTTGAGGCTGTGCTCAAAGGCGGGCAGGCAGACCGGATCGGCGAGTTCATCAGTTCCGAGCAGTACCACCAGCACAACCCCGCCGTGCCGGATGGCCTGGGCGGGCTCGGTGCCGCCCTCAAGGCCTGGGCCGAACAAGGCATCACGGTGGAGTACGGCACGGTGCACCGCTCGGTGGCCGAAGGCGAGTTTGTCCTGACCCAGTCCGAAGGGCTGCTGGGCGGCAAACCCACCGTCTTCTACGATCTTTTCCGGGTCGACGGCGGGAAGATCGTAGAGCACTGGGACGTCGTGGCCGATATTCCGGAGTCACTGCCGCACGGCAACGGCCTGTTTTAGGCTGGTGTGATCTTCAAGGGGATCGAACTCCAGCCACGCAGGGTGTTGTGCAGGTACGGCACCGGTTCCCCGGCTGGCTCGATGCTCTTGATCCGGACGGCCATCTCGGTGAACAGCACGTCCATTTCGAGGCGGGAGATCGGCTGCCCCACGCACTGATGGATGCCCATGCCGAAGGCCAGGTGCCCGCCGGCGTTCCGGTCGATCCGGAAGTCGTCGGCGGTGTCTCCCCACTGGCGGGCGTCCCGGTTGGCGGACCCGACGAACAGCAGCACCTTCGAACCAGCCGCCAGCGGCACGCCGCGGAAGACGGTGTCGGCGGAGACGGTCCGGAAGAAGGATTGGAACGGCGATTCGAAGCGCAGGGCCTCGTCGATGGCGAACTTCGCCAGCCGCGGGTTGGCGTGCAGTGCCGCCCATTGCTCCGGGTGGGAAGCCAGGGCCTGCAGGGTATTCCCGATCGAGAACACCGTGGTGTCCAAACCTGCCGACAGCATGGCGCGCACCAGCAGCGCGGCCTGGTCTGCCGTGATTTCCCCGTGGTCCGATGCCGCCCAGATCTGCGCGCCCATACCTTCGGGGGAGAGGTTCTCCCGGGCACAGTTGGCCATCACCCACTCGTGGGTGCCGGCGCCCTTCTCGAAGAATGAACGGGAGCGTTCGTCGTCGGGCCCGAACGCGCTGAAGTTCATGGCGCCGTGCGGCAGCAGGTTCCTTTCGCGGCCCTCCCGCGGAATCCCGACGGCGTCGCCGAACACCCGGATGGGGAACAGCTCGGCCAGCTCCGTGACGCCGTCGAAGGTTTGCTGTTCGATCAGCCGCTCCACCAACTCCTTGGCGAAGACCTCGAATCCGGCGCGCAGGGAGCGCACGCCGCGCGGCGAAATCACCGCGGACATGGCGGCCCGCATGGGACCGTGCACGGGCGGGTCGGATTCCAGGATGCCCTGGGGCCGCCACGCGGGCTCCTTGTGCAGGTTCTTCGGGCCCACACCGGCGCTGGAGATGAAGGTCCGGTAGTCCTCCAGGATGTCCCGGCATTCCGCGAAGCCGGCGAAGGCGGGAACCCCGTACTTCTCGAGCCATACCGCCGTACCCGCCGCACGCATGCGCTCGAACAGCGGGTACGGGTCGGTGAGGTTTTCATCCGTGTAAGGGTCGTCCGCGAAAACGGGAAGGGCTGGCGGAGTGCTGTCTGTGGAGGTGTCCAAGGGCATTCGGGCCTCATTACGGTCGGGGAGTTCGCGCTGCGGGGTGGCGGATTCGTGGGCCCAAGGTATCGGTAGGAAAGAGCAGTGAGTAAACAGAATTCTCATTCTGTGGGAATACTGTTTGTCGAAGCGCCTGAATGCCCCGCACGATCTACTGCGTAACAGCTCACGGCGGAACGGAAAGGACGGGCAGTGGCAGGACAGGCATCATTCGAGCGGGGCCTCAGGATCCTGTCCGCCGTCGCCGACGCCGGGGACACCACCGTTGAGGCTGTGGCCTCCAAACTGGACATCCCCGTCAGCAGCACCTACCGCTACTTCCGCCAGCTGCGCGAGCTCGGCTTCGTCCAGGAGGACGCCGGGCTGTACCGGCCGGGCCGGGCGCTGCTGGCGCTCACCGGTAGGCACCTGACGCAAAGCCATCTGGCCGAGGTGGGCACCGCCGTACTCAAGGACATCGTGGACACGGTGGGCGAAACCGCCGTCATGGTGATCCGGGTGGGCACCAGGGCCATGTGCCTGCGCCGCGTCGAACCGGACAAGGCCATCAAATACACCTTCGCCGTCAACGAACTCCTGCCGCTCAGTGCGGGAGCTGGCCCGCGCGCGCTGCTTGCCTGGGCGCCTGGCGACGTCGTGCGCCAGGTGCTCGACGGCGGCCTGCCGCGCTTCACGGACAACACGCCCACCGCCGAACAGCTGCAGTCCAGCCTCGCGCAAATCCGCGCGTCCGGCTGGGTGGTTTCCCGCGGCGAGCTCGACCCGGGGGCCGTCTCTGTGGCGGTGCCGGTGATGTTCGGCGGCGAGGCGGTCTGCGCCCTGAACGTTGCCGGGCCGGAGAGCCGCTGCGGCTCGCGGAGCTGGCTGAACACCACCCTGAAGACCATGAACGAGGCAGCGGAGAACCTGGCGGCGTCGCTGGGGACCCTGGCTGGCCAAGGAACAACGCGCCGACACACAACACGGGAGGCAAACGATGACGCTGCACACTCTGCCTGAAACAGAACGGCTTGAAACAGAACGGCTTGAAACCGCACCGGTGGTCGTGGGGGCCGCCCGGGCTACCCTGGAGGAACTGGTGCAGGTGGCGCGCCACCGGCCCGTGGTGGTGGACGACGCCGCGCTCGCCCGGATGAAGCCAAGCGAGGAGTGGCTTGGCAGTGTCATGGAACGCATGGAGGCCGGCGAAGACACCGCCCCGATCTACAGCATCAACACCGGTTTCGGCTCCCTCGCCGGGCGCAAGGCCTTCGCGGAACCCTCCGACGCTGCCGAGCTGTCCCGCCGCCTGGTCATTTCCAACGCCTCGGGCGTGGGCCGCTACGTGGACGAGGAAGTGGTCCGGGCAACCATGTTCATCCGGATCGTCAGCCTCACCCAGGGCTACTCCGGGGTGCGCGGCGACATCGTGAAGACCCTGGCCGACATGCTCAACCGCGGCGTCCACCCGGCCATCCCGGAGTTCGGTTCGCTCGGCGCGTCCGGCGACCTCATCCCGCTGGCCCATATCGCCATCGTGATGTCCCGCTCCCACCAGGGCGACGACCTGGAGCTGGATTCGGGCGAGGCCTTCGTGGACGGCTCCGTGGTTTCCGGCCTCGCCGCCATGAAGCACGCCGGGCTCGAACGGCTTCCCTTGGGAGCCAAGGACGGCCTCGCCCTGCTCAACGGAACCTCCTTCTCCTGCGCCCAGGCGGCCCTGGCCCTGAACGACGCGCAGAACCTCCTGGAAACCGCACAGATCACCGCGGCAATGAGCATCGAGGCGCTCATGGGATTCGGCGACGCCTTCATCGACGAACTCCACCAGGCCCGCGGCCAGCGCGGGCAGATCGAGGTGGCGGCGCGCCTGCGTGAACTGCTCAGCGGCAGCGGACTGGTGGACGGCGACGCCGGCCGCGACCCCGTGCGCCAGCCGCCGCAGGATGCCTACTCGCTGCGCTGCATCCCGCAGGTCTTCGGCCCGGTCAAGGACACCCTGGACTTTGCCGCGGGAATCATCGACAACGAGATCAACGCCGCCACGGACAACCCGCTGATTTTCCCGTCCCTGCCAGCCGGCCGCAGCCTGAAGGCGGTGTCCGGCGGCAACTTCCATGCCGAGTACGTGGCCTTCGCGGCCGACTTCATCTCGATCGTGGTCACCGAGATCGGCAACATCACCGAACGCCGCCTGTTCCGGCTGGACGACGGCACCTTGAACCGCGGCCTGCCGGACATGCTCGTGGCCAGCGAACAGATCGGCATGGACTGCGGCTACATGCTGCCCCAGTACCTTGCCGCGGCCTTGGTTTCCGACTGCAAGACCCTGGCGCACCCGGACAGCGTGGACTCCATCCCCACCTGCGCCAACCAGGAGGACCACGTCTCCATGGCCAACAACGCCGGCCGGCACACCAGACAGATCGTGGCGAACATTGAAACCGTAGTGGCGGTGGAACTGCTCATGGCGGCCCAGGCCCTGGAACTGCGCATGGGCCTTCGCGCCACGGCGGAGGCCAGGCCCGGCCCCGCAAGCCTCGCGGCGCTCGCATTCCTGCGCTCCGTGGCTTCCGATGACGGCCGCCCCATCGACCACATCACCCAGGACGTGGTCCTCTACCCGCGGCTGCGCAAGGCCACCGAACTCGTCCATTCCGGTGCCGTCGTCAGCGCCGTCAACGCCGTGATCGGAGGCCGGGAATGACGTTGCAGTCGGCCGAGGCCGGGGTGGCAACGAAAGGCTTCACCCGCCTGACGGTGGGCGGCATCCGCGAGGAAGCGGACGGCATCGTCTCCGTCCTGCTGGAGGACCCCGACGGCTGTGCGCTGCCGGCCTGGGAGCCCGGTGCGCACATCGATGTGCTGCTGCCGAACGGGCTGCTCCGCCAGTACTCGCTGTGCTCGGACCCCGCGGATTCCCGGGGCTGGCGGGTAGCCGTGCTTCGCGAACCAGCCGGCCGGGGCGGTTCGGACTTCATCCACGGGATCCTCCGCCCGGGAGACGCCGTCGAGGTCCGGGGGCCGAAGCACAATTTCCGCGGCAACGCGCCGACGGCGGGGGAGAAGCTGTTCATTGCCGGCGGGATCGGGATCACCCCGCTGCTGCCGATGATCCGCGCCGCCGCGGCAGCCGGCGAGCCGTGGCGGCTGCTGTACCTGGGGCGGAGCCTGCGGTCCATGGCATTCCTGGACGAGTTCGCGGCAGTCGACCCGGACGGAACCCGGACCCGGATCCACGCGAAGGACGACGCCGGGCTGCTCGATCTGGCGGGATACCTCGCGGACGCCGGCGGCGCCGTCGTCTACGCCTGCGGACCGGCCCGCCTGCTGTCGGAACTGCGTGCGGCCCATGCTGCCGGAGCCGTGGCCGGCCTGGTGTTTGAAGACTTCGGTGCCGGTTCAGCTGAAACGCCCGACGGCGGCGCGTCTGCCTTGGGCCCGGACGACTCGCCTTTTGTGGTGGAAACCGCCGACGGGCAGGAAATAAACGTCGCGGCTGGCGAAACAATTCTTGATGCCCTCCATAGATCTGGCGTTCCGGCATTGAATTCCTGCAGGAAAGGAACATGCGGCACCTGCGAAACCGTCGTCCTGGAAGGAATTCCTGATCATCAGGACGACATTCTCAGCGAGGAGGAGCGTGCATTGAATGAAACAATGATGATTTGCGTTTCCCGCTGCCGCGGGGAAAGGCTCGTGCTCGACATTTAGGCGTGGCCAGGCCTGCCCACGCAGCGGTCGGGGCGCGGGCAGGTGCTCCAGGTAGCCGTCAGCGTGCTTCCTGCGCCCCGCACTTTCGAAATAGTAATCCCTCGAATTTCGATGCCGCATGCCCTTTTTCAAATGCCGGGATCCGGCCATTCCGGATCCGGCATTTGCTTTCTCCCTGGCGGTGCTGGTCGCGGTGAACGCGTTCCCTCAAAGGTGAGAGAGGCCCTCTCCCCCCCACTACGCCCTCAAACTTGAAGAGACTTGACGGCAAGCTTTGACTGCGGAAGGCTCGCTCATATCGTGAACGCTCGCGGGCTCTCATAATCTGGAAGGACGTCGGTGCATGACTCAAACCGGACAGGTCTGCATCGTGGGTCTCGGAACCGTTGGGCACGCTCTGGCGTGCGCTATGCTGGCCGCCGGATACCGAGTCGCCGGAATCGACCTGAATGTCGATCGGCAGAATGACCTGCTGCGTAGCGTCGGTGCCCCATCGACCGCCCGGGCACTCATCGTCGGCGCAGATCCTGTGCCCGCGGACAGTCACATTATCGCCGTCGACACGCCTCTCCGGCCCATGGACCAGGACGTGGACCTTGGTTCCCTAGTCAGTGCGAGCCGCGCGGTCGGAGGTGTTCTACGACCCGGCGATCTGGTCGTCGTGCGATCGACTGTGCCGGTTGGGACGGTTCGGAACACGGTGTGGGGCGAGCTCTCCAACTCCTCTGGGCTGTCCGCTGACGAGTTCCACCTTGCCTATGCGCCCGAACGGAGCATCGTGGGCGACGAGGCCCGGGAACTCGCCACGCTGCCGCAACTGATCGGGGCGTTCGACGCGGAGGCGGCACAGCGGGCCGGCGACCTCCTTGCGGCGGTCACCGGACCCATCGTCACCATGCAAGCGGTCGAGGCCGCCGAGCTCGCCAAGCTGGCGCACAACGCCTACAGCGACCTGCGGCATGCCTTTTCGAACCAGATCGGCATGATCGCCGAGCGCTACAACCTGGACGCCGTGCGCTTGATCGACGAAGCGAACAGAGACTACCCCAGGGACACGATGGTCAGGCCATCACCCGGGGTCGGAGGCTCGTGCCTGACCAAGGACCCATACCTTCTTGCCCAGTCGCTCGCTGATCCGAGCCGCCCGAACTTGTTCACCATCGGCCGCGAGGTAAACGATAGGGTCGCAGCCGACATCATCACCTTGGCTGTCGACTTCGCCGCTACTCAAGGGGCGGAGATCCGAGTGTTGGTCTGCGGTGCGGCATTCAAGGCGCGTCCGCCCACACGGGACACCCGCGGTTCCGTTGGTGTGCTGGTCGCTCATGAGTTGAGCGCCCGCGGGCTGGCCGTCGTCGTTCACGACCCGCACGTAGACGCACAACAGATGCGGGATCTGGGATTGTCTCCCCATCCCGATCTCTTTGACGGCACTCGCTTCGATATCGTGCTGCTGCTCAGCGACCACTCGTATTACGAAGAGGAATTGATTGGAGGCGAGGTGCGGCGCCTGCTGGCATCCCCGTCGCTGGTGTACGATCCCTGGAATCTTGTCGACCCGACCGCCCTACGCCGAGACGCTCCCGACGCGGCTTACGCCAGTATCGGATACAGATCGACGCAGGCGACTGCTGTCGTCAGCCGCGCGCCAACCGAATGAGGGCGCGGTCGTCGAAGCTCCGATCCCCCGGCCGCAAGGACTTGGTCTGCGGATGACGACCTATGAGCAAGGGGTCGTCCGCCAGAAGTTCGGCAAGGGAAGCCTCGCATTCGACGAGCGTCGGGAGCACCACCGGATAGCCGTCGGTGACCAAAGTGACGTCGCGGGTAGCATCCGGTAGGGCGCGCACAAGGATGTGCCGGCTGGGCACTGCTCTCCCGTCCAGCGCTCCGAAGTAGTAGTCGCCCAGTTCGTCGACGTTGCGCAAGTGGCGCTCCTGGCGGAGAAGCCCGAGGATGAGCTCCCGGCCGGGGTCGTCTGCCGCCAGCCGGTCCAGAGCGTACCCGTCTCTCAGACTCGCGGTCAAGAAGGCTGCGCGTACGCGACTCGCAGCGCGCTCGTGCGGCGGGGAGAACGTCACGGTTTCGCCGTCGACACAGAATCCGCCTGAACCCACCAGCCATATCTCGTTCCGAAGCCCCGAGTAGAGCACGACCGAGGCGGAATGCAGATAGTCAGGCGCCGCGCGACCAGCAATGGCCCTCGTGAGAATGTCCATTGCGCGGACCGCGTCGGCATCGACGGGAATGTCATGGACCGCAGTCTCCACGATGTCGGCCAGCTCGGCCCCGGTGGGTGCGGATCCCTTCTCTGGGCCCTTTGCGGATGACCCATCGACGACGCCCCAAAGGCCGTCAGCCACGAGCAGCCGGTCAGCGCCTGCAGACTCTGGCGTTTTCGAGACACAGATCGACTCGACCATGGTGATCTTCATCAGAACTCGCTAGGACCCAGCATGAGCTCCGGTGTTTCGATGAACTCGTCACCCATCACGCGCACCTTCACCACCAGGGCGTACTGGCGGTCCCCGAGGGATCTGAACTTCTTGGGGTTGCTTAGGAAGTACCTGACGGCTGCGGCAGTGCCGTAGGTGTGGGTTCCCGCGAAGATTGTCACCGAGGTTTTCGGGTTGAAGCAGTTCACTGCGCGCAGAATGTAGCCGTAGTCGTAGCCGGGTCGAGACTGGGACGGCGCTGGCGTGCTTGCCGGAGGCAGAATGGCTTCGCCTCCATCGGCGGCGTTGTGCACAATCACCTCGTCTCCGTTGGTTTGGATGGTGATCGGCAGCCTCGGTGCCATCCGATCAAGGACCTCTCGCGTCACCTCGTTGTTCTTGGGACCGCCCAACAGGATCAAGTCGCGCTCTCGGCTCGCGCCGTTCGTGTGCACCGACAAGGTGACGGCATTGCTGTCCAATTCGCCATATGCGCGGGTGAGGGACGGTACAAGGAGCCCAAGCGCGCGCACCTGTCCCAACCCCGTCATCCTCCTGGTATATGCGCCGGTGCCAACGGAGGCGCTCGTGGACAGTACGACGGAGGGACCGGCTTCTCTAAGCCGCCACAGACGTTTCGCGCGGCTGACGCGCACGCGCTTGGCCAGGACCGCCAAGACTGCGGATATCGTCAGGCCGATCGCCGCGCCGAGGGATTGCTCAAGGAACAGGTCGATCATGCGCTCTCCAAAGGGGCCGGGACCGGATAGTAGCGTTCAAGAAAGCTGACTCGTCTGCGCCGCGCCGCTTGTGCGCCAGCCACCATCAAACACCCGGAGCTGACCGGACGCCAGGCTACTTCTCCCAAGGTGCTTTGAGCGGGAAGTACTTCTCCAGGAAATCGACCACCAATTCGGCGCGTTCCTCCGCTGCTACTTCCGGGAAGCTGCCGTCGTTGAGGCAGAAGAAATCCATGTTGCGCTTGGCCAGCAGCTTGGGCAGGTAGTGCAGCCCGGCCCACTGGGTGGTGTCCACGTACCTGACCTTGGCGTCGGTCTGAGTGACGGCGCGGCCGGTGAGCAGGGCGTAGTAGTGGTAGAAGGAGTTGGTCACCGAGATGTTGTCCGCGGCGCGGAAAGTGCTGGCGGCCGTCCGGGCGAACTCCTCGGCGAATTCCTGCTCCATGGTGGCCATGACACTGCGCCGGAGGGGCGCCGCCGTGTGCTCCAGATGCCGGGTGGTGATGCGCCCAAAGCGGTCCCACAGCAGCTTCCGGTTCACCCGCGCGGCGTTTTCGAATCCGCTGCGCTCGGCGTCGCTCGCGCCCAGGCCGATCCGGGTCTCCGCCTCGATGAACTTGGTGATTCCTCCCGGAGTGAAGAACATGTCCGGGCCCACTGGCCTGCCGAAGAACATGTCGTCATTGGAGTACAGGAAATGTTCCGAGAGGCCATCGATGTGGTGCAGTTGGCATTCGACAGCCTGCGAGTTGTACGTAGGCAGCACCGAGGGATCGCTGAAGAATTCCTCGCTGCGCACAATCTTCACGCGGGGGTGGTCCGCGAGCCAGGCGGGGACAGGTGAATCCGTGGCAATGAAGATCCGCCGGATCCACGGAGCGTACATGTACACCGAGCGCAGGGCGTACTTGAGCTCGTTGATCTGCCGGAAACGGGCTTCGTGCGCGTCCCCTTCGCCCACCACCGCACCCTCCATGTGGGCGCGGCGGGCGGCCACATACTCCGGATCGTTGCCGTCCACCCAGGAAAAGACGATGTCGATGTCGAAGTCGATGTCCGAGGCATGGTCCGCGAACATGTTCTCGATGGTCGGCCAGCTCAGCCCGTGGCGCTCCACGCTGCCCCGCACGGCGTCCTGGCGCAGCATGGTGCGGCGGGTCAGCGAGTTTTCCACGGGCAGGATCAGCTGATCGTCTTCGAAGCTCCACAGCTCCAGCTGGACCCCGAGCCCCGGACCGTACTGCAGGCCACCCACCGGTTCCACCCGTGGGCGGTACAAGCGGAAGATCCGGGCCTTGCGGTTCGCGGACATGCTGCCATCTGCCACCAGGACAGAGGATTTCTTCCGTGCGTCCACGGTCATCGAGTAGAAGGGCTCGTCCCGGAAGGCCTCGGCCAAGGACTCCCGCAGCTTCTTGCGGTCCTCCCAGTCCACGGCAATCACGGGCCGTTCGGAATTGCCGCGGACCAAGATGAACTCAATGCCTGCCGCGTCCAACGCCGCCCTGATGGCCAGGAGGTCCTCCACCATGGCCTGCTGCGGCGTCTGGTCCTGGTTGATGAGGGCGTAGCGGCCGTTGTGCCGGACGATGTCCGGCCGGTGCTTGAGCCTGGCCAGGACCGCGGGGGAGCCGGCCTCCGCTACCTCATCGGGTTCGGTGGAGGGGCTGCCGTGGTAGACGGGGTCAAACTGTGTTTGGGTGATGGTTGCGCTCCGGTATTCATGGATCAGGTACTCAAGATGCGGATCCGGCACTCGACCGGCAGGGACTCAGCCGGCGTGCTCCTGCCGCCAGATGCGCAGGAAGGCGCCGCCGGCGTCGTCGTGGATGACATCCTCGCCGAGGCCACGGTCCGCCGCCGTCAGGATACGGTACGGCTTCTCCGGCACGCCGTCCGCGGGGCGGACGTCCAGGTGCTGGACCTCGTGGTCGTTGTGGTGGAGCCAGTCGGCCATGGCGTAGTCGGTGCGGGAATCGCCCACGGTGCGCCACGCCTGCGGGGTGATGCCCTGGGCCGCCAGCAGTTCCACCGCGCGGCTGGCGCCGAGGTCCTTGCCAAGCCGGACGGATTCGATGTCCGTGGAGATGATGGTGGGGTCCAGGCGGTAGTCGCCGGTGTCATCTGATTGCGGTGCGTGATGGTCCAGGATCGCCGCGGACAGGCCATGCCGGCCCAGGAGCTCCAGGGCGTCGGCGTCGAACAGTTTTTGCTCGGCCAGGTAGTCCTCGCTGGGTACGTCGATGTGCTGTTCCACGGACACCATGGCCCGCTTGGTCTCGTCGAAGAACATGTGGGATGAGTAGTCCTCGGCCACCAGGCGGCGGATGTCGTCGCCGTAAGCCTTGGGCACCGCGAGCCCGTGGTCCACGTGTACCGGCCCCGCCCCCTCGGCCGTGTAGCTGAACCAGACGGCGCCCTTTTCGCAGATCGCGTGGATCACCGTGCCGGAGGGCATTCCGGCGGCGATCATCGGCGCCATGACCTGTTCCCGGATGAAGGCGTCCGACCGGCCGGTGTTGAAGATGACCGGGATGCCGGCCGCGGCCAATGCCACAAGATCGGCAATGATGTCCGGCTTCACCTCACGGGTGACGGGGCTGGCCACCGGACCGTCGACGTCGAGAAGGAGCGCGAGGGCTGGCGATGCGGGGCGGGGGGTGCCGGAGCTCGGAACAGTCATGCTTCCATTTTGGCGCAGCAGCCGGACATGTGACGGAGGTGTGACGGACGGCGACGGCGATGGTCACCGTTTGGCCACAAAGCGACAGGCAGGAAGCGGCGAAAGTTTCATTGGCCGCCGTCGTTACTTAGGCTTGCACCGTGATCTTCAAAGCTGTGGGCGAGGGACGCCCGTACCCCGACCATGGTTTTTCCACGCCCAAGGACTGGGCCTCGCTGCCCCCGCGTCCGGTGCGGCTCGACGAACTGGTCACCACCAAGCGCACCCTGGATCTCGAAGCCCTGCTGGCCGAGGATTCCACCTTCTTCGGAGACCTGTTCCCGCACGTCGTGCAGTACCAGGGGGTCATGTACCTCGAGGACGGGCTCCACCGGGCAGTCCGCACGGCCCTGCACCAGCGCACCGCAATACACGCCCGGGTATTGGTCATTGATGGCTAGGAAGCCGAAGGACCTCACCCGCCTCCACGGGCACCGCGTAGTCACAGGTCCGGAACTGCGTGCCACCTTCGCCGAGGAAGAAAACCCCGGACATCCGGGAGGCTTCCGCCGCCGGCTGTTCCACGGGGTGGTCCTTACCCTGCTGCTCGGATTGATCATCGCCGGCATCGTGGGCGCCTGGGCGGTCATGACCGGAGTGGTCAGGTTCCCGGACACGGTCGCCAGCAAGGCTCCGCAGGAGGTGTGCCCCACTACGACGTTCCACTACCTCCCCAACGGCAAAGTGACCGTCCACGTCTACAACGCCACCGGCCGCACCGGCCTGGCCAAGAGCGTCGCGGACCAGCTGAAGGCCCGCGGTTACAAGGTGGGCAAGGTGGACAACGCGCAGACCCGCTACAGCGGTACGGCGCAGGTCATCTCGGGATCCGCCGGGCAGGCCGCCGCGTTCAACATCCAGCGGAATGTCGCGGGAACGGACTATTACCAGGATGACCGATCGGATGCCTCCGTGGACCTGCTGCTCGCGCCGGGGTTCCAGGCACTGGTGAAGCCCGGCCTCGTGGACCAGACGCCGGGCAAGCTCAGCTGCCCGCGGGAAACGCGCCGGATCGCCGACGACGCCAGGCGGCCGGTCCTGCCGTCCGCAGCTCCCTAGGGTTACTTCAGCCGGAGCATCACTTAGAGCTGCATTACTTGAAGCGCAGCGGCGTGCCGCCGTCGTCGAACCTTGCGCCGGCGCCGAGCTGGATGAACCGGACCGTCTGCGTGAGGCGGTCTTCAAAGGTAGGCTGGCCGTCGCCCGCGGCGCCCCCGTGCTGTGTACCGGAGGACCGTGCGGCGCTGGAGGAAAGAGTGCCGTGGATGAGCCGGGCGAGTTGCGGGACGTCCGCCTTGGGCAGGTAGCCGGCCGCGACGCCGTCGCGCAGGATGTCCTCGAGCAGCAGGTTCAGCTCGCCGACATGGTCCGCCAGCTTGGCGAACGACCCGGGGGAGAGCACGGCGGCCATGGCCGGGCCGGGCGGCAGATGGCGGCGGCTGAGGTCCTCCACCTGGGCGCGGACGTAGAGCGCGAGCCGGTCCACGGGGTTGTCCAGCTCCGCGAGCGAGGACCGCAGGTCCCCGAGGAAGCGCTCGGTCTCGTCCAGGGCGTAAGCGATGAGGAGCTGTTCCATGTCCGCGTAGTAGTTGTAGACGGCGGTGCGCCCCACTCCGGCGTGCCGGGCGACGTCGGTCATGGTCAGCCCGGGCAGGCCGTGCGTGAAGAGGAGTTCCCCGAAGGCTGTCAGGATCCGGCGTTGGGTCTCGGCGCGCTGTGCCGCGTTGCTCGTGGCGGTGATCCTGGGCATAGAGACACTTTACAGGGATCTGTCAGCAAACCCCGGCTTTTCCCGTGGGCTTGGGCGCGGGAGGCTAGATGGCGCAGCCGTCCGGGCCGCACGCTTCGGCGTCGGAGCTGCCGACGGCGACCAGCGGGTTCGCTTCCTGCCACGCCTGGTCCAGGGCCTGGGTGAAGACCTCGGCCGGCTGGGCGCCGGAGAGGCCGTACTTGCGGTCGATCACGAAGAACGGCACGCCCGTGACGCCGATGGCCCGGGCCTCTGCGATGTCGCGGCGGACGTCCTCGGCGTACTTGTCGCTCTCGAAGAGCCCGGCGATTTCATCGGCGGGCAGGCCCAGTTCCAGGCCGAGGCCGGTCAGGTACCCCTTGTTGCCGATGTCCTTGCCGTGCTCGAAATGGTCGCTGAGCAGGCGTTCCTTGGCGGCGTCCTGCAAACCGTGGGCGGCGGCGAGGTGGATGAGGCGGTGGGCCGTGAAGCTGTTGGCCACGACGACGGCGTCGAAGCGGTAGTTCAGCCCCTCGCCCTTGGCCTGTTCGGCCACGTGCTCGAACATCCGGCTGACCTGCTCCGGGGCCATGCCCTTGCGCTTGCTGAGATAGTCCAGCTCCGTGCCGTCGTAGTGCTCAGTAATGGTGGGGTCCAGCTGGTAGCTGCGCCACTGCACCTCCACGGAATCCCGGTGCGGAAAATCGGCGAGGGCGGACTCAAAGCGGCGCTTGCCGATGTAGCACCACGGGCACGCGACATCGGACCAGATCTCAATCTTCATGAAGGCGACAACCGCCCCGGCCGGCCCGGCATTCCGCCCGGCGCAGTCGGCTTGCTCACACCGCGCGTCCTGTTGGCAGCGGTGCCGGGACGGGATAGCGTCTCAGCCAGGGGATGTCCGTCCGATGAAGGAGGCCCAGCCGTGACGATTGTCGATAACGCCGTCTACGTGGACGGCCGCCGGACAGCGGATCCGGAAGGGCTCGAGGAGACCTACTTCCTGCTGCGCCAACGCGAAGGCATGGCATGGATCGGCTTGTACCGGCCAGAAGCCGAAGAGCTCCGGTCGGTGGCAGGGGAATTCGGCCTCAGCGCCCTCGCCGTCGAAGACGCCCTCACGGGTCACCAGCGGGCGAAACTGGACTACTACGGCGACATCCTTTTCGTCGTCCTGCGGCCCGCCCGCTACCTCGACGCCGAAGAGAAGGTGGACTTCGGCGAAATCCACATCTGCGTTGGGCCCGACTTCGTGATCACCGTGCGCCACGCGGAATCGCCGGACCTCCACCGCGTGCGCCAGCGCATGGAGTCCCAGCCGGAGTTCCTCGCGCTGGGGCCGGACGCCGTGCTTTACGCCATCCTGGACCAGGTGGTCGATGAATACGAACCCGTCGCGGCGGGCCTCGAAAACGACATCGATGAAATCGAGGACGGCCTGTTCGGCGGTGACCCGGAGGTTTCCCGGCGGATCTATGAGCTTTCCCGCCAGGTCATCATGTTCCAGCGCGCCACGGGGCCACTTACCGGGATCCTGCAGACACTCGCCGCGGGCACGCCGGACCACTCGCTCGCCCCGGAGCTCGTGGATCCGCTCCGGGACGTCCTGGACCACTCCCTGCGCCTGGCCGAGCGGATCAACTCCTTCCGGGCCCTGCTGCAGAACGCCCTCATGGTCAGCGCCACCGTCGTGGCGCAACGACAGAACGACGAGATGCGCCGGCTGACCGAATCCAGCTTTGCCCAGAACGAACAGGTCAAACGCATCTCATCCTGGGCGGCAATCCTCTTCGCGCCAACCCTGGTGGGCACCATCTATGGCATGAACTTCCGCGTCATGCCAGAACTCGACTGGCTCTTCGGCTACCCCATGGCACTGGGCCTGATGTTGGGGATGGGCCTGGTCCTGTACTGGACCTTCAAGCACAACAAGTGGATCTGAGCTACCGGACCGCGAGTTCCATGACGAAGTCGTGTTCCAGCGTGGTGCCGAGCCGGAATGATTTGGTGCCGATCTTCCGGAAACCGCTCTTCTCATAGAAGCGGATGGCCTTCGCGTTCTCGATGTTGACCCCCCCACACCCCTGCCGCACCCA
This sequence comes from Arthrobacter sp. TE26545, assembly GCF_056279005.1. The sequence goes on from NZ_JBWBQM010000001.1 coordinate 402,616, forward strand.
GGGTGGTTGCCCGCTCAAGCGTGCCCGTCATGAGCCTGGCAGCGGCGCCGAGACCGTGATGTTCCGGGTGGACGTAGCATTTGCTGAGTTCCGCAGAAGGCAGCAGGGTCAGTGCAGCGGCCACGGCAGGATCCTGTGCGGGGCGGTACACCAGCATGCTGTAGCCGTGCAGGCCCTCCCCGCCGTCGATCACCAGGATGGTGATGTCCGGATCGGCGAGGTACTGGGCGAACTTTTCGGCGCTGAGAGTGCCGCGCAAATGGGCGGCGATGTCCTCGGGAGAGGACCCCGGCGGGCAAGCGAGCGGAAAGGTGACGGCGGCAAGCCTGGCGAGGGCGCCGGCGTCGTTCTCTGTGGCGGTGCGGATCGTCTCGGTCACGTGGGTCGACCTCCTAGGCGCCGACTGTCTTGAGGTAGTTCCGGATTCCTTCAACCACCAGTTGGTGGTCCTCGTCGGAGGCAAGCCCGGACACCGTGATCGCAGCAATCACACCGGCACCGCGGACCCGGATGGGGAACGAACCGCCGGCCAGGGTGTAGTCCTCGGGCGCGAGCCAGCCGCGCTGGAGGGGGTCGAAATCCGTGAATTGCTCCGACAAGAGCGCAGTGCTGCGCTCAAAGCGGAGCACCGAGGCGGACTTCCGGCGGATCCACTCTTCCTGGTCAGCCGTGGCTCCGGGGAGGACACAGCGGAAGAGCACGAGGTTGTGGCGGCGGATGTCGATCGCAACTCCAAAACCTGAAGAGATGGCATGGTCGGCGATGAGGGACCCGAGCCGCCACGCGTCGTGATTGTCGAATCTGGCGAAGACCAACTCCTCTTCCTGCTGGCGGAGCTCGGCCAGGCGCTGTGAGACGGTCATGCTGCGTCCGCGGCGTAGCTCAAGCCGATCTGGCGGCGGATTTCGTCCATGGCGGCCATGATCGCGACTGTTTCTTCCGGCGGCAGGATGGTGCCTGCCGTTTCGCCGGCCGCAACCAAGCGCTCGATCTCGGCCGCCTGGAACTGCATGCCGCGGCTGTTCACGGGCTGCTCGAAGCGTTCCACCACGCTGCCGTCCACGGCAAACGCGGTGAAGGCGACGGGGGTGTACCAGGTGTGCTCGATGTCGATCCACCCGTCCGTCCCAACAACCAGGGCACGGTTGGCGCTGGCGGCATCGAGCTCGCAATCCACGATCGCCTGCTGGCCGTCGGGGTAGTCGAAGACCGCAGCAGTCTGGCGGTCCACACCGGTAGCCGTCATCGAGGCGCTCGCATGGATCCGGGACGGGGTGCCAAGGATGTCGAACGCGAAGGAGATGGGGTAAATGCCAAGGTCCAGCAGCGCCCCGCCACCCAGTGCGGGATCGTTCAGCCGGTGGGCCGGGTCCTTGGGCAGGCTCTGGTTGTGGCTGGCCACCACTTTTCGGACCTGGCCGATGGTCCCGGCCTGGATGACTTCGCGGAGGCGGACCATATGCGGCAGGAACCGGGTCCACATGGCCTCCAACGCCACCAGTCCCTTGGATGAGGCCAGATCAAGGATCTCCTGGGCCTCGCGGGCGTTCATACTGAACGACTTTTCCACCAGGACGTGCTTTCCCGCGTTGAGGGCCCGCAGGGCATTCGCGTGGTGGAAGGGGTGCGGAGTGGCGATGTAGATGACGTCGACATCCGGGTCTGCGACGAGTTCCTCGTAGCTGCCGTGCGCGGTGGGCACGCCGTGTTTCCCGGCGAACGCTTTGCTCGAGTCCAGGGAACGCGATCCCACCGCCTGCACCGTGAACCCGTTCTCAAGCAGGTCCTGGGTTTGAAGCCCCGCGATGAAACCCGTTCCAAGGATTCCCCAGCGGATTTTCCCATCGGAAAGTGACACGTGTTCAGTCCTCTGTTTGCTTGGGCAGCGGGTAGGCCACGAAGGCGAAGCGCTCCGAGTCGGGCGACCAGCTGTTGACGTTGAGCGTACCCTGACCGCCGAACAGCGGCCATGAATGCAGCGGGGTTTTCCAGTCGGCCGTGGAGACAAGTACGACGGCGACCGGCAAGTCCCCGGGGTGGCCAACGGTACCGCCGGGGAACCGGATGTAGCTGGCCAGGCGGCCGTCGGGGGAGAGATGCGGGAACCAGTCGACGGTGTCGCTTTTGAGGAGCTGTTCGAAGCCGGTCCCGTCAACGCGGATGCGGGCGATTTGGGCATGCCCGGGAACGGAAGAGAAGGACTCCGTGTTCAGGTAAAACCACTCACCGTCCGGCGAGTACTCCGGCCCGTCGCAATGCCCGGGTCCGGCGTCGACGGCGGCGGTAGCACCGCCGTCGGACGCTATGGTCATCAGGCGACCGGGCTGCGTGAAGTCCCCGCCCACAATCCCCACGTACGCCAGTTCCTTCCCGTCCGGGCTGACGCCGTGGAGGGAAATGGAAGGAGCCGTCGTCCTTGGTGACGCGTTCAGCTCTGCCGCCGGTGAGGGCTGCCCGGTAGATATGGCTGTCGTTGGCGGAGAGGAAGATGGTTTCGCCGTCCGGTGCCAGCACGTGGTCGTTGTTGAGTTCGGGGATGCCGGTGAGGGGGACCTCGGTGAGCTCCCTGGCGGAAACGTCGAGCGTCCACAGCTTCCCGTTCCCGTTGAGGACAAGTGCCGTGCCGTCGATGGTCCAGTTGGGTGCTTCAAGCAGCAGCTCATCGGTGCCGTAGGCCAGCTCGGCTTCCCCGTTCGTGGACGCGATCCACACCTCGCTGCGCTGCCCGGCTTGGAGGGTGCGGAAACCGTCGCCACGGTCGGGCGATTTTGTTGAGTTCATGAGGTAGCTGGTCCTGGGTGGCGGCGTCCCGGCCGACAAGCTTTTTCTGCTCGAAGGCCGGGACGTCGAAGAAACCGGGCTTAGAGGGTGGCGTTTTCCGGCGCGCGGTCCTCGGGTAGGGGAACCGACGACGGCGTGTCAAGGGTGGCGCTTTCCGGTGCCCAGTCCTCGGGGAGGGGAGCCGACGATGGTGCGGAACTGGCGACGTCGACGAACGTGCCTGAGTCAACGGACTCCGAGATGGCGATCATCGTGTCCAGGACGTGGAACGCAAGCTCTCCTGTGGCGCGGTGCGGCACCCCGGCGCGGATCGAACGCGCCATGTCAAGGACACCCATGCCGCGGCCGTTGGCCGGGCCGGTGGTCGGAACGACCGTCCAGTCCTCCTCGCCGGGGCGGATGATCTTGAGTTCGCCGTCGAAGTTGTTCGGGTCCGGCACCAGCAGGCTGCCTTCGGAACCGGAGATCTCCACGTAGCCGAAATTCATGTAGGCCGACTGGAAACTGAAGGTGCTGTGCGAGATGGCACCTTCCTCGAACTGGATCTGCGCGCTCACGTGCGTGGGCACCTCGACCTGGAACTCCTCGCCTTCCTTGGGGCCGGTGTGGACCTTGCGGACCTCCCAGGCCTTGGAGCCCATGGCGGCGACGCGGCGGGCACTGCCGAACGCCTGGACCAGGGCGGTGACGTAGTACGGGCCCATGTCGAAGAGCGGCCCTGCGCCCTTCTGGAACAGGAAGGACGGGTTCGGGTGCCACAGGTCCGGACCCGGGTACTGCATCACGGTCTGGGCGGACAGCGGCCTCCCGATGTCGCCGCGCTGGATCGCCCGGATCGCAGTCTGCAGCCCCGCGCCCAGGAAGGTGTCCGGTGCGCAGCCGACGCGCAGCCCGGCGGCTTCGGCTTCGGCCAGCAGTTCCCGGCCGCTTTCGCGGTCGAGGGCAACGGGCTTCTCGCTCCACACGTGCTTTCCGGCACGGATGGCCTGCCGGCCGACCTCGGCATGGGCTGCGGGGATGGTCAGGTTGACGATGATCTCGACGTCCGGGTGCTCCAGCGCAAGCTCCGGAGTGCCGTGCCGCGCCACTCCGTACTCCTCCGCGCGGGCCTTCGCTGCCTCGGGGAACATGTCCGTGATGGCGATGACTTCAAGGTCCGGGAACTTCGTCAGGTTGTCCAGATACTGGGTGCTGATGTTTCCGGCGCCGATAAGGGCGACGCCGACCTTGCCCTTGTTCATTTGGCGGCCGCCTCGGTGCCTGCGGCTTCGCCGGTGGTGTCGCCGGCCGTGAGGTAGGCAAAAGACGCCGCGATGCCTTCGAAGATGTCGCCGCCGTAGGCGTCGAATTCGATGACTCCGACTTCGAGCGCGGACGGTGCCTTGATGATGCTCCGGATGTCCAGTTCACCCTCGCCGGCCGGAAGCTGGGTGGCGGTGACCTTGCCCAGCTCCTCGACGTCGAAGCGGTCGCCCGGGAACTGGGTGATGGGGCCGTCCTTGACGTGGATGGCAACCACCCGGTCGCCGAACTTCTTCAGGTATTCGACCGGGTCCTGGCCCCCGGCCGCCACCCAGTAGGTGTCCACCTCGAGGACGACCTCGGGGTCGAGCAGCCCGGCGAAGAACTCCAGGGCCGTGACGCCGTTGATGGTGGAGGCCACTTCCCAGTAATGGTTGTGGTAGCCCACACGGAGGCCGTATTGGGCCCCCTTCTTCGCGGCGGCGTTAACCCGCTCGGCGATGGAGCGGACGCTTTCCTCCGTTTGCCATTCCTCGGGCAGCGTGAAGGGATCGATCACCGTGCCAATGCCCAGCCGCTTGGCGGCGGCGAAGATTTCGTCCTGGTCCGAAGACAGGAGCGGGGCGTGGCCGGTCGGCGCCGTAAGGCCGGCGGACTTGAGACCCTCCTCGAGGGCGTCGACCGTGGCGGCGAAGTTGTAGGGCTCCACCTGGGTGAGGCCGATTCCGGCGAGGCGTTCAAGGGTGCCGCCGAGGTCGGATTCGACCGCATCGCGGACCGAATAGAGCTGGACCGAAAGACTCATGTTTCTCTCTCTTCTTGTCTTTCCCGGCCCGGAGGCCAGGTGTGGTTTTCAGGCTGTTTGTGCAGGTCAGCGGCCGGCGAGGGATCCGCCGATGCCGCCGACGCTGAAGTACTTGTTGAGGGCCGCGAAGACGAAGATCGGTGGAACCATCATGACCACGGCAAGGGCCATGACGGAACCCCAGTCGGTGGCGTTCTGCTGGAAGAAGGACTGCACGCCCACCGGCAGGGTGAAGATCTCGTTGGAGCGGAGGAAGACGATGGCCACCAGATAGTCGTTCCAGGCGAGCAGGAAGGCGAAGATCGCCGTCGAGAGCACGCCCGGGAGGCTGTTGCGCAGCACTACCTTGAGGAACGAGCCGAACACGGAGCACCCGTCGATCCACGATGCTTCCTCGAGGCTGACCGGGATGGAGTCGAAGTAGGCGGCCATCATCCAGGTGGCCACGGACATGGTCGAGGCGACGTAGACGATCGTGATGCCAAGCAGGTTGTCCACCAGCCCAAGGTTCGCGAACAGGATGAAGAGCGGCACCACGGAGGTGATGATGGGCAGCGACTGCATGACGAACAGCAGCAGCGAATAACCGGAGACGGCCTTCGATTTGCCGCGCGAGAGGACGTACCCGGCGGGGGCCGCGACGGCGACGGAGACGACTACCGTCGCCAGGGTCACCACGAGGCTGTTGGCGAGCCAGGTCGATGCGAGTGTCTTCTCGAAGACGCCGCTGAAGTTCTCCAGGGTCAGGCCCGTGGTCGAGCTCGCCGAGGCGGGCAGGACCGCGAGGACCACGACGGCGCCGATCGGGACCAGTACGACGGCGGTGACCGCCAGGATGAGCGCGAACCGCCACCAGCGGCCGCGCATCCCTGCTTCGGAGACGGGACGGCGCTTGCGTCCGTTTGCGTTGAACTGGCCGACACCGGCGGGGGGCGCCGTATGGGTGTGCAGGACGGTGCTCATTCGACGCTCGACTTTCGGATCTGGCGGTAGAGGAGGGTTGAGACGATCACGAGCGTGATGGTCATGAGGAACGCGACAGCGACGCCGGGCCCGGTCTGGAAGTCCTGGAAGACCTTGCGGTAGGCGTAGACCACGAGCGAGGTGGTGGCGTCGACGGGTCCGCCGCCGGTGAGCAGGTAGATGGTGGGGAAGTCGTTGACGCAGAAGATCGTCATGAGGATCCACGAGATGTAGGTGGAGCGCGCGGTCAGCGGCAGGGTGATGCCGGTGAACTGCTGCCAGCGGCTGGCGCCGTCCATGCTGGCTGCTTCGTAGACGGTGTTGTCCACGGAGGTGAGGGCGCCGGCGCTCATCATCATCATGAACGGGAAGCTGACCCAGACCTTGAACAGGCACACGGTGATGGCGGCCAGGGTCGGATCGGCCAGGAACAGCGGGGTTTCCAGGCCTAGGGCCGTGAACACCTTGTTCGTGGGGCTGTCCGGGGAGGCCACGAGCCAGTTCCAGGCGGTGGAGGAGACAACGATCGGCACCACCCAGGGGAGCAGGAGCAGCACTTTGAACAGTCCGCCGGCCGGGATGCGGGTCCTCAGCAGCAGGGCCAGGCCGAGGCCGACGGCCCAGGAGCCGAAGACGCCTACGATCGTGAAGACGATGGTGAACTGGACGGCCTTCCAGAACGCTTCGGAGCCCAGGACCGAGGTGAAGTTGTCGACGCCGACGAAGTTGCCGGCGTCGATCAGGGAGCCATCGTGGGTGGCCTGGACCCCGGCGTAGATTAGCGGGTAGCCGTTGATCAGCACGAGGAGCAGCACGGAGGGCAGGATCAGCCAGAAATAGGTCCGGCTGGTCTGGCCGTGCAGCTTGCTCGCGCGGTTCAGGCTTGTACGGCTTGGTGACGGGCGGCCCGAACCGCCGGGGGCTACCCCGCGGCGGGCCCGGGCAAGACCCGAATTTACGGTAGTCATCGGAGTGCCTTCCGCGTCAGGACTTCACGACCTGCTTGAGGCCGGATTCGAAGGCCTTCAGCGCGGTCTTGGCATCGCCCTTTCCGGTCAGGACAGTCTGGGCGAACTGGGTCAGGGCCTGGCCGCCGTCGAGCACCGCAGTGTTGGCGGTGAGCTTGGTGCTGCGGGCCGCGAACGTCTTGGCGATGGGCTGCCAGTCCTTGACGATCTTGACGTTGTTGGCGTCAGCGGTGAACTCGGGGAGCTCGGTGATGGACTTGAAGACGGGCAGGGCGTTCATGAGCTTCTGCTGCCAGAGGTCCTTGAGCTTGCCGAGGTAGTAGACAAGGAAGGCCTCGGAAGCTTCCTGGTTGGGAGTGTTCTTGTACAGCATGATGTTGTTCGGGAACACCAGGGTGGCCTTGTCCCCGTGCGGACCGGCAATCGGGTCGGCCACGAGGAGGTCGCCGCTGCTGTCGCCGACGCGATTGGTGAGGCCGAAGACGTGGGGGCCGTACGCGGCCTTGCTCTTGTTTTTCCACTGGGCGTCGTGGTTGTCCTGGTTGTAGCTGACGCCCGCGGGGTCGATGATTCCGTTGGAGTAGAGCTCGTACATGAACTCGATCGCCTCCACGTTGCGGTCGTTCATGACGTCGACCTGGCCGTTCTCGTCCCAGACGCCGCCGCCGTTGTTGACGATCATCTGGATGACGGCGTGGTTGCCGAGGAAGTTGCCGGCTCCGGCGCCGGTCATGAAGCCGACGGCGCCGATCTTCTTCAGTGCCTTGCCGGCCTCCAGGAGCCCGTTCCAATCCGTGGGGACGGCGACGCCGGCCTTGTCGAACAGGGACTTGCGGTACCAGTTGACGCGCATGTCCAGCTGCCACGGGACGGCGATGTAGCCCTTGTCCGACTTGAAGGGATCAATGACGCCGGGCAGGAAATCGTCGAACTGGCCGTTCTTCTTGAGGGCGTCGATGACCTTGTCCGCGTAGGCGATGGCACCCTGCTGCTCGAACTGGAACGCCTGGAAACCGCCACCGGTGGAAACCGCGGGGCCGGTCTTGGAGGCGATGGCCGAGGAGAAGGTCTGGTAGAAGTTGTTCCACTGGATGGTCTGGTAGCTGGCCTTCAGGTTCGAGCCGCTGGGTGCATAGCCTTCGGTGATCTTCTTGGCGGCATCGTTGTAGGCCGGCGTGCCCCACGGCATGTCCCAGAACTTGATGGCATCGCCGCTTCCGGTCTTGGACGCCGAGCCGCCCCCGCAGGCGGCCAGCAGCGGCACCGAGGCAGCCGCGGCGGTCAGGCCGAGGAAACCGCGACGGGAAAAGGAACGGTTCCGTTCCGTCGTTGCATTCATGTTCTTCTCCTTTCGGGACCGACTGCTACGGCGCAGGGTCGGTCCGGCCCCGTTGAGGGGCCTTGGTTGAGGTGATGCGATTTGTGGGAATTGGATCCGGGGCTCAGCCGAGCTGGGCGAGTTGCGCCGTCAGCCGGGCGAACCCGGCAAGATCGGCGGGAAGGGTGCCGGCGTCGAGGTGTCCCTTCAACCGGCGCCAGCTGCCGCGGTGGGCGGTTTCGTAAAGGGTGGGCAGCAGCACTTCGCCCTGGCCCGCGGTAGCCCGTACCTCGGCCGGCCAAGCCGCGGACGGTTCCGGGACCGAAATGCTCACGCCGCCGTCGTTGGTGTAGAGGCGGAAGTCGACGCCGGCGGCCCGGCCGTCGCTGAGCACGCCCTGAAGGGTGGCCGGGGCGGCGTTGGCGAGCCGGGCGGAGACCGTGTAGCCATGCGGCCCCCGGTGGAGCACGTGCACCGACTCCAGCGGCCCGGTGAGCCGTACGACGGCGGCGAGGTGCTCCGCAAGGAGCTGTTCCGGATCTCCGCCCGCGGCGGAGGTGGCGACCGTGTCCAGCATCGCCGTCCGTCCAGCGACGGAGCGGACGGCGTCCTCGGCACCCACCAGACCTGGATTGGATGCCCAGCGGTGGTCCAGGACCACCGCGGCGCCGACGGACGCCGCGGCCCGTGACAGGGCGGAGGTGTCTTCGGCGTGCGGTGCGATGACCACCACGCCGCGGGCTCCGGCGTCGACGGCGCGGATCGCCTCGCTTGTCCAGCCTGCGGCGCCTGCGATGGCGGCCACCTGGGCGTTTTCCCCCGTGGCTGCGGGGCGGAAGCTCAGCGGCAGCGCCGCGACGGCGGCACCCACGGCGCCGTTTTCGTCGGCTTCCTGGGTGGCGGCAAAAGTGTAGCTCGTGTTCATGCGCCGGCTCCCGCGGGTTCAGCCGTTGCCGCGGCCGCCGACGCTTCGGCGATGGCGAGGGCGAAGACAAGGTCGTTGATCAGGTTCTCGGTGGACAGCGGTTCCGCGGTTCCGCGGGCGAGGCGGGCGAGTTCACGCCATTCGCCTTCGTAACCGTTGTGGCCGAACGGACCGTGGCTGCTGCTTGCGCCGCCCCGGGTGATCCTCGCGACGGCGGAACCCGCCTGGACATAGGAGGGTGTGAAGTCCGCGCGTAGGTCGGCCTCGTCCGAGATCGCTTCAAAGGTCCATTCGGGCTTCCAGGTGCTGCTCATGACAGCGCGGAGTTCAACGGTCCGGTTTCCTGCCCGCAGCGACACGACGTAGCCGAAGGGGCGGACGTGGTGCGCCTGGAGGATTTCGAGGTCCTGGAAGTCCGGGACGAACCGGCGGACCAGAGGGAGATCGTGGATGGCGAGTCCCATGATCCCGCCTTGGAGGGCGTTCCTGATGACTTCGGGATCGGTGTAGTCGGGGGAGTCCGTTGCAGGGCGGGTGATGACCTCAGTGGCGAAGTCTTCAAAGCGGGCGTTGGGCGGCAGCACGATCGAGGAGCGGATGGTGTGCGCGGTTTCGGGTAATTCGCCCCAGTTGGCCTCGGCGGCGAGCCAGCCTGGGTCGAAGGTGTGCATGGCGCCGACGATGATCGGCACCCCGGTTTCCTTGCTGACTGCCGAGATCTGTTCTGCTTCCGCGGCGTCCATTGCGAAGGGCTTCTCGCAGAGGACGGCCTTCTTTCCCGCACGGCAGGCGGCGATGACCTGTTCTGCGTGGAATTGGTGCGGGCTGCAAATGGCGACGACGTCCACTTCCGGGTCCGCGAGCAGCGCCGCCACGTTGCTGCCGTGCGTGGCGCCAACCCGGGATGCCACGGATTCTGCAACGGCGAGGTCCGCGTCCATGATGTGGCGCACCGCGAAGAGATCGCCCAAGCGGGCGAGGGCGGGCAAGTGAATGGCCTGCGTTACCGGGCCTGCGCCGATGATCCCGACCCCGAGGATTCCTGCTGCGGTGTCGTTGCCGGTCAAGCTCCACCTCCTTGTGTGCAAAATCTATGCGCTTTAATCGCGGCGCAGTACTAATCAAAGCGCCTAGATGTGACCTTGGCAACACCTTTCGCCAAGAAAGTGGCAAAAGTTTGAACTTTCTTGGCATTAATCGGTGGCGAGCGTGTCGCAGCAGGGTGCCGTGAAGCGGGGGAGGGGTGCGGCTAAACCGCCGAAGCGCCGGGCGATGGGTTCGCCGGCCTTGCCGCCGCCGTCGTCGAGTTGCCCGCTTGTCCTATTCGCGGGAGGCTTGGCAGCCGCAGCTTTCGCGGATCATTAGCTTGACCGGAAGCTGGCGCGTTACTGCTTCCGTGCCGGGTTGGGTCACCTGGTCGATCAGGATCGAGGCACCGGTCCGCCCGAGTTCCACCAGTGGTTGGCGCACGGTGGTGAGGGCGGGCCGGTTCACCAGCCCGGCTACCAGGCCGTCGAAGCCGGTGACGGCGATCTGCCCAGGTACGCTGATTCCGGCCGCGGCCAGGGCATCCATGTAGGCGAGGGCTTCTTCGTCCGTCGAACAGACACAGGCCTGGGGGAGCCTCTTGGCAGACGCCAGCCCGGCGACGGTCGCTGCAGCGAATTCCGCCAGCTTGCCCTCGGGCGCGGTGGCCACCGTGCGGACCGGAAGGCCGGCTGCCTCCATGGCCCGGGAGTAGCCGCTGAAGCGGTGCTCCTTGTCCGGGAATCCCGCGGGGCCCACGAAAGCGATGTCGCGCAGTCCATGGATCTCTATCAGGTGTTCGGTGAGGGCGGTCATGCCGCCTTCGTTGTCCACCGAGACACCATGGAGGCCGTTGTTGTTGATCGGGATGGATAACTCCACCACGGGGATGCGCTTGGAAATCCGCACGAGGATTTCGTCCGGCAAGGTGCCGGGGAAGACGGCCAGGCCATCCACGCGGCCCGCAATTGCGGCGATGTCCGCTTGGCTGGTGGTGCCTTTGGCGTCGCCGACCATCAGCACGTAGCCGCGGCGCCAGCATTCCACCTGGACGCCCCGTTGGACCTCGTCATGGTAGAGCGGGAACATGCGGAAGTCTTCGTTGGCCTCGTCCCCGAAGGGGGTCTGCGTGCCGGGCCTCAAGCCGCTCTCGTGGGCATAGTAGGCGAATGAGAACAGCCCTATTGCGCCGGTCTTGCCGCGGGCCAGCCCGCGGGCGCTCGCGCTGGGAAGGTAGCCGAGCGCCCGCGCTGCTTCTTCGACGGCCTCCCGAGTGGCTGGCCGGACCTTGTGCGGCTGGCTGAAGGTGAAGGACACCGTGGCGATCGAGACGCCTGCCCGTTCTGCGACGTCGTAGACCGTGGGGCGCTTGGCCACGCTTGTTCCTCTCCCTGAAAACCCGTGTGGTCCAAGCATTCCACGAAGTTGGGTATTGGTTTCCAGGGGCGGGCGGAGGTTAGGGGAACACTAATCCAGAAGACGCGACCCCGTACTTGCTCGGCTCGTAGTGCGCGCGCTCGGCTTCATCCTCGACGACGATGCTGGCGACAACGAAACCCTTCCGCCCGCTCGAATCGATTTCGAAGAATTTTGTGTGATCGTCCGGCAATAGTCCTGTTTCCCTGGTGATCCTTGCCGCCATCTCTCGGCCTGCGAGGGTGACTACAAGGCCGTGCATGAGGGTTGCTGGCAAGTACATAGCTTCCACGGGCTTGAACAAGACCTCGATACGCGTCGAGAAGTTCTCCCCATCGGATTCCACTGAACATGTGCTCCACAAAAGGAGTTGGTGATGGCTGACCGTGTAAGCCCAGACCTGGAAACGACGGTCAGGGTGGTTTATCAGCGGCTGATTCATCGGACGGACCTTGTACCCGGCTGTGATGCCTCCGCGACTGCCATGACGCCTCCAAAGAGTTCCCGAAAAAGCGCGAAACCGGTCACCAAGGCCGACTGTGGCGGTCAGACTACCTGACCGTGAGGGAGCAGGAAAGGGACTGCGCCCCGCGCGGCCTACTGCTGGAAGGCGGCGTCGAAGCTGGTCTGCGAGGCCGGGAAGTCGAACTTCTTCAGCGCGGCGAGGGCTTCGGGGGCGCCGTGCAGGCGGTCCATGCCGGCGTCTTCCCATTCGATCGAGATGGGGCCGGCATAGCCGATGGCGGTGAGGGCGCGGAAGGACGCTTCCCAGGGCACGTCGCCGCGTCCGGCGGAGACGAAGTCCCAGCCCCGGCGCGGGTCGCCCCAGGGCAGGTGCGAGCCCATGACAGTGTTGCGGCCGGTCTGGCGGACCTTCGTGTCCTTGCAGTCCACGTGGTAGATCCGGTCCTTGAAGTCCCAGATGAAGGACACCGGATCGATGCCCTGCCACATCATGTGGGAGGGGTCCCAGTTCAGGCCGAACGCCTCGCGGTGGCCGATCGCTTCCAGGGTACGGACGGTGGTCCAGTAGTCGTACGCGATTTCGGACGGGTGGACCTCGTGGGCGAAGCGGATGCCGTTTTCGTCGAAGACGTCCAGGATGGGGTTCCACCGGTCGGCGAAGTCCTGGTAGCCGGCGTCGATCACTTTTTCCGGGACGGGCGGGAACATGGCCACGTACTGCCAGATCGAGGAGCCGGTGAAACCGACGACGGTGTCCACGCCGAGCGCCTTGGCGAGCCGGGCGGTGTGCTTCATTTCCTCCGCGGCGCGCTGGCGCACGCCTTCGGGATCGCCGTCGCCCCAGACCTTGGGCCCGACGATCGCCTGGTGGCGGAAGTCGATAGGGTCATCGCACACGGCCTGGCCCTTGAGGTGGTTGGAGATGGCCCAGACCTTCAGGTTGTACTTGTCCAGCAGCTCCAGCTTGGATTCCACGTAGCCGGGTTCGTCCCAGCGCCAGGCGTCCAGGTGGTCACCCGAGACGGCGATTTCCAGGCCGTCGTAGCCCCAGCCGGAGGCGAGCTTGGCGACTTCTTCGAGGGGCAGATCGGCCCACTGGCCGGTGAAGAGTGTGTACGGGCGGGGCATGTCAGGCTCCTTCGGAGGCGGTTGCGGTCGGCGGGACAACATCATCCAGCTGGATCGTGTCACTTAGCTGGACCAGCGAACTCTTGGCGTTGGCGGACTCTTCGATGGCGGCGAGCACCTGCTGGACGGCAAGGCCTTCTTCGAACGACGGCGACGGCGCCTCGCCGGTGCTGATGGCGGTCAGGAAATCGCGGATCTGGTGGGTGAAGGTGTGTTCCCAGCCGATGATGTGGCCCTGCGGCCACCAAGCGGCCAGGTACGGGTGCTCGGGTTCGTTGACCAGGATCCGGCGGAAACCCTGTTCGCGGACCGGGGTGGTGGCGTCCAGGAATCCGAGTTCGTTCATGGCCTCGAGGTCGAAGAGGATGGTGCCCTTGTCGCCGTAGATTTCGAGCTTGAGCGAGTTCTTCTGGCCCGTCGCGACGCGGGAGACTTCCACGGAGGCGATGGCCCCGGAGCCTAGGCCCAGGGTGGCCCAAGCGGCGTCGTCGACCGTGACTTCTTCCGGACCGTCCGGTCCGGGGCGGGTGGTGACGAAGGTGTGCAGCCGGCCGGACACTTCGGTGACGGTGTCGCCGAGGAGGTAGAGGACCTGGTCGATGGCGTGGGAGGCGATGTCGCCCAGGGCCCCGGAGCCGGCGGTGTCCTTGCGCAGGCGCCAGGTCATGGGGCTGTTCTCATCGCTGAGCCAGTCCTGCAGGTAGGCCGCGCGGACGTGCCGGACGGTGCCGAGCCGGCCCTCGGCGATGAGTTCGCGGGCGAGGGCCAGGGCCGGGACCCGGCGGTAGTTGAAGCCGATCATCGACTGCACACCGTGGGCGCGGGCGGCGGCGGCCGCCTCGGTCATGGCCCGGGCCTCGCCGATGGTGTTGGCCAGGGGTTTTTCCACTAGGACGTGTTTGCCCGCGGCGAGCGCCGCGATGGCGATTTCGGCGTGCATCCAGCCCGGGGCGCAGATGTCGATGATGTCGATGTCGTCCCGGTTAATGACGGAACGCCAGTCGGTGGCGGACTCGGCCCAGCCGTATTTCGCGGCGGCCTCCGCCACCTGCGCGGCGTCCCGGCCGACGAGTACTTTCTGCTCGAAGGCAGGCACATCGAAGAAACTGGCCACGTTCCGCCACGCATTCGAGTGGGCTTTGCCCATGAAGGCGTAGCCGATCGCAGCGACGCCGAGCGGTCTCGGCCGGGCGGACGGGTCCGGAGTAGTCATGTGGGAATCCCCTCGATGGATGGCGTTTTAGTCGAACTTACGGTCACTTTTGCCTTGAGTCAATCAAAAGTTTGGTTATCAAGCATCCGAAGCCGCGCCTTCCCCTGCCCATTGTGCTATTCCTTAACCATGGTGACCACTACCCAACGCCAGGAGCGGCCCAGCGCCGAGGCCGGAGTCCTCGCGCGCGCAGGGGACCTTTTTCAACTGCTCCGGGACGGCAAGGCACGCACCCGGGCAGAACTTGCCGAGCAGACCGGCCTGGCACGCACCACTGTCGCCGCGCGGATCGACGCGCTGACCGCGCTTGGGCTGGTGGGTCCGGCCGGCGAGGCGGCCTCGTCGGGCGGCAGGCCGCCGTCGAAATTTGCCTTCAATGCCGGGGTGCGGCTGGTGCTTGCCGCCGACGTCGGTGCGAGCCACGCCGCGGTGGCCGTCACCGACCTGAACGGGGAGGTCCTCGCCCGGCATTCCGAAGCGCTCGACGTTGCCGAGGGTCCGGAGAGGGTGCTCGGCTGGATCCTGGAGAACGGACGCAAGCTCCTCGAAGGGATCGGGCGCGACGCCGCGGATATTGCCGGCGTCGGCATCGGCGTTCCGGGACCCGTGGAACACGGCAGCGGCAGGCCCGTGAAGCCGCCCATCATGCCGGGCTGGGACGGTTTCGACGTGGTGGGCTACATCAACAAGGAGATCGACGCCGAGGTCCTGGTGGACAACGACGTGAACATCATGGCGCTGGGCGAGCGGTACGCGCATTGGAGTGCCTATGACGACCTGCTCTTCATCAAGCTCGCCACCGGTGTGGGCGCCGGAATCATCAGCAGCGGCCAGCTGCAGCGAGGTGCCGACGGCACCTCGGGCGACCTCGGCCACGTGCGGGTACCCGGCGGCGAGGGGGTCCTTTGCCGCTGCGGCAACACCGGCTGCCTTGAGGCGCTCGCTGCCGGACCTGCCCTTGTTGCAAAGCTCGCAGCGCAGGGCATCCAAGCGTCCTCCGGTTCGGAGATAGTGGACCTTGCCGCACAGGGAAACGTCCAGGCCATCCACGCGCTGCGCCAGGCCGGGCGCGACGTCGGCGAAGTGCTGGCGATCTGCGTCAACATGCTCAACCCTTCGGTGATCGTGGTGGGCGGCAGCCTCTCGCGTGCCGGCGACCAGCTGCTCGCCGGGATCCGGGAGACCGTCTACGGCCGTTCCCTGCCGCTGGCGACGTCCCGCCTCCGGATCGAGCAGTCCAAGGCCGGGCCCGAGGCGGCGATCATTGGCGCAAGCCGCATGGTCATCGACCATGTGCTTTCGCCTGCGGTGGTGGAGTCTGCGGTGGCGGCTGCGCAGCGCTCCTGATCGCGGCGCCTGGCAAGCACTTCTCAGAGGCACCTTTTCAAGGGCATCTGCGGCACACGCCGCGGGTGCCTTTGTGCATCCCACCAAGTTTTGCGGATCAAAGCGCTTAGTTGATTGACACCTCTTTGCCGTCCGTGAAAACTTACTTATATCGAATCAGCAACAGACTTTTGCATGATTGGAATCAGAAGTAGCGGCGATGCCGGGACAACGCTCCGACGCCCACCGCGCACGCCGGAAGCAAGAACACCTCCAGACGAACCCAGGAAAGAACAGGAAACCGTGAGCACTGAGCACGCTACGTCCGCGAGCCTCAAGGTAGGCGTCGTCGGCATCGGTTGGGCCGGCCAGCAGCACCTCGAGGCCTACAGCAGGATCGACGGCGTCGAGATCGTGGCCGCTGCAGGCATGGAGGAAGAGCTACTCGCCTCGATGAAGGAGCAATACAGCATCCCGCATGCGTTCCCCCACTGGGAGGACATGATCGAGCTCGAAGGGCTGGACGCGATCAGCGTCGCGGTCCCCACCTTCCTGCACGCGCCGATCGCGATCGCCGCCCTGGAGAAGGGCATCCACGTCCTGAGCGAGAAACCGATCGCCCGCAACGGCGCCGAAGGCCAGGCCATGGTGGACGCGGCCCGCAAGGCCGGCCGTGTGCTGGACGTTGCCTTCAACCACCGCCGCCGCGGCGACATCCAGGCCCTCAAGTCCGTGATCGACCAGGGCGAGCTCGGCCGCCCGTACTACGCCAAGGCCGCGTGGCTGCGCCGCCAGGGCATCCCCACCTTGGGCAGCTGGTTCACCAACCCGGAGCTTGCCGGCGGCGGGCCGCTGGCCGACATCGGCGTGCACGTGCTCGACTACGCCCTCCACCTGCTGGGCGAACCCAAGGTGCTTGCGGTGTCCGCCAGCACCCATGCCGAGCTCGGCCCGCGCGGCCTAGGCGGCAACGCCAGCTACAAGGCCACCGCCACCTCCAACAAATTCGAGGTGGAGGACTTCTCTTCGGCGTTCCTGCGCCTGGAAGGCGGCGCCACCTTGGTGATCGAGGCCGGCTGGGCCAGCTACCGGCACCCGGACGACGAGATCAACTTCCTCGTCTACGGCACCGACGGCGGTGCCGAACTCAAGGTGGCCGGCAACGCGGGGCCGGAGAAGAACCAGCTCCACGTCTTCAAGGACAACGGGGTCGAAAATGCCGACTACGTTCCGGAGATCGGCAGCGACGGCATGCACCAGCAGGTGGTGGAGGACTTCGTGGCCGCAGTCCGCGGCGGCGAAGGCGGATGGGGCCAGCACGACGGCTCGCTTGCCCTGAACCGCGCCCTGATCATCGACGCCTGCTACCAGTCCGCACTTGAGGGCCGGGAGGTACGTCTCTGATGGCCGACCGGAAACTGAACATCGTCGTCTGGAACGAAGGCGTCCATGAGGCCAACAACCATCCCTCCACCATGGCGGAGATGTACCCGGAAGGCATGCACGGGGCCATCGCGGGCGGCCTGCGGAACTTCTACCCGGACGCGGATATCACGACGGCGACCCTCGCCGACCCCGGGCACGGACTCTCCGAGGAGGTGCTTGCCCGGACCGATGTGCTGCTGTGGTGGGGCCACATCGCCCACGGCGACGTCAGCGACGAGGTGGTGGAGCGGGTGCAGCGCCACGTGCTGGGCGGCATGGGCCTGGTGGTGCTGCACTCCGGGCACTTCGCCAAGATCTTCACCCGGCTCCTTGGCACCACCTGCTCGCTGAAGTGGCGCAACGACGGCGAACGCGAGCTCGTGTGGACGGTCAAGCCCTCGCACCCGATCGCGGCAGGCGTCGAAAGCCCCATCGTCATCCCCAAGCAGGAGATGTACGGCGAGCTCTTCGACATCCCGGAGCCCGATGACCTGATCTTCATCAGCTCCTTCGAGGGCGGCGAGGTGTTCCGCTCCGGCGTTACTTTCTCCCGCGGCAAGGGCCGGATCTTCTACTTCAGCCCCGGCGACCAGGACTACCCGGTGTACCACCAGCCGCAGATCCAGAAGGTCATTGCCAACGGCGTGGGCTGGGTGGCGCAGCCCGAACAGTTCCGGGACGCTCCCGCGGTGTCCAATCCGCAGCGCGGCTGGTACCTCGGCTCGGACAGCCAGACCATCGACAACTGAATATTGCGCGTGATTTTGGACAACGGCGCCACGGTTTTCGCAACCGTGGCGCCGTTGCCGTGATAGCAAGAAGGGTGATCGAAAAATGACAGGCTTGTTGTCACGCCTTCCGCGCAGCTGGGTGGTCCTGGCGTGCATCGCCCTGATTTCGCTGTGCATGCGCGGCCCGATCGTCTCCGTGGCCCCGGTGCTGGACACCATGCAGGCCGAACTCGGCTTCCCGCCGGTGGTGCTTGGCCTGCTGACCAGCATCCCGGTGCTGTGCTTCTCCCTTGCCTCGCCCGCTGCCGCTGTGGCCGGCCGGAGGTTCGGTGCCGAGTTCGCCGTCACCCTCACTCTGCTGGGTGTGCTGGCAGGCGTGGTGCTGCGCTCGGCCGGACCACCCGCCGTCGTGCTCCTGGGAACGGTGCTGATCGGCCTGGCGATCACCGTGGGAAACATCTGCGTCCCGCTGATCATCCGGCGCGACGTCTCGCCCCGGCGGCAGGGCACCGCGATGGGCCTGTACTCAGCGTTCCTGAACGTGGGCGCCTTCCTGACCTCCGTGGTGACGGCACCGCTCGCGGAACTGATGGGCTGGCGGCTGGCGCTGGCCGCCGTCGGGATCCTCGCTTTGGCCGCGACGGCGGCCTGGGTCCTGGCGTTCGGGCCGCGGCGCGCGTTCGTCCCGGTTCCGCTGCCGGCGGCTCCGGCCCGCGCTGGCGATGCCGTGCCAGTGGCCGGCGTCTTCTGGATCACCGCCGGGCTCACCATCGGCTTCGCCGGACAGGCCTTTTCCTACTATGGCGTGACCACCTGGCTGCCGAGCTTCCTGGGCGATTCCCTCGGGATGTCCGCCACCGAGGCCGGTGCCGGGGCCTCGATTTTCCAGGTCCTCGCGATCATCGGCTCGCTCGGCGTGCCGTTGCTGGCCAAGTATTGGAGCCCGACGGCGGTGGCGCTCACCGTGAGTGCGCTGTGGGCAACGATCCCCGTGGGCCTGCTGCTGGCGCCGTCGTTGTGGTGGCTGTGGTGCATCGGCGCAGGGATCGCGCAGGGCGGCGGCTTCACGATCATCTTCAGCGCACTCATCAAGGTGGCTCCGGACATGGCGACCGCGGGCAGGATGTCCGCCCTGGTGCAGGGCGTGGGCTACCTTTTCGCGGCTGTGGCACCCAGCGCCGTGGGCTTCGTGCACGAACAGGCCGGCAACTGGACGCCGCCCCTGCTGGTGATCCTCGGCTCAGTCGCGACCTTCGGCATCTGCACCACGCTCTCGGTGCGGAGCGCCGGCAAGCGTTCCCGTTAAACCCGAAGCGCGAACGTACACTTGGGGCCCCAAAATCCGCGGATTCGGGGCCCCAAGTGTACGTTCGCGCTGCATGTAAGGGTGGGCGGAAACTTCTCAGGCGGCGATCAGTTCTTCCTTGCTGGCTTCTTCCTTGGCCTCGGTGAGGAAGCGGGCGTAGGCCGGGATGGTCAGGAAGGTGGGGAAGTCCTCGGCGAGCGTGACCTCTTCGAAGATGCTGCGGGCATCGGTGAAGCGGTCGTCGTCGAAGCGTTCCAGCCGCGCGAACTCCTCATCGAGCAGTTCCTCCACCCATTCGCGGGTGATGATGTCGCCGTGTTCGGTGATCGCGTGGGAGTGGATCCACTGCCACAACTGGGAACGGGAGATCTCCGCGGTGGCGGCGTCTTCCATGAGGTTGTGGATGGCCACGGCGCCGTTGCCGCGCAGCCACGATTCGATGTAGCGGATGCCCACCTCGATGTTGACGCGGATGCCCTGCTCGGTGATGTTTCCCTCGGTGGAGGAGATGTCGATCAGCGCGCGGTCGTCCGGTGTGACATCCTCGCGTGAGCGGTCCAGCTGGTTCTGCTTTCCCCCGTTGTCCGGGTCGCCCAGGACGCCGTCGAACACTTCACGGCAGACCGGCACCAGGTCCGGGTGGGCAACCCAGGAGCCGTCGAATCCGTCGTTTGCCTCGCGGGTCTTGTCCGCACGGACCTTCTCGAAGGACACCGCGTTGGCGGCCTCGTCCTTCCGGTTGGGCACGGCTGCGGCCATGCCGCCGATCGCCATGGCACCGCGGCGGTGGCAGGCGCGCACCAGCTGCTCCGTGTAGGAACGCATGAACGGCTGGGTCATGCTGACCTGGCCGCGGTCCGGAAGCACGAAGCGCGGCCCGCGGGTCCGGAAGTTCTTGATCAGGGAGAAAATGTAGTCCCAGCGGCCGGCGTTCAGGCCCGCGGCGTGGTCGCGCAGCTCATACAGGATTTCCTCCATCTCGAATGCGGCCGTGATGGTCTCGATCAGCACCGTGGCGCGGATGGTGCCCTGCGGGATGCCGAGCAGGTCCTGGGCCAGGACGAAGATGTCGTTCCACAGCCGGGCCTCGAAGTGGTTCTCGATCTTCGGCAGGTAGAAGTACGGTCCCTTGCCCTGTGCCAGCAGGCGGCGGGCGTTGTGGAAGAAGAACAGGCCGAAGTCCACGATTCCGCCGGCGATCGGCTTCCCGTCGATGAGCATGTGCTTCTCCGGCAGGTGCCAGCCGCGCGGCCGGACCACGATGGTGGGCAGGTCCTGGTCATCGCGCAGGCGGTACTCCTTGCCCTCCGGGGAGGTGAAGTCGATCCGGCGCTCCAGCGCGTCCGTCAGGTTGAGCTGGCCCTGGATGACGTTGCGCCAGGTGGGCGTGGAGGAGTCTTCCATGTCCGCCAGCCACACCTTGGCGCCCGAGTTCAGCGCGTTGATGGTCATCTTGCGGTCCACGGGGCCGGTTATTTCCACCCGGCGGTCTTCCAGGCCCGGGGCCGGGGGAGCGACGCGCCAGTTCGGGTCGTTGCGGATACCCTCGGTCTCCGGCAGGAACCGCGGATCCTGGCCCGAAGCGATCTGTGCCCGGCGCGCGTGGCGGGCCTGCATCAGCTCCTGGCGGCGCTCCGACGTCGCCCGGTGCAGCTTCGCGACGAAATCCAGGGCGTCCGGAGTAAGCACCTCGCCCTGCCGGCAGATCGGCTGCGCGGTGAGGGTGATGCCGTTGATGGTGAAGCTGTCGGTGAAGCTGTTCATTGGAGTTCTCCTTGGGGGAACCCAACTGACTGGCAGTAGTTGTCGTTTTGGGGGCTCAAAACGACAACTACTGCGATCTAGTTGGGAAGGTTTTAGTGGAACTGGCCTTCTTCGGTGGATCCCACCAGGGCCAGGGTGCTTGCGTTCGGGTTGAGCGCAGTGGCGATGTCGTCGAAGTAGCCGGTGCCGACTTCGCGCTGGTGCTTGGTTGCGGTGTAGCCGCGGGACTCGGAGGCGAATTCCTTTTCCTGGAGTTCGACGTAGGCGCTCATGCCTTCCCGGGCGTAGCCGTGGGCGAGATCGAACATCGAGTAGTTCAGGGCGTGGAATCCGGCCAGGGTGATGAACTGGAAGGTGAAGCCCATGGCGCCGAGTTCGCGCTGGAACTTCGCGATCGTGGCGTCGTCGAGGTGCTTGCGCCAGTTGAACGACGGCGAGCAGTTGTAGGAGAGCATCTGGTCCGGGAACTCGGACTTGACGGCTTCGGCGAACTTGCGGGCCAGCTCAAGGTCCGGGGTGCCGGTCTCCATCCAGATGAGGTCGGAGTACGGGGCGTAGGCCTTGGCGCGGGCGATGCAGGGTTCGATGCCGTTGCGGACCTTGTAGAAGCCCTCGGCGGTGCGAACCGGCTGTCCCCCTTCGCGGAGGATGAACTCGCGGTCGCGTTCGTCGACGTCCGAGGTGATCAGGGTTGCCGCCTCGGCGTCGGTGCGGGCGATGACGACGGTGGGGGTACCGGCGACGTCGGCAGCCAGGCGGGCTGCGTTCAGCGTCCGGATGTGCTGCTGGGTGGGGATGAGGACCTTGCCGCCCAAGTGGCCGCACTTCTTTTCGGAGGCCAGCTGGTCTTCCCAGTGCACGCCCGAGGCGCCGGCGGCGATCATGGACTTCATCAGTTCGTAGGCGTTCAGCGGTCCGCCGAAGCCGGCCTCGGCGTCGGCGACGATCGGAACCAGCCAGTCCTCCACGGTCTGGATGCCTTCGGCGAATTCGATCTGATCGGCGCGCAACAGGGCGTTGTTGATGCGGCGGACAACCTGGGGAACCGAGTTCGCCGGGTACAGCGACTGGTCCGGGTAGGTGTGGCCGGAAAGGTTGGCGTCGGCGGCAACCTGCCAGCCGGACAGGTAGATGGCGCGCAGGCCGGCCTTGACCTGCTGCACGGCCTGGTTGCCGGTGAGGGCGCCGAGGGCGTTGGTGTAACCGCCGGTGGGGGCCTCTTCGGTGAGCTGCTTCCACAGCTTCTCCGAGCCGCGGCGGGCCAGGGTGTGTTCTTCGGAGACCCGGCCGCGGAGGCGGACGACGTCGGACGCCGAGTAATCACGGGTGACGCCTTCCCAACGCGGGTTGGCAGCCCATTCGAGTTCCAGCGCGGCGGCCTGCTGCTCAACGTCTTCCTGGGTGGAGGTGAGCGGGGTGGTCTGCTCTGGTTCAAATGCTGCGGTCATTGTTCTGTCTCCTTTGACGCTGACGGGTGTTCTTGCCGTGACAACTACTTTTCTGGACTTTCCAAGGGGTTTCTAGGGGAAAAGCGTGGAAAGAAGTGCAGTTCTTCGCGTATTCTCAAGAAATGTCGCCTGCAAGCTGGAACCGCGAAGTTGCCGTCCCGCCGTCGTCCGCTGCCGCCACGGAAGTGGACGTCATCAGCCTGGGCCGCCGCGTGCGGCATCTGCGCAAGCAGGCCGGCCTGACGCTCGATGACTTGAGTACCGCCGTCGGGACCGCCCCCAGCCAGTTGAGCCTGATCGAGAACGGCAAGCGCGAACCCAAACTGGGCCTGCTGCAGGGCCTGGCCGGAGCGCTCAACGTGAGCATCGAACAGCTGCTCGGGGCCGAGCCGCCCAGCCGCCGGGCGGCCCTCGAAATCGAGCTGGAACGTTACCAGCGCGGGCCGCTCTACGAGTCGCTCAACCTGCCCAAAATCCGTGTCAGCTCGCGGCTTCCGCTCGATGTCCTGGAGGCGCAGGTGGGGTTGCTGCACGAGCTCGAACGCAAGATGAACGAACAGGTGGCGACGCCCGAAGAAGCCCGCCGCGCGAATGGTGAACTGCGTGCCATGATGCGTGAGCGCGGGAACTACTTTCCGGAGTACGAGGCCGAGGCGCAGAAGGTCCTCCGGCAGGTGGGGTACAGCGGCGGTCCGCTGAGCCAGCACGTCATCGCGGACATCGCCGCCCATCTTGGATTCACGCTTCATCACGTGGGCGACCTGCCGCATTCCACGCGCTCAGTGACGGATTTGAAGAATCACAGAATTTACCTGACGCAGAGCCAGCGCCAGGACCACGACCCACGCTCGGTGCTGCTGCAGGCCCTGGGCCACTACGTGCTGGGGCATGAGACCCCTCGCAACTACGGCGACTTCCTGGCCCAGCGGGTGGCCACCAACTATTTCGCCGCCGCCCTGCTCTTGCCGGAGCAGACAACTGTGGAATTTTTGCAAAAAGCCAAGGCCGCCAAGGAAATCGCCGTGGAAGATATTCGCGACGCCTTCGCCGTTTCGTACGAGACAGCCGCGCACCGTTTCACGAACCTGGCTACGAAACACCTGGGCATCACCACCCATTTCCAGAAGACCCACCAGAGCGGCATCATCTATAAGGCCTACGAGAACGACGGCGTGAATTTCCCGCAGGACCACACCGGCGCCATCGAGGGGCAGCCGTCGTGCAAGGCCTGGACTTCGCGTGCGGTGTTCGACGTCCCGGACAAGTTCAGCGCCTACTCCCAGTACACCGACACGCCGTCGGGCACATACTGGTGCACCGCGCGCACGGAACGGTCGGCGTCGGGCGAGTTCTCGCTGTCC
This sequence comes from Arthrobacter sp. TE26545, assembly GCF_056279005.1. The sequence goes on from NZ_JBWBQM010000001.1 coordinate 426,227, forward strand.
ATCGGCGTGCCGTACCAGCATGTGAAGTGGTTCAGGGGGAGGGAGACGACGGCGCGCGCCACCTCGAGCTGTCCGGATCCGGCCTGCTGCAAACGCCCGCCCGCCTCGCTCGCCACCGAATGGGCCGGCAACGCCTGGCCTTCCGCCCGTGCGCACTCGCACCTGCTCGCCGCGATGCCTCCCGGCGCCTTCCCCGGGGTGGACGAGACCGAGGTGTACGCGTTCCTGCAGGCGCACTCGGGGTAGTGGGCTCCCCGGCGACGATTCGCGCGAACGTACAGATACGGCCCTTAAATCCACGAAAACAGGGCATTATCTGTCCGTTCGCGCGAGTCATGCAAAGCCGGGCGCTCATTTGTACGGCGGCTGCTTCTTTCACATAGGATGCCGTGTGCCCTCCGGGCACCGCACTCCCCAAAGAAAGAAGTACCCATGTCAGCCGACACCCCCGGCACAACAAGCCACGGACCCAAGAAGCTCCGCTCCAGACACGTCACCATGATCACCCTCGGTGGCATCATCGGTTCCAGCCTCTTCGTCGGCTCCGCCAACGTGATCCACGCGGTGGGTCCTGCCGCCGTCATTTCCTACCTGATCGGCGGCCTGCTGGTCTTCCTCGCCATGCGCATGCTGGGCGAAATGGCAGCGGCCCGCCCCGCCGTCGGCTCCTTCATGGAGTACGCCCGCGTTGGCCTCGGCGACTGGGCCGCCTACTTCGTGGGCTGGCTGTACTGGTACTTCTGGGTGGGCGTGATCGCCTACGAGGCCGTGGTCGGCGGCTCCATTCTGCACGGCTGGGTGCCCTCCATTCCACAGTGGATCTTCTCGGTCCTGCTGCTCCTGGTCTTCACCGGAGCCAACCTGGTGTCCCTGCGTTCCTTCGGCGAAACCGAGTTCTGGCTGGCCAGCATCAAGGTGGCCGCGATCGTGGTCTTCCTCGTGGTCGGCGTGCTCTTCGCGCTCGGACTGTGGCCCAATGCCCAGTTCGCCGTCCCGAACCTGTGGGAGCACGGTGGCTTCATGCCTGAAGGCTTCGGCGCTGTGATCGGCGGCGTGGCAATCGTGATCTTCTCCTACTTCGGCACCGAAATCGCCGTCATGGCCGCCTCCGAATCCGAGGACCCGGCCAAGGGCGTCCGCCAGGCCACCAGCACCGTGATCTGGCGCATTCTGATCTTCTTCGTCGGCGCGGTCCTCCTCATCGTCACCATCGTCCCGTGGAACCAGCTCCCCGCGCCCAAGGACAAGGCACCCTTCGCCTACCTCTTCAGCCTCTACGGCCTGCCCGGCGCCGACGTCGTGATGAGCGCCGTCATCCTCACCGCCGTGTGCTCGGTGCTGAACTCCGGCCTGTACTCGGCCGCCCGCATGTTCTCGTCGATCGCCGGGCAGGGCTACGCGCCTAAGATCATCGCCCGCAAGTCATCCACCGGCATCCCGCTTGCCGCCGTCATCGCCTCCACGCTGGGCGGGTACGCCGCCGTCATCATCAACTTCGCGGCACCGGATTCAGGCATCTTCGACTTCATCATGAACTCCGCGGGCCTGGTGGCCCTGTTCGTTTACGCCTTCATCGCCCTGACCCAGCTGCGCACCCGGGCACGCATGACCCCTGAAGAAACCGCGGCCCTGAAGCTGCGAATGTGGTTGCACCCCTGGCTGGGCATCCTGGTGATCGCGGCCGTGCTGGGCATCGTGGTGGTCATGCTCTTCTCCGGCGATTCCGGCCGCACGCAGGTGTGGACCTCGCTGGTGTCCGTCGCCGTGCTGGCCCTCTTCTGGCCGCTGGTGAACAACAAGCTCAAGGCCCGCCGGGCCGCATCCGAAAAGGACGAAGAGCCGGTAGGCGCCTCGAAGTAGCGGGCAGCCGGCGGGCGTATGCGGAATCGCAAGCGAAGCGAGCCGCAAACGTGACCGTCCGGCCATGGCCTCGCCGTGTGGTGGCTGCTTGACTGGAAGCAGCCACCACCGCGGGAGGTCCGCCATGAAAACCAAGCATTTTGTCCGCTTGCTCGCGCTGGGGACCGCCGCGTTGCTGACGGCCTGCGCGACGGCCTGCGCGCCGTCGCCGGCACCCCAGGCGGCCCCGGCGCTCCTGAAGGCCGACGCCGAAAGGGCCGCCGCCAGCAGTTCGGCCTACCCGAAGGAGCTCGCTGCCTACCGCGCGTCATCGCTGAAACTCGGCACGGTACTGATCGCCGACGGCGGCGAGGAACGCAACGGAAACGTCGTCTCCTCGCCCGGGAGCCTGCTGATCGCCTTGTCGATGCTGCGAGCCGGTGTGCGTCCGGGGCGGCCGCCGCCGAGATGGACAAGGTGCTCGGACTGCCCGCAGCCGCGCGCGACGAATCCATGAATGCGCTGCTCGCCTCACTCGAGAAGTTCGACGGCGACCCCGCCTCGGTGGACGAGAAGAACCCGCCGCGCAAGCCTGTGGTGCATGTTGCGGACGGCCTCTTCATCCACAAGGACACCGCGACCGGCAAGGCCTACCTGGATACGCTGGCCAGGCATTACGGCACCGGCGTGTACCCCGTGGACTTCCGCAACGCCGCGGTGACCGAGCCGGCCATTGACGCGTGGGTGGACAAGAACACCGGCGGGCGCATCAAGAAGGCCCCGGTGAAATTCGACCCGGAGGACACCTTCAGCCTGCTCAACGCCGTGTACTTCGCCGCCGCCTGGAAGGTCCCGTTCGATCCGGAGAACACCCGGGACCGCCCCTTCACCAAGGCCGGCGGCGAGGTGCTCAACGTGCCCACCATGGAGGGAACGGCGAACGTGGCCTACGCGAAGGGCGAGGGCTGGCAGGCGGTCGACCTGCCCTACGCCGAAGGCTTTGCCATGCGGCTGGTGCTGCCGGATGCCGGCACGCCCGATGAAACCCTCGACGCCGGGACGCTCGCCCGGGTGGCGGAGGCACTCGGGCAAGCATCGCCGTCGCTCATTGACATCAAACTGCCCAAATGGGACCACAAGAGCAAGTTCGACCTCAAGAAGATGCTCATCCGGATGGGCCTGAAGGAGACCTTCAGCACGGACACCGACTTCAACGCGATCCAGCCGGGGATGTTCCTCACGGCGGCGGCGCAGGCAGCAAACATCACGGTGGCCGAGAAAGGCACCGTGGCCGCGGCCGTCACCCAGATCAACGCCCGGGACAGCGCCGCCGTGCTGCCGCCGCGGAGCATCAGCTTCGACCGGCCGTTCCATTACGAGATCGTTCATGTGGAAACGGGCCTGCCCCTGTTCATGGGGCAGGTGGCGGACCCTAGGTAGGGGACTACCGGGCGCCGCCCTGCCAGAGGGCGTCGAACGGTGCGTTCGAGGACACCCGCGCCTCGATCCCGGCGGTGACGAAGGCCTTCGCCGTCTTGGCCGCCTCCAGCGGAGCGGCGCCCTTCGCGAGTTCCGCGGTGATCGCCGCGGCCAGCGAGCAACCGGCGCCTGACACAGCCACCTCGCCCACCTTCGGAGCGGACAGCACTTCCAGCGTGCCGCCGTCGTAATAGACGTCGACGGCGTCCGGGCCTTCCAGCCGCACGCCGCCCTTTGCGAGCACGGCGGCTCCGCTCAGCTCGTGGATGCGGACGGCCGCGGCCTTCAGCTCCTCCAGAGTGGTGATCGACAGGCCGGACAGGGATTCCGCTTCGAAACGGTTCGGGGTGACGAAGGTGGCCAGCGGCAGGATCTTCGCCTTCAGCGCCTGGTCCGTATCCAGGGCGTGGCCGGGTTCCTGGCCTTTGCAGATCAGCACCGGATCCAGCACAACGTTGGCGAACTGCCGCTCCGCCAGGGCGGATTCCACGGTGGCGATGGTGGCGGGGCTTCCGAGCATGCCGATCTTGACGGTGTCCAGCGCCTCCGGGCCGTAGGCGGCGGTGGTGGCCTCGAGCTGCTCGGAAATCACCTGCTGGTCCACCGGCACGAAGCGGTGGTTCCAGTTGTCCTGCGGGTCGAAGGAAACGATGCAGGTGAGGTTGGCGATGCCGAAGACGCCGAGTTCCTGGAAGGTCTTCAGGTCGGCCTGGGCGCCGGCGCCGCCCGTGGCCTCGGAACCGGCGATGGTGAGCGCGATGGCAGTGGACTGGGCAGAGCGAACGGCGTGCAAGGAAACTGCGGAAGTCATGCCTCCATCCTGCCAGTTCAGCCGCGTGTGCGTTCTTAGCCGTGCAGCGTCCGGTACGCCCGCTCTGCCGCAGGGTGCAGGTGAATGCCCGTGGTGTTGATCAGGGTATCCGGGCTGAGGAACTGCACCCCGGCACTGGTTTGCGGAACGAGCTCGCCCGCACGCGTAACCAGCAGTTCCACTGTCCGTTCCACGGTGCGGTCATCAAGATCCTGCCGGCAGAGCAGCAGGTTGGCCACGCCCACCGTCCACACGGCCGGCGCGCCGGCGTAGCTGTTCTCCGGGATGAGGACGCGGTCGTAGAACGGACCAAAGCGCGAGCGCATCGGGCGGATCAGCGCCGAGAGGTCCAGGAATGCCAAGCCGAGGTCCTTGTTCAACGCCGCGATGGCTGCCGTGGGCACGCCGCCGGACCAGAACAAGGCATCCACCATTCCCGCCCGCAGCGCCGCCAGGCCCGTGTTCAGCCCCAGGTTGCGTTCCATGGGCGGGTGCTTCGCGAACGCCTCCCGCCCGATGCCCGCACCGAAGGTTTCCAGGATCCTGCGCGCCGTCAATGAGGTACCGGAGCGGGACTCGCCTGTGCCGACCGTGCGGCCCGCCAATTCGCCGAGGCTCCGGATTCCGCTGTCCTTGCGCACGATGCAGTGTACGTAGTTCTCGTAGACCTTCCCGACGGCGGCCATCGCCGGCGCGGCGTCCGTCGCCAATGAGCCTGCTTGCTGCGATGCGGCGTCGGCCAGCGCGATCGCGAAGGTCGCTTTGCCGGCGCGGAGCAGCTCCAGGTTTTCCAGGCTGCCCCCGGTCGTGAGCGGTTCTGCCGTTCCGGCCACGCCTTCCCGTTGCAGGGCCCCGGCCAGCAGGGTGGCGAACTCGAGGTAGAAGCCGCCGCTTTCACCGCCGGCGACGGTGATGCTCTGCGGTCCACCACCCGGCGTGCACGCCGCAAGTGCGGGCAGTCCCAGGCCGACCAGCCCGGCGGAGAGGCCCGCCTTCAGCGCGGTGTGCAGCACGGCCCGGCGGGACATGTCCATTCCTGGTTCAGCCATCGGTGGCCTCCGGGTTGCCCGCTCCTGAACCGTCGGCGCCCGAATGACCCCCGCTCGATCCGGTCCCCGGGAACTCCAGCAATGCCCGCAGCCCGCCGCCGGGGTTCTCCTCCAGTACCAGCCGGCCGCCGTTGGCTTTCGCCAGCCGCTCCACGATCGTCATGCCCAGCCCCGTGCCGCGGATCGCCTGGTGCTCCGGCGACCGCCAGAAACGCGAGGTGGCCGCAGCCCGGTCCTTGGCAGGCAGGCCCGGACCGCCGTCGGACACTTCGATCGATACCGCACCCTCCCGCGCGCGGAGGGCCACCGTGACCTTCGTGCCGGGAGCGTACTTGATGGCGTTGGCGAGCAGTTCGTCCACCATGTGCGCCAGTTCGGCGGGGTTGCAATGCAGCCGCAGCGCGCGGCCGGGCTGCAGTTCGAGGGCTTCCAGTTCGAGGACGACGCCTGCGGCCTCCGCGGCGGGCCTCGCCCGGTCCGTCTCCTCCTGGAGTACCGCGTAGGGATCGATGTCCGGGACCTTCGCCTCCGACGACGCCGGCCCGCCGCTCTGCTGCTCCGACGCCCGGTGTTCGGCGGAGGCGAGCCGCAGCACGCCGTCGAGAATTTCCTCCACCCGTTCCAGCTCGGCGGTGACGTCCGCGGCGGCGGACTGCTCCTCGGCCGAGCGGAGCTTGAGCTGCAGGAGGTCCAGCCGCAGCCGCAGGGCGCCCACGGGATTCCTTAGCTGGTGGGAGGTGTCGGCGATCAGCAGGCGCTGCGACTCCATGCTTTCGCTCACGGCCTGCGCCATCCGGCTGAAGCTGCGGCTCAACTCCCGCAGTTCCGGCGGGCCCGCCTCGGGCAGCCGCGCGGTCTTCCCGCGGGCGGCGAGTTCCTGGGCCGCGGAGTTCAAGCGGTGCACCGGACGCAGCACCCAGGCGGTCACCCGGGCAGCACCGAGCAGGAGCAGCAGCCAGAGCAGCACGGCGCCCAGGCCCACCAGAAGGTACCGTTCGCGCAGTTTCTGCCGCGCGGCGTCGAGCTTCACTTCCAGTACAGCCTCGCCCAGCACCTGGCTCGCCGGCCCGAAGGAACGGGAGATGAACGCCGGGCCCGAGCCGAACGCCTGCACGGGTGGCAGGGTGGTGTTGCTGAGGTTCAGGCTCGCCTGGGACACGGCGTTGCGCACTTCCGGCTGCCCGTCGCCGAGCCCGCCGGAGCGCAGCGTCCCGGACGGCAAACGGATGAGGACACCTTCGCCGTACAGCGCGGAGTAGCGGTCCATTTCGCCCTGGAGCTGGCCGGAGTCGCCGTCCAGGGCGGCGTCGTAGGCGAGCTGCGCGAAGCGGTTGAGCGCGGACACCCGGTTGATCTGTACCTCCTGGGCGAGTTCGCGGCTGGCGGAGCTCAGGATCGCGGCGGCGGCCACCACCACCAGGAGCGCGGCCAGCACCCCCAGGGTGCCCAGGACCCGCAGCCTCATGCCCGTTCTGCCTCGATCCGGTAGCCCACTCCGCGCACGTTGATGATGAAGCCGGGGAGCCCCAGCTTGGAGCGCAAACCGGTCAGGTGGACGTCCAGCGAGCGGGAGGACGCGAGGAACGCGTCGCCCCAGAGGGCGTCGAGGATCTGTTCGCGGGTCACCACCGAGCCGGCGTTCCGGGCCAGCAGCGCCAGGAGGTCGAACTCCGTTGCGGTCAGCTGCAGCTCGCGGGAGCCGACGACGGCGACGCGCCGGTCGAGGTCGACGTCGAGTTCCCCGATCACCAGGGAATGCGGACGGTTGCCTGCCGCCCGGGCGACCCGCCGGGTGACGGCTTCGATGCGGGCCAGCAGTTCGACGAGTTTCACCGGTTTCACGAGATAGTCGTCCGCGCCGAGGCGCAGGCCCAGGACCACGCTGCGTTCATCGTCCCTGGCCGTGAGGATCAGGATGGGGGAGTCCGATACCTGGCGGAGTTTGCGGAGCAGTTCCAGCCCGTCGATGTCCGGGAGGCCAAGGTCCATGAGGATCACGTCGTAGTCCCGGTGGACCAGGAGGGCATCGGCGCCGCGGGCTACCCGGTGCGGCTTGTGCCCGGCGGAGAGGACGGCCGCGAGCAGTGCCGATGCCATCGCATCGTCGTCTTCGACGATCAGCACGCGCATTGCCTTGGGTCCTCTGTATTGGGTGTTTTCCTGCGGATTTTCCGCACGGCGTTCCGTTTGGACCTTACCGCCTCTGCGGTAGTTCCGCTCCTGGCGCGGTGCTTTTCCGGCCATACGGCCTTTCCTAAGGAAGTGTTAGGAAATGCCCTTTGGCGTTGGATGTGCCCGGAATCACGCACTAGCTTTGCGGTTGGACTTATGCAGTAAACGGCTGCCGATGGCGGCGCCACGCAAGGAAGGTTCATCGATGAGCACTCAGCAATCAGCGCCCTCAAGCGACCCGGCACAGGGGGAATCGGCACAGGGCGAATCAGCGCAGGGGGAATCGGCACAGGGCGAATCAGCGCAGGGGGAATCGGCGCAGGGCGAATCGGCGCAGACGCGCCGGGCCGTAAGCAACATCCTCAAAGGCTCCGCGGGCAACCTGGTGGAGTGGTACGACCTGTACGTCTACACGGTCTTTGCCGCCTACTTCCAGGCCCATTTCTTCAACTCCAAGGACGAGCTGCAGGCCGGACTCGAAGCGATGGCCGTCTTCTCGACGTCGTTCCTCATGCGACCGATCGGCAGCTGGTTCTTCGGCCGCTACGCCGACCGGAAGGGCCGCAAGGCCGCGCTGACCCTCAGCGTGACCATGATGTCCATCGGTTCCTTCGGCATCGCGATCCTGCCCACTACCCAGGAAATCGGCATCTGGGCCCTGGTCCTGCTGATCTTCATCCGGGTGCTTCAGGGCTTCTCGGTCGGGGGCGAATACGGCACCAGCGCCACCTACATGTCCGAGGCCGCCACTGCCAAGCGGCGCGGCTTCTTCTCCAGCTTCCAGTACGTCACCTTGGTGGGCGGCCAGATGCTGGCCCTGCTGGTGCTGGTCATCCTGCAGAACACCATGGCCAAGGACGCCCTGACCGGCTGGGGCTGGCGGATTCCGTTCGCGATCGGCGGCGTGGCAGCCCTGGTGGTCCTGTGGTTGCGCCGCTCCATGGAGGAGACGGTCTCGGCGGACCAGATCCGTGCCGCCCACGTCCGCGTGGAAGGCGAAGCCCAGCCCGGCACTATGAAGCTGCTGTTCACCAAGCACTGGAAGCCGCTGCTGATCTGCATCGGGGTCACCATGGGCGGCACCATGGCCTTCTACACCTACACGAACTTCATCCTGAAGTTCATGAACGATACCTCCGGCATCGCCAAGACGGACACCTCGGTAATCAACTTCTGGGCCCTGTTCATCTTCATGCTGCTCCAGCCGGTCTATGGCCTGATCTCGGACAAGATCGGCCGCAAGCCGCTGCTGCTCTGGTTCGGCGTGACCGGCGTGCTCTTCACTTGGCCGCTGCTTTCCACCCTGGCCGGCACCAAGGATCCCTTCACCGCGTTCCTGCTGATGATGGGCGGGCTGCTGATTGTCGGCGGTTACACCTCCATCAACGCTCTGGTGAAGGCCGAACTCTTCCCCGCCTCCATCCGCGCCCTCGGCGTGGGCCTGGGATACGCGATCGCCAACTCCCTCTTCGGCGGCACGGTTCCGCTGATCGGGGCCGCATTCCAGAAGACCGGCCGCGAGGACCTGTTCTTCACCTACGTGACCGTGGCGATCTTCCTGTCCCTGCTGGTCTACATCTTCGCCCTGAAGAACAAGAAGGCCACCCACCTGGACGCGGAACAGGGCGACGCGTTCGCCGGTGCCCGTTCAGGCCGCGGCGGGAGCGTTCGCGACGGTGACGACGATAAGGACGATAAGAAGGAACTGGTGGACGCCTAGCTCGTTGTGAGGCCCGCGTTGTGGGGCCCGCTCTACGTCCTTTGCACGCCGCAAAGGACGTAGAGCGGGCCTCACACGTTAACCTTGACGGCCTTCCAGACGGAGAGACGGCCGACGGCGGCGGAGAGACCGAGCAGCAGCGCGAAAAGCGGGGCAGATTCACTGAGGGCGGCCCACAGCAATCCGGCAAACGCCCCGACCAGGGCGAACGCCAGTACGTGCAGCCACTGGTTGTGTACGCTTCGCATCAGCAAGCCGGTCGGCAGCCCGAGCACCAAGGCAGTGATGAGCGCCGGGATAACGCCGTAGAAGAGGACGCCGACCAGCATCCCCGTTCCGCCGCCTGCGATACCGAAGAGAACGCTGAACGTCAGGTGGGTAATCATCACTCCAAAGCAGAAAGTCCCGGCGCCGAAGGTCACTCGAAGGTTCGGTTTGGTATAACGTGCGGCAGGCTCGGCCAAACCGTAGCCTTCCCTTTCGGGATCCTCAGGCAGACCTGCAGTCATTTCTCCTCCTTGGTGATGTTCATGACGGGTTCCGGACGCTGCGGGTGAGATCCAGGACGTCGTCGAGCATCTTCCCGACGCCGGGGAGCCTGGTCAGCGACAGGCCGCGGGCCAGGAGCGGTACCGCGCCGTCGATCAGTTTCCGGGTCCGCCGCTGGTCTTCGGATTTGTCGTAGACCCAGAACAGGGCGATGCCCATGTACGCCAGCCATAGCAGTTCCGGGAGGTCCGCGCGCAGCTTCCTGGGCAGGGCGGGAGTAGAACCGTCGACGGCCGCCCGGAAGATAGTGAGCGATGCCTCTCGGGCGGCGCTGGACTCTTCGCTGAAGGGGTTCACCGGCGAGGAAGGGCGGATTGCCGTGGCGATAAATTCCGAACCGAAGGCGTGGTACGGGTCCATGACCCCGATACCGGTGTGGAACACGGCCCTGATTCGGCCAGCGAAATCCTTCACGTCCTTGATGGTGTCAGCGGCGAGAACGGCATGCTCAGCCTGGACCTGTACGTAGAGCTCCTGGACCAGATCGTCCTTCGACGCGAAGTAATAGTAGGCGTTGCCCACGGAGACACCGGCTTCCTGGGCGATGGCGCGCATGGTGGTCTTCTCGAAGCCGATCTCGCGGAACAGCGTCAAGGCTACGTCGGCCAGCCGCTGCCGGGTCTGCTCGCTCTTGGCTGTCACGTGGCTCCTCCGTTGCCGCCGTTTTTGAACGTGTTCAAATAGTGGCACAGTTTTTGAACATGTTCAAAGAGTTGTTTTCCGTCTTGGGTTTGGCGTGCGGAGGCTACAGGATCAGGTGATGGGACAATGGAAGACGTTCCCCTCCGCTAGGACTCCATTTCCGTGCGGCGGGACATCCAGTGCTAATACAGCGGGGCGCCGTGGAGTTGTCCGGTGCCTGCGCGAACCACTACGAACGGACATCCATTGACCACGCCTTCCGGCTCTGCTGCCCCGAAAACGGCCCTCAAAACCCCGCCCCGTTTTGCCTCGATCGGTTCCCCGTACTTCGCGATCATCCTGGCTGTCATGGCCGTGGTGCTGATCCTGTCCAACATCGGCGCGTCCAAGGGTGTGTTGATTGGCCCGATCGTCACCGACGGCGGATTCTTCCTGTTCCCGCTGGCCTACATCCTGGGCGACGTCGTGAGCGAGGTCTACGGTTTCAAGGCGGCGCGGAAGGCGATCATCACCACCTTCGCGCTCTCCGTGTTCGCCTCGCTCTGCTACTGGATCATCATTGTCCTGCCCGGCTTCGGCGATGAGTACGGCAACGCCAAGCAGGCCGCCATTGAGGGCGCCCTCGGCCCGGTGCCGTTGATCGTGCTGGCCTCGCTCCTGGGCTTCTTCGCCGGCCAGACCATCAATTCCTGGGTCCTGGTGAAGATGAAGGAACGCAGCGGGGAGAAGTCCCTGTGGGCGCGGCTCATGGGTTCTTCCGGTGCGGGCGAATTCGTGGACACCCTCATCTTCTGCAGCATCGCAGCGTCGGTCATCGGCATCACGGACTTCGGAACCTTCGTCAACTACGTGGTGGTGGGCTTCGTCTACAAGACCGCCGTCGAGTTCATCTTCGTACCCGTGACCTCGCTTGTGATCGGCTGGGTGAAGAAGCGGGAGCCGAGCTACGGGGCTGCATGACCCGTTGAAGTCCGCACCTAGGCGTAGTACCGGCCCAGGGTCTCTGCCTTGAACTCGAAGAAATCCCCGGATTCGATGGCCAGGCGGGCGTCGTCCACCATCTTCACCACGAAACGTTCGTTGTGGATGGAGATCAGCGTGGCCGAGAGCATTTCCTTGGCCTTGTACAGGTGGTGGATGTAGGCCCGGGAGTAGTTCAGGCAGGTGTAGCAGTCGCAGCCGTCCTGCAGCGGTCCGAAGTCAGCCTTGTACTTTGCGCCGGACAAGTTGAAGCGGCCGTCCGCCGTGTAGAACGCCGAGTTGCGGGCCACCCGGGTGGGGGAAACGCAGTCGAAGGTGTCCGCGCCGTTTTCGATGGCGGTGAAGATATCGTCCGGCTCGGAGATGCCCAGCAGGTGCCGCGGTTTGTTTTCCGGCAGCTCTTCGTTGCACCAGCGCACGATCGTGCCCAGGTTTTCCTTTTCCAGCGCACCGCCGATCCCGAAACCGTCGAAGTCCATGGCGCCAAGGTCCCGGCACGCCTTGCGGCGCAGGTCTTCGTACTGGGCGCCCTGGATCACGCCGAACAGGGCCTGGTACGGCTTCCCTGCCCGGGAAAGGGTGAGCCGCCGGTGTTCGGTGACGCAGCGTTCGGCCCAGCGGCGGGTGCGCTCCAGGGATTCCTCCTGGTAGGCGCGGGAATTCTGCAAGGTGGTCAGCTCGTCGAAGGCGAACATGATGTCCGCACCGATCTGGTGCTGCACCCGCATGGAGATCTCCGGCGAGAAGCGGTGCTTGTCCCCGTTGAGGTGCGATTTGAACCAGACACCCTCCTCGTCGACGTGGGCCAGGCGTTCCTTGCCGGGTGCCACGGCATCGTCCGGGACGGCGGATTCCGCAACCGGCACGGTCTTCATGTCGATGACCTTCTTGAAACCCGAGCCCAGGCTCATCACCTGGAAGCCTCCGGAGTCCGTGAAGGTTGGCCCGTCCCAGTTCATGAACGCACCAAGGCCGCCCGCGGCGTCGAGGATTTCCGGGCCGGGCTGCAGGTACAGGTGGTAGGCGTTGGCCAGCACGGCCTGTGCGCCGAAGCCGCGGATGGACTCAGGCAGCACGGCCTTCACGGTGGCTTTGGTCCCGACGGCGATGAACGCCGGCGTCTGGATGGTCCCGTGCGGCGTGGTGATGGTTCCGGTGCGGCCGAGGAATTCGCCGCCGTTGCCGTCCCGTTGTTCCGGCGTCGGCCCGCAGCTCTCGGCGAGGCGCGACCCTACCGAGAACGAGAACGCGGACTGGCGCTCCGCGAAGGGCGCGGAAGCCGGGGAACCGGCAACGGGACTGGTATCAGGCAGGACGGAATCGGCTGGCACCGTTACAGTCTGCCAGCCGATTGCCGGGAAGTGTCAGCGCGCGGACACCTCTGTGGGGTAGTTCTCAGCCTTCCAGCCGTCCCAGTGGGAGCGGACCGACTCGAGCTGCTGCGCCCCGAGGTCGTAGGTGGACGCAATAACCAGCGCCCCGCCGTCGGGCCGCTTCTCCGGGATCGCCTGCTGTTCGGCCACGATCAGCAGGCCCTCGCCGTGTTCGGCGTAACCGTGGACGGTGACCCCCACCTGGTGCCGGGTGCGGAACCACACCTTGCCGAAGATCGCTTCGCCGGTGGGCAGGGTCAGTTCGTATTCCTCGCCCGGGGCCGGCAGTTCGTTCAGCCCCAGCTTTTCGATGGCCGATCCGCCGCCCGGCAAGGTGACCACATGCGTGCGCCGGTGCCCGTGCGGGTGCCGTTCCAAGGCGAAACGCAGCTGGTGGAGGAACGTCAGCCACCCCTGGGTGATGTCTTCATCCCAGTCGGCCCACTCTGAATCATGGTCCAGGGCGGCCCGGGTGACCCGCACTTCGGTGCCGCCGGTGACCGGATGCAGCTCGAACTCGTCCCCGCCGTTCACGGTGAGGCTGGTGTGGTCCGGGTCCTCGACCACATTGGAACTGAAGTAGATCTGGTTGATCTCATCGCTGAGATCGTCGCTTTCCCAGCCGTGCCACTGGGCTACCCGCGATGGTTCGCGCAGCATGGTCCAAACTTGCAGCGCGTCGGCATTAACCACAACGCTCAGATTGTTCGTCATGGGCCCGAATCTACTCCCGTTCAGGTGACGGCAACAGCCTTGACAGGTGGCCGGGCAGCACGGCTCAGCCTAGGCGCGGACCGCTTCGAGCTCGTTGGCCAGGCGGTGGTCCAGTTCGCTGATCCGCAGGGTCTCCGAACCGCCGTGGGCGCGCAGGAACAACAGCGACTCGAAGCGCAGCAGCCGCCATTCGCGTTCGGCGTCGTGGTTGCCGTTGTCGATGGAGCGGAAGATTTCCTTGTCGTACAGGTTCGGCTCGTTGAGCGCCCGCTGGCGGACCCGGGCCGCGATCCTGGCCCGGAACGGGTCGGTCTCCAGTGAATCCGGGGCCTGCAGCAACTGGGCGTAGACCGCGGCACGCTCTTCCTGCCCGAGTTCCCGGCAGATGAAGCTGGACAGGGCCAGGGCGCGTTCCACCGAGGCCCAGCGGTCCCGGTTGCCGTCGAAGGGCAGCACGTTCAGCAGATCGGCGACGGCGAGGGCGTTGTCCGGATCGCGGAGCTGGATGAAGAGGTCGTGCGCGAGGTCGCTGATGTCGCGAAGGCAACTGCCGGACTTGGTGTTGACGCCCTTGACCAGGCGTTCGCTCAGCACGGCCACGCCGTTGCGTCCCGGGTGGGCCTCGGCCGCTGCGGCGATCACGGACTCCGGGGTCCCGGACGGCGCCGGGATCAGCGCCAGCTGGGCGGCGGTCGGAGCGTTCAGCGACGGTGGAGCGGCAGGAAGCGGGGGGACGACAACGACGGGTGCGGCCGCCGCCGGGAGCTCACCGGAAGGTGCGTCGTCCCCGGAAGCCTCGCCGCCGGCGTCGGGCGCCTCACCGGCGGACTCGTTGACAACGCTGCCGGGTTCGCCCACCGGGACGGCGGAGGAGAAGGCAATGCGGATGCGGCCGCCGTGGGCCGTGGTCACGAGGACGAGGGCGGGCACGCCGAAGTCGTCGTATTCGAGCGCGATGCCGGTGATCTGTTCCGCGGGGCCGTTGCCCGGGGGGAAGAGGTAGTCACCGGTTTGCAGGGCCCCAGCCTGCTTTTCACGGTATTGCTGATCGGCCGGGCTGTGGGTCATCGCCAAAAATCCTTTGCTTGGGGTCCGCCCACCAGTCTATAGAACAGGCGCGTCCGGCCGCGGGAGGCTTTCCGGCTATGTGGAAAGGCGTGGAAGGGCGCAGCCTTGGCTACATGCCGACCCCGGCGAAGGCGAGCGCCTGGCGCACCAGGTTGCCGCGGCCGCCGTCGAACTCCTGCTGGACTTCCGCGCTGAGCACTTCGTCCGGGGTCATCCACGTCAGTTCGAGGGCATCCTGGCGCGGATCGCACTCACCGGTCACCGGGATCACGTAGACCAGGGACACCGCGTGCTGGCGGTCGTCCGTGAACCCCGTCTGGGAGGGGGCAGGGAAGTATTCGGCCACGGTGAACGGGACGGGGCTGATGGGCAGCTGCGGGAAGGCCAGCGGGCCGAGGTCCTTCTCGATGTGGCGCAGCAGCGCGGCCCGGATAGTTTCGCGGTACAGCACGCGGCCGGAGACGAGGTAGCGCACCATGTTGCCGTCGGCGTCGCCCTGCAGGAGCGTGCCCACCTCGTTGACGAAGCCGAGCGGATCCAGCCGGACCGGCACCGCCTCCACGTAGACCATGGGGAGGCGTCCGCGCGCCTCGAACAGGTCCTCGGGGGACAACCAGCCGGGGTTGGGGTCAGGGGTGCGCACGCTCATGCTTAATTTCTACCCCATCCATCGCCCGGCGGGCCGTGTTTGGCGGCGGGCCGTGCCGAAGGCGAACGGTTCAGACCTGGGTGGACAGTTCGTGCCGGGTGAGGCTCAGGTACAGCTTTCCTTCTTCGACGCGGCTGATGGTATCCGCGGCTGCGTAGGTGTCCCCGGCCAGGAAACCGCGGGAATCGATCTTGATGTAGCCGGAATGGAACAGCCGCCGCGCCATCAGCTCAGGAACTTTCGGTTCCCGGCCGAAGACTGAGTTCAGGCCGAGCGTGAGCAAGTCCGGCTCGGAGCCGACCACGGCTTCTTCGAAGATCTCCGCCTTTTCGTTGGGCGGAACGACCTCCCCGACCCTGCCGATGACTTCCCCCGAACCATCAACCACCTGCATCCCCTTCGAAATGGAATCCAGTATGCCCACGATGCCCTCCTCTGCTGCCCGCACGGCACCCTTCGCCATGCTTGCCACGGGGCGCCCCAGCGATCCGGAAGTGCAGCACCGTGGACATTTTCATTACGTCACCGTCGTGCCGGATGGTCAAGGGGCGGCCTGGCCAAGCGGTGTCTGCAACCGCCTAGCTGGCTGTGCCGGGGTTTGGACCCTGCCGCACCACGAGCTCTCCGCCGTCCGGGGTCGTCGCCAGAAGCGCGCCGCCTTCATCCCGGACGGGAACACCCGCACCGGCGAGCCGTTCCCGCAAACCGTCCAGGCCGCCGTCGTACTCGAATTCGAGGCCGCCGCCCGCTGGCCGTGAGCCGGCGCGCACGGCCAGGATCCCGCCGTTCTTGGTGCTGAAATCCGCTGCGTCCGGGGTTTCCCGGCGGGGCCGGGCACCGATGTTGCGCAGTTCCTGGGCGGACCGTTCGACGGCGGGCGTCAGCCAGATCCCGACGACGGCGAGGGCCGGGTCAGCGTCCGCGCACACGGCGCCGTGTGCGGCCTTGTCCGCGAGGAAGCTGAAGCCGTCCTGCGCCGTGATCCGGACGGTGGTCCCGTGCGGGGCGTCGATGACCTCGGCGCGGGTGCCGTCGGCCTCGGTGCGGCGGGCGAACTCCGCCGGGTCGCCGATTTCGACGCCGAACACGGTGGTTGCGTCCTCCGCCGATCCCGCAGGGACCCGGTGCAGGGCGAGGCGTCCGGAGCCGGCGTCGAACTCGCGCCGGTCGTCGTCGTCCACGGTCTTGATCATGCCGAGCGCACCCAGCAGCGGCTCCCAGGCCTCGGGGCGGGACGTGAAATGGATGGGGCGGACACGCAGCATGGCCCCCAGCCTACGCGCGGCAGCCGGATGTCGGTGATCGGCGGCAGAATGGGCACATGGCCGTTGAACTCGAAGAACTGCTGGTCAAGGACGCCGCGGAATGGCGCGCCTGGCTGGAAGCGAACCACAGCAGCAGCCCCGGCGTCTGGCTGGTCCTGCACAAGAAGGGCGGCAACGTCACCGAACTGGACTACGACGCCGCCCTGGACGAGGCCCTGTGCTTCGGCTGGATCGACGGGCAGGCGAAGCGTCGCGACGCGGAAAGCATGTTCCAGCGCATGACCCGCCGCGGCCTGCGCAGCCCCTGGTCCGAGAGGAACGTCGGACACATCGCCCGCCTCGAAGCCGCCGGAAAGATGCACGGCGCCGGCCGGGCCGCCGTCGAGGCCGCCAAAGCCGACGGGCGATGGGACAAGGCCTATTCGGGCCAGGCCTCCGCGGAGGTTCCCGAGGACCTCGCCGCGGCGATCGCCGCCGTCCCGGAGGCGCAGGCCATGTTCGACGTTCTCACTTCCGTGAACCGCTTCGCCCTGATCTACCGGACCAACTCGGTGAAGCGGGCCGAGACCCGGGCCCGGAAGATCGCCGGATTCGTGGACATGCTGGCCCGCCATGAGGCGCCGTACCCGCAGAAGAAGATGCCGGAGACGCCGCCCCTCAGCTAGCCCAGGCTGGCGGCCGCTTCCAGTGCCATCCAGGCCTGCAGCTGGGTGGAAAGCTCGACGGCGGCGCCCGGCGGGTACATCTCGGCGGCCCGCCGCCGCGGGTCTCTGGAGAACGTGAGGGTTCCCGGCGCCGTTTCCGTCCGGCCTGTCCAAAGGGCTTCCGCCGTTTCCAGCACCATCTGCCGCGCCTGCCGGCGGGCGTTTTCCGGTAAGCGTTCGTCGGCTGCGGCGAGGGCCAGGTAACGGAGCAGGATCCCCGTAAAGAGGCCGCCGTCGCCGTCTCCATGGCAGTGGACAACCATGCCCCCGTCCAGGGTCAGCTGCCGCGACACGGCCGCCACCAGGTCAGCGGCCCGGCTCAGGTTTTCCCCGCCGCCGAGTTCGAGCATGGCACCGAGCACGGGGCCCTGGTTGTAGCTGTAGATGTCGGCCACGAGCACTGTTTCGGCGCCCCGGATCCGCAGGCCGTCCAGATACAGGCCGCGCTCCGGGTCGAACAGCCGGGCGTTGAGCCAGTCCAGGAGGCCTTGGGCCCTTTCGGGACGGCCTGTGCGGGCGTAGTAGAGGGCAACGGGCGCGGTGGCGGGAGTGTTCTTGAAGTCGCGGGCGACGTTCCAGAAGGTGCCGCCGCCCAGGTCCTCCGTGGAGGCCGAATCGAACTGCAGGGTGAGGCTTTCGCGGACCTTGGCGTTGCGGAGGCGGCCCGCGCCGCGGCCCGTCTTGCGGCTCTGCTCGGCGAGGTCTTCCAGGCGCAGGGTGGCCAGGGCGAGCCAGGCCATGTCGTCGTAGTAGTTGTTGACGAAGCGCAGGAAGTTCCGCAGCCGGACGGTGGTGACCAGCCGCGAGGCCAGGCGCCCGGCACTAGGGCGGGCGGCGCCGTCGAACTTCATGCCCGAGGCGAGCTCGCGCCGGCCGGTGTCCACCAGGCAGTCCACGTAGTGCGCCTGCCACCAGTAGTTCCACGGCTTCAGCAGTGCCCGGAAACGGTTCTGCGGCCGGACGGAGGCGCCGATGTGCGTGCCGGGGAGGAAGAAGAGCCGCTTGCCGAACGTCCGGGTGACGGAGCGGGCGGCCTCGTCGGCGCGGCGGGCCCACTCCTGCGGTGATTCTGCGGCGGACATGGTGCCAAGCCTAGTTCGCCGGAGGAGGCGGCACCGGCCAGGGCTGCGGAATTGATGTGATTCAGTTAACATGCATTAACTTCAGTGGCTTGCATCAAGGAGGATGGATGGACATCAGCGGAGCGGTGGCACTGGTCACCGGCGGGGCATCGGGACTGGGGGCGGCGACGGCCCGGAGGCTGTTCGACGCCGGTGCCTCGGTGGTGTTGATCGACCTTCCGTCCTCCTCGGGCGAGGCCTTCGCCGCGGAACTGAACGCCTCCGGCGCGGCTTCCAAGGCGGCCTTCGTCCCCGCCGACGTCACCGACGAAGCCCAGGTGCAGGCCGCCGTCGACGCCGCAACGGCCCTCGGCCCGCTGCGCATCGTGGTCAACTGCGCCGGCGTCGCCACCCCGGGCAAGGTGCTGGGTCGTGACGGCGTGCTGCCGCTGGAAAGCTTCAACAAGGTCATCCAGATCAACCTCGTGGGCACCTTCAACGTCATCCGGCTGGCCGCGGCAGCCATGGCCGCCACCGAGCCCGTGACCACCGGACTCGGCGGTCCGGAGCGCGGCGTCATCATCAACACCGCCTCGGTCGCCGCCTTCGACGGCCAGATCGGCCAGCCCGCCTATGCCGCATCCAAGGGCGCCGTGGCGGCGATGACGCTGCCCATCGCCCGGGAACTGGCGCGCTCGCTGATCCGCGTCATGGCCATCGCGCCGGGCATCTTCGAAACGCCAATGTTGGCCGGTCTCCCGCAGGACGCCCAGCACTCCCTGGGGCAGCAGGTCCCGCACCCCGCACGGCTCGGCCGTCCCGGCGAATACGCCAACCTCGTGGTGCACATCGTGGAGAACGCCATGCTCAACGGCGAAACCATCCGACTGGACGGCGCGATCCGGATGGCGCCGAAATGAGCCCGGACACCGTGCCCGGCGGCGACACTCCGGCACAGGATGAGTTGCCTGCGGCGGATTTCTTCGACTTTGAATCCCTCCTCAGCGTCCAGGAACAACGCAAGCTCCAGGAGGTTCGCGAATTCCTGGCCAGCGAGGTGGCACCGTACGCCAAGGCCTGGTGGGACAACGCCGAGTTCCCCACGCACCTCCTGCCCAAGTTGGGCGGGCTCCGGCTCAGCGCGCCCACCCACCGCGGCTACAGCAACCTGTTCGCGGGCTTGGTGATCGCCGAAATGACCCGGGTGGATACCTCCATCGCCACCTTCTTCATGGTCCACCACGACCTCTTCGTGGAATCGCTCTTCGAATTCGGCTCCAAGGAGCAGCAGGACCGCTACCTCGACGACGCCTCCAACCTCCGCACCACCGGCGCCTTCGCGCTGACCGAGCCGGAGCACGGTTCGGATGTGGCGGGCGGCCTGCAGACCACCGCCCGGCGGGTTCCGGGGAGTCCCGACGACGGCGGTGACCACTGGGTGCTCAACGGCGCCAAACGCTGGATCGGGAACGGGACGTTCTGCGACCACATGCTGGTCTGGGCCCTCGACGAAGCGGAGCTCGACGCCGGGCACAAGGTGATCCGGGCCTTCATCGTGAACGGCAATCTCCCCGGGGTGACACGTACCAAAATCGAGAACAAGATCGCCCTGCGCACCGTGCAGAACGCCAACATCACCTTCAAGGATGTGCGCGTTGCGGAGGCAGACCGCTTCGCAGGAATCAGCAGCTTTACCGACACCAACTACCTGCTCCGCGGCTCGCGCCTGATGGTTGCCTGGCAGGCGGTAGGGCAGCAGTTGGCAGCGTTCGACGTCGCCCGGCAGTACGCACTGGAACGGCAACAGTTCGGCCGGCCGCTGGCGAAGTTCCAGCTCATCCAGCAGCAGCTGGTGGACATGCTCGGCAACGCGGTGGCCAGCATGGGCATGATGGCCAGGATCGCCCAGCTCCAGGAAGACGCCTACGTTGACGCGAAAGGCGAGCGGCACGGCGGCGCGAGCATGGCACAGGTGGCGCTGGCCAAGTCCTACTGCAGCGCCCGCATGCGGGAGACAGTGGCCATGGGCCGCTCAATCCTCGGCGGAAACGGGATCGTCACGGACTACCGGATGGCCAAGATCTTCGCCGATGCCGAGGCCATCTACACCTACGAGGGCTCCTTCGAGATCAACTCGCTGATCGTGGGCCGGAATGTCACGGGCGTGTCCGCGATCGTGTAGCGAGGCCCGTTTTTGGCGGGAAGCCGGACCTCAGGCGTGCCGCCGGACCTCAGGCGTGCCGCGGCGCGAAAGTCTCCACGACGGCCACCACACCGAAGGACCCCAGCACGGTGCCGGTGACGCGGTCGATCCAGCGGCGGAACTGGGCGCCCTGCAGCCACTTCCGGAAGAACTGTGCCGCCGAGATGATCACCGCGAACCACACCACGGCCTCGACGTTGCTCACCACGGACAACAGCAGGCCCATCCAGACGGCGGGCACCTCCGGCACCAGGAACTGCGGGATGACGGCGATGCAGAACATCCCGTATTTCGGATTGAGCAGGTTGGACACGAAGCCCTTCAGCCAGGTCCGGCGCAGCGGTTCCAGGCTCAGGTGGGGGAGGGCACCCGGCGGGAGGTCGGCGTCGGACTTCTTCAGGGAAGCGCGCCAGAGACCGATACCCAGCCACAGCATGTACACCGCACCGCCCAGGCGCAGTACGTCGTAGGCCACGGTGGAGACCGTGAGCAGCGCGGAAACCCCGGTGGCCGCGGCGGCGCCCCAGACGAAGGCGCCGGCGATCATCCCGAAGGCCGCCATGTAGGCGTGGCGGCGGCCCTGGGCAATCGAATACCGCAGCACCAGCGCGGTGTCCGTACCCGGAATGACGGTGATGAGGGCCGCGATCGCCGCGTAGCCGAGGAGGGATTCCTGAAGGTTCACCATCCAAGGATATGAGCCTTCAGATAATGCGTCCTGACGGGAGTTTTTCGCCTGCCTCCACGGCCACGTCAATCGAGTTTCCGACGACGGGCATTGGGCAGGTGCCGTACGGCGTGAAGGCGCTGGGGTAGTTGATGGCGCGGTTGAAATCAACCACCACGGACGCTGTTCCGGAAGCATCCACTCGCGGGCGGGGCACGAAGACCTTGCGCCATTCGTCGGTGGTGTTGCCGTTCGTCTCGTCGTGGAAAGTCACGTTGAGGGCACCGAGCTTCTCCTCCTCGGCGTGCAGGCGGACCTCGTGTTCCCGGCCCGGCACGTGGAAGACCACCTCGCCCACAGATCGGTGCACCCCGTCCACCAGGGGATTCGCTGTGCCGATCGGCACATCCACCGGTTCCGGGTAGGCCTCGAAGCGGCCCGTGACCACCCAGTCCGGGTTGTAGTCGAAGGTGGGCACGCCGTCGAACTCCGTCAGCACGGGCGAGGAATCATCCCGGGTGCGGATGGCGTACTTGTCAGCGCGCATGGCCAGCTCCACCACCACGTCGGTGCCGTCCACCCCGCCGTACTGCACCCACATGAGGGATTCCTCGTCCTGCAGGACGGCCGTGATCGTCCCGTCCACCGGCTCGCCGGTCTCTACGAGCGTGAGGCCGTCGGCGGCGCTCGCGGTGAGGGTCGCCGTCGTGCCGTCGGTTGACCAGAGCCCCGGGACGAGTTCGACGGCGGACGGTTCGGCTTCAAGCCACTGGAACGAGGTGAGGGTCAGCCAGCCGTGCGGAGTTGCGAGGGCCGTGTTGCGGCTGCTGCGGAACCGCTGCCACCGTTCGATCTGGGCGTCGGCGGGTGCTGTTGCGGTCATGATTCCTCCGGTCTGTGTCTGCGTCTTCGGCGTCGCTGCCTTCAACCATGCACTGTGCGGTGGCATTCCCGCCAAGCCGGGACCGGAAAGGCCGTAGTGCCGCGCCGGGTCCCGGCGTACGCTCGGGAGCATGGGGATTGATGTGCTGGTGACTGTGCTGGTGACTGTGCTGGTCTGTGTGGGTGTGGTGCTCGCGGCCATCTGGTCCGGGACCCGGATGGTCTCGCGCGGCGGCATGGCGAAGGGGGCCACCGGCACGTTCGGGAGTGTGCTGGGCATGATCGATCCGGCCACCGGCGCGCCGACGAACGTCGAGGCGGCGGCCGCACGTGAGGAATTGAAACAGCAACGGCACGAGGTCTACTCGGAAGGTCCGGGCGGGTACGGCGTGGATCTGGCGGGCGGGAAGATTGTCCTGCCGCCGCAGGGCGGAAACCACCCGGCCTGACCACCCTCCGAGACACATTGCGGGGGCCCGGATGCCTGCGGGTAGGATTTTCTGGAATCAGTAATCCGGCTCACAGTATCCAGCGCAGTGTACGGGCCACCACCATGTCCAGAGGTACTTTTCTTATGGTTGACACTGCACATTCAAGCGCCGATCTTGCCGCGGAGCTGCGGGCGGACGTCCGCCGGGTTTCCACGCTCCTCGGCGAATCGCTGGTCCGCCAGCACGGCCCGGAGCTGCTGAACCTCGTGGAGCAGGTCCGCCTTCTCACCAAGGAATCCAAGGAAGCCGCCCGCGGCGGTGCCGACGCCACGGGCCCTTGGAGCGCACACGACGTCGTTGCCCAGGTCCGCGAACTGCTCGCCTCCCTGCCGCTGGACGAAGCCACCGAACTGGTCCGCGCCTTCGCTTTCTACTTCCACCTTGCCAACGCCGCCGAGCAGGTCCACCGCGTCCGCGGGCTGCGCACGCGCAAGGAAAAGGACGGCTGGCTCGCCCAGGCCGTCTCCGAGATCGCCGGCGAGGCCGGCCCCGAAGTGCTACAGGACGTCGTCAACGGCCTGGACGTGCGCCCCATCTTCACCGCGCACCCTACCGAAGCCTCCCGCCGTTCGGTGCTGGACAAGATCCGCAAGCTCTCGGACGTGCTGGCCGAGCCCACCGAGGAAGGTACCTCCGCCCGCCGGCGCCAGGACCGCCAGCTCTCCGAAATCATCGACCAGATGTGGCAGACCGACGAACTGCGCCAAGTCCGCCCCACGCCGGTGGACGAGGCCCGCAACGCGATCTACTACCTCAACAGCATCCTCGGCGACGCCATGCCGGAGATGCTCACGGACCTCTCCGAACTGCTCGCCGAGCACGGCGTCAGCCTGCCCGCCCAGGGTGCCCCGCTGCGTTTCGGGTCCTGGATCGGCGGCGACCGTGACGGCAACCCGAACGTCACCGCCGCCGTCACCCGCGAAATCCTGCAGCTGCAGAACCAGCACGCAGTCCGCCTCAGCATCTCCCTGGTGGACGAGCTCATCTCCGTGCTCTCCAACTCCACCGCGCTGGTGGGTGCCGAGCAGGAACTGCTGGACTCGATCGCCGTCGACCTTGAGAAGCTTCCCGGCCTGGACAAGCGGGTCCTGGAACTCAACGCCCAGGAGCCGTACCGCCTGAAGCTGACCTGCATCAAGGCCAAGCTGATCAACACGGGCCGCCGCGTGGCCGCCGGCAGCTACCACGAGCCCGGCCGCGACTACGCCACCACCGCCGAAATGCTCGGCGAGCTCGAGCTGCTGGAAACTTCGCTCCGGAAGCATTCGGCGTCGCTCGTGGCCGACGGCGCGCTGGCCCGCGCCCGCCGCACCCTCGCCTCCTTCGGCCTCCACCTGGCCACCCTCGACATCCGCGAGCATGCCGACCACCATCACGACGCCGTCGGGCAGCTCATCGACCGGCTCGGCACCGAGGGTCCCTACGCGGAGCTCAGCCGGGAGGAGCGGTTCAAGCGCCTGAGCATCGAACTGGCGTCCCGCCGCCCGCTCTCCGGCCACCCGATCAAGCTCGACGGCGCCGCGGACGGCACGTACGACGTCTTCCGCAGCATCCGCCAGGCCTTGCAGACTTACGGCCCGGACGTCGTCGAGACATACATCATCTCCATGACCCGCGGCGCCGACGACGTGCTCGCGGCCGCCGTGCTGGCCCGCGAGGCGGGCCTCGTGGACCTCTTCGGCGCCGCCCCGCACGCGAAAATCGGCTTCGCGCCGCTGCTGGAAACCGTGGAAGAGCTGCGGGCCTCGGCCGAAATCGTGGACCAGCTGCTCTCCGACCCGTCCTACCGGGAGCTGGTGCGCCTGCGCGGGGACGTGCAGGAAATCATGCTGGGCTACTCGGACTCCAACAAGGAATCCGGCGTGATCACCAGCCAGTGGGAGATCCACAAGACCCAGCGGAAGCTGCGCGACGTCGCCGCCAAGCACGGCGTCAGCGTCCGCCTGTTCCACGGCCGCGGCGGGTCCGTCGGCCGAGGCGGCGGACCCACCTACGATGCCATCATGGCCCAGCCCAACGGCGTCCTCGAAGGCGCCATCAAGTTCACCGAACAGGGCGAAGTCATCTCGGACAAGTACTCCCTGCCGGAACTGGCGCGGGAAAACCTGGAACTGTCGCTGGCCGCCGTCATGCAGGGCTCCGCGCTGCACCGCACCCCGCGCACCTCCGAGGACCAGCGCGAACGCTACGGCGAAGTCATGGAGACCATCTCCGATGCCGCCTTCGAGCGCTACCGCTCCCTGATCGACGACCCCGAGCTGCCCGCCTACTTCCTGGCCTCGACGCCCGTGGAGCAGCTCGGCTCGCTGAACATCGGCTCCCGCCCGTCCAAGCGCCCCGATTCCGGCGCCGGGCTGGGCGGCCTGCGGGCTATCCCGTGGGTGTTCGGCTGGACCCAGTCCCGCCAGATCGTGCCGGGCTGGTTCGGCGTGGGTTCCGGCCTGAAGGCTGCCCGCGAAGCCGGTCGTTCCGCGGAACTGGCCGAGATGATGGACCGCTGGCACTTCTTCCGCTCCGTGATCTCGAACGTGGAGATGACCCTGGCCAAGACGGACATGGACATCGCCGGACACTACGTCTCCTCCCTGGTCCCGGCCGAGCTGCACCACCTGTTCAAGGCCATCCGCGCCGAATACGAGCTCACCGTGGCCGAGGTGGAGCGGCTGACCGGCGAAACCGAACTGCTCGAGGCCCAGCCGACCCTCAAGCGCTCCCTCGAAATCCGCGACCAGTACCTCGACCCCATCAGCTACCTGCAGGTGGAGTTGCTGCGCCGGGTCCGCGAAGCCTCCATCTCCGGGGCCGAGATCGACGAACGCCTGCAACGCGCCATGCTCATCACGGTCAACGGCGTGGCTGCGGGGCTGCGGAACACCGGGTAAGGTCCCTTCTTTCGCGCGAACGTACAGTTGAGGCCCTTTTTTCCGCCTTTTTGGGGCTCCAACTGTACGTTCGCGCGTTATGGGGGTGCCCACTAGGGTTGATGGGTGCCGTCTTTTCAAGCCAAGTTGAAGATCACCGGGCTCCGGCCCGGGAATGCTCCTGAGTCCGTCATGGCTTCGGCCGTCGAGGCGTTGGAGACCCGGCACCATGTGGAATCGGACCAGCTGGGCATCGTGGGCGGGGTCCCGCAGATCGTGCTGCGCTTCCTCGTGGAGGCGCGCGACTACCAAGGTGAGAACAGCGAAGCCCGGCTCTCGGCCGAGATGATGCGCGACGCCGTCGAACGCGTTGCGCTGACCGGTTCCCTCACGGTGCTGCGCCGCAGCCGCGGCAAATGGGCGCCCGTCTGACGTCCGATAGGATCTCAAGAATGCCCGTTCTTGATGCCTCCCTCCAGCTCGACACCCTGCCGCAGATGCTCCTCGATGTGGGCGCGATCGAGCAAAACATCGCCATCAAGGAAGCCTGGACCCGGGACCACGGCATGTTGCTGGCCCCGCACATCAAGACCACCATGACCGAGGAGATCGTGCGGCGGCAGCTGCCCGGCTGCTGGGGCGTCACCGTAGCGACTGCCAGCCAGTGCGCGAAGGCCGTCGAGTGGGGCGCCACCCGGATCCTGATCGCCAACGAGGTGCTCTTCCGCGGCCACCTGGAGCAGCTGCGTGCCCTGCTTGCCGCCACTGCGGAGCTGGAGATTTACGCGCTGGCGGACTCGGCTGCCGGGGTTGCCGCCGCGGCGGAGGTCTTCCGCGGGGCTGGGTCCGAAGGGGCGGGCCGGCCGCTCAAGGTGCTCATCGACGTCGGGATCTCCGGCGGCCGCACCGGCATCCGGACGGCGGCGGAAGCCGGGCCGCTGGCGGCGCAGGTTTCCGCGGCCGGCGGGCTGCTCCTGGCCGGCGTCAGCGCTTACGAGGGCGTGGCCCCGAACGTGCGCACCGGGGAGAACCTGGCCGCCGTCGACTCCCATTGCCGCCTGGCCCGCGACATCTTCGAGTCGCTTGAATTCGAGGTGGAACAGCCTGTCTTCACCGTGGGCGGATCCGCGTTCCAGGACCGCGCCGCGATGTTCCTGCCGCAGGGTGCCGTTAACGTGCTGCGCTCGGGCTGCTATGTGGTGCACGACCACGGCACCTACGCCGGTGTGTCCCCGGTGCCAGGCCTGGAGGCCGCCGCAGTGGTCCGCGCCCTGGTGGTCTCCGCTCCGGAGCCCGGCCGGGTGATCCTGAACGCGGGCAAGCGCGAACTGGCGTACGACGCCGGACTGCCGGTGATCGTCGCACACTACCGGGGCGGGGAGCTGCTTTCCGGCGGGGAGCTTCCGGCCGCTACGCTCACCAAGCTGTTCGACCACCACGCGATCGTCGACGACGCAGCTGGCTTCGAGGTCGGAGACATCGTGGACCTCGGCATCTCGCACCCCTGCTCGGTGTTCGACCGCTGGCGCGAAGTCATCGCGGTGGGACCGGACGGCGTCGAGGTCTGGAAGCCGGCCTTCTAGGAGCCTGCGGCAAGGTACCCGCCAAACCGTGGGTTACCGGACGAAATTTGGGCCGGTTTTCTTTATTTCGGCGGGCGCTTTCACAGGGCCTCCGGATCGTCCTGGCTGGGTTCCTGGAGCATGTCCAGCGGCTCGTCCACCGGGGAGCGGTTGCCGCGTTTCCGCGTGACGATCACGCCGACCACGATGCCGATCACCAGGCCCATGCCGACTCCGATCAGTGAGCTCGCCCAGAACGGCAGCTTCGTGGTGGAACCGGCGAAATAGCCGAGCCCGGTCTGCCAGGACGCCCACAGCAGCCCACCGAGCGCGGCGCAAAGGCTGAAACCACGGGCGGAGACGTCGGCAATCCCGGCGGCGGCCGACGTCGCGAGCCGTCCTCCCGGGATGAAGCGGGCGCCGATGATCGCGCCGTAGGTGGAGGAACGGCCGGCCTTGGCGATGGCTTCATGGATGCCGCGGTGCACCCGGCGGCCCCATTTCCAGCGGTCCAGCACATGGCTGAGGCGCCGCTTGAACAGCTGGAACACCACGATGTCGCCCAGCCACGAGGCCGCCGCCGCCACGAGGCCGACCAGCCACGGGTTCACGGTGCCTTCGGCGGCCAGTGCCCCACCGGTGATCACTGCCATTTCCGACGGCACGGGAGGGAACACGGCGTCGCCAAGGACCAGGGGGATGATCCACAGGTAGATCGCCCCTCCCCAGCCCTCGGCCGTGCTCAAGTCCATGCGCACAAATTACCGCACTCCGGGGGTGGCGGTGCCGCACAAACTGGCAGCTGTTGCCCATAAATTTGCCGCTTGGGATCATCTGCTGCCGGTTCGCGCGGGGGGAGAGAGTGGGAGACTGAGGACATGCGGATTGAACTGGTGCAGGGCGACATCACGACGCGCGCGGTGGATGCGATCGTCAACGCCGCAAACTCCTCCTTGCTTGGCGGCGGGGGAGTGGACGGCGCCATCCACAGGGCCGCAGGGCCCGAACTCCTGGAGGCATGCAGGGAACTCCGGCGGACGGAACTGCCGGACGGACTGCCGGTGGGTGCCGCCGTCGCGACCTCCGGGTTCCGGCTCTCCGCCCGCTGGGTCATCCACACCGTGGGCCCGAACCGGCACGCCGGGCAGACCGACCCCGCGCTGCTCGCATCCTGCTTCCGGGAGAGCTTGGAGCTCGCCGAATCCCTGGGCGCGCGTTCGGTGGCGTTCCCCGCGGTGAGTGCCGGCGTGTACGGCTGGGATGCGCGCCAGGTTGCCGAAACAGCGTTCGACGCCGTCAGCGGCTTCGCTGCCTCGCGTCCGGACAGCGGGGTGGAACTGGTGGAGTTCGTGCTGTTCAGCCCCGGGATGGTGGAGGCATTCCGGCGCGTCCGGGAAGGGTGAGCGGAGCGGACGCCGGTCCTTGATGCAGGGTGCGGTCCCGGACAATGGTCGGGCTTCATGGCGGACAATGGAGCCGAGGTTTCGGGGATTGACCTCGTGCCTGACTTCATCGCGCACGCCCGTGCCCGGTTTCCTTCGGTGCCGTTCGGTGTCGGATCGCTGCGCAGCCTCGGGGTTGGGGACGGCCATTTGGCCGGTGTGCTCGCCTGGTATTCCCTGATCCACTTCGCTCCGGAGGACCTGGCTCCGGTGCTGCTGGAGTTCGCCCGTGCTATTGCTCCCGGCGGCGGGCTGCTCCTTGGCTTCTTCGAATCGGAGGAGCTGCGTCGCTTCCCCCACGCGGTGACGGACGCATACTCCTGGCCCGTGGAGAGAGTTGGCGCCCTCCTTGAGGCTTCCGGGTTTTCCGTTGTCGAGAGCCATTCGCGAACCGATCCAGGGCACCGGCCGCACGCGGCGATCGTTGCCCGGCGGCTCGGCCGACAGGGCGGAACTGCCCGGTAATTCAGGAGTTTCCGTACGTCGTTGTCGGCGTCACACCTCCGTCCTAAGATCAAAAAACAGGGTCCCGGCTCTCCCTGTCGGGGCCGAGTTTAGGGAGGTACGTGATGTTGATCGAAGACGTCCGGAAGCTGGACGACCAGGGCCTGGCAGCCTGGGACCAGCACAAGCCCGATGACTTCGCCGGCATGTTCGCCGACGATTTCACGCTGTCGGACGTGACACTGCCCGAGGCCCTTCATTCGACGGACCAGGTGCGGCACTACATGGAATCGTGGTTCACCGCGTTCCCTGACATGCATATCCGCAGCATCAATCGCGTGGTGACCGAGGACGCGGTGGCCGCAGAGGTCGAGTTCACCGGCACGAACACCGGGCCCCTTGCGTTTGGCGGCATGGAAATGCCCGCCACGGGGAAAACCGTCAAGGGCAGCGGCACCTATTTCGTCTCCGTGAGCGATGGCAAGATCACCTCGTTCAGCGCTCATCCTGACGTGGCCGGCATGATGGCCCAGCTGGGGATGATGCCCGGCGCCTAGCCGTTCAGGCCCCGCCCGCTTCGAGCACGGACTTCAGGGTGTCGAGTTGCCCGACCTCCGACTGCATGGTCTTGGTGATCATCGATCCCATCAGCTTCATGAGGCCTTTCGGCTCAAGATCCAGCTCGAAGCGCACAGTGGTCCGCCCGTCCCTCTCTTCCAAGGTGAAGGATCCGTTCGGACGGGCCGGGCCGGCAGTCACCTCGAAATCAATGCGCCTGCCGGGCTGGGCTGCGGTGATCTCGTAGTCGCCAGCGATCGGGCGGCCTCCGGGACCGGTCAAGGTCTGGGAGTACACCGCGCCCTGGGCGCCTGCCTGCCCGCCGGCGAGGGCAACTTCCTGGACTGCCGGACGCCAAAGTTTGTTGTTCAAGCCATCCGCCAGGAAAGCGTAGACGTCGTCTGCGGTGCGGTTGATCGTGACTTCGTTTTCTGCGTGGGCCATGTGGGTTCCTTTGCGTCATCCGGCCTGCGGCGCGGCGCTTCCCGCCGTCGTGATCGCATGTGCGTGGCCGAGGGCTCGGCCTGCGCGGAAGTACCAGTACGGCCACAGCACCCAGCCGACAGCGCCGAGTGCGGCCCCGATCCCGGTGACCGTCCAGCGGAGCGCGTCCGGGCCGGGCAGCACGTAACCGAGGCCTGCGACCGGCAGGCCGATCAGTAATGCCGCGCCGATGAACCTGCCGAGCCGGGCTAGGCCCCGCGGGAAGTCTTTGTGCCTCAGGAGTTGCCGGTGGGCCAATAGGAACCAGGCGGCCTGGACGGTCATGGCCGCGACAGTGACGAGCGTGGACGGGACAAAGTCCAGGACCCGGAAGACCAGCAGGAACGAACTAGCCGAGCCCGCCACGCTCGCGGCGACGACCACCCATTTCAGGCTTTCGTTGCCCGTGCCGGCCGGCAGCCTCCGGTGGACCTGCAGGATCACCGGGATGACCAGGAGGTTGAAGATGCCGCCGATTGCGTCGTTCGTGGTACCGAAAACGTAGGGGCCGCCCTTCGGCACCTCGAACGCGTACATGGCGGCAAGGGTCGCGACGCCGGCCACGCCGGCAGCGGACGCGGTGTAGGCGAACGCGGACGCAGTCCGGTCGCCGGGAAGTTCAGGGAGCTGGGCGCTGCTGTGGTCCTGCATGGATCCTCCTGGAATCCAGTGCGGCGCTGGCCGCAAAGCGATGAAATGGCCCCAGCAGTCCCATGGTATTCCTGCGGAGGGTTCATCGGGAGGGACAGCTGTTCGCTTAGTCCGCCAGCACCTGGAACATCACGTGGTCCTGCCAATGGCCGGCGATCTTGAGGTACCTCGGAGCCATTCCGTAGCTTTCAAAGCCGTTGCGCTCGAGGACTCGTTGCGAGGCGGTGTTGTGAAGGAGCGTTTCGGCTTGGAGACGGTGTAGGCCAAGCTCCCGGAAAGCAATCTCCTTGACCTCCGCGACGGCGGCACTCGCAAATCCGCGCCCGTTGTGGGTCTGGCGCACCCAGTAGCCGATCCCGCCCGACTCCAGAGCACCCCTGACAATGCTGCCAATGTTGATCCGTCCCACCAGCCCGCCGTCGGCGTCGGTGATCGCCAACGGAACCATGGTGCCGGCGTCGTGGCTTGCAAGCGACTGCTGCAGAAGCTTGTGTTGGGTTTCCTCGGTGAAGAAGCTGTCCTCGCGGATCGGGTCCCAAGGCGCCAGGAAATCCCGGTTTTCGGCCAAGACCTTTGCGAGGGCCGGGGCATCTTCCAGGGTTATGAGCCGGGTGATTGCCAAGGGGGATCCTTCCGGACGTCAGTGCGCTTCGCTGAGTTCCAACCGGCTGCGGTACTCCACCGGCTGCCTGCTGATCGGGTCCACGAAGCGGATGCCGCGGGCCAGCAGTTGCAGCGGCTTCGAGTAATCGTCGGGCGCCTTGTCCAGCAGCTCCGGATAGAACGCGTCGTTCACGATCCCCAGACCCAGCGACGCCATGTGCACGCGCAACTGGTGCGTCTTTCCGGTGTGCGGCTCCAAACGGTACAGCGCCCGGCGACCAGCCGCTCCGGCGTCGAACGTTCTCAGCTGCTCGATGCGCGTCTCGGTGTTCGGCTCGCCCTCAACCACCTCGGCAAGCAGGTAGTCGCGCGACTTCACCATGCGGTTGCGCACCAGCGCGGGGAAACCGACGGCGGGACGTCCCGGTGCGGGCTCCGCGGCGGAGACGCACTCGTACTCTTTCTGCACTTGGCGCTTCTCGAACAGCACCTGGTACTTGCCGCGGGTTTCCGGGTTCGTGGAAAGCAGCAGGACGCCGGCGGTCATCCGGTCGAGGCGGTGCATGGGGATGAGGTCCGGCAGGCCGAGCTGGTTCCGCAGCCGCACCAGCGC
Source organism: Arthrobacter sp. TE26545 (assembly GCF_056279005.1). The sequence continues at coordinate 457,763 of NZ_JBWBQM010000001.1, forward strand.
GGTCTCCTGGATGTAGGTGCCGCCCGGCGTGGTGGGCAGGAAGTGCGGCTTGTCCACCACCAGCAGGTGCTCGTCCTGGTGCAGGATGTTGATCTCCACCGGCAGCGGCGTCTCCTGGGGGAGCGTGCGGTAGTACCAGATGAAGGTGTGGTCCTCGAGCCTCGTGTGCCTGTCCAGGGGAATCCCGCCTTCGCCCACGATCTCGCCGGCGTCGAAGCGGTCCTCGATGCCCTGCGGGTCGATGTGGCCCCAGCGGTGCATCATGTAGTCCATCGCGGTGTCCCACGGCCCCTCGTCCGGGAGGCGCAGGCGGGTGGCGTTCACGCCGTCGCGCACGGGAAGGGGGGATTGCATCACCGGTCAATTCTACCGGTGGCTCGCCTCCGCCCGTCCGCCCGCGCCGGTCCACCCGCGCGTAGGCTGGCCGCATGACTGCTTTCCGAATGGACCACGTGGGCGTCACCGTGCAGGACCTCGACCGGGCCATAGCGTTCTTTGAGGCGCTGGGCTTCGAGATGGAGGGGCGTTCGGAGGTCGGCGGGGCCTGGGCGGACCGGGTCAACGGCCTGGACGGGACCCGCGTGGACATGGCGATGATGAGTCCTCCAGGCGAGGGCGGCACCAAGCTGGAGCTCAGCCGGTTCATCTCACCGGAACCGGTGGGGGAGATGGCCCGGCCGGTGAACTCCTTCGGCTTCAGCCACGTCTGCTATCAGGTTGACGACGTCGACGCCGTTGTCGCCAGGGCGCGCGATGCCGGCTACGGGCTGGTCCGGGAACTCGTGAACTATGAGGACATCTACCGCCTGGCGTACATCCGCGGGCCGGAGGGCCTGCTCGTCGAGGTCGCGCAGGCGCTGTGAGCCGGAAGGCCGTGTGAACCGGCACACCCACCACCGACGGTAAAAAAATTCTTGACAAAAAAAGTTGTCGGTTGGCATGATGGACGCATGTTGGACATCGAAGTGATCGAGGACCCTGCCGCCGCGGAAGCGTCACTGGATCCGATCCGCACCCGCATCCTCCAGGAGCTCGCCGAGCCCGCCTCGGCCACGCAGCTCGCCGCCAAGGTGGGACTGCCCCGGCAGAAGGTCAACTACCACCTCAAGGCCCTCGAAAGCCACGGCCTGGTGGAACTTGTGGAGGAGAGGAAGAAAGGCAACGTCACCGAACGCATTTTGCGCGCGACGGCGGCCTCCTACCTGATCTCGCCGGTCGCCCTGGCCTCGGTGGCGCCGGACCCCCGGCGCTTCGCGGACCGCTTCTCTGCGTTCTGGCTGCTGGCGCTCGCAGGCCGCACGGTCCAGGAGATGGGCAAGCTCATCGCAGGCGCCGCGGCGGCCAAGAAGAAGCTGGCGAGCTTCGCGATCGACGGCGAAATCACCTTCCGCACGGCCGCGGACCGCGCCGCCTTCGCCGAGGAGCTCGGCGTTGCGGTGACCCGGCTTGTGGACAAGTACCACGACCGCGGAAGCGGCGCCTCAAGCGGCGGTGCCCACGACGGCGGTGCGGCCGGCGGAACCGCAGCCGGCGGGCGCAAGCACCGCCTCGTCGTCGTACTCCACCCCGCACTGAAGGCACCCAAAGAAAGCACGGAACTCAAGGAAAAGGACCAAGGCAATGACTGACAAGCGCGAATTTGAAATCGTCTTCGACGGCGAAATCCCCGGCACTCCTGAGCGGGTCTGGGAGGCCGTGACCAACGGCACCGCCGCTTGGATGTTCCCCACGGACCAGTGGCCCTCCGTCAAGACCGTGGAGGAGTACCCGAGCCACCTGGTGGACCGCATGGAGGGGCCCGATGGCTGGTTCAACCAGCTCGAGCACGTCATCGAACCGCTGGACGGCGGCCGGGCCAAGCTCCACTACGTGCACAGCGGGATTTTCGAGGCCAACTGGGATGAGCAGTACGACGGCGCCAGCAAGCACACCGCCTTCTACCTGCACACCCTTGGCCAGTACCTGCAGCACTTCGACGGCAAGCCCATGGTCTTCACGGACATCCAGGCCCCCGAGGCCTCGCAGACCCCGGACGGCTTCGAGCGGCTCAAGAAGGCCCTCGGAGTCGAGGGCGTGGCACAGGGTTCCCCTGTGGAGGTGGAGGTGGACGGCGTGGGCACGCTGAGCGGTGAACTCGACTTCTCCAACGAGCACTTCCTGGGCCTGCGCACTTCCGACACCCTGTACCGCTTCTTCGGCCGCAACAACTTCGGCGCCACTGTGGGCATGACCGTCCACGACTTCAGCGGAAGGGGCGACTCCGAGGCCACAGCCAAGGCCTGGGGCGCGTTCCTGGAGAAGGTGTACGCCTAGGCTCCAGAATGCGGGGCCAGCTCTACGTCCTTTGACGCGTCGAAAAGACGTAGAGCGGGCCCCGCAACTCTGCCGACTTAGCAACTCTGCCGGTTTAGCAACTCTGCCGGCTTATGCCGGAGATTCGATCGGCACCCAGGCGCCCAATTGGCTTGTTCCCGCCCAACTGACTCGCAGTTGTTGTCGTTTTGACGCCTCAAAACGACGTTAACTGCGAGTCAGTTGGGGGAGGGGATCAGGCGATCGCCGCCTCCTGGGGCTCCTTCAGCGTCCGGCGCAACTGCGGCGCGGCGTCCAGGCGGTCCTGGGCGGCACGCAGGGCGAGGACCGCCGTCGTGAGTTGCTCCGGCGGGAGGGTGAACGGCACCCGCAGGAAATGCTCGAAGGAGCCGCCGACGCCGAAACGCGGCCCCGCTGCCAGCCGCAGGCCGAACTCGGGGGCGAGGACCGCGAGGGCGGTGCTCGACGCCGAGGGCAGCCTGCACCAGACGGTCAGGCCGCCGCGCGGGCGTTCGAAAGTCCACCCGGGAAGGTGCTCGGCCAGCAGGCCAAGCAGGGTCTCACGGTTTCCCCGCAGGGTCTCGAGCCGGGCGCCCAGCGGTTCGGCGAAATCGCGCATCAGCCGGGCGGCGGCGAGTTGTTCCACGGCCGGTCCGCCGAGGTCCATGGTGGTCCGGGTCGCCACGAAGCGGGCGATGAGTTCTTCGCCGGCGCGGATCCAGCCCGTCCGCAGGCCTGCCCAGTGCGACTTGCTGAGCGAGCCGATGGAGACCACCGCGGGGCTGAAGGCGGCGAGCGGCGTGGTGCCGACGCCGTCGAGGTCCAGGGCGCGCAGGGTCTCATCCACCACCAGCACCGTGCCGGTACCTGCCGCCTCGCGGACCAGGCGCCGGCGCTGCAGGTCCGACATCACGCGCCCTGTGGGGTTGTGGAAGTCGGGGAGCAGGTACGCCATGGCAGGGCGCTGCTGCCGCATCGCGGAAACCATGGCGTCGATGTCCCAGCCCGGACCGCTTGCCCCTGAAGCTTCGGCGGCGGGCAGCGGCACCGGAACCGTCCGTGAACCGGAGGCCCGGATGGCGTCCAGGGCATTCGGGTAGCTCGGATGGTCCACCAGCACCTTCTGCTGCCGGCCGGCGAGCGTGCGCAGGATGATGTTCAGCGCGTGTTGGGCGCCGGAAGTCACCAGGATCTGGGACGCCGACGTCGGAACGCCCGCTTCCGTGTAATGCGCGGCGATCGCTTCCCGCAGCACCGGGACGCCGAGCGGGTCGTAGCCGAAGCCCGGCAGCAGCGCCGGCAACTCGGTCAGCGCGTCCGCGAAGGCCCGGTGCACCACCTCGCCGGTGGCGGGCAGCGAGGCATAGGCAAGGTCCAGCACGCCGTCCGGAGCCACGAGGCCGGGGGTCTGGGCCAGGGCCATGCGGTGCGGGAGCCGGGTGCGCGCCCGGCTTCCCTGCCCGCCGCTCAGGAAGCCCTGTTCGCGCAGCCCGGCGTAGGCCGCGGTGACCGTGGTGCGGCTGACGCCGAGCGTTTCGGCGAGGGCGCGCTCACTGGGGAGCGCGACATCCAGCGCGATGCGCCCGTCCAGCACCAGCAGGCGCACGACGTCGGCCAGCTCGCGGTACGCGGCCGCCGCGCCCGTGTTCCAGGCGCCCAGGAGGCGGGCGAGGGCTGCGGGGCTTAGTGAGCCCGAAGGGTTCGACAGGGAAAGCATAAGACCAGTATTTCAAACTGGCTATGGAAAGCAATGCCAGTTGTCTTGAAAGATGGAGCCATGATGACCCGCAGAATCACCCAGCTCCTGATCGGCCTCGCGATGTATGGAATCTCCCTGGCCATGTTCATCAGGGCAAGCCTCGGACTGGATCCCTGGGACGTGTTCCACCAGGGGCTCGCCGGGAAGCTCGGCTGGAGCATCGGCACCGTGGTGGTGGTGGTCAGCTTCCTGGTGCTCCTGCTGTGGATCCCGCTGCGGCAGATGCCCGGCTTCGGCACCCTCGCCAACGCCGTGCTGGTGGGCGTCTTCGCCGACCTGGGCCTGGCCCTGATTCCGGCCTTCTCGCACCTCGGCGGCCAGATCGCCATGCTGGCGGGGGCCGTGCTGCTCAACGGAATCGCCTCCGCCTGCTATATCGGGGCCCGGCTTGGCCCCGGTGCCCGCGACGGGCTCATGACCGGCCTGGCCCGGCGCACCGGCTGGTCAGTGCGCCTGTCCCGCACGCTGATCGAGGTAGTCGTGCTGGGCTCCGGCTGGCTGCTGGGCGGCTCGGTGGGCGTGGGCACAGTGGTTTACGCCTTGGCGATCGGGCCCCTGGTCCAGTTGCTGCTGCCGCTGTTCGTGGTTCCTGAAAGGACCGCACCGCGGGAGAGCGCGCTGGACGAGACGGTTCCGCAAGCCCAAGTAGCTGGCAGTTAATGTCGTTTTGAGGGCGCAAAACGACATTAACTGCGAGTCAGTTGGGCCGCGGGACCGAGATCACGGCGCCGGCTGGCAGCTCGGGCAGAAGTAGATGGTCCGTTCCTCCAGGCCCGGTGATTTCCCCAGCATTCCGCGCCGGATCGGAGTGCGGCAGCGCAGGCACGGCTGGTGTTCGCGCCCGTAGACCCAATAGCCCGGGCGCAGGGCCCGCGGTCCCAGTGTGGAGCGCGGCCCGGCCCCGAGGTTGGCCTCCAGCAGCCGCTTGGCATCGGCCAGGATCGCGGCAGGATCAGGCACCGAAGCCACGGGGACGGCCGGGTGCACACCGGAAAGGAAGCACGACTCGCAGCGGTAGATGTTTCCGATTCCGGCCACGTTCCCCTGGTCCAGCAGGGCGAGTCCGATAGGAGTTTCCGGTGACGCCTCCAGCCGCCGCAGCGCCTCCGCCGGATCCCAGTCAGGGCCCAGCAGGTCCGGGCCGAGATGCCCCAGGACCCGGTCTTCTTCCTCGCTCCGGATGACTTCCAGGATGCCCAGGGAGAAGCCGACGACGTCGGCCGAGGCCGTGCGCAGCACGCACCGGGCGGTGTGGCCGGGTTTCCGCCACTTGCCTCCCGGGGCATAGACCTGCCAGCTGCCCTCCATCTTGAGGTGCGAATGGATGGTCAGGGCGCGGCGCGTGTTGTTGGCGGCGGAATCATGCACGCGCATCAGCAGGTGCTTGCCCCGCGGCACCACCTCCTCCACGGTCCAGCCCGACAGGTCCAGGGTGGCGAAGCGCGGCACCCTGAAATCCGAGGACAACAGCACCTTCCCGGCCAGCGCCTGGTGCAGCTCCTTTGCGGCCCGCCAGACGGAATCTCCCTCAGGCACGGATTCTCAGGCCCTTCGGGGTGGAGTAGGCGCCGGCCGCGGCCAAAGCCTCCGCGATGGGCGTGCCCAGGAGATCCTGGCCGTTGGCCTTTTCCATGATGAGTTTGTCGACGGCTCCGCGGCGCACCACGTCCACCAGCGACGCAGCGGCAGCCGCCAGCACGCCGTCGTCATGGCCGAAGGTGAGCAGCGTCTTGCCGCCGCGTTCCACGTACAGGGCCAGGGCGCCGTCGACCATCACCACCAGCGCTCCCGCCTTCCTGCCGGGACGGTGCCCGGAGGCGGCGTCGGCGGGCAGGGCGGGCCAGGGCAGGGCGGCACCGTAGGGGTTGGCGGGATCCGTGGCGGCGAGGGCCAAAGCGGAAGGCTCGTGCTTCTCTGAGCGGGCGTCCTCGGCAAAGGAACGCAGGCGGTCAACGGTGGCGGGAACGGCGAACTGCGCGGCCCCGAGATGCTCAATGAAGTAGCCGCGGCGGCAGCGGCCGGCTTCCTCAAGCCGGGCCAGCACCTTGTACATCAGGCCGAAGCCGCCCAGGATGTTCTCCGCCATCACGGAGCCGCGGGTGACCACGCCGTAGCGGTCCAGCAGGAGTTCGGCGGTGCCGCGGGCGTGCAGGGTGGGGTCGAGCTCCGGCGCCGGAAGGGCGGACCAGCGGCCCACCGCCAGGGGCGGCGTCGCCGCGGCAGATCCTGACAGGGAGCCGTAGCGGCCGCTCAGCCCGGGCGAAGCGAAGCCGCTGTCCGCGCCGATCCCATGCGCGCGGCCGATCCGGCCCAGGCGAAGCGAACGCGCGCGCGGCGGCCTGGCGACCTGCCGGTGTGCGGTCCTGCCGCCGGCGATCAGCGCGCGTACCGGCGCGAAGGTGTCGCCGGTGATCCGCCCGGCCCACACGAGGTCCCACAGCGCGGCCACCACGGCGTCGTCGCTGAGCACGGCATCCATGCCGCCCGCGACGTCCGTGAGCTGGCGGAAGAAGTAGGCCCCGCCGCCGTCGCGCAGGTGCCCGAGGAGGCGTAGCTGCGCATCCGCTGGTTCGAACTCCGGGTCCGGGTTCAGCGTCAGCTCCGCGGAGTCGGCCACGTGCAGGCTGATCCAGCCGTCGTTGCCCGGCAGCGAACCGGCCCCGGCCCAGAGCAGTTCGCCGGCGGCCATGAGTTCGTCGAGCATGGCCGGCTGGTAGTCGGCCACCCGGCTGGCCAGCACCAACGGCTCCCACGCCGACGCCGGAACCGGCACTCCGGAGAGCTGGTCCACGGCGGTCATGATGCCGTCCAGCCCGCGCAATGCCGAGCCCGCACGGGACCTTCCGGGCTGGCGGACGTTCTGCCAATCGGGCAGGAACCGCCCGTACGCGGCCGCCTCCACAGGCTCGACCTCGGCCCGCAGCGCAGCCAGTGAACGGCGCCGGAGCTTGCGCAGCACCTCCGCATCGCACCATTCGCTGGCAGGCGGCGGGAGCAGGGATTGCTGAGGGATTTCGGCGGCTTCGGATACTGCCGCCGCTTCGCTGCCGGGTGCGGGTTCTTCCGCCACCGGGTGCGGCCGGAACTCGCCTTCCACCACGCGGCCGTCGGCGGCGAGCCGTTTCAGGGCGGTGCGCACGACGGCGGCCCCGAGCCCCAGCCGGGCGGCGGCCTCTTCCGCGGTGAACGGGCCGTGGGTCCTTGCGTAGCGCGACACGAGATCGCCGAGGGGATCGGCCACCGGCTCGATGAAGGCCAGCGGGACACCCATGGGCAGCGGGACGCCCACCGCGTCCCGGAGCCGTGCCGCGTCCTCGATGGCCGCATAGCGTTCCACCCCGCCCAGGGTCACCGTGAGTGCACGGTTGGCTTTGCGGAGGGCAGCCAGATGGAGGGCGGCGACGTGCACGGCGGCCTCGGCCGTGCTGCCGTCCTCAAGGCGGGCAGCCACCTCCGCCGCGTCCAGGGGTCCGAGCAGGCGCAGCAGGTCCGCGACCCCTTCCAAGCCCCGGACCCGGCGGTCCGGAACAAGCCGCTGCAGCTCCAGCTCGGTGACTTCGATGACCTTGGCATCGAGCAGTTCACGCAGTTCCACCCGGCCCAGCAGCTCGTTCAGCAGGGTCGAATCGAGGGCCAGGGCGGCCGCCCGCCGTTCGGCCAGGGGCGAATCGCCCTCGTACAGGTACTGGGCCACGTAGCCGAAAAGCAGCGACTTCGCGAAGGGCGAGGGCTGCTGGGTGGTGGTCTGCACCAGGCGCAGCTCCCGGCGTTCGATGGCGCCGGCGATGTCCTTCAACGCCGGGAGGTCGTAGACGTCCTGCAGGCACTCGCGCACGGTTTCGAGCACCACCGGGAACTGGGGGTACTTCTTCGCCACGTCCAGCAGCTGGGCCGAACGCTGGCGCTGCTGCCAGAGCGGCTGCCGCTTTGCCGGGTTTTGCCGGGGGAGCAGCAAGGCCCGGGCGGCACACTCGCGGAAACGGGAGGCGAACAGGGCGCTGCTGCCCACCTCCGCCGTCACGATCTGCTCCAGTTCCTCGGGCTCGAAGAGGAACAGCTCCGCTCCGGGCGGTTCGTCCTCCATCATCGGCACCCGCAGCACGATGCCGTCGTCGGCGGCCATGGCGGAGCCGTCCAGGCCGTAGCGCTGCTGCAGGCGCTGCCCGACAGCGAGTGCCCAGGGCGCGTGCACGGGCATGCCGAAGGGGCTGTGCAGCACCACACGCCAGTCGCCCAGTTCGTCGTGGAACCGTTCGACGACGAGCGTGCGGTCGTTCGGGACCACCTCCGTGGCCTGCTGCTGCTCGCGGAGGTATTGGAGCAGGTTGCGGGCGGCGAAGTCGTCCAGGCCGCTGGCCTTGCAGCGTTCCAGAGCGGGGGCGGGATCGGATGCGGAGAGCTCGCGGACGAAGGCGCCCAGCGCCCTGCCGAGGTCCACGGGCCGGCCCAGGGAATCGCCCTTCCAGAACGGGAGCTTCCCGGGCTGGCCGAAGGCGGGGGAGACCAGGACGCGGTCGTGGGTGATGTCCTCGATCTTCCAGCTCGTGGCCCCGAGGGCGAAGATGTCTCCCACACGGGATTCGTAGACCATTTCCTCGTCGAGCTCACCCACGCGGCGCCCGCCCTTGGCAGCCCTCGACGCCGTTCCCGCCTGTTCGCCGGACCCGCCGGAACCTCCGGCGGGGCCTTCGTGTTCCGTGCCGATGATGTAGACGCCGAAGAGCCCGCGGTCCGGAATGGTGCCGCCCGACGTCACCGCGAGGCGCTGGGCCCCGGGCCGGCCCTCGATGGTGCCGGCGTTGCGGTCCCAGATGATGCGCGGGCGCAGTTCGGCGAATTCATCGGACGGATACCGGCCGGAGAGCAGGTCCAGCGTGGCCTCGAAGGCCGAACGCGGCAGGGTGGCGAACGGCGCGGAGCGGCGCACCGTGGCAAACCAGTCTTCGACGTCGATGCTCCCCAGCGCAGCGGCAGCGACCGTCTGCTGGGCGAGGATGTCCAGGGGGTTCGCCGGGATGTGCAGGCGTTCGATTTTCCCGCTGAGCATGCGTTCCACCGTGACCGCGGTGTGGACGAGGTCCGCGCGGTGCTTCGGGAACAGCACACCCTCCGAGATTTCGCCCACCTGGTGCCCGGCACGGCCCACCCGCTGCAGCCCGCTGGCCACCGACGGCGGCGACTCCACCTGGATCACGAGGTCCACGGCCCCCATGTCGATGCCAAGCTCCAGGGACGAGGTGGCCACGACGCAGCGCAGCCGCCCGGACTTGAGATCGTCCTCGATCATGGCCCGCTGGTCCTTGGACACGGAGCCGTGGTGCGCCCGGGCCAGCACGGGATCGGCGCCCCTGGTGCTGCCCGCCTGCGCCATCATGTGGGCAGGCGTGGCGGTGGATGTCCCGGGCAGGGAAGGCGCTTCGCCGTCAGGTGCACCGAAGTCCGGGACGAAACCGGCGGCGGCGTCGGGAAAGCCATCGGAGAAGACATCCACCGGTATGAGCTGGCGTTCGGCGTGAATTTCGTTCAGCCGGGCCGTGAGGCGTTCGGCGAGGCGCCGCGAGTTGGCGAAGACGATGGTGGATTGCCGGGAGAGGACCAGGTCCACGATCTTCTCCTCCACATGCGGCCAGATGGAGGCCTGCGGCTGCAGCCCGGACGCCGGCCCGGAATCGAAGGCTCCGGCCGCGCCCGCGAGGTCCGACATGTCCTCCACAGGGACGCTGACGGCGAGCTTCCAGTTCTTGGTGAACGCCGGGGCCACGATTTCCACCGGCGCGGAGGAGGACAGGAACTGGGCCACGAGTTCCCGCGGCTCCACGGTGGCGGACAGCCCGATCCGCTGGGCGGGCTTCGGGAGAAGGGCATCCAGCCGCTCCAGGGACACCGCAAGGTGCGCCCCGCGCTTGGTGCCGGCCACAGCGTGGACTTCATCCACGATCACGGTGTCCACATCCATGAGCGTTTCCCGGGCACGCGAGGTGAGCATCAGGAACAGGGACTCGGGCGTCGTAATGAGGATGTCCGGCGGGTGGCTGAGCAGCGCGCGGCGCTCCGCCGTCGTCGTATCCCCGGAACGGACGCCGACGCTCACGATGGGTGCCGGCAGCCCCAGGCGCTTGGCGGTCTGCGTGATGCCGATCAGGGGCGAACGGAGGTTGCGTTCGACGTCCACGCCCAAGGCCTTGAGCGGGGAAATGTACAGTACGCGGGTCTTGCGTTTTGCCTTGCCCTCCGGCGCCGGGGCTGTTGCTGCTGGGGCCGCGGGCGCCAGCAGCTTGTCCAGCGCCCACAGGAACGCGGCGAGGGTCTTGCCCGAACCGGTGGGCGCAACCACCAGGGCATGGGCGCCGGAGGAAATGGCGCGCCAGGCGCCGTCCTGCGCAGGGGTCGGCGCGGCGAACGCGCCCAGGAACCACTCACGGGTGGCGCGGCTGAACGCCTCCATCACCCCGTTGCGCGGCTCCTCCTGCATTCCTCCATCATGCCGCAAGGCACCGACAAGAAAAGGAGAAAGTCAGTTTGCCTGGAACGCACCGATGGTCAGCAGCTTGATGCCGGCGTTGCTGCAGGCCTCACGCTGCTGCGCGAGGAACACCGAAGCGGTGTCCTCCGGCGGGTAGATCCGGAAACCCGCGGCCGGGACGTGCTTGCAGTCGGGGTAGAGGCCGGCCTGGGTGTAGCGGAGCACGGCGGCGCCCGAATCGCCCGGCTGCAGCAGGAGTTCCACTGGGGCCTTGGAGGTGTCGCGGTCCGCGGGCGCGCCAATCGGGGCGGCCGTGGGCCCGGTAACCAGCGAGACACCCGGGAAACCCTTGAGGATGCAGGGCGCCGTCCCCGAGTTGGTCAGGATGAGTTTCTGGTACACGCTGCCGGCGGCGCCGCCGCCCGTCGAATCGACGCTCGGGGTGAGGGAGGCGGACTTGCAGAGGCCGGGGGTTCCGGAGGAGTCAGTGCCCGTGGCGCTCGCCGGCCCCGAGGGGCTGCTGTCCGAGGGGCTCTGCGAGGCGCTGGGAGTAGTGTCCGACGACGGGCTACCGGAGCCAGGGTTCTGGCCCTGGCCGCAGCCGGCCAGCACCAGGAGTGAGGCTGCCGCGGTCGTGAACAGGAGGGCCTTTTTGGCGCGCGCAGTAGTCATGCGCCCAGCCTTCCGGCGTCGATTGCCCGAGTCAACCACGCCACGGCGGCGGATACGGAAATGGCGCCCGGATCGTGATGTTCCGGACGCCATCCTTTCAGCCGTATTTCAGTCAGGCCGACTTCTTCTTACGGAAGAACGCGGCGCCGCCCAGCGCGAGGCCGGCCAGCCCGGCAACAAGCCCGGCCCAGCTGCGGGCGTCCGCACCGCCGTCGGAAGCGCCGGACACTGCCGCGGCCTGTTCTGCCTCAGCGGCGGGCGCTCCGTGGCCATCGTGGCCGGCTGCCGCCGTGATGGTGAACGACGGCGCCGGGGCTTCCAGGCTGTGCGGGTCCTGGCCTTCCTTGGGGAGTTCCTTCCAGTCGGTCTGGCCCTTGACGCAGCTCTGCAGGGTGGGGAAGTAGAGGGTCTTGCCGGCGGCGTCGGGCAGCTTCACGGAGAGGACCAGGGCGTCGCGCAGGTGCGGATCCAGCGGGGCCTTGGCCGTGTAGACGATCTTGCTGGTGCGCTTGGTGATGGAGGTCCCGTCGGCCTGCTTCCGCGGTTCCGGGAATGTTTCGGTGACCTTTTCCACCGTCCAGTTGGGGTTCACCGTGGGCTGCGCGTCGTTCAGTTCCTGCGGCAGGGTGATGGTCATTTTAGTGGTGCCCGTGTTGTCGCAGCCGTGCGGGATGCCGAAGGTCAGCAGCGCGTAGGAGTTCGCGGCGGTCTTGTCCGGGGTTACCGAAACGTGGGCGGAAGCGCCCTGCATGCCGGCGAGCATCAGGACGGCGGTGCCGCCGGCGGCTGCGGCGGTGGTAAGGGTGCGGCGGAGTACGGAGGTGGTCATGGTTGTGCCTTTCAGGGTGCGCGGTTGCGCGGGAGTACGGGGAAGTGCCCGTCACCGTGAAAGGAGGCGCCGGGCGGAATCAGGAGAGGACGACGACGGCGGGCGGGCCGCGCCTGCTGTCCTGCCTGAGGTTCCGCCAGGGGCGGGGGATGAACGCCGAAGGTGCGCCGGCCGCCGCAGGGCGGGTACCGGCGTCAGGCGTGAAGAGGGGTGCGAGGACCCGCCAGAGCGGGCGGAGCCAGGAGGCCAGCTGCCACAAGGCCTGCTCGCCCTTGGCAAACAGCAGGGCCGAGGCCGCAGAGGCGAGGACGTGGCCGGCCAGCATGAACCAGGCCAGCGCACCGTCTGCGGCGTGTACATGCTGTGCCGCGTCGCCGATCACCGGAAGCTGCATGGCGTGGTGCACATGCTGTGCTTCAGAGGGGCCCGCGGCGGCCACCGGGCCGAGCGCCGTGAAGGCCTCGTGCAGCAACACTTGGCCGCCGCCGAGCAGGGCCGCCGCGGCCGGGAAGCCGAGCTTGAACCGGGTGGCCAGGGTGGTGGCGAGCCCAGTCAAGGCCAGGAGCGCCAGGAGGATCGGCAGGGCGGGCAAGATGCCGCCCGCGATCACGTGGGCGCCGGCGGCGAGGGACAGGACGGCCAGGGCGAGGGCGCCCGAGCGGAGCGCATGGAACGGAGCTGCGGCGCGGGATCGGGAGGTTGCTGCGGCAGTAGTGCGCACGTGGTCCTCCCTAATCTCAGTCTTGCGGTCCGCCTGTCCGTGAGCGGTCAACCCCGCAATTCTACCGGGGCTAGCCGGCCACCTTTTCCGGCCGGGCGAAGGTGCGCGCGGCCCGCGACCCCGCCAGCGCGCTCGCCATGATGCTGACGAGGGCGCCGAGGATCAACGCCGCGGCCTCCCCGGGTTCCAGCAGGCGGAGTTGGCTGCCGATGGTGGCTGCGGCGACGGGCACGCCGAGCTGCGAGGCTGCCAGCACCGCGAGCGGCAGGGGCTGGCCGAGCAGGCGCAGGCTTCCGTGGACCAGCAGGGTCCCGAAGCCCAGGCAGAGTCCCAGCAGGATCATCCGCGGGCTGCCCGCGAGGGTGTGCAGGTCCAAGGAGGCGCCGAGCCAGACGAAGAACACCGGGCCCAGGAATCCGTCGCTGACGGCGAATAGCTGGTGTGCCAGGCGCCGCGGTTCGCCCACCGCCGCCACCACCAGGCCGAAGGAGAACCCCGCGAGCATGATGGACACCTGCCCGGCCACTGCGAGTCCTGACAGGGCGAACAGCAACGCCAGCTGGATCCGTAGCTCCAAGGCGAACTTCCGGTCCTCCGAGACATCGTGCAGCCGGCCCCGGATGCCGCTGCGTTCGAGCCGGCGCAGCACGAAGAACAGCACTACGGAGCAAGCGGCGACGACGGCGGCCCCGGCTGCGGCGCGTCCGGCGTTGGGCGGGTCGACGGCCAGGGGGAGTGCGACGATGCAGGCGATATCCGCGATCGCCACTTGCGCCGTCGTCGTCAGGACCTTGGGCCCGGCAAGCCGCAGCGAATCGACGATCGGCAGCACCAGGGCCGCCGAGGAGGAGGCCAGCAGGACGATGTAGAGCGGTGCGTGGCCGGTGCCGAAGGCGAAGGCAATGCCGGTCCCGACGGCGGCCGCGAGCCCTGCCGCGACAGCGGCCCGCAGCGCCCCGGATCCCAGCGCTGGCCGGATGGCCGTATCGCGGACCGGCACGTGCGTTCCGGCCACGAACATGATCAGGGCGAAGCCGACGTCGGCCACGAAGGTGAAGGTGGGGTCCGAGGAGTCCACGAGCGCCAGCCCGGTCCGGCCGATGGCGATGCCCGCCAGCAGTTGTCCCAGGACCACGGGAAGGTGCCATTTTCGGGGCAGTGCCAGGAGCGGCCCGAGGAGGGCGGCCGCGGCGATCAGCGAGAGCTGAAAGAACGACACACACTCCTCCTTCCGCGCGTGGCCGGGCTCGGCGGCAGTCTATCGGGGAGCGTCGGCCGGTTTGAGGGGGATGTCAGTGTCTTCGTCCGTGTAGTAGCTCGCGCACACGCCGTGGTAGCCGTCGAGGATCTTGTCCTCAGGCATGCGTGCTGCTCCTCTGCCAGCGGTACCGGCTGGCGAAGGTGGGCTGTGGTGGCGGCGGAACCTTGGCCTTGCCCGTCCCGGGGCGCCGGCGCCTCAGTTCCAGTGCCAGGCTTTCCTGCCCGCGGGCCATCGCCCAGCGATGGTTCGCCGCGAACGCCGGCTTGAACAGAAAGCCAAGGCGCCGGATCAGCGGCTTCGCCGCGGTCACCCGCCAGTCATAGCTGATGACTGTCTCCGGCCCGTCCGCTTCGAACGTCCAGCGGCCCGTGCCGTTCAGGTCGCCGGTGGCGGCGATGGCAAAGCCTTGCTCGGTGATGGGCTCGGTGACGGTGAGCTTCCAGCGCAGGGTGTAGGGCAGCCAGCCCTTGGTGTGCAGCATGAAGCTCTTGCCCGTGCCGTCCGGTTCGCCCGGGTCCAGCGGCGTCACGCGCAGATACACCGATGGCCACCAGCGGGCCAGGGTTCCGGCGTCGCCCAGGATGTCCGTCACCTCCCGCGGTGGCCCGGCGACGCGCCAGACGGTGAGGAATTCGTAGTCGCTGCTGTTTTTGGAGCCTCCCATGGCCGCTTTCACCGGGGCTATCCGCGAACCGTCACGGTGAGGCGCTGGATCGCGTTGTTGGCCAAGCCCTGGTAGTTCCAGTCGGGATGGTCGGGCTGTGTCAGGCCGGAACTGTCGCTGGCGCGGCAGGCCAGTTCATGGGCGCCGGGGGACGCGATCCAAGTGAAGCTCCAGCCCCGCCAGGCGTGCGGCCCGATAGCCGGTTCCAGCTCCGCCTCGGCCCAGACTCCGTCCACGCACACTTCCACCCGGTCCACTGTTCCGTGCCCGGACCACGTCCTGCCGCTCAGATGCACGGGCCCGGCCTGCACGAACCGTTCCCGGGTGAAGAAGTCGGGAACGCCCGGCGGCACCATGAGGGCCCGGGGCCTGATCCGCTGCACGGGCTCGCCCAGTTCCTCAGCCGATTGCGTCAGGTGGTAGGCCGGAGTCTGCTGGTAGCCCTCGAAGGCGTGGTCGATCGCCTCGATGGAGCCCAGCCATTTGACGCTGGTCATGCCGTACCAGCCGGGCACCAGGAGCCGGAGCGGGTAGCCGTGCTGTGGCGGCAGGGGCTGGCCGTTGACCTCGTACGCGAGCAGCACGTCCCCGGACATCGCATCGGAAATGCTGAGGCTGCGGGCGTACTGGTGCTCGATCCCGCCCTGGATCCCGCGGTCCGCCCCCGTAAAGACGAGTTCGACGGCGTCAGCCGGGATCCCGGCGTCGTGCAGCAACGGGGCGAGCGGCGTCCCGGTCCATTCCGCGGTGCCGAAGCCGCCCCGGTCCCAGGGCTGGCTGACCGGCCGCGGCTCCATCAGGGAGCGGCCGTTGCCGGCACATTCCATGGTGACCGGAACGGTGCGCCGCTCACGGTGCTTGAGCTCGGTGAGGGTGTACTCGCGCGGGTGGTCCACCAGTCCGCCGATACGCAGGCGCCAGTCCGTGGGGTCGATCCGGGGAATGTCGAAATGGACCAGCAGGTAATGCATGCCGATCGGGGTGATGGGCCACTGGAGCATTTCCAGGGGCTGGGCATGGTTGCGCGAAGCGAGGTGGAGCTCTTCGCGGGTGAGGGGGCCGTCCGTAGGCGCACCCGGTGCGGGAGGGGCAGCTGCTGGCCAGGCAGGCGATGTTTCGGCGGTGTCCGCCGACGGGGGCCGGGACTCGACGCTCATGCACCAAGTATGGGCGCCGCCGCATGGCCTTCCAAGAGTCCGTCGCTGATACCTTGGGGACCAGCCGAACCCCCAGGAGTCCTTTCATGGCGCGCCCGTCCCAACCGCTGATTTCCGTCGACGCCGTGGTCACGGCCGCCCTCGAACTCATCGACGAGAGCGGCGACTTCAGCCTGCCCAAGGTGGCGCGCAAGATCGGCGTCAGCCAGTCCTCCATTTACAACCACGTATCCGGGCGCGAGGAAATCCTGGAGCTGATCCGCGGCCGGATCACGGCGGAAAGCCCGGCCCCTCCGCCGGGTACACCGTGGGATGAGGTCCTCCGCCTGGAAATCCGGGACTACCGCGAGAGTTTCGCCCGGCACCCGCGCACCGCTCCCTTGCTGGTGATGCAGACTGTCCGGAATGCCAAGGTCATCGCCTTCTATGAGCGCCTGTCGTCGGCGCTGGAGGAGGCGGGTTTCACGGGCAGCGACGTCGCCTCGGGCCTGGCCCTGATCGACAGTTTCGCCATCGGCGCCGCCTTGGACCTCGCCGCTCCCGGCAACGTGTGGGAGGTGGCGCCGGGCGGCGGGAGCGCCTTGGGGCGTGCTGTGGAGAACGCCTCCGGGCTGGCCGACCGGGCGGGCACCGCCTTTGAATTCGGCCTTGAAATCCTCATCGAAGGACTACGACGGCGTGCTGCCGGGCTCTAGTTTCCTGCCCCGGCTTGTGTGACGGGGGCCTCAGGCCGCATACTAAACGAAAGCCTTTCGTTTAGTGATCCGGCTCTCCGCCCGGATCCTGCCCGCAGGCCGCAAGGACGCGGCCTCGTCACAGACCCGGAGAATTCCTTGAGCGTTTCCCCCACCCCGGATGCCAGCGGCCGCGTGCCCCTCACCTGGCGACGCGGCATCTCGACTTTCGGGATCGGCGTCATCGGCTTCATGGCCGCCAACCTTGTGCCCTTCATGATCATCGCCCTGGTGGATGGCCACGGCCTCACGCCCACCGCTGCAGGAACCGTAATGACGGCCTGCCTTCTGAGCACGGCCGCGGGCTGCCTCCTGACCTCACGCTGGTCGGCCCGGTCCGGCCGCTACGTGGTGGCCCGCGGCGGCCTCTTCCTCGCCGCCGCCGGTTTTGGCACGGCAGCCCTCGTCCCGCTGGCCCCCGTGGCCATTGCCGGCATCATTCTAGGCGGCCTGGGCGGCGGCGGTGCCATTTCCTCCAGCGGCGCCGCGCTGGCGGCCCTGCGCAACCCGAACCGCATGTCCGGCATCAGCGGCCTGGCCAACCGTGCGATCGTCACGGTCGTCCTCGCGCTCATCCCGATGTTCGGCACCGGAATGCTCAGTGCGTTCGGGCTCCTTGCGCTCCTGGCGCTCGCCTTCGCCCTGACTTCCGGCTGGATGCCGGCCGCCGCGGCGCCGGACGCAACTGAAGCGTCCCACGCCACGGAAGGGGCCGACGTCGGGCAGTCAACTGCCGCTGCTCCCGGCAAGGCGCCGGTGCTGGTGACGATCGCCGGCTTCAGCCTGCTGGCCTGCTTTGGGCTGTGGGCGCTGGGCGAGGATTCGCTCTGGGCAGTGGCAGGTTCCATGGGCGCCGGGAACGCCGGGATCGGCGACGCCGACATGGGAATCATGCTGAGCGCCTCCACCGCCGGCGGGCTGATCTTCGGTGCCATCGCCAGCTACCTCGGCGACCGCCTTGGCCGCACCATCCCGCTCCTCGTGCTCCTGCTGCTGGGCGGCGGGTTGAAGCTCGCCGCGGGCCTGGTCCACGACCCCGGGACCTACATGCTGGTCATCATCGCCTGGAACACCGTCTACGCGCTGGCGTTCATGTACGTGGTGTCCATTGCCGTGGCGCTGGACGTGCGCGGCTTCTGGTCGGCGGCACTGAGCGGCACCTACCTGATCGGCTCCGCCTTCTCGCCGTTGTTCGGTACCTTCATCGCCGAAACCCTCGGCTACGTGCCGCTGACGCTGATTCTTTCCGCGTTCAGCTTCCTCCTGCTGGTGCCGTTCCTGGTGATTTCCCGGGTGGCGGCCAGCGTGGAGAAGGAGGGCGCCGCCGTCGACACCTCCGACGCGCAGTTCAACTCCGACGGCCAGTTCAACCAGGCAGCGATCGTCTAGCCCGTGCCCGCCGAGCCCGTGCCCACTGAGCCCGTGCCCACTAAGCCCGTGCCCACTAAGAACAAAGGAACAGTTGTGACCACCCGTACCCTTTACCGCAACGCCCGGATCTTCACCGCCGACGGTCCCGCGCTCGCCGAAGCATTGATCGTCGACGGCGAGCGGCTGGCCCAGGTGGGCAGCGAGGCGGCCGCGCGCGAGGCGCTGGCTGGTGCTTCTTTCTCCGACGTTGACCTCGGCGGCGCCTTCGTGATGCCCGGCTTCGTGGACGCCCACACCCACATGGTGATGATGGGCGAAACCATGCAGAAGGTGGCCCTGCGCGACGCCGCAAACCTCGACGAGATCCAGCTCCGGCTCAAGATGGCCGTGGCCGCCGACCCGGAGGCGCCGCGCATCCTCGGCAGCGGCTGGCTGTTTTCGGCCGTCCCCGGCGGTACCCCGACCACAGAGATGATTGACGCCGTCGTGCCTGACCGCCCGGTGTACCTGGACGCGAACGACCTCCACTCCGTGTGGGTGAACAAGGCCGCGCTGGCCGAAATGGGCATCGACGGGGACACCCCCAACCCCCTGGGCGGCATCATCGAGCGCGACCCGGTGACCGGTGAAGCCACGGGCCTCCTGCACGAAACTGCGATGCACCAGTACGCCTGGCCCACGCTGGCTTCGCTGACCTCGGATGCGGAACGCGACGCGCAGCTGGCGACTTCGTTCGAGCACTACCTCTCCACCGGCGTTACCAGCGGCATCGACATGGCCCTGGGGGAGGGCGAACTTGCGGCGATGCGCCGGGCACTGGAAGCCGGTGGGGGCACGCTGCCGCTGCGCATCAACGCGCACTGGCTGGTGGCTCCATCGGAGAACCACGAGGAGAACCTGGCCCAGGTGGCGCGCGCCGCCGAACTCAGCCGCGAGGTCAACACACCGTGGCTGCGGGTGGTGGGCATCAAGATCATTGCCGACGGTGTGATCGATGGCTGCACGGCCGCCATGAAGGAGCCCTACTCGGACGGCAGCAACGCCGACCTCATCTGGGCCCCGGAATACCTCAACCCAGTGGTGGCCGCCGCCGATGCCGCGGGGCTGCAGGTGGCCATCCACGCGATCGGCGACCTCGCTTCCGAGGTGGCTTTGGATGCGTTCGAGCACGCCAACGAGGTGAACGGCCCGCGCGACCGCCGGCACCGGATCGAGCACATGGAGACCGTCACACCGGAGAGCATTGCGCGCTTGGCGCGGCTGGGCATTGTCGCGTCCATGCAGCCGGTCCACGCCGATCCCGCGGTGCAGGAAAACTGGCGAGCCATGCTGGGAGATGAGCGCATCGACCGTGCCTACCCGTGGACCGAGTTCACCGACGCCGGCGCGGTGCTGGCCCTCGGTTCGGACGCTCCCACGGCACCGCACCCGCCGCTGCCCAACATGTACATCGCCACCACCCGCAAGTCCGCCCTGGATCAGTCGCTGCCCGCGAACCTGCCCAAGTACGCGCTTGAACTGGCCGCTGCGCTGGGCCATGCCACCCGCGACGCCGCGTTCTCCTGCCGCCGCGAGCACGAACTCGGCCGCCTGGCCCCGGGAATGCTGGCCGATTTCGTGGTGCTGGATACCGACCCGTTTTTGGCCGGGGTGGATTCGCTGCTTTCCTCTTCTGTGGTGCTCACGGTGGTTGGCGGGGAAGTGAAGTACCGGGCGTAGCTTTTGCTTGGTTCTTGCGGGCCCGTCCTTGGCTTTTGCCTCGGGGCGGGTCCGCTTTTTTTGTTGCGCTTTCCAGCGATGTTTCGGGGCTAGGATTCAGCTTGTACATTCAGATCTGCCGTTCGCGTGGCAGCAATTCCATGGGGGAATTCATTTTGTTCAGTACTTCTTTGCGCCGAAAAGCGCTTGGCACCCTGTTGGCGATTTCCGCATTCGTGGCGCCCGCCGTCGTCATTGCGGCACCGGCGCAGGCGGCACCGACCGTCACAACCCGGGTGGCATCGTTCTCCGCCGGCCCGTCCACGGTGGTCCGCGGGAACGCCATCACGGTCCAGGGCCAAATGCAGGGCTACGGCCGCGCCTGGGTCAAGACCGGAACTGTCACCGCGGTGGTCTACTTCGACCCCGACGGCGCCAAGCCCAACGCAGCCGTGCGCACCCTGAAGACCAGCACCACCGGCTACTTCCGCACCACTTTCCCGGCCTCGGTTACCGGCAAGTGGTCGGTACGCATGCCGGCCGCCGGCGCCCTCAAAGGCAACACCTCCGGCCAGGCAACCGTCCGCGTGGTCGCTCCCGCGCCGAAGCCGACGTCGGCCCGGCCCGCGAGCACATGGAACTGCCCGGCGTGGGCGCCGATCAAGGGCAACGCTCCGAGCGGGATCTATCACTTGCCGGGCCAGCGGTACTACAGCCGGACCACGCCGGAAGTCTGCTTTGCCACCGAACGCGCCGCAGTGCAGGCCGGCTACCGGAAATCCAAGGTCTGATTCAGGCAATGATCGAGCCGCCCTTCGCAACTGAGCCCGGCGACGTGGCGGTAATCAAGGCGCCGGACGGCAACGTTTTCGTCCTGGTGGGTGCCTGATCCGCCCAAAGCAATGGCCCGGTTCCCTTTCTAGTAGAGGGAACCGGGCCCTTCATGTGGCGGGTAGGCTTGTCGCTCGTGTACGTAGGTCATTTCGCCGCAGCGGCGGTCATTCTTGCCGCGGTGCCCGAGGCGCCCGCTCTGCCCATCGCAGTGGCCGTGGCCTGGCCCGACATCGTTTGGCCCGCACTGGTTTTTGCCGGCAAGGAGAGGGTGAAGGTGGACCGCAATGATCCACTGCAATCCCGGGTCGAGTTCACGTCGTACCCGTACTCCCATTCTTTGGTTCTCGGCAGCGCCCTCAGCCTCCTGCCGGCCCTGTTGGCCGGTCTCATCTACCAGAGTGTTCTTGTAGGCGTGCTTTTCTGGGTCGGCGTCCTTTCGCATTGGCTATTGGATGCGGTGGTTCACCTCCGCGACCTTCCTATCCGGGGCTGGGGCCGGGGAGATCGCTTCGTGGGGCTTGGGCTGTGGTCGCGGCCTCGCCTGGCGTTCGTTCTTGAGTATGCGTTCTTTGCTGCGACCGTCCTGGTAGTGGC
The DNA here is from genome assembly GCF_056279005.1 of Arthrobacter sp. TE26545. The sequence goes on from NZ_JBWBQM010000001.1 coordinate 478,833, forward strand.
CCCTTCGTCAATGCTGCCCGGGTTGTTGGGCGGCGGGTTATTGCTGCACCTTTTCAACATCAATTCCTTCTTCGGGCTCACGAAGCAGAACCCGGTAGGGACGCCGAAGCGGTTCGCCCTGCTGGCGCTCGTAGGTTATGTCTTCGCGATCATCTGGTTCACAATGTCGTGGCAGTAACCGGGGGATGAAGCCGTACCGAAGTCACCCACCTGCTTCGCTGTTGAGCGCGCCGTGCAGCAGGCGAGCCTTGATGGTGATCGGACTACTGGCATTCATTGAGGGCCGCGCCTACCTCACCGACCCAAGAGCTCGGTGAGGCTCTATGCCCGCGGTGCGGCGAGGAGTTCCTTCAGGCAGCTCTCGTAGCCGGCCATGATGTCGTTGAAGTGCTGTAGCTGCAGGCCGCCGTTGACGGCGGCTGCCTCCCAGGCATTGGGGACATCATCGTCAAGGAAGCACAGCAGTGGTTCCTGGATAACGCCGTCGCGCTCCAGCGTGGCGACTGCCCACGGATGCGCCGGGCTGGCGACCCTGATGCCGGCGGCCGCGAGCGGTTCGGCGAGCAGGTTGCGGGTGACTACCCGCCACGAGGCAAGGTACGGTTCGCAAAGCTGCTCGACGAGCTCGCCGTCCTTGGAGTCGTACGCCCGCCACAGGTCATCGGTGAGCGCATCCCATTCTTCCTCCGGACGGACCAGCAAATGGGCGGCGCGGACTTGTGCTGTGAGGACATTGAGCAATGTGCTTCTCCTTTGATCGAGAGGCTGCCGAGTCGATTTCAGAACAGGCTAGTGCGCTTGCTTGCGATGTTTAGGCCGAAGGTCAGCCTTCGCACTCCACGCAGAAGCGAAGCCCCTCTTTTTCCCTGGCGATTTGGGATCGGTGACGTACCAGGAAGCATGAGTCACATACGAATTCGTCGTTGCCCTGCGGAATGACGTGAACGATGAGCTCCTCCGCGACGATTTCGCCGCCGGGTCCGCCGGCGTCGAGTCCGTCCGTTTCATCCAGCTCCAGGACCACGCTCTTGGCCGTCGGGGCACCGGCCGACTGCAGCGCCTGCAGGGACTGCTCCTGCGACTCCTTTACGTCAGTGCGAAGTTCGTCGTAATCAGCTGCCACTTTTTAAGGCCTCACTTTTCTCAAGATTGAATACGGGAGTGAACAACGTACAGAGCGCCGTCGGAATTCCCTGCGGGTCCTGCCACGTGGGTCTGCGTGATGCGGATGCCTTAAACTGGTGGGACGGCTGAGGGAGGTGTGAGTGATGTTGCTCGATGCACTTAGTGTGGAGTTTTCCCTGAGCGTTGTGGCGTTGCTCTTGTGTGTGTTGTTCTTCGGCTCTTTCCGCCAGACCCGTTCCCGCTACAGTGGCTGGTGGTGTGTTTCGCTGGGGTGCTTGCTTGCGGGAAACCTAGCGTATCTTCTGACCGGAACCCCGCAGCAGCTCTGGGTGGTCCCATTGGGGAATTCCTTGGTGGTGGCGGGAGCGTTCTGTGTGTGGGCGGGCTCGCGTTCGCTGAGGGTGCTCCCCATTCCGCGGTGGCAACTTCTGGCCGCTCCTCTGGTCACAGCGGTGGCCTCGGTGTTGGAGAATCCGGCCTCCAACGAATGGTCGGGCGGCGCGGTGTATCTGGCGATGATGGCCTTGGGGATGGGGCTGGCGACCCGTGAACTTTGGCTGGTCAAGCCCATCGGTTCCTGGGTCAACCGCTCGCTGTCGCTGGCTGCCGGTGTCCTGGCCGCCTACTTCCTATGCCGCTGGGTCGTCTACCTGGCGGAGGGCCCGGACGGCCCGGTGTTCCGTACTTTCTTCAGCCCCACCGTGACCAGCGTCCTCACACTCATGCTGTTGGTGACGGTCTCATACAGCATGACGGCACTGAGCAACGAGCAGCTCATCAATGCACTCAGCGAGCGAGCCAACAGGGACGGCCTGACGGGCCTCCTCAACCGCAGGGCCTTCATGGAACTTGCGTCCCGCGAGGTCCGGCGCCTGGACAGCGGGGGGTCCGCATCCACCTTGGTCATGGCCGACCTCGATCAGTTCAAAACACTCAATGACACCTACGGCCACACCGCCGGAGATGCAGCCATTCAGGCGTTCTCCGCTGCATGCACCAGCTCAGTCCGCACTATCGACCTCGTAGGCCGGTACGGCGGCGAGGAGTTCGTCATCCTGCTCTCAGGTGCAGAACAGGAAACAGGCCAGATCGTCGCTGCCGAGATCAGCCGGGTCCTGGCGGCCGCTCCAACCCCGCCCGGTGTGGCCTTTCCCACCGTGAGTTACGGTGTCGTCGCCAGCGCTGATACCGGCGCCGATCTTGCGCTCATGATTGAAGCGGCGGACGCCGCCCTCTACGAGGCCAAGGCCCAGGGCCGGAACCGCGTCGTCACCGCGAACCCCGCGAAAGCAGTCAAATCTCCCGGCGCCAAGTCGGTGCGCGGGCCCCGGTCCTGAACTGCCTTCGAATGATTAAGGTCCGACGGCGACTCAGTCCGTCGGATTCTTCGACACCTGCCGCGCAGGAGGCCGGCAGCGCCTACGGAGTTAGCTGCGGCGATAGCGGATGTGGGTGGCCAACGGTGAGTGAAGCACCTCGGCGGGTTCGAAGCCGAAGGATTCAACGCCGTCGAAGATGCGTTCACCGGAACCGAGCAGAACCGGCGCGATGTCGAGGGTGAGTTCGTCGATCACGCCGGCGATCAGTGCCTGCCGGACGGTCGAGGCCCCACCGGCGATGTCCACGCCTTCGTCCCCAGCGGCCTGGCACGCTGCGGAGTAGGCCGCGTCGAAGCCCTCGGTGACGAAGTAGAAGGTGGTCCCGCCGTCCATCTGGATCGGGTCATGTCCGTGATGGGTCAGTACGAACACCGGCGCGTGGTACGGCGGTTCGGCCCCCCACCACCCGGTCCATTCCTCATCCCAGTCCCCGCGGATCGGGCCGAACATGTTCCGACCCATCACGTACGCGCCCCGCGGACGCATGAGCCACTCGCTCGCGACCTTGTCGGCTTGGTTGGCTCGCGGGTCACCGATGTGCCAGCCGTGCAGTTCCAGCCCCCGTTTGCCCAAGGGGTCCTCGCGGCTCTGGTCCGGCCCCGCGACGAAACCATCCAACGAGATCGACATGTGGCAGGTGGTGTCCGGCATCGCGAACCTCCTGGGTTGTTGCGACCTCGGTGCGGCCGTGTGTGGATTCTGGGGAGCCTAGCACGTGATGGCAAACCCCTGATCCGGGGCAAAACAAAAGGCCCCTGCCTCCCTTATAAACAAAGGGAAGCAGGGGCCCTGCTATTTGGCGGTGACGGTGGGATTTGAACCCACGTTGGCTGTTACACCAAACAACATTTCGAGTGTTGCACCTTCGGCCGCTCGGACACGTCACCAACTGGACTAGGGTACCGGAGGTGGCGGCGGTTCCCCAAAACGGCCCCCAAAACGGACCTAAAACGCCCCAAGGCAACCCTTCCAATGCCCGCGACCCCCGGCTAGATTCATGAGCAGGATGACTGATTCCGAGCACCGCAACGAAGCGCCGACGCCCAGCCAAGCGAAAGGCACCCTGGCCACCGCCTACTGGACCGTGGGCCGGGGCAAAGGTGAACTCCGCGCGGAGACCCTGCCCGAGCCCCAAGCCAACGAAGCCCTCGTGCGCACCCTCTATTCGGGCATCAGCAAGGGCACCGAACTCCTGGTCCACGCGGGCCATGTGCCGAAGAGCGTCGCCCGGACCATGCGCGCCCCGCATCAGGAAGGCGAGTTCCCCTCACCTGTGAAATACGGGTACCTCTCCGTGGGCATCGTGGAGGAAGGCCCCGCCGAATGGAAAAACAAAGCAGTCTTCTGCCTGCACCCGCACCAGGACCGCTACGTGGTGCCGGTCGATTCCCTCACGAAGATTCCCGACGGCGTCCCGCCCCGCCGCGCGGTGCTCACCGGCATGGTGGAGACAGCGCTCAACGCCCTCTGGGAGGCGGGTCCGCGGCTGGGAGACCGGGTCGCCGTCGTCGGGGGAGGGCTGCTGGGCGGCACCCTGGCAGCCCTGCTGCGGAAGTTCCCGCTGCAGCGGCTGGAACTGGTGGACGTGGAACCGGCCAAGGAACAAACAGCGGCGGCCCTGAACATCGACTTCGCCCTCCCTGAAGATGCCCGCGCGGATTGCGACATCGTCTTCCATTGCTCGGCCACCCCGGAAGGCCTGCGGCGCAGCCTGCAACTGGCCGGCGACGAAGCCCGCGTCATCGAGCTTTCCTGGTTCGGCGACACCCCGGTGTCCGTCCCCCTGGGTGAAGATTTCCACGCCCGGCGCCTCTCGATCACGGCCAGCCAGGTGGGCGTGGTGGCACGGGCCCGCCGTCACCGGCGCAGCACCGCCGAACGCCTCGAACTCGCCGTGCAACTGCTGCAGGACCCCGCGTTCGATCTCTTCCTCAGCGCAGACACGAGCTTCGCCGAACTGCCGCACATGATCGAGCACCTGGCCGCGCACGGAGACGGGAACTCCTGCCACGTGATCAGCTACCCGGAAGGATAAGCATGTTCAGCCTCACCGTCCGACGCCATTTCATGATCGCCCACAGCCTCCCGCGCGAGTCCTTCGGCCCGGCCCAGGGCCTGCACGGGGCCACCTTCGTGGCCGAGGTGAGCTTCCGCCGCGCGGAACTGAACCAGGACGCGATCGTGATCGACATCGGCGCGGCGGACGAGCTGCTCCAGCAGGTCCTGGACCGCCTGAACTACAAGAACCTGGACGAGCTTCCGGAGTTCGCCGGGCAGCTGACCACCACCGAGGTCCTCGCCCGGTACATCGCCGAACGAGTCGCCGAAAAGCTGCCCGACGGCGCCGCGCTGGCGGGGATCGACGTCGTCCTCCGCGAAAACCCCGACGCCTGGGCCGGCTACTCCCTGGACCTCCCGCAGCGCCGCTGAGACGATGACCATCCGCTTCATCGTGCCGGGCAACATTGAGCACCGTTCCGGCGGCAACCTCTACAACGCCCGGCTGGTGGAACAGCTGGAAGCGCTGGGCGCGCGGACCGAGGTGGTGATGCTCGACGGCGCGTGGCCGCCCGGGCTGGACGAGGACCGGGAGTCGCTCGCCTGGTCCCTGCGCGATGCGGACCTTGCGATTGTCGACGGGCTGATCGCAGCCGGTGCGCCGGGGGAGATCGCCGCGGCGGTGCAGGCGGGGACGCGCGTCTGGATCCTTTCGCACATGGCCTTCACCGCCCACGCGGACCTCGAAGCGCAGGCACTGGCCGCCGCAAGCGGGGTGATCTGCCCGAGCGCCTTCGCCGCGGCGAAGCTCAAGGAACTGTACGGGCTGGAACGCGTCCACGTCGCGCTGCCCGGAACCCTGTCCGCTGACGCCGCCGTCGGATCCCAGCCCCCGCATATTGTCTGCGTGGCCGCGTTGCTGCCGAACAAAAGCCAGCTGATCCTCGTAGAGGCCCTGGCCGCAATCAGCGGACTGCCCTGGACGGCGGCACTGATCGGTTCGCCGGACGCGGACCCGGACTACGCCGCCCAGGTGCGCGCCGCCGTCGGGAAGCACGGGCTGAAGGGCCGCATCCGGCTCACCGGGGAACTCCGGGATGCAGGGCTCGAAGCAGAATGGCACGCCGCGGACCTCAGTGTGCTGGTCTCCGCGCAGGAAAGTTTCGGCATGGCCGTGCCGGAATCCCTGGCCCACGGAGTTCCTGTGATTGTCCGGCGGGGGACCGGGGCCGAGGAGGCGCTCGGGCCGTTTGGCGCCGGCGTTGCGGTGGATCTCGACGGCGGCCCGGACGCCTTGGCGGATGTGCTCGCCGCCTGGCTCGAGGACCCGGAGCTGGCCTCCCGCTGGCGTGCCGCCGCCATGACCCGGCGCGGGAGCCTGCCCAGCTGGACGGCTACCGCCGAGAGTGTCCTCGCGGTGATCAGGCCCTGAGCCGGGCGTCCGGCAGCGAAGGTGTTACTCCACTCCGAAGCCGGAGAACTCCCCGGTGGCCCGGCCGAGCGACGCCTCCACGTGCTCTACCCGGCCCGGTGCCCTGTTTGAGCGCAGCCAGGCCAGCAGCGCTTCGATTCCTTCGGGGGTGCCTTCGGCCACCACGAACACGGAGCCGTCCCAACGGTTCACGGCCTCCCCGGTCAATCCCAGGTGCCGGGCCTCGGCCATCGTCCGGTACCTGAAGCCCACACCCTGCACCCTGCCCGTGACGGTGGCCGTGAGCCGCACTAGTTCTTCCGTCATGCCGCCCCCGAGCCGTACGGGCGCGTAATCGCCTCGAGCAGATGCCCGTCGGGGTCCTTGAAGTAGACGCCCCGGCCGCCGTCGTTGTGGTTGATCTGCTGTGGCCTGGTCCGCCCGGGGTCGGCCCAGTACGGGATTTCTTCGGCCGAGATCCTGGCGAGGATGCCGTTGAAATCCTCTTCGGAAACCAGGAAGGCGTAGTGCTGCGGTGAGATGTCGCCTTGGGCAGAGGCGAAGTCGAGGGCCACGCCGTGCTCCAGCGCCACCGTTATGAAGGACCACATCGCTGTCGGCGCTGGCAGGCCCAGTATCCGGGCGAGGAATTCGGCCGAGAAGCGCTTGTCCCGGGCGTAGACGATGGTGTGGTTGAACTCGATGGCCATTGATTCTCCTCTGACAGGACCATCTGACGGCCACACCCGCCCAAAATCAAGAGCAGTTGGCGTCTTCAGGCCCTCGTCCGCCCAGGCCTGAGCAGGGGCAGGAAGACGAGCAGGGCAACGAGCTGCGTGGTTACAGTGAAGACCGGCAGTCCCGCGGGGGACGCCGAGTACAGGGTGCCGATGATGGTGGATCCGGCCAGCCACGAGATCCCGTAGATGGCAGTGAAAATCCCGTAACCGGTGCCGCGCCGGGCCGCGGGAACGAGGTCCGCGACGGTGGCACGGAGGGTTGATTCGTGGATCCCCAAGGCAGCACCCCACACCACGGCCCCTGCCCAGACCAGCGCAGTGTCCGTGGTGAACGAGAGGAAGGGAACTGCGGCGGTCAGCGGCAGGGCGAGGAGCAGGCCGCGCAGCCCGATGCGGTCATACAGGGCGCCGGACGCGAGGGCGGCGAGGGCGGCGACGCCCATCGAAGCGGCGTAGCTGACCGGGATCAGCGCCGGGGGCAAGACCTCCTGGATTTCCAGGTGGTAGGACACCACCCCGAAGGTCGGGAAGCCGAACATCGAGACTGCGGTGAATGCGCTGTACCACCAGAACCGCGCCGGAAGCGGTGCGCGCACCGCGGCTTCCGGTGACGAGTCACCCCGGGTGGCGGCGCCAGGGGGGCGGGCGGCCTCGTCGTACCGTTCCGGAACCGGCACCGCCCGCCGCAGGAGGAACACCGCCAGCAGCGCCAAGGCGCCGGGTACGGCCAGGGCGCCGAAACCCAGCTGGTAGCCCGCGACGGCCACCATCAACGAAACCAGCAAGGGGCCCATGAGCGCGCCGGACTGGTCCAGCGCCTCGTGGATGGCAAAGGCCTTGCCCCGGCCCAGGCGCGAGCCGGCGTGGGACAGCATGGTGTCCCGCGCGGGCGCCCGGACGGCCTTGCCGAAACGCTCTGCGACCACCAGGGCGGACGCCTGCCACAGGGAACTGGCCAGGGCCAGCAGGGGAACGGCGATCACCGTCAGCGCATAGCCGGCGATGGTCAACGGCCAGTACTTGCGGGTCCTGTCGGCAAGAGGCCCGGTCCCGAGCCGCATCACCAGGGCGACCGCTTCCCCTAGCCCGGTGATGAAGCCGGTCATCGCCGCCGTGGCGCCCAAGGTGGCCAGGAACGGGCCCGTGATGGAACGGGCGCCCTCGTAGACGACGTCCGCAAGCATGCTCACCACGCCGAAGGCGAGCACAAAACGCAGGGGCCCAAGCCTGTTGCCCGGAACCCGCCGGGAGGTCATGGCAGGCGCGCTGCGGTTGAACGCGCTGCGGTTGAGCGCACCCCGGTTGAATGCACCCCGGTTGTGCCAGGCATCGGCCGGGCGGCGATCGCGGCGAGGTCCCGTGCGGCGCCGGGCGGCGGAGTGCTGCCGGAGAGCCACACCGCGCTGAGGCTGCGCCGCAGTTCCAGCCCGCGCACGGGCACCGCCACCAGTCGCCGCAGGGTGACGTCGTCGCGCACGGCGAGCGCGCTGAGCACGGCAGGAGCGGTACCGGCCGCGACGGCGGAACGGACGGCCGCCGTCGTCGGCAGCTCCACGAGGGGAGCTGCCGGCTCCGGGATGCCGGCCGCCGCCAGCAGGTGTTCGAGCGCGTCCCGGGTGCCGCTGCCGTGCTCGCGGGTGACCAGCCCGACGCCGGCGAGTTCGGCCGCGGTGACCGGCGCCTTCCGGCGTGCCCAGCGGTGCCCCGGGGCGACCACCAGGACCAGCTCGTCTTCCTGCACGACGGCGGTGCTCAGTCCCGCGGGAAGCTGCGGGCTTTCGATGAAGGCGATGTCGGCGTCGCCGGAGCGGACCCGGGCCGCTGCCGTTTCGCTGTTGGACACAGCAAGTTCCACGACCGTGGGTGTGAGGCCGAGGGATTCCTGCTGCCGGCGCAGCGCCACCAGCCAGTGCGGGAGCAGATGTTCGGCGATGGTCTGGCTCGCGGCGACGTGCAGCTGGCGGACGGCGTCGGAACGCAGGGAGGCGATGCCGGCGTCGAGCCGTTCGGCCGCGGCGAGGACGTCGGCGGCCCAGCCGGCCACGAGTTCGCCGGATTCCGTGAGCGAGGAACCACGGGGCGTGCGGGTCAGCAGGGAGGCGCCGATCCGGGACTCCAGCGAGCGCATCCGCGAGGACACCGCCTGCTGGGACAGTCCGAGCTTTTTCCCGGCGGCGGACAGGCTGCCGAGCTCGTGCACCGCGGCGAGCATCTCCAGCGCGGACAGATCGGGGATGCGGGAGCTAAGCACGGGTTCTCCTGGGTTCGCACGTCGGCGGGCGGGTACCGGATGGCCGGTCCGGATGGCAGCTACAAGGCTGGCTTGTACCCTGACAAGTGTATGCCCCCTACTTCGGCGCGTGCGGGCACGGAAGCATGGATGGCATGGGAATTCTGATGCTCGGTGAGGCGCGTCAACACAAGCTGCGGGGCCGGTGGCTCCTGCGCAGCCTGGAACGGCCGTCCGAGTTGTTCGCGAACCTTGGCCCGAACTGGTTCGCCACGATCATGGGCACCGGGGTCATCGGCACCGCGGGTGCCACCCTGCCGGTGCAGTTTCCCGCCCTGCATTTCGTGGCCACCCTGTTCTGGGCGGCGGCCTCGCTGTTGTTGATCCTGCTGGCCGCGTCCACCCTGGTGCACTGGGTCAGGCACCGGGACACGGCCCGCGGCCACCACCGGCACCCGGTCATGGCCCATTTCTATGGCGCCCCGCCCATGGCCCTCCTGACGGTCGGCGCCGGGACCCTCCTGCTGGGCAAGGACGTGCTGGGGGAGCGCCTGGCCTTGGGAATCGACGCCGTGCTCTGGGTGCTCGGAACCCTCCTCGGCCTGGCGAGCGCCTTCGCCGTGCCGTACTTGCAGTTCACCCGCCACAAGGCCAGTGCCGCGGATGCCTTCGGCGGCTGGCTGATGCCCGTGGTGCCGCCGATGGTCTCGGCCTCCACCGGTGCCTTGCTGCTGCCGCACCTCCCGGCCGGCGAGGCACGGACGGGCATGCTCATGGCCTGCTACGCCATGTTCGGGCTCAGCCTGCTTGCCTCGCTGCTCATCATTCCCCTCGTATGGCAGCGGCTCGCGGTCCACAAGAACCTCGCCGCCGCCACGGTGCCGACCCTGTGGATCGTGCTCGGACCGCTGGGCCAGTCCATCACCGCGGCCAACCTCCTCGGTGCCAACGCCCACTTCGCTGTGTCGGGGACGCTGCTTCACGCGCTGGAAGCCTTCGGCGTGCTGTACGGGGTTCCCGTGCTGGGCTTCGCCCTCCTTTGGGCCAGCCTGGCCGCCGCGATCACCCTGCGCACCGCCCGCACCGGGATGCCCTTCACCCTGGCTTGGTGGTCCTTCACCTTCCCCGTGGGCACCTGCGTCACCGGCCTCAGCGGGCTCGCCGCGCACACCGGGCTGGGCATGTTCAAGGCGATGGCCGCCGTCGGGTACGTCCTGCTGCTGGGCACCTGGGTGCTGGTCGCCGCGCGGACCTTCCGGGCGAGCGTGCTCGAAGGGACGCTGTTCCAAGGCGTTCCGTCAGCGCCGGCGGCGCAAAACAGTTAGAAACGTTGAGTTCTCTATCCGGGCGGCGTAGCCTTTTTAGGGAACGCACCGGACTCTAATTCCGGCCGAGGTCCGCTTCAAGGTTCAAGTCCGAGGACATGGCATGGACAGCACGCAGCGCGCCAGACCCGCAATACCGCACGCGATCCGGGCGGCCCTGCCCGGGCTCCTCCTGGTGATGTTCCTTGGGGCCCTGGACCAGACCATCATGGCCTCGGCCCTTCCCACTGTGGCCGGAGAGCTCAACGGCCTGGACCAGATGTCCGCCATCATCACGGGCTACCTCGTGGCCGCTACGGCAGCCATGCCCCTGACCGGCAAACTGGGCGATGCCTACGGCCGGAAGCGGGTCCTGCAGGGCTCGCTCGTGCTGTTCACCGTTGGCGCCGGGCTCTGCGCCCTTGCTCAGTCCGTACCCGAACTGATCGCCTGCCGGGCGGTCCAGGGTACCGGTGGCGGCGGCCTGATGATCGCAGCACAGGCGGTGATCGGCGAACTTGTCAGCCCACGCGAACGCGGGAGGCTCCTTGGCTTGATCGGCGCCGCCTTCGTCGTCGCAGCGGTGGCAGGCCCGCTGGCCGGCGGTGCCGTGGTGGACCTGTTTTCCTGGCGCTGGATCTTTTACGGCTACATCCCGCTGGGGCTCATCGCCCTTGCCGTGGTCTCCTTGACCCTGCATTTGCCGCCGGTGCCCCGCGGACGCCGTGTGGACTACGGCGGCTCGGCCCTGCTGAGCCTGGCGATCGTCGCGGTCATCCTGCTCTGCAGCGGGGGCGTCCACAACGGACCGGAGTGGCTGGTTCCGGTGCTCGCGGCCGTCGCATCCGCCGCCGTCGCCGGCTGGTTGTTCACCGCCCGGCGCGTACCCGATCCCGTCATTCCGCTGGGACTGTTCCGCGACCCCGCATTCTCGATCCCCACGGCGGTCAGCTTCCTGATCGGCTTCACCATGTTCGCCTCCGTGAGCTACCTGCCCGCATTCCTGCAGGTGGGCATGGGCATGTCCGCCACAGCCTCGGGCGGCATGCTCATCGCCTTGATGGCCGGCATCCTGCTCACGACGTCGGTATCCGGTGTGCTGATCACCCGCACCGGCCGCTACAAGGCGTATCCGGTGGCCGGGAACCTGCTCGCGGGGCTGGGGGTCCTGCTGTTCAGCAGGCTCGACGCCGGCAGCAGCCCGTGGCTGGTCATGGCGGCCATGGTGCTCCTAGGCCTGGGAATCGGCCTGGTCATGCAGGTCATGGTGCTGGTGGTGCAGAACTCGGTGGAACGCCGCCACCTCGGCACCGCAACATCCACCGTTGCCTTCCTGCGGCAAGTGGGCAGCTCGGTGGGTGTCGCCGTCCTCGGCTCCCTTATCGCGGCCCGCTTCGCCGAAGCCGTCCCGCGCGACGTCGCGGCAGCCCTCGGCAGCCGCATCAACTCCCTTACCCCCAAGGCACTGGAAGCGCTGCCCGTGCAGGACCGGGCCGCCGTCGCGGAGGCCTTTGGCCGGGCACTGCCGCCGGTCTTCGGCTATGCCGCGCTGGTGCTGCTTGCGGCGTTCGTGGCCACCTTGTTCCTACCCGAACGCGAACTGCGCACCACCTCCTACTCCGACGCACCATCAGAAACCACTCCGGGAGCCCCGCAATGAAATTCACCGGTACCCTCGCCCAATTCGGAACACAGGATCTCCCCGCGGCCGGCGGGAAGGGTGCCAATCTGGGCGAACTGGCGCGGCACGGGTTCCCCGTTCCGGACGGCTTCGTTGTCACCACGGCCGCGTACTCCGCCCTGCTGAGGGACACCGGGCTGGGCGCGCAGCTCCAGGCGCTGCTGGACGGGCCGTTGCCGGGCGCGCAGCTCCAGGCGCTGCCGGACCCGGCGCTGCCGGGCGGGACGGAGCGCGGAGCGGGAAGCGGAACCCCCGACGCCGGGGCGATCCGTGGGCTGTTCGCCGCAGCCACGGTGCCGCCTGGCGTGCGGGCGGAGATCGCCGCGGCGTATGCGGCTTTGGGCGGCGGCGCTGTGGCGGTGCGGTCCAGTGGCACCGCGGAGGATCTGCCCGGCGCCGCGTTCGCGGGCCAGCAGGACACCTTCCTCAACGTCGTCGGCGAGGCCGAGGTGCTCGACGCTGTCGTCCGGTGCTGGGCTTCGCTCTGGACGGACCGGGCCGTGGCCTACCGCCAGCGCCAGGGGATTGACCCGCACACCGTAGCGATCGCCGTCGTCGTGCAGAAAATGGTGGACGCCCGGATTGCCGGGGTCATGTTCAGTGCCAACCCGGTCACGGGGGAGCGTGGCGAAATCGTGGTGGATGCGGGTGCCGGGCTGGGCGAAGCGGTGGTGTCCGGCTTGGTGACGCCCGAGCACTACGTCCTGGACGGCGAGGGCAACACGGTGTCCTTCACGCCCGGCGGGCACGAAGTGGTGATCCGCGCCGTGGCGGGCGGCGGGACGGCCCAGGTGGAACGCGACGAAGCACCGGGACCCTCCCCATCCGCGCCGTCGTTGACCGGGCCCGAGCTGGCGGAACTGGCCGCGTTGGCCCGGCGGGCCGAGGCTCTCTTCGGCCGGCCACAGGACATGGAGTGGGCTATTTCGGAGGGCCGCATCCAGGTGCTCCAATCACGTCCCATGACGGCGCTGCCGCCCCAGCCTCCGGTGCTCAACCGCATCCAGCGCCTGGTGGGCCCGTTCTTCGTGGAGATGTTCCAACAGCGGCCCTATCCGCTGGACGTCTCGGGATGGATGGAACGCGGTGTGTTCGCCATGCTCGGGCGGATGGCAGGCAGCGTTGGCGTGGTCTTCCCGCCGGTACGGGAGATCCTGCCGGAAGAGGACGGCGTGGTGGTGCAGTTGCTGCCTCCGGTGCCAAGGCCCACCCTCCGCACCCTCGCAGCCCCGGTATCCGTGGCCCGGCGGGTGCACCGCTTCAAGCCGGCAGACTGGACCCGGGACAGCCGTTTCGCGGATTTCCTGGCCGAGGTGGCCCGGTTGCGGGAGCAGGATCCGGCACGGCTCAGCTGGGCCGGGGTGCTTGGCTTGGCCAGGGATGCCTTCGCCGCGATGGAGAAGATCACCGATCTGCGCGTGTCGTACCTGCCGGGCTCCTTCGTACCGCAGGGGAAACTGCGGCTCATGCTCCTGCTGTTGGGGAAACCCCGGCTCGGTTCCGCCCTCATCGCAGGCGCCGAAACCCGGACCAGCCAGGCCAACCGCGCCCTGGAAGAACTCGCGGCCGGGGTCCGCGGCGACGCCGTCCTTTCGCAGGCCTTTGCCGTAGCCGGCACCCGGGGGGATCTGGAGGGACTCGTGGACCGGGTGGAGCACGATCCGGCGTTTTCCGGGTTCCGGACGGCATTCCATGCGTTCCTGGCCGAATTCGGCCACCGCGAAACCATCAGCGTGGTGCTCAGCAGTGCGCCCACCTGGTCTGATGCCCCGGAGCTTGTCCTCGGCCTCGTCAAGGCGATGATGGCCGAACGCCCCGACGCCGCAGACCAGACCGGCGCCGCGCTGGCCGAGCTCAAACGGCACCCTGCCCTGCGCCTTGGTGCGGTGCGCCGCCTGGTGCTCGCCGCCGTCGACGGTGCCAAGGCCGGCATGGCCTTCCGCGAGGACAGCCACTTCTGCGCCACCATGGTGCTGCCGCCGCTGCGCCGCGCGCAGCTGGAACTGGGCCACCGCCTGGTGGATGCCGGAGTGCTGGACGCGCCGGAGGACGTGTACCACCTGCGTTTCGGTGAGCTGGAAGGGGTCACGGAGATGCCCGACGGCGGCGCGCTGCCGGCCTGGGTGCGCGAACGGTACCGCCCGCTGGTGCTTGCCCGGGCCGCCAAACGCCGCGAACTCGAAGGGATCCCGCTCCTGGACCCGGCGGTGCTGTTCGCCGAGGTCCGCCCTGCGGAAGGGGCGCTCCTCAGCGCCACAGGGGCCAGCCGCGGCCAGGCCTCTGGGGCCGTGCGCATCATCCGCGGGCCGCAGGACTTCGGCTCGCTGCTCAGCGGCGAAATCCTGGTCTGCCCGTATACCAACCCCTCGTGGACACCCCTGTTCCAGCGCGCGGCGGCCGTAGTGGTGGATGCCGGCGGCGTCGGCTCGCACGCTGCGATTGTGGCGCGCGAATACGGGATACCGGCCGTCATGGGAACGGGCAACGGCACCAGCGTCCTGCACGACGGCCAGCTTGTGCTGGTCGACGGCAACCGGGGAGACGTCAGGGCCGCCGAAGGGGCAGGGCAGTGACGCCCGCGCCTGGAGCCGACCACCGCAAGCAGCCCCGCCGCCGTGGCGCTGCCCTGAACAGCGCCATCTTCGAGGCAGTGCGTGCCGAAATCGCCGAATCCGGATATGCCGCGCTGACCATGGAACGGGTCGCCGAACGCGCGCGGGCCAGCAAGGCATCGCTCTACCGGCGTTGGCCCGGCAGGGCGGCGCTGGTGCTGGACGCCGCCTATGACGTGATGCCGAATGACAGCTCCGTGCCGGACACCGGGAGCCTGCGCGGTGATGTCCTGGCCCTCATGAGGCAGATCGTCCGTCTGCTGGACGGAGTGTTGGGGGAAGCGATGCTCGGCCTGCTGGGCGAATCCCTGCAGAATCCGGAAGCTGCCGCGCAGATCAGGGAATTCGGGCGCGGGAACATGGTGCGGACCATGCGCGAGATCGTCGGCCGGGCGGTGGCACGCGGCGAGTGCGACGCGTCCCTGGTCACCGAAAGAAGGCTGGAAGCAGGACCGGCGCTCCTGCGGCATCGGGTCCTTTTCTCGGGGCTGCCGGTCGGCGACGACTACCTCCAGGAGGTGGTGGACGACGTCGTGCTGCCGCTTTTCGGGGTCCGCCCGGCAAGGCGTCCGGAGACTTCCCCGGAAGGGTAAGCCGGCCCCCGTACGCCCTGCGCCCTATCCCCTGTGCGCCGCTATCCCTGGTGCGCCGCTATCCCCGGTGCGCCGCGAAGAAGTCCCGCAGCAGCGCCGCGCACTCGGCCTCCCGGACCCCCGGGTAGACCTCCACCCAGTGGTTGAGCCGGCGCTCGCGGAGGATGTCGAACACGGAGCCAACCGCTCCGGCTTTCTCGTCCCAGGCACCGAACACCACCCGCGGAATCCGGGCCAGCACGATCGCCCCGGCGCACATCGCGCACGGTTCCAGGGTGACCACCAGGGTGCAGTCCTCCAGGCGCCAGCCGTCCCCGCCCTCACCCAGCTCCAATGCGTGGCGCTGCAGGGCGGCGGCCGCCTCGCGGATCGCCACGATCTCGGCGTGCGCGGTGGGGTCCCCGTGCGCTTCGCGTTCGTTCCGCCCGGCACCCAGCACGCCGCCGTCGGGCCCCAGAACCACGGCGCCGATCGGCACATCCTCGGTGTCCAGCGCCCGCCGCGCCTCGTCCAAGGCAAGGCCCATCCAGGCCTCGTGTTCGGCGTGATACGGCTGGGAGGTGCTCATGGCTTCAATGATAGTTTTGGACGCATGCGCACACTCGTCGTGGACCACCCGCTCGTTGCCCACAAGCTCACCGTTTTGCGGGACAAGAACACCCCTTCGCCGGTCTTCCGCCAACTCACCGAAGAACTCGTCACCCTCCTGGCCTACGAAGCCACCCGCGACGTCCGCACGGAGACCGTGGAGATAGAAACCCCGGTCACCAAGACCACCGGCACGGCCTTCACCAAGCCCACGCCGCTGGTGGTTCCGATCCTGCGCGCCGGCCTGGGCATGCTCGAGGGCATGACCAAGCTCGTCCCCACTGCCGAGGTCGGCTTCCTCGGCATGGCCCGCGACGAGGAAACCCTGGACATCATCACCTACGCCGAGCGCCTGCCCGAGGACCTCACCGGACGGCAGATCTTCGTGCTCGACCCCATGCTGGCGACCGGCGGCACCCTGCGCGAGGCCATCAAGTTCCTCTTCAAGCGCGGCGCCTCGGACGTCACCTGCATCTGCCTGCTCGCCGCCCCCGAAGGCCTGGCGAAGCTGGAAGAAGAACTTTCCGAGGCCAACGTCAAGATCGTGCTGGCTTCGATCGACGAGAAGCTCAACGACAAGGCGTACATCGTTCCCGGCTTGGGCGACGCCGGCGACCGCCTTTACGGCGTGGCCGGCTGAGACAGCCCCTATTGTTTTCACCCGGGCCCCACTAGCCTGTGGCGCATGGACTGGAAACTGGAACTGGTATTTGTCCCTGTGTCCGATGTGGACCGGGCCAAGGATTTCTACGTCAACAAGGTCGGTTTCAACGCGGACTACGACGAACGACCCATGGACGGCCTCCGGTTCGTCCAGCTCACCCCGCCCGGATCGGCTTGCTCGATCGCGATCGGCGAGGGCCTCAATGATGCGCCTCCCGGCACGGCACCGAGCCTGCAGATCGTGGTCAGCGACATCCAGGCCGCCCACGCCCACCTCAAGAACAACGGCGTGGACGTCAGCGACATCGACATCCAGGACTGGGGGCACTTTGTGCACTTCGCCGACCCGGACGGCAACAAATGGGCGGTGCAGTACATCCCGCACCGGCCGAACGGCTAAGGCCGGCGTGCCGCTGACACAAACGGTCTCCCGGTTGGGCGGAAGACCCCGGGCGGGCAGGATGGAGCCATGAGCCTGCCCGCCTCCACCGAAACCAACACCCCTTCCGTCGAAGCAACCGCCCTCTCCGTCCGTGCCGTGCTCTTCGACATGGACGGCACCCTGGTGGACTCGACGGCGGTCGTGGAGCAGGTGTGGGGCGAGTTCGCGGCCCGCTACGGCCTGGACTACGCGGAAATCCTGCGGACGTCGCACGGCGTGCAGGCCCGGGACACGGTGCGCCGCTTCGCCCCGGCCGGCTCCGACGTCGAGGCCCTCACCGCAGAACTCGGCCAGATGGAGCGCACCCGGACGGAAGGCGTTGTGGCCCTAGCCGGGGCCGAAGCGTTCCTGCGCGCCCTGCCGGCTGACGTCGTCGCGCTGGTCACCTCGGCGGACCGGGTGCTCGCTGAGGTCCGCATGCGGGCGGCCGGCCTGGACATGCCCGCGACGGCGGTCACGGCTGAGTCCGTCACGCGCGGAAAGCCGGACCCCGAAGGTTACCTGGCGGCGGCCGCCCTGCTCGGCGCCGAGCCGGCCGACGTCGTGGTCTTCGAAGACGCCCCGGCCGGAATAGCCGCCGCCCGGGCCGCCGGCATGCGCACCGTGGTGGTGGGCGACGGTGGCGGCCAGGCCGCGGAAGGACTGCCGCGCATCGCGGACTACTCGGGTATTTCCGCGGTGGTCAGCCAGGATGCCGATGGCCGCCCGCGGATCGAACTCAGCCTCTAGGACCCCAGCTTGTACACCGTGGAGTTGCCCACGGTTTCGGCCTGGAAGTTCGCTGCCACCCATGTGGCGACTTCGGAGCTCCCGCCGCGGCCCATGCCGCCCATGCCGCCCATGCCGCCGGTGATGAAGTAGCTGACCTCGCCGTTGGCCACCATCTCCTGGAACTGCGCCAGGGTGGGGTAGGGATCGCCGCCGTTCCAGCCGCCGAGCGCGATCACGCTGGTCCCGGAGGCCAGCTCGAGGTTCGCGGCCTGCGTCGCGCCGGACACCGCCGCGGACCACTTCGTGGTGCTCGCGGACAGCAGGGCGGTCAGCTCGCTGTTGCCGCCCTCGGCGTCCGGTGAGCCGCCCAGGCCGCCTGTTCCGCCCAGGGCACCGCCGTCGCGGTTTCCGAAGCCGCCCATCGCGGCTGAAGCCGGGCCCGACGTCGGGATGGAACCGGAGTGCGGCACGGCCGCGGTGGCGAAGGTCCAGGCAACCGTGCCCAGCCCGCCGGCCAGCAGCGAGGCCACCACGACCGCGGCCGCGGCCGCTTTCCGGAACTTGCCGGCAAGCATGTCCATCCGCAACAGCAGCGCGGCGGCGGCCAGCACACCGAGGATCACCACCACGATGCGCAGCCAAGGCAGCCACGAAGCATCGCGGGTCAGCAGCAGGGCCGACCAGATCGAGGTGGCAAGGACAATAGCGGCGAGCACCACCCGGGCCGGCAGGTGCGCCCGGCCGCGCCACAGCTCCACGCTGCCGATGCCCACCAGGGCCGCGATCGCCGGAGCCAGAGCCACCGCGTAGTAGGGGTGCACGATCCCGCTCATGAAGCTGAAGATGCCCGCGGTGACCAGCAGCCAGCCGCCCCACAGCAGGAGAGCGGCGCGCGTGCGGGACGTCCGGGCGTCACGGCGGGTGAACCACATCCCGGCGGCCAGCAGGAGCAGGGCGCCCGGAAGCAGCCACGACACCTCGGCACCGAAGCTGGTGCCGAACATGCGCAGCAGCCCGGCCGCGCCGCCGAAACCGGCGTTGCCGCCCATGCCCCCAGCTGCACCGCCGATACCGTCCCCGAAGCCGCCGCCCCCGCCGGGCATGCCTTCGCCCGAGCCGGTGATGCGGCCCAGGCCGTTGTAGCCGAACGTCAGTTCCAGGAAGCTGTTGCTTTCCGAGCCTGCCATGTAGGGCCGGGCCGACACCGGGGTGAGTTGGAAGAGCGCGATGTAGCTGCCGGCCACCACGAGGATCCCGCCCAGTGCACCGAGCAGGTGCAGCAGCCGGCGCCGCAGCGTGGTGGGTGCGGCCCACAGGTAGGCCAAGCCCAGGCCGGGCACCACCAGGAAGCCCTGCAGCATCTTCGTCAGGAACGCCAGGCCGATCACCGCACCCGCGGCCGCGAGCCATTTCCAGCCGGCCCGTTCGATGGCGCGGGTGGTCAAGTAGGCGGCCAGGACCAGACAGAGGGTGAGCATCGCATCGGGGTTGTTGAAGCGGAACATCAGGGCGGCCACCGGGGTCAATGCGAGGGCGCCGCCGGCCAGCAGGCCCGCCGCGGGGCCGGATACCCGCTTCACCGCCAGGTACAGGAGCCCGACGGCGGCCACGCCCATGAGTGCCTGCGGCACCAGCATGCTCAAGGGGGAGAAACCGAACACACGGCCCGCCAGTGCGGGGATCCACAGCGAGGCCGGCGGCTTGTCCACGGTGATGGCGTTGCCGGCGTCGAGAGAGCCGAAAAGCAGCGCGGTCCAGTCCTTGGTGCCCGCCTGCACGGCGGCGGCATAAAAGGAATTGGCGTAGCCGGTGGCCGCGAGGTTCCACAGATACAGCACCGCGGTGGCCAGCAGCAGCCCGACGGCGGACGGCCGCACCCAGCGGGGCTGACCGCCGAAGGCGATCCGGAACCAGCGGGTTCCGTCCCGGTGTTCCGGATTGCCGGTGATGACCGGCGGGGTGGCCGGGGTGGCGGGGGTCATGGTGGAGGTCATCGTGCTGCCGTTTCTGCTTCGACGGGACGGGAAGTTGCAGTCTCTTCAGCAGGCGGCGCGGGCGGCTGCCGGAACACCCACAGGCGGAACAGCAGGAAGCGCAGGACCGTGGCGGCGAGGTTCGCCGCCACGACGGTGACGACTTCCACCCAACGCTCGGGCGCCGTCGTGCTGAACAGGACACTGCCGTGCACCAGGGCGAGGGCCCCGGAGGTCAGTCCGAGCCCGATGCCGAACACCAGGAGCCCCTCGAAATGGTGCCGCACGGCGCCGCCGCCCTGGATGCCGAAGGTGAAGCGCCGGTTGGCGCCGGTGTTGGCGATGGCGGTCACCAGCAGGGCCAGGAAATTGGCCAGCTGCGGGTCCATGAAGCCGCGGCAGAACAGGAAGAGGATCAGGTAGGCCAGGGTGGACGCCGCGCCGATTGCGCCGAACCGCACGAGCTGGCCGAAGAGCCTGTTGCGTGGGTTCTTCTCGGCCGTGCGGGCGGAGGCCGGCAACGGACCGCGGGCCAGGGCTGCGCGGAGCTCGGGAACCGGGATGCGGCCGCTGAGCAGGTCGCGGCTCAGCCGGGCCATGCCGCGGAGGTCGGCCAGCGCGGTGCGGAGCAGGTCCACGCTGGAGTCGGGGTCGTCGATCCAGTCCACCGGCACCTCGTGGACCCGAAGCCCGCAGCGTTCGGCCAGGACCAGTAGTTCGGTGTCGAAGAACCACTCCTTGTCCAGGGTGTACGGGAGGATCCGCTGCGCCACGTCGGCCCGGATGGCTTTGAATCCGCATTGGGCGTCGCTGAAGCGGGCCCCCATGAGGGATTGCAGCATCAGGTTGTAGCTGCGCGAGATGAATTCGCGCTTGGGCCCGCGGACCACCCTTGAATTGCGGGTCAGCCGGGTGCCGATTGCCAGCTCCGAGTGCCCGGAGATCAGCGGCGCCAGTAGCGGGGCGAGGGCTGCGAGGTCGGTGGAGAGGTCCACGTCCATGTAGGCCAGCACGGGTGCAGGCGAGGCGAGCCACACTTTCCGCAGGGCGTTGCCGCGGCCCTTCTCGTCGAGGTGGACGGCCACCACTTCGCGGAGTTCACGGCCCAGGCGCTCGGCGATCTTCAGGGTGCCGTCCGTGCTGGCGTTGTCCGCGATGGTGATCCGGAAGGCGTGCGGGAAACCGGCGCGCAGATGGCCGTGGAGCCTGCGCACGCACTCCTCGAGGTCGCGTTCCTCATTGAAGACGGGGATGGTGACGTCGAGGACGGCGGTGCCGGAACTGGTGTCCACGGGCGCGTGCCGGAGCAGGGTCGCTCCGCCGGGCCGGGCATCCGTGGAGCCAGGCCGGAAGGTGCTGCCGCGGGTGCCCGATGGCGGGGCCGCGCAGTCTGCGCTTGCTGTGGTTGAGAATGTGAGTGCCATGGACCCACAGTGACGGCGCGGGATTTGCGTGCTTTAGGCGCAAGCTGTGCTGCGGCTGTGGATGGCTGTGGATGAGGAGCCCGGCAAGAAGTTACAGCTGCACCTTATCGCTGTGATCCACCCTCGTCGTTGCGCAGGGCGTGCACCATGCGCTGCAGTATTACGAACGCGGCGGACTGCTCGTCTTGCGTCATGCCGCCCAGCATCCTGAGCTCGACGGATCGGACAGCAACGGTCGCCTTCTCGAGGCTCTGCTTACCGCGTGGAGTGAGGCGCGTGGGAAGAACTTTCCCAACGCGATCCTCCGCCGGTCGGGTCACGTATCCGTCCCTCTCCAAGGCTTGGAGCAGCACGTTCATCGATTGCCGTGTCACGAAGGCTCCTCGCGCGAGCTCGGAGTTGGACAGCCCCGGACGTTGCGCGAGCAACTCAAGGCAGGAGTAGTGCGTTACGGTCATCCCGAGCGGGCGAAGTACTGCCTCCATGGCGGCGCGTAGGGCGCTCGACGCCTCTTTCAGCAGGTAGCCCAGCGACGTCTCCAGGTCGACCCCTTGCTGACCCATGTCATCTTGACTCATGTCAGAATTCTGACATAGTTGACGCGTGTCAGGAATCTGACACGAATAGAAGGAGTAGCATCATGCCCGTTACCGGCCCTGACTTCATATCCCTCCAGGCTCGCGATCTTGACGCGTCGCAGGCGTTCTACGAGCAGTACCTCGGCCTCGTCCGCTCACAGGCGGGCCCTCCCCATGCCGTCGTCTTCGAGACGACGCCGATCGCGTTCGCCCTGCGGGACATCGTTCCCGGCACCGAGCTCGCGTCCGTTGCCCAGCCCGGCATCGGCGCCGCGATCTGGCTTCATGCCACCGACGTCCAGGCGATTCACGACGCCCTCGTCGCGGATGGCCATACGATCATCACGGCTCCGATCGACGGTCCATTCGGTCGCACGTTCACGTTTGCCGATCCCGATGGCTATCAGGTCACCCTCCACGACCGGAGCTAAGGCGCCGAACGCCGCCCGCCGGATCATCACCGAAAAGCAAGAAACGGCCCGTCCCTCGAAAGGGACGGGCCGTCAAGATCTGGAGGCGTCGGCGGCAGTGGTGTGCAGCAAAGCCCGCGCTTATGCTGGCGGGATGGCCCGCACCGCAAGAGAACGAATCGAAGGCGACCCGGTTTCATCGAGCATTTACGGCGCGCTCATGGATCAAGTCCTTGCCCTGGAAGGCTGCGAACTTCAGGAGAACGCGTCATCCTTCCACGTGGCGCACGGGCGCGCGTTCCTCGGGATCCATCCCCGC
Organism: Arthrobacter sp. TE26545; assembly: GCF_056279005.1. Next base: position 501,014 of record NZ_JBWBQM010000001.1, read on the forward strand.
CGGGGCGGGATCCTGGTCAACATAGTTCTCGAGAGGGAGCTCACATCCGACCGTGTGCACCGGGCGGAGCGTGTATCCGCCAACCGGTGGCACAACGAAGTTATCGTCACGGAGCCCTTCGGGATTGATGCCGAACTGCTGAATTGGATCCGCGAGGCGTACGCGCTCACGGCCTGACGGGCCGTCCGTACTGGCAGAAGCGGCTCAGTACCAGTTGTTGGCGTAGTGGAAGGACAGCGCTGCCGACGGCGATCCGTAGCGTTCCTTGATGTACTTCAGGCCCCAGCGGATCTGGGTCTTGTAGTTGGTCTGCCAGTCGGCGCCCTCGGTGGCCATCTTGTCGCCCGGCAGGGACTGCACGATGCCGTACGCACCGCTGGAAGCGTTGACGGCCGTGGTGGTCCAGTCCGATTCCTTGGTCCACAGGATCCGCAGCGAATCCATCTCTTCCGGCCCCCAGCCGAAGGAGGAGAGCAGACTCGCGGCATAGGCCTGGGCGCCAGCGGGGTCGTTCACGGGGGCGGGTTTTGCCGGGACGGCGGGCTTGGCCGGGGCCACCTTGGCCGACTGGGCGGTCACGGCGGCAGGCTTCGTGGCCGGCTTTGCCGGGGTGGAAGGCTTGGCGGCAGGCGTCGAAGCAATGGCCGACGGCGTCGGGCTGGCGGTTGCGGTGACACCCGCTTCCGGCGCGGAGACGGAGGCGCGGCTGGCATCGAACGCCTGGTCGGCGGCCTGTCCGGCGGCGCCGGCGCCCAGGAGCACGGCAGCCACGCCGGCTGTGACGGCCAGGCGCTGGCTGGTGCTGCGCAGGGCGGCAGCCTTCTTCAAAACGGTGCGCGGAGCAGAAACCTCCGCACGGCGGCGCCCATGCGGGCGCGACTGATCCTTGGCAGGAGACATGGTGGTTACCTCTCAACGCCTGCGGAGTTAGCTGTCGGGTTCGGATGAGGTCATCCGGCCGCACCAGCGGAGATTCTGGTTTTGCGGCTTCACCCCAAGGGCCGGTTCGTGAACGCGAAACGGCCCGGAGACTCTGGGTCCCCCGTCTCTGCCTGGGTTATTGGGGCGCCGGGGAGTGGCAGAGCTCGGCGCCTGCCCGGCGGTGGCCTGAAATATCCGGCGCACCCTTTCGACGGTACAGGAGCCTCACGCGAAAGTCACATTTAGGTAACGGACATCACGACGGCGGTGAGTCGCCTTGCGCAGGCGCGCTCCGGCGTTGCGGGTTCAGGTTTTTCTCAGGGAAGCGGCAGCCGCACGGCGAATTCGGTCCACCCCGGACGGGAGCTGACCTCCACTGAACCGCCGTGCGCCTGCACGATCGACTCGACGATCGACAAGCCAAGGCCGGAACTGCCTTCGGTGCCGGTGCGTGCGGCGTCTGCCCGGGCGAAGCGGGAGAAAATCCGGTCCTGAAACTCCGGAGCGATGCCGCCGCCGTCGTCGGTCACGGTGATCACCGCGGCGCCGTCGGCCGAACGCATCACCCCGGTGGTGACTGTGGTGCCGTCCGGGGTGTGCTTGCGGGCGTTGGAAAGCAGGTTGGCCAGGACCTGGTGGAGCTGGGAGGCGTCGCCGCGGACGGTGATGGGTTCGTCCGGGAGCTGCAGCTGCCACAGGTGCCCCGGGGCCATGACCTTCTCGTCGCTGACGGTTTCGACCACCAGCTGCGTGAGGTCCACATCGCCGAACTCCGTCGGCTTGCCCTCGTCCAGGCGGGCGAGCAGCAGGAGGTCCTCCACCAGCGCCGTCATGCGTTCGGATTGGCTCTGCACCCGGCCCAGGGATTTGCGGCCGTCCTCGCTGAAGTTTTCGGTCATGCGCAACAGCTCGGTGTAGCCGCGGATCGCCGTCAGCGGGGTGCGGAGCTCATGCGAGGCGTCGGCCACGAACTGGCGCACCTTCGTCTCGCTCCGTTGCCGAGCTTCGAGGGCGTTGGAGACGTTGTCCAGCATGAGATTCAGGGCGTGCCCCACGCTGCCCACCTCGGTGCCGGGATGCGCAGCGGTTTTCGGGACGCGCACCGCCAGGGCCACCTCGCCGGCGTCGAGCGGAAGCCGCGAAACCTTGGTGGCCACCTCGGAAAGCTGCTCGAGCGGGCGCATGGTCCGCCGGATCATGACCGTCCCTGCGAGGCCGATCAGTCCCAGCCCGCCCAGGGACACCAGCACCATGGTCCACACCAGTGACGCCTCGGTGCCTTGTTTCGCGGCGAGCGGCAGGCCGGTGACGATGATGTCGCCATAGGGCGTTGCGGTCGCCACGAGCCGGTAGTCGCCGTTGGACAGGCTCCGGTCCACGGGCAGGCCGTTTCCGGGAAGATCCAGCAGCACCGCCTTGTCCTCCGCCGAGAGATCGGCCCGGACGCCGTCGTCGTCAATGAACCCGGCGCTGCTGACCGTCGACCCGAAAATCCGCGCGTTGATCGTCCCGGCCCCCTGGCCCCGAGCCTCAAGGGGGTCGCGCCCGGCAGGACCTCCCGACGGCGGCCTGCCGAACTCGGTGGCGCGGTGCGCCGCCTGCGTCAGCTGCTTATCCAACTGCCGGGTGAGGAAGAGGTCCATGGAGGCGTAGCTGACGATCCCGACGGCGCCGCAGATCGCCACGAGCAGGGCCATGGAGACGAGGATCAGCCGGGTCCGCAAATGCCAGGTGGCAGGATTCAGCCAGTACGGGCCGGACCGCCGGGGAGCTCCCGAAAGATTGGACATGCCTGCCCCTAGTCGGCGGGCTTGATGACGTAGCCGGCGCCGCGCACGGTGTGGATCATCGGAGGGTGCTCGGCGTCGATCTTCTTGCGGAGGTACGAAATGTACAGTTCCACGATGTTGGCCTGCCCGCCGAAGTCGTAATCCCAGACGCGGTCCAGGATCTGCGCCTTGCTGACGACCCTCCGCGGGTTCTCCATGAGGTAGCGCAGGAGCTCGAACTGGGTGGCGGTGAGCGCGATGTCCTGGCCGGCGCGGGTCACTTCGCGGGTATCGACGTTCAGGGTCAGGTCGCCCACCACCAGTTCCGCCGTGTCCATGGCGGCCACCCCGGAGCGCTGGACCAGGCGGTGCAGGCGCAGCAGGACTTCCTCCATGCTGAACGGCTTGGTGACGTAGTCGTCGCCGCCCGCGGCCAGCCCCGTGATGCGGTCCTTGACGTCGTCCTTCGCGGTGAGGAAGAGCGCGGGCACCTCCGGAGCGAAGGCGCGGATCCTGCCCAGCAGCTCCACGCCGTCGAACCCTGGAAGCATGACATCCAGCACCAGTACGTCCGGGCGGAAGTCCTTGGCCAGTTTGACCGCGGCGGGACCGTCCCCGGCGACTTCGACAGACCAGCCGGCCATGCGCAGGCCCATGCTCATCAGCTCGGCGAGGCTGGGTTCGTCGTCCACGACGAGGGCTCGGATGGGGGAGCCGTCCGGGTGGCTGAGCTGGGGAAGGTTGTTGGTGGAGTGCGAGGATGCCATGGGACAAGCCTCCGATCTGGCCGTTTGCTCCTGCTTTGCGCTTCCTGTGAGCACGCTGTGAGTCCTAAGCCTAAATCGCGAGGGCCGGAACTGGGATTCCTCGTGCAAGCGGGAAGGAACGTCGCCGCCAACAGCTCACAGGAGGGGCTTCCGTGTGACACAGCCCCTGCACAGCAACGCCGCTGAGTCTGGGCGGGACAACGATCCCGTCCCAAGATTCGGAGAAGACCATGGAACGACAGGACCCTCCCGCAACCCCGGGCCACGAAGGGCCGGCCGAGCGCGCGCAGGTGCCGGAAACCCGGAAGCCCTTCCAAGCGGTTCAGCCGGAACAATTCCCGACGGCGGCCCAACCCTCTGCTGGCTGGGGCGCCCCGCCGTCGGGGCAGCCGTCCGCTGGCTGGGGTCCGGCACCCGCCCAGAGTGCGGGGCGAACCCCATTGGGCGGGGGCACGCCCGGCAAGTGGACCCTGAAGAAGGGGCTGATCGCGGGAGGGGTCGCCGTCGTCGTCGCTGGAGCAACCGCTGCCGGCGTCTATGCCGCGGGCACCGGCGCGGCAGCCGACGCCGGAACCCAGGGCTCCGGCGGCATGACCGGGCAGGGCGGCATGCCGGCCCAAGGCGGGCCGGGCGGGTTCGGCATGAATGGCGGCGGCTTTGCGCCGGACGGCCTGGGCATGGGGACCGGTGGCCTGGCCGCAGCGGTCCATTCCGAATATGTGATCCTGCGGAACGGGAAATATGTGAACATGGCTTCGCAGACCGGCACGGTGACCGCGGTTTCGGACGACTCCATCACGGTCAAGAGCGAGGACGGGTTCACCCGCAGCTACAGCCTTGGCAGCGGCCTTGTGGTGACGCAGGGCATGCAACGCAGAATGAACCAGGACCAGGGGAGTGCCCTGGACATCTCGGACGTGCAAAGCGGTGGCGCCGTAGGAATCACCGCCTTGCAGGAATCCGGGAATTACACGGCAGAGACCATCCAGCTGGTCACGGGAACATCGAGCGTCCAGGATTCCGGCACCGGCGTTCCCGGCGGAGATCCAGGCACGGGTGCTTCCGGAAACGGAGGCACGGGTACTTCCAGCAATTGAGCTGCCGCCAGAAGCAGTGAAGCAGCATTCCTGTTTTCCGGCGTCGGATTCCGCGGCATCAATCACCCGGTACGGAACTTGCCGGCCCAAAGCCGGCGGGTGCGTCAGCGGGCGGCCCGGATGATGCCGCGGAATCCGCCGCACTCTTGCGGGCATGCCCTGGGGGCGGTTCCAGCAAGTACGCCTCAGGAAACTCTCCGGTGCCTCCCATGAGCCACTGCAGGCACTCCAGCCACCCGTACCAGAGCCTCTCCCGGGCTTCTAGCAGACGATTCGGGGAAAATTTTTCGGACCGCGCCGAATCCCGATTGGACAAGAGATGTTTCATATCTTGAGATTCAGGCAAGGCGGGAGTTTTCGCGTCAAGATTCCAAAAGGGCCATTCTGAGCGAAGAATCTTCGATTATTTCGCTTCAGACTGAGATTGTGACGAAGCGAAGTCGGTCACATTTGGACATTCTGAAATTGTGATCTGGCGCACAATAGTCCTTTCCGTCTCAGGATGTGGACGGATCTGCGCTTTGTTACTTGCAAGTTCCCTTTATTACGTTGCACACTTCAAATGTGAACAAGAACTCAACAGCACCTGCAGCCGCAGCAATCGGGACCAGCGCACCCGCTGGCATCGCGATGAGCTGTTGTCGAATGTACGCCTAACTTCCGACCCCAAGAAGTTCCAGGCATTCGTCCCTTGCCCAACGTCGGGCGCCTTTCCCCAACTCATTGCGGGGACCGTATAAGCATTCGAAGCCGCGATGACGGCCATTCACATTGAGGTAAGCACTCCCATGTCAGTTGCATCCGGATACGTCCACATCTCTGTTCGAAACGCCAACAAGGCGGCATCCAACGCCGGCCTGCGCCCTGGCCTGGGCGGTCGCCCCGGCTACGTCCAGCCCGGCCCTGCCGGTGCAGGCCAGGCCCCGGGCTACGTTCCCCAGGGCTACAACCCCAATTCCTACGGACAGCTCCGGGCGGTTCCGGCCAACGAGGCGGCCCCCCTGACCGCACCCACTCCGGTCCTTGCGCCTTCCGAGCGTGCGATCCGCCCCGTCCCCGGCGACAACGTCGCCCGCGGCTTCGTGCTCTACATGGGTATTGACGAGGACACCGCTGCGGCAGCGGGCACCTCCATTGCCAAGCTCGCCCAGGAAATCCGCGCCTACGCCCAGTCCCTCGTGACCGGCGCCGAGAGCTACGCCGCCGTCGCGGTTGCCCCGGCCAGCGCCCCGGGTTCCGCTCTCGACGTCGTCCGCTCCACCTTCGGTGACCCCACAGTCGGCAACCGCCAGCGCGCAGAGGCCGTCCGTCCGCAGCCGCAGCAGGAAGCCCGCCCCTCCGGCGTGCTGATCGACCTCGCCCGCCGCGAAGTGCACCTCGACGGTGAATCCCTGAACCTGACCTTCAAGGAGTTCGAACTCCTGAACTACCTGGTCGAGAACGGCACCCGCACCGTGGGCCGGGACGAACTCCTCGAGGGCCTGTGGCGCAACGCCGAGGAAGTGCCGAACGAGCGCACCATCGACGTCCACATCCGCCGCCTGCGCTCCAAGCTGGGCCGCCTTGCCAACACCGTGCGCACAGTCCGCGGCCAGGGCTACCGCTTCTACGAGCACCCCGAGGTCATCGTCTGGGCCGCTCCGGAATACTCGATCTAGCGACGCACGACGGCGCCCGCTTCCCTTGAGGGAAGCGGGCGTTCTTGCGTCCGCGGCTAAAGTTGGGGCATGAGTGAGCACCACATCAAGCGCCTGGTGATCATGCGCCATGCCAAGTCCGATTGGCCGATGGGCGTCCCGGACCACGACCGGCCTTTGGCTGAGCGCGGTCACCGGGAAGCTCCGCTGGCAGGCAAGTGGCTGCTGAAGCATAAAGTCGTTCCGGACTTCATTCTCTGTTCCTCGGCACTACGGACCCGCCAGACCTGCACCTGGGTGTGCAGCGAACTGGGTGATAAGGCGCCGACGCCGAAACTTGAGAGCGGCCTTTATGCCGCCTCCGCGCTGCGGATGCTGAGCATCATCAACCACGTGCCGGACACCGTTGGAACGCTCATGGTCTTCGCGCATATGCCGGGTGTCCAGGACCTCGCCATGCATCTCGCCTCCCGGGACTCGGACCATGAGGCGTACATGGATGCCGCCAGTCATTACCCCACCAGTGCCTTGACGGTCATGGAGCTGGAAAAGCCTTGGGCGGAGCTGGACGGGCAGGACGCCCGCCTCACCCACTTCGCCGTCCCGCGCCCGAAATAGCCGCGCCCGAAGCAGCCCCGCCCGGACCGCGGCGTACCGCGTCCGCGAACACCACGACGGCGGTCACGGCCAGTCCCAGCCCGAGCGACGCCAGCACGTCGCTCATCCAGTGGTAGCCGAGGTAGACCCGGCTGAAGGCCACCAGCAGCGTGCCGGCAAGAGCTGCTGCCGGGGCGAGCACCGCCGTCGAACGCTGGCCCGAACGCGACGCCAGGAAATAGGCGAGGACAAACAGGAACACTGCCGTCCCCGCGGTATGGCCTGACGGGAAGGACAGGGCGTCGTCCGGGCCGAGGAGGAAATCCCGGGCCGGCGGGCGCGGCCTGTCCACCCATTCCTTCACCACTCCGGTGACCACCACGGTGAAGGCCATGGCGAAGAGCAGGAGGGCCGGGCGCCACAGTTCACGGCGCCGGATCCACCAGGCCGCGCAGAATCCCACGCAGATCACCGACATCCACAGGGGCGACGTCGCCGCGGAAACCGCGCCGAACAGGGCGGTAAGGAACGGGCCGCGGATTGCGAGGACGAGGTCGTGGACGGGACCGTCGAGCAGCACGAGGCCAGAGGTGGTCTGCACCTGGGCGTACAGGGTCCAGAACAGGGCATCGCCGGCCAGCAGGAGACCTGCTGCCCAGAAAAACAGCGTCCGCTGGGAGCAGCGCGGCACGGGCGGGGGCGCGGGAAGTTGCCGGGCGCGTTCCCGGAGTGCAAGGTGCATGGTCCGATGATCCCCGGCCGAACTGCGCGGACGCGGGGAGCTTGCTGGATGCCGGCTGGGCGGGGCCTTTGTTAGTTGAGCTCCGCAGCCGCTTCCCGGAGCAGGCCCACCACGTGCCGGATGCTGGGGCTGGAACGCATGGTCTTGCGGTAGACGATGCCCACTTCGCGCTGCTGCGACGGGTTCCGCACGGGCACGGCCACTACGCCACGGGGGAGCTCCGGCCGGCCGAGCCGCGGGACGAGCGCCACGGCCACACCCTGCTGGACCATGGCGATGTGGGTGGAGAAATCGGGATCGTACATGCGGATGTCCGGCACCTGGCCGAGGCCGGCGAAGATCGCGAGCAGCGCTTCGTTGCAGATGGCGTTGGAGGGCGTGCTGATCCAGGATTCGCCCAGCAGGTCCGAAGCCTCGACGGCGGACCGCCCCGCCAGCGGGTGCGCGGAGTTGAGCAGCACGTCCGCGGTGTCCGTGCACAGCTTTTCGTGGATCATGTTCCCCGGGATGAGCAGCGGAACCGAGTTCCAGTTGTGGACCACCCCGAGGTCCGCTTCGCCGGAGGCCACGCGCTGCACCGCCTCGCGCGGATCCTCGGCCAGGACGCGGATGTCCAGCCCGGAGTCGCCGTCGCCGCCCGATACCCGGCCGAGCTTCCCCAGCATCGGTCCCACCAGGCCCCTGCAGGCGGTGGAAAATGCCACGAGACGCAGCACGCCGCTGGGCCTTGTCGGATCGGCCAGGAGCGTGGCCTGCAGTTCCTCCAGTTCGCCGAGGATCCGCCGCCCGTATTCCGCGAGGGCCATGCCGCGGTCCGTGAGCAGCACCCCGCGGCCGTGGCGTTCCAGGACGGCCACCCCGCTTTGCTTCTCGAGCTTCTTGATCTGCTGGGACACCGCGGAAGGGCTGAAGCCCATGATGTCCGCGGCGGCGATCACCGAGCCATGCTGTTCGACCGCGACCAGGGCACGCAGTGCTGCGATCTCAATCATGAAGCAACGGTACATGATTGCATGAAGAATTCAACGCTGGTGCTTCACGGTAGGGGAGTGCGACAGTTGGACCGTGAACCTACGCCACTCCGCCCTCGCCGTCCTGGTCGCCGTCCTTTGGGGACTCAACTTCGTCGCCATCGATGTCGGCCTGCACCCTTCCGACGGGCACGGCGGCACCGCCGAGGTCCCGCCGCTGCTGTTCGTCGCGATCCGCTTCGTGCTGGTGGTCTTCCCCTGCATCTTCTTCATCCCCAAACCGGACGTCGGCTGGAAAGCGATCGCCGGAGTCGGGCTCTTCATGAGCGCCGGGCAGTTCGGCCTGCTCTACCTGGGCATGGCGCTGGGCATGCCCGCAGGGCTGGCCTCGCTCGTCCTCCAGGCGCAGGTGCTGCTGACGGTGCTGCTCGCCGCCCGCTTCCTCGGCGAAAGGCCGGGGAAGCGGCAGCTGGCCGGGGTGGTGCTCGGAGTTGCGGGGCTGGCCGTGGTGGCCGTCGGCCGGAGCCTCGTGGCCCCGGTGGTGCCACTGATGATCGTGCTCGCCGCGGCGCTGTCCTGGGCGATCGGGAATGTGATCGCGCGCCAGGCCAAGGCGGCCTCCGGGCTTGGCCTGGTGGTGTGGTCCGGGGCCGTGGTGCCGATTCCGCTCGCGGCCCTGTCCCTGCTGGTCGACGGTCCGGACTCCGTCTTCGGGACGCTCGCGCAGCTGCAGCCCGCCACGATCCTCAGCGCCCTCTACACAGCCGTGTTCGCCTCGCTGCTCGGCTACGGAATCTGGAACCGGCTCCTCGGCCTGTACCCGGGATCGGCAGTGGTGCCGTTCACGCTGCTCGTCCCGGTGGTCGGGATGACGGCAGCCTGGTTGTTCCTCGCAGAGGTCCCGACGCCGGCCGAGCTGGCAGGCGGGTTGATCCTCCTGGCAGGCGTCGCCGTCGCGGTGCTGCAGCGGCGACGGCAGGCATTACCCCTGAAGGTTCCCCAACTGACTCGCAGTTAATGTCGTTTTGAGCGCTCAAAACGACATTAACTGCGAGCTACTTGGGTCAGCGGCGCCGGGCGGAGGAGCTTTGCCGGGACGGATTGGCGGGCGCCTTGGGCTGGGACGCAGCTCCCGACGTCGGCCGCTTCGCAGGAGCCGGCGGCACCTTTGCGACGGGACGCCGGGCAGTACCCGACGCCGGGCGCCTGGCAGCCGCGGGCGCCGCCTTTCCGGTGGGCCGGCGGGTAGGGCGGGAGGCGGGCTTGCGCCCTGAAGGGCGCGCCGGAGCGGTCCGGCGGGCGGGCCAGATGGCCCCGGCGAAGAGCAGCACGAGGGAAGCGGCGCCGGCGGCGAGGGAGAGGTAGAAGTAGATGTCCGAGTCCTTGCTGCTGACCGCACTGCCCAGGGAGTTCTCGCTCAGGGTGAAGGCCAGGCCCCACATGCGCAGGAAGGCGATGCCGAAGGCAATGAACAGGGTGGACCCGACGAAAGCCAAGGCCAGGACCAGGTAGCGTCGCCGGGCGAGGACCTGGGTGAGCGACGCCAGGTAGCCCAGGACCACGGCCCCGAAGAACATGAACAGGACCCACTCTTCGAGGGTGATCGCCGCCAGGACCAGCAAGGCCCCGGCCACCACTGCGGAAATGACCGCGAGCTTTCCACTGTTCCCCATACGACGCATGGCATCAATCATCCCTGAGCGGACGCCGTAGCCATTGCTCCCGCCACGCCGCGGCAGATTGCAGTTGCGTACCGTTATCGCAGCACGTAGCCGTGCATGAGGGTCATCACCGCGGCCACACCCTGTTCCTTGCTGCGCTCCGGGTTGTACGTCTGGCGGTCCAGGCCCACCACGAAGATGGCCCCGAACATCGCCGCTTCCAGGCTGCCGCGCGCCACACGGCCGTCCACGGGGTATTTCCGGGCCACGTTTTCCAAGGCCGCCCCGATCACCGCAATCAGTTCGGCACGCAGCTCCGCGAAGAGCTGGCCCCATTCGTTCGGCGTCTTCCAGTTTTCACTGACCCAGAGCCGGGCGAATGAGGGATAGTCGTCCATGAAGTCCATGGCCTGGCCCAGCATGGCCTCCATGGCGTCCAGGGGATCGGCCTCCGGGTCTGCGATGCCCTGCAGGCGCTCGAGCATGATGTCGACGCCGTGGCGCAGCAACTGGGCAATCAGGTCGGACTTGCTGCCGAAGTTGTAGTACACCGTGCCTTTGGACACCCCGGCCGCAGCCGCGATCTCGTCCACCGTGACGCCGGCCGCCCCGCGCTCGCCGATCAGTTCCATCGACGCCTCGAACAGGCGCTGCTTGGTGGCGTTGGTCCGTGCAGGGCGAAGCCGCTTCTGCTGGGTGGCTTTGTCCTCGGTGCTGTCCTCGGTGCTCATACGGCGATCTCCGGCTTGAGGGTCTTCAGGGTCCAGTACTTGTGCTTGCGCACGGCCAGGGTGGACAGTGCCGCGCCCAGCAGAGTGTAGCCGAGGAGCCCGAGCACGGTGGGCAGGATCATCGACAGCTCCCCGCCGTACACCAGGTGCCGCATGCCAGTGACAACGTAGCCCATCGGCATGATCTGGTGCACCACATGCAGCGGTTCCGGGGTGGTCTGCCAGGGGAAAGTGCCGCCGGAGGACACCAGCTGCAGCACCAGCAGGATCAGCACCACGAACTTGCCGGGGGTCCCGAGCAAGGCCACCACACCCTGGATGAGCGCGCTGAACGCCATCGCGGCGGCAAGCATGAACAGCCACATCAGCACCGGATGCACCGGGTTCAACCCCAGGCCGAAGTTCACCACGAGGGTCAGGATGCTGGCCTGCAGCACGGACACCGCGAAGAACGGCAGCCAACCGCCCACGGCGATCTTCCAGGAGGGCGCATTCGAAGCCAGGGCGCGCTGGGTGATGGGCCGCATGGCCTGCACCAGCATGAACACGCCGATCCACAGGGCAAGGGTCAGGAAGAACGGCGCGAGCCCGGCACCGTAGGATCCGGCCTTGGCCTGCGAGACTTTGTTCACGGCCACAGGATCTGCGATCACCTTGGAGACTTCGCTCTTCTGGGAGTCATCCGGGTTCGGGATCTTGCCGGCACCCTTGGCCAGTTCGTTCGCCAGGGTGCGCGAACCGTCCGCGGCGGTGGCGGCGCCGCTCGCGAGCTGGGCCGCGCCGTCGTCGAGCTTCGCGGCACCATCCGCCAGTGCGGAGGCGCCGTTCAGGGCCGTCTGCTGGCCGGCGGCGAGCGTCGCTGCACCGGCGCTGAGCTGATCGGCACCCGCCGAGGCCTGGCCGATCGCCCCGGTCAGGGCGGGGGTTGCGGCGGCGAACTTCGCGGCACCGGCGCTGACCGCTGCCGAGCCGTCCGAGAGCTGCTGGATCTTCGCGGCGTCGGCGGCGATCTTCGCCTTCGCGTCGGCGACCGGCGCGGAGCCCGCCGCGGCGTCGTAGTCGGCCAGGATCTTGTCCGCCTGCTCCTGGTCGATGACCCCTGCCTCCATGAGCCGGGCATTGGCCGCGATCACGCGGTCACGCGCGCCGGCGTCGAACGCTTCCAGCTGCCCGACGACGTCCTGCACCTTCGCGTTCAACTGGGCGTTTCCGGCGGCCACCTGGGCGGCGCCGTCGGCGAGTTTCCTGGTATCCGCGGGGAGGCCGGCGGTCTTGTCCTTGAGTTCGCCGAGGCCTGCGCTGAGCTGGCCGGCCCCGTCATCGAGCTGCTTCGCGCCGTCGCGCAACTTGGTCTGCCCGGCGACGAGATCGCCCGCGCCGCTGCGGAGCTGGCTGGTGCCGTCGTGGAGGGAGGCTGCCCCGGAACTGAGCTTTCCGACGCCGTCCGCCAGTTTGGCCGCACCGTCCGCAGCCTTGACGATCTGGGCATGGATGGTGCCGAAGCCGGTGAGGAGCTGGTTGGCCGTTTCCTCGCCCACTTCCTTGGCCACGGTGGAATGCACGGCAGTGGTGAGCTTGTCCACGATGGTGCTCAGCAGGTAGTTGTTGGCGTCGTTGGTGGTGACGTTCAGCATGGCCTGGTTGGCGGCGTCGAAGCTGCCCGGCGAGACGAGGTTGGCCGAGAAGTCCTTGGGGATCTTCAGGGCGAAGGCGTATTTGCCGCTCTGCACCCCGGCGTCCGCTTCCTCCGCCGTGGCCACCTGCTGCCAGTTGAAGACGTGGCCTTCCACCAGGGAATCGGCCACCTTGCGGCCGGCCTGCAATTCGGTGCCATCCGAGGACGCGGCGCCGGCGTCCTGCACCACCAGGGCGGCATCGATCTTGTCCAGGTTTCCGTAGGGGTCCCAGTTCGCGTACAGGTACACGGCGCCGTAAAGCAGGGGAACCATGGTCAGCGCCAGGATGGTCAGCTTGGGCAGCAGCCCGCCGGTCATGCGCTTGAGTTCGGAGCGGGCCAGCCGCAGAACAGTCACTTTGCGGTCCTTTGCAGGGTGTCGGTAGTGGAGGGACCCGGATCGTCCGCCGCCGCCGGGGCGGCGGGCTCGTCGTCGGGCTCTTCTTCGGCGGCCGGTTCCTCGGCAGTTTCCGGAATGGCGTTGCCGATCTCGGCGGAGGCGCCGTCCCAGCCGTCCGGGAGGGCGGAAACGACCGCGGCGACGGCGAGCGGCCGCCCGGCGTCGCGCGCCAACTGCTCAAGGCGGGGGAGCCAGTCCGCAGGGTCGGAGCTGTGCCGGTCCGGCGAGTCGAAGACCAGGAGGTCGACGGCGGGGTCGGCGAGGGCGAGGGCGGTCAGCAGTTCAAGGCGCCGCGCCGGAGGGAGCTGTTCGATCCAGAGTCCGGCGATGTCCTCGAAGCTGTTCACCTTGAGCCAGGGCTTGCTGAGCAGGGCGCCGCGGTATCGGCGCGGGATGAGCGCAAGGTCCTCGGTGACGAGGTCGCGCACGCTCAGGTGCTGTTCGGGCTCGTTGACGCCGGGGGAGTCGAGCAGTGCGCTCGCTGAACGGATTCTCTTGGTCTTGGCTGCGCCGTCCCAGCTGAGCCGGCCGCTTCCCGGCTTCATCCGGCCGCTGAGTGCGAGGGCGAGGGCGGTGCGCTGTTCCTGCCCGTCGCCGCTGATGAGCAGAAGCTGACCGCGGCTGACCTCGAGGGAGGTGGGCGGCAGGAGGTCGGCGCGGCGGCCGTTGATCTGGAGTTCCTGTGCGGTGAGCACCGATGGACCTTTCGAGAGCCTGATGTCACCTCCATTCTATTTGAACTGACTAGTCAGTTCAAATAGAGCTCACAGACCGTACTTCTCCAGGAGTCTCAACCACACTTCGCTCAGCGTCGGGAAGGACGGCACCGCATGCCACAGGCGCTCCAATGTCACTTCGCCCACGATCGCGATCGTGGCCCCGTGCAGCAGTTCCGCCACGCCGGGTCCCGCGAAGGTGGCTCCGAGCAGCACGCGCCTGTCCTCGTCGACCACCAGCTGCGCCCACCCGCGGTAGTTCTCCGCGTATAGCTGCGAGCCCGAAACGTTGATGGGCAGCTCCACGGTGCCGGCCCGGATGCCGCGTTCCTGAGCCTGGCCCAGGCTCAGGCCCACGTTGGCCACTTCGGGATCGGTGAAGACAACACTGGGCACCGCGTGCTCGTTCGCCGTGCTGGTGACGTTGCTCCAGGGTCTCGGGGCGCGGTGCAGCTTGCCTTCGGCCCGGGCGACGATTGCGTCGCCGGTTGCCCGCGCGCTGTACTTCCCTTGATGGGTCAGCAACGGGGTGCCCGCGGCGTCGCCCGCGGCGTAGAGCCACAGCCCGCTGGTTCCATCGCTCGCGGCACCTTCCACGAGACCGGTCGAATCGGTGCTGATGCGCAACGCCGGCGGGCCGCCGTCGTCCTCCGCTTCGACGAGCCCGACGCTCTCCAGCCCCAGATTGTCCAGTGCGGGCCTGCGGCCTGTCGCCACCAGGAGCTTGTCAGCGTCCAGGACCTTGCCGTCGTCCAGCGTGACGGAGAACGACTGTTCATTCGTCCGCACGCTGAGAACCGCGGTGCCGGTGTGCAGGGCCACGCCGTCGGCGCGCAGACCGGCCGCAACCAGCTCCGCCGCCTCCTCCGGGAAAGCGCTGAGCAGCCTGCTGCGCGCGACCACCGACACCAGCGATCCCAGCCGGGCAAAAGCCTGCGCGATTTCGACGCCGGCAACGCCGCCTCCCAGCACCACGAAGCGCTCCGGTACTTCGCGGGCCGAGGTGGCGCCGCGCGTCGTCCAGTAGGGGGCCGAGCGGAGGCCGGGAATGTCCGGAATGATGGGGGTCGAGCCGGTGGCGATGACGACGGCGTGCCGCGCCTTGAGCGCGTAGCTGTTGCCGTCCACGCCGTCCACCTGGACCTCGCGAGGCCCGGTGATGCGGGCTACGCCGCGCACCAGCTCGATCCCGGTATCGGTCAACCACTGGACGCCGCCGTCGTCCTGCCACCGGTTCGTGAAGTAGTCCCGGTACTTCAGCACGGGCACCGGGTCCAGGACCTTGGTGACGGAATCTGCAGCGCCGGGTACGGACTGGGCACCATGCAGGGCTGTTCCCGGACGGAGCAGGGCCTTCGACGGAATACAGGCCCAGTAAGAGCATTCCCCGCCGACCAGTTCGGATTCGACGATGGCTGCCGTGAGGCCTCCCCGGACGACGCGGTCGGCGACGTTTTCGCCGGCGGCTCCGGCACCGATCACGATGACGTCGAATTCCCGGGAGCGCTCCTCAGTCATGAGAGAAGCCTACGCCTGTCCTTTCGCCGCGGTATCCGGGGCCAGCAGGCTGTTTCTCGGGCGGAGATGGGACATCCGATATTGTCTTGAGATGGGCGGGGCGGCGCACTAAGCTCGCTTCAACATCGTCACCGGAACGTTCGCGGCAGTCCCTGCGGACCGGCCGGACGGCGTCCGTCTCGGGAGGGGGCACGGGTGGAATCCGGCATGGTTCGGCAGGCGCGGTACAGCGCCCAGACCCGGCTCAGGGCCCTGCAGTCGGACATCATGGACCTGATCCTTGAACGGGAACTTGAAGCCGGCGATCCCCTGCCCACGGAAAGCGAACTCGCGGCGTCCCTCGGGGTGGGGCGCAACACGCTGCGCGAGTCGCTCAAGGTCCTGCAGGCGATGGGCGTGATCGAGATCCGGCACGGCTTCGGGATGTTCGTTGCCCCGAGCAATTTCGACGCCTTCGCGGACGGCCTCGTGTTCCGCAGCCGCTTGTCCCTGCGGCAGGGCGGGGAGGATGCACTCCAGCTGCTTGGCATCCGCGAGGCCTTGGAATCCGGGCTCCTGCCGGCCGCCGTCGCGGCAACCGCGCCCGGGCAGCTCGCCCGGCTGGCTGAGTCCGTTGAGCATATGGAGGAGCTCGCCCAGGCGGGCGGGCACACCGCCGCGGCCGACGCAGAGTTCCACCGCCGCTTGTTCGAACCGCTCGGCAACGATCTGCTGCAGCAACTGCTGGGGGTCTTTTGGAAGGTCTACCGCAGGATCCAGCTGGAGGCAGGCCCCTCACAGGAAGATGCCGCGGCCGTTGCGGCGCTGCACCGGAAGATCTACGACGCCGTTGCCGCGGGGGACGCTGCCGCTGCCGGCGGGTTGCTCGCTTCCCGTTTCGAAGAACTGCGGGAGAGGATCGCCGCTCTGGTGGCCGGCCGCTGAGGCCGGCTCCGGCGCGGTTTGCACGACGTCGGTACGGGGGGGGGCAGCTGTGACGGGCGCCCGCCGTCGTACTACTTCCCGAGCTTGGACAGGATCGCCGCCAGGGCCGCCCGCACGCCCGTGCTCAGAGTCGGCTCGATGACCGGGGCGAAGTACGGCGAATGGTTCATCGGTACAGGCCGGCCGGAGTCGAGCACTTCCCGGCTCATGCCACCGAACATCCAGTACACCGACGGCACGCCGATCGCCTCGGCGAAGGCGCCGAAGTCCTCGCTGCCCATCATCGGCTCCACTACGGCCACCTTTTCCGCCCCCAGCGCTGCGCGGAAGGCCTCGATCAGCTGTTCGGTAGCGGCGGGTTGGTTGTAGTTGCGCGGGAAGGTGTAGAGCTCCGTGATCTCCGGCAGCGGCGCACCGGAGGCATCGGCCTCCGCCAGGATGATCCTGCGGACGGCCGCCAGGACCTGGGCGCGGACCTCCGGCTCCAGGGTTCGGATGTTCAGGGTGAACTCGGCGGTGGCGGGGATGATGTTCTCCTTCAACCCGGCGTGGAAGGTGCCTACTGTCACCACCGCTGCCTTCAGCGGGTGGACCTCCCGGGACACGATCGTCTGGAGCCGGAGCACCATCTGGGCGCCGAGGACGATCGGGTCGATGGCCACCTGGGGCTGTGAACCATGGGACTGCCGTCCGAACACCGTGACCTTCAAGGAGTCGGCCATCGCCATGGCGTTGCCGATGCTGATGTTGATGGTCCCGGCCTCGTTGCCCATGACGTGCTGGCCGTAGATGATTTCCGGGCGCGGTGCCTTGTCCCAGATTCCGTCCTCGATCATGGCCTGCGCCCCGGCGGCGGTTTCTTCGCCCGGCTGGAAGATGAAGACGACGGTGCCCCTCCAGGACTCCGTTGCACCGGCCAGCAGTTCGGCCGCCGTCAGCAGCGTGGCGACGTGGGTGTCGTGGCCGCAGCCGTGCATTACCGGCACCCCGGTTCCGTCGGCCAGTATTCCGCGCGCCGTGCTGGCGTAGTCGAGGCCCGTGTCTTCAAGGATCGGCAAACCGTCGGTGTCCGCCCGGAATCCGATCACCGGTCCGTCGCCGTTGTTCAGCACGCCTACGACGCCTGTGCTGCCGCAGGCGAAGTTGCCGATGCCCAGGGCGTCGAGCCGCTCGGCGATGAAGCGCGCCGTAGCGTGCTCCTGCATGGAGAGTTCGGGATTGGCGTGCAGATGCTTGTACATGGAGTGCATCCGGCCGCGGAGCTCCTCGCTGAGCTCTCCGCGGAGTGCGGCAGAGAGTGCGCCATCGGGCTGGATGCCGGACTGGTTGTCGTACTGGGGGAGTGCCTCGGTCATGGCCAGGTCTCGTTTCTTTCGGCGTTGATGCGCGGTGCCGCGCTGCGGCTGCCGGATTCCACCGTATTGAGGGGCCGCCGCACCTGCCGGAAGTCCGGGCCGCCGTCGAGCTCTATGACGAAAAAAGACAACGAAAAAGGCCCGTACCGCCGAAGCGGTACGGGCCTTGTCTGTGCGCCCAAAGGGATTCGAACCCCTGACCTTCTGTTCCGTAGACAGACGCTCTATCCAGCTGAGCTATGGGCGCATTCTGTGCTTTCACACCGTGGTTCGTGGGCTTCGCTTTTTCGCTCGCCCCCCGAACCTCAATAAACTTTACGCGAGATCCGCCTATCCGCCAAATCGACGGCATGTAATCTGGACAACTATACCGGTCTATGTGACCTTGCTCACTAAAATCGCCGGTTTTTGGGTCGCAAGCGTTGATTTTCCGGGGGTTTGCTCCGAAAGGCCCATGAGATCCCATGTCCTAGGCCTAAATGGTCTACTCCGCGAGACCTAGCATTTAGGACACACCACCGACCCCGACGAAGGGAACTGCAATGGGCGACCTGGCGCGACTGCCGCTGCTTGAGAAGGCACCCACCACGCACGCACGCCTGCTGGCCTGGGTTGAGGAAGTAGCTGAACTTACCCAGCCTGACCGCATCCACTGGGTGGACGGCAGCGAGGGCGAATACAAGGCCCTGACCGAGGAACTCGTCGCTGCCGGCACGCTGAAGCCGCTGAACCCGGAGACCTTCCCGAATTCCTTCGCGGCGTTCTCCGATCCGGCAGACGTTGCCCGCGTCGAAGAGCAGACCTTCATCTGCTCCGAGAACGAGCGCGACGCAGGCTTCACCAACAACTGGATGGCCCCGGCCGAGATGAAGCAGAAGCTGCGCGGACTGTTCGCCGGCTCCATGCGCGGGCGCACCATGTACGTGATCCCCTTCGTCATGGGTCACCTGGATGCCGAGGATCCCAAGTTCGGCGTCGAGATCACCGACTCCGCCTACGTGGTGGCTTCCATGCGCATCATGGCCCGCATCGGCACCGACGTGCTTAACCGCATCACCGAGACTGACGCTTTCTTCGTGCCGGCCCTGCACTCCCTGGGTGCGCCGCTGGAGGCCGGCCAGGCCGACGTTTCGTGGCCGTGCAACCCGGAGAAGTGGATCGTGCACTTCCCCGAAGAGCGGTCCATCTGGTCCTTCGGTTCCGGTTACGGCGGCAACGCCCTCCTGGGCAAGAAGTGCTACGCCCTGCGTATCGCTTCGGTCATGGCCCGTGACGAGGGCTGGCTGGCCGAGCACATGCTCATCCTCAAGCTCACCTCGCCGGAGCAGAAGACCTACTACGTCTCTGCTGCGTTCCCCTCCGCTTGCGGCAAGACCAACCTCGCGTTGCTTGATCCCACGATCAAGGGCTGGAAGGTCGAGACCCTCGGCGACGACATCACCTGGATGCGCTTCGGCAAGGAAGGCGAGCTCCGTGCCGTCAACCCCGAAGCAGGCTTGTTCGGGGTTGCTCCGGGCACCGGTTGGGGGACCAATCCGAACGCCATGCGCGCCATCGCCAAGGGCAACAGCATCTTCACCAACGTGGCGCTGACCGACGACGGCGGCGTGTGGTGGGAAGGCATGACGGAGGAAACTCCGGCGCACCTGACCGACTGGCAGGGCAACTCCTGGACGCTCGAGTCCGGAACCCCGGCGGCCCACCCGAACTCCCGCTTCTGCACGCCGATCGACCAGATCGACATGCTGGCCGAGGAGTACTTCAGCCCCGAAGGCGTCGAGCTGTCCGCCATCCTCTTCGGCGGACGCCGCAAGACTACTATCCCGCTGGTTACCGAGGCCCGCGACTGGTCCAACGGCATCTTCATGGGCTCCACGCTGTCCTCCGAAACCACGGCTGCCGCAGCCGGCGCCGTCGGTGTCGTCCGCCGCGACCCCATGGCCATGCTGCCGTTCATTGGCTACGACGCAGGCGACTACCTGAACCACTGGGTGAACCTGTCCGCCAAGGCCAACCCGGAGCGCCTGCCGAAGATCTTCCTGGTGAACTGGTTCCGCCGTACGGCCGAGGGCGGCTTCGCCTGGCCCGGCTTCGGAGACAACGCCCGTGTGCTCAAGTGGGCCATCGAGCGCCTGGAAGGCAAGGCCGACGCCGTCGAGACCCCCATCGGTTTCGTTCCCACCGGTGCGTCCATCGACCTGGAAGGCCTGGACATGACCCCGGCTGAGGTCGAAGCGGCCGTCCGCGTGGACCCGGCCGAATGGGAAACCGAGCTGGCCTCCATCGAGGAATGGTTCGCGAAGTTCGGCGAGTCCCTCCCCGCGGCCCTGCAGGCCGAGCTGGACGGACTGAAGAGCCGACTGGCCTAGACCTCTTAAGGACAACGGCGTCCTTAAGACGACGGCGGCCCGTCACCTTCTATTGGGAAGGTGACGGGCCGCCGTCGTGTTTTGGGTTTGTTCCCGCCGTTAGTTGGCGAGCCAGACGTCCGGTCCGAACACTTCGTAGTGGATCCGCGTGGCCGGGATGCCGGCGTCGATGGCTTCATCGCGGATCTTCTTCATGAAGGGAAGCGGCCCGCACAGGTAAAGGGACGCGTCGGCCGGCAGGTCCACCTCCCGCAGGGACATGAACCCTTCCTTCGTTCCGGGCTGGGGAGCCTCGAGCCAGAGCTGCAACTCGGCGTCGTCGATCCTCTCGACGTCCGCAGTCATCTGGTCCCGCAGTGCCCAGCTCTCCATGGAGTTCTCGGCGTGGAGGACCAGTATCTGGCGCCCGGTCGCAGTATCGGCCAGGGACCGCAGGATCGAGGCGATCGGCGTGCAGCCGATGCCGGCGGATGCCAGGACGAGGGGACCGTCCCCCTCCTTCAGCGTGATCTCGCCATAGGGGTTTGAAATCTGGAGGATGTCGCCGGCCTCGACGCCGTTGTGCAGCGCTGTGGAAACCTCGCCGCCGTCGTTGAGCTTGGTGGTGAAGGTCCGGCTGGTGCCGGCGTCCGCCGAGAGCGAGTACTGGCGGACCTGGTGCAGGCCGTCCGGCAGTTGGACCTTGACGCTGATGTACTGGCCGGCAAATGCAGGCGTGACGGGGGTTTCGTCCGCCGGCTCAAGGATGAAGGTCAGGGCGTCCGTCCCGGCCGGGGTAGTGGCAGCCACGCGCCAGGGCATCCACATCCGGTTATTGGCCTGGGCCGCATAGAGGCCTTTTTCGATCTTGATGAGTGCGTCCGCCATGAGCCAGTAGACCTCGGTCCAGGCTTCTGCGATTTCCGGGGTGATGACATCGGCCAGGTCCGCGGCGATGGCTGCGAAAAGGTGCTCATAGACCACGCCGTACTGTTCCTCCCGGATTCCCAAGGAAGCGTGCTTGTGGGCAATCCGTGACAGTACGGCTTCGGGAAGGGTGCCCGGGTTGTTGATCAGATGCGTGGCGAAGGCCGCAATGCTTCCGGCGAGAGCCTGCTGCTGTTCGCCGGAGCGCTGGTTGGAGCGGCTGAAGAGTCCATCCAGCAATTCCGGATGTGCCGCGAAAAGGCGCTTGTAGAAGTCGGCGGTGATCTCTCCGATCCTCGATCCGACGAGGGGAAGAGTGGCTTCGATGACAGGACGCGACTTTTCGGAAAGCATTGATTCTCCTGCGGGTTAGGCGGGCGGTTCGCCCGGGCGATCAATACACGCATTTCAAATACGAGTATTTATGGATCAATTTCTACTCTTCGTAGAAAAGATGTGCAAATCGGCGTCTGGGGCTGCAGCGGGAGCCCGCACAGGCGGAGCTCAGCCGCGCAGGCGGCGCTCAGATGCGGGCAGCCGTCGCGCTCAGCCGCGCAGGCGGCGCTCAGATGCGGGCAGCCGTCGCGCTCAGCGCCGGGCTGCCGGCTCCTGGAAGTCCGGCCGCAGCCCGATCGTGTGGAAAACGGGTTCCATCTGGCGGGCATGGGGGAGGGAAGAAATCACGACGGAATCAAGTTCGCGGTAGAAGGCCTCGCGGGCGCGCCCCATGGCGCGCCGGAGGCTGCATTCGGTGATGAGCGGGCAGTCGCCGTTGGGCGACTGGCATTCGGCCGGATCCTGCCTGCTGTCGAGCTGGCGCAGGAGTTGGCCAACCGTCGCGCGGCGGCCGGCAGTTGTCAGCTGTGATCCACCGTTCCTGCCCCGTTCGACGGCGATCAGCCCCAGCTCGCGCAGCCTCGCCAATGCCTTGCTGACGTGGTTGTAGGGAGTTCCCACGGCGTCCGCCACCGCCTGGGTGGTCAGCAGGGCGCCCCCCGGAGCCGCCGCCAGCACCATGACGGCGCGCAGGCTCACATCGGCGAACGCGTTGATTTTCATGCCTTCAGCTTAGGCAGCGCTTGGCGTTGATGCAGAAACGGGTCTCCGGAAACCGGTCCCGCCGGGCTGCCCTGGCCGGATTTCGGCCCGGATTCCGGCCGCTATTGCGAGGACGGGCAAGCTAGTCCGTCCAGACCGCCGCGTCGTGGCCGTCTGCCTCCAGCGGGCGGAAGCTGAAGCCTTCAGCCGTGACGTCATAGGGCACGACGGCGGCCATCAGGCCGCCGCTGCGGTGCTCGGCAGCGGCGTGGATGCCGTCCGTGCCGTGCTCGGGAAGGGTGACGTCGCTTGCGAACGCCACAGCCCGGTACCCCTCGCGGCCCTGGCGCAGGAGTTCGATGACGTCGGTGAGCATCGTCTCGGCGTCGATGTTCCCGTCGGCATCCAGCTCACCCGGTGAGATCATCACGAGGCGCAGTTCGTCGTCGTCGGCGAGGGTGACGCCGAAAGGCAGGAAACCGCCGTTCTGCTCCATGTGCTCTTGGGCTGTGCCGAGGGCGGCGCCCAGGACTTCGCGCAGTTCGCGCGAGATGGTTTCCTGGGCGTCCTCCGTTTCCTGGGCATCCGGCTGAACGGCGTCGGGGGAGATGTCTTCAGGCATGGCGTTGCTTCCCTGCTAGCCGCGGACGATGGCCAGAACGCGGTCGCGGACCGCGCTCATGGTTTCGGCGTCTTTGGCCTCGGCGTTCAGGCGCAGGAAGGGCTCAGTGTTGGAAGGACGCAGGTTGAACCACCAGCTGCCGTCCTTCGCGCTGAAGGTGCTGCCGTCCATGTGGTCGATGTCGATGTCTTCACCCTCGAAGTCGGCACGGACGCGCTCGATCGCGGCTGCCTTGTCTTCGATTTCGGAGTTGATCTCACCGGAGGAAACGTAGGGCTCGTACTGGCGGCCGAGTTCGGACAGCGGTCCGTCCTGCTCGCCCAGGGCGGCCAGGACATGCATGGCAGCGAGCATGCCGGTGTCGGCGTTCCAGAAATCACGGAAGTAGAAGTGCGCGGAGTGTTCGCCGCCGAACACAGCGCCTTCCTCGGCCATGACCGCCTTGATGAAGGAGTGGCCAACGCGGGTGCGCACCGGACGGCCGCCGTCTTCCTCGATCAGCTCCGGAACGGCCTTGGAAGTCAGCAGGTTGTGGATGATGACCGGGACTTCCTCGCCGCCGGCCTTTGCCCGCGCGATTTCGCGGCGCGCCACCATTCCGGTGATGGCCGACGGCGAGACGGGCTCGCCCTTTTCGTCCACCACGAAGCAGCGGTCGGCGTCGCCGTCGAACGCCAAGCCGATGTCCGCGCCGTGCTTGACGACGGCGGCCTGCAGGTCGCGGAGGTTTTCCGGCTCGAGCGGGTTGGCCGGGTGGTTCGGGAAGGAGCCGTCCAGCTCGAAGTACAGCGGAACGATTTCGAACGGCAGGGCCGGGAGCAGGGCGTCGCCGAGGACGGCAGGGGTGGTCAGGCCCGCCATGCCGTTGCCGGCGTCGACGACCACCTTCAGCGGACGGGATCCGCTGAGGTCCACCAGCCTGCGCAGGTAGGCGGAGTAGTCCTTCAGGACATCGCGGACGGCAATGGTTCCCTGCGTCTCCGCCTCGGGAATTTTGCCTTCGTTCAGGTACTGCTCGGCGAGGGCCTGGATCTCCTTCAAGCCGGTTTCCGAAGAGATCGGCTGGGCGCCGGCCTTCGCCATCTTGATGCCGTTGTACTGGGCCGGGTTGTGGCTTGCGGTGAACGTGGCCCCGGCTGCGTTCAGCGCGCCGCAGGCGTAGTAGAGCTCATCGGTGGAGATCAGGTCCAGGAGCTGGACATCGGCACCGCGGCGGGATGCGCCGTCGGCGAATGCCTTGATGAACTCGGGCGAGGACGGCCGCATGTCCCCACCGACCAGGACGGTCTCGCCGGCAAGGCCAAGGGTGTCGACAAAAGCGGCGCCGACGGCTTTCACGATTTCCGCGCTGATGGTCTCGCCGACGATGCCCCGGACGTCGTAGGCCTTGAAGGAAGCCGAGAGGTCGAAAGTGTTGTTCTGCTCGCTAGTCACGCGCTCAATCCTACTGTGGCGGCGGTGCCGGGCGCCCACACGGACCCCGTATGTGGACAGACTTCACAACTTTCGCCGTTGTCCACATAGCGAAGGTCCCGGGTACTTGCTGTCGGACCCGGCTGGAATACTGAAACCATGTCCCAGGAGCCAAACACCGCAGAAATCACCAGCACCCGCCAGGAAGCCCTGCAGGTCCTCCGGGAGCTTGTCGGCAACCCGGAAGCAGGATTCCACGACGGCCAGTACGAGGCCATCGAGGCGCTCGTTGACGCCGGCCGCCGGGCTCTGGTGGTGCAGCGCACCGGCTGGGGAAAATCGGCCGTCTACTTCGTGTCCTCCCTGCTGCTGCGGCGGCGGGGGAGCGGGCCCACCCTCATCGTGTCGCCCCTGTTGGCGCTGATGCGGGACCAAGTGGCAGCGGCGGCCCGCGCCGGTGTCCGGGCGGTGGCGATCAACTCGGCCAACCAGCTGGATTGGGACACCGTGCACGCGCAGCTCGCGGCCGATGAAGTCGACGTGCTGCTGGTCTCGCCCGAACGCCTCACCAACCCCACGTTCCGGGAGAACCAGCTGCCGGAACTGATCCGCCGCACGGGTCTTCTGGTGATCGATGAAGCACACTGCATCTCCGACTGGGGGCATGACTTCCGGCCCGACTACCGGCGCATCGCGGACCTGATCGGCCGCCTGCCGGGCACCGTCCCGGTCCTTGCGACCACGGCCACGGCAAACTCGCGCGTGGTCCACGACATCGAGGAACAGCTTGGCGCCGGGGTGCTCACCATCCGCGGTTCCCTAGGGCGGGAATCGTTGCGGCTCGGCGTACTGAACCTGGCCAATTCACGGGACCGGCTCGGTTGGTTGCTGACGCACCTGTCGGACATGCCCGGCAGCGGCATCATCTACGCCCTGACCGTCTCCGCCGCCGAGGACACCGCAAGGCTCCTGGCGGGGGCCGGCCATGAGGTCCTCGCCTACACCGGGCGCACGGACCCTGCGGACAGGGAGCGGGCGGAACAGCGCCTCAAGGACAACCAAGTCAAGGCGCTCGTTGCCACTTCGGCGCTCGGCATGGGCTTCGACAAGGCGGACCTCGGCTTCGTGATCCACCTCGGCGCACCGTCCTCCCCGGTGGCGTACTACCAGCAGGTTGGCCGAGCCGGCCGTGGTGCCGCGAACGCGGACGTCCTGCTGCTTCCAGGCCAGGAGGACCGGGATATCTGGCAGTACTTTGCCACCGCCTCCATGCCTTCCGAGGAAAAGGCTGCGGCCGTGCTTCAGGTGCTGGGGGAGGCCAGGACCGCGCTGTCCACGGTTGCCCTCGAGGCCCGTGTCGATCTGCGCCGCACACCCCTGGAGCTCCTGTTGAAGGTCCTTTCCGTGGACGGGGCAGTGGAACGGGTCGGCGGCGGTTGGCGGGCCACCGGGCAACCGTGGTTCTACGATGCCGAACGCTACGCCCGGATTGCCGAGGCCAGGGTCGATGAACAGGACTCGATGATCATCTACGAGGACACTGCAGGCTGCCGGATGGAGTACATCACCGCCGTCCTGGACGACGATTCGGCGCGCCCGTGCGGCCGCTGCGACAACTGTGCGGGGCGCTGGTTCCCGTCGGACATCGCGGCAGAAGCGGCCGACGCCGCGGGCCGGACGCTCAGCCGCGCAGGCGTTGCCGTTGAAGCGCGCCTGCAGTGGCCCAGTGGCATGGACCGCCTGGGCGTGGCCGTGAAGGGCAGGATCAAGGCGGGGGAAACCGTCGCGGAAGGCCGAGCCTTGGCCCGCCTGAGCGACCTTGGCTGGGGAGGTGCCCTGCGGGAACTGTTCGCGGCGGGGGCCGCGGACCGCGGGGTGGATCCGGCCATGCTGCAGGCCTGCGTCCAGGTGCTGAAGGAATGGGCCACAGGGAGCGCTGGCCAAGGCAGCTGGAGTGGCCAGGAGCGTCCGGCCGCCGTCGTCAGCCTGCCTTCGCGCAGCAAGCCGTTGCTCGTGGACTCCCTGGCCCGGGGAATCGCCGGCATAGGACGGATGCCCTACCTCGGTTCCCTGCAGCTTCAGCACGGCGGACCCACCGGCGGCCGGGGAGGCAACAGCGCCTACCGCCTGGCCGGAGTCTGGGACCGCCTGGTGGTAGGCCCGGAGCTCGCGGAGGCACTTGCCCCGCTGGCCGGACGAAGCGTCCTGCTGGTTGACGACCTGGTGGACAGCCGGTGGAGTGTGACGGTTGCCGGCCGTGCCCTCCGGCAGGCCGGGGCAGGAGCGGTGCTGCCGCTCGTCCTCGCCCAAGCGGGCTGACGGGGCGCGGGCGGGCTGACGGGGCGCGCTAGACAAGACCCCCGGGTACGCAAAAGGCCCCGGTCCAGGACCGGGGCCAAACGCGGAGACGGGGGGATTTGAACCCCCGGTCGAGTTTAACCCCGACCCTTCATTAGCAGTGAAGTCCATTCGGCCGCTCTGGCACGTCTCCAATTGCTATTGCTAGCCCACCAAGGATACGCAGAACACGGCGTACAGCGCAAAACGGCCGGTTCCTGCGGCTACGGCGCCCGGAGACCGTCGCCGGACGGTCTCCGGCACCTTAGCCGCGGACGCCGTTCACGCTGCTTTCGGCGGTACCTGCTGTGAGGGCGCGCCACAGGAAACTGCTGGCTTCGGGCCTGCAGTGCCGCGGCCTGCCGGTTGTCCGAAGCTCCTGCGTGGCCGCCCTCCAGGGTTTCGTGGAACCAGACATTCGGGATGCCCATCGCCTGCATCCGTGCAGCCATCTTGCGGGCCTGGACCGGGCCGACGCGGTCGTCGGAGGTGGAGGTCCAGATGAACGTCTCGGGGTAGTCCACGCCGTCGTGCAGCAGATGGTACGGGGAGAAGGTCCGGATGAACTCCCACTGCTCCGGGATGTCCGGGTCTCCGTACTCGGCGATCCACGAGTATCCGGCGGAAAGCTTGGTGTAACGGCGCATGTCCAGCAGGGGCACACCGCAGGAAACCGCAGCAAAAAGTTCCGGGTACCGGGTCAGCATGTTACCCACCAGCAGCCCGCCGTTGGAGCCTCCCGCGCAGCCCAGCCGTTCATGGCTGGTCACCCCACGTGAAATCAGGTCCTGCGCCACGGCCGCGAAGTCCTCGTAGGCGCGGTGCCGCTTTTCCTGCAGGGCCGCCCGGTGCCAGGCCGGGCCGTACTCCCCGCCGCCGCGGATGTTCGCCACCACGTACACGCCGCCCCGGGCTTTGCCCGCGACGGCCCCACTGCGCCGCTCCAGCCAGGACCGGCCGATCGCCCCGCTGTAAGCCGGTGTACGGGAAACCTCGAAGCCGCCGTAACCGGACAGCTGGGTGGGATTGCCGCCGTCGAGCACCAAATCCCTGGACGCAATCTGGAAGTATGGCACTCTGGTGCCGTCCGCGGACACCGCGAAATGCTGTTGCACTTCGTAGTCGCCGTCGTTGAAGAACGACGGCGAAGACTTCACGACCGCGTGCGTGCTGGCGACGGCGATGCCCTCCGCAGCCGTGAGGGTGCCGCGCATCAGGGTCGTGGGAGTGGTGAAACCGGTGGCCACGAGCCAGAAGTCGTTGCCTGCGCCTTCGCTTTCGTCTTCGTCATCCACCGCGTAGGCGTTGACATCGTGCAGCGGCGGGCAAGCATCCAGCGGCGCCATGGCCCAACCTCCGGCTGCCACCGTGCCGTCGAAGCCGTCGCCGGCGCCTTCGAAGGCGCCGGGTTCGCCGGCCGTGTGCCGGCCCGTCGCGGGCGGACGAGAGGGGTCGAGCACCAGGATCTGCGAGGAGACGTCGCTGAGCAGGTTCAGGACCAGGAAGTCCCGGGTCCAGCTCCAGGATTGCAGGGAGGTGCGCTCGTCCGGGGTGAACAGCACGGTGAAATCCCTGGCGCCATCCAGGTAGTCCTCCAGATCCGCGGCGAGCAGGCAACCGGCCGGGAAGACCGTGTCCGCGGGCAATCCGCCGTCCACCGAAGCGCCGGCAACGGCCCAGTCCTGGCGGGGACGGAACAGCAGCCACTGGCGGTGGGTGCTGATGTTGACGTCGGTGGGAACCTCGATTTCCAGCCACCCGCCGTCGCGCTGCAGGTAGGTGCGCTGGTTGAAGAAGTCGATCCAGTCCACCGCGAAGGTGCGCTCGAAACCCGGGGTGGAGTCGTGGGCCACGAGGGCCATCATGTGTTCTTCCGGGATCTCGAAGAGCCGTTCGGCCTGGTCCAGGCTCTGGCCTCGGGACAGCTTCACGCCCGTGCGGGCGTAGGAGGAACTGGTCTTGGGCAGCTCGCCGGCCGTGCTTGCCACCAGCAGGGTGTCGGCATCGAGCCAGCTGATGTTGCCCTTGGCCACCGGAAGGTCGAAGCCGCCCTCGGCGGGGTCCACGAAACGGCGCTGCTCGACGTCGAACTCGCGGTAGCGGTTGGCGTCCCCGCCGTCGGGCGAGAGCGACACCATGGCGAGCTTGTAGGGCTGGCCCTCGGCGGGGCGCAGGAACGAAGCCCCGTGGAAGACCCACTCTTCGTCTTCCGCGGCCGCAAGCGCGTCAATGTCCAGCAACACGTCCCATTCGGGGTCGTCGCTAAGGTAGCTTTCCCAGGTGGTGCGCCGCCACAGGCCCTTGGGATTCAGCTTGTCGCGCCAGAAGTTGTAATAGTGCCCGCCGCGCTTGGTCACCATGGCGATCCGGTCCGTGGAATCCAGCACCTCCAGGATCCCGGCCTCCAGGGTGGCAAAGTCCTCGTCTTCGAGCAGTTCCTCGGTACGGGCGTTCTGTTCCCGGACCCAGGCCAGCTGATCCTCGCCGTGGATCTCCTCAAGCCAGATGTTCTCGTCAACAGGCTCCGGGGCAATGGTCCTGGCGGCCCCCGCGTCCTTGTCCGGCTCCGTGCCCTCGTTCGACCCGGTTTCAGGGCTTTGCCCAGCTGTTGTGGTGGTCATGGCCCCATCCTAGGGTGCCCTGCTGACGGGGAAGCAAGCCACGGTGAAAGTAAGCTTGGGCGGTGGGCAATTCGCAGAAAACCAAAGTGGCATTGATCGGTGCAGGGCCTCGCGGCACCAGTGTCCTGGAGCGTTTGTTCGCGAACTGGGCGGCTTCGGCGCCGGCCGGGCACACCCTGCAGATCGACGTCGTTGACCCGTACCCGGCGGGCCCCGGACGGGTCTGGCAGCCCGGGCAGTCGCGCCTGTACCTGATGAACACGCAGTCGTTCTATCCCACCCTCATTCCCGAGGACGCCTCACTTGCTGCCCCGCTGGCGGGCGGCACCTTCGAGCAGTGGCGGGCCCGCCGCCGGGACCACGGCCATGGCCTCAGCAGTGAGGAACAGTCCGAACTCGCGGCGCTCGGCTCCGGTGACTTTCCCAGCCGCGCGATCTACGGGCGGTACCTCAGCGAAACGCTGGACGCGCTCCTGGAACGCAAGCCCGACGGCGTCGGGCTCACCTTCCACCGCAACGCCGCCGTTTCGGTACGGAAAGATCCGGACGGGACGTCCGCGTTCGACGTCGAACTTGACTCCGGCACACACCTGGCCGCCGACGCGGTGGTCCTGGCCCTCGGGCACCTGGAAGCGCAGCTGAACGCCGAACAGCGCTCCTTCGCCGGCGCCGCTGCCGGGCTGGGACTGCTGTACCTGCCGCCGGCGGCACCGGCCGACGTCGACTGGTCCCGGGTGCCGGACCGCGAACCCGTGCTGGTCCGCGGCATGGGACTGAACTTCTTCGACGTCATGGTGCAGCTGAGCGTGGGCCGCGGAGGACGGTTCGAGCCGGCAGGTGAGGGGCCGGGAACGCTGAAGTACCTGCCGTCCGGACGGGAACCGATCATCATCGCCGCCTCCAGGCGCGGCACCCCGTACCGGGCCAAGGCCGGGCTGGACGGCTACTACCCGAAATCCATCCGGCTGCGCTACCTGAACGAGCGCGCCGTGGCCCGCTTCACCGCGGCCGGGATCCAGCCCGGATTCGAGCACGACCTCTGGCCCCTGCTGCACCGGGATACCCTTTGGGCCTACTACTCCACGCTCGCAGCCGCCCAAGCGGCCGCGGTCAGCGACACCGAGGAGTTCCTCGCCGCGCTCGAGGATGCCCTGCAGCCGCACGCCCACGCCGCCGGCAGTTGGGAGAAACGGGTCGACGAGCTGGTGACCAAGCACGTGGCGGCGTCGCGCCGCCTGGACCTGCCGGGCCTCGCTGCACCCCTTGCCGGGCGGTCCTTTGCCGGACGGCGGGAGCTGGACGCCGCCGTCGTCGAATACCTCGACGACGACGCGCGGCGCTCCGCCCTAGGCGAAACAGACCCCATGAAGATGGCGATCGGTGCCCTGCATACCGGCCGGGCCGTGCTGAAGAGCGTGGTGGCCGACGGCGGCATCACCGATGAGTCCTGGCTTGGCGAATTGCGTGGCTGGTTCGAGTCCTTCGTCGAAGGGCTGGCCAGCGGGCCACCCGCCCTGCGGGTGGAGCAGTTGGCAGCCCTGGCGCGGGCCGGCGTCGTCAGCTTCACCGGCCCCGATCCGCGCTTCAGTGTCGACCGCGCGCAACGGCTTTTTTCAGCGTCGTCCCCTTGGGTGGGCGGGCCTCCTGCCACGGCGAGGACCCTTGTGGAAGCGCTGGCCCCCGCCAACCGGGTGGGCACAACGGCGTCCCCGCTCATGCGGCAGCTGCTGGCCGAAGGCCTGGTGCGGCCAAAGGTCATGCTGGGCGCCGAAGGCAGCCCCGTGCAGGCCACCGGCCTGGACGTGGAGCCGCATCCGTACCGTGCCGTGGGCGCCAACGGATCGGTGACCAAGGGCATGTATGTGCTGGGCCTGCAGTTGTCCGCCAACCAGTGGGGCACGGCCATCGCCGCCGAAGCCGTGCCCGTGGACGGCCCGGCCTACCGCAGCGGACAGCGGACCTTGCGCGACGCCGACGAAATCGCCCGGGCCATCCTGGGGCTCTGAGCTCCACAGCCGGAAGGGACATGCCCTCCCCTCGCCCTGAGGAATGGACATAATGCCAATATGTCCATTCTTCGGCCTCAGGGGAGGGCATGCTCAGCGGCTGTGCTAGGCGGGCCTTAACCCTTCAGGCACTTCTGGTATTCGAGCCACGCGATTGCGTACCGGATCCAGCCGATGACGTCGTACCACTTGGTGGGTGGAACCGGGGCCGTGCACTTGGGCGGCAGCGGCGTGGCCACCTGCACCGCGGCCTTCACCACGGTTCCGGACTCGACGGCGGTCAGCACCAGCGTGCCCGTGCCCGCGGCGGCTGCTGCCGGGACTTTCAGGTTCACAGCAGCGGCGCCGGAGTTCACCGGCACCGAACCGAGCTGGGTGGCCACTCCCTTGGCATCGGTGAACACCGCCGTGAGCGACTTGTTCACGGGGCTGCCGAGGGAGGTCAGGTCCAACTTGGAAACCGCCAGCGTGATCGCCTCGCCGCCCTTGACCTCGGCAGAGGTGCTGTTGACCACGGCCACCGAACGGCGGGCGAAGTCCGGCGAGGCGGGCTTGTGGGCCTGCAGGTACTTGATCCAGGCATCCCGGTCCACCAAGCCGCTGTCCCTGGTGTTGGCGCCCTCCTTGAAAATGCGGAAGTTGTCGCCGCCGCTGGCCAGGAAGCTGAAGGTGCCGATCCGGTAGGACTTCGCCGGGTCAATCAGCTCGCCGCCGACCCGGATTGAGGTGACCCGGTCACCTGCCGGCCGGGCGGCGTCGTAGGTGTAGTTCACGTTCCTGGACAGGCCCAGCTGCAGGTACGGGCGGCTCGGCACCGTGCCGTCGGGGTTGCTCTGCCACTGCTGTTCCAGGAGGGTCTTGAACTGGGCACCCGTGAGCGACGTGGTCCAGAGGTTGTTCACGAAAGGCAGCACCGCATTGGCCTCGGCGTAGGTGATGGTCCCGTCCGGCGCGTAGTACAGCTCGTTGCGCAGGCCGCCGGGATTCACGACGCCGATCTCGGCGCCGCCCAGCTCCGGCGCCTTGAGCGCGTCCACCAGGGAGTCCGCCACGAGGTTGCCCAGCGTGGATTCGCTCGCGCGGTCGTCCCGCTTCGGCGCGCCGCCCGCGGGGTCCGCGGTGAACGCCGTCGTGATATCCGCGGTGACCGCGCCCACCGGCTGGTTCCCGACGGCGGCGGCCTCGGCCAGTGCCTTGTCGACGATCGCCTTCACCTGGGCCACCCGCGGGTACGTTCCGGAGAGGTCCGTGGTGATGCGCTTGACGTTGGCTGCGGTGTACGCCGTGACGGCCTTGCTGGCCGTGTCCACGGTGAGGGTGATGCGGCCGATGTTCTCGCCGTAGTTGCCGGTCTGGACAATCGGGCGGGTCCTGGCGGTGGGCTGGCCGTTGGCGTCGTACACCGGGGCGTCCCAGGCGTATTCCTTGTGGGTGTGGCCGGTGAAGATCGCGGCCACGTCCGGGCTGGTTTCCTTGACCAGCTTCGCGAAGGGGCCGCCGGCGGCGACTTCCTGCTCCAGGGTGGCGCCGTCCGGCGTCCCTGCACTGGCGCCGTCGTGGTTTTCGACGACGATCACGTCGGCGAGCTTCTCCGCCTGAATCTTCGCGGCAACCCGGTTGATGGCGTCGACCGGATCCCCGAAGTCCAGTTCGGTGATGCCGGAGGGGGTCACCAGGGTGGGCACTTCCTGGGTGACCGTGCCGATCACGGCCACCTTGATCCCGCTCATGTCCAGCACGGTGTACTCGGGCAGCGCCGGCGTGGTGGTGCCCTTCTGATAGACATTGGCGCCGAGCACCGGGAACTTCGCGTTGGCACCGCCGGCGATGACGCGGTCGCGCAGATCCGCCCAGCCGCCGTCGAACTCGTGGTTGCCCGCCGCGGAGGCTTTCAGTTCAAGGGCGTTCAGCACATCGATGGTGGGCTGGTCCTTGGCGATGGCGGAGGCGAACAGGGAGGCGCCGATGTTGTCGCCCGCTGAGAGGAACGCGGTGCTGCCGGGGGCGGCTGCCGCGCGGAGCTGTTCGATGGTGCTGGCGAACAGGACCGTGTTGCCGTCAATGCGTCCGTGGAAGTCGTTGATGCCCAGGAACTGCAGGTCAACGCTCTCCGGGGTTTCCGTGACGGGCAGGTTCAGCCCCACCAGCACGGGGTCGTGGTCGCTGGCCCGGAATTCGTCCGCCACGTAGTAGTTGCCCACGTTGCTGTTATAGCGGCTGTATTCCAAGGCGACCGACTCCACGGAGTTGATGTTCCAGATGTCCGTGCCGGTCACTGTGGCCTTGGCAGCCGGTGAGGCGAGGATGTGGTCCAGGGACCCGACCATGCCGCCGAACAGGTAGGAGTGCTTGCCGGTGCCGGCCTCGAGGTCGGTGTAGCCGGCCTCGCTGAGGACCCGGATGGGGTCTTCCTGGGAGTAGGCGTTGAAGTCGCCGATCAGGAACACCTTGTCCGTGCCCTTGGACTCCTGCAGTTCGTTGGAGAAAGCAAGCAAGGACTGGGCCTGCTTGGTACGGGCCAGGTTGGATGCGCCCTGGCCCTTGTCGGTGTCGTCCGGGGTCGCGGCGGAGCCCTTGGACTTGAAATGGTTCACGATCGCGATGAACTTCTTGTCATCCCCGGCGCCGACCGGCTTGAACACCTGGGCGAGCGGCTTGCGGGCACTGGCGAAGGCCACGGTGTCGTTGTGGATGATCGATTCGCCGAGCGGTTCGGCGCTGGCTTTCTTGTAGATGAAGGCGGTGCGGATCATGTCTTCGTCGCTCAGCGGCGGTGCGTTGGCGGGAGTCCGTACGTAGTCCCACACGCCCGGCGTCTTGACGTCGAGGGCTTGGACCAGCTTGGCCAGGGCGTCGTCCCGGTCCTTGCCGAACTGGGCGGAGTTCTCGATTTCTTCGAGGGACACGACGTCGGCGCCGGCCTTGGTGATGGCGGCGACGATCTTGGCCTGCTGGCGCTCGAAGTTCTCCGCGTTGGCGGCGCCCCGGGCGTTGCAGCCGTCCTTGACCGTGATGGGGTTACCGTCCCGGTCCGTGTAGTAGTTGCAGCCGGTGAGCTGGTCGCCGGTGGTGGGGAAGTAGTTCAGCACGTTGAAGGACGCGATTTTCAGGTTTCCGCCCACATCGGCCGGGCCGGCAGGGCGGCTGGCGGCGAAGGACGCCGGCTGGACCGTTTCGGCAGTTGCAGGGGTGAGCTGCGAGAGCGGCTGGAACTTCCACGAGTTGTTGCCGTAGCCCAGGATGACGTTGGTGCGGAAGGTCGTGGCCGAACCGACCCGGACGGGGTCGCTGCCGCTGAGGTAGGGCAACGGCAGGGCCTTCGTGGTGGCGTCCTTGAGGAAGTTGGTGGAGGCGCCGTCGTCGAGCTTGATGCCGCGCAGGGCGTTATCGGCTACGACGGCGGCGTTCTCCGGGGTACCGTAGGCGGCCACCGCGTTCGGCTGGACCAGGGGAGTGGTTCCGGCCGCGAGGCCGATTTCGCCGTACTGGTTGAGGGCATAGTTGTCCGTGACGGTGTACGCGCCCTGCGGGGCAACGAGCATTCCTTCGTAGCGCTCGCGGGTGGCGTCGTCGGCGGGCAGCGCGAAGTTGCTGGGCTTCACCTCGGGCGCGGCTTCGGCCAGCACCTTCAGCCCGGCGGCCTCGACGGTGAGCTGGGTCTGGTTGGCGAACTCACTGACCGCGCCGGTGAGTTCCAGGTAGTCGCCGGCATGCACGGACGCCGCCGTCGCCGGTGAATAGACGAACAGGGCGTCCGACGCCGTCCTGGCCGCCGGATCCGTGTCCCCGCCGCTGCCGGGCGTTTGGACGTAGTAGCCGTTGAAGCCGCCTGTGGCGTACACGGCGGTGACCTTGCCGCGGGTGCTGACGGTGCTGCCGGCCAGCGGGCTCGCGGCTCCGGTGCCCTGGATTTCGGCGATGGTCCTGGCGCCTGGCTCGACCGGCGGTGTGGTGACGGTGCCCGAGGCGGTCGGAGTGATGGCGGCGCTGAGCGCGAGATCGGCGGAGTTGTTGTTGCTGTCCGCGCCGTTGCTGCGATTCAGGCTCTTGACGTCGGTGTTCCCCGCCGGTGCGGCGGCAGCGGCGGTTTCAAAGGTGTTCGAGGTGCCGTAGCCGAGGAGGTCGGCCACGGCAGGGTTCCCGGTGACCGATCCCACGGGCAGGGGATTCACTGCCGTTGCCTGCTTGGCCAGGACGATGGTTCCGCTGGTGCCTGCAGGATTGAAGGTGCCGGACCCGTCGACATCGGCGGCCGGCAGTTCCGGGGCCGTGGAGCTCGCGTTGTTGCTGGCTCCCTTGATGAGGAAGTGGCCCTTGGCCGGGATGCTTCCGGACAGGGAAGTGATCCCGCTGGGTGCTGAGGTGCCGGTTCCAGAGCGGTACTGCAGGGACCAGCCGCCAAGGTTCACGGCGGCATCGCTGTTGTTGTAGAGCTCCACGAACTTGTTCCTGAATGCGGCTCCGGTACTTCCGCCGCTGAGGTAAGCCTCGTTGATGACGATGCCGGGGGCGGCGGGTACTTCTGCTGCCGCGGGTAAGGCGGTTAGCGGCGCCGCCAGCAAGGCTGCCGACAGCGCCGATCCGGCCAGGAACTTCCAGTGTTTGCTATGCATCCGTTCTGACTTTCTCTCGAGAACCGATCGGGTTCAGGGCACACCGTGCGCCGCGTTGTGCCTGGCGACGGTGATCGGACCGTACAGGGGTAGGACTAGTTGATGCTGGGACTTCCGGATGGCATCCCGCGCTCGAACTTTACCGGGAGTAAAGAATCGTTCGTGGCATTCGAGCAGCACAAAATGAACCCGGGGTTGCCGGCCGGTGGCTCGGCGATGCTACTTCCTGGATCCCCTCAGGGTTCCCTTGCTCTGGGCGCCTTCGGGTTTGCCGACCAGACAGAGGATCTCGCGGTCACCGGAATGCCAGCTGAGGGCCGTGGGCTGGAAGTAGCGATACTCGAGGGTGGATTCCTCGTAGCTTTTGCCGATGAAGGCCGTGAATTCGCCGAAGCAGAAATCGTCTGCTTCCTCGCTCACGGCGTCTGCCCCTGGGTAGGTGGCATCCCTCATTTTCGTAGCGGCGAAGGCTTCGAGTTCGTGTTCCTGGCCACACGGAATGACCGTCACGTCTCCGACGACACCTTCCGTTTTCCCGGAAATGCAGTCGCCTACCCTCAGTTTGAGTACGTCTGCCTTTGAGGATTCGGTGGGACGACCGGATTCGTCCCTGCGCGCGTCGCCGCTGCGGATCAGGCTGCATCCCGCCAAGGCCAGGGAAACAGCCACCAGAAGGGCCGCAACTCCTCCGGCGCGCCGTGAAAGTGACAACATCAGGTCCCCCATCCTTCGTTGGATCGGGGAAACCGGGTTCCCGGCATGCCCGCGATCATTGAGTTGTGGGGGACCCGGAGGTTGTGCCGGCTGATCCCCCGATGCCGGCCAATGCGTTGCCCGTGCGGTGACGGGCTGGTGCTATTTCCTGGAGCCCTTCAGGCTTCCCTTGCTCTGCGCACCCGCGGCCCCGCCGACCAGGCAGACAATTTCCTTGTCCCCGGTCTTCCAGCTCTCGCGGGTAGGGAAGAAGTAGGTCATTTCGAGCCCGGATTCGTCGAAGGGCTTCCCGATGAAGGTGGCGAACTCCTTGCTGCAGAAGTCCTCGGACTTTTGGGTGATCACCGCGTCCCCGGGATAAGCGGAGTCCTCCAGGTTCGTCGCCGCGAAGGCCTCGAAATCGTGGTCTTGGGGGCAGGGAATGATAGTGACGTCCTGGACTTCCGAACCGTCGGGTTTCTCCAGGCAGTCGCCCACCTTCACCTTGAAGGCGTCGGCCTTCGACGACTCGGTGGCCACGCCGGAGGAATCGCGTTTCGCGTCCCCGTTCCCCAGCAGGGAGCATGCACCCAAGGTGAGGGTGAGCGTGCACAGGATGGCGGCCCCGGCCACGGTGTTCTTGGGGTTGCGGTGCGTGGTGGTGCGTGTGACGGACATCGTGGTCCTCATTTCAGCAGGTCTGCGGCCGTTCGGGCTGCCGGGCGAACGGCGCGGAGCCTGGGATCCGGTTCGGGTGCGGGTAGTGCCGGCCGTTCCCCCCTGCGCCGGCGGAAGCGGCTTCCCGGCCGGCAAGGTGCCGGCCGGGAAGCTGTGGTTCTTCTAGCCTTCGAGGTTGACGTCCTGGACCAGGCGGAACACCGCCCCTGTGGGATCGGTGAGCGCGGCGAGGCGGCCGAACGGGGTGTCTTCCGCAGGCTGGACGACCGTGGCGCCCAGGGCGAGCGCCTGCTCGACGGTTGCGTCCGCGCTGTCCACCGCGAAATACACCGTCCAGTAGGAGGGCACCTGTGCAGGCAGGAATCCCGAAGCGTCCATGATTCCGGCCTTGGCGTCGTCCCCCGCCCCGAGCGTGGTGTAGCGGAACTCGGGGGTGTCGCCTACCACGGTGGTTTCCCAGCCGAAGACCTGCTGGTAGAAGGCCACGGCGTTCTTGTAGTCCTTGGAGTGGAGTTCGTGCCAGGCCGGGGCACCGGTTTCCGCTGCAAGCTGGTAACCCTTGTGCTCGCCGAACTGCCAGAGCCCGATCGCTGCGCCCGAGGGGTCGGCGACCATCGCCATGCTGCCCTGCTCCGGCACTTCCATGGGCTCCAGGAACACCTGGCCGCCGTTGGCTGCCGCTGCCGCGGTGGTGGCCTTGATGTCGTCGGTGCGCAGGTAGGTGGACCAGACATCCGGCATGGCGCCCATGTCGTCCTGCTTCTGCATGATGCCGGCCACCATCTTGCCGTCTTTCCAGGCGGTGATGTAGCCGCCGTACTTTTCCTCGTCGCCGGTTTCGTAGCTCCAACCGAACAGCGCGTTGTAGAAGTCCTTGGCCTTTTCGGTGTCCGAGGTCATCAGGTCGATCCAGCAGGGTGCGCCGGGCGTGATCTCAGGGGTGGGCATGTTGCTCCTTGAGTTTTGTTCCGGGGCGGATTGCCCCGCATTTTTTGGCATTTGGTGGAGACAGACAGCACCCTATGCCGGGGGTCGGACAGATTCAATGATCGGGAGCCGAACCGGCGCCGTCCGGGCCGGAATCCTTGTTGCTGTCGGTACCCCGGCGTAGCCTTCGGGCATGCCTGCAGACAGCTTTCCAGCCGCCTCCGCGCAAGGCGGCGCCCCGGACCCAGGACATGCAGACCCAGGGCATGAGGGCGCAGAGCATGAGGACCCGGGACATGAGGACCCAGGACATGCAGACCCAGAACGTGAGGGCGCAGAGCATGAGGGCGCAGGGAACGGGGCCGGCCCCGGGGAGCGGCTTCACCTGTCACCCCTGAACGCCGCGAAGACGCCCCTTCCCCGGGAAACCCAGGCTCTCTCCAAAGTGGGGAAGGTGCCGGTGCTCGCCTACCTGGAATGGCCGCGGTTCGGGCAGTACGTGCCGGCCATGGTGGTGCGGACCGCGCCGGGCCGGGTCCTGGTCCAGTGGTGGCCGGATCCTTTCAAACCGGGGGAACGGCATACCTGGCTGAAGGATACGGATGTGCGGCGGGACCTGCGGGTGGCCCGGGGCAGCCCAAACTCGCCGGGAAAGGCCTAGCTGCCCGCTCGCCGTATGGCGCCGTCAAGCCACCGGGTTGGGGACCTCCACCAGCCGGGTGTTCCCGTCCACGAGGTCCACGGGGCGCAGCTTCCAGGAGGAAGCGACGCCGTAGGCTTCGGACAGCGCGGCGTCCAGCAGGCCGGCGCCGTCCTTCTCTTCCGGATCGATCCAGTCATTGATCATCCCCGGCGCGAGGGGAACGGGTAGCCGGTCGTGCAGATTGTGCAGGCCCTCATGCGCCTCAACAGGCGGTGTGGGCATCGTCAGGATGCTGCAGGACAACCGCCAGGCCCTCGGGTCCTTGCGGTCGGGGATGGATTCATCCCGCCAGAAGGCAAACAGGCCGGCGAAGGTGATGATGTCGTCGGCGGGTTCGACGATGTACCGCTGCTTCGGGTCCTTGCGGCCGGGGCCGGACTTCTTGTACTCGTAGTAGGCCGAGACCGGCACCATGGCCCGCCACTTCTGGAGCGA
This sequence comes from Arthrobacter sp. TE26545, assembly GCF_056279005.1. Next base: position 539,856 of record NZ_JBWBQM010000001.1, read on the forward strand.
ACCCTTGAAGCTGGGCAGCGATGCCGCTGTCTCCGAACGCGCGTTCCAACTGGGCAGCCGCGATTCGAAAGACTCCGCGAAGCTCGGGATCAGCCCCCACCGCCCGACGGCGAGCTCCCGCCGGAGCGCTCCGTCGTCGCCGGCGCGCCCGCGCAGGAAGGTGACGGGATCGGTCGGATTGAACTGGAGGGCAGGGGAGGGGTACACGGTGTCGTCCCGGAGCAGGGCATCAAGCTTCCGGGAAAGGTCGTCGGCCTCGAAACCGACGCTGAATCGTCCGCACATGCGGCCATTCTCACGCACTCGGCGGCGGGGCGCCAGCCCGGGAAAGGGGAGGGCAAGGCAAGGCCGGCCAAAGCAGCCGGGAAACACCGAAGGCCGGCAACCGCCCACCGGAGTGGGCCGTCAACCGGCCTCTGGCCTGCGCAAACACTGCGCTGCGCGGAAGGTAAGGGATTTGAACCCTTGGTACGGGGTTACCGCACACTGGTTTTCAAGACCAGCTCCATAGGCCGCTCGGACAACCTTCCCTGCCTAGTAGTGTTTCATAGGGAGTTGGCTGCTTCAAAAACCCGCAGCGCGCTCTTTGGCCGCCGCGGCCGCGCACCAGCAAGCAAGAAATCGGGAGCACGCATGAAAGCCGTCTACATTTCGGAACCCGGAGGGCCTGAGGTCCTTGAGGTCCGTGAGGTTCCCGCGCCGGTTCCCGGTCCCGGGGAGGTGCTGATCGACGTCGTCGCGGCAGGACTGAACCGCGCGGATGTCCAGCAGCGGCGCGGCTTCTATCCGCCGCCGGCGGGAGCTTCCGAGGTGCCCGGCCTGGAGGTTTCCGGCCGCATCGCGGCGTTCGGCCCGGACGTCAGCAAACCGTTCACAGTCGGGGACAAAGTGGTGGCGCTACTGTCCGGCGGCGGCTACGCCCAGCAGGTCGCCGTCCCTGCCGAACAGGTCCTCAAAGTGCCCGACGGCGTCGACCTCGTCACCGCGGCCGCTTTGCCCGAGGTGGCGGCAACCGTCTATTCCAACCTGGTCATGACCGCCCAGCTGCAGCCGGGCGAAACGGTGCTGATCCACGGCGCCACCGGCGGCATCGGCACCATCGCCATCCAGCTCGCCAAGGCCTACGGGGCGGTCGTGGCCACCACCGCGGGCACGGCCGAAAAGCTCGGCACCGCCAAGGCGTTCCTGGGCGCGGACATCGTGATCAACTACGCCGAAGAGGACTTCGCGGAAAGCCTCAAGGCACAAAACGGCGGCAAGGGCGCGGACGTGATCCTCGACGTCGTCGGGGCGAAATACCTGAAGCAGAACATCGACGCGCTGGCTGACTACGGGCGGCTGGTGGTGATCGGCCTGCAGGGCGGCGCCAAGGGCGAGATCGACCTCGGCCAGCTGCTCAGCAAGCGTGCTGCGGTCATCGGAACCACGCTGCGGTCCCGCCCCACCGCGGAAAAGGGCATGATCATGAACGCGGTCCGTGAGAACGTCTGGCCGATGTTCGGCGACGGCCGCATCAAGCCGCTCGTGGCCAGGTCGTTTCCGTTGGAGCAGGTCCGCGAAGCCCACCAGTACTTCGATTCCGGCGAGCACGTGGGCAAGGTGCTCCTGCTTCTCTGAACCGCTGCTTCTCTGAACCGCGAGAACGGCAGCGGCCGCAAAGGAGGACCATGGCAATCCGGCACAGCATCCTGGCACTGCTCCAGGACAAGGCCCGCTACGGCTATGAACTGCGGTCCGAGTTCGAGGCCCGGACGGGTGCGGTCTGGCCGCTGAACATCGGGCAGGTCTACTCCACGCTGGACCGGCTGGAGCGCGACGGCCTGGTCACCAGGGAAGGGGCCGACGGCGAAGGACACGTCATCTACAGCCTGAGCCCGGCGGGCCGGGACGAAATCGGGGGATGGCTCTCGACGGCGGTGGGCCGGGAAGCCCCGCCGCGGAACGAGCTCGCCATAAAGTTGTCGCTCGCCGCCACCCTGCCCGGAACGGACCTGCCGGCGATCATCCAGGAGCAGCGGGGAGCCTCGCTCGCGAGGCTGCAGGAGCTCAGCCAGCTGCGCAAGGATGTTTCCGGCGCGCCGCGGACCGCGGACACTGCCCGGCTCATTGTCCTGGATTCCCTCGTGTTCCAGCTCGAGGCCGAGCTGCGCTGGCTGGACCTGTGCGAGGCCCGGTTGGTCCATACCGGGCAGATCGCCGCCGTCCTGCCCGACGCCGGGCCGGCAGCCACCGGCTGAACCGCGGTTTCCATTTGACTCGCTTTGTCTGGGTGCCTTGCTACAGTGCGGCTAACGCCACACCACTGTTCTCAAGGAACCGGTCTCAAGGAGGAGCCATGGGTACACAACCGAACAGGAACGACCCGGAAACCGGGCAAGCACACGTCCTGGAACTCGATCCGGAGCTGCCGCCGCCCGCCGTTGACGACGCCGTCAGGGAAGCCGAGGAGAGGCGCTGGACCCCCGGGAAGATCGCCCTTTGGGCGGTGATTTCCTTGCTCGGAGCGGTGGCCTGGTTCATGGTTGCCCTGGTCCGCGGCGAGACCGTCAACGCTGTCTGGTTCGTCTTCGCGGCCGTCTGCACGTACCTCATCGGGTACCGCTTCTACTCCAGGGTGATCGAACGCTACTTGCTCAAACCCGATGACCGCCGGGCCACTCCGGCCGAATACAAGGCCGACGGCAAGGACTACGTCCGGACGGACCGGAACGTGCTGTTCGGCCACCACTTCGCCGCGATCGCAGGCGCCGGTCCCCTGGTCGGGCCCATCATCGCCGCCCAGATGGGGTACCTGCCGGGAACCATCTGGATCATCATCGGCGTTGTCCTTGCCGGTGCTGTCCAGGACTACCTCGTGATGTTCTTCTCCATGCGCCGCGGCGGCCGCTCCCTGGGACAGATGGCGCGGGAAGAACTCGGCGTGATCGGCGGAACGGCGGCCCTCGTGGCCACGCTGCTCATCATGATCATCATCGTGGCCATCCTGGCCCTGGTGGTGGTCAACGCCCTGGGCGAGAGCCCGTGGGGCGTCTTCTCGGTGGGCATGACCATCCCGATCGCGCTGTTCATGGGTGTCTACCTGCGCTTCATCCGGCCCGGCAAGGTCATGGAGGTTTCGATCATCGGCTTCGTGCTGCTGATGGCCGCGATCATCGGCGGCGGCATGGTGGCCGGCACACCGTGGGGTGCCTCCTTCTTCCACTTGGACAAGACCACCATCGCGTGGGGGATCATCGTCTACGGCTTCATCGCCGCCATCCTGCCGGTCTGGCTGCTTCTCGCGCCGCGGGATTACCTGTCCACGTTCATGAAGATCGGCGTGATCGTCATGCTGGCAGTGGCCATCATCGTGGTGCGCCCCGAAATCACCGTGCCGGCCTTCAGCGAATTCGCGGGCAGGGAGAACGGCCCCGTGTTCTCCGGGGCGTTGTTCCCGTTCCTGTTCGTCACCATCGCCTGCGGTGCCCTGTCCGGTTTCCATGCCCTGATTTCCTCTGGCACCACCCCCAAGCTGGTGGAGAAGGAACGCCAGACCCGCTTTATCGGCTACGGCGGCATGCTCATGGAATCGTTCGTCGCCATCATGGCCCTGGTGGCCGCAATCTCCATCGACCGCGGCATCTACTTCGCCATGAACGCTCCCATTGCCCTGACGGGCGGCACGGTGGAAACCGCCGCGCAATGGGTCAACAGCCTGGGCCTGTCCGGAGTCAACCTCGTTCCGGCAGACCTCGCGCAGACCGCCCAGAACGTCGGCGAGCCGAGCATCGTCTCGCGTTCGGGCGGCGCGCCGACCCTCGCCGTCGGCCTGGCGCACATCATGCAGCAGTTCATCGGCGGCACCGCAATGATGGCGTTCTGGTATCACTTCGCCATCATGTTCGAGGCACTGTTCATCCTCACCGCCGTGGATGCCGGCACCCGCGTTGCCCGCTTCATGCTGCAGGACTCCATCGGCAACTTCATCCCGAAGTTCAAGGAAGCGTCCTGGCGGCCCGGCGCCTGGCTGTGCACCGCCATCATGGTGGGTGCCTGGGGAGCCGTGCTGCTGATGGGCGTTACGGATCCGCTGGGCGGGATCAACACCCTGTTCCCGCTGTTCGGCATCGCCAACCAGTTGCTCGCCGCGATCGCGCTTGCCGTCTGCATGGCCATCGCCGCGAAACAGGGATCCTTCAAGTTCCTGTGGATTGTCGGGGTGCCGCTGGCATTCGCCGCCGTCGTGACCATCACCGCGAGTTTCCACAAGATCTTCTCCCCGGTGCCCGCGGTGGGCTACTTCGCCAACAACGCCGCCTTCGCCAAGGCCCTGGCAGACGGCAAGACCTCCTTCGGTACGGCCAAGACCGAGGCGGCCATGGAAGCGGTTGTCCGCAACACCATGGTGCAGGGGGTCCTCTCGGTGGTCTTCGTGGTGCTGAGCATCATCGTGATCATCACCGCCATTCTTGCCACGCTGAAGGCTTTCCGAGACGGCGGCGGCCGCAACCACGAGGACGCTCCGCGGCCGTCGCGGGTCTTCGCCCCGTCCGGGCTGTTCCCGACGGCGGCAGAGCGCGAACTCGCCGCGGCCTGGGCGAAGGTCCCGGCGGCCAAGCGTCTCGACCGGCCGGGACACCACTGATGGAGCCGCTAACGGAACCGGTGGCGGAAACGCTGCGACGCGGGCTCCGGGGGTTCGCTGCATATTTCCGGGGTGTGATGGGGGCTGACGCCTACCGGAAATACCTGGAACACCATGAGGCCTGCGGCCATCCTGTGGCGCCGATGACTGAGAAGCAGTTCTGGCGGGACCGGATGGACCGCCAAGACTCGGACCCGCAGGGGAGATGTTGTTGAACGCAGCATGCAGGGGTGAGGAAACGGGCGGCGGACGGCTTGCGGTGCATGAGAGTATGAAGCCATGAGTGATGTGGACGCCCCTCAGGACAGCAGCAACAGCTCTGATGACATTCCGGTGGAAGGAACCACCCTGGAAGAGGACATCGCGGCAAAGGCTGCGGAAACCACAGAAGCCAAGGGCAACGGACACAAGCCCGCGGGAAAGAAACCGAGTTCCCTTCAGGACCTGATCGATGAACCCGCGAAGGTCATGCGGATCGGGACGATGGTCAGGCAGCTGCTTGAAGAAGTGAAGGCAGCCCCCTTGGACGATGCCGCCCGTGGCCGGCTCGCCGAGATCCACGAACGGTCCATCAGGGAGCTCGAGGACGGCCTGGCGCCGGAACTTGTCGAGGAACTTGAACGGATCAGCCTGCCGCTCCCGGAGGACGCTCCGCCGTCGGACGCTGAACTCCGAATTGCACAAGCCCAGCTGGTGGGCTGGCTGGAGGGGCTCTTCCATGGCATCCAGGCCGCCATCGCCGCGCAGCAGGCGGCCCGGGAGCGTGCCACCGCGCAGATGCAGTTGCGGCAGCTGCCGCCTGGGACCATGATCGCGCCCGGCGTGGTGATCGGGGCCAACGGCGAACCGCAGCGGGCTCCCGCCCAGAAGGGCGAGCCCGGCAAGGGCCAGCCCAGCGGTATCGACGATCCGGACCATGGCCCCGGCCAGTATCTCTGAGCTTCGCTTGGGTCTCTTTGGGGAGCTCCGCCAAGGGCGGAGGGATGACGCCGAACTCGGCAAGGGCCTGTGGCGGCGCGCCCATGACCGTTTCCACCGTGGCCTGGACCGGTACCACCAGGTGCTGGAAGGCGTGGAGGACGAGCAACTGTACGGTGAGCTCGTTGTCATCGCCAATGAGCTCGCGGAACTGTCCGCCCGGGTGCGCGGAGTGTGCATCGAGGCCCAGCGGCTCGCGCCCAGCGAGGGCCTGGACATTCCGGGGCAGCTGGCTGGTGTCCACCGTGCCCTGTCCAAGGCGGGGAACTCCTTGGCGACGACGGCGGAGGCCGCCGCGATGCTGCGCCTCGCCGTCCCTGCGGCACCGCTGGGAGCGGCCTCCGTGCGACGCCGGGCCGAAGCCGTCCATGAACACGTGGATGAAGCCGAGCGGTTGATGCGAGGCTAGCCTGTGCAGTTCCGGGGAACGGGAACGGATTATTCCCGCATGACCGGAATTAAGCGCCGAGCTTAGCTGTTACGAAAACCATGGCTCCGGCGTCGTCGGGGCTGGCAGGATGGGCCCATGACTTCGTCTCCAAATCTGACTTTTTTAACGACGGCAACTCCATTCCCCAGCTCGGCTACGGGGTGTGGCAGGTTGAGGACGATGTAGCCGAAAAGGTAGTCCGCCAGGCATTCGAGGCCGGCTACCGCCACATCGACACTGCCAAGATCTATGGCAACGAGGCTGGTGTGGGCCGCGCGATCGCAGCATCCGGCCTGAAACCCGAAGAAATCTTCATCACCACCAAGCTGTGGAACGCCGACCAGGGCTACGAGTCCACGCTTGAAGCGTTCGAGGCCTCCCTGGACCGCCTTGGCCTCGAGACCCTTGATCTCTACCTGATCCACTGGATGCAGCCCAAGCAGGACAAATACCTGGACACGTGGAAGGCATTCATTGAGCTGCAGAAGCGCGGCCGCGTCAAGAGCATCGGCGTCTCCAACTTCAGCAAGGAGGGCCTGCAGCGCCTGATCGACGAGACCGGAGTGGTGCCGGCGATCCACCAGATCGAGCTGCACCCCTTCTTCAACCAGGCGGAGCTGCGTGAATTCAATGCCGCCAACGGCATCCTGACCCAGGCCTGGTCCCCGCTGGGCCAAGGCGGCGAGCTGCTGGCGGACGAGACGATCGCGGGCATCGCCGCCAAACACGGCGCAACTCCGGCCCAGGTCGTCGTCGCCTGGCACCTGGCCATCGGCAACGTCGTGATCCCGAAGTCGGTCACCGAATCCCGGATCGTAGAGAACTTCGAATCCCTCGGGGTCACCCTTGACGCCGCTGACATCGAGGCCATCAACGGCCTGGACCGGGGCGCCGACGGCCGCATCGGCCCGGACCCGGCGGTTTCCGACTTCGCCTAGTCCCGGAGTCAGCAAGGACCTGGAAGATCAGCAAGGTCCTGGAAGATCAGCAAGGTCCCGCAAGGTCCACGAAGGGGTCCGCGCTCATGGAGTGCGGACCCCTTTTGCGTGCCCCGCCTCGCGCGCCCTGCCGGTGCAGCTACATGCCGTCGTAGCGTCCCCTGGCGGCGATCACCTCGGGCATGTTGTCTTCGGCCCAGAGCTTCAGTTGGCCCATGACCTTCAGCAGGGAACTTCCGAGCTCCGTCAAGGAGTAGGTCACCGTCACCGGGACGGTAGCTTCGATGTCCCGGTGCACCATGCCGTCACGTTCGAGGTTCCGCAGGGTCTGGGTCAGCATTTTTTGGCTCACCCCTGCTACAACCCGGGCGATCTCGGAATACCGGGCAGGTCCGTCTCCCAGCTCGGTGAGGACCAGGACCACCCATTTGTTTGAAATCCGCTCCAGGAGCTGGCGGCTCGGGCATGCCGCCAGGTACGCATCGTAGTCGTGCTTCCGCGCCGCGCGCCGCTGCGCCGCCGTGGTCGTGGCCATGCTTACCTCCATGGGGGATACGCACTCTCAGGTGCCTACTTACCAAAAGAGAGTAAGGCCGGAAGGATCGGATAGGAAAACACGCCAATCCTTCAAGGAGGACAAATGAAGACAGCCATTGCCACGCCCAACGGAATCGAGCTCGCCGAACTGGAGGAGCTGGCGCCCGGCCCGGGCGAGGTATTGCTCGAGGTGCGGGCCGCCGCGGTGAACCCTGTCGACGCCATGATCGAGGCCGGCGTGCCGCGGGAGCTGGGATGGGTGCCGGCGGACGCCCCGATCGGGCTCGGCGCGGATGTTGCGGGAACCGTGCTCGCCGTCGGGGCCGGCGTCTGTGCTGAACGGCCGGAACTGGCCCCGGGTGTGCGGGTCGCCGGATTCCGTGGCGACTTCGTTTCAGCCCGCGGCACCTTCGCCCACCGGGTGGTACTGCCCGCCGCCTCGCTCGCGGTCATCCCGGAGGCCCTGGACTTCGTCGAGGCGGCGACCATTCCGCTGAATTCCTCGACTGCCGCCCAGGCCATCGCCCTCGCGGGGGAGCCGTCCGGGACCCTGCTCGTCACCGGGGCGGCGGGCGCGGTCGGCGGCCTTGCCGTCACCCTGGCCCGCCGCGCAGGCTGGCGGGTCGCGGCACTCGCCCGGCCTGCCGACGTCGGCTTCCTCCAGGAGGCCGGCGCCGAGGAAATCATCGCCAGCCTCGGGAAGGCCCGTTTCGATGCGGTGCTGGATGCCGCTGCCCTGGGGGAGCCGGCGGTGGACGCCGTGGCCGACGGCGGGACGTACGTGGGGCTGGTTCCGCCGGCACTGCCGGTCTCCGAGCGGGTGGTGACGACGGCACTCACCGCGGTGCCGGAGAGCAGCGAACTGGCCGCGCACCTCGAGCTGGCGGCCGACGGCGTGCTGGCGCCCCGGGTGTTCGCGGCCTGGCCTTTGGAACGGGCTGCCGAGGCGATTGCCGCCGTGGCGGCGGGAGGCGTCAGGGGCCGTTACGTCCTGGTGCCGTAGACGCAGCTGCGGATCGTTGAGCCGCGGAGGGCTGCAGGTCAAGGTCCTCGGCAGGACTGCCGAAGGACGCCAAATTCGGAAGTGCTGCGAGGGCTTCAGTGTGGGTGGCGCCGGCGGCTTCCATCAGGTCGACCATGAATGGGCGGAACGTCAGGATCAGGGCCTGGCCCTCCACCGTTGCCGCGTGGAAGCGGTCCGGCGCCAGCTCAGCCGCCAAGTGCATCAGCTGGCTCAGGGTTTGCCGGATTCCGGACTCCCTGCGTTTCGGGTCCCGCTCGCAGTAGTTCTCGCCGAGCCCGGCCACGAGCTGGGCCGTGTGCTTCAGGAAGCGCGAAAATTGGAGCGCTCCCTCCTCCGGGAGGGCCAGACTGTTGATGGAGTGGGTGAGTCGTCGGCTGAAGACACGGCTGTTCCTGAGCGCAAGGTCCAGCTTTTCCGCCGTTAGCAAAGAACGCCGGATGTGCTCCCTGTGGCGCCACTGGAACGGGGAGATGATGGTTCCTTCCCGCGCCTTGCCCAGGACTTCTTTGGCTTCGACAATGACGGATTGGCTGTTCCGTGCCCGTATGAGGGCGTGCCACGCCAGGGTTGAATCGTTCGCCTCGAGTGCTTCCGAGGTGCCGAGAAGCACAGCGGAGATTTCATGGGTCAGTTTGCGGATGGCTTCGCGCGGCCTTTTGAGCCGCACTGTCGGCACAACGGCCGTGGCAATCCAGGCGATGGCCCCGCCAACCGAGGCATCGAGGATCGTGTGCAGTGAAGAACCCTGGGCGGAGGGGATCATCGCCACGAGGGCTGCCTGAATCGCCATCTGTGTGGCGAATACTGCGCCCTTGTTGAGGAACCGGGCCATCAACGTGGCAACGAAAACAATCAGGATTGCTTGTGCCGGGCCGTTCCCCAGGATGTGGGTGAGCAATACGCCCGCTGTCACGCCGAGCATGCACCCGATGGCCACCTCCAAAGCTCTGCGCGTGCGCCAGTCTCCGGAGAACTGCAGTGTGAGCAGTGCAGCAACGGCGGCGAACACAGGACTGGCGTGGCCGAGCACATGCTCAGCAAACAGATAGGCCGTCACTGCACACAGAGCCATCACGAATGACTGGCTGATGGAAGCCTTGCATCGGTGGTATCCGGCGCGGAGATACGGCAGGAGGCGGTTGGCCATGGCTGGGGAATTCCTTCTTCCTGCCCGCCATGCGACGGGCAGCGGCATCGCAATCGGGGCACGCCCCACTGGCTTTGCAGGGGCTACCCAAAACGTAGCCGGGAATCATTTCGTGCACGTTGCCGCGGAATTACTGCAGGTTGCCGGCCCTGAACTGCGGCAGAAAACAAACAAGCCCCGCCATTCCAAGGAATGGCGGGGCTTTTCCGAGCTTCCTATCAGAATCGAACTGATGACCTTTTCATTACGAGTGAGAGTTCATCTGCCCATGATGTACGAGAGTTTGTCCGCCGTGGTGACGAAAAAGTGACGAACTATTTCCAGCCCAACCCCTCGAGAGCGTTGTTCAGCCGCCCGGCGCTGTCATGGAGGTCATGGTCAAAGAGGCCGGCATATGTATCCAGGGTCATTGTCGCGCTGGCGTGGCCGGCGATGCGTTGGACCACCTTGATGTTTGCGCCGGCGCTAACCGCCAGGCTCACGGCCGTGTGTCTGAGGTCGTGGAACGTAGGCTTCGGAAACGAAGAATCCTTCGCTGCAACCCTGTCTATTGCTGGCGCGTAATGACGCTTGGTCCAGGTGTTGTTCCGCAGGGCCGACCCACGGGCACCACTAAACACCCGTGAGTTTCCAGGTTCGCCGGAAATCGAAGCCTCCAGCCGCTGTGCAATCAGCCGGGGAATAGGTACGACCCGGCTGTCCCCGCCCTTGGTAGGCCCAAGCAAGAGCTTTCCTCCAACCTCCGAGAACGCCTTTCGGACGAGGATGGACGGTGTCGGGCCAAGATCCAGGTCGTCTCGCGTGAGGGCCGTGATCTCGCCCCATCGCAGGCCGCAGGTGCCAGCCACCATGACGAGGAGTTCAAAATCGCCGCACTCGGCTGCAAGGGTGGTCAGCTGGGTCATTGTCAGGTAGACGTGCGCGCGCTGCTTCTCACGGGCTGGGATGTAGTCAGCTTGTCCAATGGGGTCCTTGGCAGGATTGCTGGGGAGCAAGCGTTGCTTCACAGCGTGGCCCATCAGCCGACCGAAGAAGAGTGCGACTTCCCGCCGGGTGGTCGTGCCGGCGGGCCGCCCATCACGACCCTTGAGGGTCGTGATCCAGGTGGCCACATCGTCGTACCGGACATTGCCGACCGGCGTATGAGCCCAACGGGGGCTCACGTAGTTCTCGTAGCACCGGTGATAGTTGTCCTGAGTCTTGGGGCTTGCTGGTTTCCTCCCTCTTGCGCCGACAGCAGCAATCCGCTCGATCCAGTCCCCGTAGAGCTGGCCGACGGTTTTCTTGCCGGCCGCGCGGGGATCAATGAAGGTTCCTCCCCGAATTGACTGCATCGTGGTGTGAAGGAATTCCTCGGCCTCGCGTTTCGTGGTGAACCTTTTCCGCTGGCGCTTGCCGTCAGCCGTGGTCCAGTCGGCCTGCCAGCGCTTCACACCGCTGGTGAGCTTGTTAACCGCCATCTGGCTTGTTCTTCCTCGCGCGCATGGCTGCCCAGATCTCCTCGCGTTGTCTTAGATAGGCGGGCGCAATTTGGGCCTGGCGTCCCTTGCCTTCGAGGATGCCTTTGGCCCGGGCCCGCCGCAGCCTGGCGGACCACGTATCAGCGCTCTCGCCCGTCCATTCCGAGAGTCTCTTGATCGGTTCCACGGAAACCTCGCCGAGGGCGACATAAGCGGACGCAACGTGAACATAGTCTTCGTCCGACTCGACCCGGGCTGGAAAGGGCGTCATATCTCTTCGGACGTCCGCCACGGACAGTTGCTCATAGCGGTCGCGCATGAGGGCACGCGCGTGTGCCATAGGGATGGAACGCAGCACCTTCGTTGTGATGCCGTCAAAGGCTTGTTGCATTGACGTGCGCTCATCGTCTTCGGCAAGCGCATAGTCGTAGGAGTCGAAATCTATCCACAACTTGTTGGGCTCGCGAAAGCTACCCATGTCATGCCCAACAACCCATCCAATTTGTACTTTCAGGCCGTGAACGCGATACCGCGCCCACAGTATTGGGTAATTCTTCCCGCCGTCCCTGAACTTTTCCTCTTCTGGACCGCTTTCCGGGCCAATGTATTTGACGTTGGGTCCGAGGGGCGGCAGTTCGAGGATGTCCATGTCGCCATCGTAACACAGGGCAATTGGCAAGAAAAGGGTGTCAAACACATCTTGACTGCCAGGAAGACTGTGCTTAAAGTTTTCCTCATTGCACAGTTTTGTTACCAAGGAGGCTGTGCTTTCGAGATAAGGAAGATCGACTTTGGAAAATGATCAGGTCCGGGGGACCTTGAAGGGCGCGGCTGAGCCGCCGGCGTCGCCTTACATGACGAGGAAGCAGGTGGCGGCGTACCTCAACGTCTCCGAGAAGTGGCTGGCCCAGTCTGGCCGCGCCAGGGGGCCGCGGTTTCACAAGTTTGGTTCCCAGTGCCGCTACCTCATCGACGACGTCGTGAACTGGGCTCGCCAGCAGCGGTCGTCATGAGACTTCGTTGGTGGTGATGGACGGTCTGCCAGCCCCACCAAATCATTGCTATCCGTCCCTAAGGCCGTCCATCCAGGTCTGTCTCAGCTGACTGACCACTTGGGCCAAATCAGGTCTCCTCTGGGACTCACCGATTTCAATGTGCGCTCCTTGGCGCCATCCCGGGCCGCTGCCGTCGGCCTGCAACTACAGCCGATCGATTCGCCGCTGCGCGATTTCACTCCCGTGACCCTTGCAACCAAACAAATGGAGGTATTCATGATTCCCCTGACCGACCCGTTGTCTGCGGAGGAGCGGGCGAAGCGTCCGTGCGAGCAGTCGACCTGGAATGACTACGGCGACCGCACCTTCGCACTCGCCGCGTGCGATCCCTACGTTGACCTCTGGCTCACGACGATTGCCAATGACCCTAGCCTGCCTTCTGACGCGCTCGACGTGGCGGGGGTAATTGCCCGCGATGTTGGCATCGGACGTGTGGCTCTCACCAACTGGCAGCGGATCAACGCCGCCCTCGGCCGGTACCGGAGGGATCCCGCCGTATTCGAGACCCTGATGGAACTCGAGCTGGACGGGTACATCGCGCTCTACGTGGACGAGCGGACCGGCGGGTCTTGCGGGTTCGCGTTACTGATTGCGAAGGCGGAACAGTGAGCGAACTCCCCCGCCGGCAGGCCAGGCCGCTGCAGTACGCCAAGGCGATTGCCAACTCTGACCTTCCGCCGGGGACCCGTGCCATCTGCTGGGCCTTGGCAACCTTTGCCGACAACGATACGGGCGAGGCGTACCCCTCCCTGAAGAAGCTCGCAAAGGCAGCAGGTCTGAATACGACAGATACCGTCACCAGGCACACCAAGTTGGCGGAAGACAGGGGGTACCTGTACAAGGAGCGCCGCTACAACAACTCGATCAACTACACCATCACCATCCCGGTTGCGGATGCAACCGTGGAGGAAACGCTTCCGCCCGGGGCTTCCTCCGGTGAAGCCCCGGCCCTTCATGGATCGGCAGCCACCCTGGAAATCTGCACCACCCAGGCCGAAGAAGTCGGGTCAGCTACCCCTGATTTGGAGGCGGAGGTCTACCCCGAGTATTACCCCACTTGGTACCCCGAAAATCCCGGTTCCTAACTACCTCACCTTTAACTACCCCAGGTAGAACGACCTCAAAGGAGTTCTACCTTATGGGAACTACCTCGTTACAACTACCTCATTGATGGCCGTAGCGGCCTTGACGATGGAGCCGGTTGAAGATGGCCCTGCCTGAGGGCAGGCCATCACTACCACTGGTTCGGAATCGAAAGCCCCTGCCTTGACGGCGGGGTCGCTATTCCGGCCGCAAACCGGGATCAACGAACGGTTGGTCCAGGAAAGCGGAGCGCAGCGCAGCCCGAAGGGCGGAGCCAGCTCCGCCCTTAGACCAGCTATTTCTCAGCGGCATCGCCGTGCCATTGCAAACACCACAAGAACCCCGAAGGAGAAACAATGATCAAGTCCATGTCCTACGACGATCCTCCGGAGACGATTCGGCAGACCCGGACGTGGGACGCCATGAAACGGCACTACGTGAAGCTGGGACTTTGCGGTCCTTGTGCCGCCCAGGCGGGCTGGGGGCATCAGCTGGGATTCTCCCGGTCCAAGCCGCCCTGCCGCGAATGCCAGCCCATCGTCGATGATTTCCCCGTCGCCGAGCCCAATCGGTGGTGGTCCAACTCACCGCGCCGCGGAGCCGAATTCGCGTTGTCGGTCGATCCCGAGAAGGGCCTTTAGGAGGCCTTCGGTGGCTATTTTCTGACAACGGTATTTGATCCGGGTACATGAACCCCGATTTCCGCTGGAGTGTCAAAAAATCCGCCCTTGGCATACATTAGGACGGCTGCCGGTTTGTGAGTTCGTTGGTCGCCAATCCGGCCCTCGGCTGTCTGCAGAATCTCGTGGTCGCACCGCCGACCGCATGCGGCCGCGGAAGTGGGCACCGGAAGGGTTGCCGTTCAGCCGCAACCGGTGCGCGGTGTCAAAGAGGACCTCGACCTGGCAGTCGTCAGTGGACGCTTTGTTGGCGGCGCGGTCTTGCCCGGTCGACCGACCCCGATGAAGAGTACAGGGTCGCGGCAACGTTCGCTCCGAATCCCAAGATGCAGTATTAAATCATATTTAATGACTTTGGAACCCGTACGCGACCGGGGGCGCTATCACCGCCGGGCTGGGTGTTGGTCGCGTGGGGGTCCACCCCCACCCCCTTGCTGTGGGGCGCCCCGTGATCGCTGATGCTGTCTCGGGAAACCCGTTCGTGAAAATCTGCCGATCGACGGCCATCTCTAAGGATTCGTTTCTCTCCCGGTCGTCCGCCGGGAAATGATGGAGGCGATACCCGTCCCGACCCTGGGCGGGTCCGACCAGGCCGTCTCCGGAATGAGACGCAGCCCAGCGGCAGCACAGAGTCGTGCGAGGTTCAGCCAAGGTGAGGACTCAGACCGACCCGGCACCGTGGTTCGCAACGAGAGAGAAGCGGGAGCGTTTTTCAGACCCGCTGTGGCCTCCGTCCGAGCAGAGGATTTTAGCATGAGTTCTTGGCATCAGCGTTTGGGAAGCCGGCTACTCTTTCCATGTGATGTTGTCGCGGATGCTGGTAATCGAGCTTTTCGATACGCCGTACTCGCGAGCCAAGCGATTGATGGTTCCACGCGGGCCGGGAAGCTGAGCGCGGATAGCCCTGGCCTTTTCCTGTGTCAGCTTCGCGAGGGCGTGATTCTCGCCTCGCGGCACCGTCCCATGCCGAAGCCTGTCTTGCCCGATATTCTCGAGCGGTGTAGCCCAACGAAGGTTGTCAGGCCTGTTATCCAAGGGCTTCCCGTTAAGATGAGCGGCGTGCATGCCGGCGGCAGGTGGTGCACCGTGGAATGCCTCGCACACGAGGGAGTGCACCCCTCTCGGGTTCCCTTTCCCGCAATGCACGACGGCATAGCCCAAGACCGTGATGTAGGGCTTGAGGATGGTCTTATTCCGGCCTCGAATCCGCCCCAGCGAACTGGCCCAGTATCCATCGAATTGGGTTGGCCGCCACTCTTCCCCCTCGATCTCATCATTCGGATGAACAACCGAAGTGATCTGCGAGACCCTTATCTGGTTGGCCCTTGTCTTGGCTTCCTGCTCACGCCGGGCCAACACCGCAGGTGAAGGCTCACTCGTTGGGAGTTTTCGCAGTTTGCCTGCAGCAATGAGATTGACGTATGACCGGGAGCAGTGGAACGCATCGGCAACCTGACGATGACTGATTCCGTCGGCGATCATGCTTCGCATGCGGGCCACGTCGTCATCTTTGAATCGGGCAAAGGGGTTGTTTAGTCCCCGAGAGGTGTTGTAGTGGCCGCGGGCGGCTCGGTCTGCCATGTTCTCGGCGTGTGTACCTACCCTTAGATGGGTGATTTCCACGCATGCCCTTGTATCGCAGGAATGAAGAATCAGCTGCTCGGGGGCGAGGATCTCACCGTATTCAAGGAACCAAGCAACACGGTGCGCGGCCATCGTCCTGCCGTTGAGGACAAACTTGCCATACCCGCGGTTGCTCATGCCTGCTGTCCAGAGCAGGCATCCGTTCGCTGCGCGGCGTGTTTTTTCGTAGAAGCGTTCGCGGTCCAATTTCGGAGGTCCGACGTTTCGATGCCGCGACGTAGTACTGGCAGTCCTGCGGGCTTGTGAGGACCGGACCGGCGTTTTCCGGTCATTTCGGGAATCATCGTCTTCCATTGTCCGCACCGCGCTTTCAGTGGCATGACCAACGGCGATCATGCATGTATCACTAGTAGAGCAGACAATGCTGACATTATTGGTTGGCATTGATTCATGCCCACCCGCCCGCACCAGTCCTCCGAGGAGCAGACGCGGCGGTGGACCGAACGCAGGACGATGGTGGGTTCGCGAATCAGGGAATTACGCCTCGAGCAGGGGCTCTCGCAGGAAGCGCTGGCGCTGGAATCTGGACTGAGCCGCAACATGATCATTGGGATCGAGTGGGGCCGGAAAAGTGTCGCCTACGAGCGCCTGTGGGACATCGCTTCCGTGCTTGAATGCGATGTCGAGGAGCTCTTCGTTGCGCCGAATGGGGCTGCATCAAGCAGCCCGTACCGCGGCGGGCGACGCGCAATGCAAAAGCCCAGCGCCAAGCCGCGTCGTTGACCGGCCAATTGGCATTTGATTGCCTTTGGCCGCTGCAGCCAGTCGACTGCTGCGACGGATCAGTCAACGCCAAGGCTGCGAGTAGGTCCACACCCGACGAATGGAACGTTTTTAAGTTTGTGGCATTACTAGTCGTGGACTTGGAGGTGCTCTGAGATCGCTGTCAATAGATCTGTATCAACGGGTGTTGGAGCAATGCCTCGTGCAAGAAAGTCCCAGGCCGTAAGCCCGTGCCGGGGCGACCTCGGGTAGATCGAAACGGCCACGTCAGTCGCACACTGCGCGAGATAAGCCACATCCAACGTCCCCATACGTTGCCACAACGTCCACGAAGCCCGGGCTAGCCTTCGTTGGTCCCTATCTAGAACGGGCCGAAGTCGGAAAATGTCCCTTCGGTCCGATGGAATAGCATCCTTTGCGTCCCAGATAGCGTTCCACAGCGCGAATTGCGTCTCCGTTGAGAGGCCATCGTCCAGTAAAGCCCGCAAAGGCCTGAGCACCGGCGCCCAGAAACTAGGCGCCGGCGGGGAGACCAGCCCATGACCCTGCTGTCCCGCCAACGCAACCCCTAAATCTCGGCGAGCTGATTCGAGGTCCCCCAGTCTTAGATGAACAGCCGCTCGCGCGGTGAACGCGTCCCACATCCGGGAGTACTCTATGGATGAGTCCAATGCCCTCAATGCGAGATCGGCAGGTAGACACGGCCAGAGTTCGTACAACGCGAACCCATAAACCCACCCTTGCGCCGACGGTCGTTTGGTCATACTGGTGTCACGTATATAAGGCCGAGGCAGCTCAGGGCGAGGTAGTAGCGCCCTCAGCAGTGACGCGCCGATTTTGATGGGGTCGCGACCCAGGCGCGTGACGCTTCCGAAAAGGGCCCCCGCCAGGTCTTTCACATCTGACTCGCTGCCGCGGCCCGGGAGGCTGTCGATCAAAGCAGCACTAAGCTCGGGCTCCGCACTGTACAGGATGGCTGCCCGATGAAGGCACAGATCGGTACGCAAGTCCTCCGCCACCGTCACTCCTGGTCCTAATTCGTCCAAGATGTCTTGTATGGCTTGCGCCGATCTAAGAGCAGCGCTCCGGTCGGCCTCTCGGCGCAGGCTTTGATCGCTATCCGCTGGCGGCGTCTGACCAGTTTTCCCTGCCTCAGCATCCTGCCTGGACCGCTCTGCTGAATCATCCGCAGTGATTGCCGGGGAACGGCCAGCCCGGTTCTCGTGAGCAATGCGGCGCCCTGCGGCGACCACTGCGGTCGCGCCCAATTGCTCGACAAGAGCCACTCCGTACACAAGCATCTTCTGCCTGTCTGGGGAATCGCTCACCAGAAGCTTTGCAGCTAAATCTCCGAGAGCCTTAGCGGACGCTTCATCGGGCTCGACAAGGGCAGTAAGGCACAGGAGGGTCAATGCCTCATGGTCTCGAGCAAAGCTCAATCCCGCCGTCCAGTCATCGTTGATAACAGAGACCGCCTGCTGATGGTTAACGGCCCTTTCCACGGCTTGTCTCAGAAGAGTCAGCACGGCTGCTGGACCTGCTTCGACCGAGATTCCGCCTTGGGAGAACGTAAACAAACTGGAACGAAGCAGGGCCATAGTCCCAAAACTGGAAACGAGTACCCGAACAAGCAGTGTCGCACCTCCATCGGCGCCCCCAGCCAAGCCAAAGTCCCATCCGAACGCGGTGCACAGGGCAAATACAGCGGCGCTCGCTCCAGCGTTCAGGAGGACGTAGACGATTCCTGGCACGCTCAAGAGCGCCGATCTCGGCCGCGAGCGGTACCGGCCGAGCAACTCGACGCATCCAATACCGCCCCCGAGTAGCGCGGTAACGAGCCCCGCCAGGATGGGCGACATTAATCCCACGCCCCGAAACCCCGAGGCCCATTATGTCGGCCCCGATGCGAGCCGTCGGTCTTGTCTGTTGCCGCCTGGTCGCCGCGCACTACTTGCGTCTCAGGCGAGGCTTCCTGGGCGACAGCACCGCCGTGTGCGTGAAGGAGGAACGTATCAGCCCATATCTGGGCAGTCATGCGGTCCGTGCCGGCCTGGTACTGGCGCATTCGCCTCTCCCGCTCTGCGATGAAGACCCTCAGCCAATCGGAAACGTCCATGCCCCCGATGGTCTGTTTCGGGCCTTGGAATGTCAATGATCCGAGCCCGCTCACCCGTCGTTCTGCCTCTGGCAGACGTTCGATCAGTCCGTAGAAGGACCGGCTCGCGAGTACCACGGTGCGCAACTGCGGTTGGTTACTGGATGACTACTGCCGAGGCTGACGGCTATGTCCCGTTGGGCGTGCCTCCCGCGAATGGCCATTGAGTGCCCTTAGATTCATAGGCAGACGTGACATGCCCTTGAGCCGAGCGCCCGACAGGACATTGTGATTTCGGGCAGGGGGAAGTATGGCGATTCTGACAGATGCCGAGCTGATGCTTGGCTTGTCCCGACACCTTTCGGCGTACCAGATGGGCCCCGAAAGAGCCGCCCTCGAGCAACTGGAATTCGCTGGGTGGGTGTTTGATGTCTCTTTCAGGTTGCGGGGCAGCACGACGAGCAGCCCAGCGCGCGTTAGGGCCATTGGCTTGGATGTTGGGCTGGGGAGGCGGTCGTTGAACGACGTTGTCCAAACGCTTGAACAGCTTGGCTGGGTTGTGGTTCATCGCGACGCGAACGGCCAGGCGACTGCAGTCGTCGAGACTATCCCCGCGCCCCGTGACCTGGTCGCAGCTTCTGAAAAGGTTCTAACCGTATTGATGGCCGGGCCCGTGGAGCGCGCGGCCCTCGCTGTCTTGCGTGCCACAACCACCCAGCCCCTGCTGCACGAAGATGTGTTGGAGGTCGCTCATGCCTCTGAGGGTGCAAGTTCGGCGCCGGAGAGTGCAGAAAGCGCCGTTCGTCTCCTGACGCACATGGACCTGATTCGGAAGGTGGTAGCGGACGACGGCCGATCTATCCTTTTCAACCCGAATGTTTGGACGCAGGGTGAAGATGTAATCCAGGCAGCTCTGCGGGCCGCAGATGCTCGAGGGACCAAGGAAGTTGGCGCACTGCTGGAAGAGTTGGCAGCCAATCCAGGCATGCCTGAGAGTCAGGTAACGGCAACCGAGAAGAAATGGATTGACTTCGCCGTATCGCAGGGGCTCGTTCAGAGGTCTGTAATTCAGACGTCGGAGGGACAGGAGCAGGGTTTTCTTTTCACGCCACACTTGGGCAGGGACCCCTTTGGCGGTTCTGCTGGGGATGCATCCGGTCAAGTCAGACAACTGGTTGGCTCAATGATCTATGCAGCTACGTTTGCCTCATATCGCTTACGGGATCCAGCTGTTTTCCTACGGTCGCTGATCAATCGCGGCGTCGCCGGGAACGCCTCGTCGATTGGTACCGACTACCCCATGCTTGAAAAAGCAGGAATTGTCAGGGTGATCGATGGTGATTCGGCGAATCGATATCAGCTGGAACTTCTCCAGACCGAAGTCGCAGAGGATGCATTGAAGCTGCTCACCGCCCGTGAAACCTCGGGTTCAGGACGCCCCAACGTGGCCTCCCTCGAAGGACAGCGGTCTTACGTCCATGTGGAGCGGGAGCGCGCCAAATTGGCTCTTATGACCGATCGTGATCAGGCAGAGGAATCACGCTTGATCGCCGCGCTTCGCGAAGTACCCCTGCGGCGCAGCATGGGACGAGGCCAGTGATGGCGGACAATAGCGGAGCACAACCGGCCGGCCGGGCTCCGGGATCAAGAGCTGACGAAGCAAAGCGAAGGACGCGACGTCGAGCTGACCCCAAGCCGGGAACCAGGCCGGAAGACACCGAAGGTGGCGTACTGGAACGAAGAGTTGCCCGCCTGGAATTTGCGGAAGGTGCCTTTGTTCGCCTGCGTGTGCCAGTGTCGGCGGAAGGCGCCGAACAGGGGCGGGACGTCCTAACAGACATAGATATTCTGTCGATTGACGTTGATTCACGCTTGCGATCAACTAGGTCGAGCCTTGAGTGCAAGAGCGGCAAAGGGCAAAGCGGGGAGCCATACACTCTCGTTTGGCTAGCGGGATTTCGACAGCTCATGTCCCTCGACCGTGTGACCTTGGTTCGCCAGACTGTGAGTACACGTGGCCGCGCTTTGGCTCGAAAGCTCGGTATTGCCGTGCTCGACGAAGCGTCACTCTCATCTCGGGAACAGGCGCATGCGTGGTTGCCAGAAAAGTTTGCTCACTTGGACGGGGAGGCATGCTTGGCAGCTGAAGCGAGGACTGACACCCAGCTCAAGGGGCTTCCGGACTTGCCTGTCGCGGTGACAAAGTTTCTGAGAGGCGGGGGACTCATGGCGGATTCTTCGGCTCTCTTGTCTGCTGTCGAAACCTTCGGCAAAGCTGCTGCGCGGCAAGGCGGCATCCCGGAGCCGGCAGCTACGGTTCTTGCCTCCCACGCTTTGGTTGCCGTCATTCTCGCAGCGCTCCAGGACGCCGGTCGTCTCGATGAAATACCCTCTGCGACACTACTCGAGCGACTTGGGCGCGCACTCACAGTAGGGAGCGCCGATGACCTTTATCTTCTGCCATTACTGGAACGCGCCGATGCCCTCGTCGGCCACATTCAGGAGCGAACCCACCGGAGATACATTGAGGCAGGAGCTGAACCGTTGAGGGTGCCTTATCCCTCGCTCCGGCAGATTATTGCTGAACCACCGGCTTACCTCAACGACTACGTGGACTTCGTTGAGCGCCTTCGCGCAAACCCAGCTGTCGCAAGAGAGCTCCTTCAAACTGCCGAGCTGGTCTGCTTTGACGCAGCGTTGGGAGGCGACGCATGGAAGGCCCCTGCCTTTGCTCATCTCCTGTCCACCGAACACCACGGGCTGATGTCTGTTGCGCTTCGTTGCCTTGGCTCCATCGGGGGGACGCATGTGTCGGGTCATCTTGACCTGGTTGGTTCGTTCCGAAGCATGAGGATGAACGAATCAGTAGTCGACAGGAGAGTTGCGCCGGAGTCAGTCAAATTGAGAGCGGATCAACCAGTGACCCGTGACGCTGCTCCGTCGGTTCAACCCGGGCCGTACCCCCAACAACCAGTCTTGTTGGACATCGACCGTCTCGACGATATTGAACCCGAGATGCCCTGAGCCACGGTAGGTAACACTCGCGTGGGAGAGGGGGCTATCTCAGACACCTTCGAAGACACTCTTGCGTAGTCGGACGGCGCCCCTTGCGGGCCGCCAGCAACGGGCAGATAGGAAGAATTGGGATGACGGAGCAATGGGTGCCCTTCGGGCTGGAAGAGCATGAAGTACCTGATTACGAAGTGCTTATGGATGGAGTCCCAGCTTGGCTAAGGGAGCCGCTGGCAGGATGGATCCACTCCTATCTATCGACTTCGGGCTGGTATGACACTGCGAAGTGTCTTGACATCCAGCTGAAGACCAGAGTTCAGCTTGGCGTTTCTGCGGGTAGCAGCATTGCTGACCCTGACAATACTCTGGCCCGAATCCGCAGGCTGTCTTCGCTCGAGCTTCTCCGCATCGTTGACTACGTTGTATCTGTAGCGGCCTACACCATCAATTCCCAGACTGCGACGGTCCTTGATGATCTACTCAAGGGTGGAAGGTCAAAGTGGACAGTGGGTGTACGGGGTGGAAGCTTGGGGCTCGTAGAGCGAGTCGCCGAAGGCGTGCAGGCAAGCGTGGAGGGAGTCATCGCTTCAGCGGGTTCATCGGGGAAAGTTCTCGCTCGTGCTTGGTCTCACGTTCACGGATTTCAACCCAACGATAGCGCAGGATATGCCGATGCTGTTCGTGCAGTGGAAATCGCGGCAATTGATGTTGTTCAGCCGAACAACAAGAACGCCACGCTCGGAACAGTAATAAATCAGATGCGCGACCAAGGTGACTGGCGCTTGCCTCTTAGGGAGCACCAATACGCGCCCAGCACCGAGTTGATTCTGAACTCCGCTCGAACCCTATGGTACGGACACCGTGATCGGCACGGAAGCGTCAACTACAAGGACGTCTCTCACGAAGAGGCCCGGGCCGCAGTTGCACTGGCAGCAACCCTACTCGAGTGGTTCACTTCGGGAGCGGTGGCTCGTCGAGCCTAGGACCATAGCCGCCTCATCCTGGCTAAGAAGCTGAATACCGTCGGCATGACTCTGCGGCGGCACTTGTGCCAACGGAGCCGCGGTACGAACTCATCCAGGTACCCCGACTAGGCAGCGCTAATGTCATTGGCGAGAGTTACACTAATATTCGAACATATTTTCGAATAAGGGTGTGTCATGAGTCTTGCGTTGGACCCTCGTGTGATAGTGGCGGGGGTCGTGCCGTGGCTGGTTCCTGTGGCTCCGGTGACGGTGGAGTGCGGCTACCCGTCCCCGGCCCAGGACTACTTCTCGGGCGAGATCGACCTGAACGAGCACCTGATCCAGGACAAGACGAGCACCTTCATAGTCCGGGTGGCGGGGGACTCGATGCAGGGGGCGGGGATCAGCGACGGGGACGAGCTGATCGTGAACAAGGCCTTGGAACCCAAGGACGGCTCCGTGGTGGTGGCCATCCTGGACGGGGAGCTGACTATCAAGCGCCTGCGGATCACCGCTGCGGGGGTGGTCCTTGAGGCCGCTAACCCGAAATACCCTTCGATCCGTGTGCCCGAATTGTCGGAGCTGAGGATCTGGGGTGTCGTGACCCGTTGCCTGCACTATGTCTAGGCCGGCGACGATGCCGCGCACCCAGGAGATCGCGCACGTGGATGTCAACAGCTTCTATGCGTCGGCCGAGCGGATCTTCGACCCTTCCCTGGAGGGCCGGCCGGTCATCATTTTGAGCAACAACGACGGGTGCGCGGTGACGCGGTCCGATGAGGCCAAGGCCCTGGGGATAGTACTGGGCGAACCGTGGTTCAAGATCGCGCCGCGGGCGAAGGAATGGGGGTTGCAGGCCCGCAGTTCCAATTACGAACTCTACGGATCGATTAGTTCCCGAGTCATGACCTTGCTGGCCCGGTACTCGGCATGGCAGGAGGTCTACAGCATCGATGAGTGCTTTCTCGGCGTCAAAGGTAGCGGGGAGGACCTCCTGGCTTTGGGCCGGGCGATGAAGGAGGCCTGCCGCAGCCACGTCGGTGTGCCCGTCTGTGTCGGGATCGCTCCGACCAAGACCCTGGCGAAGCTTTCCAATAAGTGGGCGAAGAAGAACAAAGCGTTCGGCGGAGTGTGCCGCTGGGAATCGGTGCCGGCCGCCGAACGCGAGGCGTTGATGGCGCGCCTGCCCGTGAATGAGATCTGGGGCGTGGCCACTCGGCTCACCAAACGTCTGGCCGGCATGGGCATCTACTCGATCGGGGACCTCGCCAGGACCGACCCGGTGATGATCCGGGACCGGTTCTCGGTGGTCATGATGCGCACCGTCCTGGAACTGCAGGGCACCCCGTGCATTCCCATGGAGGAAGAACGTATCGGGCGGGAGCAGCTGATCTTTTCCCGGTCCTTCTCCAACCCGATCCGGACCGGGCCGGATATGCGCCAGGTCATGAGCGTCTACGCCCAGCAGGCCAGCGCCCGTCTGGCCAAGCACCAGCTGCAGGCCAAGGTCCTGACGGCCTTCGCGGCCACGTCCTACTACAACCCCGCCGATACTTCCTACCCCTCCGTGGTCATTCCGTTGCCCATGCCCACGGCCGACCCGGTAATCCTGGCCAAGGCAGCACACGCCTTGGTCCCCAGGATCCGCGAAGGCCTCAAATACGTCCGCGCCGGGATCATGGTCACCGACCTCCGACCGTCCGGCAACCAACCACCCCTGGCCTTGTTCGAGAACGCGCACGAGGAACGCCGCATCGGCCCGCTCATCGAAGACGTCGCCCAACGCTTCGGCCGGAGCTCCATTGGCCTCGGCGTAGCCGGCCTCAAGGGCGGCCCGGACTGGTCCATGAGACGCGACATGCTCAGCCCTCGCTACACCACCGAATGGGCCGAACTGCCCGTGGTCAAAGCAGCCTGAAGCGCGCCGCTCCTTGAACGAGGGAGCGCACCGTAGCCGAGCGAGCAGCGAGGCGGCCTGGCGAGTCGTCAGGTGCATGCGGCAACCACCTGGAGAGTCCGTTCCCAAGCGGACTGCATTAGCGGCCCGGAAATCCTGCTACTCCACCAGTTCGTAGAGCGTCCCGTGCTTGCTCGTCATCGTGGATTCAACTGAATTGGCCAGAGCGGAGTCTCGAACGAGAAGTCCGAACTCGATGTTGCGGTTCTCGGCGCTGAATGAAAAGTTTGCACTGGTCAGCAGCGTTACTTCGCGGTCGATGACGACGAACTTCGCGTGGCTGACAACGGGCTTGCCGCTCGGCAACGCGGCCGATTGGTAGACGGTTGCGTCCCCAAGGTGGGCTTTGATGTTCATAGCGTCAGCCTTGTCACCATCGAC
This sequence comes from Arthrobacter sp. TE26545, assembly GCF_056279005.1. The sequence goes on from NZ_JBWBQM010000001.1 coordinate 564,589, forward strand.
GTAGACGGTGACTGTGACCCCGGGTTGTTGAGCGCTTTCCCGGAGTACGTTCCACATCTCTGAGGTCTTCTCGAAGTTGTACGTCGCGCACGTTACGGACTGCCGGGCCGCACGGACTAGCCGGTGGAACTCACTCGTGAGGTGCCCGATTTTGGCTTCATTGCCAGGCATAGTCCAGACAGGCGTTAGATCGCGATGGACAGCCTTGGCCCCGGCGACAGCCTGTAGGACGGCGACCGACCGTTCGACCTCGATGTGCCCCAGGCCGGCGGCAACAAGTAGCTCACGAACTCTTTCCCGGCGAGGTGTGCTGACCGCACCGAGGGCCTTCGTGACGTGCTGACCCGTGGCGAGCTGCACGGCGAGGCCCTCGGCTTCGGAAGCCGTAAGGAATTCGCCGAGCGCCGCGAACGGGTCAGAAGGCATCGACGTTCCCGAAGAACCCCGGCACGGTCGGGCCCATACTGCTCGGCAGATCAAGCAGGAACCGCCGGTCGAGGAACCGGTTCGACTTTTCGCACGAGGTTTCCGAGGCGAAGGTGCAGCAATGGCATGCTGCACCGTGGAGGAAGTCCTCCGGGTCGCTGGGGGTCCGCGTCGCACACACGGGATCCGATGAGCATCGCGCTGCCCTGCGCAGGGCAGAGACAACCAACCCTTCCAGGCGCGCAGGCTCGGACAGCGCGACCAGCCCTCCGAGTGTGCCTTCGCTGTCGGAGGCAGTAGTGCAGATGAGCAGCCCCGCCGCTGCCTCGCGCTGCGGCGCGGCAGGCCAACCGTAGATGCGTTCGGTAAGGCTGGCAGCACCGTAGCCACAGGACATTGCCATCTCCCGGATGAGCGTGTGGGCAAAAGTGTGCAGGAGCCAGTACCGCGGGCCGGGCAGCCGGGTTTCTGAGTCAACCTGGGCGGCCGTCTCGGAGAATCGCCGGGAAAAGTTCAGGCGGTGCGCTTCCTTGTGGGCGAACCACAGCGGAGAGTCGAAGATCTGCTTTTCCCAGTCGTCCACAGCGTTCAGGTCGAGCTGGAGGAAGATACCCTCACCGCGGTCTTCGGTGGCTGGCACCCAAGCAGGCCTGCCCTTGCGCGTCAGTTTGACGAGCCGACTGGCGACATCGTTCACGCGGTCCATCTCGTCGAGCCGGGTGAATCCGAGAACGGCATTGATTTTTTTCATCCGGTTCACTGCGACCACTCGGGCGACCCGGGGATGGAGATCCTGCCCCCGTTGCATCTCGGTGACCATCAGGCCACTGGAATTCTGCTGCTGCGGGAACAGAGCCGGCTTTTGCAGATACCGCCATTCCGGCACAAGCAGCTCCACAGGATCCCAGGTGGCGAGCTTCTCCTGACGGACTTCTTCCGGATCCACTGGTGCGAGCACGTCCGCGACGGCCGCCGCGAGATTCTGGTCTGTAACTTCCTTGAGGTTGACCTTGCCGTCGGCCACGTCCCTGAGCGTGTCAAGATCGGAGGCGTACTTGGCGATCTTGTCGATCCCCAGGGCGGCCCGCAATTGGTCGGCGAGGGCTTCGGCTTCTTCGGCCTCGGTGCGGGGCATGACAATGACCGACTGTGTGGAGGAGAACCACAGGTTGGACGCTCCCATCATGATGAGGGCGGGACGGGCATTGCATTCGGCGTCGAAGGCGTTTAGGTGGGGGTGCCGTCCGCGGCACTTCTGCGGGAGTTTGTCGCGGCCGGCCGCTCCCTGTGCTTCTGCCATGCCGCGCGTGGCCCCACAGGATGCGCAGCTGATGACCGAGCCAACGTTCTGGCCGATGTTTGCATCCCGCATCTTCAGATCGGGCAGCACGGCCTTCGGGCATGCTCCGCCGCGGTGCACCCACAACGTGTAGGGGAATTCGTCGAGGTGGCCGTTGGTGCAGGTCAGCAGGTGCGGGGCGGGGACGGCCGGGCTTTCGCGCTTGCGTCCAGCTGACCCGACAGGTTTTCGGCCACGGCCCGGGCAACTCTGGTGGGTGAACTGGGCGAGGTCCGGGCGGAAAGGGTGGGTGTTCGTGTAGCTGAAGCGCGGCAGGGGTCCCAGGTAGTCACAGCCGGTGCAGCGGAACCACTGGGGAAACGCTCGTGCCGGAATGCCGAGGTCGGATCCTTCCTTGGACATCGCCCCCTTCTTCGGCTGCCATGGGAACGGGCGCAGAGAATCGACCTGGGGTCCGAGGTGGAGGCGTACGACGTTCAGCAGCCGCGGTTCGACGACGGTCGGGATGAACTCCCGGCGCTTCCAGATCGGTTCCCAGTCGTCGAGCCCGGCAGGCATAACAGCGAAGCCCGGAAGGTCCATGATCGCGCCGGGGCCATAGGTATACAAAAGCGAGGAAGGGCGGGCGGAGCCGACCTTCGCGCGGTTCTTGACCGCGCCGTCCTCGGCGTCGGCCAGCGGGTCGAGCGGTTGCCCGGGATCATGGATCATAGCGTGACTGCTCGTGGGCTCCACGTCGTCCTTATCGGTGGTCATGGTTTCGGCCATCACTCGTCCTCTCCCATAGGTAGGGCCCATTCCGGGGCTCCTTCGGGTGCCCGCGCAAACAGCCGCTCGGGCAACGGGCTGACCAGAACGTTGATCTCCGGCTGCACCTCGCGCATCGAGTTGGCAATAATAAACGGCGCCTCGGATGATCCTCCCGCGGATGCCCTGGCGTTTTCGGGGCTGATGATCAACGGCAGGTACTTGTCGCCTTCTCCAGTGCGCTCGTACACCAAAGTCTTGCTCATCTCTGCGGCCCATTTCGCGCGCTGGTTCCAGCGATCGATCCGGTTCACGAGCAGGTCGCTTGCCCGTTTGGCGGTGTTCTCGTCCTGAGCAGCAGCCGCAATACGTGCCTTCAGCCGCTCAGTCAGGGCTTTGATGGCGGCCGGTTGGTCCTTGATCCGCCAGGCGTCGCGCTCGGGAGAGAGACCTTCGGGAACGGGTGCTTGGAGTACCCGGGCAGCGCTGACGAGCAGACCATCGATTCCGCGCTCCAGCGAGGTCGGCGAATACGGTGTTACTGAAAGCGCTTCGACCTGGGCGTAGAACGTGGCGTGGTAGTTCCGGAACTGCTCGAAATGTGCGAGGTCACGCGGCCGGGCCCCAAGGCCATCGGCCAAACGCTCCCGAGCCGTGACGGACGGACAAGGTGTTCGGGGTAGATGCCCTGACCGACAATGCGAACAGCAGGTTTAGAATCGGCGTAACCAAGGGTCCTAGGACTTAGGCGGCCGACCGATTCGTGACGGATTACGGGCCTTCGAAGCGGTCTTGCCGATGATCTTATTCGGGTAAGTCAGAGCGACGGTGAAAAGGCACACGTCTTCACGGGCGACTTCGCCCGGCCCGACGTTCATAAGTAGCTGTCCGAGCGGGCGTCGTTTCGGTCGGACACGACGCTAGCAGGTCCGGCTCGATGGCACCCAGAGGATGCGGACCCGATTCACTCCGCCGATGTCACCCCTTCGGTTGTCTAGGCCCTGTTGCCGCCGCTGCCGGTGCCACTACCGAGCATCGTGAAGTACTCTCGCAGGGTGTCCGTGCTGATTACCGTGTGACCTCGCCGTAATGGCTCCACAGCTTCCCAAGCCTCTATCCAAGGACGCTCCGAGTGAGTCCTGTGCCCAAGGTCAAATCCAGAAAACGGACGGTAAAAATCTAGGATGACATCGAGCGTAGTAGTACCTTCGGCCGGAATGTTTTCAACAGATCCATGCTGCCAGCGGTCAACCGATGCGTCACCTTTGTGGTACTTGTAAAGGTCCCTGCATACGGGCCCCATGCGCCAAGCTTCTATGGGCTCGTTGAACAGTGGCTCCTTGTGCCATGCCAGATGCCATCCCTGTGCGTAGTAGCAAAGTTTTTGCAGCTTCATCGTGGAGGTGTTGCCTTCTCGGGCGAGAATATATGCCGCTACGTCGTGGACGCTCGTCATCGCACCTCTCCCCGTTCTAGGTCTTTATTACTGGGAATCATATAGCCCTCTGGTGGCTCGTCCGCGCTTTCCAGCACGAGTTCCTGTGTAACTCTACGAGGCCGGGGAGTTCGATCCTGCGTGTTTTTTTGCTCTCTCCGCAGACCGACGGCGATGAGCTGAGCCACCATCTCCGCAAGCAGAACGTGGCCGTTGGTGAGAGAAGATCGGTGCGGAGCATCCACCGAAAGCACTCCGACTTCTGAGGTCTGGAATTTTACTGGGACATTTAGGAAAGTTTCGTACTTCTTGTCGGTGCAGTCCAGGTCGCAGTCAGCCTGCGCTACGTCTTCAATCAATCGGGAAGCTCCCCTGTCGATTACGGCGAAGATATCGTCGCTCGCATCGCTCTCCCCACGGACGAAATTGGGACGCGGGGCGTCAAAGCGACCCACGTGGGGCGTCCGCAGAGTCAAGGCGTTGGGAATGTCAAGGCTTGTGGCACTTTTGGATTCCACGTGGTCAAGGCAGTACAGGCAGGCCCGTACGTTCGGGACGTCGATTATCTTTGTAACGGTGCTGAGCGCGCGGTTCACGAGGTCACGTCCGTGATTCACGCTCTGGGACTCAGAAAGTTGGCCCAGATCGTGGATGAGTGGGGCCAAGTGATGGATTACATCTTCCGTTGCCATCTCCTGGGCCACTCCGAGCTTCGACCGAAGCTTCGATGCTTCGCTCTGCTGAAGCGAGGTGCCCACGAGTGCCCATAGGATGCCGACGGGAAGGGCAACCAGTCCAAACCAAAACGATCCGGGCTCGGTTACCCATCTGATGTCCTTGACGAGGCCATCCGGATTTGTCACGGACAGCGGAAGAACAGCTGCCCCGGCCGCGGAAAGCAGAGGCCCGATAAATGTAGCTGGCCAAGTGAATACCCAAGGGGGGCGTTTGACTGCAAGCCCCGGTTTTATCTCGTTCTTCATCAGTGTCCCCCTGTCTAGCCTCGTAGGCCGCTCACTGCCTCCAGCACGACCTCAACGCCCTAAGCGCTTCCGCCTGCATGGGCAGCTCTTCGCCTGTGAAAAGCTCGACAATACAGGTGACGGAAAAGTGACGAACACGTGCTGTGTCGGTCGAAATCTCAGGGAACGCTCAAGAACGCCAACTTGTCAAGCACAAGCACGGAACCCCCGGAAATCCTTGATTTCCAGGGGTTCTCACCGAGCTTCCTATCAGAATCGAACTGATGACCTTTTCATTACGAGTGAAACGCTCTACCGACTGAGCTAAGGAAGCACCGCGGTTCTTCCGGAAGGACCGGCTGAATCACGCAAGACACAACTGTAATGGAGCCACCGCGCCCGGGTCAAAACGGTTCCGGGCGGCCGGAAAGCCCCTTATCCGGGCAGCCGGAGAGCCTGCCCTCCGGACGGCCGGAAACAGGGTTGGCACGGAGTTCATCCGCCTGTCGGGCGCGGTTCAGCGGGCGGTCGAGGGCACGGCGGAAGCTGGGCGGAATACCGTGGCCGTTGATGCCGGCCACCGACGCCGGGACCTGCACAGGTCCATCAGCAAAGGGGAACGATGAGCATGGACAACGTGGGGTCACCCGGGAACCTTGAAGGCCTCACACGGCCTCCGCGCCTGAAGCTGGCGGTCCTCGACATGGTGGGCACCACCATCACCGATGATGGCCGCACCGAAAGGGCCATGGCCCGGGCCCTGCTCGAACACGGCGTGGAGCCGGGATCCACACGCTTCGAGAGCATGCTCGGCTACGCCCGGGACACCATGGGGTATTCCAAGCTGACCGTCTTCACCCACCTCTTCGATGACCCGCGCATGGCCGAAAGCGCCAACAAGACCTTCGAACTGGCCTACGACGAGCTGATCGCGGACGGCGGGGTCCGCGCCATCCCAGGATCCGCAGAATCCATTGCCTGGCTGCGCGACGCCGGCATGAAGGTCTGCCTGGCCACGGGCTTCGGCCGGCACACCCAAAACATGGTCCTCGAGTCCCTGGGCTGGATGGGGGAGGCGGACCTCAGCCTGTGCCCGGACGACGCCGGCCGCGGCCGCCCCTACCCGGACATGATCCTCACCGCCGTCCTCGCCCTCGACCTGGACGATGTCCGTGAGGTCGTGGTCGTCGGCGACACAAGTTCTGACATGCTTTCCGGCGTGCGTGCGGGAGCCTCCGCCGTGGTCGGAGTCCTCAGTGGCTCCCACTCGGAGGCGACTCTCCGCGCCGCCGGGGCCACCGCCGTCGTGCCGTCCATCAGGGAACTGCCGGCACTGCTGGAACCGCGCGCAGCGCGGATCTAGCCGGACTGTCAGCAGCGGGTGCCGTCGGTCGGCACTTTGCCGCTCAGGAAGTAGTCGTCGACGGCGGTGGAGACGCAGCGGTTGGAGCGGCCGTAGGCGGTGTGGCCTTCGCCCTGCCAGGTCACCAGGGATGCGTTGCCGAGTTGCTTGCGCATGGCCTGTGCCCAGGCGAGCGGGGTGGCGGGGTCCCCTGTGGTGCCGATGACGACGATCGGGGACTGGCCGGTGTACTTGGCCGGCGCCGGGGAACCGATCGGCTTGAACGGCCAGTCCTTGCAGTTCACCCCGCCGTAGGCGAAGTACGGGCCGAAGGTGGGCGCCAGCTTCGTGAGCCGCTCCGCCTCCGCCCGCATGCCGGCAGTGTCGGTGACCATCGGGTAGTCGAGGCAGTTGATCGCGTTGAACGCGAAGCCGGTGTTGGAGTTATAGGTGCCATCCGGGTTGCGGTCGGCCCCGAGATCGGCAATGCGCAGCATGAGGGACAGATCGCCGTCGAACGCCGCGCTCAGCGCCTGGGTCAGCACCGGCCACGAGGCGTCGTCGTAGAGCGGAGTGTAGAGGCCACTGACCAAGGTGGGGCCGTTGACCAGCCGGCCGTCGCTGGCTGGTTCGGGGTTGGCGTCAACAGCGGACACCAGGTCCCTGATCTGCTGCATCCCGTCATCCACGCTGCCGGACAGCGGGCAATCCCCCTGCCCCAGGCAGTCCTCCACGTAGCGGCGCAGGGACTTCTCGAAAGCCACCACCTGCTGGGCCGTCAGCTCCTGGTTGCTGAGCGCCAGGTTCACGGCGCCGTCCAGCACCAGCCGGCCCACGTTGTCCGGGAAGAGCTCGGCATAGGTGGCCCCAAGCGATGTGCCATAGGAGTAGCCCAGGTAGTTCAGCCTGGTGTCGCCGAGCAGCGCGCGCAGGACGTCCATGTCCTTGGCCGAGCTTTCGGTGTCGATGTGGCCCAAAGCCGGGCCGGATTTCTCCACGCACTTGGCGATGATGTCCTTGTTGTCGGCGAGGGCCGCCTGGAGTCCGGCATCGGTGTTGAAGTGGTACACCTTCTCACGGCTTTCGTCCCGCTCGATGTCGCTAAGGCAGGTGACCGGCGCTGAGCGTTTCACGCCGCGGGGATCGAAGCCCACCATGTCAAAGCCGGCCCGCAGTTTCGCGGTGAAGTGGGTCTTCGCCGCGTCCTTGAGGAAGTCGAAGCCGGAGGCGCCCGGGCCGCCGGGATTCACCAGGATGGAGCCCTTCTTGCTGCCACGGGCAGGGAGCCGGATCGCCGCAATGACAATGCTGTCCGCCTCGGGGTGCGCGTAATCGGTGGGGACCTTGATATTTGCGCACTGGAATCCGTTTTCGCAGGAGCTCCAGTCCACCTTCTGGGAGTAGAAGGACTCCAGGCCTTTCGGAACGGCCGCCCGGGCGTCCGGGTTCTGCCCGCTGCCGCTTGTCGAACTGCCTCCGGAGCCGCCGCCGAGGGGCAGGGAGAAGACACAGCCGCTGAGCAGCAGGCCAGCCGAAAGCACCGCCGCAATAACGCCCGGAACGCGGTCCTTGGGGCTCCGCCGGGGCTTTCCGGGCCGGGGTGTTGCGGGGTTCATGCGGTTCTCCTCGATGCTGCGCTGGATGCGGGGGCAGGGGTACTGGCTGTTACTGGATGAGGCTGCTTGCCATTGACTCCACCGCGAGCAGCGGCGCCACATTGCTGGTGGTGATCCGGACCCTTGCCTTGTTGATGGCATCCATCCGGGCCAGGGTGGTTTCCGGGGTCGAAGCGGCGGCGTAGGCTTCCAGCTCGCCCCTGAGTTCAACATTGACCAGCTCCACGGCGTTCCCCAGCTGGATCACCAGGACGTCGCGGTAGAAGGAGAGGAGGTCGGTGAGCGTGCGGTCCAAGGAGTCCGTGATGGAGCGTTTGGCGCGGCGTTTCTGGTCGTCTTCGAGCTGTTTGACCTGGCTGCGCATCGCCGGCGGAAGCGTCCCGGTGTCCGGCGCCCCGAGGCTTGCCAGGAGCGCGGCCTTCTCCGCGGCGTCGCGTTCCTCGTTGGAACTGTTCGCCTCATCCGTGGCGATCTTCACGAGCTTCTCGGCCATCATGACGGCCGCGGTCACCCCGCGCAGCCCCAAGGGGAAGCGGACCGTCTCCAGCCGCCGTTCGCGGGCCTCCGGATCGCGGGCCAGGCGCCGGGCGATCCCCACATGGCTTTGCGCCGCCCTGGCCGCGCGCTCGGCCAAGCCAGGTTCGACGCCGTCGCGCCTGACAAGCAGCGCGGCGACGTCCGCCGCCGGCGGAAGCCGCAGCCCCACCGGGCGGCAGCGCGAGCGGATAGTGACCAGCACGTCCGCGGGGGAGGGAGCGCACAGCATCCAGATGGTGCGGGGCGTCGGTTCCTCGATGGCTTTCAGCAACACGTTGGTGGTCCGCTCGGCCATGCGGTCGGCGTCTTCCACCACGATGATCCGCCAACGGCCCGACGACGGCCGGTCACCGGCCTTGGCCACCAGCTGCCGTGCTTCCTCGATGGTGATAGTGACTTTCTCCGTGCGGACGAAGGTCACGTCCGAATGCGTTTCGGCCAGGATCGTGTGGCAGGAATGGCATTCGCCGCAGCCGCGCAGGGTGACGTCTTCCTGTTCGCAGTTGAGGGCGGCGGCGAAGGCCTTGGCCGCGTTGGATCGACCGGAACCCGGGGGGGCCCGTGAACAGCCAGGCATGGGTGAGCCCATCGCCCTGCGCAGCCTGCCGGAGCTGGGCCACCACCGGCGCCTGGCCCTGAAGGTCGTCCCAGACGGTCATGGCCTGCCTCCGGGGACGGTGGTTTCGAGCAACTGCCGGACCCGTTCGAGGACGCGCGCGGCGAGTTCTTCCACCGGGTCCTTCGCCGGGAGCACAAGGTACGCCCCGGGCTTGGCCGCAGCCAGTTCCAGGAAGGCGTGGCGGATACGGGAGTGGAAGTCGTCGGGTTCCGATTCGAGGCGGTCCTCCCCGGCGTTGCCCGCGGTCCGCCGCTCGCGGCCGTCCTCGGGGCGGACATCCAACAGCACCGTCAGGTCCGGCTCCAGGTTCTCGGTGGCCCATTCGTTCAGGCTGCGGACATCGGCGGTGCCGAGCCCGCGGCCGGCACCCTGGTACGCCACCGAGGAGTCGATGTAGCGGTCAGTGATGACGACGGTGCCCTCCGCCAGGGCGGGCCGGATCACCTGGTGCGCGTGGGCGGCCCGGGAAGCAGCGAACATCAGGGCCTCGGTGCGGGCGTCGATGGTGCCGTGGCCATGGTCCAGCACGAGGGAACGCAGCTTTTCGCCGATGGGCGTTCCGCCGGGTTCACGGGTCCGCAGCACGGTGTGGCCGAGGGATTCGAGTGCCCCGGCCAGGCGGGCGGCCTGCGTGGACTTGCCCGCCCCGTCCCCGCCCTCGAAGGCGATGAAGATTCCTCGGCTCTGCGTAGTCACGGATCTAAGGTTACAGAGGAACCCTGACAGTAAAGGGACGGGGGCGGGCCGGGCCATTACGCTTTTAGCCATGAGTCTTTCCCGAGAGCACGCGGCGGAACTGTCGGCCGATACCGTGGTGGTGGCGGCAGGCCGCCCCGAACGCGCCCACGACGAAGCGGTGAATCCGCCCATCGTCCTGTCCTCCACCTATTTCGGGACCGGTGCGCTCGGCGACGGCGACCGCGGCTACGGGCGGTACGCGAATCCCACCTGGGACCCGTTCGAGGAAGCCCTCGCCCAGCTGGAAGGCGCGGAGCTTCCCGGCCTGCTCTACGCCTCGGGGCTCGCCGCGGTCAGCTCGGCACTGTCCCTGATCCCGGCCGGCGGTGTGCTGGTGATGCCTTCGCACAGCTACTCCGGCTCGCTCGTGATGGCCTCGGAACTCGCCGCCAAGGGACACCTCGAACTGCGCACCGTGGACATCGCGGACACCGACGCGGTAATAGCCGAACTCGCTCCCGTGGACGGCAAGGCCGCGGACATGCTCTGGGTGGAAAGCCCGACCAACCCGATGCTCGGCATCGCTGACGTCCGGGCCCTCACGGACGCGGCACATGCCGCCGGGGCGGTTGTCGTCACCGACAACACCTTCTCCACGCCCCTGGTGCAGCAGCCGCTCACCCTGGGCTCCGACGTCGTGCTCCACTCGGTCACCAAATACCTCGCCGGGCATTCCGATGTCGTCCTCGGCGCCCTGGTCACTTCCAACCCGGAGATCCGCGCCGAACTGCTGCACCAGCGCACCATCCACGGCGGCATCGCCGGGCCGTTCGAAGCTTGGCTCGCGCTGCGGGGGCTGCGCACGCTCGCGCTGCGGGTGGAGCGCTCGCAGGCGTCGGCCGCTGTCCTTGCGGACAGGCTGAAGGACCATCCGCGGGTGGAAAGCATCCGTTTCCCCGGCCTGCCGGACGACCCCGGCCACGAGCGCGCCAGCAAGCAGATGAAGGGTTTCGGTTCCATCCTCTGCATCCAGATGGCCGGCGACGCTTCCCGGAGCGGAGCCGAGGCCGCGGACGAACTCGTGAGTGCCCTGCGCCTCTGGATTCCGGCGACGTCCCTGGGCGGCGTCGAATCCCTCATCGAACGCCGGCGCCGGCACTCGGCCGAACCGGAAAGCGTCCCGGAAAACCTGGTCCGGATGAGCGTGGGCATCGAGAACGTCGAGGACCTGTGGGCGGACCTGGAGCAAGCGCTGGCTTCCCTTGAGGGATAGCATGGGCCAGTGGACGGAAAATTCTTGATCGGGACCATCCAGGCTGGAATCTATTTCATCCTGGGTTTGATCGCCTTCGGGCTGGAGCTGTGGGCGCTGGTGGACTGCCTGCGCTACAAGCCCGCCCAGTTTGAGGCTGCGTTCAAGCGCACCAAGACTTTCTGGCTCGCCATCACCGGCATCTCCGCAGCCATCGGCGCCTTTTCCGTCTTTCTCGGCGGCTCCAGCCTGAGCCTCTTCGGTATCGCGGCCGTCACCGCCGCCAGCGTCTACCTGGCCGACGTCCGCCCGGCCCTGCGCGAAATCGGCAACAGCGGCCGCAGTCAAGGCCCCTACGGGCAGGGTCCCTACGGCTGGTAACCCCTAGGCTGGTAACCGCCGCTAGGCGGGGCCACAGCCATCCAGTCCACGGTCAGCTCGCCCAGCCGCCAGCGTGCCGGCCCGTCCTGGACCGGCCAGCCGGCCTCGCGTAGCGCAAGGCACATTGCCGTCCAGCGTTGACGTTTGCCGAAGGACGCCATGGGAGCGGCCGCCAGCCAGGCCTGGTCCATGGCCTGCAGAAGGGCATGGATCCGTTCCCCCGGGATGTTGCGGTGAATAAGGGCTTTGGGCAGCCGTTCGGCGATGTCGGAGGGCAGTTCGAAGCTGCCGAAACGCACCGAGAAGCTCAAGCTCAACGGTCCGCCGGCACCGAGCGCCACCCAGCTCACGCGCCGGCCGATCTCGTCGCAGGTGCCGTCGATGAACAGCCCGCCCGGGGCCAGGCGCGAGCACACGAGGTCCCAGATCGCCGCCACATCGTCTTCCTCGTACTGTCGCAGGACGTTGAAGGCGCGCACCAGCACCGGCTTTCCGGGAACCGGCAGTTCGAATCCGCCGAGGTGGAAGCTCAGGCCGGGCCGCTCCAGTTCCTTGGCCAGTCGCACGCGCTCGGGCTCGATCTCGATCCCGCACACCCGGACGTCGGGACGCACGGCCCGCAGCCGTTCGAAGAGTTCGACGGCGGTGGCCGGCGAGGCGCCGTAGCCCAGGTCCACCACCAAGGGGTCGACGGCGGCGCGCAACCGCCAGGCCTGCGGTCCGGCCAGCCAACGGTCCAGGCGGCGCATGCGGTTGGGATTCGTGGTGCCGCGGGTGATGTTGCCTACCGGCTTGCCATGCCTGCCTGTTACCCGCTCCGCTTTCTGGACCACCCTCCAAGGTTAACCTGAGCACCTGGCCAGGACTGCCGCCGTCGGGCGTAACGCCCGGCAACGCCGCGTGCCGCTCGGATAGGATGTGGACCATGACTTACAAGCTGATTCTGCTGCGCCACGGCCACAGCGACTGGAACGCCAAGAACCTGTTCACCGGCTGGGTGGACGTCGACCTGAACGACCAAGGCCGTGCGGAAGCAGCCCGCGGCGGGGAGCTCCTGGTTGAGAACAATGTTCTCCCGGACATCCTCTACACCTCGCTGCTCAGGCGTGCGATCAACACCGCCAACATCGCCCTGGACAAGGCCGACCGCGGCTGGATCCCGGTCAAGCGTGACTGGCGGCTGAACGAGCGCCACTACGGCGCCCTGCAGGGCAAGGACAAGGCCCAGACCCTCGCCGAGTTCGGTGAAGAGCAGTTCATGGAATGGCGCCGCAGCTACGACACCCCGCCGCCCCCCCTCTCGGATGACAGCGAGTTCTCGCAGGCCAACGACCCCCGCTACGCCGGCCTGGGCGACGCACTGCCGCGTACCGAGTGCCTCAAGGACGTCCTCGTGCGCCTGCTGCCGTACTGGGAATCGGACATCAAGGAAGACCTCAAGGCTGGCAAGACCGTTCTGGTCACCGCCCACGGCAACTCCCTTCGCGCCCTCGTCAAGCACCTCGACGGCATCAGCGACGAGGACATCGCCGGCCTGAACATCCCCACCGGCATCCCGCTGGTGTACGAACTGGACGAGGACTTCCAGCCGATCAACCGCGGCGGTACCTACCTTGACCCCGAGGCCGCTGCCGAGTCCATCAAGGCCGTCGCCGCCCAGGGCAAAAAGTAAAGATCCGCTCTGGTTTAACGACGTCGGCCGCTTACCTCGCGAGGTAAGCGGCCGACGTCGTTTGTTTAAGGAAGCGTCAGAAGCCTTCCGGCTGCCATTCGCCGGTGACGAGGTAGCTGACCTTGCGGGCAACCGAAACACCGTGGTCGGCGAAGCGTTCGAAGTAGCGGCTCGCCAGGGCGACGTCCACGGTGGTCGACGGCGTCTCTTGCCAGGAAGGCTCGGCGATCGTCCTGAACACGCTCAGGTGCAGGTCATCGAGGGCGATGTTCAGCTTGAGGATGTCCCGGGCGACCTCAAGGTCCCGGGTTTCGAGCAATTGGGTGACCTTGAGGCTGATTTCGAGGTCGAGCTGCGCCATTTCCTTGAAGGTCGCGGTCAGGGCTTCCGGGATGACCGTGGCCGGGAAGCGCAGGCGGGCGAGCTGTGCCACGTGGCGGGCGAGGTCGCCCATGCGCTCCAGCGAGGCGCTCATCCGCAGCGAACCCACGATCATGCGCAGGTCGCTGGCCACCGGCCCCTGCAGTGCGAGGATATCGATGGCCCGCTCGTCCAGGCTGTTCTGCAGGAAGTCGATCCGGGCATCGGCCGCGATGACGTCCTGTGCCAGGTCCACGTCGGCACCCTCGAACGCGGTGGTTGCGTTCCGGATCGCCTCCGTGACCAGCTTTGAGATCTCGATGAGGTCTTCGCCCACCTGGGTGAGTTCCTCCTGAAAAACCTTGCGCACGTGGCGTCCTCTCTCTGTACATCTCTGCAGTACATTCGTGCAGTACATCCATGCTGGGCGCCTGGGCGGCGCGCACTGCTGTGTGGTCCAACCAGCAAGGGTGGCAGCGCGCGGTGAACGGCTGCGCATCTTTAGATGAACGTTAGTTGAACCAGGCCTGTTTGGCCGCGCAAGCCGGAATCGCCGTGTTTTGAACGCATATGCTGGATGCGTGGATCCAGTGCTCTCGTCGGTGTCATCGCAGGCCTTGTCGGCTTGTCCTGCGGTGTCTTGGGCGTGCTCGCCTTCAGGCTCAGCGAGCGGCAGCGCACCATCACCGATGTCGACATCGACGAGCCGCTCCTGCCGGAAGGCGCCGCGGAAGTCCTCTCCGTCGTCGGGCGAGCGTTCGTGGTGGTTGACGCGATCGACGGCGTTGTCCGGGCCAGTCCGGCCGCCTACGCCTACGGGCTGGTACGCGGGCACACCATTGTCCACAAGCAGCTGCTGGACATGACCGCGAAGGTCCGCCGCGACGGCGTCATCCTGGAGGAAACCCTCGAACTTCCCCGCGGCCCCATGGGCAAGGGCAGCATCGTGGTCCAGGTCCGGGCGGCCATGCTCGGCTGGGAGTACATTGTGCTGCTTGCCGACGACCGCACCGAAATCACCCGCACCGAGGAGATCCGCAACGACTTCGTCGCGAACGTCTCGCACGAGCTGAAGACTCCGGTGGGCGCAATCTCTTTGCTGGCGGAAGCACTTGAGGCCAGTCCCGACGACGAAGAAGCCGTCCGCCGTTTCGCCCGGCGCATGCACAAGGAGTCCGGCCGCCTGGCCGCCCTGGTGCAGGACATCATCGAGCTTTCCCGCTTGCAGGGCGCCAACGTGGCCCAGCAGGGGCATGCCGTGGACATCAACAAAGTGGTGGCCGAAGCCGTGGACCGTTCCCAGCTTCCGGCTGAAAGCAAGAACATCACCATCGTGGTGGGCGGGCGTTGCGAGTCCCAGGTCTTCGGCGACCAGGATCTTCTGGTGACCGCCCTGCGGAACCTCATCGACAACGCGATCCGCTATTCGCCGGAGAACACCCGGGTGGGTGTCGGGGTCCGGGCGAAGGAAGGCGTCGTCGCCATTTCCGTCACGGACCAGGGCGAGGGTATCAGCCCCGAGGAACAGGAGCGGGTCTTCGAGCGCTTTTACCGGGTGGATGCCGCCCGGTCACGGCAGACCGGCGGCACGGGCCTGGGCCTCAGCATCGTCAAGCATGTGGTGTCCAACCACGGCGGCGAAGTGACCTTGTGGTCCCAGCCCGGCCAGGGGTCCACCTTCACCATCCGGCTGCCTGAGCTTGAGGGCCACGACGCCGACGACGCCGGGGCAGCCCCGCGCGGCGCGATTCAGACCGCGGGCGCGCCAAGCGCCCATGAGCAAGGAGCAAGTGCTTGAGCAGGATACTTATTGTGGAGGACGAAGAGTCCTTCAGCGATCCCTTGTCCTATTTGCTGGGCAAGGAAGGCTTCGACGTCCAGGTGGTGGACAACGGCAGCGATGCCCTCGTGGAATTCGACCGCAACGGTGCCGACCTCGTGCTGCTGGACCTCCAGCTTCCTGGCACGCCGGGAACCGAGGTCTGCCGCCAGCTGCGCCAACGTTCGAGTGTGCCGGTCATCATGCTGACCGCCAAGGACTCCGAAATCGACAAGGTGGTAGGCCTGGAGCTCGGCGCCGACGACTACGTCACCAAGCCCTACTCCTCACGCGAACTCGTGGCCAGGGTGCGCGCCGTGCTCCGCAGGCAGGGCGAACCCGAAGAGCTCATCACCTCCACGGTGCAGGCCGGGCCCGTGCGCATGGACATCGAACGGCATGTCGTCAGCGTCAACGGCGAGCAGGTGGCGCTGCCGCTGAAGGAGTTCGAACTCCTGGAAATGCTCCTGCGGAATTCGGGCCGGGTGTTGACCCGCGGCCAGCTCATCGACCGGGTTTGGGGCTCCGACTACGTCGGCGACACCAAGACCCTGGACGTCCACGTGAAGCGACTGCGAGGCAAGATTGAACCCGATCCTTCGGCGCCGCGGTTTCTCGTGACGGTGCGCGGTCTCGGCTACAAGTTCGAGCCCTGAGCCGTAGGGCACCCACTACGGACACGCAAAAAGGAGGGCCTCCCGCGGGAGGCCCTCCTTTTCTGTCCGCCAGGGCCGGCGGAAGGCCTTAGTGGCCCGACTCGCTCGGCGTCGCTGCCGGCTCAGTCGCGTGGTCGCTCTCATGGGCGCCCTCGGTGGAGGTGGAACCCGGGGTCGCTGTCGGCGTTGCGCCGGCCGGGAGGTACTTCTGGTATTCAACCAGGGAGCCGTCCATCACCGGGACCTTGAGCTTGGAGGACGCGGAACCGGAGGAGATGGAGACGGTTACCAGCGAACCGGGAGCTCCGCCGGTGCTGCTCAGGACCGCGGCGTCGCTGTCCTCGTTGAGGTAGGTCTGCGACTTCGCCTTCACCGGGATGCTGGTCTGGGCACCGTTGGCGCCGTCGATCACCAGGGTTGCGTCGCTGGAGGACTGGTTGAATACGGCACCGATCACGCGGCCCGGCTTGTCTGCGCCAGCGGAGACAATCACGATGTTGCGCAGCTGCAGCGATCCGAGGTCTGCTTTGACTCCGTCAGAGGCTGCGTACTGGTGGCTGGTCTGCTGGGCGTTGATGTAGCCGCAACCCGTTACGGACAGAAGGCCGGCACCGATGGCCACAGCCGCCATGGCCAGCTTGCCGCGCTGGACACGGTTCATCGCAGTATTGCGCACGACACGTACTCCTCTAAGAGTCATTGGAACACTTTTCAGGCATAGCCTATCGGCAAACCAAGTGAAACAAGGATTCGTGCGCGCAATGTGGCTGCCGTCCCAGCGAGCGGCCGGATCCCCGCCACCCTCCCGCATGCACTTTTGGACGCGTTCGTCAAGGGGGTTCGCCAGGGGCAAATTGGCCGATTTCCGCGTGATTCCGGGGTTCCCGACCGCCCCCCGGGCCAGTCGTATGCCTTAAACGTGATAAACTGGTCTGCGGGAAAGGGGAAAGTCCACATGGTTTTTGAGGTCGGCGAGACAGTAGTTTACCCTCACCACGGTGCAGCAAAAATTGAGGAAATCAAGATGCGCACCATCAAGGGCGAAGAGAAAATGTATCTCAAGCTCAAGGTGGCTCAGGGTGATCTGACCATTGAAGTTCCAGCAGAGAACGTTGACCTTGTTGGGGTTCGTGACGTAGTGGGCAAGGAAGGCCTGGAGCACGTTTTCGACGTCCTTCGCGCCGAGTTCACCGAGGAACCCACCAACTGGTCGCGTCGTTACAAGGCAAACCTGGAGAAGCTTGCTTCCGGTGACGTCATCAAGGTCGCAGAGGTCGTCCGTGACCTTTGGCGCCGTGATCACGATCGAGGCCTGTCAGCAGGTGAAAAGCGGATGTTGGCCAAGGCCCGGCAGATTCTGATTTCGGAATTGGCTTTGGCGGAAAAGACCGACGAAGAGAAAGCAGCCAGCGTTCTCGACGAGGTTCTGGCTTCCTGAGAATTGAACCCCGGCGGCACCCACGGTGCCGCCGGGGTTTCTTTTTGCCCTCTCACGTAGGCTTGGGCGCATGATTACACCATCCCAGCACGGGGCAACTGCCGTCGTCGTCGTGGCTGCAGGATCAGGCCAGCGGCTCGGGTACGGCATCCCCAAGGCGAAAGTGCCCCTTGGTGGGGAGGCGATCCTGACCCACGCGCTGCGCGGCGTCGCCGCCGCCGGTGTTGCCCGGCAAATCTGCGTTGCCGTCCCGGAAGGGGACAGCGAGTTGCGGGCGCTGTGCGAGGAGTTCGCTGCGGAGAACGGCGCCGACGGGCCCCTGCTCAGCGTCGTCGACGGCGGATCCACGCGTTCGGAGTCCGTGCGGGCGGCGCTGGGCGCCGTCCTGGAGGGGACCCGCTGGGTGCTGGTCCACGATGCGGCCCGCGCCCTCGCCCCGGAACGTGTCTTCCACCGCGTGTCCGAGGCCCTGGCCGCCGGCGCCAAGGCCGTCATCCCGGCAACGCCGGTTGTGGACACGGTGAAGACCGTCGTCGAAACCGAAGGCGGCGACGCCGCGATAGCCCCGGAACTGGTCACCGGCACCGCGCCCCGCGAACATCTCCGCGCCGTGCAGACACCCCAGGGCTTCGACTTCGAGACCCTGCTCCAGGCCCATGCGGCAGCCGAATCCTTCGATGCCGCCCGTTCCGCCGCGGTCACCGACGACGCCATGCTGGTGGAGCTTCTCGGCACGCCGGTGCATGTGGTGCAGGGAGCGAGCCAGTCCCTCAAGATCACCACTCCGCTGGACCTGATCATTGCCGAAGGCCTGCTCGAGGGGCCGCTTGGCATGCGCTGGGTGGAGGGCTGATGAACCCGGGAGGACCGGTGATCCTGCCGCGTACCGGCATCGGGGTGGACGTACACGCCTATGCTGCCGAGGACGATCCGCAGCCCTTATGGCTGGGCGGCCTGTTCTGGGAAGGCGAACGCGGGCTGTCCGGCCATTCCGACGGCGACTGCGTCGCCCATGCCGCGGCGGACGCACTCTTCTCGGCCTGCGGAATTGGCGACCTCGGAACGCATTTCGGCACCGACCGGCCCGAATACGCCGGCGCGTCCGGTGCCACGCTGCTGGGTGAGGCCGCACGCATCGTGCGCGCGGCGGGCTTTGAGGTCGGCAACATCGCGGTGCAGTTCGTCGCCAACCGTCCCAAGTTCGGACCGCGGCGCGAGGAATCCCAGCGGGTGCTCAGTGCCGCCGTCGGAGCCCCGGTCAGCGTCACGGCGACCACCAGTGACGGTCTCGGCTTCACGGGGCGCGGCGAGGGCATCTCCGCCGTCGCAACGGCGCTTGTCTACCCCGTGGACGGACTCCCGTCGGAAGACGGGTCCATCGGATAATCTGGAGCGGTGACCCTGCGCTTTTACGACACCGCCTCCGCCGAAGTCCGCGACTTCGTCCCCCTCGAAGCCGGAAAGGCCAGCGTCTACTACTGCGGTGCCACCGTGCAGGGCATGCCGCACGTCGGGCACGTGCGGTCCGCAATCGCTTTCGACCAGCTGACCCGCTGGCTCGAATACCGCGGCCTGCGCGTCACTGTCGTCCGCAACGTCACCGACATCGACGACAAGATCCTCGCCAAGTCCGCCCAGTCCTTCACCGAAGACTGGTCCGAAGAGCCCACCGCCAAATACGCCGAGGAATGGTGGGCCCTTGCCTACCGCTACGAGCAGGAGTTCGAGAAGGCCTACGAGGTCCTCGGCGTGCAGCGGCCCACCTACGAGCCCCGCGCCACCGGCCACATCCCGGAAATGCACGCGCTGGTCCAGCGGCTCATCGATCGCGGCCACGCCTATCCCGCGCTGGACGATTCGGGCGACGTGTACTTCGACGTCCGTTCCTGGAGCAAGTACGGTTCCCTGACCCGGCAGAACATCGATGACATGCAGGCCGCACCGGACGCCGACCCCCGCGGCAAGAAGGATCCCCGTGACTTCGCCCTGTGGAAGGGCCACAAGGACGCGGACCCGGAAACCGCCAGCTGGGCCTCGCCTTGGGGCGCCGGACGCCCCGGCTGGCACCTGGAGTGCTCGGCCATGGTCACCAAATACCTCGGCGACCGCTTCGACATCCACGGCGGCGGCCTGGACCTGCGCTTCCCGCACCACGAAAACGAGATGGCCCAGTCCCAGGCAGCAGGGGACGGCTTCGCGAACTTCTGGATGCACAACGGCATGGTCACCTACGAGGGCGAGAAGATGTCCAAGTCGGTCGGCAACACCATCAGCCCCGCCGAGATGCTCGACCTCGCGTCGCCCCGGGTGGTCCGCTACTACCTTGGCCAGGCGCACTACCGCTCGGTGCTGGATTACCGGCCGACGTCGCTGCAGGAGGCGGCTGCCGCCGTCGAACGCATTGATGGCTTCATCAGCCGTGCCGCCCGGATGCTGGCGTCCGCCGACGGCACCCTGCTGTCCGCGAGCCACGGCCGGGTGCCGGAGGCCTTCGAAGCTGCGATGGACGACGACCTCAACGTGCCGCAGGCCCTGGCGGTGCTCCACGACACCGTGCGCGCCGGCAATGCCGCCTTCACCGCCGGAGAGCTCGACGCCGCACGACAGGCCCTGGTGTCCGTCACGGACATGCTGCGGGTCCTGGGCATCAGTGACGCCGCCGCCCCGGCACAGGACGGACACGCCAACGAGGCGCTCAAGGTTCTCGTGGAAGCGCAGCTGGAAGCCCGCGCGCAGGCGCGCGCCAACAAGGACTGGGCCGCCTCGGATGCCATCCGGGACACCCTCGCGGCTGCGGGCATCGTCGTCGAAGACAGCGCCGACGGCGCCAGCTGGAGCCTGAAGCGCGACTGACCCGGCATCGGACAACCGGCCCCTGCAGCCGAATTGCAGGGGTTCAGTAGACTTGTCTGCAGACTCATCAATTCAAACAAGGGTGGAAACAACCATGGCCAACAACGGTCGCCGGGCGGTCAAGAAGAAGAAAGGCCCCTCCGTCGGAACCGGCGGCCACGGTCGGAAGGCACTGGAAGGCAAGGGCCCCACGCCCAAGGCGGAAGACCGCGTGTACCACAAGGCCTTCAAGAACAAGCAGCTCGCCGAGCGTTCGGCCGCCAAGCGCGACACCGCACGCCCGGGCCAGGGTGCCCGCTCCGGCCCCAAGGGCCGCGCCACCGAAGAGGTCGTGACCGGCCGCAACTCCGTCGTCGAGGCCCTGCGTGCGGGTATCCCCGCCAAGGCGCTGCACGTCGCCATCCGCATCGACGTGGACGAGCGCGTCCGCGAATCCCTCAAGATCGCCGCCGAACGCGGTATTCCGCTGCTGGAAACCGGCAAGCCCGAACTTGACCGGATGACCGACGACGCCGTGCACCAGGGCCTCGTCCTGCAGATCCCGCCGTACGAGTACGAAGACGCGTACGACCTTGCCGAAGAAACCGTCGCCAAGTGGAAGAAGGGGCACATCGCCAACGCCCCGCTTTTCGTCGCGCTCGACGGCATCACCGACCCCCGCAACCTGGGCGCCATCATCCGTTCGGTTTCCGCTTTCAGCGGCCACGGCGTGATCGTCCCCGAGCGCCGCTCCGTCGGCGTCACCGCCTCCGCCTGGAAGACCAGTGCCGGTGCCGCGGTCCGCGTTCCGGTGGCCCGTGCGTCGAACCTGAACAATGCCCTGAACCAGTTCAAGGAGATGGGCATCTACGTGCTGGGTCTCGACGGCGGTGGCGACGTCTCCCTGCCGGACCTCACCTTGGCCACCGAGCCGGTCTGCATCGTGGTCGGTTCCGAAGGCAAGGGCCTCAGCCGGCTCGTCCGCGAGAACTGCGACCAGATCGTCTCGATCCCGATCGACTCGGCCATGGAATCGCTGAACGCATCCATGGCGGTGGGCATCTCCCTGTACGAAGTCTCCCGGCAGCGGGCAGCTAAGTAGGCA
Organism: Arthrobacter sp. TE26545; assembly: GCF_056279005.1. The sequence continues at coordinate 585,766 of NZ_JBWBQM010000001.1, forward strand.
CCTGCTTCGTCGCTGGGTTCGCTGACGCGAGCCCTTTGACGTCGCTTAGACACAACGCAAGGGGACGACTACGGTCGCTGGGCGACCTCCGCCGTCCGATGCGTTGCGATGAGCTCCTTTGCAAAGGACTCGCGACAGCTTGTGCTCACCTCGCCGTCCTTTATAGCAACGCTTCCTTCACCTTTGTGCAGGGAGCGTTGCTGTTTTCTTTAGAAATCGCGACGGTTGGCTAGGACTGGGAGCTTTTTGCGGGCTTCTTCTACTACCGCGGGGTCCAGGTCTGCGAAGAGCAGGCCCGGGGCGCCGTCGAGGCTTTCCAGGACCTCGCCGAACGGGGAGACCACCATCGAATGCCCGACGCCGGTGGGGGCCGCTCCCTTTGGCTCTACTCCCTGCGTGGCCGGGTCGCCCTGACCGCAGGCGAGGACGAAAGTCGTGGTGTCCACCGCCCGGGCACGGGCCAGCAGCTGCCACTGATCGACCTTGCCCGGACCGGAACCCCAGGAGGCGGACACGATGTTCACCAAGGCGCCGCGTGCTGCGTTGGCAGTGAAAAGGGCCGGGAAACGGATGTCGTAACAGGTGGCCAGCCCGAAGGTAAGGCCGCCGGCGTCGAACGTCACCGGGGCGGTCCCGGGGTCCACGGTGTCGGACTCCGCGAAACCGAAGGCGTCGAAAAGATGGATCTTGTCGTAGCTGGCCTCAACGCCAGGCCCGGTGGCCAGGAGGGTGTTCCGGACCTTGCCGTTGCTGCTGCCGTCCGCGGCGCGCCCTGGGGTGAACATCCCGGCCACGACGACGATCCCCAGTTCGGCGGCGATCCGGCGGACGCGCTTCGCCCATGGCCCGTCGACATCCTCGGCGATGTCGGTCAGCGAGTTCCCGAAGGCACGCATCGTTGCCTCCGGGAAGACCACCAGGCCGGCACCCCCATCCTTGGCCTGGCGGGCGTAGTCTTCAAGCTGTTCCAGATTGGCCGCGAGGGCGCGGCCGGTGATGATCTGAGCGAGCGCAATGCGCATGTGCACCTCCAAAGAGCGGACATGTCCAGTATGCCGGGGCGGCCGGATCAGGCGGAATCCGCAATAGAACGGCGATTTCATACGGCTTTACTCGCCGAGAGCTAAGCTTTTAGGCGATGGTTATGCCGATTTTTGATACCGCAGCCACCGTAGACGCCGCGTGTCCGACGCCCCTCGGTGTGAGTGTCCCGCGGCCTGGGATTTCCGGTGCGGAGCTGTCCGCTCCGGACCTGGTCAACGTCGCGGTCTGGGCCCCCGGGCTCGAGCATGTTGAACTCGCCTTCAAGGAGCCGGGCGGTTCGTGGCGCGTCCGTACCCTTCCGAACAAGGCAGACGGAGTGCATTTTGGCATTGTCGACGGCATGCCCCCCGGCACCCGCTACGGCTTCCGCGCCGCCCAGGAAGGGGTTGAAACCCTCCCGGTTTCCCTTCCGACCGGCGATTTCGACGCCGACGACGCCCCGCAGCTGCTTCTCGACCCTTACGGCCGGGCGGTCCACCAGCACGGCGAGTTCCTCAGCAGCGTGCACATGGACACAGCCTTCGACTGGGGCAACGACCAGCCGGTGCGCACCCCGTGGCGCGACACCATAGTCTACGAGGCCCACGTCCGCGGCCAGAGCATGCTGCACCCGGACATCCCCGAGCACCTGCGCGGCACCTACGCCGGCATGGCGCACCCGGCCATGATCGAGCATTTCCAGTCCCTTGGCGTCACCGCAATCCAACTGCTTCCGGTGCACTTCCACACGGATGAGCAGCACCTTCAGTATCTTGGCCTGACCAACTACTGGGGCTACAACACGGCCGCTTTCTTCGCGCCGCACCCGGACTACGCCACGCGCAGCGCCCAGGAAGCCGGCCCGCACGCGGTCCAGGACGAATTCAAGGGCATGGTCAAGCTCCTGCACGCCGCAGGACTTGAGGTGATCCTCGACGTCGTCTACAACCACACCGCCGAGGCCGGCCCGGACGGGGACGTCATCAGCTTCCGCGGCTTGGGCGAAGACCAGTACTACCGCCACGACGCGCACGGCCGCTACCTGGACACCACCGGCTGCGGGAATACCCTGGATTTCAGCAACCCGCGAGTGGTGGACCTGGCCATCGATTCCCTGCGGTACTGGGTGGAGGAATTCCACATCGACGGCTTCCGCTTTGATCTCGCCGTCACCCTGTGCCGCAACGCCCGCAACGAATTCGACGCCAACCACCCGTTCCTCAAGCGCATCGAGGCGGATCCCGTGTTGTCCTCGGTGAAGCTGATCTCCGAGCCGTGGGATGTCGGCTGGGGCGGCTGGCAGACCGGCGGCTTTCCCAAGGGCTGGGTGGACTGGAACGACCACTTCCGTGACGAGGTCCGGCGTTTCTGGCTTTCGGACCGCGCAGCCGCGGAGGCCGGACTCCCCACCGGGAACATTGGTGCTGTCGCCGACGCCCTGAGCGGTTCCGCCAGCGTCTTCGCCCCCTCGGGCCGGACCCGCCTGGCCTCGCTGAACTTCATCACGGCGCACGACGGCTTCACGCTGGCCGATCTCGTGTCCTACGACCGCAAGCACAACGAGGCCAACGGGGAACAGAACCGTGACGGCCACAGCGACAACCGCAGCTACAACCACGGCTTCGAGGGCCGCACTGAAAACGAAGCGATCGTGGCCGAGCGGGCCCGCTCGCGCCGCAACCTGATGACCACCCTGATGGTTTCCCTTGGGGTGCCCATGATCACCGCAGGCGACGAACTCGGCAGGACCCAGCACGGCAACAACAACGCCTACTGCCAGGACAACAACCTGACCTGGATCGATTGGACCCAGACGCCCGAGTCGCATGAGATGCTCCGCAGCACCAAGCGGGTCATCCGGATCCGCAAGGAATTCCTCGCGGCCCAGCCGGAGGACTTCCCCGAGAAGATCGCCGGAATCGACTGGTTCGATGAAAAGGGCGAGCGGATGACCGACGCCCGTTGGCACGATCCCTCCCTGCGCCTGGTCCAGTTGCTGATCGGTTCCGACGACGGCAGCTTCAGCGGCCTGATTGTGCTGAACGGCAACAAGGACGACACCAAGATCGTGCTCCCCAAGCTCGGCCCGGCCGCCGGCGGGGGAACCACCCGCTTCGAACTGCGCCTCACCACCTCCGAACTGAACGACCGCAGGCGCGGAGCCATGGTTGCCGCAGGCGAGAAGGACATCATCCAGGGCAACACCATCAACATCTACCGTGCCTGACCCGGCCCCTGAAAGTCAGTTCTAGGACGCCATGAAGATCTATTCCGCAGACACCTGGACTCTTGAGGAGCTTCAGGAACAGATCGCCGACGCCGGCCGCCGCACCGTCCTGGTTCCGCCGGCGTCCAGCAAGCAGGCCGTCCTGGAGGTCTTCGGGCAGGTCCTGGACTTCCCGGAGTACTACGGCGTGAACCTGGATGCCCTGAACGATTCCCTCCACGACTTCGCGGATGTCCTCTCAGAGGACGGACAGGCGCCGGTCACCTTGGTGTGGCAGGTCCCGGCCGCCTACCGCACCGACCGCTCCTTCGGCGTCGTTTGCGAAATCCTGCAGGACGCCGAGGCGTACTCCGGCAGGGATCTGGCAATCATCGCCGTTTTCCAGCAATAGCGATCTCCGCGCAGGATTCCCCAGGAATACAAAAGGAACTCAAACGGAAGGGGCGCCGGACCATCTGGTCCGGCGCCCCTTCCGGGGTGATTCAGGCGTTGGCGATCAGGCCAAGCTCTGCCTTGGACGCCAGGGCCGGGTTCTTGGGCAGCACCCGCACCGTGTAGCCGAACGAGCCCGAACGGTTGATCAGCACGGAGCCGGAGAACAGGTAGCGTCCGTTGCCGAGTTCCTCGAAACCCGTCAACTCGGCCACCGTCACGTCGTCGAGCTCATCGCTTTCCTCGGCGCGGCCGTATGCGATTTCGACGCTGACGTCGTCCGGGGTCAGGGAGCGGAGCGCGATGTAGGCGTTCACCTGCAGGGTGTCGCCGATCCGGGGCTCTTCCGAAACACCGACCGAGTCCACGTGCTCCACCACCAGTTGCGGCCAGGCGCTCCGGACCCGGGTAATCCATGCGGCAAGGTCCTTCGCTTCCTTGAAGGAGCTCGCGGCGGCACGCCGGCCGGATACAGCGGCCGGGCAGTAGAGCCGGTTCACGTAGTCCTGCAGCATCCGCTCGGCGGACACCGCGGGGCCCAGCTTGGCCAGGGTGTGCTTGATCATGGAGACCCAGTGCGTGGGCACGGCTTCCGGGCTGGACTCCGAGGGACCCGCGGCACCTGCGTGCTCGGAGACCGTGGAGCCATAGAAGCGCGGGGCAACCTGGGATTCCAGCAGCTCGTACAGGGCCGCTGCTTCGATGTCGTCCCGCTCTTCGGACGAGGCACCGTTGTTGGCGGTGGGGATCGCCCAGCCGTTCTCGCCGTCGTACATCTCGTCCCACCAGCCGTCCAGTACGGACAGGTTGAGGGAACCGTTGATTGCCGCCTTCATCCCCGAGGTGCCGCAGGCTTCCAGCGGGCGGAGCGGGTTGTTCAGCCAGACGTCGCAGCCCGGGAAGAGCGTGCGGGCCATGGCGATGTCGTAGTTGGGCAGGAAGACCATCCGGTGTCGCACCTGGGGGTCGTCGGTGAAACGGACCAGGTCCTGGATCATCTTCTTGCCGGCGTCGTCGGCGGGGTGCGACTTGCCGGCGATGACGATCTGGATCGGGTGCTTCTTGTCCAGCAGCAACGCCTTCAACCGGGCGGGATCGCGCAGCATGAGGGTAAGCCGTTTGTAGGTGGGCACACGGCGCGCGAAACCGATGGTGAGGATGTCCGGATCCAGGACGGTGTCCGTCCAGCCGAGCTCCGCGTCGGCGGCGCCGCGCTTCTTCCACGATGCCCGCAGCCGACGCCGCACGTCCTCCACCAGGGAAACACGCAGTTCGCGGCGGAGCTTCCAGATGTCTTCATCGCTGACGTTGTAGGCCAGGTCCCAGTGTCCGGGCTGCCCGGCCTCCGCACCGAACTGGGTTCCGGCCAGTTCGGAAACCCGCGGGTCCACCCAAGACGGAACATGCACGCCGTTGGTGACAGAGGTGATGGGCACTTCCGAGTGGTCGAATCCCGGCCAGAGCCCGGAGAACATTTCACGGGACACCACCCCGTGGAGCTTGGCCACGCCGTTGGCACGCTGGGCGAGCCGCAGGCCCATCACCGCCATGTTGAACACCGCCGGATTGCCGCCGTCGTAGTTTTCACGCCCCAGTTCCAGGACCTTGTCCATCGGGACCGCGGGTGCCAGGCCGGCTTCGAAGAAGTGGCGGATCTGGACGGCCTCGAAGCGGTCGATGCCCGCCGGAACCGGGGTGTGGGTGGTGAACACCGTGGACGCCCGGCCGGCCGCGAGTGCCTCAGCCCAGTTAAGCGGGGTTTCAGCGGACATGAGTTCCTGGATGCGTTCGATCCCGAGGAAGCCGGCGTGGCCTTCATTGGTGTGGAAGACCTCCGGGGCAGGGGTTCCGGTGAGGCGCTGGTAGGCGCGCAGCGCCTTCACGCCGCCCATGCCGAGCAGCAGTTCCTGCTGCAGCCGGTGGTCGCCACCGCCGCCGTACAGCCGGTCGGTAATGCCGCGCGCGGCGTCGTCGTTACCGGAGACGTTCGAGTCCAGCAGCAGCAAGGGAACACGGCCGACGTCGGCCCGCCAGACCTGCGCGTTCAGCTTGCGCCCGTTGGGGAGCGGCAAAGTGATGATCACCGGTCTGCCGCTGCCGTCCTGGGAGGGTTCGCGCAACAGGGTCAGGGGAAGGCCGTCCGGGTCCAGCACCGGGTAAGTCTCCTGCTGCCAGGCGTCCCTGGAAAGGGACTGCTTGAAGTAGCCGGCCTGGTAAAGGAGTCCGACGCCGATCAGCGGGACGCCGAGGTCAGATGCCGCCTTCAGGTGGTCGCCGGCCAGGATGCCGAGGCCACCGGAATACTGCGGCAGGACCTCGGTGATTCCGAATTCCGGGGAGAAGTAGGCGATGCAGGCGGGTGCATCCTCGCCCAGGCTTTGGTACCAGCGGGGTTCGCTGAGGTACCGCTCCAGGTCCGCCACGGCGTTACGCACCCGCTCGACCAGCCCGCCGTCCGCAGCCAGGCGGTCTAGCTGCTCACGGCTGATCGACCCCAGCAAAGTGACGGGATCATGTTTGCTTTCTTCCCACAGTTCCGGATCCAGGCTGGCAAAAAGCTCCCGGGTGGGGAGGTGCCAGGACCAGCGGAGGTTGGTCGCCAAACGGGCCAGAGGCCGGATCGGTTCGGGGAGGACGGTGCGGACGGTAAACCTTCGAATTGCCTTCACGAGCGCCACACTAACCGACCGAATCGGCCGCAGGAACAGCTTCAGGTTTCTTTTAGGTAAATGACACCTGTCATCAATGAATATGTACCGGACCTTAGCGAAACGTGATTTTTCTCGCTAACGTCGAGCTTGTGACTACTACCGCAACACCGCGATCCAATGCAGCTGGCAAGGCCCCCGCCAAGGCGAAAGCAAAGGCACATATCACCGCCGGGCTCCGTTTCGGGAGGTTCCCGATCACCGCAGTCCAACCCGTAGTCGAAGAAGGCAGGTTCCCTGCGAAGGCGCTGCCGGGGGAAGACATCGTCGTCGGTGCCACCGTGTTCCGTGAAGGCCACGACCAGCTGGGCGTCACCGCAGTGCTGCTGGACCCCAAAGGCAAGGAGCGCCAGCGCGTCCGCCTGGCCCCGCCGCCGGGGGACCGGGGCAAGGGGACCGACCGCTGGGAGGGCCGGATCACGCCAAGCGCCCCCGGCAATTGGAGCTTCCTGATCGAGGCCTGGCACGACCGCTACGGCACATGGCACCACAACGCGGAAGTGAAGGTCCCCGCGGGCATCGACGTTGAGCTCATGCTCGCCGAGGGTGCCGCACTGCTGTCCGGAGCAGCCGACGACGCCGGCCGCTCCGCCGCCGACAAGCGCACCCTTCGTGCGGCTTCCGAAGGACTCGCGGACACGTCGCGCTCCGTCGAGGAACGCCTCGGCGCCGGATTCAGCGAAGAAGTCGCCGCCGTCGTCGGACGCCTCCCGATCCGGGAACTGGTGGCGGAGTCCGAGAAGTACCCGCTCCTGGTCGAGCGCGATCTCGCAGGGCGCGGCGCCTGGTACGAATTCTTCCCGCGCTCCGAAGGAGCGGTGTACGACCCCGCGGACAACACCTGGACGTCGGGTAATTTCCGCACCGCCGCCAAGCGGCTGGACGCCGTCGCAGACATGGGCTTCGACGTCATCTACCTGCCGCCCATCCATCCGATCGGCTTCCAGCACCGCAAGGGCCGCAACAACACCCTCACCCCGGGGCCGCAGGATCCCGGGTCACCGTGGGCCATTGGTTCCGCGGCCGGCGGACATGACGCCATCCACCCCGAACTTGGCACTTTCGAAGACTTCGACGCCTTCGTGGCACGGGCGAACGAGCTCGGGCTCGAGGTGGCTCTGGACCTCGCCCTGCAGGCAGCACCGGACCACCCCTGGGTGGAGGCGCACCCCGAATGGTTCACCACCCGTGTGGACGGCAGCATCGCCTATGCGGAAAATCCACCCAAGAAGTACCAGGACATCTACCCGCTGAACTTCGACAACGACCCCGAGGGCCTGTCGAAGGAAATCCTGCGGATCGTGCTCCTCTGGGTCAGCCACGGCGTGAAGATCTTCCGTGTGGACAACCCGCACACCAAGCCGGTGTGGTTCTGGGAGTGGCTGATCGCGAAGGTCAACAAGAAGCATCCCGACGTCGTCTTCCTCGCCGAGGCCTTCACCCGCCCGGCGATGATGCACGCTCTGGGCCGCGCAGGGTTCCAGCAGTCCTACACCTACTTCACCTGGCGGAACACGAAGCCCGAACTCGAGGAGTACTTCCACGAGGTCAGCCACGTTTCACCGGCGTACTTCCGGCCCAACTTCTTCGTGAACACCCCGGACATCCTCACCGAGTACCTGCAGTACGGCGGGCCGGCGGCGTTCCGGATCCGTGCGGTCCTTGCCGCGACGGCCAGCCCGCTGTGGGGTGTGTACGCGGGGTACGAACTGTACGAACATGTCGCCCGCCCGGGCGCCGAGGAGTACATCGACAACGAAAAGTACGAATTCAAGAACAGGGACTGGGACGCCGCTGCCGCCTCGGGCCATACCTTGGCGCCGTACATCACCCGGCTCAACGAAATCCGCAGGACCCACCCGGCCCTCGGCGACCTGCAGAACCTCACCCTGCACCGCAGCACCGACGACGCCACAGTGGTGTTCTCAAAGCACAAGACGCTGCCGGACGGCAGCAAGGACACCTTGATCATCGTGGTCAATGTCGATCCGCACAGCGCCAGGGAAAGCACCGTCACCCTGGACTTGGCGGCGCTCGAGCTGGACCCGGAGGACGTCACGGCCAACGGCCGCTTCTGGGTGGACGACCTCATCAGCGGGGAAAGCTGGGAATGGGGCGAATACAACTACGTCCGGCTCGATGCACACCTGGAACCGGCACACATCCTGAGCATCCGGAGGTAGCCAATTGAGCTTTAGTCCGCAAGCTTCCAATCCGTATTTCACGCCGAAGAACACTTTCGAACTCAATGCCCCGGGCCTGCAACACGACCCGCATTGGTACCGCAAGGCGGTCTTCTATGAGGTACTGGTCAGAGCCTTCGCGGATGCCAACGGCGACGGGTCCGGGGACTTCCACGGGCTGATCGACAAGCTCGACTACCTCCAGTGGCTGGGCGTCGATTGCCTGTGGCTTCCCCCGTTCTTCCACTCGCCCTTGCGGGACGGCGGCTACGACATCGCCGATTACACCTCGGTCTTGGACGAATTCGGCACCATCAGCGATTTCAAGCGGCTCGTGGCGGAGTCCCACGCCCGGGGCGTGCGGGTCATCATCGACCTGCCGCTGAACCACACCTCGGATCAGCACCCCTGGTTCCAGGAGTCCCGGAAAGACCCGGACGGGCCCTTCGGGGATTTCTACGTCTGGAGCGATACGGACGAGAAATACCAGGACGCTCGCATTATCTTCGTCGACACGGAGGAATCGAACTGGACTTTCGATCCCATCCGGCGGCAGTTTTTCTGGCACCGTTTCTTCTCGCACCAACCGGACCTGAATTTCGAAAACCCCAAAGTTATCGAGGCACTTTACGACGTGGTCCGTTTCTGGCTCGACCAGGGCATCGACGGATTCCGTGCGGACGCGATTCCCTACCTTTTCGAAGAAGAAGGGACCAACTGCGAAAACCTTCCCGCAACACATCAGTTCCTGCGGGACCTGCGGAAGATGGTGGACGAGAACTACCCCGGGCGGGTCATCATCGCGGAGGCAAACCAGCTGCCCAACGACGTCGTGGACTACTTCGGCACGGAGGAAGAGCCGGAATGCCATATGGCTTTCCATTTTCCGATCATGCCGCGCTTGTATTACGCCCTCCGGGACCAAAAGGCCGCACCCATTATCGAGACCCTGCGGGACACTCCCGAGATTCCCGCCGGTGCGCAGTGGGGCACATTCCTGCGCAACCACGATGAACTGACCCTGGAAATGGTCACCGCGGACGAACGCGCCGCAATGTACGGCTGGTATGCGCCGGACCCCCGGATGCGGGCCAACATCGGGATCCGGCGCCGGCTCGCTTCGCTGCTGGACAACTCGCGCGCCGAAATCGAACTCATCAACGCCCTCTTGCTCTCGCTGCCGGGCTCGCCGTTCCTCTATTACGGCGACGAAATCGGCATGGGGGACAACATCTGGCTTGACGACCGCGATGCCGTACGCACGCCAATGCAGTGGAACCCGGACCGGAACGCCGGCTTTTCCAACGCCGATCCCGGCAAGCTATACCTGCCCGTAATCCAGTCCCTGGTGTACAACTTCTCGATGGCGAACGTGGAGGCCGAGGCCGCCCACTCAGGTTCCCTCCTGCGGTGGACCCGGCAGATCCTCAGTGTCAGGAAGAATCACCCGGCCTTTGGGCTCGGTGGGTACCGGCACGTCCCGGCGGACCACGAGGTGGTCCTGGCGTACCTGCGCGAACTTCCCGAGGAGAACGTGGAGGGGGAAGACCCGGAGTCCATCCTCTGCGTCTTCAACCTCTCCCAGCACCCGGTGTCGGCCACCCTGGACATCCCGGAGTACGCCGGGCGGGGCCTGCGGGACGTTTTCGGCGGACAGCCCTTCCCCGCGATCGGAACCGACGGCACGCTCACCCTGACGCTCGGCAGCCACGACTTCTTCTGGCTCCGGGTCCGGTCGCCCGGGTCCACGGGGTCCGCCCCGTACACCCAGGCCATCCCCGTGCTCTCGATCGAAGGCTGACATGTACTTCCCTGCGCCGAAGCAGCTCCTTGACGGTCTGTTGCGCGAGTGGCTGCCCCGGCAGCGCTGGTTTCCCGTGAAGAGCGGCGGATTCGCGATGGACGAAACCACCTCGTTCCCGCTGCCCGCTCCCGGCAGCGATGCCGCCTTCGAGATAACCCTGCTGTCCGTCGCCTACACCGGTGCCGGCGGCGCGCGCCAGAGCGATGTCATCCAGCTGCCCCTGAGTTTCCACCCGGAAGCGGTGCCGGAACTCGAAAAGGCCCTTCTGGGATCCGTCCAAGACGACGACGGCGGCACCCGCTGGGTCTACGACGCCGCCTATGACCCGGAATTCATTGAGAGCTGGTTGGCGCTGATCGGGGAGAGCGGCACTTCCGGGCCAGGCGAAACGGCCGCCCGCGGCCACCGTTTGCCCGGCGGCCAGGGCCTGCCTTCGTTTCCTGCCAAGGTACGGGTCCTCGGGGGAGAGCAGTCCAACACCTCGGTGATTGTGGACGACGGCGCTTCGGCAAGCATCGTGAAGATCTACCGGGTGGTGTCCACCGGTTCCAACCCGGAAATCGAAGTCGGCGTGGCGCTGACGAAGGCCGGCAGCAGCGAGGTTCCGGCCACCCTGGGCTGGATCACGGGAAGCTGGCCATCCGGTACGGACACGGGAACGGCGCACCTTTCCGCGGAACTCGCGGTCGCCCACGAATTCGTGAAGGACGGCCAGGACGCCTGGCGGCTTGCGGTCGAGGCTGCCTCCGAAGGCCGTGACTTTACGAAGCAAGCCCGGGAACTCGGACGGGCCACGGCGGCTGTCCACTCCCGGCTCTCGGAGGCTTTCGGCAGCGAGCTCGAAGCGGAGCCCGGCCACGTCGTCGCTCCGGCAGTCGCCAGCCGCATCCGGCACTCCTGGGCGGAAGCGGGCGCCGCCGTCGGGCCTTATGGGGGGCGACTCGAGTCCCTGCTCTCCCGGCTTGCCGGCCAGAAGGCGGGCACCCTGCAGCGCATCCACGGCGACCTGCACCTGGGCCAGATCCTCCTGGCCCCGCATGCTGCCGGCGAGCCCGGACGCTGGGTGATCCTTGACTTCGAGGGAGAGCCGCTGCGGCCCATTGAAGAACGTACCCTTCCGGATGTCCCGCTGCGTGATGTAGTGGGCATGCTGCGCTCCTTCGACTACGCCGCCGGGGCCGCCGTCCGCGAAAATCCCGGAACTTCCGTACCTGCTTCCTGGGCCAGCGATTGCGCCGAAGCATTCCTGTCCGGGTACAGCGAAGTCACGCCCGGAACCATTGACCGCGGTTCACCGCTGTTTGTGGCATTGTGGCTGGACAAGGCCTTGTACGAGGTGGTTTACGAGTTGCGCAACAGGCCCGACTGGTTGCCCATCCCGGTCAACGCTTCGCGGCAAATCCTCGGCAGTACCAGCCCCGGCACGCACGCCGCGGCGACATTGGAAGGTGAAGAAATGACAGGCTCTGCACGCACCGAACGGCCACGGGTTCCGCTCCCCGTCGATGGCAACACCCTGGCCCGCGTGGCCGCCGGAGCGCACCACGCGCCGCACTCCGTTCTGGGAGCCCACCTTGACGACCACGGCCATGTCACCATCCGCACGGTCAAGCACCTGGCGGGGTCGGTCACGGTTGTCACCGAAGCCGGCAGGACCGAAATGAGCCACGAGGCCGACGGTGTGTGGGTCGCCGTCCTGGAGCCCGTGCAGCACGGCCATGTGCCGGATTACCGCCTTGAAGTCGTGTACGACGGCGGCGCCCCGGTGACCATCGACGATCCCTACCATTACCTCCCGACCCTCGGCGAAGTGGACCTGCACCTTATCGGCGAGGGCCGGCACGAACGCCTATGGGATGCCCTGGGTGCCCATGTGCAGCGCTACCGTTCCTCGCTGGGCGACGTGGACGGCGTCGGATTCTCCGTCTGGGCGCCGAATGCGCAGGCAGTGCGAGTCAAGGGAGATTTCAACTCCTGGGACGGACGCGAACACGCGATGCGTTCCTTGGGCTCCTCGGGAGTCTGGGAAGTCTTCGTCCCCGGCGTTGTAGCAGGGGCGTGCTACAAATTCGAGATCCTCACCAAGTCCGGCCACTGGGTGGAAAGGGCCGACCCCCTTGCCTTCGGTACCGAGGTCCCGCCGCTCACCGCATCCCGGGTAGTGGAGTCGCGGTACAGCTTCAAGGACGAGGCCTGGATGGTCGAGCGGGCCAACAAGGATCCGCATAACTCGCCGATGAGCGTCTACGAAGTGCACCTCGGCTCCTGGCGCCTCGGACTTGGCTACAAGGAACTCGCCAAGGAACTAGTGGAGTACGTGAAGTGGCTGGGCTTCACCCACGTCGAGTTCATGCCCGTGGCGGAGCACCCCTTCGGCGGGTCCTGGGGTTACCAGGTCACCTCGTACTACGCGCCGACCTCCCGGTTCGGACACCCCGATGAGTTCCGGTTCCTGGTCGACTCCCTTCACCAGGCAGGCATCGGCGTGATCCTCGACTGGGTCCCGGCGCACTTCCCCAAGGACGAATGGGCCCTGGCCCGCTTTGATGGCGAAGCCCTGTACGAGCACTCAGATCCGCGTCTGGGCGAGCACCCGGACTGGGGAACCCTGATCTTCGATTTCGGCCGCCGTGAAGTCCGGAACTTCCTGGTTGCCAACGCCCTCTACTGGCTCGAGGAATTCCACATCGACGGCCTGCGCGTTGACGCCGTAGCGTCCATGCTCTACCGCGACTACTCCCGCGAGGAAGGGCAGTGGTTCCCCAACGTCCACGGCGGCAGGGAGAACCTGGAAGCCATCTCCTTCCTCCAGGAGGTGAACGCCACGGTGTACAAGACCCACCCCGGCACAGTGACCATCGCCGAGGAATCAACGGCTTTCCCGGGAGTCACCGCCCCCACCAGTTCCGGCGGCCTGGGCTTCGGACTCAAGTGGAACATGGGCTGGATGCACGACTCCCTCAAGTACATGTCCGAGGATCCGGTGAATCGGCGTTGGCACCATGGCACGGTCACGTTCTCCTTGGTGTACGCCTTCACCGAGAACTTCCTGCTGCCCATCAGCCATGACGAAGTGGTCCACGGCAAGGGGTCGATGCTGCGGAAGATGCCCGGTGACCGCTGGCAGCAGCTTGCAAACCTGCGCGCCTTCCTTGCGTACCAGTGGGCGCACCCCGGCAAACAGCTGATCTTCATGGGCACTGAATTCGGCCAGGAGGCGGAATGGTCAGAGCAGCACGGGCTCGACTGGTTCCTGGCCGACATCCCGTCCCACCGCGGACTGCAGTTGCTCACCAAGAAACTGAACGCCTTGTACACCCGGACTCCAGCGCTCTACTCCCGCGACAGCGAAAGCGGCGGCTTCCAATGGATCAACGGCGGCGACGCCGACCGGAACGTGCTGACGTTCATCCGCTGGGATCAGGACGGCAAGCCGCTGGTCTGTGCCGTGAACTTCTCCGGCGGGCCGCACGACGGATACGTGCTGGGGGTTCCTTTCGAAGGCGCCTGGCAGGAAGTGCTTAACACCGACGCTGAGGAGTTCGGTGGTTCGGGTGTCATCAATGACGGCGAACTGCTGGCCTCGGCACCCGGGGCCGAGGGGCAGCCGGCTGCCCTTACGGTCACTTTGCCGCCGCTGGGAGCTTCCTGGTTCGCGCTCGCCTAAGCGGCGTCCGGAGGCCCCAAATCGGGCCTTGCACTAGGGAATCCGCGGCAGCGTACGGCGTGTTCACTTGCAAGAGGAGGGCCTCCGGGCCCTCCTTTTGCGCCTCCCGGGGACTGGTGGTATAGTTAGTACCCGCGCTGCTCCACAGGAGCGATCAGCGGGCATGACTTGCTTTCCTCGGAAACATCGAGTCTGGAACGCCGATTTGACCGAATGAGTGTCAGCGGGTAAGTTTGAAAAGTTGCTCCGGAGCGATCCTGAATGTTTGGTTTGGGTGGTGCCGGGTGTGTCTGTTGTTTGAGAACTCAATAGTGTGCCAAGTTTGTTGATACCGATTTTTTATGAATTGGTTATTTGCCGGGCTGTCCGCCCCTGTGGATGGTCTGGTTTTTAGCTGGTTTCAAATTTTGTGCAGCGTGTCCGGGTCTTTTTCCGGCCTGGGTGTGTTGTGTCTGTTTTTGTTTTACTTCAACGGAGAGTTTGATCCTGGCTCAGGATGAACGCTGGCGGCGTGCTTAACACATGCAAGTCGAACGATGATCCGGTGCTTGCACCGGGGATTAGTGGCGAACGGGTGAGTAACACGTGAGTAACCTGCCCTTGACTCTGGGATAAGCCTGGGAAACTGGGTCTAATACCGGATATGACCTTTCACCGCATGGTGGGGGGTGGAAAGCTTTTTGTGGTTTTGGATGGACTCGGCGGCCTATCAGCTTGTTGGTGGGGTAATGGCCTACCAAGGCGATGACGGGTAGCCGGCCTGAGAGGGTGACCGGCCACACTGGGACTGAGACACGGCCCAGACTCCTACGGGAGGCAGCAGTGGGGAATATTGCACAATGGGCGCAAGCCTGATGCAGCGACGCCGCGTGAGGGATGACGGCCTTCGGGTTGTAAACCTCTTTCAGTAGGGAAGAAGCGAAAGTGACGGTACCTGCAGAAGAAGCGCCGGCTAACTACGTGCCAGCAGCCGCGGTAATACGTAGGGCGCAAGCGTTATCCGGAATTATTGGGCGTAAAGAGCTCGTAGGCGGTTTGTCGCGTCTGCTGTGAAAGACCGGGGCTCAACTCCGGTTCTGCAGTGGGTACGGGCAGACTAGAGTGATGTAGGGGAGACTGGAATTCCTGGTGTAGCGGTGAAATGCGCAGATATCAGGAGGAACACCGATGGCGAAGGCAGGTCTCTGGGCATTAACTGACGCTGAGGAGCGAAAGCATGGGGAGCGAACAGGATTAGATACCCTGGTAGTCCATGCCGTAAACGTTGGGCACTAGGTGTGGGGGACATTCCACGTTTTCCGCGCCGTAGCTAACGCATTAAGTGCCCCGCCTGGGGAGTACGGCCGCAAGGCTAAAACTCAAAGGAATTGACGGGGGCCCGCACAAGCGGCGGAGCATGCGGATTAATTCGATGCAACGCGAAGAACCTTACCAAGGCTTGACATGGACCGGACCGCCCTGGAAACAGGGCTTCCCTTCGGGGCTGGTTCACAGGTGGTGCATGGTTGTCGTCAGCTCGTGTCGTGAGATGTTGGGTTAAGTCCCGCAACGAGCGCAACCCTCGTTCCATGTTGCCAGCGGGTTATGCCGGGGACTCATGGGAGACTGCCGGGGTCAACTCGGAGGAAGGTGGGGACGACGTCAAATCATCATGCCCCTTATGTCTTGGGCTTCACGCATGCTACAATGGCCGGTACAATGGGTTGCGATACTGTGAGGTGGAGCTAATCCCAAAAAGCCGGTCTCAGTTCGGATTGGGGTCTGCAACTCGACCCCATGAAGTCGGAGTCGCTAGTAATCGCAGATCAGCAACGCTGCGGTGAATACGTTCCCGGGCCTTGTACACACCGCCCGTCAAGTCACGAAAGTTGGTAACACCCGAAGCCGGTGGCCTAACCCCTTGTGGGAGGGAGCCGTCGAAGGTGGGACCGGCGATTGGGACTAAGTCGTAACAAGGTAGCCGTACCGGAAGGTGCGGCTGGATCACCTCCTTTCTAAGGAGCAACTGCCCTTTTGTGGTGGTGGCTGCATGGTCGCCGTCCGGGGGTCAGGAGTACAGCCCATTGCGCAGGCGTCTGTTCTGCGGTGGGTGCTCATGGGTGGAATATCAACGAATCAAACTGGTTTTGGCATGGCCTTGGTGGTTGTGTCCTGTGGTTAGTACGGTGTCTGTGCCCTTTTGGGGTGTGGGTGTTGGGAACGCTGCGGGGTGCGGACTGTCGTGGGTTGTGTTTGGTGCACTGTTGGGTCCTGAGGCAACAGGACCTGCAACGATGAGTTGCCGGGCCCGTCAGGGGCGCCCCTTTTGTGGGGTGTTCTGGGGTTTCTGGTTTTCCTGTCCTTGCCGATCATGCGCATGGTTTGTGTGTGTGGGGGTTGGGGTTGTTGTTTGAGAACTACATAGTGGACGCGAGCATCTTGTAAGCAATTTTGTTTAGAAGTTTTTTGATCTGTGTGGTCAAGTTTTTAAGGGCACACGGTGGATGCCTTGGCATCAGGAGCCGATGAAGGACGTAGGAATCTGCGATAAGCCTGGGGGAGTTGATAACCGAGCGGTGATCCCAGGATGTCCGAATGGGGAAACCCCGCACAACGCCGTTTTCGGTGATTGTGTGACCCGTACCTGAATATATAGGGTGCGTGGGGGGAACGCGGGGAAGTGAAACATCTCAGTACCCGCAGGAAGAGAAAACAACAGTGATTCCGTTAGTAGTGGCGAGCGAACGCGGATCAGGCTAAACCGACCCATGTGTGATAGCCGGCGGGCGTTGCGTGGGCGGGGTTGTGGGGCAGTTGCGTGCTGGTTCTGCCGGACCGGCGGGGTGTGTGTGCGTGCATAGGCGAACGGTTTTGAAAGGCCGGCCGGAGAGGGTGTGAGTCCCGTAGCCGTAATGTGTTGTGCCGCCCTGGTGAGTGTTCCCAAGTAGCACGGGGCCCGAGAAATCCCGTGTGAATCTGTCAGGACCACCTGATAAGCCTAAATACTTCCTGATGACCGATAGCGGACCAGTACCGTGAGGGAAAGGTGAAAAGTACCCCGGGAGGGGAGTGAAACAGTACCTGAAACCGTGTGCTTACAATCCGTCAGAGCAGCCTTGTTGTTGTGATGGCGTGCCTTTTGAAGAATGAGCCTGCGAGTTAGTGTTACGTCGCGAGGTTAACCCGTGTGGGGTAGCCGTAGCGAAAGCGAGTCTGAACAGGGCGAGTGTAGTGGCGTGATCTAGACCCGAAGCGGAGTGATCTACCCATGGCCAGGTTGAAGCGACGGTAAGACGTCGTGGAGGACCGAACCCACTTCAGTTGAAAATGGAGGGGATGAGCTGTGGGTAGGGGTGAAAGGCCAATCAAACTCCGTGATAGCTGGTTCTCCCCGAAATGCATTTAGGTGCAGCGTTGCGTGTTTCTTGCCGGAGGTAGAGCTACTGGATGGCCGATGGGCCCTACAAGGTTACTGACGTCAGCCAAACTCCGAATGCCGGTAAGTGAGAGCGCAGCAGTGAGACTGTGGGGGATAAGCTTCATAGTCGAGAGGGAAACAGCCCAGACCACCAACTAAGGCCCCTAAGCGTGTGCTAAGTGGGAAAGGATGTGGAGTTGCTTAGACAACCAGGAGGTTGGCTTAGAAGCAGCCACCCTTGAAAGAGTGCGTAATAGCTCACTGGTCAAGTGATTCCGCGCCGACAATGTAGCGGGGCTCAAGTACACCGCCGAAGTTGTGGCATTCACACATGTTCCTAGCCTTCGTGGTTCAGGGGTGTGGATGGGTAGGGGAGCGTCGTGTGGGCGGTGAAGCTGCGGTGTGAACCAGTGGTGGAGCCTACACGAGTGAGAATGCAGGCATGAGTAGCGAAAGACGGGTGAGAAACCCGTCCGCCGAATGATCAAGGGTTCCAGGGTCAAGCTAATCTGCCCTGGGTAAGTCGGGACCTAAGGCGAGGCCGACAGGCGTAGTCGATGGACAACGGGTTGATATTCCCGTACCGGCGAAGAACCGCCCATACCAAGCGGGGGATACTAACCGCCCGAAACCTGCCCTATCACCCTTTGGGTGTGTGGGTTTTGGTGGAGCGCGGGACCTGATCCCGGGAGGTAAGCGTATTAACAGGTGTGACGCAGGAAGGTAGCCGGGCCGGGCGATGGTTGCCCCGGTCTAAGGACGTAGGCCGTTCCATAGGCAAATCCGTGGAACATGCAGGCTGAGATCTGATGGGACCCCCGCATGGGGGGATCCGGTGATCCTATGCTGCCTAGAAAAGCATCGGCGCGAGGTTCCAGCTGCCCGTACCCCAAACCGACACAGGTGATCAGGTAGAGAATACCAAGGCGATCGAGAGAATTATGGTTAAGGAACTCGGCAAAATGCCCCCGTAACTTCGGGAGAAGGGGGGCCCGGACCGTGAGACCCACTTGCTGGGTGGAGCGGGCAAGGGCCGCAGAGACCAGGGGGAAGCGACTGTTTACTAAAAACACAGGTCCGTGCGAAGTCGCAAGACGATGTATACGGACTGACTCCTGCCCGGTGCTGGAAGGTTAAGAGGACCGGTTAGCTCTTCGGAGCGAAGCTGAGAATTCAAGCCCCAGTAAACGGCGGTGGTAACTATAACCATCCTAAGGTAGCGAAATTCCTTGTCGGGTAAGTTCCGACCTGCACGAATGGAGTAACGACTTCCCCGCTGTCTCAACCATAAACTCGGCGAAATTGCAGTACGAGTAAAGATGCTCGTTACGCGCAGCAGGACGGAAAGACCCCGAGACCTTTACTATAGTTTGGTATTGGTGTTCGGAGTGGCTTGTGTAGGATAGGTGGGAGACTGTGAAGCCCGGACGCCAGTTCGGGTGGAGTCATCGTTGAAATACCACTCTGGTCACTTTGGACATCTAACTTCGGCCCGTGATCCGGGTCAGGGACAGTGCCTGATGGGTAGTTTAACTGGGGCGGTTGCCTCCTAAAAAGTAACGGAGGCGCCCAAAGGTTCCCTCAGCCTGGTTGGCAATCAGGTGTCGAGTGTAAGTGCACAAGGGAGCTTGACTGTGAGAGAGACATCTCAAGCAGGGACGAAAGTCGGGACTAGTGATCCGGCGGTACATTGTGGAATGGCCGTCGCTCAACGGATAAAAGGTACCTCGGGGATAACAGGCTGATCTTGCCCAAGAGTCCATATCGACGGCATGGTTTGGCACCTCGATGTCGGCTCGTCGCATCCTGGGGCTGGAGTAGGTCCCAAGGGTTGGGCTGTTCGCCCATTAAAGCGGTACGCGAGCTGGGTTTAGAACGTCGTGAGACAGTTCGGTCCCTATCCGCTGCGCGCGCAGGAAATTTGAGAAGGGCTGTCCTTAGTACGAGAGGACCGGGACGGACGAACCTCTGGTGTGTCAGTTGTACTGCCAAGTGCACCGCTGATTAGCTACGTTCGGATGGGATAACCGCTGAAAGCATCTAAGCGGGAAGCTCGCTTCAAGATGAGATTTCCATGCACCTCGTGTGTGAGAGGCCCCCAGCCAGACCACTGGGTTGATAGGCCGGACGTGGAAGACAGGACCAACGACTGTCGAAGCCGACCGGTACTAATAGGCCGACAACTTACACCACACAAAAACATCAAAAGCTACGCGTCCACTATGTGGTTCCCGGACAACAACCCAGGAACCAAACCGGCACACCACCGGACAACCGAATACAACCAGCAACACCTGGTAACCAACAGTCTTCCCACCCCGCACACACGCGGGGACGGGTAACAAGGTTACGGCGGTCATAGCGTGGGGGAAACGCCCGGTCCCATTCCGAACCCGGAAGCTAAGACCCACAGCGCCGATGGTACTGCACCCGGGAGGGTGTGGGAGAGTAGGACACCGCCGGACATACTTTAGAAGTTCAGGCCCTGACCACGACGGTCAGGGCCTGAGCAGTTTAACGCGCATGCGCCAACATGGTGCCCGAAGGCCTCAACGGAGCCGTTCACGGCCCTGCACGGAGGAGGGGGCCTTCGACAGGGCGCAGCGGCCGGCGTGACGCCGATTGCATGCCGCAATACTAGTGTGCAATCATTCGGGTGATCGTGATCCTTTGGCAGGAGGTGAGACCCATGAACGCAGTATCCGTAATGGGTGCTCCCTTGCAGTCCACGATCGCGCGACTGAAGTAGCCGCCGTCGGGAGCGCCATCCAGGCAATCCTCGAGAGGCGACTCCCATGAACACAACACCTTCTTCAACTCCGCACCCCACCTCGACGACGTCTTCGGACTCGACGACATCTTCCGACAGCCCAGCCCCCGAGCGGGAACAGCCGCAGCTCGACGCCACAAAACGGGTGCGCGCCGCAGGCCAGCGGGCGCTGGTCCTCGGTGGCGGTGGCTCGACAGGCAACGCGTGGCTGATCGGCGTCATCGCAGGCCTGTTCGATGCCGGACTGGATGTGACCGGGGCCGATCTCGTCATTGGCACCTCGGCCGGATCGACCGCTGCTGCCCAGATAGCTGGTGCGAGCCCGACTGAATTGCTTACCGCCATCTTTGCCGCCGCACCGTTGCAACGTACGGCTCCGCCCGGTTCCGACAATGGGCGCGCCCGCACCGGGCACGTAGCGGACCAGTTGGAGAGGACGGCACGTATCATCGCCGCCGCCGTGGACGCGGCCGACATGCGACGCAGAATGGGCGCGGCGGCACTCGGGATGGACACGGCGTCGGACGATTCCATGCAAAAGCGGTGGCGCGCTACTGTCGCCGCGCGGCTGCCCGCCCAGCTCTGGCCGCAACAGACGGTGCTCATCACTGCGGTCGACGCCTTGAACGGTGAACCGGTGGTGTTCGACCGCCAGAGCGGCGTCGACTTGGCGGACGCCGTCGCCGCCAGCTGTGCCAGCGGCTTCCCTTACAGGATCGGGGACAGGCATTACATCGACGGCGGCTACCGGCGTAACGAGAATGCCGATCTGGCAGCCGGATACGCACGCGTCCTGGTTCTGTCGCCATTCGGCGGCAGAACCAGGACGCCGCTGGACTGGGGAATGCATCTCGCAGCACAGCTCGACGAGCTACGAGCTGGAGGCAGCGAAGTCGAAACGATCTTCCCTGACAGCGACTCCGAGCACATGTTCGGCGCCAACGCCATGGATCTGTCCCTGCGTCCGCCCGCCGCGCGGACCGGTTACGAGCAAGGCAGGGCCCTCGCCGGGCGGCTGACCGAATTTTGGTGTTGATAGGGCCTGTTCGGCCGTGGCAAGGGGCGAATGGTTCAGGCGACGAGCGCGGCCCAGGTGCGCGGACCCACCACGCCGTCAGCGGCCAGCCCCCGGGAACGCTGGAAGGCAACAACGGCGGCCGCGGTTTTCGGTCCGAACACGCCATCCTGCGCTGTACTGAAACCCTTGGTGCTGGCGCAGTGCTGGAGCCCGAAGACCGCGTGGCCGTTACTTCCTTCCTTGCGGGTGAGCTGCAGGGCAGTCCAGGTCTTTGCGCCCACGACGCCGTCGGCTGCCAGGCCCCTGGATTTCTGGAACGCGACCACCTGGGCCTCGGTGCCGGAACCGAAGATACCGTCAACCGTGAGCGGGCGGCCGTGCTGGCGGAGCAGCCGCTGCAATGCGGTCACGAAGTAGCCCTGCTGGCCCCGGCGGACCACCCGCCAGGTGGGGGCCGCGGTAGCCGGCGGGGGAGTTGAAGAGCCTCCGCCAAGCTTGCGGACCAGCGCCGCGACAGCGGGATCGCCCGGTCCCTTTACCAACTCGAAATGCATCTCGTCCTTGCGGTTGCTGTAGTCGCCGCCCCAGCGGACCACACCGTCGCAGGCCGAAAGGATGGATCGGATCGCATGGACCTGGGCCGCACTGAAGGTGCCGGAGGCGCCAAGGAAGTGTTCGGGAGCATTGACGTCGATGGCCGTGCCGCTGGCGTGGTTGGAATAGGAAGTGCTCCCGCTGATCTTCCGGAAGTTGTAACCCCAGCACTCGCCCTTGCGGAGGGTTTCGACCTCGCTGTTGAAGCGCCGTGCAACGTAACCGAGGATCGTGTGTGGTGCTCCGCTCCGCACGCCCTGGGGGAAGGTCACGGCGCCCACGCTCAAGGTGCTGAGGGGAAGGCTGGTGGAGGCAGGCCATCCGTTCTGCGAGGTCGCCGCGGCCGCGGGGCCGGCGCCCAGCAGGCTGAGCCCTCCCACGGCAGCCGCCGCAGCGCCGCCGAGGAAGAGCCTGCGGTTCAATGGATTGCCCGGGGCAGCCGCCGTCCGGGCGCCAAAGTGTTCATTGCACATGTGTTTCTCCTTTACAGTGGGGACCCGACCGTGAGCGCGGACCCGAGCGATCCCGAAGCCACCGAACCAGGCCTCGGCAGCGGTTTGCCGTAACGGCTCCGCTCGCCAAGTGGGGCTCTGCTCTTGTTTGCGAGTCTTGCAGTGGCGGGTGAGTGTGCCAATGGTGAGCACTGCCCATCCGGAGTGCCCGGCACCTGCCACGCGCCGCCTGCCCCGGTAGAGTTGATGCCCATGGACAGCCTTTTCAGCCACCCCGAACCGGGCCCCGGCCCGAGCGGCCAGGCCTTCGACCTGGAACCCCTCGTCTTCACCGTCATTGTTCCCGCGCCGGTGGCACACGCCTTCATGGGGTTCACCGACCACCCGCACCTGTGGTGGCCGATGGAGGAGCACAGCGTCTTCGGGGCCGGCTCGCATGTGGAGTTCGAAGAGAACTTGATCCTGGAAACCGCGGAGGACGGTCGGACCAGCGTGTGGGGCACCATCGATGACTGGCAGCCGCCGCTGTCCTTCCATGCAAGCTGGTACCCGGCAAGCACCGCCTTGTGGTCCACCGAATTGCGGGTCGCCTTCCGGGCGGTCGACGGCGGTACCGAAGTCCGGCTCGTCCATGAGGGCTGGGAGGGTGCGGAAGACCCTGCGGGAACCCGCGCGTCGTACGAGGAAGGCTGGCCCGGGGTTCTGGAGCGCTATGTCCGGTTCATGGGCGGTGCTAGTGGCTAGGATCCGCCGGCTGGGGCGGGAGGATTGGGAACTGCTGCGGGCAGTCCGGCTCGAGATGCTCGCCGACAGCCCCTTGGCCTACCTTGAGACCCTGTCGGCCGCCCGGCGCCAGACGGATACGCAGTGGCAGGAGCGGGCGGCCATGATGTCCAGTGGCACAAACATCACCCTGTTGGCCGACGGCGGCCCGGAGGATCCGCGGGTCCGCGGCCTCATGCGCGTGGTACCCAAGGAATTGCAGGAGCGGGAGCAACTGCGCAGGGCGATCCTTCTCAGTGTCTACGTTGCTCCGGCCTACCGGGGCCTGGGCCTGGCCGAAGAACTACTCGAGGAAGCCTGCAGGGTGGCCAGCGCAGAACTCGGCGTGGCAGTGCTGGAGCTCGGAGTGCATGAAGACAATGAACGGGCCAAAGCCTTCTACCTCCGCCATGGATTCGGCTTCACCGGTGAATCGCGGCCTTTCCCGCAGGACCGCGCAAATGCGGGCGCCATGGCGAAACGGGAGCTTTCGATGGAACGGGAGCTGTCCCGTGCACGGATTCACGGCCCCGTCTGCGCCCCCCGCTGACGGCCCCGCCCTAACAGACTCCGTCCCAACAGACTCCGTCCCAACAGGCCCCGCCCTAACAGACTCCGTCCCAACAGGCTCCCGTGGGCGGGTCTCAGCGCGGCTGCGGCGGTGTGGCGGTGCTCCGGCGCACGATGAATTCGGGCTCCACGATGTCGCCCAAGGGGGCGGCATCGCCGTCGAGCTGGCGCAACAGCATATGGACTGCATCCGCTCCCTGCCGCCGCGGCGCCTGGTCAAAGGTGGTGAGTCCGAAGACCTCGCCGAGCTCGTGCCCGTCGATGCCGATGACCGAGAGATCGTACGGCACGCGCAGGCCCAGCTCCTGCGCTGCGGTGATGACGCCGATCGCCATCTCGTCCGAGGCGGCGAAGACTGCGGTCGGCCGCCCGGATGGCGCGGCCAGCAGCCGCTTCGCGACGGCGTGCGAGCCGGCAACCGTGAAGTCGGTGCGCACCAGCCATTCCGGCCGGACGGCGATCCCGGCGTCGTGCATGGCCGTTTCGAAACCCACCCGCCTGTTGACCGGCAGTGCGAAGTCCCGCTCGAACTCGGGCGAGCCGCTCAGGTGCGCAATGTCCCGGTGTCCCAGGTTGATCAGGTGCTGGGTGGCACGGCGCGCCGTTTCGACGTCGTCGATATGGAGGGTGGCGATGCCCTGGATCGGCCCGCCCAGGCCCACTACAGGACGCTTCACCCGTAGCAGCTGCTCCACTTCGTCCGGCGAGAGTTCCAGGGAAACGGCCACTACGCCGTCGAGCCGTTGGCGGAGGAGGAAATCGTTCAGCACGCTGTGGCGCTGCCCGGGTCCTTCGCCCGTCGTGTAGAGCGTGAGGTCGTAGCCGGCCTCGAGGAGGGCGCCGGAGGCGCCCTCCAGGACACTTGAGAAGAACCAGCGCTGCACGGTTGGCAGCATGATGCCGATGTTCCGGGTCCGTCCGGAGGCCAGGCTGGCGGCGTTGTAGGACGGGACGAATCCGAGTTCGGCGGCGGCGTCCAGGACGCGCTGCCGGCTGCGCTCGGAGACGTTCCCGCGCCCGCTCAGGGCGCGCGACACCGTGGCCATGGAAACGCCGGCTGAGTGCGCGACATCACGGATGCTCACGCTCACAGCAGTCTCCGTCCTTCTATCGGCTCTCCGTGCTCAGGCCCGCGGTTCGAGGCTGAGCCATGCGGCCTCGCCCGGGGCGAGGACCCGGCCGTCCTTGCGCTGGCTGCTCAGCAGGATTTCGAGCTCCGGCAGTTCCAGATACTCGTCGCCGAGGTTCAGCATCACCAGAATAGTGCCATTGACGAAGGCAAGCGCTCCGTGACGGCACCATGACTCGGCCCAGGCCAAGGAACCGGTGCCAAGGCCGAACTCCCGGCGCAGCTCCAGGGCACGGCGGTAGATGGACAGGTGCGAGGCAGGGTCTGCGGCCTGAATGTCGCGGGCGAGCACGTCCCAGTCGCGCGGCTGGGGGAGCCAGCTCATGCCCGTGGGGCTGAAACCGTGCGCGGCCTCCCCGGCGCGCCAGGGCAGCGGGACGCGGCAGCCGTCGCGACCCACCCGCTCGCCGCCCGTGCGGTGGAACGTGGGGTCCTGGCGCCGATCGGCCGGGATCGCCGTGTTGTCCGGGAGGCCAAGCTCTTCGCCCTGGTAGAGGTAGGAGCTGCCCGGCAGGGCGAGCATGAAGAGGCTAGCGGCACGGGCCCGCCGGCGGCCAAGGGCCGTGTCCGGCTGGGGGTGGTCCGGGCCGATGCCGTCACCAAGACCCTGTCCGGGGTCGCTCATGCCCAGGCGGCTGGCGTGCCGGACGACGTCGTGGTTGGAAAGCACCCAGGTGGTGGGCGCGCCGACGGCGTCAAACGCCGCCAGCGAACGGCTCACCACCGCACGGAGCGGCTCTGCCGCGAACGGCGAGGCGAGGAACGGGAAGTTGAAGGCCTGGTGCTGCTGCCCCGGGGCGACCCAGGCGGCCATGCGTTCGATCGGGTCGACGTTGGCTTCCGCGCAGAGGATGCGGTCATCGCCGTACTCCGCGAGGACCTCGCGCCAGCGGCTGTAGATGACATGCAGGGCCGGCTGGCCGAACATCGGCGCTTCGTGGCCGGGGAAGCCATCGGAGGAACCGCCGTCGGCCTTTCCTCCCCAGTCCGGCAGGCCGGGTGCCTTGACGAGGGCGTGTGCCACGTCCACCCGGAAGCCGGCCACGCCGCGGTCCAGCCAGAAGCGCAGGACGCGTTCGAACTCGGCGGCAACTGCGGGGTTGTCCCAGTTGAAGTCCGGCTGGCTGGAGTCGAAGAGGTGCAGGTACCACTGGCCGGGGGTGCCGTCGGCTTCGGTGATGCGGGTCCAGGCTGTGCCGCCGAAGTGGGACTGCCAGTTGTTGGGCGGCAGTTCGCCGTTTTCGCCGCGGCCGTCGCGGAAGATGAAGTGCTCCCGCTCGGGGCTTCCCGGTGCTGCGGCCAGCGCGGCGCGGAACAGCCTGTGCTCGGAGGAACAGTGGTTTGGGACGAGGTCCACGATGACGCGCAGGCCGAGGTCCCGTGCCCGCGAGCTTAGGTTTTCGAAGTCCTCAAGCGTGCCGAAGAGGGGGTCTACTGCGCAGTAGTCGGCGACGTCGTAGCCGCCGTCGCGCTGCGGGGAGGCGTAGAACGGGGAAAGCCAGATGGCGTCCGCGCCCAGTTCGGCGATGTGGTGCAGTTCGGCGGTGAT
The DNA here is from genome assembly GCF_056279005.1 of Arthrobacter sp. TE26545. The sequence goes on from NZ_JBWBQM010000001.1 coordinate 612,051, forward strand.
GCCGGGGAGGTCGCCCACGCCGTCGCCGGACGCGTCGCGGAAGGACCGCGGGTAGATCTGGTAGATGACGGCAGAACGCCACCAGGAGTCGTCGGAGTCCGCGGCATGAACGTGCGTGAGCGGGCCGAGCGCTGGGTGCCCCGCGGCGGTGGCGGCTGCTGGGGAAGCCGCGAATGAAATGGAAGACATGGTGCATTCTAGACAGCTCCGAAGCATTTTGCGGAAACGCTTGCACAAAGATTACGACGATTTTCTGGAAGCGCTTGCAAGGCGGGTTTGTCAGCGTGGGTTGGCTTTCCTGATAGTGGCGGTTGGCAAGCACGAAAGTTCTGAGTAGAGTTTGGAAGCGTTTCCAGTATGTGAGGCGGTTCACTTCCGCGACTCAGCGACGATGGCCATCGGCCGCCCAGCGCCTCACCACAAACATCCAGAAGGGACACCAATGATGGTGCGTTTCACTGAGCAGCCTGGCCTTAGCCGCAGGACCTTCACCATGGGGGCCGCTGCGTTTGCGGCCATGATGGGCCTGAGCGCGTGCGGTGGCGGGACTCCGAGCAGCCCCGCAAGTACGGAACCGAAGAAGGACCTCGCCGCCGCCGGAGCCACGACGATCACGATGTGGCTCGACGCCCAGCGCGCTCCGGCCCTGAAGGCCGTGGCGGCCAAGTTCAAGGCGGACACCGGCATCGAGGTGAAGCTGGTGATCAAGGACTTCGCAGCCGTACGCGACGACTTCATCACCCAGGTGCCTACGGGCAAGGGCCCGGACCTGGTGGTCGGGCCGCACGACTGGCTGGGCAAGCTCGTCCAGAACGGCGTGATCGCGCCGCTGGAACTCGGCGACAAAAAGTCCCAGTTCCAGGACTCCGCCATCCGTGCGATGACGTACAACGGCTCCGTGTACGGCGTACCGTACGCGATCGAGAACATCGGCCTGATCCGCAACACGGCGATCGTGGACAGTGCCTCGACCACCTTCGACGAGGTCCTGGGCAAGGGCAAGGCGGCGGTGGCTGCGGGCAAGGCAAAGTACGCGTTCCTCGCCGGGCTTGATCCCAAACAGGGCGACCCGTACCACCTGTACCCGCTGCAGACCTCCATGGGCGTTCCAGTATTCGGGACCAACGCCGACGGCGAATACGACCCCAAGCAGCTGGCCCTGGGCGGACCGGGCGGCGCTGAATTCGCGGCCAAGCTCAAGGAATGGGGCGACACCGGCTCGAAGGTGTTCAACTCCAACATCACCGGCGACATCGCCAAGGAAAAGTTCCTGGCCGGCGAGAGCCCGTACTTCATCACCGGCCCCTGGAACGTGCCGGACTTGAAGAAAAAGGGCATGAAGTTCGCCGTCGACCCGCTGCCCACCACCGGCAGCAAGCCCGCCCAGCCGTTCATCGGTGTCAACGGCTTCTTCGTCAGCGCCAAGAGCGCCAACGCCCTGGCCACCAACGAATTCGTGGTCAACTACCTCACCACCGAAGCCGTCCAGGACGCCATGTTCGCCACCGGAAGCCTGCCGCCAGCCCTGAAGGCTTCCTTCGACAAGGCCGCCTCCGACCCGGTGGTGAAGGCCTTCGGCGAGATCGGCGCCCAAGGCGTTCCGATGCCTGCCATCCCGGAAATGTCTGCGGTCTGGGCCGACTGGGGTGCCACCGAACTGGCCCTCATCAAGGGCAAGGGCGATCCCGCCACCGAGTGGGCCAAGATGGTCGCCAACATCAAGGGCAAGATTGCCTCGTAGCGCTTCCTGAAAGGCAGCCACTCCTGAGGCTGCGGCCCCTTTGGCCCGCAGCCTCAGCCATCCGCCTGTCCCGCGGGGGACGCGCCCCCGCCGGACGGGCGCGCCTTGGCGACCTCCGCCGTCGCACGCCAGACACTCCCATTGAAGGAATCTTCCATGCCCCCTACAGCCAAGTCCGCCCTTGAGGCGATGCCCGACGGCGGCACGCAGCAGCCTGCGCCGCCGCGCCCCCGGCGGGTCCTGCCGGCAAGCCGCCGCGGCCCGGACTCCTGGAAGGGGACGCTCGCCAAGATCATCCTGCTTGGCCTGGTGGATGCCGTTGCCGTGTATGTTCTCACGGCCCTGTTCCTTAGCCAGTCCTGGGCGGTGCTGGCCATCGCGGCGTTGGTGACCGTCGCCATCAACTGGATCTACCTGCGCCCGGGCGGGCTGCCTGCCAAGTACCTGGCTCCCGGCGTGCTGTTCCTGCTGGTGTTCCAGGTGTTCGTGGTGGTGTTCTCCGGCTACATCGCCTTCACCAACTACGGCGACGGGCACAACGGCAGCAAGGAAGACGCGGTCTCCTCGATCCTGACCTCCTCGCAGAAGCGGGTTCCCGATTCCCCGGCCTACCGCACCTCGATCCTGGAAAAGGGCGGTAGCTACTACCTCCTGGTCACGAACCCGGAGGGTGAGGCGCAGCTCGGCACCACGGAATCCAAACTCGAGGATGCCGCCGGCGCCGTCAAGGATTCCACCGGCAAGGCAAAGGAACTGGCCGGGTACCGGACCCTCACCTTCCAGGAAATCGTGGCGCACCAGAAGGACGTGCTGGGCCTGGTGGTGCCGCTTTCGGACGATCCCGGAGCGGGCTCCCTCCGCACACAGGATGGCAGCAATGCCTACGTCTTCCGCTCGAACATGGTCTACGACAAGGCCGCGGACACCCTCACCGACACGGACTCCGGCAAGATCTACCGGGACTCCGGACAGGGCGACTTCGTCTCCGACACCGGCGAGAAACTCGCCACGGGCTGGAAGATTGACGTCGGCTTCAAGAACTTCGTCACCGCCTTCACCGATCCGGAGCTCCGCGGGCCCCTGCTCTCGGTGACTCTGTGGACGTTCACCTTCGCAGTGGTGTCGGTACTGCTGTGCTTCGCCCTGGGGCTCTTCCTGGCCATCACCTTCAACCGCAGCGACCTCAAGGGCAAGAAGATCTACCGGATCATCATGATCCTGCCCTACGCCTTCCCGGCCTTCCTGTCCGGACTGGTCTGGGCGGGCCTGCTCAACCCCGAATTCGGTTTCATCAACAATGCCCTCCTGGGCGGCGCGCACATCGGCTGGCTCACTGACCCGTTCCTGGCCAAGATCAGCGTGCTGGTGGTCAATCTGTGGCTCGGCTTCCCGTACATGTTCCTGGTGTGCACCGGGGCACTGCAGTCGCTGCCCGAGGACGTGGACGAAGCGGCCCGCATGGACGGTGCAAGCGCCTGGCGGATCTTCCGCTCCATCAAGCTGCCGCTGCTCCTGGTCTCCGTGGCGCCGCTGCTGATCTCCTCCTTCGCCTTCAACTTCAACAACTTCAACGTCATCTACATGCTGACCAGCGGCGGGCCCCGCTTCGAGGACACCACCCGCGACATCGGAGCCACGGACATCCTGATCACCTTGGTCTACAAAAGCGCCTTCGGCGTAGGCACAGGCCGGGACTACGGACTGGCCAGCGCCTTGGCGATTGTCATCTTCATCATCGTGGCCGCGATTTCGGCCATCAGCTTCAAGCAGACCAAGGCCCTCGAGGACGTGAACTGACATGAGCACCACTGTTGCTACCGAATCCCGCCGTTCCTTCCCGCGCTGGTTCCGCGACAAGGGCTGGCGCCACCTGGTGGGCGTGGCCACGAGCATCTTCGCTGTGTTCCCGCTGCTGTACGTGCTCTCCGCGGCCTTCAACTCCACCGGAACCCTCGCCGGATCGGCCACCCTCTTCAGCCAGTTCTCCGGGGACAATTTCGCCAAGCTGTTCGGCAACGAACAGCGCCCCTTCGGCCGTTGGTTCGTCAACACCATGGTGGTCGGCCTCGTGACCTCCGGGGCATCGGTGTTCCTCGGCGCCCTCGCCGCCTATGCCTTCTCCCGGATGCGCTTCACCGGCCGCCGCGCCGGTCTGCTCAGCCTGCTCCTGCTGCAGATGTTCCCGCAGCTGCTTGCCGTCGTCGCGATCTTCCTGCTGCTCAGCGGCATCGGCGAGATCATCCCTGCGCTGGGCCTGGGCAGCCAGCTCGGCTTGATCATGGTCTACCTGGGCGGTGCGCTCGGCGTGAACACCTACTTGATGTACGGCTTCTTCAACACCGTGCCGCGGTCCCTGGACGAAGCGGCCAAGCTGGACGGCGCCAGCCACGTGCAGATCTTCTTCGGCATCATCCTGCGCCTGGTCACCCCGATCCTTGCGGTGGTGGGCCTGCTGACGTTCATCGGCATCAGCAGCGAATTCGTGATCGCCAGCGTGGTGCTCACTGACCCCAACAGCCAGACCCTCGCGGTGGGACTGTATTCCTTCGTGGCCAACCAGCGCACCGAGGACTGGGGAGTGTTCGCCGCCGGCGCCGTGCTGGCCGCGCTTCCGGTCATGGCGTTGTTCCTGTTCCTGCAGCGCTACATCGTCTCCGGCCTTTCCGCCGGTTCAGTCAAGGGATGAGGTTCGGTCAAAAGATGAGCATGCTGGGTTTCGAAGCCCACCACGACGGCTCCCCGCTCTACCTGCAGGACGGCCCGGTTCCGCTCGGCGGGACCACCCGCGTGCGGGTCCGGACGTGGGCGGGCGGAAGCTCTGCGGGAACGGACGGAACGCTCGAAGGCGGGCGGCCCGCCGCCGTCGAACGCGTCTGGCTGCGGACGGTCGAGGACGGCGAGGCGCGCTTCACCGAGGCCCGCCGCCTGGAGCTTCCGCACGGAGCGGACGGCTGGGATTGGTGGGAGGCCGAGCTCCGGGCCGTCAACCCGCTGGCCCGCTACCGCTTCCTGCTGACCGAAACCGCTGGCCGCGTGCTGTGGCTCAACGCCGCAGGCGTGCACTCGCAGGACGTCCCTGACGCCCAGGATTTCCGCCTGTCTGTGGCCGAAGCCGGCCCGGACTGGGCCGCCGGGGCAGTGATGTACCAGGTCTTCCCGGACCGCTTCGCCCGTTCCGCGGCGGCGGATGCCCGCCCCGCGCCGGACTGGGCCGTGCCCGCGGACTGGGACGCCGCCGTCGAGTATCAAGGCCCTGACACCCCGCTCCAGTTCTTCGGCGGCGACCTCGACGGCGTGCGGGAGCGGCTGGACCATTTGGCCGGGCTCGGCGTCGAGATCCTTTACCTCACCCCCTTCTTCCCCTCGGCGTCGAACCACCGCTACGACGCTGAAAGCTTCCGCCGGGTGGACCCGTTGCTGGGCGGCGACGAAGCACTCATCCGCCTGGTGCAGGCCTGCCACGAGCGCGGCATCAAGGTGATCGGTGACCTCACCACGAACCACACGGGGGATACCCACGAATGGTTCCGCACGGCGCTCGCTGATCCGGGCGCCGCGGAACGTTCCTTCTACTACTTCGATACGGGCGGCGGCTACGAAAGCTGGTGGGGCGTGCCGAGCCTGCCCAAGCTCGACTGGGCCTCGGACGGGCTGCGCCGCGAATTCGTGGAAGGCCCGAAGTCCGTGGTGGCCCACTGGCTCGCCGAGCCGTTCAAGCTGGACGGCTGGCGGGTGGACGTGGGCAACATGACCGGCCGGCTGGGCGCCGCCGACTGGAACCGGGAGGTGGGCTCACTTGTGCGGCAGACGGCCTTGGAGGCTCGCAAGGATGCGCTGCTCGTCGCCGAATCCACCAACGACGCCGCCCCGGACTTCCAGGGCGACACCTACCACGGCTCCATGAGCTACGCGTCCTTCACCCGCCCGCTGTGGGCGTGGCTGACGGACGGGACCGCGGTGAACTTCTTCGGCTCACCCCTGCCGTGCCCGCCGCGGATCCCGGCCTCACAGTTCGTGGCCGAATACCGCGACTTCGCCGCGGCCTACCCCTGGAACGTGCGGCTGCACAGCCTGGTGGCCATCGACACCCACGACACCGCCCGGGCCGCCACCGCAATGCTCCCCGGCGGACAGGCCGTTGCGGCCGTGCTGTCCTTCACCTTGCCCGGCATGCCCACGGTTTTCGCCGGGGACGAGTTCGGCCTGGAAGGAATGAACGGCGAACACTCCCGCACGCCCATGCCCTGGGACGAACCGGAGCGGATGGTGCAGGACCTCCGCGGCCTCTACTCCGCGCTCGGCGCGCTCCGCCGCGAAGCGGTCCTCCGCACCGGTTCGCTGCGCTGGTTGCACGCCGACGGCGGCACCCTCGCCTTCGTGCGGGAACTGGCGGGAACCACCGCGCTGGTGGTCGCCACCCGGGACGAGGCCGACATCGTCTTCCCGGCGGGGCTGCTCCCGGCGGAACTGTTTCAGGCGGGACTGCTTCCTGCGGGAGCCCCTGCGGACACCGGAGCCGCGCTCGCCGTCGGGCGGATCGGCCTGAGTGCCTCCGGCGACGGCGGCACCCGGCTGCGCGCGGCGGGTCCGGCGGCGGCGGTGTGGCTGCTGGGTTGATTCCCCGGGAGATTCCCGGTTCCCGCAGGTTAAACTGGTTGGCACTGAAACACTGCGAAGACTGCCGGCTTGGCAAGTCCGCGGTGCGCATGTGAGGAATCACCCTTGTCACATCAGACGGCAGCAGCCGGGAAATCACAGGAAATCAACGCAGCGGCCAGCCCCACTGAGGCGCCGGCCGGCTTCATGGCAGAACTCGCCGCCGGCCTGGCCGCGGCACAGATCACCGCGGACGGCGGCACACTGTCCACCTACTCGATCGACCAAGGCCCGGTGGTGGACTGGCAGTTGCCGCTCGCCGTCGTGTGGGCCGAATCGGTGAAGGACGTGCAGCATGTCGCGCGCACCTGCACCAAATACGGGGTGCCGATCGTCCCCCGCGGCGCCGGGACCGGGGTATCCGGCGGGGCGCACGCCGTCAAAGGCTGCATCGTGCTCAGCCTCGAACGGATGAACCGCATCCTTGAGCTGAACCCCGAAGACGAGACCGCCGTCGTCGAACCCGGTGTCATTAACGCCGACCTCAACGAGGCTGCCGCGGAACACGGGCTGATGTACGCGCCGGACCCGGCGAGCTACCGGATCTCCACGATCGGCGGCAATGTGGCCACCAACGCGGGCGGGCTGCGCTGCGCCAAGTACGGGGTGACCCGTGATTCGGTGCTGGCCCTTGACGTGGTGCTGGCCGACGGTTCGCTCCTGCACACCGGGCACCAGACCTTCAAAGGCGTCGCCGGGTACGACCTGACTGCGTTGCTGGTCGGCTCGGAAGGGACCCTGGGGATCGTGGTCGGGGTGACCGTGCGGCTGCGCTACCTGTCCCGCGAGATCCAGACGATCGCGGCTTTCTACCCCGACTTCCGCGGCGCGGCCGCCGGAGTGCTGGCGGTCGGGAAAGCGCGCGTGCAGCCGGCCATCATGGAACTCCTGGATTATGGCAGCCTGGAGCAGTTGGACGAGCTTAACGGCACACGGCTGCTGGCCCGGGGAAAATCCCTGCTACTGGTCCAGACCGACGGTTTCGGCGCGGCCGCCGAAGCGGAGGTGGTCCGGGAGGTCCTCGCCGCCGGGGGAGCGGTGGTGACCACCGAAGCCAGCGAGGGAAGCCGAACGCCTCGTGGACATGCGGCGCAGCAGCCGCGGCACCGAGGTGGACGACGAATTCCGGGTGGGCGAGGACATCGCCGTGCCCCGCTCGAAGCTGGTGGACTTCGTCGCCGCGTTGGAGGACATGGCCGCCCGCCATGACGTGCGTTTGAAAGTGGTGGCGCATGCCGGCGACGGGAACCTGCACCCCACGTTCTGGGCGGACCGCGTGGACGAACTGACCGACGCCGGTACCGTGCGCCGGCTCAACGAAGCACTGGACGAGTCCATCGACGTGGGCCTGCGCCTGGGCGGCACGATCACGGGCGAGCACGGCGTGGGCCAGTACAAGCTGCGCTGGCTGGGCCTGGAACTGCCCGCGCCCGTCCGTGAACTCCAACGGCAGATCAAGGGGATCTTTGACCCGGCGGGCATCATGAATCCGGGGAAAGCGATCTGACACTCTGGTATCCCAACTCCCATGAGAAGTCATATCTGATCACGCCTTGGACCGTCATTTACTTTGCTGGATTCGCCCCCTAATCTTATTTGGTATACCAAGTAAGATTAGGGGGAACGATGAGCACACGACGGCAGCCAGTCCGCAAGCGGGCCGTGGCGTGGTCCGCCGCGGCTGTCATGGCAGCCCTGCTCCTGGTGTCCATCAACCTGAGGCCCGCCATCACCACCATGGCCGCCGTCATGGGCAAGCTCGCACACGGATACGGAGTGGACTCGCATCTCCTTCCGGTCCTGGGGGCGCTGCCCGTGCTCGCATTCGGGATATCCGCCCCGCTTGGCCCGTGGCTGGCGAAGTGGCTCGGAACCGGATGGGCCGTCGGGGTTGCCCTCCTGGTGCTCGCCGCCGCCCTTGCTGCCCGTGCCCTGGTTCCCGGATTCATCTTCCCCGGCACCTTCCTCGCGGGGGCGGCAATCATGGCGGCCAGCGTGCTGCTGCCGCAGATCGTCAAGGAATACCACGGCACCGGCTGGTGGACCGGGTTGTGCACCATGGGCTTCGGCCTGGGTGCCGCGCTTGGGGCAGGACTGGTCCAGCCCCTGCAGGCGGCGCTTGGCGGCAGCCTCGCCGGGGCCTTGGCGATCTGGGCTGTGCCAGCGGTGGTTGGTGCACTGATGGTGGGTTCAGCCGTCCGGCAAGGTCCGACCCGGTCCGGTTCTGCCGCAGGCCCGGAAACCGGTGGTCTAGCCGCGGCGAGGATCCCCCTGCGGAAGCAGCGCACCGCGTGGGCTGTTGCTGCGTTCTTCGGCCTGCAGGCACTGCTGTACTTCGCCGTCACCTCGTGGCTTGCCGTGTTCCTGGAATCCAAGGGCCTGGGCCCGGGCGAGGCTGCCTCGCTCCTGGCCTGGTTCAGCTTCGCAGGCCTGCCCGCCGGGCTCCTGGTCCCCGTGCTTGCCGGAAAGCCCGCGGTGCTCAGGCTCATGGCACCGGGCCTGGGCATCCTGATCGCCGCCGCCTTGCTCGGTGTCCTGGCAGCTCCCGCCGGGCTCCAGTTCCCCTTGGTCGGCGTCCTGGGCTTCGTGCAGAGCGCGCCCTTCGGCCTCGGCATGGCGCTGATCGTCATCCGTTCCTCCGGTCCGCGCACCGCCGGCCGGCTGTCCGCCATGAGCCAGGGCCTGGGCTTCGCGGTGGCCTCGCTGGGTCCGCTGGCCGCCGGGTTGCTGCACGAATGGAGCCGGGCCTGGGCGCCGAGCTTCGTGATGCTCGCCGTCGTGGCGCTGCTGGTGGCTGCGGCCGGATTCCTCGCCGTCAACGGACCAGTGGTCGACGCCGGTGAGGCCGTTGACCGCGAAAAGGAACCGTCCGCCGTCGGGAGCTAACAAGCAGCGCGAACGTACAGTTGAGGCCCTGAATCCGCCGGATCCAGGGCCTCAAGTGTACGTTCGCGCTGTGAGGGAGGGGTTAGACGAGCTCGAGCTGTTCCGCCACTACCTGGCCGCGGTGGAGGACCGTGCGGTCCTTGCCGCGGTCCATCACGGCTGAGGCGACCGTCTCGCCGTCGACCAGGAGCAGCTCCGCCGGGTCTCCGACGTCGACGCCGGGGCGGTGGGCCGTGCCCTTCAGGCGGGTGGCGTTCGGGTCCAGGATGCTCGCGCCGCCGATGCTGGCGATCGCGAGGCAGTGCTCGATCAGTTCGTCCTTGCGGAAGCCGTGCGTGAAAGCGAGCTGCCAGGTGCGGTCCAGCATGTCCGTGTTGCCGTACGGGGACCAGTAGTCGCGCTGGCCGTCCTGGCCGAGGCCCAGGCGGACGCCGGCCTCGGAGAGCAGGGGGATGGGCAGCTGGCCCGCGGCGCCGGCCGAGCCCGGGGCAACGGAGGCCAGGGACACGTCGAGCTCGGCGAACTCGTCGATGAGCCGGCGGGTGGTGGCTTCGTTGATGCTGCCCAGCTGGTAAGCGTGGGAAATGGTGACCTTGCCCTGCATGCCGAGGGCGCGGGTGCGTTCCAGGATGAGGTCGGTGCTGAAGACGCCCAGCTCGCCGGGTTCGTGCAGGTGGATATCGATCGGGACCTGGTACTTTTCGGCGAGGCCGAACACGATGTCCAGGTGCTTCACAGGGTCGCGGTCCAGGGTGCAGGGATCGATGCCGCCCATCACGGTGGCACCGGCCTTCAGGGACTCCTCGAGCAGTTCGGGCGTGCCCTCTTCGCGGAGCAGGCCGGCCTGCGGGAAGGCGATGATTTCGACGTCGGCCTGGCCCTTGAAGTGCTCCTTGGCGGCCAGGACGGCCTCGAAGCGTTCCAGCTTGCAATCCACATCCACCTGGGCGTAGGACCGGACGCGGGTGGTGCCGCGGGCGATCATGCGGCCCAGGGTGTCCCGCACGCGCTCGTTCAGCGGAACTTCGGCGTTGCGCCAGTTCAGGCGGTCGTTCATCATCATGGCCCAGACTCCGGGGGCGCCTGTGTGCTCGCGGAACGGCAGGCCGATCCGGGTGGAGTCCAAATGCACGTGCACATCGGAGAACGAGGGGACCAGCAGGCGGCCGCGGCCCTCGACGACGGTGGCGTGCCCGGCCGGGCGGGCCGGGTCATGCGGCTCGACGGCGGTGATCTTGCCGCCTGTTTTGTCCGCAACGATACTCACGTCGCTCAGGGCCTGTCCCCAGGGCCGGGCGGCGCGGATCAAGGTTTTCACAATGATGCTCCTTTGTTGATGGGTCTATTGCACACCGGCGGCCAGCGGGCTCGCCAGAGTGGTGTGGTGGCAGGCCGGCGAGCCGGCGACGGCGGGGGCCGGGACGTCGCCGATGCAAAGCTGCCGCTGTTCCTCGCCGAGGGTGCTGAACAACGGGCAGCGGGTGCGGAAGACGCAGCCGCTGGGCGGATTCGCCGGGGAGGGCAGATCGCCGCGGAGCCGGATCTTCTCCTGGGCGCGGGCCTGCCGCGGGTCCGGCAGGGGGACGGCGGAAAGCAGTGCCTGCGTGTAGGGGTGGCGCGGATTGGCGAACAGTTCGTCGCGGGAACCCTGCTCCACCATCTTGCCCAGGTACATCACCGCAACCTGGTCCGAAATGTGCCGGACCACCGAGAGGTCGTGCGCGATGAAGATGTAGGAAACCCCCGTGTCCTGCTGGATCTCCTGCAACAGGTTGACCACCTGGGCCTGCACCGAGACGTCCAGCGCGGACACCGGTTCGTCGCAGACGATCACGGACGGATTCAAGGAGATGGCCCGCGCGATGCCCACCCGCTGGCGTTGGCCGCCCGAGAACTCGTGCGGGAAGCGGTTGTAGTGCTCGGCCTTGAGGCCCACCTGCTCGAGGAGTTCCTTGACCCGGTTTTTCAGGCCGCCCGGAGGGGTGACCTTCTGCGCCACCATGGGTGCCGCGATGGCCGTTCCGATGCTCTGCCTTGGGTTCAAGGATGCGAAGGGATCCTGGAAGATCATCTGCACCTTGCGCCGGAAATGGTAGAGGTCCCGGCCGCGCAGTTCGCTGATGTCCACGCCGTCGACGACGATCCGCCCGCCGGTGGGGTCCATCAGCCGGGCGATCATGCGGCCCGTGGTCGACTTGCCGCAGCCCGACTCACCCACGAGCCCCAAAGTCTTGCCGCGTTCGAGGCTGAACGAGAAGCCGTCGACGGCTTTGACGGTGCGCTTCCCGCCCGGGGCGAACAGCCCGGTCTTGATGGGGAAGTGTTTCTGGAGGTTCTCCACCTGGAGAATTGCGTGCTGTTCCATGGTGGTCCTATCGGGGATTCCGGATGCTGAGGATCTGCGGGAGGCCCAGGTGGCAGCGTGTGCCGTGCCCGTCCTCGCTGGTGAACTGCGGCCGCTGCGATTCGCAGACGCCGTGGCCGGCGAGGGCCGCGTACTCGCAGCGCGCGCTGAAGATGCAGCCCTGCGGCAGGGCAAGGAGCGACGGCGGCTGGCCGGGGATCGGGTTCAGCCGGCCGGACTTCGTGGTCAGCGTGGGCATGGACTTGAGCAGGCCGAGCGTGTATGGGTGCCGGGTGTCGTAGAAGATCTCGTCCACCGGTCCGGACTCGACGCACTGCCCGCCGTACATGACCAGCACGTCGTCGCACACCTCTGCTACAACCCCGAGGTCGTGGGTGATGAGGATCAGCGCCGAGTTCGTTTCCTGCTGGAGCTCGGACATGAGGTCCAGGATCTGGGCCTGAACCGTGACGTCAAGTGCCGTGGTGGGCTCGTCGGCGATCAGCAGTTCCGGCTCGCAGATCAGGGCCATGGCGATCATGGCACGCTGCCGCATGCCGCCGGAGAAGTGGTGCGGGTACTCGTCGAAGCGCATGTCCGGGCTGGGGATTCCCACCCTGCCCAGCATGTCGACGGCGGCGGCCCGGGCCTGCTTCTTGCTCGCCTTGTTGTGCACCAGGTACGCCTCGGCGATCTGGTGGCCCACGGTGTAGAAGGGGTGCAGCGCCGAGAGCGGATCCTGGAAGATCATGCCGATGTTGCGCCCGCGGAGCTGGCGCATGCCGGCTTCGGGCAGCGTCACCAGGTCCTTGCCCTGGAAGAGCGCCTCCCCGGTGACCTGGGCGGAGGTGCCCTTGAGCAGGCCCATGAGCGCCTGGCTGGTGACGGACTTGCCGGAACCGGATTCGCCCACGATGCCGAGGGTCTGGCCGCGTTCGAGTGTGAAGTCCATGCCGTTCACCGCGGAAACGACGCCGTCGTCGGTGGGGAATTTCACGGACAGGTTCCGGACTTCCAGGAAAGCACCGGTCTTGGTGCTGCCGGAGGCCAGGGGGCTTGGCGTGGCAGTCTGGCTGGGCTGGGTCATTGGAGTCTCACTCGGGGGTCAATGGCTGCGTAGGCGAGGTCGACGACGACGTTCGCGACGATCACGAAGAAGGCGGCCAGCATTGTGATGGCCATGGTGACGGGCAGGTCGCCGGAGATGGCGGCGCGGACGGCAGTGAAGCCGAGGCCGGGAACCGAGAAGATCTGTTCGGTCAGTACGGCGCCGCCAAGGAGCAGGCCGATGTCCATGCCCAGCATGGTCACCACGGGGGTGATGCCGGCGCGCACGCCGTGCTTGAAGGTAACGGTGCGCGGCGCCAGGCCCTTGGCGCGGGCGGTCCGGATGAAGTCCTCGCCGAAGGTCTCGATCATGTTGGTGCGGGTCACCCGGATGTAGGAGGCGCTGAACAGCACGGCGAGGGCGATCCACGGCAGGAGGTAATTCAGGAGCCAGGCCCACGGCCCCTGCGCACCGAAGGGGCTGTTGATCTCGTTGGTGGTGAACGGCAGCAGGTGGAACTGGTTGACGAACACCAGCAGCAGGAACAGGCCGGTGACGGGAATGGGCAGCGAAACGCCCACCGAGGCGGCGCCGACGATGAATTTGTCTGTCGGGGAGCCCTTGCGCAGGGCGGCCAGGAGGCCGAGCCCGACGCCGGAGAGGGTCCAGAGGACCAGAGCGCCGATGGCCATGGAGAAGGTGTAGGGGAGCGAACGGGCGATGATGTCCGAGACGTTTTCGTTGGTCTGGAACGACTTGCCAAGGCACGGCCACTGGCAGAGGGACTCTGCGCCGGGGGCGCCGATCATGCGGGACGAGAACAGTCCGCGCATGTACTCCACGTACTGGACCAGGAAGGGCTGGTCCATGCCGAGGGCCACACGGGCTTCCTGCACGCGCTCGGGGGTGCATTCCTGGCCGCAGGCCGCGGACGCCGGATCCGCGGGGCCGAACTGGAAAAGCGTGAAGGTGATGAAGCTGACGGCGACGAGAAGCAGGAACAGGGAGCCTGTCCGGCGAAGGATGAAACGGATCATGGTGCTGGTTGCGGGCCGCCCGGGGTCTGCCGGGCGGCCCGCGTCTCCTTTGCGATGAGGCGGTTAGTGTTCGACGCCGACGATCGAGAGGTCGATGCCGCCGAAGAAGTAACCCACCTGGGCGTTGCGGATGTTGGAGCCCACCACGCTGTTGGTGTGGCTGCGGATGAGCGGGATGATCGGGTAGCGCTTCAGGGCCTTGTTGAACTCTTCGGCCCACTTCTTGCCCAGTTCTTCGGAGGTGCCGGCCGTGTTGCGCAGCTGGTACATGGCTTTGGAAACCTCCGGGTCGAAGTAGCGGGAGGTGTTGGAGAAGCCGTAGCTGGTGCCGTCGTTGTTCGGGCCCAGGATCGGGTCTGCCGAGGTACGGACCGAGGACGGGTCGGCGCCGCCGCACCAGCCGGAACGGCCCATGTCCGGCAGCTGTTCGCTGGCGAGCACGGAGTAGTAGTTCGGGGCCGGGATCGGCACGAGCTGCACGTCGATGCCCAGGGCCTTGAGGTTCTGCTGGACCACGGTGCCGGTGTTTTTGTAGGAGTCGCGGTTGTTGGCGTAGCCGTAAGTGAGGGTCTTCGGGTAGTCCTTGCCTTCGAGGAGCTTCTTGGCTTCTTCCAGCTTGGGCTTGCCCGCGGGGTCGATCTCCAGGCCCGGGTCGGCGTAGCCGACCATCTTCGAGTTCAGCGGGCTCTGCTCAAGCTCGCCGAAGCGGCGTCCGCCGTACTGGACCAGGATGGACTGGCGGTCCAGGGCGAGGGCGATTGCCTTGCGGACGTCCGGGTCCTTGAGCTTTTCGGTGTTCAGGCTCAGCACGTCGTTGCAGCCGAGCAGGCCGGAGGCCACGCGGTCCTTTACCTGCGGGTCGGTCAGCTTGGCCGAGTCCGAGGTCTGCATTGCGCCGTTGGAGTCAAGGGTGATGGCGTTGGGGTCCGAGTTGGCGAGCAGCTGCTGGCTGATGGTGCTCTGGGACGTGGAGAGCGAGAAGCTGAAGGTGTCCGGGAGGGCGGTGCGATTGGTATCGGTGGCCGGGTCCCAGTGCGGGTTGCGGACCAGCTTGAGCGACTTGCCGCGGCTGTAGGACTCCACCATGTAGGGGCCGGAGGACACCGGGTGGTTGGTGTAGTCCAGCTTGGTGTCCTTGCCCTTCGGGACGGGCGCCGTGTTTGAACGCGAGGCAAGTGCCGGGAACTCTGCGAACGGCTTCTTCAGGTGGAAGATGACGGTGCGCGCATCGGGGGTTTCCACTGCCTTGAGCACGGCGGAAGGATCCTTGTATGGGCCCTTGTATCCGCCGTCGTCGAGCGCTGCGTTAAGCTCCTGCGGGGCCTGGGTGTAAACGTCCTGCGCGAAGGTCCGCTCGACGCCGTACTTGATGTCGGCAGAGGTGATCGGGCTGCCGTCCTCGAATTTGATCCCTTCCTTGAGCGTGTAGGTCCAGCTGAGGCCGTCCTTGGAGACCTTGCCGGTGTCCGTGGCGAGGTCGGGAACCACGGTGGGCGGCTGGCCCGCGGTTTCCTTCGCCATGGTCAGTGTGCGGTAGTACAGCTGGCCGACGTTGGCCGTCTGGACGTAGTTGCTGTTTCCGGGATCCAGGGTCTGGAAGTCCGAAGACATCAGGACGTTGACGTTGCCGCCTTTGGTGGTGAAGCCGGACTTCACGATCTGCGGCGCGGACTCGGTAACCGGGCCTGCCGAAGCGTTGTTGCCCGGCTGGCTCTGGCCCGCCGCGCAGCCTGAGGCGGCGGTGGCGATCAGCACGGCAAGGGCAAGCGCCCTGCTGCGGTTCTTCATGGTTCTCCTCGTTGAGTGGGTTTGACGGAGTCGGGTGGATGGAACGGAGTGTTGGGTGGAACGGTCTTGGAACGGACTAGTGGCGGGAGGCCTTGGGGTCCAGGGCATCGCGCACTGCGTCGCCCAGAAGGTTGAAGGCCAAGACGGTGACGATGAGCATGACGCCGGGAACGGCCAGGAACCACGGATCGCTCAGGTACCAGTTGCCGGCCTGGGCCGCGTTGAGCATCTGGCCCCACGACGGTGTGGGGTCCTTGACGCCGACGCCCAGGAAGGACAGCGCCGCCTCGGCGGAGATGTTGGTGGGAATGAGCATGGTGGCGTAGACCAGCACCACGCCCATCACGTTGGGGATGATCTGGCGGAACAGGATGCTCAGGTGCGAGGATCCGAAAGACCGGGCCGCCTCGACGAACTCGCGCTCGCGCAGGCTGAGCACCTGGCCGCGCACGATCCGGGCCAGGTACGCCCACCCGAAGAAGCCCAGGATGATCACCAGCGAGGCCATGGGCAGGAAGCTGCCCTGGCCCAGCGGAGTATCCCGCAGCCGTGACTGCAGGATCGGCGTCAGGGACAGGACCAGGAGCAGGTGCGGAAAGGCGAGGAACAGGTCCATGATGCGGCTGATGATCGCGTCGGTCTTGCCGCCGAAGTAGCCGGCCGCCGCGCCCAGGACGGTGCCCAGGACAACGGAAACTGCCGTGGACAGCAGTGCGATGGTCAGGGAGACCTGGCCGCCGAAGGCCAGCCGCGCGAACAGGTCGCGGCCAAGGCCCGGTTCCACGCCAAGCCAGTGGCTGGCGGAGGGGTACATGTAGCCCGGAAGCGGGAGGCCCGGGGTTTCGAAGTCGTCCAGGACCTCAGGGCTGGTGTTGGAGGTGAAGGGATCATTGCCGGACATGGCGCTGAGGACCGGCGCGAGGACCGCGAACAGCATGATGGCCACCACTACGCACAGGCTGAGGAGGGCAATCTTGCTACGGCGGATCCTCAGCCAGGCGGTGGCCAGCAGTGAACGGGCCTCGGCGGGGCGAGCCTCGGCTGTGGCCGCGCTCGCGGTGCCAGGCTCGGCTGGGGACTGAAGCTGAGTCAACGGAAAAGCTCGTTTCGTGGTTCGAGGAGCGCGCTCCGGAACGTTTTGTATACCAAACTCAGGCTAGGATAGTTCGAGTGCGATGTAAATCACAAAATGGCCATTGTCTGGAATACCAAACACCGCGTTGCGTGGGACCAGGCAATTGCCCGAGGATGCCGCGGCGGCACAAGGAAGGAAACACAGTGTGGATACGTGCTCGTAATGGCGCCGGACGGCCCCGCGGTACTGCGGATCAGCCGTTTCGGCCCGTGTATGCTCGGGTGAAAAGATGGGCGGTATGACCCGCCATGCTCCGGCAGTCCGCGCCGGGGCTGTGAGCTGGAAAGGGGCCATGCCGATGTCGACGCCGGTTACGGGAACGCTGAACGCAAGGGACGACGAAGCCCGTGCGGAACAGGTTTACCAGCTGGTCCTTGAAGGGATCGTCGCCGGCGAGTACGCGCAAGGAACCCGGCTGCGCGAGCGTGAGCTGTCCGAGCTCTACAACGTCTCACGGATCCCGGTTCGCGAGGCCATCCAGCGGCTGGAGCAGGACGGCTTCGTGGAGACCTTCCCCCGCCGCGGCGCGGTGGTACGCCGGCTGAGCCTCAGCGACGTCAACGACCTGTTCGACGTTCGGCTGTGCCTGGAAACCTTCGCCGCGAGGATGGCTGCCGTTCAGGTCGCGCAGGGCGCACCGGGTGAGAGCCTGCAGGAACTGCTCGACGCCGGGCGGCAGGCAATCGACGACGGCCGTACCGACGACGTCGTACGGCTGAGTGCCGCGTTCCACGCGGAGATCGTGCGGCTTTCCGCTAACCGCCTGCTGATCGAATCGGTTAAGCCGCTGTTCGGAAGGATGCGCTGGATCTTCGGCCTGGCGCACAACCGCAGCAGCGAACTCCAGCGCGACGAGCACGTGGAACTGTGCAAGGCGATCCTCGGCGGCCACGCCGATCTGGCCTACTCCTTGGCGTACACCCACATCGAACTGGGCCGCGAACCCGTGCTCAGGGGGCTCGCGGGAACGCTGGAACCCTAGAACCCCTTAACCTTGGAACCCCTTAACCTTGGAACCCCTTAACCCCGACGGCCGGGTTGCTTCCCGCAGGCAGCAACCCGGCCGTCGTCATCATCAGTCGTCTGCGTCCGGATAGTCGTCCAGGTCGCTGTACCGCGACTCTTCGGTTTCGACTTCCAAAATCTTCAGCAGCTCGGTATCGGGGTTGAGCATGATCGCCGCCTCGTCCCGCCGGTGGCGCAGCACGGTGTCCAGATAGGACTGCACGGTTTCGGCCAACGGGATGTGGCGGTCCTGCTTCTGGCTCATGTACCAGCGGTGTTCGAGGACTTCGTGGACCACCTCCGCCGGTTCCAGCTTGCCCGCCAGTTCGCGCGGGATGGAGCGCACAATCGGCTCGAAGATCTGGCTCACCCACATGTGGGCGCTGTATTCCTCGTCCATGTCCGGATTGTTGTCCGCGCGGAAGGAGTCCATGTCGTTGAGCAGGCGGCGGGCCTGGTTTTCCTGGGCATCCAGCCCGGTGAGGCGCAGCAGCCGCCTTTGGTGGTGGCCGGCGTCGACCACTTTGGGCTGCAACTGGATGGTCGAACCGTCCGCGGTGGTCTTGATGGCGTACTCCTCGACGTCGAAGCCGAGTTCGTTAAGGCGCCGGATACGGGCCCCGACGCGCCAGCGTTCCCCAAGCTCGAAGGATTCCTTCCCGGTGAGCTCGGCCCAGAGCCTGCGGTAGGAATCCATGATGAGTTCCGAGGTGGCCACGGGGTCCACTTTGTCCTCGATGAGTCCGCCGTCCAGCAGGTCCATCAGCTCACCGGCGATGTTCACGCGGGCGATCTCCAGATCGTACTCGCGCTGCCCGGTGGACAGGTCCGGGTACAGTTCGCCGGTTTCGGCATCCACGAGGTAAGCGGCGAAGGCGCCCGCGTCGCGGCGGAACAGGGTGTTGGAAAGCGAAACGTCGCCCCAGTAGAAGCCGATCAGGTGCAGGCGCACCAGCAGGAGGGCCTGGGCGTCGATCAGGCGGGTCAGGGTGTCCTTGCGGAGCATCTGCGAGAACAGGGCGCGGTACGGCATGGAGAACTTCAGGTGCCGGGTGACGAGCACCGGGTTCAGCGGCTTGCCGTCGGGCGTGGTGCGGCCGGTGATCACGGCCACCGGTTCAACGCAGGGGACGTCCAGCCGGGCGAGTTTGCGGAGCATGTGGTACTCGTGGCGGGCCACGTGCTCGGAGGTTTCCTTGATGGCGATGACCGAGCCGCCCAGGTGGGCGAAACGCACGATGTGCCGGGAGATGCCGCGCGGCAGGGCGGCGAGGTTTTCCGCCGGCCAGTCCTCCAGAGCGATATGCCAGGGAAGATCCAGCAGTTCGGGATCCGCGGCGGCTGCGGTGATGTTGAGCGAGCCGATCACGCTCGCAGGGGGAGCGGTGTCCTTAGCGCTGGCGGCCTCGGTGCGGGGCAGCTTGCCGATCTGCCCGTAGTCGGTCGGTTCGTCATGCCACTGGGCTCCGCTTTGCTCGGTCATGGTGTCAATTCTTCCGTATGAAATGTGCGGTTAACGCCGACGGCGGCCCATCCGTGTGGAGGAGCCGCCGTCGGTTATGCGGTTATGCGGTGGGGATTAGTCGCCCAGGCGCAGGCCCGTCTTGGTGTCGAACAGGTGCACGTGGCCCGACTGCGGGCGGACCCAGATGGACTCACCCTTCATCGGGGGGCGGCGGCCGTCGACGCGGGCCACGATGTCGTGGTCCTTGCCGTCCAGCGTGGTGTGGCCGTAGACGTAGGCGTCGGCGCCGAGCTCTTCGACGACGTCGACCTCAACCTGCAGGCCTTCACCGGCGCCGGCGGTCTCGAGGTCTTCCGGACGGGTGCCGAGGGTCACGGTGCGGCCGTGGGCCTCTTCCAGGACGTCTGCCGGAACCGGGTAGACGGTGCCGCCGAACTGGACGCCGCCGTCGACAACGGGCAGTTCCAGCAGGTTCATGGCGGGGGAGCCGATGAAGCCGGCAACGAAGACGTTCTGCGGGCGGTCGTAGAGGTTGCGCGGGGTGTCAACCTGCTGCAGCAGGCCGTCCTTGAGCACTGCGACGCGGTCGCCCATGGTCATGGCCTCGACCTGGTCGTGGGTCACGTAGACCGTGGTGACGCCGAGGCGGCGGGTCAGGGACGCGATCTGGGTGCGGGTCTGGACACGGAGCTTGGCGTCCAGGTTGGACAGCGGCTCGTCCATGAGGAAGACCTGCGGGTTACGGACGATTGCACGGCCCATGGCAACGCGCTGGCGCTGACCACCGGAGAGGGCCTTCGGCTTGCGGTCCAGGTACTGCTCAAGGTCAAGGAGCTTGGCGGCTTCGCGGACGCGCTCTGCGCGCTCTTCCTTGGAAACTCCGGCGATCTTCAGCGCGAAGCCCATGTTGTCCGCAACGGTCATGTGCGGGTACAGGGCGTAGTTCTGGAAGACCATGGCGATGTCGCGGTCCTTCGGCGGAACGTCGGTGACGTCGCGGTCGCCAATCAGGATACGGCCGGAGTTCACGTCCTCAAGGCCTGCGAGCATGCGCAGGGAGGTGGACTTACCGCAACCGGAGGGTCCAACGAGGACCAGGAATTCGCCATCGGCGATGTCGATGTTCAGCTTATCGACGGCGGGCTTATCTGTGCCCGGGTACAGACGCGTAGCGTTATCAAAAGTAACTGTAGCCACAGTTATCAATCCCTTCACCGGCAGGTACGTGCCGGACGATCCGTTGTGAATGGTTCATGTTTATTCAGTTGGACTCCCCGCCGGCTCGCGCTTGGAAAGCGGTCGGGGCGGGGAGCTCATGCGACGCCGCACGGTGTCTGTGCGCCGCGTCACACAAGAGAGTATGCCAGAAATCGTTTTTTACGAAGCAAATGTTACGCCCGTCACATTTTCCGGCTATTCCGGGGTGACGTTCTCCCGGCGCTCCCGGAGCAAGGCTTCAAGGAGTTCGGCCACGTGGACCGGCGCCTCGACCCGGAATTCCGCCTGGGTGAAGTCCAGCCCCACCTTGACCCCGACATCCCCGGGGTGGAGCCTGGCCAGTGCGTCCTCGTCGGTGACGTCGTCCCCGGCAAACAGCACAGCCGTTGCCCCGGTGGCCTGGCGCAGGAAAGCCAGCGCCTCGCCCTTGGAGGTGTGCACCACCGAGGTCTCCAGGACCCGCTTGCCGTCCTTCAGGTACACGCCGTGCATGTCCTGCAGCGCGGTGCGGGCCGCCTCGACCGCGTCTTCGGCCACGTCGTCGTCCGCCGTCCGGGTATGGAGCACGACGCCGGCCGGTTTGTCTTCGAGGAGCGTCCCGGGAGCGATGGCCACTATTTCGGCGAGGATCCCCCGGACCTCCGCCAGCAGGGCCTCCTGGTCCGGGTCCAGCCGCAGTTCGGCGGAGCCGGGTCCCAGCCAGGCCTCCGCGCCGTGGCTGCCGATCAGCAGGGTGGCGGCAGGAGGGGCGGCGACCGCACGCAGGCTGGACAGGGCGCGCCCGGAGATGAGCGCCGTCGTCGTGCGCGGCAGGGCGGCGAGTTCGGCGAAAGCGGCAGCCGAACGCGGAAGGGGGCGCGCGTCGCCGGCATGGTCGACGATCGGCGAGATGGTCCCATCGAAATCCATGGCCACCAGCAGCTGCTCGGTTTCCGCGATGGTGCGCACGGCATCGAGGAGCCCGGGGGAGAGGCTCAGGGGCGGTTTGTTCTCAGCTGTCATCGCGCACCACCGTTTCAGCCAAGGCGGCCAGGAATTCGGAGGACCAGTGGTCGACGTCGTGATCCAGGATCTGCTTGCGCATGGCGCGCATCCGGCGCCGGGACTCGTTGGCCGGCAGTTCGACGGCTCGCATGATGGTGTTCTTGAGTCCGTCGATGTCGTGCGGATTCACCAGCAGGGCCTGTTTGAGCTGGTCCGCCGCGCCCGTGAATTCGCTCAGCACCAGCGCGCCCGTGTGCTTGGTCCGGGCGGCGACGTATTCCTTGGCCACGAGGTTCATGCCGTCCCGCAGCGCCGTGACCAGCATGACGTCCGCGGCGAGGTAGAGGGCGACCATCTCCTCCACGGGGTAACTGTGGTGCAGGTAGCGCACCGCCGTGTTCTGCATGGTGTCGTAGCTGCCGTTGATGTGGCCCACCGTGCCTTCGATCTCCTCGCGGAGGATCCGGTACTGTTCCACGCGCTCGCGGCTGGGGCTCGCCACCTGGATCAGGGTGGCGTCCTGGACTGCCAGCCGGCCTTCCTGCAGGAGCTCCTCATATGCCTTGAGCCGGTGGCGGATGCCCTTGGTGTAGTCCAATCGGTCCACTCCCAGCAGGATCGTCCGTGGATTGCCGAGGTCCTGGCGGATCTGCCGGGCACGTTCGATGATGTCCGGCCGCTCGGCGAGCTCGCTGATCTGCTCCACCGCGATGGAAATCGGGAAGGGCTGGGCGCGGGCAATGTGCGTGACCTTGCCGGTCGAATCCCTGACATGCACCTGCTGCTGCTTGACGCTCGCGCCGAGGAAGCGGCGGGCCGAACGCATGAAGTTCGCGGCATCGCTCGGGCGCTGGAAGCCCACCAGGTCCGAGCCGAGCAGGCCTTCAATGATCGCCTGCCGCCAGGGCAGCTGGGCAAAGATTTCCGGTGGCGGGAACGGAATGTGGTTGAAGAAGCCGATTTTCAGGTCCGGCCGTGCCCGGCGCAGCATCTGGGGGACCAGCTGCAGCTGGTAATCCTGCACCCAGATGGTGGCGTTCTTGTCGGCGGATTGCACGACGGCGTCGGCGAACCTTTGGTTCACGCGGCGGTAGGCGTCCCACCAGGTCCGGTGGAACTCCGGACGGGCGATGACGTCGTGGTAGAGCGGCCACAAGGTGGCGTTGGAAAAGCCTTCGTAATACAGCTCAACATCGTCCGCGCTGAGCTGCACGGGGACCAGGTCCATGTCGTCGTGGCTGAACGGCTCCAACGGTTCGTCCGGGGCGCCGTGCCAGCCGACCCACGCGCCGTCGCTCTTTGCCATGAAGGGGGCCAGCGCCGTCACCAGGCCGCCGGGGGAGCGTCGCCAGCCTTCGCCGTTATTGGCCGTGTCCTCAGCGGAACAGCGGTCCACGGGCAGCCGGTTGGAGACCACCATGAAGTCGTATTTGGCCGGCGCCGGCGAGGGTCTTTTCCTCGCCTTGGCCATGAGTTTTTCGCTTGCCGGTTCCTGCATTACTGCTCCCTGGGATTGCTTGTGACTCACATCCCACCCTACCGGCGGGAATCATCACCCACATCCGCTCGTTCATTGGACGGGGGTTGGCGCCCTCGGCCGACTGTGCGGTTTCACCCGTAAACTGGCCCCAGTGCCATACCCCAGTACCAAAGCCGACGATCAACGAGGAACTGATGAGCCCCGCAAACGAACCGCGCCTGTCCAAGGCAGAGCGCACCGCCCAGGCCCGGGAAAGGGCCCGCGAGATCCGCGAAGCGCAGCTGAAGAAGGACAAACGGAACAAGCTGCTCATTGGCTGGGGCATCGTGGTTGCCGTGGTGGTGATCATCGGCATCATCGCTTTGACCGTCATGCAGGGCATCCAGAGCAACGCCCCGATCGCGGACAAGGGCCCGACGCCGGCCAATGGCAATGTGCACGGCGGCGTGACGCTGCTGAAGGGCACCGAAGTGGCCAAGTCCGAGGCCGCCAGCGTTGACCTCGCCTCGTTGCCGTCTGCACCGGCCACCAAGCCCGCCACCGTCGTGGCTCCCGGCGCCGAAGCGGAAGCTGGAAAGCCCGTCAAGGTCGTGGCGTACATCGACTTCATCTGCCCGGTCTGCAAACGGTTCGAAACCACCTACGGCGAGACCCTGACAAAGCTGCGCGACGAAGGCAAGATTTCGCTGGAGTACCGCGCCTTGGGCTTCCTGGACAGGAGCTCCACCACCAACTATTCCTCCCGTGCCGCCAACGCCGCGGCCTGCGTGGCGAACACCTCGCCGGACAAGTACGCAGCTTTCTTCGACCTGCTCTTCGAACGCCAGCCTGCTGAAGGCGGCGCCGGCATCTCCGACAACGATCTCAAGAAGATGGCCACCGAGGTAGGTGCCGCCAACATCGATTCCTGCGTGGAGAACAAGACCTACCGCCCGTTCGTCAAGGTGATTACCCAGGAAGCCGAGAACATCGGCGTCACCGGCACCCCCACTGTCTTCATCGACGGCAAGCAGTGGGACGGAGCCAAGACCCAGGACTTCGTCGGCGAGCTGAACAAGGTTATCGCCGCGAAGAAGTAGCTTCTTCGACCTGTAAGCGGGCCGCGTGCTGTTGGATTCAGCGCGCGGCCCGCCTTTGCGTTTTTGGAGGGTGGGCCCTGGAATGAGCTACCCTTGTTGAGCGTTCTTTTTTGACGCGTCGCCCCGGGTCTTCCCGGGGCACGCCTCCTTAGCTCAGTTGGCCAGAGCACCTGTCTTGTAAACAGGGGGTCGCCGGTTCGAATCCGGCAGGGGGCTCCGATTGTGCCTCTGACCCACGGGTTTTCGTTCCGTGCGTCAGGGATCAGCCCCGCGCCACCCAGTCCGCGTTCGTCGACCGCCTCACCGCCCCGGCCACGAACGTGAGCCCGACGATCTCGAGCGCGCCACCGGCCACGGCACCCCGGCGGCGCGGCCGGCCAGGATCACCGCGAGGCCGAGCAGCAGCGTGCCGCCAAGATTGCCGATCGCGAACAGAAGGTAGAACGGCTCGCCCCACGTCCCCGCGGGCGATGCATCCAGGGCGGCGGCGCATCCACGCCGCTCGTGGCCAGGGCGATCCTATTGAGGTTGGCGAAGCTGATGCCGAAATAGCTGATGTAACCAGTAACCATGAGCGCCACCGCCCACAAAGGCAGTCGCGGACGGGCCTCCCTTGATTCCTCTATTTGGTATGCCAAAAGTGATCTATGGTGATCCTGACAACACTTTGGAAGGAGACCCCTTGACCCTGATTCTCACCGCTTCAGAGCTTGCCGCAGCGGTTGACATGGACGCGACGATCCGCGCGCTGGAAAGCAGTTTGGTAGACCAGGCGCACGGTACGGCCACCCAGCCCGCCCCGCTGTCCATGAGACTTCCCGACGCCGATTCCCGCTATCTCGTCATGGCCGCAGCCTCGGCGCCGCGCGGCCTGGTCGCATCGAAGCTGCTCAGCGACATTCCGGACAATGCCCTGGCGGGATTGCCGACCCAGCGCTCGTCGATCGTGCTCGCTGACCGGTCAACGGGCGAAACCCTTGCCTTGCTCGACGGGCGGGTTCCCACCCGGATCCGGACCGCCGCCATGACTGCCGTGGCCTCCCGCCACCTCGCCCGGCCCGACAGCCGGGTCCTGGGCTTGGTCGGCGCAGGGGCGTTGGCTGTGGCCCATGTCGAGGCGATGCGGGCGGTCCTCCCGATTGACACCGTGGTGGTGTGGTCCCGCACGGCCGCGACCGTGGATTCCTTCCGACGGGCGGTGGAGCACCACGGCCTCGAGGTTGTCCGCGCAGAAGGCTTGCCTGAGCTCATGGATGCCAGCGATGTCGTCTGCACCCTGACGCCCTCGGTGTCCCCAATCGTCTTCGGCCGTTTGTTCGGCGAAGGCCTGCACGTCAATGCGGTCGGCGCCCGTCCTCGCCCCGATCACCGCGAGCTCGATGCCGAGGCGATGTCCCGCTCGCGGGTCGTCGTGGACAGCCTGGAGACCGCGCTTGCCAAGTCCGGCGACCTGCTCCTCGCGGTCGAGGAAGGGGCCTTGCGAGTCGAGGATGTGGCCGGCGAACTAGGCCAGGTGATCGCCGGCTCGGTCGCTGGCCGGCAAAGCCGCGAGCAGGTGACCCTCTTCAACTCCGTCGGCATGGGGCTGCAGGACCTGGCCATCGGGCGGCTTCTCTTCGACGCCGCGGTGGAGCGTGGCCTGGGACTGAAGGTCGACCTTTCCGCCTGAGGCGTGCCCTGCATTTGGTATACCACAAGTGTGAAATGTCACCTTTCACTAGTGACATTGCACACAAAAAATGGAATCCTGTATGCCAAGAGCGATGAATGGACGCTCTGGTCACCACCCAACAGGATTCCCGTTCTCCCCAACAGAAAGGCAACGTGATGGCAACGACGCGGTCACTCCTTGAACGCATGGACGGCATGCGGGTAGGCAAACCCCACATCCAACTGGCGTTCATCGGAGGCCTTGGACTGCTCCTCGACGGCATGGACGGCTCGCTCGTCTCCTACATCATGCCGATCATCAAACCGCTCTGGCACCTGGACGGCGCCCAGGCCGGACTCATCGGCAGTTCCCTGCTGATCGGTATCTTCATCGGGGCGATCGGGGCCGGCGCCCTGGGCGACCGGATCGGCCGCCGCAAGGTCATGATGTACGCCCTGGCCCTCTACGCCACCGCGACCGTCGTGGCCGCGTTCTCCCAGGGCTGGGAATTCTTCTTCATCATGCGCGTGATCGCGGGCATCGGCATCGGAGCCGAGGCCGCCATCATTCCCACGTTCATCGCAGAGTTCATCCCCAAGAAGCGCCGCGGCTTCTTCGTCGGCGCGGTGGCCGGCTTCTTCGCGCTCGGCTACGTCAGCGCGGCGCTGATCGGCACCACCGTCGTCGCCGGTTTTCCCGAGGGCTGGCGGATCGGCCAGCTCGTCACGGCGGCCCCCATCGTCATGCTCCTCTGGTGGCGGCGCGTGCTCCCCGAGTCCCCGCGCTGGCTCCTCACCAGGGGCCGCGTCGCAGAAGCCGAACTGATCGTCCAAGGCCTCGAAGAAGGCCGCCTCGTCCGCACCGGAAGCTCCGCCGTCGTCGCCGTCAAGGCAGAGACGCCGAAGGCTCCGCCGCTGTTCCAGCAGGTGGACCTGTGGCGGCACGGCAACGCCCGGCGCACCGCGGTGATCTGGCTCCTCTGGATCTCGGTGACCTTCTCCTTCTACGGCTTCTTCGTCTGGATTCCTTCCCTGCTTGTGGCCAGGGGGATGACAATCACCGGCAGCTTCACGTACTCCCTGATCATTACCATCGCGCAGATCCCGGGCTATTACAGTGCGGCGTTCCTGAACGAACGACTCAGCCGCCGCGTGACCATTGCGATCTATCTGACGGGCGGCGCGGGTGCGGCGTTCCTGCTGTCCCAGGCGCCTGCCGAGGGCATGGTCCTCGCTTTCGGTTCCCTCCTCTCCTTCTTCATGAACGGCTGCTACGCCGGCCTCTACGCCTACACCCCTGAGGTTTACGGAACCAGGCTGCGGGCTACCGGCATGGGCAGCGCCTCCGCCTTCGGCCGGATCGGCGGCATCGCCGCCCCGATCCTGATCGGCGCCGCCTACCCGGTGCTGGGCTTCGGCGGCGTTTTCACCATGGTCATGGCGGTCCTGGGAGGCGCGGCTTTGGTGGTCCTTGTCTTCGGCGTTTCGACCAGCGGCCGTTCCCTCGAGGAAATCGACCAGCGTGCCTCCGGCCTGGCGGAAACGGCGACGGCGGACGCGGACGGCCCGCTCGATCCCACCAGCCCCCCGGTGCGGGCAGCGGAAAGCAATAACCGTGCCCGTTAGGACAGACCCCGGGCAGACCCGCACCCAGGCCGTCGTCCTCCGCAACGCCCGGATCCTCGACGTCGATAGCGGGGAACTGGGGCCGTCGCGGACCATTGTGGCCCGCCAAGGTGTGATCGCCGAAATCTCGGAGTCCAGCCGTACCGTTGCGGACGCCGTCGAAATCGACCTCAGCGGACTGACGGTACTGCCCGGCCTGATCGACGCACACGCCCACGTCACCCAGGCCTCCGGCGACTTCAACGAAATCCTGTCCTGGACGCCGTCGTACCATGCGGCCCGCACCGCCCGGGTGATGCACGAGATGCTCCTGCGCGGATTCACCCTGGTCCGCGACATGGGCGGGGCAGACACCGGGCTGTCCCGCGCCGTCGGGGAGCGGCTCGTGACCGGGCCCAGGCTCAAGGCCGGCGGGCCGATCTTCGCACCCACCGGCGGGCACGTCCTCACGAAGGCCTGCGACGGCGAGGTGGAACTCCGCCGGGCCTTGCGCGCCGAGTTCCGCGACGGCGCGGACCACGCCAAGCTCACTCTTTCGGGCGGAGTGGTCTCAAAGATGCGGATTGAGGCATTGGGCTTCTCCGACGCGGAGGTGATTGCCGCCGTCGACGAGGCCCGGCTGGCGCACCGCTACATCGCCGCGCATGTCTATACAGCGGAAGCCGTCTCCCGGGCCCTGCGGCTGGGCGTCCGCACGATCGAGCACGGCAACCTCCTGGATGGCGAATGCATCGAGCTGTTCCTCGCCAAGGATGCCTTCTACGTGCCGACCCTGGCCACGTACTGGGCGATCCTTTCGGGGGCCAGTGGCCACGGGCTGGACCCGGACAAGAAGGCGGCGGTGGAGGAGATCTTTGACCGCGGTATCGAATCGCTGGCCAAGGCCTCGGCCGCGGGCGTCCGCATCGGTTACGGGACGGACCTGCACGGTGCCGGGCTGGCCCACCAGCTCGAAGAGTTCCGCCTTCGCGCCCAGGTCCAGACGCCTTTGGAGGTGCTCCGTTCGGCGACGCTCGTCGGCGCGGACATCGTGGGGGAGAGCGGCCGCGCAGGGGTCGTGGCCGAAGGCGGCTATGCGGATCTGATCGCGGTGGAGGGGGATCCGCTCGCGGATATCGGCGTGCTGGCGGACGGGCGCTCGCTGCGGTTCATCCTCAGTGACGGGGATCCGGTGCAGATTCCCTGACGCCGCCGTCGTCCGGGGCCGCCCGGCCGTCGTCCCGGGCCGGTCGTCGGGGAAAGCGGCCGCTGGCCCCGGCCATGACCAGCGCGGTCAGCAACGCCGCTGCGACATGCGTGACAAGCATCAGCTCCTGCAGGTGCCCGGCAGGCTCGGCGGCCGTCCCCGGAAGCGGAGGTAGGAGCAACACGTGCGCATGCGGCGGACTCTGAGGGCCTGCAGGCACGCCGGCGAAGAGCACAAAGGCTGGATGGAGTACCTGTTGCGCCAACCCGCAGAGAAGGAGTAAAGCCCACGCCGGCAGCCGCAGCCGGGACACCAGCGAGGCACACATGCTGAGCAGCGCCGCCAGGGCAAGGAGCACCGGCGGCCAGGGGAGTGCCCCGCCGGAAAGCAGATGGGCCAGCAGGCCCAACCCCGTGGCCACGGGGCCAAGCAACCACGGTATGTAGCGCGGCGCCCGGAGCTCCTTGCGTTCCATGTCTCCCATGGTGCCCGGGTGGGGGAGGCAAAGGAATAAGTAATCGGGGACGAAAACGCCGCGGAACGGCTCCAAAAAACGAGTACAAACTACTCGGGTGCTTATTCCCACGCGTCCCTATTGTTTCTAGCAGCACGCACGGAGCGTGCAGGCATTCAGCGGGATGCCATCTGTCACGAAGCTGGACGGTGGAGATGGTGCACAGTTGGGGCGCGTCATGTGCCAACGATCCGAGTGCGCGGATTTCATCTATTGAAAGGGCCGGCCAGAACGCAGAGGGCCTGGGGGCTACAGGGACCCCGGGCCCGGAATTTCCAATGCTCATTGAGGAGTAAAGAATGAAGCGAATACTGGCCGCGGCTGCTGTTGCGGGCATGGTTTTCCTCGGCGGGGCCATGCCCGCCAGCGCAGCTCCTGCCACCGGACAACTCTGTCCGGAATGGGACTCAGGCCGGATCGACGTTTCCGGAAGCGTCACCTCGATCACCTTGACGGCGCCCGCCGGCATGGTTATCACGGCCACCTGCGTCAAGGCCGGTTCTGCGAACCAGGGCCTCGGCGCGGAAATCACGTACTACGATCCCGGAGTCACCAGCGTGACCATCTGGCACACCTCCGGCAAGGATCTGTCGCACTACTCGGTTATGTACGGCCCGGGCGGTCCCTCCAGCTAGGCGGACACGACTGAGAGAGAAAAGGAAGCTTCCGCGGGTGCGCCCGTGGAAGCTTCCACTTTTAACCCACCTGGGCTAAAACAGGCAGGATTCCGGGCCGGAACCGGCGCCGGGAAGCCGAAAATGTTTTCTTGGACACACTATTCGTTGAAGCCGTGTACTATGCCCTAAACTCCTTCACTGAGGTGCCGGAATGGCACTGTGCAGCAACGAAAGCGAACCACACTAATGGCTACCGATTACGACGCCCCACGCAAGACCGAAGAAGAGTCTCCCGCCGAATCGCTCGAGGCCCTTCAGGCGTCCCGCGGCGCCGGTGCCCAGACTGCTGTCATCGATGTTGACGAAAACGACACAGCTGAGGGCATCGACCTTCCGGGCGCCGATCTTTCCGGCGAAGAACTGACCGTCGTGGTTGTCCCGGAGCAGTCCGATGAATTCACGTGTTCGTCCTGCTTCCTGGTCCGCCACCGCTCGCAGATCGCGCTGGAGAAGAACGGCCTCAAGTACTGCTACGACTGCGAAGGCTAAGCTCCCGCAAAACTGAGAAAGCCCGCCTGCCGGCCCGTCGGCCAGGCGGGCTTTTTTGCGGGCTGAACCCATTAGCGGTTAGGTCTTGAATTACCCGCAGCAGGGTCCTACTGTCAAAACACGATCGTTCGAGGTTTCCCGCTGGGGGTGAACGCCATGTGGCAGAACGTCGTGCCCGTGACCTTCCTCCAGCGCGGCCTGCGGGTCCTCCTCGGTTCCCTTTTCCTGGCTGTCGCTTGGGTCTTTGCCAGCGCCGCTACAAGTTTCGCGTCGGACCTTTCCTCGCTTTCCGATGCGACCCGGATCGTGCAGGTGAATGACCCCTCCGCCGCGGAATCTCCCAGCAGCGCCGCGTTCGATCGAACCGCGCTCGATCGAACCGTAACCAATCAAACCGTGCCCAAGGGGGCCGAGCCCGCGGTCGCCATCGCTAAAAGGGCCTCGACCGCGACAGGCTTGGCGGAGCAGTCTCTGGCACCTGTGGCCGCTTTGGCGGATGGTTCGCTGACATCAGTCGAAACCGCCGCCCGGAACGTGACCTCCACCGTGACGTCGGCGGCCCCCTCAGGGGTGCAGGCAATCTCCAAGCCGGCCGCCGCCGTCGTGGATTCCGTCATCCATGACAGCACCGCGGCGGTGAAGCCGGTACTCACGCGGGCGGCGTCCCTGCCTGCCAGCGTTGGCGGCGAGCTGCCGGATATCGTGGCAGCACCCGCTTTGCCGGCAGTCGCGGCTGGTGGCAGCCCCACGGTTGAACCGGTCCCCGAGGCTGCGCGTGACCTTGCACCGGCAGCGAAGTCGGCCTTCGGTCACTCCGCGCTCGGTTCGGAGCAGCACCCAGGCGAACAGTCTTCCGGAGCCCGGCTCTTCGGAGCCGGGTTCTCCGGCACCTTGCCTGAACCTGCCGGCAACACGTCCGGAATGGCGCCGCGGAATCCGGCGGGCCACCCTGAAGATCCATCCCCGCCGGCAACGCCGCCAGTTGGGGCAGCGGGCAGCGCAAACTCCGGGGGCCTGTCGAACCAGCAGGTACCGGTCGCCGGGACTACCGATATCTTCAAAGTCCCGTTTAGCCCGGCCAGCGAACTCAAGGCCCGCTCCAGCGGACCTGATCCACAAGCGCTCAACCGCAATCCCGGTTTTTCTCCTGACTGAATGATGCCCTGCGGTCCTGTGACCGCATCAATCATGTCTGCCTGAGCAAGGCGGACGATCATTCAAGCTCATTTCAGGAGAAGATCGACATGCAAAACTTCATGCGCAGGAGCCTTTATGGAGCCCTGCTTGCAGGCGGGGTCATGCTCGTCGGAGCCGCCGCGGCTTCCGCTGCGGACACTACAGCCAGCCAAGAGGGAACGAACAACTTCCTCGTATCCGTTGGCACAGCTGCTCCGGAACAACACTCCAACGGCGTTGTGAGCCTCCAGCTGGGAACGCTTGGAACGGGATCCCCATCGTCGTCGGCGAACCGGCCAACCACTGCGGTGGTTTCGCTTGATGGCCTGGCAGCGCCTACCGCGACGCGGTCCGTAACCCCGTCGGGGACGCAGGCGGGGCCTGCTGATGTGACGGTGTCGCTTGGCACCTTTGGTGCCGGGACGGCCGGAACGACGGCAGGCAGTGCAGGTACCGCGGGGACGCAGGCCGGGCCTGCTGATGTGACGGTGTCGCTTGGCACCTTTGGTGCCGGGACGGCCGGAACGACGGCAGGCAGTGCAGGTACCGCGGGGACGCAGGCCGGGCCTGCTGACGTGACGGTGTCGCTTGGCACCTTGGGTGCCGGGACGGCCGGAACGAAGGCAGGCATTGCAGGTACCGCGGGGACGCAGGCCGGGCCTGCTGACGTGACGGTGTCGCTTGGCACCTTGGGTGCCGGGACGGCCGGAACGAAGGCAGGCAGTGGAGGTACCGCGGGGACGCAGGCGGGGCCTGCTGACGTGACGGTGTCGCTTGGCACCTTGGGTGCCGGGACGGCCGGAACGAAGGCAGGCAGTGCAGGTACCGCGGGGACGCAGGCGGGGCCTGCTGACGTGACGGTGTCGCTTGGCACCGTTGCAGCTCCCACCGCTGGCACGCCGCGAGTACCTGCAATTAACACCAGAACGCTGGCGGGAACGCTTGGCAACTTCGGCGGCACCGGAACAAGCCTCCTTGGCAATTCGGCCGTCCTCGGGAACACAGGAATCCTGGGTACGGGTGTCCTCGGGAACCTCGGGAACCTCGGGAACCTCGGGAACGTCGGGAACCTCGGGAACCTCGGGAACGTCGGGAACCTCGGGAACCTCGACAACTTCGGCAACTTCGGCGGCACCGGAACCGGTGTCCTCGGCACCGCCGGAATCCTCGGCGGCACCGGAACCGGTGTCCTCGGCACCGCCGGAATCCTCGGCACCGCCAACTCCGGCGGACAACAGAACGGTGGAGGCAATGTTCGAAATGGCACTGACAGCGCGAACGGGGCTGTTCCAACCGTGGTTCGATTCCTCAACGGCTTGCTGGGCGGTCTCAGCACAGGGCGTAGTGATGGTGGGACCTCTGACGGTACCGGGGGAAAGCCGGGATCCGGCAGCGGAGCTGCTCAGGGGATTGACGTTGTAGTCGACGCCGGAACAAGCGGTTCCGGGGCCACCAAAGGCTCGGGATCGGGCACCCTCGCGGTGGCTCCGGGCGTGGGCTGGGCGGCTCCCCTTGGCATGTGCACCGCGATCGCTGCGGGTGCCGCTTCGTTTGCCCAGCCCCTTGGAGCGAACCTTTGGGCACCCATGTTGAGCCTGCTGCTCGGATTTGTGCTGATCGTCCTGACCAAGCGGGCGAAGCCGTTCGCAGGCATCGCAAGGGCGGCCCGGTAGCCCTTCAGGCAACCCGCTGACGGCGGACCCCCGTGGCTGGGCGGGGGTCCGCCCCAACGGACCAAAGCCGTATGACAGGACCTGGAAGGAGGTACAAGCGCCGACCCGCATAGCGGGCTGGCCGGCGTCGTTATCCCGCATAACGAACCGGGCTGCGAATGCCCCACAGGAGCCACGAAAATGGGGCGAATTAAGCCCCCAGGGTGACGCTCCGTGACCCGTCTGCGGGCCGTTTAACGGTTGTGCGCCGAAGCGGATACAAGCCGCCATTACGGGCCAAAACGCTCCTACCCTTGAGGTATCAATCACTCAAGGGAGGTGGCCCACAATGAAAAAGCTTCAAACCTGGCTGGTGGCCCTGGTCATGGCTACCGGTCTTGGTCTCATCGCTCCGGGGCCCGCTTCGGCGGCCTCATACTGCGGCATCGTCTGGGGGTCGTTGGCCAAGACCAACGCCGCGATGTCCGGTGCACAAGTAACAAATGTCAGAACAGGTCAGCAGCCTTGCTACGACCGCCTTGTGATCGACCTCAATGGCAAAGTAGCTGGCTACACCGTCAAATACGTGTCGCAGGTGGTCCAGGACGGCTCCGGCCTTCCAGTGCCGCTGCGCGGCGGTGCCTTCATCCAGGTCACCGTCAACGCCCCCGCGTACAACAGCAGTGGCCAGGCCACCTACAACCCTGCCAACAAGAAGGAACTGAGCAACGTCTCCGGGTACCAGACCTTCCGGCAGGTGGCCTGGGCGGGGAGCTTTGAAGGCTATACGACACTCGGCCTCGGTGTGCGGGCACGCCTGCCGTTCCGGGTCTTCACCTTGGCCGGTCCGGGAACGGGTTCGCGCCTGGTGGTGGACGTTGCCCACTTCTGGTGAGTCACGGACCTGATCGCCGACGGAACTGATCGTCGGCGGACCTGACCGCCGAAAGCCCGGCGGCTGACACAACGAAGCCCTGGCCCGGAAATCCGGACCAGGGCTTCGTTGTGAGCCGGCGCTTCAGGCAGCGCGGCTCGTTCCGACGCTCCGCTCAGACGTCGAAAGCTATTCGGGAACCACCAGCGCGGGAGTGTCCTTGCGGATGGTCTCTCCCTTGAAGAAGCCGGGGCGCAGGCGGGCCATGACGAGCATGGCGACGACGCCCAGGGCAAGGATGCCGACGCCCAGGATGAACACCAATCCCACGCCGCCGATTTCCGAGCCGCTGCCGAACTCCGGCGCCCAGCTGTCCACGGCGGTCTGGAAGAACACCAGCGTCAGCACCAGGCCGCCCACCATGGGGAAGAGCAGGCGCATGAAGAAGTTGCGCACGCTGGAGAACAGGCTCTTGCGGAAGTACCAGGTGCAGGCAAAGGCGGTGAGGGAGTAGTAGAAGCAGATCATGAGGCCCAGGGCCATGATGGTGTCGTTCAGGACGTTTTCGCTGACCACCTTCATCACCGCGTAGAAGCCGCCGGAGATCACGCCGGCGGCAATGGTCGCATAGCCGGGCGTGCCGAAGCGCTTGCTTACCGTCGAAAGGTTCTTCGGCAGGGCGCCGTAGTGGCTCATGGCGAGCAGGCTACGCGCCGGGGACGCCATGGTGGACTGCAGCGAGGAAGCGGTGCCGGAAAGGACGGCCAGGGACATCAGGATGGCCAGTGGGCCCATCACGGGTGAGGCCAGAGCCGCGAAGATGTTTGACTGGTTGTCCGGGTTGTTCAGGCCGATGCCGTCGCTTCCGACGCCGGCAACCATCATGGTTGCCACGATCACGGCGATGTAGAGGCCAAGGACCGCCACCGCGGTGGTGGTTCCGGCCTTCCCAGCCGTACCCTTTCCGCCCTTGGTCTCTTCGTTCAGGGTAAGGCAGACGTCCCAGCCCCAGTAGACGAAGACGGCCAGGGACATTCCTGCGGCGAACTGTTCGAAGCTGCCGATCTTGGCCGGGTTGAACCAGTCCCAGTTGAAGCCGATCGCCGTGGGGGTGTCACCGGATGCGGCGTGGGTGATGGCCATGACAATGAAGACGCCCAGGACGACGATCTGGAAGCCGACCATGCTGTACTGCACCAGCTTGGTGGCCTGCAGGCCGCGATAGCTGACCCACACTGCCAGTGCCACGAATGCCAGGCAGGTTGCGATGTTCAGCGGCGTGTTGGAGGTCAGCTCTGCCAGTTCCGGATTGCCGAACACCTGGGCGAGGAAGAGATAGAAGAAGTCCACCGCCACGCCGGCCAGGTTGGACAGGACGATGATGTTGGCGGCCAGCAGGCCCCATCCGCCCATCCAGCCGACCCACGGCCCGAAGGCCTTGGTTGCCCAGGTGAAGGTAGTGCCGCTGTCTGGCGAATCTGCGTTGAGTTCCCGGTAGGCGAACGCCATCAGGATCATGGGAATGAATGCAAGGATGAAGATGGCGGGCAGCTGAAGGCCAACCGCGTCTGCGGCCGGGCCGAGCGAGCTGGTCAGGCTGTACGCCGGGGCAACCGAGGAAATACCGAGGACGACGACGGCGAGCAGGCCGAGCTGCCCGGTCTTCAGTCCCTTGCCGCTGATCTTATGCGCGGAGCCGGCGGCGTTGCCGTCGCGATTGATTGTCTGGCTCATGGGGGCCCTTTCTAGCTGGCCGGGCGCGGTCGGGGAGGATGAAGATTGCCGCGTGGCCATTGAGACAAGTATCACTAAATGAATAGCGTTCATTTAGTATGGATGCAGGCGGGTCCCAATGCAAGCTGGATCACGTTTTTGTTTTGTTTGTTTGGTTCCGCGGCGGGTCGTGGTGCGTCCTCGGTCTGGGCTTCCGGCGCGGCGCGGCGCCTATTTTTCCGCGGGGAAGGCCACGCCTTCGCCCACCACGCGCAGGCAGAGTTCCGTGCCCGGCTTGGTGATGGAGGCGTTCCAGTGCCGGATGGTGATGACTTCGCCGCCGCCCGGGAAGCGGTGGTCGGAACCGGCTCCGGGCAGGGGAGCCAGTCGGATCCGGACGGTGGTTTCCGGGCCGAAGTAGTCCGTGTCCACCACCACGCCGCGGATCGGGCCGTCGGGGGCGATCCGGATCTGTTCGGGCCGGAGCATCAGCTGCACGGCACCCTGCGCCGGCGGGCGGCGCACCGGAATGCCGCCCAGCGAACAGGTTGCCAGCGAGCCTTCCATCCATGCGTCCAGGATGACGGCATCGCCGAGGAACTCCGCAGTGGCACGGTCTGCCGGCCGGGTGTAGACCACGAAGGGGTTGCCGATCTGGGCCAGCTTTCCGCCGCGCATGATCGCCACCTGGTCGGCGAAGGACAACGCCTCGGCCTGGTCGTGGGTGACCAGGATGGTCGTGACCCCCGCTTCGCTCAGGACGTTGGCCACGGCCCGGCGGGTGGCGACCCGGAGGCCGGCATCCAGCGCCGAGAACGGCTCGTCCAGCAGCATCAGCTCAGGCTTGCGCGCCAGGGCCCGGGCGAGGGCGATGCGCTGCTGTTGGCCGCCGGACAGCTGGTGTGGGCGGCGTTTCGCCATGGCGGGATCGAGGGAAACCATTTCGAGCAGTTCGGCGACGCGTCCGCGCACGGCGTGGCGGCCGCCGTCGAGCGCTGAGTGGTCAAGGCCGAAGGCGATGTTCTGCCCCACGGTGAGGTGCGGGAAGAGCGCGCCGTCCTGTGCGACATAGCCCACGTGCCGCTTGTGGGCCGGCTGCCAGGCGCCGTTGCCGGCCACCTGCCGGCCATTGAGGCAGATCGTGCCCGTGTCCGGGTGCTCGAAGCCGGCGATCAGGCGCAGCAGGGTGGTCTTGCCCGATCCCGAGGGGCCGACGATCGCGGTGGTTCCGCCCTTGGCGACCGAGAGGTTGACGCCCTTCAGCACTGCCTGGGCGCCGAAGTTCTTGGTGACGTCCGTGATGTCCAGGTGCGGATCCGTGGTCGAGGCGATGGCCGGGGCGATGCGGGGTGCGGGAAGACTGGAGGGGGATTGTTCGGTCACTGTCCGGCCACTTTCTTGGACTGTTGGAAAAGCAGGTAGGTCATCGGTGCGGACAGCAGGATCATCAGCAGCGCATAAGGGGCGGCGCCGGAATAGTCGATCTCGCTGCTCTTGCTCCAGAATTCGGTGGCGAGCGTGCTGGTGCCATTCGGGGACAGGAGCAGGGTTGCCGTCAGTTCGTTCACGATCGCGAGGAACACCAGTGCTGCGCCGCCGGCGGCGGCCGGTGCGCTCAGGCGCAAAGTGACCTTCAGGAACGCCACCCATGGGGATTTTCCGAGCGAACGGGCGGCTTCGTCGAGTTCTTTCGGCGCCTGGGCCAGCCCGGAGCGCAGGTTCACGAGGGAACGGGGAAGGAAGAGGAGCACGTAGGCCGCAATGAGGAGCCCGGCGGTCTGGTAGACGCCGGGCACCAACCGGATGCTGATGGTTACGAACGCCAGGCCCACCACGATTCCGGGCAGTGAACTGGTGATGTAGTTGGAGAGCTCAAGGGCCTTGCTGAACCATCCGGGGTTCCGGACCGCGAGGTACGCCAAGGGGAACGCCACCACGGTGGTCACCAGGGCGCCGGCCAGTCCATAGCCGAGGGTCTGGAGCAGGGCGGGGACGAACTCGGCGGAATCCCAGATCGAGCTTCCGCCAAGCATGACCCAGCGCAGCACCAGCCAGAACGGCAGGCCGAAGGCGAGCACGCTGAGGGCCAGCAGCACCAACTGCGCAGGCAGCTGGAAACCGCCGAGCCGTGCGCGGAGCGCCTTGGCCTGGGCACCGGAACCGATGCGGGCATAGCGGGCCGTGCCGCGGCTGCGCACTTCCACGAGCAGCAGGCCCAGGCAGAACAGCACCAGCACGCTCGCCAGCATGTTCCCGGCGGTGCCGTTGAAGGTCGATTGGAACTGGGTCATGATCGCCGTGGTGAAGGTATCGAAGCGGATCATCGCGAACGCGCCGTATTCGGCCAGCAGATGGAGGGCAACCAGCAGCCCCCCGCCGGTCATGGCGATCCTCAGCTGCGGCAGCACGACCCGGAAGAACACGGCCCATGGCCCGAGTCCCAGGGAGGCCGCGGACTGTTCGATCGCCGGGTCCAGGCGCCCCAGCATCGCGGCCGCCGGAATGTAGACCAGCGGGAAATAGGACAGGGTTGCGATCAGGACACCGGACCAGATGCCTTCCAGGGACGGCACCACGGAGACCCAGGCATAGCTGTTGACGAAGGCCGGGATGGCCAGTGGCGCGGCCAGGGCAACAGCCCACACGCGGTGCCCGCGCAGCGCGGTCCGCTCCACGAGCCAGGCGCCGCCGACGCCCAGCACGAGGCACAGTGGAACCGTGAGGAGGATCAGCAGGACCGTGTTCCCCAGCAGTTCACCGACACGCGGCCGGAAGATGAGCCCGACGGCGGTGTCCCAGCCGGTGGCTGCCGTCATGTAGGCCACGTAGCCCAGCGGCAGGAGCGAGAAAAGAGCGATCAGGACCGCGGTGACGGAAAGTGCTGGAACGCCGAAAGGCGGGCGAGGGCGCTTGCCCTTGCCCGCCGTCGTCGTGCTCCGTTGGGAGACGGAAGCCGGTGGAACGATACTCACGGAATTACAGGAGTCCTGCCTCGGTCATCATGTCGGTGACCTTCTTGGAGTTGAGCTTGGCCGGATCAACGGTGGGAGCCTCGAGTTCCTTGACCGGGACGAGCTTTGCGTTGGCGGCGACCCCGGATGCGATGGCGTACTCGAACGAGGTGCCGTCGCGGAGGATCTCCTGGCCCTTCTTGCCGGTGATGAATTTCAGGAACGCCTGCGCCTTCGCGGCGTTCTTCGAGGACTTCAGCACGCCACCGCCGGAGATGGAGAGGAATGCGCCCGGGTCCTGGTTGCGGAAGTAGTACGGGGTGACGTTCTTGGAGTCGTCGCCGGTCTTGGCCTGGTCGCCGTAGTAGTAATAGTGGTAGATCAGGGCGGCATCCACTTCGCCGGAGTTGACGGCCTTCATGGCGGTCTTGTTGCCCTTGTATTCCTTGGCGTTTTCCTTCATGCCCTTGAGCCATTCCTTGGTGGCGGCTTCGCCCTTGAGCTCGAGCAGGGCGGAGACGATCGCCTGGAAGTCGGCGCCTGACGGAGACGCGGACCACTTGCCCTTCCACTCCGGCTTGGCCAGGTCCAGCATCGACTTGGGCAGCTTGTCCTCGCTGATCTTGTTCTTGTCGTAGACCAGCACGGTGGAGCGGGCGGCGATGCCGGTCCACTTGCCCGTGGAAGGACGGAAACCGGCGGGAACCTGGGCGAGGGTGGCTTTGTCGACGTCGGCGAAGAGCCCGGCGTTCTCGACCTGCGCCATGGCCGGGGAGTTCTCCGTCAGGAAGACGTCAGCGGGAGAGGCTGCGCCTTCCTGGATGATCTGGTTGGACATTTCGGTGTCCGAGCCCTGACGCAGGGTGACCGTGATGCCGGTCTCCTTGGTGAACTCGTCGACCCATTCCTTGGTCAGGCTTTCGTGCTGTGCGTTGTAGACCGTGATGTCGGTAGGACCGGCCGGGCTGCTGCTCTCTGCGGACGGGGTGGAGCCGCCGCAGGCGGCCAGGCTGAGGGCAGCGGCGGCGGCAAGGGCAATGCCGGCCAGCGCGTTCTTGCGGATCATGGATGCTACTTTCTGCGAACAGGAGCCGTGGGGCTGCGGAGCCAAGGAGGCTGCCGGAAATTAGGGTAGCCAAACCTTTGAACCCATCCAGCATGCCTGAAGCGCCGCGCATTACGCAAAGTTGTCGTGACGTAATGACGGGCCCGGCCCAACTGGCTCGCAGTTGTTGTCGTTTTGAGGCTCCAAAACGACCACAACTGTCGGTCAGTCGGGAATGCCCAGGAGCGGGTGCGCTCAGGAATGCGTGGGCTCCTCCACCAGTGCCGTGGCGATGCTGTCCGCGTCCTCGAGTGCCGCGAGGTAGCGTTCGGCGTCCAGGGCCGCAGCGCAGCCGCTGCCCGCGGCGGTGATGGCCTGCCGGTAGCGGTGGTCCACGGCGTCGCCGCAGGCAAAGACGCCCCGGAGGTTCGTGACCGTGGTGGGCGAGGCCACCTTGATGTAGCCCTCGGCGTCCAGGTCCACTTGGCCGGTGAGTAGTTCCGTCCGCGGCACGTGGCCGATCGCCACGAAGATTCCGGTGGCTGCCTGTTCCCGCTTCCGGCCCGTGCGGGTGTCGCTCAAGGTGACACCGGTGACCTTCGCGTTGCCGTGGATGGCGGCGACGGCGGAGTTCCAGGCGAAGCTGATCTTGGGATTGTCCTTGGCTCGCTGGGCCATGATCCTGGAGGCGCGCAGCTCATCGCGCCGCACGACGACGGTCACGGACTTCGCGAAGCGCGTCAGGAAGGTGGCCTCCTCCATGGCGGAGTCGCCGCCGCCCACAACGATGATGTCCTGTTCCCGGAAGAAGAAACCGTCGCAGGTGGCGCACCAGGAGACACCGTGGCCGCTGAGGCTCTTCTCTTCGGGCAGCCCGAGTTCCTTGTACGCCGAGCCCGTGGCGAGGATGACGGCGGGCGCCTCGTAAGTCTCCCCGGCTCCGGTTGCCACGCGCTTGAGGTGGCCATTCAGCTCCAGGGACACGGCGTCGTCGAACACTATTTTGGCGCCGAACCTCTCGGCCTGTTCCTGGAGCCCGTCCATGAGCTCGGGGCCCTGGATGCCGCGCGGGAACCCCGGGAAATTCTCCACCTCGGTGGTGTTCATGAGGGCGCCGCCGGCGGTCACGGAGCCGGCGACGACCAGTGGTTCCAGTCCGGCCCGGGCCGCGTAGATGGCGGCGGTGTAGCCGGCGGGGCCGGACCCGACGATGATCAGCTGTTCGGTGCTCATGGTGCCAGTGGAGCAAGAACCGGGCGTCCGATCAAGGGTTGTGGGGGATGATGGTGACCATGCCGCGTAAACCTGTAGCCCGGGACGCCGTCCTGGATGCCTTCGAAGCCGTCCTCATCGACGTGGGGGAGCGGGCCGCCACCCTGGACGCCGTGGCCAAGCGTGCCGGTGTATCCAAGGGTGGGCTGCTCTACCACTTCCCCAACAAGGAAGCGATGATCGCCGCCCTGCTTGAGCGGCTCGACCGGCTGGCCGAAGCGGACATCGACGCCATGAAGTCTGCTCCTGAAGGGGCAGCGGTCTACTTCATCAAGTCTTCGCTCTGGGACGACACCCCCATGGACCGCGTGTTCGTGGCTGCGACGCGGCTGGCCGAAGTGGCCCACGAAGAGACCCGCCGGCGCTTCGCGGGAATCCAGCAGCAATGGCTGGACGTGCTCGCCGAAGAGATTGGTCCGGACCTGGCCAAGGCCGTCCGGTACATGGGCGACGGGCTGTACTTCAACGCAATGCTTGAAGGCAGCCACGGGGGAGGTGCAGCCCACCGGCAGGCCGACGTCGAGGCCCTCCTTGCCGCCGTCGAGCTCCTCCGCAGGGGCTGAGGGAGCGGTACCGGCCGCCGCGGCAAGGCGTCGGGGGATACATTTGCGAACAGCTCCGCTCCATAGGACAATTGAGCCTTGTGGCAACCATCACGGCGTGCCGCGAGCAGCAACGACCACAAATGAATACGCCTCTGATCTGCGGCGGGAGAGTCCTGCAGACAAGTGATGCAGGCGCCGTAGGAGCAAATCCTCCCCAGGAATCTCTCAGGCCCATGTACCGCCGCACCAAGGCAACTCTGGAAAGCAGCACGCTGTCCATGTGACCATGACGAGTTCAAGGCGCGGGGCAACGGGCTCACCGACGGTGCAAGCAGACTCGTCTGCGGAATCTCTCAGGTCCAAGACAGAGCGGGGAGGAACCCAACCACTGTGGCGTACCCAGCGCCCTCTTCGTCAATGGAGTTCCTTTCGTGACTGTTAGTTCAGCATCAACCACCTTCGTGGACCGGCATATCGGCTCCCGCCGCCAGGCCGATATCGACCACATGCTCAAGACCGTCGGCTATGACACTGTGGACTCGCTCGTGGACACCGCGGTTCCCAACGACATCCGCCAGGAATCCCCGCTCACCCTCGGCAAGGCCCTCAGCGAGGTCGAGGTGCTGGCCGAGCTGCGCAGGCTCGCCGCCAAGAACAAGACCGCCGTCCAGATGATCGGCCAGGGCTACTACGACACCGTGACCCCTCCGGTGATCCGCCGCAACATCCTCGAGGCCCCGGCCTGGTACACCGCCTACACCCCGTACCAGCCGGAAATCTCGCAGGGCCGCCTCGAAGCCCTGCTGAACTTCCAGACCATGGTGGAGGACCTCACCGGCCTGCCCATCGCCAACGCCTCCCTGCTTGACGAAGCCACCGCCGTCGCCGAGGCCGTGCTGCTCATGCGCCGCGCCAACAAGAACAAGGCCGCCGCCGTCGGCAAGACCGTCGTGGATGCGGACGTCCTGCCGCAGACCATCGCGATCGTGCAGGGCCGCGCCGAGGCGCTCGGCTTCGAGGTTGAGGTCGCCGACCTCTCCCAGGGCCTGCCCGATGGCGACATCAACGGCATCGTGCTGCAGCAGCCCGGCGTGTCCGGCCGGGTCTGGGACCAGACCGCCGTCATCGCCGCCGCCAAGGAGCGCGGCGCCCTCGTCACCGTCGCCGCCGACCTGCTGGCGCTGACCCTCATCACCCCTCCGGGCGAGCAGGGTGCGGACATCGCCGTCGGCACCGCCCAGCGCTTCGGCGTCCCGCTGTTCTTCGGCGGCCCGCACGCCGCCTACATGGCCGTGCACAAGGGCCTCGAGCGCCAGCTTCCGGGCCGCATCGTTGGTGTCTCCAAGGACAGCGCAGGCGTCCCGGCCTACCGCCTGGCCCTGCAGACCCGCGAACAGCACATCCGCCGCGAGAAGGCCACCTCCAACATCTGCACCGCGCAGGCGCTGCTGGCCATCACCGCCTCGATGTACGCCGTCTACCACGGCCCCGACGGCCTGAAGGCCATCGCTGAAACGGTGCACGGCAACGCCCGGGTGCTTGCCGCTACCCTGCAGGCCGCCGGACGCGAACTGGCCAGCGAGTCCTTCTTCGACACCATCACCGTCAAGGTTCCGGGCAAGGCCGAGCAGGTCATCGCCGCCGCCGAGGCCCGCGGCATCAACCTGCGCCGCATCGACGCCGACACCGTGGGTGTGTCCGTGGATGAAACCACGACGCCGGAAGTCCTGTCCGCCGTCGCCGTCGCCTTCGGCGCCGGCCCCCTGGGTGAGGCTTCCGGGCTCGAGCTGCCCGCCGCCGTCGTGCGCAGCTCCGACTACCTGCAGCACCCGGTGTTCAACACCCACCGCTCCGAAACCCAGCTGCTGCGCTACATCCGCAAGCTCTCCGACCGGGACCTGGCGCTTGACCGCACCATGATCCCGCTGGGCTCCTGCACCATGAAGCTGAACGCCACCGCCGAGATGGAAGCCATCTCCTGGCCGGAGTTCGCTTCGATCCACCCCTTCGCCCCGGAATCCCAGACCGCCGGCTGGCGTGAACTGATCGAGGGCCTGGAGGCGGACCTGTCCACCATCACCGGCTACGACCAGGTCTCCATCCAGCCCAACGCCGGCTCCCAGGGCGAGCTCGCCGGCCTGCTGGCCATCCGCGGTTACCACCTCTCCCGCGGCGACGAGCAGCGCAACGTCTGCCTCATCCCGGCCTCGGCCCACGGCACCAACGCCGCGTCCGCCGTCCTGGCCGGCATGAAGGTCGTGGTGGTCGCCACCACCGCCGAAGGCCTCATCGACCACGATGACCTGCAGGCCAAGATCGATGCCAACAAGGACGTGCTGTCCTGCATCATGATCACCTACCCGTCCACGCACGGCGTGTACGACGGCGACGTCCGCGAAGTCTGCGACGCCGTACACGCGGCAGGCGGCCAGGTCTACGTCGACGGCGCCAACCTCAACGCCCTGGTGGGCCTGGCCCAGCCCGGCAAGTTCGGCGGCGACGTGTCGCACCTGAACCTGCACAAGACCTTCTGCATCCCGCACGGCGGCGGCGGCCCGGGTGTCGGCC
This sequence comes from Arthrobacter sp. TE26545, assembly GCF_056279005.1. The sequence continues at coordinate 655,855 of NZ_JBWBQM010000001.1, forward strand.
CGGTCGCAGCCAAGGCGCACCTGGCACCGTTCATGCCCGGCGATGCCACCAAGGCCGCGCACGAGGAAGGCCACGGCGTGGCGATCTCGGCCTCGCGCTACGGTTCCGCCGGCGTGCTGCCGATTTCCTGGGCCTACGTGAAGCTCATGGGCGGCGAAGGCCTCACCGAAGCCACCAAGTCCGCGCTGCTGGCCGCCAACTACGTGGCTGCCCGCCTCAACGAGTACTTCCCGGTGCTCTACACGGGCGAAGGCGGACTCGTGGCCCACGAGTGCATCCTGGACCTGCGCGAGCTCACCGCCCGCACCGGCGTCACCGCCGAGGACGTGGCCAAGCGCCTTATCGACTTCGGCTTCCACGCACCCACCCTGGCCTTCCCGGTGGCCGGCACCCTGATGGTTGAACCCACCGAGTCCGAGGACCTGGGCGAGATCGACCGCTTCATCGAGGCCATGATCACCATCCGCTCCGAGATCGAGCAGGTTGCCGCCGGCGACTTCGCGGTGGAGGAATCCCCGCTGCGCAACGCACCGCACACCGCGGCCGCCGTCGTGTCTTCCGACTGGAAGCGCGAATACCCGCGCGAGCAGGCCGTGTTCCCGGTCAAGTCGCTCAAGCAGGACAAGTACTTCCCGCCGGTTGGACGCATCGACGGCGCAGCAGGGGACCGCAACCTGGTCTGCTCCTGCCCGCCGATCTCTGAGTTCGAAAACTAAGCCGGAACCGCAAAGGACATTCACATGAGCAAGCACACTGCCCTTTACGGCACGCATGAGGCACTCGGGGCTTCCTTCACGGACTTCGGCGGCTGGCAGATGCCGCTGAAGTACTCGTCCGAACTGGCTGAGCACCACGCCGTCCGTCAGTCCGCAGGCCTGTTCGACCTCTCTCACATGGGCGAGGTCTGGGTCACCGGCCCGGAGGCCGGGGCGTTCCTGGACTACGCGCTGGTGGGCAAGCTGTCCGCCGTCGCGGACGGCAAGGCGAAGTACTCGCTGATCTGCAACGCCGACGGCGGGATCATCGACGACCTTCTCGCCTACCGTTTCGGTCCGGAGAAATACCTCGTGGTCCCGAACGCGGGCAACGCACCCACCGTCGCCGCCGAGCTGGCCAAGCGCGCCGAGGGCTTCGACGTCGTGGTGGAGAACGTCTCCGACGCCATGTCCCTCATCGCCGTGCAGGGCCCGAACGCCGAGGCAATCCTGCTCAAGCTCACGGACGACGCCCAGCACGAACTGGTCACCGGCCTGAAGTACTACGCGTTCAACGAGGTCACCGTTGCCGGCCACGACGTCATCCTGGCCCGCACCGGCTACACCGGCGAGGACGGCTTCGAGCTGTTCCTGCCCAACGAGGGCGCCGCGACACTGTGGGCCTCGATCAGCGAAGCCGGCGCAGGTCTGGGCCTCATCCCGTGCGGCCTGGCCTGCCGAGACTCGCTGCGCCTGGAGGCCGGCATGCCGCTCTACGGCAACGAACTCTCCCTCGAAGGCAACCCCTTCGCCGCCGGCCTCGGCCCCGTGGTGGCACTGTCCAAGGAAGGCGACTTCGTCGGCAAGGAGGCCCTCGCGGCACTCAAGGCCGGCGGCGCCGGGACCACCTCGGGCCGACGCCTGGTGGGACTGAAAGGCCTGGGCCGGCGCGCCGCCCGCGGCCACTACCCGGTCCTGAAGGACGGTGCCGTGATCGGTGAAGTGACCTCCGGCCAGCCGTCCCCCACCCTTGGCTACCCGGTAGCGATGGCGTATGTCGACGTCGAGCACTCCGAAATCGGCACCGCCGTGGAAGCGGACCTGCGCGGCAAGGCCGAGCCCTTCGAGGTCATCGCGCTGCCGTTCTACAAGCGCGCCAAGTAAGGTTGGGCGCCGGACGGACGATCCGGCCGGCGCCCCCACCCATCGATTTTTCAGACAGCTTTCAGACAACGAACGTAAAGGAAAAAACATGGCAAAAGTTGCAGCTGGACTCCAGTACTCGGAGGAACACGAATGGGTTGCCCGCGAAGACGGAAACCTTGTCTCCGTAGGAATCTCCGCCGTGGCCACTGACGCCCTCGGCGACATCGTCTACGTCGACCTGCCCGAGGTCGGCTCCACCGTGACCGCCGGCGAAACCTGCGGCGAGGTCGAGTCCACCAAGTCCGTGTCCGACCTGTACTCCCCGGTGACGGGTGAGGTCACGGAACTGAACACGAGCGCTGTCGACGACCCTGCCGTGATCAACAGCGACCCCTACGGTGCCGGCTGGCTCTTCAAGGTGGCGGCCGTTACCGACGGCCCGCTGCTCTCCGCAGAGGAATACGCTGCCAAGAACGGAGGCGAACTGTGAGCGCCGCAGCAGGAACCACCGCTTTCGAGCAGGTCGTTTCCCCGTCCCTCGACGCCGTGCTGTCCGAGCTGGACCCGGAAATCGCCGCGAAGATCGACGACGAACTGGGCCGCCAGCGCGGCGGCCTGGAAATGATCGCTTCGGAGAACCACACCGCTGTGGCCGTCATGCAGGCGCAGGGCTCCGTGCTGACCAACAAGTACGCCGAAGGCTACCCCGGCAAGCGCTACTACGGCGGCTGCGAGCACGTGGACGTCATCGAGCAGCTGGCCATCGACCGTGTCAAGGCCCTCTTCGGCGCCGAGTACGCGAACGTGCAGCCGCACCTCCGGTGCCCAGGCGAACGCTTCGGTGATGCACGCCTTGATCAAGCCGGGCGACACCATCATGGGCCTGAACCTGGCCCACGGCGGCCACCTGACCCACGGCATGCGCATCAACTTCTCCGGCAAGCTGTACAACGTGGTGCCCTACGGCGTGCGCGAAGACAGCCACACCGTGGACATGGCCGAGGTCGAAGCCCTGGCCCTGGAGCACAAGCCGGCCCTGATCGTCGCCGGCTGGTCGGCCTACTCCCGCCAGCTGGACTTCGCCGAGTTCCGCCGCATCGCGGACTTGGTCGGTGCCTACCTGATGGTGGACATGGCGCACTTCGCCGGCCTCGTCGCCGCCGGGCTGCACCCCAGCCCGGTGCCGCACGCCCACGTCACCACCTCCACCACGCACAAGACCCTCGCCGGTCCGCGCGGCGGCATCATCCTGACCAACGACGCCGAGATCGCCAAGAAGATCAACAGCGCCGTTTTCCCGGGACAGCAGGGCGGCCCGCTGGAGCACGTGATCGCAGGCAAGGCTGTGGCCTTCAAGATCGCCGCGTCGGAAGAGTTCAAGGAGCGCCAGGCCCGCGTGCTGGCCGGTTCCCGGATCCTGGCCGAGCGCCTGGTCCAGCCGGACGTCGCGGCCAAGGGCATCTCCGTGGTTTCCGGTGGCACCGACGTGCACTTGGTGCTGGTGGACCTGCGCGACTGCGAACTGGACGGCCAGCAGGCCGAGGACCGGCTTGCCACGATCGACATCACGGTCAACCGCAACGCCGTGCCGTTCGACCCGCGCCCGCCGATGGTCACCTCCGGCCTGCGCATCGGCACCCCGGCCCTGGCCACCCGCGGTTTCGGTGAAGCTGCCTTCCGTGAAGTCGCCGACATCATCGCCGAGGCGTTGATCGCCGACGCCGGTGCCGACCTTTCCGGACTGCGCCACCGCGTGGAGGCCCTGGCCGAAGCGCACCCGCTTTACCCGGCTGTCGCCAACCTGGGCTGACAGCTTCCGTTTGGTCCTTTGGGGCCGGCATCCTCTGCGGGCGATTTGGGCCCACACCGTCCGGGTTCCCTGACCGAGCTTGCGAGGTCAGGGGGACGGTGGGGACGCCTGCTGCCGGATGCCGGCCCCAAAGGGGTTCCGGACAGGCCTGCCTGCCGGGGCCCGGATCCACCAGGATCCGGTCTGCTTAGAATTATTAATTAGATAGGAACCGGCATGGCTGTTGGCGTCTTTGATCTCTTTACCGTTGGGCTTGGTCCTTCGAGTTCACACACCGTGGGCCCGATGCGGGCTGCCGCGGTGTTCGCGGGGGAACTGAAGGAAAGCGGCATCCTCGCCCGGGTCGCCTCCCTGCGCGTGGACCTGTACGGTTCGCTCGCCGCCACCGGCCACGGCCACGGGACCATGACCGCGATCCTGCTGGGCCTGGAGGGCTACCACCCCGAGGTGATCCTGCCGGAGGAAGTCGAGGAACGCCTCGCCGCGATCTCGGACACCGGCACCCTGCGCCTGGCGGGCTCCCAGGACCCCGACGGCGGTGTTCCGCTGCCGTATGGTGTGTCCGACATGGTGCTGCGCCCCCTCACCGTGCTGCCTCGCCACACCAACGGCATGACCTTCACGGTCAGCGACGCCGACGGCGAAGTGCTGCACACGGCCACCTTCTTCTCCGTGGGCGGCGGCTTCATTGTGCGCGAGGGCGAAGAGGACGCCGCGCAGAAGGAACTGGACGAGTCCAAGAAGGAACTCCCGCTGCCGTTCCGCACCGCCGCCGAACTGCTGGGCCGCTGTGCTTCGAAGGGCCTGAGCATCTCCGACATCATGCTGGTCAACGAGCTCGCCTCCCGCTCCGAGGAGGAAATCCGCGAGGGCCTGCTGCACATCTGGTCCGTCATGGAAGGCTGCGTCGAAAAGTCGATCAAGCGCGAAGGCGTGCTGCCTGGCGGACTGAAGGTCCGCCGTCGGGCCCCTGACTGGCACGAGCGCCTCCTGAAGGAGGACAAGGACAACGACCCCAAGTACTGGCAGGAGTGGGTCAACCTGATCGCCCTGGCCGTCAACGAAGAGAACGCCTCCGGAGGCCGTGTCGTCACGGCGCCCACCAACGGTGCGGCCGGCATCATCCCGGCCGTGCTCTACTACGCCCTGCACTTCGCCCCGGGCATGGACAAGGCAAGCCAGGAGGACCGCGACAACGTGGTCGTGAAGTTCCTGTTGACGGCCGGTGCCGTGGGCGTGCTCTACAAGGAGCAGGCCTCCATTTCCGGCGCCGAGGTGGGCTGCCAGGGCGAGGTCGGTTCGGCGTCGTCCATGGCCGCGGCCGGCCTGGCGGAGGTCATGGGCGGGACGCCGGCGCAGGTGGAGAACGCCGCCGAAATCGCCATGGAGCACAACCTGGGCCTTACCTGCGACCCCATCGGCGGCCTGGTGCAGATCCCCTGCATCGAACGCAATGCGATTGCCGCGGCGAAGGCCATCAACGCCGCCAAGATGGCACTGTGGGGCGACGGCTCGCACCGGGTATCGCTGGACGAGGTCATCGTCACCATGCGCGAAACCGGCAAGGACATGAGCTCCAAGTACAAGGAAACCGCGATGGGCGGCTTGGCCGTCAACGTGGTGGAGTGCTGAGGCGGTCCACAGCCGCGCCCCTGTTTATTGTCTGACCCCGGTGCCATGCTTTTCCCATGAGCGGGGGATACGACAGCGGGTTCCTGAGGGCCGGCCTTGAGCTGCCCAGTCCGTCGGTGACGACGATTCTTCTGGACTACACACACTTCTCGGTGAGGTTCCGCCCGGACCGGAAACTTGCGGCCATTGTCGGGGTCAACATCAACGGCAGGGAGCTGGACGCCCTGGCCCGCGAAGGCACCTGGCATTTCGATTCCAGGGTGCCGAAGGAACAGCAGGCCGGGCCGGACGTCTACAAGAACAATGCTTTCGACCGCGGGCACCTCGTGCGCCGCCTGGACCCGGTGTGGGGGGACCCGGCCACGGCCAAGCTCGCCAACCAGGACACCTTCGTCTTCACTAACGCCGCACCCCAAATCGACGATTTCAACCAGGGTAAGGAGCTCTGGGTGGGCCTGGAGGATCACGTACTCGGCCACGCGGACACCTTCGACGCCAAGCTGAGCGTCTTCACGGGACCGGTCTTCCGGGACGACGATCCGCCGTACCGCGGAGTGAACGTGCCCCGGAAGTTCTGGAAGATCGCCGCCTGGACCAACGAGGCCGAACTCGGCGCCGTGGGCTTCGTGGTGGACCAGACCTCCCTGCTGGACAAGGTTGAGCTGGAGAAAGCCACCCGTAAGCGGCTGCTGGAGGACGAGCCGCCGCCGCTCGGCCCCTTCCGCACCTTCCAGGTGCCCATCCGGGACATCGCGGATCTCACCGGACTGGCCCTTGACGGGCTCGTCGACGCCGACCGCCTCGCCCGCGGGCAGCGCGCCCTGGGGGAGAAACCGAAAGCCGTATTCCTGGAGAGTGCCGCCCAGATCAGGCTGTAGGAAACGGAGCCGATAGACTGGAGGCTGCGTGCCAGCGCCGCCCTCGGCTGCGGCTGCCTCTCGTACGCCCAGCCCATATACGCGACTGATTGGACACGGCCCCCTTGCGAGAATTCACCGCCCGCTTTGCCACCGCCGAGGAAATCGCCAACTGGGACGCCTTGGTGACAGCCAACCCGAACGGCGGAAACCTCCTCCAGTCCGAAGCCTTCGCAGAGGTGAAGCAGCACTACGGCTGGAAGCCCCTCCACCTGGTCTACGAAGGCCCGGACTACAACAGCTACAACTTGGTCCTGGAGAAGTCCTTTCCGGTGCTGGGCAAGCTCTGGTACCTCATCAAGGGCCCGGACGTCGCCGAGGTGGCGGATATCGCGGGCATCGTCCGCGCCAACGCGGAGTTCGTGAAGCGCAGCAAGGCCGGCGTGTTCGCGATCAAGATCGAACCGGACATCGTGCTCTCGGAGGAGACCCGCGCGGCCATCGACGCCACCGGACTGGTGAAGACCCCCAACCTGCAGCCGAACGACTCCACGGCGCTCCTGGACATCTCGCCGGATGAGCAGCCGCTGCTGCGCACCCTCCATTCCCGCGGCCGGAACGCCGTGCGCCGGGCCATCCGGGAAGGCGTGGAGGTGCTCAACATGGACCCCACGGAGGAGAACTTCCGCGCCATGTACGGGCTCATGACCAACACGGTGGAAGCCAAATCCCAGGTGCGGGTCCGCGAGTTCGACTACTACAACCGCTTCTGGACCAACTTCATTAAGCGCGACCAGGGCCGGCTGCTTTTCGTCTACGAAAACGGTGTTCCCTCCGTGGGCGCCTTCGTGATCAACTACGGCCGCAAGGGCACCTACAAGGACGGCGGCTCCCTGCAGAAGCGCAGCCAGTACGGCGACTCGCACCTGGTCCAGTGGACCGCCATCAACCAGCTCAAGGAACTGGGCTGCACCGAGTACGACTTCTGCGGCACTCCGCCCGCGGACAAGGTCAAGGACAGCTCCCACCCCTTCCACGGCCTGGGCCTGTTCAAGACCAGCTTCAGCAAGACCGTCACGGACTTTGTGGGTTGCTACGACCAGGTGCTCAGCCCTCTGAGGTACAAGCTCTGGACCGTGGCAGGGGAGCGGATCGCCCGCCAGCTCTACACACGCCGCACCGGGCAGCAGTTCTACTAGACTCGCAGCAGCACCTGCTGCATGGCCTTTGACAGCCGCCGGACCTGGAGGAAGACCCGCTTGACCGACCGCCCCGAACACCAGTCGGATGCAAGCAACCGGCCACCGACGGACGGGCTGCCCAAGACGCAGCCGATCCGCCCCTCCCAGGTGCAGCAGAACCTCAGCGCCAGGCGGATGCTCCGGCGCCTCGTGCAGGGCGAAAACCCGCCCACGGCTCCGCTGACCATCGTGGACCGGCTCGCCGGCAGCCCGTACGCGAACCCGACCATCCAGGTGGGCGGGGTGGACGCTTCCGCCCGGAAGACCGTCGACTTCGCGCTGCACCTCGCCGAGACGATGTTCCGCTACGGAGCCGGCGCCCTGGAAGTGGAAACCAGCATCATCGCGGTGACCGCGTCGCTGGGCCTGAAGTACATCGAGGTGGACATCACCAACCAGTCGGTGGGCATCAACTACTCGCCCAAGGACCAGACCCCGGTGACCTTGCTGCGGGTGGTGCGCTCCTGGACGAACAACTATGCCGGACTGGCGCAGGTGCACCAGCTGGTCACCGACATCGTGGCCGGCGGCGTCGGCAGGGACGAGGCCGTCCGTCGCCTGAACGACATCATCCGCAGGAGCAAGCCCTTCCCGCGCTGGATGGTCACCGTGGCCTTCGGCGTGTTCGCCGCGGCCTTTGTCGGCGTGCTGGGCGGCGGGCCCGGCGCTTCTGCGCTGGCCTTCGTCTCGAACCTGCTGGTCAGCCTCCTCGCCCGGCAGCTCGGCCGCTGGCGGACGCCCGACTTCTACGTGACGGCGGCCTGTGCCTTCCTGGTGACCTTCATCGCCGTGATGCTGCGCTTGGCTGGCGCGGACATCGCGCCTTCGATCGTCGTGGCGGGCGGCATCCTGCTGCTCCTTCCCACGGGGCGGCTGGTCTCCTCGGTGCAGGACGCGATCAACGGCTTCCCGGTCACGGCGGCCGGGCGTTTCCTGTCCACTACTCTGACGTTCGGCGCGATCGTGGCCGGTATCGCCATCGCCCTCGTCCTGGGGGACCGCCTCGGCAGCCAGGCGATCGACGTCACCCAGACCTTCCCGGACGCCTATCCCTTGTGGGCGCAGGCACTCCTGATCGGCGTCGCGGTCCTCGCGATCGGCGTTACGGAGCAGACCCAGCTCAGGTTGCTGTTCCCGACGGCGGCAGTCGGCCTGGTGGGGTTCTTCGTGCTGTGGGGAGCCTCGACCCTGGGGCTGGGAAGCCGCTTGTCTCCGGCCCTGTCCGCCGTGGTGATCGGCCTGCTGGCCCGTATCGTGGCCCTCAGGCTCGGTGCGCCGCAGCTGGTGGTCGCCGTTCCGGCGGCGCTGATCCTCCTGCCGGGCCTGACAATATTCCGTTCCATGTATGTTTTGACCATCGAGGAGGCGGACATCCTTGCCGGTTTCGGGGGCATGCTCAATGCCGGGGCAATCGTCATGGCCACCGCCGCCGGAATCGTCCTGGGTGACAACCTTGCACGGCCGTTGACCAAGAACCTGGCCAGCAACGAGCGGCGCCGGATCCGCCGTCGCCGCTGATACCCCCGCTAGAGGATCTGGCCTACGGGAAGCTTCTTCTCGGCCTGGAACTGGTCCTCTACACGGCCCTGCGCCCAGTAGCCGGAGAGCGACACCTGGCCGCGTTCCAATCCATGCTCACGGAAGAATATGTCGCGCAGGCCCTTCATGTAGCCGCGCTCCCCGTGGGCGAACACGTGGACACGCCCCGGTAGCCAGGCGGCATTGCGCACCGCGTCCAGCAGGACCATGCCGGAGCCGGCGGGCACGCCCTCGCGGAAAATCCAGATCAGTTCGACGCCGGCCCGCGCCTTGATGTCCAGCACGTCGCTTTCGCTGTCCACCTCGAGGAACGCCAGGCCCTTGGCGTCGGCGGGAAGGGCTTCGATCGAGGCGGCAATGGCCGGCAGGGCGGCGTCATCGCCGGCGAAGAGGTGCCAGTCGGCCGCCGGATCCGGATTGTACGCGCCGCCGGGGCCGGTGAAGACCAGGCTGTCGCCCGCCTTGGCCTGCAGTGCCCAGGGGCCGGCCAGGCCCTCATCGCCGTGGACCACGAAATCGATGGCCAGTTCCCGTGCCGCCATGTCCACCCAGCGCACGGTGTAGGTGCGGGTGTGCGGCCAGAGTTCCCGGGGCATGGTTTCCCGGATCTTCCAGAGGTCAAGCGGTTCTTCGTAGGCCACGCCCGGCTGCGGGAAGACGATCTTGACGTAGCGGTCCACGAAGTCGTTGTTCGCGTAGTCCGCGAATCCGGGGCCGCCGGCAACGACGCGCACCATGTGCGGCGAAAGCTGTTCGGTGCGCAGCACGGTCAGATTGACCTGCGGGCGGCTCGTACGGTTTGCGGAGGAGGTGGCCGGGAGGGAAGTCACAAGCTAAGCCTAAGCGTTTTCCCGAGGGTCCCGACGCGAGCTTGCGAGCGTTGGGAAGGGAACTACACGGCGTTAGGGGCGCGCCGGCAGCTCCCAGTTGACCGGCGTCGCTCCCTGTTCGATAAGCAGTTCGTTGGCCCGGCTGAAGGGCCGCGACCCGAAAAAGCCGCGGGACGCGGACAAGGGGCTGGGGTGTGCGGAAGAGATCAATGGTGTCCCGTCCAGGAGCGGCTGCACCGCCGCGGCGTCCTTCCCCCAGAGGATGGCGACCAGCGGCCTTCGTTTCCCGTCCTCGGTGCGGCGCCCTGCGACGGCGGTGACGGCCGCCGTCGTAATGGCCTCCCAGCCCTTGCCCCGGTGCGATCCGGCATTTCCTGCGCTGACGCTCAGGACCCTGTTCAGCAGCAGGACACCTTCCTTGCTCCAGGCGCTGAGGTCGCCGTGGGTCCGCGGCGGCAGGCCCAGGTCGGATTCCATTTCGCGGTAGATGTTCGCCAGGCTCCGGGGGATGGGCCGGGTGGTCCCCGATACCGCGAAGGAGAGTCCGATGGGATGGCCCGGCGTCGGGTACGGGTCCTGGCCAAGGATCAGTACCTTCACCTCGGCAAGGGGCTGGCGGAAGGCGCGGAGGAGATTCGCAGCGGCGGGGAGGACCTCGGCGCCGCGGGCCGATTCGGACGCGACGAAGCCCAGCACGGCGCGGAGCTCGGTTTCCACCCCTGCCAGCGCTTCCGCCCAATCCGGCGCCACGAGACCGGGCAGCGGCATGCCGCATAGCTCCTCGAAATCCGCGGAGCTGTTTCCGGCGTCGAGTTCAAACAGCGTTTCATCGCTTCCCACGCCACCATTCTTCCCGTGCACGGCCCCGCGATGAAACGGCCCGGCAAATGACACGGCTGTTATTTGCCCGTTACCATGGGGAAGGATTGTGTTGGCAAGCGTCGGTGTCGGTGAGTGTTGAAGGAGTGTGTCGTGGCAGAGCCCGCGCAGGAACCCATGGCGCCCGGAACCGGTGAGTGGGCACTGGACGATCTCACCGCCGGAGTCCGCAGCGATTCCCCGCTCGGGGCACGGGAACAGCAGATGCTGGCCCTGGAACGCCAGTGGTGGAAGTACGCCGGCGCCAAGGAACAGGCCATCCGCGAACTGTTCGACCTTTCGGCGACCCACTACTACCAGCTCCTCAACGCCCTCATCGACTCAGAGGATGCACTGGCGCACGACCCCATGCTCGTGAAGAGATTGCGTAGACTACGTACGTCACGGCAGCGCGCCCGCACGGCCCGCCGCCTCGGATCTGACGCCTGAGCCCCGTCGCTTGGGTGCAGGGCTGATTCCAGCAGCAAGCAGCAAGGACACCGCTTCATCATGACCAAATTCGCCCGCGATGAATTCGACCGTGTGCCGCAGAACTCTTCGCGCCAGGGTGTCCACCGCGTCGTCACGCCGGCGTCCCGCCCGGCGCTGTGGCCGGTCCTGGTCCTCGGAGCCGTGGCCCTGGTGGTCGGCCTGGCAGCTTTCCTGATGCTGCCCAAGCCAGCGCCTTCGGCCTCGCAGGGCCAGCCGACCGCTTCGCAGCAAAGCCCCTCGGCGTCGCCCTCCGGGAGCAGCGCTCCCAGCACCAGCCCGAGCCCGACCCCGACGCCCTCTGTGACCCCGACGCCGAGTTCGGCCGCCGTCGACAAGACCACGCCGGTGGCGGTCTACAACGGAGCCGGGATCAGCGGCCTTGCCAGCCGGGTATCCACCACGGTGCGGAACGACGGATGGGTGCTGTCCGACGTCGGCAACTGGCAGGGCGTCCCGCAGCAGAGTTCTGCGATCTTCTACAACGGCCCGGAACAGAAGGGCAATGCCGAAGCCCTCGGCAAACTCCTGGGCATCACCGAACTCCTCGACACCGCCCAGTACCAGGTGCCGGTCGTCGTCATCCTCGGACCCGGGTACAACTAACGGCCCCTGCCCTGCGGGCTCCTGGCGGCGTCGGCCGGCGGGAGCAGCGCTGCCGGTTACGCCTGAATAACATTGCTTCCCGACACCGCCTTGGCACCTCCCCGCGGCCGTGACCTTGGTTACAGTAGGTTGAAGCCGATCCGGAGATCCCGGAGGCGGCTCGCAACTGAAAGTGTGGGGAACATGGCTTTGGGAACCGTCAAATGGTTCAACGCCGAAAAGGGGTACGGCTTCATCACCGTCGATGAAACCGGGGACGACGTCTTTGTGCACTGGTCCGCCATCCAGATGGACGGCTTCCGCGCTCTCGAAGAAGGCCAGCGCGTGGAATTCGAGCTCGGCGAAGGCCAGAAAGGGCCGCAAGCAGAGAGCGTCCGGTTGATCTAGTGCAAGCAGTGCTCGGCCGGCGTCCAAGGCCCAACCGTCGTCTTTGGGCTGTGGCACTTGTTTCGGGCCTTGCCCTTGGCGCCTCCGCCTGCGCCGGGCCGAGCGGCAACGCCCGGCTGGACTCCGTCGAGGCCAGCGGCGACGGGACGCTAAGGATCGGCCTGATCCTGGACAACAATGGCGACTCGGCCTTCCTGAATGAGTCAGAGCTTGCGGCAGCGAAACTTGCCATCGAGCAAATCAACGGCGTAGGCGGGCATAAGGGCCGGCCCGTGGAACTGCTCCCGAAAGATGCCACAGGGGGCTCTGCGGAGTTCGGCCGTGACGCCGGGGCCCAGGCGCGCTCCCTGCTCGATGCCGGTGCCGACGTCGTGATCGGACCCAGCGATTCCAGCCACGCCCCCGCGGCGATCGACGTGCTCTCACGCGCCAAAGTACCGGTGATGTCGCCGGCCAACACAGCCGCGGCGCTGAGCGGCTACAAGAGCGGCGGGTACTACTTCCGCACGGCGGCGGCCGATTCCGCGCAGGGGAGCGTGTTGGCGAAGCTCGCCCATGACGGCGGCGCGAAGCGCCTTGCGGTGCTGCACGAAAACAGCGACTACGGCAGCCAGGTCTCCGAGGCGGCGTCGGACGCCGCCCGGAGGCTTGGCATGGAGGCACTGCCGGCGGCAGGCTTCGCCGAGGGCAAGGCCGGATCCGCCGTGGCGACGCTCAAGGACGAGGCGCCGGACGCCGTCGTCGTGGTTGCCCGGCGCGGCGCGCAGGCCGCCCTTGCGGAACTGCTCAACGCGGGAATCTCCGGAAAGAAACTGCTCCTCAGCGACGGCGCCATCCGCCAGTACGGCCTCGAGCTCGGTGCCGGCGGCCTGGACGGCGCCCGCGGCGTCCTGCCGGGCGCCTTTCCGGGGACGGATTTCCAGAACGAGCTGGTGGGGATAGACCCGGAGCTGAAGGACATGACCTTCGCCGCCGAGACGTTCGACGCCGTGAACCTCGCGGCCATTGCCGCCGCAGCTGCAGAGGACGACGCCGGAGCGTCCATCACGGCGTCGCTCACCACGGTTTCCGGCGGGGTCCGGCCGCCGGGCGCCCCTGCGGCGGAGCGGACCGCCTGCAGCAGCTACCGGGAGTGCCTGGATGTCCTGAAGGCAGGCAAGACGCCGGATTACGAGGGCGAATCGGGCCCCATCGGCTTTGACGCCAACGGCGACATCACCTCGGCGAACTACATGGTTTTCAGCTACGGCCCGGACAACACGGCCAAAATGGCCGCCAAGGAAACGGCCACACGCTCCGCCGTTTCCTGAGCCCTGGATGATCACCGTTGGCGAACACGGTCCCGCTGGCCCCCGTTCGTCCCGCCTTCTGCTTGCACTCTCCCCGGGTGAGTGCTAATTATTGACTTAGCACTCACTGGCACAGACTGCTAATCCTTCGCCGGCTCCGGCCGTCGGTGGAGCCGCAGTCGCCAGGGATCAAGAAAACCTTGCCGAGGTGAGGTCCTGACTGCGCGGCATACAGAGGCCGCAAGGAACTGGCCGTCCGTCGCGGGCACCGCTGCAAGGCTCCTTCTTAACGACTGTCCCGAAAGGACTACCGCCGTTATGGCCAAGATCATTGCATTTGATGAAGAGGCACGTCGCGGTCTCGAGCGGGGTCTGAACACCCTCGCCGACGCCGTCAAGGTCACCCTCGGCCCGCGTGGCCGCAACGTCGTCCTGGAAAAGAAGTGGGGCGCCCCCACGATCACCAACGATGGCGTTTCCATCGCCAAGGAGATCGAACTCGACGATCCGTACGAGAAGATCGGCGCCGAGCTCGTCAAGGAAGTTGCCAAGAAGACGGATGACGTCGCTGGCGACGGCACCACCACGGCTACCGTGCTGGCCCAGGCCCTGGTCAAGGAAGGCCTGCGCAACGTTGCTGCCGGCGCCGACCCGCTGTCCCTCAAGCGCGGCATCGAGAAGGCCGTTGACGCCGTCATCGCCGAGCTGCTGAACTCCGCCAAGGAAATCGAGACCAAGGAAGAGATCGCCGCCACCGCGTCCATCTCCGCCGGCGACACCGAAATCGGCAGCCTCATCGCCGAAGCCCTGGACAAGGTCGGCAAGGAAGGTGTCATCACCGTCGAGGAGTCCAACACCTTCGGCCTCGAGCTCGAGCTCACCGAAGGCATGCGCTTCGACAAGGGCTACATCTCCGCTTACTTCGTCACCGACGCAGAGCGCCAGGAAACGGTCCTCGAAGACCCGTACATCCTGATCGTCAACTCCAAGATCTCCAACGTGAAGGAACTCGTCACGGTCCTGGAGAAGGTCATGCAGTCCAACAAGCCGCTGCTGATCATCGCCGAAGACATTGAGGGCGAGGCCCTGGCCACCCTGATCGTCAACAAGATCCGTGGCACCTTCAAGTCCGTCGCCGTCAAGGCTCCGGGCTTCGGTGACCGCCGCAAGGCCCAGCTGGCTGACATCGCCATCCTCACCGGCGGCCAGGTCATCTCCTCCGAGGTCGGCCTCTCCCTGGAGAACGCCACCCTCGAACTGCTGGGCCAGGCCCGCAAGGTTGTCGTCACCAAGGACGAGACCACCATCGTCGAAGGTGCCGGCGACGCCGAGCAGATCGCCGGCCGCGTGGCCCAGATCCGCGCCGAGATCGAGAACTCCGACTCCGACTACGACCGCGAGAAGCTGCAGGAACGCCTGGCCAAGCTGGCCGGCGGTGTTGCAGTCATCAAGGCCGGTGCCGCAACCGAGGTCGAGCTCAAGGAACGCAAGCACCGCATCGAGGACGCCGTACGCAACGCGAAGGCTGCCGTCGAGGAAGGCATCGTCGCCGGTGGTGGCGTTGCCCTGATCCAGGCCGGTGCCAAGGCATTCGCCAACCTGCAGCTCGAAGGCGACGAAGCAACCGGCGCCAACATCGTCAAGGTTGCCATCGACGCTCCGCTGAAGCAGATCGCCTACAACGCAGGCCTCGAGCCGGGCGTTGTGGTGGACAAGGTCCGCGGCCTGCCTTCCGGCCACGGCCTGAACGCCGCCACCGGCGTCTACGAAGACCTGCTGGCTGCCGGCGTCAACGACCCGGTCAAGGTCACCCGCTCTGCCCTGCAGAACGCTGCCTCCATCGCCGGTCTCTTCCTGACCACCGAGGCCGTCGTTGCCGACAAGCCGGAGAAGTCTGCTCCGGCCGGCCCCGGCGCCGACGAGATGGGCGGCATGGGCGGCTTCTAAGCTCCCTTCCGCTGTTCAGCGCGCAGAGCGCGAACAGAGGGGCCCTCGGGCGCGTGGCCCAGCCCTGCGCCCAGCGTCAACGCCCGACGGCGGCTCCCACTTCGGTGGGGGCCGCCGTCGGCGTTTCCCCGGCCCTCCTTCCTTCCAGCCCTCTTTCGCCGGACGCCGCTGTCAGTCCCGTCTGGCAGGATTGAAGGCATGACGATTATTGCTGCCGCCGACGGCTCCGCCCTCGGCAATCCCGGGCCTGCCGGCTGGGCCTGGTACGTTGACGACTCCTGTTGGCAGGCAGGGGGCTGGCCGCACGGAACCAACAACCAAGGTGAACTGATGGCGGTGCTGGACCTCTTCAAGTCCACCGCCCACCTGCCCCAGGAAGACCTCCGGATCCTGTGCGACAGCCAGTACGTCATCAACTGCATCACCAAGTGGATGGCCGGCTGGAAGCGCAAGGGCTGGCGCAAGGCCGACGGCAAGCCGGTGCTCAACGTTGACCTCCTGAAAGAGATCGACCAGGCCATCGCAGGCCGCAAGTACACCTTTGAATGGGTCAAGGGGCATGCAGGCCATGACCTCAACGAGGCCGCCGACGAACGCGCCCGTGCCGTAGCCCTCGCCTACCAGCAAGGAAGCGCAGCCCCCATCGGTCCAGGGTTCCCCGGCGCCTTGCAGCCGGTGCAGGCCGGCGGCGCTGCCACAGCTGCCCCCTCCGGTGCTGCCGCGCAGCTGCAGGCGGAGCCCGCCCTCTTCGATGAGTCCGGCATCTTCGGCCAAGCGGATCTCTTCAGCGAACTCGACGACGAAATCGCGCCCTCCGGCGAAGTTGCGGCAGAGGACGTGGTTCTTGGCCTGGAACGGGAACTGCTGCGGCCCGACGTCCGTGCGGACATCGGCAGGACGGGCGTCCTCCTGCACCCGGATTTTGCGGAGATCGGCAGCTCCGGCCGTTACTGGACGAGGGACGCGATGCTCATGGCCCTCGAGGAGGATCCCGGGGAGGCCATCGAGGTGGAACTCCTGAGCGCCGACCGGCTCAGCGAAAACTCCATGCTGCTCAATTACCGCAGCCGGTCCCGTGCCGGTGCGTCCCTGCGGAGCTCGCTCTGGCTGCTCGACCGCGGCCAGTGGCGGCTCCGCTTCCACCAGGGGACGCCCGAGAGCTAAGGGGAACTGCGGGGCCCGCCTGGGGGATGGCCGGGCCCCGCAGTGCTTGTGCGGCGGGTTCAGGGCCAGTGTGCCACTGTCAGTAGCTGAAACGCTGGGTGTTCCCCTGCTCGGTCTCGAGGTAGCTGGCAGCCGCCGCGGACAAGGCGAGGTTGATGGAAGCGAGGGAGGCTTCCACCTTGTTCTGCGTCAGCGTCCATTCGGCAATGAGGCTTTGGAAATTGGCGGCGGCCGAGCCCTTCCACGTGGCCTGGAGCTCATCGAGCCCCCGCTTCATCGCCTGGACGTCTGCGCTTATTCGTTCCACCGTCGCCTTGACGGTGGTTGATTTCAACTGCATCAATTCGGTATCGACGGAAATGACACTCATGGCGTTGCCTTTCGACTCTGGCGGGTCCGCTTGTGCGGCTGGCTGTGGTCCACGCCATCGAGCCTAGGCCCGGCTGGCATGGCCCTCCAGAGCGGGAGGACGCTATGTGGACAACTCCTGAAACCCTGCCGGCCCGGGACCGTCGGCCTAGGAAGCAACCCCGCTTGCCGTGTCAGCCGCGTCCTTCCCCTGCCCTGAGCGTCCCTGCCCGGACAGTCCGTCGCGCCTGGGGAGGCTGACCACCAAAGTGGCCCCGCCGCCGTCGGTGTCTTCCACCCGCACGGTGCCGCCGTGCGAGGTGATGATCGCCGAAACAATTGCCAGGCCCAGTCCGCTCCCGCCGGTCTCCCGGGTCCGGGACGTATCCGCGCGGTAGAACCGTTCGAAGATCCGCGACCGTTCCTCCACAGGAACACCCGCGCCGTGGTCCCGCACTTCCAGGACGGAGATCTCGCCGGCCTCGGTGCTCCTAACACCTACGCCGATCTCCACGGGGCTGCCTTCGGGTGTATAGCGCAGGGCGTTGCCCACGAGGTTCCCCAGCACCTGGCGGAGCTTCGCCTCATCGCCGAGCACCGGAGCCGCAGCGGCCGGGCCGCCGTCGATCCCGGTGAGCGAGAATGCCCGGCCGGGAGAATTCGCCAGGGAGTCCAGTACGGCGTCGTTGGCAAGCAGGCGCAGGTCCACCGGGTTGAGCTGCAGCGGCCGCTGTTCGTCCAGGCGGGCAAGCATCAGGAGGTCTTCGACCATGGACCCCATGCGCTTGGCTTCGCTTTCGATCCTGCCCATCGCAGTGCCGACGTCCTCGGGGGTGGCCAGGGCGCCGTGGCGGTACAGCTCCGAAAAGCCCCGGATGGTGACCAGGGGAGTGCGCAGCTCGTGCGAGGCGTCGGCGGCGAAACGCCGCATCCTGCCCTCCGAAGCGGCCCGTGCGGCAAACGAAGTCTCGATGTGCGCGAGCATCGCGTTCAGTGAAGCGCTCAACCGGCCCACCTCCGTGGCCGGGTTCTCGATATCCACACGGCGGGACAGGTCGCCGGCGGCGATGGCGGCCGCGGTCTTCTCCACGCGCACCAAGGGCCGGAAGGACCGCCCCACCGTCCACGTTGCGATGAAGAAAGCCAGCACCAGCGTCAGCAAGCCGACGCCGACCACCACCAGGGTGGCGTGCTCCATGACCTTGTCCACGGGGGTCAGCGGCAGCCCCACGACCACCACCGCGTTCTGGCCCGTGCTGGTATCGACCACGGCAACCGCGACGACGCGCCAGTTGTTTCCGTCCGTGCCACGCACCTGGAACGGCTGCAGGCCGTAGCTGCGGGCGGTGTCCGGGGAGATGCTCCCGATATCCGGGTGGATGTCCTTGTTGCCACCGAAGGGGTAGGGCGGAGCCCCTGGGCTCAAGAGCATGAGGGAGTAGTCGGTGGGGACTGCCGGATTGGGTTCGGAGAGCTTGTCGAAGGAGCGCTGCTGGCGCGCGATTTCGACGGCGGTGCGCAGCTTGTCATCCACCTGGTCCTGCAGGTAGCTCCGCACCAGGGCCAGCGTTCCGGCGCCCGTCGCGGCCAGCGCCAGGAGCAGCAGGCCCATGATGATGGCCACGAGCTGCGACTTCAGCGAGGCCGACTTCCACCGATCGCTCAAGGTCAGCGCTTCTCCGCCGTCCGCAGCACGTAGCCCACGCCGCGCTTGGTCTGGATAAGGCCTGCCGAATCGGGATCGATGTCCACCTTGCGGCGCAGGTAGGAGATGTAGGACTCCACGATTGAAGCATCGCCGTTGAAGTCGTATTCCCAGACGTGGTCCAGGATCTGGGCCTTGGAGAGCACCCGGTTCGGGTTGAGCATCAGGTAACGGAGGAGCTTGAACTCGGTGGGCGAAAGCTCGATCACGGTGCCGCCGCGGCGCACCTCGTGCGCGTCGTCATCGAGCTCCAGGTCGTCCACCCGGATCACGGCGTCGTCATCCTCAAGCGGCTGCGTGCGCCGCAGCACCGCACGGATCCTCGCCACGACCTCGTCGAGGCTGAAGGGTTTGGTGACGTAGTCGTCCCCGCCGACGGTGAGTCCGGTGACCTTGTCTTCGGTGTCGTCCTTGGCCGTCAGGAACAGCACCGGGAAATGCTTTCCTGAGGCGCGCAAGCGGCGCGTCACGGTGAAGCCGTCCATGTCGGGGAGCATGACGTCCAGGACAACGAGGTCGGGGGCATGCTGCTCGACAGCGGCCAGCGCCTCGCGTCCGTTCGCCGCGGCGACAACATCAAAGCCCGCGAACCTCAGCGAGGTGGAAAGCAGCTCGCGGATGTTCGGTTCGTCGTCGACAACGAGGAGTTTGGCTTCAGGACCGTTCTTCTTCATGCATTCATGTTGCTCCCAGTAACTGTGAGTTTGCTGGAAGCTTGTTGGGAGGAACATTCAGGTTCCGGGGCCGCGGGCCGCCCGGATGCGGACACGCCGCCCCGGGAGGGCAAAAATGTCGGTGCCTGGTTCCACACTGGAGCCATGACACAGCAAGCAGCCCTGAAGACCGGACCCAAGACCGAATACCACGTCCACTACCTCGACGCGGACTCCGGACGCATCGGGCACGAAACCTTCGATCTCCTGGCCGAAGCCGAGCGTTTTGCGGACTCGAAGCTGTCCGCTCCGGAATGCTGGGCCACAGTAGACGCCGTCCCGGCAGCCCGTGAAGGACGCCTGGTGGCCTGACCCTGCCGCCGGCCTAGTTTCCGAGCGCCAGGCCTGCCGCCAGCGCGGTCATCGTCACGGCAATGCCGCCGTCGAGGACCCGCCACGAAGCGGGCCGGGCAAAGAATCCCCGGAGCAAGCGGGCCCCAAAGCCCAATGAACAGAACCATAGGATGCTGCCAAGTGCCGCACCTGCACCGAACCACCACTGCAAGCCGTCGCCTTGGGAGTTGGCCACCGAGCCCAACAGGACCACCGTGTCCAAATAGACGTGGGGGTTGAGCCAGGTCAGCGCCAGGACCGTGGCCAGTGCAGGGGCCAGGCCCTTGACGCGGGTTGCGGTTGCGAGCGCTGACGATCCTGCCGGGGACGATCGCCCCGAAGACGCGGGTGCTGAGGAGACGGGCCCTCCGGACCCGTCTCCGTCAGCGGGTCCCCCTTCGGTCAGCCCCTCTTCGCCTGCTTGCCCGGGAAGCAGGGACTGCGGACGAAAGGCGCGCCGGGCCGCCATGGCGCCGTAGCAAAACAGGAATGCGGCGCCGATGTACCGCAGAGCCACGACGACGGCCGGCGCGGCGGTGACCAGCCCGCCCATGCCGAATATCCCGGCAGCGATGAGCACTGCGTCGGAGACGGCGCACACGGCGACGACGGCGGCCACGTGCCGGCCGAGGAGCCCCTGACGCAGGACGAAGGCATTCTGTGCGCCGATGGCCACGATGAGGGCGAGCCCGGTGCCAAGGCCCAGGACCATTGCATGAATGATTCCGCTGATTTCCACCCCATCGACGCTACGGACGTCCAGCTACTTAGGCCAGCTAAAGATTCTTACCTTCCCTAAGATGTTCTTATGAGCCGCTTTTCCTCCGAGCAGTTGCGCACCTTTGCCGCCGTCGTCAGCGAAGGCACCCTCGAGGCCGCCGCCCGGCGCCTCCACGTCACGGCCTCGGCCGTTTCCCAACGCCTCAAAGCCCTGGAAGACAGCACCGGCCAGGTCCTGCTGCGTCGCAGCAACCCGGTCGAAGCGACTGCGGCCGGGGAAGTGGTGCTGCGCCTGGCCAGGCAAATGGCACAGCTCGAGGAAGACGCCGGGCGCGAGCTGGGACTCGCGGCGAGTGCCGGCGGGCACCACAGCCTGCCCATTGCTGTCAATGCCGACTCCCTTGCCGTCTGGTTCCTGCGCGCGCTGACCAGGATGCCTGCGGGACTGGATGTGGCCTTCGATCTGCGCCGGGACGATGAACAGCATTCCGCCGGGCTGCTGCGGTCCGGCGACGTCATGGCGGCCGTGACGGCCACCCCCGAGGCGGTGCAGGGGTGCCGCGTGGAAGCCCTGGGCACGATGCGCTACCGTGCCGTGGCGGCGCCGGACTTCCTGGGACGATGGCTGCCGGACTTCGGCGCGGGGGCTCCCGTGGACCCGTTGTTGCTCAACGCCGCTCCCGCCGTCGACTTCGACAGGAAGGACACCTACCAGGACGCCTTCCTTGACGGTCTGTTCAGGAAATCGCGCAGCCGCGCCCCGCGGCCCGCCCGGGGGCCGCGGCACTATGTGCCGGCGTCGCAGGACTTCTTCGACGCCGTCCGTTTGGGCCTGGGCTGGGCACTCGTCCCCGAGGTCCAATGCCGTCCAGAGTTCGACGCCGGACGCCTGGTCCAGCTGGCCCCGGACCGCCCCTTCGACGTGCCGCTGTACTGGCAGCGCTGGCGCACTTCCTCGCCCCTGCTGGACACGGTCAGTGAGGTGGTGCGGGCCACCGCGGGCGACTACCTGCTGGGCCCCGAAGCTGCCACCAGGCCGCGCCGCGGCTGAGACGGCTGAGGCCTGTCGGTTGGCAGCGGCAGTAGAGACTGAGGAACCCCGGCCTGCCGCCGGGGTCCCTCAGTCTCTATTTTCAGTCCGTACGGTTAGTTTCCGTGCGGTTATGGTGCACTGTTGACGATGGTGAATTGTTCAACGCCACAGGCCGATGTCGCCGGAAGGTTAAAGGCGTCTCCACTGTAGGTCGACGTCCAACGCCATGTCCCTGCGGTTGTGGCGTGGAACGTGGTGTTAGTGGTGCTGTACGTTCCGTTGCCATTGACTGTGACCGTCTGGGTCAGCGCCGGAGTTCCCGCGCAGGTGGCATCGCTCGGGGCGTAGAGCTTGAACACGATGCTTCCCGTTACCGTCCCGAGTCCGCCCGACAGAATGAAATTGTCATTCGGGATGAGGTCCTGCGTGGTGGCAACGGTTGGTTGGGCCTTGTTGAACCGGTTGGTGTAGGTGCACGTCACGTCCTGACCGTTGCCCAGCGCAATCGACACCTGTTGGCCGGTGATCGTCACGCCCGTAGTGGTGTTACAGACCAGGGAGACGAAGCTCCACGGTGCGGTCTGGGCACCCTCAGTGACGGTGTATGTCCCTGCGGGCAGGGCGCTGAACGTCCTCGATTCGGCGTTCTTCAAACTGAAACTGGACGGAGTCAGGTTGGAGGTTGTGTAGCTGAAGGACTGCGTCCCTGGGACGGGCTCATTTTGGGTCACCTTGTTGATGGTGATGCTTCCGCAGTTGTCGATGTTGACCGGGACCGGGGCAATGAAGTCCTTCAGTTCTGCGGTGAACGACGAGGACGAGCGGCTCTTGACGAAAGCGCTGCCGAAAGCCTTGCAGACACCCGCCGGGAACACGCCGGCGGCCGTCAGGTTGATCGAGGTTTCACCGAACAGGCCGGCCGTGAGGGAGCTGCCGAGCAACGGATCCGTGACCGTGCCGCTGTTTACGGCAGCTTCGGCGGCGGAGCCTGTGAGGTCCTCGTGGTTGCCCCAGCAAGGCACCGTGTTGGCCGAGAAGCACTGGCTCGCTGAACCTGACGTGACCCAGAAGTTCAGGCCGATCGTTGGTGTGCCGCTGCCGCCGAAATCGTAGGTGACGAGCAGGTCGCCGGCAGTGCGGTTCAGGGTGATATTTCCTGTGGAATTCTGGGTGAAACCAGCCGTTGTATTCTGGCTGATTTCAAAGTCCAGGTTGGCGTTGCCAATGTTCACCAGGCGTTCCCAAGCGAGGTACAGGAAGATATCGCCGTTCGCGCCCTGCTCCGAGGCTTCATAGAAGCGGGTGAGGTCGTTTTTGTTTGGCGGAATGGCGCCGGTCACGATGGTGACGTCGGGGTTGTCTTCCTTGGTGCCCTGGCCGAATGAATTGTCCGTCTTCCCTGTGGCCTTGTCGATGCCGGTGCTCACGCCGGCCACATTGGCCCAGTCCTCGTTGCCTGCTGTGTTGACAACAAGGTTTCCGTCATTGCCTTCGAAGGTGGTTCCTGGAAGGACTGCCTGTGCGCCGGTGGTGCCGGCGATAATCAAGGCCAGACAGGCGACCCCTGCGCCCCAGCGGGCGCGTGTGATGTTTTTCATGGGTGTGCTCACTCTCAGAGCGGCTAATAGGCTACGGTGCGGGCCCACGGTCCGGCGCCGGTGAATCCCCAGCATTTCTCCCCAATATTTGATCGGCCGTCACCCGCGCAGGGGGCGCTGGCCGGACTACCCCGATCGTCGTTTCGCTGTATCCCGGAGTGGGCTAGGCAGCACGAAGCCGCCAGTAATCGCTGGAGGTGGTGTGCCGGTGGATTGGCTGGGCCGTCTGCGCATCTACGCGTCCTTGTGTGCAGGCGAAGCCGGCGTGGCCCCACCCGCCCTGATCTGAGCACAGGATCTGTTACCAATATGTAACCCAGCAGCTAGAGTGTACGCCGGGCAAAATGGGGCCACAATGACCCAGCCCCGGAAATTATTGCGGACGCTGACCGCCCGGAAAGAGCCGCCGTATCCCCGGTTTTCAGCCCGCCGCGCCGACGTCCTTCGCGTCCATGATCCGGTAGGCGTAGCCCTGCTCGGCCAGGAAACGCTGGCGCTTCGCGGCGAAGTCCTGGTCCAGGGTGTCCCGGGCAACCAGGGCGTAGAAGCGTGCGGCCCGGCCATCCTTCTTGGGACGCAGGAGCCGGCCGAGCCGCTGGGCCTCTTCCTGCCGGGAACCGAAGGAACCAGAGACCTGGATGGCCACGGACGCCTCGGGGAGGTCGATGGAGAAGTTGGCCACCTTGGACACCACCAGGGTGTGGATCTCCCCGGCCCGGAAGGCATCGAACAGTTTCTGCCGCATACGCACGGAAGTCTCGCCTTTGATCACGGGGGCGTCCAGGCGCTCGCCGATTTCATCGAGCTGGTCGATGTACTGCCCGATCACCAGCAGCTGCTCGCCCGGATGAGCGGCGACGAGTTGTTCAACGAGTGCGGTCTTGGTCTCCGACGTCGAACACAGCCGGTACTTGTCGGCGTCCTCGGCCATCGCATAGGCCACGCGTTCGTCCCGTGGCAGGTCCACCCGGACTTCCACGCAGTCGGCCGGCGCGATGTAGCCCTGCGCCTCGATGTCCTTCCACGGCGCGTCGTAGCGCTTTGGCCCGATCAGGCTGAAAACCTCGCCCTCCCTGCCGTCTTCGCGGACCAGGGTGGCGGTCAGGCCGAGGCGGCGCCGGGCCTGGAGGTCCGCGGTCATGCGGAAGATCGGTGCCGGCAGGAGGTGGACTTCGTCGTAGATGATCAGGCCCCAGTCGTGGCCGTCCACGAGTTCCAGATGCGGATAGATCCCGCCACGCTTGGTGGTGAGCACCTGGTAGGTGGCGATCGTGACCGGCCGGACCTCCTTGACCGATCCCGAGTATTCACCGATCTCGTCCTCGGTGAGCGAGGTCCGCCGGAGCAACTCGTCCTTCCACTGCCGGGCCGCGACCGTGTTGGTCACCAGGATCAGGGTGGTGGTGCAGCCGGTGGCCATGGCGGCTGCACCCACGATGGTCTTGCCCGCGCCGCAGGGAAGCACCACGACGCCGCTGCCGCCGGACCAGAAGTTCTCCGTGGCCAGCTTCTGGTATGGCCGCAGCTGCCAGCCGTCCTCGTTGAGGCTGATCAGGTGCGGGGTGCCGTCGACATAACCCGCCCGGTCGTCGGCCGGCCAGCCGAGCTTGAGCAGCAGCTGCTTCAACTGTCCACGCTGCGAGGAATGCACCACCACGGTTTCGCCGTCGATCCGCGGGCCCAGCAGGGGCGCGATCTTCTTGGCCCGGATGACTTCCTCGAGCACCGGGTAGTCGTCCGTGCGCATCACCAGTCCGTGCTGCGGATCCTTCTCCAGCCGCAAGCGCCCGTAGCGGGACATGGTTTCCTCGACGTCCAGCAGCAGCGAGTGCGGCACCGGGAACCGCGAGTACCGCAGCAGGGTGTCCAGGACCTTCTCCGCATCGAGCCCAGCGGCCCGCGCGTTCCAGAGTCCCAGCGGGGTGAGCCGGTAGCTGTGCACATGCTCCGGGGCGCGCTCCAGCTCGGCGAAGGCCGCAATGGCATGCCTGGCCTCGGTGGCGAGTTCATGGTCCACTTCCAGCAGGATGGTCTTGTCGCTCTGCACAATCAGCGGACCGTCGCTCACTGAAGCTCCCTTACTTGTTTGGTTTGGCGGCCTGCCCGGCCGCGGGCTCGACGTCGACAATCCGGTGGATGGACAGCACGCGTTCGGTGTCCCGGGCAGGGTCGAACACCCGGACTCTGCCGCCGGACACGGAGACAGGAACAACCGTCTCGCTGTTGGAATTCCCGTCGCCGTCCACCACATTCATGGTTACGGCCTGCTTCAGGCGGATCGCGCGCTGCAGCGCCTCAAGCCCCAGCTGCGCAGACGCCTCTCCCGAGGTTTCCGCCACCCCCGGGCGGTGCCGCAGCACCGCGAGCTGCGCTTCGACGTCGTCCTCCGCGGGAGCCGAACGCGGCGCCGAATAGACAGGCCGGGCACTGCCGGCGACGGCGGCGGTCCGCTTGAAGCGGACGACGGCGGGCTCGGGCTCCTGCACAGTGGGGGACAGTCCCAGCTCGCGCAGCACCCTCGCGGTTTCGCGTGGACTGGCCGCCGAGGTGAGCACCGTGGGCGCGATCCGGACCAGGCCCAGGCTTGACGCCCCGGCCTCCTGGAGGAGCTCGCCGATGGCTGCTTCGTCGTCGCTCTGGATGAAGCTGGCGCTGCTGGCGACGCGCAGCCTGCCGTGTCTTGAAGCGGTATCCTGCACCAGGTATTCCAGGGGCTGGGGAACATCCGTGGCGGAGTGCTCGCGCAGGAACTGCAGGATGGAAGCGGCGTCTTGGCCGGCGTCGAGCGCCCTGCGGATGGACGCCTCGGAGAAGCGGTAGATGGTGGCAGGGCCCTGGCCCTCGGCATCGGCGAGCACGGCCAGGTGCTCGCCGAGCCCCGGCGCCAGATACCCGGGGGCCACCGCGGTGAGGTCGGCCTGCAGGAGTACGTGGTTGACGGCGGCCGGCAGGTGCTCGCCAAGGATTTCCAGGGCACGGTCAGGGTCTTCGACGGCGATTGCCGAGCCGAGCTGGGTCAATGCGCCGGAACCGATGAGCCCCAGGAGTTCCGCCTCCCGCAGGATCCCAGGCACCAAGGAGCTGAAGCGGCGGGCCATCCGCGGCTGGGACCACTCAGCGCGCTCCAGCACGGAACGAGCGTCGAGGACAGGGGCCCTGCCATCGGGGGCGGACGCCTCCACCGTGAGTTCCTGCAGGATGTCCAGCACGCGCCGGCGGATCAACGGAGCGTCCGGGCGCTGGGCCTCGGCGGACAGGGCGTTGATGGTTGTTCCGGCGGAGTTCGGCCTGCCCTGGTGACCGGCGGATACGGACACCGGCTGCCCCACCAGGGAGGGCGCACGTTCGCTCGCCAGCCACGCATTGACCACCCAGAGCCACTGTTCCTGGCGCGGCAGGGCAAGCCACTCCAGGCCGGGCGGCTGGATCCAGGTTGAGCTGTCCACGTCCAATCGCACGAGTCCGGCCAGCGCGGCAAGCTCAAGGAAGAGGCCCGCCTCGCGCAGGTCCAGACGCAGCCGGTCCGCGAGGCGTTTGAGTTCGCGCACGCCGACCCCGCCGCTGCGCAGCGTGGCCAACGGTTGCTCGCGCACGGCCGCAAGCAGTTCGCCAAGGAGCCGCAGCGCCTCGGCGATGGCGCCCAGGGCCGCGTTCCGGCGCAGCAAGGCACTGGTCAGGCCCAGCTCGGGCCGGGGAGCCTGCACGGTGAAATGGTCCACGATCATTCCGCCGCGCAGCGCCAGTCCCACGCTGTGCGGCAGTTCCACGTGGGAGGCGTCCAGGGGGACCAGCAGGCCGCGGGCCAGCAGCCAGTCGACCGGCCCGACGTCGGGGCCCTCATGGTCGATCGAGGCCATGCGTTGCGCCTGGGGCACGGCGCCCATGGCCCAGTTCCCGAACTTGTCCAACAGGGCCCGGGTCCGTTCGGGGGCGCCGGCAAGGATTCCTTCCAGGGCCTTTGGCCCGGAGGTCCAGCGCTGCAGGGCCAAGGCGGCTTCCATGGGCGTGGCTGCCTCGGGGACGCCCGCCCCGCTGCGGCGCAACTCGGCGACCAGGTGGACCACCCGCTGGGCGAAGGCGGGCTGCAGCCGGACCAGTTCCGTGTAGCTGCGGCCCAGGCCCGCGGGGTAGATGCCCACAACGTCCTTCAGGCTCCCCACCGGCAGGTAGAAGCGCTGCCTGGAAACGGGCGGGTGGGTGCCGGCAGGCGGTTCGCAGCGGTGGATGAGGGCCAGGTCCCCGAGCCGGTGCAGGATTCCTTCCAGCGCCGTAAGTGTGGCTCCGGCGATCGCTTTCTTGAGCCCGGCAGCGGAAACTCCGTGGCCGGTGTCCGGGTTCGTGCATAGGTGCAGCGCTTCCAGGACCTGCATTTCGGGTTTGGTGAGCCGTTCCAAGGCGCGCTGCACGCTTACCCGCGCGCTGGCCCGTGCGGCAAGGGCTGCGAAGTCCGGGGCTGCCGGGGAAATCAGGTCCGGCCGCGCGGCGAACAGGGCCCGCAGCGAATCGTCGCTGCGCGCTTCCAGGTCTTTGCTGAGCGCGCGTATGAGGGACATCACTTCAACGTTACCGCCCGCAGCGGCCGGCGTGCCCTGCCTTATTTCCTGCGGCGCTGCACCACCGCATCCACCACCAGCACGAGCATCGCGAGGAAGGCGAGGGGCAGCCCGTAGAGGGCAAGGGATGTCATCCAGATCGGGGCTGCGCTGCCCGCGGCGGCGATCGCCATTACCCCACCCACGGCGGCGAGGGAAAGCACAGCGACGACGGCGGCGGCGATCGTCAGGGGGCGGCGGTAGCCGGTGATACTCATGCAAGCAACGCTAACAGCCCGTCCCAAAGCACGGGATCGCTGCCCGGCACGATAACCTTGAGGGAACAGACCAACACGGAGCAGGCAATCGCCCTTGATCCCGCAGGACCCTGCGGATGCGGTGAGCTGCCGGCCGTGCCTCCACGCAAGAACGAAGAAGGTTGAATACGTGCCCACCGGCAAGGTCAAGTGGTATGACAAGGACAAGGGTTTCGGCTTCCTCGCGGCCGAAGACGGCCAGGAAGTGTTCCTGCCCAAATCGGCACTGCCCGCAGGCGTGAGCGAACTCAAGGCCGGCACACGGGTCGAGTTCGGCGTGGCCGACGGCCGCCGCGGCGCCCAGGCCCTCGGCTTGCGCGTGCTGGACAAGTTGCCTTCCGTTGCCAAGGCCAAGCGCATGGGCGCCCGTGAGCTCGCCCCCGTGGTCCAGGACCTCGTGTCCGTGCTCGACAAACTGTCCGGCAGCCTCTCCGCCGGCAAGTACCCCGAAGGCGCCAAGGGCAAGGCCATCGCGGCTGCCCTCCGCAAGGTTGCCGACGAGCTCGAGGCCTAGCCACCCATGACTTCCGAATCCGTAGAAGCCGGCCAGGCCGACGCTCCCGCAGCGACGGCCGGCGGGGCTTCCGCGCGGAAAACCGCCGCGGCCAAGTCCCAGGCGACGCCGGCGAAAGTTCCGGTCGCCAAACCGCGTGCCGGCGTACCGGTGTGGCGGACAGGCAAGCCGGACGCCTTCCTGGCTGCCGCCGTCGACGTCGCCCGCGAGGCGGTGGCCACGATCGCGAAGGACAGCGAGATCGGCCCGCACATCGCGGCGAAGTCCGAGGGCGAACGAGTGGTCACCCACCTCTTCGAGTCCCGGCTGCCCGGCTACGGCGGCTGGCAGTGGTACGCCGTGGTTACGCGCAATTCGCGCTCCAAGACGGTAACCGTGAGCGAACTCGGACTCCTGCCCTCCGAGGAATCCATCCTGGCCCCCGAATGGATTCCGTGGGCCAAGCGCGTCCGTCCCGAGGATGAGGCGCAGGTTCCGGAGAACGAGTCCGACGGCGACGCGTCGGACGGCGTAGAGGCCGGTGAACCGTCTGCCGACACCGAAGCCCGAGACGGGGCCGCGGCCGACGCTCCGGGCGGCTCCGAGGACGCTGACGCACCCGACGACGCCGACTTCGACGACGTCGACGGCGAAACCGAGGCCGAATAGCTCTTGGGGTGTCCTGCAGGTGATCCGGAAGAAGGCGGCAACTGATGTCCACCTTCAAATCCCTGCACATCCGCAACTACCGCGTTTGGTTCCTGGGTGCATTGGTTTCGAATGTCGGGACCTGGATGCAGCGCACCGCCCAGGACTGGTTGGTCTTTGACCACCTCAGCAACCACGATGCCGGAGCCATGGGCATCACGCTCGCCCTGCAGATGGGTCCGCAGCTTTTCCTGGCGCCCTGGGCCGGGCTGCTCGCCGACCGCTACAACCGACGCCACCTTCTTTTCCTGACCCAGGGGATCATGGCCCTGCTGAGCACGGGCCTGGGAATCCTGGTCGTGGCCGGCGCCGGCCAGTTGTGGCACGTCTACGTCTTTGCCCTCTTGTTGGGACTGGTGTCCGCGCTGGATGCGCCGGTCCGCCAGACCTTCGTGTCCGAACTCGTGGGTGACGATTCCCTGGCCAACGCCGTGGCGCTCAACAGCGCATCCTTCAACGTCGCCCGCATGATCGGTCCGGCTGTTGCCGGTGTGCTCACCGTCGTGGTGGGGCCGGGCTGGGTCTTCCTGTTGAACACCGTGACGTTCCTGGTGATGATCCTGGCCCTGGCCTCGATTCCCGCAGGCACCCTGCGGGTCCAGCCCCGTGCAGCGGCAGGCAAGGGCCGCATCCGCGAAGGCTTGCGCTACGTGCGCCACCGGAGGGACATCGTGGTGGTCCTCGTGGCGATCTTCATCATGGGCACGCTCGGACTGAACTTCGTCCTGTTCATCGCGGCGATGGTGGGCACGGAATTCGGCATGGACGCCGGCGCCTTCGGCCTGATGAATTCGGTGATGGCCATCGGCTCGGTGGCCGGCGCCCTGCTTTCAGCCCGGCGCGGAAGGCCACGCCTGCGCCTGATCTTCGGTGCCGCGGGAGCCTTCGGAGTGGCCAGCCTCCTGGCTGCCCTCGCGCCCGATTACACCCTCTTCGGATTCGCGCTCGTGCCGGTGGGCCTCTTCGCGCTCACTATGATCACCAGCGCCAACGGCTACGTCCAATCAACCACGGATCCGGTGATGCGTGGCCGGGTGATGGCCTTGTACATGGCGATTTTCATGGGCGGGACACCCATCGGGGCGCCGCTGGTGGGCTGGATCGCCAACGTTGCCGGGCCCCGCTGGTCCCTGGGCGTCGCCGCGGCCGCCGGGATCTCCGCCGCGATCGTCGGTTTGGTCTGGATTGTCAGGGCGCGGCAGCTGCGCCTGCGCTTCGACCGCAGCGCCAAGGGCTTGCGGGTCTTCCGGATCGCGTCGGTGTCTGCCGGTGAAACTCAGGATGCGTCCTAGCCCTCGCGGCGTCCTTTGATTCAGGTTCTTTGATTCAGCGTCCCTAAACAGCGGCGCCGCCCCGGGAAGCCCGGGACGGCGCCGCTTGTGTTCCGGCGCGCTACTTGCGCAGCTCACCCACCACGTAATCGATGCTGGCCAGCAGGGCCGAGACATCGTCGGGTTCGATGGCAACGAAGGTGGCGATGCGCAGCTGGTTACGGCCCAGCTTGCGGTACGGCTCGGTGTCCACGATTCCGTTGGCGCGCAGCACCTTGGCGATGGCCGCGGCGTCTACCGAGTCGTCGAAGTCGATCGTGGCGATGACGTTGGAGCGGTCTTCGGCCTTGGCCACGAACGGGGTGGCGAACTCGGAGGCCTCGGCCCACTGGTAGACCCGCTGCGCGGAGTCCGCGGTGCGCTTGGCAGCGAAGTCCAGGCCGCCGCTCTTGTTCAGCCACTGGACCTGGGCATCCAGGGTGACCAGCGTGCTCAGCGACGGAGTGTTGTAGGTCTGGTTCAGCTTGGAGTTGTCGATCGCCGTCTGCAGGTCCAGGAAGTCCGGGATCCAGCGGCCGCTGGCCTTGACGCGTGCGGCGCGCTCCAGCGCGGCGGGGGAGAACAGGCCAAGCCACAGGCCGCCGTCGGACGCGAAGTTCTTCTGCGGGGCGAAGTAGTACACATCGGCCTCGGCGACGTCGACGTCGAGGCCGCCGGCAGCGGAGGTGGCGTCCACCAGGACGAGCGCGCCGTCGTCGACCCCGTCGACGCGCTTGACCGGCGCCGCGACGCCGGTGGACGTTTCGTTCTGAGGCCAGGCGTAGACGTCGACGCCGGCCTCGGCCGCAGCGACGGGACGGGTACCCGGCTCGGACTTGATGATGGAGGAGGCCTCCAGGAACGGGGCCTTGTTGGTGGCCGCCGCGAACTTGGAGCCGAATTCGCCGAAGGACAGGTGCTGGGCCTTCTTCTCCACCAGGCCGAAGCTGGCGACGTCCCAGAACGCGGTGGAACCGCCGACGCCGAGGATCACCTCGTAGCCTTCGGGGGCGCGGAAGAATTCGCTCAGGCCCTCGCGGACGGAGCCCACCAGGTTCTTGACCGGTGCCTGGCGGTGCGAGGTGCCGAGGATGGTTGTGGAGGCTGCGGAGAGTGCTTCGATCTGCTCCGGACGGACTTTCGAAGGCCCGGCGCCGAACCGGCCGTCCACGGGCTTCAGATCTGCCGGGATAGTGATGCTGTTCTCGCTCACGGTTTAGCTCCAATGGTGTAGCGGCCTGGTGGTTCGTGGCGGGTGGCAGAAAGTGCCTCATCGCCTCCCCAATTCTGCCTGACTTGGCGGGCAGTGCAGAACCTGGGTGTCACAGTGCGCCACGCCCCCGGCGAATGAGTCCCGTGCACCGCTCGAAAATTATCAAGAGTAATTCCAAATAAGCTAAGCTGGAGCGGGGAGTCCGGGCCGGAATGCCCGCGAATCGGCCGCCCGTGCGCTTACGGTACGGTGGAAAATACGCAAGATACTGCGCTCGAGGAGCTGAGCTGGATGACGGATCTGATTGATACCACTGAGATGTATCTTCGAACCATCTTGGAGCTCGAAGAAGAAGGCATCGTGGCTCTTCGCGCCCGCATCGCCGAGCGCCTCCGGCACTCCGGCCCCACGGTTTCCCAGACGGTGGGCCGCATGGAGCGCGACGGGCTCGTCATCGTCTCCAACGACCGCCACCTCGAACTGACCCCGGCCGGCCGCAAGCGCGCCACCGAGGTCATGCGAAAGCACCGGCTCGCGGAACGGCTGCTCGCGGACGTCATTGGACTGGACTGGGCCTACGTCCATGACGAGGCATGCCGCTGGGAGCACGTCATGAGCGAGCGCGTCGAGCGCAGGCTGTACGAACTCCTCGACCACCCCACGGAGTCCCCGTACGGGAACCCGATTCCGGGCCTCGAAGCGATCGGCGGGACTGCCGCGCATCCCTTCGGCGACGGCGTCGTCAACCTCCTGCAGGCGATGGATGACTACGCCCCCGACGCCCGCGTCGTGGTCAGCCGCCTGGCCGAACCGATCCAGGTGGAGCCCGAGCTGCTGCTCCAGTTGGACGAAGGCGGCATCCGCCCCGGCGCACGGGTGTCCCTGGCCCGGGTGGGGGAGTACATCTCCGTTCGGGTCCCCGGCATCGAGGGCGCCCTGGAGCTTCCTCCGGAAGTAGCCGCACACGTCTTTGTGGCTGTCGCCTGACCCGCCGGCGAAGATAACGAATTTATTACTGAGGGTGTTAATCACCTATAGTTGGGTACTAGCGCCGATACCAAAGCGTTACCTGATCCGGAGTCGAACTCTGCCAGCGGAACAGGTGGATTAATCCGTTCATTGGCAGAGGCGGGGGAACCATCGCTGGTTGCCGGAAGGCAGCCTTGGGGTGAAGTCCGCACGGGAAAAGCACGTTACGCAGGGCCTCTCGGGGATACCTCTGTGCCGCGCCTCTCCTTGCGGGCCAGGTCTGTGCACTCTCTGACCTGAATCCGACAGCTAACCTCGCAGGCTTCCAGAGAGGAACCTTTTGACCACGCAGAACACCAGGGGCCGCAGGCGTGCGTCCAGCCCCGTTGCTGAGCTGCGGCCACGGGCCGTCGCAAGGGTCGACCGTCCCCGTGATTCCCACCGTGAAGCCCGCCGCCGCAGGAGCCCCCTGCAGCAGGTAGCGGACTTCGCCGCCGCGAGTGGTGTGGGTCAAAAGGCCGGCGTTGCCCTGGCCGCCACCGGCCTCATCATGACCGTGGCGCTCCCGGGAACGGGAGCCCTGACCGCCTCCTCCGAGGCCGGTTCCTCGGCGGCTGCGATGGCTCTGGGGTCCCAGCCCGAGATCCCCGTTTCCGCCAGCGCGAAGGTCGACTTCAGCCGTATGGCGGTATCCACCAAGGCCGATCCCGACGCCAAACTGCGCCAGCTGCTCAGTGCGCAGTCCGCCGGGTCCGTCCAGGCCGAGTCCTCCAAGGGAACCCTGGGTGCGCCGCTGTCCAGGATGGTTTCCGTCTCGCCCTTCGGCTATCGGATCGATCCTTTCACCGGTGGTTACGGCGAGTTCCACCGCGGCCGCGACTTTGCGGCGCAGTGTGGCACGGATGTTTTCGCGGCGGCCTCCGGCAAGGTCACCTTCGCCGGGTGGCACCCCTACGGCGGCGGCAACAGGGTTGTGATCGACCACGGCAACGGGCTCGAGACCACTTACAACCACCTGTCGTCCTTTAACGTCTCAGTTGGCCAGAGCGTCAACCGCGGCGACGTGATCGCCCTCAGCGGCACCACCGGCGCTTCCACTGGCTGCCACCTGCATTTCGAGGTCATGGTCAACGGCGATGTCGTTGAACCACTGGGCTGGCTGTAGCCCGATCTGATGGAGACCTCTCGCATGATTGTCACCTGCCGTGACCTGAATGTGACATTCGATCTGAATTGCTGTACCGTCTAAACCGCATCAACTTCTAGAGAGTTGATGCACTTGAGTGGATTGCCTAGCTCTGCCACTGCTCAAGGATCCGTTCGCAAAACATCGTCTGGCAGAGGCGGGGGACCCACTTCCGGTCATCATCACGGTGGCCTTGGGGTTAAGTCGCAGGTCTTTTCCAACTGGAACTGCCCTGCGGCCGGATGACTCCCATCCGAATCCGACAGCTTACCTCGCGGGCATAGGGAGAGGCTTCTACGTGTCTTCACGCACTATTCCTGCGCGCCACCGCGCCGCAGCCCCCAAGACTGCATCGCTCGCCGTCATCGCCAAGACCGTTGGCAGCAACGCCGGTGGCGTGGGCCGCCAGGCAGCTGTTATCGCCGCCGCTTCGGGCCTCGTGCTGACCAGCGGTATCGCCGCCAACGCTGCCGAGAGCAACGTTGCCCGCGAATCCAGCGCTGCTTCCACCCTGGAAGTCCAGTCCGTTGCACAGGCAAGCATCTCCGCCGGCTCCAGCGTCGCCATCAAGTTCGAGCGCCCCGCCGTCAAGACTGTTGCTGCTCCGGTAGTCGAGGAAGCCCCTGTCGCGGTCCAGGAAGCCGAGGCTCCGGCCCAGGCTGCCAACCCGGTTGCCAAGCTTTCCGTTTCCAGCACCGCTGCCGCCCCTGCCACCAAGGTCGCCAGCGGCCAGGGTGCCGCGATCGCCGCAGCCGCCTACGCCCAGCTCGGCGTTGCACAGGACTGCACCGCCCTGGCCAGCAACTCCCTGGCTGCCGTCGGCATCAACTTCCACGGCTGGCCGGCCGACTACCTGTCCCTCGGCCGGACCGTCAGCGCCGCCGAGGCTCAGCCGGGCGACCTGATCTACTACCAGAACGGCGGCATGGGCATGGCCCACATCGCTGTGTACGTCGGCAACGGCATGGCTGTGCACGGCGGCTGGAACGGTGGGACCACCGCCCTCTACAGCGCCAATGTGGGCTCCGGCCCGGTCTTCATCCGCGTCGGCGGCTGATTTCAATTCTCCGTGCGAGGCCCCGCAGGTCGTTGACCTGCGGGGTCTTTGCCGTTAACAACGGCCCTATCTGCCTGCCCAGGGACGCCATTTTCCAGATGGCCGGCACGTGAACTTTTGACGACATGCCCCGCGTTTGATAATGCGGATTCGTTGATCCGGGCATTGCATGTTTACTCTTGAGATGTCGATCCACAGCCCGTACATGCAGAGGGCAGCCGGCCCTCGCGCCCCTGACGGGTGCGGCCGTGAAGAGGTACGTGCATGCGCACACTCGTTCTGAATGCTGGATATGAACCGCTGGCGGTAATTACCTTCCGCCGGGCGCTGGTCCTTGTGCTCACCGGAAAAGCAAGCGTAGTGGCCGAAGGCGACGAGCCTGTCGTCGGGCCGCAGGAGATCCTGGGCCGACCGTCCGTGATCCTCCTCAACCGCTACATCCGGCCGAGATACAACCGGATCACCGCTGTCACCCGCCGCGGCGTGCTGCGGCGGGACGCACACCGGTGCGCCTATTGCGGCAAAGCAGCCCACACCATTGACCACGTCCACCCCAAGTCCAGGGGCGGCGCGGATTCCTGGGAAAACCTGGTGGCGGCGTGCCTGCGCTGCAACAACGCCAAGAGCGACCACACGCCGGCCGAGATGGGCTGGAAGCTGCGTTTCACTCCGGCGGCCCCCACCGGGACCATTTGGCAGATCAAAGAGCTCGAGAAGCCCGTTCCTGCATGGGACCCTTTCCTGTTGCCTGAATCGGCAGCCTGACTGCCCGGCGCGCCCGCCGCTCCTGGCGTGCGGGCGCGCCCGAGTAGGCTGGGCAGGTGGAATTCGACGCGGTGATCCTCGCGGGAGGCAGGTCCTCCCGCCTCGGCGGTGTGCCCAAGTCCGGGTTGGTGTACGACGGCGCCACACTCCTTGAGCGGGCACTGGCCGCAGCGCACGGCGCCCGCTCGCTCGTCGTCGTCGGCCCCCGCCCGGAAAGGCTGCCGCCGGGAGCCCTGACGGTCCGGGAGGACCCGCCCTTTGCCGGGCCTGCCGCGGCCATAGCCGCGGGACTCGACGAGTTGGGGCGTGGCGAAAAGCCTCCGGCACCCTGGGTCCTGGTCCTGGCATGCGACATGCCCCATGCCGCGACGGCCGTGGGGCCGCTCCTGGCCGTCCTTGGGGAGCACCCCGGAGCTGAGGGTGTGCTGGGGCTTTCCCCGGACGGCAGGAAGCAGCCCCTTCTGGCCGTGTACGCCACCGGGGCCCTGCGCGGGGCCATCGCGGCACAGACAGCCGAGGGGACCTTAACGAACGCCCCGGTGTTCAGGCTGCTTGCTAGTCTTGACTTGCTGACCGCAGCCGTTCCCGAACACGCCGCCGATGACGTGGACACGTGGGACGATGCCGCTGCGCTCGGCGTGCACGGCGGCCCGTCGTGACACCAGCTGCACCGGACGTGGAGGCGAATCGTGAAGAGCCAGGAAGAAACCCTCGAAGAATGGTGCAGGACCCTGCTTCAGGCCTTTGAGCTCGAAGACACCCAGGTTGATATCGACGCCGTGCTGTCCCTTGCCGGTGTCGCCGCGCATTCCGTGGTGCGCCCCGCCGCCCCGCTCACCACCTTCGTGGCCGGCCTTGCCGCCGGCCTTGCCGCAGGGTCCGGCCAGGCGGACCAGAAGACGTCGATGGACGCCGCGATGGCGCTGGCCCGCAAACTCTCCAAGGACTATGCGACTGCGGAACCCGGAACTGCGGAGACCGACGCCGGATGACCGATGCCGCGGCCACTCACGATCACGGCCACCTGGACCACCTCTGGGAGGAAGCACGGCAACTCGCCTTCGACTGCGCATCCCCTATCCCCGCTGGACCGGTTCCCCTGGCTGAAGCATTGGGACGCACCCTCGCCGAGGATGTCCTCGCGCTGCAGGATCTGCCGCATTACGCTTCGTCGGCGATGGACGGCTGGGCGGTCAACGGAAGCGGTCCGTGGATCCTCGCCGATCCCGGACAGCGCCTCGCGCCCCACCAGGCGAGCCCCATTGTCACCGGCGGACTGATTCCGCCCGGCGCCAAGGCGGTGTTGCGCAGCGAAAGCGGCGTGATAACCACCGACGACGACGGCCTGCCGGTCCTGGCGCTCGGCGGAAGCGCCAAGCCGGGGGAGCCCCGCAACGGGCAGCACATCCGCCGTGCCGGCGAGGAAGCGGCTGCCGGGGAGGTCCTCATCAAGTCCGGAACCGTGCTCAACCCGGCGCACCTGGGTGTGGCCGCCCTGGCCGGCCGCGACGAACTCACTGTGCTCGGCAAGCCCTTGGTCAAGTTCCTGTACACCGGCTCGGAGGTCGTCACCGAGGGAGTCCCCGTGCCAGGCCAGGTCCGGGACACCTTCGGCCCCCAGCTGGGCGCCGTCGTCGAACTCCTGGGCGGCATCCGCGGCGGCCAGGCGAGGGCGGGCGATTCCTATGAGGAATGGCTCGCGGCCCTCCAGGAAGGCGAGCCCTCGCCGGAGGCTGCACCGGCCGACGTCGTCATCACCACGGGGGGAACCGGGCGTTCGGGCACGGACCACCTGCGCAAGGCCGTGGCCGAGCTGGGCGGGCGGCTGCTGATCGACGGCATCGCGATGCGGCCGGGGCACCCGGCCGTGCTGGCGGAACTCCCGGACGGCCGTTTCGTGCTTGGCCTGCCGGGCAATCCGCTCGCGGCCATGATGGTGCTGTTCACCGTTGGTGCGCCGTTGCTGGCTGCTCTGGGCCACGGGAGCCTGGGCGAGGTGGGCGAGGTCCCGTCCGGGGCCACGCTTGACGCCCAGCCAGGCCGCACACGCCTGATCCCGTTCAAGTTCGTCTATGGCCTGGCCTCCCCGGCCCAGCACGCGGGGGCGGGCATGATGCGCGGGCTCGCGGGCGCGGACGGCGTGATGGTGGTTCCGCCGCACGGCGTGCAGCTCGGGGCTGCCGTGCCTGCATTTGCCCTGCCGTGGGGGCCGCCGCTTCCCGCGGCGAAGGCCCCGGAAGAGAAGCCGCGGAGGCCCGCGAAGCCCGCGCGGAAGGCCCCGCAGGGCCCGGTGGACTGGAGCGCCCTGGATGCCTGATCCGGGTCCGCAGTCCGGCCCGGCTGGTCCCGATCCGGCGGTCTGCCCGGATGGCGGGCGTCGGGTGGCATCCCACTTGCGCGCTTGCCATGATGGTCCTATGAAAAGGCGTGCTCGCCAGCAGGACAGTGCGACGGCTTCGTCAACCATGTTTCGACCCCGGAGGGCAGTTGAATGGGACGCGTGACCCAGCGCCGCAAGGTGCACAAATTCGTGCTGGACGGCTCTGCGCAGGCCGCCGAGCATCCGGTCCGGTACCGCGAGGACGTCCTCGCCGTCGAGGAACCGCTGGAGATCCGCCTCGGCCGGATGTCCTTTTCCGTCACGATGCGCACTCCCGGTGACGACTTCGACCTCGTGGCCGGGTTCCTGGTGTCCGAAGGCGTCATCTGGGATTCCGCGCAGCTGGTTTCCCTGCGTTTCTGCGCCGGCGAGGATGAGAACGGCGTCCAGACCTTCAACGTGGTGGAGGCCCAACTGCGTCCCGACGTCGTCCTGCCGGACACCGGGCGGAAGGTCTACACCTCGAGCTCCTGCGGGATCTGCGGCACCGATTCGATCGAGGCCGTGCGCAAAACCTTGCGCCACAACACCGCCGACGACGGCCTGCGGCTTCCGGTGGAGGCTCTCGCCGCCCTGCCGGACCGGCTCCGCGAAGCCCAGGCCGTGTTCGACAAGACCGGCGGCGTGCACGCGGCAGGATTGTTCCGGATCCACGACGACGGATCGTCGGAACTGCTGTGCCTGCGCGAGGACGTGGGCCGGCACAACGCCGTCGACAAGGTGGTAGGCTGGGCCCTCCGCGAAGGCAAGCTTCCGCTGACCGGCACCGTGCTGCAGGTTTCGGGACGTGCTTCCTTCGAACTGGTGCAAAAGGCCGCCTTGGCCGGAATCCCGGTGCTCGCCGCGGTCAGTGCCCCCTCCAGCCTTGCCGTGGAGCTTGCCGAGGAAACCGGTGTGACCCTGGTGGGTTTCAGCCGCCGCACCAGCCTGAACGTGTATGCCGGCAGCGAGCGCCTCCTGGGCGGTGTCACGTCTCCCGCCTGAGCTCCGGCGGAGTGGCGGCACGGCACAGAGAGAGTCGGCAATCACTTGGCGATTGGCCTCCGACGACGTAGATTTTTATCCATCGAATGGAAGCGTCGTGCCGGACGGGACAGCACTGTCCGCAATTTGACAAGCCTGCTTCCCATTGACGCGTACGGCCCGGCCGTGAAACGACGGCGGGGCGCTAGGGGGATCTGAATTGCACGACGATCGGCGACTGACCGAAAAGCGCCTGGACCGTTTTGTCCGCGAGCGGATAGCGCCGGCGATCTACGGCCGCACAGTTCCGCTGACCCTGAGCAGCTGGGACGTTCCGGGCGAGCCGGTCCCCGCCGCCGAAGCCATCCACCAGGAGTACACACCCCTCGAACACGGTTCGGCCTGGGGCCGGGCCTGGAGTACCAAGTGGATCCGGTTGCAGGGCGAAGTCCCGGACGGCTGGGGCGCCCCGGAGGGCACGGCGGTGGAGGTCGTCGTCGACCTCGGCTTCAGCAGTGACGCCCCCGGCTTCCAGTGCGAAGGCATCGCCTGGCGTCCGGACGGCACCATCATCAAGGCCATTTCCCCGCGGAACCAGCATGTGCCCCTGAAACTGCTGGGCGGCGGCATGTCGGTGGACTTCTACGTGGAGGCCGCGGCGAATCCGGACGTGAGCCAGGGCTGGACCTTCGCCTCCACGCCGCTGGGCGACAAAGCCACGGCGGGATCGGAACCGCGCTACCGGCTGGGCCGGATTGCCATCGCCGAACTCAACGAAACCGTCTGGGAACTGAACCAGGACATCTGGACGCTCAGCGGGCTCA
The DNA here is from genome assembly GCF_056279005.1 of Arthrobacter sp. TE26545. The sequence continues at coordinate 695,512 of NZ_JBWBQM010000001.1, forward strand.
TGCATGAGCTGCCCACTGAGCTGCCGCGCCGACACTTAATCCTGCGCGCCTTCGAACGCATGCTGGACATCATGGACCCGGACGACATCGCCGGAACCGCCGCCGCCGGACGTGCTGCCCTCGCCGGGGTCCTGGCCAGCCCCGCCTACGCCTCGGCGCATGAGCTGCTGGCCACCGGCCACGCCCACATCGATTCCGCCTGGCTGTGGCCGGTCCGCGAGACCATCCGCAAATGCGCGCGGACCTTCTCCAACGTCGTGGCGCTCATGGACGACAACCCGGACTTCGTGTTCTCCTGTTCCTCCGCGCAGCAGCTGGCCTGGATCAAGGAGTTCTACCCGGAGCTGTTCGTGCGGATCCGGGAGAAGGTCAAGGCCGGGCAGTTCATGCCCGTGGGCGGCATGTGGGTGGAATCGGACACCAATATGCCCGGCGGCGAAGCCATGGCGCGCCAATTCCTCGAAGGCAAGAGCTTCTTCCTGGAAGAGTTCGACGTCGACTGCCAGGAGGCCTGGCTGCCAGACTCCTTCGGCTATTCCGGGGCCCTGCCGCAGATCGTTAAGTCCGCGGGCTCACGCTGGTTCCTGACCCAGAAGATCTCCTGGAACCAGGTCAACAGGATGCCCCACCACACCTTCAACTGGGAAGGCATCGACGGCACCCGGCTCTTTACCCACTTCCCGCCCGTGGACAGCTACAACGCCGAACTCCACGCCCGCGAACTCGCCCACGCCGAACGCAACTACCGTGAACACGGCCGCGGCACCGTTTCCCTGGTGCCCTTCGGATACGGCGACGGCGGCGGCGGACCCACCCGCGAAATGGTGGCCGCGGCGCACCGCACCGCGGATCTCGAAGGTTCGCCGAAGGTCCGGCTGGGCACCGCCAAGGAATTCTTCCAGCAGGCCGAGGCCGAATACCCGGATCTGCCGGTCTGGGTGGGGGAGCTCTACCTGGAAATGCACCGCGGAACCTACACCAGCCAGGCCAACACGAAGCAAGGAAACCGCCGCTCGGAGCACCTCCTGCGGGAAGCCGAGCTGTGGTGTGCGACGGCGGCTGTGCGGAGCGGTCATCCCTACCCGGCCGCGGAGCTCAAGAAGCTGTGGCGGCTGGTCCTGCTGCAGCAGTTCCATGACATCCTGCCCGGCAGTTCGATCGCCTGGGTCCATCAGGATGCCGAACGCAACTACGCGGCCATCGCCCGTGAACTCGAGGACATCATCGCCGGCGCCGCCACGGCATTGCTAGGCCCGGGGGATACCCGATTCCTGCTCAACGCCGCGCCCCACGCCCGCCACGGCGTGCCTGCCCTGGCTGCGGCCGAAGCCGCAGACCCCGGTCAGCCCGTGGAGGCCACGGAACGGAACGGCGGCTACGTGCTGGACAACGGGGTCATCCGTGCCGTGCTGGATGCCAACGGCCTGTTGGTTTCCCTGTCCGACCACGCCAGCGGGCGCGAAGCCATCGCACCAGGGCAGGCCGGCAACCACCTGGAATTGTTCCGCGACACCCCCAACGAATGGGACGCCTGGGACATCGAGGAGTTCTACCGCCACAACGTCCGCTCCCTGGCCGAAGCGCGTTCGGTGCGGCTCGAACGCGACGGCGGGGACGCCGTCGTCGTGGTGGAACGCGAGGTGGGTTCCTCCACGATCACCCAGCGGATCAGCCTGGCGGCGGGAGCGCCGTCCCTGGACATCTCCACGGCCGTGGACTGGCAGGAGCGGGAGAAGCTGCTGAAGATTTCCTTCCCCTTCGATGTGCGGGCGGACCGGTCGGCCTCGGAGACCCAGTTCGGGCACGTCTTCCGGCCGACCCACAGCAACACGTCCTGGGAAGCGGCGAAGTTCGAAATCTGCGCCCACCGCTGGATCCACGTGGGCGAACCCGGCTACGGCGTCGCCGTCGCCAATGCCTCCAGCTATGGCCACGACGTCACCCGGGCCGTCCGGGACGACGGCGGCACCACTACCAACGTCCGCGTCTCACTGCTGCGGGCCCCGAAGTTCCCCGATCCGCAGGCCGACCGGGGCATGCACGTCCTGGAGCTGAGCGTCCGCCCCGGCGCTGCGATCGCCGACGCCGTCGAGGAGGGCTACCGCCGCAACCTCGCGCCGCGGACCGTGGCCGGGGCGAAGGCGGCGGAGTCTCTGTTCACAGTGTCCGGAAGGGCGCTCGCCGTGGAGGCCGTGAAGCTGGCCGAAGACGGATCGGGGGACGTGGTGGTGCGGCTCTACGAATCCCTCGGCGAACGATCCAGCGGTGTGGTCACGGCCAACTTCCAGGCAAGCTCGGTGCAGGCGGTTGACCTGCTGGAGCGGCCCGTGGACGCGCCGGGGGTGGCGGCCGGCACGGACAACGCCCGGCTCACGCTCCGGCCTTTCCAGCTCGTGACCCTGCGCTTCGGCCGCTGAGCGGGCGCACCCCCCGCGGGTTCAGACCTCGTGCTGGATCCGTTTGACGAACTGCTTGGTGCGCTCCTGCTGCGGGGCGCCCAGGACCTCCGCTGCGGGTCCGCGCTCTACCACGACGCCGCCGTCCATGAAGACCACCTCGTCCGCGACGTGCCGGGCGAAGCCAAGCTCATGGGTGACGATCACCATGGTCCAGCCTTCCTCTGCCAGTTCCTTGATGACGCTCAGGACTTCTCCCACCAGCTCCGGATCGAGGGCCGAGGTGGGCTCGTCGAAGAGCAGGAGCTGCGGCTTCAGGGCCAAGGCCCGCACGATGCCCACCCGCTGCTGCTGGCCGCCCGAGAGCTGGAAGGGGTACGCGTCCCGCTTTTCCGCCAGCCCCACCCTTGAAAGCAGCCGCAGCGCGTCGGCCTCGGCCTCGGCCTTGGGGCGCTTCTGCACCTGGACGGGGCCCTCGGTGACGTTCTTCAGCACCGTCATGTGCGGAAACAGATTGTAGTGCTGGAAGACCATGGCGCTGCGGTCCCGGAGCGCCGCGATGTCCCGTTTGCCCACGGCGCCGCCGAAATCCAGCTCGAGGTCCTTGCCGCCCGGGGAGCCGGCGGAGGCTCCGAAGGCAACAGTGCCGCCGTCGGGCACTTCAAGACCGTTGAGGGAACGCAACACGGTGGTCTTACCGGAACCGGAGGGCCCGATCAGGGCCACCACCTGGCCGCGGCGGACGTCGAGGTCGATGCCGCGCAGCACGGTGTTGCTGCCGAACGACTTGGTGAGTCCGCGCGCGGAAAGCACCAGGGAAGCATCAACGGGATCAGTGGGCGACATAGCGGTCCAATCTGCGTTCCAGGGCCGACTGCGCGGTGGACAGGGCCAGGCACACCACCCAGTAGACCAGGGCTGCCTCGAGGTACAGCACCATGAACTCCTGGCTGAACGCGGCGATCTGCTGGGCGTTGCGGAAGAGCTCGGTCACCAGGATGAGGGAGGCCAGCGAGGTGTCCTTCACCAGGGAGATGAAGGTGTTGGACAGCGGCGGCACCGAGACCCGGGCGGCCTGCGGCAGGATGATCCGCAACAGCGTCTGCGTACCGGACATGCCGATGGTGTGCCCGGCCTCCCATTGCCCCTTGGGCACGGAAAGGATGGCCGCTCGGATGATCTCCGCCGCGTACCCGCCCACGTTCAGCGAGAAGGCGATGATGGCGCTGGGCCAGGGCTCAAGCTTCACTCCCAGGCTGGGCAGGCCGTAGAAGATCACAAACAGCTGCACCAGCAGGGGAGTGCCACGGATGACCGAGACATAGAACCGGGCAATGGCGGAGAGAACCCTGTTGGGGCTCAGCCGCAGCAATGCCACCAACAGGGCAAGAAGCAGGCCGAAGGCGAAGGACGCCAGGGTCAGCGGGATGGTGCCGGTGAGGGCGCCGCCGACGATCGGCCCGAAGGAACTCCAGACGAGGTCCCAGTTGAAAGTCATCCGTGGGCCTGCCGGTTACTTGGTGACGTCTGCGCCGAAGTACTTCTGCGAGATCTTCGCCAGGGTTCCGTCCGCGCGGAGCTCGGCCAGCGCCTTGTCGACGGCGGCGGCCAGTTCCGTGGATCCCTTGCGGAAGACGAAGGCGCTCTCGGTCTTCTCTTCGGTTTCGGCGGCGACCTTCAGTCCGGAATCAGGGGTCGCCTTGGCGTAGTCGAGGTACGTCAGCTTGTCGTTGACCGTGGCGTCGACCCGGCCCTGGCGGACCAGGGTGGCGGCCTGGGCCCAGCCTTCGACCGACTGCACGTTGGCGCCGGCCTGCACAGCCATCTTGTAGAAGTTGCTGGTGAGCGACTGCGCGGTGGTCTTGCCCTTGAGGTCGCCGAAGCTGTTGATGCTGGAGTTGTCGGACTTGGTCACCACGACGCCGGTGGACACCGTGTACGGGGAGGAGAAGGTGTACTTGGCCTTGCGCTCGTCGTTGATGGAAATTTGGTTGGCGATCGTGTCGAAACGCTTGGAGTCCAGGCCGGCGAAGATGCCGTCGAACTGGGTTTCCTGGAAGCTTGCCTTGACGCCCAGCTTGGCTGCCACGGCTTCGGCGATTTCGACGTCGAAACCGGTGAGCTTGCCCGAACCTTCCTCATGGAAGCTGAAAGGCCGGTAGGTGCCTTCCGTGGCGATCACGATTTCGCCCTTGGACTTGATATCGGAGAGGGAGGTGTCGGAACCGGAGGAGGAGGGGGCGGGGCTTCCGCCGCAGGCGGCCAGGGTGAGGGCGGCAGCGGCGAATGCTGCGGAGATCGCGGTGCGGCGGGTGAGCAGGCTTTTCATGAATGCCATCTTAGCCATGGGTCTCTGCCTGAACCGGATCGGCATGGCCTGCGGAAGAGCCGTTAAAAAGGCTGAGTGGGGGGGCGGTCCCCAACAGCCCGCCCACCACTCATCCCCCCAATGGTGATCCTGTCCGCGCCACAGCTTCTCGAAACCCGTTCATGATTCAAGGGCCAGGCTGCGTCTCATTCACACAATCATTATTGTGGCACGTTCTAATGGGTTTGTGAAAGAGGTTACGCGGTATGTTTAGGATTTCTTCACCAAACGTTATCCGCGGGCCGTCCGCCGGGCAAGGGATTTCGAGAGCCAGATCCCACCCAGGCCCAATGCGCTGGCAAGCGCGGCCGAGTAGTTGATGGCAGGGCGCAGCCAGGACGCCGATTCCGGAACCAACGGGAACCCCTGCGACAGGAGCAGCAGACAGAAGCCCAGGAACAAGGTGCCGGAGGCAAGGCGTAACAATGCAGGACCGGAGCCGCGGACAGCCTGCCAGATGCCGGGAAGCAGGCAGGCGGCCACGTAGCCGGGGTAGAACCGGCCCAGCGCGGCGTAACTTTCCAGGGAAGCAGTCTGGGGAAGGCCGGACAGCCCGGCCGTTGACCCGCTGGTCTCCATGGCGAAGAAGATCCAGGCCGTCAGCACCGCAACGAGCAGCAGCACCGCCATGCCGGCGGGGCCGCGGATCGCACGCATCCCAGCCGACGACCCGAAAGCGGCGGCGGTCTTGACTCCCAGCAGCAGGAAGGTGCCGTAGAGCATGAAGCGCAGGAGGAGGTTGGCCAGGTTGAAACCGCCCAGCGCGGCGTCCACGGCAAGGTACGGCTCACGGATGCTCAGCAGGATGTCCACGGAGAGCAGGGCGAAAAGGAAGAACATGGCCCGGTTCTGGCCCCTGATCGCGCTCGGAACCCGCACGGCTGTCATCGCTATGCAGACAAAGAGTGTCAGCCACGGCAGGAGGGCGGTCATCCCAGGTTCTCCCAGATTCGTTCGGTGCGGTTTCTTTCGTGTTCCTGGCGGTGCAAGGACTTGCCCAGCGCCTGCAGCCGTTCCCCGGCGAGGGTAACCAGGTCCCCGGTGCCCAGCCGGTCGAGGGCTGCCCGCCTCGCCCCGAGCGGCCAGCCGGCTTCCTCTTCGCTGACCAGGCCGCTGGCGATCAGCCCGCCCGCGGGCCCGACGCCGGCCTCCCGGGCCGTGGCGACGGCCAGTTCCGGGGGCATCCGGTTCGCTGTCAGATGGGCGGAGAAGTTCTGCGGGGCAATCCCGGTGGCGTGGCTGACCCGGTGCCGCAACTCGCCGTCGTCGATCGCCTCCACCCAGTTGCGCACGGAAGTCTCGTGCGGCGCGGAAGCCAGCCCGAAGCGTTGCGGCGCCCCGGGATCGTTCCGGGCGATGACGGCGCGGAGCAGGTCCATGGTGGCGATCTGGCTGATGAGCTCGGCGTCCGTGGGTGCCACGGGAGTGCCGCGAAGGTCCGCGTAGGAATCGAAGGACGCGAGGGCGGAGACAGGGTTGACATCCAGGGCACGGCTGATCCGCACCAGCGATGACTCCGCCACCTTGCCGCGGACCATCTGCTGCGCCAGGGTGGTCCGTTTCAATCCGGAGATCCTGCAGACATCGGAAGTGCTGACGCCCGGGGCAACTCCATGCAGCCAGCGCTGGAACGCTTTGGAAGGGAGTGACATGCTCGGCTTTCGAATCTGCTAAGGGACTGGTTTTACGAACGGGACCTATTGAATTATGCTTGATTCCCGAACCCGCTGGTCCGAACACCCCCCAAGTCCGGACCAGCGGGTTCTTCCATGCCCGGAGGCAGCCCGCCCTGAATCGGCCTTCCCGGCTGCCGGCACGGTGAGAGGATTGAACAATGACTGCAACACTCGTCGCCAAGGATCTGTCCGGCGGCCACGGTCACCGCACCTTGTTCTCCAAGCTCTCCTTGACGGTGGCTCCGGGAGACGTGGTGGGCGTCGTGGGTGCCAACGGGGCCGGCAAGTCCACGCTTCTTCGCATCCTGGCCGGGGCTGATCGCCCCCAGGAAGGCACCGTGAGCCTGGCACCGGCAGATGCCTTCGTCGGTTGGCTGCCGCAGGAGCACGAACGCACCCCGGGCGAGACGGTGGCAGCCTACATCGCCCGCCGCACCGGCTGTGCCGATGCCACGATCGAGATGGAAGCCGCCGCGGAAGCCCTGGGCAGCGGCGCGCCCGGCAGTGAGGATGACTACTCAACGGCCTTCGACCGCTGGATGGCCTCCGGGGCCGCGGACCTTGAGGAACGCATCCCCGCAGTCCTGGCCGAGCTCGGCCTCGAGACCGGACATGAAGCCCTGATGACCGGGCTCTCCGGCGGCCAGGCCGCGCGCGTGGCCCTCGCCGCCCTGTTGCTGAGCCGCTTCGACGTGGTCCTCCTCGACGAACCCACCAACGACCTTGACCTCGAAGGCCTGGACCGGCTGGAGAAATTCGTCCAGGGCCTGCGGGGCGGGGCCGTGCTGGTGTCCCACGACCGCGAGTTCCTGGCCCGCTGCGTCACCCGGGTGGTGGAGCTGGACCTGGCACAGAACTCCGTGGCCGTTTACGACGGCGGCTACGACTCCTTCCTCGAAGAACGCGCCGTAGCCAAACGGCACGCCCGCGAACGCTACGAGGAATACGCCGGCACCAAGGCTGACCTGGTGGCACGTGCCCGCACCCAGCGCGAATGGAGTTCGCAGGGCGTCCGGAACGCGATGAAGAAGAACCCGGACAACGACAAGAACCGGCGCGCCGCCAACACCGAATCCGCCGAGAAACAGGCCCAGAAGGTGCGCCAGATGGAGTCCCGGATCGCCCGGCTGGAGGAAGTCGAAGAGCCGCGCAAGGAATGGCAGCTGCAGTTCAGCATCGGTGCCGCCCCGCGCTCCAGTTCGGTGGTCGCTACGCTGCGGGACGCCGTCGTCCGCCAGGGGGACTTCACGCTCGGACCGGTCAACCTCCAGCTGAACGCCGGCGAACGGATCGGCATCACCGGCCCCAACGGTGCCGGGAAGTCCACCCTGCTGCGGCTCCTGCTCGGGATCACAAGCCCCGACGACGGCGAGGCCTCCCTGGGAGCGTCGGTCGCCATCGGCGAAATCGACCAGGCCCGGGGCCTGCTGGCCGGGCACCTCACCCTGGCGGCCGCCGTCGAGACGGTCCTTTCGGACTGGCCCACCGCCGAGGTGCGCACGCTCCTGGCGAAATTCGGGCTGAAGGCCGACCACACCTCCCGGACCGTCGACTCGCTCTCGCCGGGGGAGCGGACCCGCGCCGCCTTGGCCCTGCTGCAGGCCCGCGGCGTGAACCTGCTGGTCCTGGACGAGCCCACCAACCACCTTGACCTGCCGGCCATCGAACAGCTGGAAGAGGCACTGGACAGCTACGACGGCGCGCTGCTGCTGGTCACCCACGACCGGCGCCTGCTCGAAAACGTCCGCCTGGACGTGCGCTGGCACGTGGAGAGCGGCCAGGTCACGGAACTTCAACACGCAACTGGAGGCACAAAGCCATGAGCATGGACCGCGTGGCGTGGACCTCGCTCTACAACATCACCCGGGCCAAGAGCGGCTCGCAGCCGTTCTCCAAGGAGACCCTCAAACGGGTGCTGGCCTTCGCCAAACCGCACCGCAGCCGGCTGATCGCCTTCGTGCTGGCCTCGATCGCCGGGGCCATCCTGGCGGTGGCCACTCCGGTGCTCGCCGGGCGGGTGGTGGACACGATCATCGCCGGTTCCGGCGCCGGGGAGGTGATCTGGCTGGCCGTGCTGATCGCGATCGTCGCGGTGGCCGAGGCCGGGCTGGGACTGCTGACCCGCTGGCTTTCCTCCATGATCGGCGAAGGCGTGATCGTGGACCTGCGCACCAGGGTGTTCGACCACGTGCAGCGGATGCCGATCGCCTTCTTCACCCGCACCCGCACGGGCGCATTGGTCAGCCGCCTCAACAACGACGTCATCGGCGCGCAGTCTGCGTTCGCCGGCACGCTCTCCGGTGTGGTCAGCAACGTGGTGGCGCTCGCCTTGACCCTTGTGGTCATGCTGAACACCTCCTGGCTGGTGACCGTGCTGGCCATGGTGCTGCTTCCTGTCTTCCTCATTCCGGCCCGGCGGATGGGCTCCAAGCTGGCCGATCTCCGCCGCGAGGCCGCCACGCACAACGCGGCCATGGGCACCCAGATGACCGAGCGTTTCTCCGCCCCTGGGGCCACTTTGGTGAAACTGTTCGGCCGGCCGGACGACGAATCCGCCGAGTTCGCGCTGCGGGCCGGCCGGGTCCGGGACATCGGCGTGCGCACGGCAATGCTGCAGTTCACCTTCATCACGGCACTTACCTTGGTTTCGGCGCTCGCGCTTGCCCTGGTCTACGGGTTGGGCGGCTGGCTGGCTCTCCAGAAGCAGCTGGCGGCCGGCGACGTCGTGGTGCTGGCCCTGCTGCTCACCCGGCTCTATGCCCCGCTCACCGCGCTGTCCAACGCACGCGTCGAGATCATGAGCGCACTGGTCAGCTTCGAGCGGGTCTTCGAGATCCTGGACCTGGAACCGTTGATCAAGGAAAAGCCGGGCGCCGCCGCCATCCCCGAAGGCCCCGTGGCGGTGGAGTTCGACGACGTCCGCTTCGGCTACCCCTCCGCGGACAAGGTGTCGCTGGCTTCCCTCGAGGAAGTGGCGATCCTGGACACCAGGGGCGGGGAAGAAGTGTTGCACGGTATCAGCTTCCGGGTCGAGGCCGGGCAGACCGTTGCCTTGGGTGGGTTCCTCCGGCGCTGGCAAGTCCACGGTGGCGCAGCTGCTGTCCAGGCTGTATGACGTCGACTCCGGCACGGTGCGGCTGGGCGGCTACGGCCCCGGGACCGGCATGGACATCCGGGACGCCAGCTTCGACTCGCTCCGGGACACGCTGGGCATGGTCACCCAGGACGGTCACCTCTTCCACGAGAGCATCGCGTCCAACCTCCGCCTGGCCCGGCCCGGCGCCACGGACGAGGAAATGTGGGACGTGCTGCGCCGGGCCCGCCTGGAGACCATGGTCCGCTCGCTGCCCGACGGCCTGGACACCGTGGTGGGGGAGCGCGGCTACCGGCTCTCCGGCGGCGAACGCCAGCGGCTCACCATTGCCCGGCTCCTGATCGCCCAGCCCCGGGTGGTCATCCTCGACGAGGCGACGGCGGCACTGGACTCCACGAGCGAAGCCGCCGTGCAGGCGGCCCTGGGCGAGGCGCTCCAGGGCCGGACCGCCGTCGTGATTGCCCACCGGCTGTCAACGATCCGCGCGGCTGACGCCATCCTGGTGGTGGAGGACGGCCGGATCATCGAATGCGGAACGCACGCCGAACTCCTCGCCGCGGACGGCCGCTACGCGGAGCTGTACAACACCCAGTTCGCGGAGGCGACGGCGGTGGCGCAGGAGGCCGTTCCCGAGCTGTGAGTCCCAACTGACTGACAGTTAATGTCGTTTTGAGCGCTCAGAACGGCATTAACTGCGAGCTAGTTGGGCGGGCTACTGCTTGGCGAGGGCCGGAAGCACGTGCTCGGTCAGCAGCGGGGCGAGGTCCTCCGGCAGCTCGCTGCCGAGCTCCAGCCAGCGGATCTCGGCGATCTCCGCCGAGGGGTGCGCCTCCCAGGTGCCGGGCGCCGTGAAAACGGTGGCCTGGATGTCCGTGGCGGCCGTGGCCAGGTAGACGCCCAGCGGTTCGAGTTCGCCCGGGGCGATCCGGATGCCCACCTCCTCGGCGAGCTCCCGCGACGCCGCCTCGGCGGCGTTTTCGCCCGGCTCCGGCTTGCCGCCGGGGTGCATGAACTTGTCCGTGCCGCGCTTTCGGACCGTCAGCATGCGGCCCGCGCCGTCGTACACGCAGACCGCGCTGACGACGATCAGATCCCTCATGGTTCCCTCCTCAGGACGGATTCGAGCAGCAGGTCCTTCGCCGGGCCGTGCACGTCCCAGCTGAAGGCGAAGGAATCGGGGCCCAGCCAGCGGTAGTCCACCGCGTAGTCGTCGGGGTCGCACCAGTGCCGGTCATGCGCCGCGTCCGGGCTGAAGCTGAAGCGGTGGAACGGCCGGCCGTCAGGGAAGAACATGTCCATCGCGTCGGGGCTGTCCGCGGGGCGCAGCACATATTCGCGGGAGGCGGGGCCGCTGTGGCTTCCCCATTGGAGGGTGCCGTCCTCGCGGTAGTGGAGGCCGCCGTCGGGGGTTTCGGAGTAATGCGCGACGCCGGTGAAGGTTCCGCGGGTGCCGCTGCCGCGGTCCCACAAGGTGCGCTCCACGGTCCAGCCGCCGGCCAGCCAGGCGCGGAGATCCGGGACGGGCTGGGTGTCAGTCAAGTGCCCTCGATTGGAATCGAACCAACGACACCGGCTTTAGGAGAGCCGTGCTCTATCCACTGAGCTACGAGGGCGGGCGGTGCACGAAGCCTGCTTCATTTGGCCAGGCGCCGAACACGCATCTAAGCATACAAGCTGCGGGCAAAGCCTCCGAACACACCCCGCAACCAGGGCCTACGCCGCCGGGGTTCCCTGGGCGAGCGTAGCGAGCCTAGGGGCGGCGGGGACGTAGGCTGGGGCGTGATGGGAAAGCAGATCTCCGCCCCGGCCGTGCCGGGCAGCTTCCTGCCCGATCTCGGAAATCCCCGGTCCCTCGTCGGCGCGTGGGCCCAGCTCAGCGTGGTGCAGTACTTTGCTGCCGAAGCGGCGGTGATCGAAGCCTGGGCGGCTCCGGACCCTTACGATCGCCGCACCGGCTTCATCAGCGATCTGGGCGCCATCAACTGCGCGGTCTACGAGGGGCGGGACGTCTGCTCCCCGCTGCATCTGCTGATGAATGCCTCGTTCGTGGTGCAGGGCCTGGGCCTGCTCCTGGGGGCCTTGCTGCTGGGCTCGGCAATGCTGTGCATCGCGGCACGGCCGGGAGTGCGTATCCTGCAGGATGCGGCGTACCGCCGGAGCTGGAGCGGGGCGGCCGGTGTCCGCGTGCTGACGGGGGCGGCCGGGGCGGGGACGGTGATTGTGGGATTGGTGCCCGAAGACCTGGGCTCGCCCTGGCATTTCGCGGGAGCGCTCATGTATTTCATCGGGGGAGCCCTCGCCCTGTTGCTCCTGGGGTTCCTGTGGCTTCCCCATACAAGATTGAGCTGGTTCCTCCTTGCCTGCGGTACGGCATGTTTCGGGGCGCTCATCGTGGGCGCAGTGACCCGTATGGAGCTGCCCGAACCCGGCACTTTGGAGCGGCTGATGGCCTACCCGTTGACGGTCGGATTCTCCGCGGCCGGCCTGCTGATTGCCACCCGGGTGAGGCGGGTCCGGCGCACCGCTGCCCGCGCCGCGGCCTGGGACAGAAAGGAGCGGATGTGACAGGAGTGACTTACTATTGGTCCACCGCTGCAAGGCGCCGACAAGACAGATGGCGAGTCGGAGCCGCAGGAAAACCATCGCCACGGCAGGATCCGGGACCCATGAGCAATCAGCAGATCGCGCCCCATCAAGGAGCCACGGACCTGGGAAGCGCCGGGACGATTGAGGTGGAGTTGGCTGACGACGGCATAGTCGAGGTCGTCCTTCCTGTCTGCTCGGAGGTCCGTGCTCCGGAAGCCCAAGCCGCGGCTGCCGTAGTGCGGGCAATGTCGGACGGGCGGAAGCGCCCCGTGCTGATGACCCTGACGGGCGTGTTGGATATCAATGACGGTGCACGCGCCGTCTATGCCGCCGCTGAAACGGTCTCGGCTTTCGCCCTTGTGGGGGAGACCCCGGTGGACCGTGTGCTGGCGCATTTCCTGTTGAGGGCCACTCCGGAGTCCATCCCTGCGCGCTTCTTTGCCTCCGAGGCTGCGGCCCGGGAGTGGTTGGCAGGTTATCTGTGAATCCTGAGTCGCAGGACCCGCGCCTCCTGGCGCTTGTCGAAGGGGTCATCCGGATAGCCGACGGCGACCTCAGCACGCGGATCCCGCTTTCCGGTCCGCGGGATGAAGTTGCCGCCGTCATCGCCGGGATCAACCTGATGGCCGACGACCTCCAGGCCGTTTACCGCGAGCTTGAAGAACGGGTGGAGACCCGGACGGCGATGCTCCGCGAGGCCCAGATCGAGCTTGAACGGATGGCCCTGACCGATCCCTTGACGCAGCTTGCCAACCGTACGGCCCTCAACCGGAAATTGAGCCACGAACTGGCCGAAACCGCACACGGCGAACTGCCGCCGGCGTTGCTTGTCCTGGACCTCGATTCCTTCAAAGGCGTCAACGACAGGCTGGGCCACAGTGCCGGCGACGACGTGCTGCGGATTACTGCGAAGCGACTCGCTGACGCTGTCCGTGAAGGTGATGTCGTTGCCAGGCTTGGCGGGGACGAGTTCGCGGTGATGCTGCCCAAATCGAACGTGGTGCAGGCCCGTGGTGTGGCCAAGCGGATTCTGCGTGCCCTGGCGGAAAGCATTGAGATCGGAGACCTGCGGATCGTTTGCGGGACCAGCATCGGGCTCAGGGTCGCCGAGCCGGGGCAATCCGTTGACGAACTCGTGATGGAAGCCGATACCGCGATGTATGCGGCCAAGGCAGAGAAGCGCAATACGGTCCGGGTGTTCGAACCGGCGCTGCTGCATGCACGCCGGCTGCAGGGACAGATGATCACCGAACTGCGGGAGGCGATCCGGACGGACCAGTTGGTTCTCTATTACCAGCCCGTGGTGGAGCTCAGCAGCGGCCGCTTCGAAGGGGCCGAGGCCTTGGTGCGGTGGAACCACCCTGAACGGGGTTTGCTGATGCCGGACAATTTCATCCCGCTGGCCGAGGAAACCGGGCTTATTGTCGAACTCGGCGACTGGGTCCTTCGTGAAGCCCTGAGGCAATTGCGCAGCTGGCTGGACACCCCGGGACTCGTCGATGACTTCAGCATGCGGGTGAACATTTCCCCCACCGAGCTAAGAAGCCTGGAACTGATCGAGCGGGTACGTGACGCACTCGCCGAAACCGGCGTCGACGCTTCGAAGCTGGTCATCGAGCTCACGGAATCGGTGGCTGTCAACGGCTCCGATCTCGACCGGTACTCCCTGTCCGGCCTGCGCCATCTTGGCGTCCAGTTGGAGATCGACGACTTCGGCACGGGGTATTCCTCGATCAGCTACCTGCGCAACCTGCCGGTGCATGTCGTCAAGATCGACCGCTCGCTCATTGAAGGACTGGGTACGGACGATGGCCAGAGGGATTTCGTCGCCGCGGTGCTGCAGCTGATCCACGCCTGCGGAATGGAAGCGGTCGCGGAAGGAATCGAGACCGCCGAACAGGCAGCGGAATTGTCTTGGCTCGGATGTGCCAGCGGCCAGGGTTACTACTTCAGCAGGCCGGTGCCTCCTGCGGATTTCGTCCGCTTGCTGGGCCGCGCCTGAAGCCGTGCCTGCTTCGAGGGGTGCCTGATCCGGAGCACGCGGAGAAAGCGCCCGGGCAATGCGAAGGGCGCCGGAGGTGATCCGGCGCCCTTGCTTGCCTCAACTGTGCTTGGTCTTAGATGTCGTTCCCGGTGGTTGTGGAGTTCGGCCACCAGCCGCCGGCTTCAACGGAGCTGTTCGAGAAGTTCGGCCACCAACCGCCGGCTTCTACGGAGCTCTGCGTGAAGTTGGGCCACCAGCCACCGGCGATGGAGGTATCCTGTCCGGAATGCTCGGCATTTGCCGAAATGGCCGCCGACGTGGAAAACCCGGCCACCGCAAGAGCGGCAGCGGCAAGGAAAGTGGCGATGGTTCTTTTCATACGAGCGCTCCTGATAGGTGACTGATGTGAAGCAAGAGAACGGAGTGAAACGTAGTTAGTATAGCGATTTGCGACACGCCGTGTCACTAGATTGGGTTTACGATTTCCGGGGAAAATGGTATGCCTCGCGGGCGTCCCAGCCGGAACCATGCACTGCCTATTTCGGGATAATGAGGTCATGTCGGAAAACAGGGGGACACCGTCCTATGCAGCTGCAGAGCTGCGCGCCAGGGAATACAGGGCCAGCCACGAATTCGCCAAGGCAGCGGACAGCGCGCGAAACGCGGCGGAAACTGCCCGCCAGGAGGGCGACGCCTCCGGATGGTGGAACATGGCCTTTTTCCAAGCCGAGAACCTGCTGGACGCCGGGAACGTCGGCGAAGCCGCAGACCTTGCCCGGACGCTGGCGGAAACACCCTTGGGCGATGCCTCATCCCGGGACCGCGCGAGGGCGCTGATCCTGTTGGCGAAGTCCGTGCAGGGCAGCGGGCTCCTGGACGATGCCGCGGAAGCGGCGCGCTCCGCCGTCGGCCTGCTGGGCGACGACGCCGATGCGGAGTTCGAAGTCCACGCCCGCCAGGCCCTGATCGCGGCGCTCGCCGAGTCCGGCAAGCTCGAAGAGGCCTGGGAAGAATCCCTTGCGCTTTCCGCGCGGATCTCGGACGACATGGACGACCAGTTGGCAGGCAAGGCGTACTGGGTGATCGGCAACGTCGCCTTCCTGTGCAACAAGGTCGAGGAAGGCCTGGAGCACCACGAACTCGCTGCCGACACCTTTTCGCCGTCGAGCAACCTCGATGTCTGGGCGAAGTTCAACAAGGCCTCGGCGGCGATGCGCCTTGCCGCCGGGGTTGCAGATACCGGGACGCTTCGCTGCATTGAGCGCGCGGAGCTTGCCACGGACATCGTTGGTGGCAGCGAGGAAGACATCCTCCTGCTGCGCTACGTCCGCGCCCATTGGACCTTCCTGGCCGGAGACGTCCCGGCTGCGATCGTCCTCCTGAACGAAGTCACTGGGTCCGCGGACAAGCTCCCGCCGCAGACCGCGGGGGAGGCCTACTTGCTCCTCGCGCGGGCGGAAGCCTCGGACGGGCGCCGGAAGGCCGCCGAGCTGAGCGTGAGGCGGTCCATGGAGTACTTCGAGACGGCCGGCGCCCACCAGCGCGCCGCCCAGGCCGGTGCCCTGCTGTCCAGCGACGCGGACGCCCCGACGGCCTGACCCTTCGCCCGCCGCACGGCGCGGGTCTATATTTGGCGCTATGACGACGGCGGGTACCCCGCGGGCGAGCGACCGTGCACTGCTGCCGGACCTCGCCGGACGGCGTGAACTGGTAGGTGCCTGGGCCTCCCTGAGCCTCATCCACTACTTCGTGGTCGAAGCCGCGGCCATGGCCGCGTGGCAGGGTACGCCGTCGTACGACAGGCGCTCCCACGTGATCAGCGACCTCGGCGCCGCGAAATGCACTGTCTTCAACGGCCACGAAGTCTGCTCCCCGCTGAACTGGCTCATGAACGCCTCCTTCGTGCTCCAGGGCGTTGCGATGGTGCTCGGCGCGGTGCTGCTCAGCTCCGCCGTCCTGTCCGTGGCAGCCCAGCCCGGACAGCGGGCCATCCGGACCGGTCCGGGGAACATTCCCTGGCTGGCCGCCGGGGCAGTCAGGGCCCTGATCCTGGTGGCGGGAATCGGGCAGGCAATGGTCGGCCTCATCCCCGAGGACACGGAACTGGCATGGCACCTGACAGGAGCCGGCCTTTACTTCATCGCCGCTCCGCTGGCCCTGGCGATCCTCGGCCTTGTGTGGCTCGGCCGGAGCAGCATGTCCTGGATGGTGCTGCTTTTCGGCATGGTCTCGCTCGGCGCCACCGTCTTCGTGCTGGCCGCATCGCTCCGCGTAGACGAACCCGGGGCCATCGAGCGGACCATGGCGTATCCGATCATCCTCGGACTGTCCCTGGTGGGCCTGACGGTTGCCTACCGGGTGCACGGCGAACGCCGGAGGCTCCGCAGGCTCGCCACGGCAGCCCGGTAGTTGCCTAGGCGCGTTTCGCGCGGCGCCCCAGGAAGACAGCGAGCACACCGCCGGCCAGGCTCAGCAGGAAAAGCACCCAGCCCAGCACAGTAAGGGTGGATGCCAAGGCAACCTGCCCGGCGTCGGGCGCTGCCGGAGCCAGGGCGGCATCCACGGCAACGTTGGCCCACAAACGGACCACGGCAAACGCCAGGGGCGCCGCCCACAACGCCCAGCGCAGCGCCTTGCGGGAGACGTTGATGCCCACCAGCAACAGCCAGCTGAAGCCGAAGATCAGCGGGAACAAGGTGCCGGCCGTCTTGTGGATGTAGCCCAGCTGGCCGCGGGCGTCGTCGTTCATTGCGCCGTGCAACTGCTGGACGTAGTCGGAGGAAAAGCCGCCGATCAGGGAATCCGGCATGGCCAGGCCGCCGGAGAGCTGGGTCATCTGGTTCAGGGTCAGCAGGTGCAGGTACCAGAACAGGAAGACGCTCGCCACGACGCCGGCGATCACCACCAGCTTCCCGTTGCCCTCGGCCTGGGCCCCGTCTTTCTGAATTACGGTGCGGTTGGTGGTGGGGTTGACGGGTGTTGCCGTGTGGCTCGCTGGAACGGCTGCCTTAGCGCCGTGCTTCCTGATCCTTTGGGCGGGGGTCTTGGCCATCCAACCATTATCCCGCCACTTAAGCTGGACCCATGACCACTGGCAGGCACTCCGCTGTTGAACTCGATCCCGCACTCGACGACTACGAACTGGCCGCGGCCCTTGTCCGGGAGGCCGGGCAGCTCGCGCTCCTGATGAGGATGGGCGGGCTCCAGGCCGACCGCAAGACCTCCGTGTCCGATGTGGTCACGGCCGCTGACCGGGCCGCCGAGGCCTATGTGCTGGAGCAATTGCGCCGCTGCCGCCCCGACGACGGAATCCTCGGCGAGGAAGGCAGCTCGGTGGCCGGCAGCAGCGGCCGGACCTGGGTGATCGACCCCGTGGATGGCACCTACAATTTCCTGCACGGCTCGGCCTACTGGTGCTCGGCGATCGCCCTCAAGCGCGACGGCGGCGGGTCCGACGGCGGCGGGTCCGACGACGGCGGCCCGGACCCGGAGGCGATCCTCGGCGCCGTCTACCAGCCGGAGCCGGACAAGCTTTGGGTAGGTGGCGAATCCCACCCGGCCACCCTCAACGGCGAACGGATCGCCGGTCCCTCCACCACCCCGCTCGCGGAACTCTGTGCCGCCACGTACATCCACCCCACTTGGCTCGCAGATCCGCGCGCGGCCATGCCTTGGCACGCGGCCGCGGTGTCGGCGGCGTCCCTGCGGATGTTCGGCTCCGGCTCCTGCGACCTCGGCCGGGTGGCCGACGGCGAACTCGGCTGCTGGTTCCAGCACAGCTGCCCCGAGTGGGACTGGCTCCCCGGCAAGGCGATCGTCCGCGCGGCGGGCGGGGACACCGCCGTCGTCCGGGTCAACGGACTGGACTGGTTCCTCGCCGGAGGCCCGACGGCGGTCAACGAGCTCCGCGCGGCCCTCACCTCCGTGCCGCAGTTCGCCTAGCCGGCGCCCGGAAGGCGCCCGGCGTCCGGTCCGCATGGCGGTCCGGAAACCGGCTGTCAGCCCCACCGCCTAGACTTGTAATCACCATGGATATGTTGTTCGACCCCTATGCAGGCAGCTCCTACAAGGCTGCGCCCGAGCCCGCCCGCTCCCTCGCCGGTGCCGCCCTGCCCGCCTCGGCGTCCGGCGGGCCCGGCGCGTTGCCGGGTGGTTCCGGTAGCGGGGGGCCTGCTCCGTGGGAGTCTGCCGGCGGGCACGGTGGGCACTCCATGCCAAGCGCCGAGTCGCTGCTGCTGGGCCTGAACCCGCAGCAGGAAGAGGCCGTGAAGCACTCCGGCAGCCCGCTGCTGATCGTGGCCGGCGCCGGTTCGGGAAAGACCCGCGTGCTCTCCAACCGGATCGCCTACCTGATCGCCACAGGGCGGGCACACCACGGTGAAATCCTGGCCATCACCTTCACCAACAAGGCCGCCGCCGAAATGCGCGAACGCATCGAGGCCCTCGTGGGCGGACGTGCCAAGAGCATGTGGATCTCCACCTTCCACTCCTCCTGCGTGCGCATCCTCCGGCGCGAGGCCGCCAACGTTGGCCTGAACTCCAACTTCTCCATCTATGACTCCGCCGATTCGCTGCGGCTGATCACCCTGGTGGCCAAGAACCTGGACCTGGACCCCAAGCGTTTCGCGCCCAAGGCCATCCAGCACAAGATCTCCGCGCTCAAGAACGAGCTCGTGGACGACGACGCGTTCGCCGCCGCGGCCAACTACAACGATCCCTTCGAGCAGGCCGTGGCCGAGGTGTTCAAGGGCTACACGCAGCGGCTGCGCCAGGCCAACGCCATGGACTTCGATGACCTCATTGCCCAGACGGTCTACATGTTCCGGGCCTTCCCTGCGCTCGCGGAGTCCTACCGCCGGCGCTTCCGGCATGTTCTGGTGGACGAATACCAGGACACCAACCATGCGCAGTACGCCCTGGTCCGGGAGATCGTCGGCACGGACGCCGCAAGCCAGGAGGCCGCAAGCCATGGCGGCGCGGGACACGTCGGGCCGAGCGAGCTGACCGTCGTCGGCGATTCCGACCAGTCCATCTACGCCTTCCGCGGCGCGGACATCCGCAACATCGTGGAATTCGAAGAGGACTACCCGAACGCCCGCACCATCAAGCTGGAGCAGAACTACCGCTCCACCCAGAACATCCTCTCTGCGGCGAACTCGGTGATCTCGCGCAACCCGAACCGGCAGGAGAAGCGGCTCTGGACGGCCGAAGGCGACGGCGAGAAGATCATCGGCTACGTGGGCGAGAACGAACACGACGAAGCCCAGTTCATCGCCAAGGAGATCGACCGGCTCCAGGACGAGGAAGGCCTGCGTCCGGGCGACGTCGCCATCTTCTACCGCACCAACGCCCAGTCCCGTTCCATCGAAGACGTGCTGGTGCGCGTCGGCCTGCCGTACAAGGTGGTGGGCGGCACCCGCTTCTACGAACGCAAGGAAATCAAGGACGCCCTTGCATACCTGCGCGTCCTGGTGAACCCGGACGACGACGTCAACCTCCGCCGGGTGCTGAACGAACCCAAGCGCGGCATCGGGGACCGCGCCGAAGGTGCCGTGGCGGCCCTCGCCGAACGCGACCGCAGCTCCTTCATGGCGGCGGCCCGCCGCGCCGCGGAAGCCCCCGGAATGGCCACGCGCTCGGTCAACGCGGTGCTCGGCTTCGTGAAACTGCTGGACGACCTGGCCGAGGTCGCGTCCGGCTCGGGCGCTGCCGCGGCTTTGGAAGCCGTGCTCGAACAGACCGGGTACCTGGCCGGGTTGCGCGCCAGCAGCGATCCGCAGGACGAATCCCGGGTGGAGAACCTCGCCGAACTGGTGGCCGTGGTCCGCGAATACGAACGCGACAACCCCGAGGGCTCGCTCGGCGAATTCCTGGAGCAGGTGTCCCTCGTGGCCGACGCCGACCAGATCCCGGACGCCCCGGGCGCGGACATCGACGCCGCCGTGGCCGAGGCCAAGCGCCTGGGCGTGGTCACCCTCATGACCCTGCACACGGCCAAGGGCCTGGAATTCCCGGTGGTGTTCCTGACCGGCATGGAGCACGGGATCTTCCCGCACCAGCGTTCGGCCACGGACCCGAAGGAACTGGCCGAAGAGCGCCGCCTGGCCTACGTGGGGCTGACCCGCGCCCGGCAGCGGCTCTACGTCACCCGCTCCGAGGTCCGCAACTTGTGGGGCCAGAGCCAGTACAACCCGGCCAGCCAGTTCATCGAGGAAATCCCCTCCGAGCTGGTGGAGTGGAAGCGCGAGGGAACGTCCCGCCAGGTGGGCGGTTGGGGCGGTTCGTCCCTGGGCGGCAACCGCTACGGCGGTTCCTATTGGGGAGCGGGGGCCTCCCGGGGTGCCGCCGCTAGCCCGACCGCAGGGTTCGACGCCGACGTGCCCGCCGCCGTCGCGCGCAACCGGGTGCAGCCGCAGAAGGAAGTCATCGCCGTGGTGGTGGGGGACAAGGTCAACCACACCAGCTTCGGCAACGGCACCGTGATCGGCGTCGAGGGAACCGGGGACAAGACCGTGGCAAAGGTGACGTTCGACGTCGGGGAGAAGCGCCTACTGCTGCGTTACGCGCCGCTGACGAAGCTCGAGGGCTGACTTCGCGCGGCATAATGGGTGGCATGCGACGGACTGTGTTGGGGATTCTGGCCGCCTGCCTGCTTGCGCTGGCCACCGCGTGTTCGGTGTCCACGAAGGACCCTGACTATGTGCCACCGGCGCCGCTGCCTCCCCTGGAGCAGCTCAAGCAGGTCCCGGTCACCCAGCCCAGCGAACTCGGCAGCGGGGAAGACCTGACCGCCTTCGTCACCGAGGACCGCAACATCGCCTGCGCCATGACCTCCGCCCGGGGAGACCACTTGAACCTGCCCTACGAGGCCAACAACTACGACGACAGTGCCAACGCAAAACTTGCGACCGTCCCGGTGGTGCACTGCGAGCTGGCCGTGTACCCGGCGCCGCAGGCCAGGGACGTCACCGACAACTGCAACGGCACCGGCCTGGGCTACCTTGGCGGCACCGTGCTGCTGCGGCCGGACAAGGTGGCCTACGGCGCCTGCCGTTCCGGCGTCACCGAGATGGAAGCGGAGTTCGCGCCCAAGGGCAGCCGCACCGGCCCCATCGCGGAACTGCCCGTACTCAGCGAAGGGCGGAACATCGAACGCAACGGCCTGCGTTGCTCCACCTACAACGGCGGTGTCGCCTGCGGGAACCTCTCCGCAGGGGTGGCCTTCTTCGTGAACCGGGCCGGATACCTGCTCGTCTCCAAGGGCGGAACCGTGACCAGCGGCAAGATGCCGGCATCATAACCTGCAACTGAGAGGAAACTGCTGAAAAACCGCGCGATTACGCGGATTTTCTACGATTGATAGAAGTGTGTGGTTACTCACTTAACGGGTACTGTAGAACCGGCTTGCCTCCGCGGGCGGCTAGAGTTCCAGAGGAACTTGCGCAATGTGACCGGCAGTTTTGGCGGGATCTTGCACACTGCTCTTCCGCAGCTGGTTTACCGCGGTCACCGCGGACGCCGGCTGTACCGACACTACTTCGACGTAGAAGGACACTAAACCGTGGACCTGTTTGAATATCAGGCGCGCGATATGTTCGAAGCGCACGGTGTACCCGTGCTCGCCGGCATCGTGGCGCACACTCCTGAAGAAGCAAAGGCAGCTGCCGAGAAGATCGGCGGAGTCACTGTCGTCAAGGCACAGGTTAAGGTCGGTGGCCGCGGCAAGGCCGGCGGCGTGAAGGTTGCCAAGACTGCAGATGAGGCACTTGAGCACTCCACCAACATCCTGGGTATGGACATCAAGGGCCACACCGTCAACAAGGTGATGATCGCCCAGGGCGCAGACATCGCCGAAGAGTTCTACTTCTCCATCCTGCTGGACCGCGCCAACCGCAACTACCTGGCCATGTGCTCGGTGGAAGGCGGCATGGAAATCGAGCAGCTCGCCGTCGAGCGTCCCGAGGCCCTGGCCAAGGTCGCCATCGACCCCGCGGTCGGCATCGACCAGGCCAAGGCTGACGAAATCGTCGCCGCCGCCGGCTTCTCCGCCGAGCTGGCCCCCAAGGTCTCCGCCGTCATCCTGAAGCTCTGGGACGTCTTCAAGAAGGAAGACGCCACCCTGGTCGAGGTCAATCCGCTGGTCCGTACCGGCGCCGGCGACATCGTTGCCCTGGACGGCAAGGTCTCCCTCGACGAGAACGCCGACTTCCGCCACGTGCACCACGCCGAGCTGGAAGACAAGGACGCCGCGGACCCGCTGGAAGCCAAGGCCAAGGCGCAGGACCTGAACTACGTGAAGCTTGACGGCGAAGTGGGCATCATCGGCAACGGCGCCGGTCTTGTGATGTCCACCCTCGACGTCGTCGCTTACGCAGGCGAGAACCACGGCAACGTGAAGCCCGCCAACTTCCTGGACATCGGTGGCGGAGCCTCCGCCGAGGTCATGGCCGCAGGCCTCGACGTCATCCTGGGCGACGAGCAGGTCAAGAGCGTTTTCGTGAACGTCTTCGGCGGCATCACCGCCTGTGACGCCGTGGCCAAGGGCATCGTCGGTGCACTTGCCGAGCTCGGTTCCTCCGCCAACAAGCCGCTGGTTGTCCGCCTCGACGGCAACAACGTGGACGAAGGCCGCCGCATCCTGACCGAGGCCAACCACCCGCTGGTGACCCTGGCAGCAACCATGGACGAGGGCGCCGACAAGGCCGCCGAGCTCGCCAACTCGAAATAAGCACCGAGAAGTAAGGCGACTTAAGTCATGTCTATCTACCTGAACAAGGATTCCAAGGTCATCGTCCAGGGCATCACCGGCGGCGAAGGCACCAAGCACACCGCCCTGATGCTCAAGGCCGGCACCAACATCGTCGGCGGCGTCAACGCACGCAAGGCAGGCACCACCGTGCTGCACGGCGACAAGGAAATCACCGTCTACGGCACCGTCAAGGAAGCCATCGCGGAGACCGGCGCGGACGTTTCGATCGTCTTCGTTCCCCCGGCATTCACCAAGTCCGCCGTGGTTGAGGCCATCGAAGCAGGCATCGGACTCGTGGTTGTCATCACCGAAGGCGTTCCGGTGCAGGACTCCGCCGAATTCTGGGCCCTGGCCCAGTCCAAGGTGGACGCCGACGGCAAGCAGATCACCCGCATCATCGGCCCGAACTGCCCCGGCATCATCACTCCGGGCGAGTCCCTCGTGGGCATCACCCCGGCGAACATCACGGGCAAGGGCCCCATCGGCCTGGTCTCCAAGTCCGGCACCCTGACCTACCAGATGATGTTCGAACTGCGCGATCTCGGCTTCTCCACGGCCATTGGCATCGGCGGCGACCCGGTCATCGGCACCACCCACATCGACGCCCTGGCTGCGTTCGAGGCCGACCCCGAGACCAAGGCGATCGTCATGATCGGCGAAATCGGCGGCGACGCCGAAGAGCGTGCGGCCGACTTCATCAAGGCCAACGTCACCAAGCCGGTCGTCGGCTACGTGGCCGGCTTCACGGCCCCCGAAGGCAAGACCATGGGCCACGCAGGCGCCATCGTCTCCGGTTCCGCCGGTACCGCCCAGGCCAAGAAGGAAGCCCTCGAAGCCGCAGGCGTGAAGGTCGGCAAGACGCCGTCCGAAACCGCCAAGCTGCTCCGCGAGGTTTACGCAGCGCTCTAAGGGGCCACCGCCTCAGCCGCTAACGACGGCGCCCGTCACCTTCGCTGCGAAGGTGAGGGGCGCCGTCGTCGTTAAGCTCGCGGCGGCGGCCCCGTCGAGGAGCGGGTGACCAGGGCCGGGGCCAGGACGCGGTCGATGGCGGGGGAGTCCGGGTAGAGAATGCGTTCGATGGCGGTCTGGCCGGCGGCGCGGCCGAGTTCGCGGGCGTGCAGGTCCACAGTGCTCAATTCGATGCCGTGCAGTCCGGCCACCCGGGAATTGTCGTAGCCTACCAAGGACAGGTGACGCGGAATGGACAGCCCGAGCGCGGCGGCGGCCTCCCGGACGCCGAGGGCCAGCTCGTCGCTGTGGGCGAAGATTGCGCTCGGCCGCTGCCCGGGCGGCGAAGCGAGCACCTCCATCGCTACGGCCGCGGCGTCGGCCCGGCCGAAGCCCGTGGCTTCGATCATGCGCGGCTGCAGCCCGTGTTCCAGCATGGTTTCCCGGTAGCCGGCGCGGCGCTCCAGATGCCCTTCGTAGGCCGGGCCGCACAGGTGGGCGATGTTCCGGTGGCCAAGTTCCAGGAGGTGCTCCGTTGCCAGCCGGGCGCCGCCGACGTCGTCGGAGTGGACGCTGTCCACTCCAGGTACCGAGCGCGCCACGTTGACCAGCGGGACGAGGCGGTTCAATTCACGGACCCGCTCGTCCGGATCGAGCAGCGTGGCTGCGATGATGACGCCCACCTGGGTTTCGAAGAGGGGGTCGAGGGCACGCGGGTCCGGGCCGTAGGGCGTGGCATTGACACTGATGACCAGGCGGAAGTCGTTTGCCCTGAGGACTTCCTGCACACCGCTGAAGACGTCCGTGTAGACGTCGTTGTGCAGGTCCACCAGATGCAGCCCCACCGCCGTCGGACGCTTCCGCGCAAGGTCTGCCGCCTGCACGTTCCGGCGGTAACCGAGAGCATCGGCCGCGCCGAGGATCTGCCGCCTCATGTCCTCGCTGACTCCCGGTGCGCCGCGCATTGCGAAAGACACAAGGGTGCGCGACACTCCGAGGTGACGGGCCACGTCGCTCTGTGTCACTGCCCGCTTGCCTGTATCCGTATCCGGCCTGCGCATGGCATCAATGATGGCACGGCAAATGTAATTTCAAACTTTTTTGAGAGTATGACCTGACAAACTGTCTTTCGCGCGTTAGGCTACCTGTGATCCACATCGCATGACCCGACGACAAAGGAGTCTCATGAGTTCACATTCGACAGCCGGCAGCCTTGCGAACGGCGCCGCGCTTCCGCCTCTGACGGGAGGCCCGCACCGGAAGCGCCTGGGTCTCGTTGCCCTCGTAGCCACCTTCGGCGGCCTTCTCTTCGGTTATGACACCGGCGTCATCAACGGGGCCCTGCGCCCCATGACCGCGGAGCTCGGCCTTTCGGCCTTCACGGAAGGCATTGTCACCAGCTCCCTGGTGTTTGCTGCCGCAATCGGCGCGATTTCGTGCGGGCGCATTTCTGACGGCTGGGGCCGCCGGAAGACGATCATCCTGCTCGCGGCCCTCTTCTTCGTGGGAACGCTCGCCGTGGTGTTCACGCCGGACTTCGCCGTCCTCGTGATCGGCCGCATCCTGCTTGGCCTGGCGGTGGGCGGCGCTTCCGCCGTCGTTCCGGTCTTCCTCGCCGAGCTGGCACCATACGAGATCCGCGGCTCCCTGTCCGGGCGCAACGAACTCGCGATCGTCGTCGGACAGCTTGCCGCCTTCGTCGTCAATGCGGTCATCGGCGGACTCTTTGGCCACCTGGACGGGGTCTGGCGCATCATGTTCGCGGTCTGTGCGCTGCCCGCCGTCGCACTCTTCTTCGGCATGCTCCGGATGCCGGAATCCCCCCGCTGGCTCGTGGAGAAGGGGCGCCGCGACGAGGCCCTGGCCGTTCTGAAGACGGTACGTTCCGCGGACCGCGCGGTCGCCGAGCTCGCCGACGTCGAGAAAGTCACGCGGGAAGAGGAAGTGGCAGGCGAAATCGGCTGGCGGGCCATCCTGAGCAACCGCAACCTGCTGCGCATTCTCCTGGTCGGCATCGGCCTGGGCGTGGCGCAACAGCTCACCGGCATCAATTCGATCATGTACTACGGCCAGACCGTCCTTGTTGAGTCCGGCTTCAGCGAAAGCGGTGCGCTAATCGCCAACATCGCCCCCGGCGTCATTGCCGTGGTGGGCGGCATCATTGCCCTGACCATGATGGACCGGGTGGACCGCCGCAAGACCTTCATCATCGGCCTGAGCCTCACCACGGTCTGCCACCTGCTGATCGGCGTCGCCTCGATGGCGCTGCCCGTGGGCAGCCCGATCCGCCCGTTCGTGATCCTGTTCCTGGTGGTGGCCTTTGTCGGCTCGATGCAGACCTTCCTCAATGTCGCCGTCTGGGTGTACCTCTCCGAGGTCTTCCCGCTGCACATGCGCGGCATCGGCACCGGCATCTCGATCTTCATGCTCTGGATCGTCAACGGCTTCCTGTCCTTGTACTTCCCGTCCCTCGTGGCCGGGGTCGGGATCACGGGAACCTTTTTCCTCTTCGCTGTCGTGGGTGCCATTGCCCTGGTGTTCGTGGTCACCCAGGTGCCCGAGACCCGCGGGCACACCCTGGAAGCCCTTGAAGAGGACGTCTCCACCGGCGCGATCTTCGTGGTGGCGAAGTCCAAGTAGCCGCTCTGCGCGCCTGGTCCTGAGCATCGCGGACGCCGGGTATTGACCCGGCCTCCGTGCGTGGATATTGTATTAATGTCAGGACAAAGTACAAGAGAGTCAATTGGAAGGTCGCCATGCCCCTCGTTCGAATCGATGTCACCGCGGGCCGCAGCCCCAAGGAACTCCAGGCAATCAGCCAGGCCGTCCACGAAGCGATCGTCGACGAATACCGGATCCCTGAGCGCGACTACTTCCACATCCTCACCGAGCATCCTGCGGGCCAACTCGTCGCGCAGGACGCGGGCCTCGGCTTCGAGCGCAGCGACGCCGTCGTCATGCTCCAGATCTTCACGCAGCGCGGACGCAGCGTCGAGGCCAAGCAGAGCCTCTACGCCAGGATCCACGAGGCGCTCGGGGGCATCGGTGTCGCCGGCGAGGACATCTTCCTCGGCTACGTGGAAAACGGCCCAGAAGACTGGACGTTCGGCTTCGGGCGCGCCCAGTACCTGACCGGCGAGCTGAAGGTACCTGCGACGTCGTAATTTCGCAGTAAATGTTCTGACAAACCTTTGACAGGACATTAAAATCATAGGAAAGTTTAGCTGTGGCCGGCATCACTACGGCCGCGGTCCGCGCCGGGAAACCGGAATGAACCGGGAAACCGGAATGACAAGGAAGGCGGAAGAAGTGGGCTTCGAGCTACTCACGATGGGGCGCATCAGCGTCGACATCTACCCGAACGACGTCGGTGTGACCCTCGATGAGGTCAGCAGCTTCGGCAAGTACCTGGGCGGGTCGCCCTCGAACGTGGCGGTTGCCGCGGCCAGGCACGGCCGTTCGACGGCGGTCATCACCCGCACGGGGCAGGATCCCTTCGGGGAGTACCTGCACCGGGAACTGGCCAAGTTCGGCGTGGATGACCGTTTCGTCAGCGGCGTGGAAGGCCTTCAGACCCCGGCGACGTTCTGCGCGATCCTGCCCGAGGAACAGAAGTTCCCGCTGTACTTCTACGGCCGCTTTCCCACGGCCCCGGACCTGCAGATTGAGTCCGCGGAACTGGACCTGGACGCGATCCGGGAGGCGAGGATCTTCTGGTCCACGGTGACCGGGCTGTGCCAGGAACCCAGCCGTGCCGCCCACATCGCCGCGCACCAGGCCCGCCCGCAAAGCGGACTGGCCGAAGGCCAGCATACCGTCCTGGACCTGGACTACCGGGCGATGTTCTGGAACA
This sequence comes from Arthrobacter sp. TE26545, assembly GCF_056279005.1. Next base: position 723,166 of record NZ_JBWBQM010000001.1, read on the forward strand.
GCGTCGAAGAAGCCCGAGAACAGGTGGCCAAGGTCCTGCCGCACGTCACGGTCGCGATCGGCAACGACGAAGAGTGCGCCGTCGCCGTCGGCCCCGGGACCCCGGACGAACAGGCGGACCGGCTCCTGGACGCGGGCGTTCAAATCGCCGTCGTCAAGCTCGGGCCCGAAGGCGTGATGGCCAAGACCCGCACCGAGCGGGTGGTCTCCGCACCCGTACCGGTGCAGACCCTCAACGGCCTGGGCGCGGGGGATTCCTTCGGCGGCGCCTTCGCGCATGGCCTGTTGGCCGGATGGTCCCTGGCCGAGATCCTGGACTACGCCAACGCCGCCGGCGCGATCGTGGCCTCCCGGCTGTCCTGTGCCGACGCTATGCCCACGCCGGAAGAAGTCGTGTCCCTGCTGAGCGAACGCGGCCGCCTGGTGGCCGACTCCCTGAAGGAGCTGGCCAAATGAGCCTCGAAACCATCGACCTCGAAGACCCGCGCCGCTACGAATTCCTGACCAAGATCCGTCTTGAGGATCCGGGAGCCGTTGCCCGCGCCGCCGCCGCCCGCGTCAAGCACCCCGGTGCCGTGCTCGGCAAGCAGAATTTCATCGTGGCCGCCGACCACGCGGCCCGCGGAGCACTTGCCGCCCAGGGGCAGCCGACGGCGATGGCGAACCGCCGGGAACTGCTGGACCGCCTGCAGGTGGCCCTGGCCAACCCCGCGGTGGACGGTGTGCTGGCCAGCCCGGACATCATGGACGACCTGCTGCTGCTGGGTGCCCTGGACGGCAAGCTGGTGTTCGGTTCGATGAACCGCGGCGGCCTGGCCGGTTTCGTCAACGAATTCGATGACCGCTTCACCGGCCACACGGCCGAAGCCCTGGCCGCGCTCGGCGCCGACGGCGGCAAGATGCTCACCCGCATCGCGCTCGGTGATCCGGTAACGGCACAGTTCCTGGAAGCGACAGCGAAAGCCATCGATTCCCTGACCAGCCAGGGCCTGATCGCCATGGTGGAGCCCTTCCTGTCCGCCTGGGTGGACGGCAAGGTCCGCAACGACCTGTCCCCGGACGCCGTCATCAAGTCCATCGGCATCGCCTCCGGCCTGGGCGCCAGCAGCGCCCTGACCTGGATGAAGCTGCCCGTCGTGGAGGAGATGGAACGCGTCATGGCAGCCACCACCATGCCCACGGTCCTGCTCGGCGGAGACCCGACCGGCTCGCCGGACGAGGTGTTCGCCCAATGGGGCAAGGCCCTGGCCCTGCCCGGTGTGCAGGGCCTCACCGTGGGCCGCACGCTGCTGTACCCGTCCGACGGCGACGTGGCCGGCGCCGTCGCCGCCGCGGCTTCGCTGCTGCACACTGAAGAAATCATCCCCTCCGTCAGCAAGGAGACTGTGCGATGACGCGCACCATGACCGTGGCCCAGGCCATCGTCGAGTTCCTGGGCAAGCAGTACACCGTGGACCGCGTGGGCGGCGTGGAGTACCGCGAACGCCTGATCCCGGGGATGTTCGGGATCTTCGGCCACGGGAACGTGGCTGGTGTGGGGCAGGCGCTGAAGCAGTGGCAGGCCAAGGACCCGTCCCTGATGCCGTACTACCAGGGCCGCAACGAGCAGGCCCAGGCCCACCAGGCCGTGGGCTACGCCCGGCACACCCGCCGCCGCCAGACTTTCGCCGTAACCACCTCGGTGGGGCCAGGATCGACGAACCTGCTCACCGGCGCCGCGCTGGCCACGGCAAACCGCCTGCCGGTGCTGCTGTTCCCCTCGGACACCTTCGCCACGCGCACCGTGGACCCGGTGCTGCAGCAGATCGAGCAGCCGCACGGCTACGACATCACGGTCAACGATGCGTTCCGGCCGGTCTCGAAGTACTACGACAAGGTCCAGCGCCCCGAGCAGTTGTTCTCGGCCCTGCTGAACGGCCTGCGTGTGCTCACCGACCCGGCCGAGACCGGTGCGGTGACCATCGCCCTGCCGCAGGACGTGCAGGCCGAAGTCATCGAGGTCCCCGAGGAGTTCCTGGCCGAACGCGAATGGCGGATCCGCCGCCCCGCCCCCGAAGCAGAAGACATCACAGAGGCCGTGCGCCGCATCAAGGCGGCGAAGCGCCCGCTCATCGTCGCCGGCGGCGGCGTGCTCTACGCATTCGCCCAGGACCAGCTGCGCGAGTTCGCCGAAGCCACCGGCATCCCCGTCGGCTGGACCCAGGCCGGCGTCGGCGTCCTGCCGTGGAACCACCCGCAGGCGCTTGGCGCGATCGGCTCCACCGGCACGACGGCGGCCAACGCCCTGGCCCGCGAAGCGGACCTGGTGATCGGCATCGGCACCCGCTATGAGGACTTCACCACTGCCTCGAGAACCGCGTTCCAGAACGAGGATGTGTCCTTCGTGAACATCAACGTCGCCGCGATCGACGCCTATAAGCACGGCACCTCCCTGCCGATCGTGGCCGACGCCCGCAAGGCACTGGAAGCCCTCACCACGGAACTGTCCGGCTACAGCATCGACGCGTCCGTGGCGGCGGAGGTCGTGGAGGAAAAGGCCCGCTGGGACGCGACCGTGGACGCCGCCTTCGCGCAGCGCTTCGCGCCCCTCGTGTCCCAGAACGCGATCATCGGCGCCACCAACCGCACCATGGCCCCGCAGGACGTGCTGATCTGCGCCGCAGGCTCCCTCCCGGGCGACCTGCACAAGATGTGGCGGGTCACCGACCCGTTCGGATACCACGTTGAGTACGCGTTCTCCTGCATGGGCTACGAGATCGCCGGCGGCCTGGGCGTCAAGCGCGCCGCCCTGGACGAAGCCAAAGCCGGCGGAGCGAACCGTGACGTGGTGGTCATGGTCGGGGACGGCTCCTACCTGATGATGCACACCGAACTGGTCACCGCCGTCGCCGAGGGCATCAAGCTGATCGTGGTGCTGATCCAGAACCACGGCTACGCCTCGATCGGTTCGCTCTCCGAATCCCTGGGCTCCCAGCGCTTCGGCACCCAGTACCGGGTGCTGGACAAGGCCACGCACAGTTTCGACGCCGGGGACAAGCTCCCGATCGACCTGGCCACCAACGCCGAATCCCTCGGTGCCACGGTGTACCGGATCGAACCGGGCGAGAACGTCATCGAGGACCTCGAAGCCGCGATCGCGAAGGCCAAGGCCGCCCCCGAAGGCAGCGGGCCGATCGTGATCCACCTCGAATCCGACCCCCTGATCGACGCCCCGTCCTCCGAATCCTGGTGGGACGTGCCGGTGTCCGCCGTCGCCGAACTCGACAGCACCAAAAAGGCGTACCAGGTCTACGAAGACTGGAAAGCCGTCCAGAAGCCCCTGCTGGGCTGAACCGTCCGCTGAAGGATACGCCCGGCACAACCTTTGAAAATTCCTGAGCAGGAGAAACACATGACCATTACCACCATTCCCCACTTCTTCAACGGGGTAGAGCACCCCGGCACCGGTACCGAGACCGAGGGCGTTTTCAACCCGGCCACGGGTGCGCAGACCGGTGAAGTCCGTTTGGCGAGCCCGGCGGACCTGGACCAGGCTGTCGCCATCGCGAAGGAAGCCGCGAAGTCCTGGGGCGACGTTTCCCTGGCCAAGCGCACCACCATCCTGTTCAAGTTCCGCGAGCTCGTCGCCGCGCACGTGGACGAACTGGCCGCCCTGATCACCGCCGAGCACGGTAAGGTCCTCTCCGACGCCAAGGGCGAAATCGGCCGCGGCCTTGAGGTGATCGAGTTCGCCTGCGGCATCCCGCAGCTGCTCAAGGGCGAGTACTCCGATCAGGCCTCCACGGGGATCGACGTGTTCTCCTACCGCCAGCCGGTGGGCGTCGTCGCGGGCATCACCCCGTTCAACTTCCCCGTCATGGTTCCGCTCTGGATGGCACCCATGGCGATTGCCACCGGCAACACCTTCATCCTCAAGCCCTCCGGCCGGGTGCCCTCGGCGGCGATGCTGCTCGCGAAACTGTTCAAGCAGGCCGGCCTGCCCGACGGCGTGTTCCAGGTCCTGCACGGCAACCGCGAAGTGGTCCAGGGCCTGCTGACCCACCCGGACATCGACGCGATCTCCTTCGTCGGCTCCACCCCGGTGGCGAAGCTCGTGCACGACACCGGTACGGCTCACGGCAAGCGCGTCCAGGCCCTGGGCGGTGCCAAGAACCACGCAATCATCCTGCCCGACGCCGACCTGGACAACGCCGCCGACCACCTGGCCGCCGCCGCCTTCGGCTCCGCCGGGCAGCGCTGCATGGCGATCTCCGTCGCCATCGCCGTCGGTGACGCCGCCGATGCGCTGGTGGCCAAGGTCAAGGACCGCGCCGAGGCCGTGCGCGTAGCCGACGGCACCCACCCGGAGGCTGAGATGGGCCCGGTCATCACCAAAGCCGCCCAGCAGAAGATGCGTTCCATCGTCACCGCCGCCGCCGAGGGCGGCGCCGACCTGGTGGTGGACGGCCGTGGGTTCACGGTCGAAGGCCAGGAAGACGGCTACTGGTTCGGACCCACCGTGATCGACAAGGTCGACTTCGACATGGATGCCTATCAGGAGGAAATCTTCGGCCCGGTCCTGTCCGTCGTGCGCACCGAAACGGTCGAGGAAGCCATCGAGCTGATCAACTCCAACCCCTACGGCAACGGCACCGCGATCTTCACCTCCTCCGGTGCGAACGCCCGCAAGTTCCACCGCGGCGTGCACGTGGGCATGATCGGCATCAACGTCCCCGTTCCCGTGCCGGTGGCCTACCACTCCTTCGGTGGCTGGAAGGACTCCCTGTTCGGCGACAAGCACATCTACGGCCCCGAAGGCGTATCCTTCTACACCCGTGCCAAGGTCATCACCGAACGCTGGCCCGAACCCAAGCAGCGCACCGGCGCCAGCTACAACTTCCCCACCAACTGAGTTCCGCAGAGAAAGACACCGCTGTCATGACCGACGTCGAGAACAAGCTCATCATCGGCACCGCCCCCGACTCCTGGGGTGTCTGGTTCGCCGATGACCCCAAGCAGACTCCCTGGGAACGGTTCCTGGATGAGGTGGCCGAATCCGGCTACAAATGGATTGAACTGGGTCCGTACGGCTACCTGCCCAACGACCCCGCCCGGCTGGCCGAGGAACTCAAGCAGCGCGACCTCAAGGTCACCGCGGGCACGGTCTTCACGGCCTTCCACCGCGGCGCGAAGCAGTATGACGAGGCCTGGGAGCCGGCCCGCAAGGTGGCCGAACTGACCGCGGCCATGGGCGGCGAACACATCGTGGTCATCCCGGCCATGTGGCGCGACGACGTCACCGGTGAGGCCGTGGAGAGCGGCGAACTGAGCGACGAGCAGTGGGCCGACCTCTTCGCCGGGCACAACCGCATGGGCAAGGTGCTGCTGGAAGACTTCGGACTGCACCAGCAGTTCCACTCCCACGCGGATTCCCACGTCGGCGCCCAGCAGGACATCGAAACCCTGCTGGCCGCCACCGACCCGCAGTACCTGAACCTGTGCCTGGACACGGGGCACGCCGAATACTGCGGGGCCTCCAGCCTGGAGCTGATCAAGAACTACCCGGACCGCATCGGCTACCTGCACCTGAAGCAGATCAACCCGGAGGTCCTCGCCGAGGTCAATGAGAAGAACATGACCTGGGCAGCTGCGAACCTGGCCGGCGTCATGACCGAACCACCGAACGGGCTGCCGGACCTGCGCGCCGTGATCGAGGCCGTGGAAGGCCTCAACCGGCCGATCTTCGGGATCGTGGAGCAGGACATGTACCCGGTGGCCTTCGACGTGCCGATGCCCATTGCCAAGCGCACCCGGAACTACCTGCTCTCCTGCGGATCCCGCACCGCAGTCGGCTGAGAAACCGAATCCTTCGAAAAAACTGAGCTGAAAGGCAAAAGTCACCATGACTGAAAACCTGCGCGTCGCCGTCATTGGCGCCGGCATGATGGGCGCAGACCACATCAAGCGCCTGCACACGCGTATCCACGGCGCCGAGGTGGCCGCCGTCGTCGACATCGACCTGGACCGCGCCAACGCCGCCATCGCCGGGATTCCCGGAGCCCAGGCGTTCGCGACGGCCGCGGAGGCCTACGCCTCCGGCGACGTCAACGCCGTCCTGATCGCCACCCCGGGCTTCCTGCACGAGCAGGCCCTGCTCGAGGCACTGCCGCTGGACATCCCGATCCTGTGCGAGAAGCCGCTCACCCCGGACGCCGAATCGGCTTGGAAGATTGTCCAGGCCGAGGTCGAGGCCGGCCGCAAGCGCATCCAGGTGGGCTTCATGCGCCGCTACGACGCCGAATACGCCGAACTGGGCGGCCTGATCTGCGGCGGCGAGCTGGGCGATCTGCTCATGCTGCATTGCCGCCACCGCAACCCGAGCACCCCGGCCGGGTTCACCAACGAGATGCTCATCAACGACTCCGTGGTCCACGAATTCGACGTGATCCGTTACCTGACCGGCGAGGAAATCACCTCCGTCCAGGTCCGCCTCGGCAAGGCCTCCAGCAAGGCTCCAGCAGGGCAGCACGACCCTCAGCACGTGCTGATCGAGACCGAATCCGGTGTCCTGGCCGACGTCGAGATCTTCGTCAACGCGAAGTTCGGCTACGAAGTGGCCACCGAGGCCGCCTTCGAAGAGGCCATCGTGAACATCGGGCGCGACGGCGGCCCGTACGTGCGCCGCAGCGGCGCCTGGGGCGGCCAGGTCACCCCGAGCTTCATCGAGCGTTTCGGTGCCGCGTACGACGTCGAAGTCCAGTCCTGGGTGGACGCCGCCCGCCGCGGTGAGCTGGGCGGCCCCTCCGCCTGGGACGGTTACGCCACCGCCGCCTGCTGTGAGGCCGGCGTCGAGGCGCAGAAGAGCGGCGAGAAGGTCGCCGTCGTGCTGAACGAGAAGCCGGAGCTGTACAGGAGTCCGGGGGAACAGCAGTGAAGATCGCCCTCGACCCCACCCCGTTCCACCACAGCCACTCGCTGCTGGAGTTCCCGGCCCTCGCCGCGGACCTGGGGTACCGCTACCTCCAGATGACGCCGCACGCGGACATGATCCCGTTCTTCCGCCACCCGAAGGCGGACGACGCGCTCGTGGCGCAGTTCCGCAGGAACTGCGAGGCCGCCGGCGTCGAGGTGGCCTCGGTGCTGCCCGTGCTGCGCTGGTCCGGCCCGGACGAGACCCTGCGCCAGGCCGCGGTGCGCTACTGGAAGCGCGCCATCCAGATCTCCGTGGACCTCGGCTGCACCCAGATGAACACCGAGTTCTCCGGCCGCCCCGAGCTGCCCGAGGAGTCCGAGGCCGCCTTCTACCAGTCCATGGAGGAGCTGCTGCCGGTCTTCGAACGCGAAGGCGTCCACGTCGCGATCGACCCGCACCCGGACGACTTCGTGGAGGAGGGCCTGGCTGCCTGGCGCGTGATCCGGGGCCTGAACTCCCCGAACGTCGGCATGGTCTACGTGGCCTCGCACACCTTCCACATGAAGGACGAACCGCTGGAGATCATGCGCGCCGCGGGGGACCGCCTTCGCGTGGTCCATGTGTCGGACACGCTCAACCACCACGCCTCGCACGGCCTGCGGTACATCACCAACCCGCCGGGCAACGCAGTGCGCGTCCACCAGCATCTGAAGATCGGCGACGGCGAGGTCAACTGGGACGAGTTCTTCGGCGGCCTGGCCGAGGTGGGCTTCCTGGACTCTCCGGACACCGTGATGTGCTCCTCCGTCTTCGCCGAGGACGAGAACGCCCGCGACGTGGCCCGCTACCAGCTGGAAACAATCGAAAAGTACGTGGCGAAGTTCGGCAAGGGCTAGGACTCTTCGCTTCCGTGGTCCCGTGACTTTCACCGGTCTAAACGTGGGTGGCCCGCTCAAAATTGAGCGGGCCACCCACGTTTGGGCCGGCTTTTCCACATAGACGCCATTAGGTGGTGCCCACAGCTTTCCGGCCCGCTTCAGTGGGGGTATGGAATTCCCCGAAGCGACCTTCCGCAGCTCACCGACCGGCAGCCGTGCGGGCGCCACGGCCTGGGAGCTGCACCACGGCTACAAGCGCGGGACCCTGATCCGGATTCGGCACGGTGTCTACCTTCCAGCCGAGCAATGGCTGTCCGTCAACGGATGGGAGCGTTATGCCCTGACGACGGCGTCACTTGCCATCCGTGGCGAAACTCCCGTTTTTTGCCGGGAGACAGGTCTGCTGCTGTGGGGATTGAAGCTAGCCGGGCTTCCGCAGACGGTGGAATACCTGACCCGCCATCCTGACCAGGTAGGACGTACCGCGCCGCCGCGCCTTTACGGTGACCGCGGCGCGGTGGAGAAGCTCGGAAAACAAGTAGCCCCGGATCTTTCAATGCTTCCCACGGGATTCCGCGATGCCAAACGCTTGGGCACACGCACAGGAAATTGGTCAGTCGTGTCGGAACGCCTTGGGCTGCGCTTGCGGGTCCAGGACTTCGACGGACTACTCATCGACACTATTCACCGCTTGCCCTTTCACAACGCGGTGGTGGTGCTCGACCAAGTCCTCCCTCAAGACTGCGGACGCCCGACGTCCGTAGCACGGAAGCCCGTGGCACCGTACATCCGAAGCGCGGAACACCTTGCAGGTCTCTGCGCGCTGTTGCCGAAAAGTGCGCAACGGGAACGTATGGCCGAGGCCCTTGCGTTTGCGGACAGCCGAGCGGAGTCCGTTGGCGAATCCTTCAGCCGCGCAGTGATCGCACGGCTTGGATTCGAGGTTCCGGATTTGCAGTTCCACGTGATGGGGCCGTACGGAGAGGTGGCACGCACGGACTTTTACTGGCCGCGGCGCAAACTCGTGGGCGAATTCGACGGCCACATGAAATACACCCGTGCGCGGGAGCTCAGCGGGAAATCCATCGAGGAGGTAGTGACGGAAGAGAAAGCCCGCGAGGACCGGATCCGCGAACTGGGCTATGGCGTGATCCGGTGGGAATGGGATGAGCTGACCCGGCCCGAGAGACTCGCTGCCAAACTCCTGCGCGCCGGCGTTCCCCGTGCACGAAGGTTCCCACCGGCTTAAACGTGGGTAGCCCGCTCAAATTTGGGCGGGCTACCCACGTTTGGGCCGGTGCGGACACGCGGGTGGGAAGGCGGCCTTACGCCGTGAACGGCAGGCGGGGGTCGACGTCGGCGCCCTCCCAGGTGGTGCGCACCCAGCCGTGGTGCTCGTCGTCGCTGATGAGCCACTCGCGTACCCGGCCGGGGCCGGCCATGACGTTGAGGTAGTACATGTCGTAGCCGGGGGCGGCCATGGCAGGGCCGTGCCAGCCGTAGGGGACCAGGACAACGTCGCCCGTGCGGACTTCCCCGCAGATGTCGATGGGCCGCTCGTCCGAGGCGGAGACCCGCACGTAGCCGAGCGGATCGGTTCCGGCGCGGCTGCCGGCCGGGACGGGAGGGTTCTCGGCGAGGCGGGTCTCGAAGTAGTAGATCTCCTCGAGTGCGGTTTCACCGTCCTTTTCCTCGTCGTGCTTGTGCGGCGGGTAGGAGGACCAGTTACCGGCGGGGGTGATGACTTCGCAGACGATGAAGCGGTCTGCTTCCAGGGCGGCGGGGGTGCCGAAGTTGTGTACCTGGCGCGAGCAGTTGCCGGCGCCGCGGAGTTCCAGCGGGGTCTCTTCGGCGCGGACCAGGCGGGTGGGATATTCCGCCTTGGCCGGGGCCAGCGCGACGGCGACCCGGCCGCCGCCCGCGCTGCTCACCGTGGCGGCCTTGCCGATGCCGGTGTACAGGACGTCCGTGGTGCCGTGGAAAACGCTCCGGCGGCCGCGCAGCTCATGGTCCTGGCCGTCCACCGTGACCGTGAAGGATCCTTCCAACGGGACAACGATCCGCTCTTCGGCGGCGGCGTCCAGGGACACCGACGCACCGGGGGCCAGGGTGGCCACCTTGAGGCCGGTGTGGGCCCAGCCGTCAACCTGCGTGCTGCTGTCGTGCGCGCCGAGGGAGACCTGCCAGTCGCCGTCGGCTGCTTTTCCGTAAGGGTAGACCCATTCGGCCATGGGGGAGCGTCCTTTCGTTCGGGGGGCCGGCCCCGCGCCTCAGCGCTGGACCAGCGTCATTTCAAAGCTGTAGGAATCGGCCCGGTACACGTGGTGCCCGGTCTCGACGTTCCGGCCCGTGTCATCCACCGCGGTACGCTCCATGGTCACGAGCGCCGCGCCTGGCTCGCAGCCAAGCATTTCGGCCTGGTAGTCGTCCGCGACGGCGGCACCGATCCTCTGCTGCGCCAGCCGGAAGTTGACCCCGGCGGTGCGCAGGAGGTCGTACATGCCGCGCTCATTGAGCGTTTCCTCGCTCAACTGGGCGACGTCGTCGCGCACCCAGTTCTCCATGAGCGCCAGGGGGTTTGTTGCCTACGCTGCGCAGCCGCGTGAAGTGGTAGATGCCGACGCCGGCCGGCAGCTGCAGCGTGCTGCGCTGTTCTTCCAGCCCGGGGCCGTGGCTGAAGGACAGCACGCGCGTGCTGGGCTTCTGGCCGGTGCGCACGAGGTCGTCGTTGAGGCTGGAGAGCTCGAGGGGACGCCGTACTTGGCTGGCAACCACCTGGGTGCCGACGCCGCGCTTGCGGACCAGCAGTCCGGCCCGCACCAGTTCGTCCATGGCCTTGCGCATGGTCGGGCGGGAGAGGTTGAGCTTGCTGGCAAGCTCGATCTCGTTCTCCAGCCGGGAGCCTGGTTCCAGGGTGCCGGAGCGGATCATGCCCTCGATGCCCTGAACCACCTGGTGGTATAGGGGCACCGGTGAGGAGCGGTCGATCGGGATGTTCAGGAGCTGTGACATTTCTACGTCTCCTTGGGTCGGGTGGCGTGGCATGTCCGGTTGCATGGACAAATGCCTTGCCTGAAGTGTAGGCCCGGAATCCGCGCCACGGCAGCGACACGCGCCACCCGGAAGCCGTGATGCGTTTGTCAGCAGTAGCTGACAAATGCCGGTTTCTAAGTCCCATTATTTATCGTGACGTAAATATGTCAAGACAAACTATTGACTATTGTGATGCCGATCACCCATGATCGGTTGCAGCCCCCACGCCGTTCCGTGGGAAAGGATCGAAGGAGATTCGGATGAAGAAAAACACCTGGCGCCGTGTCGCCGCCGTCGCGCTTGTGGCGCCCCTGCTGGCCGTCACGGCCTGTTCCGCGCAGGGAGGCAAGCCCGCCGACAGCGGCAACGGCAACGGTGGCGGCCAGGCGGCCGTGAGCACCCCGCGCCTGAAGATTGCGATGATCACTCACGCGGCCCCCGGCGACACCTTCTGGGACATCGTCCGCAAGGGCGCTGAGGAGGCCGCCAAGAAGGACAACGTCGACCTGCTTTACACGAACGACCAGGAAGCCGGCCGGCAGGCCCAGCTGGTCCAGCAGGCCATCGACCAGAAGGTGGACGGCATTGCCGTCACCCTGGCCACTCCGGACGCCCTCAAGGACGTCGTCAAGAAGGCCGTCGACGCCGGAATCCCTGTGGTGAGCTTCAACGGCGGCGAAGATGCCTTCGCCAAGCTCGGCGCATTCACGCACTTCGGCTCGAACGAAAAGCTCGCCGGCGAGGCAGTCGGCACCAAGCTCGCTGCCGAAGGCTACAAGCACCCCATCTGCGTCATCCAGCAGCAGGGCCACGTCGGCCTTGAAGCCCGCTGCGCCGGCGTGAAGGAGAAGGTGCCGGCTACGGAGGTGCTGTACGTGAACGGCCAGGACATGACCAGCGTGCAGTCCACCGCCACCGCGAAGCTGCAGGCCACCAAGGACGCCGACGCCATCATCGGGCTGGGTGCCCCCATCACCCTGACCCTGCTGAAGTCCATCAAGGATGCCGGCAGCTCCGCCAAGGCAGCGAGCTTCGACCTCAACGCCGAACTCGCGCAGCAGATCGTGGACGGCAATGTCCTCTTCACCGTGGACCAGCAGCCGTACCTGCAGGGCTACATGTCCGTGGACTCGCTGTGGCAGAACAAGCGCGGCGGCTTCAAGATCGGCGGCGGGCAGGCGGTCCTGACCGGCCCGGCCATCATCGACAAGGAGAACGGCGCAGAGACCCTCAAGTACGCCAAGGAAGGCGTCCGCTAAACGGCCGTCCCCCGGGGTGCCGTCCGGTTCCGGCCGGCACCCCGCAACCCAGGAGTATCCCTATGTCAACAACTGTCAGTGCTCCGCAGGCTCCCTTGGCGGATGAGCGTGTTGCGAAGCGAAACCCTTTCCAGAAGCTGCTGGCCCGGCCGGAGGTCGGCGCCCTTGTCGGCGCCGTCGCTTTGTTCGTCTTCTTCGCCTCGGTGGCCCCCACCTTTACCCAGCCCAACGCGCTGGCCACGGTTCTGTACGGATCCTCGACCATCGGCATCATGGCGGTCGGTGTCTCTCTGCTGATGATCGGCGGTGAATTCGACCTCTCCACCGGCGTCGCGGTGATTTCCTCGGCCCTCACGGCGGCCCTGTTCTCCTGGTACTTCTCCATGAATGCCTGGGTGGGCGTGGGAGTGGCCCTGGTGGTGTCCCTGGCCATCGGCTTCATCAACGGCTGGATCCTGATCAAGACCAAGCTGCCGTCCTTCATCGTCACGCTCGCGAGCTTCCTCATGCTGACCGGCCTGAACCTGGCCCTGACCCGCGCCGTCGGCGGCAGCGTTTCCTCGCCGTCGATCGCGAAGCTGGACGGCTTCGAGTCGGCCCGCGCCGTGTTCGCGTCCTCCATCACCATCGGTGGAGTGGAACTGAAAATCACCATCTTCTACTGGGTCGTCCTGGTGGCGATCGCGTCCTGGGTCCTGCTGCGGACCAAGGTCGGCAACTGGATCTTCGCCGTCGGTGGCGACGACAACGCCGCCCTGGCCGTGGGTGTTCCGGTCACTAAGACCAAGATCGGCCTGTTCATGGCCGTGGGCTTCTGCGGCTGGTTGCTCGGCATGCACAACCTCTTCGCCTTCGACGCCGTCCAGTCGGGCGAAGGCGTGGGCAACGAGTTCCTCTACATCATCGCGGCAGTGATCGGCGGCTGCCTGCTCACGGGCGGCTACGGCTCCGCGGTGGGCGGCGCGATCGGAGCCTTCATCTTCGGCATGGCCAACAAGGGCATCGTCTACGCACAGTGGAACCCGGACTGGTTCAAGTTCTTCCTGGGCCTGATGCTGCTGCTGGCCACCATTGTGAACCTGATCGTCAAACGCCGCGCGGACGCAAGCAAATAGGAAGGGGAGCAACCATGACTGAAAACCGTGCAGCCACGCACATCTCCAACCAGACCCTGCTGGCCGACGAAACGGATCCGCTTACGGACCGCCCGGTGCACCTGCTCAAACTCGACAAGGTAGCCAAGCACTACGGCAACATCATCGCGCTGACGGACGTGACCATGGCCGTGGACAACGGCCGCGTCACCTGCGTCCTGGGCGACAACGGCGCCGGCAAATCCACCCTGATCAAGATCATCGCCGGCCGCCACCAGCACACCCACGGTGTCTTCACGATCATGGGCGAGGAACGCAAGCTCAACAGCCCGCGCGAGGCCCTGGACTCCGGCATCGCCGCCGTGTACCAGGACCTGGCCGTGGTCTCGCTCATGCCGATCTGGCGCAACTTCTTCCTGGGCTCGGAGCTGACCACCGGCTTCGGTCCGTTCAAGCGCCTGGACGTGGCGCGGATGAAGGAGATCACCAAGAAGGAACTGGCGGACATGGGCATCGACCTGCGCGATGTGGAGCAGCCCATCGGCCAGCTCTCCGGCGGCGAACGCCAGTGCGTGGCGATTGCCCGCGCCGTGTACTTCGGCGCCAAGGTCCTCATCCTGGACGAACCCACCGCGGCCCTGGGCGTGAAGCAGTCCGGCGTGGTGCTGAGGTACATCCTGCAGGCCCGCGACCGCGGCCTCGGGGTCATCTTCATCACCCACAATCCGCACCACGCCTTCCCCGTCGGTGACCGCTTCCTGCTCCTCAAACGGGGCAAGAGCATCGGCTACTACGACAAGAAGGACATCACGCTCGAAGAACTCACCGCCCAGATGGCCGGCGGCGCTGAACTCGCCGAACTCGCCCACGAGCTTGAACAGATCGGCGGGCACTCCGAAGAGCTCAAGGAAGTCCGGGCAGAAGCCGCCGCCGTGCAGGCGGACGCCCCGGAAGAAAGCAGGGCCGTATGACCATCAGAGTCGGAGTGATCGGCGCCGGAATCATGGGGGCCGACCATGTCAGGACTCTCAGCCGTTCGGTCCGGGGCGCGGAGGTGGTCCTCGTGGCAGACCTCGACGCCGGACGGGCGGCGGAGGCTGCGGCCCTCGCCGGGGCGCGCAGCGGCACCGATCCGGAATCGGTGATCGCCGATCCGCAGGTCGACGCCGTCATCATCGCCTCGCACGATTCGACGCATGCCGCGCTGGTGACCGCCTGCCTGGCTGCCGGGAAGGCGGTGCTGTGCGAGAAGCCGCTGGCCCCCACCGTGGAAGAGTGCCGGGACCTCGTGGCGCTGGAAGGGAACCGCGGCCTGGTGTCCCTGGGCTTCATGCGGCGCTTCGACCCGGGCCATGTGGAGCTCAAACGGCGCATCGCGGACGGTGAACTCGGTGAGATCCTTACCGTGCACAACGTCAGCCGGGGCGTCCGCGGCGCACCTGACGCCACGAACGCCTCCGCCATCACGGGATCGGCCATCCATGAGCTGGACTCCATGCCGTGGCTCCTGGGCCAGCCCATCACCGAGGTGGCGTGGCTGTCCGGGCGGAAGTCCACCTCCCTGGCCCCGGCCGGCCTGCAGGACCCTTCCTTCATGCTGCTGCGCATGGCCGACGGCATGCTCGTCACGCTGGAACTCTTCCTCAACGCCGACTACGGCTATGTGACCCGCTGCGAGGCGGTGGGGGAGCGCGGCACGGCGAGCTTCACCGAGTCGCCGCTGCTCGAGATCAGCAGCGGTCGCCGCCGGGCCACGGAATACCCGGCCGACTGGCGGCCCCGTTTCGCCGACGCCTACCGCCTGGAACTGCAGGCCTGGATCGATTCCCTGGCACACGGCACCCCGACGCCGCTCGCCACCGCCGCGGACGGGCTGAAAGCTGCCGAAGTGGCAGCGGCCCTGCTCGAATCCGAGCGGAGCGGCGGCGCCTTCGTGCACGTCGTTTACGGGGAGGCGGTCGTCCACCAGGAAGCAGGGGCGCACGCGTGAGCGGCTTCGTCTTCCCGGAACCCCGAATCCCGGATGCCATGGAGGCGCCCAGCCTGCGCTGGGGCATCGCCGGGCCCGGCTGGATCGCCGAGCGCTTCGTCGAATCCTTGCTGCGGCACGGCAGCCAGCGGGTCACCGCCGTCGGCTCCCGCAGCATCGAACGCGCCGCGGCCTTCGGCGCGCCCCGGGGCCTGCGCGCCCACGGCTCCTACGAGGAACTCGCGGCGGACCCAGAAGTGGACGTGGTCTACGTGGCCACCCCGCACACCGCCCACCTCGACGTGGCGCTGGCCGCGCTGGAGGCCGGGAAGCACGTGCTGGTGGAGAAGCCGATGGGTATCAACGCCGCCCAGGCGGAGGCCATCCGCGCCGCTGCCGCCGCCCGGGGGCTCTTCGCGGCGGAAGCGCTGTGGACGGTTTTCCTGCCCAGGTACGACGTCGTCCGGCAGCTCGTGCGGGACGGCCGGCTGGGTGCGGTGACGCAGATCGTGGCGGACTATGGGGAGTACCTGCCGCCGTCGCACAGGGCCTACGACCCCGCGCTGGCGGGCGGCCCCCTCCTGGACTTGGGCGTCTACCTCTTTGCCCTGGCCACGGACCTGGCCGGCGAGGCCACGGCAGTAACCGCCCGCGGAGCCACGGTTCCCGGCCGCGGCGGGACGCCGGTCAACGGCCGGCTCTCCGCGTTGCTGGATTTCGACGGCGGCGCCCAGGCCGCGCTCGCCACCACCATGGGTGGCTTCACCCCGGCCACCTTCACCGTGGTGGGCACCGAGGCAACGCTGGTGATGGACGGTCCGTTCAACGGCCCCGGTGGCCTGATGGTCCGGACCACAGACGGCGCGGAGCACCGCTGGGACGGAAAGCCCGGAAGCCACGTGGATGGGCTGCATTTTCAGGCGGCCGCCGTGGCATGGGCCATTGCTGCGGGCCGGACCGAGGTGGAAGAACGCCCGCTGGAAAAGTCCCTGCGCACGCTGCGCGCCATGGACGCGGCCCGAGAGCAGCTGGGCATCGTGTACCCGGGGGAGCATCGTGTACCCGGGGGAGTAAGGCTCAGCCTGACTTGACCGCCAGCCACATGAACTCCTGGGCTCCCAGCGTCACACCGTCCGCCAGGGACACGGGCCGGCCGCCCAGGAGTTCGGTGGCTCCGGGCTCGAAGCCTGAGAGGGTCTCGGCGGAGACGTGCTGGGCCGTGTCTGCGAAGTTCGCCAGGACCAGGACGGTGCGGCCGGTGCCCGGGCGCTGGTAGCCAAGGACGTGCCGGTTGTTGGCGTTGAATCCGATGAGCGGGTTTCCCGCGAGCTCGGCCGTGGAGGATCGCACGTCGAGCATCCGCTTAAGCCCCGCGAAGATGGCGCCCTCCGGCGTCGACGGGTCGCCGCGGTGCGCATAACGGTCGGCGGGGTAGTGCGGGCGGTGGACCCAACGGCTGTCGGCCTCGTGGCCCGGCTCCTGGGCGTAGCCGTAGTCGTTGAGCTGGCCCACCTCGTCGCCGAGGTAGATGAGCGGAATGCCGCCGGTGCTGATCGCGATCGAGTGCAGCAGCAACACCCGGCGCACCGCCTCCGGCGAGCCGTCCTCGAGGCCGCACAGCGACGCCGTCGTGCCGGAAATGCGGCAGTCCCCGGTGCGCGGGTTGTCCTGGAAGGCGACCCCGCGCGCGAAGCTGCCCGGGAAACGGTTGACATAGAACGAGTTGAGGAAGCGGCGGTGGTCGAAGCCGTTGATCCCCAGCTCCGCGGCGTCCTCGTCGGCGAAGGTCCAGCCGATGTCGTCGTGGCTGCGGACGTAGTTGACCCAGGCGGTCCCCTCCGGGAGGTTGTGCCGCCGTTCCAGGGCCTGGGAAAGCAGCGACACGTCCCGGGTGGCGAGGGCCTCCCAGCCGAGCGCCATCTCGAGCGGGTTGTAGGAGATCTGGCATTCGGCGGGGTCGATGTACTGCACCACTTCGTCCGGGTGGACTATCGCCTCGGACTTGAACAGCAGCGACGGCGCCGCGAGGCGGCACACGGCGTTGAAGCCCTGCAGCAGCTCGTGGGCTTCGGGCAGGCTCTCGCAGGCGGTGCCGAGCTGCTTCCAGATGAACGCGACCGCATCCATGCGCAGGATCTCCACGCCCTGGTTCGCGAGGAACAGCATCTCCCCGGCCATCGCACGGAACACGGCCGGGTTGGAGTAGTTCAGGTCCCACTGGAAGGTGTGGAAGGTGCACCAGACCCACCGGCCGTCCGGCTGCTGCACGAAGCTGCCAGGGTGGTCGTCGGGGAAGATCTCACGCACTGTCTGCTCATAGGCGTCCGGCATCGTGCGGTCCGGGAAGATCCAGTAGTAATCGGAGAACTCCTGCTCGCCCGCGGCAGCGCGCCGCGCCCATTCGTGCTCGTCCGAAGTGTGGTTGAAGATGAAGTCCACCACCAGGCTGATGCCGTTGGCCCGCAGCTCCGCAGCCACGTCCCGCAGCCCGGACATGGTGCCGAGCTTCGGGTTGACGTCCCGGTAGCTGGACACGGCGTAGCCGCCGTCCGAGTTCGGTTCCGGGGCGAGGAAGAGCGGCATGAGGTGCAGGTAGCTCAGCCCGAGCTCCCGGAAATAGGGGATGCGTCCGCGCAGCCCTTCGAGGTTTTCCGCGTAGCGGTCCACGTAGCAGACCCCGCCGAGCATGTCCCCGGAGGCGAACCACTGCGGCTCGGCCTCGCGCCGGGCGTCGAGTTCCTTCAGCTCCGCGGGACGGTCCTGCCAGGATTTTGCGCACTCCACCACGAGGGCGGCCAGGTGGTCGGTCCAGTCCGGGCGGGAACCGTAGAGCGAAGCGAAAAGTTCCTGGAGCACGGGCACGTACTGGTCCACGCGGGCGAGGAAGGACTTCCAGTCCGGTCCCTTGCGGCGGAGCCCCGGTTCCGCTTCCAGGGCCCCGAGGACCCGCTCGAGCGTCCCGTTCCCGTCGCTGCTCGTTCCGCCCATGGGACCTCCTTGTTACACAGTGCGTGGCAGCAGCGCACAGGGAACTATGCGCTGCATCACATACTGTAACGGGACCGGAGCGCAGGGTGAAAGCGCTTACGCAATCGTTTCCCGCACGGAAGACCGCACCACCACCGCCGGCTCCAGGAGGAGCCGCCGCGGGGGCGCTCCCGGGGCAGCCATCCGGTCCAAGGCCATCCGTGCCGCCTCGGCCCCGAGCCTCCGGCTGTGGCCGTCCACGGTGCTCAGCCGGATGTAGCCGTAGGCGGCCAGCGGAGAGTCGTCGTAGCCGAGCACGGAGACATCTTCCGGCACCCGCAGGCCAGCGTCGCGCAGGGCGGCCATGGCGCCCAGCGCCATGACGTCGTTGGCGGCGAACACCGCCGTGGGCGGCTCGCCCGCCTGTTCACCGGCTTCCAGGGCCTGCCGCATCGCGCGGAAACCGCTGGCCTCGTCCGTGCCGCCGTCGACGCCGAACACCAGGGGCGCCGCCCCGGCTGCCTCCATCGCGCGGACATATCCCCGCCTGCGGTGCTCCGCCGGCGCGCCTTGCCCGCTCAGGTGCGCGATGCGCCGGTGCCCCAGCGCTAGCAGGTGCCGGGCGGCAAGCTGCCCGCCGGCGTCGTCGTCCCCGGCCACCACGTCTGCCGCCCCACCGTCTCCGAGCAGGGCGGTGAGGCTGCGCGTGCCCGCGACGACCAGCGGGACCCGCACGTCCCGCACCATCTCCAGAGGTGCTTCGGCGGCCACCAACAATGCGTCAACGTGCTGGGCCAGGAAGCCGTCCACGGGGTCGCGGCCGCTGGCTTCCTCGAGCCGCAGGTCCGCGACGCTGACCGTGAAGCCCGCCGGGTCAAGGACCGAGCGGACCCCTGCCAGCAACTCCACGAACCATGGGTTGCGGAAGTCATCGATGAGCAGCCCCACCGAGCGCGTGCTCTGGCTGGCCAGGGCGCTCGCGGCACGGCTGGGACGGTAGCCCAGTTCCCGGATCGCGTTCTTCACGGCCTCCCGCTTGGCCTCGGCCACATGCGGGGCATCCCGGAGGACCAGCGAGACGAGAGACTTGGAAACACCCGCGCGTTGGGCGACATCGTAGATGGTGGGGCGGGCGCTCATGCCTTCACCGTACCGGCAGCGCGTCCGCTCACCGAGGTGCCCGCGTGGCGGGGCAGGAAGAGGCTATCCAGGACACTGAGCAGCATGAGGGCGGCCACCGCCAGCAGGGCAGCCCGGTATGGATCCGCCGAACCATGCGCCGCCGGCAGGAGCCCGGCGCCCAGCCGGATGAACAAGGCCCCGACGGCGACCCCCAGTGCGTGCGCCAGCTGAACCAAGGTGTTCGCGGCCGCATTCGCGCTGGCCAGCTGCCCGGCCGAGACGTCCGCGTACTGGACGTTCATGTACGCCGAGAACCCCAGGGAGCGCAGCGCCCCGGAAAGCGCCAGGAGCGCCACGATGACGGCGTCCGGGGTGCCCGGGCCGAGGGCGGCGCAGGCCACGAAGGTGAGCGCCGATCCGGCGGCGGCCAGGACCAGGAGCGGCTTGAAGCCGAAGCGGCGGATCAGGGGAGTGGTGGCGGGTTTGATGGCGATGTTCCCGATGAACACGGCGGTCACCAGCGCCCCGGCGTGCACCGGATCCCAGCCGAAACCGTCCTGGAACAGCAGGGGCAGCAGGAACGGAATGGAGGTGACGGCCACCCGGTACGCCAGGCCGCCGGTCTGCGTGGCGCGGAAAGTGTGGACCCGGAACACGCTGAGGTCGAACAGGGCGCCGGGTCCGCGGCGGCGCATCCAAAGCCCCGCGCCCGCCAGGAACGCCGCGCTCAGCAGCAGGAGCACGACGGCGGTGGCCGCCTGCGCGCCCGAGCCGAGGAGTTCCAGCCCGGTCACCAGCGCCCCGACGCCCAAAGTGGTGAGGCCCACGCCCGGCCAGTCCAGGCGCGTCCCTCGCTCCGGGGCGGTGCGCGGCACCAGACGCAGGGCGGCGACGAAGGCCGCGAGTCCCAGGGGCAGGTTCACCAGGAAAATCCAGTGCCAGGACAGGTACTGGGTGAGCAGCCCGCCCACCAACGGCGCCAGGACAGGGGCCATCAGGCCCGGCCAGACCAGAAAGGCCGTCATGCGCAGGAGCTGGTCCTTCGGAGTGTCCCGCAGGACCAGGAGCGAACCGACGGGCACCATCATGGCCCCGCCCAGGCCCTGCAGGGCGCGGAAAGCCGTCAAGGTCCACAGCCACAGGCCAGGGCTCAGGGCACAGAGCAGCGAAGCGATGGTGAAAACCGCGATGGCCAGGCAGAAGATGCGCCGGAAGCCGAAGCGGACGGCCAGCCAGGAGCTCGCGGGGATGCCCATGGCCACGGCCAGCAGGTAGGCCGTCATGGCGACGTTCGCATCCGCGGCGGTCACCTGGAAGTCCCGTGCGATGGCGGGCAGCGCCGTGGCCAGGGCCGTGCCATCGAGGAACTCCAGGAAGAAGGTCGCCGCGACCAGGAGTGCCAACGCAGTTCTATTGGTGTATTGACAGGACAAATTACTCAGCCTTACTCTCGTTTGGAGCGCTCCAAATGTTACCCAACCCACACCTCAATTCCAAGGAGGACCCATGACTAAGCCACTGGGTGTCGCCGTCATCGGTGCCGGCATGGCCGGCAAATCCCACGCCGCGGGCTACCGCGTCGCCAGCAGCCTCTTCGCCCCGACCCTGCCGGAGGTCAAGCTGGTCTCCATCGGGGATGTCAATGCCGAATTCGGCCAGGCCGCCGCGCGCCGCTTCGGCTACGAACGCCACGACTCGGACTGGCGTGCCATCGCCGAGGCCGACGACATCGACGTCGTCTCCGTGGTGATCGCCAACTCCCTGCACCGCGAGGTGGTGGAAGGCCTGCTCGCGGCCGGCAAGCATGTCCTCTGCGAGAAGCCGCTGTCCGATTCCGTCGCCGACGCCGAGGCGATGCTCACCGCCGCCCGCGCCGCCGAGGAACGCGGCGTCCTGGCCCGCATCGGCTACACCTACCTGCGTTCGCCTGCCATCGCGGCCATCCGGAAGCTGATCGACGACGGCACCCTGGGCCGGCCCCTGCACTTCTCCTCCCGCTACTGGACCGACTACTCCTGCAGCCCGCACGCCCCTATGAGCTGGCGCTACAAGGGCGCTCCCGGTTCCGGCGCCCTGGCGGACCTGGGCAGCCACACCACCTACGTCTCAGAGTTCCTCTGCGGGAAGACCCTGGCGGTTTCCGGCGGACAGTTCCACACCGCGATCGAGAAGCGCCCGTTGCCCCTGGGCGCCGTCATGGGCCACGAGCACGGTGCCGTGAGTGACGTCTTCGAGCGGGTGGAGAACGACGACTACGCTGCCTACGCCGCTGAGTTCGAACACTGCAAGGGCAGCCTGGAGGTCTCCCGGATCGCCGCAGGCCACCCCAACTCGCTGACCTTCGAGATCTTCTGCGAGAACGGCGCCGCGCGCTTTGACCAGGACCGCCCGGCCGAGTTCGGCCTCTACCTGAACCAGGGCCCGTACGCCCAGAACGGGTACCGCCAGGTCCTCATCGGCCCGGAACTGCCGTACGTGGCCAACGGCATGGCGATGGACGCCCCCGGCGTCGGCTACAACCACAACGATTCCTTCGCCTACCAGTCCCGCGCCTTCCTCGAAGAAGTGGCCGGCCTGTCCGCAGGGAAATCGCTGCCCCGCTGCGCCACTTTCGACGACGGCCTGCGCAGCATGAACATCCTGGATGCCGTGGCCCGTTCCGCCGCGGCCGGCGGCTCCCGAATCGAACTCTGAGGGAGAACAGCATGAAACTCGGCGTTTACAACGCAATCCTGCACGACCGCCCCTTGCCGGACGCCCTGAAGGTCATCGCCGACCTGGGATTGGAGGGCATCGAGCTCAACACGGGCGGCTTCCTGCCCGCCGTGCATGTCCCCACCATGGACGACATCCTGGTCTCCGACGCGGCGCGGGACGACTTCCTGGGCCTCTTCGAGGGCACCGGAATCTCCATCGCGGGGCTGAACTGCAACGGCAACGCGCTTCACCCCAAGCCGGAGATCGGGCAGAAGCACGCGGAGGACATCCGCCGCTCCATCCTCCTGGCAGAACGCCTGGGCCAGCACCGCGTGGTAACCATGTCCGGCCTGCCCGGCGGCGAGCCGGGAGCCACGGTGACCAACTGGGTGGTCAACGCCTGGAACTCCGCTGCCCTGGACGTGCTGGACTACCAGTGGGGTGTGGCCGTGCCGTTCTGGAAGGAGATCGACCTGCTGGCCCGGGACCACGACGTCAAGGTAGCCCTCGAACTGCACCCGCAGAACCTGGTGTTCAACACTGCCGACGTCCGCAAGCTCGTGGAGCTGACCGGCGCCACGAACGTGGGCGTCGAGCTGGACGCCTCGCACTTGTTCTGGCAGCAGATGGATCCGGTTGCCGTGGTCCGCGAACTCGGCCCGCTGGTGTTCCACGCTGCAGCCAAGGATGTGCGCGTCAACACCGAGCACGCCCGCCTCTACGGCGTACTGGACAACAGCTTCCGCCGGCTCTCTCCGGAGGAGCCCCGCACCAACCTCGGGGGCGACGAATGGGCCAACGAATGGCCGAAGGATTCCGCCTGGGACTTCGTGGCCCTGGGCCGCGGCCACGGCACCGCCTACTGGGCCGAGTTCCTGCGCGCCCTGCGCGAGGTGGACCCGGACATGCTCGTCAATATCGAGCATGAGGATGTTTCCTTGGGCCGCATCGAGGGCCTGGAAGTTGCCGCGAAAGTCCTCAAGGACGCCGCGGCGCTGCTGGACGCATAAGCGTCGTCCCGAGGGCCCCGACGCGAGCTTGCGAGCGTTGGGAAGGGACCACCGCGGCGTCGTCCCGAGGGCGTCCCGACGGCGGCATCCGGCCTGGGTGCCGCCGTCGGGATTAGATCTATTGACAGGACATACTTAACTTCATATGATCGTCTGGCGTCCTGCGCGAGGCCCGTCACAACGCCGTGGCCGCACCTCCCACCGACAGCTGAAAGGCAAGCCCCATGTCCACTGAAATCCGCAGTATCGGTGTCGGTCTCATCAGCGTCGGCTGGATGGGAAAGCTGCACGCGAAGGCGTACACGCAGCTCCCTCTGGTGTATCCGGAACTGGGAATCCGCCCTCGGCTGGTGATCGCCGCGGACACGGAGCCCAGCCGCATCGACTACGCCAAGGATGTGCTGGGCTTCGCCGAGGGCGCCACCGACTACCGTGAGGTGCTCGCGCACCCGGACGTCGACGTCGTCTCCATCTGCGCGCCGAACTTCCTGCACGCCGAGATCGGCATCGCCGCCGCGAAGGCCGGCAAGCATTTCTGGATCGAAAAGCCCGTGGGCCGCGGGATCGAGGAGACCGAAGCGGTGCGCAGTGCCGCGATCGAGGCCGGCGTCCACAGCTCCATCGGCTTCAACTACCGGCACGCGCCCGCCGTCGAGCACGCGCGCGAACTGGTGGCGAAAGGCAAGCTTGGCCGCGTCACCAATGTCCGCGCCGAATTCATGGCCGGCTACTCGGCCGAGCCCAATGGTGCCCTGTCCTGGCGCTTCAACCGCAAGCTCGCCGGCAGCGGCGTCCTTGGGGACCTGTTTAGCCATGCCGCGGACCTGTGCCAGTACGTCGTCGGCCCGATTTCGGACATCACGGCCCTGACAAGCACGGTTCACACCGAACGCCCGAAACTGGCGATGGGCCAAGGCACCCATTTCGCGGTGATCGAAGGCGGCGAAATGGGCCCGGTGGAGAACGAGGACTACGCTGCCGCGCTGGTCCGCTTCGGGACCGGCGCCCGCGGTGCCGGGGCGGTGGGCACTATCGAATCCTCCCGCGTGGCGGTGGGCCGGGATTGCGGCTACCGCCTGGAGGTCTACGGCACCGAGGGCTCCCTGAAGTGGGACTTCGAGCGGATGAACGAACTCCAGGTGGTGCTGGGCCGCAACAACGATGAACAGGGCTACACCACGGTGATCGGCAGCCCGCGGCACGGCGACTACTCGCGCTTCCAACCCGGACCCGGCTGCGCCATGGGCTTCGACGACCTCAAAGTGATCGAAGCGAAGAAGTTCCTGGTGGCCGTTACCGGCGGGGAGCAACTGAACTCCAACATCCACGACGCCGCCTCGGCGGCCGCGATCGTCTCCGCCGCCGAAGCCTCCGCCACTGACGGCCGGTGGAAGACCGTCCCGTTGCTGGACGGCACCACCGCCGCCACCGCCTGAGGCGCTCCGGGCCCCTGTCCCGGCACGTGGGATCCCCGCCAGCGGGAGCCCGCTCAAGCGGAAGTCCTTTCAAGCCTGAGCCGGTTCAGGCCTGAGCCGGTTCAGGCCTGAGCCGGTGCCGCTGTGCTGGAGCGCACCGTCAGGCTTGGCGCTACGAGCACCTGTTCGTGCCGCCCGTCGATCGCGCCGGCGGCGACCCTGACGGCGGCCGCTGCCAGGGCGTCGGGGTCCTGGCGAACGCTCGTGAGGTCCGCGTAGGCCAGGGCGGCAAGGTGTGAATCGTCGTAGCCTACGAGGGACAGATCCCGCGGCACCTCCACCCCTTTTGTGCGCAGTCCGTGCAGGAGCCCCAGGGCCTGGGCGTCATTGAAGGCCAGGAGCGCCGTTGCCGCGCCCTCCCTGAGCAGCGACGCGAGCGAGGCGACCGCAAGAATTCCCGCCGCTTCGTCGGCGCCCCCCGATAGAACCGCCGGCTTCTGCCCCCGGGCGCGCATGAAGTCCGTGTACGCGGCTTCGCGTGCCTCCGCGCCGCTGGCCGTCCCGCCGCTTGCGTGGGCGATGCTCCGGTGACCCAGCTGCCAGAGGTGCTCCAAGGCAAGGCGGACCCCTTCCGTCTCATCCGTCATGACGGCGGAGAGCCCGGCCGCGGGGGAGGGATCCAGGACCGGGACCGCCGGGACCGGAAGGTCGCTCAACCTGGCACTGCCTTCGGCGGGACCGAGAACCAGCAACGCCTCGACATTCAGGTCCAGGAGCGTTTGGAGTGCCTGCGTTTCCGTGCGGCGGGGTCCCCGGGCGCTCAGCGCTACGCTGTATCCGGCTGCTTCGGCGGCGGGATAGATGGCATCCACCAGGTCGCTGTGGAAGTCGCCGTCGAGCGCGAACACGACGCCGATCAGGCCGCTGCGGGAGCTGCGCAGCAGACGGGCCCTGGCGTCGGGGCGGTAGCCCAGCCGGGACGCGGCGGCCAGGACACGCTCCCGCGTGGCGTCGCTGGCGCCCGGCGCGCCGCGCAGCACGATCGAGGCCAAGGCGCGGGAGATTCCTGCCTCGGCTGCCACATCAGCCAGCGTGGGGCGTTTGGCCATCGTGTCCTCAACTTTTCCGACTTCGACGTGGTGCGGCCTGGTTCCGGACCGGCTGCCCCAGAGTCTACTAGAACGATCTAGACGGGGTGCGCCCTCCCATGCCACACTGTCTCCATCGCCACGACTAGATCGTTCTAGTTTTTTTCGTCTTTTCCTCGAGAGGACCCCATGAGCTACCTTCCCATTGCCTCCGCCCGGCCTGGGCCGGTCCGCGTCGGCCTTATCGGTGCCGGCTGGATGGGGGCGTACCACGCCCGCAGCCTCGCCCTCCGCATCCCCGGTGCCGAACTGGCCGCCATCGCCGACCCGGCCGTCGGCGCCGCCAGTGCCCTGGCCGCCGAACTCGGCGTCACGAAGGTGACCGCGGACGCCGGCGACCTTTTCGCCGACCCCGAAATTGACGCCGTCGTCATCGCCGGACCGGCACCCTTCCACGCCCAGCTGTCCATCGACGCCGCCGCGGCAGGCAAGGACGTGTTCTGCGAAAAGCCCGGCGCCGTCAGCCTGGAAGAACTCGACCGCGTGGAGGATGCCGTGGCCGCCGCCGGGGTGCACTGGCAGATCGGTTTCAACCGCCGCTACGCCTCCGACTTCCTGGCGGTCCGCCGCGACATCGAAGCCGGCGCCGTGGGCACCCCGCAGCTGCTGCGCTCCCTGACCAGGGACCCGGGCAACGGCAGCATCCCGCATGCCGCCAGGATCCCGCAATGGACCATCTTCCTGGAGACCCTCATCCACGACTTTGATGCCCTGAACTGGCTGAACCCCGGCGCGGAACCCGTCAGCGTGCACGTCACCGCGGACGCCCTGGTGGAGCCGTCCCTCAAGGAGCAGGGCTTCCTGGACACGGCGGTGGTCACGGTGCGCTACAGCAACGGCGCCATCGCCGTGGCCGAGGCCAACTTCTCCGCCCTTTACGGTTACGACGTGCGGGGCGAGGTCTTCGGTTCCGCCGGAATGGTCCAGGCCGGACGCGCCACCGAAACCGCCGCCCTACGCTACGGTGCCGCGGGGCTGTCGGCGCAGACCCCGCGGCTGAACATCGAACTCTTTGCCGACGCCTACACCGCTGAACTCGCCGACTTCGCCCTGACCGTGCGGGCCCGCCGCGACGGCGGAGCCGCCCCGGACCACGGCGTGCCGCTCACCCCGGGCCTGGCCGACGCGCGGCGGGCACTCGCCGTCGCGTTCGCCTGCATCGAATCCGCCCGTTCCGGGGCCAGCGCCGCCGTCGCCGGCGTGGAGGTCCGTGCATGAGGCTCGCCGTCTGCGCCGAGATGGTCTACCAGGAGCTGCCCTTCGTGGAACGCGTCGAGCGCATCCACACCGCCGGCTTCGACGTCGAGCTCTGGGATTCGCGGCCCAAGGACATTGCTGCGCTCAAGGCCACCGGTGCCCGTTTCTCGTCCATGACCGGCTACTCCGCCGGCTCCCTCGTGGAGGCCGGTACCGCGGACCAAGTGGTCCGCACCGCCGGTGAGCTGATCCCCACCGCCCTGGAACTCGGCGTCGAGCGCCTGGTGGTGCACCCCGCCGAACTAGTGGACGGCCGGGCCGCCCGTCCGCACTGGCGCGCCACCGGCGACATGTGGTTCACCGCCGCGAAGACCCTGGAGACGCTCGGTGCGCTGGGGGAAAAGCACGGGCTCACCTTCACAGTGGAGAACCTGAATACGATCCTGGACCACCCGGGCATTCCGCTCGGCCGCGCCAAGGACACCCTGGCCCTGGTCAAGGCGGTGGACCATCCGAACGTCAAACTGATGCTGGACCTGTACCACGCACAGATCGGCGAGGGGAACCTCGTGGACCTGGTTCGCCAGGCACGGCCGTGGATCGGCGAGATCCAAGTGGCGGACGTCCCGGGCCGCTGCGAGCCGGGCACGGGGGAGATCAACTACTCCGCCGTGCACCGCGTGCTGGTGGATCTTGGCTACGAGGGGACCGTGGGCATGGAGGCGTGGGCATCCGGTGACTCGGACCTGGCCCTGCGGGCGTTCGGGGCGGCGTTCGGGGCGGCCTTCGGGGAGCGTTGAGTGCTCAGTTGGGAGTGGAATCCGCCGCGGAAAATCCCGCCACAACCGGGCACTCAGCGGCGGTTGGCGGCGTTCCGGCATACGTCCACGAAGGCGCGGATCGGCGCCAGCCGTTGCCCGTCCGGCAGCTGCTCGGCCTCGGGATGCCATTGCATGGACACCACCCAGCGCTGCGGATCCTCCAGGCCTTCGATGGTGCCGTCGTCGGCCACAGCGGTGACCACCAGGCCGTCGCCTACCCGGGCGACGGCCTGGTGGTGGCCCGAAGCGATCCGTACCGTGGTAGCGGGTCCGTCTGCCGCTGCACCGTACAGGCCGGCGAGCCGTGAACCTGCCGTCAGGTCGACGTCGTGCCATGCCCAGGAATGTTCAGCCCAGGAATGTTCAGCCCGGGAATGTTCAGCCCAGGAATGTTCAGCCCGGGTGTCCGCGACGTCCGCTGCCCCTTCCGTTCCTACCGGTCCCGTGCCTACCGCTTTCGTGCCTACCGCTTTCGTGCCCGCCGCATCCGTGCCTGCCGCGATCCGGTGCGCCACGTCGGAGGGGCGCATGTCCTGGATGAGTGTGCCGCCGTAGAGCACGTTCAGGAGCTGGTGGCCCCTGCAGATCCCCAGCACTGGGATTCCGGCCGCGATGCCCGCCTTGGCCACCGAAATGTCCAGTTCGTCCTGTGCGGTGTTGACGTCGTAAAGCGCCGGGCCTGCTTCCTCGCCGTACAGGCGCGGGTCCAGGTCGCCGCCGCCCGGCAACAGGACGCCGTCGAGTCCGCGGACGGCCGCCGGATCCCCGACGGCGGAATCCAGTATCACTGCTTCTGCCCCGGCCCGGCCCAGCAGTTCCACGATGAGTTGAAAGAGGCTGTTGGCCTTGCCGACGCGCGGATCGGCGCCCTCGGAACTGCTGAGCCGGACGGGGATGCCGATGCGCGGGGAACCGTTTGAAGGCTGCATGGCCCCATTCTGCTACGGAGCTGCCCGGAAAGGGCGCCGCGTGCCTAAGCTGATCGAGTGACACCCTCCGGCCGCCTGAATCCGAGCCCGCGCACTCTCGATGTCGAAAGCGTGGCGCACTTCGACAGGCTGGTCAGCGCGGGTGCCGGGACGATGCACGGCTGGCACGCCCAGTCGCTGGACCTGCGCGGCCGCAGCCGCGAACTCAAGGCCCTCGACGCCCAGGGCGCCATTTTCCTCGGCTGCACCTTCGACGCCGGCGTGGAGGACAGCCTGCGCAGCCGCGGCGCCCTCATTTTCCCGAAACTGCGCGGCGTCCCCTTCAACCCGTACCGGGGCAGCCTGTACACGGCGGCCGAACTCTACGAGGACATCGCCGGGCACGAATACGAGGCGACCCCGGATGCCCGGATCTACCAATGGAGCATCCTGCCCGGGCAGCGCACCAGCCTCGACGCCACGCTGGCCGCGGCCCTGCATGACCACGCCATCGGGGGCGCGCTGGAGGAAGCCCTGGCCAACGGCGACTTCGCCGGCACCCGGCTGGTGGGCGTGATGGGCGGCCATGCGGCCTGGCGCGGTACCAGCGAGTACGCCGACGCCGCGCGGCTGGGCAGGCTCCTCGCCCGCTCCGGTTTCACGGTGGCCACCGGCGGCGGTCCGGGTGCGATGGAGGCCGCCAACTGCGGCGCGTACCTCAGCGGACTGCCCGACGGCGACTTCACCGCCGCGCTCGGAACCCTCGCCGCCGCGCAGGGCTTCCGGCCCTCGGTGACGGACTGGGCGCGGACGGCGGCCGCCGTCGTCGGGAAATACCCGGGAGGGACCGCGTCACTGGGCATTCCCACCTGGTTCTACGGGCACGAGCCGCCCAACCTCTTCGCCACGCACATTGCCAAGTACTTCGCGAACTCGGTGCGGGAGGCGATCCTGCTGGAACTGTGCACGGGCGGAATCGTGTTCCTGCCCGGATCGGCCGGCACGGTGCAGGAAATCTTCCAGGACGCCTGCGAGAACTACTACGGCGCCCCGGAAACCATCACGCCCATGGTGCTGGTGGGGCGCGAACACTGGCAGGAAAGGTATCCGGCCTGGCCGATGCTGCAGGCGCTCGCCGCCGGAAAACCGATGGCCGGGCGCATTCACCTGGTGGACACCGTTGAGGAAGCGCTCGCCGTGTTGTCGTAGTGGGCGCCAGCTAAGAAACGGGTGCCCGGCCACCCAGCCGGGTTGTGACTTTCCGGGCGGCTTCGACGCAGGCTTCGCCGAG
Source organism: Arthrobacter sp. TE26545 (assembly GCF_056279005.1). Next base: position 752,866 of record NZ_JBWBQM010000001.1, read on the forward strand.
GCTTGCGAGGGTGTCCTGGGAAACGCGGAACTTGGGCGCCGGAATCAGCACGGCCGCCACGATGTTGCCGCGGTGGTCGTGCACCGGGGAGGCCACGCCGACTTCCTCGATGGAGGTTTCACCGTAGTTGACGGCCCAGCCGCGCTTTGCAGCGTCCTGCAGGCGGAGCTGGTAGGCCTCCAGGCTGGATTCGTCGAGGCCGGGGAGGACGATGTCGCCGCCTTGCAGGAGTTTGCGGACCCTGTCTTCGGGCTCCGCGGCCAGGAACACCTGCACGGAGGAACTGAGGGCTTCGTTGTAGCGGGCGCCCAAGGGGGCGAGGTGTTTGACCTGGTGCCGGCTGGCGATCTGGAACGTGCAGGCCTTGCGTTGCGTTGGGTGCATGCGGGTTGCATGTTTCGAGACATGGACACAGAGAAGCTCCCCGGATCTGTGATCCGGGGAGCTTCTTGGTGTGCTTTAAGACTGCGTGGCTACTTGAGCCAGGCAGCTACCTGCTCAGGGTGCGCGTCCACCCATTTCTTGGCGGCGGCCTCCGGCTTCATGCCCTTCTGGATGTCCGTGGCCACGGAGTCCTGGTCCGCGTTGGTCCAGCTGAAAGCCTTGGCCAGCTTCGCCGCGGGGGAGCCGCTGTCAGCGAACTTCTTGGAGATGATCTTGTTCAAGATGTAGTCCGGGTAGTCGCAGGCGATCTTTTCGGGATCCGCGTCGCAACCCTTGGTCCACGCAGGAAGATTGACCTTGGCCAAGGGGACTTCGGCGAGGAACCACTGGGGCTCGTAGAAGTAGCCAAGCAGAGGCGTCTTGTTCTTCTCGGCAGCCCGGAATGACTGGATCAGGGACGCTTCCGAGCCTGAATAGACCACCTTATAGTCCAGGTTGAGGTTCTTGACGAGGGCCTCGTCATTGGTCACGAACGCCGGATCGCCATCCAGGAGCTGGCCCTTGTCGCCGGACTCGGAGGTCTTCAGGAGGGACGCGTACTTGTTCAGGTTCTTGCTGTCCAGGATGTCCGGGTGGGCCTTTGCAAGCCATGGCGGAACGTACCAGCCGATCCGGCCTTTGTTCCCGGTCGGTCCGGCATCGACGGCCACGCCCTGATCGGTGATGTATTGCTTGGCCAGGTCTGCATGGCCCCAGTTTTCGATGATGTATGACGTCGACTTCACCCGAGCCGAAGCCTTGCCAGGCGATCTGCTCGTTGAGGTCCTTCTGCACCACCGTGCAGCCCAGCTTGTCCTTGGCTACGTAGCTGTACACGGCAGCGTTCGCCGTGTAGCCGACCCAAGCGTTGAGGGCTACATTGACGGTGCCGCAGCTCGCTTTGGAGCTGTCGCCTGCCGCTGCCTGGTTGAGGGATGAGCCTCCACAGCCGGCAAGAAGCAGGGCTGTTGCGGCAGCTCCTGCCAGGGCTGGGACAAGCCGTTTCATGACGCTGGTTCTTCTCATGGTCAAGCCTCCTTGGTGTTGGGAACGGAGTTGGGGGTGGGTTTTGCGGTGTGAGGTGATCTTGTCGGCGCCGCGAATGCGGCTGCCTGGGTGATGCGGTCAAGCAGGATGCCCAGGAAGACGATGGCCAGGCCGGCGGCCAAGCCCTTGCCGAAGAGCGAGCTCTGGACGAAGCCTCCGACGACGTCGTATCCGAGGCCGCCGGCGCCGACCAGCGCCCCCACAACAACCATCGCCAGGACGTAGATGAGCCCTTGGTTGGCAGCCAGTCCCAGGGACTTCCTGGCCATGGGGAGCTGGACTTTCGTGATGACCTGCCACGGGGTTGAACCGCTGGACACCGCGGCCTCGACCACGGTAGGGGAGACTCCTGTGATGCCGTCGGCCATGATCTTGATCGCGGCCGGCGCGGCATAGATCACGCCTGCCACGATTGCGGTGAAGCGGGTTGCGCCGAAAAGGCCCAGGAAGGGAACGAGGTAGACAAAGGAGGGCAAGGTTTGCCCGGCGTCGAGGATCGGCCGCAGGAAATTGTCCAGCCGCTTGGAGCGGCCCATCGCGACGCCGAACACAACGCCCAGCAGCATGACGATCACTGTCGCCACCAGCGTGCTCGCGAGGGTCACCATCGCATCGCCCCACAGGCCCAGGTAGGCGATTGCGGCGAGGCAGGCGAGCACCAGGGCGGTCAGCTTCCAACCCCCGAAGGCATAGGCAGCGAGGGCCAGGACGGCGAACAGGATGAAGAAAGGTGTATCCGTCAGGAAGGTCTGGAAGGGGTTGAGCAACGAAACGGTCATGCCTTCGCGGAACGTCTCGGTCAGCAGGGAAAAATGCGTCTGAATCCATCCGCTGGCCTCGGCTACACCGCTGACGATTGCCGGACCGAAGTTGACGTCCTTGGGGAATTGGGCCGCCCAGAGAACGGTCCTGGAAAGCTGGACGAGAACCACAACGACGGCGAAGCCGACCACCAGCAGGATGGTGCGGAGGCGGCGCGGGAGTTTGCTTTGGCGGCGTTGGGTTTTGGGTTTTGCGCGTTCGCTTGCCGCCGTGGTCACGCGGTCCAAGGTGATCGCCATCAGCACGATGGACAGGCCCGCGTTCACTGCCGTGCCGACGTCGAGCGACTGCAGGGCGCGCACCACCACCTGGCCGAGGCCGGGGGCGGCGATCAGCGCGGCAATGGTAACCATGGACAGCGCAGCCATGGTGCCTTGGTTGATGCCCATGACGATCGTCCGCCGGGCCATGGGGATCTGGAGCGTGAACAAGCGCTGCAGTGCAGTGGTTCCCAGGGAATCGGATGCCTCCCGGGTGTTCTCCGGGATGCCCCGGATGCCGTGTGCAGTCAATCGGATGATTGGCGGCGCTGCATAAATCACGGTGGCGATGACCGCAGAGGCGGGGCCAATAAGGAAGACCAAGGCCAGCGGCGCGAGGTAGACGAAGGACGGCAGGATCTGCATGAAGTCCAGCACCGGAGTGACGGCTTTCTCGAAGCGGTTGCTGATTCCTGCCAATACGCCCAGCGGAATGCCCACGCACAGTGAAAGCAACACCGCGGTAAGGACGAGGGCAAAGGTGTAGGCGGCCTCGACGAAGAGTCCCTGCAAGCCGAAGAAGGTGAACGCAGCAACGGTCAGCAGGGCCACCCTCGCATTGCCGACGGCCCAAGCAATCCAGCCAAGCAGGGCGACCGTTCCCAGCCAGCCGATTTCGGGCAGTCGCAGGCCGGTGGGGCTGGCCGCGAAGATGGCCATGAACGCGTTGGCAACAGCGTCGACGCCGGTGCGGAGCGGGGACAGCAGGTACAGGAAAACCGGGTTGTCGCTGCGGTTCGATGCCACCCAGGAGTTGAAGTGGTTCAGTGTGCGGTGCAGATCGGTCAATTCCGAGGTGGGAAGCGCCAAAGTGGCGGTTCCGTGGAGGAAGAGGAATCCCAGAAGCCAGATCAACGCCGCGCTGCCAAGAAGCACAACCCGGCGGCTGGGCCGCCGGCGCTGGGATTCCGGACTTGGGGAAATTTCGGTGCGCGCCGTTTCTTCCGCTTCGATCACGGTTGTGCTCATGCCGCTGCTCTCACTCCGCGAAGCACGGATAGGATGCTGTCGCGATCGATCTGGCCGGTGATGATGCCCGCTTCCTCCACGAGGACGGGGCTGGTTGAGTGCATGACCGTATGGATGGCGTCACGGATGATGGTTGACGAGCCGAGCACCGGTGCGTCGCTTGGTGTTCCCGGCGCCACCGGCTCGGCGATCCACTTGAGGGTCAGGACGTCTGAACGGGGGACTTCGGAGACGAAGTCCGCGATGTAGTCGTTGGCCGGCGAGCCGACAAGCTCATCGCCCGTGCCGCACTGGACCGCTTCCCCGTGCCGCATGATCAGGATCCGGTCGCCCAGTTTGAGCGCTTCGGAGAGATCGTGTGTCACGAAGACCATGGTTTTGCCCATTTCCTTATGCAGGCGGATGACTTCGGCCTGCATGTCCCGGCGGATCAATGGATCCAGGGCGGAGAACGGCTCATCGAACAGGATCGCGTCGGGGTCTCCGGCCAGCGCCCGGGCCAGGCCGACGCGTTGCTGCATGCCGCCGGACAGCTGTTCCGGAAAATGTCCTTCGTAGCCCGCGAGGCCGACGAGATCGATGACCTCCCGCGAGCGGGCGTAACGGTCATTTCGGCCCGTGCCCCGGATTTGCAGGCCGTAGGCCACGTTGTCCAGCACTGTGCGGTGCGGAAGGAGGCCGAAATGCTGGAACACCATGGACATCCTTTGCCGGCGCAGCTCGCGCAATTCGGCAGCCCGCGCCTGAAGGATGTCCTGGCCTCCGATCATCACGCTTCCGGAGGTGGGTTCGATCAAGCGGGTCAGGCAGCGGATGAGGGTGGACTTGCCCGAGCCCGAGAGGCCCATGATGACGAACACTTCACCCTTTGCGACGTCGAAACTCATGTTCCTGACCGCGGCTACGCATCCGGTGCGTTCCAGCAATTTCGATGAAGACAAGGCGGACATCTCCGGATCCAAGGGGACCTTGGCGCCGCCGGGTCCGAAGACTTTCCAAAGGTTGCGTACCGATATATCGGAACTGTTCATTCCTGCACTCCTGCTGGGCTCTGCTCCTGCTGGGCATCACGTGGGGAAAAGCGTTGGGGGAAAAACGTGGGAAAAGCTCGAACTACGAAGGGGTTGTTTAATGTGCAACCTTCATCGCCATACGCAACACCGTGACGCAGCTCACGCCTCGCTGTCAAGGGTTTTGTTTGCCCTTGGCACTTTATGACTTGCGTTGTGCGTAGGGCTTTGCTTGGCGCGGTGCGCGCCAAATGGGCAAGCTGCTGACATCCGCGCGGATGCTTCGAACCGCGCGCGCCGCGGCCGGCCGGGCGAAAACCGTTTCTGTACCGTCCGGACGAATTGTCTGCGTTTTGCCGCGATCTCCCGCAGGGGGACCGTTGTCATATTTCTCAAGCGCGCGCCATGTGCACCGTGTTGCGTAATGCGCAATTCACGAGAACGAAATCCCGCCGCAACAAAGCGCCGAACAGGCGTCCCGAGGTGTTCGAGGCGGCTCGCCCGGATCGATCGTCGAGGTCCTCGGTGGCGGTCACGCGCGCCGGGGCGGGATGCGGCGCCTCCGCTTTCGCCATAGTCTGGCGCAGTGGATACAAGGACAGTGAACTCCGGAGGCCAGGTTGACAGGCAGTCCCGCATCTTGGACGCGGTGCTGGAGCTGCTGTCTCTTCATGGCATCTCGGGTGTCAACATGCGGGCCGTGGCCCGTGAAGCCGGCGTCGCCCTCGGACTCGTCAACTACTACTACGCAGACAAGCCGAGCCTGATCCGTGCGGCCCTGAACCGGATTGGCGAGAGCGACATGAGGCTGGTGACCCCCGACCCGGAGGCACTCCCGGACGAACAGCTCCGCGAGGCCCTGAAGCGGGTCGCGGCGCCGGAAATCCTGACCACGCAGTATCTGTCCCTGCGCCTCCACCTTTGGGCGCTCGCGCAAGCCCACGAAGACTTTGCGGTGATCAACGCGGAAGCGTTCGACCAGTATCTGGACGGGCTCGCAACACTGATAGGCAATGCCAAACCAGGGCTCTCCCGCGAACAATGCAAGGACCGGGCGAATGACATTGTCGTCGTGCAGAACGGGATGTGGTTGACGTCCCTCCTGGGCATCGACAAGGCGGCAATCCAGCGGAGCATCGCCCGCACTGAACAGATCGCCTTCGCCGACTAGCGGAAACACCCCGGCCCATGCTGCGCCACGGTGTGTGACCGTCCGGGCCCTGACGTGCCAAAAACCGGCCGGCTGGTGCGGCCAGAGACCCCACAAAGCCGAGAGTGCGCTCCTTTTTGAACAAATGTCCAGCCGAAGTCTTGAACATATGTTCAAGCTCGGCTAGCCTCTCATATATGACCTGCGCCACACCGGCGAGGTCCCGCGGAGATTGGCCCTCTGGGCCAGCGGCGCCCGCATGCAGCGCCATGGGCTTCGGTATTGGCACCAAGCCGCATCCGCGTCGAGGCACAAGGAGACTTGCACAATGACCGAGACTAGCTACGACTACGTCATCGTTGGTGGGGGAAGCGCCGGCTCCGTGCTGGCCAACCGTTTGAGCGAGGACGGCACGCGCAGCGTCCTCGTCCTGGAAGCGGGCCGCAGCGACTACCCCTGGGATCTGTTCATCCAGATGCCGGCGGCCCTGACGTTCCCCAGCGGCAACCCCTTCTACGACTGGCGCTACGAGTCGGACCCGGAGCCGCACATGGGCGGCCGCCGCATCGCCCACGCCCGCGGCAAGGTCCTGGGCGGTTCCAGCTCCATCAACGGCATGATCTTCCAGCGCGGCAACCCCATGGACTACGAACGCTGGGGTGCCGACGCCGGCATGGAGACCTGGGATTTCGCCCACTGCCTTCCGTACTTCCGCCGCATGGAAAACACCCTCGCGGCCGATCCGGACGATGAGTTCCGCGGCCACTCCGGCCCGCTCGTCCTGGAGCGTGGCCCCGCCACCAACCCGCTCTTCCAGTCCTTCTTCCAGGCCGCCCAGCAGGCAGGGTTCCCGCTCACGGACGATGTCAACGGTTACCGCCAGGAGGGCTTTGCGCCCTTCGACCGCAACGTCCACAAGGGCCAGCGGCTCTCCGCATCGCGTGCCTACCTGCGTCCCAACGTCGGCCGCCCGAACCTGACAGTCCTCACCCGGGCCCTTGCCACGAAGATCAACTTCAAGGGCAACGTGGCCACCGGCGTCACCTACCGCCGCAACGGCAAGCTCCACACCGTCAACGCAGGCGAAGTGATCCTCTCCGGCGGCGCCATCAACACCCCGCAGCTGCTGCAGCTCTCCGGCGTGGGAGATGCCCAGCACCTGAAGTCCCTCGGCATCAACTCCGTGGTCAACCTCCCGGGTGTGGGCGAGAACCTCCAGGACCACCTCGAGGTGTACATCCAGCACGCCTGCACCCAGCCCGTTTCCATGCAGCCGGCCCTCGACGTCTGGCGCATGCCGTGGATCGGCATGCAGTGGCTCTTCGGCCGCAAGGGTCCGGCAGCCACCAACCACTTCGAAGGCGGCGGCTTCGTCCGCTCCAACGAGGACGTGGCCTACCCGAACCTGATGTTCCACTTCCTGCCGGTCGCCGTCCGCTACGACGGCCAGAAGGCCGACGCGAAGCACGGCTACCAGGTGCACATCGGCCCGATGTACTCGGACGCCCGGGGCAGCCTGAAGATCAAGTCCACGGACCCAACCGTCCACCCGTCCATGATCTTCAACTACCTCTCCACCGACCAGGACCGCCGCGAATGGGTCGAAGCTGTGCGCATCTCCCGCGACATCCTGGGCCAATCCGCCATGGCACCGTTCAACGGCGGCGAGATCTCTCCCGGCCGGAGCGTCCAGACGGACAAGGAGATCCTGGAGTGGGTGGCCGCCGACGCCGAAACCGCCCTGCACCCGTCCTGCACTGCCAAGATGGGCCCGGAATCCGATCCCATGGCCGTGGTCAACCCGCTGGACATGTCCGTGCACGGCACCAAGGGCCTGCGCGTCGTGGACGCTTCCGCGATGCCGTACGTCACCAACGGCAACATCTACGCCCCGGTGATGATGCTGGCCGAACGCGCCGCGGACCTGATCCTCGGCAAGACCCCGCTGGCGGCGCAGCACACCGAGTTCTACCGCCACGGAATCTCGCCGCTTGAGCGTGACAACTCCCGCGGCCAGAAAGTGAAGGGCTAGGACAATGACCGTTACGGAAACCGAAACCAAGACCGTCCGCGGCATCTACATCGACGGCGGCTGGCACCAGGCATCCGACGGCGGGACAACAGTTGTGCGCTGCCCGGCGGACGGCCGCGAGGTGGCTGTTGTCGCGTCGTCCACCGTCGAGGACGCGGAGCGGGCGATCGCCAGTGCCCGGGAAGCGTTCGACGGCGGCCCATGGCGCCGGCTGACGGACATCGAACGTGGCGAGGTCATGCTTCGCATCGCCGGGCTGCTTGAGCGGGACAAAGCGGCTTATGCCCGCGCCGAGGCGCTGGACACCGGCAAGCGCCTCGTCGAGGCCGAATACGACATTGACGACATCGCCGCGTGCTTCCGCTACTACGGCAAGATCGCAGGCCTTGACGCCGGCAGGGTCATCGACACGGGCCGGCCGAATGCCATCAGCCGCGTGGTTTACGAACCGCTCGGCGTCTGTTCCCTCATCGCGCCATGGAACTACCCGCTCCTGCAGGCGGCCTGGAAAGTGGCACCGGCACTCGTCGCGGGGAACTCCTTCGTGCTCAAGCCCAGCGAGCTCACGCCGTCCACCGCCATCCTGCTCATGGAAACGCTGGCAGAAGCCGGGGTTCCCGCCGGCGTTGCGAACCTGGTCACCGGAAAGGGTTCGAGGGTAGGGCATACGCTGAGTTCGGACCCGCGTGTGGATCTCGTCTCCCTGACCGGAAGCCTGGCCACGGGCCAAACCATCATGGCGGCCGCCTCGGAGACCGTGAAGCGCGTCGCCTTCGAACTTGGCGGAAAGAACCCGAACGTCGTCTTCGCGGATGCGGACTGGGACACTGCCGTTGACAATGCCCTGACTGCTGTCTTCCTGCACTCCGGCCAGGTCTGCTCGGCCGGGGCCCGGCTTGTTGTCGAGGAGACTATCGCCGAGCGTTTCGTCGCCGAGGTAGTGGAACGGGCGAAAAAGATCCGGATGGGTGGACCTTTTGATGCCGATGCAGAGACCGGCCCGCTCATTTCCGCAAAGCACCGCGAGCAGGTCCACGCCTACGTCCAGGCCGGCATTGCGGAGGGCGCCGAACTCTTGTGCGGCGGTTACATCCCCGAGGACGGGATCCTGGCGGACGGTTTCTTCTACCCGCCCACCGTGCTCGGCAACTGCCGCTCTGGCATGAGCGTGGTGCGGGAGGAGTCATTCGGCCCGGTGCTGACCGTGGAGACCTTCCGGACCGAAGCCGAGGCCATTGCCATCGCCAACGACACGGAATACGGCCTGGCGGGGGCGGTCTGGACTTCGGACGCATCGAAAGCGCAGCGCGTTGCTGGCGCCCTCCGGCACGGGACGGTGTGGATCAATGACTACCACCCGTACGTCCCGCAGGCGGAGTGGGGCGGTTTCGGCAAGTCCGGCATTGGCCGTGAACTTGGCAGCGCGGGCCTCAACGAATACCGCGAGGCAAAGCACATCTGGCAGAACATCCAGCCCGCTCCCAGCGGCTGGTTCGGCCAGCCCGCCTAAGACCTGCCCACCGAAGGGTGGGCGGTACAGCAGGCAAGCACCACTCAAGGGGGACACGGGCCGGGCGTGCGATGAGGCATGCCCGGCCGGTCCCGCCGGCCTCCAGGCGCGGCGGGAAACATCGTGCCATTCGATTTAGGAGCTCAGATGTCAGAAATGCGCAGCACTGGCACAAGCAAGACCGCTGACAGCAGCGGAATGGACGAGTTCGGCTACGCCCAGACACTCGACCGCAGCATCGGGAAGTTCGCAAGTTTCGCCGCCGGCGTCAGCTACATCTCCATCCTGACCGGCGTTTTCCAACTGTTCTACTTTGGTTTCTCCACCGCCGGACCGGCCTATGCCTGGTCCTGGCCCATCGTTTTCGTCGGCCAGCTGATGGTCGCACTCTGCTTCGCGGAACTGGCCGGACGCTATCCCGTGGCCGGCTCCGTCTACAACTGGGCCAAGCGGCTCAGCACGGGCACGTGGGCCTGGCTTTCGGGCTGGCTGCTGCTCATTTCGTCCATCGTGGCCTTGGGCTCGGTGGCCCTGGCCCTGCAGATCACCCTGCCGCAGCTCTGGGACGGTTTCCAGATCATCGGCGACGGCACCGGCCCGTACGACTTCGCTGTCAACGGCGTGCTGCTGGCCACGATCATGATCGTCATTTCCACCCTGATCAACGCTTTCGGCGTGAAGCTGATGACCAAGATCAACAGCATCGGTGTCTTCGTGGAACTGATCGCCGCAGCGCTGCTGATTGTGGCCCTGTTCTGGCATGTCGTGAACGGCCCGGGCGTCCTCTTCGACACCTCAGGCTTCGGTCAGGACCACCCGATGGGCTTCTTCGGCGTCTTCCTGATCGCCGCCATGGCTTCCGGCTACGTCATGTACGGCTTCGACACCGCGTCCTCGCTCGGCGAGGAAACCAAGGACCCCAAGAAGACCGCACCGAAGGCCATCATCCGCGCCGTCACTGCGTCCTTCCTGCTCGGCGGCCTGCTGCTCTTCGGCGGCATCCTCGCCGCACCGGACCTGAATGATCCCAAGATCGGCGAGGCCGACGGCGGACTGCAGTACATCGTGCTGTCCGTGCTGGGCGGCCCCTTCGGCAAGGCGTTCCTGGCCTGCATCGTGGTGGCCGTGGTGGTGTGCACCCTGGCCGTGCACGCCGCCGCGATCCGCATGATGTTCGCCATGGCCCGGGATAACAACCTCCCGTTCAGCCGCCAGCTCAGCAAGGTGGACCCGGTCCGCAAGACCCCCACCGTTGCCGCGATCGTGATCGGCGTCCTGGCCATCATCCCGCTGATCGTCAACGTGGCACAGCCGGCAATCTTCACCATTCTCTCCAGCATCAGCATCGTGCTGATCTACCTTTCCTACCTGCTGGTGACCGTGCCGATGCTGCGCCGCCGCTTCCTCAAGAAGTGGCCGCTGCCCGACGACCGGCACCGAGGTGGGCTTCAGCCTCGGCAAGTGGGGCTTCGTGGTGAACCTCCTGGCCGTGCTGTGGGGCGCCGCCATGACGATCAACCTCATCTGGCCCCGCCAGGAGATCTACAACTCCGTGCCGCCGTTTGAGTGGTACCTGCAGTGGGGCGGCGTCTTCTTCGTCGGAGCGGTGGCCGTAGCCGGTATCCTGCTCTACCGCCTGAAGATCCGGCACCAGACCGGGGTGCTCGCCGAGCACGCGGTCGCGGTTGCCGCCCACCCGTCCTCCGGTACTCCGCAGGATTCCGCAGCTGTCGGGGCGGCGGGGATTGACACCCGCGTGTGACGCCTGCCATATTTTCAATACGCACTATGTGGAGACTGTTGCGTAATGCGCAATTGGGGAGAATCTGCGGAACCACCCTTTCGGGCATCCGCGCTATTCCTTTGGGTAGCCGTCTCCGGGCGGCCCGGCTCGTAGTATTTGTAAGTCGTATCGGAGACTTGCGTCCGGTCAATGGAAGGAACAAGGAAACGTGGTTCACAAGGTACAAGCGGTCGTTGTCAGGGAAAAGAACGCTCCCGCTACCATCGAGACCATCCTGGTCCCTGAGCCGGGTCCGGGCGAGGCCTTGGTCGACGTCCTGAGTTGCGGTGTCTGCCACACGGACCTGCACTACAAGCTCGGCGGCATCGGCGACGATTTCCCCTACCTGCTTGGCCATGAGTCCACGGCCGTGGTGAGCGCCGTCGGCCCGGATGTCACCGACGTCAAGCCGGGTGACCGGGTCATCCTTAACTGGCGTGCCGTCTGCGGGAACTGCCGGGCCTGTGCCAAGGGCCAGCCGCAGTACTGCTTCGCCACGTTCAACGCCACCCAGAAGATGACGCTGGAGGACGGCACCCCGCTTTCCCCGGCACTGGGCATCGGTTCCTTCGCGGAGAAGACCCTCGTGGCTGCCGGCCAGTGCACGAAGATCGACGACGACGTCGACCCCGCCGCCGTCGGCCTGCTCGGCTGCGGCGTCATGGCCGGCATCGGTGCCGCCATGAACACCGGCGAGGTCAAGCGCGGCGAGTCGGTCGCCGTCATCGGTTGCGGCGGCGTCGGCATCGCCGCCATCGCCGGGGCGAAGCTCGCAGGTGCGACGACGATCATCGCCGTCGACCTCGACCCCGCCAAGGTGGAACTCGCCAAGACCCTGGGCGCCACGCATGGCGTGGTCTCCAGCGAGGTGGACGCCGTCGAGGCGATCCGTGACTTCACCGGGGGCAATGGCGCGGACGTCGTCATCGACGCCGTGGGCCGCCCGGAGACCTACAAGCAGGCCTTCTACGCCCGTGACCTCGCCGGCCGTGTGGTCCTGGTGGGCGTCCCGACGCCGGACATGAAGCTTGAGCTTCCGTTGCTGGATGTGTTCGGCCGCGGCGGTTCGCTGAAGTCCTCCTGGTACGGCGACTGCCTGCCGTCCCGCGACTTCCCGATGCTGGTGGACCAGTACCGGCTCGGCCGCCTGCCGCTGGATGCCTTCGTCTCCGAGCGCATCGGCCTGGGCGATGTGGAGGCAGCGTTCGAGAAGATGCACCGCGGCGAGGTCCTGCGTTCGGTGGTGGAACTCTGATGGCGGTCACCGTAGAAAACCGGGTCACCTCGGGTACGTTTTCGCTGGACGGCGGCACCTGGGACGTGGACAACAACGTCTGGATCGTGGGCAATGACGAGGAGTGCGTGATCATCGACTCCCCGCACGACGCCGCCGCGATCGTCGAGCAGGTCCGTGGCCGGAAGGTGCTGGCCATCCTGATGACCCATGCGCACAACGACCACATCGGCGCCGCGCGCGAAGTGGCTGCCGCCGTCGGCGCCCCCATCCACCTGCACCCCGAGGACATGGTGCTGTGGAAGCAGGTCTACCCGGACGTCCAACCCGATAAATTCCTCTCGGACGGCGAAGAATTCACGGTAGGCGGCGCCACTCTGAAGGCGATCCACACGCCCGGGCACTCGCCTGGCTCCACCTGCTTCTACCTTGAGAGCGAGGGGACCCTCTTCACAGGGGATACCCTGTTCAATGGCGGTCCCGGCGCCACCGGCAGGTCGTTCAGCGACTACCCGACCATCCTCGCCTCGATCCGGAAGCGTCTCCTGACGCTGCCAGCGGACACGGTGGTGCGGACCGGGCACGGTGACAACACCACCATCGGCGCCGAGCGGGAGACCCTCTCGCAGCTGGCCCAGTAACGCACCCACAGCGACAGATCCACAGTGAGGCACGCCCCAGAATGAAATTCACCAAGCAGCCCGCGCCCATCGCGGACATCGATGAAGCACAACTCGAGGTCCACAAGCCCAAGAAGGAAGCCGCCGGCGTCAAGGCCGTCATGGTTGCGCTGGACCGCGCCGTGGCCCAGGCCGGGGTGACCCGTTCGGTGCAGTCCCTGCTGAGGCTTAACCAGAAAGGCGGCTTCGACTGCCCGGGCTGCGCCTGGCCGGAAACGGACGGCAAGCGCAAGGCTGCCGAGTTCTGCGAGAACGGTGCCAAAGCCGTTGCGGAAGAGGCCACGCTGCGGACTGTCGGGGCCGAATTCTGGGCCCGGCACTCCATCGCGGAGCTGTCGCAGAAGACCGAATACTGGCTGGGCAACCAGGGCAGGCTCGCCGAACCGGTGGTGATCCGCCCCGGCGAGACGCACTACTCGCCGATCTCCTGGGCGGACGCTTTCGAACTGATCGGGGAGCACGTCCGGGCCAGCACGCCGGACCGTTGCGTGTTCTACACCTCCGGGCGGACGGCGAACGAGACGGCGTTCATGTACCAGCTGTACGCCCGTTCCCTCGGCACCAACAACCTGCCGGACTGCTCCAACATGTGCCACGAATCCTCTGGCTCGGCGCTGAACCCCACCATCGGCATCGGCAAGGGCACGGTATCCCTGGAGGACCTCCACGAGGCCGAGCTGATCTTTGTGGTCGGCCAGAACCCGGGCACCAACCACCCCCGCATGCTGGGCGCCTTGCAGGAATGCAAGGAGAACGGCGGCAAGGTGGTGGCCGTGAATCCGCTGCCCGAGGCAGGCCTGTTCAACTTCAAGGATCCGCAGACTTTTGCGGGCGTGGTGGGCAACGGCACCCCCATTGCCGATGAGTTCCTGCAGATCAAGGTGGGTGGGGACCTCGCGCTGTTCCAGGCCCTGGGCCACCTGCTCCTGGAAGAGGAAAAGCGGAACCCGGGCACTGTGGTGGACCGCGCCTTCGTGGACGCCCAGACGGATGGCTTTGAAGCCTATGCCGAGGCGCGTTCGGTTTTGGACTGGGCAGAGACGGAGAAAGCCACCGGCCTGTCCCGCGAGCAGATCGAGACCGTGGCCGGGATGCTGATCCGCTCCAAGGCGTCCATTTTCTGCTGGGCCCTGGGCGTCACCCAACAGCCGCATTCGGTGGACACCATCAAGGAAATGGTCAACGTCCTGCTGCTGCAGGGCAACTTCGGCAAGCCCGGTGCCGGTGCCTGCCCTGTGCGCGGACATTCCAATGTGCAGGGCGACCGCACCATGGGCATCTGGGAAAAGCCGGCCGAGCCGCTCCTGGAAGCGCTGGACCGCGAATTCGGGATCGTTTCCCCGCGGGAGCACGGCCATGATGCCGTGGAAACCCAGCACGCCCTGGAAAACGGCGACGTGGACGTGTTTGTTGCCATGGGCGGCAACTTCGCCGCGGCGGGCTCGGACACCGAAGCGCTGGAAGCGGGCATGCAGCGTGCCGGCCTTACGGTCCACATCTCCACCAAGCCCAACCGTTCACACATTGTGCACGGCAAGACCTCCTTGATCCTGCCCACCCTGGGACGCACGGACCGCGACGACAAGCATGCCAAGGGCATCCAGTTCCTTTCCGTGGAGAACTCCATGTCCGTAGTGCACTCCACACAGGGCAGGCTCCAGCCGGTGTCCGAGCACCTCTTGGCCGAACCCGTGATCATCGCCCGCATGGCCGAGGCCACCTTCGGCCCGGAGCAACCCCGTGGACTGGCGGGCCATGGCCGAGGACTATGACGTCATCCGGGACCACATCTCCCGCGTCCTTCCGGGCTTCGAGGATTTCAACACCCGGGTGCGGAACAAGGCCGGCTTCGTGCTGCCAAACCCACCCCGGGACACGCGTTCCTTCAAGACCGACATTGGCCGTGGCCGCTTCACGGTGAGCCCCCTGGAATACCTCACTCCGCCGGCCGGCCACCTGGTGCTGCAGACCCTCCGCAGCCATGACCAGTACAACACCACGTTCTACGGCCTGGACGACCGCTACAGGGGTATCTCAGACGGCCGCCGGGTTATCCTGATCCACCCGAAGGACCTGGCAGCACAGGGCTTCCAGGACCGGGATCTGGTGGACGTCATCAGTGTTTTCCAGGGTTCGGAACGCCGCGCGGACAAGTTCCGCCTAGTGGCCTATCCCACCGCCGAAGGCTGCGCGGCCGCGTACTTCCCGGAGGCCAACGCGCTGGTGCACAAGGAAAACGTGGCCCGCGTGTCCAATACCCCAGGCTTCAAGGCGATGTTCGTGCGGTTCGTGCCGCACGTGGAAGCGGCCGAGTAGCCGGCTCCTTCCGGGGCCATGCACGACTTCCGGACCAAGCACGACGGCGACATTCCGCAGCAGCGGAGTGTCGCCGTCGTTCGTTAACTGACCGCCCTTAGCGCCTGAGACGCAGCACGGCGGCGTTCGCAGCGACGATCACCAGGATTCCCGCCCATTGCAGCAGATCCAGGGACTGGCCCAGGGCAAGGAACCCGATCAGGGCCGCGAACACCGGATTCACGCTCATCAGGATGCCGAACAGCCCGGCGGGCACATGGCGCAGGGCCAGCAGGTCGGCGATGTACGGAACCGCGGAGGCCAGGACCCCGGCGCTGACCGCGCACACGATGACGAACCAGTCCACGGGGCGGCTCAGCAGGATGACGACGGCCACCGGCAGGAATGCCGTGGCGGAGACGGCCATGGCTGCGGCAGTGCCCTCGATGCCCGGGATGCGTTGCCCGATGGTGCGGTTCAACAGGATGTATGAGGCCCAGCTCGCAGCTCCCACCAGGCCCATGGCGATACCGAGGTAATCCGTGGACGGGCCTGGTTGCGTGATGGCCACGACGCCGGCCGTCGCCGCGAGGGCGCAGGAGGCTCCGGCCTTGCTGCGGGCACCGAAGAGGGCGATCGACAGCGGCCCCAGGAATTCCAAGGTGACGGCCAGGCCCAGGCCGATGCGTTCGATGGCCGAATACAGGCCGAGGTTCATGGTGCCGAAGACCACCGCGAGCAGGAGCACCGGCCAAAGCTGCTGCCGGGTGAAGCTCCTGAACCTGGGCCGGGCGATCGGCAAGAGCACCGCGGCCGCGATCAATTGCCGCACCGCGACAACGCCGAGCGGACCGATGGCCGGGAACGCCAGGGACCCACTCGCCGCGCCCAGTTGGTTCGACAAAGAACTGGCCATCAGCGTGGCCACGCCGCGTGCGGTGCTCCTGCCTTTATTCATGCCAAAAGTCTCGGGCCTCGGGCGGCATCCACATAATGCACGGGTCGGCGTATTCATGCGTCTATCGCATGAATAGAATCGCCTCATGGACATCGAATTCCGGCAGCTGCGGTGCTTCGTGGCGGTGGTGGACGAAGGTACCTTCACGGATGCCGGGATCAGCCTGGGGATCTCGCAGACCGCCGTTTCCCGTAACCTCGCCGCGCTCGAGGAACACCTTGGCGTGCGGCTCATCCACCGCACCACCCGGAGCGTCTCCCTGACGGAGGCGGGGGAGCGCGCCCTGGCGCACGCGCGGCGGGCGCTTGCCGCCGTCGTCGGGCTGGAAGGGGCAGCACAGGGCGGCGGGCGCCTGAGGCTCGGCTACGCGTGGTCGGCCCTCGGCAGCCACACGCTGGAGCTGCAGCGCCGCTGGGCGGCCGGATACCCGGACACCGAACTTGAGCTGGTCATGGACAACAGCCCGACGGCGGGGCTGCTTGAGGGGACGAGCGACGTCGCGATCCTGCGGCGGGCGCCGTCGCTTGGGAAGACGGCGGCGCGGAACGTGGAGCTGCGGCGGATCGGGAGCGAGAAACGCTTCTGCGCCATGGCCGCGGACGATCCCCTCGCCCGCCGGCGAAGCGTGGGCCTGGCCCAGATCGCGGACAGGCCACTGGCCATTGACGTGCGGACCGGGAGCACCACGCTGGAGCTCTGGCCGGCGGAGTCCCGGCCCGCGAAGACCGTGGAAATCCACAGCGTGGACGACTGGCTGACGCTGATCAGCAGCGGCAAGGCCCGCGGCGTGACGGCGGAGGCCACGGCGCACCAGTACCGGCGCCGCGGCCTCGTGTACCGTCCGGTGCGGGACGCCCCGCCGATGCCGGTCCATGCCGCGTGGGTGAAAGGTGAGCTCACTGCTGCGGGGCGGAGGCTCGTGGGGTTGCTGGAGGAGCTGTACGGCGCTGGGGCGCAGGGCGTGACGCGATAGGTTACAGCGGGAGATCATCGCGGATCCTTGTGAGACACGAGCCATAAGGGGACGGAATAAAGGTCACCGCAATGGCTCCGGCCCAGCTCAGCTTCTTCCAAGGGCTCGGCTTTTCACAGCCGGCAACGACCCTGGCCCTGGTGGGCCCCGTGCCGGGGCGCGAGCCGGCCACGACCGACTGACTTTTGATACAAGAATGACCCGAGCAAACGTTGGTTACCCCCTGAAATTTGAGGGGGTAACCAACGTTTGCTCCGGTGGAAATCCCCGGGGCCCCGGCCGCCCCAGCAGAGCCCTTACAGCGTCGCCGTGTCGATCACGAAGCGGTAGCGCACGTCCGAGGCGAGGACGCGCTCGTAGGCTTCGTTGATCTTCTCCGCCGGAATGACCTCGATCTCGGCCCCGATGCCATGTTCGGCGCAGAAGTCGAGCATTTCCTGGGTCTCGCGGATGCCGCCGATGTTGGAGCCGGCCAGGGACTTGCCGCCGACGATCAGGCTGAAGATCTGCAGGTCCAGTGGTTCGCCCGGAGCGCCGACGCACACCAGCGCACCGTGCGGCTTGACCAGGCCCAGGTAGGCGTCCAGGGAGATGGCGGCGCTGACGGTGTTGATGATGATGTCGAAGCTGCCGGCCAGCTCTTCGAAGGTGTTCTCGTCGCTCGTGGCGTAGTAGTGGTCCGCACCCAGGCGCAGGCCGTCCTCCTGCTTCTTGAGCGACTGGGACAGCACGGTGACCTCGGCACCCATGGCGTGGGCGAGCTTAACCGCCATGTGGCCCAGGCCGCCCAGGCCGATCACGGCGACCTTCTTGCCCGGGCCGGCGCCCCAGCGCCGCAGCGGGGAGTAGGTGGTGATGCCGGCGCAGAGCAACGGCGCGGCGACGTCGAGGTCCAGGCGTTCGGGAATCCGGACGGCGAAGGCCTCGTCCACCGCCACGTGGCTGGAGTAGCCGCCCTGGGTGACGGTGCCGTCGCGGTCGGTGGCGGCGTAGGTGCCCACGTTGCCGTTCAGGCAGTCCTGCTCCTGGCCGGCCAGGCACTGTTCGCATTCGCGGCAGGAGTTGACCATGCAGCCGACGCCGACGCGGTCGCCCACCTTGTGGCGGGTCACCTCGCTGCCGATTTCGGAAACGACGCCGGCAATTTCGTGGCCGGGCGTGAGCGGGTAGGAGACGGGGCCCCAGTCGCCGCGGACGGTGTGGATGTCGGAGTGGCAGATTCCGGCGAACTTGATGTCGATCAGGATGTCGTGCGGACCGAGCGCGCGGCGCTCGACGGTGGTGGGGACAAGGGGTTCCGTAGCGGATGTAGCAGCGTAGGCCTTGGCAATAGTCATGTTTAAAACACTAGGGGGTACAGACGGGGCCGAGGGAGGCCCTGTCTGTACCCCCTAGAACGGGAATAATCAGCCGCGGATGCGTTCCATGGCCGGATCGTACAGCGGTTCTGCGGTCACCGTCGCCGGGATGCGCTCGCCGAAGTACTCGATTTCCACGGCATCCCCGACGCCGAGGGCGGCCGGCAGCCAGGCGTAGGCGATCGGTTTGTGGATGGAGAAGCCGTACGCGGCGCTGGTGACGTACCCCGCGGCATCCCCGGCCACGTACACAGGTTCCTTGCCCAGGACCACCGAGGTGCCGTCGTCGATGGTCAGGCAGCGCAGCACCTTGCTGGCCGGCTCTTCCTTGCGGACGGCCAGTGCCTCGGCGCCTACGAAGCCCGTCTTGTCCTTGGCCACGGAGAAGCCCAGGCCGGACTGGTAGGGATCGTGCTCGGTGTTCATGTCCGTGCCCCAGAGGCGGTAGCCCTTCTCCAGACGCATGCTGTTGAACGCGCCGCGGCCGGCGGCGACGATGCCGTGCTCCTGGCCCGCCTCGAAGAGCAGGTCCCAGAGCTTCAGCCCGTACTCGGCGGTGGTGTAGAGCTCCCAGCCGAGTTCGCCCACGTAGGAGAGCCGCATGGCGGTGACCGGGATGCCGCCCACGGAGATTTCCTTGGTACGGAAGTACTTCAGGCCGTCGTTGCTGAGGTCATCGTCGCTGACCTTGCCGATGACCTCACGGGCCAGCGGGCCCCACAGGCCGATGCAGCAGGTGCTGCCGGTGATGTCGCTGACGTGCGCCCACTGGGACGGATCTGCGGCCGACTGCTTGCGTGCTTCCACGCGCAGGTAGTCGAAGTCCACGTTGCTGTTGACGCCCAGCTGGAATTTCTCCTGCTCAAGGCGGGCCACCGTCACGTCACTGCGGATGCCGCCGTCGTGCTCCAGCAGGAGGCAGTAGGTGACCGCGCCGGGCTTCTTGGTGATGTTTCCGGTGCTGAGGCGGTGCAGCAGCGCCTCGGCGCCGGGACCCACAACCTCCAGCCGCTTGAGCGGGGTCATGTCATAGAGCCCGACGGCGGTACGCGTCCGCCATGCCTCGGCGGCGGAAATGGGGGAGTGGAACATGGCGGCCCAGGAGTCGCGCTCCGGCGCCTGCCATTCGGCGGGCAGTTCCTCGAGCAGGCCGCGGTTGGCTTCGAACCAGTGCGGGCGCTCCCAGCCGGCGGACTCCAGGAAGAAGGCACCCAGCTCCTTCTGGCGGACGTTGAAGGGGCTCACGCGCAGGTCACGCGGGGACTCCTTGGGCTGCAGCGGGTGCAGGACGTCGTAGATCTCCACGAAGTTCTGCTGCGAGGTTTCGCTGACGTACGCATCCGAGGTCTGGACCTTTTCGAAACGGGTCAGTTCGGTGCCGTGCAGGTCGGTGCGGGAGCGGCCTTCGACCAGGAGCTCGGCCACGGCCTTGGCCACACCGGAGGAGTGCGTCACCCACACTGCCTCGGCCACCCAGAAGCCGGACAGGTCCGGGTGCTCGCCGATCAGCGGGCCGCCGTCCGGGGTGAAGGAGAAGATGCCGTTGAAGCCGTCCTCGATTGCGGCGCTGCGCAACGGGGGAAGCAGTTCCTGGCTGTCCTCCCAGGCCGGCAGGAAGTCTTCCAGCGTGAAGTCCAGGCGGGAAGGCATGTGGTGGTCCGACATCTCCTCGGCGGAGACCTTCGGCAGCTCGGACATGTCCACCGGCATGGGACGGTGCGCGTAGCTGCCGATGCCGATGCGGTTGCCCCATTCGCGGTAGTACAGGTCCTTGTCCTGGTAGCGCAGGATCGGCTTGCTGGCGCCCTTGGGGAGCTCGTTGACGCCCTCAAGCTCGGCAAGGGGAGTGGTGACGACGTACTGGTGGGCCAGCGGCAGCAGGGGCACTTCCAAGCCCACCAGCTTGCCGAGCTCACGGCCCCAGAAACCGGCGCAGGAGACCACGATGTCAGCCGGGATCAGGCCGTTGTCGGTTTCGACGCCGGTCACCTTGCCGCCCTCCTGGGCGATGCCCGTGACGGTGGTGGACCCGAGGAAGGTCACGCCGCGGTCACTGGAGCGCTCGATGAGCAGCTGCACGGCGCGGGCCGCCAGGGCCAGGCCGTCGGTGGGGATGAGCAGGCCGCCGAGGACCTCGCGGCCGCCGGTGAGCTTGCCGGTGTTCAGGAGGGGGTAGATCTTCTCACACTCATCGGCGTCGATGATCCGGCTTTCGACGCCCCAGGAGGTCATCACACCCATCTTGCGCTTGAGGTCGGCGAAGCGCTCGGGGGTGGTGGCCAGCTCCAGGCCGCCCACCTGGTTGAAGCAGGACTGGCCGTCCTTGCTCAGGGAGAGCAGCTTGTTCACCGTGTACGTGGCGAACTCGGTCATGGTCCGGGACCCGTTGTTCTGGAACACCAGGCCCGGCGCGTGCGAGGTGGAGCCGCCGGCAAGTTCCAGCGGACCCTGCTCGACGACGGTGACGTTGGTCCAGCCCCGGCTGGATAGTTCATCCGCGATGTTGGTGCCGACAATGCCGGCGCCGATGATGACGACGCGTGGTGATGCGCTCATGAGTGCTGTTTCTCCTGTTTACTTGGCGTTCGCGTTAGCGGAAGACGACGGTGCGGGTGTTGTTGAGCAGGACCCGGTGCTGGCAGTGCCATTTCACTGCCCGGGACAGTGCCTGGGATTCGGCGTCCCTGCCGACGGTGACCAGGGCGTTCGGGTCCAGGCTGTGGTCCACCCGGAACACTTCCTGTTCGATGATCGGGCCCTCGTCCAGGTCTGCGGTGACGTAGTGGGCGGTGGCTCCGATGAGCTTCACGCCGCGGTCGTAGGCCTGGTGGTAGGGCTTGGCGCCCTTGAACCCTGGCAGGAAGGAATGGTGGATGTTGATGGCGCGGCCGCGGAGGGTCTCACTGAGGTCGTCCGAAAGGACCTGCATGTAGCGGGCCAGGACCACCAGGTCGGCCTGGTACTCCTCGACCAGTTCCAGCAGGCGCGCTTCGGCCTGCGGCTTGGTGTCCGCGGTGACCGGGACGTGGATGAACGGCAGGCCCGCGGCTTCCGCCATGGGGCGCAGGTCCTCGTGGTTGGAAACCACGACGGCGATCTCCGCACCCAGGCTGCCGGCGCGCCACCGGAAGATGAGGTCGTTGAGGCAGTGGCCGAACTTCGAGACCATCACCAGCAGGCGCTGGGGGCGGCCGTCGTGGATGGCGAACTCCATGTCGAACTCATCGGCCACGGCTGCGAACTCGGCGCTGAGGCCCTCGGCGGAGACGTCGCTGTCTCCCGGAGTGAAGGCCGTGCGCAGGTAGAGCTTGCCGCTCATGTGGTCATCGAACTGCTGGTGTTCAACGATGTCGAAGCCCCGGTCAGCGAGGAAGCCGGTGATGGCCCGGACGATTCCGGGGCGTTCCGGGCACGCAAGGGTAAGGACGTACTGTGCGGTGCCGGTGCCACGGACACTTGCGGCGGCGCCAGCTTCTGCCGTCGCGCCACTGGTGGGACGGCCTTCGAGGACTGTGGTCATGGTCTACTCCTGGTTCTTTGTGAGGGCTTAGTTGTCAGCAGGGGAAGCCGCGCAGCGGCCGTCGTCCGTGCAGCGCTGATCGCATTGATGCTTGGTAACGAGATCGAACTGGACGCCGCCGTGCTGGTCCACGCCGCTGCGGATGGCGCGTTCCACCACCGAGTCGGCCAGCCGGCGTCGGAGGGAGAGCGGATCCCGGCGTAGGTCCTTGGTCAGTGCGAAGCAGAGGAGGAGCATGACGAGGACGAAGGGCAGGGCTGCAACGATGGTGACCCGTTGCAGGCCGGACAAGGCTTCGGAGGGTTCGTCACCGCCCGCCAGCAGCATGACCGCGGCCACGGCGCCGGTGAGCGTGCCCCAGAAGATCACTACTCCTCGCCGGGGTTCCTCGGCACCGTTGGAGCTGAGCGAGCCCATGACAATCGAGGCAGCGTCGGCACCGGTGATGAAGAAGATCGCCACCAGGATCATGGCCAGTACGATCACCGCTGAGATGGCCCAGCCGGGCATCTGCAGGTTCTTGACCAGATCGAAGAGTGCACCGTCGAAGTTGATGGTGGAGACGCCGTCGACCATCTTTGCGATGCCGTCCGACGGGTTTGCCGTCTTGTCGGCGATCTGCTGGATGTTGAAGGCGGTTCCGCCGAAGATGCCGAACCAGATGACGGACACGATGCTCGGCACCAGGAGCACCCCGGTGACGAACTGGCGGATGGTGCGGCCGCGGCTGATCCGGGCGATGAACAGGCCAACGAAGGGCGTCCAGGAAATCCACCAGGCCCAGTAGAAGATGGTCCAGCCGGACATCCACTTGCGCAGTGCCTCATCGCCCACGGCTTCGGTGCGAGATGACATGGTGGCGAGGTCGCGGATGTAGTCGCCCACGGCGGAGGGGATCAGGTTCAGGATGAACAGGGTGGGGCCGGCCACGAACACCACGAGTGCCAGGACCACAGCGAGGACCATGTTGATGTTGGAGAGCCACTGGATTCCGCGGCTGATGCCGGAAACGGCCGAGGCCACGAAACAGAAGGTCAGAATGGCCACGATCACCACCAGGACGGGGGTGCCGATCTCACCGGCCCAGCCGTTGGAGGTGATGCCGCTGCCGATCTGCAGGGCGCCCAGGCCCAGGGACGCGGCGGTTCCGAAGAGCGTGGCGAAGATGGCCAGGATGTTGATGAACTTGCCGACTGGGCCTTCAACGGCGCGCACGCCGAAGATCGAGGTAAACGCCACGGAAATGAGCTGGCGCCGGCCTAGCCGGTAGGTGCCGTAGGCCATGGCGATGCCGACCACGGCGTACATTGCCCAGGGGTGCAGCGTCCAGTGGAAGATCGAGGTGGCCATGGCCGTCTGGATCGCTTCGGGAGTGTGCCCGTCCACCGTTCCCGGCGGGGGCGAGATGAAGTGGTAGAGGGGTTCCGCCACGCCGTAGAACATGAGGCCGATGCCCATGCCGGCGGCGAACATCATGGAGATCCAGGAGACGGTGCGGTATTCGGGCTTCTCACCGTCCTTGCCCAGCGGGATGTTGCCGAACTTCCCAAGAGCCAGCCAGAGAATGAACACGACGA
The DNA here is from genome assembly GCF_056279005.1 of Arthrobacter sp. TE26545. The sequence continues at coordinate 776,467 of NZ_JBWBQM010000001.1, forward strand.
AGAGCGATGCCAGCACCATGAAGAGCCAGCCGGTGTATTCCATAACCCAGTCCAGGACACTCTGCGAGGTCGTGGCCAGGCTGTCCCGGCCGAGGAACCCCCACAGCACGAAGGCAAGGGCGATCACGCCCGTGATGCCGAACGTCCACTTGTCCAGGACGAGCTTCCGGTTGCGGCGGGCACTGACTGCCTGCTCGGTCCTGGACTGGCGCAGTTCCTGCAGGATCTGCCGGTTGAGCTCGCTGTCGCTGTCGCTGTCCTGCTCCGGTTCGTGCTCGTTCTGCATTGTCGTGGCTGCTTCGTCTAGTTCAGGGCCTTGCTCTATCTCGCCTACTTGGTCTATCTCGCCATTCAAGGTCATGGGGGGAATCCTTTGCCTGTGCTCAGATGAGGGTTTGGAAGTGGCCGTTCACAGTCCGGCCGGGCGGGAGGTTGGGGGCACCGTGGGGGGCGGTGCCCCTGATTACGCCGTCGATCATCGGCGGGGCCGTATTGAGTCGCAGAGCTTCCTCTGGGGCCGGTTGGCTTAGCGGGCACGCCCTGTGCATGGTGGACCTCTTTTGCATTCGAGATGGGGAAGAACGAGGCGTGCGGGCCGTACAGTTTGTTCCGCAGTGATCAACAGACTTCGCTATATGCAACAGCGTGGCGGAGCTCACAGGGCTTGTCAAGACCTTTTCGCTCTGTTTCCTCCGCATTCTTGGCCCCGGCGCACAGCCCTGCTTCGGGAATCACGCTTTCCGCATAGCAATTGTTGTTGCGCATTACGCGGTTTGGTCATGATCCGAAGAGGTTTAGGGTGATCTGCAGCCACGCTTCTCCGCAGGCGTGTGAGCACGCGTGGGAAGCCGTTGAACAGGGTCCAGAGATGGCTGACTATCGGGGCAGCTTGGACGGCACGGCGGAAATCCGCGCTGCCGGCACGGCGCAACGGTCCCCATTGCTGCCCCGATCGTGTCGGGCAGCTCGACGGGCTCTGAGATGTGTCCCGTTGTGCGGGCGGGTGGTTCCTTCGTCAAAGACGACGCGGCCGGTGCCCCACCCGGCATGGCACGGGGTGGTGCACCGACCGCTCTGGTCTGGCTTTAAGGAAGACTTCCTACCTCGAACTAGTTGCTGAGGTAGCCGTTCGGGTTCAGGACGTACTTCGTGGCGGCTCCGGCGTCGAATTCCGCGTACCCCCGCGGGGCGTCCTCGAGCGGAATGGCCTTGGCGTTGACGGCCTTGGAGATCTGGATCTTGTCATGCAGGATCGCCATCATCAGCTGCCGGTTGTACTTCATCACCGGGCATTGGCCGGTCGTGAAGGAGAGGGACTTCGCCCAGCCGGTGCCCAACGACAGGGAAAGGCTGCCCTTCTTGGCCGCCTCGTCCGCAGCGCCCGGATCCCCCGTGACATAAAGGCCGGGAATACCCACGGATCCGCCGGCAGCAGTGAGGTCCATCAGGGAATTGAGCACGGTGGCTGGCGCCTCCTGGCCCCCGGCACCGTGTCCGCGGGCCTCGAAACCGACCGCGTCGATACCGGCATCAACCTCGGGGACGCCGAGGAGCTGCTCGATCTGGTCAGCCGGGTTGCCGTTGGCAACATTGACGGTTTCGCAGCCAAAGGAGCGGGCCTGGGCCAGACGATCCTCATTGAGGTCGCCCACGATGACCACCGCCGCCCCCAGCAGTTGGGCGCTGGCCGCTGCGGCAAGCCCCACGGGGCCTGCCCCGGCAACATAGACGGTGGACCCGACGCCGACACCTGCCGTGACGGCCCCGTGGAATCCGGTCGGGAGGATGTCCGAGAGCATGGTCAGGTCCATGATCTTTTCCAGGGCCTGGTCCCGATCGGGGAACCGCAACAGATTCCAGTCCGCGTAGGGGACCAGGACGTATTCCGCCTGCCCGCCTACCCATCCGCCCATGTCGACATAGCCGTAGGCGGACCCGGGACGGTCCGGATTCACGTTCAGGCAGATCCCTGTCTTGCCCTCCTTGCAGTTCCGACAGCGCCCGCAGGAGATGTTGAAGGGCACCGAGACGATGTCCCCGACCTTGATGAACTCGACGTCGGGCCCGGTCTCGATGACCTCGCCGGTGATCTCGTGCCCCAGAACGAGGCCGGCCGGCGCAGTCGTGCGGCCGCGAACCATGTGCTGGTCCGAGCCGCAGATGTTCGTGCTGACGGTGCGCAGGATGACCCCGTGCGGGACCTTCCGGCCCACATTGATGGGATTGACGCCGGGGCCGGCCTGCAGTTCAAAAGTGGGATACGGGGTATCGATGATTTCCACGACCCCCGGTGCCTTGTAAGCAACGGCTTTGTTACCTGACATTGAATGGCTCTTTCCGTGAAGTGAATTGACTCAATTGGTACGTGCAGCGCACATCGCCGTGGAGCATGCGATGGCGTTCAGGCCGGTCAGGCGTCGATCACCAGGTCCGTCTGCGCAGTGGAGCAGCAGGGCAGGAACTTGCCCGCAGAGATTTCCCGTGCCCGGATCCCTCCTTGGTGGTTCATCTCGACCTCCCCGGATAGCTTGACGACCTTGCAGGATCCGCACATGCCTTCCTTGCAGTTCGCGCCGATCCTGACGCCCGCACGCTGGGCCACCTCAAGGATGTGCTCGGCGGGGTCGATCCGGACGTTGATGCCGGTGCGCATGAAGGACATGGTGAGGCTGCCTGTGCCCACCGTGTCAAAGCTCGAGGCATCGGGGGTGACGGCCTCAGGCTCCGCACCGCCGTCGGAGGCTTCGGAAGCGGGTGCCCCGGGGTCGACGGGTTCCAGCGGCAGCCCCGAGGCCTGCAGGGTTCCGTCGGCGTCGTAGCCGGGCTCGTAGAGTCCGAACGCGGCGGGCTGGCCTTCGAAGTACTCCTCGGCGGATTCGGCGATTTCCTCCGCGATTTCTTCAGCGATGTTTTCGGCCAGGGCGAGCTCCGCCTGGTACTCAAGGAGCGTCTGGCGGTCACCCGAGAAGAACTCCATGTAGATGGAGGTGTCGTCGACGCCGACCTCCTTGAGGAGCTCGGTGGCGCCGTTCAGGTACCCCTCGGGGCCGCAGGCGTAGACCTGGCGGCCGTTGGCATCCGGGGCCACCTCGTTGAGCATGGTCGCCGACAGCCTTCCGCTGAGCCCCTCCCAGTCCTCGGGCCGGCCGCGGTCGCCCAGAGAGTAGAAGACCCTGAAGCGTGAATCCACGGAAGCGATGTAGGCCAGTTCCCTGTCGAAGGCGAAGCCCCCGGCGTCCGAGCCGTGGTAGAGCACCACGACATCTGCCAGTCCCGGCAGGGAGTGGATGGTCCGCACCATCGACATGATGGGGGTGATGCCCGCGCCGGCAGCGAGCAGGAGGTACCGTGCCCGGCGGTCGGCGTCGGGCAGGTGGAATGCCCCCACCGGTCCGAGCATCTCAAGCACGGTGCCGGGCTTGACGTTTTCGTGGACCCACGGCGAGACCAGACCCGTGGCGTCGCGCTTGACGCTGATGCTGAAGGTCCACGGCTGCGTCGGCGAACTGGACAGCGAGTAGCTGCGGTCCACCGGTTCCTGGTCCTCGCCGTTCAGCGGGAAGGCGACGTTCACGTACTGGCCCGCGCGGAACGCCAGGGGCGCACCGTCGCAGCGGCGGAACACGAAGGTCATGATGCCGCCGGCCTCGGGAACGGTCTCGACGCATTCGGCCATGAACTCCTGGGGGTGCCAGGGGCCCAAGGCGTGGGCGGCGCGGGCGGGCACCTCGGTGCCGCCCATCACCCTGTTCCACGGCATCTCAAGACCGCGGATGCGCTGTGGTTCCAGGATTGCCGTTTCGGGGAGGAGCTCAATCATGCCAAGTGCTCCTGCACACGCTGCACGTACCAGTTGATGAATGCTTCGACCTGGTATTCGCTCTTCATGTACGGGCCGGGCTCGTAGGCAGGGCTGCCGGCACCCTGCTGGCACAGCTCCACGAACGCCTTGTCCTGGATGTTGGTCTGCTTCCAGACGTGGGTGAGCTTGTCCAGGTCGTAATCGACGCCTTCCACGGCGTCGTCGGCCACCAGCCAGGTGGTGCGTACCAGGCTCTGGTGTTCGTTGATGGGGAAAACGCCGAAGGTGATGACGTGGTCGCCCATGAAGTGGAACCAGCTGTTGGGCTGCAGGTGCATCGAGCAGCGGCCAAGGCGGAAGTCGGGCAGGTCGCCGAGCAGCTTCTTGGAGAGCCTGCGCCCGTCGGCGGAGAAGGATTCACCCTCGCCGTCGAGTGCTTCACGGGAAATGCGGATACCGGCGACACGGGTGTCGAGCTCCTCGACCACTTCGTAGGGGAGACCGTAGCGGCGGCAACGCTCCTCGAGCGAAGACTGTGCTTCCTTGTTGCGGTCCCACACCTCCTCGAGGTGGGTGGGGATGAGGCCCTCGGTCAGGCCCCAGGTGGGGAAGAGGGAGCAGGCAAGTTCCGGGTGTCCGTCGCAGTGGTAGCACTCACGGTTGTTCTCCATGACGAGCTTCCAGTTGCCCTCTTCGATGATGTTCTGCTGGTAGGCGATCTTGGTCTTCGCCAGTTCGTGGGGTGCGAGGTAAGGCTCGAAGATCTTGGAGGTCTCGTCGAAGTCGGTCGGCGGTTCGTTCGCAACGCAGACGAAGATGAGGCCTGCGACTTCGCGGCCGTGGGCGCGCTTGAGGCCGAAGCAGCTCTTGTCGAACTTGGTTTCACCCGGTGCGGAGGCGTGGATCAGGTTGCCCTCGGGGGAGTAGGTCCAGGAGTGGTAGCCGCAGACCAGGTTTCCGGTTGACCCGGTGCTTTCGGTCAGGACGCGGGCACCGCGGTGGCGGCACACGTTGTGCAGGACGTTCACACCGCCTTCGTCATTGCGCAGCACGATCAGGGAGTAGGGGCCGTAGTCGACGGTGACGTAGTCCCCCGGCTCAGGCAGTTCAGCGGTGCTGGCTGCGAAGACCCAGTGCTGGCCGAAAATGGCTTCCATGTCGAGGCTGAAGACCGTGGGATCGGTGTAGAAGGGGGCATCGAGGGAGTAGCCGGTGCGCCGGAACTCAAACAACGCGGTGATTTCTGCCAGCTGCTCGGCGGGCAATGTTGAAGCGAGCTTTCCGCGTGAATTCAGGGGCACGTTCACTGAAGCAGTCATGGGTTTCCTCCCGGGAGGCATGGGTAAGTGGGTGTTGCGTGTCGACCACGGGCGTGTGGGGTGCAGGCGGCGTGATCGAAGACCTTGTAGTGATGAGATTAGGGTCACTTGAGCTGCAACAAAAGCGCAAGATTTTGAAGATAACCATGCACAATAGATGCATGATTGATGCGAGGCTCATCACGCTTCGGGTTTTTGCCCGCTGCGGCACCATAGGCGCAACGGCGGAACTCACGGGCTATTCACCTTCAGCTGTCTCCGCACAATTGCGGGAGCTCCAGCGCGTGCTTGGAATGCAGCTGCTGACGAAGGACGGCCGGGGTGTGCGGCTGACCGCCACGGGCCGCTTCCTTGTGGCTGGTTCGGATCCCCTCATTGCCCAATGGGAGAGCCTGCGCGCCGCAGCCATGGAGGCCGGCGACCAGGTGCAGCCCCACTTTGGCCTCGGCGGATTCTCCACTGCAGCCGCCCAGTTGCTCGCGCCTCTGGCCGCCACCCTGCGTTCAACCCGCCCCCTGCTGGAGGTGCAGGTTCTTGAGGCCGATCCGGCCCGTTGTTTCGACTTGTTGATTGCGGAGCGAATCGACCTTGCGGTCATTGTCGCCATGCAGTCCGAGGCTTATGGTGAAGACGATCCACGCTTCGAGCAGACAGTTCTGCTTGACGATCCGCTGGACGTGATCATTCCTGCTGACCATCCGATGGCCTCGCGGGAAACAGTGACGCTTGAAGAGCTGGCATCGGAACCCTGGATCACGGAGGCCGCTGGTTCCACCTACCATGCCCTCTTCACCGCGGCCTTCACGGCAGTGGGGGTGACGCCGCGGATTGTCCATGAGGCCGTTGAATGGGAAACCCTCATCGCGTTCGTGGGTGCGGGGCTGGGTGTCGGCCTGCTGCCGAGGCTGGCGCCCCTGCGCGGTGCCGAGAACGTGGTTCGGCTACGCATCACCGGCAAGGGGAAGCCCGCGCGCCGCATTGTCGCGGCGGTCCGTAGGGGCAGCATCGCCTCGCCCCTGATCCAGGAGTCGCTCGGCATCCTGCAGGACAACGCCGATCGGATCCTCACCGCCCGACTTGAAGAGGAGGATCACTGACGCTGCCGGCGGATCAGCGGCGGGCGTAGCCCATCCGCGCGCTGATCCTCAGCCCGGCTTCTTTCAGCCCGTCCAGGAGTCCCGGCTCCGTCTCCGGATCGAAGCGGAAGGCGGGCCCGGAGATACTGACGGCCCCGATGACGACGCCAACGTGGTTGTAGACCGGCACCGACATCGAGGTGAGCCCGATCTCGAATTCCTCCCTTACGACTCCATAACCCTGGCGGGCGACGTCAAGCAACTCGGTTTCGAGGGTTTTCCTGTCCGTGATGGTGCGCGGCGTGCGGGCCGGCAGTCCGGTTTCCTTCAGGATCCGTGCACGCTCGTCCGCGTCCAGCCCCGCGAGCAGGACCTTGCCGCTGCTGGTCGCGTGCAACGGCGTCAGGCTGCCCACCCAGTCGTAGGTGGCAAGGGTGGAAGGGCCCATGGCCTGGTCCACGTTCACGGCAAAATTGGAACGGAGCACCGCCAGGTTAACGGTTTCCTTGAACTCTTCGGCCAGGGCTTCGAGCACCGGGCGTGCTTCCCGCACCAGGCTGAGCCGGCCGGGGATGGAACTGGCCAGGCGCAGGATGCCGAACCCCAGCTGGTACTTTCCGCGCTCACTGTTCTGGTGGACCATGTCGCGGCTGACCAAGGAACCGAGCAGGCGGGACACAGTGGATTTGTGAATGCCCATTTCCTCGGCGATTTCACTCACTCCGGCGTGGCCGTCCCTGGCCAGGATCTCCAGTACAGCCAGCGCCCTGTCAACGGACTGGACACCGCCATGCTGGCCGGCGTCTGCCTCAACATCCGGTTCGGCGTCAACGTTCGAAACCATGCTCCATCTTTCAGGTAGTTTCTGTGGCCAGCGATCGCCACAGGGTTTTGTAGGGCCCTTTCGCTTAATTCAACTTAGCCGATCCTTAGCAGGAACGTGTGATGCAGGTGACATTGAGACGCAGGTGACATTGAGTTAACCCGCCTGACACAAATCAAGCCGCATCAGGACTCGTGGGAACCCGCTGATCACCGACTCCGTGTCGGCGGCTTTGCGGAAACCCTCATCTTCGAAAAGCTTCCGGGTGCCGACATACGCCATGGTGAGGTCCACATGCTGGCCACCGTTGTCCACCGGATAGCCTTCAAGGATGGGTGCGCCGTTGCTGCGCGCGAAATCCACGGCACCTGCGAGCAGCCGGTGCGAGATGCCTTTGCCGCGGTGCCCGGGCCGCACCCGGATGCACCACACCGACCACACCGGCAGCTCGTCAAGCAGCGGGATCTTCCGGCTCCGGACAAAGCTGGTGTCCGCCCTCGGATGGACGGCCGCCCACCCGACCGGCTCGTCGCCGTCGTACGCCAGGATCCCGGGTGGAGGGTCCTCTGACAGCAGTTCCTTGACGAACTCGCCGCGCTGGAGGCCCTGCAGGGCCAGGTTCTGTTTCGCGGGGATCCGGTAGCTGAGGCACCAACACACATTCGCATCCGCCCGCTGTCTTGGTCCCAAGAGCGTGCGGACGTCCCCGAACTGCCTTGCGGGGCGGATTTCGATGGCCATGTCGCTGCTGTCCTCTCGGCTGCTCCTGCTACCGATCCTAGCGAGCGCCGGGATCCACGGAACGGGATCCACAAAACGGATTCACAGCTTGGCGGCCGCATTCACAGCCCAATGACAGCTTCCGGAAAGCAGCCGCCGAAGTCCGGCGCCGATGCTGGACTGAGGGTGGCATCCTGCCCCCGGACGGAGAGCCGTTCCATGCGGCGGAATGAGGAGACAATCGATGGCAAGTACAAAGAGAATCACGCTCAGCGTCGCTGCAGGTGCCCTCGCGCTGGGCGCCGGACTCGGCGTCACCGGCGTGGCGACCGCAGCAACCACTCCCAGCCCCGGCGCCACGGATTCGGGTACGACGGCGGAAGGCACCGCGCCAGCTGACGGTTTCGGCCGCCACGGCGGACACCGGGGCGACCGCGGCCAACTCGCCGCGGACCTGGCCAGCAAGCTCGGGGTCGACGAAGCCAAGGTCACCGAGGCCCTCCAGGCGTTCCGTGAGGCCAACAAGCCTTCGGCACCGCCGGCGGAGGGCTCCATGGAAACCAGGCCGGACCGTGCGGCCATGGATGCGGCCCTGGCCAAGTCCCTGGCGGAGAAGCTTGGCATCGACGAGGCGAAGGTCACCGCGGCACTGGCGGAGATCCGCAGTGCGGACCAGGCAGAGCGGGCCGCGGCCCTGAAAACGAGGCTGGACAAGGCCGTGAGCGATGGGACACTCACCCAGGCCGAGGCGGACGCCGTCACGAAGGCCGTGGAGAAGGGAGTGATCGGGGGAGGCGGGCGCTGACCCGCGGCATGTCAGTCCGTGTCCGGCAGGCCCGAGCGCAGGTGGCCGGGCCTGCCGGCCTCGTCCGGGCCGTTCCGGATTGACCCCGGCCGTGCCACACTTGGATGACAATCGAGTGGCTGGGGGTATTGGTCAGGAGATTGTCGTGCGGAGGGAGGTGCCAGGGGCATGATGGCCGGATGGGCTTACCTCATGGGCGCGATAATGACGATTGACGCACTCCTGCTTGGCCTGCTGCTGATGAACGTGAAGTGGCCAAAGCAGTCGAACAAGAAGTGACGGCTTCTTCTCAATGACGCACCTGCTGCGGCGCCAAGCCTTCCGGCGCGCCCTGCGGCAGTTCCGCGCCCTACAGCACCTTGCGGACCGTTTCCTCGAAGCTCGTCACGTGGTGCAGCGCCAGTGCGGCGGCCTTCTCTTCTTCGCCGGCGGCGATGGCGTTGAGCAGGTCGACGTGCTCGGCAATGTGCCCGGTGACGGAGGGCATCTTCTCGAGCATGTAGCACCAGATCCGGGTGGCCAGGTTGTCGTAGCGGATCAGCACGTCTTCCAGATGCGGATTGGCCGCGGCCTTGTAGATGAGCCGGTGGACCTGGATGTCGTAGCGCATGAGTTCGTGCTGCCCGGCCCGGCCGTCTTCCAGCTTGTCGATGGTGTCTGCGATGTTCCGCAGTTCCTGCCGGACCTTGGGCCCGGCCATGCGGGCTGCCCGGCGCGCGGCCAACGGTTCAAGGAGTTCCCGGATTTCCGAGACGTCGGCCAGCTGCGTGATGTCCACGCCCGTGGCGAAGGTGCCGCGCCGCGGATAGGAAACCACCAGGTGGTCGCTCTCGAGGCGCTTGATGGCCTCGCGGACCGGCGTGCGCCCGATCCCGAGTTCCGCTGCGATCTGGCCGTCATTGATGGGGTCGCCGGGTTTGATGTCCAGCATGATGAGCCGGTCCCGCAGGAGCAGGTAGGCGTTTTCGGCCAGGGACGCGCCCTGTGGGCTCGGGTCCAGTGCTTCCAAAACAGTGCTCATTGCTCTCTCCGCTTGCAGTCACTCAATCCTGGCGCAGGTCACATGCTGCCGGACTGTTGACGTCCTTGTGATTTACAACATACCATGAATGCAATTCTGATATATCAGTTGCCTAACAGTTGGTGACTAGAAGATTCCTAAGGAGCAAGAGCATGGTTGAACCGCTGATCCGCCCGCTGGCCCTGGCAGACCCGGAAGTCGATCAGGCGATTGCGCAGGAGCTTATCCGGCAGCAGTCAACCCTGGAAATGATCGCCTCTGAAAACTTCGCCCCGTCGGCCGTGATGCAGGCGCAGGGCTCGGTCCTGACCAACAAGTACGCCGAGGGCTACCCGGGCAAGCGCTACTACGGTGGCTGCGAGCACGTGGACGTCATCGAGCAGCTGGCCATCGACCGGCTGAAGGCATTGTTCGGCGCCGAGTTCGCCAACGTCCAGCCGCACTCCGGTGCACAGGCCAACGCTTCGGCGATGCACGCACTGATCAAGCCGGGCGACACCATCATGGGCCTGAACCTGGCCCACGGCGGCCACCTGACCCACGGCATGCGCATCAACTTCTCCGGCAAGCTGTACAAGGTTGTCCCGTACAGCGTCCAAGAGGACACCATGCTGATCGACATGGCCGAGGTGGAGCGCCTCGCCGTCGAAAACAAGCCGCAGCTGATCGTTGCCGGCTGGTCCGCCTACTCCCGCCACCTGGACTTCGCCGAGTTCCGCCGCATCGCGGACTTGGTCGGCGCCTACTTGATGGTGGACATGGCGCACTTCGCCGGCCTGGTCGCAGCAGGGCTGCACCCCAGCCCGGTGCCGCACGCCCACATCGTAACGAGCACGACGCACAAGACCCTTGGCGGTCCTCGTGGCGGTGTCATCCTGACCAACGACGCCGAGATCGCCAAGAAGGTCAACTCCGCCGTCTTCCCCGGACAGCAGGGCGGCCCGCTCGAGCACGTCATCGCCGCCAAGGCCGTGGCGTTCAAGATGGCCGGCGAGCCGGAATTCAAGGAACGCCAGGAGCGCGTCCTCGAAGGCGCCAAGCTCCTCGCAGCCCGCCTCCTCCAGGACGACGTCGCGGCCGCCGGAATCTCCGTGGTCAATGGCGGAACCGACGTGCACCTGGTCCTGGTGGACCTGCGCAACTCCGAACTGGACGGCCAGCAGGCCGAAGACACCCTGCACCACATCGGCATCACCGTGAACCGCAACGCCGTCCCCTTCGACCCCCGCCCGCCGATGGTCTCCTCCGGCCTGCGGATCGGCACCCCGGCCCTGGCCACCCGCGGGTTCGGCGCCACCGAATTCGCCGAAGTCGCGGACATCATCGCGACGGCGCTCATCGCCGCTGCCGGCGACGGCACCCTCGGCGAGGACACCGCCGTCGAACTCCGCGCCCGCGTCACCGCACTCGCGGAACAGTTCCCCCTGTACCCGCACCTCGGTACGGCTGGTTCGGCCGCCGAACTCGAAGCAGAAATGATTGGAGCAGCCCAGTGAGCGCAGACCACCTCCCGGAGCACCCCGACTTCCTCTGGCGCAACCCGGAGCCCAAGTCCTCCTACGACGCCGTGATTGTGGGCGGCGGCGGGCACGGCCTGGCCACCGCTTACTTCCTGGCGAAGAACCACGGCATGACCAACATCGCCGTCCTGGAAAAGGGCTGGCTGGCCGGCGGCAACATGGCCCGCAACACCACCATCATCCGCTCCAACTACCTCTGGGATGAGAGCGCCGCCATCTACGAGCACGCCCTCAAGCTCTGGGAAGTGCTGCCGGAAGAACTCGAATACGACTTCCTGTTCAGCCAGCGCGGCGTGATGAACCTGGCCCACACCCTGGGCGACGTGCGCGAAAGCATGCGCCGCGTGGGCGCCAACAAGCTCAACGGCGTGGACGCAGAGTGGCTGGACCCGCAGCAGGTCAAGGAACTCTGCCCCATCCTGAACGTCAACGACAACATCCGCTACCCCGTCATGGGCGCCACCTACCAGCCCCGCGCAGGCATCGCCAAGCACGACCACGTGGCCTGGGCCTTCGCCCGCAAGTGCGACGAGATGGGCGTGGACATCATCCAGAACTGCGAAGTCACCGGCTTCCTCAAGGACGGCGACCGCGTGGTGGGTGTCAAGACCAACCGGGGCACCATCAACACCGAAAAGGTGGGCCTGTGCGCCGCCGGCCACAGCAGTGTGCTGGCCGAGATGGCAGGCTTCCGCCTCCCCATCCAGTCCCACCCGCTGCAGGCCCTGGTCTCCGAACTGCACGAGCCGGTCCACCCCACGGTGGTCATGTCCAACCACGTACACGTCTACGTCTCCCAGGCCCACAAGGGCGAACTGGTGATGGGCGCCGGCGTCGACTCCTACAACGGCTACGGCCAGCGCGGTTCCTTCCACGTGATCGAGGAACAGATGGCGGCCGCCGTCGAACTCTTCCCGATCTTCGCCCGGGCACACGTGCTGCGGACCTGGGGCGGAATCGTGGATACCACCATGGACGCCTCGCCGATCGTCGGCACCACCCCGGTGGAGAACATGTTCGTCAACTGCGGCTGGGGTACCGGCGGCTTCAAGGGAACCCCCGCGGCCGGCCTGACCTTCGCGCACACCATCGCCACCGGTGCTCCGCACAAGCTCAACGAGCCCTTCTCGCTGGAGCGCTTCGAGACCGGCGCCCTGATCGACGAACACGGCGCTGCCGCCGTCGCCCACTGACAGCCCCCGCGGACATTACAGAAAGAAGCCGGACATGCTCCTGATCTCCTGCCCCAACTGCGGGCCACGGGACGAAACCGAATTCCACTACGGCGGCCAGGCCCACGTGGCCTACCCCGAAGACCCGTACGCACTGAACGACCGCGAATGGGCCGAGTACCTGTTCTACCGGGACAACACCAAGGGCGCCTACGCCGAACGCTGGGTGCACAGCACCGGGTGCCGGCAATGGTTCAACATGCTCCGTGACACCGTGAGCTACGAAATCCAGGCGATCTACCCCATGGGAACTTCAGCCCCCGCAACCACCGCACAGGCCCCGGAAGGAGCAAGCAAGTGACGTCCCAGAACGCCCGCCTCGCCAACGGCGGCCGCATCGACCGCAGCATCTCCTGGCGCTTTACCGTGGACGGCCAGGAATACACCGGCCACCCGGGCGACACCCTCGCCTCCGCGCTCCTGGCCAACGGCCGCGTCACCGTGGGCAACTCCCTCTACGAGGACCGTCCCCGCGGCATCATGTCCGCCGGCGTGGAGGAATCCAACGCCCTGGTGAAGATCGCCCCGCGTTTCCCGGGCCACGTGGCCGAGTCCATGCTCCCGGCCACCACCGTGTCCCTCGTGGACGGCCTGAAGGTGGAACTCCTGAACGGCCTCGGCAAGCTTGACCCCAACGAGGACAAAGCCGAATACGACAAGAAGTACGTCCACACGGACGTACTGGTGATCGGCGGCGGCGTCGCCGGCCTCGCCGCGGCCCGCGAAGCGGTCCGCACGGGAGCCCGCGTCATCCTCATCGACGACCAGCCCGAGCTCGGCGGTGCCCTGCTTTCCGGCTCCACCGTTCCTGGCCTGGCCGAGGAAATCGAAGGCAAGCCGGCCCTCGAATGGGTTGCCGACGTCGAAGCCGAACTGGTGTCCGCCGCCGAATGCACCGTGCTGAACCGCACCACCGCGTTCGGCGCCTACGATGCCAACTACGTCATCGCCGCGCAGAACCGCACGGACCACCTGAACGCCCCCGCGGCTGACGGCGTTTCCCGCCAGCGCATCTGGCACATCCGCGCCGCCCAGGTGGTGCTGGCCCCGGGTGCCCACGAGCGCCCGCTGGTGTTCGAAAACAACGACCGCCCGGGCATCATGCTCGCCTCGGCCGTGCGCAGCTACCTGAACCGCTACGCCGTCGCCGCAGGCTCCCGCGTGGTCATCAGCACCACCAACGACTCCGCCTACGCCCTCGCCGCGGACCTCCAGGCTGCCGGCATCAAGGTTGCCGCCGTCGTGGACGCCCGTTCGCAGCTGAGCGCCGCGGCTGCCGCCGTCGTCGAGTCCGGTACCCGGGTGCTGATCGGCAGTGCCGTCGCTGATACCACGGGCCGCGCCGAAGACGGACGCCTGGACGGCGTCACCGTCCGCAGCATCAACGACGACGGCGAACTCACCTCCGGCGTCGAACAGTTCGCCTGCGATCTGCTCGCCGTGTCCGGCGGCTGGAGCCCGGTGGTCCACCTCCACAGCCAGCGCCAGGGCAAGCTGCGCTGGGACGAGGAGCTGGCCGGCTTCGTGCCGAGCTCCGTGGTCAAGGACCAGCAGGTTGTCGGCTCGGGCCGCGGCAGCTACGAACTGGCCGACTGCCTGGCCGAAGGCATCAGCGCCGGTGCGGCCGCCGCGATCGCCGCCGGCTTCGAAAGTGAAACCTCTCCGGTCGAGGCCAAGGCGCCCGTCGCCTCCGCCCCCACCCGCCAGCTCTGGCTGGTTCCGGGCCAGCAGGGCACGGCAGGGGAGTGGCACCACCACTTCGTGGACTTCCAGCGGGACCAGTCCGTGGCGGATGTCCTGCGTTCCACCGGTGCCGGCATGCGCTCGGTGGAACACGTCAAGCGCTACACCTCCATCAGCACCGCCAACGACCAGGGCAAGACCTCCGGCGTCAACGCGATCGGCGTCATCGCCGCCGCGCTGAAGTCCGAAGGCGCTGCCGCTGCCGGCATCGGCGAGATCGGCACCACCACCTACCGTGCGCCGTTCACCCCGGTGGCCTTCGCGGCACTGGCAGGACGCCAGCGCGGCGAGCTGTTCGACCCCGCCCGGGTCACCTCCATCCACCCGTGGCACGTGGAGAAGGGCGCACTGTTCGAGGACGTCGGGCAGTGGAAGCGCCCGTGGTACTACCCGCAGGCGGGCGAGGACATGGACGCAGCTGTGTTGCGCGAATGTGCCGCGGTGCGTGAGTCCGTGGGCTTCATGGATGCCACCACCCTGGGCAAGATCGAGATCCGTGGCAAGGATGCGGGCGAGTTCCTCAACCGCATCTACACCAACGCCTTCAAGAAGCTCGCCCCCGGGTCTGCCCGCTACGGTGTCATGTGCACCCCGGACGGCATGATCTTCGACGACGGCGTGACCCTGCGCCTGGACGAAGACCGCTTCTTCATGACCACCACCACCGGCGGTGCCGCCAAGGTGCTGGACTGGTTGGAGGAATGGCACCAGACCGAATGGCCGGAACTGGACGTAGCGAGCACCTCGGTCACCGAGCAGTGGAGCACGATTGCCGTCGTCGGGCCGAAGTCCCGTGCGGTCATCGCCAAGGTGGCCCCGGAACTGGCGGTGGACGGCGGTCTGGACGCGGAGAACTTCCCGTTCATGACCTTCCGCGAAACCACCTTGGCTTCCGGCGTCCGGGCCCGCGTCTGCCGGATTTCCTTCTCCGGTGAACTGGCCTACGAAATCAACGTGCCGTCCTGGTACGGCCTGAACACCTGGGAAGCCGTGGCAGCGGCCGGCGCCGAGTTCAACATCACCCCGTACGGCACCGAAACCATGCACGTGCTCCGCGCCGAAAAGGGCTACCCGATCGTCGGCCAGGACACCGACGGCACGGTCACCCCGCAGGACGCGGGCATGGAGTGGATCGTCTCCAAGGCCAAGGACTTCATCGGCAAGCGTTCCTACAGCCGGGTGGATGCCCAGCGCGAGGACCGCAAGCACCTGGTCAGCGTGCTCCCGGTGGACGGCTCGCTCAGGCTCCCCGAAGGCACCCAGCTCGTGGAGAAGGGCATCGCGGTCAACCCCGCCTACGGCCCCGTCCCGATGGAAGGCTTCGTGACCTCGAGCTACCACAGCGCCGCACTCGGCCGTTCCTTCGGCCTGGCCCTGATCCGCAACGGCCGCAACCGCATCGGCGAGACCCTGGTGGCCGCCGTCGGCGATCAGCTCGTGGACGTGACGGTCGGCGAAACAGTACTTTTCGATCCTGAAGGGAACCGCAAAGATGGTTGAGACAGCAGCAACAACCGCAAGCAACAGCGGAGTCCGGGCGGCCCGCCGCAGCCCGGCGGCACACCTCGCCGGAACCTTTGAGTCCGCATCGCTGGCCGGCGTCGCGGAAATCAAGGAAATCCCGTTCCAGACCATGGCCGGCATCCGCGTCCAGCGGGACAGCGAAGCCGGCGGGCGCATCGCCTCGGTGTCCGGCGGCCTGCCGGCCGCCTGCGGCGAGGTCGTCGAACACGGCGGCGTGTCCACCTTGTGGCTCGGCCCGGCCGAGTTCCTGGTGATCGCGCCGGAAAGCGCCCACCAGTCGCTGGGCGGCGACCTGCTCCAGGCACTGGGCGAAGCCCTCGGCGACGGGCAGGGCCAGGTGGTGGACCTTTCGGCCAACCGCACCGTCTTTGAGCTCTCCGGCACCCGGGCCCGCGACGTCCTGGAAAAGGGCTGCTCCTTGGACCTGCACCCGCGTTCCTTCAAGGCAGGCACCGCGGTGTCCACCGAAATCGGCCACATTCCGGCGGTCCTTTGGAAGAGCGGTGAAGACACCTTCCAGGTGCTGCCCCGCGCGTCCTTCGCCGACTTCCTGGGCCGCTGGCTGGTGGACGGCATGCGTGAGTTCGCATCGCCGGAGGTGCCGTGATGACTGCGGCCATTACCGAGCGCGGGACCGGCAACAGCGCCGAAACCACGGTTGAGCATGTCCTGACCCTGGACTGCGCGGAAACCCCGGGCATCGTCCACGCGGTCTCCGGCTTCCTGCTGGAGCAGGGCTGCGACATCGTGGACAACAAGCAGTTCGGCTCCCGCGATGACGCGCACTTCTTCATGCGGGTGCACTTCTCCTCCACGGGCGACGACTCGACGCTGGAGACCCTGCGGGAGGCCTTCGGGCCGATCGCGGAGAAGTTCGGCATGCGCTGGCAGCTGGAACGCCACGGCTCCAAGCGCCGGGTGCTGATCATGGTCTCCAAGTTCGGGCACTGCCTGAACGACCTGCTGTTCCGTGCCCGGGTGGGCGAACTGCCCATCGAGATCGTGGGCGTCGTGTCCAACCACACGGACCACCAGGGCCTGGTGGAGTGGCACGGCATCCCGTTCTTCCACGTTCCCGTGACGGCGGAGATCAAGCCGCAGGCCGAGGCCCGGTTGCTGGAGATCATCGACGAACTGGACGTGGAGCTGGTGGTCCTGGCCCGCTACATGCAGGTGCTCAGCGACGACCTCGCCCGCAAGCTGGACGGCCGTGCGATCAACATCCACCACTCCTTCCTGCCCAGCTTCAAGGGTGCCAAGCCGTACCACCAGGCCTACGCCCGCGGTGTGAAGACGGTGGGTGCCACCGCGCACTACGTCAACGGAGAACTGGACGAGGGTCCGATCATCTCCCAGCAGGTCCTCGAAGTGGACCACACCTACGGCCCGGAAGACCTCGTCGCCGTCGGCCGTGACTCCGAATGCAAGGCCCTCAGCAACGCGGTGCGCTGGCACTGCGAGGGCCGGGTGATCCTGCAGGGCAACCGCACGGTGGTCCTCAAGTAGGACGGATCCCCCCAATAAGCCTGTTCACGGGAAGCAGGAAATGCCCGACGGCGGTACGCACCGCCGTCGGGCATCTTGCGTTAAGGCGTGGGAACTAGAGATCCTTCCGGCAGTGCGCCGAGTGCAGCTTGTAGAGGCCGGTGAGGTCCCCGGCCGCCAGGCCGTCCGGTGCGCCGATTTCCGGGTACATGAGCTGCACCGGATCGTCCACGTGGTCCAGGCCCACCACATGGCCCAGTTCGTGCTGCATGACCGCCGAGACGTAGTCGGCTCCGCCGGGCAGGCCCAGGAGTTCGGTGATCTGCGGGGTGTCCAGGTCCAGGCGGCCCGAGACATAGCTGCGCGGCCCCGAGCCGAAGCTGTAGGCGGTGCTGCCGCCGGTGCCGATCACCTTGCCAGCCAGCGCGGGTGACGCCGCAGGCGTGGTCCAGGAGAGCAGCAGTGGTGCCCAGCGGTTCCCGTACAGCTTGGGCTGGTAGGCCTCGCGCTTGTCGGTGGGCTTCTCCTTGGTGGCGCCGTCGTTGATGAACTTCAATCCCGTGGCGGCTGAAATCTTCGCCACAGCGTCCTCCAGCAGGCCTTCCGAACCGGCCGGGGCGAGCTCGGCGTTGACCACGTAATGCACCGGCCGGCAGGGGGAGTAGCCCACCGGGGTCCCGTCCGGGTTCGCGGCCAGGAACTTGTAGGAGGTGCTTTCGACCGCGGGCTTCGCGGGCGTGAGCAAGGGGTGTCCCGCTTCTTCGAGGCCGGGCGGAGGAGCGTCATCCTGCTGCTTCGTGGTGCCCGGCGCTGCGCCGGTCCCTGCCGGGCCGGGATGGGGGTTCTTTTCCGGAGCTTCCCGGGTAATGCCCGGCAGGGCCGGGAACAGGGAGGTTATGCGCGGATCGCCGCGCAGGATGCCGCTGGCCATCAGGGCTACGACCGTCGCAACGGCCACCACGAGGAGATTGCGGAGCAGATACAGGCCGGTGCGCCGACGCCGTGGCGGCCGCCCGCCGTCGGGCTCGAAATCCGGGTACATCCTGCTCCCTGCGTTGTAGACAAAGCGGCCGCGATGCCGCTTAGCCTACGACAGCGCCGAAGAGCAGGCCCAGTCCGTAGGTTGCGCCGGCGGCGCCAAGGCCGATCGCCAGCTGCCGGAGGCCGCGCGTGAGGGGCGAGGTGCCCGAAAGCAGACCAACGACGGCGCCCGTTCCGAGGAGCGCGACGCCCACCAGAGTACCGGCCACCACGAGCGCGGCGAAACCGCCAAGTCCCAGGATGAACGGCAGGATCGGCACGACGGCCCCGGAGGCGAAGAAGCAGAAGCTGGACAGTGCCGCCCCCCAGGCCGAACCGACGGCCTCGTGCTCGTCCGGGGTCTCCTCTTCCTCCGGGTGCAGCGACAAGGAAGGATCGCAGTCGCAGGAGTAGACGCCCATGCGTTCGGCGGCGCGGTGCTCGGCCGCTTCGTGGCTCATGCCCCGCGCGAGGTACACCAGCACCAGCTCGTTGTGCTCGATGTCCAGGGACGGCGCCGCGGAGAGCGTGACCTGGGTGGGCCGGGTGGCCTTGAGCAGTTCCAGCTGGGAACGCACCGAGACGTATTCGCCGGCGCCCATGGACAGCGCGCCGGCCAGCAGCCCGGCGATACCGCTGAAGAGCACCACGGTGGCGGGGACACCGGTGGCCGCCATGCCCATGACGAGGGACAGGTTGCTGACCAGGCCGTCATTGGCGCCGAAGACGGCGGCACGGAAGGAACCGGAGAGCCGGTTGCGGCCGCGGGTGGCCAGGCCCCGGACCACTTCTTCGTGGATCTGTTCGTCGGCCGCCATGGCGCGCGTCGCGGCGGGGTCGGTGGCATAAGGGGAGCGGCTCTCCGCACGCTGGGCAAGGGCCAGGACGAATACCGAACCGAAATGCCGTGCCAGGAAGCCGAGGAGCTGGCTGCGGATGGAGGCTGCCTTAGGCATTCCCGCATGTTCGCCCAGCAAGCGGAGCCAGTGGGCTTCGTGGCGGCCTTCGGCGTCGGCGAGGGACAAGAGGATTTCGCGTTCCTCGCCGTCGCGGCGCTGCGCCAGCTCGCGGTACACCGCGGCTTCGGCGCGTTCATCGGCCAGGTACTGCCGCCACCGCTTGATGTCTGCGGGGGAGGGGGCTTCCCTGTGCGTCTGCACTGGATCTTTTCGCGCTTGCACTTGTGGCTCCTGGGTTGCTGGGGCGGTTTTCATCGCCCCATTGCAGCTCCACATTAGCCCCAATTTCCGCGGTTTTTTGGCCGGTAATCCTCATTGGGGAGTTTCGGCATGCCTTAAGAAGGCGCCTTCCTGCGGCCCTTGACCCCCGGCAGGGGCAGTGCTCAGATGGAGGAACAAGGGGCCACGGATCGGCGCGGCCGTGCAGTCGGCCGGACCGACCCGCAGCCCTCCGCACGTGAACGGGAGGTTGCACTGTGGACAGCACCGAAACGGACAACACCGAAACGCACGCCCGGCATCCTGAACGTCCCACCGTGGAGTCGGATCCCGCCTACGACTACGGCGAGGACATCGCGGTGGATGAGGACTGGGACGAAGAAGACGACGCCATTGACGAAGAGGAACGGGTGGTCCCGCTCGACGTCGACGAACACCGCGAAGACGAGGCCGAAGAGTAGCCCGGCGCTCAATCCAGGATGAATGACAGTTCCTTGCCCCTGCGGTAACCACGCGCAGCGACGGCGAGGAGCAGTTTCCGCTCGGCGGGAAACCAGAGCGCGGGGCGCACCGCGCGGGACAGCGCCCGGGTGAGGAGCATCGGGTCCGCGCAGCGCCGGAGTTCCTGCCTGCCGGCCACGAACAGCAGCACCGATCCGCTGGAAGCGTCAATGCAGGGAATTACCGGCCATGCCGCGGAGGTTGCGTCAGCGCGGGCGAAATCAGCGTGGGCGGCATCAAAAGGCATTGGCCTTCTCCTGGGAAGTTGCTCTTGCCTGGCCGGTTGTCTCTGGTCCGGTGCAGGCCGCTTCCTCATCCGAACCACCCGTGAACATGGGGTTGGTGCGTGGCAAGTCGGAGCTTGGCGCCACATCTCTTGAAGCTGGAATCACTGTAGCGCAGCACCCCGCCCTGCCGGGAGCTCCGCAGCGGGGAGCGCCGCAGCCGGGAACGCTTCACAGCCGGGAACGACGACGGCGGTGCCACCTGGGAAAGGTGGCACCGCCGTCGGGGGACTAGTGGCCGGTGTGGCTGGCTACGGGGTGCGCCTCCAAGGGCAGTTCTTCGGAGACAGCCCCGGCAACCCGGCGTTCCCAGGCCTCATGGACTTCCGGATCCGTGGGCGGCGTAAGCAGGGACACCACTACGTAGCAGACAAGCGATGCGCCCAGGCCCCAGTAAATGGGCTCGTTGGCGTAAACGCCGTCTTCGCTCGGGATGACACCGAGCGAGTACATGATCAGCAGCGCCAGGGTCAGCACCGAACCGACCGCCATGGACCATGCGGCGCCCACGCCGGTGCCGCGCTTCCAGAGCAGCCCGCCAAGGATCGCGACAAGGAGGCCGCCCACCAGGATGTCGTAGGCGATGGTCAGGGCGACCACCACGTCCTGCGCCGCCATGGAGATCAGCACGGCCAGGATGCCCAGGCCGAGGACCCAGTAACGGTTGGCTTTGACGTCGTGTTCGGGGTTCTCGGTGTCGTCTGTGTGGATGGTCTTGCCGAACCAGCTCGCCACAAACGGAACAACGTCGGCGCGGGCCACGGTTGCGGCGGCGATCAGCGCGCCGGAGGCGGTGGACATCATCGCTGCCACCGCAGCGGCCATGACCAGGCCGCCGATGCCGATCGGGAGCAGGTGGGTGGCAACTTCGGCGTAGACGACGTCCTTGCCGAGCGCCTTGACGTCGATGTTCGGCAGGGCCACGCGGGCAGCGAGGCCGATGATGGCGCCGGCCAGGCCGTAGAGGATGCAGTAGACACCGGCGGTGGCGCCGCCCCAGCGGGCAACCTTGGGGGTCTTGGCCGTAAAGACGCGCTGCCAGATGTCCTGGCCGATCAGCAGGCCGAGGGTGTAGACGACGAAGTAGGTGATGATCGTTTGCGTGCCGATGCCGTCGATCTGGAAGAAGCTGGCGTTGACCCGCTCGCGGATGCCGTCAAAGCCGCCTGCCGCGTTCAGGGCGAAGGGCAGCATGAGGAAGAAGATGCCGACGGTCTTGATGACGAACTGGACCTGGTCGGCCAGGGTGATGGACCACATGCCGCCGATCGTGGAGTAGACCAGCACGATCGCGCCGCCGACGGCGATGGCGAGCCAGCGTTCCCAGCCGAAGAGGACCACGAAGATGGTGGCGTAGGCGCCGGTGGAGGTGGCGCAGAGCATCAGGGTGTAGGCGAGCATGACGATGCCCGAGGTCTGCGTGGCCTGCTGGCCGTACCGCAGGCTGAGCATCTGGGAGACGGTGTAGATCTTCAGGCGCTGGATCGTCCCGGCGAAGAGCAAGCTGAGCAGGAGCACGCCGGTGCCGATCGCGACGACGAGCCACATGCCGGAGATGCCGAACTTGTAGCCGAGGCCCACGCCGCCCACCGTGGAGGCGCCGCCAAGGACCACCGCCGCCATGGTGCCTGTGTAGAGGAACGGGCCCAGGCGGCGGCCGGCCACCAGGAAGTCACTGTTGTTCTTGGTGCGGGACTTGCCCCACCAGCCAAAGGCCAGCATGGCCAGCAGATACACCACCACAATGGCGATGTTGAGGAACGATGAGTCCATTGTCGGCTCCTGGGGATATTCGCAGCGGCCGGGTTCCGTTTCAATGACAGCGCCAGTGTCAATCGGAACATTCCGCGATGCAGTGTGTTGGGGAGAAAGTTTGCCATTTGCCTAGCAGGCAACACTTGTTGCATGAAAGGATATGTAGTGATCGGCGTAACAGTCAAGGGCGGGTGCGCAGGGCAAGCGGGCAACCGGACCCCGCCGGATACTATGGCCCAAATGACTGGGCCGCTTCTTCGGCCTGAAAGGTTCGTGAATGAAGGCTCTCCCCGTTGAACCCAGCAACGTTCCGCTTGCCATCGGTTCCAGAATCCGTGCTGCCCGCCAATCCCAGCGGCTCACCATCGAGCAGGTGGCCGAAGCGACGGGTCTGACCAAGGGATTCCTCAGCCGGGTGGAACGGGACCTGACCTCGCCGTCAGTGGCGTCCCTGGTGACGCTGTGCCAGGTGTTGTCCGTGTCCATCGGCGAGCTTTTCGCGGCACCGGAGACGCACCTGACGCGCCGTGACGACGGGCCGAAGATCTCGCTGGGCGGCGAAGGAATCGTGGAGCGCCTTCTTACCGCCCGGTCGGAGCGCCGCCTGCAGATCATCCAGGCCGTGATCGAGCCGCGGGGCCGCGGCGAGTCCGAGCTCTACGCTGTGGATTGCGACGTGGATGTCCTGCACGTCACCAAGGGACGCATCCAGCTGATCCTGAGCAACGAAAAGTATGACCTCGAGGAAGGCGACACCCTGTCCTTCCCGGGCCGCGAACCGCACACCTGGGTCAACCCCACCGATGAAACCGTCGAGGTGCTCTGGATCCTGGTGCCGGCCGCCAGCCGCTAGGGGAGGGACGTGTGAGGCCCGCTTTACGTCCTTTGACCTGGCCAAAGGACGTAAAGCGGGCCTCACAATGTAGGAACCGCAGCTTAGCCGACGTGCACCCAGGGCCGGCGCGTGACGTCGGTCTCGGCCTCGCGCAGGACTTCGCGGGTCACCGGGGCGATTTCCCCTTCGCCGAAGAACAAGAACTTGCTGAGGTTGGCAATCGGGTTGCCCTCGGTCCAGCGGAAGTAGATGTGCGGCATCAGCCCGGTGACGTCGCGGATGTGCAGCAGGACTGCGGCCAGGGTGTTCGGCACGTTGTTGCTGTGGACCTCCAGGACCTTGAAGCCGTGGCGGTGCTTGCCCTCCACGAGCAGTTCCT
Source organism: Arthrobacter sp. TE26545 (assembly GCF_056279005.1). Next base: position 799,489 of record NZ_JBWBQM010000001.1, read on the forward strand.
GTTCGAAATCGGAGCTGTCGTCCACGATGATCTCGATGAACAGGGCATCGCTGTCTTCAGGCAAGTGGTTGGCTTGCTGGGCGTGTTCCAGCTTCTCCCGGTATCGCTCGGCGCCGACTCGTTTCGGTTCGTGGGCGATGAGCCGGATGGGTCCTTCGTCATTGGCCGCGGTGAACTCCAAGGCCTTCTCGTCCATCTTGATGTGGGTGGCGCGCAGTTCGAAGGAGCGCCGGACCCGGGACGCGAAGCTCACCAGCAGGATGCCCAGGATGAACAGTGCGGCGATCCTGATGCCGTCAGGGCGCTCCACCACGTTGGCCACCGTGGTGTAGCTGAATACCACAGCCACGGCGCCGAAGGCCAGGGTTTTCACACGCTGCTTCCGGCGCTTGGCCGAAAGGGTCACCGCGATGGACGCGGAGGTCATCAGCACCAGCACGCCGGTGGCGTAGGCCCCGCCTTGTGCCTCCACGTTCGCTTCGAAGATCACCGTGATCAGGAATGCGACGGCGGTGAACACCAGGACCAGCGGGCGGACGGCCTTGGTCCATGAGGGAGCCATGCCGAAGCGCGGGAGGTAGCGCGGCACGAGGTTCAGCAAGCCGGCCATGGCAGACGCGCCGGCGAACCAGAGGATCGCGATCGTGCTGATGTCGTAGACGGTGCCGAACGCGTCGCCGAGGTATTGGTGCGCCAGGAAGGCCAGCGCACGGCCGTTGGCTTTGCCGCCCGGCTCGAATTCGGCCGCCGGGATCAGGAAAGTGGTGATGAAGCTGGAAGCCACCAGGAAGGCGCTCATGATGAGGGCCGCCGTCGTGAGCAGCTTGTGCGTGCCGCGGATGCGGCCTGCGGGCCGCTGTTCGGTGTCGTCCGGCGCCCCCTTGATCTGGGGCATGACGGCGACGCCGGTCTCGAAACCGGAGAGCCCGAGGGCAAGCTTGGGGAACACGAGCAGCGCGATGCCGATCATCACGAGGGGATTGCCGTGCTGCTGGTTGAGGGCGGCCCACCAGTCGGTGACGACGTGGGCCTCGGCGGCCACGTGGAACAGGCCTACCAGCACCACCACGGCGTTGAGCAGCAGGTAGACGCCCACGAGCAACACCGCCACGTTGATGGCTTCCTTGAACCCGCGCAGGAAGACGATTCCGAGGGCGGCGATCAGGGCAAGGGTGATGGCGATTTCCTGGCCGTGCAGCCATTCGGGCGCGAAGGGATTCTCCACTGCGTGCGCGCTCGCGTCGGCGGCGGACAGCGTCATGGTGATCATGAAGTCCGTTGCAGCGAAGCCGAGCAGCGCCAGGACGAACAGCTTGCCGCCCCAGCGGGGGAGGAGCTTTTCGAGCATCGCGATGGAACCTTCGCCGCGCGGGCTTTCGGAGGCGACGCGGCGGTACACCGGCAGGGCGCCGAGGAGGGTGACCGCTACCAGGACGATCGTGGCCAGGGGCGAGACGATCCCCGCCGCGAGTGCCGCGATTGCCGGCTGGTAGCCGAGGGTCGAGAAATAGTCGACGCCGGTGAGGCACATGACCTTCCACCAGGACTGCGGCTTGTGCTCGCTTTCCGGCCTGCCGTGCTGCCGCGGCCGGCCACCGGCCTCAGGCATGCCCTCGAGCAGCCAGTGCTTGAAGCTTCCGCTGGATTTTCGCCGGTTGGAGGGGTCTGCCGGCGGCCTCGTCAGGGTGGTCACGATGTCCTTTCGCGCAGCCGGGAAGCTGCTCCAGAAAGGAGCGTAAGGCGGCGCCCGGCCCCGGAAACCCGGTCTTTACGGAATCCTTACGCCGGGTGTGAGCGGCGTCTCTTTCGGCGCACTCCGGGGACTTCGAAAGTGTTTTTCAATTCGATGTAAGTTTCGGCCGCTTGCGGGAAACCATATGAATGTCAGGGCACTTCAAACGGCCAAGAGGCGCCCTGCATCACAACCAGGAAGCCTGTTCAAAGATTGGGGAACACCATGAACTCTGCAGCGTTTGGGAAAACCATTGCGACGGCGGCACTCGCCATCGCGCTGGGCGCCACTGCCGCCTGTGCGCAGTCTCCGGCGGCCAGCCCTTCCGGCCGCACCTCCGGACCGGCGCTCAGCCTTGCATCCACCACGTCGCACAATGCCAAGACTGCGCCGGAAACGAAGCCGGTGAAGGCCTTCACCTTCCCGGATGGACACCTTTCCTTCCAGTACCCGGCAGGCTGGTCGGTCGCCACCGCGGAATGCCCCACCGTTCCGGGCGGGCCGGCCGAATGCGTGGAAGCGACGATCCGCAGCAAGGGCAAGGCGGTGGCCTTCATGGTCAGTGGCTTCTACGGCGACGGCGCGTCCGGCCCGGTGGACCGTACCGTGTTCGACTCCGCCGCCGTGCCCGGCTTGGCGGGCTTCGCGGGGGAGCCGACGTTCGGCTTCTTCAAGGACAGCTACGGCGATGTCAACGACCAGTACTTCATGGACGTCCGGAGGGCCGATGAGCTCGTCTCCGGCAGCACCGGCAGCGGCAGCGGTCAGGTGGTCCTGCCCAACGGCGTTGGCATCTTCCGGGTCTACATCGATTCCCCCGGCTTCGCGTCCGACGCAGAGGCAAGGGCCTGGATGGGGACGGCGGAGTATGCGCAGCTGAAGGCCCTGCTGATGAGCGTCAGCTACAAGTAGCGGCTGCGCCGCAATGAGGTGAGTATGACGTGAGTACGGCGCGACGGCGGCCGGTCACTCCAGGTGCCCGGCCGCCGTCGCGCCGTTGTCAGGGACGCGGAATTTTGTAAACATGTGATGCATATAAGGAAACTTTGTGTGTATGATGACTGTCACACCCTGACTCGATCTCGAAGGAGAGAGGCCGCTGTGGAAGAGCTCCGCATCGAAGCCAACGGAAACCTTGGCCCCATTGATTCATCCCGCATCCCGCGCTACGCCGGTGCCGCCACCTACGCGCGCCTCCCGCGCCTGGACCAGGTTGCCAAGGCCGACGTCACGGTGGTGGGCGTGCCGTTCGACTCCGGCGTTTCCTACCGCCCGGGGGCCCGCTTCGGCGCGAACCACATCCGCGAAGCCAGCCGCCTCCTGCGCCCATACAACCCGGCCTGGGACGTCAGCCCCTTCGAGAACGTCCAGGTGGCCGACGCCGGCGACATGGCCGTGAACCCCTTCAACATCAACGAAGCCATCGAGACCATCCAGCAGAACGCCCTGGACCTGACGGCCAACGGCAGCAAGCTCGTGACCCTCGGCGGCGACCACACCATCGCCCTGCCCCTGCTGCGCGCCGCTGCTGAACGTGCCGGCGAGCCGGTCGCCATGCTGCACTTCGACGCCCACCTGGACACCTGGGACACCTACTTCGGTGCCGAATACACCCACGGCACCCCGTTCCGGCGCGCGGTCGAGGAAGGCATCCTGGACACCGAGGCCATCAGCCACGTCGGTACCCGCGGCCCGCTCTACGGCAAGAAGGACCTCGACGACGACCACCGCTTCGGCTTCGGCATCGTCACCTCGGCCGACGTCTACTACCAGGGCGTACTGGAAACCGTGGAGAAGATCCGCGACCGCATCGGCAGCCGACCGCTGTACATCTCCGTGGACATCGACGTCCTGGACCCCGCGCACGCACCCGGCACCGGCACCCCGGAAGCCGGCGGCATCACCAGCCGCGAGCTGCTTGAGATCATCCGCGGCTTCCGTGGCATGAATCTCGTGGGCGCCGACGTCGTGGAAGTCTCCCCGGCCTACGACCACGCCGAGATCACCGGCGTTGCCGCCAGCCACGTGGCCTACGAGCTCGTCACCCTCCTGGCCGACAACGCCGTCGAGGGCGACCGCCACGGAGCCGAGACCGGCTACGCGCAGCAGGCTCTCGGCCAGACGGTCCGCCGTCCGGCCGGCTTCGCGGCTGCCGGCAAGGAGTAGCCGTGATCGATTTCGATCCGGGCACAGCAGCCCCCACCAAAGGCACCAGCCAGCGCAACGGCGGGGACCTCGTCGTCGAGACCCTTGAGGCGCTCGGCGCGAAGACGGTCTTCGGCATCCCGGGCCAGCACGCCCTGGGCCTGTTCGACGCTATGGGCCGCGGGAACCTGCAGTTCGTTTCCTCGCGCGTCGAGAACAACTCGGCCTTCGCCGCGGACGGCTACTCCCGCGCCACCGGCGAGGTGGGTGTGCTGTTCCTGTCCACCGGTCCGGGTGCGCTGACTTCCCTCGCCGGCCTGCAGGAGGCCTACGCCACCGGCGTGCCGATGGTGGTCGTGGCCAGCCAGATCCCGCTCGAGGGCCTGGGCGCCCGGCGCAAGGGCATGCTGCACCAGCTCGACGACCAGAAGGCCTCCGCGGCCAACGTCACCAAGAGCCAGCGCCTCATCCAGCATGCCTCGGGCATTCCTTCGGCCATCCAGGACGCCTGGACCGAGGCGATCTCCTCGCCGCAAGGCCCGGTCTGGATCGAGATCCCGCAGAACGTGCTGCTCGACCCCATCATGGTTCCGCCGGTGGAAGACGCCCTCGCCGAAGCCGCGGACAATCCGCCGCGCGTGGAACTGGTCCGGGAAGCCGTGAAGTGGCTCGCGACGGCGGAACGCCCCGCGATCATCGCCGGCGGCGGAACCCGGCGCGGCCGGGCTGAGAAGTCGTTGCTTTCGCTTGCCGAGCAGCTGCGTGCCCCGGTGATCTGCACCCCGGGTGGCAACGGCGCGTTCCCGTGGAACCACGAGCTGTCGCTGCAGTCCTGGATCGAGGACCGGTACATGACCGATCTTCTTGAGGACGCGGACGTGCTGCTCGTCATCGGCTCCTCGCTGGGCGAGGTGACCTCCAACTACTTCACCTTCGAGCCGCGCGGCCGGATCATCCAGATCGACGCCGAACCCCGGGTGCTCGAATCCAACCGTCCCGGCCTGGGCATCCGTGCCGACGCCGGGCAGGCACTCGCCGCACTGGACGAGGCCCTCTCCACGGCTCTGTCCGCCGCCGGCGCTGCCAACACTGTGGTCCGCAACTGGCACGGCGCCACCCCGGAGGAGACCGTCAAGGAGACGGTGGCGAAGGTCAGCGCACGTCTGGAATCACAGGACCTGGCGAAGGAACTGAAGTTCATGGCGGACATCCGCGAGGCCGTTCCGGACGGGATGCAGACCTTCTGGGACATGACCATCTCCGCGTACTGGGCCTGGAGCTGCTGGGATTCCCGGCAGGGCCAGTTCCACTCCGCCCAGGGAGCCGGCGGCCTCGGCTACGGCTTCCCTGCCGCGATCGGCGGTGCCGTGGGCCTGGAAACCACGGGCAAGCCTGCCCGGGTGCTGGCCGTGTCCGGCGATGGCTCCTCCATGTACTCCATCTCGGAACTCGCCACGGCCAAGCAGCACAACATCCCGGTCACCTGGCTGATCGTGGACGACGGTGGCTACGGCATCCTGCGCGAATACATGGTGGGCGCCTTCGGCAAGGCCACGGCCACCGAACTGGCGCGGCCCGACTTCGTGAAGCTCGCCGAATCCTTCGGCGTCCCGGCCCGCCGGGTGGCCCCGGAAAACGTGGGGGAGGCCCTCAAGGAGGGCTTCGCCGCGGACGGACCGAACGTCGTCGTGGTTGAAACCCTGCTGAAGATGTTCGCTCCGACCCACCTGGACTGAGCCTTCACCTCCCGCCTTTAGCGCGAACGAACACTTGGGGCCCCATTTCCCGCGGATTTGGGGCCCCAAGTGTTCGTTCGCGCTTGGCGTTTAAGTGATCCTCCTCGCAGTTAGTTTCCCAAAGCAACCTTTTATGTTTATAGTTGCTTTAGGCAAACAATTGAGGTGATCCACATGTCCGTCGCTTCCGGCACCGCGACCGAGCTCGTCCACCGGATCTTCGACCTCCAACGCGTGCTGCGGTGCATCGTCAGCACCAGCGTGGCACGCGATGCCAAGGTCGGTTTCGCCCTCCAGGGCGTCCTGCGCTTCATCGGGGAAGGGGAGTCCCGCGCCACGCACCTGGCGTCGCGGCTTGGCGTCAGCCCGCCGGTCCTCAGCCGGCACATCGCCGAACTCGAGGAACTCGGCCTGGTGGTCCGGCGTCCGGATCCCGCGGACGGCCGAGCGCAGCTGGTGGCATTGTCCGAGGAGGGCCTGGCCCAGCTGCGTGAATTCGAAGAAGAGCGCAGCGCCAGGCTCCGCGGCTACCTCGCCGAATGGAGCGAGGAAGATGCCCTGGAAGCGGGGCGCGTCATCGAGAAGCTGACGGACTCACTCAACCGGTCGATCCGGGAGCAACACCATTCCATCCGGGCAAAGGCGGCCGGACCTTCCACACTGAACCACACCACAGAGGAGGCAACGAGCCTTGGCAAAGCAAACGCTTGAGAGCCCGACGGCGGCCGGCACCACCGGCGACAAGGCACCCGTGCGGGCGAACACCGCGCCGCTGACCGCAGCGCCGATGACCCACCGCCAGATCATGGAGGCCCTGACCGGCCTGCTGGCCGCGTTCTTCACGGCCATCCTGAGCAGCACCATCGTGGCGAACGCCCTGCCGACCATCATGTCCGAGCTGCACGGAACCCAGACCGACTTCGCCTGGGTGATCACCGCGGCGCTGTTGGCCAACGCGGCCACCACGCCCATCTGGGGCAAGCTCGCCGACCTCTTCGACAAGAAGCTCCTGGTCCAGCTGAGCATCGTCATCTTCGTGGCCGGTTCCGTGCTGGCAGGCTTCTCCCAGACCATTCCGCTGCTGCTGGCTGCCCGCGTGGTCCAAGGCGTGGCCCTCGGCGGCCTCACCGCATTGGCCCAGGCCATCATCGGCACCATGATCCCGCCGCGCGACCGCGGCAAGTACTCCGGCTACATGGGCGCCGTCATGGCCGTGGGAACCGCGGGCGGGCCACTGCTTGGCGGCTTCATCGTGGACAGCCCGCTGGGCTGGCGCTGGACCTTCTTCGTCTGCGTGCCGCTCGCCGTCGTCGCGCTCATCCTGCTGCAGGTGACCCTGAAGATCCAGCACATCAAGCGCCCCGCAAGAATCGACTGGCTCGGTTCCATCCTGCTTACCGCCGGCGTCAGCCTGCTGCTGATCTGGGTTTCCTTCGCCGGCAACCCGGATTACTACGACTGGATCTCCTGGCAGTCCGCCGCCATGGTGGGCGGCGGCGTGCTGCTCCTGGCCCTGCTGGTGTTGGTGGAATCCAAGGTGTCCCAGCCGATCATCCCGCTGAAGATCATCCGCGAACGCACCACCGCGCTGGCCATCCTCGCCTCGGTGGCCGTGGGCGTGGCCATGTTCAGCTCCTCCACCTTCCTGGGCCAGTATTTCCAGGTGGCCCGCGGCGCCACGCCCACCGAGGCGGGCCTGCTCACGCTGCCAATGATCGCCGGCAACCTCGTGGGCTCGGTGGTGTCCGGGCAGCTGATCAGCCGCTTCGGCAAATGGAAGGGCTTCCTGCTGGGCGGTTCCGTGCTGCTGATCGGCGGCCTGGCACTCGCCGGTACCATCGACCACAACACCGAACTCTGGATCACATCCATCTACACCGCCGTCTTCGGCCTGGGCCTGGGCCTGCTGATGCAGAACCTGGTGCTCGCGGTCCAGAACACCGTCCGGGCCAAGGACATCGGCTCGGCCAGCGCTTCCGTGGCGTTCTTCCGTTCCGTGGGCGGCGCGATCGGCGTATCGGTGCTCGGCGCCGTCATGAGCAACCACGTCAAGGACCTTGCCGCCGAAGGCCTCGCGGCCGCGCACATTCCGGTATCCGGCGGTTCGGACGGCGCCAGCATGGACCTTGTCGACCTGCCGGCGCCCATCCGCGAAATCATGCGTGCGGCCTATGGCGACGCAACTGCCTTGATTTTCCTGATTGCCGCCGCAATTTCGGTGCTTGCATTCCTTGCAGTGCTGTTTATCAAGGAAGTCCCGCTGCGCCGGACTGTTGATGCGGCGCCGGAAAAGGAATTGCTGGCAAACGCCAGTGCCGAAGCGGGAATGTCCCTGGAAACCTCCCCTGCAGAGGCGTCTGAAGCGTTCGACGGCGGCAGCCCTGAAGCGTTCGACGGCGGCAGCCCTGAAGGGCTCGACGCTGGACGTCCGATGCGCCCAACCGCAGCTCCGGCCGAGGACCTTGACCTTGAATTCGCCCGGATCCTCACGGCCGAACGGCCGGGGCGGGGTGCGCAGGAGCCAGGGCTGCGGGAGGTCCACGAGCAGCTGGCGCACACCCAGCGACTGCTCGCCGAACAGCTGGCGGGCCTCAGCCAGGCGCAGCGCGAACTGCAGAAGGGGCTCGCCGAGCAGCGGGCCACCGCGGAGGAACAGTCCAGGACGGCCGCCGAACTCGCGGTGCTGCGCAAGGAACTCAAGCGTGAACGCCGCCGCCTTGAGGGCGCCGCCCTGCTCCTGGTGGCCGGCGACGCAGTGGTTCCGGGCACGTCCCGCCGGGAACGGACTGCCAAGGACCACGGGCGGCACGCCGGCTGAGTCCGATCTGTTCCGGCCAACGGCCCCGAAATTGAACCATATGGAGCATCCCTGCGGCGTCCGGTACGCCGCAGGGATGATCTTTGCCCGGAGTTGTTTCGCCGAGGCAACGGATTTCGTAGAGTTGGAAGGCTAATACTGTCAGCGCCTGCTGCTACTAATCTCCTTACTCATTCACGCACCTCAAATTCTAAGGATCCGTGGGCATGCTTCTCACCCTGATACGGCGCTACTCCAAGCCGTATTTGCCGCAAATTCTGGCCGTCATCATATTCCAGTTGGCGTCCACTATTGCGACCCTGTACCTCCCCAGCCTCAACGCCAAAATCATTGATCAGGGAGTCTCAAAGGGCGACACCGACTACATCTGGCAGACCGGGGCCCTGATGCTCGCCGTCGCCTTCGGCCAGGTGATCACGGCGGTTGCCGGCGTGTACTACGGCTCGCGTGTGGCCATGTCGATGGGCCGCGACCTGCGCCGCGACGTGTTCCGCAAGGTCAGCAGCTTCTCCGCCAAGGACGTCAACACCTTCGGCGCGCCTACCCTGATCACGCGCGGCACCAACGACGTCCAGCAGGTCCAGATGCTCATGCTGATGGGCCTGAACTTCATGGTCTCCACCCCCATCATGTGCGTGGGCGGCATCATCATGGCACTGCAGGAAGACCTCAGCCTGTCCTGGCTGGTCTGGGTTTCCGTGCCGGTCCTGGTGGCCGTGGTCGGCTACCTCGTGGTGCGCCTCATGCCGCTCTTCCGTTCCATGCAGAAGAAGATCGACGCCATCAACGGCGTGCTGCGCGAACAGATCATCGGCATCCGCGTGGTCCGGGCCTTCGTCCGCGAACCCTACGAGGTGAAGCGTTTCGGCGCTGCCAACAGGGACCTCACCGACGTCTCGGTGAAGATCGGCAACCTGTTCGTCCTGATGTTCCCTGCGATCGGCATGATCCTGCACCTGTCCACGGCGGCCGTATTGTGGTTCGGCGGGGAACGCGTGGACTCCGGCGACATGGAGGTCGGGGCGCTGACCGCCTTCCTGCAGTACCTGCTGCAGATCCTGATTGCCGTCATGATGGGCACTTTCATGGCCATGATGATTCCGCGCGCCTCGGTGTGCGCGGACCGCATCGGCGAGGTGCTCGACGTCGAACCGTCCATCCACAACCCGGACGCCCCGGTCACCCCGGCGGAGAAGAAGGGCCGGGTGGAATTCCGCGACGTCACCTTCAAGTACCCCGGCGCCGAGGAACCCGTGCTGAGCAACATCTCCTTCTCGGCCGAACCCGGCCAGACCCTCGCGATCATCGGTTCCACGGGTTCCGGCAAGACCACCTTGGTGTCCCTGCTGCCGCGGCTGTACGACGTCGCCGCCGGTGAGGTCCTGCTCGACGGCGTCCCCGTCACCGAACTGGACCGGGATGAAATCACCAGCCGCGTGGCCACGGTGCCGCAGAAGCCCTACCTGTTCTCCGGCACCATCGAGCACAACCTGCGCTTCGGCAAGACCGAAGCTACCGAGGACGAGCTGTGGGACGCGCTGGAAACCGCCCAGGCCAAGGATTTCGTCCAGGAAAAGAGCTCCGGGCTCAACCGGCGGATCGCGCAGGGCGGCACCAACGTCTCCGGTGGCCAGCGCCAGCGCCTGTGCATCGCCCGCGCCCTGGTCACCCAGCCCAAGGTGTACCTCTTCGATGACTCCTTCTCCGCCTTGGACGTGGCCACGGACGCCCGGCTCCGGCGGGCGCTGAAGGAGAAGACCCGGGACGCCACGGTGATCATCGTCGCCCAGCGCGTCTCCACCATCGCCGACGCAGACCAGATCCTGGTCCTGGACAACGGCCGGATCGTGGACCGCGGCACCCATGAGGAACTCCTGGAAACCTCACCCACGTACCAGGAAATCGTCGAATCCCAGCTGAGCGCGGAGGAAGTGGCATGAGCGGGCAGAACCAGCAGAAGCGCGGTTGGGCCGCGAAGGCCGAGGCCGCCAAGGCAGCCCGCGCCGCCGCGGCCGCGGACGAAACTGCGGTGGCCGCCGTCGCGGATGACGACTTCGAAGAAGAGGAGTACACACCCGGCGAAGCCGACGGCGGCATGTTCGGCAACCTGCCGGCAAAGAAGGCCAAGGCCTTCGGCCCGTCGGCCAAGCGGCTCATGGGACTGCTCAAGCCCGAATCCGCCGGCGTGTTCTTCGTGATCGGCCTCGTGGTGGTTTCCGTGGTGCTCAACGTCATCGCCCCGAAGGTGCTCGGCAGCGCCATGGACGTCATCTTCGGGGGCGTCATGGGCAAGCAGTTGCCGCCCGGCGTCAGCCAGGCGGCCTTCGCCGAAGGGCTGCGCCAGGCCGGCCAGAACAACTTCGCGGACATGGTCTCCAAGATGGAACTGACCAACGGCATCAACTTTTCCAAGCTGACGTTCCTGATCTCGATCGTGCTCCTGATGTATTTCGTGGCCAACATCTTCCTGTGGGCCCAGGGCTTCGTCCTGAACCGGATCGTCATGAAGGTCATCAACCGCCTCCGCAATGACGTCCAGGCCAAGCTCAACCGCCTGCCGCTGAACTACTTCGACACCCGGCAGCGTGGCGACATCCTGTCCCGCGTGACCAACGACGTCGACAACGTCCAGCAGGGCCTGCAGCAGGCCTTTGCGCAGCTGGTCAGTTCGGTGCTCACGGTGTTCGGCATCGTGGTCATGATGTTCATCGTCTCCTGGGAACTGGCGCTCATCGCGCTGATCGCCCTGCCCCTTTCGGGCATCGTGGCCGGCGTGATCGGCTCCCGCAGCCAGAAGCTGTTCGCTGCGCAGTGGAAGAACACGGGCGCGCTCAACGGGCAGATCGAGGAATCCTTCTCCGGCCACGAGCTGGTCAAGGTCTTCGGCCGTGACGCGGACATGCTGGAGCGCTTCGACGAACGCAACGAGGCCCTCTACAAGGCATCCTTCGGTGCCCAGTTCGTGTCCGGCATCATCTTCCCGGCCATGAACTTCATCTCCTACCTCGCCTACGTGGGCATCGCCGTCGTCGGCGGCCTGCGTGTAGCCTCCGGTTCCATGAGCCTGGGCGACGCGACGGCGTTCATCCAGTACTCCCGCGAGTTCACCCAGCCGCTGGGCCAGATCGCAGGCATGGCCAACATGCTGCAGTCCGGCGTCGCCTCCGCCGAGCGCGTCTTCGAGTTCCTGGACGCGGACGAGCAGGTTCCGGAGGATGCCGCCAAGCACCTGCCGGCACGCACGGACGGCCATGTGGAGTTCGAGAACGTGTCCTTCAGCTACGTGGCGGACAAGCCGCTCATCGAAGACCTGTCGTTCAGCGCCGAACCGGGGCACACGGTGGCTATCGTCGGCCCCACCGGTGCCGGCAAGACCACCCTGGTGAACCTCGTGATGCGCTTCTACGAGCTCAACTCCGGCCGGATCACCCTGGACGGCGTGGACATCAAGGAACTCGGCCGCTCCGAGCTGCGCTCCAAGGTGGGCATGGTGCTGCAGGACGCCTGGCTGTTCGGGGGAACCATCTACGACAACATCAAGTACGGCAAGCTGGACGCCACTGAAGAACAGATCATGGAGGCGGCCAAGGCCACGTACGTGGACCGCTTCGTGCGGGCCTTGCCCGACGGCTACCAGACCATCATCGACGAGGAAGGCACCAACGTCAGTGCCGGCGAGAAGCAGCTCATCACCATCGCCCGGGCGTTCGTGTCCGATCCGTCGCTGCTGATCCTGGACGAGGCCACCAGTTCCGTGGACACCCGCACCGAACTGCTGTTGCAGAAGGCCATGGCAGCCCTGCGCACGGACCGTACCAGCTTCGTGATCGCGCACCGGCTCTCCACCATCCGCGATGCGGACACCATCCTGGTAATGGAGAACGGCAGCATCGTGGAACAGGGCCGGCACAGCGAACTGCTGTCCATGCAGGGCGCGTACTACCGCCTGTACATGTCCCAGTTCGCCGGTGAGGACGCAGAGGAAACCCCAGTGGATGACACGACGGCGGTGCACAGCTGAGCGCGCCGGGCACCCCGCCGGCAGGCTCCACCGAGCCCCGGCGCATCACGGTCACCGTGCCGATGCGCTGGGGCGACATGGACGCCTACGGCCACATCAACAACGTCCAGATTGTCCGGATGCTCGAAGAGGCCCGCATCGCCGCCTTCGGTCCGCCGCGGGGCGCCGGACTCCCCGGGGCCGAACCGCCGGTGGCGATCTTCAACGACGTCGAGGACGGCGTCATGACCCTCGTCGTGGAACACAAGGTCCGCTACGTCCGCACCCTCGACTACCGCAACATCCCGGCGGAAGTCGAGATCTGGGTGGGGGCCGTCAAGGGGGCAAGCTTCGACCTCCACTACCTCGTCAAGGACCCCGTGACGGGGGAGGAGTGCGTGAAGGCCAGCACCCACCTGGCGTTCGTCGACGAAGCAACGGGCCGGGTCCGGCGGCTCACCCCGGAGCAGAAGGAACGCCTGGAGCCGTACCGGGCGTAGCCATCCCGTCCGATACCAGCAGCGCCCTGGGCGCCCGCATGGCCGTAGAGTTTCAGCATGAAGCTTGAGATTGCCGTGGTGGGCCTGCAGGGCGCTGTTGTCGCTGCCGAAGAAGGAGCGGACCGGATCGAGCTGTGCAGTGCCTTGGAGCTTGGCGGTCTGACTCCCAGCCATGGCCTTATGGAATCCTGCCTCGAAGCCGCGGGCGCCGCTGACAGGGGCTTGGAAATCCACCCGTTGATCCGCTGCCGGCCCGGAGACTTCCGCTATTCCGAGGATGAGCTGGCCACGATGGTCAAGGAGATCCGTGCGCTGCTGGACCAGGGCGCCAACGGCGTGGTTCTTGGCGCGCTTGACTCCAGGAACCAGCTGGACGTGGACGCCGTCCGCCGCCTCGCCGACGCGGCCCGGGACGTGAATCCGGACGCCGAACTGGTCTTCCACCGCGCAGTGGACGAGACACCCGACCCGGCCGCCGCCGTCGGGCAGCTCGTGGAACTCGGCTTCACCCGCGTCCTCAGCTCCGGGGGCGCAGCGACCGCGGGTGAGGGCTTGCCGGTGCTGTCCCGGATGGTGCAAAGCGCGGAAGGGCGGCTGCAGGTGATGGCCGGCGGCGGTCTGGCCATCGCGGACATAGCGGCGATGCGGCGGGCCGGCCTTGACGCCGTCCACCTTTCCGCCAAGAGGATCGTGTCTGCGTCGGGCGCCGGCAGCGCGGGCGGCGGACCGTCCTCGTACATGGTCACCGACCGGGAGATCGTCGCCGCCGCGAAGGCTGCCGTCGACGCCGCCGGGTAGTCCGTTACGGGAAGCGGACGGGAGGAAGCTCCAGGCTCATGAACACGCTGTTGGGGTCCGGGACGTAGTCGGCGAACGGCGGGCACTCGGTGAACCCGTGGCGCACGTAGAGCCGGCGCGCGGCGGCGAAGTAGTCCTCGGCGCCGGTTTCGAGGGACAGCCGCGACAGTCCGCGGCGGCGAGCTTCGCCCACGATGGCGGCCAGCAGCAGGCCCGCCACTCCTCGGCCCCTTGCCGCGGCCGCGGTGCGCATCGACTTGAGTTCGCCCTCCTTGGCGCCGTCCGGCCCAGCGGGAAGTTCCTTCAACGCGCCGCAGGCCAACAATGCCCCGTTCTCGCGCGCGGTCCAGAAGGTGATGTCCGGCTGGGACAGGGCGGAGTGGTCCAGGGCATGCACGCTGTCGGCGGGGGAGGTGGCGTACATGTCCGCGAGGTGTTCGTCCAACAGCAGTGAGACATCATCGCGTGCGGGATCGTCGAAGTCGATGTCGATCATGGCGCACAATCTACCCGGCGCTGATGTCCGGCTTGTTACGCCGGTGGCTGTCAAGGCGCGGGCGGGGGAAATCCCAGTGAGTACGGTTCGCAATGCTCCTTTACAGGGCCATTCGCGCCGTCAATGATTGAAGGATTCACCACGACGGTGACGCCCACCCGGACAGCCTCCCAGGAGCCCCAGTGACGCCCTTGCGCCAATCAACAGAGCGCCAGTCAGCAGTGCACCAATCAGCAGAACACCAATCAGCAGAACCCCAATCAGCAGAACACCAGTCAACCGGGCAGTACTCCGGCCATCCGGAACTTCCCTGCGGCGTCGGAGCGTGGGACAAGCTGCTCTACGGCAACCATCGCTTCGTGGTGGACGTCCCGGCGGCTCCGCCGGGAGCACCCGGGGTCCGGGTGGTCCTGCCTTGGCGGCGGCAGGACCCGGATCCCGCGGGGGTGGACGTCATCGTGGTCTCCCGCAGCAGCGGCCGGCGGGTGCGCAATCTGCTGGTCCGAAGCTCCACCCGGGAATCCGTCGAGCTCGTCTTCGAGGCGGTGGACGGCCCCGGGCATTACTTCGTCTACTACCTTCCGTACGCCATGCTCGGCGCGGCCCATTATCCGCAGGCACGGTACCTACCGCGGCGGCCGACGGCGGCACCCGGGTGGGCGGCCGCCGTCGGGAAGCCAGGGAAGCCGGTCGGGGAGCCGGCCAGGAGCGGCGACGCCGCGGGACTGCCGGACGCCGCGGGACTGCCGGACGCCGCAGGACTGCCGGACGCCGCAGTACTGCCGGACGCCGCAGTACTGCCGGAGGCGACGGTCCTGCGCTACGAGGCGGCGAGCGAACGCGATTCCTTCGCCCCGATGAACTTCACGGCCACGGAGCACGAGCTCCAGGCACTATACGCCAGGCACGGCGGCGAGGCGTTCCTGCTGTTTCCCGAGGACAGGCTGAACCCGGTGTCCATGCGGGAGCGGCTTCCCGCCCATTGGGCCATCAACGGGCCCGCCGACTCCGTCCGCGCTACCGCCCAGCCCGGCGAAGACTACGTGGTGCAGTTGGGACTGCACGCCGTGACGGGCTTGGCCGGCGTGACGGTCCGGGTGGAAGGGCCCGACGGCGGCCGCTGCCTGAACACCGAAGGCACCGACCGCTTGGGCCGGCCCCTGGCGAAGCAACTGTCCGTGGCGGCCGGGTCCGTCCAGGCGCTTTACGTGGTGCTGCCCGTTCCCCGCGCGGCGGCGGGCAGCACAATCACGGCAGCCATCACGGTTGCCGCGGAGGGTGCCGACCCCAAGCTAGTCACCGTCACCCTGGACGTGCTGCCGCTGGAAGCCGCCGATCCGGACGTCCTGGCCGGCGGCTTCGGCGATCCGCGATATCTGCGCCGGCTCGCCTGGCTGGACTCGACCCTTGCCCAGGACCACGGGCCCGTGGCGCCCTTCATCGCGATCACCCTCGACGCCGGGAACCGCACCCTCGGGATCCTCGGCCGGACCCTGCGGCTCGCGCCGTCCGGGCTGCCGGAGCAACTGAGCTCCACGTTCACGCCGGCCATGACCGGGACCGACGGACCCGCCGTCGAACTGCTCGCCACGGCCATGGAACTGGCCGTCGCCGTCGGGCAGCACAGCGGATGGGACTGCACACCGCTGGATTTCACCGTGCACGAATTTCCGGGGCACGGTCCGGGCAAGGTGTCCTGGAACAACCGCTGGGTCAGCATCGGAACCGGACTGGTCCTGGAGCTCCACGGTGAGCTCGAAGCCGACGGCGCGTGCAGCTATGCGCTGCGGCTGCGGAACGGGGACGGCGTGCCGCTGAAGCTCGACGACGTCGGGCTGGCGGCCGGGTTCGTCGAGGCAGCGGTGCCGCTCGCCATGGGTCTCGGCGTGCCCGGCGGCCGGCGCCCGGACACTCTCAATTGGAGCTGGGACGTAGCCGAGAAGAACCAGGATTCGCTGTGGCTCGGTGGGGTGAACGCCGGCGTCCAGTTGTCCTTGCGCGACGCCGAGTACGAACGGCCCCTCAACACCAACTTCTACCGGGAGAAGCCCCTGCGGGAGCCTGTTTCCTGGGCCAACCGGACGGACGGCCAGGTCCGCGGCGGCGTCAGCCTGGGCCCGGGTCCCGACGCCGGCACGGTGCAACTGAGCGCGTTCAGCGGTGCCCGCACCATGGCGCCGGGGGAGAGCCTTGATTTCGACTTCCGGGTGCTCCTCACCCCGTTCAAGGCGATCGACCCCGGAAAGCACTTTTCCCGCAGGTACTTCCACGCTCCGGCGGACCCCCGGGACATCGCGGAATCCGGGGCCACCGTAGTCAACATCCACCACGCCACCGCCCCGGCCCCGTACATCAACGATCCCCTGCTGAGCGCCGGCACCCTGGCCGGCTACGTCAGGGAAGCCCACGCCCAAGGACTGCGGGCCAAGGTCTACAACACGGTGCGGGAACTGACCTTCCACAGCCCGGAGCTGCTGCCGCTGCTGTCCCTGGGGCACGAAGTCTTCAGCGACGGCCCGGGACAGGGCCACCCCTGGCTCCAGGAGCATGCCGGCAGCGGCTACGTGTCAGCCTGGTTCGCCCCCGACGTCGAGGACATCGCCGTAGTGACCACAGGGGAGTCCCGCTGGGAGAACTTCTACGTCCGGAGCCTGGCTGAACTGGCGAAGGCAACCGCCGTGGACGGCATCTACCTGGACGACATCGCCTTCGACCGGCACACCATGCTGCGGGTGCGCAAGGTCCTCGAACGCAGCCGCCCGGCCGCCGGCCCGGCCACTGGTCCGGCAGGCGACGGCCCGGAAATCGACCTGCACTCCGCCAACCAGTTCACGGCCAAGGACGGGTTCGCCTCCTCCGCGAACCTCTACCTGGAACAGCTGCCCTATGTGGACCGGCTCTGGTTCGGCGAGTACTTCGACTACGACAACACGTCGCCGGAGTACTGGCTCGTGGAGCTCTCCGGCATCCCGTTCGGGCTCATGGGCGAAATGCTCGAAGGCGGCGGCAACCCCTGGCGCGGCATGGTATTCGGCATGACCGGCCGGGCGCCCGACGTCGACAACCATCCCCTGTGGCAGTTCTGGAAGGACCATGGCCTGGAACGCGCGCGCATGACCGGGTTCTGGGATCCGGGCGCACTGGTCCGCACCAGCGACCCCGCGGTCCTGGCCACCAGTTGGTCCGGCGACGCCGGGATGGTGGTGGCGCTCGCGTCCTGGGCCGAGGAGACTGTGGACGTGACCCTGGAGTTCGATGGCACCTGCGCCCCATTGAAAGCCCCAGCGATCGCGGGCTTCCAGCCGGCCGCCGAGTACGCGACCGGCCAAACCATCCGCATCGCCCCCCGGCGCGGGCTCCTGCTCACGATCGGATACGCACATGACTGACCCGGCACCCGCCGGCACCATCACTGCCGGCACCATCACCCTCGACGTGGCGGACTTCGGCCAGGAGAGTCCGCTGCCCCCGGTCGCGGCCGGAATCCACACACCGTACCGTGTGGGCATCGGAGTCCCGGACGAGCTGAAGGCCAGGGCGGCCTACGGCTACCCGCCCAACATCTACCCCTACACCATCCAGGACGGCTACTCGCGGGAGCGGAAGGCACGCGAGCTGCCCGCCGTCGTGCTGGAAAACCAGCACCTCAAGGCGACCGTCCTGCCTGGCCTGGGCGGCAGGATCTGGGAACTGCTGGACAAGGCCAGCGGCAAGCAGCTGCTGCACAGTCCCCGCACCATCCAGTTCGCCAACTTCGGTCTGCGCAACGCCTGGTTCGCGGGCGGGCTGGAATGGAACATCGGCACCCGCGGCCACACTCCCACTTCCTGCATTCCTTGGCACTCCGCCCTGCTGACGGCACCGGACGGCCAGCAGGTCCTGCGGATGTGGGAGTTCGAGAGGCTCCGCGGCGTGGTGGTCCAGGTGGACCTCTGGCTCCCCGCTGACTCCCGCGTGCTGTTCTCCGCCGTAAGGCTCCGCAACCCCGACCCGCACGAGGTGCCCATGTACTGGTGGAGCAACGCCGCCGTGCCGGAGACCCCGGACACCCGTGTGATCGCGCCCGCCCGGACGGCGTTCGGCAGCGACTACGAGACCGACATCCGGCGCGTCACGCCCACGGACCACGAAGGCGCGGACGCTACGTGGCCCGTCCGGAACGCCCACGCCGCGGACTACTTCTTCGACATTCCCGAAGGCCATCGCCACTGGATCGCCGCAGTGGATGCTGACGGCGACGGGCTGGCCATGCTGTCCACATCCCGGCTGCGCGGCAAGAAGCTGTTCGTCTGGGGGCAGGGGGACGGGCGGGCACAACTGGCAGGAATGGCTCAGCCCCGGTTCTGGAGCAGGGAACCCCGGAGCAGGCTACGCGGAAATCCAGGCCGGGCTGGCGCAGACCCAGTTCGAGCACTTGCCCATGCCCGGCGGCGCCGAATGGAGCTGGGTGGAAGCCTACGGAAACGCGGGCCTCGACACCGCTGCCGCCCACGGCGACTGGGATGCCGCGGTGGAGCATGCCCAGTCCAGGCTCGCCGGGCTCGCGGACCAGCAGGCCCTGGACACGGCGCTCGCCTTCGCTGGCTCCTTGGCGGACACGGCCCCGGAGAGCATGCTGCTGGCTGGTACCGGCTGGGGCGCCCTCGAAGAGGAGCTGCGCCGCGCCGCAGGTGCCCCGCCACTGGACAGTGGCGGCACGCCGTTCGCAGCGGGCACCATCACAGCCGAACAGCTGCCCTGGCTGGAGCTGCTCCGGCACGGACTTCCCGACGCCGACACGCCCCGGGCGTTTCCCGGTTCCGGCAGCTTCGTGGCAGGTCCGGCATGGGAACGGATGCTCCAAGGGGCAACAGGAACCGAAGCCCACTTCCACAGGGCCACCATGAAGCACGCCCGGCAGAATCTCGAGCCGGCGGAAAAGCTGTATGTCCAGGCCCTGGTCCTGGATCCCGGGCACGCGCTGGCCCACCGCGGCCTGGGCCTGCTGCTGCTGGCCACGGGCCGCGTCGACGCCGGCCTTGCCGAGCTCCGTGCAGCCTGCGCCGCGGACCCGGCGGGCGGGAAGCTGTTGGCCGAAGCCATGACCCTGCACCTGACCCACGGCGAGCCCCGGGCCGCCCTCCTACTGGCGGAACAGGCGCCAAAGGAGGCCACCGCCGCGGGGCGCAACCGGTTCCTGGCCGCCCGGGCCATGGCCGGCAGCGGCAGGACGGAAGAAGCCGCCGCGATCCTCAGGGAAGGGGTGGAAATCCCGGACCTGCTCGAAGGAGACAACGCGATTTCCGAGCTCTGGCAGCAGCTGTGCCCGGGGGAGGAAGTTCCCCGGAAATACCGCTTCAGCATGCACTAGGACCGGCGTGCACACAGCGCGAACGTACACTTGGGGCCCCGAAAACAGCGACAGCGGGGCCCCAAGTGTACGCTCGCGCAGTCCGGAGGGGGAGAGTTGGGACGCCCATGAAATGCCCGGCCAAACCATGTAAGTTTGCTAGGTGACTCCCGCCAGCAAGACTGTTTCCCGTGCGCCCGGAATCTCCAAGGAAATCGAGGACGCCGCGTGGTTCGTGCTGGGACCTGCCCTGCAGGGCAAGCGTTCCGCCCTCGACGGGCGCACCCACACGTGGACCACCGAGGCCGCGACGGAACTGCTCGAGCGCCTGGAACGCGGCGTCGAAGACAGCAAGGCGCCCATGATGACAAACCTGCGCCGCAACCTGGAGGGGGCCAGCCGCGAGGCCAGGCTCCTCGCCGTCGAACTGCTGTTCCTGCAGTCCCTGCCACTGGCCCACGAGGTCAAGTCCCTGAAGGTCAAGCGCGCCCGCGTGGCCGAGGCCGCGTCCTGGCTGGAACCGCCGCTGCAGCTGCCGGACGAGCTCTACCGGGACATGACCGACCACGGCGTCATCCGGGACCGCACCGCTGAGTTCAACTGGACCATCTGGGACCAGCTCGGCTGGCTGTGCCGCTTCGTGGTCCAGGTGGACAAGCAGCCGACGGCGGAGATCGCCAAGGCGCTCAAGGACCCCTTGAAGTTCCACGAGCTTGCTGCCGGGACCCCGGAAGACCAGCCCGCCATCCGCCGCAGCATTGAGTATTTGGCATGGCCGGGCTATTTCGAGCCTGTCGTGGCCGATGTGGAGCGCCGTGAGATCCGGGACGCCTTCGCCTCCTTGGTGGGCGGAGCCAAAGGGGACAGCGAAGAGGACGTCACCGCGGACATCCACCGCATTCGCCTGCACCTGGACGAACAGGCCGGGCAGCGCATCGACTGGTATTCCCGCCAGCTCGTGGGCCAGTGGCGCAAGGTGGGCGATCCCGGCCGCCGGGCCTGGCTGCTGCGCACCCACCACGACTCCGCCGAGCTCCTCGCCTCCTGGCAGGACGGGGAAAAGGCGACCCTCGACGTCGAACATCTGCGTGAGCTGCCCCCGGGCGTGAGCGCCGGGCTGGTGCAGCGCGTCGTGGACGAGGACTGCAAGCACTTGGGCTATGTGGAGCGCGAGGACACCAAGACCGCCGTCTTTGCCTTCCTGACCGTGATGAAGCCGGGCGATCTGGCCCTGTTCCAGCACTCGGGGTCGGTGCGGATCGGCGTGGTGCTGGGGGAGGCAGAACACGACGGCGGGAAGGGCCAGCTCCGCCGCAAGGTGCGTTGGTTCGCGGAAAGCCATGCCCTCGCCGAGGCGCCCCGGCACGTCCAGCGCCAGCTCTCCACGCCCGGGATCGTCGTGGACGTCACCAGGGTGATGAGCCTGCTGCAGGCGCTGCTGCCCGCGGAAGCGGAGTCCGACGGCGAGCTCGCCGCCGCCCCCGAGTCCGCCGTCGAGCCCGTCCCGGAAGGCTTCCGCCCGCTCAGCGAGGAATTCGCCGCTTCCCTGCACATGGAGCTGGAACCGCTGCAGGAAATCGCCGGGCTCCTGGAGGAGAACCGGCAACTGGTGCTCTACGGCCCGCCCGGCACCGGCAAGACCTACCTGGCCAAGCACCTGGCCGCCGAACTCGCCGGGGACGGCACCGATGAGCGGGTGAAGCTGGTGCAGTTCCACCCCTCCTACGCCTACGAGGACTTCTTCGAGGGCTATCGCCCGGACAAGACCGACGACGGCCAGGTGTCCTTCAAGCTCGTGGCCGGGCCGCTGCGGCGCCTGGCTGAAGAAGCCGCCAAACCCGAAAACGCCAGCAAACCGTACTTCCTGATCATCGACGAAATGAACCGGGCCAACCTGGCCAAGGTGTTCGGCGAGCTGTACTTCCTGCTCGAGTACCGGGACGACCGGATCTCCCTGCAGTACAGCCCCAACGAACCCTTCAGCCTGCCGGACAACCTGTACATCATCGGCACCATGAACACCGCGGACCGTTCCATCGCCATGATGGACGCGGCGATCCGCCGCCGCTTCGCCTTCGTGGAACTGCACCCCAAGGTCGAACCGATCCGGGGCACCCTGCGACGCTTCCTTGAGGCCAACGGCCTGGATACCCTCAACGCCGATCTGCTCGATGCACTCAATGAAGCAATCGACGACTGGGACCGGGACCTCATGATCGGCCCGTCCTACTTCATGAAGAGTGCCGCGCAGACTCCTGCCGGCCTGCGCCGGATCTGGAAGTACGAGCTCATGCC
Source organism: Arthrobacter sp. TE26545 (assembly GCF_056279005.1). The sequence goes on from NZ_JBWBQM010000001.1 coordinate 821,338, forward strand.
GCTGCTCGAAGAGCACTACCACGGGCAGCTGAACCGGGCGCAGGTGGAGGAGCGCTTCGGGCTGGAACAGCTGCTGGGACGCCTTGCGCCGCGCTGACGCAGGCGCCGGCTCCAGGGGTCAAGGCTCCCAGCTTCCGGTGGCGATCCCGCCCCGGCCGCGGCACGCCCCCGGCGTGCGGCACATCGTGCTGGACGAACAGTCCAGGGGCGTGGTTGAGCGGCTCGACCCCGCGACGGCGGCCTTCCTCAACTCGAGCGGGCTCGCGAAGGCTGCGCCGATGGGCATGGGCCTGTACCGGATCGAACCCGTCGGCAAGGTGGGCTCGGTGCGGACCCCGGCCGCGCAGTTCGAGGTGCGGCCCAAGGACCGGCTCGGGCTGCGGAGGCTCTTGTTCCTGCTCAGCTACGCAGGCGAGCAGGGCTTCCGCGAGGACTCGGTGGCCGCCGTCGAGCACCAGGACCTCTGGAGCGCCCTGGCCGAATCGCTCGCCCAACTTGCCGAACGCGCCCTCACGCGCGGCCCGCTGCAGGGCTACGTGACCGTGGAGGAATCCCTGCGCACCGTCAAGGGACGTATCCGGATCTCCGAACAGATCTCCCGGCGGCCTGGCCTGATGGTGCCCTTGGAGGTGTCCTATGACGAGTTCAGCGAAGACATCGCCGAAAACCGCATCCTGCGGGCCGCGCTGGCCCGGATGGGCCAGGTTCCGGGCGTCCGTCCCGAGGTGCTGAGCCGCCTCCGCCGCCTGGGCGGAAAGCTCGACGGCGCCACGTCCCTGGTGCCAGGTGCGCCCCTTCCGCACTGGCAGGCCAGCCGGATGAACCTGCGCTTCCATGCGGCCCTGCGCTTGGCGGAGGTGATCCTGCGGAACTGCTCGGCAGAAGCGGGCGACGGCAAGCAGAGCAGCGCCGCCTTCGTGGTGGACATGTCCGCTGTGTTCAAGGAGTTCGTGGGAGTCGCGCTCCGCGAAGCCATGCGCGCCCACCCCGGTGAAACCCGGATGCGGTACGGCACGCTGCTCAATGAGGCCGTCCGGGACTCCGACCGGATCACGGTCCGCCCGGATGCCGTGCATTTCCTGGGCGGCCGGCCGGTGGTGGTCTACGGGGCCAACTACACGGCCGGGCCGGACACCGGTGCCTCCCTGAACGCCGACCACTACCGGATGCTCGCCTACTGCACGGCCCTGCGGGTCCCCACCGCCTGGCTGGTCTACGCAGGGACGGGGGAGATGAAGCTGCGGCGCATCCTCAACACCGACATCGACGTGGTGGAGTACCCGCTGGACCTGTCCAGGCCGCCCGCGGAGATCCTTGCCTCGGTGGCGGACCTGGCCCAGCAGTCCTGGGGCGAAGTGGTCCGCCAGGCCCTCGGATGACGGACTGCCGCGGATGACGGACTGTTCCGCGTGGCAGCCAACAGGGCTAGCCTGAGAACACACCGCGGCAGACGGAGGCAACCATGGGCGGCATGAAGAAGAAAAGGTCCTGGAAAGACATGACGCCCGGGCAGCGCCGCGTCACCATCGTGGCGGGTGCGCTGGAGTTCGGGTTGATGCTGGCGGCACAGCGCAGCATCTCCAAGACGCCGGCGGCGCAGATCCGCGGAAGCAAGGCCTTGTGGCGGGCGGCATGCTTCATCAACTTCTTTGGCCCGGTGGGGTACTTCGTGTTCGGACGGCGGCGGAGCACGCCTGCCCATTCGGCTTGAGCACCCTCCCCGCTAGGCGGGCACCCGCACGGTGAACGCAGTGCCTTGGCCGGGCGCGCTTCGCAATGTGATGGTGCCCCCGTGGGCTTCGACAATGGCTTTGCTGATGGGCAAACCCAGGCCGGCGCCGGGGATGGTGCTGTTGTGTACGCTGCCTGCCCGGAAGAACTTTGCGAAGACCTGGTCTTGTTCTTCTTCCGTCATGCCCATGCCGGTGTCGCTCACCCGGCAAACCACCTCACCATCTTCCTGCCAGGCGGCCACTTCGACGTCCCCGCCGTCCGGGGAATACTTGATGGCATTGGAGATCAGGTTGTCCAGCACCTGGGAAATCCGCGAGGAATCAACGTGGGCCTGGAGGGTTTCGGGGATGTCCAGGGAGAAGCGGACGCCGGCCTGCGCCGCGCGGGGAGCGGCGGAACCAACCCTTCCGCGTACCAGTTCGGCGAAGTCCACCGCATGGGGCTGGATGATCACGTGGCCCGAGCGGACGGCCAACAGGTCCGACACCAAGGTCAGCAGCCGCTCGGCATTGCGCCGCACCACCTTAAGCTGGCCACGTGCCGCGGGGTCGAGCTTTGCAGTGTCGTCGAGCACGAGGTCCAGGTAACCAAGGATGGAGGTAAGCGGCGTCCGGAACTCATGCGAGACACTGGCCACGAAATCGTCTTTGGCGGCCAGGGCGTTCACGAGGTCCGTGACGTCGCTGAAGACCACCACCGAGCCCACGAAGTTCCGTTCGTCGTCGAGCATCGGCCGGGCGCTGGTGGTGAACGCACGCTGCGCCGGCCCGGTGCCGATCCAGATGAGCTGATCGGTGAACTGCTCGCCGAGGACGGCCCGCCGCACGGGGCGCCGTTCGCGGGGTACTGAGGTGGTCCGGTCTTCCTCGAACACCAGGAGCTGGGACTCGTTGGGGTTGGTGATTCCCTGCGGCGTGGCCAGGCGGTGGGTGCTGCGCTGGCGGTGGTTCATGAGGATGTCGTTCCCACCGCCGTCGACGGCCACCACGCCCAACGGCAGCGCCTCCATGACGGTGTTCAAGAGCCGTTCATGGTGGCTGCTGGCTTCGAAGGCGGCGTTGAGTGCCTCGTCCTTGTCCTCGAGGGACTTTTGCTGGCGGACCATGCTCATGGTGACTACGCTGACGGAGATCCCGATGCCGAGCATCAGGATCGGGTAGAGCAAGGGGCGGCTGAGGTCCTGCGGCGTGACGGAACCGCGGATGAACAATGGCCCCCAGACCACGCCGAGGGGACCGAAGAAGCAGAGCGTGACCGCGATCCGGGGATAGAGGCCGGAAGCACAAAGCCAGATCACGGGAAGGACCACCAGCACGCTCAGGCCGGTGAGCGCCTCCTGCCCGCCCTCGCGGCCGAAGGCAATGGAAACCATGTCCAGCAGGGGTATCACCAGGAAACTGGGGAAGGGCAGCCGGTGCCAGGGAACCGCGAAGCAGGCGGCCAGGAGCAGGGCCTGGCTGAGCAGGAAGATCTGGAACAGCGGGTTGCCCAGCGTCCCAGGGAAGAACAGCGCCACCAGGATGGCCGCGATGCAGACCGGGACGGACAGGGGCAACTGGGTGAGGACCACCCGCATCCGCAAGGTGTGCTCATGGAAGGCACGCTTGAAGAACGGCGGCTTCTCCTTGCCTTCAATGTTCCGGCGTTTCACCTGGCCCCCAGGGAACGGCGTGGGTGTCGGCTCATGGGGCAAGCCTATCCAGCGGCGGCTATACTTCTCGGGAAATCGAGTTGGCTGGGGGCTGCGATGGGTGAAGCACGTATTGGGCTGGTGATCGAAGACGACCACGACATCCGCGACCTTATCAGGGCAGTGTTGTCCCAGGCCGGCTTTGAGGTCCATGTAGCCTCCACCGGATTTGCAGGGGTGGACGCGGCACTGGACCTGGATCCCGATGTCATTACCCTGGACCTCGGACTGCCGGATATCGACGGATTCGAGGTGGCCCGCCGGATCCGGAAATCTTCGGACGCCTACATCATCATGCTGACCGCCCGCACCGAGGAGATCGACACCCTCCTGGGCCTGGAAGCCGGCGGCGACGACTACCTGACCAAGCCCTTCCGGCCGCGTGAGCTGCGCGCCCGGGTGGAGGCCATGATGCGGCGGCCCCGTTCGGCGTCGAACGCCAGGACGTCGAACGCCGGGACGTCGGACGCGGGGATGTCGAACGCGGGGCACGGGGAGCAGCGCGGTGGCGCGGAGCTGCGCCACAACGGGCTGGTGGTTTCCGCGGCAGCCCGCTCCGCCGTCCTGGAGGGCGTTGAGCTGCGGCTGACCCGCTCCGAATTCGAGCTCCTGCTCGCGCTGCTGGAAACCGGCCGGATCGTGCGGTCCAAGACCGACCTGGCGCGGCGCCTCCGCAACGAACCGTACGACGCCGGCAGTTACGTCAGCGACGCCGACGAGCGGGCCGTTGAGGTCCACATGGGGAATCTGCGCAAGAAGCTGGGGGACAGCAAGCAATCCCCCCGATGGCTGGAAACCGTGCGGGGCATCGGCTACCGGCTGGCGCCTGCTGTTCCGTCGCGCTAGCTCGCCTCCAGGCCTGCGGTTGTCCCGGGAGCGAGCCCGCATGCCGCCACCAGACCGGTGACCGTTCCGCGGGCACAGCGGCCCAATTCCTCGAGGCTGGCACTCAGCTCGGCGGCGTCGTCGCAAACCGGGAAGAGCCTGATACGGACTTCGAGCTCGGCGGCCAACAGGCTCAGGCACCGTGCACCCACCATTGCGCTCGAGGTCTTCAGGCTAAGGACCGCGTCCAGGCCCTCCTCCTTGTCGAGCGCGTCCACGGCCCGCTGCAGGCGGTCAATCCGTGCGGGCAGCAACTTGACGTAGTTCCGGACCAACTCCCCGACAGCGCCGTGATCCCCGCCCAACTCCACCCGGAGTTCGTTCAGGACAGCGGGATCCACCAGGACGCCGGAGCGCCCTCCACAAGCATTCACGGTTCCCTCCCGCCTCCACGCTGTGATGCCAGGACTCAACAGTAAGGTGCCCGGAAGCCGTGCAGCAGGGGGTCCGTGAAAGCTTGAGTAAATCTTGAGCGGGCACCGCATGGCTCCTTGAGGAATGCCTCGTGGTGGCGCTGCCTAGGGGCGCGGCCCGCCGTCGAGGAAGTCCGTGAGCTGGGCCTCCAGGGCGCTGCGGTCCTTCAGACCGCATTCCCACACGGTGAGCACCTCCCAACCGGCGGAGGCAAGCCGTTCGCGCTGGAGGGCGTCGCGCTCGCGGGTGCGGCGCCGCTTGGCGTCCCAGAACTCGGCGTTGGCCGTAGGTGCGTGCATCCCGGCCGGGCAATCGTGGAAATGCCAGAAGCAGCCGTTCACGAAGATCACCTTGTGCCTGCCCGCGAACACCAGGTCCGGGCTCCCGGGCAGTTTCCCGCCCGCGGCCATGCCGTGCAGGCGGTAGCGGTAGCCCTTCGCATGCAGGAGCCGGCGGACCAGGAGCTCGGGTTTGGTGTTCTTGCCGCGGATCCTGGACATGTTCCGGCTGCGCTGCTCTGGTGTGAGCAGATCACGGCTCAGGAGGTCCCGGCTTTCGCCCATGATCCGAGTCTAGCCACGGTTACCGTGCGCGGCGCCTGGAAGGACAGCAGCCTGATCCACTCCGGTTCCGGCCCGTGCAGGCCGACGCCCGGCAGCGCCGCTGCCGTTTCCTGGACGACGACGGCGGCCTCCAGTTCGGCGAGTTTCGCGCCGAGGCAACGGTGGATGCCGGAGCCGAACGCGAGGCCGTAGGGCAGCGGACCCCTGGCGCCTGGACCCCTGGCGCCTGGACCCTTGGCGCCTGGGCCCCTGGCGCCTGGACCGCTGGGGCCCGGTTCGGCCCCCGGGCGGCCGTGGTTTCCGGTCAGTTCCAGCAGGATTTCTTCGCCGGCCGGGATCGGCTGGCCATTGAGCTCGGTGTCGCGGCTGGCAATGCGGCGCCAGGTCGGCACGGAGGACTCGCTGGCAAGGACACTCCGCACGAGCTCCGTCGCCCGGTCTTTCGCCGAAGCTTCGTCCCACGCGATGCCGGTGGACCCCTCGGCCAGGCGGAACAGGGCCGTGCTGATGAGCTGGGTGGTGGTTTCCTGGCCGGCGATCAGCAGGAAGTACCCCAGGGAGCAGATTTCCGGGGTGCTGAGCCCGTGCCCGGCCAGGGACTTGAACAGGTTCCGGCCGGGGGAGGCCACGGCTTCCAGCACCAGGTCCCGGAGCCAGCGGTAGAAGTCCGCGGCGCTGCGGGCGAGCTCCAGTTGCCGTTCCGGGCCGGGCCAGCCCCAGAACAATTCCAGGGAGTCCAGGCTCCAGGCCTTCAGCTCCGGCAGCTCCCGCACCGGCAGGCCCAGCATCTCGAGCATCACCACGGCAGGGGGAAGGGCGGCCACAGCCTGGACCAGCTCCACGCGGCCCGCCTCGGCGAGTCCGTTGGCGGCGTCGTAGGCGGCTTCCTTGGCCAGTTGGCGGATCCGGGGCTCCATCGCCTCCACGGTGGCAGGGGTAAAGAAGCCGGCCACGACTTTGCGGATTCCGGAGTGGGACGGGGTGTCGTTGCTGGCCAGCACGGGCGGAAGCGCGAAGCGGGCGCCCTGCAGGATGCGCAGGGCCTGCCCGGACAACGGGGTCACGGCGAGTAGGGCGTTGGCCGGGCCGAAGTCCTCCAGGCGGTGCAGGACCTCGCGGACTTCGGCGGGTTCGCGGACAACACGGTACGGGCATTGGGCGGTGCTCATGAGGCCACGCCGTCCAACCACAGCGGCGCCTGCTCCCGGAACGCCTGCACGGGCAATGCCGCCGCCGCCTCCGGAAGCGTGCCGAGCAGCGTGACGGCCCCGGCGGAGAACGCCGCCCGGTTGCCGAGCTCTGCGAGCCCGGGAAGCTCCGGCCAGCTGCCCAGGATCAGCCCTGACACCGCGAGGCCCCTGCGTTCCAAGGCTTCCAGGGTCAGCCCGGTGTGGTTCAAGGTCCCCAGGGACGGCCGGGCGACCACCGCAAAGCTGGCCCCGTCCCCCAGGAGAGCCCCGAGATCGGCCAGCGTTCCGCCGTCGGGATCCAGCTCCACCAGCAGCCCGCCCGCACCCTCCACCAGCACGTGGTCATGCCCGGCGGCGAGCTGCCGGATACGTTCGGCGTGCGCCGCCAGGGGCGGCAGCCCCACGCCGTCCACGGCGGCTGCCTGTACCGGGGCCAGCGGTTCTTCGAGGACGACGCCGGCCTTCGCCGTCAGGGGCGCGGCCAGCCTGGTGATTTCGGAGCAGTCGGAGTCGCCGTCCTTGTTGCCGGTCTGGCACGGTTTGTAGGCGGCCACCGAGCGGCCCCGGGAATGCAGGGCAGCGGCCAGCGCGGCGGTGGCGACGGTCTTGCCGACACCGGTGTCCGTGCCGGTGACCAGGATGATAGGTGGAAGGCTCTGGTGGTCTGGCTTCATGGGGTTTCCTCCAGGATGCCGCGCAGCGTTGCGCAGGCGTAGTCGATCTCGTCGGGGGTGAGGGTGGCCCGGGCGGTAAGGCGCAGCCGGGATACGCCGTCCGGGACCGACGGCGGGCGGAAGCAGCCCACCCGGATCCCGGCGTCGCGCGCTGCCCGGCTTGCCCGCAACGCGGTTTCGGCATCGGGCAGTGGAACGGACTGGACGGCACCAGCTGCTTCGAACGATCCGTTTGCTGCGGTCCGCAGACCGGCTGCCAGTTTTGCGGCGTTCCCGCGGACAGCCGCCGGACGCCACGGCTCGGCGGCGATGACCCGGAGCGCCGCCAGGGCAGCAGCCGCGGATGCCGGGGCTAGCGCGGTGTCGAAGATAAAGCTCCGTGCCCGGTTCAGCAGGTGCTCCCGTAGGAGCGCCGAACCCAGCACCGCCCCGCCTTGGCTGCCCAGGGCCTTGGACAAGGTGGCCGTGAGCACCACGTTCGGGTGGCCGGCCAGGGCGGTCCCGGCTACGGCGCCGTGTCCTTCAAACTGCGCGTGTCCGTCAAACCGCCCGTGTCCGTCCTGACCGGCCGCGCCGGAGACGCCCAGGCTGTGGGCTTCGTCGATCAACAGCATGGCGTCGTGCTCGACGGCCAGTTCCAGCAGGGACGCGAGGGGAGCGGCGTCGCCCCACACGCCGTAGATGGACTCCACGGCGATCAGCGCCCGCGGCTCGCCGTTCCAGGCGAGGCCGCGCCCCGAAAGGAGCCGCGCGGCGTCGTCGACGTTGTTGTGGGCGAAGGTTGCCACCCGCGAACGGGCCAAGCGGAAGCCGTCGATCAGCGAGGCGTGGCAGTGCTCGTCGGCAACGATCAGCGTGCCTGGACCGCCCAACGCCGTCACCACACCCAGGTTGGCCAGGTACCCGGAGGAGAACACCAGGCCCGCCTCCATGCCGGTGAACCGTGCCAGCTCCTCCTCGAGCTCAAGGTGCAGCCCGGTGGTGCCGGCCACGAGCCGCGAGGACGTGGCTCCGGTGCCCCAGCGGCGGATGGCCTCGCACGCCGCCTCGGCCAGGCGCGGATCCGAGGCCAGGCCCAGGTAATCGTTGCTGGCCAGGTCCACCACGGCTCCACCTGCCGCGCGGCTTTCCGGCGAACGGTTCTCCGGCGAACGGTTCTCCGGGGAACGGGTTTCTGGTGAACGGCGCAGCCCGCGGCGTTCACGGACCGCGGCCTGCTGCTCCAGCCACCGGGTCATCGAGACGCTCACGGAGCGCCCACTCTTCCGGCAGCGACCGCGGCCACCATTCCGGCGGCCATCGCTTCGGCCTCCGCGCCCGAGCTGATGTACGGCGGCATGGCGTAGACCAGGTTCCGGAACGGCCGTACCCACACCCCGTTGCGAATGGCCGCCCGTGTCACGGCCGGGACGTCCACTGCCTCCTCCAGTTCGATGACGCCGACCGCACCGATGGTGCGGACGTCCGCGACGCCGTCGAGCTCCCGGGCAGGGGCGAGCCCGGACGCTAGGGCCGCACCCACCCGGGCCACGTCGCCCCGCCAGGCACCGGCGGCGATGATGCCCAGGCTCGCGTTCGCCACGGCGCAGGCCAGGGGATTGCCCATGAACGTGGGCCCGTGCAGGAGCGCCCCGGCCGCCCCTCCTGAAACAAGCCGCGCCACCTCACCGGTGCAGAGCATGGCCGCCAGGCTGAGGTACCCGCCGGTGAGGGCCTTGCCCACGCAGAGGATGTCCGGCACCACCCCGGCATGGTTGGCAGCGAAGAGTTCACCGGTGCGGCCGAAGCCGGTGGCGATCTCGTCCAGGATGAGCAGCAGGCCGTGCTGGTCGGCGATCTCCCGGAGGATCCGCACGCATTCCGGCGGGTAGGCGAACATGCCGCCCGCGCCCTGCAGGACTGGCTCGGCAATGATGGCGGCCAGTTCATCGGAATGCCGCGCGGTCAGGGATTCCACGTCCGCCCGCCACTGTTGGATATCCGGACCGATGGCGGTTGCCGCGGCCGGTGGACGAGGCGCGAAGACGTTCGCCGCCAGCAGCCCCGGAAACGCCGTATGCATCCCGTCCACCGGATCGCAGACCCCCATCGCGGCGAAGGTGTCGCCGTGGTAGCCGCCGCGCAGGCTGAGGAAACGCTGCCGCTTCGGCCGCCCCGCCGCAGTCTGGAACTGCACGGCCAGCTTCAGCGCCACCTCCACGGAGACCGAGCCCGAATCGGCCAGGAACACCCGCTCCAAGGCGGGGCGGTCGGCCGTGGACGGAGCCATCGCCAGGAGCCGTTCGGCCAGCTCGACGGCGGGACCGTGCGTGAGTCCGCCGAACATGACGTGGCTGAAATCCGCCAGTTGCCGCTTGGCCGCAGCGTCCAGCAGGGGGTTCCGGTAGCCGTGGATCACCGACCACCACGAGGACATGGCATCGAGGACCTCGAAGCGCTCGCCGTGCTCGTCGCGCAGCCGCAGCCGCACGCCTTCGGCGCCTTCCACCTCCCACAGCGGAAGCGTGCCCGACGCCGGAGCATACGGATGCCACAGGCTCGCCCTGTCGCGCTGGATCAGGCTGCTGCTCCCTGTGAAGCTCTGGGTCAGGCTGTCCTGCTGGATCAGACTGGCCCGCTGGGGCAGGCCTTCGGTCAGGCTCATCCCGCCAGGCTCCCGTGCCGGGAGCATTCGGCGCGCCAGCCCAGCGGCGTGACCTGGACCTTCATCCGGCGGCGGCATTGTGCGCAGTAGCGCGGCGGTTCCAGGGCCAGCAGTGCCCGGCAGCTGTGGTGCGCCGAGGCTCCCGGGCCGGCGTCCGACGTCGGGCCCCCACCGGCAGCGGCCGGCCCGTCTCCCGGAGTCCCGCCGTCGAGCGCCCCGCCGCAGTGCCCGCAATACAGTTCCGCGCTCACAGCGTCTTCTGGAGTTCCTTGATGGGCATGTTCAGCTCCACCAGCAGCTGCAGGTCGGCGTTGGCGGGGCGGCCCAGGGTGGTCAGGTAGTTGCCGACGATCACGGCGTTGATGCCGCCCAGCAGGCCCTCGCGGGTGCCGAGGTCGCCCAGGGTCAGTTCGCGGCCGCCGGCATAGCGCAGCACCGTGCGCGGCATGGCCAAGCGGAAGGCGGCGATTGCACGGAGGGCGTCCTTGCCGTCCATGATGCCCTGGTTTTCCAGCGGCGTTCCGGGCCTCGGGTTGAGGAAGTTCAACGGGACCTCGTGCGGGTCCAGGGCGGCGAGCTGGGCGGCGAGTTCGGCCCGCTGTTCCAGGGATTCGCCCATGCCGATCAGGGCGCCGCAGCACAGTTCCATGCCTGCTTCCTTGACCATGACGCAGGTTTCCAGGCGCTCTTCGTAGCTGTGGGTGGTGACCACCTGCGGGAAGTAGCTGCGGGCGGTCTCCAGGTTGTGGTTGTAGCGGTGCACGCCCCACTCAGCGAGCTGCTCCACCTGTCGCCGGGTCAGCATGCCCAGGGAACAGGCGATGTTGATGTCCACTTCTTCGTTGATGCGGTCGATCGCGAATTTGATCTGGTTCATCAGCTTGATGTCCGGGCCACGCACGGCGGCCACGATGCAGAACTCGGTGGCGCCGGTGGCGGCGGTTTCCTTCGCGGCCTTGACCAGCTCCGGGATGTCCAGCCAAACGCCGCGCACGGGGGAGTCGAACAGCCCGGACTGGCTGCAGAAATGGCAGTCCTCGGGGCAGCCGCCGGTCTTGATGGAGATGATGCCCTCCACCTCCACGTCCTCGCCGCAGTGTTCGACGCGCACCTCGTGGGCGAGCTGCAGCGCAGCCGGGATGTCCTCGTCGGGGAGGCGCAGGATCTCCAGCAATTGGGCCTCGTTCAGTCCGATCCCGCGTTCGAGCACCTGTTCGCGGGCGGTATCCAAGATGGTCATGCTGCTCCTTGCTTCCTCGGTGAAGTGTTTCGGTGAATGCCTACTCACTGACGCTAGCCACCTTGCAGGGCGCCGATTTTGTTGGACGTCCACAAAGCCCGGCGGCGGATCTTGGCATCGCGTGGGGTGGAACAAACCCTGGTCCGCGCACAAGTTACAGCCCCGAAACACCGCGGTGACCCTGCTGTCGAATCCCGCCGATAGCGTCGGGCGGAGCCGGAGAATACCGAACAGCTGAGGAAAGTGATGTGGGGATGACTGAAGAACAGCGGACAACACAGACCCTGGAACGCTCGACGGCGGGCGGCAGCGCGGTCGTCGACGGTTCCCGACGGGCGGCGGCAGGCAGCCCCGCCAGGAGCGACGCGATGAGCGCCGCGAAGGAAAGCCTGGAGGACTACACGCTGCGCTTCGCGCCGCGCTCCTACCGGAAATGGAGCGCCGGGGTGGTGGCGACAAGCGCGCTGGGCGGCATCGCGTACCTGGCGGATTTCTCCATCGGGGCGAATATCGGGATCTCCTACGGCACGGGAAACGCAATCCTCGGGATCGTCCTGGCCGCCGCCGTCATTTTCGCCACGGGGTTCCCGCTGGCGTACTACGCCGCGCGGTACAACATCGACCTGGACCTGATCACCCGCGGATCCGGGTTCGGCTACTACGGTTCGGTGGTCACCAACGTCATCTTCGCCACCTTCACGTTCATCTTCTTTGCCCTTGAAGGCTCCATCATGGCGCAGGGCCTGGACCTGGGCCTCGGCATTCCGCAATGGATGGGCTACGCCGCGTCCACCCTGATCATCATTCCGCTGGTGATCTACGGAATGAACACGCTGGCCAAGCTGCAGGTGTGGACCACGCCGCTCTGGCTGCTGCTCATGGTGGTGCCCGTGGGCTACCTGGTGGTGTCGCATCCGGAGAGCATCGGATCCTTCTTCGCCTACACCGGCAAGTCCGGCGAATCCGGCACCAACCTGGCCTCCGTGATGCTCGCCGCGGGCGTCTGCCTGTCCCTCATGGCGCAGATCGCCGAACAGATCGATTACCTGCGTTTCATGCCGCCACGCACCGCCGCGAACAAGGGTGCCTGGTGGCGGGCCGTGATCCTGGCCGGTCCGGGCTGGGTGGTTTTCGGTGCCATCAAGCAGATCGTTGGCATGTTCATCGCCGTCTACCTCATCGCCACCCTGGACCCGGCAGCATCGGCCCACGCCAACGAGCCCGTCCACCAGTTCCTGGGCGTCTACCGGGAAATGATGCCGGCGTGGCTGGCGATGACCCTCGCCGTGGTGCTGGTGGTCATCTCGCAGATCAAGATCAACGTCACCAACGCCTACTCCGGGTCGCTCGCCTGGACCAACAGCTTCACCCGCATCACCAAGACCTACCCGAGCCGCATGGTGTTCGTGGTGCTGAACCTGGTGGTGGCCCTGGTGCTCATGGAAGCGAACATGTTCGAGTTCCTCAACACCATCCTCGGCTTCTACGCCAACTGCGCCATCGCCTGGGTGGTCACGGTGGCCTCGGACATTGCGATCAATAAATACCTGCTGAAGATCTCGCCCAAGGTGCCCGAGTTCCGCCGCGGCATGCTGTACGCCGTGAATCCGGTGGGCTTCGTGTCCATGCTGGCCTCGGCAGGGGTGTCCATCGCGGTGTTTTTCGGCGCCTTCGGAGCAGCCGTGCAGCCGTATTCGCCGATCTTCGCGGTCGGCCTGGCCCTGCTCCTGCCGCCGCTGCTGGCCGTCCTGACCCGCGGGAACTACTACCTGCGCCGGCAGGACGACGGCATCGACCTCGCCATGTTCGACTCCGAGGGCAACCCCAGCCAAGCCAAGCTGCTGTGCCACGTGACCGGGATCGAGTTCGAGCGGCCGGACATGCTCCGCTCGGCCCAGGACGGACCCGACGGCGAACCGCAGTACATCTCGTCCCTCGCCTTGTCCACGGACAAGACCGGGGAACTAGTGCTGCCCGAACAAGAGCGGTCGGCGCAGAAATAGCGGGCACAGGAGTAGCGTTTGCGCCAAAAGCAAACTGCCTCGCCGGGCGGGTCACCCGCCGAGTTCGCGGTCGATCCGCTTGATCCGGGCGTTTGCCAGCTGGAACCGGGGATCTCCCCGCCCCGCCGCTTTGGCCAGGGCCGCGGCAGCCGCCGTGTCATCCGATCCCATGTCGCTGGCGCACCAACGCGCAATCAGCTCCGCATCCCCGCTGGCCCGGACCGATGCCGCGATAGCCTCGTTCAGTTCGTCTCTCATGAGTTCCACGGCGAGATTCACTGAGCGGTTGAGCAGGCGCCCAGGGTAGGCCGCCAGCGCCCTGGCCAATTGGCCGTTCCGCAGGTGGTCCCTTACCGTTCCGAGGTCGGACAGCACACGCACGGATTCGGCGAACCGGTACGGATTCGCCTCGATTACGGGCCCCAGGGAGGCACGGATCCGATGCATTTCGATCCGGATGGTTGCCGGGGCGCCGTCCTCGCCGTGCAGTTGGTACGCGAGCTCCTCGGCACTCCAGCCCTGGGACCTGGAGGCAAGCAGCGCCAGAATCTCCGCCCGCCGCAGCGTCACCGGAACCGTCCTGCCGCCGTCGAGTTCCGCCGTCGGCCTGTCGCCGAGCAGCCGCAGGTAGAGGGTGGTGGCTGGCCGACCGCCGGGTCCGGACTGCCCGACGGCGGCCGCCGGGCCACCTGCCACGGCACCAGCCGAACGCAGCAGTTCCTCCGCGAGCCGGACACCGCAGCGCACCATGCGCAGGCTGTCCGGGGTGACGGAATCGATGGGGCCGGACACGTCCAGCACGCCGAGCAATCCTCCGGTGAAGGGGTCACGGATAGGGGCCGCCGTGCAGGCCCACTCATGGTGGGTCCGGACGAGGTGCTCTGCCGAGAACAATTGTGCGGCGCTGCCGGTGATGAGGGCTTCGCTGATCGCATTGGTGCCGATTCCTGCCTCGGACCAATCGGCTCCTTCGACGAATTCCAAGGAATCCGCCTGCCGCAATGCGGAACCGCTGCCGAGCCGCCAGAGGACTTCGCCCCGGTGGTCGGTGACGATCAGCAGATGCCGGCCGGTGGCGGATTCGTCGGCCAGTAACTGGGTCAGGGCAGGAACCACGGCGGCCAGGCGGTGCCCTTGGCCGAGCGCGCGGGCCTCGGCTACCTCATGGCGGTGGATGGGCCGGTGCTGCTCAGGGTTGATGCCCAACGCCAGGGAGCGCTTCCACGATTCCAGCAATGACGGCGCGAACGCCGGATCCGGTGCGCCGGACAGGGTGGCGTGGTGGGCATCGCGCAGGACCTTGGCGTATTCGCGCGGGGCCGAGAACCTCAGGGCGGGGTCGGTAGCCAGTACGCGGCTCATGCACCAACTCCTTCGCCGTTGAATGGATTTCCGCGGTCCGCGGAGACGGCGGACCCGATGCAACCCGATTGTAACCCCCACCCGGCTTTACTTGTGATGCGGGTCACGCTCCGGGTGTTGTTTGGATCGGGCGGATCCCTTGGTCAGTGAGGAAAAGAGGAAAGATGCCTGAAACCGCAAACGCCATTGCCTCGGCCTGGCTGGCGCAGTTCGATGAGGCGCTGCGCAGCGATAACATCAGGGCGGTCCTGGAATTGTTCGACGACGAACCATATTGGCGCGACTTCGTGTCCTTCACCTGGAACCTCAAGACGCTTGAGGGCAAGGCTGAAATCAAGCGCATGCTCGATGCCACGCTCGGGGACGTGCGGCCGCACAACTGGACGCTCGCCGGGGACGCCACCGGCGATGCCGTCGCCACCGAGGCGTGGATCAACTTCGAAACCGCTCAGGCGAGGGGCCACGCACACCTGCGGCTTCGCAATGGCAAGTGCTGGACCCTGTTGACCACCATGCAGGAACTCAAGGGTTTCGAGGAGAAGAAGGGCCCCAACCGCGAGCAGGGGGTGGCCCACCGGATCGAAAAGGGCCGCAAGTCCTGGCTGGAGCGCAAGGAAGAGCAGGAAGCCCGGCTCGGTTACGAAGAACAGCCCTATACCGTGATCATCGGCGGCGGCCAGGGCGGCATCGGACTGGGTGCCCGGCTGCGCAGGCTCGGCGTGCCAACAATCATCGTGGAAAAGAACGCCCGGCCCGGCGACTCCTGGCGGAACCGGTACAAGTCCCTGCACTTGCACGATCCCGTCTGGTACGACCACCTGCCGTACCTGAAGTTCCCGGACGACTGGCCGGTCTTCGCCGCCAAGGACAAGATCGGCGACTGGCTGGAGCACTACACCCGCATCATGGAGCTGAACTACTGGAGCAGCACCGAGTGCACCAACGCCCGTTGGGACGAGGATGCCAAGGAGTGGGTGGTTCGGGTGGTCCGCGACGGCGAGCCCGTCACCCTGCGTCCCAAGCAGCTGGTTTTCGCCCTGGGCGTGTCCGGGTACCCGAACATTCCGGTGTTCGACGGCGCCGAATCCTTCCTGGGGGAGCAGTACCACTCCTCCAAGCACCCCGGTGGTGGAGACTGGACGGGCAAGAAGGTGGTGGTGGTCGGATCCAACAACTCGGCCCACGATATCTGCGCGGATCTGTGGGAGCACGGCGCGGACGTCACCATGGTGCAGCGCTCTTCCACGCACATTGCCCGGAGCGAATCCCTGATGGACCTGGCGCTCGGCGACCTCTACTCCGAACGGGCCCTCGCCAACGGCGTCACCACGGAGAAAGCGGATTTGCTGTTCGCGTCCCTGCCGTACCGCATCCTGCCCGAGGCGCAGGTTCCGGTGTACCAGGCGATGGCCGAACGGGACGCGGAGTTCTACTCGCAGCTTGAGGCCGCCGGCTTCGAACTGGACTTCGGCGTAGATGGTTCGGGCTTGTTCCTGAAGTACCTGAGGCGCGGCTCCGGCTACTACATCGACGTAGGTGCGTCCCAGCTGATCATCGATGGCCGGGTGAAGCTGGCTTCCGGGCAGGTTTCCAAGATCACCGGCAACGCAGTGGTCATGGCAGACGGCACCGAACTCGAAGCTGACGTGATCGTCTATGCCACTGGTTACGGGTCCATGAACGCCTGGCTGGCAGACCTGGTGTCGCCTGAGGTTGCGGACAAAGTGGGCAAATGCTGGGGTTTCGGCTCCGACACTCCGAAGGACCCGGGCCCGTGGGAAGGCGAGCTGCGCAATATGTGGAAGCCCACCAATGTGGAGAACCTTTGGATCCACGGCGGCAACCTCCACCAGAGCCGGCACTACTCGAACTATCTGGCACTGCAGCTCAAGGCCCGGATGGAGGGCCTGCACACCCCGGTGTACGAGCTCCAGCCTTCCCACCACACGCGCTGAAAGGCGGACCCCATGAAAGCGGCACGTTTCCACGGGCAGAAGGATCTCCGCGTGGAGGACATCCCGGAGCCGGGTACCCGGCCAGGCGCGGTCAAGATCGCCGTTGCCTGGTGCGGCATCTGCGGCACGGACCTGCATGAATTCCTTGAAGGCCCCATCTTCATTCCGCACCCCGGCCATCCGCATCCGCTGGCCGGGGAGGATCTCCCGGTGACGATGGGCCACGAGTTCTCCGGCGTGGTCGAGGAACTGGGGGAGGGCGTCACGGGGCTCGCGGTGGGCGACGGTGTGGTGGTGGAACCGTATTTTGTCTGCGACGAATGCGGGCCCTGCAAAGCCGGAAACTACAACCTTTGCACCCGGATGGGTTTCATCGGCCTGGCCGGCGGCGGGGGTGGCCTCAGCGAAAAGATCGTGGTGGACGCCCGCTGGGTGCATCCGGTGGGAGGCATTCCCCTGGATGAGGCGGCATTGATCGAGCCGCTCGCCGTGGCTTACCACGCGGTGTCCCGGGCTGGCCTCACGTCCGGTGACGTCGCCGTCGTCGGCGGTGCCGGGCCGATCGGACTGCTCACCGCCGCTGTCCTCAAGGGCCTTGGCATCACCACCATCCTCACCGAGCTGTCAACGGCCCGGAAGGAGAAAGCGCGCAGTTCCGGCGTCGCGGACCACGTACTTGACCCTTCCCTGGAGGATGTCAGGACGCGCGTGCTGGAGTTGACGGACGGGGCCGGCGCGGATGCCGCGTTCGAGTGTGCCGGCGTCAACCTTGTGCTGGACACCATGCTTGACGTCGTCCGGCCTGCCGGTGTGGTGGTGAACGTGTCCATCTGGGGGCGGCCCGCCACGGTGGACATGCAGAAGATCGTCTTGAAGGAGATCGACCTCCGTGGCACTATCGCCTACCGCGGGGACCACGCGGCCGCCATCCGCCTGGTCCAGGAAGGGAAAGTGGACCTCAAGCCGTTCATCACGGGACGGATCGCGCTGGAGGACCTGGTGGATGAAGGCTTCTACACCTTGATCAACCACAATGACACCGCGGTGAAGATCATCGTCCATCCGTAGTCCGCGCCCCAGGACCCCGACGGCGGCACGGACCTTCCAGGGAAGGCGACTGCCGCCGTCGGCGTGACCTCCGTCTCATCCGGAATAGTTGCACGCGCGTCATAGTTGGCCAAGACGGAAACGATTCCCGTGTGAAAGGTACTGCGCATGCTGTTCTCACCCCTGACCGTCGGCGAGCTGGAAATCCCCAACCGCCTGGTAATGGCCCCGCTCACCCGCGTCCGCGCAGGCCAGGAAGGCATTCCCGGCCCGCTGCTCGTGGAGCACTACCGCCAGCGGGCCTCGCTTGGCCTGATCGTCAGCGAAGGCACCTACCCAACGCCCGCCGGCCAGTCCTACCCTGGACAGCCCGGCCTCGTCACCGACGAGCAGGTCGCCGGCTGGAAGAAGGTCACGGACGCCGTCCATGCCGAGGGCGGCCGCATCTTCGCCCAGATTATGCACGGCGGGCGCGTCTCCCATCCGGACATCATCGGCGGCCGCGAAGTCGTCGCCCCGAGTGCTGTCGGGATCGACGGCGAGGTCCGCACCCCGAACGGCAAGCAGCCCTACCCGGTGCCGCGTGAGCTGCGCACCGACGAGCTCCCCGTGGTGATCCAGGAAATCGTCACCGCCTCCCGGAACGCCATTGAGGCAGGGTTCGACGGCGTCGAGCTCCACTCGGCCAACGGCTACCTGCTCCACGAGTTCCTGGCGCCCAACACGAACATCCGCACCGACAGCTACGGCGGTTCCCCCGAGAACCGGGCCCGCTTCGTGATCGAGACCGTGCAGGCCGTGGTCGACGCCCTCGGCGCCAGCCGGGTGGGCATCCGGATTTCCCCCGAGCACCTGGTCCAGGAGATCGCCGAGACCGACCCGGCCGATGTCCGAGCCACCTACGAGGTCCTCGTGGACACGATCGCCCCGCTCCAGCTCGCCTACCTGAGCATTCTCCACGACGATCCCAAGGGCGCCCTGGTGCAGGACCTGCGCGAACGCTTCAAGGGCACCTTCCTGGTGAACACCGGATTCAGCAGCGTCACCGGACGTGAAGAAGCCGTGGAGTTGGTTGCCGGTGGCCACGCCGACGCCGTGGTGGTGGGCCGCCCGGCTATCGCCAACCCGGACCTCGTGCGCCGCTGGCGTGACGGCCTGCCACTGAACGAGGCAGACCCCACCACGTTCTACGGCGAAGGGGCCAAGGGCTACACGGACTACCCGTTCTACGCCAACTGATCCCCAGTTAGGCACCCGGCGGCGGCATCTGCCGCCGGGTTCCCTCTGACACAGCCCGCTGACACAGCCCGATGAACCCGCCCAACTGCTCAAGGCCCTCCGGATGGACGGGCAGGTAGTTGCTCAGTTCCGGCGAGCGGACGACGACGGCGCGCCACTGCCCGCGCGAAACCGCCACGTTGATCCGGTTCCGGGAGAGCAGGAACTCCATGCCCCGCGGCACCTCGCCGGCAGCCGAGGCCGCCATGGACACGATGACCACCGGCGCCTCCTGGCCTTGGAACTTGTCCACGGTCCCCACCCGGACGTCCTCCAGCCCGGCCGCCCGAAGTTCGCGCCGGATCAGCTGCACCTGGGCGTTGTACGCGGCCACCACCAGGATGTCCCGCTCCCCAAGTTCCCGTGGCCCACGTTCTTCCTGGGGGTCGTCCCAGCGCAGGCCGAGATGGGCCTGGACCTGCCGGACCACCTCCGCCGCTTCCTCAACCGACGAGGTCGAATTTCCGCGGTGCGGTACATAAACGCAGTCGATCCCCGGTGGGAGCCCCTCAAGGTGCCGTGCCGAGGCCGGGGGAGCGGCGTGCAGCCGTCCGTCGTAGGACAGCTCGGATACGGCGGCGCACAGTTCAGGGTGCATCCGCCATGACGTGGCCAGGAAATACCCCAGTTCCGGCGGCAAGGTGTGATGATCCCGGGACAGCCAGCCGAGGGCCGATTCGTCCACCGGCTCCGGATGCTTCCCCTGCGTGACCTGCGGTAGCTGCTGCGGGTCACCCAGCAGAAGGAGCCGCTGCGCGGCACGGCTGACCGCCATGGTGTTGGCCAGCGAGAATTGCCCTGCCTCGTCGATGACCAGCAGGTCGAGGGACCCGGGCGGCACGCCGTTGCCGGTCATGGTCCAGGCGGTACCGCCAATCAGGGCACCGCCGGGTTTGGACAGGAGGCGTTCGACGTCGGCCTTGCCGCGATGCTGCCAGGGCAGCGGATCGTCGTGCTTGACTTCCTTGGCCACCCGTCGCGGATCGACGCCCGCCTTCTCCACGGCAGCCCGCAGCATGTTCTCCACCACCGCATGCGATTGCGCGACGACCCCCACCTTCCAACCCTGCGACACGAGCCGGGCCACCACATGGGAACCCACATAGGTCTTCCCCGTCCCCGGAGGACCCTGCACGGCAAGGCAGGAATGGTCGAGGTCCACCACGGCCGCGGTGATCGCGTCGACATAGCCGTCGGGGCCCTCCGCCACCGCCGGCAGGGCGTCAAGATTCCTTAGCCGCGGAGGGCGGCGGCGGAGCAGGTCCAGGGCCGGGTCGCGCGGCCACTCCGGAAGGGAGTCCCGGAGGTCGGTGGCGAGCTGCGCCAGTGCGGCCTTCTGGCCGTCCGTGGGAATCGGCCGGTCCGGGGTCAGGGCCATGGGCAGCGCGGAAAACTCCGTGGCACCGCGCGGCAGCCGCTCGGCAATGACCACGACGTCCCGGCCGTCTGCTTCGCCGCTTTCGATCACCTCCGTGCCCGCCCAGCCGGAACGCCCCAGTGCGGACTGGAGGCCGGAGGCGTCATCCTTCTCCTGCAGCCATTCCGGCAGGGGCGGCCCGTACATCCGGAAGAACGTCCTGCCCGCGGAAAAGTCGGAACCCTCGGCGGCTCTGCCGGCCAGGCGGATAGTGCGGACAGGGTTCTTCCGCGGCCCGGGTTTCGCCCATTCCTGAAGCACTACAGCGCTTTCGGCTACGAAGACGTCCCGGGTGTCCTCCCATTCGGAGACCGGCTTGTCCAAGCGGTCGAAGTGGCCCCACCAGTACTGTTTGTCCTCGCGACGGTGGTACCCGACCGCGGCGGCAACCAAGGCAATGGCACGGCCATCGTCCGATTGGAGCTCCTCCTCCGCCAGCGTGCCCAGGTACCCCAGCAGCGCTGCTTCCTCCGGCGCGGCTTCGTAGCCGGCGGTATCCGGAGCGGCCTCCGCCGGGGACTCCGGGACCGCCGCGCCGACGTCGATGGACCGTTCCGCGGCCAGGCCGAGTAGCCAGTTGCGCAGTTCCAAGGTGGAGAGGCAGTCGTACTCGTTGTAGTCGGAGATGCTGGCTAGGATGGCGGCGGCTTCTTCCGCCTGCCCGTTGTCCCGTGCCGTGCAGTAGTTGGCGTACGCCACCACGGAGGCTCCGGCGTCGGTGACGTCCCCCGACCGCAGGTGTTCGCCCATGTAGAGGGGTTCGAGCTTCTTGATGCTGTAGGAGTTCTCGGAAATCCGCAGGCTGTGGCGCACGGTGTCGTACAGGTCCACCAGCACGCCTTCACGCAGGAGATCGTCCACCTCGGCTTCACCCATCACATGGCTCAGGGACAGCTTCCGCAGCGCTGTTTTCTCGTACGACGCGTAGTGGTAGATGTGCATGCCCGGATAGTTGGCCCGGCGTTCGGCAACGTAGTCCAGGAAGTCCCTGAAGGCCTGGCCTTCCCCGGCCCGGGTGTGCGCCCAGAACGGCCGGAACACGGGAGTCCCGCCGGGCTCTACCGGGTTTTCGACCACGCCGAACAGGTACTCCAGGCCCCACACGCCAGCGGGATCCTGCCACAGTGGATCGCCTTCGAAGTCGAAGAAGATGTCGCCGGGATCCGGTGCCGGGAGCCTGCCCAAGGTGTTGTCCGGGAGGACCGTGTAGCCCACGGACTTGGCCTCGCCCTTCTTGTCCGCGTAATGGACTATGCCGTCCGGGGTGCCCGTGCCGGTCTGCAGGCGGGCCTGTTCCCGCAACCGCAGGAAGGTGGAATCCCCGTTCGCGCCGCCACGATCGGCGGGCGCGGCGGCCAGCTGGTCGATGGTGGTGATGCCGGATTCGATCAGTTTCTTCCGCCGGCTCACGCGCATGCCGGCCACCATCAGGAGATCGCGGTGCAGCAGGACCTGCTCGGCGCAATAGTCGCAGCGGCCACAAGCGGAGTAGCGCGGATCGCCCCAGTCGACAGGCCCGACGTCGGCGATGTGACCGGCGGTCATGTCGAGGAAACGTTCGCGGCGCTCCCTGAAGACCGGAAGGATGTCCGCCAGGACATGGTCGCTGTGGATCCCGTTGCCCAGCACCAGCGTGACCGTGGGGTCGGGAATGATGCCCGCCTTGAGAAGCTGGTCGGCGTAGGCGGCCAGTTGCAGCAGCGCCGTGACCTTCGCGTGCCGGGCCAACTTGGTGTCGAATACCGCGTAGCTGTCCTCGCCGCGCTTCACCAGGAAATCCGAACGGCCGTGGAAGATGCCGTCGAAGAACGCCGCCTGGAACACTACATCCGCACCGGAGCGCAGCGCCCCGATCGATTCCGCATGCTTGGCGTGCAGGGTGGTGCGGTCCATCGCTTCGGCGGGAACGACGTCGTACACGCCCCTTCCCGTCCCCGGATCCCAGGTGCCGAATTCCGCGACGAACGTATCCAGGACCTTGTGCTCGTGGACGTCGCCGAGCGTCGCGGCGCGGTCCAGCATGGCGTCCTTCGGGAAATCCGCCGGGGCCCTGCGGCCGAGTTTCTCGTCGAGTTTCCGAAGGACCTGGTACTCGCAGGTGGCAGCGGCCACGAGGTCGCTGGCCGAAAAGACCAGGTCCCGGGGCTGGCCGGCAGTCTCCGCGTCGAGAAAGAACATTGCGCCCCCAAGGCCGTCGAACTGAGTCCATTGAAGTAAGACCGTTGAACTGATGAGGCCAAGCTATCAGCGGGGGCTGACATTATTGCGTGTCCGGACGCAGTACGACGGCGGCACCCGCCTTCCGCGAAGAAGGCGGGTGCCGCCGTCGCCGGTTATTCGGGGCCGCTCAGGCGGAGCGGCGCTACTTGGTGGGTTTCCGTGGAGTCCGGCGGGTCTTGGGGGCCGCCTTCCCCTCCGCCGCGGGCGGCATCAGGTCCCGCACCTCTGCGACAACACTCGGGTTGGCGCCGCGCTCGCTGAGGTCCTTCGCCAGGGTCTCCACCTCGGCGCTGGCGGCATGGGCGTTGTCGGCGGCCAGGTGCAGCCCCGTGCGGAACTGGACCAGCTCGCGGTATGCGAGGTTGCCCGACGGCGTTGCGGCCGCCTGGTAGCGCTCCAGCCCCGGCTGGGTGAGGGCCAATGCCCGCTCCGGGTCCGCGCTGTGGCTCTTGACCATGGTCTGGTGCTCGCGGCGGTAGAAGTCGTCGCCCACGGACTGCGCGACGGCGGTGGCGGCCTTGACGCCCAGCGGCTCGCCGGTGAAGCGCTCGGCTGCCTCCGTGAGGGCATCCAGCCCCTTGCTCAGGTACGGGGACATCGAGCCTTCGAAGGCGAGCGTGAGCCCGACCTCGCGGTTGAAGAACTGCGGTGCGAAGCGGTCCTCTTCCTTGGTCACCGGGAAGCCGACCCGCAGCGGGAACGTGTTGGACGCCTGCAGCACGCCCTCGCTGCTGTAGACGACACGGACCAGGTACTGGCCCGGCTCGTCGAACACGAAACCGCCGGTGCTGTAGGCCAGCTGGACCAGTTCGCTGAAGCGGTCCTCGCCTTCCTTGCCGCCGGCGCCGGCCGCAGGGCCGAGGGTCACCGGTTCGGGGATGCCGTAGTAGCAGACCACCGATTCGTGCAGCACGGTGGTGCCGTTCGGTTTCTGGACGTACACGGTGGTGTTGCCGTAGCGCGGGTCGAGGCGGCGGTCCAGCACCAACGGCGCGTCGCTGGTGTTCCGGAGGCGGAATTCCAAGGCCACGGGCTCCATGAAATCGAAGTGGTCCTTGCCGGTCACGGTCAGTTCCACGTCGCTGCCCGGGCCGGAGACCGTCATGGAGCCGGCAGGGGATTCCAGGTGCCCGCCCGAAGCCCACGGGTCCCCGCCCATGATCACCGAGGCGCGGTCGCCGTGGCGCATGTGCAGGAGCTCGTCGTCGTCGAAGCGGAAGCGGAAGTTCGCCCAGAATTGGTCCGCGCCGTTGCGTTGGTCGTAGCGCCAGTCGTAGTTCATCCAGGACAGCGAATCCGGGCGGGCCTTGTCCCACGAATGCAGGAAGTTGAAGGCGTGCCCGGCCTCGTGCACCCAGGTGTAGAGGTAGTGGCGCTGGGCCCAGGCCTGGTCCTGCGTGGTGGGGGTTCCGGCCACCAGGTTGGTGAACCAGGAATGGTTGCGGAACACGGCGAACCCTTGCCGGTCGGGCCCGCGGCCGGCCCCGCCAAAGCCGGCGGCGGCGTCGAACATGATGCCACCCACGCCCGCGCTGTCGAACAAGCCAGCCTGCATTCCCCAGAGGTTCCAAGCCGGCCAGCCGGAGCTGAACCGGCTGAAGGAGGTCTCCATGGCGTCGTGGAGTTCGCCGACGTTCCAGGACACGAAGGCCGGGGCGCTGTCGTCGATCACGGTGTGCACGGAATCGATCCGGACGTCCACGCCGGCGTCCCGGTAGCTGGTCCCGATGTCCAAGGTGCGTTCGGCAAGGTCCGCGGGGCGGTTGTTGTGGCTGTGGGTGTTGTAGGACGGGGCCTTGGGGTCCACGTCCACCGAACTGCAGAAGTCCACTTCCAGGTTCACGTCCCGGAAGCAATCGGACTTGTACGCGCAGGTGTAGGCGGCCTCCGGGGTGCCGCCGACGGTGAAGACCACGGTGGCGGGGTTGATGGCGCCGAAGAACCAGCCCACGGAAATCTCCACGGTGGTGGGCGGGTGGACTCCCTGCCAGTAGCGGACGGTACCGCTGATCCGCACCCGGCAACGGGTCCAGGTGACCACGGGATTGTCCACGATCCAGGACTCCAGATAGGTGGTGACCAATTGGAAGCGGCCGCCGATCCGGACAAAGCGCTTGGAGTAGATATCCCCGCTGACCTTGTTCAGCACCGGGGATTCGACGTTGGTCCGCCGGTCGATGTCCAGCCGCAGGTCCAGGGACCTGCCGATCAGCGAGGCACTGGCCTGGCCTCCTTCGTAACGTCCGCTGATGGCCGCGTTCCGCCAGCAACGCCACCAGTCGTGGTCCGGCGGAAGCGGCAACGGACCCGGCTGCGGGAAGTGGATGGGGCCGGGCAGCGGCACGGGTCCCGGAAGCGGGATCGGTCCCGGGAAGGGGCGATGGCGGCAGCGGTACAGGAAGGGGGTTGTCGGGGTTGGGCGTGTAGGACGGATCGGGCATGTTGGGGGTGTTCATCGCAGGGTCTTTTCTCGCGTGCAAGCAGTGGAACAGAATCGTTCGCCAGGGCGGCTTCGACGACGCGGAGCGGGTAACGGGAGCCCGCAGGGCGTGGCCAATGAGGGGCCGGCGGAAAGACGGTCCAGAGCGAGGCGGTGCGAGTCGGTTGGTGTCCCCAGAAACAGTCAGAAGGTGGCCCGCGCCCCGAATCCGTGAGTAACCAAGGGGAACAATACTCCAACGAATGGATTATTGAAATGGTGGGCTAGACCACGATACTTCCGGCCCTGTCCGGGCGTACGCTGAAACCATCGGCGTCGGGGCCGGGGGTCCGCGCCGATACCCATCGATCAAGGAGGACTCATGAGTGTTGTACGCGAATTCATGACCACCGATGCCCAATGCGTGAAGGAAGACCAGTCGCTGCAGGAAGCGGCCGTAATGATGCGCGATTTGGACTGTGGTTCCCTACCGATCTGCGGTAATGACGGAAAGCTCAAGGGCTTCATCACGGACCGCGACATTGTGCTCAAGTGCGTCGCCGAAGGCTGGAACGCCAGCGAGAAGCGCGCAGCCGACCTTGCCCAGGGAAAGCCCATCTGGATTGACGCCGATGCCAGCATCGACGCCGCGATCGACCTGATGGAAAAGCACCAGGTGCGCCGCCTGCCGGTCATCACCGACCACAAGTTGGTGGGCATCATCAGCCAGGGCGACATCGCCAGGAACTACTCCGAGCAGCGCGTTGGCGAGTTGGTGGAGCACATTTCCGCCAAGACCCCCATGACACCCATGGGCTGACGGAACATCTGGGCTGACGAACAATAGACCGGGCACCGTGGCGGACGCGCCGCGGTGCCTCTTACTGTCTGCTCCCTCATGGCCGGCGGATGGCAGGCGCTAGAGGAACGCCTCGCGTCCGGTGCCCTCACGCAGCACCAGCTCACCGCCTTCAACCGAAGCCAGCACGCTCTTCGGCCGGCCGTGGACCGTGATCTCGGCGGACATTTCCCGGGACGGAATCTCGACGCCGACCGTCGCCCCCTTTGCCGGCAGCTCCACGGAGATTTCGGCAGCCATCCCCAGCAGCATCTTCGTGGACGCGCCGGGTTCGTGGTGGGCTTCCTTGCCGTTGACGGTGATGGTGACGTCGTCGCCGTCGAACCCGTCCTGGAGGATAACGAGCAATTCCTGCATGGTGCGCCCCTTCCTCGCGGTGCCTTCCAACTACAGCACGCGCCGAGGCTTTTTGGTAGGGCGCGCCTTTCGGTAGGGCAAACTGTGTTGGTGACTCAAATTCCTTCCGGTACCGCAAACACCGCATCGCCCGAGGCCGCCATCCACGCCGTGATCGCCGAGGAACTCGGGGTGAAAGCCTGGCAGGTCAAGGCCGCCGTCGAACTGCTCGACGCCGGGTCCACCGTGCCGTTCATCGCCCGCTACCGCAAGGAAGTCACGGGCACCCTGGACGACACCCAGCTGCGCCAACTGGAGGAACGGCTGCGGTACCTGCGGGAGCTGGAGGAGCGCAAGCGCACTGTCCTCGAGGCGATTGCCGCCCAAGGAAAGCTGACCGCCGAGCTGGAGGCCGCCGTCGTCGCCGCGGACACCAAGGCCCGGCTTGAGGACATCTACCTGCCCTACAAATCCAAGCGCCGCACCAAGGCGCAGATCGCCCGCGAAGCCGGTCTCGAACCCCTGGCGGACGCGCTGCTCGCCGACCCCACGCTCAACCCCGAGGCCGAAGCCGCGAAATATCTCAACGCCGAGCACTCCGTTGACGACGCTTCCGCGGCGCTCGCCGGAGCCCGGTCCATTCTGGTCGAGCGCGTCTCCCAGGACGCAGACCTCGCCGAGACCCTCCGCGAGCGGCTGTGGACCCAGGGCAGCATGGTGTCCCGCGTGAAGAAGGGCATGGAGGCCCAGGGCCAAAACTTCAAGGACTACTTCGAGTTCTCCCAGCTGCCGGCCAAAATGCCCGGCCACCGGGTACTCGCGCTGCTGCGCGGCGAGAAGGAAGACGTGCTGGAACTGCAGCTCGCCGAGGCGGAACCGGCCGACGACGACGCCCTGGCCGCCGCGCGCACCCGTTACGAGAACGCCGTGGCCGCCTGCCTCGGGGTCGCCAACCGCGGCCGCGCGGCGGACAGCTGGCTGATGCAGACCGCGCAGATCGCCTGGCGGTCCCGGATCCTTGACCGGCTCGCCAACGACCTGCGCGGGCGCCTGTTCGCCCAGGCGGAGGACGAAGCCGTGCGCGTCTTCGCCGCCAACCTCCGCGACGTGCTGCTGGCCGCACCCGCCGGGAACCGTGCCACGCTGGGCCTGGACCCGGGCCTGCGCACCGGGGTGAAGGTGGCCGTCGTCGATGGCACCGGCAAGGTGGTCGCAACCGATACTGTCTACCCGCACGCACCCGCGAAGAAGTGGGACGAGGCCCTGGCGACCCTTTCGCGTTTGGTGGCGCAGCACGGCGTCGAACTCGTCGCGATCGGCAACGGCACCGCCTCCCGGGAAACCGACAAGCTCGCCGGCGAGCTCATCAAGACACTCAAAGCCGCCGGCGGTCCAGCGCTGCAAAAGCTCGTGGTCTCCGAAGCCGGGGCGTCCGTATACTCGGCGTCCGCGCTCGCCGCTGCCGAGCTGCCTGGCATGGATGTCTCCCTGCGCGGGGCCGTGTCCATCGCGCGGCGCCTGCAGGACCCGCTGGCGGAACTGGTGAAAATCGAACCGAAGTCGATCGGCGTGGGGCAGTACCAGCACGATGTCACCGCCGCGAAGCTCGACCGCTCCCTGGATGCGGTGGTGGAGGACTGTGTGAACGCCGTGGGCGTGGAGCTGAACACGGCCTCGCCGGCGCTGCTGAGCCGGGTGGCCGGCGTCGGGCCGCTGCTGAGCGAGAACATCGTGGCCTACCGGAACGAGAACGGGCCGTTCGCCAAGCGGGCCGAGCTGAAGAAGGTGCCGCGCCTGGGCGCCAAGGCCTTCGAACAGTGCGCCGGCTTCCTGCGGATCAGCGGGGGAGCCGAGCCGTTGGACGGTTCCAGCGTGCACCCCGAGGCTTATTCCGTGGCCCGGAAGATCCTGGCCGCCGCCGGTGCTGCGGGCTCGCCTGTCTCCGCGCTGGATCCGCAGGCCTTCGTGGACGGCGCCTTCGGCGTGCCGACCGTGCGGGACATCATGGCCGAACTCGAAAAGCCCGGCCGCGACCCGCGCCCTGCCTTCGTGGCCGCGAGCTTCTCCGAAGGGGTCGAGAAGATCTCCGACCTGGTTCCGGGAATGGTGCTTGAAGGGACCGTCACCAACGTGGCCGCGTTCGGGGCGTTCGTGGACGTCGGGGTGCACCAGGACGGGCTGGTCCACGTCTCGGCAATGTCCAACAAGTTCGTCTCCGACCCGCGCGAAGTGGTGAAGTCCGGCCAGGTGGTGAAGGTGAAGGTGCTTGAGGCCGACCCGGAACGGAAGCGTATTTCGTTGACCCTGAGGCTCGACGACGAACCCGGCGCCTCAGGGAGCCGCACCGGAGGCGCTTCCACCGGGCGGTCAGGCGGCCAGGAACGGCGGAACGACGGCGGCCGTTCCCAGGAGCGGGGCCAGGACCGGCGGCCCCAGCAGGGCCGTTCCCAGCAGGGCCGCCCCCAGCAGGGCCGCCCGCAACAGGCGCCGGCGGATACGGCGCTCGCCGATGCCCTGCGGAGGGCCGGCCTCGGCAAGTAACAGGGCGGCGTCGGCGGTGAGCATCATGGTTTGCCCGCCGCGGACTCCTTTTGCCACGGCCAGCGGCCGGTGATTTCCAGTTCCAAGGAGAAGCTCAGGAACGTCCGGATCGCCACGATAATGGCCAGCACGCCTACGCTCTCGAACGTGGGTGTGACGGCCACGGTGCGGATGATGTCGGCTGCGACCAGGAGCTCAAGGCCCAGCAGGATGGAACGTCCCAGCAACTGCCTGTAGGCGCGGTAGACCGAGACCTCGCCCGTGGCGCGCCGGGGCTTGTAGCCGCGCAATGCCAGCGGGATGGAGATCAATGCTCCCACCACCATCACGGCCACGCCGGCCGCGTCCATGTACGAGCCCACCGTCTCAATGATGTGTTGGAAGTCCATGGGTCCCCCTACTGTGCCGGCCGCCTGGAACTCCACAGTCTCACGGGAAGGGGCGTGGGCAGCAGGCTTTCGCGGAAGCTCGCCTCGGCTGACCGGACTGCCGCGGGGCATCTCCGGTGGCGGCGGACCATGTGCCTACAGTGGGCCCATGAGCTTCACCAGGCCCGACGCTTTCACCACCCGGCCCACCCTGCGCGGCACCTTCGGCATGGCGGCCTCCACGCACTGGCTGGCCACGGCCACGGCACAGGCGGTGCTGGAGCGCGGTGGCAACGCCTTCGATGCGGCAAGCGCCGCGGCGTTCGTGCTGCATGTGGTGGAACCGCACCTCAACGGCCCCGGCGGCGACCTGACCGCGGTCTTCAGCTCCGCCGTCGAGCCCGGAAAAGCGGTGGTCCTCATGGGGCAGGGGCCCGCACCGCAGGGGGCCACGGTGGAGCACTTCCGGGCCGAAGGGCTCAGCCTTGTCCCCGGATCCGGGGCCCTCGCCGCGGCGGTTCCGGGCGCCGTCGACGCCTGGCTTTTGCTGCTGCGGGACCACGGCAGCTGGGAGCTTGCCGAGGTACTGGATTTCGCGATCCGCTATGCGCGCGACGGGCACCCGGTGCTCGCCAGGGTGGGCGGAACGATCGCATCCGTGGCCGCGCTGTTCCGGGAGCACTGGCCCGCGTCTGCGGAGCTGTGGATGCCGGATGGCCGGATTCCGGAGGAGGGCGAACTGATCAGCAACCCCGCCTACGCCCGGACGCTGCAAAGGTTGGTCCAGGCCGGTGCCGGGTTCGGCGACGCAGCGGGTGGAACGGTGGCCCACACTCGCGAAGCAAGGATCGACGCCGCTCGCTTGGAATGGAGCGAAGGTTTCGTGGCCCGCGCCATGGTGGAGTCCGTGCGGCAGCCGCACCGCCATTCCACCGGCACGGACCACAGCGGCGTCCTGGCGCTGGCTGACCTGGAGGGGTTCAGCGCAGGCTACGAAGCGCCGGCCACCCTGGAATTCCGGGGCCACACGATCGCCAAAACCGGCCCCTGGGGCCAGGGGCCGGCGCTGCTGCAGGCCTTGGCCATCCTGGACGGTTTCGACGATGCGCGCCTGGACCCGTCCAGCGAACTCGGCGCGCACACGATCCTGGAGGCAATGAAGCTGGCTTTGGCCGACAGGGAAGCCTATTACGGCGACGGCGATGTGCCCCTGGACGAGCTCCTGTCACCGGCTTATGCGGAGACCCGGCGGGCGTTGATCACCGAAAACGCGTCGCACGAGTTCCGGCCGGGCCGCATCCCGGGGCGGGAGGCCTACATTCCCGAATTGCGCACCGACGGCAGCGAGTCCGCGGCCGGAACCGGCGAGCCTACGGTGCCGCCCTCGGGGGAGACCCGCGGCGACACCTGCCACCTCGACGTCGTGGACCGCTGGGGCAACATGGTGTCCGCGACGCCGTCCGGTGGTTGGCTGCAGTCTTCGCCGGCCATTCCCGAACTGGGTTTCTGCCTGGGCACCCGCCTGCAGATGACCTGGCTGGAACCCGGAACGCCGTCCACGTTGACGCCCGGCAAACGACCGCGCACCACGCTCACGCCCACACTGGTGCTGCGCGACGGCGCGGCTATTGCAGCGCTCGGTTCGCCCGGCGGCGACCAGCAGGACCAATGGCAGCTGCCGTACCTGCTGCGGACCATCGTCGGCGGATACACACCGCAGCAGGCAATCGACGCACCTGCATTCCACACCACTTCCATGCCCGGATCGTTCTGGCCGCGCACCTGGGAACCTGGCGGCGCCGTCGTCGAGGACCGGCTGGGCGAAGAGGTGGTCTCAGGGCTAGAGCGCCGCGGACACCGGATCACCCGCGCAGGGGACTGGATGCTGGGACGCCTGTCCGTCGTCGTGCGCGATCCGGTGAGCGGTGTGTTGCAGGCGGCCGCGAACCCGCGGGGCGCGCAGGGGTACGCTGCCGGGCGGTAGCGGGCGCCTTTTCGGGAGTGTCCGCCGTCGGGGGTGTCCGGCGCCGGGAGTGTCCGGCGCTAGAGAGCCGGATCCGGGACCGGGAAGAAGACCCGCGGATCCTGGAGCAATGCCGGGTTGGCGAGGTCTGAGCGTTCCAGGACCTGGCTGAGCTCGAAGTTGCGGCCGAAGCGTCCGTCGTCCAGGGTGATCGGCCGCCCGACGACCCTGCCGAGGGCCAGGGTGTGCCCGTCCTCCAGCGGTACGAGCACCGGAGTCTTGCCCGGAAGGGTACGGAAGGTCTCTTCCTGGCGCTTGCGCTTCGCGGTGGGCTTTTTGAGCAGGCGCTGCGGTTCCTTGCGGGCAGGCTTGGCCGTGCCTTCCGCGTTTTCCTCCACGTCCTCCGCCGGGCTCCCGACGGCGGACGCCTCGCCTTTCGCCGCAGCCTTGCCGACGGCGGGGAGGCCCACGGTGCGGAGCTTTTCGGGGTCGTTTCCGGTGTGGGCGGAGCGGACCACCCAGAGGAAGTCCTCTTCGGGGTCTTCCGGGATCAGGTCTATGGAGGGTTCTGGCCAGACGAATTCCAGTCCGGCCGGGGTTCCGGAGAAGGCCTCGCCGTAGAAGCGGGCATCCTTCTGGATCAGTTTGGACCGGTGGCTCAGGTGAAGGTCGGATTCGCCGAGCCATTGGGGCATCGGAATCTTGGCGGCGTAGTCCGGGTGCGCTGCTTGGGGGGCGAATTCGGTGATGTCGGCGCGGAGCTTGTCCGGGTTGCCGCGGGACTCCCATTCGTCGACCATTGCCAGGCCGTACAAGGTGAGGGCGGGGACATGGCCCATCCACATCCGGATGGCGGGGTGGCTCAGGCGGCCGAACTCGGGGATGACCAGGGTGCGCAGGATCTGCAGGACCTCGGCGCGCTGCTTGCCCAGCCGGTCGGTGTCCAGGGCGGCGGCGCTTTGCTTGAAATCAGGGAAGGGGAGGAAGGTCTGCATCCCTTTAGTTTGAGGGTGGGGCTGGCTTCGAACCAAGTCGGGCGCAGGTGCCTGCCGGCCTTGAGGATGAGGTGTTCGGCGATCTTGAAGAGGGTGTCCCACTTTCGACGATGTTTTTTGGCCGCTCGGAGGTGCTGCTGGGCAAGAACGTATTGCTGAACCGATGCCCGAGTGCTCAGCAGCGGAAGTAGTGGTTTTGGCGTGGTTGTTGGTGGGGGTCGATGTGGGGTGGCGGGATGAACCAGGGCACGCCGGCGCGGAGGTGGATGGTCCATTGTTCTTTGTGGATGACGTGGTGGTGGTGGCTGCAGAGCAGGGTGCCGTTGTCGGCGTTGGTGGGTCCTCCGTGTGACCAGTAGGTGATGTGGTGGGTTTCGCACCAGGGGCGGGGATGGTGCAGCCGGGGAAGGCGCAGCCTTGGTCGCGGGCGGTGATGGCTTTGCGGATGCCGGGAGGGAAGAGCCGGCCGGCGCGTCCGATGTCCAGGATTTGTCCTCCTCCGCCGAGGACGGCGGGGAGGATGTCGGCGTCGCAGGCGAGTTTGCGCAGGACAACGGCGGGGACGGGGCCGGTGAAGGTGTAGTTCCCGGTGCCGGGGGCTGTGTTTGCGGTGCCGGTGGTTTTGTCCGTGAGTGAGTCCAGGAGGTGCCGGTAGTCGATGGTGGCGGTGATTTGGGGACGGTGGCCGCCGGCGGTGGGGAGTGTGCCGGTGGTGAGGGCGGCTTTGCAGGCGCTGATGAGTCCGTCGAGGAGTTTCTGGGGGCGGGAGCGCCGGTCGAGAGTGTCGTGATCGGAGTCCGTGGCGGCACCGTCGCCGGTTCCGCGATCTGTTCCGGATGTGGTTTTGGTGCGGGGGTTGGTGGCAGTGTTCATGACGGTAAGCAGGTGTTCGTACTGGTCCTGGGTGGCGAAGATTTCGAGGTGGTTCAGTCCGTGTTTGGAGCGGCGGAGGAAGGCGCCTTGGGTGTGGCGGAGTTCTTCGTCGCTGGGTTCGTGGCCGTCGGGGTCCAGGGCTTCGGCCCAGCGCCGGGCGAGGCGGGTGAGGAAGTCGGGGTCGTGGTGTTCGGCGGTGTCGGTGAGTTTGTGTTCCAGGGCCGTGAGGATTTCCGGGGCTGTGGTGCGGGGAGCTTTGCCCAGGGTCAGGGCGATGATCGTGGCTGAGCGGGTGCTGATGGTGCCGGCGGCCAAGGCTGCGGCGAGGTGCTCGTGGGCCGGTTCGGCCGGCTGGCCGGTGATGGTGTGGCGGGGCAGGGTGGTGGCGGCAAGTGCGAGGCGGCGGCGGGCTTCGGCGGCGCTGATGCGTAGCAGCACGCGCAGGTATTCGGTGCTGGTGCGGAACTCCGCGGCCAGCCCGGCCCGGGCGGTGTCAGCGCCGGCGGTGGCGCCGGATTGCCCGGCGCCGGTCCCGCGGGCACTGGCTTGCCGGGCAGCACCGGGCTGCTGGGCGCCGCCGGCCTGCTGGGCGCCGCCGGTGGTGCCGTCGTCGGGCAGTGCGGTGGTGGCGTGCCAGCCGGTCGTCCAGCCGGCGGGTGCCGCGGCGGGCCTGGCTGCGTGGGTCCTGAGCCGGTCCAGTTGCCCGGCGGCCACGATCTGCAGGTATTCAACGGTCCGGGAGAGTTCCTCGACCCGGGTGGCGAACAGGGCGGATTCATCCAGGCCGAGGTTTCGGACGGCGTCGGCCGTGTCATCCGCCAACGAACGCGCATTACCGAGCAAGCCGTCAATCCCAAGCGGATCCGGCACGGCGACGGGCGGCACCGGGGCCGAAACCCGGTCCCTCCACCGTTCCAGCTGCGCGATTGCCTCCATAACCCGACTCTGCCAGAGGGCTACGACAAAATAGCGCTCCACATCAATGCGCGCTGATTTTGGCAGAGGCGAGCCGAGAGGCGGACCCTGATCCGAGCCCTCCCAAGCTCGGCCAGCGGCTCCGCAGGCTAGCGACCAGCCTGCTCCCAGCCCTCCCAAGCTCGGCCCGCCCCCTTGCCCGGAACCCTCGCAGGCTACTCTTGTCGGGTGGAAACAAATGGCGCGAACTCTGTACTTCCGGTGGCCGAACTGCACCTGCACATCGAGGGGACGCTCCAGCCGGAGTTGATCTTCGCCCTCGCGGAGCGGAACGGCATCGAGCTCCCCTATGCGGACCTGGATGAGCTTCGCTCACGCTACGAATTCACGGACCTGCAGTCTTTCCTCGACCTCTATTACGCCAACATGGCCGTGCTGCGCACCGAGCAGGACTTCGCGGATATGACCCGCGCCTACCTGGCCCGCGCGTCCGCGGGCGGCGTACGGCACGTCGAGGTCATGATGGACCCGCAGGCCCACCTTTCCCGCGGCGTTTCCCTCGAGACATGCGTCAACGGCGTTGCCTCGGCGCTCGCGACGTCGGAGGAAGAGTTCGGCGTCTCGACCCTCCTGATTGCCGCTTTCCTGAGGGACCTGCCCGAAGAGGACGCCTTGGAAGTCCTGGAACAGTTGCTGGCCATGAACGCCCCGATCGCCGGCATCGGCCTGGATTCTGCCGAGGTGGGCAATCCGCCGTCGAAATTCGTCCGCCTGTATCAGCGCGCAACGGAAGCCGGCTTGCACCGGATCGCCCACGCGGGCGAGGAGGGGCCGGCGTCGTACATCACCGACTCCCTGGACCTGCTGGGTGTGGAACGGATCGACCACGGCATCCGCTGCATGGAGGACCCTGAACTGGTAGGGCGGCTTGTGGAGGAACAGATCCCGCTGACGGTCTGCCCGCTGTCCAACGTACGGCTGCGCGCCGTGGACACACTCGCTGACCACCCCTTGCCGACGATGCTGTCCGCAGGCCTGAACGTCAGCGTGAATTCGGATGATCCCGCCTATTTCGGCGGCTACGTCGACGACAATTTCACCCAGCTCGCAGCGGTCCACGGCCTGACGGCGGCCGAACAATCGACGCTGGCGGCAAACTCCATCCGTTCCTCGTTCGCGTCGGAGGCCCGCAAGGCCGAGTTGCTCGGTGAAGTGCGGGTGTGGGAAGCGGCTGCGCAAAGGTCGTAGGGGCCGCACGAACGTGCCGGCCGAACACCCAAACCAACAGCTACCCGAGACTCTGCAATCACTTCACCGCCGAACCCCGTAACAGTGGGTCACGACACACGGAGTTAACCCGTAACGGTACCCGGAATTTACAGAAGCTTGGCAGACTGCAAACAAATACCCGCCGCTGAAGGAGCCACATGGCCAAGACTGCCGCCGACACCAGCATCGTCCGTCTCAAGACCGTCCTCGACGTACTCGCCGAGGGAACCTGGTCCGAAACCTCACTGAATGCCGGCGAAGTCCTGGCCGAAGCAGCCTCGCGCGTCCCCTTCAGCGACCACGAGTCCGAGCTCCTTAGCGGCGGCATCCCGCGCGGCCACAAGGGCCTGACCACGGCCACCTCCAAGCTGGTCAAGGCCGGCTGGCTGGTCAAGGGCCGTTCCGGTTGGACCATCACCGACGACGGGCTGCGCGCCACGGTCGCCTTCGCCAAGCCGGAGGAATTCGCCGCAGCTCTCGCCGAAGGCACCCCGGTCCCGGAAGACACTCCGTTGCCGGAAGCCCCCAAGAAGCCGGCCGCCAAGAAGCCCGCCGCGAAGCGGACGGCAAGTAAGCCCGCCGCAAGCAAGGCGAAGACGGCAGTCACCGCGGCCGAAAGCACCCCGGAAAGCACGACGGCGGCAGAAGCCCCCACGAAGAAGGCCCCTGCCGCGAAGGAGCCGAAGCTCGAGCAGCCCTCCGCCGTCGCCGTCGCCGGTGACTTCAGTACCCTCCTGGGCGCACCGGAGGACTGGGCCCCGCAGCACGACCAAGTCCAGATGAAGTACAACGCCCGCAAGAAGGTCTGGTCGCTCACCGCCGAACTGCCCGCCGGGTTCTACACCTACAAGATCGCGCTGAACCGTGCGTGGGATGAAAACTACGGCGCGTTCGGTGTCCGGGACGGTGCCAACCACGAGCTGCACCACGACGGCGGCAAGGTCACCTTTACCTACAGCCACGCCACCCGGGACATCGTCACGAGCTAGTCCGGCTTGCCCCTGCCAGTTCAGCTGCCGCTGCTAGTTTTGCCAGCCTTCCTCCAGGCCACCCTTCTGCCGCAGCCGGCCGTCCCTGCCGAGTTCCAGCACGGTGTCGATTCCCAGCCGTTCAAGGAAGGCGAAGTCGTGGCTGACGATCAGCACGGCGCCGCGGTAGGCATCCAGGGCCTCGGCGAGCTGCTCCACGCTGGGGATGTCCAGGTTGTTGGTGGGTTCGTCGAGCACGAGCAGCTGCGCCGGCGGCTCGGCCAGGAGGAGTTTCGCCAGGCTCACCCGGAAGCGTTCGCCGCCGGAGAGCGTCCCCACCGGGCGGTCCGCCGCGGGGCCGCGCAGCAGTAGGCGTGCCAGCTGGTTGCGGATGGTTCCCGTCGGCGTCGATGGTGCCACGGACTGCACGTTCTCCAGGGCGCTCGCGCCGTCGTCGAGCCCGTCCAGGCGCTGCGGAAGGTACCCGACGCGGTCGGTCAGCAGCACTCCCTCCGCTTGCGTGCCGGCGGAACCGTCGACGACGGCGGAACCGTCCGCCGTCGAGCTGCCGGCCAGCATGCGCATCAGGAGGGTGGACTTGCCGGCACCGTTCGGGCCCACCAGCGCAAGCCGCTCCGGTCCTTGGATGACGAAGCTCCGGCCATCGGAACGCAGTTCCGCGATCCGTTTGCCCCGTGGCACCTGCGGATCCGGCAGCACCAGATTGATGTGCTGCTCTTCCCGGACCCGTGCGTCTGCGGCGTCGACTGCGGCTTGTGCGGCGGAGATCTTGCCGTCCAGGGTGCCGCGAAGGTTCCCCGCCGAGACCTGGGCCCGGCTTGCCCGGTTGCCGGCCAGGATCTTGGGTATGCCGCCGTCTTTTTGGGTCTTCTTGGCTGTCCGTTCCCGGCGTGCCAGCTTGGTTTCGGCCTCGATGCGCTGCCTTTTCTCCACCTTGAGCGCCTGCTGGGCAGA
The DNA here is from genome assembly GCF_056279005.1 of Arthrobacter sp. TE26545. The sequence continues at coordinate 858,135 of NZ_JBWBQM010000001.1, forward strand.
TTGTGCGGCCTGCACGGCTGCGGCCTGTTCCTGTTCCCGGTAGGACTTCCATGCGCTGTACGGGCCGCCGAAGGTTTCAAGTTCTCCGGCATGCAGCTCGGTGGTGTTGTCCATGTGCTCCAGGAGCTCCAGGTCGTGGCTCACCACAATCAAGGTGCCCGGCCATTCGTCCACCATGCTGGTCAGTTGGCGGCGGGTGGCGCGGTCGAGGTTGTTGGTGGGTTCGTCCAGCAAGGTGATGGGGGTTCTCCGGATCCGCAGGCCCGTGACGGCGATGAGCATCGCCTCGCCGCCGGAAACCTCGGCGACACGGCGGTGGAGGTCCTCGGAGGAGAAACCGATCCGCTGCAGAGCCTCCTCGGCACGGGATTCGATATCCCAGTCGTCGCCCACCGCATCGAAATGCTCCTGGCTGACGTCCCCGGATTCGATGGCCGCGATCGCGCTGAGGATCCGCTCGATGCCAAGCAGCCCGGCCACCGTGGTGTCGCTGCGCAGGGTGAGGTTCTGCGGCAGGTAGCCCACCTCGCCGCTGCGCTCCAGCCTGCCGGCACTGGGAAGCAAGTGCCCGGCCACGAGCTTGAGCAGCGTGGACTTTCCAGCGCCGTTGCGCCCCACCAAGCCGGTACGCCCGGGATTGAAGGAGCCGTTGAGCTGCGAGAGCGCCGGGGATCCGTCGGGCCAGTTGAAACTGAGGTCGTGAAGGGTAATGGCTGATTTCATGGAGTGGTCTTTCGTCCTGGCTTGAAATCCGGCTGCAGAAATGTGCCAGGGCACCTTGCCGGATGATGGCTCGAATCAAGGGGCGGGACGTTCCGGTTCCCCGGAGAAACGCGTCAAATGGAGGACGCGTCGGGGATGTAAGAGGGAGGGGCGCATGCCGGTTGAGCTGAAGTTTTTGGATATACCCCGGTGCGCGAAACGCTGCGGGTGCTCAGGAAGGGCGATGGCCACCGGAACGCCGGCGGCTAGATTCTGTCGACCTCAATTTCCATGCCCTCGAGGCTACCACAGCTGCTATTGCACCCGTTCCCACGCCTCCACGGGGCCGTCCAGGACGAAGAACAGCGGGTGTGGCGCGGGTTCCGTTTCCGACCAACGATGCGCATCCTCGGGGCTGCGCCGCTGCAGCTTCGCGCCCAGGTGCTGCCACTCGTAGTCCAGCTGGCCGCGGCTGACAGGAATGCGCCCGGAGAATGACCCTGGTTCCAGGATCCGGCCGGCGTCGAAGTTGTAGCCCCGTGCCGTCGCCTCCGCGGCGATGCCGCTGAGATAGGAGCCGACGGCGGCAAGCGGCTCCGCGTCCGCACGGAACCGGACGAGCTGCGGATGGTTCTGGTAGCCCTTGGTGCGGCGGGCGAGTACCGCTTGCGCGAGCAGGGTTTCGCGCCAGCACGCCACGAGGCCGGCCCGGTCCAGCTGGCTCGGGTGAAGGGACCAGATCCTCATCGCGCTCTTTCCGTCATGGCTCGCAGCTTAGCCTGCAGGTACTCCCGGATTCGTGTGTCGCCGCTCAGCCCGATGGCTATGCGCAGGCAGTCCGCAGCGCCATCCGGATCGCCGGCTGACTCAAAGGCACCGGCCCGGGCGGCGAAGTAGGGCTGGAAACTTTCGCAGCTTGCCGGCTGGGCTGCAGCGATCGCGTCCAGGCGTCTCAACTGGGCCAGCGGTCCATCGAGCCGGCCGATTACGGCGGCCTGGGCCACGAGAGATCCCAGTGTGGGCGCCACGGTATTCAGCGCCGCGTACAGCGTGCCCAGGGCTGTCCAGTCGGTCCGGCCGCTCCGGGAACGCGCCGCATGCACGGACTGGATGGCCGCCTCCAACTGGAAGCGGCCCGGCCCGCGGACAGATGAAAGACCGCTGGATCCAGCAAGCCCAGGGGAAGCCGTAACCAGCGCCGACGCCCGTTGTAGGTATCCCTCGGCACGACGAATCAGCACGGTATTCCAGCTTCCCGGATCCTGTTCCTCCAAGGGCACGTAGCTCCCGCCGAGAGGCCGGGAGAGCAGGTAGGCAGCCAGGGCCGCCAGCGCCCACGCCTCCGGTTCCGTCCCCAAGCTGCTGGCAACGAGCTCGGCCAGGAACAGCCCCTCGGCGAGCGACGGGCGGGAACCCGCGCCGCCGTCGTCGGGCGGCCCCTCGTCGGGCGCCGCAGAACCAGCGGAAAGCGCCGGAATCGCCAGGCACCCGTACACCGCCTCCAGTACGGGCGGCAGCCGTTCCGGCAAGACCTCGGGACCGGGGAGTTCGAACGGGATCCGTGCATCCCGGATGCGCCGTTTCGCCCGGACCAGGCGCTGGGCCATGGCGGCCGGCGGGACGGCGAACGCCGCGGCGATCTGTGCGGCGTCGAAGCCGAGGACCGTCTGCAGCATGAGGGGAGCGCGGATGTCCTCCGCGATGGCGGGGTGCGCGCAGACCAGCATGAGCGGCAAGCGCTGATCGGGGAACGTTGAATCGGGGAACGTCGAACCGTCAGTGTCGTTCATGGCAGGCTCCGGAAGAGAATCCAGGGGAGTGGAGAGCCGGTGCCGGGCGGACTTCCATTCGTCGCGCTGCCGGTTCCGGGCCACGGTCAGCAGCCAGGCTTCGGGCCGCTCCGGCACACCGTCGGTGGGCCAGCGCCGCAGGGCCTGTTCGAAGGCGTCGGCCAGCGCGTCCTCGGCGAGGAGCACGTCTCCGGTGCCGCTTGCGAGGATGGCGAGCAGGCGGCCGTACGACGCGCGGGCGGCCAGTTCCGAGGCCGCCCGCGCGCCGCCGTTGTCGTCTGTCCCTGGCGCTCGGGTCACGGGAACGGGGTCAGGCGTTCGGCACCCATGCACCCTCCACGGTGTGCGTGGCGCCCGGTCGGATTTCCACGCTGCCCCACATGGCGGCCGGCGCCTGCCCGGCCCACTTGATGGCGGCGTCCAGGTCCGGAACGTCGATCAGGAAGTAGCCGCCCAGCTGTTCCTTGGTGTCGGCGAACGGCCCGTCCTGGATCCTCAGTTTCCCGTCCTGCGTGGTGACGGTGGTGCTCGCGTGCGAGGGTTGCAGGACTTCGGCGCCCAGGAGTACGCCGGCCTGCTGGAGGGTGGCGGCGTAGCTGTTCATGGCTGCCTCGCCCTGTTCCAGCATTTCCGGGCCGAGTTCCTCGGGAGTCATTTCCTGGTAGTGCATCAGCAATGTGTAGCGCATGGTTCTCTCCTCCTTCATCCGATGGTGGCCCGTGCCGGGCTTACTCTCAAGACGAATGGGCGGAACGCCGATCGACACTTAGCCGAAAATCATGCTCAGGAAGAGGCGATGTGCCGTTCGATAAGGGCCGCGATCTCCTTGTGCCCGTGCTGGCGCGCGAGCTCCAGGGGCGTGGCGCCCCGTTCGTCCGTCATGCCGGGCTTGGCGCCGTGCTTGAGCAGGAGCCCGACGACTTCCTGGGCCACCGGGCCGCCGTCGTTGAGGATGATCGCCTCGATGAGCGCGGTCCAGCCCAGGGTGTTGGTCAGGTTCACGTTGATGCGGGTGTTCTCCAGCAGGTACCGCACGATCTCCACATGGCCCTTCTCCGCCGCCGGAGTCAGTCCGTTGCCGCCGAAGCGGGTGAGCCGCTTGAGGTCGCAGCCGGCCTCCACCATGGTCTTCACGAGCTCGGGTTCGTTGTGGATGCAGCCGTGGATGAAGGGGTTGAAGCAGGTCTGGTCCTGGGCGTCGATGTCCACGCCCTCGGCGATGAGGGCGCGGACCACGTCCAGGTGGCCGCCGCGGGCGGCGCGCAGGATCGCGGTGGCTTCCTCATGGTCGACGGCGTCCTTGTCGGCGCCGTCTGCGAGGGCCGCCTTCACTGCCTCCAGTTCGCCCGCTGCCGCGGCCTCGAGGTAGCGCTCGTCAACGGTCAGGGTAGTGGTTTCCATACGTTCCTCCAGGTGACGCGGTCCTGGGGTGGCAGGACGATCTTGGCATACGTTATTTGAAGCTTTCGGCTCCCTTCCGGCGAATTTGCTGGAAGGAAGCCGAAGGCCTAGGCAAGATGGTATACCAAATGTGCCTTGAGGCGAACCCTACGCCCCCACCTCGAAGCGCGCCACCGTGAGTTCCTCCAGCACGTCGAGGTCCACGTCCACGCCGAGCCCCGGCCGGTCCGAAACCAGGACCTCGGGGATCCGGAACTCCAGGTTGCCCGGCTCGCGGGAGAACTTCACCGGCCCGGAAAGCTCGGTGGAGACGATCGCCGGGTGTGCGAGCGCCAAGTGGTATCCGGCGGCGGAGGCAATGCTGGTCTCCAGCATGGACCCCACCTGCACCGAGAAACCGGCCAGCTCTGCCTGCGTCGCCAAGCGGTGGCAGGCCCGGATGCCGCCGCTCTTCTGCAGCTTCAGGTTCACCATGTCCACGCTGCGGGCCTTCACGAAACGTGCCAGGTCGCCCTGCGACACTACGGCCTCATCCGCCATGAGCCGCACGCCCACCTGGGACCGGATCAGCTCGAAGCCGTCCACGTCGTCGGCCCGGATGGGCTGCTCCACCCAGTCGATCCCGAACGGTTCCAGCTCCCGGATCATGGCGATCGCCGTCGCCGGATCGCCCCAGCCCTGGTTCGCGTCCACCCGGATCGCCAGATCGTGCCCGATCGCCGCACGCACGGCCCGGACGCGTTCGACGTCGAGCCCGTCCTTGCCGCCCAGCTTCATCTTCAGGTGCCGGAAACCTTCCTCGCGGGCCTGGACCGCCTGATCGGCGAGGACCTCGGGGGCGAGGATGCTCATGACCCGCGCGATGGTGGGGTTCTCCGGTTTCCGCCCGCCCAGCAGGCTGTACACCGGCCGCCCGGACGCCTTGCCCGCCAGGTCCCAGCACGCGATATCCACGGCCGCCTTCGCTGAGCCGTTGTTCTTCATCGCGGCGTCCATGCGCTGGTGGACCGCCGTGATGTCGAAGGGATCGAGCCCGACGACGGCGGGCAGCAGCTCGGTGCGCATCGCCTCGACTGCTCCTCCCGGGGTCTCGCCCGTGACGTGCGCGTCCGGGACGCTTTCCCCGTAGCCCACCAGGCCGTCGTCGGTCTCGAGGGCGAGCACGATGCTCGGCATGGTTGCGTACGTGTCATAGGCAACCACGAAGGGTTCCTTGAGCGGAACGTCGATGCGGGTGATGGTCGCTTTGGTGATCTTCATTCGGTGCCTTTCATGTAGCAGGCCTTTCATGGTGCCGGCTTTTACATCACGGAGTTCAGGAATGCGACGGTGCGCGGGTTCTGCGGGTTGCCGATGACCTCGGCGGGGGTGCCTGCCTCGACCACCACGCCGCCGTCCATGAACACCACGGTGTCCGCCACGCTGCGGGCGAAGCCGATTTCGTGGGTCACCACGATCATGGTCATGCCGTCGGCGGCGAGCTGGCGCATCACGTCCAGCACATCGCCCACGAGCTCGGGGTCCAGGGCCGAGGTGGGTTCGTCGAAGAGCAGCAGCTCCGGGTCCATGGCCAGGGCCCGGGCGATCGCCACGCGCTGCTGCTGTCCGCCGGAGAGCTGCGCGGGGTAATGGCCCGCCACGTGGGACAGTCCGACGCGTTCGAGCAGTTCGTAGGCTCGGGTCCTCGCGGCGGCGCGCTCCACCTTCTTCACGCCCACCGGTGCCGCCATGATGTTCTCCAGGGCGGTCATGTGCGGGAAGAGGTTGAAGCGCTGGAACACCATGCCGATGCCGCGGCGCTGCCGGGACACTTCGCGCGGGTTCATTTCGAAGATCTTCCCGTGCCGCCGGGCGTAGCCCACCAGGTCTCCGCCCACCTCGATCCGGCCGCCGTCGATCCGTTCCAGGTGGTTGATGCAGCGCAGGAACGTCGATTTGCCCGAGCCGGACGGGCCGAGCAGGCACATCACTTCGCCCGGGTTGACGGTGAGCGAGACGCCCTTGAGGACCTCCACGTGCCCGTAGCTCTTGCGGACGTTGCTGGCCCGCACCAGGGTTTCAGTCATCGTTTTCTCCTTTGAATGATGCGCTCAAGCAGGCTGGGCGCCTGCGCGGCGGTGCCCCGGCCGTAGTGCCGCTCCAGGTAGTACTGCGGCACGGAGAGCACCGAGGTGAGGAAGAGGTACCAGGCGCTGACCACCAGCAGCAGTTCCACCTGGCGCAGGTTCTGCGAAGAGATCTGCGTGGCCACCGTGTACAGCTCCAGCACTGCGATCACGGACAGCAGCGAGGTCTGCTTGAGCATGGAGATGGTCTCGTTGCCCATGGGCGGGATGATGACGCGCATCGCCTGCGGCAGCACCACCTTGAACAGCGTGTACGACGGCGACATCCCCAGTGACGCGGCAGCCTCATGCTGGCCGGGGTCCACCGAGAGCATGCCGCTGCGGATGATTTCCGCGGAGTACGCGGCCTGGTTCAGGGTCAACGCCAGCAGGCCGGCCACGAAGGCGGGCACCAGGGTGTTGGTGTCCACGGAGAAGATGGTGAAGTCCGTGAACGGCACGCCGAGGCTGATCTGCGAATACAGCAGGCCCAGATAGCCCCAGAACACGATCTGGATCAGCAGCGGCGTCCCGCGGAATACCCACACGTACAGCCAGGCGAAGGCGTTCATCACCGGGTTCTTCGACAGCCGCATCACGGCCAGCAGCACGCCCAGCACGGTGGAGATGAGCATCGCCACCACGGTGACCAGTAGGCTCAGCCCCACGCCGTTGATGATCTTCGGGTTGAACAGGTACGTGGCGATCGTGGAGTGCTCGATGTTCGGGTTCGTCCACAGCGAGGCGACAAGGCCTGCCAGGGCGAGCACCAGCAAGGCGGCCACCACCCAGCGCCAGGGGTGGCGCAAAGGGACCGCGACGACGTCGTCGTCCCCGGTCACATCGGTGTCCACAGCACCCCGTTCCGTCACCGCGGGGCTGCTCACTTGACGTCTTTGCCGGCGTCGGATCCCAAGTTCATCCCGGCCGTCTTCACCGAGTAGTCGGAGAGTTCGTACTTCTTCAGGATGTCCTCGTACGTGCCGTCCTTGACGATCGCTTCCATGGCCAAAAGCAGCGCCTTGCTGAGCCCGGCATCCTTCTTCAGCACGCCGATTCCCGTGTATACGGGGTTGTAGCCGGCCGGGTTGGCGGGGTCGCGCACGATGTCGAAGACCTTCCCGTCGCCGGCGGTCTTCGCGGCGTAGGCTGCCGGGGCGGAATCGACGACGTCGGCGCTCGCCTTTCCGGCGCGGACCGCCGTCTGTACGTCGGTCTCCAGGGGGAGCTCGGTGACGTTGATCGGGTCAGAGCCCTTGTCCTTGCACTTCTGCTCGTAGCTGCGCAGGATGTCGCCCTGCACGGTGGCCTTCTGGACCGCCACGGTCTTGCCGCACAGGTCAAGCGCCGTGGTGATGTTCTCCGGGTTGCCTTCGCGGACCAGGATGGAGAATCCGGCGTGCAGGTAGTCCACGAAGTCCAGGGTCTTCTGGCGCTCCGGGGTGTCGTTCATGCCGGACATGATGATGTCGTTCTTGCCCGACTGCAGGGACGGGATGATGCTGTCGAACGCCTGCTTCTGCAGTTCCAGCTTCACGCCGAGCTTGGCGCCGAGGGCCGCGGCGAGGTCCACGTCCAGGCCTGTGAGGTTCTGGTTTTCGTCGAACATTTCCAGCGGCGGGTACGGGATGTCCGAGGCCACCTTGATGACGCCGGCCTGCTTGAAGCGCGCCGGGAGTGCAGCCACGGCGGCGGGATCGGCGTCGGCTGCCGAGACGGACTTGGCCGTTTCGGCGGGGGTGGCGACGCCGCCGCAGGCGCTCAAGCCGAGCACCAGCGGGAGGGCGGCCGCGCAGAGCAGGTGGCGCAGGGAGGGCTTCTTTGTGGAGGCGTTCATGGGGGACTCCTGGAGGTTGTTGGGGGCTCGACTTAACGGGTGAGGCGGTACCAGCCGGCGCGGGTGACGCCGTCGGCCTGGTAGCCGGCGGCGAAGGCTGTCTCGAAGGACTCGCGCATGGTGCTGCGCCACAGTGCGGCCTGCTCCGGGTTGGCGGCACGCAGGGCCACGATGTCCCGGGGTGCGCGGCACCAGAGGGTGCCGCCGGCATTACCGCCGGCTGACTCGAGAAGCTGGGGCTCGCCGTCGGGCCCGTACTTCAGGACGGTGGTGCCTTCCACAGCCGGGAGTTCGACGTCGCGGGGCGTGCCTTCGCCGCAGGCGATGCTCACCTCGGAAGAAAGCGGCCACACGGCAACGAGGCGGTCGCTTTCGTCGTTGGCGTTGATCTCGTCGTCCATCAGGCCGTAGAAGTTCCGCTCGTAGCGGCGGACGTGGGCGCCGAGTTTGCTGAGGTTGAAGCGGGCGTTGCGGCTGACGAGGGGATCGAAAGTCCAGGTCATGGTTTCGATGCCGCGGGCCAGGGACCAGGCGCGCTGGTGCTGCTTGAGGGCGAAGCCGACGCCTTTGTCCGCGATGCCCGGGGCCACGCCCGCGATGAACGAGTAGGTGGCCGCGTCGCCCGGAGTGACGATCGCGACGGCGGCCCCGCAGAGGGTGCCGTCCGGCAGGTAGGCGGCGGAGATGTTGCAGCCGGCATGCGAGATTGCGCGCAGGATGTCGAAGGGGACCGGGGCGCCGTGCGGGGACGTCCCCCAGATGCTGACGAGCAGGCCTTCGATGTCCCGGAGCTTCTCGCGGTCCGACTCCTCGACGACTGTGACGCCGGCCCGTTCGGCGGCCACGGTGGCCGCTGCCCGGGCGTGGCGTGCTGCGGGGTGTGCTTCAACAGTGAGTGACATTCCTCCACTATGGCGAGGCGCCCGTGCCGCTGGCTTTAGCGTGTGGCACCAAGCTTGTGCTCCGGGCTTGTTGTTCGCCACAAGGGCGGCTAGTTTGCTGGGCATGGCTTCAATTCCGTCCGCTTCACACCAGATCCCGCTGCAGGAACTCCTCAAGGTGCTGGAGGGCTCGGGACTGGGGGTCCGCACGCACGGCCCGACGCCGGTACTCGCGCTGCTGAGCCCGAGCCTCTACGACCCCACGGCCGAGCTCGAGTCCCTTCCGGGCGGCATCCTGCTGGGCATCGGACTGCAGCCTGCAGATCCGCGGACTGCCGCCGTCGTGCAGGAAGCGGCCGCTGCGGGTTTCGCGGCGGTCGTGGTCAAGGCGTCGTCGGAGGACGGCCTTGACGAGCTGGCCGCCGCAGCGGACCGGAACGGCATCGCGTTGCTCGTGGTGGAGGACGGGGTGTCGTGGCGGCAGTTGGACGGGCTGCTCGAATCCGCCGTGGGGACGCTCGCGGAGGCCAACAGCTCGCTGGTGCCGCTCGGCGTCGGGGACTTGTTCGCGCTGGCCAACGCGATCGCAGCGATGGTGGGCGGCGCCACCACCATCGAGAACCTGCAGGAACAGATCCTGGCCTACTCCACCCTGCCGGACCAGCCCATCGACGAGGACCGCCGCAGCGGCATCCTCGGCCGGCAGGTGCCCTACCTTCCGGAGAACGCCGGACAGTACGCCGCGGTGTTCCGGTCCGAGGGCGCCGTGCACGTCAAGGGCGTGGGAGATGCCGCCATGGACCGGCTGGCCATCGCCGTGCGTGCCGGGACGCAGCCGCTCGGGTCGATCTGGGTGGTGGACGCGGACGGTACCTTCGATGCCGAGGCCAGGCGCGCCCTGGAGAGCGCCGCCGACATCGCCGCGTTGCACATGCTCCGCGCCCGCAGCAGCTACGACCTCGCCCGCCAGCAACGGGCCGAACTGCTGCGCCGGCTCCTGGAAAGCGACAGCGACTCCCAGCTCGTGGCGGAACAGTTGGCGCTCGGACGCAAGGGCCCGTTCGCCGTCGTCGCCTTCCAAACGGAGGTGGTGCCGGGCTCGGAGGAGATCGCGTTGGCGCGGGTGCTGGACCTGGTGAGCACGCAATGCGAGGCGTACCGGCAGGGGACCCAGTGTGTCATGCTCGGCACCACCATCTACGCACTGTTTACGGAGGCCGGCCCGTCCGCGTTGCCGCAGATCGGGACCCTGGCCCGGCGGCTGATCGAACGGGCCGCGGCGTCGTTGCGGCTGGAGCTGCGGGTCGCGCTGGGGACGCCGGTTGCCGCGGTGGACGAGATCAGCCGTTCAAAGTACGACGCCGACCTGGTGCTTTTGATGCTGGCCGACGGCGGCGGTGGGGTTGGGTTGGCTGGGGCCGGCTCCGGTGGGGCTGGCGCTGGCGGGGCCGGCTCCGGTGGGGCTGGCGCTGGCGGGGCCGGCTCTGCTGGGATGGCGTACGCCAGTGCGGAGGAGATGCGCAGCCGGCTCACCCTGCTGGAGGTAGCGGCGCTGTTCCGGAGCAAGCCGCGGCTGATGTCCCCGGCCGCGGCCGCGATGCTGGAGCACGATGCCCGCTCCGGCACCGAGTACGCGAAGACCCTGCGGACCTACCTGGCCCTCTCCTGCGATTCGGCCAAGACAGCGCACGCCTTGTCGCTGCACCAGAACACCCTCCGGTACCGGCTGCGGCGGATGGAGGAAATCTTCGGCATCGACCCCGCCCAGCCGGACGACATGCTGGTGCTCTGGCTGAGCCTGGCGGTGCAGGAGCTCGGTGGGGCCGGGCCCGCGCACATTCTGCTGGATCACCCGGCTGGATAAACCTGCCAGGCCCGGAATGACGCGGCTGCGCTCGGTGGTGCTGCGGGGTGATCCAGCAGAATCGACACCATGACCCGCGCTACGAAGACTGCATGACCGACAAATGCCCGGCCTTGGCCGCCACCAGGCACTTGGCCAGGTAGAAGGGCCTGCCGCTCCGGCGCACGTACTGGGTGAGGACCAGCACCGGGTCCGAGGGGCGCAGGTCCAGCAGCTTGGCGCGGCTCGGGCCCGCGGTGCTGAGGCTGATCTGGCATTCGCCCGGCCCAAGCGTCATCCCAGGCCGCTCGGCGAGGATCTCAAGGAGGGGTCTTCGGAGCCAGGCTGGTGCGCCCGGCGGGGTCGGCCGCGGCGGCCAGCCAGTCGCCGTCGTCGGCTGTCTTCCCGCCGGACGCAGGAGCGGGCGCAGAACCGGGCTCCCGGCCGGTTCCCGCAGGCACGTTTTCCTGCAGGTGTCCGATCGCCTCGCCGTTGCGGATGAGCACGCTTTCCCACAGCCAGCAGTCCTCGTTGGGCTCGACGCCGATGCCCGGGGCGACGAACTCGGAGGCCGGCTGGAAATCGGCCAGGGTGCGTTTAACCTGGACGTCCATCTCGGAGCCGCCGAGGAGCTGGTCGAAGGGGCGGATCTTTTCGATGCCGATGCGGGGGAGGGAGTCCGCCACGAAGCGTCCGACGCCGCGGCGCGCCCGGGTGAGGCCGTCTTCCTCGAGCAGCATGAGGGCTTCGCGGATGACCGTACGGCTGACGTCCATCATGACGCCGAGTTCGGTTTCCGTAGGCAGCAACGAGCCCGGGGGGAGCAGCTTGGTGCGGATGGCTTCGGCGATGCGGGAGTACGCGGCAACGCGCAGGGGCTGGCCTTGTTGGGCGGTGAGGGGTCGGGACAGGAACTGGACGGCGGTGTCGGTCACGGGGCCTCGCTTGGGTGGGGTATCGCCACTGTATCGGGGTTGTATGACAAATCAAATCCGGCGTATGGAGCCGGCGATGAAGGCCGCCGGGTACCTCCAAAATGGCGTCTTCGATTGGCCTGCCGCGGCATATTGACTCCGTCTTGGGGCAGGCCTAACCTCTGCCTTAACGGGCGTGGTTGGCCCGTTTCTTCAGTGTTTTCGGCGCTGCGTCTGGGGGCGCTCCGCTGGGCAATAGTGCCAGCGAGGAGAGTCCTAAATGTCTTGGGAAATGTCCGGAAAGTATGTTGCAAGCTGCAGTTGTTCATTGGTCTGCCCGTGCCCGGTTGACGGCGAGCCAACCGGCCCGGACAAGGAATGTCGAGGCGTTGCCGTGTTCCATATTGAGGGCGGCAAACTCGACGACACCGATCTTTCGGGAGTCGATTTCGCTTTTGCGAACTGGTTCCCCACGAACCTCACGGCCGGTGGCTGGAAGATCGGGGTGGTAGTTGATCAAGGGGCTGCCGATGGTCAGGCAGCGGCCCTTGAGCGCATCCTGCACGGCGACGAGGGAGGCCCGTTTGCGGACTTCGCGGCGCTGTACGGGGAGTGGCTGGGTGTGCAGCGCGCAAGTATCAGTTTCTCTGACAGCGCCACACCGTCCGCTTCGGTGGAAGGGAGCGTGAGTTACACCTTCGAGCCACTGCCCGGACCCGACGGCGGCGTCACAACGGTCAAGAACGCGATGTATGGCTTCGCACCCGAGTTCATGATCGGACGGGCGCCGACCAAGTCGACCCTGTTCGGTCTCGATTTCGACGGCGTCTATGGCGAGAGCGCTGAGTTCAGCTTCGCCAGCGAGATGCCCGAAGGTGCCGCCAGGGGCCGGGCGTGACGGCCGGCCTCCGGTGAACAGGAAAGGAGTTCGGGGAACCGGGGCGCGCATGGCGGGCGCCCCGGTTTTCCGGGTCGATCCGCGCTCTGTCGATCCTCGCGTGGCAATCCTTGTGGCGTTCCTGCTCGCGCTCGCCGGGGCGAGCTGGATCTTCTCGGCCGTGCAGATGAACGGCATGGACATGGGGCGTTGGACGGACCCCGGTCCGCTGGGCTTTTTCCTCACCACATGGGTGGTGATGCTGGCCGCGATGATGTTTCCGTCCGTGGCGCCGATGGTCGTTGCCTATGACAGGATCCAGCGCCACCGCCGCGGCTCCGGACGCTATGCTCCGCGGGGTTCCACCGCTGTGTTCGTGGCCGGCTACCTCCTTGCGTGGACGGCGTTCGGCCTGGCGGCCTACGCGCTTTACGCCGTGGTTGCGGCAATCATTCCCGGCGCGCTCACGTCGGAACCGGGAGGCCGCTATGTGGCGGCCGCGGTGATCCTCGCGGCGGCCGCCTATCAGTTCACACCGGCGAAGAACGTCGCCCTGATGAAATGCCGGACCCCCATGGACTTCATCCTGCGCCGGGTGCGGTACGGGTACGTCGGTGCGCTGCGCCTGGGAGTCGAACACGGCACGTGGTGCGTCAGCTGCTGCTGGGCGCTGATGATCGCCCTGTTCGCGCTCGGCGTCATGAGCCTTGGCTGGATGGCCGTGGTGGGCGCGTTCATCGCCCTCGAGAAGATGTTTCCGTGGAAGCGCTTCGCCAACCGCGCCGTCGCCGTCGCCCTGGTGCTGATCGCGCTTGGTGTTGCCCTGGTGCCGGGAATGGCCTCCTGACTGCCGGCGTCACCAAGCCGTACGGAACTCCCTAGCCGTACAGCAGCGAGCCCGGCGTGGTGAGCTTCTCGCGGTCTCCAGCCAGGTCTTCGGAAGTACGTGGAAACGCAGGCTAAGCGAGACTCAGCTCGCTGTCTGTGTAGGCCCCGGCGCGGGGTGCCAGCTCCGCCTGGCAGGTGCAGTTGCTTTCGACTTCGATTCGGATGGTCACCGTTTCGCCGCCCTCAACACTGAGGATGACGGGCTCCGTTCCGGCACTGGAAACTCGCAGGACTGGCGACGTTGCAGACATGGGGAAGCTCTTTCGGATTGAACGGGATGGCGAGGATCAGCCAGTCGCGTCGAGGACGCCGCGCGATGGTCGCCGCCGCGCCCGCAGAGGCGAGGATGATGAGCAGGATCTGGCCGGCGCGGGTGGGCACGTACCTGGCGGCAATATCGCCCAGCACCAGCCCGGTAAGGCGGGCACCGGCAACGGTCAGCCACATGGTCCATGGTAGCTCCGGAGGACGCCGGCGCTGTGTTGTGCGTCACGACGTTACCCGAGCGCCACCTTGCCGTCCTCGCCGATGCCCCAGCCGGGGTTGTGCGCGATCTCCCAGATGATGCCGTTGGGGTCTTTGACATGGCCGTGGAAGATCCCGCCGAAGGCTCCCGCCTGTGCCGGCTTCAGCACCGTCGCCCCCGCCGCTTCCAGCCTCGCGATGGTGCTGGACACTTCAGCCGCGCTGCCTACGTTGTGCGAAAGGGTCACTCCCCTGATGCCGGCGGGTTCCCCCGCCTTGCCCAGGTCCTGGTTGAACTTGACGGAATCGAACAGGCCCAGCACCAGGCCGGGCGCCACCTGGAAGAAGATGATTTCCCCGGGGACATCCAGCAACGGGTCCCAGCCGAGCCCGTCCTTGTAGAACCCGTGGGCACGGTCCAGGTCCCCGGTGGCGAAGGTGATGAAATGCAGTTTCTGGTCCATGGGGGGATCGTAACGGAGGGGCCGGACACACCAGGCCGCGGGCACAATCCAAGCGTCCTTGGAGGCGCACCAGCGCGATGGGAGGATGAACGGGTGGAACCCTTTTTCGACTTCGTGGGCAACTACTGGTGGCTCGTTTTCCCCATCGGAGGAATGGCCGGCGGGTGGGCGCGCCAGTGGTCCAAGGCGAGTGAACGGCGGCACCGGCGCAAGGTGGAGCTGTACAAGCTGAAGAACCAGGCGGCCGCGGCGGAGCAGGCCAATCAGGCCGAGGTGGCCGCGCTGATCGCGGCGCACGATTCGGTGAACCACAAATGGCTCGACTACGAGCTCGACATCGGCAAGCTCATCGAGTTCCCCCTGATGACGGATGTCCGCGAACCCCTCACCGTCGCGTACCTGCGGGCCAAGAAGGACGCCGACGCCTTGCAGCCGGCTGACCCGGCGGACATCACGACGGCGGCCCGGCTGGCTGAGTACCGCGCCGCCGTGCATGGCTTCGAGCTGGCGTTCGACGTCGCCGAACGCGAAGCCCGGCGCATCAAGGACGGCAACTTCACAGGCCCCGAACGGCAACGGCTGGCGACCGCCAGGAAGCTCCTGCGGATTGCCGAAGACAGTGCCGCCACGCCCGCTGAACGGCAGACGGCGTACAGGCGCGCCCGCAAAGAGCTGGACGGACTGATTGTCCTGCCGGAAACGGCTATCGCGGCGCTCGAAGAGAAAATCGCCGGCATGCTCGACGCCCGGAAGGACCCGGCCGGACCCTCTGCATGACGTACATTCGGGGGATGGACAATTTGCTCATCCACCACAACGCCGAGCGCGAGCGCTTCGAACTGCTGGACGCCGGCCGCGTGATCGGCAAGGCCGCGTACAAGGAGTACGACGGTGGCGCTGACGCCGGCTCCGGCTCGGAGGCCTCCTCTGACGGCCCCGCCCGGCAGCGGATTTTCTACCACACGGTCATCAACGAGGAGTACGGCGGGCAGGGCCTGGCCGGGAAGCTTGCCACCGAAGCGCTGGACCAGACGATCGCCGAGGGCCTGCGGATCGTTCCGGTGTGCCCGTTCATCAAGAAGTTCCTCCTCAAGCACACCGAGTACGAGGCCCACGTGACCAGGCCGACCCCTGCCCACCTCGCCTTCCTCGAGGACGCGCTCGCGCAGCGCGTCAAGGCATAGCTTCAGCTGCGACGTAAGAGCCAAAAACACGTCAGGGCTCCCGGAATTCCGGGAGCCCTGACGTGTTTCCCCGGGCTTCAGCGGGGAAGGCGGGAAAGTTGCAGCCTATGCGCGGACGCTGTTGCGGCCCCTGGTGAGGATCACGGAAAGCGCCACCATGCCCACGCCGAGGAGCAGGTGCAGGATGTTGTCGAAGCTGTTCAGCGGCACGAAGTTGCCGGCCGAATCCTGCGGGACCACCAGACCGTAGATGAACAGCACCAGGTAGATGATTCCGCCGTAAAGCAGGAACGCCTTGGAACCGCTGGCGCTGCGGGCGAGGAACAGCCCGGCCGCGCCGAAGAGCAGGTGAACGATGTTGTGCAGGGCCGAGACCTGGAACAGGCCCAGCAGCATGGCCTCGGAGTGGTGTCCGGCGAAGCCCATTTCACCGATGTCGGAGGTGATGCCGGGAACAAAACCAAGCACGCCGACCAGCAGGAACACGGCGCCCACGGCCAAGGATGCCTTCTGGACAATGGTGCGGCCTGCTGTGCGGGTAAGCGGGTGAGTTGCCATGATGATTTCTCCTGAATGCGATGGTGTTCCTTGGATCAGCGGCTCGTCGCTCCCGCCGTCCCGAGGGGTTACGCCTGTTATTCGGCGCATATCGCAGGTCGGATGGGTGGTTCAGGAAAAAATCAGGAATCCGGCTTTAGGAATCCAGCCGGGCAGAAGCGACAGTGGGCAGCGTGGGCACTGCCGATCCGCCAGCAGGTTCCACGGTGATCCCCAGCATGGAGGCGGGACCGATCCCGCTCACCACGGCCGGCTTGGACAGCGCTTCGGCATCCATGAGTCCTTGCGAGACGGGCGCCGACCCATTTCTGGGGATCAGCCACATCTGGTAGACCTTGCCCGCGGGCGGAGGAGGCACGTCCTTCATCCGCACCACCAACGCGTCCTTCGACGCCGAAATCGCCAGCAGCACGGTGCCGCCACCGGTCACGTTCGTGGACGCTTCGCGGACATCCTGTGCCTCCAGCACCTGGTTGACCCGGGTCGTTCTGGCTCGCCACATAGCTGCCGATGCCCACCCCGCCCAGCGCCAAAGCCGCCGCGGCGGCCGCACCGATCAGCCACCTGCGGACGGCGGAAGGCCGACGTCGTTCTTCACGCCGCAGCCTCGCGGCAGCCAGTTCATCGCCCGACGCCGGTCCGGCAGCTTCCCCTGCAGGTTCCCCGGGCGTTGCTTCCGGCAGCTGCGGCAGCTCGGATGGCAGCTGCGCCAGCGTCCGTTCGAGCAGCCCGGCGGGCGGCTCTTCCTCGGCCATGAAAGCCAATGCGAGGGTTTCGCGGGCCTGGCGGACCCGTTCGTTGAAGGCGTCGCGTTCGGCCTGCGGGGCAGTTGAGATGTAGGCGTCGATGGCGTCCCGTTCGTCATTGCTGACGGCGTCCAGGGCGTAGATCTCCGCCAGCTCGACGGCTCGGCCGGCCTTCAGGTCGGTGGCAATATCGGCGGCGAAACCGCGGGAGCGGGGGCCGCCGTCATTCGCGTCCATGCTGTTCATCTCAACTCACCTCCAAACAGGTCTTCAGCCGGATCAATCCGTCCCGGATCCGGGATTTGATGGTCGGTAACGCGGAATTCAAGCGCTCGGCGACTTCCCGGTAGCTCAGGCCGCCGTAGTACGCCAGCCGGACCGATTCCTGTTGGGTCTCGGTCAGCGTCTTGAGGCACCGCACCACGGCCTCGGCCTCCATGCGGCCGCCCACCTCATCGGACACCGAGTCGTGCTCGATCTCCTGGCTGGCGGCACCGAATCTGGCCTCACGGTCCGTGGAAGCCTGCGCCGAGCGGACCTTGTCCACGGCACGGCGGTGCGCGATGGTCATCAGCCAGGCCAGCGGGCTTCCGGTCGCGGCGTTAAAATTCCCGGCGTTCTGCCAGACCTGCAGGAAGACTTCCTGGGTGGCGTCCTCGCTGAGCTCCAAGTCCACCAGGACCCGCCGCGCCATGCCGAAGACCCGGCGCGAGGTGAGGCGGTAGAAGTCTGCGAAGGCCTCCCGGTCGCCGTCGGCGATCTGTCCGAGGAGCCCGGCCAGCTGTGCGTTCAGCTCCAGCCCGGTGGTCGCCGCGACGGCGGCAGGCTCGTCCGCCGTTTCGGGAACATGGGGAGTGTCCATCACGGTCCAGCATAGGCCGCGCAGCTGCAGCGTTGTCACTGATCCCGCCTCCCTGTTCCGCCCGTTGACACAAGGCATTCGGCGCCGTGGGAGTTTTGGACGGGTCGTGTCCAGTCCCTGCGTGCGTCCCGGAACACGGCGTCGGGGCAGGATTTCCGCAGGATTAGCCCAATTTGCACCGTGGACGGGAATGACTGCGTATCTTCGTTTCGGGGGATGCACAGCGGACCGAGAATGCGGCGCGGGAGTCTCCCGAAAATCGCAACCGACACCGTCGTCGAAAGGTCTCAGAATGTCCCAGCCAAACTACAGTCAGTCCTACCAGTACCCGAATTACGCGAATGTGCAGCAGAACAATTCACTGGAGCACTTTCAGGGAACCAAGTTCAAGGAAAAGTCGATCATCTTCGGCGTCATCGGATTCTTCTTCCTGGGAATTGTCTTCGGCCCCTTGGCCATTTCCAATGCGCGGAAGGCCGAGGCCTTGCATCACTCGGCAACCCTGGGCAAGGTCCTTGGCTGGGTGGACACAATCTGCTCCGCGCTGGGAATCGTCATGGTCCTGTTCTTCATGATCGCGGCGGCGTCGAGCGCAGGGCGTTAGGCGCGGGCTGATCGCGGGGGAGCGCCGCCGTCGTGCGCCGGCTGGTCCGGCGCACGACGGCGGCTGGGCACTGTTAGCGGTTGTTGGAGACTCCGGTCTTGAAGCCGGGGTGCCTAGAGGCGGTGCCCCCTAAGGGCAAAGGCCAGCAGCAGTCAGAGCGGGTTGCCAGCCCTCGCGGTGCTGCCGGGCAGAACCGTGGTTTGGAATGTTGGCGGAACGAAGGTGGGGTGCGTTCCGCGAGGACTACGATGGGTCATGGCTGGTTTCGGGATGAAGATGGCGTGCACGTTCCTGGCTCTTCTTGGCTTGTTGACGGCTGGGATGGTTCCTGCGACGGCGGCTCCGCCACCGCGGAGTCCGGAGCCGGTGGGCAACGACGTTTCCTGGCCGCAGTGCGGCAAGACCCTTCCCACCGAGCAGGCCTTCGCGATCGTGGGAGTGACCGGCGGCTTGGCCAACAACACCAATCCCTGCCTGGCTGAGCAACTGGCGTGGGCCGCGGGCTCCACCGGGGGAACAGCGCAGCCCAAAGTGGCCTTGTATGTGAACACGGCCAACCCCGGGCACGCCGGGACGTGGTGGCCGACGTCGAACAGCTACGCCGGCAAGCAGGTCGCCAATCCCTACGGGACGTGCGGCGGCGGGGTCGATGCCGCCTGCTCCTACATGTACGGCTATGCGAAGGCCTATGACGACGCCACGATCCGCGGCGTCAGCAACCCCGGGAGCTATTTCTGGTGGCTGGACGTGGAAACCGGCAACAGCTGGCAGGCCAACACGGCACTGAACAGGGCCGACCTCGAAGGTATGGTCGCCTACTTCAAGAGCATCACCTCTGGTGTTGCCGGCGCCGGCGTGGGAATCTATTCGACCGGCTACCAGTGGGGAACCATCGCCGGGACCGTGCCGTCCGGCAGCTCCCTCACCGGGCTGCCGAGTTGGCTCGCCGGTGCCAAGACCTTGCGCGGAGCGAAGTCGAATTGTTCCCTGCCCGGCTTGACACCCGGAAGCCGGGTTTCGGTGACCCAGTACGTGTCGGCTGGGCTCGACTACGACTACTCGTGCCCGTGATTTGTCCGGTTCCTTC
Source organism: Arthrobacter sp. TE26545 (assembly GCF_056279005.1). Next base: position 877,343 of record NZ_JBWBQM010000001.1, read on the forward strand.
GGAGTGCGCTGGCCGGGGAGCGCAGGATGTAGTTTGGCGTGGTCAGCGGCATCCGAAGGTGCTTCCCCTCACTTGGAAGACGTTTGCTATTGGCTGCGACTCGGAAGGCCTTTCTTCATGCACGAAAGCTTGTGATGTTGGCACAATGGCGCTGAGTGTGGTGGCAGGCTGCGGTGTTAGTAAGAGCATGACGGGCTTCGAAAGGTACGTGAATATATGACTGCATGGCTGGTTCGGGCAGGAAGCACGGGGGAGCGGGAACAATGGGCTCTCAGTAAGTCGGTCACCGGCGCTGGGTACGGCGACGTGGACTCGCTTCAAGATTCAGACACCAGGGAAAAGGTCTTCTCGAAAGTTGAAGCCGGAATTCCCAGCCAGAAGCTTGGAGCCGTCCGGAACTTCGCCGCCCAACTTTGGGCTCTGCGAGGTCGCATGGAGCTCGGAGATCTCGTGGTCATGCCGTTGAAGCGCTCGGCAGCAGTCGCCATTGGAATCATCGAAGGACCCTACGAGTACGACTCCAGCGAACCGGATCCAGAACGTCGGCACATCCGCCGCGTCCGGTGGAACGCCCCTGACATTGCCCGTTCCCGGATCAATCAGGATCTGCTTTACTCCCTCGGCGCCTTTTCAACGGTCTGTCGGATCGAACGGAACGACGCCGAGTTCCGGCTGCGCACTGCCATGACGACTGGCAAGGACCCAGGGGCCCGGCTGGAGATGCAGGAGGTTCCGTCCAAGGGCGGCAGCCTCTTGGTCGATGAAACAGAGCAAGATATCGTGCCCGTGGATATTTCACGTTATGCAGCGGACTCAATAGCAAGCCGTCTCATCGAAACTTTTGCGGGACACAAGATGGAAGCATTGGTTGCCGAAATCCTTAAGGCCGATGACTTTGTGTGTACAGAACATGGGCAAGGAACTGATGACGGCATCGATCTCGTAGCCGGGAAGGGGCTCTTGGGTTTGGATAGCCCGCGCGTCATCGTTCAGGTGAAGAGCCAGGCCAGCCCAGTAGATGCTCCGACGGTATCTCAGTTGCACGGGTCGTTGTCCATCCACAAGGCTGACCAGGGCCTTCTCGTAGCTTGGGGCGGACTTACCAGGGCCGCCCGAAAGCTGGTGGACTCGCAAAGGTTCGCCATTCGCGTCTGGGACGCGGACGAATTGGTGAGCCAGGTCCAAAATCACTATGCGGAATTTCCTGCGCGCGTAAGGCAGGAACTACCGCTGAAACAGATTTGGACGCTTGCCGATGAAGCCGGCTGACATGATTGGCCCGGAGATGTTGAGAACCCAGGAACGTGTCCACCGCAGGAGGATCTTGACCCTGTTGGCGGAACAAGCCGACGGTACACTGACTGCCGAGGAATGCCTCAGGCGGTTGCAAGAGCGGTACGGTCACTTACTCAATGAAATTGACCTGGAGGAGCACTCCAGAGGCGTCAAGAAATGGGTTACAAGCGCCAGAAAATCCAGCAGCCTCATGTTTCAAGAAGGCCTCATTGAGCGGCCCAGCCGCGGGACTGACGGCCTTAGGCTGGGCCGAGGCACGAAAGTAGGCAGTTAGTCCCTCCGCGCGGCCCCTCACCCGCCGGACGGCACCCGCTCCCGCGCGGCGCGCTGGATCCTCTGAAGCCCGCTCCCGCACCCTAGCCCGGCAATGATACATGCCGTGATGAGGTCGATCATGGCCTCCACGTCCACGCGGGGATCGATTTCACCCGTCTGCATGCCGCGTCGGATTTCCGCCTCGACGGGCTCTCGGCGCCGCGATACATGCCGACCCAGGACAGCCCGTAGCTTCTCCTTTGCCTGCACGAGCGTGCATGGTGGTGCCTCCCGTCAATGTTGGGTATGACGGAATTACGAAACTGGCAGTATTTGAACCGGAACTGCGAGTCTCTTGGTGCGAGGACGGTGACTCTGTGAACGCGGGCCGGAGAGGAGGCAGGCCTCCTGGAAATGCGGAAGTCCTGCCGTTGGTCATAGTGGATAGTTGCATACACCGAAGGCGTCAGTCTTGCGGATCCCTGCCGTAAGCTACGCCGCCGGGACGTCTGTAGTCGACGCCCTTCATGGCGTCTAGTTCTTTCGCCTGAACATCCAGTTTGGATTGGAGATCGCCCAAAAGGGACTGGTAGTTCTTAGGATTAATCCTTGACTCCTGCAGGTACGCATTGCACGCTCCAGCCATGATTTCCAGAGCCCTAAAAGCCGCAGATCGAGGGCGCAGGTTGACGCGCGTTTCGCGAATAAGGCGCCGGCAGTCGAGAACAGATTGACTACAGCGCTCGATGTCGTGGACATACTCTTTGGGATCGACAAGTTTGGGCTCGTTAATCACTAGCGAGCGTTTGAGGCTTAAGTCCACCAGAAGCCCGTTGAGGACAGCCTTCTCCTTTGATGCTTCATCTCTCCTTCGCGTTATGTGTGCTGCTAGGAAGGCAAATCCAGCGCCGAAGAATGAACCCAGGAAGGTTTCCATGAGGTTCCAGAGGTCCATGAAACGCACCTACTTTGAAGACGACACCCGAAGTGAAAGTGCCTTGGATGTGGAACCTGCGTAGGGCAGGGGAATCGCAGGCTCGAACGCTGCGGTGAATCGGTGCGTGCCTGAGTACATTAGTGTCACGGTGAACAGAACCTCAGGGATGTCCCCAAAACTTCCTGTGGAAACGAGTTCTCCGTTGTCGTACAGGTAGATGTAACCCCAAGTGTGACCGGCGACAGACCCGTTGGTACCGGACACCCTGGCTGTGATGTCTACACTGTCATCAACGCGAAGACTCCCCGTTGTGGTGCTGCTGAGCTTGGTGGCCGTCCACGGTCCTGCCAGCACCTCGTATTGAAGCGTTCGGCTGGAAGGCTGATAGTTCGCATCACCGGAGTACGACAGGATGTAGGCGCTGGGACCGACGTGATTGGGAGTCATGAAGGAAGCCCCGAAATCTGGGTCAGACAGACCGTAGATCGAGGCCTTCGAGCCGGAATATTGGTCCTTGAGAGTGATCGTTCCTGTGGGTTTTGGTCCTGTAGCGGGAATAACAAGATGGCCGTAAATAAGGACACTCGTCTTTACGAACGTATACCCGGGTTCGTCGATGTATGCCGAGACGTCACTCGGAATTCTGGTGTCACCAGTCTCCGCCACGGCCGCCTGGTTAGTGGCGCCGAGTAGAGAGAAGACGAGTAGGAAAACGGAAAAAACGCGGTACTTAGGGCGCGAAACCCGCGGTGAAGGGGTTCTTGGCATGGGACTTTCCTCTGCTTCAGAAGTGAAGAATCCCCAGCGCTTCTGGGCCTAGTTCGGCCGTGAAGAAGAAAGTACGCCAAAATGCACCATGATGGAAGCGCATGGGAGTTCGGAAGGGGCATCCAGCTGCCATTACCCAGTGATTTGGGGAGGGCCCTGGGCTTCTCGCGTTCAAGTTGCAGCGCTTCAGAGTTTGTTTGTGCGGTTTTGCCAGAGCCAGGCGAGAAACAGAGGCAAGGATTGGCTCGTTCTTGTCATACGCACCGAGTACCCTGGCGCAGTGAACACATTTGACGGGGGAACGGTGGCGGAGCAGCTGCCGGAAGGTCTGTACGAGTCGTTGAAGACCGACTCGTTGGAGAGCCAACTGAGGGCCGCGCCAGACCTTCAACCTGGCTTCCTGGAAGTTGCGGAAGAAGACGCCCCGGACATCCTCTCAGGGCACGTTGCCGACGTCGTCCGCGACGCGTTGGCTGCGGCCAAACCTGGCGAGCGCGTAGCCCTCGCCAACCGCCTCCTCGGGGCACTCAGCCACGAGGACCGGGTCGCCGACGGCCCAATCCAACTCCTCTCCCTCCACCGTCCCGACGCACTGAAAAGGCGCCAGCTTCGCCGCCCCACCACGAGGCTGAGTGACTCGGCCCTTCTCACCAACAGCAAGGACGACCCTAACCTCGCCGCAGAACTTCGGGCCGAAATCGAGTCGGCCAACACTGTGGATCTCCTCTGCGCGTTCGTTCGCTGGACGGGCCTCAGGCTCCTCCAGCCGGCCCTTGAACAGCTGACCGACCGCGGGGTGAAGCTGCGGGTCATTACCACCACGTACATGGGTGCCACCGAGCGGCGCGCCATCGACGAACTTGTCAACCGATATGGCGCCGAAGTGAAGATCAATTATGAAACCCAGGCCACCCGCCTTCATGCGAAGGCCTGGCTGTTCCGGCGTCACTCGGGATTCGACACGGCCTACGTCGGCAGCTCAAACCTGAGCCAGGCGGCCCTGCTGGACGGTTTGGAATGGAACGTCCGTCTGAGCTCCGTCTCCACACCGGCGCTGTTGAAGAAGTTCGAGGTCACTTTCGATAGCTACTGGGAACAGCGAGCATTCCAGAGCTACGACCCCGAACGCGACGGCGACAAACTGGACGCGGCCCTGGAACGGAATGGTGGCAAACGCACGGCAGCACCGGACGCGGGAACCGGACTCGAGGTACAGCCCTTCCTGCACCAGGAGGAAATGCTCGAAGACCTTGAGGCAGAGCGGTCCAAGGGCTTCAACAGAAATCTTCTGGTCGCGGCAACAGGCACCGGCAAGACCATCATCGCCGCATTGGACTACAAACGCCTGTATGAGGCCGCAGGACGGGATCTCAAGTTGCTCTTCGTCGCTCACCGGCAGGAGATCCTTAAACAGTCGATGCGCACGTACCGGGACGTCATGCAGGACGGTGCTTTCGGCGAACTCTACGTCGGCACCCACAAGCCGTCCGAGTGGAAGCACATCTTCGCATCCGTCCAGTCCCTCAACTCGCTCGGCGTTCACGAGCTGGAACCGGACTTCTTCGACGTCGTGGTCATTGACGAGTTCCACCACGCCATGGCCCCGACGTACCAGGCCCTGATGGATCACCTGAAGCCGCAGCAGCTGCTGGGGCTGACCGCGACGCCGGAACGCGGGGACGGCGTCGACGTCGCCCAGCAGTTCTTCGAGGGACGCACGGCAAGCGAGCTCCGTCTCTGGGACGCCCTGGACGCCGACCTTCTGGTGCCGTTCCACTACTTCGGCGTGTCCGACGACGTCGACCTCAGCCAGGTCGAATGGAAGCGAGGCAACTACGACACCGCGCAGCTGGACCACCTCTACACGGGAAACGATGCCCGCGCCGCGAAAGTGATCCGCGAGCTGCGGGACAAAGTCACCAGCACCGAGGACATGCGCGCCATCGGCTTCTGTGTGTCGGTTCAGCACGCGCATTACATGGCGGCCGTCTTCAATCAGGCGGGAATCGCTTCGGTCGCCGTGGACGGGACAACCGACGACGCCGAACGAGCACTCGCGCTCCAACGGCTCCGTGAGCGCGCGATCAACTGCATTTTCGCAGTGGACCTTTTCAACGAAGGTCTGGACCTGCCTCAGGTGGACACCATCCTGATGCTGCGGCCCACACAGAGCTCGACCGTCTTTCTGCAGCAACTTGGACGCGGCCTCCGCCGTGCGGACGACAAGGCAGTGTTGACGGTCCTCGACTTTATCGGCCAGCAGCGCCGTGAATTCCGCTTTGACCTGAGGTATCGCGCGCTCACTGGCTATGGCCGGAAGCAACTGGAAAAGGCAGTGGAGGAGGAATTCCCGTTCCTTCCGTCGGGATCGCAGATCGTGCTCGACCGGGTTGCCCAGAAAGTCGTCCTGGACAACATCCAGGATCAGCTGAAATTCACGAAGAAGCAGCTGGTCCGGGACATCGCGTCCCACGGTGAGACCGACCTCGAAGCGTACCTTCATGCATCCGGCAACGAGTTGAAGTCCATCTACCGGTCCACCAGGGATTCCTGGACCGGTTACCTACGCCAGGCGAATCTCATCGAAGGATTCTCGCCGTTCGAGGTGGTGTTGAAGGACCAGCACTTCAAGTTGTCCGATTCCGCGGAGAAGAAGCTCCTCGGTCGCATGGCCGCGCTGATCCATGTGGACGATCCCGAACGTGCGGAAGCATACGCGATGCTTGTCGCCGCGGATGCGCCCCGCTACGCGGAACTCGGGTCCCGGGATCAGACCTTTGCCCGCATGCTCTTCTACACACTTTGGGACGATGCGGGCGGCTTTGGGACCTACGACGCCGGACTGGACCACCTGCGCGGCTACCAGTTTGTGTGCAGCGAGATTCAGCAGTTGGTCAGCTTGGGCGCCGCGTCGTCCAGGCACGCGGCCAAGGGGCTCGGGGCCGGTCTGCAGCACATCCCGCTGCTCTCGCACGCGACGTACCGACGTGAGGAAATCCTTGCGGCGCTTGGGTACGGTTCCCTGGACCTGCGCAAGAACGTGCAACACCGTGAGGGTGTGGCTTGGTGCCCGGAAACGTCGACAGATGCGTTCTTCGTCACCCTCAACAAGGACGACAAGAAGCACTCGGCCACCACGATGTATCGCGATTACGCAATAAGCCCTGACCTGTTCCACTGGGAATCCCAGAACAGCACGTCCCCAAGCAGCCCTGTCGGGAAACGCTATTTAGATAGGTCTAGCCACGGCTCGCAAATCGTACTGTTCACACGGGACACGGCAGACGACGAAACTGGACTAACGGTCCCATACACCTGTCTTGGTCAGGTTGATTACGTCCAGCATTCAGGTGAGAAACCAATTTCGATCACCTGGAAGCTGCACCGGCCGATGCCGGCGGATGTGTACGCGACGGCGGCCGCTGTGGCCCAATAGTCGCGCTATTCTTGGCGCGGATAGAGCAGTGATCGGAAGATGGGCCCCTTATGAGATGAAGTACTTCCAGTCCAATGAGTCCTTCATATCGTTGGCGCCGTCTCTGTTGATCGAGAGCCAGGAACGGGAGTCCCCATCTTCGACCCCCCATCCGAACGCCCGCTCAACCTCGTGTCTTGAGGGCTGGTCACCATAGGTGACGACAAAGACGGTCGGTTTGTCCGTTCGCTCGGAAAACTCGGCTCTCAGCATGTCATTGACGCAGGTATCCCGGAATGAGTAGCCGACAACCAGCCAGTGGTCAGACGCCGCAAGACCCTTGGCAAACACTTCGTACGCAACCGAAAACGGAAACTCGGTGACATGGGCAGACTTGTCGCGTTGATTGGCCAGCACGACAACTGGCCGTACATTTGTCGTGCGCTGCCTGATCGCCTCCCACTGATCGTAGGATGAAAGCGCAGCTGTATCGATCTTGGCGAAGATGGTTCGCTCCATGTTTGACCAGTAAGTCAGAGACCCATGGAGGTGAAGCAGCCGCACGCGATTGCTCGGGAAGGCAGAAGCTGAGGTTCGAAGTGCGGGCACATCGATCTTCTGGCCGCCACCGGTGATTGTCGACTTCTTATAGCCGTGGCCCATGTCTGCAAGGTCCTTGCCAGGTACGGTTGCCAAAAGGGCAGATAGAAGAAGAGTGTCATAGTTGAGGTTGCCAAACGCGATGTTTCCTTCGAAAGCGGCGACGATCGCTTCAACGAACTCTTGCAACCTCTGGGTGCCGTTCCCTCGTGATCTTTCAAAGATCACTTCTAGAACATGGCTCAATCCTTCGTCCCTCACCTGCTCGGCGAACTCGCGTACCTGTTGAATTGCATTGCGGAGATCGTCATCCTGTGGGGAAACCAGAGCAGCAAGTTCTCGAAGGTAGGCCAGCGTCCTGCTTTCAGCTCCGAAAGCTCCCACAAGCAACTCGAAATCATCATCACTCTTTGCGCCTTCCGGCAGCGCACGCTCTGCTATTTCCTTCATCGCAGCAACGACGTCAGATCCGCCGTCAGTTGCACTGCCGATCCGATCGACCAACTCCTGGGTTATGGTTCTCAGATTCAGGTTTGGGTTTACGGCAACACTGAGCCCGTTTCCGACCAGTACAGCTGCGTTTCTCTTGCCCCCATTGGAGTGCATCCCTATCCTTCCGTTCGGTGCGTGACCCTAATTCCAAGGTGCGGCAATTCTGTCATCTTCTGCAATTTCGTCCGAATAGTGACTTCGACAATTGGGGGCCGGCCTTTCCTGCGGTCCTACCACCATCAGTTCCCCGACAATGTCATCAAGGTTGAGAGGAGCTCGTTCCGATGCTTCTTTTCCTTCCTTTGGTGCGATATCAATCGCACCATGAACGTGATGGTGGCCGGCCCACGGGAGCTTTCCGGATTTTCGCTCAGCTGTCCTACTGGGAGTGGATGCACAACTGCACTTACCGCTCCACGATCCGCCCCGCCAAATACTCCGCATCCAGCCCGACGCCGCCGAGGATCGACGAGTAGTGCCCACTCAGCCACGGCAGCCCCACGGCAAACAACCCGGGATATTCGGTGACGCCGCGCGAGTGCCGGGGGTAATCCCATTCATCCAGGACGGGAATGTCCACGATTCCTAGGTCGAGCTTGTAGCCGGTCGCCCACAGGACCGTGGTGATATTCTCCCCGGCCAGATTCAAGCGTGGCGAGGTAGGCTCAGGCAACCAGTCATCCACCCTTGCCGGCTCCGCCGGAGGCGCGGAAATCCCGGCAGCCGAAATGAAGGCATCAAACAGGGGCTGCATCCGCTGACCGAACCCCGTCTCGACGGCAGCCAGGCGCTCGGGGAGATCGTCCGTGAAGATGAGTCCGCCGTCGTCGACTCCATCCAGGTGACCGTGCAGCCGCATGCCCTGGCGGCCGAGATCGCGCAGGTGGATAGCGTGGCCGCCGTCGGTGCCGGAGAGCAGCGGGTTGCAGGCGAAGCGCGCCGCGGGGGAGGGCAGCTGCTCCGTCCTGAAAGCGTTCAGCCCGTACTCGGGCCCGTGGATGCCGAGGTTCAGGATCCAGTGGAGGATGTCGTGCCCGCGATAGCGGCGGGGTGCTTCCGGGCAGCTGGACACGGCCAGGTGGACCTGCCGGCCGGCGGAGTGCAGTTCTTCCGCGATCTGACCGCCCGACTGCGCGGTCCCCACAATCAGGACCTCACCGTCGGGCAGCTGGCCGGGGTTGCGGTACTCGTGCGAGTGCAGCTGGAAGATGCGTCCGGGAATGGCGGCGGCGAGGGGCGGGACCTTGGGTACCTGGTACGCGCCGGTGGCCAGCACCACCTTGCGTGCCCGCCAGGTTCCCTCGGACGTTTCGACGCCGAAGCCGCCGTTCGCGGGCGAGATGCGCGTGACGTCGGCGCCGCTGCGGACCGGCGCGCCGATTGCCTGGGCGTAGTGCCGGAAGAGGGTCACGACCTCGTCGCGCGGCATGAATCCCTCCGGTTCGGGACCGTCGTACGGCATGCCGGGCAGGTCGATCGAGAAGTTCGGGGTGTTCAGGTAGAAGCCGTCCCAGCGGTCCTGCCAAGCGCCGCCGAGTTCCGGACGACGGTCGAGGAGCACGTGTTCGACCCCGGCCCGGCTGAGCCAGTAGCTAAGGGCCAGTCCGGCCTGGCCGGCACCGACGATGAGGGTGTCGGTTTGCTGTGTTTCAGAGTTCGGCATGGCTGATTCCTTCGGCCCGTTCCCAATGTGCGTGCAGGAGGATGGCGAGACGCTCCGGTTCGATGCGGTGCGGTGGATCGAAATGGTGGCGTTCCTGGAACACTTCTGTCCGCGGATCAGGGAAGACTGACGACAGGCGTTCGATGATCTCGCCGAAGTCGTCCGGGTTGCTCAGGCCACCCAGGACCATGAGCACCGGTTGCCGGAACGCCGCCAGCCTCTTGCGGTCCAGCTCGTAGCTCCGGAAGGTCTCCATGAACGCCCGGATACCTGCCGGCCGCTTGGCCATCCACGGCGGCGGGTCGCCCGCGGGCGGCGCCGGAAGGACGACGTCAGGCCTGACCGCCAGCCTCATGAACCCGGCCATGAACTGCTCGGGCAGCAGGGAGTCCAGCGCCTCGTATTGTTCCCAGAGCCGGGTGTGGGCCGGGCTCCAGTCCCAAGTGCCGGCCCATGCGGGTTCAAGGAGTGTCAAGCTGAGCAGGCGCGCGGGTTGTTTCGCGGCGAAGGCAAGGGCAGCGGCCCCGCCGCCCGAGTAGCCCACCAGATGGAAGGTGTCCCAGTGACGGGCGTCGGCCTCGCGGAGGACGCCGTCGATCTCGGTTTCCAGGCTCCAGCCGGGTGGAGGGGCGTCGCCGGCGTAGAGTTCGAGGTCTTTCGCGACGGCCTGCACCTCCGGCCCCAGGGCTTCGATCAGGGCACCGTAGGCCGGCTGCGCGGGCAGGACGCTGCCGGGCAAGAGGATGGAACGGGTGAGCTCCATGGCTGAACTGTACGCCCGGGGGTGGTGATGCGGGAGGTGGTCGGGCAAGGCTGAACCGCGAGATACTGAGATGAAGGGCTGTGGATAACTTTTTTCGAGAATGTGACAGATCCGTTATTCTCGAATTGGCACCCTTTTCCACTGTCTAGATGAATTCGCTGGGGATCTCGATGACTGAACGCTCCTTTTCCTTTGCCCGCGGCCGAGTTGTCGCCGCACTCGTAGGAGCCGGCCTCTTGCTCTCGGCGTGCCAGGGTGGAAGCCCGACGCCGGGTAACTCGCCGACCGCTTCAAGCAGCTCAGCTTCACCTTCAGCGAGCCCGACGCCCACTCCGTCGGCGAAGTACCTTCCGGCTTCGGCGAAGGGCAAGGCTCAAAACGTCCCGGTTCCTGTTAAGCCGGCCCTGGCGGATCAGAACTCGAAGGCTGGGCTCGAAGCGTTCACGAAGTACTGGTTCGCGCTGCTGAGCTACGGGTATGAGACTGGTGATCTCAGGACCTGGTCGTCTGTAACGTCGAACGCGTGCAGTTTTTGTTCCAACCTTGAGAAGGGCGTTAATAACGCCAACAAAGATGGTCGCTGGGCCGTTGGCGGACGCTTCACGCTGCCTTCAGTGAAGGCTGAATTTGAAAGCGCGAATTCCACACAACAAGTTGTGGTCCAAGTCATTCAGTCAGAGATCAAGTACTTCAAGGCCGGCGGGACAACCCTCCGGGAACCAACACCTGCATCAAATTCGGGGTCCCTGATCGTTGCCAAATACGAAAGCGGGGCTTGGAACGTGGTGGACCTTGGGCTTCTATAGAAAGCTGATCCTGGCTGTTTCACTCGTGTTGATCTCCGTTCTTGGCTCAAGCGCTCCTGCCCTAGCAGAAGGAACGGGGGAAGCCACCGAACCAGCCCAAGGGGAAACAGGAACCGACACCGAACTCGGCTGGGCACCTAACGGCGCCCTCGCAAAAGTTCGGTATGTCAAGGATCCAAACGGTAAGGGCTACATCCAAGCCCCGCCTGGCTATGTGGACGAAGACCCATATCAATACAAGTACCTACCGCTGTGCGACATTGATCGTGGCGGATTGGACACTGGCTGTGAACGGCTAGCTGTGAACTGCGAGCCGCGGACGCCTGGCGGCAAGCGCGGAGAGCCGGTTCAGTGGCAGTTTGCCCCGAAATCCATCGAAAATCCCATCTACTCGGACTGGCAGCCGCAAGGCGGCCCGAGCTGTATCTACGACCCGGACCCCGAAGATGTCTTGAGGGCCATCGCGGCACGCATCGGCAACGACTTCCGGAGGTTGCCGATCCAGCCTGCGAAGGTGACCGTCCAGCCCGGTCCGCACACCCTCAAGGGGATGGAAACGAATGTCTTCGCTGCGGCAGACGAGCAGGCGTTCGACGTCGTGATCCTGGGGCAGAGCGTCCACCTGGAGGCGACGCCGGTCGAATACACCTACAACTACGGTGATGGCACGAGCTTCGGCCCCACCATGTTTGCCGGCGGCTCGATCGCCGAGGACGAATGGGGTACCAGGACGCGCACCAGCCATGTCTACAAGCAGACCGGCGACTTCCGGCTCGGCGTAACCACCAGCTTCCGCGGGACCTATTCGGTGAACGGCGGGCCTTCGCTGCCGATCGTGGGGACCGGTCAGTTCGCCTCGCCGGCGCAGTTGGTGAATGTGTGGCGCACCGAGACGCGCCAGGTCGCCGAGAACTGCGTCGAGAACCCGGCTGGCTGGGCCTGCCCAGGCAATTGAAGTTCAGTCCCGAAGGGTGCGGTTCTCCGCCCGCTCCCAGTGCGTCCGCAGCATTCCGGCGAGCCGTTCGGGCTCGATCCGGTGCGGCGGGTCGAAATGGTGCCGTTCCTCGAACACTTCCATGCGGAAGTCATGGAACACCTTCGACAGCCGTTCGGCCACCTCTCCGTAATCCACCGGGTTGCTGAGTCCGCCGAGCGCCAGGAACACGGGGCGCCGGAAGGAGGCCAGCCGTTCGCGGTCCAGTTCGTAGTTCTTGAAGGTACGCATGAACGCCCTGATCCCCGCCGGCCGCTTGCCCATCCACTGCGGCGGGTTGCCGGGCGGCGGAGGCGGCAGGACGACGTCGGGCTTCACGCCCAGCCGCATGAAGGCCGACATGAACTCATCGGGCGGAAGCAGGTCCAGTTCGTCGTATTCCTCCCAGAGCTCGGCATGCGCCGGGCTCCAGTCCCAACTGCCCGCCCAGGCCGGTTCGAGAAGCGCCAGGCTTTCCAACCGCTCAGGATGCTTGGCGGCAAAGGCGAGGGCAGCGGCGCCGCCCCCTGAATATCCGAGCAGATGGAAGGTGTCCCAGCCTCGGCCGTCGGCCACGCGCAGCACGCCGTCGATCTCGTCGTCCAGAGTCCAGTCCGGCGGGGGAGCGTCGCCTTCATAAAGCTCAAGATCCTTGGCGACGGCGTCGACATCCGGCCCCAGCGCCTTGATCAATTCGCCGTACGCCGGCTCCGCGGGAAGGACACTGCCGGGAAGAAGAATGACCCGTTTCGGTTCCATGGCAGAACTGTACGCTCGGGCGCTCCGAGGGCGATACAGGAAGCGATAGCAACCTCTAGCCAATCCCGCAAGACAAGAGGAAACTTTCAGCCAGCGGGTCCCGTTCCGGGGCTCTCAGCAGAAGGGTTGATTGATGTTCAAGAGACTTGTCGCCTCTTTGGCGGTCATGGGAACTGCTCTATCCGCACTCCTGATCGGCGTCCCTGCCGCCCAGGCCAGCACGGGTGGAACGCCCGACGGCGAGCTGCATCCCAGCGTAGGCATGATCGTCTTCTATCAGGCGGACGGCCGCTTCCGGTGCAGTGCCACCCAGGTGTCCCCAACAGTTATCCTCACCGCCGCGCACTGTACTTCAGGAACCCTCGGGCTCACCCTCGTGACTTTCGAGTCGGTCATTGCCGAACAACCGCCGTCGGGGATTCCTGCAGCCGCGGATCCGAGCGTCGGCTACACGGCCGCCGACCTCGCCGGGCAGATCTACGGCACCGCCTACGCGCACCCCAACTACTCGAATTTCACTGACCTGAAGAACTGGAACGACGTCGGCGTCGTGGTTCTCAGCCAGCCGCTCGACCACGCGACGTCGGCCCTGGCCCCCGCCGGACGGCTCGACCAGATCCCGACGGGCAGCCTCAGCAGGACGATCTTCACCGGCGTCGGCTACGGCACCGAAGTCCGGAAGCCAGACAGCGGACCACAGAAGCCCAGCCCGATGAGTTACCCGCTCATCCGTCGCTACTGGGAAGTCCCCGGACAGAAGCTCACCCCGCAGATCCTGCAGGTGAACGGCAACCCGAACGACGTGCGTGGAACCGGCGGCAGCTGCTTCGGTGACTCAGGCGGCCCGCTGTTCCTGGACAACCAGATCGTAGGCGTAACCAGTTACGGCTACACCGCCAACTGCCGCTACCTCGACGGCTACCAGCGCGTGGACATTCCGGTGGTGCAGGACTGGCTGGCGACGTTTGGGGTGACCCCGTAGAGGAACGGGCCTGGGGGGCGCGGGACGGATTTTCGCAAACCACTAGCCATACGCCCAAACCTCTGTAGACTAGACGGTGTTGTTGTGTTTGGCATTTGGTAGTTCAGGCAGTTCCCGCGGCTCACCGCCCGCGACTTCTGAAGTAACGGTGGAGAACACCCCACACCGGAGGCCCGACAGTCGGGACAACCCTCCACCTTCAGTAAGGAACTGAAAAAATGGCTACAGGTATCGTCAAGTGGTTCAACGCCGAAAAGGGCTTCGGCTTCATCTCCCCGGAAGATGGCAGCCAGGACGTTTTCGCCCACTACTCCGCAATTAACTCCTCGGGCTACCGCTCCCTCGAAGAGAACCAGAAGGTTTCCTTCGACGTCGAGCAGGGCCCCAAGGGTCCCCAGGCAGTGAACATCCAGGCCATCTAGGTTTAGGATTCAAAAAAGCAGGGCCGGTCGATTGACCGGCCCTGCTTTTTGTTTTCTGTTGCTTTGAGCGTGATATCCACATAGCCCGGATTGCTGGTGTTGCCAGGGAGAGGGTGCTCATAGCGTGGTGGAACGACCACGACGTCAGGAGCATGATGAAAACGCAGCTTGCCGCATTGGCAGTGTCAATCACGTTCACTCTCGCCGGTTGTGCTTCCCCGAGTGCGCCGGAGCCAAGGCCAGCCACCAGCGCGCCGGCGGGGGAGAGCACGGCGAGCAGGGCGCAGTCGGGAACTGCCAGCCCGACAGACAAGCCACTTTCAGAGCAGAAGGTGAAGGGGAAGGCACAGGCCCTCTCCGCACGTGAACTTTGCGGAGAATGGCAGGGCATCTTCGCGGTCTTGTTTCGGGCTCGGTGATGGCCGACGACCTCGTGATGCGCACCTTGGACATTTCAGCCCGTGCGCCGAAGGAGCTGAAAGCCGAATCGACTTCGGCCGCCCACGCAATCATCTACACCATGGCAAACAAGAAACTCGGGGACGATCTCAGCAGCGCCGAGAAGGTTCTTGTGCAGCTTCGCGTAGCCTGCATGGTCGAAGCCGAGCTAGATATCCTGCTCAGTTAGCTTTTGCCCCATGGACGCCCGCGAACGCCCCGCCGTCGAGCTTCGAGTTAGCATCACCGACACGGATCCGCTCAACAGGAAGTAAGACTTGTTGAGAGCACCTCGGGACCACGATCAGCCGCGGTAGGCCCTATTCGCAGCCGATTCCGTCACCATCTCTATCCAGACCGTAAATGTCGCTCCCCACGACTCTGACCGGTCCCTGGACATAGGCCGGACCGTTTCCGCTACCTCCGGCGCAATCAACATCCGATGCAATCGGTACACATGCCCCCGTATAGTTCGGATCGCAACTGGACTGCTGCGCCTGCTGTTGTGCGGCCTGTTGCTGGGCTGCGGCGGCCGCAGCTGCAGCTGCAGCTGCTTGAGCGGCAGCAGCTTCTGCGGCCCGCTTCTCCGCTGCAGCGCGTTCTGCTGCGGCCTTCTGTGCTGCCGCCTTTGCTGCAGCTGCCTTCTGTGCGGCCAGTTTCTCCGCTGCCGCTTTTTGCTCCGCGGCCTTCTTCGCTGCGATGAGGGCCGCGGCTGCCGCGCGTTCATCCATCAGTTTCTTCGAAGCCGAAGATTCCATCCAGACAAGCATGCCCGCCTCGTCCATGGTGCAGACGTAGTCCTCTCCGCCTTGCTGCTCCGTTGCCTTCTCGCTGGTACATGCAGTGAGTGCGAGGCTTGTTTCGCTCGGACTGGCGGATGCGCTTGCTGATTGGCTGGTGGAGGAAGAGAGATCTGCCGGCGCGGACACCGGTGCCTTTGGTGCACACCCGGCGATTAGCAAGGCCAGCGTCCCAAACGCAATGGCTGCTCGTAGGCGCCCGCTGGTTTGCCCGAACACGCCGTCGGCGTGATTGAGATTCAGACGTGACGCGCACGCCGTTTTGCCCGCGCGAAAGCGCAGTTTCTTGGTATTCATTTATGCCCCCGTGGTTCGACACTGAACGTGTGCGCAGAGCGTAGCAACTGCGGCGTGGGCGGGGAAGAAGGCACCTGTAAGTCGGAGTGCCGTACTGCTTCGCGCTACCGTAGGGGGCGAAAGACGGGACTCAACTCCGGTGGTTATTTGCTCAGTGCGCCCGGGCAGCCTACCCCGTCTGGATTCTCCAGGCAGTTCTCCGCGTAGAGGTGTGTTTCCGTGCGCCAAACACTCATCGGAACGGCTGGGCTATTGACCTGGGCGGTTCCGATGATCGGGATCCAGGGACCGCCGTCGACCGAATATTCGCCCGTGTACGTCGTGGTTACCGAGATGCCGTAGTCACCGGTGCTCGTGTACACATGGCTGGTGCGTGTCTCGGAGTCGAGTTCGGCCTGGTCCGGGCGCAGCGGTCCGCCTTGGATCGTGAACGTTTTGGTGGTGCCGTCGCCGTAGTTCCAAGCGAACGACGACGGATGTGCACGCACGCTTATGACCTTGCCCGCCAGGCGGGGAGAGAAGCCTTGGTCGCCGATCTCGGCATAGACGTTTGTATGAGCTCCCTTGAGCGTGTGCCGGCCAGGCTGGGTCACGATCGTCGCGGGCTTCAGTGGCAGGGAACGGAATTCTGCGAGAGTGAATGGCCGGGCGCCGGCTGAGGCCACGGCTGGGTCACCGGGGTACTTGCATTCCGCCGGACCGCTTCGAATCCAACGTGCTGGGTCGGAACCGGGGACTGGAACCATATATTGCATTAGGAGTCCGTCTGGCTTTTCAGTGCATTGCTGCTTCTGGGCCAGTAGGCACGAAACGTTTCCGGATCCGTCAGACTCGAAGCAGGCCCGCTCCCAATAGGGCTGTGGCCCCTTCGCCGGTGCCGCGGCGGGGGCATCCTGCTTGTCTTGGACGGGGTTGACAATGCCGGTGCATTGGCTAGCTGCGCCAGAGTTGGCCGTCGAGCCGTTGAGGCCTGCGCCGACAACCGTGGTGGGGGCTTGACCGGGTGGGCATGGATTCGGATTAGGTGCATCAGCTGCATGTCCTGGCCCAATCAAAACCAAGCACAGAGGCGCGAACAACGCCAGTCCCGCGACAAGGGTGAGGGGATGTCTTGGCCTGAATTCCCTACCCACTATCTTGAGCCCCTGGGTTTACCGAGTTCGACCACTTTCCACGCGCCGGATTCGAACTTGGCAATCATTTCGATTGGCGCTACGGAATCGTTGGCGGCGATGGTCTGGATGGGCTTGGCGGGAGCCCCGTAAACAATGAGCTCATCCTGGTGATATGTCACCCAGGCAGACACGGCTCCGTCGGCCATGGGTTCAAAGTCGGTTTCGAAAAGCGTCAGTGTGCTCTTTCCACCTTCGGACCAGTGCCCCTTTGAATTGATGGCACGGACGTCGTTCACGACCGCATTGCAGGTGCTGCATAAGGGTCCCTGGATCTTCGCCGCTGGTTTGGTGTCGCCGGTTTCGTAGGCGTAGCTCGTCAGGCTCATCCAGTACTTTGCGAAAGCCTCGAACCCCGCCTTGGTGTTGGCCGTCGCCGCCTCCGGCAGCTTCGGCACCGGGATGTTCCGTGCCGGTCCCGTGGATGACGCCGGGGTTGGCTTCGAGGCGTCCGGCGTTGGCGATTCAGAAGAGACCGTTGGGCTAGGCGAAGGAGCAGGGGACGAAGATCCCTGGCATGCTGTCAGCGCCAGCAGACCGGCAACAAATGCGGCGGCAATGGGCGCAAGATGGTGCAATTTGAGAGTCACGTGGACATCCCCCGAGTCGGTGTGGCTGTGGCGTTGAAGCCCGTTCCTACCGACTTTACAGAATTGTCACACGGCTTTTCGGGTTATCCACAGAGATCACGGGCCCCGCGACCGCGGCTGAACCCCCGGTCCCCAGCCCCCGCACCGTCCATCCGGCGGCTTCCCATGCTGACGCGTCCAGTACGTTCCGGGCGTCCAGCACAGTCCGGCGTCGTACGAGCTCGCCGACGGCGACAGGCGACAGCGAGCGGTATTCCTCCCACTCGGTGAGCAAGAGAACCAGTTCGGCGCCCTCGAGGGCACGCGAAACCGAGGACTCGAAGCGCAGCTGCGGGTACCGCATCCAGGCATTGTTGATCGCCTTCGGATCGGTGACCGTCACGTGGGCGCCGGCGGCGGCAAGCTGCAGGGCGACGTCCAGGGCGGGGGAGTCGCGGATGTCGTCGGTGTCCGGCTTGAACGCCGCACCCAGCACGGTGACGGTGCGGCCGGAGAGGTGCCCGCGGCATAGCTCCCGCGCGACCTCCACCGTGCGCGCACGCTGGCCCAGGTTGACCGAATCGACCACGCCCATCC
The DNA here is from genome assembly GCF_056279005.1 of Arthrobacter sp. TE26545. Next base: position 895,347 of record NZ_JBWBQM010000001.1, read on the forward strand.
AGTCGTCGACGGACGGCACGTCGAGCGCCCGCGCCTGGGCCCGGAAGGAGCGGATGTCCTTGGGCAGGCAGCCGCCGCCGAAACCGAGACCGGCGTGCAGGTACCGGTTGCCGATCCGCGGGTCCAGGCCCATCGCCTCGCTGAGTTCAGACACGTCCGCACCGGAGGCGTCGCACAGTTCGGCCATGGCGTTGATGAAGCTGACCTTGGTGGCGAGGAATGCGTTCGCCGCGGACTTGATGAGCTCCGCTGTCGCGAAGTTGCAGATGAGCCGCGGGATGCCCGCGCTGATCAGCGGCGCGTACACGGCGTCCAGCACTTTCGTCACCGGAATACCGGCGGCGGATGAACGGCCGCCGGACACCCCGTAGACGAGCCGGTCCGGCACCAGGGAGTCCTTCACCGCGGTGCCCTGCCGCAGGAACTCGGGGTTCCAACCCAGCAGCACATCGGGACGGCGGGCCAGGACGCCGCGGAGCATGTCCACCGTGCCGACCGGAACAGTGGACTTGCCCACGACGACGGCGCCCTGCGCCAGGTGCGGCAGCAGGCTCTTCGTGGCTGCGATCAGGTATGACAGGTCCGCCATGTCCGAGGTCTTGGACTGCGGGGTGCCCACGCAGAGGAAATGCAAGGCTGCGCCGGCGGCGTCCTCGAACTCCGTGGAGAAGCTCAGCCGCCCGGTGGCGAATCCGTCGCGGAGCAGCTCGTCCAGGCCGGGCTCGTGGAACGGCGCGAAGCCCTTGTTCAGGTGCGCCACCTTCTGGGCATCCACGTCGATGCCCACCACGGTGTGGCCCATCGAGGCGAGGGTAGCCGCATGCACGGCACCGAGGTAGCCGCAGCCAATGACGGAGATTTTCATGAGGCAAGTCCTTTGCTGGAAGTCAGGGGCGGCGCCGGGATGACAGGTGCCGGGGATACATGCGCCGGAGGAACGGGCACCGGAGCAGCAAGAGGCAGTTCCGCCAGTTCCTCGCCGGCGATCACGGATTTGTAGTGACGCACTAGTTCGGAGCTGAGGGCGGGCCACGTCCGTCCCTGGACCGACGCGAGGGCCGCCGCTCCGAACGCGCGGCGCTTGGCGTCGTCGCCCATCAGGTCCTGGACGTAACCACGGAGCTGGGCGAGGTTCCCCGGCTCATACAGCCAGCCGGTGCGGGAGTTCTCCACGAGATCCAAGGGGCCGCCGCGGCCGGTGGCCACCACGGGCACACCGGAGGCCATGGCTTCCTGGATGGTCTGGCAGAAAGTTTCGAATTCGCCCGGATGGACGAACAGGTCAAAGGAGGCCACGGCCTCAGCCAGGGCGTCGCCGCCCAGGAAGCCCGTGAATACCGCGCCGGGCAGGGCGGATTCCAGCGCGGCGCGCTGCGGTCCGTCACCCACAATCACGAGCCGGGTGCCAGGCAGGTCCGCGAGGACGGCCAGGTCCTCCACCTGTTTCTCGACGGCGAGCCTGCCGACGTAGCCGATGATGCGTTGACCGTCGGACGCCACCGAGGCGCGCCACGCCGTCGAACGCTTCCCGGGGCTGAAGCGCGCGGTATCCACACCGCGCCGCCACATGCCCACCCGCAGGATCCCGCGGCCGCGCAGCTGGTTCAGCGCGAACGTGGACGGGACCAATGTCCGGCTGGCCAGGAGGTGGATGTTGTCCACCCGGTTCCAGGCCCAGTTCTCCAGGAACGGCACGCCGTAGCGCCCGGCGTAGCTGGGAACCTCGGTCTGGTAGATGGCAACCGTGGGGATGCCGAGCTGGTGTGCGGCCTGCACGGCGCGCCAGCCGAGCACGAATGGGGAGGCGAGGTGAACGACGTCGGGGGCGAAATCGGCAAGGATTCGCTTGACCCGACTCACACCACCCAACGCAACCCGCACATTCGTGTACCCGGCCAGCGGAACCGACGGAAGCCGGTGCACATACGCACCCTTGACGACGCTCGAAACATCAGTGTCCGACGTCGACGGCGCAATCACCATCACCTCGTCCCCACGCTCCTGCAGATGCTCCAGCACCCGCAGGATCGAGTGGGTTACCCCGTTCATCAGCGGCAGGAATGATTCGGCGACGATTGCGATCCTCACCCCTCCACGGTGTGCGCGGCGGTTGGCGGCGCGGGGGAGAGGGCGTGACGGTGCGGGAAAACTTTGGTTAACAGATGCCCGACGACGGCGGCAGGCACCGCCGTGGCTTGTCAGCCCTCGCCGTTCACTGTGGGCCTGCGGCGTCCCGCGCCTGCTTCAGGTCCTTCCGGAGCCCGCGGTTGTCCGCCCTCAATTCGCGATTGTCTTCGGTCAGCCCGCGGTTATCCTCGGTCAGCCCGCGGTTCGCAGCTTCCAACTCCAACACCAACTTCACCCCGGCAAGGTTCAGCCCCTCATCCAAGAGTGCCCCGATCCGGCGCAGCGTCTTCAGGTCGGCTTCGCTGTATCGCCGGGTGCCGCCGCCGGTCCTGTCCGGGGTGAGTAGTCCCTTGCGTTCGTACAGGCGCAGGTTCTGCTGCCCGGTGCCCACCAGTTCCGCCGCGACGGAAATGGCGTAGACGCCCAGTGCGTCCCGTCCATCCCCGTTGCCGGAGGCGTCGCGCTCTTCGGCGCGCGGACCGCCGTCGTGCTCCCCAGCGGACTTTCCGCTGCCCAAACCCGCCATGGAACCCTCTCAAGAAAGAAGAAAATCTTCTTGCACCACTCTTTCACCAGTGCTATAAAAAATCTATACCAACCGAAGCAGATCATGGTTGGCTGGGACAACAACAAAGACAACAAATCAGCATCAAGATCTGAAGGAGTGAGAACAACATGCTGATGCGCACTGACCCGTTCCGCGAATTCGACAGGCTCGCCCAACAGGTTTTTGGCACAACAGCACGCCCCGCCGGCATGCCCATGGATGCGTGGCAGGAGGGCGATGAATTCATCGTTGCCCTGGACCTGCCCGGGGTAAGCCCGGAGTCCGTCGAGCTCGACGTCGAACGCAATGTCCTGACAGTCAAGGCCGAGCGCAAGTCGCCGGCGGGTGAGGGCACCGAGATGGTCGCCGCAGAGCGCCCGCAGGGTGTCTTCAGCAGGCAACTCATCCTCGGCGACACCCTGGACACCGACGGCGTCAAGGCCAGCTACGACGCCGGCGTCCTGACCCTGCGTATCCCCGTGGCCGAAAAGGCCAAGCCGCGGCGCATCGAGATCACGTCCAACGAACAACGCCAGGAAATCAACGCCTGATCCGCTCGCTCCGCCATACGGTCCGGTGGCCATGGCGGAGCGCGTGACCGGGAGCATCGGACCGACCGCATCGGAAAACGGGCGCAGGCTTCGCGCCACGCCACAGCGCTTGTTGCGCAGAGGAAACGCGGCCCCCGACGGTGTCTCCCGACGGATGGCCCCCGGTCCGCCCGGGGGCCATCCCCATTTCCAACACCCCGATTTCATAGCACCCTGACCGGGAACCGATCTTGGGAAACAGCCACCCCGACTACTACGAAATCCTGGGCGTGCCGGTTACGGCCACGGCACGCGAGATCACCCGTGCCTACCGCGGCCTGCTGCGGCGGCTCCATCCGGACACCCGCCAGGAAAACCACGACGGCGGCACCTCCGAAGCGCGCGACCTCGAGCGCCTGCATGCCATCATGCAGGCTTACGCGGTCTTGTCGGATGCGGCGAAGCGGGCGGCCTATGACCGCGCCCGCCGCGCCGGAGCCGGCGCTGGGACCGCTGCTGGTCCTGCCGCTGCGAACGGGACCCCCGTGAAGGTGCGTTTTCACCCGGAACCCGGTCACGTACGGCCCGGTCACCCGGAGCCCGGTCACGTACAGCCCGGGGCCGGCGGCCCCGCGCCGAACCAGCCGCTCAGGTATGGACCGACCCGGTGGTCACCCCTGCCCGGCAGCCGGCCTTAGCCGTCGTGCTTGAGGACCTCCGGCAACTCATCCACGTACACGGTCTGCGGCGGCTCGAAGTAGATCACCAGGACGTTCTCGCCCACGGGGAACTCGCTGCTCTTATCGAAAGGGTGGGCGTGGAAGGCGCTCACGCCGCCCCGGTACGGCAGCATCACCTCGCCGATGGTCCCGGGGCCGATCCGGCCCGTGACGCGGCCGATCTTGCCGGTGAGGCTGTGGTCGACGTTCTTATACATGGGGGTCAGGACTTGGGCGTGGTCGGGGGTCGCTTGACGGCGTCCTTCCCGTTCTTCAGCGCCGACGCCAGCGAGGGCAGGAAGTTTCCGACCTGGGACAGGATGCCGCCGACCATGCTGTTGAGGCCCTCGCCGCCGTTCAGCACGGTCAGCTGCCCCACATGCGCGAACGGCTCGGCCGCCGCGGCGACGATGGCCGGCATGTTTTCGGCCAGCTGCTGGGAAATCACCGCATCCTGGTTGGTCTCCAGCGCCTCGCCGCGCGCCTTGATGCCCTCCGCTTCGGCAAGCGCCTTGGCCTTCACGGCCGAGGCGGCGGCGTCGCCGCGGGCCTTCGTTGCGGCGGCCTCGGCCTCGCCGGTGACCCGGGTGGCGCCCGCCATCGCAGCCGCAGCGGCTGCGCTCGCCTGCGCCTCGACTTCCAGCTTCCGGGCGTTGGCCTGGGCCTCGAGTTCGGTGCGCTTGGCCCGTGCCTCCGCGGCGCTGATGTCGGCCGCCTTCTGCGCCTCGGCCTCGGTGCGCTGTGCGTAGGCCTTGGCGTCGGCGGGCTTGCGGATGGTGGTCTGGAGTTTCTGCTCCTCGCGGTCGGCCTCGAGCTTGGCCACTTCGGTTTCCTGCACCACCACCTGCTGGCGGGCGGTCGCGTCGGCGAGCGGGCCGGCCTGGGCGGCGTTGGCCCGTGCCTTTTCGGCGTTTGCCTGCGCCGCGGACTGCTTGATGGCCGAGAGGCTCTGCGCGTCGGCGATCTGGGCCGCGGCTTCGGCCTCCTTCTCGGCGGCCTCCCGGTTCCTGGTGGCCTCGGCGATCCGGGCCTCCATCTTGACCTGGGCGATGTGCGGCTTGGCGAGGTTCTGGATGTAGCCGGTGGGATCCTGCAGGTCCTTGATCTGCAGGGAGTCCACCACGAGGCCGAGTTTCTCCATTTCGACGCCGCTCGCACTGCGGACCAGCGAGGCCAGCTTGTCGCGTTCACGGATGATCTCCTCGACCGTCATGCTGCCGATGATCGAGCGCAGGTGGCCTTCGAAGACGTTGTAGACCTGGCTTTCCATCTTGGGCTGCTGGCCCAGGAACCGCCGGGCGGCATTGGCGATGAATGCGGGCGAATCGCCGATCTTGTAGATCACCACGCCTTCCACCACCACCTGGATGCCCTGGGACGTGACGCAGTTGACCTGCAGTTCCGTCTCGTTCAGGGTCAGCGCAAGGGTCCTGACAGTCTGCAGGCCGGGGACCACCAGGGCGCCTTTGCCGGTGACGATCTTGAAGTCCATGCCGTCCGTGTTTTCGAGGGTTCCGCGGGTCAGGCCGGAGATGATCAGGGCCTCGTTCGGTTCGGCCACTTTCCACATCGCCTTGGTGAGGCCCCAGACGACCCCGATGACGATCAGCACACCGATGATTCCGAAAGCAAGCGGCAGGAAAGCTACAAGGTCTCCCATGACTGATCCTCTCAGCGTCAGTGAACAGGCTCCGTGGTGGACCCCCAAATAGGCCGGGCTGCCGGTTCTTAGGACAGTCTGTGCAAGTAGATGGATGGAAGTCCAGTGATTTTTGGCCCGGACCGGGGCGGCCAGCCGCGCGGCGACCGGCGCGCGGCGACAGGCGGGCGGCGGTCCGAGAAACAAGAGTTGACGCAGCCCCGGCAGCTTCGCCGGATTGACTGCGCCAACCCTTTCTTGATGACTCGTTAGATTGAGCTGTGCTCGCTATTCATTGGCCACTCCTCATCGTCCCGGGATTGCCAGATCCGGGCTACTTTCTCCGATCGGCCTGGTTGGGCCAGAACATCCAGCCGGCAGTCATCATCAGGATTCCAAGCACCAGGTGCGTCCAGTTGTCCAGGATGTTCACCGAGAGGAAGTTCGCAGCTGACTCCTCCCCGACGCCCAGCCCGTAGGCACTCAGCAGCACATACAGGGCGCCGAAGCCATAAAGGAACGCCCGTGCTCCGGACGACGTGCGGGACATGAACCAGCCGCTCACCCCGATGGCCAGCTGCAGCAAGTTCAGCAGCATGGACACCTGGAACAAGCCCAGCAGCATGGCATGCGAACCTGGCCCGAAGAACTGCATCTGCGCGTACTGGGTAGTGATGCCGGGAACGAAGCCCAGCACTCCCACCAGCGCTACAAGCAGGGCCACGCCGAGGCCGGCGACCTGGATGTCCTGGCGCCCGAAATGGACTCCTTGTGCATGTGACGCCGCGCTGCTCATATGCCCTCCAACCATTCCGTGGGAACACTCCCCATCTTACGTCCGGGCAGCTGAAAAGGCGCCCGACGGCGGCCCCTGCCTACCGCAACAGGCTGCCGGTCCGCGGGCGCGCGGGGCAGTCGTCAAAACAGCCGCGCGCCAGCGCGCCCGACCGGCCCGGGCAGGGCCTTCGTGGCACGATTGGAACACGATGAAATTGCGTGCTGACCAGACCGGAAACCGTGGCCTCCCGATGCCCCTGGCGCTCCAGGGAGCGCTCGAATCGGCGCAAGCCGCCATCATCTCCGCGCTGGTGGTGATCCTGCCCCTCGCCGGTGTCTGGGCCACCGACGGATTCGAGAACCGCAAGATCGACTTCCTGGCCCGGCTGGCCGGCCAGGCCTGGTTGCTCATCCACGGCGTGCCCCTCCAGTTGGCGTCCGTCAACCTCGGCACTGCAGCCCAGCCGGGCAGCGGCGTCCTCTCCTTGTTCCCCCTGGGCCTGACCCTCATTCCCTTCCTTCTGGCCTGGCGTGCCGGGCGCCGCCTGGCCCGGGCTTCCTACACGGATCAGTTGTGGCAGGCCTTCCTGGGTGCGGTCCTGGTCTACGGTGCCTTTGGTGCCGCCACCGGTTTCGTGTGCCGTACGCAGGAAGTGGTGATCAACATCTGGCTCGCCATGCTCCTGCCGCTGATCCCCTTCGGCTTGGGGATGGTGGTGGGAGCCCGCCGGGAAGCAGGTTCCTGGAGCAGGCTCATCGGCGTGGACGCAGTGGACTGGATCGCGCGTACCAGCCAGCACTCCCGCTGGGCCGGTTCCTATTTCGCGTCCGCCATCAAGGCAGGTTCCGTGGCGCTCATGGCCTCGCTCGCCTTGGCCGCCCTGCTGCTCGCGGTGGACCTCGGTATCCACTGGGCGGAGATCATCGCCGTATTCGAAGGCCTCAAGGCCGGGGCGCTCGGTGGTGCCGTGCTCACCATCGCCCAGCTCGGCTACCTGCCCAACCTGGTGGTCTTCACCCTGGCCTGGAGTTCGGGCGCAGGTTTCTCGCTGGGAGTCGGCTCGCACGCCGGACCGCTGGGCACCGCCGTCGGGCCGCTGCCCGCCATCCCGGTCTTCGGTGGGCTGCCCACCGGACACCTGGAGTTCGGCGTGGTGGCCCTGGTGCTTCCCGTGCTGGCCGGCGTGCTGGCCGGCTGGTGGTTCCTGCGCGAGGGCGAAAACCACTTCGACGAATGGCTTTCCATCAAGATCAGGGCCCGCTGGTTCACCGCCGCCGCGTCCACCGTGGTGCTCGGTGCGTTGATCGGGGCCGTCACAGGCGTCCTTGCCGGTGCGCTGGCCTGGATCGCGCGGGGCTCAGCCGGGGTCGGCCGCCTCACGGAGATCGGACCGGACCCGCTGTGGACGGCAGCCTGGCTGGCCGCGGAGGTGGGGACCGGCGTCGTAATCGGCTACTCGGCCGGGCCGTGGCTGGAACGCCGGCAGAAGCTGCGCGAGGCGGACCTGGAGACCGCCAAGTTCTAGGGCCGCAGCGCCGGGGGCAGGGAATTCTCGAAGGCCGCCGTGCAGCTGCTCCGGGCCTGTTCTGTCAGGGAGTCGCGGGCGCACTCCTGGAAGGCGCTGACCTGCGTGAAGAACAAGATAGAGAACACCACCAGCAGCCCCAGTACCGCCGAAACCAGAAGCCCGGAAATGGTCCCGTACAGCAGGATCCGGCTCTGCCGCAGCCGCACCGTGCGGACCACCACCACAACGCCAAGCACCCAGGCCGCCAGGGTGAGGATGCCGCACAGCCACACGTAGCTGACGTTGAGGGTGTAAACGAACGCCGCGCCCAGCACGGTCAACAGGAAGCTTCGGAACAAGAGCTGCGTGCGGGACTGCGCGGCTTCCGCAGCCTCCCCGTGAGCTGGCAGCTGCGGGCGGGGTGCGGCGTCGGGGTTCATGTTTTCCAGCCTACGCGAGGCAGCCATAAGCTATTGCAATGCGCATTGTTGTCCTCGTCTCCGGCACCGGTTCCAATCTCCAAGCGGTCATCGACGCCGTCAAAGCGGGGGAGCTCGACGTCGAGATCGCCGCCGTGGGCGCCGACCGCGAAGACACCTATGGCGTGCAGCGCTCGGCAGACGCCGGCCTGGAAACCTTCGTGGTGAATTTCAACTCCTTCGAAACCCGCGCCGAATGGGACGCCGCCCTGACCGCGAAGGTGGCCTCGTACCAGCCCGACGTGGTGGTCTCCTCGGGCTTCATGCGGATCGTCAGCCCCGAGTTCATCGACACCTTCCACGGCAAGTACCTCAACACCCACCCGGCCCTGCTGCCCGCGTTCCCCGGCGCCCACGGCGTACGCGACGCCCTCGCCTACGGCGTGAAGGTCACCGGCTGCACCGTCCACTGGGCGGACGCCGGCGTGGACACCGGCCCCATCATCGCCCAGGAAGCCGTGACCATCCTCCCCGGTGACGACCAGGACTCCCTCCACGAACGCATCAAAGTGGTTGAGCGCAAGCTGCTTGTCAGCACTTTGTCAGACATCGCCCAGAATCGCTTGCTATAAAGACATCGCACGCCGGGCGGAACAGGCCATTGCGCGCCTTGAGTAACACCGGCGGACTTGCGAGGAATGGTCATGGGATTTTGGAAACCCGTCCTGGATATGGCGGTAACGGGTCCGCGCTTCCTGCTCGCCTGGACCCTCCTGAGCTCGCTCCTGCTGGCCTACCTGCTGTTCAAGAGGCGAAAGGTCCGCTGGTTCGCGGTGGCCGCCGGCGCGCTGGCCGCGGGGACCGCCTTGGGGCTCGGAGTCCTCTGGTACTGCGTCTTCGTTGACAACACCTTCGGCGGACCCCTCATTTCCGAGGTCTGGTTCTGGGCGCCTGCCTCCTTCGCCGCCATCGCGCTCGCCATCGCCAATTTCCGGGGCGGCCGCTGGTGGCGCAGCGTGCTCGCGGCCGGATCCGTCCTGGTGTTCGCGGCGACCGCGGCGTTCCAGGTCAACGCGGCCTACGGGTTGAACCAGACCCTGGGCTCGGTGCTGAACATCAACACCGCGAACACCGTCCGCATCCCGCTCCGCTCCTCGTGGCTCAAGGGTTCGGAGCTGCCGCTGTACAAGACGTGGACGGCCCCTGCCGACATGCCGCAGGCCGGCCTGAGGGGCAAGACGCCCCTGCCCATCCCGGCCAAGCACTCCGGCTTCCAGGCACGCTGGTCCGGCCTCTACCTTCCTCCGGCGGCCCTGGTGAAGCATCCTCCGCTCCTGCCATTCATGATCATGATGATGGGGCAGCCGGGAGCGCCCAGTCCGCAGCCCGCCGCCAACGTTGCCGACGCGATGGCCGCCAGGAACCACGGCCTGGCGCCCATCATCCTGGTGGTCGACCAGCTCGGGGATCCCTACAGCGACCCGCTCTGCCTGGACTCGAACCGGGGCAAGGTGGAGAGCTACGTGATGCAGGACGTCCTGCCCTGGGCCCGCGCCAACCTGCCCATCATGCAGGACAGGAAGCACTGGGCCTTCGCCGGATATTCGGACGGCGGGGTCTGCGCCAGCTACTTCGCGGCCAAGTACCCCCAGGATTTCGGCAGCTTCATTTCGATCTCCGGGGAAGAGTTCCAGGGTTCTGAAAAGCCCGCCTACAACCTGGCCACGGTGTTCGGTGGGAAGCAGCAGGACTACGACGCCGTGAAGCCCCGCAACATCATGCTCGCCCACGGCCGCTACGAAGACATGGTTGCCGTGTACACGGCCGGGAGCAAGGACCCGGACTACACCAAACAGGCGCAACGCATGCTCGCCACCGCCCTGCAGGTGGGAATCAAGGCGTCCTTCTACAGCGTTCCGGGAGCCGGCCACGTTCGCAACGCCGTCGCCGGAGGGCTCGCCGAAGCCTTCCGGATCCTCTACCCGCGTTGGGGATTGTCGCCGTCATGAACAACAACATCACCCGGCAGCGTCCACCCGCCCAAAGCGGAGCGGAGAGCCTGCCGGCGGGGCGGCGCAGCCATTTGCAAAACACCAAGGAGCGCCTGGACGGCTTCTTCCGGCGCATTCCCTTTTCCTTCCTGATGGCGGCCGTGTTCCTCGCCGCGGCGGTGTTCAGCCGCACGCTGTTCGGCATGGATGCCGCCCGGATCTGGGGCCAGGGCGTGGACGCCACCTTCGAAGGAGGCCGGTGGTGGACCCTGCTCACGGCCCTGCTGGTCCCCCAGGACGCCACGGCAACCGCCTTGGCCGCGATCGGGGCGGTCCTCCTCCTCGGCCTGGCGGAACGGACCCTCGGGACCCGGAAGGCCGCGCTCGCCTTCCTCACGACAGGGCTGGCGGGCGGGTTCCTGGGCATCCTGCTGCAATGGCTGGGAACCCTCACCTGGGAATGGTGGTCCACCAGCGCCTCCACCTCTGCCACGGTGGATCCGCTGACCGGCGTCCTGGGCGCCCTCTCCACCGCCACGGGCAGCATGGGGCTGCTGTGGAGGCGCCGGATCAGGGTGGTGCTGCTGACGTTTGTCCTCATCTTCGTCCTCTACTCGGGGGATCCCGAGGACTTCTACCGGCTCCTGGCCGTGCTGGCCGGCCTCCCGTTGGGGGCATGGCTGAGGACCAGCAAACGCCCGCTCCACGTGGCCTACAGCTCCCACCGGGAGACCCGCACGCTCGTTGCCGCCGTCGTCCTGGTCACGGCGGTGGGACCGCTGGTGGCCTTCCTGGGCAGCACGGACCTGACGCCTTTCGCCTTCGGTTCCTACCTGTTCATGAACGACCCCGTGGATCCCGGCACGCTCGCCGCCGCCTGCCACGGCGATCTCCCGCTGTCCCGGCTCTGCATCCACCAGCTGGCCAGGATCGGTTCGCAGGGGCCGGGCATGGTGGCCCTTGCCTTCGTACCCGTGGTGCTCCTGGGCCTGGCGGCGTGGGGATTGTACCGGGGCCGGCGTTTCGGCTGGTGGCTCGCGGTGGGCGTGAACACGGCCATCCTGCTGGCTTCCCCCGGATCCTTCAGCGTCGTGCGGCTCATCGGGCAGGCGGGAACTGCCGTGCACCGCCCGTTCAACGGCCAGGAACTCGTCATCTGGATGCTCACGGCGGCACTGGTGCCGGCGGCGTCGCTGATCATGCTCGTGCTCAAACGCAGGCACTTCGGAATCCATGCGCCCCGGCGGGCTTTCCGCCGTTTCCTCCTGGTGCTGCTGGGCTCCTTCCTGGTCCTGGCAGGTGCCTGCACGGTGGCCGCCCTCTCGGCGCTGAAGTCGATTGCCCCGCGCATCACCGCCTCAGGAGTGTTCCTCGATGCGCCGCGCCGCTTCGTGCCGCCGCATTTCCTTAGCGGGCCTGGACATTTCGTCCTCCCACGGCACACGGTGGTGAGCTGGGCCTACCAATGGAGCGGACCCGCCTTCTGGGCGGTCTTCGTCGTGGCCGCCCTGTGGCTGCTCTCGCGCTCGCCCCGCCTCGCGGTAGCGCACGACGTCGAGAAGTTCCGTGCGCTGTTGCGCCGCCGCGGCGGCGGCTCGCTGGGGCATATGACCACCTGGGAGGGCAACACGCCGTGGTTCACCCGCGACGGCGAGGGAGCCTTGGCGTACCGCGAGGTCAACGGGCAGGCCATCGTGCTGGGCGAGCCCGTCTGCGCCCCGGACCGGGTGGAGCAGACCATCCGGGAGTTCCTGGTGTTCTGCGATGAACACAACTGGACCCCCGTCTTCTATTCCTTCCATTCCGGGCTGCTGCCTGTCTTTGAGCACCTCGGCTGGCGGCACATGCCGGTCGGGGAAGAAACGGTGATCCACACCGAAGGACTCACCATGCAGGGCAAACACTGGCAGAGCGTGCGGACCGCGCTCAACAAGGCGGTCCGTGAGGGCAGGACGGCGGTGTGGACCTCGTGGAGTGAGTTGCCGTTCGCGGCAACCACGGAGATCGTGGCGATCTCCGAATCCTGGGTGGCGGAGAACAAGCTGCCCGAGATGGGGTTCACGCTCGGCGGCCTGGAAGAACTCAAGGACCCGGATGTCCGCCTCATGCTTGCCGTTGCCGAGGACGGGCGCATCGAAGCGCTGACGTCCTGGATGCCGGTGCACGAAGACGGCGAAGTCGTGGCCTGGACTCTCGACTTCATGCGCCGTGCCCCCGAATCCCACAACGGCGTCATGGAATTCCTGATCGCCTCCGCCGCGCTGCATCTGCAGGAGGCGGGCGCCCGGTTCGTGAGCCTGTCCGGTGCGCCGCTGGCCACCAAGCCCGTGCCCGCGGACGCAACGCCGGAGGCACCCGCGGCAGGCATCGCCGCCTTCCTTGCCTGGCTTTCCAGGACGTTGGAGCCGGCCTATGGTTTCGGTTCCCTGTTCCGGTTCAAGGCGAAGTTCCACCCTGAATACTCCACGCTGTTCATGGCCTTCCCCGATTTCTCGGCCCTGCCGCGCATCGGCATGGCCCTGGCGCGCGCCTACCTGCCCGAGGTGTCCACCAAGGAAAGCATGGTCCTTGCCCGCGTGCTGGGGCGCCGGGACTGACCTTTTCGGCGGCGCATGGGCTCAGTCGAGCGCGCGCTGCTTGGTTTCCGGGGCGAAAAGCCCCATCCAGATGACTGCCAGCAGCACCAGGCCGCCGGCCAGCGCGAAGGACGTGGCCAGGCCGAAGGTGGGCCAGAAGAACGAGGCGAACACCAGGGGTCCGAAGCCGGCTCCGAGGCGGGAGAATGTCGACGCCCAGCCGAAGCCCGAGCCGCGAAGTTCGGTGGGGTAGAGCTCAGACACGTAGGCGTACAGCACCGGGATGGCCACCTGCACCACGAAGCCGAAGACCAGCAGCCAGAACACCGCCGCGGACGGAATGTCCACCACCAGCGCCACCACCACGAGCGTCCCGGCGGACAACGGACCGCTGACCGCCAGGATCCATTTGCGGCCCAGGCGCTCCACGAGCAGCGCTGCCGCCACCACGCCCAGGAGCCCGACGGCGGCCATTCCCGCCGTCGTCAGGAAGGCCTTGTACTCCTCGAACCCGGCGCCGATCAGGATGCGCGGCATCCAGGTCAGGCTCAGGTAGTACACGAGAAGGACGGTGAAGAACAAAGCCCACGCCGCCGTCGTGATCTTCCAGCTGAACTGCCACAGGCTGCGCAACTGGGTCCAGGCGCTCCCGGCGGAAAGCCGCGGAGCGGCCTGGGGATCGGGCAGGCTGTAGGCGCGCGGCGGCGCGCCGGTGGCGGCCACGAGGGCGTCGATGACTTCCGCGGCCTCCTTGCGGCGGCCCTTGCGGATCAGGAAGAGCGGGGATTCGGGCACGCTGCGCCGCACCCAGAACACCAGCAGGGCCGGCAGCACCATCACCAGCATGGTCAGGCGCCAGTCGGCGAAGGCGGCCATGAGCCCGGCGGACACGAAACCGCACAGCGCGGCACCCACCGGCCACCAGCCGTCCATCGCCGTGAGCACCCGGCCGCGCTGCTTCCGCGGCGTGAACTCGCCCACCAGGGCATAGTCCACCGGGATGCAGCCGCCCAGCCCGAAGCCGGCCATGAACCGGAAGACGCAGAACCACAGGAAATCCGGGGCGAAGGCGCCCAGCACGGTGAAGAGCGAGAAGATCAGCAGCGTGGCGGTGAAGGCCTTCCTACGCCCGATCGTGTCCGCGATGGTTCCCCAGGCGAAGGCGCCCAGGGCCATTCCGATCAGGTTGGCCGTGCCGATCCATGCGGCGTCGGCCGGCTCGAGGGACCAGTGTTTGGAGAGCAGGGGAATGAGGATGCCGTTGAGCGTGACGTCCCAGGCATCGAACATGAAGCCCAGCCCGCCGATCAGGAAAATCCGGCCCTGGACGGCCCACCGCCACGGCAGTTCCTGGACCACCTGCTCGCCGCTGGGCACTGACGTGTACGTGTTCATCTTCCCCTCCTGGGGAAAACTTTAGCGGTGGTTTTCTATCGCTTTCCGCAGGAAGCCGCCGGCCTCGTCCAGGGCACCCTTCGCCTGCGCCGGATCGATGCCGGTCAGGAGCACCAGGATGGCCGCCTTCACCGATCCGCCCACCGAATCGAGGGCGCGGATGGCGGCGTGGGCATCGGCTCCCGTGGCGTGCTGGATGGTGCGCTGGGAGCGTGCCAGGAGCTTTTCGTTGGTGGCCTTCAGGTCCACCATCAGATTGCCGTAGGTCTTGCCGAGCTTGACCATGGAGAGCGTGCTGATCATGTTCAGCACCAGTTTCTGGGCGGTTCCGGCCTTGAGCCGGGTGGAGCCGGCAACGAACTCCGGGCCCACCACCACGTCGATGGCCACGTCCGCGAGCCTGCCGATGGCGGAGCCGTGGTTGCAGGCGATCGCCGCCGTGAACGCGCCCCGGCTGCGGGCCTCCTCCAGGGCTCCGATCACGTACGGTGTGCGGCCTGAGGCCGAGATGCCAATCACAGCGTCTTTTTCCGTCACGTTGATGTCATGCAGGTCCCGGGCGCCGGCCGTCGCGTTGTCCTCGGCGTACTCCACCGGCTTCTGGATGGCATGCGGGCCGCCGGCAATGATGCCCACCACGAGTTCCGGGCGGGTGCCGAAGGTGGGTGGGCACTCGCTGGCGTCCAGCACGCCCATCCGGCCGGCCGTCCCCGCACCCACGTAGAGCAGGCGGCCGCCGCGCGCGAGCCGCTCCGTAACGGCGTCGATGGTTTGTGCGATGGCGGGCGCGGCTTCCTCGACCGCCGCGGGGACGCCGCGGTTGATCTCGTTCATGGCGGCCACGAGTTCGGCGGTGCCCATGGTGTCGATGCTGTCCAGCGCCGGGGCAGCCTGTTCGGTCTGCAGGCCCGCGAGCTCGGAGCGCAGCCCTTCCAGCGGATCGTTGCTTGCGGCGGTGGGGTCAGTCGGGCCAGTTTGTTCCGTCACGGTGGATGTACCTTTCCTGCAGGAGCCCGCGGCGCGTCGCAGCGAGGGCGGCCCCGTCCATGCCGTCGCCGAGGGGCTCGACCATCTCAATCCCAGCCGAAGCCAGGGTGTTGTGCAAGAGGCCCGCGAAGAACTCCGAGTTCGCCACGCCGCCCAGCACCGCCACGCGGCCGGTGCCGCCGCTGGCGCGCTTGACCGTGCCGGCAAGGATCCTGCACGCCTCATCCACGATTCCGCGCGCGACGGCGTCACCCGCCTCCGCTGCGTGCAGCACCAGGGGAGCGAAGCGGGCCATCGCCCGGGCCGGGTTCTCCATGCCGCCCAGCCAGGCGGGAAGCATGAGGGGCGACTCAACCAAAGCTTCCGCCGCGGCGCTCAGCGAAGTCTCCGGGCCGCCGTCGAACGCCTGCACCACCGCTTCCAGGCCGCGCTGGCCGATCCACCGGCCGCTGCCCCGGTCGCCCAGCAGCGGGCCCCAGCCGTCGGCACGGTGCAGCTGCCCGCCGTCGTCGAAGCGGAACGCCACGGCGCCGGTGCCGACGATGAGCACGGTGCCGGGAGCACCCTGCATGGCACCGAGCTGTGCGGCGGTGGCGTCTGAAAGGACTGCGGCGGGGACGCTGAAGCGGCTGGCGAGCAGGCTGGCCAGTTCGCGGGAGCTCTTGGCAGAGGCCTCGACGCCGGCCACGGCAGCACCGAAACCGGCCAGCGGGGATCCGGAGGGGCCGGTCGCTGTCAGCCCCGGGGGAAGCATCGCGGCCGTCTCTTCGAGCAGCTCGAACGCCAGGCGGGCGCCGTCCGTGACGCCAAGTCCGGGGAAACCATGCTGGTCCGCCGCTGCGAGCACTTCGTCCCCCGAGCGCAGTTCCAGCCTGCACCTGCTCTTGCCGAGATCGGCCACCAGCACCATCGCCGCAGCATTCATGGTCCAACCCTATCTGCGTTGCGGGGCCCGCTCTACGTCCTTTTGGGCGGCCAAAGGACGTAAAGCGGACCCCGCAACGCTGTGGAGGAGGGGTCGCCCCGGGCATGGAAGGGCAACTCTGTGGATAACCCCGGACGACGACGGCCGCCAAGCCAGCATTGACGTATGCGCAAACCACCGCCTCTCCCGGCAACCATCGATCCGCGGGGATTCCTTGTGCGCGACGCATACGCCGCAGGGATTGCGAGATGGCGGCTGGAAAGCAGCGGCCTCGTCACGCCCAGTAGAGGGATGCGGCTTCGTCCGGAGGAAGTTCTGGACCTGGAACTCCTTGCCCGGCTCCACACGGGTGTCACGCCGCGCAGTGCCATCAGCCACACCACTTCTGCCTTGCTGTGGCCGCTTCCCCTGCCGGCAACCCTGGAGGCCGAGGAACGCGGAAACGGACTCATCCATGTCACCCGCCGGGCGGAAATCGGACGGGTCAAGCGCAGGGGAGTCGTCGGACACAGGGCGCCGTTGCTTGCCCGCGACGTGCGCTTCATCAACGGCGTTGCGCTGACCTCTCCGGAACGGACCTGGGTCGATCTTGCCGCAATCCTGGGCCGCGATGCCTTGGTGGCCGCCGGGGACGCCCTGCTCGCCCGGGAGAACCCGTTGTCATCGCTCGAAGCAATCCAAGAGGTGGTGGACCGTCGTCCGAAGGTGAAGGGGATCCGGATGGCGAGGGCAGTCCTTCCCTTGCTGCGCCACGGCGTCGACTCGCCCCTGGAATCGAAGCTGAGGATGAGGATCCTCGACGCCGGCCTGCCGGAACCGCTCGTGACGCAGCCAGTCCACGACACCCACGGGAACTACGTCTCGACGCCGGACTTGCAGTACCGGGAGTATCGGATTGCCCTGGAGTATGAGGGGGAGCACCACCTTACGGATCCTGTGCAATGGGGCCGCGACATTGAACGGGACGACAGGCTGCGGTCAATGGGATGGATCGTGCTGCGTTTCTCCAAGTATCAGTTGCGCCAGGGGTGGCCCGCCTCCGAGCGGAAGCTGCGTAGCGCGCTTGCCGACCGGGGTTGGCGTGCAGCCGCTTAGTGGATTGGCGTTGCGGGGCCTGCTCTACGTGCTTTGGGCGCCCTAAAGGACGAAGAGCAGGCCCCGCAACGCAAGGAACTCCGCCGAGCAGGCCCCGCAACGCAAGAAACGCAATGAAAACGGGGGCCGCCGCCGACGCGATAAACTGTGGCGTATCCCCACCATCTGCGAACCCAACGCGATCCAAGACGGAGATTTTTGTGAGCTTCACGCAGCTTGACCGTGTCCCTATCCGCCGTGCACTCATCTCGGTATACGACAAGACCGGACTGGAGGAGCTCGCAAAGGGCCTGCACGCAGCCGGCGTCTCCATCGTCTCCACCGGTTCCACCGCCAAGAAGATCGCCGCGGCCGGCATCCCGGTCAAGGAAGTCGAAGAAGTCACCGGTTCCCCGGAAATGCTGGACGGCCGCGTGAAGACCCTGCACCCGCGCGTGCACGGCGGAATCCTCGCCGACCGCCGTGTCCAGGCCCACATGGACACCCTCGCCAAGATGGAGATCGAGCCCTTCGACCTCGTGGTGGTCAACCTGTACCCCTTCGTCGAGACGGTCCGCTCCGGCGCCGGCCAGGACGACGTCGTCGAGCAGATCGACATCGGAGGCCCCGCGATGGTGCGCTCGGCCGCGAAGAACCACGCCGCCGTCACGATCGTCACCGACCCTGCCTTCTACGGTTCCGTCGTGGAAGCCGCCGCGGCCGGGGGCTTCGACCTGAAGACCCGCCGCCGCCTGGCCGCCAAGGCCTTCGCGCACACCGCTGCCTACGACAACGCCGTGGCCACCTGGACTGCGTCCCAGTTCCTGGATGAAGACGGCGACGGCATCATCGACTGGCCCGCCTACGCCGGCCTGGCCCTGGAACGCTCCGAGGTACTGCGTTACGGCGAAAACCCGCACCAGCAGGCCGCCCTCTACGTGGACAAGGCCGCCCCGGCCGGCATCGCCCAGGCCGACCAGCTGCACGGCAAGGCCATGAGCTACAACAACTTCGTGGACGCCGACGCCGCCCTGCGCGCCGCCTTCGACTTCGCCGAGCCCGCCGTCGCCGTCGTCAAGCACGCCAACCCCTGCGGCGTGGCCGTCGGTTCCACTGACGCCGCCGACCCGATCGCCGACGCCCACGCCAAGGCCCACGCCTGCGACCCCGTCTCCGCGTTCGGTGGGGTCATCGCCGCGAACCGCACTGTCACGGCGGGCATGGCACGCACCGTTGCGGGCATCTTCACCGAAGTCGTCATCGCCCCCGACTTCGAGCCCGAAGCCGTGGAGATCCTCTCCAAGAAGAAGAACATCCGCCTGCTCGCCCTGCCCGAGGGCTACGGCCGCTACCCGGCCGAAATGCGCCAGGTCTCCGGCGGTGTGCTGGTGCAGATGAGCGACAAGGTGGACGCCGACGGCGACAACCCCGCCAACTGGACCCTCGCCGCGGGCGAGGCTGCTGACGAGGCCACCCTCGCGGACCTTGCCTTCGCCTGGACCGCCTGCCGCGCCGCCAAGTCCAACGCCATCCTGCTGGCCGACAACGGCGCAGCCGTGGGCATCGGCATGGGCCAGGTCAACCGCCTGGACTCCTGCAAACTGGCCGTCGAGCGCGCCAACACCCTGGGCGTCACCGTGGAGTCCGACGTCGACGGTGCCGGCGGTGCATCCAACGCCTCTGCTGCGGGGGCACCTGAGCGCGCCCGCGGTGCCGTGGCTGCCTCGGACGCGTTCTTCCCGTTCGCTGACGGCCTGCAGATCCTGATCGACGCCGGTGTCCGCGCCGTAGTGCAGCCCGGCGGATCCGTCCGGGACGAGGAAGTCATCGCCGCGGCCAACGCCGCCGGCATCACGATGTACTTCACCGGCGCACGCCACTTCTTCCACTGAGCTCCACCTGCATCGATTGCTGAGGCAACGTCGTTTTGAGCCTTCAAAACGACGTCTGGGCCCACGCCGGCAGGGTTCCCTGGCCGAGCTTGCGAGGCCAGGGAGCCGACGGGGAGCAATCGATGAAGAAGAACAGCGAAACGGCGGCCGGCCCCTCATAGGGGGCGGCCGCCGTCGTCGTTAACCCTGCTGAGGAAACCGACCCCGCCTAGTTGGCGGAAGCGTTGTTGTAGGCCTGTTGGATGACCGAACCCCAGTACGGGCCGTACATGGTGGTGGAGCGGCTGCCGTAACCGTAGCTGTTGATCGAGTTCTGGTAGCCCTCGGAGTTGCTGCCGATGAACCATGGCCCGCCGGAGGAGCCGCCGGTCATGTCGCAGGGGATGCCCTGGGTGGTGCCGCCCGGGTTGATGGTGTCGTCAAAGGCGGTGCCGGTGCAGGCCTTGAGCGACTGGCCGTCGAAGGGGCTCGCGGCAGGGTAACCGAAGGCCTTGTAGCTCAGGCCGCGGCTTGCGTTGAACTCGACGCCGGAGGCACCCACTGTGTCGGAGAGGGTCTGGCCGTTCAGGGGCGAGACGACGGCGAAGCCGGTGTCGTACTGGATGTCCCCGCCCGAGCTCCACTGGTTGGTGGTGTACAGGGCGCGGGCAGTCCACTTCCCGTAGGGGGCCGCGCCGTTGAGGTACGCGGGGACGAAGACGAAGTTGGTGGCGAAGGCTCCGGGTCCTTCATTCAGGCAGTGGCCGGCGGTGGAGACGGTGCTCTCGTTGGTGGAGGCGACCGAGTTGCCGGAGCAGACGTAGTTGACGCCGCCGAGGGTGAAAAAGACCTTGCCGATGTGCGGCACCGGGTTTTCGTCGGTGTGCAGCGAGGGCTTGCCCTTGCCCGCCTTGCCGGAAATCCTGGTGGACTGGCCCTGTTCGACGGCGGCCCGGGCCGTGCTCTTGCCGCGCGCCACGGCCTTCTGCGCCAGGACATCGCCCGGGATTGCCGAGCGCATCCGTTCGGGGGTCCAATAGTCGGCCACGCCGCTGGTCTGGAGGGTGGCGCTGACTGTGTGGGACACCTCCTTGGCGTCCGGGGAAACGGAGGTCGCGGCCGCTCCTCCTGCGGACGTGAATGCGAACATTGCGGCTGCGGAGAGACCAAGGAGGCTTGTGGCCAGGGTCTTGTTTCTTGTCACGATTGTCCTGACTTTCGGTGGGGAAATCGGCCCGGGCGGAGGCGCCGCCGCGGGATAACGGAATGAAATTACCCGGGCTGTGACAGTTTTGTAAATAGATGTTTCACAGTTTGTGATAGCACTCTATGAAATACGACGCGGCTCCAGTGCCGCGCGACGCTGTTCCGGCGGCGCGTCATGCAAGCCGGGGAATCCTTGCAATTTAGGGGCAAAATGGGCCGCTGTGGCATAGTTGGAATGTTCCGCCGGGCATCATCCGGCAAACAACGCAAGGGGTTTTGTGGTTCGTCCTGCGTGCCGACAGGAGCAGTGGCGAGGTCGCAGCCCCGGGAGACCTTCAGGGAGACGCCCGAGCAATGGCCAAGATTATCTACACCCACACCGATGAAGCGCCGATGCTGGCCACGTATTCCTTCCTGCCGATCATCGAGGCCTTCGCTTCGACGGCGGGCGTGGACGTGGAAACCCGCGACATCTCGCTGGCCGGCCGCATCATCGCCGTCTTCGGTGACTACCTCACCGAAGAGCAGCGCATCGGTGACGCCCTGGCCGAGCTCGGCGAACTGGCGAAGAAGCCCGAAGCCAACATCATCAAGCTGCCCAACATCAGCGCATCCGTCCCGCAGCTGAAAGCGGCCATCGCCGAACTGCAGGGCCAGGGCTACGCCCTGCCGGACTATCCGGACAACCCCTCCTCGGACGAAGAGACGGACATCCGCTCCCGCTACGACAAGATCAAGGGTTCCGCGGTGAACCCGGTGCTGCGCGAAGGCAACTCTGACCGCCGCGCCCCGCTGTCGGTGAAGAACTACGCCCGCCAGAACCCGCACTCCATGGGTGCCTGGAGCAGCGACTCCAAGACCAACGTTGCCTCCATGGCTGCCGACGACTTCCGTTCCAACGAGAAGTCCGTGGTGATCCCGGCCGACGACACCCTCCGTATCCAGCTGGTCCGCGAAGACGGCACCGTCAAGACCCTCAAGCAGTCCATCCCCGTGCTGGCCGGTGAAGTGGTTGACGGCACCGTCATGCGCGCCGCCGCCCTCGATGAGTTCCTCGCCGCCCAGGTTGCCCGGGCCAAGGAAGAAGGGGTGCTGTTCTCGGCACACCTGAAGGCCACCATGATGAAGGTCTCGGACCCCATCATCTTCGGCCACGTGGTCAAGGCCTACTTCGCGGACCTCTTCGCCAAGTACGGCAAGCAACTGGACGCCGCTGGCCTGAGCGCCAACAACGGCCTGGCCTCCATCCTCAACGGCCTCGACGAACTCCCGGAAGAGATCCGCGAAGAGGTTGCCGCCGCCATCAAGCAGGGCTTGGAAAACGGCCCGGCACTGGCCATGGTGGACTCCGACAAGGGCATCACCAACCTGCACGTTCCCTCCGATGTGATCGTTGACGCCTCCATGCCGGCCATGATCCGCACCTCCGGCCACATGTGGGGCGCGGACGGCAAGGAAGCCGACACCCTGGCCGTCCTTCCGGACAGCTCCTACGCCGGCGTCTACCAGGTCGTGATCGACGACTGCCGTGCCAACGGCGCCTTCGATCCCACCACCATGGGCACCGTCCCGAACGTCGGCCTCATGGCCCAGGCCGCCGAGGAATACGGCAGCCACGACAAGACCTTCGAAATCCAGGACGCCGGCAAGGTGCAGCTGGTTGACGGTTCCGGCAAGGTCCTGATCGAGCACGAGGTTGCCCCCGGCGACATCT
The DNA here is from genome assembly GCF_056279005.1 of Arthrobacter sp. TE26545. The sequence goes on from NZ_JBWBQM010000001.1 coordinate 917,352, forward strand.
GGCGCGCCTGCCAGACCAAGGACCTGCCGATCCGGGATTGGGTCAAGCTGGCCGTCACCCGCGCCCGTGCCTCCAAGACCCCCGCCGTGTTCTGGCTGGACGAAGAGCGCGCGCACGATGCCCAGCTCATCGCCAAGGTCAAGGAATACCTCAAGGAGCACGACACCGAGGGCCTCCAGATCGAGATCATGTCCCCGGTGAAGGCCACCGCCTTCACCCTGGAGCGCATCCGCAAGGGCGAGGACACCATTTCGGTGACCGGCAACGTGCTCCGCGACTACCTCACGGACCTCTTCCCGATCCTGGAACTGGGCACCAGTGCCAAGATGCTCTCCGTGGTTCCGCTGATCAACGGCGGCGGCCTCTTCGAAACCGGCGCCGGCGGCTCCGCCCCGAAGCACGTCCAGCAGCTCCTCAAGGAGAACTACCTGCGCTGGGACAGCCTGGGCGAGTTCCTGGCCCTGGCCGTGAGCTTCGAGCACCTGGCCACCACGGAAGGCAACGCCCGCGCCCAGGTCCTGGCCGACACCCTGGACCGCGCCACCGGCACCTTCCTGCTGGAGAACAAGTCCCCGGGCCGCAAGCTGGGCACCATCGACAACCGCGGCAGCCACTTCTACCTGGCCTCCTACTGGGCGCAGGAACTGGCCAAGCAGACCGCCGACGTCGAACTCGCTGCCTCCTTCGCGAAGGTCGCCGAAGCGCTGACCACCGGTGAGGAAACCATCGTGGGCGAGCTGCTCGCCGTCCAGGGTTCCCCCGTGGAAATCGGCGGCTACTACCGTCCGGATGCCGCCAAGGCTTCGGCCGTCATGCGCCCGTCGGAGACCTTCAACAAGGTGCTTTCCATCCTGAAGTAGCCTCTGCCTAATCCAACTGACTCGCAGTTAATGTCGTTCTGAGCCCTCAAAACGACAACAACTGCGAGTCAGTTGGGTTAACGCCCCTTTAGCGGGCTGCCGCGAAGCGCGCCGGGGCCACTCCGCCGGCGGCAATGTCCGCCAGGACCCGGCCGATCGCCGGGGTGAACTTGAAGCCGTGCCCCGAGAAGCCTGCGCCGACCACGAGCGGGCCGAAGCCGTCGAGCACAAAGTCTTCGTTCGGCGTCGTGGTGTAGGTGCAGCTGATCGGCACCGCCGAGGAAGGGTCGACGCCGGGAAGCCACTCGCGCGCGTACCGCACCAGGGCGTCGAGCTGTTCGGGTTCGGGCTGGAAAGTGCGGGCGTCCGGGTCCGTGACGGGGCCGACGCCGTGCCATCCGGCCTTGATGCCTTCGCCCGGGGTCAGCATGCCGTAGACGGGGCTGTACCAATAAGCGTCCCGCGGGTCGCCTGGATCGGGGCTGTGGTTGAAGCTCGGCCAATCCAGCGAGTCATCCAACGGGGTGAAGTGGGCCGGCTGTTCCTGGGTCACGAGCAGCGGCGGCAGTGTGGCGAGTCCCTCGAGGACCTTGCCCGTCCAGGCTCCGGCCGTGACCACCACGCGGCGGGCCACGAACTCGCTGCGGTCCGTCAGCACCAGCACCGAGTCGGCGCCGAGGACGCGGATGCCACGGACCGGCGTCGAGTATTCGAAGCGGGCGCCACGGGCCTCGGCCGCTTTCCGCAACGCAAGGAGTGCCTCGGCCGCCCGCACCCGGCCGGAGCCGGGCACGAACAGGACGTCGCCGCGGAAGTTCATTCCCCGCCAGCGTTCTGCAGCCTCGGCGGCGGAGATGAAATGGCTCTCGATGCCGCGTTCCTGGTGGGCTTCGTGGATGGTGCGGAGCCGGTTCACGTTGCCGTGGTTGGCCAGTCCGACGAGGTCCAGGAGCTGCGTTCCGGCTTCCCCGGCCAGTTCGTCCCATAGTTCCCTGGACTCGGCAAGGAGGTCGAGGTAGTCGGACTCGGCGTAGGCGGTGTTGAAGTTCCGGGTGGCGCCGTGCGAGGCGCCGATCCTGTGGCCTTCCTCGAACTGTTCCAGGAGCACCACTGATTTGCCGCTACGGGCCAACTGCCACGCGGCCGCCGAGCCCATTGCTCCGCCGCCAACCACCACTACGTCAACATTCATGCCTTCCATTCTCCCGTTTCACCCCAAGTAGCTCGCAGTTGTTGTCGTTTTCGGCCCTCAAAACGACAACAACTGCGAGCCAGTTGGGCAGTCGGCATAGATTGGATGGGTGAGTTTCCTCAATCCTTCCGCCGCATCCATTTCATACGGAACCGCCCTGCTCCGGATCTGCGTCGGTGCCCTCCTGGCGCTGCACGGCGTCCGGAAGATCCTGGCCGGCCAGGAGGCTTTCGAGGCGTCCATTGCCGGGATGGGCGTGCAGAAAGCGGAGATGCTGTCCTGGCTGGTCATCGCCGGTGAAACCGGCCTGGGCGCGATGTTCCTGTTGGGGGCGTTCACCCGCCTGGCAGGTTTCCTGGCGGCGGTCATGTTCGCTGCCATCTGGTTCGTCACCGAATCCGGCAAGCCCCTGCTGGCCGGGACGGGCGGGGTCGCGGGCGAGCTGCCCATTGTGTACGTCGTGGTGTCGCTGGCCTTTGTGTTCCTGGGCCCGGGCGCAGCCTCGCTGGACCGGAAGATGTCCAGCGCGAGAGTCACCGGCGCAAGAGTCACCGGCGGGAAAAGGGGCAGGCGCTAGCCAGCGCGATGAAGTTCAGCATGGTGGCCCCGATATTGACAGGGACCGCTATCGGAGCCACCACCTGAGCTCCGGCGGGACGCCACCCGTCGGAGTAGTAGCCGTGGTTTCCGAAGCAGCATACGGCTTGCGCAGCTTTGATCTGACGCCCCCAGCCTCTGACTCAGATTCAACGGTTGCGTACATCGTAGGGCCAGGAAAAAAACCGGTCCACAAAAAGGGGGAATCTCTACGCCAACTGTCATGCCGGGCGCCCTGAATGACGGGAAGAGGCCGCCGGTACGGAATCTTCCAAACCCGTATGACGCCCCTGTCACATACCCTTGGGCAGATCGTTGGCGTAACGGATCCCCAATTGGGAGCGGACGCCGTCGAACAAGCGCATGATGTCCAGTGAGTGCTCCCACGGCATCACCGGGCTCTCCGTGAGCCCCTGCTGGATGCACCGGGTCACCTCGCGGAGCTCATAGCAGTAACCCACACCCACGACGTCGAAGCGCTCCACGCGCGGCTCGTCCCACCCCGTGCGGATGTGCAGTTCGCGCGGATTGTTGATGGAACCATGCGTCTGCAGGAAGCCTTCGGTTCCGGCCACGGATGCGGTGCGCGGGCCGTGGGCGAGCAGCGATGAGGTCAGTTGCGCCAGGGCGCCGCTGTCGTAGCCTAGGGTCAGCGCGTTCTGGGAGTCCACGCCGTCGCTGTTCAGGGTGCCCACGGCGCTGACCGTCTGCGGCGCACCCAGGGTGCCCCACGCCCAGAGGAGCGGATAAACGGTCAGGTCCAGCAATGCGCCGCCGCCGTCCGCCGGCGCCCAGATCCGTGCGGCTGGGTCGTACGGTGCCGGGAAGCCGAGGTCCGCGCTGACCCATTTGATTTCGCCCAGTTCGCCCGAGGCGGCGATGGCGAAGGCCCGCTGCATGCTCGGCAGGAAGCGGCTCCACATGGCCTCCATCAGGAAGAGCCGGCGTTCGCGGGCCAGCCCCACCAGTTCCGCGGCCTCGCGGGCATTGATAGTCAGCGCTTTTTCACAGAGGACGTGCTTCCCGGCTTCAAGCGCCGCTTTGGCCACCTCGTAGTGCTGCGCGTGCGGCGTGGCGACATAGACGACGTCCACCGCGTCGTCGGCAAGCAGGCGCTGGTAGCCGCGCAGGCCGCCGTCGTCCCCATAGGCTTTCTTCGCGCCGTGCGTCGCAGCGAAGGCATCAGCCGTCTCCTGGCGCCGCGAACTGACCGCGTACAGTTCGGCGTCTTCGAGCTGGAGCAGGTCTCCGGTGACGGTCCTGGCAATCCCGCCCGTGGCGACAACGCCCCAGCGCAAGGTCTTTCCAGTGGCGGCCCGCGGGTCCTGGTTTTCCTGGCTGAACAGCCATGGCCTGGCGATGTGCTTGCTCATGGTGACCATCCTCTCACCCGCGTACGGCCGCCGCCCTGGCGGCCTGCTCGATTTTCGCGCAGTAGGCTGCACGGGCTTCCTCGTCGATCTGCTTCTCGTGTTCGGCGCGCAACCCGGTCCGGCCGTCAAGGCCCTCCCGCAGGATATCGGCGTGCCCGGCATGCCGGATGGACTCGCCGAGGACATGGAGCATGACGACGAACAGCTTCGTGTCGGAATAAGGCTCCGGCCACCACGGCACGTGGCCGGGGGCGTCGAGGGGAAGCTCGTTGATCGTCGCATCCGAATGCTCCCACGTGCGCCGGTAGAACCCGACGATCTGATCGAGGGTCTCGTGCTCGGATGCCCACAGATCACTGCCGTCGGAGTCCTGCCACGGGGGCAGCGGTTCCGGGGAAGGACGGTGGAAGACCTCGCCGAAGTACCTGGCCTCGACGCTGGCAACGTGTTTGACCAGGCCGAGGAGGTTGGTCCCGGTCGCTGTCAAAGGCCGGCGGGCGTCGTATTCGGACAAACCGTCGAGTTTCCAGAGCAGCGCCTTGCGGTCCTGCCGCAGCCTCCCGTGAAGGTTGTCTTTCGCGAAGTCTTCGATCATGTGCCCTGAGCCTGCCACAGGCCGCAGTTCCATGCCACACCCAGGTCGCGCAGGTACGAGACTTTTCCTCCGATGGGCCAGGTAACTCTCAAGCTGCGGGATGAGCAAACATACCGGTCGGTACGTTTAGGCTGGGGGGATCATCCCTCGCAGAGCGTTTCTGTGGGGAGTTACCGAATGGAGCAGGGATGAGTGTCTTTCGACGTGTCGTCTTGCCGGTGGCGCGGCTGCTGGTCTTTGCAGTCATAGCTGTGGCCTTGGTGAAAATCGCCTTTATCGACGGCCTGCGGCCCGAGGAATCCGGGCCTGCCCCGATGGCGCAGGTGGGGACGCCTGCGGTGCCCGCGGTCCGTGCCACCGTGACGAACACCGTGCAGGTCAAGGCGACCGTCCAGAGCGATCCCGCCCAGGCCGTCCGGAGCACCGCAGCCGGAACTGTGGTTTACATCTACCGGGAAGCCGGGACCACGGTAGCCAAAGGCGAAGCGGTCATCCAGGTGCGGACCGAACAGCCCCGCGAGCCGGTGCCGGCCCCCGGACCGGGTGAAGAACCCCGCCGAAGAGCAGAGCAGTGAGCCTGTGTACACCTACACGGACGTCCCGGCGCCTGCAGCCGGCAAAATCAGCGAACTCGGTGTGTTGATCGACCAGCAGGTGACCGTCGGCGAAACCGTGGGCAAGGTGGACCCGGGAAGCTACACGGTGTCCGGCCCAATGACCGCTGCACAGCAGTTCCGGCTGCTCGGCAGGCCGGGCTCGGCGGAGATCGCGCTGACTGGCGGCCCGGCGCCCTTCACCTGCCCGGAAGTCACCGTGAAGAACAACGCCTCCGACGCCGGTGCCTCCGGCGGCGGGACGGGCGGCGGCACGGGTGGCGCGGGCACGGCGGTGCCCGCGGGCGGTCTGCGGCCGGCCGCCGTCGCGATTCCCGGCGGGGGAGGGGAAGCACCCCAGGACGGCGGACCGGCCACCGGGACCCTGAGCTGCGCCATTCCCTCCGGAACGGAGGTCTTCGCGGGCCTTGGCGCCACCATGACCGTCACGGCGGGGGAGTCGAAGAACGTCATCACCGTTCCCCTGAGCTCGGTGAAGGGCAGCGTCAAGGAAGGAATCGTCTGGCTGGCAGGGGACGCCGCCGCGGCCGTGCCGGCCGCGGGTGCCGCGCCGGGGGCCGCACCTGGAGGTCCTGCCCTTGAACCGGAGCAGCGCCGCGTGAAGCTCGGCCTGAACGACGGCTCCAAGGTGGAGGTCACCTCCGGCCTGGCCGAGGGCGAAATGGTCCTGGAGTTCGTGCCGGGCGCCGCCGCGAATCCGGCCATGCCCGGCCCCGGCCAGATGATGTATGGCCGGGCGGGCGGCTAGGCATGGAGACTTTGCTGAGCCTGCGCGGAGTCACCCGCTCGGTGGTCCTGCCCGATGACCAGGAACTGCACATCCTGCGGGGCATCGACCTTGAAATCTCCAGCGGGGACCACACCGCGATCGTTGGCCGCTCGGGCTGCGGAAAGTCCACCCTCCTGAACCTGCTCGGCCTTTTGGACGTTCCCAGCAGCGGCGAACTGGACTTCCTGGGAACGCCGGTGCAGCGGATCGGCGGCAACGCCCGGGCCCGGTTGCGTGGCTCCACCGTGGGCTTCGTGTTCCAACAGTTCAACCTGCTCCAGGGCCGCAGCGCCTTGGACAACGTCATGACCCCGCTGTTCTACGCCAAGGGCCGGGACTTCTGGCGCCGCCGCGAGCTGGCGATGGAAATGCTGGACCGCGTAGGACTCGCCGCCCGCGCGGATGCCAAACCGAACATGATGTCCGGAGGCGAACAGCAGCGGATCGCCATTGCACGGGCGCTGGTGCGGCGCCCGCGGCTGATCCTCGCCGATGAGCCCACCGGGGCGCTCGACGTCGAGACCGGGCAGACCGTGATGTCCCTGCTCGATTCGATCGCCACGGAGTCTGCGGCGGCTCTGGTGACCATCACCCACGACCACAACGTGGCGGCGCTGGCCAGATCCCGGTACCGCCTCGATGCCGGGGTGCTGCAGGCCGCCGAGGAGGTAGCCGCATGACCGGCTTCGTCTCCGCGCTGGTGGAAGCCTGGCAGGAGCTGCGCATCAACAAGGTCCGCATCCTGCTGGCGCTCGTGGGTGTTGCCGTGTCCGTGACCGCCCTGACCTCCGTGGTGGGCGTGGGGGATCTTGCCCGCGAAGGCTTCAAGGTCCAGGCCGAACGCAGCCAGGGGCGAACAGCCACGGTCGCACTGAGCGTCAACGGACCCACAACGCCGGATCCGGTGCGGCTCGAGAAGGCCTACCAGGGGATCGTGGAACGCTACGGGATCAGCTATTGGACCCACACCGGGCAGGCCCAGGCGCGCTTCCAGTTCCCGGGAGGCGTCCAGGATGTACAGATGACGCTGGTGGATCCTGGATACGGGGTCATCCACCGCACGGATGTCACACAGGGCTCCTGGTTCGCCGCGGACGACGAACAGCGGCTGGCGCCCGCCGTCGTCGTGTCGGAAGCGTTCTACAACACGGCCGGCAGGCCGGACCTCGTGCGGAGGCCGCTGGCGAAGCTTGTCGGGGGAGGGGAGACCACGGCGGTGATCATCGGCGTCGTACCCGATCTCTATCCCCAGGCGCCGCCGTCGGCATTCATGCTGAATGGGGCTGCGCAGACTGCCGGGATCGCCGAGGGCCATGGCCAGTTCAAGGTGTGGGTGCAGGACGGACAGGCTGCGGTGCTGATGCCCGCCATGCAGGCGGACCTGCAGATGCAGTTCCCGGACATGTATGTTGACGCCAGCCGCATGGACTACGCCGCCCACGGCGACCCGATCGCCGTCGCGCAGCTGGTGGTGGGCGCGGTGGCCGGGCTTGTGCTGCTGCTCGGCGCCATGGGCATGCTGAACATCTCGATGGTGACCGTCCGCTACCGGGTCCGGGAAATCGGAATCCGCCGCAGCTTCGGTGCCACTTCGGGGCGGATTTTCGTGGGCGTCATGATGGAATCCCTGGTGGCCACCGCTGTGGCGGGGATCGTCGGGGTGATGCTGGCGGTGGCCGTGGTGAAGAATCCGTGGATCCAACGGCAGGTCGCCCCGGCACTGAGCGAATACCCGCCGTTCCCGCTGGAAGCGGCGATGCTCGGCTTCGGTGCCGCCGTGGCGGTGGGCGCCCTTGCCGGCGCGATCCCGGCCCTCGTGGCCGTGCGGATCAAGGTGATCGACGCGATCCGCTTCTGATGCGATCCGGTTCTGACGGGTACCGCCAGCCCGGCGGTATCCATCAGAACCGGCGGCGGTCACGTCCCGGCCGTCACCTCTTCGCTCAGCTGGCCCTGCAGCAGCCGGAACCTGCGGTCCGCCTTCCTGGCCAAACTGCGGTCGTGGGTGACCACCAGGATGGTGGTGTTGTGGTTGCGGCTGAGCGAGCTTAACAGCTCGATGATGTGCTCGCCGGTCTGCTCGTCCAGGTTCCCGGTGGGCTCATCGGCAAGGATCAGCTTGGGCTCGTTGGCCAGGGCACGGGCAATCGCCACACGCTGCTGCTCGCCGCCGGAGAGGCGGTTGATCCGGCGCGAGTGCTTCTCGGGATCCAGTTGCACCTGCTCCAGCAGGTCCCTGGCGCGTTGGGCCCGCGCAGATTTGCGGACGCCCGCGAACTCCATCGGCAGCATCACGTTGTCCACGGCGCTGAGGTTTTCGATCAGCTTGAACTGCTGGAAGACGAAGCCGATGTCGCGGCGGCGGTACTCGGTCAGCTTGCTGTCCGGGAGGCCGGCCAGGCTGATTCCATCGACGACGACGTCCCCGCTGGTGGGCTTGTCCAGCGCCCCGAGGAGGGACAACAGGGTGCTCTTGCCGCTGCCGCTCTTGCCCACGATGGACGCCAGCGCGCCTTTCCCGAGTTCGAAACTGACGCCGTTGACCGGTTTGATGGTGCGGTCGCCGGACTTGAACTGGCGGACCAGGTCCTTGACTTCAATCATGGCTATTCTCCTCGGAGGACTTCGATGGGGCGGATGCGGGCCGTGAGCAGGGCCGGAACGAGGGCCCCGACGACGGCGACCGCGAACACTGCGGCGATGCCGGCGGCGATCACGCCGGGGGAGGCACTCGCGGTGACGGACGTCAGCAGCTGGGTAGCGCCGCCGAAGGGCCCGCCCTGGCCGCCGAAGCCGCCGGAGCCGCGCTGGGCAGTGGCACCCGTGGTGCTGTTTGAACTGATCAGCGCCGAGGCGATGCCGCCGCTGGCGAACCAGGCGATCGCCGCGCCGACGACGCTGCCGAGTGCCACCAGGACCAGGGCTTCGAGGACGAACTGCAGGCCGATGGTGCGGTTGCGTGCGCCGATGGCCTTCAGGACTCCGATTTCGCGACGGCGCTCGCGGACCAGCATGACCATGATGAGCAGGATGATGAGCCCTGCCGTGGCCAGCGCCGCGATGTAGGCCACGAGGGAGATGCCCTTGACGCTGTTGAGGGAGCTGACGGCGGTTGCGAGGTTGCGTTGGCCCTGGGTGACGTCGGCCTTGCCTGGGCCCAGTGCTGCCTGGAGGGCCGTCTTGGCAGCGTCCACGTTCGCCATGCTGTTGACCGTGACCACCATGCTGGAGAGTTCGCCGGGGGTCCCGGCGAGGGCCTGTGCCTCGGGCAGCGTCAGGTAGACGGCGTTGTTGCCGAAGGTGGTGCCGGCGTCGAAAATGCCCGCAACGGTGAACGCCTTAGCGGCGATGGTGAAGGTGGAGCCGACCTTGAGGCTGTTTTTCTCCGCGAGGGTGGTTCCCACAAGGGCTTTGGTGCTTGCCGCGGCGTAGTTGCCCAGGCCGGTGCCGCTGGTGATGTCCAGGGTCTTGCCTGCGGTGTCCACCTCGGCGCCGATGCCGGTGGCGGTGATCGGCAGGGCGAACGTGCGCACCTGCCCGGTCCCGGTCCCGGTGGTGGTGTTGCCCGCGTTGTTCCGGTTGCCGAGCGTGCCGGCGTCGATGGCTGCCGTCAGGCTGGTGGTGACGCTGGCCGTCTGCCCGCCGGGTCCTCCGCCGCCTGGCTGGGCGGCGCCGGCGGCAGTGCCGGTGGTGTCCGACGTCGTGGTTTCGGTACGAAGCCGCAGCGCCTTGGTCCCCACCACGGAGTCGACGTTGGAGACGGCCGCCGCAGTGGCCGCTTCGGCGGCGGTGAGGGGTTCGCCGCCTCCTTCGAATCCCTGGCCGCCGGCCGGATTGACGGTGAGGACGGTGCCCACGGAGGCATTCAGCTCCTGGACTTTGGCGGATACGGCCTGGTTGGCGACGAGCATGGACAGGGCCAGGCCGATGGCGACGGCCAGGACTGCCACCACGGCTGCCGTTCTGATCTTGTTGCGGAAGGCGTTGCCGACGCTGCGGGCAAGGACGCTCACGGTTCTCCTAGTGATCCGGTGCCGGCCGGAATCGCCGGCGTCGGATCCAACAATCGCGCCCGCTCCTGTGCGGATTGCAGCACGAAGCTATGTTTGCGCTGTGAAGCCACGTCGTGAAGCCTTAAACGAGTGATGCCCGGCCCCCTCAGGGGCCGGGCATCATTCTTGTTGACGCGTGTTACTTGGTGATCGGGCCGAGCACCGGATCGTCCACGTAGGCCGTCTTCACGTTCTCCTTGGTGACGATCACCGGGGGAAGCAGGTACGCCGGAACGCGCTTGAATTCGTTCTTGTAGTTGCGGTTGTCATTGATCTCAAGCGCCACGCCCTGCTGCAGGTCCTTGACCATGGTGATGGCGTGCTCAACCAGCTTGCGGGTGTCCTTGTTGATGGTGGAGTACTGCTGGCCGGCCATGATCGACTTCACCGACTCCAGCTCGGAGTCCTGACCGGTGACGACGGGGGTGGGCTTGCCGGCGGACTTCACCGAGGTCAGGATGGCCCGGGCAAGGGTGTCATTCGGGGAGAGCACGCCGTCCAGGGTGGCGGAGGCGTAGCTGCCAGAAAGCAGGGAGTCCATGCGGCGCTGGGCGTTCTCCGGCTTCCAGTCCTGGGTGACGGCCTTGGTGAAGTCTGCCTGGCCGGAGACCACCTTCAGGGTGCCATCGTCGATCTTCGGCTTCAGCACGCTCATGGCGCCGTCGAAGAACACCTTCGAGTTGGCGTCATCCGGGGAACCGGCGAACAGTTCGACGTTGTACGGGCCGGAGGGCTTCTTTGCCTTCAGGCCGTTGAGCAGGGCCTGGCCCTGGAGCTCGCCCACCTTGAAGTTGTCATAGGCCACGTAGTAATCCACGGCCTTGGTGTTGGTGAGCAGCCGGTCGTACGCGATGATTACCGCGCCGGCGTCCTTGGCCTGTTGCAGCTGGGTGCCCAGCTGGGCGCCGTCCACGGCACCGACGATGATGACCTTGGCGCCCGAGGTGATCATGGTGGAGATCTGGTTCTGCTGCTCGGAGACGCCGTTGTTGGCGAACTGCACGTTCGGCTTGAAACCCGCCTTGGTGAGACCTGAGTTGAAGAGGTTTTCGGCAAGGGTCCAGTTTTCGGACGTCTTCTTGGGGAGGGCGACGCCGATCACCGAGTCCTGCGGGAAGCCGCTGAGCGCGGTGCCGGCCTTCGCGGCTTCGGAGTCGGTGTCGGAGCGGCCGCACGCGGTGAGGGAGAGTGTTGCTACTGCCGCGAGGACGGTCAGGGTTTTTGCGAGTTTACGCATGGTTGCTTCTCTTTCTGTGTCCAATGACGCCGGTTGCGTGGCGCCGTCGCGGGTTTACTTGGCGGGTTCCGCCGGCTCGGGGGCAGCGATGATGTCACTGGTCCTGGTGGTTTCGTCCGCCGTGGTGGGCGGCTGGTTGCTCTTCAGTCCGTTCATCAGCATGCCGATGATGGAGCGGCGGCCCTGGCTCTTGTTGTAGACGTCGATCGCGACGGCGATCAGCAGGACGAGGCCCTTGATGATGGACTGCATGTCGGCGCCGACGCTGAGCAGCTGCAGGCCGTTGTTCAGGACAGCCATGACCAGGCCACCGACGATCGAGCCGATGACGGTGCCGACACCGCCGGAGACCGCGGCGCCGCCGATGAACACGGCCGCGATGGCGTCAAGTTCCCAACCCACGCCGTCCGCGGGACCGGAGCTGGTGGAGCGTGCCACGAACATCATGCCGGCCAGGGAAGCCATGACGGACATGTTCAGCATGACCAGGAAGTTGACCCGCTTGGAACGCACGCCGGACAGTTCGGCCGCGTGGCGGTTGCCACCCACCGCGTAGACGTGGCGGCCGATGACGGTCTTGGTGGTGACAAAGGCATACAGGGCCACCAGGCCCACGAGGATCAGGCCGGAGACCGGGAAGGAGGTGCCGTAGCGGCCGGTGGAGAAGAGCCAGGTCACGTAGATGATGGCGGCAGCCAGCAGGCCGAGGCGGACGATCGGCACCCACAGGGGATCGGGGGAGCTGCCGGTCTTGGCTTCGAGGCGGCGCTTGCGGAACTCCAGGTAGACGAGGCCGAGCACCAGGAGCACGCCGAGGATGACGGTGGGCCAGTTGTAACGGGCGAAGTCGCCGATTTCGGGGAGGAAGCCCGAACCCATCACACGGAACTCGTCTGGCACGGGCACGGTGAGCGACTTGCCCACGAACTGGTTGAGGCCGCGGAAGAGCAGCATGCCGGCCAGGGTCACGATGAACGCCGGGATGCCGACATAGGCCACCCAGAATCCCTGCCAGGCGCCGATCACCGAACCCAGGACGATGCCGAGCAGGATGCCGAGGTACCAGGGCACACCCCAGTCCCGCATGGCGATCGCCACAACGATGCCGACGGCTGCGGCCACGGATCCGACCGAAAGGTCGATGTGGCCGGCAATGATGACCATCACCATGCCGATGGCAAGCACCAGGATGTAGGAGTTGCCGTTGAACAGGTTGATCATGTTGGTAGGCGTCAGGACCTTGCCGCTGGTGAACAGCTGGAAGAACAGGACCAGCGCCACGAGGGCGATGATCATGCCGAACTGCCGGGTGTCACCGCCGAAGATCCGCTTGAGTGCATTCATAGGGGTTTCCGTCCTTGCGGGCTTATGCGTTCAGAGTCTGGGGTGCGGTGCCGTTGCCGGGGCGTGCCGCTGAGGTCATGAGTTTCATCAGGCTTTCCTGGGTGGCGTGCTGTTTGTCCAGCACGCCGGTGATGGCGCCTTCGAAGATGGTGTAGATCCGGTCGGAAAGGCCCAGGAGTTCCGGGAGCTCGGAGGAGATCACGATCACGCCCTTGCCCTGCCTGGCGAGCTCCTGGATGATGCCGTAGATCTCGTACTTCGCGCCGACGTCGATGCCCCGGGTGGGCTCGTCGAGGATCAGGATGTCCGGGTCCGTGAACATCCATTTGGCCAGGACCACCTTCTGCTGGTTTCCGCCGGAGAGTTTGGCGACGCCTTCGTTCACGCTCGGGGCCTTGGTCCGCAGGCTCTTGCGGTAGCCCTCGGCGATGGCGAATTCCTTGCGTTCGTCCACTACAAGGCCGTTCGTGATGGCCTTCAGGTTGGCCGAGACGGTGGTGGTCTTGATGTCGTCCAGCAGGTTCAGGCCGAGGACCTTCCGGTCCTCGGTGACGTAGGCCAGGCCGGCGTCGATGGCCTGGGGGACGTTGCGGATGTGCAGTTCCTTGCCGTTCTTGTAAATGCTGCCAGAGATGAAGTTCCCGTAGGAGCGGCCGAAGATGCTGCGGGCCAGTTCGGTGCGGCCGGCACCCATGAGTCCGGCGAAGCCCACGATCTCGCCCTTGCGCACGGTGAAGTTCGAGCCTTTGCAGACCAGCCGGTCCGGTACCTGCGGGTGGCCCACCGTCCAGTCTCTGACCTCGAGCAGCACGTCGCCCAGTTCCGGGACGTGGTCCGGGAAACGGGATTCCAAGGAGCGGCCCACCATGCCCTTGATGATGCGGTCCTCGTCCACGCCGTCGCCCTTGACGTCAAGGGTTTCGATCGATTTGCCGTCGCGGATGATCGTGATGGAGTCGGCGATCTGTTCGATCTCGTTGAGCTTGTGCGAAATGATGATCGAGGTGATCCCCTTGCCCTTGAGGCCCAGGATGAGGTCCAGGAGGTGCTGGGAATCGGATTCGTTGAGGGCCGCGGTGGGCTCGTCCAGGATGAGCAGCTTGACCGACTTGTTCAGGGCCTTCGCGATTTCCACGAGCTGCTGCTTGCCGACGCCGATTTCCTTGACCGGGGTGTCCGGGTTCTCGCGCAGCCCCACGCGGGCCAGCAGCTCGATCGAACGACGGCGGGCTTCCGCCCAGTCGATCACGCCGCGCTTGGTGGGTTCGTTGCCGAGGAAGATGTTTTCCGTGATGGAGAGCTCGGGGATCAGTGCCAGTTCCTGGTGGATGATCACGATGCCTGCGTGTTCGCTGGCCCGGATGTCCTTGAACTGCTGCACCTCGGCCTGGTAGACGATGTCTCCCTTGTAGCTGCCGTGGGGGTAGACGCCCGAGAGGACTTTCATGAGGGTGGATTTGCCGGCGCCGTTCTCGCCGCAGATCGCGTGTACTTCGCCGGCCTTGACCCGGAGGTTCACTTCCGACAGGGCCTTCACCCCGGGGAACTCCTTGGTGATGGACCGCATTTCCAAGATCAGCGGATCCTTGTGCGTTGTGGGTGTCGTCATAGGCCCTACGCCTCCAATGCATGACGTCGTTGTCTCCCGGAAGGAATCCGGGGCTGTCTGATGAAAAAGTAAACTGGATCACCGGTCTTGTCGTCAAGAGTTGAACGCAAGACTTTTTTCGGGGACGGTGACGGTCGCGTCGGTTTCCGGCCGTCAGCCGGTGCTGATCCCCGCGTGCTGGAACACCAGTGCGGCAGCCCCCAGGGCCTCGGCGCGGGCGCCGAGGGAGGACATGGTCAAGATGGTCGTCTCGCCGACAACCGGAACGGCATGACGGACCAGGCCGCGCCGGATCGGGGCAAGGAGGGTTTCGCCCAGCCCGGCCAGGGGGCCGCCCACTACGATCACTTCGGGCCCGATCAGATTGGCCACATTGCCCAGGGCACGGCCGACGGCGAGGCCGGCGTCGTCGATCACCCGCAGGGTCGCGGGATCCTTCGCCAGGGCGTTGCGCACGATGTCCACCGGCTCCAGGTTCCTGCCTGCACTCTTGCCGAGGAGCTCGATCATGGTCGTGGTGGAGGCCACCGTTTCCAGGCAGCCTCGGTTGCCGCAGCGGCAGATGGCACCGTATTCATGGATGGTGGCGTGGCCGATCTCGCCGGTGATTCCCACCGCCCCGTAGTAGGGTGCCCCGTTGACGATCAGCCCGGAACCGATACCCGAGCCGATCTTCAGGAACATGAGGTCATTGACCCCGCTGTGCGGCCCCCAGGTGACTTCGGACAGGGCGCCGAGATTGGCGTCGTTGTCAACGTACACGGGCATTTCCAGGGCCCGCTCAAGGCGCTCGAGGATCTGGAATCCGACCCATTCGGGCAGGATCGCGCCCTGCGCCACGGTGCCGGTGCGGCGGTCGATCGGCCCGGCGATTCCGGCTCCGGCGCCCACCACCGCGCGGCGTTCGACGCCGTTTTCCGCGAGTAGTTTTTGGAGGAGATCGACGGCGGCCGCGATGCCTTCTTCCGCATGATGGCCCAGGGGCAGGGTGACGGTTTCCTCCGCGATCACCTGGTAGCCCAGGGAGGCCAGGACCACCCTGAGATGGCGGCGGCCGAAATCGATGCCGACGGCGACGGCGCCGTGGCTGTTGAGCCGTACGCTCAGTGCCCGGCGGCCCGAGCTGGTCACCGGTTCCGTGGAAACGAGCCCGGCCCCCTGCATGATCTTCACGATGTTGGACACCGTGGCCGTCGAGAGGCCGGTCTGCCGGGAGAGCTCGGCCTGGGTGGCCGGTCCGCCGAGCAGGCACTCGATGATGCGCTGCTGGTTGAGGTGGCGCAAGGCTGATTGAGAACCTGGGGCTGATTGCGAGCCGGGGTTCCTGTGGGGGCTCGTTGCCGAGCGCGTCGTTGCGGGCATTTAAGAAGCCTGCACCAAAAGCACATTTGCAGTCAAGAAGTTAACACATGCGAATGCCGTGCGAGCTGGCTGGATAGGCCCGGCATGGTCCCCCGGGTGACTCTGCGGACCCCCTGGAGCCAACGGCTTTCGTGGTGCGTTCCATCCCCGGGCTTACGAAGCCGGGTCCAATCGTCCCGAAACGCCCGCGTCCGTGCTGCGTATGGTGGGAACACAATCCAAGAGCCATTGAAGGGGTAAAGATGCTGCTGGCCGTGCTGCAGGCAAACGCCGCTGTCCTGGACGCCGACGCCAACCTGGCGGCCATCGACGAGGCGGCCCGCCGTGCTGCTGCGGCCGGCGCCTCCTTGCTGCTCACCCCCGAACTTTTCCCGGTGGGCTACGCGCCTCTGCGGATCGATGCGGAATTCGACTATTCGGGGCTTCCGGCACTCCGGGAACGCCTCGCCGGGATCGCGCGCCGGCACGGGATCGGCCTCGTGTACAGCCTCCCCGTCTGCGATGCCACGGGAGCACGCCGGATTACCGCCACCCTCCTGGACCGCAGCGGCGGAACCCTGCTCGACTACGGCAAGGTCCACCTCTTCGGTGCGGACGAGCGCAAGGCCTTCAGCCCGGCGTCGGAGGCTCCCGCCGTCGTCGACTTCGAGGGACTGCGTGCCGCCCTGCTGATCTGCTACGACGTCGAATTCCCGGAAGCGGTGCGTGCGGCCGCCGTCCGCGGCGCCGAACTGCTCCTGGTGCCCACCGCCCTGTCCGCCGGGTTCGACGCCGTCCCGCAGCTGCTGCTCCGGGCCCGGGCACTGGAGAGCCAGCTCACGGTGGCCTACGCCAACCACAGCGGGCACGAGGACGGCTGCGATTTCGCGGGCGGCAGCGTGGTGGCCGGACCCGACGGTGCGCTGCTTGCGGCGGCCGGCGAGGGGCCCGTGCTGCTGTTCGCCGAGGTGTCCGGGGCGGACGCCCTGGCCGCGCGGGAGAAGGTGCCGTACCTGCGGGAACGGCGTCCCGAGCTGTACCGGCAATGGGAAGCCCCCGGCCAGGGCGCCTGACGGCCTGAAGCGGGCGGCCATGGACCACCGCTTCGGCTGCTGGTAGCCTCCCGCCCATGGCCGTTGAACCCGCCCTGCTTGGCTGGCTGCTGGATTCGGACCCTGCCCTGCGTTGGCAGGTGGAGCGCGACCTCGCCCACGCCCCGCCCGGGGTGTGGCAGGAGACTCGCAACCGCGTTGCAAGTGAAGGTTTCGGCGCCCGGCTGCTCGGGCTGCAGGATCCGGACGGGCAATGGGCCGGCGGTGCGTATTTCCCGGCCGGGTATGATTTCGAATCCCAAGAACCCGGCCAACCATGGACCGCCACCACCTGGTCGCTCAACGCGTTACGGGACTGGGGCCTGGACGCCGGAGCCCTGGCAGGCACGGCAGAGCTGCTCGAGGCCAACAGCCGCTGGGAATACGACAACCTCCCGTATTGGGGCGGCGAAGTGGACTGCTGCATCAACGCCTACACCCTGGCGAACGGGGCATGGCTCGGTGCGGACGTATCCGGGCTCGCCCGC
Organism: Arthrobacter sp. TE26545; assembly: GCF_056279005.1. Next base: position 934,514 of record NZ_JBWBQM010000001.1, read on the forward strand.
TGGTTCGTGGAGCATCGGCTGTCCGACGGCGGCTGGAACTGCGACTGGGTGGAAGGCTCCACGCGCTCGTCCTTCCACTCGACCCTGAACTCCCTGAAGGGCCTGCTGTCCTACCAGCAGGCAGGCCTCGGCGGCGGGGAATTGACCGCGGCCCGGCGCGCAGGCGAGGAATACCTGCTGGAGCGCCGACTGCTGTACCGGAGGTCAACGGGGGAGCAGGTGGCACACTGGGCCAGCCGCTTCGCGTACCCGTTCCGATGGTTCTACAGCGTGCTGAACGCGGCGGACTACTTCCGTGCGGCCTCGCTCCACGACGGCACCGGCCCCGATCCACGCCTTCGCGACGCGATCGACACCATCCGTGCCGCCCGCGGACCGGACGGCCGGTGGATCCAGGAGCGCCGCCACCCCGGCGAAGTCTGGTTCGAGGTGGACGTGCCGGCCGGTGAGCCTTCCAAGTGGCTCACTTTTTATGGCACACGTGTGCTGGAATGGTGGGGCGGTGTTCAAGGGGACGGTGTTCAAGGGGACGGTGTTCGACGGAGCGGGGCTCGGACCGTCTCCTAGGAGTCCGGAAGCTCGTCCGCGTACTGCAGCGCGATCCACAACTCGGCGCGCACCTGGGCGTCGTTGAGGTCCCTGCCCAGCAAGTCGCCCACCTGGCCGATCTGCCGGCGGACGCTGTTGCGGTGCAGGCCCAGGCGCTTGGCGGAACCATCCCAGCTCCCGTTCTCCGCCAGCCAGCCGCGCAGGACAGCCAGCAGCGGGTCCCGCTTCCCGGCGTCGAGCGCCAACACCGGCTCCAGCAGGCGGGCGGCGAGCATGGTCCCGGCCTCCCGGCCGAGCAGTCCCGTGACGCTCCAGCTGACCTCGTCCACCCGGGCGCTGCGCCCGCTGGACTGCACCTTCGAGCGCAGCGAGGACACCCGCTGGTACGCGGCGGACAGGCTCCCGAGCTCCGCCGCGTCGCCGATCACCAGGCGCCAACCAAGCTTCTCGACCTCCGCAACCAAGGCGTCGTCCACCTTCAGCCGGGTGAGCGCGGCGAAACCGTAGTCCGTGATCTCCACGAGCTTGGTGTCGAACAGCCGCCGCCACTGCAGCAGTTCCCGCACCGGGCTGTCCCCGGCGGGCCACTCGGGGGAGTCGGCCTTGATGCCCTGGACCACGCGGACGGCGGCGGAGCGGCTGGAAGACAGGCTCTGCGCCAGCAGGTCCTTGAGTCCGTTCACGTGCCGGGTGCCTCCGGAGGCCAGGCTGTCCGGGTGCAGCAGCAGCGCCGTCGCGAGCTGGCTGGGCGCGAGTGAACCGCTGGTGCGCTGACGAACCAGCAGCTCCAACAGGCCCACCACCGACTGCACCACGTTGTTCTGCGCGGGAGTGAGGGCATCGTCAGAGCCCAGGATCAGGGCACCCAGGTTGGCGTCCTTGGTGCTGCGCAGCGGATGGCCGAACACCATCGCCGAACCCGGCTGCTCGAAGCCGTCCATCTCCACGCGCGGACCGCTGCCGGAGAGCAGGCGTTGCAGCATGGGTTCCAGCAGGGAAAGCTCGACGCCGGTGCTGCCGCCGGCGCCGGTGTGGCTGCCGGCGCCGTGCGCCCGCGCCCGGACCCGTCCGTCGGCCCCGAACAGCAGGGCCCACACAGGCACCCGCTGGACCAGGGCGGCCAGGAGTTCGTGTTCGGGCCTGGGGGAGAGGACCGCCCGCATCAGTTGCCGGTTGATGTCCGCGAGCTGGCGGAACACCCGGGCGTTGTCCGATTCCAGCAGCTGCGAAAACTCCAGGCCGATCGCTGCGAAGGGAATGGACTCGGGAACTTCGATCAGGGTGAGCCCGTGGCGGCGGCAGGCTTCGAGCAGGCCCTCCGGAACCTCGTCGAAATAGGGCCGGACGCCGAAGCCCAAGGCCCGCACTTTCGCGGCCACCAGGCGCCGGACATAGGCGTCGATGCGTTCCGGGGTGCCGCCGTCGCCCCTAAAGGGCAAGCCCGCGGTGAGCAGGAACTCGCCTTCGGGGACATAAGGCGTGGGGTCCTCGAGCTCACTGGGTTCCACCCAGCGAAGAGGTTCCGCCGCGCCGTCTCCCCGGCTTCCGGCATCGTGCAGGATCCGCATGCCGGCCGGCAACTGGGCGAGGAGCTGCTCCAGCGTGACGGCCCCCAAAGGTCCCTGCGGCTGCGCCGTCAACGAGGGTCCGGCCGCCGCGCCAGGAGCCGGGTCTTCGAGTGCATTACGTCTCATGTAAGTTGACTATAGGTCACTTTGCACCAACTTGAGAGCTAGCTCACAAGATACCGTTGACCGAGGAAAGCGCAACTACTTCGAAGGGACGTCAACGGTGACTGTGTCCGCCAACCCCGCAACAAAGGCCGGCGCCAGCCGGCCCGGCCTCGGCGCGCAGTTGCTGCGCCGCAAGCCGATCAACCAGATGGTCGAAGAGGCCGGCAACGGCGAAGGCGGCACCCCGCTCCGTCGCAGCTTCGGTGTCCTGCAGCTGACCATGATCAGCGTAGGCGCCACCCTGGGCACCGGCATCCTGGTGATCCTCGGCGAATCCGTGCCGCTGGCCGGACCCGCCATCTGGATCTCCTTCGTGATTGCCGGTTTCGCGGCCCTGCTCTCGGCCGTGTCCTACGCCGAGATGGCGGGCCTCGTCCCGGTGGCCGGCTCCAGCTACTCGTACTCCTACGCCACGATGGGTGAAGGCATGGCCTGGATCTGCGGCTGGTGCCTGGTCCTGGAATACGCCGTCTCCGTGGCCGCCGTGGCGGTTGGCGCTGGCCAGTACGTCAACGAGACCCTCGGCGTCTTCGGCCTGGCCCTGCCCGATGCCCTCGCACTGTCCCCGGTTGAGGGTGGAGCGGTCAACATCTCCGCCGTCGTGATTGTCCTGCTGGCCATGGTGCTGCTGGTGCGGGGCGCCCGCGAAAGCGCCTGGATCAACACCGCGATCGTCGCCGTGAAGGTGGGCATCCTGGTCTTCTTCTGCGCCGTGGCCTTCACTGCCTTCAACGCCGGCAATTTCGAACCTCTCATGCCCATGGGCGCCGCCGGTGTCTCCGCCGCAGCCTCCCGTGTGTTCTTCTCCTACATCGGCTTCGACGCCGCCTCCACCGCTGGTGAGGAAGCCAAGAACCCCAAGCGGGACCTGCCGCGGGCCATCATGCTCTCCATGCTGATCGTCACCAGCATCTACGTCCTGGTGGCCGTGGCCGCCATCGGCGCCCGCCCTTGGGGCTGGTTCGATGGCACGGAAGCCGCCCTGGTGCAGATCCTCCAAGAGACTACCCACCAGCCGTGGATCGCCCTGGTGTTCGCCGTCGGGGCCGTGATGGCCATCGCCAGCATCGTGCTCACGGTGCTCTACGGCCAGACCCGCATCCTGCTCTCCATGTCCCGCGACGGCCTGGTGCCGAAGGTCTTCGGCCGCGTCTCGCGCCGCACCGGCACTCCGGTGGCCGGAACCCTGATCGTGGGCACCGCCGTCGCACTCACCGCCGGCTTCATCCCGCTCGGGGCGCTCGCGGACGCCACTAGCATCGGCACCCTCTTCGCCTTCGCCCTGGTCAACGTGGCCGTGATCTACCTGCGCCGCAACCGCCCGGACCTCAAGCGCAACTTCCGCGTCCCGCTGTACCCGCTCACCCCCATCCTGGGCACCCTCATGTGCGCCTACCTGATGGCCAACCTCGGTGCCGAAACCTGGCTGGTGTTCGGGGCGTGGATGCTCGTGGGAATCGGACTCTACTTCGGCTATGGACGCCGCAACTCGAAGGTAGCCGCCCTCAGTGAGCAGGACTACCGTGAACTATCCGCCAGGGTCGACGAGGAAACCGACCCGGAAACCGTGAAGGCAGGACTTTGATGACCACCGCCACCGAACTGCCCGCAAGCGCACCCGTTGGGTCCGTCCCGGCGGAGACGGAAAGTGCCCCGATCACCATGCTGAACCCTGACTTCCCGTTCAGCTACGACCACTACCTGCAGCACCCGGCGGGCCTGGGCAGCGTCCCGGAAGAGCTGTACGGCACTGAAGTGGCCGTCGTCGGCGCAGGCGTGTCCGGGCTGGTCACCGCCTACGAGCTCATGAAGCTCGGCCTCAAGCCCGTGGTCTACGAGGCCGACCAGATCGGCGGACGCCTGCGCACCGCATCCTTCCCGGCCGCGCCCGGCGTGGTGGCGGACCTGGGCGGCATGCGCTTCCCGGTCTCCAGCAAGGCCCTGTACCACTACATCGACAAGCTGGGCCTCGAAACCCAGGAGTTCCCTAACCCGCTCGCCCCGCCCACCTCCAGCACCGTGATCGAGCTCAAGGGCGAGAAGTTCTATGCCGAGAAGGCATCGGACCTGCCCGCGTTCTTCCACGAGGTGGCCGAGGCCTGGCGCGCCGCCCTGCGCGAGGATGCCCGCTTCGAGGAAATGCAGGAGGCCATCAAGGCCCGCGACACCGCCCGCGTCAAGGGGCTGTGGAACGGACTCCTGGAAGACTTCGATGAGGAGACCTTCTCCGGCTTCGTCGCCAAGAGCCGCGCCTTCAAGGAAGCCGGCTTCGCACACCGCGAGGCCTTCGGTCAGGTGGGCTTCGGCACCGGCGGCTGGGACACCGACTTCCCCAACTCCATCCTGGAAATCCTCCGTGTGGTCTACACCGACGCCGACGACCACCACCGCGGCATCGCCGGGGGAGCGCAACGCCTGCCGGAGGCACTCTGGAACCACGCGCCGTCGGGCATGGCCCACTGGCCGGACGGCACCTCGCTGGCGTCCTTGCACTCCGGTTCGCCGCGCGGCGCCGTGGCGGGGATCGCCCGCGTGAACGACGACGACGGCGCCCCCACCTCCCGGATCGCCGTCACCGAACGCTGGGGCCGCAGCAGCGAGTACGCCGCCGTCGTGACCACCTGCCAGTCCTGGCTGCTCTCCACGAGGATCAAGACCGAGGAGGCCCTGTTCCCGGCCGAGCTGTGGACCGCGATCGAGCGCTCGCACTACATGCAGTCTTCCAAGACCTTCGTGATGGTGGACCGTCCGTTCTGGAAGGACCGCGACCCGCAGACCGGCCAGGAGGTCATGTCCATGACCCTCACGGACCGCCTCACGCGTGGCACCTACCTGCTGGACAACGGCCCGGACCAGCCTGCCGTCATCCTGCTTTCCTACACGTGGAACGATGACGCCCTCAAGTGGCTGAGCCTGGACGCCGAACAGCGTGCCGACCTCATGATCCACTCCCTGGAACAGATCTACCCGGGCTTGGACATCCGCAGCCACATCGTGGGCCAGCCGATCACCGTGTCCTGGGAATCGGATCCGAACTTCATGGGTGCCTTCAAGGCCAACCTGCCAGGCCACTACCGGTACCAACAGCGGCTCTACACCCACTTCGAACAGTCTCAGCTTGAGGCGCGCCACCGCGGCATCTTCCTGGCCGGCGACGACGTCTCCTGGACCGCCGGCTGGGCCGAAGGCGCCGTCACCACCGGCCTGAACGCCGTGTGGGGCGTGGTGAACCACCTGGGCGGCAGTTCCGCGGCAGGCAACCCCGGACCGGGCGAGCTGCTGGCCGAGTACGGGCCGATCAGCCTGGACTAGGTGGCTGGGGCTGCCTACTGCAACCGGGCGGACCCGGCCACTGATTTCGCGCCTAGCTGTGCATCTCCCGGTGCGCCGCGGCGAGCTCAATGTAGTGCGCGGCGTTGTGCTTGACGCCCTCGAACTCCTCGTCGCTGAGCTCGCGGCGGACCTTCGCCGGGACGCCGGCCACGAGTGAGCGGGGCGGGATGACCGTGCCTTCGAGCACGACGGCGCCCGCGGCCACGAGCGAGCCGCTGCCGACTACCGCCCCGTTGAGGATGGTTGCGCTCATGCCGATGAGGCAGTCGTCCTCGACCGTGCAGCCGTGCACGACCGCGGAATGGCCCACGCTGACGCGCTCGCCCACTGTGCAGGGGAAGCCGGGGTCGGCGTGCAGCACCACGTTGTCCTGCAGGTTCGAGCCCGCGCCCACGCGGATCGCGGCGGTGTCGGCGCGCACCGAGACGCCGTAGAAGGCGCTCGCGTTTTCGCCCAGGCTGGCCTTGCCGATGATCGAAGCGCTGGGTGCCACGAAGGCGGTTTCATGGATCTCCGGGGTGTCCCCGGCGAAGGTGTAAATGGGAGCCATGCAGGCAAGCCTAACCGAGCGCGCTGACCCAACTGGGTCGCATTTGTTGTCGTTATGGGCGCCCATAACGACAACAACTGCGAGCTAGTTGGGCGGGGCGGGCGTCCGCAGCACCAGGAACTGATAGTGCTGCACCCACTGCCCGGCGCCGGGTCCCGATTCGGCGCCCTGGCCCTCCGGCCACGTCTCGAAATGCTCCACTACGCCGTGCCGGCCGAAGATCTCCCGCACCGCGGCGTCGCTGCGGCGGCTGAAGAAGCGCCGCGGTTCGATGTCGTCCTCCGGGTTCAGGACCTCTTCGTCGTCGCCTGACCAGAGCCCGACGGCGATCGGCGCACCGGGTGTGGTGACCCGCACGAGTTCGCGGACGACGTCGTCGATTGCGTTGTTGGGCACGTGCAGCAAGGTGCTCATCGTCCAGGCCGCGGGGAATGCGGCGTCCGCGAACGGAAGCGCGCGGCCGTTGGCCACCGAGGCGTCCAGGCCCTTCGCGCGGGCCAGGCGGACGCTTTCTTCCGAGAGGTCGACCCCGGCGTAGTGCAGCCCGGCCTGGATGAAGCCGAGGCCGTCGACGCCGGAACCGCAGCCGAGTTCGAGCAGGCCGTGCCGATGTTCGGACTTGAGGAAGCTGATGAACCACTCCCGGCAAGCCACCCGCCGCGGGGGCAGCGGACGCGCATCCCGGGCAGCAGCCTCGCGGTTGTAGTACGTCGCAAGGTCGATTTCATAGCCGCCGGGCTCATGGTCGTTGCCTTTGTGGCCGAGCGGACGTTGTTCCCCCTCCATGGATCAAGGGTAAACCTCAACGGAACGGAGAGGGCGGGCTTGGAGTTTCCGCCACGGGGCGGGCTGCGCCGGTTTCGCCTCCCGAAACGTTGTTTGCCCGGTGGAACGACCCGGGCCTAGTTGAAGACGACCGTCCGGGTGCCGTCCAGCAGTACCCGGTGCTCGGCATGCCACTGCACGGCCTGCGCCAGGGTGCGGCCTTCGACGGCCCGGCCCATCTGGACGAACTGGGCGGCAGTGCGGGCGTGGTCCACCCGGATGACCTCTTGCTCGATGATAGGGCCCTCGTCCAGGTCCGCGGTGACGTAGTGGGCGGTGGCGCCGATCAGCTTCACGCCGCGGGCGTGGGCCTGGTGGTAGGGCTTGGCGCCCTTGAAGGACGGCAGGAAGGAGTGGTGGATGTTGATGGCCTTGCCGCTGAGCTCGGCGCACAGCTCATTGGAGAGCACCTGCATGTAGCGGGCGAGCACGGTCAGTTCGACGTCGTGTGCCTTGATCAGCTCCAGCAGGCGTGCCTCGGCCTGCGGCTTGGTATCCGCGGTGACGGGAATGTAGTGGAACGGGATGCCGTAGAACGCGGCGAGGCCTTCGAGGTCCCGGTGGTTGGAGACGATGGCCGGCACGTCGATGGGCAGGGTGCCGCTGCGCTGCTGGAAGAGGAGGTCGTTGAGGCAGTGCGCGTCCTTGGAACCCATGATGAGGGTCCGCAGCTTCCGGCCCACGGGGTTGATGTCCCACTTCATGCCGAACTCCGCCGCCACCGGCTCCAGGGCCGCTGCCAGCCCGTCCTGCGTGGACGACGTGGTGGCTTCCACCCGCATGAAGAAGTTCCCGGTGGTCGGGCTGCCGTACTGCTGGGAATCGGCAATGTTGCATCCGGCCCCAAGCAGGGCGCCGGCCACGGCGTGGACGATTCCGGGCCGGTCCGGGCAGGACAGGGTGACAACAAAAGACGCGGGAGGGGTGGAGTCAATCACCAGACAAGCCTACCGTCGCAGGGCTGCTGTACTGTTAAGACCGTCGCGACTGGCGTTGGGTGGTGAACCACCAGGGAGCGGCAAGGATGAAGACCACGGATCGTACGCCTGGGCCGAGGGTCATGTCTTGCCTTTGGCCTGCCTTGCCCCGTAATCAAGAGCACGGCGGATATGCCAGACGGTAGCCTGACCTGTGAGAAGTACCAGTTCCCTAGCCAGGAGATCTTTGTGTCGACCAACATCACCTCCGCGACCATCAGTAACCAGCCGCTTGCCGAACTCGATCCCGAGATCGCAGCCGTCCTGGAACAGGAACTCGGCCGCCAGCGCGGCACCCTGGAAATGATCGCTTCCGAAAACTTCGCTCCCCGTGCCGTCATGGAGGCACAGGGGTCCGTTCTGACCAACAAGTACGCCGAGGGCTACCCGGGCAAGCGCTACTACGGCGGCTGTGAATACGTCGACATCGCCGAGCAACTGGCCATCGACCGTGTCAAGGCCCTCTTCGGTGCCGAGTACGCCAACGTCCAGCCGCACTCCGGCGCCCAGGCCAACGCCGCGGCCCTCTCCGCCCTGATCAACCCGGGTGACAAGATCCTCGGCCTTTCCCTGGCCCATGGCGGCCACCTGACCCACGGCATGAAGCTGAACTTCTCCGGCAAGCTGTACAAGGTTGCCGCTTACCAGGTGGAAGAAGACACCTTCCGCGTGGACATGGACAAGCTCCGCGAGCAGGCCATCGCCGAAAAGCCGCAGGTCATCATCGCCGGCTGGTCCGCCTACCCGCGCCACTTGGACTTCGCCGCTTTCCGCTCCATCGCGGACGAGGTTGGCGCACTGCTCTGGACGGACATGGCCCACTTCGCCGGCCTCGTCGCAGCAGGCCTGCACCCGAGCCCGGTGCCGCACTCCGACGTCGTCACCTCCACCGTGCACAAGACCCTCTCCGGCCCGCGCTCCGGCGTGATCCTGGCCAAGGAGCAGTACGGCAAGAAGATCAACTCCAACGTCTTCCCGGGCCAGCAGGGCGGCCCGCTGATGCACGTCATCGCAGCCAAGGCCGTGGCCTTCAAGATCGCCGCGGGCGAGGAATTCAAGGAGCGCCAGCAGCGCGTCCTGGAAGGCGCCAAGATCATCGCCGAGCGCCTCACCCAGGCCGATGTCGCCGAGGCCGGCGTTTCGGTCCTCACCGGCGGCACCGATGTGCACCTGGTCCTCGTTGACCTGCGCAATTCCCAGCTGGACGGCCAGCAGGCCGAAGACCTCCTGCACTCCGTGGGCATCACGGTCAACCGCAACGCCGTGCCGTTCGACCCGCGCCCGCCGATGGTCACCTCCGGCCTGCGTATCGGCACCCCGGCCCTGGCCACCCGTGGCTTCGGCGCCGCCGAGTTCACCGAGGTCGCTGACATCATCGCCACCGCGCTGAAGTCCGGCTCCGCCACCGACGTCGAGGCCCTTCAGGCGCGCGTCGACAAGCTGGCTGCAGACTTCCCGCTTTACCCCGAGCACGAACAGTGGTGACCCCAACAATGGAACAGACTGCAAAGATCCTCGACGGCAAGGCGGCCTCGGCCGCCATCAAGGCCGAGCTGACGGAACGGGTCGCGGCGCTCAAGGCGCGCGGCATCACGCCTGGCATCGCCACCGTGCTGGTCGGCGCCGACCCGGCCTCCCAGCTGTACGTGTCCATGAAGCACAAGCAGTCGCACGAGATCGGGATGAACTCGATCCAGCGCGAGCTGCCCGAGGATGCCACCCAGGAACAGGTCGAGGCCCTCATTGACGAGCTCAATGCGGACCCCGCCTGCCACGGCTACATCGTCCAGCTGCCGCTGCCCAAGCACCTTGACACGGACGCGATCCTGGAACGGATCGATCCCGACAAGGACGCCGACGGCCTGCACCCGACCAACCTCGGCCGGCTGGTACTGAACGTCAACGGCAAGATCACCTCGCCGCTGCCGTGTACACCCCGCGGCGTCATCGAGCTCCTGCAGCGCAACGGTTACGACCTCAACGGCAAGCACGTGGTGGTGGTGGGCCGCGGCGTGACCATCGGCCGCTCCATCGGGCTGCTGCTAACCCGGCGTGAAATCAACGCCACGGTCACCCTGACCCACACCGGCACCACCAACATGTCGGAACTGCTCCGCCAGGCCGACGTCATCGTAGGTGCTGCGGGTGCGAAGCACGTCGTCAAGGCCTCCGACGTCAAGCCAGGCGCCGCGGTGCTCGACGTCGGGGTCACCCGTGAAACCGATCCGGAGACCGGCAAGAGCCGCGTCCACGGCGACATCGACCCCGCCGCCGCCGAGGTGGCCGGCTGGATTTCGCCGAACCCGGGCGGCGTCGGTCCGATGACCGTCGCGCTGCTCATGACCAATGTGGTCGAAGCGGCGGAACGGGCAGCCGCCAAGGCCTGACCCTCAGCCCGAACGGCAAATGAACAGGACGCACCGCTGTGCGTCCACCCGCCCCGACGACGGCGGCAGCCAGCCCGGCTGCCGCCGTCGCCGTTTCCGGGCAGCTTGCGTCCGCCCTACTTCAGTTGTCCGCGGATCTCACCACCCGGGAACGTAGGGGTGTGCACGTTGACGTAGTAGCTGCGGGGGCTGGCCGCGATCGCCGCGAGGAGCGCGGGGTCGGCTGTGGTGCAGGCCTCCTGGGTCCAACTGGTTCCGCTGCCCACGGTGAGGGGCACCTGTACAGGGCCGGCGACGCCGCGCGGAGCGAGGTGGATGTGGGCCGCCCCCGCCGCGGCGGAAAGGTTCCGCGCCGTCAGCGTGTAGCAGAGTTCTCCGCCGTCGATCGTGTAGCTGAAGAAGCCGCTGGCCCCGGTGTTCGAGCCCGTGGTTTCCTGCTCGGTGTTCAGCGGGATCGCCGGGGTCCCTCCCGGATTGGCGGTGGCGGCACCGGCGCCCCCGGCTACCAGGGCGGTGATGACGCCCAGCACGGCGAGCGGTTTGAGTGTGCGGTTTGCTGGCATTTCTGGTCCTCCTTGCAGACAAGCGCTGTTGCTTACCGGAAGTCCCCCAACGTTGACCACGGTACGCCCGGCGTGGGCCGCAAAACAGGGCCGGGCAACAGGCCATTCAACAGAGCGCGACTCCGGCCGGCCGGCTACTCCCGCGGGAGTAGGCGCCTTGCTCCCTGAACCGGACGACGCCGGCCGCACCTGGGGCTAGGCTCGGAGCATGCAGCGTGGTTTCAGTGGCGGACGCGGCTTCGACGGGGGACCCCGTTTCAGCCCGGGCCCCGGATTCGGCAGGCGCAAGGGGCCGCCCACGTCCTTCATTGCCATCGGGGTGGCGCTGATCCAGGTGCTCGGGACGGCCTTCGCCGCCAGCCACCAGGCCGGCGCCCGGCCCCTTGACGCGCTCGCCCTGGTGCTGCTCCTTGCCGGTCCTGCCGCCCTCCTGCTGCGCCGCCGCATGCCGGTGCTGATGGTGCCCCTGACCTTCGCCGCAGCGCTTGCCTACCTCCTAGCCGGCTACCCCTGGGGTCCTGTGGTGGTGTCCTTCGCGGTGTCGCTGATGCTGAGCGCGGCGGCGGGGCTGCGCTGGCTGGCCTGGCTCGGCGCCGGCAGTGCAGCGGCGACAGTCCTGCTCTGGTCCCTGCTGGTCGGCGACGAGGCCTGGCCTCTTCGTTTCTCCGCCGCCGCGGCCTGGGCGGCCATCCTCGTGCTCCTGGGCGAGGGGTTCCGGCGGCGCAGGGAACAGCTGGCCGAGTACCGCCGCCGGCGTGCGGCCGCCGAGCAGGCAGAGCGGGACGAATACCGGCTCACCCTCGCCCGGGATATCCACGACGTCGTGGCCCATTCGCTGTCCATGATCAACGTCCAGGCCTCCGTGGCCCTGCACCTGGGCGCGAATGAACCCGAGCGGCTCCGCCCGGCACTGGAGGCGATCAAGGCGGCCAGCAAGGAATCCCTGGCCGAGGTCCGGCAACTGCTGGGCGTGCTGCGCGAAGATGCCCCGCTGCATCCGGGGGCACGGCCCGGTTTGGCCCGGATTCCGGAACTGGTGGAGCATGCCCGGCTGGCCGGCCTCAGAGTGGACCTGGAAGGCCCTCCGGAGCTGCCCGGGGCGGGTGAGGCGCAGCAGGAGGCGGCTTACCGGGTGGTCCAGGAAGCGCTGAGCAACGTCCGCCGGCACTCCGGTGCGTCGGCCGCCGTCGTGCGCCTTGCGCTTGCCGGGAACACGCTGGAGGTGACGGTCGACGACGACGGCGCAGGCTTGGACTGGTCGAAGCAGGGCGGGGCGGAACCGGGCAACGGGCTCACCGGGATGCGGGAGCGGGTGGAAGCGCTGGGCGGCAGCCTCGCCCTGCTGCCGCTGGACGGTCTTCCGCCGAACAGAGGCCTGCGGGTCAAAGCAACGCTTCCTCTGGCAGAAGGGACCGGACCATGATCCGCATCCTGCTGGCCGACGACCAGACCCTCATCCGCGCCGGCTTCCGCGCGCTATTGGACGCGGAGCCGGACATGCAGGTGGTGGGCGAGGCCGGAACCGGAAGGGACGCCGTCGGGCTGGCCCTGCGGGAGGCGCCGGACGTCGTGCTTATGGACATCCGCATGCCCGACGGCGACGGCCTGGACGCCACCCGCCGGATCATGGCGGAGCCGCGGCTGGCCGGAACCCGGATCATCATCCTCACCACCTTCGAACTGGACGAATACATCGCCGAAGCCGTGCGGGCCGGTGCCGCGGGATTCCTGCTCAAAGACACCGAACCGGCGGAGCTCATCCGCGCGGTGCGCGTGGTGCACGACGGCGACGCCCTCCTTTCGCCGTCGGTGACCCGCCGCATCATGGCCCAGCTGGCCCTGCACAGCCGGGCGTCCGCGGAACCGGTGGCACTGGAGCAGATCACCGGGCGCGAACGCGAAGTGCTGGCGCTGGTGGGTGAAGGGCTGAACAACGCCGAGATCGCCGAGCGGCTCTTCATCACGCCGCTCACCGCGAAGACCCACGTCTCCCGGATCATGAACAAGCTCATGGTGAGGGACCGGGCCCAGCTGGTGGTCCTGGCCTACGAATCGGGCCTGGTCCGGCCCGGCTGGAGCAGCTGAAGCACTCGGCGGCCTCCCGGGGGAGTAGGCGGCGGGCCCGGATTGCCTCCCTGGGGCAGACGTATTCCGGTGGCCCGGAAAACAGACTGGATGCAGAGCCGCAAAGAGGCTCGGACGGCCCGGAAACGCCGGACCTGACCGCCAAGAGTTTGGACCCTGACATGTTCACATCACTGAGCGCTCTGGCAGCCAACGTGCCTGCCGCTGTCGCCGCCCACGGCCCGTGGGACGGCGGTGGCTTCTGGCCGTTGTTCCTGCTGATCCCGCTCTTCTGGATTCTGGTGATCGGCTTCTTCATCTTCTTCGCGCGCCGCAGTTGGCGGCACAACCACCACTGGGCCGCCACCCAGGGTGCAGAAGGGGTGCTGCGCGAACGCTACGCCCGCGGCGAGATCGACGAGACCGAATACCGCCAGCGCCTCGAAGTGCTGCGCGCGAATCCGAAGTAGCGTGCACATCCTCTGCGAGGGACGCTTTCCGGGCGGATTGTTCCAGAAAGTTGTGCAATAGCTCTTTCACGTTTTTCATGGCTCAACTAAGGTGCTGAGGGTGCACAATGAAGCCACCCGCTCCGCAACCACTCCAGCAAGTACCCAGATGAACCCTGATGCAGTGATCCGCGCCGAGCTGCTGCGCAAGAATTATGGCGACGTCGCCGCCGTCGACGGCATCTCCTTCGAGGTGCCGCCGGGGGAGTCGTTCGGTCTCCTCGGACCCAACGGCGCGGGCAAGTCCACCACCATGAAGATGATCGGCGGCGTCTCGCAGCGCAGTTCCGGGAAGCTGACCATCATGGGCCTGGACCCGGACGTGAACGGACCGGAAGTCCGCGCGCACCTGGGCGTGGTGCCGCAGCAGGACAACCTGGACGAAGAACTCAAAGTCCGGGAAAACCTCATCGTCTACGGCCGCTACTTCGGCCTGCCGCTGAGCTACCTGCGGCCCAAGGCGGACGAGCTGCTGGAGTTCGCGCAGCTGACGGACAAAGCGAAGTCCCGCGTGGATGCGCTCTCCGGCGGCATGAAGCGGCGGCTCACCATCGCGCGCTCGCTGATCAACGAGCCCAAGATCCTGCTCCTCGACGAGCCCACCACCGGCCTGGACCCGCAGGCGCGGCACATCCTCTGGGACCGGCTCTTCCGCCTCAAGGAACAGGGCGTCACGCTGATCCTCACCACCCACTACATGGACGAAGCCGAGCAGCTCTGCGACCGGCTGATCGTGGTGGACAAGGGCCACATCATGGCCGAGGGCTCGCCCGCCTCGCTGATCCGCGAACACTCCACCCGCGAGGTCCTGGAACTGCGCTTCGGTTCCGAGCGCAACGCCACCATCGGCGCCGAACTCCAAGGCGTCGGCGAACGGCTGGAAACCCTGCCGGACCGGGTGCTGATCTACGCGGACGACGGCGAGGCCGCCCTCGAGCAGGTCTCCGCCCGCGGCCTGCGCCCGCTGACGTCCCTGGTGCGCCGTTCCTCGCTGGAGGACGTCTTCCTCCGGCTGACCGGACGGAGTCTCGTTGACTAGCGGAACGGACAATCAGCTTCCGACGGCGGCCGCTGCCCTGCGCGCGCATCCTCCTGCCGTCTCGGCCGCCCGGGCCCGGCGCTGGGGCTCCTTCTTCTACGCCGAACAGGTGCTGCGGGTGATGCGCGGCTACTTCTGGTCCTTCATCATGTACAGCATCGCCCAACCGGCGGCGTACCTCTTCGCCATGGGTGTTGGCCTGGCCACGCTCGTGGATGCCAACGGGGCGGCGGCGTTCGGCGGGGTCAGCTACCTGCAGTTCATCGCGCCGGCGCTCATCGTTTCGGCGGCGGTGATGACGGCGTCGGGGGAGTTCTCCTACCCGATCATGGACGGCTTCAAGTGGCGGCGGGTCTTCTACGGCCCGCACGCCTCTCCGCTGGTGCCGCAGCAGATTGCCGCCGGCCACGTGATCGCCGTGACCCTGAAGTTCCTGGTGCAGTCCGTGGCATATTTCGTGATCGTCGCCCTGTTCGGCGGCTCGCCCGGAGCCTGGGGCTGGATGTCCGCCCTGGTGGCCACGGTGGCCGGGCTCTCCTTCGGGCTTCCGCTCATGGCCTACGCTTCCAGCATCACCAAGGACAGCGGCCAGTTCGCCCTCGTGCAGCGCTTCATCGTGGTCCCGCTATTCCTGTTCTCCGGAACGTTCTTCCCGCTTGATTCCCTGCCCGTGGCCGTGCGCTGGATCGGCTGGATCTCCCCGGTGTGGCACGGCACGGAGCTGGGCCGGGTGTTCACCTACGGTATGGAGGAGAATCCCGTGCTCACCGTGGTCCACGTGGCCTACCTGCTGGCCGCGGCCGCTGCCGGCTGGATCCTGACCCGGCGGCAGTTCGTGAAAAGGATGGGGCAATGAGCACGGTTGCAGCAGGGCCAGGCGGGCCGCACAGCGTCACCGAGGCTGCCCGGCAGCGGAAGTTTGGTGCCCTCTATTCGCGCAACGTCCAGGCCGTCGTCGCGCGCGGCCTCATGGCCGCGAAAAGCAGCACCTGGCTGATCCTGGTTTCCGGTTTCTTCGAACCGGTGCTGTACCTGATCGCCATGGGCGTCGGGCTGGGCACGATCGTCGGGGACGTTGAGGGCCCGGGCGGGCAGATGATCAGCTACGCGGCGTACATCGCACCGGCGCTGCTGGCGGTCTCCGCAATGAACGGCGCCGTCTACGATTCCACGTGGAACGTCTTCTTCAAGATGAACTTCGCCAAGCTGTACCAGGGCATGCTCTACACCTCGCTGGGCCCGCTGGACGTGGCCATAGGCGAGATTTTCCTGGCGCTGCTCCGCGGGCTGCTCTACGCCACCGGGTTCACCGCGGTGATGGGCGTGATGGGACTGCTCACCACGCCCTGGGCGGTGCTGATGATCCCGGCTTCACTGCTGATCGCCTTCGGGTTCGCGAGCCTGGGCATGGGCATCACCAGTTTCATGAAGACCTTCCAGCAGATGGACTGGATCAACTTCTTCATGCTGCCGATGTTCCTGTTCAGCGCCACGTTCTACCCGTTGAGCGTCTACCCGGAAAGCATCCAGTGGTTCATCCAGGCCATGCCGCTCTGGCACGGCGTGGAACTGCTGCGGCAGATCAGCGTGGGTGCCTTCAGCCCCGCCACGGCGGTCCACATCGGCTACTACCTGGTGATGATCGTGCTCGGGGTATCGCTCACCACCGGGCGGCTGCGCAAGCTGTTCCTGAAATAGGATCGCTTACGGCACCCTCCCCACCCGGATGTAAGGCACACCCATGGACGATTCCCTGTTCCTTGACCATGAGTTCCTTGACCATGTGGCGGACCGCCTCGCCACCCTGCCCGCGGTGCAGGCCGTGACGCTCGGCGGTTCCCGGGCGGCGGGGACCCACACCGCCGACAGCGACTGGGACTTCGCGCTCTACTACCGGGGCGCCTTCGACCCGGAGGATCTGCGCGCGCTCGGCTGGCAGGGCAGTGTGTCCGACGTCGGAGGCTGGGGCGGCGGCGTTTTCAACGGCGGTGCGTGGCTGGAGATCGACGGCCGCAAGGCGGACGTCCACTACCGGGACCTTGACGTCGTCGAACGGGAACTGGACGAGGCCCGGCAGGGCCGCTTCCACATCGAGCCGCTGCTGTTCCACCTGGCGGGAATCCCCAGCTACCTGTTGGCCGCAGAACTTGCCATTAACCGAGTCCTCCGCGGCAGTTTGCCGCGCCCGGATTACCCGCAGGCGTTGCGCGAATCCGCTCCCCGGGCCTGGATGGAACGGGCACACATGACCCTCGGCTACGCGCGCGGCGCATTCGCCGGCAGGGGGAAGCTGGCGGAGACGGCCGGGTCGCTCGCCGTCGCCGGGGCCATGGCGGGCCATGCCGTGCTGGCGGTCCGCTCCGAATGGATCACGAACGAGAAACGCCTGCTCGAGCGGGCCGGCCTGCGCGGACTGGACGGGATCATCGGTGCCCTCGGGCGCGAGCCCGCCCGCCTCGAAGCGGCCCTCGAGCAGGCCGCGGAGCTCTTCGACGCCGCCCTGGCCGAAGCCGGCGCCTGAGGCGACGATCGGGCCCGCCCCGAAAGGGTGTTCGCCGGAGGTGGAAGCGGCCCGGCCGGCCTGCGGAGTTTGCGACAATAGGGGAATGCAATCTCTTGGCGACTCTCCGTCTTCTGTTCCGTCCCAGTCCCCGGCGCAGGGCCTGTTCAAGGGCTTCCGCATCGGCGGGCTTGGCATGACCGTGGTGCTCATCGCCTTCCTGGTGGCCGTGATCTTCGCTGCCAACCAGAACGACGTGGTGGGCTGGATTGTCGCCGTGATCTCGCTGGGCTGGCTGCTTCTCGCGGCCTTTGTGGTGTTCAGCATCCAGAAAGCCGCGCGCAGGGCCGGCCAGAAGCTCACCGAGGCACAGAATGCCTTCAACGCCGCTACCGGCCGGGCACCGTCGTCGTCGAGCGCGGACCATGGCGGCACCAGGGTGGTTGCCGAACGCAGCGAAGCGGAGGATATCCGGGACCTCAAGCTGGACCACTCCTTCAAGATCGTCCAGGTCCAGGTCCGTGTGATCGAGGACGAGCGGGCCAAGGGCGAGGCGGCCAACCAGGACACCATCAACCGGGCACTGGAGACCATCGCCATCACCTCCGCCAACGCGCGGGACATGATCAAGGCCTCCGGTGACTCCGGGGAGCCCGTGACCGGCACCATCATCGATTAGAGTAGGCGGGTGAGTTCGGCATTGAAGAAGGATTTCCTTCGCATCGCAACGGTCAACGTCAACGGCCTCCGCGCCGCCTACCGCAAGGGCATGGCCGAATGGCTGGAGCCCCGCGAGGTGGACATCCTGTGCATGCAGGAAGTCCGTGCGCCCGACGCTATTGTCCGTGAGCTGATCGGCGAGGGCTGGTACATCCTGCACGCCGAAGCCGAGGCGAAGGGCCGCGCCGGTGTGGCAATCGCCTCCCGCCAGGAACCCGTGGCCACCCGCGTGGGCATCGGCGACGACTACTTCGCCACCGCCGGCCGCTGGGTCGAGGCGGATTACTCCGTCAAGACCGCGTCCGGGGAAAACACCACCCTCACCGTGGTCAGCGCTTATGTGCACTCCGGCGAAGTGGACACCCCCAAGCAAGTGGACAAGTACCGCTTCCTGGACATCATGGTCAACCGGCTGCCTGAACTGGCCAAGCACAGCGAACACGCGCTGGTGGTAGGCGATCTGAACGTGGGCCACACCGAGCTCGACATCAAGAACTGGAAGGGCAACACGAAGCGGGCAGGCTTCCTCCTGGAGGAACGTGCCTACTTCGACCGCTTCTTCGGCGAGGAAATCGGTTGGAGGGATGTCCACAGGGGCCTGGCGGGAGCCATTGACGGCCCCTACACCTGGTGGTCCCAGCGCGGCAAGGCCTTCGATACCGACACAGGCTGGCGCATCGACTACCACATGGCCACCCCGGGACTCGCCGACGCTGCCGTCGTTGCGGTCGTTGACCGGGCTGCGTCATACGACACCCGTTTCTCCGACCATGCCCCGCTGGTAGTGGACTACCGGCTCTAAGCTTCCCGAAAGTGTTCCATGACAAGCTCCACGACTGAAACCGTTGCCGTGCCCGCAACATCCACCAAGCTCGCCGCAGGCCAGAAGCACCGCGTGCTCTCCGGCATGCAGCCCTCTGCAGACTCCCTGCACTTGGGCAACTACATCGGTGCCCTGGTCAACTGGGTCCGGATGCAGGACGAGTACGACGCCATCTTCTTCATCCCTGACCTGCACGCGATCACCGTCCCGCAGGACCCTGCCGAGCTGGCCCAGCGCACCCGCGTGACCGCGGCGCAGTACATCGCCGGCGGCGTGGACGTGGACAAGTGCACCCTGTTCGTCCAGTCCCAGGTGCCCGAACACGCCCAGCTGGCGTGGGTATTGAACTGCATCACCGGCTTTGGCGAGGCCTCGCGGATGACCCAGTTCAAGGACAAGGCCCAGAAGCAGGGCACGGACCAGGCCAGCGTCGGGCTGTTCACCTACCCGATCCTGCAGGCGGCGGACATCCTTCTCTACCAGCCGCACGGGGTTCCCGTGGGCGAAGACCAGCGCCAGCACGTCGAGCTCAGCCGGGACCTGGCCAACCGCTTCAACTCCCGCTTCGGCGAGACCTTCCAGGTGCCGGAGGCCTTCATCCAGAAGGAATCCGCCAAGATCTACGATCTTCAGAACCCCACGGCGAAGATGTCCAAGTCCGCGGAATCCCCTGCGGGCCTGATCAACCTGCTGGACGATCCCAAGACCACGGCCAAGCGCATCAAGTCCGCCGTGACGGACACCGAGACGGAAATCCGCTTCGACCGCGAAGCCAAGCCCGGGATCTCCAACCTGCTTACCATCTACTCCACCATCAGCGGACGGCCCGTGGAGAAGATCGTGGCGGACTACGAAGGCAAGATGTACGGCCACCTGAAGGTGGACCTCGCCGAACTGGTCACCAACCACCTCGCCCCGATCCGCGAGCGGGCCCACGAGCTCCTGGCGGACCCGGCCGAACTGGACCGCCTCCTGGCCCACGGTGCGGACAAGGCCCGCGAGATCGCCTCGGCCACACTCGCGGACGTCTACGCAAAGGTAGGCTTCCTGCCTTACGGCGGCCAGCAGGGATCCCGCTAAGGCGATGTGCCCTGCCAGCAAGCTCACGGCCGAGGCCGGTTCCCGCACGACGGGGGCCGGCCCGGCCACGGGTGCCCTGGCGAAAGAAGCGGCAAGCGACGGCGACAGCCCGAGCGTCGGCGTCATCCTGAGCTTCCCGCCGGACATCGCCGCGGAACTGCAGCAATGGCGCGCGTCCTTCGGTGACCCCATGGCCGGGGTCATCCCTGCGCACATCACCCTGGTCACCACCACGCCGTCCCGGGACTGGGAAGCCACCACCCGCCACGTCCGCAGCATCGCCGGCCGTCAGGCCCCGTTTACTGTCACCATCTCCGGCACTGGGTCCTTCCGGCCCGTTTCCCCGGTGGTCTTCCTGAGGGTCGAGGACGGCTTCGGCGAGTGCGTCAGCCTGCACGAACAGCTGCAAAGCGGCCCGCTGGAACGCGAGCTTCCCTTTCCGTACCACCCGCACGTCACCGTTGCGCACGACGTCGCCCCAGAGAACCTCGACGAAGCCGAATCCGTGCTGAAGGACTACAGCGCCACCTTCCCTGTGGCTAGCATGGGACTCTACGAGCACGACAGCAACGGAATCTGGCAGCTACGGGAAGAATTCGACTTTGGCGGCGATACTGACGAAGCAGAGACTGACCAAACGGCGACTGTCCAAGAAGCAACAGTCCGGGCACGGCAAGGCCTTAAGCGGGGCTGAGGACGCACCGCTGCCCACCGACCTCGCCAAGCTCAAAGTGGCCCTGATCCACCGCAGGATCGAATGGGGCAAGGCCCGCCGCTCGGGGCAGGGACTTGCGGCCCGGCTGCTGGCGCTTACGCAGCTCCTGCTGGCCCGGCTCAACGTGTTCCGCCCGATGCGCGTCTGGCAGCACTACAGCCTTGCTCACGGCCCGCTGATGAGCGCGGGAATCGGCTTCAACATGTTCTTCGCCGTCACCGGCCTCCTGGCCACCGGCTTTTCCATCGCGGGCCTGGTGCTCGCCGGACAGCCGGCCCTCGTGGACGCAGTGGTCGCGAACATCGCCAAGAGCGCCCCGGGCCTGCTGAAGGTCGAGGGGGGCGAAGGACTCGTCGACCCGCAGGACCTGCTCAATCCGGGCGGACTCGGCCTGGCGGCGGTCATCGCCGCGGCCGTCACCCTGTTCACCTCGCTCCGCTGGATCGCGTGCATGCGCGACGGCCTGCGCGGAGTGGCTGATCTGCCTCCGTTGAAGCGGAACCCCGTGCTGGTGAAACTGTCCGACGCCGGCACCCTGCTGCTGCTGGGCGTGGCACTGGTCGCCAGCTCGGGCGTGTCGATCGTCTTCGGCACTGCGGCCAACTGGCTGATCGGGCTGCTGAGCCTGGACGAGCGGGTTGCCGTGCCGATGGCAGGCGCCGTGAAGCTGGTGGTGCCGTTGCTGCTGAACTGGGCCACGGCGGTGGTGATGTTCCGCCTGGCTGGCGGCCTGCATCTTCTCAGGCGGGCGTTCCTTGAGGGGACGGTCCTGGCAGCCGTGGGCACCACGGTGCTGCAGGTCTTCAGCACCGAACTGCTCGCCCGCGCCGGCCAGAATCCCATCCTGGCGCCGTTCGCCATCATCATCGGCCTGCTGATCTGGTTCAACCTGGTCAGCCAGGTCTATCTGCTCTCCGCGTCCTGGTCCGCCATCCGGGAGGCGGACCTCGGCAGGCCGGAGCACCGGAAGACGCAGACGCTCGGCTCGCGGCCCGTGCGCCTTTAGGCGCCCTGGTTATCCAGGTACTGGCCTGCCCAGGCGGAGATGATCCGCGCCACCCGTGCCGCCTGTCCCTTGCCCGTGAGCAGGTGTTCCGTGCCTTCCAGGGAGACGAAACTGCGCGGGTGCCGGGCGGTCTGGAAGATCTCGCTGGCGTTCTCGATGCCCACGGTGTTGTCCGTGGGGGAGTGGAGCACCATCAGTGGCCGGTGCAGCGTGCGGATGCAGTCCCGCAGGTCGGCCCGTTCGATGTCCTCCACGAAGTGCCGCCGGATCTCGATGCGGCGGCCGCCCAGGTTCACCTCGGCACTGCCTTCGCTGAGGATGGTGCCCACCTCGGCGTCGAACATGTGCTCCACGTGCCGGGGCTGGAACGGCGCGGCCACGGTGGCCACCGCCGCCACCTCGGGGAGGCTGCCCGCGGCCGCCAGCACTGCCGCGCCGCCGAAGGAGTGCCCCACCAGCAGCGAGACCCCCTTGTCCTGGCTGCGCATGAACTCTGCCGCCTTGATGGTGTCCGCCACCTTCACGCTGAACGAGCCGTCCGACCAGTCGCCGGCCGAACCTCCCAGGCCCAGGTTGTCGAAGCGCAGCATGCCTACGCCCTGCTCCGCCAGGCCCTTGCAGATGCGCGACGCGGCCGGGCTGTCCTTGCCAAGAGTCAGGCCGTGCGAGAAGAGCCCCCAGCCGCGCACCGGGCCTTCGGGCACGTCCAGGATGCCGGCCAACAGGGCGCCGGTGCTGCCTTCGAAACTGACCTTCACGGATGTGGACACCTGTCCGCCTTTCGTATGTTCCTGCCGACCAGCCTATGGCGCGGGGCGGCTGGTGCCCGGCAGGGGCCTGGGTGATTAAGCGCAGACGACGGCGGCCCACCGGAGGGTGGGACGCCGTCGTCGGGCTGTACTGCTGTCCTCGGGGGAACCGCTAGATCTTGCGGGCCAGGATGGCCTGCTTGACCTCTGCGATCGCCTGGGTGACCTGGATGCCGCGGGGGCAGGCCTCGGAGCAGTTGAAGGTGGTGCGGCAGCGCCACACACCTTCCTTGTCGTTGAGGATCTCCAGCCGCATGTCGCCGGCGTCGTCACGGGAGTCGAAGATGAAGCGGTGGGCGTTCACGATCGCTGCCGGGCCGAAGTACTGGCCGTCGGTCCAGAACACCGGGCAGGAGGAGGTGCAGGCAGCGCACAGGATGCACTTTGTGGTGTCATCGAAGCGCTCACGGTCCTCGATGGACTGCAGGCGTTCCTTGGTGGGCTCGTGGCCCTTGCTGATCAGGAACGGCATGACCTCGCGGAAGGACTGGAAGAACGGTTCCATGTCCACGATCAGGTCCTTTTCGACCGGCAGGCCCTTGATGGGTTCGACCGTGATGGGCTTGGAGGTGTCCAGGTCCTTGAGCAGGGTCTTGCAGGCCAGGCGGTTGCGGCCGTTGATGCGCATGGCGTCGGAACCGCAGATGCCGTGGGCACAGGAGCGGCGGAAGGACAGCGAACCGTCGATCTCCCACTTGACCTTGTGTAGGGCGTCCAGCACGCGGTCCGTGCCGTACATGGTCAGCTGGTGGTCTTCCCAGGCAGCCTCTTCGGAGACCTCCGGGTTGTAGCGGCGGACCCGCAGGGTGATGTTGAAGGTGGGGATTTCCCCGCCCCCGCCAACGCCCGCAGGAAGCTCGATCTTGGAGGCCGGCTCAGCCATTTCGCTCGTCATTAGTACTTACGCTCCATAGGCTCGTAACGGGTGAAGACAACGGGCTTGGTCTCCAGACGGATGCCCGCAACGGACTCGGCCGAGGACTCGGTGGTCACCGAGGAATCCTTGTAAGCCATGGAGTGCTTCATGAACTTCTCGTCATCACGGTCCGGGAAGTCTTCACGGTAGTGGCCACCGCGGGATTCCTCGCGGTGCAGGGCACCCACGGTCATGACCTTCGCCATGTCCAGGAGGAAGCCGAGCTCAACGGCCTCCAGAAGGTCCAGGTTGAAACGCTTGCCCTTGTCCTGGACAACCACGTTCTTGTAGCGCTCCTCGAAGGAAGCGATGTCACTGAGCACCTGTTCCAGGGATTCCTTCGTGCGGAACACCTGCATGTTGGCGTCCATGGTGTCCTGCAGTTCCTTGCGGATCTGGGCCACGCGTTCGGTGCCGGTGCCGCCCAGCAGGCCGTTAAGCATGCCGCGGGTCTGGGCCTCGGGATCCTCGGGGAGTTCCACGAAGTCGGCGGTCTTGGAGTATTCCGCGGCGGCGATGCCGGCGCGCTTGCCGAAGACGTTGATGTCCAGCAGGGAGTTGGTGCCGAGGCGGTTGGAGCCGTGGACCGAAACGCAGGCGACCTCACCGGCGGCGAACAGGCCCGGGACGGTGGTGTCGTTGTCCTGCAGCACCTCCGTGGAGATGTTGGTGGGGATGCCGCCCATGGCGTAGTGCGCCGTCGGGAACACCGGTACCGGGTCCGTGAACGGTTCCACACCGAGGTAGGTGCGCGCGAACTCGGTGATGTCCGGGAGCTTGGCCTCGATGTGTTCCGGCTCCAGGTGCGTCAGGTCAAGGAGCACGTAGTCCTTGTTCGGGCCGCAGCCGCGGCCTTCACGGACTTCGTTGGCCATGGCGCGGGCCACGATGTCACGCGGGGCCAGGTCCTTGATGGTGGGGGCGTAGCGCTCCATGAAGCGCTCACCTTCGGAGTTGCGCAGGATGGCGCCTTCGCCACGCGCGCCTTCGGTGAGCAGGATGCCCAGGCCGGCCAGGCCGGTCGGGTGGAACTGGAAGAACTCCATGTCCTCCAGCGGGATGCCGCGACGGAAGGCGATGCCCATGCCGTCACCGGTCAGGGTGTGGGCGTTGGACGTGGTCTTGAAGACCTTGCCCGCGCCACCGGAAGCGAAGACCACGGACTTGGCCTGGAAAACGTGCAGTTCGCCGGAGGCGAGGTCGTAGGACACCACACCGGCTACGCGCTTCTGCTTATAGGGGGTGCCGTCCTCACGGACCGCGTCCTCTTCGACCAGCAGGAGGTCCAGGACGTAGTACTCGTTGTAGAACTCGACGTTGTGCTTGACGCAGTTTTGGTACAGCGTCTGCAGGATCATGTGGCCGGTGCGGTCGGCTGCGTAACATGCGCGGCGCACAGGGGCCTTGCCGTGGTCACGCGTGTGGCCACCGAAACGGCGCTGGTCAATGCGTCCTTCGGGCGTGCGGTTGAACGGCAGGCCCATCTTTTCCAGGTCCAGCACGGCGTCGATGGCTTCCTTCGCCATGACCTCGGCTGCGTCCTGGTCAACCAGGTAGTCGCCACCCTTGATGGTGTCGAAGGTGTGCCATTCCCAGTTGTCTTCTTCAACGTTTGCCAGGGCGGCGCACATGCCGCCCTGTGCTGCACCGGTGTGGGAACGGGTGGGGTAAAGCTTGGTCAGTACTGCTGTGCGCGCACGCTGACCGGATTCGATCGCGGCGCGCATGCCGGCGCCACCGGCACCGACAATAACGACGTCGTACTTATGGACCTGCATACCAGATGCTCTTTCTCTCAAAGTCAGATGGTCAGCGGAGCTGCTCCGCCAGTGTGGGCGCCGCCCAAGGGCGGCGCGGCAGCAACCCTACGGTGCGGGGCAGAAACCGCCCGGCAGCTGGACGCCGTCGACCACGGGGCACGGGTTGAAGGTGAAGATCACCAGGGTGCCGAGGATGACGATGACTGCGCTGGCAGCGTAGAGGACCACCTTGAGCCAGAAGCGGGTGGCGTCCTTTTCGGCGTAGTCGTTGATGATGGTGCGCACACCGTTGGTGCCGTGCAGCATCGCGAGCCACAGCATGGCGAGGTCCCAGAACTGCCAGAACGGATCGGCCCACTTGCCGGCAACGAATCCGAAGTCGATGGCGTGGATGCCTTCGCCGACCAGTAGGTTCACGAAGAGGTGGCCGAAGATCAGCACCACCAGGACGACGCCGGAAAGGCGCATGAACAGCCAGGCGAGCATCTCGAAGTTGCCCTTGCTGCCGCCGGTGCGCTTGTACTGCGGCGCGATCTTGCCGGAGCCGATTTGTCCACTGCGTGGATTCTGGATGGCGGTCATGGCTTAGTGGCCTCCCAATGCGAGGGACAGGTGGCGGATGGCGAAGCCTGCGAAGGTCACCAGCCAGAGCGCGAGGACAACCCACAGCATCTGGCGCTGGTACTTCGCGCCCTTCTTCCAGAAGTCGACGGCGATCACGCGCAGGCCGTTGAAGGCGTGGAAGATGATCGCTGCGACAAGGCCGGTTTCACCCAAGGCCATGAGGGGGTTCTTGTAGGCGCCGATGACGGCCGTGTAGGCCTCGGGGGACACGCGCACCAGTGAGGTGTCCAGGACATGGACCAACAAGAAGAAAAAGATCACAACACCCGTAATACGGTGTCCAACCCAGGACCACATGCCTTCACGGCCGCGGTACAAGGTGCCAGCTGGTTTTGTCGGCACTGAATAAACCTTCCTGCATCACAGCGGCGCTGGCACGGGACCATGCGGGGGAACGCCAGCTGCGAGAGCACTCGTAGCTCAGCCTAAATCTAGGCTTCGCTCACAGCTTATTCAATTCAGGTCTTCCTAGCCCGCCGGCGAAATCCAATGTTTCCCGCCTTGTTTTCAACCTTTTACATGGGTTTATGAGACGAACACCACAAAAGCGTTTATGCGGGCACGGTCGGATAAGGTAAGGCGGTGAGTACAGACAACGCTTCCCGCCCCGAATCCCCGCTGAGCCGCTTCCATGCGGTCATCCCGGCCGGTGGAGTCGGGACGCGCCTGTGGCCCCTCTCGCGTGCCGCTGCGCCGAAGTTCCTCCACGACCTGACCGGTTCCGGCTCCACCTTGCTGCGTGCAACCTACGACCGGCTCGAGCCCCTCGCCGGCAACCGCGTGCTGGTGGTCACCGGCGTCGCGCACCGTGCGGCCGTCTGCCGCCAGCTCCCGGAAGTGGGCGAGGACGAACTGGTGCTCGAAAGCGAGCCTAAGGATTCCGCGGCCGCCATCGGCCTGGCCGCGGCGATCCTGCACCGCCGGGACCCCGCGACCATCATGGGTTCCTTTGCCGCGGACCAGGTCATCAGCCCGGACGGCGTCTTCCAGGACAGCGTCCGGGAAGCCATCCACACGGCGGCCACCGGCAAGATCGTCACCATCGGCATCAAGCCGACGCACCCTTCAACCGGCTTCGGCTACATCCGCAGCGGCAAGCTGCTTGATGTCGACGGAGCACCGAACGCCCATGCCGTGGTCGAGTTTGTCGAGAAGCCCAGCGAGGACGTTGCCAGGAAGTACGTCGAGGCGGGCGACTACGTCTGGAACGCCGGCATGTTCGTGGCGCCCGTGGCGCTCATGCTCAAGCACCTCGAGGCGAACCAGCCGGAACTCTTCGCGGGCCTGCAGGAAATCGCGGCCGCCTGGGACACTCCGGAGCGCGCCGAGGTCACCGCACGGGTCTGGCCCACGCTGCCGAAGATCGCCATCGATTATGCGGTGGCGGAACCGGCAGCGGCAGCGGGCGATGTCGCCGTCGTGCCCGGCACCTTCCGCTGGGACGACGTCGGTGACTTCGCCGCGATCGGACGGCTGAACAGCGCCGGCGACGTCGACGAGGTCACCGTGCTCGGCGAAGGCGCCCGCGTCTTCACCGAGAACGCCAGCGGCGTGGTGGTGTCCGATACGAAACGCGTCATCGCGCTGATCGGCATCAAGGATGTGGTGATCGTCGATACTCCGGACGCCCTGCTGGTCACCACCAAGGAGCACGCCCAGCGGGTCAAGGGTGCCGTTGACGCGCTCAAGGCCAGTGGCGACACCGACGTCCTGTAGCCGCGTGGCCGGTGTCTGGAAGGGCACAATCTCGTAACCAAGAGACCTCTTTCGGTCCGCGGCGCGCCGGGGTGGCTAGAGTTGTGAGGTGCGCAATTTCACTACTGAAACCGAGCCGACTCCCGTGGTGGGACCGTGGCTTGAGGAACTCCTGCCGGAACTCATCGAATTCCGAAGGGACCTGCATGCGCACCCGGAGCTTTCCTTCAAGGAATTCCGCACCACGGACAAGCTCGTGGAGCGCCTCGAGGCCGCGGGGCTGAAGCCCCGCCGGCTCGAAGGAACGGGCCTCACGGTGGACGTGGGGGACGGGCCGGTCGCTACCGCCCTTCGCGGCGACATCGATGCCCTGCCGATCATCGAGGAAACGGGACTTCCCTTTGCCTCGAAGAACCACGGCGTCACCCATGCCTGCGGCCATGACGTGCACACCACCACCATGCTGGGCGTTGCCTTGGTGCTGCACGGCATGCATCAGGTCAGGCCGCTCGGCGGATCCGTGCGCATCATCTTCCAGCCGGCCGAGGAAACCATGCCCGGCGGTGCCCTGTCCTGCATCGAGCAAGGCGTGCTCGATGGCGTCCCGCGGATCCTGGCGCTGCACTGCGATCCGCGCATCAACGTGGGCCAGATCGGCACCCGCATCGGCGCCATCACCTCGGCGTCGGACACCATCAAGATCGAGCTGACCGGCCGCGGCGGCCACACCTCGCGCCCACACCTCACCGAGGACCTTGTCTTCGCGCTGTCGCAGATCGCCGTCAACGTTCCCGCGGTCCTCTCCCGCCGGGTCGACGTGCGCAGCGGTGTCTCCGTGGTCTGGGGACAGATTTCCGCAGGTTCCGCACCCAATGCGATTCCGGCGAACGGCTACATGGCGGGCACCATGCGCTGCCTGGACCGCGACGCTTGGCACAGTGCCGGCGAACTGCTGGACGAGGTAGTTCACGAAGTGGCTGCGCCTTACGGTGTGGAAGTGCGCGTGGAACACACCCGCGGCGTTCCGCCGGTGGTCAACTCCGAAGACGAAACCGCCATCATCGAAGCAGCGGCGCGCGCCGAACTCGGCGAGCACGCGGTGGTCCTGACCCCGCAGTCCATGGGCGGGGAGGACTTCGCCTGGTTCCTGGCCGATCTCCCGGGTGCCATGATGCGGCTTGGCACCCACACTCCCGGCGGCGAGGAGTACGACCTGCACCGCGGCGATTTCATCGTCGACGAGCGTGCCCTCGGCTACGCCGTGCAGGTCCTGGCCGCGGCGGCCCTGCGCACCCTCCGCGACCTCTAGTTCCTCCCACCGCCGCCGGTGGGACCGGCGCGAACGTACAGCTGAGGCCCTGAATCACGCGATTTGAGGGCCTCAACTGTACGTTCGCGCTTACTTCGGCCAAATTGAGTTGTGCACAATCTAATTGTGGTCTATTGTTTTCTTCATGAGTGACGCACCCCGGTTGAACCATCAGGTCTGTTTTGCGCTGTACTCCGCTTCGAAGGCGGCGACGGCGGTCTACCGGCCCGTGCTCGATTCGCTCGGCCTGACCTACCCCCAGTACCTCGTGATGCTGGTGCTCTGGGAGGAAGAGCCCCGCACGGTCCGTGAACTGGGCACCGCGCTCGGACTCGACTCCGGCACGCTGTCCCCGCTGTTGAAGCGGCTTGAGGCACTCGGCCTCGTGGAACGCCGTCGTTCGGTTGAAGACGAACGGCGCGTCGAGGTCCACCTCAGCGACGCAGGCCGCGCACTCAGCGAAGGCGCCGCCGCCGTGCCGAAAAGGCTCGCAGACGCCGCCGGGTTGAGCGCCGGCGAGTTGGAGCAACTGCACGGAACCCTGCTCCGGCTTACCGCCGCGCTGCAGGAAGCGGACAAGCACTAGGCCTCCGGCCTCCCCAGCTGGAACACCTCCAAGAATCCCGAACGACAGAACGGAAAGTACCGTGAAAACCCTCTACACCGCGGAGGCCCTGGCCACCGGCGAAGGCCGCGACGGCAACGCACGCAGCAAGGACGGCAAGCTGGACGTGGCACTTGCCAGCCCCGTGGAACTCGGCGGCAACGGCCAAGGCACCAACCCGGAACAGCTTTTCGCCGCCGGCTACGCCGCATGCTTCCACTCGGCGCTGCGCCTGGTGGGCCGCAAGGCGCGGGTGGACCTCAGTGATTCCGCGGTCGCTGCCAGGATCCATTTCGGCGCCCTTGAAGGCGGTGAAGGCTACGGCCTCGCCGCCGAGCTAGAGATCGCGCTCCCGGCACTCGACCGCGAAACCGCCGAACAGTTGGTGGCCAAGGCCCACCGGATCTGCCCCTACTCCAACGCGACGCGCGGGAACATCGACGTCGACATCAAGCTCGTGGAGGTGGCCGCATGAGCCAGCCCCTTCTGCTGAACGGCCGCGAGATCCAGCTCGCCTCCCGACCCCAGGGCCGCCCCGTGCCGGAAAATTTCCGCCTCGCCGGGGCCGGGATCCCCGAGCTGGCGGACGGGCAGCTCCTGATCCGGAACGAGTTCATGTCCGTTGACCCGTACATGCGCGGCCGGATGAACGACAGCAAGTCGTACTCGGCCCCCTTCCGTTTGGATGAAGCGCTCGACGGCGGGGCCGTAGGTGAGGTGATCGCGTCCCGTTCGGACGCGCACAAGCCGGGCGACGTCGTCGTGCACCAGAGCGGCTGGCGGGAGTACGCGGTGGTGGACGCCGCTGCGGCGACGCCGGTACCGGCCGGACTGGCACCGCATTCGGCGTTCCTTGGGGCGCTGGGGATGACCGGTCTGACCGCCTACGCCGGCCTGCTCAAGGTGGCCGAATTCAAGGCCGGGGACGTCGTCTTCGTGTCCGGCGCCGCCGGCGCAGTGGGTTCGATCGTGGGGCAGATCGCCAAGGCGATGGGTGCCTCGAAGGTGATCGGCAGTGCCGGAACGCCGGAGAAGGTGGAACGCCTGCTGGAACTGGGCTTCGACGCCGCGTTCAACTACCGCGACGCCCCTGTGCTGGAGCAGCTGGAAGCTGCCGCGGGGGAGGGCGGCGTCGACGTCTACTTCGACAACGTCGGCGGCGAACACCTCGAGGCCGCGCTCGCTCTCATGAACCCCGGAGGCCGGGTTGCCATGTGCGGGGCCATCGCCCAGTACAACTCGACTGAGCCGCCCGCTGCCCCGCGCAACCTGGCCGTGGCGATCGGCAAGCAGCTCACGCTCCGGGGATTCCTGGTGGGCGGGCAGCGCCAGCATGCGGCAGAATTCGCCGGGCGGATGGCGGCGTGGCTCGCGGACGGAACCGTGCGCTACGACGAGACCATCGTGGACGGGCTGGAGAACGCGCCCCAGGCGTTCATCGACCTGCTGGATGGAGCCAACACGGGCAAGATGCTCGTGCGGATCTGAGCCCTCGCGCACGCCGCCTACTGCAAAGTAACAAAAGCCCAACAATCCGCGGATCGTTGGGCTTTTGTTATGCCATGGTGTGGCCTGCGCCACTAGTGTTTGATACATCAGTGCGCTCCCGCGCATGCTGCGAAGCATCAGTGAAAACAGAATTTCAGGCCCGAGTCTTCGAAACGGACACTCATTGACCCACCGTCGTAGCATCAATCACTTTCTTCCTGGAGGAAAATTGAAGCAATCACTGCGTGCCACCCTCAAGCGCGGTTCGTTTGCCGGCATCGCCACCGCAGGTGCAGCAGCCCTCATGCTCAGCGGCTGTGGCGCAGCCCCGGACGCCGGCTCCGGCGGCAAGACGGCCAGCAACTACACCGGATGCATCGTCTCCGACTCCGGCGGCTTCGACGACCAGTCCTTCAACCAGTCGTCCTACGACGGCATGAAGAAGGCGGAGAAGGATCTCGGCATCAACTTCAAATCGGCCGAATCCAAGTCGAACAGCGACTTCGAGACCAACCTCAACGGCATGATGAGCGCCGGCTGCAACCTCACCGTCACGGTCGGCTTCCTCCTCGGCGACGCCACCAAGAAGGCCGCCGCCGACAACACGGACAAGCACTTCGCGATCATCGACTTCGCGTACGACAAGCCGATCGCCAACATCAAGCCGATTGTCTACGACACCGCACAGGCCGCCTACCTGGCGGGTTACGCGGCAGCGGCAACGTCCAAGACCGGCAAGGTAGGCACCTTCGGCGGCAAGAAGATCCCCACCGTTACCATTTTCATGGACGGTTTCTACGACGGCGTCCAGGCCTACAACAAGGCCAAGGGCAAGAGCGTCCAGGTGGTCGGCTGGGACAAGACCACCCAGGACGGGTCCTTCACCGGTGACTTCGAAAAGCAGGACACCGGCAAGCAGGTCACCAAGAACCTCCTGGACCAGGGCGCGGACATCATCCTGCCCGTTGCCGGTCCGGTCGGAAAGGGCGCCGGCGCAGCGCTCAAGGAAGCCAAAGCCGCAGGCAAGGACGTCAAGCTGATCTGGGTCGACTCCGATGGCTTCCTGACAGCACCGGAGTACAAGGACCTCATGCTCACGTCCATCGTGAAGAAGATGGACGAGGCCGTTGGAGTTGTGGTCAAGGACGACAAGGACGGCAAGTTCTCCAATGAGGCCTATGTCGGTACCTTGGCCAACGACGGCGTCGCGATCGCCCCGTTCCACGACCTCGACTCCGCTGTTTCCGCGGAAACCAAATCGGAACTGGACGCCCTGAAGGCCGATATTGTTTCCGGCAAGCTTGTGGTCGAGTCCAAGGCCAGCCCCAAGAAGTAGGCACTCCAGCAAACACGCCGCCGGTACCGGCCCTCGGTACTGGCGGCATGTTTTTGCCCAAACTAGGCTGTGCTCAAGTTCTGCGAACGACCAGTGCGGCCGTCTTTCGGACTCAAAGAACGGTGGGAGTTGTGAAACTCGAATTGAAGGGGATTTCGAAGGCCTTCGGATCCTTTTACGCCAACCAAGACATCGACCTTGTCGTCGAATCCGGCCAGATCCACTGCCTCCTCGGTGAAAACGGGGCCGGAAAATCAACCCTCATGAACGTGCTGTACGGCTTGTACGAGCCGACGGCTGGCCAGATCCTGGTGGACGGGAAAGCCGTGGCCTTCCGCGGACCGGGTGACGCGATGGCAGCGGGCATCGGAATGGTCCATCAGCACTTCATGCTGGTACCGGTCTTCACGGTCGCCGAAAACGTTGCCCTCGGAGCCGAGCCGACCACGCTTGGCGGGGTTCTCAGCCTCGAGGAGACCCGGACGAAGATCCGCAAGATCTCGGACCAATACGGCTTCGACGTCGATCCCGACGCCCTCGTGGAAGACCTGCCTGTGGGTGTGCAGCAGCGCGTCGAAATCATCAAAGCCCTGGTCCGGCAGGCCAAGGTGCTTATCCTCGATGAGCCCACCGCCGTGCTGACCCCGCAGGAAACCGATGAGCTGCTCGACATCATGCGCCAGCTCAAAGCGGGTGGAACGTCAATCGTCTTCATTTCGCACAAGCTGCGCGAGGTCAAGGCCGTCTCCGACGTCATAACGGTGATCCGCCGCGGCAAGGTGGTGGGCGACGCCCCGCCGACGGCCTCGCCCACGGAGCTGGCGTCCATGATGGTGGGCCGCCCCGTCAGCCTGACCCTGGACAAGGCCACCGCCCAGCCCAAGGAAACCACCTTCGTGGTCAAGGACCTCACCGTGCGGGCCGCCAACGGAACCAACGTGGTGGACGGGATCAGCTTCGAGATCGCCCAGGGCGAGATCCTTGCCGTCGCCGGCGTCCAAGGCAACGGGCAAACCGAGCTGACCGAGGCGATCCTCGGCGTCCAAGAGCACGTGGCGGGATCCGTCACCCTCGACGGCAAGGAACTGCTCGGCCTGCCGGTCAAGGAGGTGCTGCGCTCCGGCGTCGGCTTCGTCCCCGAGGATCGCACCCACGACGGATTGGTCGGTCCCTTCTCGGTGGCCGAAAACCTGGTCCTGGACCTTTATGACCAGGCACCCTTCGCCAGGGGAGTCAGCATGAGCCCCGCTAGAGTGGCGGAAAACGCCGCCGCCAAGGTCAAGGAGTTCGACATCCGGACTCCCTCGCCAGGCTCGGCAGCGGGGACGCTTTCGGGCGGCAACCAGCAGAAGGTGGTCATGGCCAGGGAACTGTCCCGGCCGTTGCGCCTGTTTATCGCCAGCCAGCCGACGCGCGGTGTCGACGTCGGTTCCATCGAGTTCCTGCACCGCCGGATCGTGGCCGAACGCGACGCCGGCACTCCCGTAATGATCGTCTCCACGGAACTCGACGAGGTGGTCGAACTGGCCGACAGAATCGCCGTACTTTACAAGGGCAAACTGGTGGGCATCGTCCCCGCCGGAACCCCTCGAGACACCCTCGGCCTGATGATGGCCGGGGTGGGCCCCGAAGGAGGCTCCGATGACAACTAAGGACCCTATTCCCCAGGCCGGCTCCGAAAGGGAGTCCAGCGCCGAAGTCCAGGCCGCCGACGTCGCGCTTGATACAGCCGGCGGCACCCTGGAACCGTCACTCGTGCCGGTCTCCACGCAAAGCGGGGACACCGGCCACGCGGAGGGAAGCCTGTTGCGCCGGATCGTCATGGGCAACGGCTTCGTTTCCGTCCTGGCGGTGGTAGTCGCCCTGGTGCTGGGCGGGATCCTGATCGCGAGCACGGACGCCAACGTGACGAAGACCGCAGGCTACTTCTTCGCCCGGCCCAGCGACTTCCTGGGCGCCCTATGGAGCGCCATGACCCGCAGCTACGTTGCGCTCTTCCAAGGCTCCGTGTTCAACCCGCGGCAAGGTTTCTCGCCCCTGCTGGAAACCATGACCGTGGCCACCCCGCTGATCTGTGCCGGCCTTGGCGTCGCGCTGGCGTTCCGGGCAGGCCTCTTCAACATCGGTGCCCAGGGCCAGATCATCATGAGCGCCACGCTCGGCGCCTATGCCGGCTTTACCTGGCACCTGCCGCTCGTGGTGCACCTGCTCGTGGTGATCGTGATGGGCGTGATAGGCGGTGCCATCTGGGGCGGCATCGTCGGCATCCTCAAGGCCAGGACCGGCGCGCACGAGGTCATCGTGACCATCATGCTGAACTACGTGGCCTTGTTCCTGCTGGACTTCCTGCTCAATACCGCCGCCTTCCGCCGTCCTGGCGACAACAGTCCGATTTCGCCAAGACTCGATGACACTGCGGTCTACCCGCAGCTCATCCCCGGCTCCCGGCTGCACCTGGGCTTCCTGGTCGCCGTGGCACTGACCGTCGGGGTGTGGTGGCTGCTCAACCGCTCCACCATCGGTTTCGAGTTCCGGGCAGTCGGCGCAAACCCCGCGGCGGCACGGACTGCCGGCGTCAACGTCCAGAGGGCCACCGTGCTCGTGATGGCGATGGCGGGGGCGCTGGCCGGATTCGGCGGGATCGCCCAGATGGCGGGCACGGAGAAGGTCCTCACCGACGGCGTCGCCGCGCAGATCGGCTTCGACTCGATCACCGTGGCGCTCCTGGGACGCAGTACCCCATGGGGCACCTTCTTCGCCGGCCTGCTGTTCGGAGCGTTCCGCGCCGGTGCCGTGCAAATGCAGATCCAGACCGGCACGCCGATCGACATCGTGCTCGTCGTCCAGTCCCTTATAGTCCTGTTCATCGCCGCTCCTCCGCTGATCCGCTCGATCTTCGGGCTGAACCCCGCCAGGAAGAAGCGTGCCAAGACTGCGGCGAAGGCCGCCGTCGCCACCGGAGGTGCCAAATGACCACCGCAACCGCGCCCAAGCCGGCGTCCGGCGCCGCAGGGCCGACGACGGCGGTCCGCCCGTCGCTGAAGGTTCCCGTTTCGCTCGGGGTGCTTTCCCTCGTGGCCCTGGTGTTCTTCGGCTTCCTCGGGCCCGGCAGGACCGCCGAGATGAAGATCAGCGAGCAGGGCGACGCAATCGCCCTTCCCGCGCTGCAGATTCCTGGCCAGGCCGGAGGGATCGTCCTGGCAATCCTCCTCCTGGCGATGGCCGCCTACTCCGTCTACCTGTGGAACAGGGGAGAGCGCTCGCCCAAGTGGCTGCCGATCGTCTTCGCCGTGGTCTTTGTCTTCGCCCTGCTGGTGTGGATCGTCGCAGGCGCGCGCGAACCCTCGATCTCGCTGGCCGGCCTGATTGCCGGTTCCGTGACCCTGGCCGTGCCGCTGGTTTTCGGTTCCCTGTCCGGCGTGCTCTGCGAGCGGGTCGGCGTCGTCAACATCGCCATCGAAGGCCAGCTGCTGGGCGGTGCCTTCACCGCCGCGCTCGTGGCCACCGTGACCCACAACGCCTACGTCGGCCTGCTCGCCGCGGCCGCGGCAGGGGCCCTCGTATCCATGGTGCTCGCTGTGTTCAGCATCAAGTACCTGGTCAACCAGATCATCGTGGGCGTGGTGCTGAATGTCCTGGTGTCCGGCTTGACTGGTTTCCTCTTCGGTACCGTGATGGCGCCGGACAAGGAACTGTTCAACACCCCGGCCCGGCTGGACATCCTGCCGATCCCGTTGCTGTCCGATATTCCGATCATCGGCCCAATCCTGTTCGAGCAGTCGGTCGCCGGGTACCTCATGTACGTGGCCGTGGCGGTTGTGTGGGTGGGCCTGTTCAAGACCCGCTGGGGCCTGCGCGTCCGCGCCGTCGGCGAGCACCCCCAGGCGGCCGACACCCTCGGCATCAACGTCAACGCCACCCGATTCTGGAACGTCACACTGGGCGGTGCGATCGCGGGCATCGGCGGCGCCATCTTCACCCTGGTGACCATCGATTCCTTCACCAAGGAGATTTCCGGGGGCCGCGGCTTCATCGCCCTGGCAGCCCTGATCTTCGGCCGGTGGAACCCTATCGGCGCCTTCCTGGCCTCCCTGCTGTTCGGTTTCGCCTACAACCTGCAGTCCATCCTGGGCATCATCGGCACTCCGGTGCCGAGCCAGTTCATGGCGATGCTGCCCTACCTGGTGACGATCTTCGCCGTCGCCGGACTGGTGGGTAGGTCCCGGCCACCGGCGGCCAGCGGCATACCGTACGTGAAGGGCTGAGCCTTGGCCGAAAGGTACGTGGACTGGGAAGCCCTGGAATCGGCAGCTGTCGCCGCCATGGAACGGGCCTACGCGCCATATTCGAAGTTCCCGGTGGGGGCGGCAGCCCTCACCGAGGACGGCCGGATCATCAGCGGCTGCAACGTCGAAAATGCCAGCTACGGCCTCACCCTTTGCGCCGAATGCGCGCTCGTGGGGGCACTGCACATGAGCGGCGGAGGTCGCCTGGCGGCCTTCTACTGCGTCGACGCCCAGGGCGCCGTGCTCATGCCTTGCGGCCGCTGCCGGCAATTGCTCTACGAATTCCGGGCACCGGGGATGCAGCTGATGACGACGCAGGGCATCAAGAGCATGGACCAGGTGCTGCCCGATGCCTTTGGTCCGGAAAATCTGGAGGATTTCGATGACACAAGCAAATGAACCATTCGACGCAGTACAGATCATCACCATCAAGCGGGACAAGGGAACCCTGACCCCCGAACAGATCGACTGGACCATCGATGCCTACACCCGCGGCGTCATTGCCGACGAGCAGATGTCCGCCCTGAACATGGCCATCCTGCTCAACGGCATGAACCGGGAGGAAATCTCCCGCTGGACGGCGGCGATGATCGCCTCGGGCGAACGGATGGACTTCTCCGGCCTGCGGCGTCCCGACGGCGGCGTGAAGGCCACCGTGGACAAGCACTCCACGGGGGGCGTGGGGGACAAGATCACCCTCCCGCTCGCACCGCTGGTGGCGGTGTTCGGGGTGGCCGTGCCGCAGCTCTCCGGCCGCGGCCTCGGACACACCGGCGGCACGCTGGACAAGCTCGAGGCCATTCCCGGCTGGCGGGCCGCGCTGAGCAACCAGGAAATCCTGGACCAGCTGCAGGACATGGGCG
This sequence comes from Arthrobacter sp. TE26545, assembly GCF_056279005.1. Next base: position 971,577 of record NZ_JBWBQM010000001.1, read on the forward strand.
CCGTTATCTGCGCCGCCGGCAGCGGCCTGGCGCCGGCGGACAAGAAGCTCTACGCCCTGCGCGACGTCACGGGAACGGTTGAGGCGATCCCGCTCATTGCCTCCTCGATCATGAGCAAGAAGATCGCCGAAGGCACGGACTCGCTGGTGCTGGACGTCAAGGTGGGCTCCGGCGCTTTTATGAAGGACGAGGCACGGGCCCGGGAGCTGGCGGAGACCATGGTCGCCCTGGGCACGGACGCGGGCGTGAACACCGTGGCGCTGCTGACCAACATGGACACCCCGCTGGGCCTCACGGCGGGCAACGCCATCGAGGTGGAGGAATCCGTGGAGGTGCTGGCCGGCGGCGGCCCGGAAGACGTCGTCGAACTCACCGTCCGGCTCGCCGAGGAAATGCTCGCCTGCGCCGGAATCAACGACGCCGATCCCGCTGCCGCGCTCAAGGACGGCCGTGCGATGGACGCCTGGAACCGGATGATCGAGGCCCAGGGCGGCGATCCGAGGGCCGCGCTGCCGGTGGCGAAGGAGTCCGAGGTCATCTACGCCCCGGCCGACGGCGTGCTCCTGGAACTGGATGCGCTTTCCGTGGGTGTCGCTGCCTGGCGGCTCGGGGCGGGCCGGGCCCGGAAGGAAGACGCCGTGCAGGCCGGTGCCGGGGTGCGGATGCACGCCAAGCCCGGCGCCTATGTGCGCGCCGGCGAACCGCTCATGACCCTTCTCACCGACACCCCGGAGAAGTTCGGGCGCGCCAAGGAAGCACTGCAGGATGCAGTTGTGATCGGACCGGAAGGCTCCCGCCCGGCACAGCGGTTGATCATCGACCGGATCGCCTAGGGACCGGATAGCCTAGGAAACCGTGCAGGCAATCAACGACTTCATCCTCGCAGCCGCCGGGCAACCCTGGGTCCTGTTCCTCGTCCTCGCCTGCTGCCTGATCGACGGCTTCTTCCCACCGATCCCCAGCGAATCCGTGGTGGTGGGCCTGGCCGCAGTCTCCGCTACGGCCGGGGTGCCCAACGGGTGGATGCTCGTCCTGGTCGCGGCCATCGGTGCCTTCAGCGGCGATAACATCGCCTACCTCCTTGGCCGCAGGATAGGGACCAGGCGTTGGCGGTGGATGCGGACCCAGCGCATGCAGGGGGCGTTCCGCTGGGCGTCGCGGGAGCTCCGCCGTCGGGCAGCTTCGCTCATCCTGGTGGCACGCTTCATTCCGGTCGGCAGGGTGGCCGTCAACCTCACCGCGGGCGCCACGCATTTCCGGCACGGGGAGTTCGTCGCCCTGACCGGACTTTCCGCGGTGCTGTGGTCCGGCTACTCCGTGGGGATCGGCGTCTTCTTCGGCCAGTGGTTCGAACACAACCACCTGCTGGGCGCCGTGATCGCGATCGTCGCGGCCGTGATCCTGGGCGTGATCGTGGACCGGATCATCAGCAAAGTGCGCGGCCCGCTGCCCGAGGACCTGGACGCCGCCTGATCCCACCCTTTGGTGCCAGCTCAACCCTGGGTATGAGGTGCCCGACGCCGGAAGATCACCCCGCAGGGGGACCCTCGGAGGCGGCCTCCCGGGATAGCGTTGGAAGCGGTGATTCCCACGGCCGGGGCGTAGCGAACGGCGCGCCGGCCGTGGGACACTTGGACAAGCTGTCCAACCCTTATTCCTCCGGTCAGATCGCCCGGTCAGTACTAGGAGCCGTCGTCCGTGGAATTCCTGAACCAGATGCTTGAGCACGCCGCCGGGCAACCATGGATTTACCCCGTGCTCCTGGTGTTCTTCTTCATCGACGGCTTCGCCACGATCCTGCCCAGCGAAACGGCCATCGTGGGTCTGTCGGCTCTCTCCCTGCACCACGGCGAACCCAACCTCTGGATCCTCGGAGCCACCGCCCTCGTCGGCGCGATGGCGGGGGACAACATGGCCTACCTGCTGGGCCGCAAGATCGGTCTGGAACGCTGGAAATGGATGCGGCGGCCGAAGGTCAAGAAGATGTTCGCCTGGGCCCAGTATGAGCTCGGCAAACGCGGAGCCGTGCTCATCTTCACCGCCCGCTACATCCCCTGGGGCCGCGTCGCCGTCAATTACGTCGCCGGGCAGACCGGGTTCCGGCACCGTACCTTCTTCTTCCTGGACGCGTTCGCCTGCCTCACCTGGGTGGGCTACTCGATCGGAGTCGGCCTGCTCGCGGGGCGCTGGGTGCACAACAACCCCCTGTTGGGCGTCGGCATCGCAGTGGCGTTCGCCGTCGTCCTTGGCTTCGTCGTGGACCACGCACTGCGCTGGTGGCACAAGCGCCTTGAAAAGAAGGACGCCGCAGCGTCGGTGCCGGAGACGGACGTGCAGGATGAGAAAGAAGCAGCCCGGATCCCGGACGCCGGGTGACAGCATTTCCGGGGACCCCTGCACGCTAGTCTTAGACCGTGACTGAACCCATTGTTGATGCCGCCCCTGCCCTTGATTTCGATCTGAAGAACCTGCCCAAGGTTTCCCTTCACGACCACCTGGACGGCGGACTGCGCCCGGCCACCATCATTGAACTCGCCGAAGCCGTCGGCCACACCCTGCCGTCCACGGACCCCGTGGCGCTGGGCGAATGGTTCCGCGAGTCCGCGGACTCCGGCTCCCTGGTCCGCTACCTCGAGACCTTCGACCACACCATCGCCGTGATGCAGACCAAGGAAGCACTGGTGCGCGTCGCCAAGGAATTCGTCGAGGACCTCGCGGACGACGGCGTCGTCTACGGGGAAGTGCGCTGGGCGCCGGAGCAGCACCTGCAGAAGGGCCTCACCCTGGACGAGGTTGTGGATGCCGTGCAGGAAGGCATCGAAGCCGGCGTGGAAGCCGTGGCCGCACGAGGGCGCGACATCCAGGTGGGGCAGCTCATCACGGCCATGCGCCACGCGGACCGCAGCCAGGAAATCGCCGAGCTCGCCGTCCGCCACCGCGAAAACGGGGCCGTGGGCTTCGACATCGCCGGCGCCGAGGACGGCTTCCCGCCGTCGCGCTTCAAGGACGCCTTCACCTACCTCGCTGAGCAGCACTTCCCGGCCACCGTGCACGCCGGCGAAGCCGCGGGCCTGGACAGCATCCGTTCCGCGCTCGTGGACGGCCGCGCACTGCGCCTGGGCCACGGCGTACGGATCGCCGAGGACATCTCCGTGGAGTTCGAGGACATGGACCCGGAGAACGACGGCGAGGAAGCCGTGGGCATGGTGACCCTCGGCGAGGTGGCCGCCTGGGTCCGCGACCGTGGCATCGCCCTGGAGATCTGCCCGTCGTCCAACCTGCAGACCGGCGCGATCGCTGAGTTCGGCGAGGGCATCGAGAGCCACCCGATCGACATGCTGTACCAGCTGGGCTTCAACGTCACGGTCAACACCGACAACCGCCTCATGAGCGGCGTGACCCTCACCAACGAGTTCGAGCTGCTAGTGGAAACCTTCGACTACGACCTCGACGACCTGCTGGAGCTCACCCTCAACGCCGCCGAGGCCTCCTTCCTCTCGCTGGACGAGAAGGAAGCATTGGTCGAATACATCAACGACGCCTACGCCAACCTTGCCGGCTGACCAACCGGTGTCCGGCGCAAACGGCTCCCCCGGCGGCGTTCCCGCCGGGGGAGCCGTTTCCCGCCTGGTGGAGGTAATTGCGGCCCTGCGCGAGCACTGCCCCTGGATGGGTGCCCTCACTCACGAATCGCTCGTGGAGTACCTGATCGAGGAAGCCTACGAAGTAGTGGACTCGATCGAGGCGGGCAAGGAGGAGGAACTCGCCGGCGAGCTTGGCGATGTCCTGCTCCAGGTGGTGCTGCACGCCCGGCTCGCCGAGGAGCACGGCCGTTTCGATTTCGACGACGTCGCCCGGGCCATCGCGGCGAAGATGGTCCGCCGGAACCCGCACGTGTTCCGGCCCGACGGTACCTTGCAGGAATCCTTCCCTGCCACGGTCGAGGAGATCGTGCAGAAATGGGACGCCGTCAAGAAAGCCGAAAAACCCGGGCGGAGCGATCCCTTCGAAGGCATCCCGCCGCACCTGCCGGCGCTTGCGCTCGCGCAGAAATCCCTGGACCGGGCTGAAAGGGCAGGCCGGGCGGGGAGGCCGGCTCCCGCCGTCGTTCCCGTCCCGGTTCACGCGACGGAAGCGGAACTCGGCGATTACCTGCTCGCCGTTGCCGCCGCCGCGCGGGAGCAGGGATTCGACGCCGAACGGGCCCTTCGCGGGGCGGTGCGCCGCTACCAGGGGGACGGGGAAGGGACCGCGTGAGGTGCCTTCGAGGAAACCGTTCCGTAACCTTGGCCACTCTCGACTAGGCTAGTGCCGACGAGGACGTCGAGACTTTCCCTCTAGATTCCCAGTAAATCGCTTCACCATAAGGAGCAATCCATGGCGCTTATCGATGCCATCCACGCCCGCGAGATCCTTGATTCCCGCGGAAACCCGACCGTAGAAGTAGAGGTACTGCTCTCCGACGGCCAGATCGGCCGCGCCGCGGTTCCTTCCGGTGCCTCCACCGGTGAGCACGAGGCAGTCGAACTGCGTGACGGCGACAAGGGCCGTTACCTCGGCAAGGGTGTCCGGAAGGCCGTCGACGCCGTCATCGACGAAATCTCCCCGGCCCTGATCGGCTTCGACGCCACCGACCAGCGCAGCATCGACCAGGCCATGATCGACCTGGACGGCACCCCGAACAAGGGCAAGCTCGGCGCCAACGCCATCCTGGGCGTTTCCCTGGCCGTGGCCAACGCCGCCGCCGCTTCCGCCGACCTGCCGCTGTACAAGTACCTGGGCGGCCCGAACGCCCACGTCCTGCCGGTGCCGCTGATGAACATCCTCAACGGTGGTTCGCATGCCGACTCCGACGTCGACATCCAGGAATTCATGATCGCCCCGATCGGCGCCGAGACCTTCTCCGAGGGCCTGCGCTGGGGCGTCGAGGTCTACCACAACCTCAAGTCCGTGCTGAACGAAAAGGGTCTGGCCACCGGCCTCGGCGACGAGGGCGGCTTCGCCCCGAACCTGCCCTCCAACCGTGCCGCCCTGGACCTCATCCAGGAAGCCATCAAGAAGGCCGGCTACACCCCGGGTAAGGACATCGCCCTGGCCCTGGACGTCGCTTCCTCCGAGTTCTACAAGGACGGCGCGTACCAGTTCGAAGGCAAGGCCCTCAGCTCTGCCGACATGAGCGCCTACTACGCCGAGCTCGTTGCCGACTACCCGCTTGTCTCCATCGAGGACCCGCTGGACGAGAACGACTGGGAAGGCTGGAAGATCCTCACCGACACGATCGGTGACAAGGTCCAGCTGGTAGGCGACGACCTCTTCGTCACCAACCCGGAGCGCCTCCAGCAGGGCATCGACGCCGCCACGGCCAACTCCCTGCTGGTCAAGGTCAACCAGATCGGTTCGCTGACCGAGACCCTCGACGCCGTGTCCCTGGCACAGCGCAACGGTTACACCACCATCACCTCGCACCGCTCCGGCGAAACCGAGGACACCACCATCGCTGACATCGCCGTCGCCACCAACGCCGGCCAGATCAAGACCGGTGCCCCGGCCCGCTCCGAGCGCGTTGCCAAGTACAACCAGCTGCTGCGCATCGAAGAGGAACTCGACGACGCCGCACGCTACGCCGGCCGCAGCGCGTTCCCGCGTTTCAAGGGCTAGCATCCGCGAAAACGGCTGACCGGTGGCTATGGTGGAAAGACCATGGCCACCGGTTCCGTTTAAGGGAACACCCGCGATACCAGGGAATTCCCGCGATCCGGGCGGCCGTGCGGAACATCGAACGCAGCAAGCCGCCGGGCAAGCACCAAGTAGTACAAGCAGGCAGTACAGGAGTGTCATGGCAACCCGCCGTCCCAAAGTCCCTAGGGCTGACGCCCTCGGCCGGCCGCAGCAGAAGGCCGACGGCGGCGATGTCATCCGGGCAGACTTCGGCGAGCCCCGCAAAGCGGCCACAGCTCCGGCAAGCACAGCGCCCGCAAGCTCCCCTCAGGAAACCCCCGCTCCGTCGTCGCCCGCCAAGGCACGCGGTGCCAACGCCGCCAAGCCGAAGGGGCAGGCGTCGAAGGCTGCCCCTGCCAAAGCCGCGCCGATGCCGGTGATCTCCAAAGCCGGCGGCCCGGCCAAGGACGGCGACGACCCCGTCCCGGCCAAAGCCTTCTCGGGGCGCATGCTGGCGCTGGCCGTCGTCATGATCGCCATCACGGTCCTGCTCGCTCCCACGGTGAAGATCTTCCTGGAGAAACGCGCGGAGATCTCCGCGCTGGAGGCCGAAATCGCGGGCAAGCAGGCCGAGCAGCAGGAGCTGAAAAAGCAGCTCTCGCGCTGGCAGGACCCCAACTACGTCAAGCAGCAGGCACGCGACCGCATTAACATGGTTATGCCGGGTGAAACGGGCTACTGGGTATTTGGTGCGGATGTTCCCGCCGGTACCCCCGGTGGCCGCACCGGCAACGGAGCGTCCGGAACCCCGGGAAACCTGCCCTGGGTGGATGGCCTGTGGGAGTCGATCCGACGCTCGGCAACAGACTAGACGCGGTGCCCGCCGCCGTCGTGCCCTGGAGGGAACGGCAGAACAGGGCAGGAAGGTGGCAGCGCCAGTGCAAGAGAACACGGCCCCTGCGACGGAGGAATCCCGCACGCCCTCGGCACATGACCTGGACGTCCTGAGCCGCCAGCTAGGCCGGCCCGTGCGCGATGTGGTGGAGATCCCCGCCCGCTGCGTCTGCGGCAACCCCTTGGTGGCGGCAACCGCACCCCGCTTGAGCAACGGCACCCCGTTTCCCACCACCTTCTACCTGACGCACCCGGTCATCACCTCCGCCGTGTCCCGGCTGGAAGCCGGTGGCACGATGAACGAGATGAACGACCGCCTTTCCGCCGATTCCGGACTGGCCGAGGCCTACCGCGGGGCGCACGAGGCCTACCTGCGCGCCCGGGACGAGATCGCGGGCCGCTCCGGAACGGGCGAGGTTCCGGAAATCGCCGGGGTTTCCGCCGGCGGCATGCCCACCCGCGTCAAATGCCTGCATGTCCTCGTGGGGCACTCCCTGGCCGCAGGCCCGGGCGTCAACCCCCTGGGCGACGAGGCACTGGATGCCATCGCGGAGTGGTGGACCAAGGACCGCTGCTACTGCGACGGCGCCTGGGAGACCGGGGGAGAAGCGCCGTCCAAGGACCTCAGCCGCCACGGACCGCAGGGACTGCCCGGGATCGTGGGCCGCCCCGCACCCATCCGCAAGACCAAGACCACGGAAGAAGGCACTGCATGAAGCGCGTGGCTGCGATTGACTGCGGCACCAACTCCATCCGCCTGCTCATTGCCGATGTGAACGGGGCCGACGCAAACGGCGCCCCGCTGAGCGACGTCGTGCGCGAAATGCGCGTGGTGCGCCTGGGCCAGGGCGTGGATGCCACCGGCGAACTCGCGCCCGAAGCCCTGGAGCGGACCTTCGACGCAAGCCGCGACTACGCCCGCCTGATCAAGGAGCACGGCGCCCGCGAAGTCCGTTTCGTTGCCACCTCGGCCAGCCGTGACGCACGCAACCGGCAGGTCTTCGTGGACGGCATCCGGGAGCTGTTCGGCGTGGAGCCGGAAGTCGTGTCCGGTGACGAGGAAGCCGCGCTGTCCTTCGCCGGTGCCAGCAGCGTGCTGCCCTCGCGCGGCAAGGACCCGGTGCTGGTGGTGGACCTGGGTGGCGGCAGCACCGAGTTTGTGCTCGGCGACGCCGATGGCGTGATCGCGGCGAAGTCGGTGGACATCGGCTGCGTACGCCTCACCGAGCGGCACCTGCGCAGCGACCCGCCGACCGCGGCGGAAATCGCCGCGGCGGAGGCCGACGTCGACGACGCCATCGACCTCGCGGCCGGCACCGTTCCGCTGGAACGCAGCACCGCCGTCGTCGGCGTGGCCGGGTCTATCACGACCATCACTGCGCACGCGCTTGGCCTGGAACGCTATGAACCTGCCCGGATCCACGGCGCGACGCTGGACCTCGAACAGATCAGCAAGGCCGCCACCGAGCTGCTGGAGATGAGCCGGGAAGAGCGGGCGAAGCTGCCGTACATGCACCCCGGACGGGTGGACGTCATCGGAGCCGGTGCCTTGGTCTGGCGACGCATCCTGCAGCGGCTCGCACAGGCCAGCGCCGGAACCATCACCGGTGCCACCTCCAGCGAACACGACATCCTCGACGGCATAGCGCTGAGCATTCCGTAATGGGGGATCCGCTGATGACGCTCCTGCCGAAGGCCTCCGGACCACGACGGCGGCCGCGCACCCTTGCTGCCAGGCTAGCCGGCCTGCTCGCCTCCACCGGGCTCGCCGCGGTTTTGGCTGCCGGCGGCCTGGCCACGGCGCAGCCGGCCGCCGCCGACACCTGGCGGGACAAGGAATACTGGCTCAAGGAATCCGGGATCTCCGAAGCCTGGAAGGAATCCAAGGGCGCCGGGGTGAAAGTCGCGATCATCGACAGCGGTGTGGACGGACGCCACCCGGACCTGAAGGGGGTGGTCGTCGGCGGCACCGACGTGTCCGGTGCAGGCAATCCGGACGGGCAAAAGAGTATCGGCGCCAAGCCCGAACACGGCACCCTCGTTGCCACCCTGCTCGCCGGCCGCGGCCACCAGAAGGCCAGTTCCGCGTCCTCCGGCTCGGAAGCCACCACCGGGGGGACGGAAGGCATCATCGGGGTCGCGCCTGAAGCGGACATCCTCTCCGTGTCCACGTGGCTTGGCTCGCCGAACCCCGCCGGCAAGACCGACCAGGAACAGATCCCGCTAGCCGTGCGCTGGGCCGTGGACCACGGCGCCAAGGTCATCAACATCTCCCTCGGCAGCACCTCGCCGGAGTGGCCGCAGAGCTGGGACGCGGCCTTCCTGTACGCGGAACAGAAGGACGTGGTGATCGTCGCTGCCGCAGGCAACCGCATTGGCGGCAACGTGCAGGTGGGAGCCCCCGCCACGATCCCCGGCGTGCTGACAGTCGGCGGCCTCGACAGGGACGGCAACGCGAGCGTGGATTCGTCATCGCAGGGCATCAGCATCGGTGTTGCGGCCCCCGCCGAGGAACTCGTCGGCGGCATGCCGGGCGGGCGCTACGCCGACTGGGCGGGAACCTCCGGGGCCACCCCGATCGTCTCTGGCGTGGCCGCCTTGATCCGCTCCAAGTGGCCCGACATGAGCGCCAAGCAGGTAGTGAACAGGATCGTCAGCACCGCCAGGGACGCCGGCGTGAAGGGCAAGGACCCGATCTACGGCTACGGGGTGCTGGACGCCAAGGCAGCGCTGACCACGAGCGTCCCGGAGGCCAAGCGCAACCCCCTGGGTTCCATCAGCGAATGGATCCGGGTCCACCGGCGCGGCGATTTCAGCACTCCCACGCAGGAGCCCGGCCCGACGAAGAAGGCAAGCGCCAAACCCACCCTGCCGGATCCCACCGTCCCCGCGGCCAAAGCCCCGGCTGATGCGGGAACCGCCCTTCCGGGCGTGGTGGTCGTCGGCTTCGGCGTGTTGTTCATCGCGATCGTCGCAGGTGCCGGAATCCAGTTGCGCAGGGTCTACCGGAGCACCCCCGCCGAACCGGAAACAGGCACTCTGGACGCAGTGGAGCCGGGCACCAGGAAGTAGTCGAAAGGCTTCCCGGAGAGGCCTCAAGTGTAGTTAGTGAAGATTTTCACAAAGTGCGCTATTCTGGATTCATGGCACTCACCCCTGAGCTTATTGACCGTCCCCGTGTTCTCGTTGTCGGCGGCGGTTACGTCGGCCTTTACGTCGCACTGAAGTTGCAGAAGAAGATCGCGAACGCCGGCGGAATCGTCACCGTCGTCGATCCCCTGCCCTACATGACCTACCAGCCCTTCCTCCCGGAGGTTGCCGGTGGCAACATCGAGGCGCGCCACGCCGTCGTCTCCCACCGTCAGCACCTGAAGCACACCGAGCTGATCCAGGGTCGCGTCACCAGCATCGACCACGCCAACCGCACTGCGGTTGTTGCCCCGGCCGACGGCGGCGCTCCGTTCGAGATCCCGTACTTCGACGTCGTCCTGGCCGCCGGCGCCATCACCCGCACCTTCCCGATCAAGGGCCTCGCGGACAAGGGCATCGGCCTGAAGACCATCGAGGAAGCCGTTGCGCTGCGCAACAAGGTCCTCGAGCGCATCGAAGCCGCTTCCATCATGACCGATCCCGCAGCGCGCGCCAAGGCCCTGACCTTCGTGGTCGTCGGCGGCGGCTTCGCCGGCATCGAGTGCATCACCGAAATGGAAGACCTCGCGCGCGCTGCGGTCAAGAACAACCCGCGCATCAAGCAGGAGGAAGTCCGCTTCATCATGGTCGAGGCCATGGGCCGCATCATGCCCGAGGTCACCGCACCGCAGGCAGAGTGGGTCGTTGAGCACTTGCGCAGCCGCGGCATCGAGGTGCTGCTGAACACCTCCCTCGACAACGCCGAGGGCACCCTGAAGCTGATCAACATGCCGGACAAGTCCCCGGCCGAGGAAGTCGCCGCGGACACCCTGGTGTGGGCCGCCGGCGTGCAGGCCAACCCGATGGTCCGCTCCACCGACTTCCCGCTGGAACCGCGCGGCCGCGTCAAGGTGCTCCCGGACCTGCGCATCGGCGGCGACGAGGGCATCGTCGAGAACGCCTGGGCAGCCGGCGACATCGCAGCCGTCCCGGACCTCACCGGCAAGGGACTGCCGGATGGCACCTGCGTGCCGAACGCCCAGCACGCACTGCGCCAGGCCAAGAAGCTCGCCAAGAACCTGTGGGCCTCCCGCTGGGACAAGCCGCTGGCGGACTACAAGCACAAGAACCTCGGTGCTGTGGCCGGCTTCGGTGAATGGAAGGGCGTTGCCAACATCAACCTCCTGGGCCGCATCGGCCTCAAGGGCGGCCTCGCCTGGCTGGCACACCGTGGCTACCACGGCCTGGCCATGCCCACGGTCGAGCGCAAGTTCCGTGTGATCTTCGGGTGGATCCTGGCCTTCTTCGCAGGCCGCGACACCACCCAGCTGATCGACCTGGACAACCCGCGCGGCGCCTTCGTGGCTGCCGCCACCCCGGCCCCCAAGCCCGCTGCCGCTCCGGCACCCGCGGCCCCGGCCGAGGAGAAGGCGCCGGTCACCGCCGACGCCAAGTAGCGCAGAGCCAACCATCGACGGCGGCTGCCTCCCCACACGGGAGGCGGCCGCCGTCGTCGTATCAGCCGCGGGCGCGTGCGCGGCCATAGACTGTCTGCCATGGCAGGCGAAACTGATCTGGCAGCGCTCCTGGCGTCCATGCATCCGGTGCTCCGCGAAGGTGAGTACGTCTACGCGCTCTGGCCGCACGGCAAGCCGCTGGAAGGCGGCATCGAGGCCGCTGTCCGCGAAGCCGAGGGCCTCACGGTGGTCCTGCACCGGGACGAAGCCGAACGGCTCGGTCTCGCCTACGATTTCGTGGCCGCCTGGATCACCCTGCAAGTCCACTCCGCGCTCGAAGCCGTGGGCCTGACGGCCGCCGTCAGTTCCGCGCTTGGCGCGGCCGGGATCAGCTGCAACGTCCTGGCCGGCTTCCACCACGACCACCTCCTCGTGCCCACGGGGCAGGCAGAGCATGCGATGGAGGTCCTCGCCCTCCTGCAGCAGGGGCTGGTGCTGCGCGGAGAGGTCCCGGCGGACCGCCACGCGATCCTGGCCTTGACCGCCTCGGCCTTTTCGATCAGTCCAGTCACCGGCCTGCCGGTGGACGGAGTCCCCGCCGAAGTAGGGCTCCTGAAGGAACTGTTCGACTGCGAGGAGTACCTTCCCGATTTCAGCATCGTGGCCGAACTTGGCGGCGAGATCGTGGGCCATGTCATCAGCACGCGAGGCGCCGTGGACGGTCTCGACTTCCTCGGCCTCGGTCCCATCAGCGTGGAGCCACACCTGCAGCGGCGAGGGATCGGCTCGGCCCTCCTGCGCGAAACCACCCGCCGTGCCGAGGCCGCGGGGGAGGCCGGCATCGCCCTGCTCGGCAGCACCGTGTACTACCCGCGCTTTGGCTATGTTCCCGCCGCCTCCGTGGGCATCGAGGCCCCGGATCCGGCCTGGGGCGCCCATTTCCAGGTGCTGCCGCTTTCCGGCATGCCCGACGGCGTTACTTCCGACGGCGGCCGGGGAATCTTCCGCTACGCCGCGCCTTTCGGACGGCTCTAGTCCCGTTGAGCAGCCGGGTGCGACGCGGGCGCTGGGTTAGGATTATGCGGGCGCCCCAGTAGCCCAATTGGCAGAGGCAGCGGACTTAAAATCCGCAAAGTCAGGGTTCGAGTCCCTGCTGGGGCACAAGCGACGCGTCGTCTTTCCGCCGTCGGGCTCCCTGCGAATCCACAAAATTCAGACACTACTCCCGTGCCCGGAACAGGATTCCCCACAGGCAACGAGTGTTATAGGGATGTGACCTGATTCACTTATCTTCCCGGTCCGATTGCACTAGTTTGAGTCGTATTCAGGGACTACCTGATCTATCGCATCAAAGGCAGTTCGCACCTTCGATCGAGGAGACAAACATATGTTTGACCTTTCCCACGCGGCTCCGCGTGCAGCCAAGCTCACTGTGCTTGGCATCGGCGTCGCGTTCCTGGCTACGGCCTGCGGTGGTTCGCCGGCACCCAGCGCATCGTCGTCCAGTCCGGTGGCAGCCGGAGGCATCGCCTGCCCGGCGCCGAGCGCAAGCGCGAGCGCAGGCAGCAGCGAAGCCCCCTCCACCGGGCCGGTGCCGCCGTCCACCACTACCACGGACGTCCCCCTGAAGCTGGGTTCCCTGCTGCCGACTACCGGCAGCCTGGCCTTCCTGGGCCCGCCCGAAATCGCCGGTGTGAACCTCGCCGTGAAGGAAGTCAACGCCGCAGGCGGCGTGCTGGGCAAGCCCGTCCAGGTGACGCACCGGGATTCCGGCGATACCAAGACCGATACCGCCACCCAGTCCACCTCCGCCCTGCTGGCAGGCGGGGCACAGGCCATCATCGGTGCCGCGTCTTCCGCCGTGTCGAAGACCGTGATCAACCAGATCACCGGTGCCGGCGTCGTCCAGTTCTCGCCAGCCAACACCTCTCCGGACTTCACGGCGTGGGACGACAAGGGCCTCTACTGGCGCACCGCCCCGTCGGACGTCCTGCAGGGCAAGGTCCTCGGCAACTACATCGCCTCCTGTGGCGTCCAGACCGTTAGCATGATCGTGCTTAACGACGCTTACGGGACGGGCCTGCAGAAGTACGTGAAGGAATCCTTCGAGGCCGCCGGCGGCAAAGTAGTGTCCGAAGAGCTGTTCAACACTGGCGATTCCCAGTTCCAGGCCCAGGTGGACAAGGTGGTGGCTGCCAAGGCGGATGCGATCGTGCTGATCACCTTCGACGAAGCAAAGTCCATCATTCCGCTGCTGAGCGCCAAGAGCATTCCCGGCAAGCAGCTGTTCCTGGTGGACGGCAACACCTCCGATTACAGCAAGGTCTTCAAGGCAGGCACCATGACGGGGGCCCATGGCACGTTCCCGGGTACCTTCACCAAGGACTCCTTCAAGAAGTCGCTCCTGACGGTGGACCCGAAGTTGAAGGACTTCACCTACGGTGGCGAGTCCTATGACGCCGTGAACCTGATCGCGCTGGCCTCCGAAGCAGCCAAGAGCACCAAGGGCGTGGACATCGCCAAGAAGCTCAAGGATGTTTCAGAAGGCGGCGAGAAGTGCTCCGACTTCGCATCCTGCGTGACCCTGCTGCGCAACGGCAAGGACATCGACTACGACGGCAAGTCCGGTCCGGTCACCTTCTCCGACGCCGGCGACCCCACGGAAGCCTACATCGGTATCTACGAGTACAAGGATGACAACACCTTGAGCCCGGTCCAGGAAGAGTTCGGCAAGCTGTAGGCCGGCCCCTCCAGTCAACAAGGAAGCCCCGGAGCGAGTGCTCCGGGGCTTCCTTGTTGCTGTGGCTCTGAGTTCCGGCCTTACTGGCCTTCGCCCTCCACGGTGTCTGCAAGGGTGCCCAGGTACAGCTGGATCACCTTGGGATCCTTCATGAGCTCCCTGCCTGTTCCGGTGTACGCGTCCTTGCCCTGGTCCAGGACGTAGCCACGGTCGCAGATCTGCAGGCAGCGGCGGGCGTTCTGTTCCACCATGATCACGGACACGCCGGCCCGGTTGATCTCGTGGACCCGCAGGAAGGTCTCGTCCTGCTTGACGGGGGAGAGGCCTGCCGAGGGTTCGTCCAGCAGCAGCACGGCCGGATCCATCATCAGGGCCCGTCCCATGGCCACCATCTGGCGCTCACCGCCGGAGAGCGAACCCGCGCGCTGCGCACGGCGCTTGCGGAGCTCCGGGAAGAGCTCGGTGACAAAGTCGAAGCGCTCCGCGAAGGCCTTGGGCCGCTGGAACATGCCCATCTGAAGATTCTCCTCAATGGTCAGCGCCGCGAACACGTTGTTGGTCTGAGGCACGAAGCCCAGTCCCTGGGAGACCAGCTTGTTGGCCTTGAGCCCCGTGAGGTCCCTGCCGTGCACCACCACCGAGCCCGAGTGCACCTTCACCAGGCCGAACATGGCCTTGAGCAAGGTCGATTTGCCGGCGCCGTTGGGACCGATGATGCCAATCAGTTCCCCCTTGCGGGCTTCGATGCTGCAGCCGTTGAGGATGTTGACGCCTGGCAGGTAGCCAGCCACGAGGTCCGTGACCTTGACGACGGCGTCCTCCGTGGGCGCGCTGCCCGCAGCCGGCATGGCGCTGGTGGCGCTCATTTGCCTTCCTCCTCTTCCAGGTGGGCTTCGATGACCTCCGGCGCGATGATGCCGGCATTCTCGGTTCCCACGATCGATTCTTCGTCCGCTTCCAGTTCGGCCTCGAGTTCCCGGATGCCTTCCGCGTCGCCGAGGTCGACGTCGTGGTGGGCGCCCAGGTAGGCGTCGATCACGGCGGGGTCCTTCATGACTTCGCCCGGCGGGCCTTCGGCAACGATCCGCCCTTCCGCCATCACGACCACCCAGTCGGCGATATGCCGCACCATGTTCATGTCGTGCTCAACGAACAGGACGGTCATGCCTTCGGCCTTGAGGTTCTTGATGTGGTCCAGGAGGGACTGGGTGAGCGCGGGGTTGACGCCGGCCATCGGTTCGTCCAGCATCACCAGCTTGGGTCGCACCATGAGGGAGCGGGCCATTTCCAGCAGTTTCCGCTGGCCGCCGGACAGGGAGGCCGCGTAGTCGTCCTTCTTGGCGTCCAGCTTGAACTTCTCCAACAGCACGTCGGCCTGCTTGGTGATTTCCCGTTCCCGGCCGCCCCAGATGTTCTTGAACAGCGCCTTGGACAGCCGCTCGCCGGGCTGGTTGGCCGCGCCGAGCCGCATGTTCTCCATGACGGTCAGCTTGCCCATCACCTTGGTCAGCTGGAAGGTGCGCACCATGCCCATGCGCGCCAGTTTGTAGGAAGAGACACCGGCGATGTTGTTGCCTTCGAACGTCCACGCCCCGGAGTTGGGAGTGTCGAAGCCGGTCAGCAGGTTGAACAGCGTGGTCTTGCCGGCGCCGTTGGGGCCGATCAGGGCGGTGATCTTGTGCCGCGGGACTTCGAGATGTTCGACGTCGACGGCGCTGATGCCGCCGAAGTTCCGGCTGACGTTGTCCGCCACCACGATCGGGTCCCGCTTCTTGCAGCCGGGGAGGTTTTCGCCGATGGCGATAGCCCGGGAATCGGTCATGTAATCGATGTTGTCAGGGTTCTGACCGTTGGTCGTGCTCATGCGAACGCCAACTCCTTCTTGTTACCGAAGACGCCCTGCGGCCTGTAGATCATCAGGAGCATCAGTGCGATGCCCACCAGGATGAAGCGCAGCTGGCTGGCCTGGACGATCGAGAGGAACGTGACCGCACCGGACTCGATGAGTCCGGCAAGCAGGTTCTGGGTCAGGGACAGCACCACCCAGAAGATCATGGCCCCGACGATCGGGCCAAGCACCGTGGACATGCCGCCAAGCAGGAGGACCGTCCACAGGAAGAAGGTGAGCTCGGTCGCGTAGTTCGCCGGCTGCACCGATCCGCGGGGGAGGGTGAACAGGAGCCCGGCGAGAGCGCCCAGGATGCCGCCGATCACGAGCGCCTGCATCTTGTAGGCGTACACGTTCTTGCCCAGCGAGCGGACGGCGTTCTCGTCCTCGCGGATGCCCTTGAGGACCCGGCCCCAGGGGCTGCGCATCAGCAGCCAGACGATCACCGCGCACAGGATGACGATGATCCAGCTGACGACGCGGACGTAGAAGTCCCGGTTGCTCCATCCGAAGATGTAGGTTCCGGGCGGGAAGGGGTTGAAGGAATCGAACTCCCGCTGGAAGGAGGACAAGCCGTCCGCGGAGCCGGTGATCTTGAACAAGGTGTTGGTGGTGACGATGTACCGGATGATTTCCGCCGCGGCGATCGTGACGATGGCCAGGTAGTCGGCGCGCAGCCGCAGGGTCGGTACACCGAGCAGGAGACCGAAGAGGACGGCAGAAAGCAGCGCGATCAGCAGACCGACCACGAACGGAACCTTGAAGGTAAGCGTCGAAATGGCGAAGCCGTAGGCGCCCACCGCCATGAAACCTGCTTGGCCGAAGTTCAGCAGGCCCGAGTAGCCGAAGTGCACGGCGAGGCCGAGCGCGGCAAGGGCGTAGGCCGCCGTCGTCGGAGTGGCGATTTCGCCGAGGGCCAGAGAGAAGATGTTTCCGAAATCCATTGCTTGCTCCTAACCCACACGCTCACGCCGGCCGAGGATGCCCTGCGGACGGAAGAGGAGGACGACAATCATGACGACGAGCGCGCCGACGTATTTCAAGTCCGGCGGCAGCACGAGGCTGGTCAGTTCGATGAAGATACCGACAACCAGGGACCCGACCAGCGCGCCGAACACGGTGCCAAGGCCGCCGAGGGTCACGCCGGCGAAGATGGCGAGCAGGATCTGCGTTCCCATGTCCCAGGTGACGCCGGGGCGGTAGTACGCCCAGAGGATGCCGCCGAGGGCGGCCAGGAAGCCGCCGACGACCCAGACGATCCGGATGACGCGGTCGACGTCGATGCCCGAGGCCGCGGCCAGTGCCGGGTTGTCCGCCACGGCGCGGGTGGCCTTGCCAAGCCGGGTTTTGAGCAGCAGGATGCCCAGGGCCGCGATCACCACGGCGGCGATCAGCAGGGACCAGAGGGTGTTCGGGGAGACCGAAATCGGCCCGAGCTGCACGTCGGTGACCTGCGAGCCGGGGAGTTGCTGGGTGTCGCCGCCGAAGAAGAACTGGAAGACGTACCGGGCCGCCAGGGCCAGGCCGATCGAGACGATCATCATCGGCACCAGGCCGGTTCCGCGGCGCCGCAGCGGCCGCCACAGCCCGGCGTCCTGGATATACCCGAAAGCCGCACCCACCACAAGGGCCAGTGCGATGGCCAGCCAGACCGGCAGCCCCCAGGCGTTGAAGGCGAAGACGCCGAGGGCGCCGATGGTCACCATCTCGCCGTGGGCGAAGTTGGTCAGGCCGGTGGTGCCGAAGATCAGGGACAGGCCCACCGAGGCCAGTGCCAGGAGCATGCCGAAGCTCACCCCGGCGACGAGGCGGTTGAGCAGGTCCTGGCCGAAGTCCTGGCCCTGGACCACGATGCCCTTGCCGAAGGCGAAAATCACCGAGAGGTTGGACGTCTGGCTGAAGGAGACGTCCCGGGGGTTCTGCTGGCCTTCGGCGAGCTTGATGCCGTCCGGCAGGGTGGAGGTGTCCAGCTCAATCGTGTAGGTGCCTTTGGACGGCACAGGGATGTTCCACGCGCCGTTGGCGCCAGAGGTCGCCGAGCCTTCGAAGTTGTTGCCCTTGGCGGTGATCCGGACACCCGGGATCGGTGCGCGGGCGTCGTCGCGGAGGAAGCCGCTGATGTTGTTCTGGAAACCTTGTTGAGCGGGCGACGGCGAAGGCGACGGGGTGACTGCCTGCGCGGCGGGTCCTGCCAGCAGCAGTGCTGCCACGAGGGCAGCGAAGAGCGCCCCCACGACTTGCCGCAGTCCCGCATGCGGTCTCTTGGACCGCTCTCTGCTTGTGCTTCTCAAGATGGAATACCTTCCACATTGGGGGGTGGTCCGGGTGCGCCATTGCAGCCGGTGCGAACGGTCATGGGCTAGGCACACGGCTTCCGTAGCCTCGCTGTGTGACTTGCATCACCCATGCGTGCTTATGCTACCGCCGAGCGAGCGTGAATAATGCTGCGCGCAGGGACTCTGGAGGTCGCGATCAGATAACAACTGTGAAGTCCGAGGCAACAATATGTTCAGTTTGACTAAAGGAAACCGTCCGAGCATTGGGTCCTTTCTAAACTGTGATGGCCGGCTGGAACTTTCGCGGTCCGCCATGCGTAGGAATTGGTAGCGTGAATCATCACTTCGCCCTTATTCAGGAGGACAACCCACATGGCACTCGGCGGCAACCCGATCTTCAACGGAAAGAATTTCCGTGGGGCTACGCAGGCACCGCCTGTTCCCGCAAATCCTTATGCCCACAACCCGTATGGCCAGAACCCGCAGGGCCAGCCCGGCTGGGCGGCCCAGCAGCAGGGGCTGAGCAACGAACAGCTCGAGCAGATGTACAGCCGGCCCGCCGCAGGTCCGGTCGAGACCGGCCGCATGACGTTCGACGACGTCATCATCAAGACCGCGGCCTGCCTCGCCGTGGTGGTCCTCGGCGCTGCCGTGACGCTGTTCGTGCCGGCCGGAACCGCCAGCCTCCTGATGATCGTCGGCGCGCTCGGCGGCTTTGTCCTGGTCCTGGTCAACACCTTCAAGAAGCAGCCCTCGCCGGCGCTGATCCTTGCCTACGCAGGCCTCGAGGGCCTGTTCCTCGGCGGCCTCACCCGCATCCTGGACGGCCTGTACCCGGGCGTCGGCCTGCAGGCCGTGATCGGCACACTGGCGGTGACCGGCGTGACCCTCCTGCTCTTCAAGAGCGGCAAGGTCCGCGCCACCCCCAAGGCGATCCGCTTCTTCATGATCGCCACGATCGGCTACGCCGTCTTCGCGCTGATCAACATGGTCATGATGCTGACCGGCGCCGTGACTGAGCCCTTTGGGCTGCGCACCAGCATGGAGATCGCCGGTATCCCGCTCGGCGTCTTCGTCGGCCTCCTGGCGATCGGCCTGGCCGCGTTCTCCCTCATTATGGACTTCACCAGCATCGAGGAAGGCGTCCGCGCCGGCGCTCCGGAGCGCTACTCCTGGACGGCTGCCTTCGGCCTGACGGTCACCCTGGTGTGGCTGTACGTGGAAATCATCCGCCTGCTGGCCATCCTTCGCGGCGACGACTAGCGCTCCCCCTTGTAAGCAAGAAGTAAGGGCCCCGCTCCGGCGGGGCCCTTGTTATTGCCGGGTCATCTTGCCAGTCAACCCAGCCGCTCGAAGACCACGGCCATGCCCTGGCCGCCGCCCACGCACAGGGTGGCCAGGCCAAACGTGCCATCGCGTTCGCGCAGACCGTTGAGCAAGGTGTTGGTCATCCGGGCCCCGGTCATGCCGAAGGGGTGGCCCAGGGCGATCGCGCCGCCATGGACATTGAGCTTCTCCGGATCGATGCCCAGCTCGCGGGCGCTGGCCACCACCTGCACGGCGAAGGCCTCGTTGAGCTCCACGAGGTCGATGTCCGCCATGGTCAGGCCGGCCAGGTCCAATGCACGCCGGGTGGATTCCACCGGCCCCATGCCCATGATCTCGGGGGAGAGGGCGCTCGCGGCGGTCGCGACAATGCGCGCCAGCGGCGTCAGGCCAAGCTCCCGCGCGCGGGAGCTGCTCATGACGACGACGGCGGCGGCGCCGTCGTTCAGCGGGCAGGCGTTGCCCGCTGTGACGGTTCCTTCGCTGCGGAAAACCGGTTCCAGGGCGCTGACGGCCTCCAGGGTCACCCCCGGGCGCGGCGAATCGTCCCGCTCCACCACGGTTCCGTCCTTGCGGGTGTACGGGGTGATCTCGCGACTGAAAAATCCCGAGGCAATCGCAGCCTCCGCCCGGTTCTGGCTGAGCACGCCCCATTCGTCCTGTTCCGCCCGGCTGATCCCGTAGGTGGTGGCGACGTTCTCCGCCGTCTGACCCATGGCGATGTAGATGTCCGGCAGGCGGTCCCCGAGCCGCGGGTCCGTCCACGGAGTGTTCGACGCTGCCCTGGCCGCGGTGCGCTGCTTCGCCGCCTGGAAGCGCGGGTTGTGCACCCCGGCGTCGCTTTCCCCGGCACCGGCCCAGTTCTGGTACCGGGACACCGACTCCACGCCGCCAGTGAGGAACGCGTGGCCCTCGCCGGCCCGGATTGCATGGAACGCCATGCGCAGGGCCTGCAGGCTCGAGGCGCAGAAGCGGTTGACCGTGACGGCCGGTACGTAGTCGAGCCCGCACAGCACCGACACCACGCGTGCCATGTTCGAGCCCGCTTCGCCGCTGGGTTCCGCGCACCCCAGGTAGAGGTCGTCCAGTCCGAGGCCGGCGCCCGCACCGGCGTCGAATGCGGGGATCTTCGCCAGCGCGGCGGTGACCATGGCGGCGGCCAGGTCGTCCGGGCGCTCATCCTTGAGGGAGCCTTTGAAGGCCCGGCCGATCGGGCTCCGGGCCATGGACACGATGACAGCCTCAGTCATGGCCCCAGCTTACGCCCGGGCCACGGGCCTGATGCGTCAGCGCGCTCAGGCCAGGCGGGAAGCCCCGGCCGCCGGGGTGACCGTGAAGATGTCCGGCGCGGTGAAGCCTGCGTCCGCGAAGGACCGCATGACGGCGTCGCGCACCTGCTGCTCCAGTTCCACCGGGGTCAGGGCGATCGCCGAGCCGCCGAAACCGCCGCCGGTCATGCGCGCGCCGATGGCGCCGTTGGCCCGTGCCGTGTCGACGGCGAGGTCGAGCTCCGGGCAGGAGATTTCGAAGTCGTCGCGCATCGAAGCGTGGCTGGCGTCCAGGAAGCTGCCGATGCTGCCGGCCCCGTCCGCGGCCAGCCGCACGACTGTCTCAAGCACGCGCGCGTTCTCCGTGACCACGTGGCGGACCCGGCGGAACGTGACGTCGTCGAGGGTCCGGGCGGCGTCGTCGAGCTGCTCCACCCCGAGGTCGCGCAGGGCCGGTACGCCCATGAGCCGGGCACCCAGCTCACAGGACTCGCGGCGCGAGGCGTAACCGCCGTCGGCGTGGGAATGCGAAACCTTCGTGTCGATCACCAGCAGCACCAGGCCCGCGGCTTCGGCGTCGAAGGGGACCAGTTCCACGCGCTGGTCGCGGCAGTCCAGGAACACCGCTTTGCCCTTGCTGCCGCGGAGGGACGCAGACTGGTCCATGATGCCGGTCGGAGCGCCGACGAAGCCGTTCTCGCCCTGCTGTGTGGCCAGCACCATCTCCGGGGCGGTCAGCCCGGCGCCGGCGAGTTCGTTCAGGGCGCTGATGACGGCGCATTCGATGGCGTGCGACGACGACAGACCGGCACCCAGCGGAACATCCGAATCGAGGAGCAGGTCGAAGCCCGGCACCGCAATGCCCCGCTGTTGCAGCGCCCAGGCGACCCCCAGCGGGTACTTGCCCCACCCTTTGACGGAACCGGGCGCGAGCTCGGACAGCTCGGCGTCCACGATGCCCTGGTCGCCGAAGGTGGACAGCAGCCGCACTGTGGAGTCATCGCGCAGGCGGATGGCCACCTTGGCGGTCTTGTCGATCGCGAAGGGCAGCACGAAGCCTTCGTTGTAGTCGGTGTGCTCGCCGATCAGGTTCACGCGTCCCGGTGCCTGCCAGACGCCGTCGGGCACTGCCTCGAAAGCCTCCTCGAAGCGGGCGGCAAGTCCGCTGCGGAGCTGCCCGTCCGTGTGGTCGACGGCTCGGGTGCGGGTCATGCGCGTGCTCCTTCCGGGAGGGTGCCGTCGAAGACAGGGCTGGCAACTGCCCTGAGCCTCTCGGCAACGGCTTCGGGGGTGGTGTCGTTGATGAACGCTCCCATGGCCGCTTCGGAGCCGGCGAGGAACTTCAGCTTGTCCGCCGCCCGGCGCGGGGACGTCAGCTGCAGGTGCAGCTGGCCCGACTCACGCAGGGAGGATTCCAGGGGCGCCTGGTACCAGGCCGAGATGTAAGGCATGGGCGTGGGGTAGAGCCGGTCCAGCCGCTTGAGCAGTTCCAGGTACACCGCGGCCAGTTCATCGCGTTCTGCGCCGTTCAGTGCGGCAAGGTCCGGGACGTGCCGGTGCGGAACGAGGTGGATTTCCAGCGGCCAGCGGGCGGCGAAGGGGACGTACGCGCTGAAGTGTTCCGCCTCCAGGACCATGCGGCTGCCCTCGCTGCGTTCCGCACCCAGGATGGAGGCGGCCAGGGTTTCCTTGCCGCCGCTGCGCTCGAAGTGTGCGGCCGCGGCGGAGGCCAGGACTTCCGCACGCGGGGTGATGTAGGGATAGGCGTAGATCTGCCCGTGCGGGTGGTGCAGCGTAACGCCGATGTCCGCCCCCCGGTTTTCGAAGGGGAAGACCTGCTTGATGCCGGGCAGTGCGCTCAGGGCTTCGGTGCGCTGCGCCCAGGCTTCGATCACCGTGCGGGCCCGCTGTTCGCTGAGCTCGGCGAAGGAGCCGGTGTGCTGTGGTGTGAAGGAAACCACCTCGCAGCGCCCGAAGGCGGGTGCGCTGTGACCCCAGCCGTGGCCGTGGGCCTCCGGCAGTTCTCCTGTTGCGGGGCCGAGGGAAGGGAAGCGGTTCTCGAACACCACGACGTCGTAGTCCGGCGCCGGGATCTCCGACGGGTTCTCCGGCGTGGTGGGGCAGATGGGGCACTGGTCTGCCGGCGGCAGGTGAGTGCGGCTCTGGCGGTGGGCTGCGACGGCGACCCAGTCCCCGCTCAGTGCGTCGAAGCGGACTTCGCCCGGCTCGGCGCGCGGCGGCAGTTCGCGGTGGTCCACCAGGGAAGCGGGGTCCCGCGGCGGGGTGCCGGCGTCGTCGAAATACATCAGCTCCCGGCCGTCGGCGAGGAAAGTGCTGCTAAGGCGAGTCATGTGACAATTATCCCACAACTAACCAAAAGGGCAAATAAATTAACAAAACATCACATCCGCTGATGCAGTACGGTTTATGCCATGCATACCGAGATTGCCGGTGAAGAGACCGAATCCCGCCGCTTCGCCAGCGGCCGCCAGTACGAGATCCGCCGCGGCGACGCGCTCGCGGTCGTCACGGAACTGGCCGCCGGTCTGCGCCTCTTCAGCCGCGCCGGCGTGCAGCTGACCGAAAGCTACAACGACGACGAACTCCCGCCCGGCGCCACCGGCATCACCCTGGCGCCGTGGGCCAACCGCGTGGAAGACGGCGTCTGGTACCTGGACGGGAAAAAGCAGCAGCTGGACATCACCGAGGTGGGCCGCAACAACGCCAGCCACGGCCTGCTGCGCAATGCCTCCTACGCGCTGGTGGACGAAGACGAATTCTCGGTCACCCTCGAAGCGGTGATCTTCCCGCAGCACGGCTACCCCTTCCTCGCCCGGCACCGGGTGCGCTACGGAATCGACGCGGACCTTGCCCTGCGGGTCTCGCAGACCTTCATCAACGACTCGCACTCCGCGGCGCCGTTCGTGCTCGGCGCCCACCCGTACCTGCGCCTCGGGGACACCGCCCCGGAGGAACTGACCCTGACCGTCCAGGCGGCCACCCGCCTGGTGGCGGACGAACGGCTGATCCCGCGCAGTGCCGCGCCCGCGGACGGCGGATACACGCTGGGCGGAGGAGCCGCCGTCGCTGGCCTGGAGATCGACGTCGCCTATACGGACCTGGTGTTCGACGGCGGCGTGGCCCGCCACGTGCTCAGTGCGCCGGACGGGCGCAGCGTCACCCTTGAACAGGACGAGAGCTGCGGCTACGTGCATGTCTTCGTCACGGGCAATTTCCCGGGCCGCAGCAAGGCGGTGGCGATCGAGCCCATGACCGGCCCGGCAAACGCCTTCAATTCCGGCGAGGGCCTTCGCTGGCTCGAACCCGGAGCGTCCTTCACGATGCGCTGGGGGATTTCGGCAGCGCTCTGAGCAGTTTCCTGCCCTGGCACGGCGGTTTCCCATCCGGCCCCGCCTGGGGAATTATGGGGGCATGACGCCGACACCAGACGCCACACCCTCCCTTCCGCCCGCCCGTCCCACGGCAGTTCCGCCCCGGCTTTCCGAACACGAGATCGCACAGGATATCCCCTACGGCGTGCGGATCGCGGCGGCCTGGGCCTGGCGGGTCGGGCTGATCCTGCTGGTGGGCGGGGCGTTCATCTGGCTCCTGTCCAAGGTCAGCTTCCTCATCATCCCGCTGATGGTCGCGTCCCTGCTGGCCGGCCTGCTGCACCCGGTCACCGCGTGGCTGCGCAAAGCCATGCCGCAGGGCATCGCCGTCGCGTTGACGGTGCTCGGCTTCATTGGACTGATCGCCGGCGCACTCGCACTGGTGGGCCGCCAGCTCGCCACCGGCTTCGGTGAACTGTGGCAACAGGCCTTGGTCGGCATCCAGCAGGTCCAGTCCTGGCTTGTGGATGGGCCCCTGCACATCACGGCGGACCAGATCGACAAGTACATCGAAGACGGCGTCAACGCACTCCAGAACAACAGCAGCAGCATCCTCAGCGGCGCCCTGTCCTTCGGAAGCACGGCAGGCCATTTTGCCGCCGGGCTTGTCCTGGCACTGTTCATCCTGATTTTCTTCCTCCTGGAAGGCTCACGGATCTGGAGCTTCCTGGTGCGGCTGCTGCCAAAGAGGGCCCGGGCAGCCACCGACGGCGCCGGGCGCCGCGGATGGTCGTCCATGGTCAGCTACGTGCGCATTCAGATGTTCGTGGCCTTCGTGGACGCCGTGGGCATCGGCGCCGGTGCCGCGATCATCGGGGTTCCCTTGGCCTTGCCGCTGGGCGTGCTGGTGTTCATCGCCTCCTTCATCCCCGTGGTCGGTGCGCTCGTCACCGGTGCGATCGCCATCCTGCTCGCCCTCGTGGCGAACGGGTGGGTCAACGCGTTGATCATGCTCGGCATCGTGCTGCTGGTCCAGCAGTTGGAAAGCCACATCCTGCAGCCGATCGTCATGGGCAAGGCCGTGTCCCTGCACCCGGTGGCTGTGATCCTCTCCGTTGCCGCCGGTTCCTACCTCGCTGGAATCCCCGGCGCGCTCTTTGCCGTGCCGCTGCTGGCCGTAGCAAACACGGCGGTGCGCTATATTGCCGCCCGGACGTGGGAACATGATGAAGGACTGTCCGCCTCCTACAAGGAGGCCGGAGCCGAGATGCAGGATCCCGAGCAGGACCCCAACATCAAGGACATCCGGCCCGCCGGCCTGCGCCCGGCGCACGGCGGAAAGCAGTCCCCGGGTGGCAACGATGCCCCCACCCATGAAGCGGCTGTCCGGCCGGGCACCGGCCAGGACCCGGCAGCCGAGACCGAAAAAGGAGAGTAATCCGTGAACACCCTCGAAACCCTGCCCGTCACCCTGGACGATGTCCTTAAGGCGCAGGAGCTGCTCGAGGGCATTATTACCAAGACGCCGATCGAGACATCGCGGGCGCTTGGCGCCATGGTGGGCGGCGAAGTGTTCTTCAAGTGCGAGAACCTGCAACGCGCCGGCTCCTTCAAGGTGCGCGGCGCCTACGTCCGGATGGCCCGGCTCTCTGCCGAGGAAAAGGCCCGCGGCGTAGTGGCCGCCTCGGCCGGCAACCACGCCCAGGGCGTGGCCGTGGCCGCCAAGAGCCTGGGCATCAAGGCCCGCATCTACATGCCCCTCGGTGTCGCCCTGCCCAAGCTTGCAGCGACCCGCAGCCACGGCGCCGAAGTGGTGCTCCACGGCCACAACGTGGACGAGGCCCTCGCTGAGGCCCAGCGCTACGCCGACGAAAGCGGCGCCGTGTTCGTGCACCCCTTCGACAACGTCGACGTCGTGGCCGGCCAGGGCACCATCGGCCTGGAAATCCTCGAGCAGGTCCCCGACGTCGACACCATCCTGATGGGGGTCGGCGGCGGCGGGCTGCTGGCCGGCGTCGCCGTCGCCATCAAGGCCAAGGCGAAGGAACTCGGCCGCGAGATCCGAATCATCGGCGTCCAGGCCGAAAACGCGGCGGCCTACCCGCCTTCGCTCGCCGCCGATGCGCTGGTGCCGCTCAAGAAGGTGTCCACCATGGCAGATGGCATCGCCGTCGGCCGCCCCGGGCAGCTGCCATTCAGCATCATCCGCGAACTGGTCGACGACGTCGTAACTGTTAGCGAGGACTCCCTCGCCCGGGCGCTGATCTTCCTGCTCGAGCGCGCCAAGATGGTGGTGGAGCCCGCCGGCGCCGTGGGCGTTGCTGCGCTCATGGACGGCACCATCGAAAACCCCGGCAAGGTGGCAGTGGTGCTTTCGGGCGGCAACATCGACCCCATGCTCATGCTCAAGGTAATCCAGCGCGGCCTCTCTGCGGCGGGGCGTTTCATGACGGTGCGCATGATGCTCGACGACCGCCCCGGTTCGCTGGCCACCATTGCCCGGATCATCGCCGAGAACGACGCCAACGTCACCGGACTGGACCACACCCGAGTGGGCGGTGCGATCAGCATGGGCGATGTCTCGATCACCATCAACCTGGAAACCAAGGGCCACGAGCACAGCGCGCAGGTGCTCGCTGCGCTCCGGGCCGAGGGCTTCCAGCCGATCGTGGTGCACTGACGGCGGGGCCCGCATGGCTTACCTTGCCGGCAGCACCCCGGAGCCGTCCGCGCCGGGGAAGGAGTCCCTCGCGGCGCGCGCCAAGGGCGGGCTGCTCCTCATGGGCGGCTTCGTGGCGCTGCTGGCCGTGATCGAGCTGATCAACACGCTGCTCCTCCACGGGCTCAACCGCACGTTCGGGCTGCGCCCTCGGAGCCTGGACGGCGTGCTGGACATCCTGACCTTCCCCTTGTTGCACGCCAACTTCGGGCACCTGTTCTCCAACGCGCTGCCGCTAGTCATCTTCGGTTTCCTGGTGTTCCTTTCCGGGCTGAGGGTGTTCCTGACCACCATGGCGCTCAGCTGGTTCGGGTCCGGCGTGGCGGTCTGGCTGATCGGCGGCGGCTTGACGGTCGGCGCGTCGGGGCTCGTGTTTGGCCTGTTCGCCTTCCTGTTGGTGCGCGGCGTCCTGAACCGCAACTGGTGGCAGCTGTTGCTGTCGGTGGTGCTGTTCCTGGCCTACGGCGGCATCCTGTTCGGGGTGCTCCCCAGCGTGATGGGCATGGTGTCCTGGCAGGCGCACCTTGGCGGCGCGGCGGGCGGCGTCCTGGCCGCGGCGCTGCTCCGGCCGAAAGCCCCTTAACGCAAGGCGCCGGCCCTCCCCGCAAAGGGGAGGGCCGGCGTTGTGGTTAAGCGCTGCTTAGCCGGTGAACGGCTTGGCGGAAACGATCTCCACCGGAATTTCCTTGCCGTTGGGGGCGGTGTAGCTGAGCTTGTCGCCCTCCTTGTGGCCCATGATCGCGACGCCGAGCGGGGACTTCTCACTGAAGACGTCCAGATCGGAATCGCCCGCGATCTCGCGGGAGCCAAGCAGGAAGGTTTCCTCATCACCGGCGATGCGGGCAACGACGAGCATGCCGGGTTCGACGATTCCGTCGTCGGCGGGGGCTTCGCCGACCTGGGCGTCGCGCAGCAGCACGGTCAACTGGCGGATGCGGGCCTCGATCTTGCCCTGTTCCTCCTTGGCGGCGTGGTAGCCGCCGTTTTCCTTCAAGTCGCCTTCCTGGCGCGCGGCTTCGATCTTCTGGACGATGTCCGCACGGCCGGCCCCGGACAGGTGCTCCAGTTCGGCCTTCAGGCGGTCATATGCGTCCTGGGTAAGCCACGCTGCAGTTGCGCTGTTGGTGGTAGACACGGACTTCTCCTTATGGATCTGCAAGCAAAAGACCCCGCAGTGGTGGCCACTCGTGGAACTCAGTAACCAGCTCAGCGGGGTGAGGTATTGATCCAGTGTAGTCAATCCTGTGGACAAACCAAAAGGCAAAGGAGTCGCGCGTCACACCGGTTCAGTGGCCGCTGTCCACGATCCAGCAATTGTCGACGACGCCGGAAACGGCTTCCGATTCGGTACGCAGCGCCAGCCGGTGGATGGTGGTGCGCCCGCCGTCGGCGCCGTCTTTGGGCTCGTTCGGTCCGATCTCCACGACCTTCCAGCCCACCACCGCGAACTTGGAATCCAAGGCCTTCACGGCACACTTTGCCGTTGCCCCGGGGTACTTGGAGACCTGGAAATCCAGTTCGATCTGCGTGGCGTCCGTGGCGTGGTAGCCGATGTCCTTGAAGGTGACCGGGGCGGTGGCGCTGGTGGTTGCGATCCAGGCCATGAACCCGATGCCCAGCAGCAGCGCAGCGATGACCAGGTTCCGCATCCCCTTGCGCCCGAGGCGCCGCTTTTGGCCGCCGTAGCGATTGGCTAGGCTGGTACTTGCCGGCAGCGCTGTAGCCGAGGGGTCTTCCGAAGTCACCTATCCAGTTTAGTGCGCTTCCGGCAGCTCCCTTGCACCAGCCCGTTACCTGCCACCCGCACGCAGGACAAGCATTGCCGGCAGCACCCCGGCCGGCAGCACTAGAAAGAGGAATGTCACCGGATGAGCACATCCACCAGCTCCGCCACTCCGCTCCGGCTCCTCGCGGTCCACGCGCACCCGGACGACGAATCCAGCAAGGGCGCAGCGACCATGGCGATGTACGCCGCGTCCGGCGTCGAGGTGATGGTGGCGACCTGCACCGACGGCTCCCGCGGTGACATCCAGAACCCCGGCATGGAGGACGCCCCCCACCCCAAGCGGGACATGGCGGGAGCCCGCCGGCTGGAGATGGACGCCGCAGCGAAGGTCCTGGGCATCCGCCAGCGATGGCTCGGCTTCGTGGATTCCGGACTGCCCGAAGGCGATCCGACGCCGCCGCTTCCGCAGGGCTGCTTCGCGCTGCAGCCCCTGGAACGCGCCGCCGCGCCTCTGGTGCGTCTGGTCCGCGACTTCAAGCCGCACGTCGTCCTCAGCTATGACGAGAACGGCGGTTACCCGCACCCGGACCACATCATGGCGCACAAGGTGGCCGTCGAGGCTTACCATGCGGCGGGCGATCCCGAGCGCTACCAGGGCATCGGGGAAGCCTGGGCGCCGGCCAAGCTCTACTACGACCGCGCCTTCAGCCCTGAACGTTTCCGCGCCCTCCACTTTGCCCTTGAGGAGGCCGGCCTGCAGTCGCCCTACGCCGCCCGCCTGGCCGCCTGGCTGGAGGCCGACGCCGAAGGCCACACTCCGCCAAAGCCCGCGCACCAGACCACCACGCAGGTGGACTGCGGGGACTACTTCGAGCTCCGTGACGATGCGCTCCGTGCCCACCGCACCCAGATCGACCCCGAAGGCTTCTTCTTCGCGGTCTCCCCGGAGCTGCAGCGCACGGTGTGGCCGTGGGAGGACTACACCCTGGTGCATTCCCGCGTCCCGGCCGAACTGCCCGAAAAGGACCTGTTCGCAGGGCTAAGATAGAACGTGCCGGGGCGATTTCTATCAGACGTAGAAATCAGGCGGGAAACGCCGCCCGGCAGCCAGCACCTCCCACAGAAGGTTTGAACCGTGCACCACTTGCTCCTCGTCCTGGCCACGACCCCGGCGCCTTCGCCGACTCCGTCCCTGCGGCCGGGCCTGTCGGAGGACCAGGTGACGCCCGGTACCTGGGGCTTCATCCTGACCGCTTTCATCGTGGTGCTGACGACCTTCCTGATCGTGGACATGGTCCGCCGGATCCGCCGGGTCCGCTACCGCGCCCAGGTCGAAGAAGCCCGCCTTGCCGCCGAGGGCGGTCCCGATTCCGAGGCAGATGGTGATGGCGGAGCAGCCAGCCGCTAGCAACGGCCCGCAGGAGCCGGGGAGCTTCAATGCCCTCGGCTCCGAGCCCTCGGCCTATCTGCGCCAACATGCCTATAACCCGGTGCACTGGCAGCCCTTCGGGGACGAGGCCTTCGCGCTTGCCGCGGCACGCGATGTTCCCGTCTTCCTCTCCATCGGCTATGCCGCCTGCCATTGGTGCCACGTCATGGCACACGAATCCTTCGAGGACCAGGACACCGCCGACTACCTGAACGCCCATTTCGTGGCCATCAAGGTAGACCGCGAGGAGCGGCCGGACGTCGATTCGGTCTACATGGCCGCCACCCAGGCAATCAGCGGCGAAGGCGGCTGGCCCATGTCCGTCTTCCTCACGCCGGAGGGTCTGGCCTTCCATGCCGGAACCTACTTCCCGCCCGCGCCGCTACCCGGCCGCCCCTCCTTCCGGCAGGTGCTCGAAGCGGTCCGCGAGGCTTGGCTGGAACGCCGCGACGCCGTCGAACAGAATGCCCGCAGGCTCGCTGCCGGGATGGGGGACGCCCAGGCGGCTGCCGCCGTCGTCCTCGACGCCGTTCCGCAGCCGTTCGACGCCGGGCTGCTGGCCGCCGCGGTACGCCAGCTGGCGCGTACGGAAGACCCCGACGACGGCGGCTTCGGCCGCGCGCCGAAGTTCCCGCCGTCGTCGGTGCTGGAGTTCCTCATCCGCCACGCGGCGGTCCCCTCCGAGACTTCGGACGCCGCACGGGACATGGCAGGCCGCACCCTGGCCGCGATGGCCCGGTCCGCCCTCAGGGACCAGCTGGACGGCGGTTTTGCCCGCTACTCGGTGACGGCCGACTGGTCGGTCCCGCATTTCGAGAAGATGCTCTACGACAACGCCCAGCTGGTGCGGGCGTACGCGCATTGGGTCCGGCTGGGCGGGGACGCCGTCTTCCCGGCAGCGGAAGCCGCCGCGGTGGCCTCGGAGGCGGCGGCGTGGATGATCGATGCGCTGGGCCTGGATTCGGGGGCGGAAGGCGCCGAAGCGGAAGGTGGCCTGGCCTCCTCCCTGGACGCCGACACCGTGGTGGGCGGCGTCCACCGCGAGGGCGCCACCTACCTGTGGAGCCCCGCGCAGCTCGAGGAGGCACTGGGGCCGGACGACGGGCCCGCGGTGGCCCGGCTGATGAACGTCGCCGGGCGCGGGACGGTGTCCGCCGACGGTTCGCCGCTGCATCCGGGCCGCAGCTTCAATGCCGCCGAGGCGGGGTTGTGGGAGCGTTCGCGCCCCGTGCTGCTGGCGGCCCGTTCGCGCCGCACCCAACCCGAGCGGGACGACAAAGTGGTGGCCGGCTGGAACGGACTGGCCGTCGCCGCCCTGGCCGAGGCCGGGGCCATCCTCGAAGAGCCCCGGTTCATCCGGGCGGCGGAAAACATCGCCGGGTACCTGCACCGCGTGCACTGGGGTGCCGGGCCATCCCGCGGTGATGGACCCGGCCGCCCGCGGCTCAGCCGGGTCTCCCACGAGGGGACAGCCCGTGGAATCGGCGGGCTCCTGGAGGACTACGCCTTCTGCGCCGATGGAATGCTGGCGCTCTACGCAGTCACGGGGCGTGCCCGCTGGTACGGCTTCGCGCAGGAGCTGCTGACGGAAGCCGCTGCCCGCTTTGCGGCCGGAGGTCGCCTGTCCGATTCGGCGGGGGAGTCCGGGCAGGTGCTCCGGGCGCAGGGCGAGCAACCATCGCTGGATCCCTTCGACAACGCCGCCCCCAGCGGTGCGGCCGCATTCGCCGGGGCCCTGCTTTCGTCCGCGGCCTATTCCGGCTCGCACGGGCAGCGCGTGATGGCCGGGAACATCCTGAACCTGCTGCCGCCGATCGCCACCCGTGCCCCACGCGTGGCCGGCTGGCTCCTGGCCACCGGGCAGGCCGCCCTGGCCGGGCCGTTGGAGGCCGCAGTCGCCGGGCCGGACGGGCCGCTGCGGCGCGAACTGCACCGCCGGCTGCTGCTCTCGCCGAGCCCGGGACTGGTCATTGCCGTGCAGGGCCCCGACGACGGCGGGCAGGTTCCGGAACAGGAGCCGGTTCCACTGCTGGAGCACCGCTCTGCCGCCGCGGACGGTTCGCCGCAGGTGTACCTGTGCCGGGACATGGTCTGCCGGCGGCCGGTGGCGTCGCTTGCGGAACTCGAGGAACAGCTCGCCGCGATGACGGGCAGCCCGACGGACACGGGGGAGCGATGAGCGGCGTGGAATGGCGCGGATTGATTGCCATGTTGCTCAATGAAAAGACCAGGATTGCGTTTGCTGAAGTGGTCCTCGAAGAGGCCGAGCGGGAGGGCAAGCGGCTCTCCGCCTTGGAGAGGAGCAAAGCGCGTTCGGCCCTGATGAACGCCGGAGTGCTTGACGGTGCCGAACCCGTTCCAGGCGTCAGCCGGGATTATCTCCAGCGGTTTCTGCGGCGTCCCGGGCATACGGCGGACGGGGCGGGCCTTGAGAGGTTCCTGCGGAAAGACGGGCGGATCGACAGATACCCGGCGAACCAGGAACAGCGGCGCTTGCTCCTGCTATGGATCGCAAAGCAAGTCCTTGCTCCGGGCGAGGTGCTCGATGAGAGGACGTTCAACGCCCGGCTCGTGCAGTACAGCGACGACCATGTGATGCTGCGGCGCTACCTGGTTGACGCCGGGCTGGTAGAACGGACGCCTGAAGGAAGCGCCTATTTCCTGCCGGGAAGCGGGACGCCAGCCTAGCGTATTGCTAGCGCAGCACCGCGACCATGATCGCGGCGAAGTGTGCAGCGAATCCGAGCACGGTGAAAACGTGGAAGAGCTCGTGGAAGCCGAAGACCCCGGGCCGGAAATTGGGCGCCTTCAGCCCGTAGAACACGGCCCCCGCAATATAGAAGACGCCCCCCACGCAGATCAGCACTGAAGCCGGGAAGCTCGCGGCGAAGAACTGGGGCAGGAAGAACACCGCGGCGCAGCCCAGCGCCACGTAGATCGGCACGTAGAGCCAACGCGGCGCATGCGTCCACAGCACCCGGAACAGCACCCCGAAGATGGCCCCGCTCCAGATCAGCCACAACAGCAGCACGGCTGTAGGGCGGTCCAGCAGGCACCAGGACAAGGGTGTGTAGCTGCCTGCAATCACCAGCATGATGTTGCTGTGGTCCAGACGCTTGAGGAGCATCCTGGTCTTCGCTTGCCAATTGCCGCGGTGGTAGACCGCTGACACCCCGAACAGCAGGATGCCCGTGACGGCATAGACGGCGGAGGCGACTTTGCGGTCCGCGCCCGGCGCCAGGGACACCAGCACGATCCCTGCCACGAGGGCGAACGGGGTGGCTACGGCGTGGATCCAGCCGCGCCAGAGGGGTTTGGCCAAGAGAAGCTCCGACATGGTTTAAAGGGTAAGCTACGATCCGGTAGGTTACCAGTGAGTAACTTTCGTTGGCCTCGCTTCACGACTGTGCGTGCACGTCCATCCCGGCCCGGGGCGGTAGCCTAGGTGATGCACCTGCGGCACCTCGCCCGGGTATGTGGTGAGTGAAGGAAGTCAGGTGAACATCCGGATGGAGCTGCCCGGGATTCTCTACGGCTTCTACGAGCGCAAGCTCCTGCGCGCCCTTGAAACGGACAAGATTCCGCGGCACATCGGCGTGATGGTGGACGGCAACCGGCGCTGGGCCCGGCAGTTCAACGCCCCCACCAGTCAGGGCCACCAGGCCGGTGCGGACAAGATCCACGAGTTCCTCGGCTGGTGCCAGGAACTCGGCGTCAAAGTGGTTACGCTCTACATGCTCTCGACGGACAACATGAGCCGATCCGGTGAGGAATTGGACCTGCTCATGGGGATCATCGCCAACACGATGGACCGCCTGGACGAGGCCCCGGACATCTCGGTGCACGCCATGGGCGCCCCTGAACTCCTGCCCGATTACCTCGCCGAGCGGCTCAACAAACTCACCGCCCGCACACCGGTGCGCGAGAAGCTGCACGTGAATGTCGCCGTCGGGTACGGCGGCCGCCGCGAGATCGTCGACGCCGTCCGTGAACTGCTGCACGACGCTCTCGCCAAGGGCCGCGACATGGCCGAGGTCGCGGACGAACTGTCCGTGGACGACATTTCCCGTTTCCTGTACACCCGCGGCCAGCCCGACCCGGACCTGGTGATCCGCACCTCGGGGGAGCAGCGGCTCTCCGGCTTCCTGATGTGGCAGAGCGCCTACAGCGAGTTCTATTTCTGCGAGGCTCTGTGGCCGGCCTTCCGCAAGATCGACTTCCTGCGGGCCCTGCGCGACTACGCCGGCCGGCAGCGGCGCTTCGGCGCCTGACCCGTCGACTGCAATCCCGACGCCGGTTGGCCGGGGTTCACATGAAGTTCACATCGCGGACACGCGAATCGCCGCAGTTTGTCACCGGAAATGTAAATGCCCGGGAATACGTTAATCCCATCAGCAGGCAAACCGCCCGCTGATCGGGGAGGCCAGTAGATGGAGCGAAACATCGCACCACATACGTGGAAGGCCGAGCCCGGCCTTCGGCCGAGCCGCCTCACGAATAATCCGGGCGAACGCCCGGGGCTGGAGTCGATGTGGCTATTTCTGAGCAACTGCCCGTAATCGTTTCCGACGGGGAAAGTGCAGCTACCTCTCGCAGCAAGCGGAGCCCCAAAGCCAAGGTTCCGCAGGCCGGCAAGGCAACCGGCCGAAGCTATGTGATTGACACCTCAGTGTTGCTCTCCGATCCGCGTGCGCTGCTGCGTTTCGCCGAGCATGAGGTCATTGTGCCGATCGTGGTCATCACCGAGCTCGAAGGCAAACGCCACGATCCCGAGCTTGGTTACTTCGCCCGCAAGGCACTGAGGCTGCTCGACGATCTGCGTATCGAACACGGCGGACTCAACACGCCCATCCCGATCGGGAACGACGGCGGCACCCTCCGTGTGGAGATGAACCACATTTCCACCGAGGTCCTGCCCGCCGGATTCCGGGGGGCGGACAACGACAGCAGGATCCTCGCCGTCGCGAAGAACCTGGCCAACGAAGGCCACAACGTGACAGTGGTCTCCAAGGACCTGCCTATGCGCGTCAAGGCTTCGGCCATGGGCCTGTTTGCCGACGAGTACCGCAACGAACTCGTGAAGGACTCCGGCTGGACCGGCATGGCCGAGGTGGAAGCCAGCGAAGAGGAAATCGGGACCCTCTACGGCCACGAGCCGGTGTTCATCCCGGCCGCCGCCGAGCTCCCCGTCAACACCGGACTGGTGCTCCTCTCCAACCGCGGATCGGCCCTCGGAAGGGTGGGAGCGGACAAGCAGGTGCGCCTCGTCAAGGGAGACCGCGACGTCTTCGGCCTGCACGGACGCTCCGCCGAACAGCGGCTCGCCATCGACATGCTCATGGATCCCTCCGTGGGCATCGTGTCTATCGGCGGGCGCGCCGGCACCGGCAAGTCCGCCCTTGCGCTCTGTGCCGGCCTCGAAGCCGTCCTGGAACGCCGCGAACACCGCAAGGTGATCGTCTTCCGGCCGCTCTACGCCGTCGGCGGGCAAGAACTGGGCTACCTGCCCGGCTCCGAGTCGGAAAAGATGAACCCGTGGGCACAGGCCGTGTTCGACACCCTGGGTGCGCTGGTTTCGCAGGAAGTCGTCGAGGAGGTCATGGACCGCGGCATGCTCGAGGTCCTGCCGCTCACCCACATCCGCGGCCGCTCCCTGCACGATGCCTTCGTGATCGTCGACGAAGCCCAGTCGCTCGAGAAGAACGTCCTGCTCACCGTGATGAGCCGCATCGGACAGAACTCCAAGATCGTCCTCACCCACGACGTCGCCCAGCGGGACAACCTCCGGGTCGGGCGGCACGACGGCGTGGCCGCCGTCGTCGAAATCCTCAAGGGACACCCGCT
The DNA here is from genome assembly GCF_056279005.1 of Arthrobacter sp. TE26545. The sequence goes on from NZ_JBWBQM010000001.1 coordinate 1,007,263, forward strand.
CTTCGGCCACATCACCCTCACCCGCTCCGAACGCTCGCCCATCGCAGCGCTCGTCACGGAACTGCTCGAAGGGGCGGAGATTTAACCCAGCTGCGCTAAGACGACCATCCGCAGGAGCGGCACCCACCCAACTGGGGTGCCGCTCCTTGCTTGGGTGCCGCTGCCGTTGCTGGGTCCGCCGGGAGACGGCCCTCCGTCGTCGCTTAGACACGACGCATAGGCACCCCTGCGGTCGCTGGGCGACCTCCGGGGTCAGATGCGCCGCGATGCGCTCCTCTACGGAGGCCCGCCGTCCCGTCTCGTGCGTCCGTCGCCTCTTGTGCGGCGCTACCCTCAGAGCCCGAGAAACTTGGCGAACCGTTCGTGGCCTTCTACCTTCAGGGTCCAGCTCGGGCGCTTGAAGCTTGCGGGGGTGACGCGGACGCGTTGGACTTCTTCGACTTTCGGGCCCCAGTTGGTGCGGTAGGTACCGTTCAGTTCGTAGCCGAGGGAGCGGGAGACGCCCAGGGACTTTTCGTTCCAGGCGGCGGCTTCGGACTGCGCTACTTCCGCGCCGAGGTGGTCGAAGGCGTAGTTCACGACGGCGGCACGCATCTCCTTGCCGAGGCCGAGGCCCTGCGCGGACTGCTTCAGCCAGGAGCCGGTGCCGACCGTTTTCAGGACGTTGAAGTCCTTGGCGCCGATGTCCTGGCAGCCGACCAGTCCACCCTCGTGCCAGATGCCCAGCAGCAGGGTCCAGCCTTCGGGGGTTGTGCTGGAGCGGCAGGTCCAGTGCCAGCGGGCGAGGCTGGGGCCGAGCTCCGCTGCAGGCGCTTCCGCCCACGGGGTGCTGAGGGGCTGTGGCCGGGTTCATGGATTCCGCTCCTGGCCGCATCGAACAGGGCCGGGAGATGCTCGTCCTGCACGGGCTTCAACTGCAGCCGCGGGGTGGTCAGGACTAGTCCGAAGGCGGGCCAGATGTCCGAAAGCGATGTCATCCGGCCAGCTTACGTGGAGGGACCGCTAGCCGCTTTGCGCGCCGGGCTCCCAGCTGATGTGCTGCCGGACGTCGCTCAGGTTCATGGACTTGGCCAGGAACAGGTCGTCCAGCATGTACTCGTCCACGCCGAGGATGCGGATCCAATGCCCGGTACCGGCGGTGCCGCCGTCGAGTCCCTCGCTCGCTACGCAGACGCCCGTGGCGGCGTCGATCCGCAGGCGGGTCCGGCCGGGCAGGCACAGGGGAGAACCGGCGTCCGCCGGGGCGTAGTTGGGCCCCGGAACCACCACGCACTCCAAGGCCGGACGACCCTCATGGTCCACCTCGCGCACTGGCCCGAGCGCCACGGGATTGCTCTCCGGAAACTCGATCGGCACCGGGGCATTGCCGGCAAGTTCCACCGGGTCGAGTGCCGCGGCCAGGCGGCCGTTCCCGAAGGACGGCTCCCCGTACGCGGCCTCCGGCCTGCGGCGGACCAGCCCGGCGCCGTCGTATACCGGGGTCACCAGGTGGGCAGGCAGCAGCCAGGAACTGCGGCTGGAACGGACGTAGAAGCTGTCCCGCGAATCGTTGATACCCGTGGTGCTGTGCAGCAGGACGCCGTCTGCACTCTCAAGCCGGAGAGCTCCCGGCCGGCGCAGCCATGCCTTGATGGGGCCGCTCCCGCTCCCGTCTCCGGGAAGGTCGAGGTATTCGAAGCGAAGACTGGTCCATTTCCACGGCGAGGACCGGCAGAGATTGCGGAATGTGGAGGACATGTCGGGGGTATGTCCGCCCCCGGAATCTGCATTGTAGCGCCCCATATCCACATAATACGGCCCGGCCCGAGCGGCTCCGTCGGCAAAACGGATAGCATCCGAGAGTGATCCGACGACTCAGTGAACTGTGGAGCGCAAGCCCCGTTGCCTTTTGGCTGGTCCTGGCCGCGTGCCTTTACTTCGCCGTCATGGCCGTCCGGCTGACGATCATCGACGTCCGCCACCATCTGCTGCCCAACCGGATCGTGTTCCCTTCCTACGCGGTTGCCGGGGTGCTGCTCGCCGGGGCGGCCCTCGCCGTTGCCGCTTCCGGTGCGCTGCAGGAAACGCCCGACGCCGGAGCCGCCCTGTTCGGGGTGCCTGTCCTCGGGATCGTGGCCGGGGGAGCGGCGCTGTGGCTCTTCTATTTCGTCCTGCGGCTGATCCACCCCCCGGGCATGGGATTCGGGGACGTCAAGCTGGCTGGAGTGCTGGGCCTCTACCTGGGCTACCTCGGGTGGACGCACATCTTCGCCGGGACGTTCCTTGCCTTCCTCTTCGGCGGGCTGTGGAGCCTGTTCATCCTGGCAGCGCGGCGCGGAACCCTCAGTTCCGCGATTCCTTTCGGGCCGTTCATGCTCGCAGGCGCCACCGCGGCCATGGCGGTACTGCCCGCCTGAGCCCGGGCGGCGGGCCCGGGCCGTAGGCTGGTGCCATGCCGGCGCCCGACTACGTCCTGAAACTCCGCGAAAAAATCGGCCACGATCCGCTCTGGCTCCCCGGCGTGCGCGGGGTGGTCTTCAACGATGCCGGTGAGATCCTGCTCGGCCGGCGGGCGGATAACGGACGGTGGGCCCTCATCACCGGTATCCTCGAGCCGGGCGAAGAACCTGCGGCCGGGCTCGTGCGGGAAATCGAGGAAGAAACCGGTGTGGTCGCCGTGGTGGAAAGGCTCCTGGATGTCGTTGTCAACGGACCCATCACCTTCCCCAACGGCGATGTTTGCACGTTCCTCAGCGTGGAGTACCGGTGCCGCTACGTCTCCGGTGAGGCGCGGGTCAACGACGACGAATCCCTCGCGGTGGGCTGGTTCAGCCCCGATAATCTGCCGGACATCGGGCCGAGCCACCTCGAGTGCGTGCGGCGTGCCGTCTCGGAGGGCGCTCCTGCCGGTTTGGCGGGGCCGGAACAGGGCGCCTAGGAACGGGCCTTCGCGGCGCTGACGGCGCGATAGCCCGCGAAGCATGCTGCCGCCCCACAGAGCACGGCCCCGGCGATCATGGCGCCATTGCCGTTCGCGGTGGAGCCCATGGAAACTGCCAGCAGCGCAAACAGCACTGCGCCCAGTCCCCAACGGACGGCGGGGCTGGTGGTTGTCGATTCATCGGGATCCAGGCTCACCGTCCAAGTTTAACAAGGCGCGGCATCCGTTTGCCGGCCGTGACCTTCCGCGCGAAACTGCAACGCGGCTGTGCTTCCGTACCCTCATCCCCGGGAGAAGACTTGGCCCTGACCGGGGGATTGCGAATAGACATTCGGGGGCTTGCATGCACGTGCGCAAAGTGTTCTCCAGGCACGCGGCGCCGATACTCGTGCTCGTGGCCTTGGCCGGCTGTGGCAATGGTCCGACGGCGCCCGCCCCGGACGAATCGCAGTCCGCCGCGCCCACGCCAACCGCTCGAGTACCCGGACCAGTTTGCGGGGGCGGGCCGCTGGGTTGCCGGCTCTACCGCTCGACCGGCGGCAGGGACGCTTCCGGCAAACTGTCGTGGCTGAAGAGGAAGCCCCTGGAGGTTTCCATGGTGTTCGTCAACGGGACCTGGACAGTGGGGGTGAAGACGCCCTGCAACAGCCTGGGGGTTGAGGTCAAAGTTGAGGAGGGCCGCTGGATTCCGGGAGACATCATATCGACCGCCATGGCATGTCCCGGCCCGGATAGCAGCTACGAGAACTGGACCCACGAGCTCTTCAAACAGCCGGTCATCTGGAGGCTGGACGGCGAAACCCTGGTGCTGCGCAACGGCCACGGCACCGTCGAGCTCACGGACGCCGGCCCCCTCAGGCACATGTAGCACCCGGCATCCAGCACGCCGGCCTCGGAAACGCCGACGACGGCCTGCGCCTTCCGTGCGGAAGGTGCCGGCCGCCGTCGTGGTTTTGGCAGCGGTGCTGCCTGAAGGTAGCTAGGCCTTGTGGGCCGGGGAGGTCATGGTGGTGACGTCCAGGGCCTTGTCGAGGTCGGCCACGGAGACCTTGCCTTCGCCTTCTCCGACGAAGCCGAGCTTCTCGGTGGCCTGGCGGATGGTCAGGCCTTCTTTGACGGCGATCTTGGCGATCTTGGCTGCGTTCTCGTAACCGATGTACTTGTTCAGCGGGGTCACGATGGACGGGGAGGCCTCGGCCAGGAAGCGGGCACGCTCCACGTTGGCGGTGATGCCGTCGATCATCTTGTCGGCCATGACGCGGCTGGTGTTGGCCAGCAGGCGGATGGACTCGAGCAGGTTGGCGGCCATGACCGGGATGCCGACGTTCAGTTCGAAGGCGCCGTTGGTGCCGGACCAGGCGATGGCGGTGTCGTTGCCGATGACCTGGGCGCACACCATGATGGAGGCTTCGCAGATGACCGGGTTGACCTTGCCGGGCATGATCGAGGAGCCCGGCTGCAGGTCCGGGATAGCGATTTCGCCCAGGCCCGTGTTGGGGCCGGAACCCATCCAGCGGAGGTCGTTGTTGATCTTCATGAAGGAGATCGCGATGTTGCGCAGCTGGCTGGAACCCTCGATCAGGCCGTCTCGGTTGGCCTGGGCCTCGAAGTGGTCGCGGGCTTCGGTGAGCGGCAGGCCGGTGTCGGCGGAGAGCAGTTCGATGACGCGTTCCGGGAAGCCGGCCGGCGTGTTGATGCCGGTGCCGACGGCGGTGCCGCCCAGCGGAACTTCGGCAACGCGGGGGAGGGCGGCGTTGATGCGCTCGATGCCGTAGCGCACCTGTGCTGCGTAGCCGCCGAACTCCTGGCCCAGGGTGACCGGGGTGGCGTCCATGAGGTGGGTGCGGCCGGACTTGACGACGTCCTTGAACTCCACGGCCTTGCGCTCCAGGGAGGCGGCCAGGTATTCGAGGGCCGGGATGAGGTCGTTGATGAACGCCGAGGTGGCGGCGACGTGCACAGAAGTGGGGAAGACGTCGTTGGAGGACTGCGAGGCGTTCACGTGGTCGTTCGGGTGGACAACCTTGTCGCTGCCCTTGGCGGCCAGTGCACGGGTAGCGAGCTCCGCGATCACTTCGTTGGTGTTCATGTTCGAGGACGTGCCCGAACCGGTCTGGAAGACGTCGATCGGGAAGTCGCCATCGTACTTCCCGGCAGCAACCTCATCCGCGGCGGCGGCGATAGCCTCGGCGAGCTCACCGTCGAGCACCCCAAGTTCGGCGTTGGCCAGTGCGGCGGCCTTCTTCACGCGGGCCAGGGCCTCGATGTGGGCACGCTCGAGGGTCTTGCCGGAAATCGGGAAGTTCTCCACGGCGCGCTGCGTCTGGGCACGGTACAGAGCGTTCACGGGAACGCGCACTTCACCCATGGTGTCGTGCTCGATGCGGAACTCAGCATTCGTTTCTTGAGTGGAAGTCATGGGGCTAGCTTATTGCGGGCAGCCGCCCCAGCCGAAACCCGAACGGAAGGCTACGGCGGCCCCCGGGAGGGCCGCCGTCGGGCAGGGTCCGAACGCTATAGCTGGCCGATTCCGGAAACCAGCGCCGCGCGGCCCTCATCCAGCTTGTAGGAGAGGCCGATGACGGCGGTGCGTCCTTCCTCGATTGCGTCCGAGATCACACGCGAGCTGTCGGCCAGGCGGGCCGCCGTCTGCTTCACGTGTTCCACCACCATGTCGTTGACTTCGGTCTGTTCGTTCCGGAGGGACGTCAGCACCGAGGGGGTGATGCGTTCCACGAGGTCGCGGATGAAGCCGGGCGGCATCTCGCCGGTTTCCACGGCGGCCTTGGTGGCGTTCACTGCGCCGCAGCTGTCATGGCCGAGGATCACGATCAGCGGGACGTGGAGCTGGGAGATGCTGTATTCCAGGGAGCCGAGCACGGCGTCGTCGATCACCTGGCCGGCGGTGCGCACCACGAAGGCGTCGCCCAGGCCGAGGTCGAAGATGATCTCTGCGGCGAGGCGGGAATCGGAGCAGCCGAAGATCACCGCGAAAGGATGCTGGTCCTCGACCAGGGAAGCGCGGCGGGACGCATCTTGGTTGGGATGCCGGGATTCGCCGGAGACGAAGCGCTCGTTTCCTTCGCGCAGGCGGCGCCAGGCAAGTGCAGGAGTCAGGTAGGTAGCCACGCGGCTACTTTACGGGGTCGTGGACGGGGCGGGGGAAACTGTGTCGGCGGACTTTACGACGGCGGCGGCCAGGGCGGACATCTCGTCCAGGCTTGCCGGGCCTTTCAGGATGATCGTGGTGCCCTTGTATTGCAGGACCATGCTGCGGTTGCCCTTGCCGGCGTCGCGCAGTTCCCAGTCCCGGCCGCCGGCGTTCCGTTTTCCGGTCACCGGGGCGTTGTTGGTCTGCTGCAGCAGCCAGGTGGGGTTGGCCTTGCGGGTCTGGACCAGGCCGATGAACGACTCCTTCGGCGTCAGGAAACCCACTTCCCAGGTGGGGACGCCAGTGCCGCTGCCGGATTCCCAGCGGGCGTAGTTCGGCCGAAATGTGTCGCCCGCATCGGGGGCCACTGGTGTGAATCCCGCCACATCCTTGGCGTTCGCGGCGATGGCTGCGACGTCGACGTTCGGGCGGTAGCCGTCGCTCTTCGGCGTCGGGTTCATGAGCACGATCGGCAGGAAAGCCAGCACGCATACCAAGAGCGCGATCACCATGCCGATCACCGAGGCATTGGCCCGTTTTGCCGCCTTTGCTGCGATAACGGGCTTGACTGCGGGCTGGCCGGGGTCCTGGGGGCCGGCTGCCTTCGTGTCGGGTACAGACTCGGCAACCGGGGTGTCTTGCTTTTCGCTCACCCTTCAATAGTCCCTTATCCGAACCGTGAATACACATCCGAGGCGATGAGGGAAGGGTCGTTCCGGGGCGTGGACACTGCGTGGCCGCGCCGTGGCGGCCAGACTATGATCGATCCCAGGGGAAACATCGAAGTTGCCAAGCGGCTGCTCTCGGGTCCCATGAGTTTCGTCCCATGAGTTCGGTCCCATGAATCGTCATCGAAGAAGAGGTTCACGTGTCTTCAGCAGCAATGTCCCAGCAGTATTCCACGATTTCCCCGGCCCTTGCCGTCGGGAGCGATGAGCCGGACCGCAACCTCGCACTGGAACTCGTCAGGGTCACCGAAGCCGCGGCCATCGCCGGTGGCCACTGGGTGGGCTTCGGCGACAAGAACAAGGCCGATGGTGCCGCAGTGGACGCCATGCGTTCCTTCCTTCATTCCGTCCACTTCAACGGCGTCGTGGTCATCGGTGAAGGCGAAAAGGACGAAGCCCCGATGCTGTTCAACGGTGAGCGCGTGGGCGACGGCACCGGTCCGGAGTGCGACGTCGCCGTCGACCCCATCGACGGAACCCGACTGACTGCACTCGGCATCAACAACGCCCTCGCGGTCCTCGCGGTCGCCGAACGCGGCTCCATGTTCGATCCTTCCGCCGTGTTCTACATGGAGAAGCTGGTCACCGGCCCGGAGGCCGCGGACATGGTTGACCTGCGCCTGCCGGTCAAGCAGAACCTGCACCTGATCGCCAAGGCCAAGGGCGTGAAGGTCAACCAGCTCAACGTCATGATCCTGGACCGCGACCGCCACCGCCCGCTCGTGGAGGAAATCCGCGAAGCCGGTGCGCGCACCAAGTTCATCATGGACGGCGACGTCGCCGGTGCCATCGCCGCCGCCCGTGCCGGAACCGGCGTCGACGCCCTCATGGGCATCGGCGGAACCCCGGAAGGCATCGTCGCCGCCTGTGCGATCAAGTCCCTGGGCGGTGTGATCCAGGGCCGCCTGTGGCCCACCAGCGACGAAGAGAAGCAGAAGGCCATCGACGCCGGCCACGACCTTGAGCGCGTGCTGTCCACCAACGATCTCGTGACCAGCGACAACTGCTACTTCGCCGCCACCGGCATCACCGACGGCGACCTGCTCCGCGGCGTCCGCTACCAGAAGGACCGTGTGCTTACACAGTCGATCGTGATGCGCTCCAAGTCCGGCACCGTCCGCTTCGTCGACGCCGAGCACCACGCCAGCAAGTGGGAAGGCTACGCCCGCAAGAGCTAGGCTCTCCCGCTTCCTTTGAGCGCGAACGTACAGTTGAGGCCCTGAATCGTCCGGATTCGGGGCCTCAGCTGTACGCTCGCGCGGGGGCCGGGGAAGCGGTCTGTGGATAACCGCCCAGGGGTTTCCCGATTGGGGCACACTAAGGCATGCCACGTAAGCCCCTCCCCGAGCCCTTGCAGATCGGATCGTTCACCGCGGCCACCGCGAACGAGCTCGGTGTGAGCCGGAAGCGCCTTCGGCAGGCTGACGTCTTCATCCCCTCGCGCGGAATCCGGCTCCCGCTGTATGGCACCTCCGAGCCCGCCGCCAACCTCCGTGCCTACACCGTCCTGGACAGTTCCTCGGTGGTGACGCACCACTCTGCTGCGCGAGTGTGGGACGGCAGCCTGCCAGCTTGGATGCAGGCAGACTGGCGGATTCACGTGGCGAGGGGCCGTCACGAGGGCAAGCCCCGGCGTCGCAATGTAGTCGGTCACCGGCTGACCTTCCTATCGGGGGAAGTGGAGATTCACGACGGCGTCCGTGTCACCTCACCTGCCCGCACCTGGCTGGACCTTGCCGCATTCCTCGAAGTGGATGAGCTCATCGCGTTGGGCGACTCCTTGGTTGTGTCCCATGACCAGGATTTTCCGTACCCAAGAACGGCAATCACGACCATCGAAGGGCTTCGCAGGATGGTTGCAGCGCATCCAGGCATGAGGGGAATGAAGACGGCCCGGCTGGCGCTCCCGGAAATCCGGGTTGGATCTGATTCTCCGCAAGAAACCCGCATGCGGTTGATTCTTGCGAGATCCGGCCTTGGAGAGCCCGTCCTGAACTACGTCGTACGGAACGGCTGGGGCCAGGCCGCCGTTTGGCCCGACGCCGCCTATCCGGAGCGCAGGGTTGCCCTGCAGTACGACGGCGACCACCACGGAGATCCCCAGCAGTACCTTCGCGACATCAAACGGCAAGCGACCACCGAACGCCTGGGGTGGCGCGAGATCCGCGTGGGCAAGGATGATCTCGAAGGCGACAAGCCGTTCCTCGTGGAGAAGGTCCGGGCCGCGCTTGGTTACATGCTGCGCGAACGTACAGTTGGGGCCCCAAAATCGCTGAAATCAGGGCCCCAACTGTACGTTCGCGCGGAGGAAACCGAAGCGAGTGCCTAGCGGAGCTTGTCCCTCAGCTTGCGGGCCAGTTGGTAGGCGCCATAGCGGAGCTTGTTGACCGGCAGGTCCCATGTTCCCGGGTAGGCTACTTCGCGGCCGCCGAAGGACTTCTTGAACGCGGTGAAGCCGGCCCATTTGTGGTCGGGCTGGTCTTCGGGCGCGACGCCCCACAGGTCCACGTGCTTCAGGCCCTGCTCCTTGGCGTCAGCCATGAGGGTGACCAGCAGCGGAATCCCGGCGCTGAGCTTTCGGTGGCTGTCGTCCAGGGCCGCGTGCGCGTAGGTGCGGGTGTCCGCGGAGTCGTAGGCCAGTGCCGCGGCGATCGGCGTGCCCTCGAGTTCGGCGATGAACAGGGTTCCTGCCCCGGCCGGCAGCAGGGACGCGGCCACCGTCCTGAGGTAGTCGTCGCTCTGCGGTTTGAAGCCGTTGCGTGCCGCGGTCATGTGGAGGAAGTCCAGCAGCACCGAAATCTCGGCCGGATCCTGCGAGGAGCGGAACGTGACGCCCTTCTTGTGGATGTTCCGGTAGAGGTTCCGGTTGGTGGGTTTCATGCCGGCCAGGACGTCTTTGAAGTCGCCGTCCAGGTCCACGAGCCAGCTCAGCTCGGGCTGTTGGTTCACCGGCGCCGGCTGCATGCCGCGGGACTTCAGCAGCGCCGGGGCCTCGTCGACGCCGAAGCCGGCGCTGACCGGTTCCAGCCGCACGAAGACCGCGCCGCTGCGGCGGGCAATGCCGCGCAAGGCGGCCAGGGCGGCGTCGAACGCTTCAACGGATTCGGCCACCGGGCCGTAAGGCGCGTAGAGAACCTTGCCCGCCGGGTTCTTCTCCTCCACCGCGAGGAAGTGCCAGCCCGGCCCGGACTGCTCGTGGACCGTCCGGCCGAGGGCGCGCTGGACGTCGGCCCACGCCGGGCTCTGCAGGAAGAACTCCATGGTTCAGCTTTCCAGGCTCGTGGTGATGGCGAACGCGACGCTGCTCGCCGATGCACCGGACTCCGCGTGCACCATAACGGGGTTTTCGGCCGCCGGGACGAAGGCGCTGCCGCCCCGTGCCAGCCGCAGCTCGCTCTTGGGGGAGTCCAGCAGCACGGCGCCGGAAACCACGATGACGACGGCGGGCCCGGACTGCGCGAGCGGCACCGGTTCAGCCCCTGGGGCCAGTTCGATGCGCTGGAGTTGGAATTCGCGGAACGGCGGTATGTAGAGTTCCTGGCCGAGCGTGGATGTGCCGGCCGCCACCCGCGGGACCCCGATCGGGGCGAATTCCACAGTCTTCATCAGCTCCGGAATATCGATGTGCTTGGGCGTGAGCCCGCCGCGCAGCACATTGTCCGAGCTTGCCATGACCTCCACGCCCAGGCCCTTCAGGTAGGCGTGGACGTTGCCGGCGGGCAGGTAGATCGCCTCGCCGGGGGCCAACGACACGAGGTTCAGCATCAGCGAAATCAGCACGCCGGGGTCGCCCGGGTATTCCTTGCCGATGCCGAGCATTGCCGACAGCGCCTGGGCGTGTGGTTCCAGGGACCCGGCGGCACCGAAGCCTGCGGCATCGACGGCGGCCGCCGCGGCGGCCACGGTGTCGGAAACGGCGTCGCCGCCGGAGATGAGGGCGCTGAACGCGCCCCTGAGGGCTTCGGACTCATCCGTCTTGGAGAGCTCGGAGATGATAGTCCGGAGCACGGAAGCGTCGGCGCCGGAAGCCTCCACGAGTTCTGCCAGGTGGACGAAAACGGCCCTCGATTCCGCTGCCGGACGGAAACCGCACAGCGCCCGGAACGGGGTGAGGGCGAAGATCATCTCGGGCTTGTGGTTGTCGTCCCGATAGTTGCGTTCCGCAGCGTCCGGGGCGACTCCGGCGGCGTTCTCGCGCGCGAAGCCTTCCCGGGACTGCTCAAGGCTCGGGTGGACCTGCAGCGAGAGCGGCTTGTCCGCGGCCAGCAGCTTGCCGAGGAACGGCAGCCGCGGCCCGAACTCGGCCACGCTGGCCGCGCCCAGGAAATGCTCAGGATCCTCGGCGATCAAGGCGTCCAGCGGAACCTGTGATGCCCCGGGACGGCCCGCGAGCGACGGCGCGCCGGGATGCGCGCCGATCCACAACTCCGCCTCCGGACCACCCGAAGCGGTGGTGCCCAACAGGGCGGAGATCGCCGACGTCGACCCCCAGGCGTAGGGGCGCAGGACGTTCTCAAGCTGGTACACGGGCAGGAATCCTTGTCACTGAAGGGCTTGTCGCTGAAAGGAAGGAATTACAAGGGGCGGCACTGGCCGTTGTTCGCCAGCAGCAGTTCAAGCGTCGCATAGTCCTGGATGTCGTAGAGCGAGTTCAGGTAGGCGGCCGTGATCGGCTGGCCGTCCGGGCGGGTCGTCACCGGGGTGAAGTCGTCCGTCGGCGTTTCCGCAGTTGCCTGGGCGGGAGCGCCGGCGGGCGCACCACCGGCCTGGGGGCCGCTACCGGGGGCCGACTGCCCGACGCCGGTCAGGTAGTCCTCCTGCACGGCACCGGCCTTGGGGCCGGACTTGGCCTGGAGCAGTTTGTGGACGCGCTCATGGATGACGTTGAAGTCCGGCACGGTGGAGAACCCGGCGTCGAAGTCCGGCGGGCCGATGGTCAGGCGGGACACCGGCTGGCTCTTCGACTTGATGGCCAGGTCCACGAAGCTGCCCAGCTGGGCGGAGGAAATGTTGGATTCCACCACTTTGGTGCCGGCGCTGGCGATGGCCTCGAACTTCGACAGCAGCGTGGCCGGATCCAACTGCTTGAGCATGGCCTGCTGGACGCACTGCTGACGGGAAATCCGGGCAAAATCGTCGACGTTCTCACGGGAGCGGCTGTACCACTGCGCCTGGAAGCCGTTGAGCTTCTGTTCGCCCGCAGGGATCCAGCCGTCGGGCTTCACGTGCCTGCTGTCGCTGCCCGGGAGCATGCCGCCGCTGATGGGAACCCAGCCGCCGGCCTTGATCCGGATGCCTCCCATGGCGTCGATCAGCTTGGAGAAGCCGTCCATGTCCACCACCACGTAGGCCTGGATGGTGATGCCGAGGCTTCCGGACACCGCCTCCATGGTCGCCTGTGCGCCGGGGTCTGCGACGCCGGGGTAGAGATTCGTGTACTTGTTGCTGACCTCGGTGTTGATGGCGTTGATGAGGCATTCATTGCCGCAGTTGTAGCCTTCGGGGTAGATCTGGCGCATCGGCGAGCCCGCGCTGAACTGGGCGTTCTGGAGGTTGCGCGGCACCGAGATGATCGCGCTTTCGCCGGTTTCGGCGTCGACGCTGATGACCGAGAGGCTGTCCGGGCGCCGGCCGGTGCGGCCGTCTCCGGCGTCGCCGCCCATCATGAGGAAGTTGTAGCGGCCGTCCACGGGTTCCAAGGCCGGGCCGTTGGAGAAGATGCTGCCGATGGCGTTGCGGCCTACGTTCAGCACGTACGCCAGGTAGCTGAGCGATCCGCTGCCGATGAGCAGGGAGAAGACCAGGGCGACGGCGACAATCGGCCGCATGCCCGGGGCCAGCAGCGCCGGCCGGATGATCCGGAAGGTGTTCACGAAGAGCAGCGCCCAGCCGGCGGCGAGGGCGAGCAGGAGCACGATCAGCACCAGGGACGCCACCGGATGCGTGAACAGGGCCAGCATCAGGGAGCGGTTCAACAGGGCAACCGCCAGCAAAAGCAACGCCACCGCCCACACCGTGAAGGTCACCCGGAGGGCGAGCCGGCCCAGCTTCCGGTCACCGGCCACCAATTGCGCGCTGCCCGGCAGGAGCAGTGTCATCAGGAGCAGGACGAAGGCGCGCTTGGTCCGTACCGGCGCACTCGCGGAGGCCGGGAACCGGACCGGGTCGGTGAGCGTCGCGGTGCCCTCGAGTTGTGTCGGGCTGGACTGGCTGCTTGCCTGGCTCCCGGTGTGGCTCCTAGTCATCGGCGAGGCCTCCCTTAGCGGCTGCTCCGGGCGGATACGTTGTCCTGGGAGAACACTTCTGCCACTTTGTCGCGCAGCTTGGCGCCCTTGGCCGAGGCCACGTTGTTCAGTTCCTGTGCAAATTCCAGGAGCTCGCCCTGCAGGCGGACGGCCAGTTCGTCGCTGCCGGAGGCCAGCATGCGCACGGCGAGCAGGCCGGCGTTGCGTGCGCCGCCGATCGACACAGTGGCCACGGGAACACCGGCAGGCATCTGCACAATGGAGAGCAGCGAGTCCATGCCGTCCAGGGTCTTCAGCGGCACCGGCACGCCGATGACCGGCAGGGGAGTGACGGAGGCGAGCATGCCCGGCAGGTGCGCGGCACCACCGGCGCCGGCGATGATCACGCGGATGCCGCGCTCATGGGCGGTCTGTCCGTAGCGGATCATTTCCGTGGGCATCCGGTGCGCGGAGACGACGTCGGCTTCGAAAGGGATGCCGAACTCGGCGAGGGCGTCCGCGGCTGCTTCCATGACGGGCCAATCGGAGTCCGAGCCCATCACGAGGCCTACGATCGGGGCGGCGTTCTGTGCACTCATGCGGTCTCCTCGGGGAATTCAGCCGGCACGCGGCCGTCGCAGATGATGCCGGCCACCACGGTTGCGCGGCGGCGGAGGTTGTCGATTTCGGTGACGGAATCGCCCACGATGTTGACGTGGCCGATCTTGCGCCCGGCGCGGACGGACTTGCCGTAGCAGTGCACCTTCGCGGCGGGCTCGTAGGCGAGTGCCTGCGGGTAGGCGCTGAACAGGTCCTCGTTGTCCCCGCCCAGGAAGTTCTTCATCACGGCTACCGAGCCCAGCACGTCGGTGGCGCCGAGCGGAAGGTCCAGGACAGCACGCAGGTGCTGTTCGAACTGGCTGGTCACGGAGCCGTCCTGGGTCCAGTGGCCCGTGTTGTGCGGGCGCATGGCCAGCTCGTTGATCAGGAAGCCGACGCCGACTCCCGGAGTCTCGAAGAGTTCGGCTGCCATGACGCCGGTGACGCCGAGTTCCTCGGCGATCCGCAGCGCGGCCTCCTCCGCGGCGGCGGCCACTTCCACCGGGATGTCCTGTGCGGGAGCGATGACTTCGTCACAGACGCCGTCCACCTGGATGGTGTGGGCAACGGGCCAGGCGCGGGATTCGCCGCCGGGGGTCCTGGCCACCAGGGCGGAGAGTTCGCGGCTGAAGTCCACCTTCGCTTCGGCCAGCAACGGGCTCATCGCTTCGAACCAGCCTGCGGTCTCCTCGGCCTCGGCGGGGGAGTGCACAATGCGTACGCCCTTGCCGTCGTACCCGCCGCGCGGGGTCTTCAGGACCACGGGCCAGCCGGTTTCGGTGCCGAAGTCCACGAGCTCGGCGACGGTGTGCACCGCCGCCCAAGCCGGGTTGGGCAGTCCGAGGCGGTCGATCGCCGCGCGCATCACCAGCTTGTCCTGGGCGTGGACCAAGGCGTCCGGGCCCGGCTGGACATTGACGCCTGCGTCGATGAGGGCACGCAGGTGCTCGCTCGGGACGTGCTCGTGGTCGAAGGTCATCACGTCCAGGCCCTTGGCGAACTCAAGGAGGGCGTCGAGGTCCTTGTAGTCGCCCACGGGTGCCGTGGCCACAGCGCGTGCCGCGGAGACGTCCTCGCCTTCAGCGAGAACGCGGAGCTCGAAACCGAGGGCAGTCGCTGCCGGGGCCATCATTCGTGCGAGCTGGCCGCCGCCAACAACGCCAATAACAGGAAAAGTCACAGGGTTCAGCCTACCGAACAGCGGGCCGGATAAGGGATTCCGTGCCGCCCGGGGACCCCTTTTGCCGGGCGGAAAGGGGCTGGCGGCAACTTTCCCTGCAGCTTGCGCCAAGGAAACGGCGCTAAAATGGTGCTTCGGCCCGTCGGCCCCAATTCACCAGGCCTTGGAGGGTCATGATCAACACACTTGCAGATCGCATTCGCGGCTTTGCCTCGCTCTTCTGGCGCGAGGTGGCCAAGTTCGGCGCTGTCGGCGGTGTGGCGTTCGTCATCGACAACGGGCTCACGTATTACCTGATGCACGGCCCGATGTCTGACAGCCCGTCCAAGGCCCGCTTTGTCGGCGCGCTCCTGGCCACCATCTTCTCCTGGGTCGCCAACCGCTTCTGGACCTTCAGGCACCGCCGGCAGGACAACGTGCTGCGGGAATTCGTGATGTTCGCCATCATCAACGGCATCGGCATCGGCATCTCCACTGGGTTCACGTTCATCGCGAACTACTGGCTGCACATCACGGAGAAGAACCTGTTGTTTGCCGCGGGTGTCTTCGGCATCCTGGTGGCCACCGTGGTCCGGTTCTTCGCCTACCGCTTCCTGGTGTTCAACCAGGAACTCGACGAAGAGCCGGAGTTCTCCCACGACCACGAGCTCATCGAACTCCACCCCAAGGCCAGGCCCGAGGCGGGACAGGCCAGCGACCCGGAATCCCTCAAGCGCCCCTGACGCGCTCGTTCTGCAGGAGGTGCTCGGTCACCTCAACGTCCGGGTGGACCAGCACGATCGAGCCGCCGCGGTCCCAGCAGCCGAGGGCCTCGGCCAGGGCGGCATCCAATCCGTCCGCGGCCCGCACCAGAATGCGGGCGGCCTCATCGTGCCCCGCTTCCGCCCCTTCGCCGTCTGCGGCCGGCCCCGCCGCGGCGAACTCGGTCAGCAGTTCGCCATGGCTGAAGCCCCGCCCGGGAAGGCGCAGCGCCGACAGGCCCGGCTCCGCTTCCGCGTATGGCATGAACACATCGCCGTGGGAGCGCACTTCCGCCGCGTAGTCCAGGACGCCGGGTGGCAGCGTTCCCGGCCAGCGCATCGCCAGCGCGGCAAGCGGTACGGCAACGACGGCGTCAAAACCCGCGCCGGCTCCGTCGCCGGCGGTGTCGGCGGACCCGGCGTCCTCCGGGCTGGAGGTGGCAAGCAGGTCTGCAGGGCCGCCGTCGAGTACGAGTTCCATGCCCAGCTGCCAGGCCGCCAGCGCCCACACGAGTGACTTCCAGTGGGCCGGCAACTCCAGGCGCAGCGAAATTCCCGGCCCGGCGTCGAGCTCGTCCTGGAGAAGGTTGGCCGTCTTGGCCACCCAGTTGTCCAGCACGCGGCCGGACAGTTCGATCCGTTCGGAATCGGGGCCGTACCAGGTGAGGCGGGGGGAGGTGGCGTGGCCGGAGCGGAGCGCAGTCATCAGGTTCATTGCCGGGATGCTCATGGCTAAATCTTCGCACGGGGCACACCGGCGCGCGCGGACGGATTTCTCTTCACAAATGCTGTGATTTGCGCCACTCAACTTCGGCTGCCCGGTTGCATGAAGCATTCCTTCATCCGCGGAAATTCAACGAACGTTCAGCTTAAGTGGAATGTGGCTTCCGTTTTCCCGGCATCGCCCGGATCGGGCGGAAAAATCCCGGGCGTGGCGCGGCGCACCAAGTCGGCGTGTGGTGATTATTATCCCGGCGCAGCTTGACGCCCCGGTAGTTACACGCGTGTAATTAGTAATCAATCGCCGCTGCGCAGTTATCGCGTACACAACCGAGTGCCGGACCATTCAGGCAGCGGCTGCAACATCAGGAGGGACGCCATGGGGCAAGCGTTGAGAATCCAGGAAGATGCAGCCGTCGCAGGAATTGCGTCGGTGAAATACCGGTCACGGGAGGTCCCGGGCGATTGGTACGTGGATCCTGCCGATCCTGCCGCGGCTGAGCGGTATCTCGAAGCAACCCGGGAGTCGCTCGAGGACCAGGCTACGGCTTTGCTGGCCGAACACGAAGCACAGGAGAACGAAGGCCTGCTTGGCGACGGTGATTCCGCCGACGGCCTCGACGATCCGCCCATGGAGCTCCACCGCCCGGCCGGCACACCCGGCCAGCCGCTGTGGGTCGGACTCCCCGGCCTGGCCGATTTCGACGACGAGGGCGAACTGGGATGGCAGGGCGACGCGCTCTGCGCCCAGACCGACCCCGAAGCGTTCTTCCCCGAAAAAGGCGGGTCGACCCGCGACGCGAAGAAGGTCTGCGGAGCGTGCAACGTCCGCGCGCAGTGCCTGGAATATGCGCTGGCCAACGATGAACGGTTTGGCATCTGGGGCGGTCTCTCCGAGCGGGAGCGCCGGCGGTTGAGGAAGCGAGCGGTCTGATTCTCGAAGCAGTACACGTTACTGCCGTTGTGGTCTCCCACAACGGTGCTAGCTATCTCCCCAGGACCCTGGCGGCTCTGCTGGAACAGACGCGTCCGGCAGATGCCGCCATTGGCGTTGATACAGGCTCGCGGGACAACTCGGCAAAGCAACTCGAGCGGGCACTGGGCAAGGCCAATGTCACCTCATCCGAACATCCGAAGGACGGCTTCGGCGGTGCCGTCAAGGCGGGCCTGGCGGCCCTGGCCCCGGCCAAGGGAACCGGCTCGGAGTGGATCTGGCTGCTCCATGACGACGCCGCCCCCGCACCGGACGCGCTTGCCGAGCTGTTGCACGCCGTCGAGCGCGCGCCTTCGGTCACAGTGGCCGGCTGCAAGCAGCTGGACTGGGATGCCGAGCGCAGGCTGATCGACGCCGGCCTGTCGACCAGCCGCTGGGCCGAACGGCTGACCCTCATCGACGCCGATGAACTCGACCAGGGCCAGTACGACGGCCGTACAGACACCTTCGCGGTCAACTCTGCCGGAATGCTGGTACGCCGGGATGTCTGGGAACAGCTGCAGGGCTTCGATCCTGCGCTGCCCGGCGTCGGCGACGACGTTGACCTCTGCTGGCGCAACTGGCTGGCCGGGAACCGTGTGGTGGTGGTGCCTTCGGCCAGGATGTTCCACGTGGACGGCCGCCCGGACGCCCTTTCCAACCCGGTGGCGGCCCGCAAGGCGCAGATCCACCTCCGGCTTAAGCACTGCCCGGCGTGGGCCGTGCCCGTGCACGCGGTCGGGGCGTTGCTCGGCAGCGTCCTGCGTTTTGTGTTGAGCATCCTGGTCAAGGAGCCTGGGCGCGGGCTGTCCCAACTGGGTGCCACGCTGGCGGCCCTCGTCCGGCCGGCTGCGCTGTTCCGGGGCCGCCGGACCGCCGCGCAGTCCCGCAAGGTCCGCCGTTCTGTGATCCGAGGCCTGCAGACATCGCGCCGGGAGGTCTGGGCACACCGGCGATCCCTGGTCGAGGCTGTGGGAGTCGATGAAGACGAGGACTTCCTTCCGGAGCGGCTGTCCTCGGATCTGCTGAACAGCGCGCCCACCGGCGACGCAGGCGATGACTTCGCCGCCCTTGCCACGAAAGATCGGGGCTGGATCGGCACCGGTGCCCTCACCGCCGTCTTCCTCGCCCTGGCGGCATCGGTAGCGGGCCTGCTGGGCCTGTTCGGCGCGTCCGCGGTCACCGGCGGCGGGCTGCTTCCGCTCTCCTCGGATCCCGCGGCGATCTGGCGAACCGCCTCGAGCTGGTGGATCGGCCTCGGTGCCGGGCTGCCCGGCCACGGCGATCCCTTCGGCTATGTGCTTTGGCTGCTTTCCCTGATCGGCGGCGGCGACGGAAACGCTGCGATGGCGTGGCTGCTGCTGCTGGCCATGCCGCTCTCCGCACTCGGCGCCTGGTTCGCCGCCGGTGCGCTGACCAGGCTACGCCGTTTCCGTTTCATCGCAGCCTTGTTGTGGGCCGCCGCCCCGGCGCTGCAGGTGGCCCTGAACCAAGGACGGGCAGGAGCGCTCCTGGCCCACGTCATGATGCCCTTGCTGGTCCTGGCCCTGCTTCGTGCCACCGGTTCCGCCCGCGGCCGGGGCGCGGCGGCCGGCAAGCACGCCCTGGCTTCCGCATCCAAGGGCCGGGGCGCGGCGGCACTTCCCACGAAAGCGGCCCCCGGCAAGCCCGGCAGCAACGGCACGCCCTCCTGGACGGCCGCTGCCGCCGCAGGCCTGGTGCTCGCCGTTGTGACCGCCTCAGCGCCGTCCCTGTTCCTCCCGCTCGCGCTCCTGATCGTCTTCTGCGGGATCTTCCTGGGACGCCGCGGCCGGACCATTTGGTGGGCCCTGCTTCCCGCTGTCGTGTTGTTCGTGCCGTACGGCATCTCCCTGCTGGACCGCCCCCGCGCCCTGCTGGCAGACCCCGGTGTGCCGCTCGGTTCCGACGCAGCCCCGCTCTGGCAGCAGCTGCTTGGCCAGCCATTGGAATTCGCGCCCGACGGCGGCCTGGCGAACCTTCCGCTGTTCGGCCCCTCCGGCGTGCCGTGGGCCCTGCTGCTTGCGCTGTTGCTCGGCGCTCCGCTGCTGATCCTGGCTGCGGCGGCGCTCTTCGTTCCAGGCCGGCGGACCCGGGTGACCCGCATGCTGTGGCTGGCGGCGATCGTGATGCTGGCCTGGTCGTGGGCGTCCGCACACGTTGCCACGGCACTCGTGGGCAATACGCTCGTCACCCCCTTCAGCGGTCCCGCCGTATCGGCGGCAGCCTGCGCCTTGCTGGGTGCGGCCATGATCGGCGCCGAGAACCTCCTCCGTTTCGCCGGCCGGTCCCGCACAGGCGCCGAAGCCAGCCCGCGCTCGGCGCGTGCCGCGGTGCTTCCCTGGTTCTCGGGACTGGTGACAGCGCTGTTGGTGGTTGGTCCGTTGCTCGGGATGAGCGTGTGGGCCACCCAGAACGCCTTGCCCGACGCGGACTCCGGCTACCCCCACGGAGCACTGGGTGCAGCGCCCTTGCTCACGCCCGCCGCCGAGCGCACCCTGCCAGCCACCGCCGTCGACCATGGCCAGGGGCCGGAGCGCAGCAACACGCTGGTCATCACGCCCGACGAACAGGGCGGGTACGGCTCGGCACTGATGCGCGGCGCCGGAACCACACTCGACTCGTTGTCCACCATCGCGGCGGCCAGGCAGATCAGCGGCCCTCCCGGAAGAGAGCAGCTCCGGGGTGACGATGACGCCACGGCCTCGATCCGGACCGCCGTCGCAACCATCGTGGCCGGCACCGGGGTCGACCCGCGGCCCGCACTGGAGCAGCTGGGGGCGGGCTTCGTGGTCCTGAAGGCCCCCGATGCCGCCGCGCAGCTGACCGCGAACAGGATCGACGCCGTACCCGGCCTGGTGGCCGTCGGCCAGACAGACGCCGGCTGGCTGTGGCGGATAACGCCGCTCAGCGACGCCGCAGCGAAAGACGCCGAGACCGCGCACCGCGCCCGGATCATCGACCCCAAGGGTGCCGTCACGGCCCTGCTGCCGTCTTCGGGCAACAACGTGGACGGGGCCGTTCCGGACGGTGCTGTTGGCCGCAAGCTCGTACTCGCCGAACGTTTCGATCCGGGGTGGAGTGCATGGCTGGACGGGCACCGCCTGACTGCCACCACGTCCGGCTGGGCACAGTCCTTCACCCTGCCCGCACGCGGCGGTGACCTCGAAGTCCGCTATGTCAGTCCATGGGAGCCCTGGCTCGGTGCTCTACAGGTGTTGGTGATCGGCCTGACTGCCCTCCTGGCCATCCCGATGCCAGCCCGGCGCCCAAGGCCCACCCGGACCATTCAGGACCGGGGTCGGGAAGAACAGCCCCTCCCCAAGGAGCGCAGCAGTGTCTAAGGACAACACCCAAGCCCCCGAGACCGCCCCGAAGGCGGCCTCGAAGGCTGGCAAAAAGAAGGCCGGCAAGAAGAAGTCCGGCAAGAAGCCGCAAGGCCGCGGCATCGTCACCGGATTGCTTTCGGCCGGCGTCCTGCTTGCCGGGGGAGCAGGGGTGGTCTTCGCCGCGGGGGTCCTTCCCGGACCGGCCGGAAGCCGGACGCTCGAGGCCAAACTCTCGGACGTTCCCGCCGGCCGCAGCACCATGGTGTGTCCCGGCCCCGCGGTGCTGCCCGAAGGGACAGCCGCCGGCACCGACGCCCAATTCAGCCCTGTTTCGCGGACGGCGAAGAACAGCCTGAACGCCCTGGTACTCAGCGACGCCTCAGGGACCCTGCCCGGAAGCAGGGTGGCGGCCCTGGACGGAAGTGCGGCCAGGACCGTCTCCGAGGCACCGAAGGGAACCCCGGCGCCGGCCCCCGGACCGCCGGCGCTCAAAGCCGCAACGGTTGCGCAGTCCGCTCCCAAGATCACCGTGCTCGACGCCGAACCCACCGGCAACCAGCAGGCCGCCATGGCCGCCGTCGGAAGCTACTCCGCCGCGGACGGCGACCTGCGCGGCCTCGCCGTGGCCCAATGCCAGCAGCCCTCGAACGATTTCTGGCTCCTTGGCGCCGACACCACCCTGGGACGGACCGCGCTGCTGCACCTCAGCAACGCCTCCGGGACGCCGGCCACGGTCAACCTTGAACTCCTCGGCGCGAAGGGGCGGATCCAGTCACCCGGAAGCCGCGGGCTCCTGGTTCCGCCGCACAGCAGCCGCATCATCAATCTGGCCGGCCTCGCCGCCGATGAGAAGCACCTCTCCCTCCACGTGCGCAGCAGCGGCGGTCCAGTCGCCGCAACCGTCCAGCAGAGCGTACTGCGCGGGCTCGTCTCCGGCGGAGTGGAACAGCTCGCACCGGGCGCCGGCCCTGCGGACGCCCAGGTCATGACCGGCGTCGTCGTCCAGGATCCCAAGACCATCAAGGCGCTCAGCAGCAAGGGCGGCTTCTCCGACGCGGTTCCTGCTCTTGAAATCACCGTCCCCGGTGCGGCCGACGCCGTCGTGGACGTCAGGCTCTTCGGACCAAACGGGCAACAGACACTGCCCGGCGGGGGAGCGGTCACCGCCAAGGCGGGCTCGGTCACCGAACTCCGCCTGGACGGCGTGCCCGCAGGAACCTACACGGTGAGCGCCACCTCGGACGTGCCCTTCGCCGCGGCCGCCCGGCTGCTCGGGAACCCGCGCGAATCCGCGCCCATGGACTTCGCCTGGTCACCGGCTGCCGTCCGCCTCGGCAGCCAGCACGTTGTGGCCGTGCCGCAGGACGGGCTCCGCTTCCTGAGTTTCGGCGTACCCGACGGCAGGGCAACCGTGAGCTACACCCCGGTGACGGCGGACGGCAAGCTCGGCAAGACCGAATCGGTGGACATCGCGGGGGGAACGACGACGGTCATCGGCGTTCCGGACAGCGCCAAGGGGCCCGCGGTGATTGGCTATGTCGTGGCCGCCTCGGGCGACCCGGCTTACGGCGCCGTGCTGCTCGGCGAGGAGGACGGACCCGGGATCTCGACGGTAGCCATCCAGCAGGGTGCGCTGGGGCACGAGAAAGTCGCGGTCACGCTGGGGTACTGAAGTCCGGCGTATTGAATTCCGGCGTGCCGGGACCCGCCGGCCGCGTTACTGGTAACGGCGGCGGTACACCGGATCCAGGGATTCCGGCGGAACCCCCAGGTACTCTGCGGTGTATTCCACGACGACGTCATGGATGAGATCCTGCAGTTCCTCCCGGCCGCCCGCGGTGTGTTCCACCACACGGCGGTACACGGTGATGAGCGGACCTTCGGTGCGGGTGCCCCTGCTGCAGGCGCCCAATGGAGCGGCTCCGCCTTCGGCCACAAGTTGCTCCAGGTTGGGCGGGATCTCCTCCACGGCGAAAGCCACACCGCTGAGTTGCTGGCCCCACATGTCCTGGAGCCGTTCGGCCGAGTCCAGGACCAGATCGTCGAAGCGTTCCGCCCTGCTGCGGTAGCCCGGAAGGGTGGGAAGCATGACTTCGCCGCGTTGGCCCCGGCCGTGACGGTTCCGCCGGCGCTGCCTGAAGCTGCGCACCGGAGCGCCGGATGGGTTTCCGCCGGCTTCGCCCAGGCTGATCGTGAAGCCCGGACTTTGGTGCTGTGACTGCATAACTAGACTTTAGTCCCCATCGGCTCCCAAATCTCGCTGCGCTCGATTCGGGGCCCTCGCCGATGTGGGCCCACCCATCGTTCCGAAATCTCGCTGCGCTCGATTCGGGGCCCTCGCCGATGTGGGCCCACCCATCGGCTCCCAAATCTCGCTGCGCTCGATTCGGGGCCCTCGCCGATGTGGGCCCACCCATCGTTCCGAAATCTCGCTGCGTGAGGATTGAGAGGGCGCGGCCAGCGCGACATAATGCGCGCGCAGGGGCCAATGCGCCGTGTGCCGCCCTGCACCCGCTAATCTGGGATGTTGTGGGTGCTATTCGCCAATGTTCCAGGTCAGCCTGCCGCCAGTCCGCGGTGGCCACTCTGACGTACGTTTACGCCGAGTCCACGGCCGTGCTGGGGCCGCTGGCGATGTACGCCGAACCCCACTCCTACGATCTGTGCACCCAGCACGCCGGCTCCCTGACGGTCCCGCGCGGCTGGGAAGTGCTCCGTCTCGCGATGCCTTCCACCCCGCCCGAACCGGGTCCGGACGACCTGCTGGCCCTGGCGAACGCAGTGCGCGAAGCCGCGGCGGCTCCCGAGGTTTCCGAACAGCGGACCGGACGTCCCGCCGTCGAACCTCCGGTGGTCGAGGGCACCCGCCGCGGACACCTGCGCATCCTGCGCGAGCCTTCCTGAGGCGTAAAGTCAATCGTCCCCGCAGTTGCCGGGCTGTACGCTGGAAGCTGCACATCCGGTCCGCCACCGGCACCATGAGACGGTGCCATCCAGGGAGCTACAGCCATGCCAAAGGTCAGTCCTGAACTGTTGTCCATTCTGCGTTGCCCGGTCACCGGTTCACCGCTGGTCCAGGAAGGCGAAGAGCTGGTAGCGGTCGAGGCGGACTCCACGGGCAACAAGCCCCGCTACAGCATCCAGGACGGCATCCCGCTGCTGCTCCCGCCGGAACTGCTGGCCGCGGCGGACTCCGCCGCCTCAGACCAGCACGACGCTCCCCGCAAAGCCTGACCGCACGCATCTGTTCCAGCTGTTAACCGGTTCTATCTAAGGACATCCATGACTTTCGACTTCAAGGTTGCCGACCTTTCCCTGGCCGAGGCAGGCCGCCACCAGATCCGCCTCGCCGAACATGAAATGCCGGGCCTGATGTCCCTGCGCGCCGAATTCGGCCCGAGCCAGCCGCTCAAGGGCGCCCGGATCGCAGGATCTCTGCACATGACCGTGCAGACCGCCGTGCTTATCGAGACCCTGACCGCCCTGGGCGCGGAAATCCGCTGGGCCTCCTGCAACATCTTCTCCACCCAGGACGAAGCCGCTGCCGCCGTCGTCGTCGGCAAGGGCACCCCTGAGGACCCGCAGGGTGTGCCGGTCTTCGCCTGGAAGGGCGAAACCCTCGATGAGTACTGGTGGACCGCCGAGCAGATCCTCACCTGGCCCGGTGCCGACAGCAACCCGGAGCTGGGCCCCAACATGATCCTCGACGACGGCGGTGACGCCACGCTGCTGCTGCACAAGGGCGTCGAGTTCGAAGCCGCCGGCGCCGTACCGGAAGCCACCGACGACGATCCGGAAGAATATGCGCTGATCCTCGGCGTGCTCCGTGCCTCCCTCGCCCGGGACCCGCAGAAATGGACCCGCATCGCCGCCGGCATCCGCGGCGTCAGCGAAGAGACCACCACCGGCGTGCACCGCCTCTACCAGCTCGCCGAACAGGGCAAGCTGCTGTTCCCGGCGATCAACGTCAACGACTCCGTCACCAAGAGCAAGTTCGACAACAAGTACGGCATCCGCCACTCGCTGCCGGACGGCATCAACCGCGCCACCGACGTGCTGATCGGCGGAAAGGTCGCCGTCGTCTGCGGTTACGGCGACGTCGGAAAGGGTGCGGCGGAAGCGCTCCGCGGCCAGGGCGCCCGGGTGATCGTCACCGAAATCGACCCCATCTGCGCGCTGCAGGCCGCCATGGACGGCTACCAGGTGGCGCGCCTCGAAACCGTGCTGGAACAGGGTGACATCTTCATCACCACCACGGGCAACAAGGACGTCATCATGGCCGAGGACATGGTGCGCATGAAGAACAAGGCGATAGTGGGCAACATCGGCCACTTCGACAACGAGATCGACATGGCCGGCCTGGCCAAGGTCGACGGGGTCAAGAAGGTGGAGATCAAGCCCCAGGTCCACGAGTGGGTCTTCGACGCCGGCACCGCCGCCGAACGCTCCATCATCGTGCTCTCCGAAGGCCGCCTCCTGAACCTGGGCAACGCCACGGGCCACCCCTCCTTCGTGATGAGCAACTCCTTCGCCAACCAGACCATCGCCCAGATCGAGCTGTGGACCAAGCGGGACCAGCCTGAAGGCGAACGCGAATACGAAAACCAGGTCTACGTGCTGCCGAAGATCCTCGACGAGAAGGTGGCCCGGCTGCACCTGGACGCGCTGGGAGTCGAACTCACCGAACTCAGCAAGGAACAGGCCGAATACCTGGACCTGGACGTGGCCGGTCCGTACAAGCCGGAGCACTACCGCTACTGACGTCCGGGGGAACCCGGTAGAACGGGCCCTGCCCTAGCGCGGTGCGGCGCGGGTTGTGTCATGCAACCCGCGCCGCGCTGTTTGCCGCCCCGGCGCGGCTAGAATTGTCTGGTTACTTTGACAAGCCCGTTTCGATGCCGGGCTGCATTTGGGGATGTGGAGACGGAACATGGGGAACAGGGCAAAACGCCGCACCGGGAAGATCCTGGCCATTGCCGGGATCTGTGCCGCGGTCGCAGCAGGCGGAATCGGCGTCGCGACGGCGCCTTCGTGGCTGGACCGTGCCCCCGAATCGGAAGCGGGCTCACCGCAGCGCAGCGAAGTCGGGCTCGCCTCCGCCGTCGTCAAGGCCGTGGAACTGGGTGTCACGCCCCTGGACGGCGCACGTGAGGTAAACCCGGCCGTCGGGCCGACCGTGAAGGCCGTCAACGGCACCGTCAAGGACGTCGTCCTGGCCCCGGCTGCCGGCGGCACACCGGTGAAGGGCAACGTCAGTGCGGACGGCAGCACGTGGAGCACCCTGGAACCGCTGAAGTTCAATACCAAGTACAGCTACTCCTTCACCGTGGTGGACGGCGCCGGCCGGGAAACCAAGAAGACCCAGGAATTCACCACGGTCTCCACGCCCAACGAAGCCGACGCCTCGGTGTATCCGCTGAACGGTTCGATCATGGGCTCCGGCCAGCCGATCGAAATCAACTTCAGCGAGCCGGTACTGAACAAAGCCGCGATGGAGAAGACCGTGAAGATTACGGTCTCCTCCAAGCAGAAGGTGGCCTGGCGCTGGTACTCCGACCAGAAGGTCCGCATCCGCCCGGAGAAGTTCTGGGCATCGGGCACCAAGGTCACCGTGGACCTTGCGCTCTTCGGCAAGGAGTTCGGCAATGGCATGATCGGTAATTCCAACGTCAAGGTCTCCTACACCACCGGGCCGCAGCGGGTTGCGGTGGTCGACGACCTGACCAAGATCATGAACGTGTACATTGACGGCAAACTGGCCCACACCGCTCCGGTGACTCTCGGGGGTCCTGACTGGCTGTCTCCCACCGGTTACGCCGTAATCATGGAACAGCAGCGCTATTCGAAGTTCAACGCCGGCAGCATCGGCCTCAAGCCCGGCGACAAGGGCTACTACCCGCCGCTGACCGTGGAACGGGCCAACCGCTTGACCAACTCCGGGGTGTATGTGCACCAGGCGCTCCCGTCCGCATATGCATACGTGGGTTCGGTGAATGTGTCGCACGGCTGCGTGGGGCTGCTCCCGGCGGATGCAGCCTGGTTCTTCGACAACATGCGCACCGGCGATCTGGTCCAGGTGCTGAACACCGGGGCGCCAGCTGTGGAGCCGCTGGAAGGCTTTGGCGACTGGAACATTCCCTGGGCCTCCTACGCCCACCGCTGAGCCGCTACCGCCTACGCCCACCGTTGAGCCGGCACCGTCAGGGGCCGCCTTGCTTCAGTCGCTGAACGGGGTCCGGGCCAGCCGTTCGCCTATGGTCCGGCTGCGTTCCTCGGCGCGCGCGAGCCTTTTCAATTCCCGGTTCCGGCGCTCGCCCAGCACCGCCCACAGATAGTCTTCCGGGAGCGTTCCCGGCGGAGGCGGGGGAGCCACGTGCGCTGACAGTTCCGACGCGAGGGAAACGGCCATATTGATGCGCGACGCCGGAGCCATCCTGGGTGCCTGCTGCACGAACTGGTTGGCCCGCCGGGCTGCCGCGTCGGGGATCCGGCCGATGTCGGCGAGGGCCACCCATCCCTGCAGATAAGGCGGCGCGAAGGCGAAGACCTTCACTTCCTGCTGCACGCGCTGGCGGAGCGCGTAGGTTCCAGCCACGATGTCGCCGAGCCTCTTCGACTTGTCGTTGAAGAGGGCGACCCCCACGGCCAGGCCGCCGAAGGTCAGGAAGATTTCGAGGAAGCCGATCAGCCCCCGGATCACCGCGTGCCGGAAGCGGATGGACCCGCCGTCGTCGCGGACGATCCGCAGCCCGACGGCGAGCTTGCCCACGGAGCGGCCGCGGCTCAGGGTCTCGACAGCGACCGGGACGATCACCAGGCACAACACGACGCTGGAGAGCAACATCGCGCGCCCGGCTGCTTCGTCCAGGTCCGGGACCAGGCTGCCAATGAGAAGCATCACGCACATCAGGAGCACGAAATACACCAGCAGGTCCAGTATCAGCCCGAGCGCGCGGGCCGCGAACGATGCCGGCCTGAGTTCAAGGACCACTGCTTCGCCGGTAATGATGGAACTCACGGATGCCCCCAACTGTGATTGCTTGTCATCAGAGTTTAGGCCCCCGTCAGAGGCGGCCGGGGGTTAGGGTAGTGCCGTGGATATCGACGCCTTTTCCGCGGTGCACTCAGCCAAATGGGCGCGCCTTCACGATCTGGCGCACCAGCGGCGCCTCAGCGGCGACGAAGCCGATGAACTCCTGAAGCTGTACCAGGCGGCGTCCTCGCATCTGTCGCTCATCCGCTCGGTGGCGCCGGAAGGGGCGTTGTCGGCATCCTTGTCCGCGGCGCTGGCCCAGGCACGGACCCGCTTTACCGGGGCCCGTTCGAACTTCATGGAGGACCTGGCCGGGTTCTTTGTGGTGTCCCTGCCGGCTGCGTTCTACCGCCTCCGGTGGATGACCCTGTGGTGCGGGGTTTTCTTCTGCCTTGTCGGTGCCGCATATGCCTTGTGGATCGGGACGTCCCCCGAGGCACTTCGTTCGCTCGGGAGCAACGCGCAGCTGAAGCAGTACGTGGACGAGAAGTTCATCGACTACTACTCGGAAAACCCCGCAGCCTCCTTCGCCGGCGCGGTGTGGACCAACAACGCCTGGATCGGGGCGCAGGCCGTCGCCTTGGGAATCACGGGGTTCTGGGTGCCCATGATGCTTGTGGCCAACGCCCAGGGAGTGGGCATCGCCGCCGGGGTCTTCGCCGCCACGGGCAAGCTGGACGTGTTCTTCAGCTACATCCTGCCGCACGGACTCATGGAGCTCACCGCGGTCTTCATCGCCTCCGCTGCCGGTCTGAAGATTTTCTGGGCCATGGTGTCACCCGGCCCGCGGCGGCGCATGCAGGCCGTGGCCGATGAAGGCCGCTCCTTGATCACCGTTGCCCTCGGGCTGGTGCTCGTGCTGTTCGTCTCCGGGCTGGTTGAAGCCTTCGTGACGCCCAGCCCTTTGCCAGTCTGGGCAAAACTCCTGATCGGTGCACTGGTCCTCGCCGCTTACTGGGGGTACACCTTGGTGCTGGGCGGAAGGGCATTCCGCGCCGGCTCGACCGGCGACCTCGACAGCAAGGACGCCGGATACCGGGCGATCGCCGCCTGACGCGCGCGGGGGATTCCGGCGCTTGCCGGGGTGGCTCATCGCTCCGGTACCGAGGCTGACGGTAGGCTCGAATACAGAGATTATTGCCGGTGACCTGTTTTACGCCGGCATGCGAACCCTACGGAAGTGACGCGACGTGAGTGACAAAACCCCGAACCCCAGTGAGCCGGACGTGGAATTCGACGACGGCGAGCCGGCTTTCGAGTGGATGAAGCCGGCCGCCGCCAAGGCAGCGCCTGAGAAGGTGCCGTCCGCTTCGCCCGCTGATTCCGCGGAACCCGCCAAACCCGCGGCTGCGGCCAAGTCCGGTGCCGCCAAGTCGGATGCAGCCAGGCCGGCAAAGCAGCCTGAGAGCCGCGCCGACCGCAAAGCCGCCGAGGCTGCCGGAGCTACGCCGGAACCGTCACTTTTCGCCGAGCCCCTTCCGACGTCGGCCCTCCAGGTCCGGCCGCCGGAAGCGGAAGTTGCACGCCGGAACGCTGAACGCGAACTCGCCGCCAACGCCAAGCCGGTGACGCCCCGCATTTTCCAGGTGCTCCTGGCAGTGTTTTATCCGGTGGTGCTGCTGGTCCTGGCCATCAGGGCCGTGACCAGCCCGCTCTTCCTCTGGGTGGAGTACAACCGTCCGGGATTCCCGGGCGACGGATACGGCTTCAGCACCGATGACCGGATGAGCTACGGCTCCTATGCCGTGGACTACCTCAGCAACTGGGCAGGGCCGCGGTATCTCGGCGACCTGCTCCACGAAGACGGCACGAAACTGTTCAAGGACAGCGAAGTCGCGCACATGGCTGACGTGAAGCTTGTCATGCTTTCGGCGTTCGGGGCTGCCGCGCTGATGGTAGTCATCGGCATTATCGGAATGCTGTACCTGCGCAAGCGCAGCACGGGCGGCATCCGCCGTGGCCTCTTTGCCGGGTCCATCGCAACACTGGTGGTCATCCTGGCACTGGGCACCCTCGGGGTCCTCGGCTGGCAGCAGTTCTTCACCGAATTCCACAGGATCTTCTTCGCCAACGGGACGTGGACCTTCTCCCTTGACGACACCCTGATCCGCCTGTTCCCGGGACAGTTCTGGATGGACGCCGGCATCGCCATCGCCGGGCTGGTCTTCCTGGCGGCCCTGTTGACGCTGATCCTCACCTGGCCCACGCGGCGGCGCCGCGGCCTGCCGCCGCGGAAGGGGCCGGCAAGCGAAACGGGTACGGAAGGGGAAGACGCCGACGACGCCGAGGCAAACGGGGGCGACGCGGTCGCCGGCGGGGCCAAAGCCTAGCGAAACCCGCTAAAGCGGTCCCGTCAACCGGGACGGGCAAAGCAGGAGTGATCCTGCAGATCCGGTGGCTTCGGAGCAACTGAAGCCACCGGATCTGCGGGATCAATTGCTTAACGCTAGATCCAGGACGGCATCCACATGCGCATCCGCCATTCCTGGTAGCTGATGGTTTCGGCCGTCCAGACCGGGTAGAAGTACGCGGAAACCAGCACGGCAAGGACCACTACCAGCGCCACGAGGTAGAGGCCGGACAGCCTCCGCCATTGCGGGGCGCCCGGTCTGCCCAGGATCCGGCCCAGCCCGTATGCCAGGGCGAGGATGAGGAATGGCTCGAAGGACAGGGCGTAGAAGAAGAACATGGTCCGCTCGGGGTACATGAACCACGGCAAGTAGCCTGCGGCGACTCCGGCGAGAATGGCGCCCGCCCGCCAGTCGCGGCGCCCGGCCCACCAGAACAACAGCACTGCCAGGGCGACCGTCGCACCCCACCAGATCACCGGATTGCCCACGGAAAGGACCGCTGTGGTGCATGTGGGGAGCTCGCAGCCTGCGCTGCCCAGTTTGGGGGACTCGTAGAAGAAGGACGTGGGCCGGCCCATCACCAACCAGCTCCACGGGCTCGATTCGTACGGATGGTCCGCGCCAAGGCCTTGATGGAACTTGTACGCCTCCAAGTGGTAGTGCGCCAGGGAGCGGAGCGGCGCCGGAATCCAGTCCCAAGCCGAGGCCGGCTGCTTCTCCGCCCAGCCGCGGAAGTAGGCGTCCTTGGAGAGGAACCAACCAGTCCAGGTGGCGAGGTACACGGCCGCCGCCACCGGGATCATGCTGAAGAATGCCGGGACGCCGTCCTTCAGGACCGCGGCGCTGGCCCAGCTGCGGATCCCGGCGATCCGGCGCGCGTTCATGTCCCAGAGGACCGTCAGCAGGCCGAACACGGCTGCGAAGGCCAGCGCCGACCATTTCACGCCCACCGCCAGGCCGAGGCAGACGCCGGCCACGAGCCGCCACCACCGCATGCCAAGGAAGGGTCCGGCCACCAGGGCGGTCGCCGCCGGCGGGCCGTCCCGGTAGGCCGCGGCGAGGCGCGCTGCCAGCCGGCGCCGCCCGTCGTCGCGGTCCATCAGCAGGGCGCCGAACGCCGCGAGGATCCAGAACATCAGGAAGATGTCGAGGATCGCCGTGCGGGACATGACCAGATGGTGGCCGTCGATGGCGAGCAGCAGGCCGGCCACCCCGCCCAGCACGTGCGAACGGAAAAGCTTCAGCGCGATAAGCGAGACCAGGAAGACGGACAGGGTTCCCGTCAGGGCCGCGGCAAAGCGCCAGCCGAAAGGGTTGTCCGGGCCGAAGAGACCCATGCCCCAGGCGATCATCCATTTACCGACGGGCGGATGCACCACGTACTCGGGGGTGTCCAGCGGCAGGACCGGGTGCCCGGCCTTGAAGGAGTCGTTGGCCTTTTGCGGCCAGTTCCGCTCGTAGCCACTCAGCAGGTAGGAGTAGGCGTCCTTGACGTAATAGGTTTCGTCGAACACCAGGCTGTGCGGGTTGTCCAGCCGGACGAAACGCAGGATTCCGGCGATCACCGCGGTGATGGTGGGAATCAGCCAGAACCACAGACGCAACGACGGCGGATAGTCCCGCCAGCTTTGGATCCCGCCGATCAGCCTGGCCCGGAGAGCGGCGGCCGTGAACGCTCCGGCCGGCCGCACCAGCCAACTTGGGGAGGCAGGGCGCACGGAGGTCTCGGTCACCTGCCCCATGCTACCGCCGCCGGCTGTGGGCGCAGCGCGTGTGCCCGGCGTGGAAGCCGGGCGCTTTCTGGGAGACTGTCCGTCATGACGCAGAAGGTACAGACAGGTATCCATAACGGCATCCCGACGTATTCGCTCGACGGGGAAGGGCCGTGCCTCGGCACGCTGCATTTCGGCGTCGGAATGCGTGATGAGCCTGCAGCCCTGGCCGGCATCACCCATCTTGTGGAGCATCTGCTGCTCCGCTCCATCCGGCCGATGACCGTGCTGCATGGCGCCGCTACGGACACGGATTCGGTGGAGTTCTGGGCAAGGGGAGAGCCGGCCGACGTCGGGGAGTTCCTGAACACCATCGCGGACGCAGTTCTTGGGTTCCCCGGGGTGTCCGATGAGGACATCGTCCTGGAGAAGGCCATCATCGAGGCCGAGGACCCGAACAAGTTCCGTGCCGTCTCGAGCGGTCTGATGTGCAACCGCTTCGGAACTACCGACCTCGGAGCCGCCCATTTCGGGGTACCGGCGACACTGAGCCTGACCAGGCCCGAGCTGCTTGCATGGGCCGGACAGTGGCTCGTTGCGGACAACGCAGCCTTGACATTCTCCGGCCGGATCCCCGGCTCTTTGGAGGTCCGGTTGCCGTCGGGCAGGGTCCCGGAGCGAACGGTGGCCGCCCCGCTCGTCACCGAACCGACGCTGATCGTTTCCACGAAGGACGGCGTGGCGCTGTCTTTGCTTGTCCCCGCTGTGGATGCCCCTCTGCTAGCCGAAGCGCTTCGCTACGAGTTGCACCGTCGGCTCGGCCACGACCGTGGACTGATCTACTGGGCTGTCGACTTCCAGACGACGGTGGATGAGGACAATACTCAACTTGACCTCATCCTCGATCCGACGTCGTCGAACATCATCGCGGCCTTCGACTCGGGCGTTGCTGCACTGCGCGAAGTGGCACGGGACGGATTCAGTGAGGAAGCCTTGGCCTGCGCGCGGAAAGCCCGGATCGCTGGCTTGGAGTACGGACGTTCCGTCCCGGATTGGCACCTTGACCAGTTGGCCGTGGACGGGCTGCGTGGACGGAGCACGCCCACCTTGGAAGCCGCCGTCCAGCACCTGGAGTCTTTGACGGCGAAGGGGCTCACGGCATCTCTCGTAGGGAGCATGGACAGCCTCATGGTCGCCGTCGCCGGGTTTGCGAAGCCCCGCAGGAAGCACGCCGCAGCTCACGGGTTGGCCTTTGACCGCTCCCGGATCTGGCAGAACACGGAAACTGCCGAATCCAACGGGCACAGAACCTGGCGGACCAAGGGATCCGAGGACACCCTCTGGCTCAGCCCGGATCGCGTACTGAAGCGGAGCGGCAACAAGACCAAAGCGATCGCACTGGCGGACGTCGCACTGGTAGGGGACCGCAGCTGTGGCTGTGTCTGCCTGATCGACCTCCGCGGCCGGAGCACAGAGGTCGACGTCTCCGAGTGGAAGAGGAGTAAGGAATTGCGCAGGGCCCTGCTAGGGGCGTTCCCTGCGGAGATTGTCCGCGCCTTCCCTGCGGATTAGCCACGGTTCCCGCGCAGTCGAGGTTCCCGGGCATGCGGAGCGATTTCCTGGGCAGCGTTGGGGGCTAGGCTTGGTCAGGTGAGTGAAGAAGCGCAGCCCCAGGCCGACGTCGTCGATTCCGACCCGGAGACCCCGCAGGAAACCGCAGCGGAAGACGCCCTGAGCCGCGATCTCCTGCCCGTCATTCCGGGTGGCGGCAGGATCGTGCTCGCGGCCACGCCGATCGGCAACGTCGGTGACGCCTCAAGCCGCCTGGTGGAACTCCTCCAGACCGCACACGTCATCGCCGCCGAGGACACCCGCCGGCTTCACCGGCTGGTGCACGCCTTGGGCATCGAGGTCTCGGGCCGTGTCATCAGCTACCACGAGCACAATGAGGCCACCAAGACCGCAGACCTCCTGGAACAGGTCCAGGCGGGCAAGACCATCCTGATGGTGAGCGACGCCGGCATGCCCGCCGTCTCCGACCCCGGCTTCCGGCTGGTCGAGGCAGCCGTGGCAGCGGGACTGTTCGTCACCGCCGTGCCCGGTCCGTCCGCGGTGCTGACGGCCCTCGCCCTCTCCGGCCTGCCCACCGACCGCTTCTGCTTCGAAGGCTTCCTGCCGCGCAAGGCGGGGGAGCGCAGCTCCCGCTTGGCGGAGCTCGACGCCGAACGCCGCACCATGGTGTTCTTTGAAGCCCCGCACCGGCTCGAAGCCATGCTCCGGGCGCTCCATGACCGCTTCGGCGGGGAGCGCAGGGTCGCCGTGTGCCGCGAACTGACCAAGACCTATGAGGAAGTCCTCCGTGGCACCGTCCATGAACTGCTGGAGTGGGCGGAAAACAGCGAGGTCCGCGGTGAAATCGCCGTAGTGGTGGACGGCGCACCCGAGCAGGCGCCCGGCACTCCGGAGGACCACGTGGCCGCCGTCAACGAGCTGGTGGCGCAGGGAATCCGGCTGAAGGAGGCAGTTGCCGCCGTCGCCGAGGAGGCCCGCGTCAGCAAGCGGGAACTGTACTCTGCCGTGCTCGCGGCGCGGTAGGGACTGTGCCCGCACGGCCCCGGAACCGGCTGTGCAAGTGCACAGAGACCGGTGCCGGGAGCAGTGCGCGAAGGCGTAGACACTCTTTTGATTCCAGCAGTACCGTGGCTGTTAATCCCGCAATACTGCGACCCACGTAACACCATGGGTTGGTGCATTTCTACAATCCACCACCTGACGAAGGAGTCACTGTGACTGTCACCGCCGATCGCGAAGCCGAGCTGCTCGCCAAGGTTCCCACCGGTCTGTTCATCAACGGTGAGTGGCGCGCCGCCTCCACCGGCCAGACCTTCGATGTCGAGGACCCGGCCACCGGCAAAGTCCTCCTGAGCATCGCCGACGGCACCAGCGAGGACGCCCTCGCCGCCCTCGATGCCGCCGACGCCGCGCAGGCCGGCTGGGCCCGCACCGCGCCGCGCGAGCGCGCCGAGATCCTCCGCCGCGCCTTCGAACTCGTCACCGAACGCGCCGAGGACTTCGCCCTCCTTATGACCCTCGAAATGGGCAAGCCGCTGGCCGAGGCCCGCGGCGAGGTCACCTACGGGGCCGAGTTCCTCCGCTGGTTCTCCGAAGAAACCGTGCGCGACTACGGCCGCTACCTCACCACCCCCGAGGGCAAGAACAAGATCCTTGTCCAGCGCAAGCCGGTGGGCCCCTGCCTCCTGATCACCCCGTGGAACTTCCCGCTCGCCATGGCCACCCGCAAGGTCGCTCCGGCCATCGCCGCCGGGTGCACCATGGTGATCAAGCCCGCCAAGTTCACCCCGCTGACCACCCAACTGTTCGTGGCAACCCTGGCCGAAGCCGGCGTGCCCGCCGGTGTTGTCAACGTGGTGTCCTCCTCCAGCGCCTCTTCCATCTCCGGCCCGATCATGAAGGACTCCCGCCTCCGCAAGGTCTCCTTCACCGGTTCCACCCCCGTGGGCAAGCGCCTGATCGCCGACGCCGCCAACAACGTCCTGCGCACCTCCATGGAACTGGGCGGCAACGCACCGTTCATCGTCTTCGAGGACGCCGACCTGGACAAGGCCGTCGAAGGCGCCATGGCCGCCAAGATGCGCAACATGGGCGAGGCCTGCACCGCTGCCAACCGCTTCCTGGTCCACGAGTCCGTGGCCGCGGAATTCACCGCGAAGTTCGCTGCCGCCATGGGTGCCCTGACCACGGGCCGCGGAACCGAAGACACGTCCAAGGTGGGTCCGCTGATCGACTCCGGTGCCCGCGACGACGTCCACGCATTGGTCACCGCTGCCGTGGCCCAGGGTGCCACTGTCGCCACCGGCGGCGGTCCGGTCGAGGGCGACGGCTACTTCTACGCGCCAACGGTCCTCGCAAACGTTCCGAACGACGCCGACATCCTCGGCTCCGAGATCTTCGGACCGGTGGCCCCCGTGACCACCTTCGCCACCGAAGAGCAGGCCATCAAGCTGGCCAACGCGAGCGAGTACGGCCTGGCGTCCTACCTCTACACCCGCGACTACGCCCGCATGTTCCGCGTGGCCGAGCAGATCGAGTTCGGCATGGTCGGCTTCAACGCCGGTGTCATCTCGAACGCCGCGGCACCGTTCGGCGGCGTGAAGCAGTCCGGCCTGGGCCGTGAAGGCGGCGCCGAGGGCATCGCCGAGTACACCACCACCCAGTACATCGGCATCGCCGACCCGTACGCCGGCTAGCAGCAGCCTCCACACAACAAACAGGCGAGGGCCCGGTTCCGGAACAATCCGGAGCCGGGCCCTTTCCGTTCGTGCTCCCGCCGTTCAGTTGCCGCGCCGCAGCCGCCGGACGGCCTTCCGGCAGGCGCTCCAGGCCCGGCTGCCCGCGTGCACGGCACTGCGGCCGATCCAGCGGAACGGGGCGGAAACCGTCCGGAACCAGCGGGACAACAACGACGGCGGGAACCAGTCGGCGCGCAAGCGCACCAGCCATGACCCTCCGCGTCGCAGCATTGCCCGGACCTCGGCCAGCCGCTCGGCAGTGAGCCGGGACCCGGCGCCGGGGGTGCCGCCGTCCGAGGGGCGACCGTAACGGTGCCGTTCGAAATCGCCGGTGAGGGCACGCACTGCCCGCATGCCGGCGTCGTCGGCGTGTGCGGAAGGAAGGGACTCCTGCAGCCCGGCGGCAAAATGCCGGGGCGTTTGGCTGGCCTGCGGGACATGGCCGTAGTCGCGGGCCAGGTCCTGCAGTTCTTCCCAGGCCAGTGCGGGCGATACGGCGGCAGCCGCCTGGGCTGCCGGGCGGAATTCCCTAAGGCGGCGGGCCCGGATGCCAGCCCGGAGCAGGCGCGGCGAGGCCAGCAATGCCGCCGCAAGCAGCACGCCCGCCAGGACAAAGACAGCCTGCGGGATTCCGGCCCCGGCCCCTGTACCGGCGCCCGGCAGCGGAGCGGGCGGAAGGGCGCTGCTGTTGGGCTGGGGTGTCTGGTTCGGGATCGGGATGGCATCCTCGTCCAGGTTGCTGCCGCTGCCGCCCGGGATCACGGCGTCGGCAGCATAGTCCGGAACGGAACCCCGGGAAGGTGTCGGCTCGAACGGCACCCAGCCAAGCCCCTCGAAATAGAGCTCCGGCCAGGCGTGCGCGTCCCGGGCATCCACCGCGAATTCTGTCAGCGGCTCGCGCTCGCCTACGGCGATGGAGTTCCCGGTGGGATGCCCTGGCGCGTAACCGACTGCGATCCTGCTGGGGATGCCCGAAACCCTGGCCATGACGGCCATCGCGGAGGCAAAGTGCACGCAGTAGCCGCTCTTTTGCTGGAGGAAATCGGCCAGCACGGACAGGCCGTTGCCGTCGTAGCCGCCCTGGACCGGGGCCTGCAGGGAGTACGTGAACTCGGCCGACCGCAGGTACCTCTGGATGGCCAGGGCCTTGGCGAAGTTGTTCCGGATGCCCGCGGTTAGCGTGCCGGCGGTGGTCCGGACGATCTCCGGAAGGTTGCCCGGGACCTGGGTGAATTCGCCCGGAAGCTCGCCGGGGCCCGGGGAGGCTGTTCCCGCCCGGCTCAGGGCTCCAGCCGTGATCTGCGGGAAAACCGAGACGACCGTGTAGTGCTGGTTCCGTGAGGTGGAGTCCTCGCCCCGAATGCTCAGGGTCAGCGGATCCCAGGACCAGCGGCCGTTGAGCCCATTGACCGCAGCCGGCGTGTACGGGACCGGCAGATACGGGCTGGTGAACTGGCCGGTGTCGATGACGGTCTGTTCACGGACGAGGTCTTCCGGGAGCCGGTATCCGGGAACAATCTGCCCGGTGCCGAGCCGGCGGCTGGAGGCCCTGTCATCGGGCGCCCAGCTTTCGCCTTCGAAGCGGTCGATCGTGACCGAACGCAGGTAGACCGGTGAACTTGAGCTCGTTGCGTAGGTGATCCGGCCGTCCCCGGTGGGGGTGCGCAGGCTGTTGCCGAGGGTGATCATCGGATTCAAGCCGTTCGACGGCCCCCAGGGGTTCAAGCGGGACCCGACGGGGAACGTGCCCTGGTCGAAACCCGGGACGGCCAAAGGAAGGACCAGGCCCACGGCGAGTGCGGCCCCGCCGAGCACCACGGAGCGCCGGAACTGGCCTTGCCCCAGGCCGGCGCCGGACTGGAGCCGGTCGTCCGGAGCGAAGCGTTGGGCGCAGCCAAGGATCAGGATGAAGCCGGCCGCTGCCACCGCGAAACCGGCCAGCCCCGCACCCTGGGGTTTGATCGTGGCCGGGACCACGAGCACCGCGAGCAGGCCAAGGCCCGAGGTGGCAGGCATCGCCAGCGGAACGGCGAGGGTATCGACCAGGATCACCACGAGGCCCAGGCAGAGGCAGCTCAGCAGCACGATTCCGGTGTTCGGGGCCACAGGCGCTGTCTCGGCATAGACCGTTTCGCCGGCCCGGTCGAACAGGACGAAGGCCTGCTTCACGCTTGCGGGGCCGGGGATGAAGCCGGCGATGCTCTCCTTCCTGAGGAAAGTGCTGCACAGGATGAACGTGAGGGCTGCGAGGCCGCCCAGGGTCACGAGTGCTGCCGGCGCCCGGAACGCCCGCAGCAGCGCCATCGCGAGGACCACGACGACGACGGTGACGACGACCGGGACCAGCCACGCCCAGCCCCTGAGGACCCCGTTGAGGGACAGGGAGACGCCGATGACCGCGGTGGCGATGGCACCGGCCACGGCCCAGGGATAGGCACCGCCGCGCTGTCCGCTCACCGCGGCACTCATCGCGGCACTCATCGCGGCACCGCCGCTCCGCGCCGGACGTCCATCGCCGCAGTCGCCGCCGCGATGATTTCCCCCTGGTCGAACGCTGACCAGGCCGCGGCCAGTTGCGTCCGTGGATTGACGGCGAGGGCTCGCCAGCCGCCCAGCCGGAGCGCATCCACGGCAGGCTGGACGCTGCGCGGATGCTCGGTGACCAGCAACGCGAAGGCGTTGGCGCCGTAACCGGCGGCCGGTGCGAGGGCCCTCGCTTCGGCCTCGCCCAGCGAACCGAGCAGGGCAAGCACCGGGCCGCGGAGGCGGTGTGCCGCGAGCTTGTCCATGAGGCGGTCATCGAACGGTGCCTCGCCGCCGTCGGGACTTCCGCTTTCGCCGTTCCGGGTGTCGCCCCGCTTGACCTCGCCGTGCAGGTGGCGCGGGCCGTCCAGTTGGATGGCGGCCAGGCTTTCGCTGATGGACTGCAGCCCGCTGGAGCCGCTGTACTCCTCGGTGTCGGGGAACGGGGCCGAATGGGAGCCGCGGAATGCCGGGTTGCCGGATGCGTCCAGGAACCGCAGCGAGTAGTTGCGTTCGGCGAGGTGCGCGCTGATGGACATCGCCGCGGTCACGGCCCATTCGAAGCTGTCGCTGCTGAGCAGTTCGAAGGAGTCATCGTGGCCTGCCGGGAAACGGGACCCCGGCCCGGTGGCGAAGGAGGAGTAGCGGTGATCCATGATGATGGTGGCCTCGGGGGTGGTAACCGATTCCTCCTGCCGGACCATCAGCTCGCCGTGGTGCGCCGTTGCTGCCCAGTGGACCCGGCGCATCGGGTCGCCATGCCGGTATTCGCGGGTCATGACGTCGTCGTCGCTCGGATTGGCCCTGATCCGCGTGGCTGTGACGCCGTCGTTGCCGCGCGCGCCGGCGAGCCCGGTCGCGGGGAGTTCGACGGCGGCCGGCGTCACCGTGAGCAGCTCGCCGTCGTCGATGGTGTGCCGGTGCAGGGACAAGCCGAAGGGATCGCAGAACTCGGCGGTCACCGGGCCGATCTTGAACTGGCCGCGCCTGCCCGAGCGCAGGTGGTATTCGTAGCGGCTGGTGCCGCCGCTCGCGGAGCGGGCGGGGAAGCGGAACGCCGGGGGTTCGCCGAAGCGCGGCGGCAACTGCTCCTGCATTATCACCGGCGTGTTCGAACTGCCGGTGCGCGCCACCGCCAGGCGGACGGTCGCTGTCGAGGAGGTCTCCACCGTGGGGGGCGTGAAATCCCTGAACACCTGGAACCGCGGCTTGAGCACACGCACTCCGGCCAGCGAAACAAGCGGCAGCACGATGAGCAGGATGCCCAGTGCCAGCAGGTCGCGGCGGCCCATGATCTGGGCGAGCAGCAGGGAAGCCGTGCCGGCGGCCAGCAGGCCCCAGCCCCGGGTGGTGAACAGGTGCTTCGGGAGCAACTCCAGCGCGGCCACGGGAGGCTCCTAGTCCCTGCCGTCTCCCTGACCTCGCTGCGCTCGGTCAGGGAACCCGGACGGCATGGGCCCGCGGCGGGTGTCGGCCGCGGCGTCCCGGCTGATCGGCAAGGACGACAGGATGGCGCGGATGACGCTCTGCGGGGTGTCGCCCGCGCCGGCGGCCTTCCGCTCCAGGATGATGCGGTGGGCAAGCACCGGCTCGGCCACCGCAACGACGTCGTCCGGGAGCACGAAATCCCTGCCTTCCAAGGCAGCGGTGGCCTTGGCGGCCCGCAGCAACTGCAGCAGCGAGCGCGGGCTGGCCCCGAGCCGGAGGCGGGCGCTGTCCCGGGTGGCGTGCCCGATCGCAACGGTGTATTCCTTGACGGCCTGGGAAACATACACCTGCTGCACCGCAGTGATCATGGCGGCGACGTCGGCCGCAGTCACCACCGGGGTGACCTTCGCCAGCGGGGAGACGGCCTGGTGGGTCTCCAGCATCTCGATCTCCGAGGCCTGGTCCGGGTAGCCCATGGAGATCCGGGCCATGAACCGGTCACGCTGCGCTTCGGGGAGGGGGTATGTCCCCTCCATCTCGATTGGGTTCTGGGTGGCGACCACCATGAACGGTTCGGCCATCTTGTAGGACTGGCCGTCCACCGTGACCTGGTGTTCCTCCATGCATTCCAGCAGGGCGGACTGCGTCTTCGCGGAGGCGCGGTTGATCTCGTCGCCGATGACGATGTTGGCGAACACCGCGCCCTTGCGGAACTCGAACTGCCGGGAGGACTGGTTGTAGATGGACACCCCGGTCACGTCCGAGGGCAGCAGGTCGGGGGTGAACTGGATCCTGCTGACGCCGCAGTCGATGCTCCGGGCGAGGGTCTTGGCGAGCATGGTCTTCCCGACGCCGGGAACGTCTTCAACCAGCAGGTGGCCCTGGGCGAGGAGGACGGTGAGGGCGAGCTTTGCGGCTTCTGCCTTGCCATCGATCACCTGGTTGATGGCAGCCAGGATCTTCTCGCTGGCGGCGTGGAATTCCGCGGCGGGCATGGCGGCGTGCCGGTGGCCGTTGGACGATCCCGGTTCGGCCGGAACATCCTCCATATGGACGATTCCCTGGTGCCGGACCGCGCTCTGATGCTGTGAATCCATGGACAACCCTTCAACCATGACGGAACCCCGCAGGCCCACGGCCCGACGGGATGCTCCACCCCCTGCTACCAAGACTACCCAGACGGTGCCCGCTGCAGACAGGGCCAGGTCCGCGGCCAATCTCAGGACCGCAGGCCGTTAGGGTTGACGCATGTGCAATTCCCTTCCACCGCTTTCCTACCGCGCTCCGGAAGATGCCGCCGGCGACGCCGAAGAAACCTCAAG
Source organism: Arthrobacter sp. TE26545 (assembly GCF_056279005.1). Next base: position 1,048,525 of record NZ_JBWBQM010000001.1, read on the forward strand.
CAAACGGGCCCGCAAGGAGTACCCGCCCGCGCCGGAGCCGTTGCCCGTTCCGGTGATGGACAACCATACGCACCTCGACTTCCGGCACGGCCTGCTGGAGGTATCGGTGGCGGACGCGCTGGATGCGGCGGCCGCCGTCGGCGTCCAAGGGGCGGTGCAGGTGGGCTGCGACCTGGAGTCTTCCCGCTTCACTGTGCAAGCCGTGGAAGCGGACCGGCGACTGCTGGGCGCGGTCGCCATCCATCCCAATGACGCCCCGGGCTACGCGGGCCGCGGCGAACTGGAGAGCGCGCTCGCCGAGATCGAGGAGCTGGCCGGGCACCCGCGGGTGCGGGCTATCGGCGAAACGGGGCTGGACTTCTTCCGTACCCACGGGGACGGGCTGGCCCACCAGCGCTATTCCTTCCGGCGGCACATCGACATCGCCAAGCGGCTCGGGCTGACGCTGCAGATCCACGACCGGGACGCCCACGACGACGTCGTCCAGGTACTGCGCGAGGAAGGCGCCCCGGAGAAGGTCGTCTTCCACTGCTTCTCCGGCGGAGCCGAGCTGGCCCGCATCTGCAACCAGAACGGCTGGTACATGTCCTTCGCGGGCACATTCACCTTCAAGAATGCAGAGAACCTCCGCGAAGCACTGCTGATTTCCGAGCCGGAACTCATGCTGGTGGAAACCGACTCGCCATTCCTCACCCCGCACCCCCACCGCGGCCGGCCCAATGCCAGCTACATGGTCCCGTACACCGTGCGGGCCATGGCCGACGTTGCGGAAAAAGACCTCGCCGGGCTGTGCGGACAACTGGCCGACAACACGCTCGCGGCCTACGGATCCTGGGACTAACGCGGCTTCGGACAGGCTGGAGATGCATACGCGGTATGCACAATTTCTTGGTCGATTTATAACGCTTCGGTTACAGTGGGTAACCAGTAGCCGGGGTCGGGGAAGGCCAGCGGATACGAAAGCTCCGTTCGTACAGGAAATTTTCACGTAGATCGGTAGTGGCGGCGCACGTGCTCCGCCGCGGGATTCCCTTGCGCCTGCGCGCTTGGGCCAGGACCGCGGCAGGAGGGCAAGTGCGCTATTCCCCGTGCCCGGATGGTCCAACAGTTACGGGCAATTATGGTCAAGTTCTTCACCACGGACGGCAAGTTCAGCTTTCCCAAAGTCGCTGCGCAGCTGCTGGTGCTTTCGGCGCTGGTGCTCGGGGTTGTCGCCTTCACGGGCAACAACAAGACAGTCACCCTTAATGTCGACGGAAAGGTGAGCTCCATCCAGACCTTCGGCGGCACGGTTGACCAGGTGGTCAAGGCTGCCAAGGTCGAGCTCAAGCCGGCGGACCGGGTCAGCCCGGCGCTGGATGCTTCGGTGCAGAACGGCTCCATCATCAACGTGAACCTGGCCAAGTCGGTCTCGGTCACACTCGACGGCACCCAGCGGACCGTCAACACGACCTCCCCGAACGTCGGCGGCCTCATCACCGAACTCGGCGTGGCAAGCTCCTCGGCCGTCTCCGCGGACAAGGACATGCAGTTGGCCGTCTCCGGCTCCGTCGTCTCGATCTCGACCCCCAAGAAGGTCACGCTGATCGCGGACGGCAAGAGCTCCGTCAAGACCACGACGGCGGCCGACGTCGCCACCGTCCTGAAGGACGCCGGCGTCGTGCTGGGCGCGAATGACCGCGTTTCCCAGCCCCGCCAGGCCCCGGTCATCAAGAACATGGTGATCAAGGTGTCCCGCGTGGACCTCTCCAAGACGGCCACCGTCACCGAGAACGTCCCCTTCGAGACCGTCACCACCAAGAGCTCCTCGATGTACAGCGACGAGGAAAAGGTCACCCAGGAAGGTGTCCTCGGCCAGCTCAACAAGAAGTTCAAGCTGGTCCTGGTCGACGGCCGCGAAGCCTCCCGCACGCTGCTCTCCTCCACCGTGACCCTCAAGCCCGTGGCCGAGAAAGTCACCGTGGGCACCAAGGAACGCCCGGCCCCCGCGACCTCCAGTGGGCCCACCGGCGCCCCGAACGAAGCCATGTGGGACCGCATTGCCCAGTGTGAATCCGGCGGAAACTGGGCCATCAACACGGGCAACGGCTACTACGGCGGCCTCCAGTTCGATATCCAGACCTGGCTCGGCTCCGGCGGCGGCGCCTACGCCCCCAACGCCAGCCTGGCCAGCAAGGCCCAGCAGATCGACATCGCCAACCGTGTCTACGCGCAGCGCGGCCTTTCCCCGTGGGGCTGCGGCTGGGCAGCCTGACGGCAGCACCAAAGCGACTATGAAGGCCGGGTCCGGATTTTCCGGGCCCGGCCTTCGCCGTACGTGGCCCCGCCGGAACTTCGGGCACCGGGCGGGCGATAGGATACCTAGGTGACTGAAGCGAATTCCGAACCTGCCGCCGTCGCGCCGCTCCTGGGAGCCGCCGACATCCGACGGCTCGCCGAGGAAATCGGTGTCCGCCCCACCAAGACGCTGGGCCAGAACTTCGTCATCGACGGCAACACCATCCGCCGCATCGTCGCCGCCGCCGGCGTGGACCCGGAAGAAACCGTCCTCGAGGTCGGCCCCGGCCTGGGCTCGCTGACGTTGGGCCTGCTCGACGCCGCCAAGGAAGTCGTGGCGGTCGAAATCGATCCGGTGCTGGCGGCCAAGCTGCCGGAGACAGTGCGCGCATGGCGCCCCGACGCCGCTGACGACTTCCACCTCGTGCTTTCGGACGCCATGAAGGTCACCGAGCTTCCCGTCCAGCCCACGGCTCTGGTGGCCAACCTGCCCTACAACGTCGCCGTGCCCGTGGTGCTGCACCTGCTGGAGCACTTCCCGAGCCTGCGCCACGGACTAGTCATGGTGCAGGACGAGGTGGCGGACCGGCTCGCGGCAACTCCGGGGTCCAAGATCTACGGCGTCCCATCGGTCAAGGCCGCCTGGTACGGGCACATGCGCAAGGCCGGGGTAATCGGCATGAATGTGTTCTGGCCTGCCCCCAAGATCCACTCAGGGCTCGTGGCCTTCACCCGCCAGGAACCCCACACCACGCACGCCACCCGCAAGCAGGTGTTCGCCGTCATCGACGCCGCGTTCGCCCAGCGCCGCAAGACCCTCCGCGCCGCCCTGGCCGGCTGGGCGGGAAGCGCCGCGGAGGCCGAACGCTGCCTCGTGGCCGCAGGCGTGGACCCGACGGCGCGCGGCGAAGTGCTGGATATCGGCGCCTTCATCCGGATCGCCGAGGCACGCCACCCGCAGGTCGCATGAGCCGCGCCGTCGCCGGAAACCAGGCCCGCTTCGTGCCGCGCACCGTGAAGGTCCGCGCGCCCGGCAAGGTCAACGTCTCCCTGAAGGTGGGCCCGCTGCGCCCGGACGGCTACCATTCAGTGGCCAGCGTGTACCTGGCCGTTTCCCTCTACGAGGAAGTGGCCGCCACCAGCACCCAGACGCCGGGCATCACCATCAGCATCAGCCCGGACAGCACGCTGGAGCTCGACGGCGTCGACATCCCGCTGGACGAACGGAACCTTGCGCACAAGGCGGCCGCGATCATGGCCGAGGTCTCCGAGAACGCCACCGGCGTGCACCTGGAAATCACCAAGCGGGTGCCGGTGGCCGGCGGCATGGGCGGCGGCTCCGCCGACGCCGCGGCAACCCTGCTGGCTTGCGACGCCCTCTGGAACAGCGGCCTGTCCCGCGAGGAACTGGCCCACCTGGCGGCCGAGCTCGGCGCGGACGTGCCGTTCTCGCTGCTGGGCGGCACCGCCGTCGGGCTGGGCGTGGGGGACAAGCTCTCCCCGGCACTGGCGAAGGCACAGATGGACTGGGTGCTGGTCTGCGCCGACTACGGACTCTCCACGCCGGAGGTCTTCCGGACCCTGGACCGCCTGCGTGACGCCGAAGGCGTAGACACGGCCGAACCGAGCGAGGTGGACGCCAAGATCCTGCAGGCCCTGCGCGGAGGCGATCCCGAAGCGCTGAGCCGAGTGCTGGTCAACGACCTCCAGCGCGCCTCGATCGAGCTCGCCCCGCAGCTGCGGGACACCATCGGGCTCGGTGAGTCCAAAGGCGCCCTGGCCGGCTTTGTTTCCGGTTCCGGACCCACCGTGGCGCTGCTGGCGCACAGTCCCGCCGCCGCCCGCGAACTGGCCGAAGAACTCGGACACCTGGGCCATACGGCCTTGTCCGTCCACGGGCCCGTTCCCGGGGCGCGGATCATCTCCGATACCCTGCATTAACACAGCCTCCCCACTTTGCCTCCGGTACCCCTGTGCCCGGACGGCGGAAACCAGCACCGTAGAAAGTAGTACCCAGTGGCCCACCTGCTCGGCGGTGAGAACCTCACCGTTTCCTTTGCAACCCGCACCGTCCTGGACGGCGTCACGCTCGGTCTGGAGGACGGCGACCGGATCGGCATGGTGGGCCGGAACGGCGACGGCAAGTCGACCCTGATGCGGCTGCTCGCAATGCGCTCCACCCCGGACTCCGGCCGGGTCACCAAGCGCGGCGACGTGAACATCGGCTACCTGGACCAGTCCGACGTGCTGGACGGGGACCTTACCGTCGGCACGGCGATCGTCGGCGACCGTGCCGACCACGAATGGGCGGCGAACCCGAAGATCCGCGAAATCATGGGCGGCCTGGTGGGCGACGTGGACTGGCACGCCAACGTCCACGCGCTTTCCGGCGGCCAGAAGCGCCGCGTCGCCCTGGCCAAGCTCCTCATCGAGGACCACGACGTCATCATGCTGGACGAACCCACCAACCACCTCGACGTCGAAGGCGTCGCCTGGCTGGCCCGGCACCTGAAGTCCCGCTGGCGCGCCAAGCAAGGCGCCTTCCTGGTGGTCACCCACGACCGCTGGTTCCTCGACGAAGTCTGCAACCGCACCTGGGAAGTGCACGACGCCATCGTGGACCCGTTCGACGGCGGGTACGCCGCCTATGTGCTGGCCCGCGCCGAACGCGACCGTACGGCCGCCGTCGTCGAGAACAAGCGCCAGCAGCTGGTCAAGAAGGAACTGGCCTGGCTGCGCCGGGGCGCGCCCGCCCGTACCTCCAAGCCCAAGTTCCGCATCGAAGCGGCCAACGAAATCATCGCCGACCTCCCCGAGCCCCGGGACGCCGTCGCCCTGAACAAGATGGCCACCGCCCGCCTCGGCAAGGACGTGCTGGACCTGGAGAGCGTGTCGCTCGACTTCCAGGGCGACGACGCCGGCCGGAAGCTTTTCAACAACGTGACCCTGCGCCTGGCCCCCGGCCAGCGCCTCGGCCTCGTGGGCGTCAACGGCGCCGGGAAGTCCACCCTGCTGCGCCTGCTCAACGGCGACATCACACCCGATGCCGGGAAGGTCAAGCGCGGCAAGACAGTGGTCACCGCCGTCCTCAGCCAGGACGTCAAGGAACTCGACGAGGTCAAGGACCTGCGCGTCGTCGAGGTCATCGAACGCGAGAAGCGCTCCTTCAACGTGGCCGGCAAGGAACTCACGGCCGGGCAGCTCGTGGAGCAGCTCGGCTTCACCAAGGAAAAGCAGTGGACCCCCGTGGCCGACCTCTCCGGCGGTGAACGGCGCCGCCTGCAGCTGCTGCGCCTGCTGGTGGGCGAACCCAACGTCCTGATGCTTGATGAACCCACTAACGACCTCGATACCGACACCCTCGCCGCCGTCGAAGACGTGCTGGACGGCTGGCCCGGAACCCTTGTGGTGGTCAGCCACGACCGCTACCTCCTGGAACGCGTCACGGACTCCCAGACGGCGCTGCTGGGCGACGGCAAGCTGCGCGACCTGCCCGGCGGCGTCGACCAATACCTGGAACTGCGCGAAGCGGCCCTTGCTTCCGGCGCCGTCAGCGCTGCCGGCACCAGCCCGACGGTGGCCTCCGGCACCGCGGGCGCCGCCTCCGGCGCAGCCGGTATAAACGGCCCCACCGAAGCCGAAAAGCGCGAAGCCCGCAAGGAACTGAACCGGATCGACCGCCAGCTCGGCAAGATCGCCCAGCAGGAAGAAAAGCTGCACACCCAGATGGCGGCCAAGTCCGAGTCCGGCGACTTCGACGCGCTGGGCGATCTCAACACCAAGCTCCAGGAACTCCTCTCAGAAAAAGAAGGCCTGGAACTCGAATGGCTCGAGGCGGCCGAGCTCCTGGGGGAGTAGGGGCGCTACTTCTCCACTCACCCCGTGGTCACCTGAGACGCAGACAACGGCCCTCCGCCGTCGCTTAGCGCGTAGGTCCCTTCCCGACACTCGCAAGCTCGCGTCGGGGCCCTCGGGACGACGCTTCCGGCCGATAGGCCCCTGCGGTCGCCCAGCGACCGGCGCGCTCCCTATGTGACGTGTCTAAGCGACGCGGAAGGGCCGTCTCCGCCACCCAAGGTGACCAGAACGAAGGTGGGCGACGCGGAAGGCGAGGTCACGCCGGCAGTCTGACGACAAGGTGACTACGGGGAGTCAGCCTTCGTCGCGGAGTTCCGGGTCCTTTTGCAGGCCGGTGAGGCCGTTCCATGCGAGGTTGACCAGGTGCGCCGCGACGGCGCGCTTGTCCGGGGTGCGGCTGTCGAGCCACCATTGGCCGGTCATCGCCACCATGCCCACGAGCATCTGGGCGTACATCGCGCCGTCGGCGGAACTGAAACCGCGGCGGGAAAACTCGTCGGAGAGGATGTGCTCCACGCGGGCGGTCACATGGGAGAGCAGCGTGGAGAAGGCGCCTTCGGGCTGGGACGGCGGGGCGTCGCGCATGAGGATCCGGAAGCCGTCCGTGCGTTCTTCGATGTAGCCGAGAAGGGCCAGGGCCGCCCGTTCCACGAGGACGCGCGGCTTGGCTTCGACCGCGAGGGAATCGTTGATGGAATCCAGCAGGATCCGGAATTCGCTCTCCACCACTTTGGTGTAGAGGCCTTCCTTGGAGCCGAAGTGTTCGTAGATCACCGGCTTGGAGACGCCCGCCGCTGCCGCGACTTCCTCGATGGTGGTGCCGTCCAGGCCGCGGGCGGCGAAAAGGCCCCGGCCGACGTCGATCAGCTGTGAGCGGCGCTGCGGACCTGTCATCCGTGAACGGACGGGGCGGCCGGCGGAGGCTTGCATGGTGCCCGCAGTTCCGCCGTCCTCCCGGGAAAATCCTGTGCTCTTGCTCACCCAACCATCATGCCTCATGACAAGGAGGCCGGATTCCATGGAGTCCGTCCCGGGTGGTTTGGCGGCGCGTGACGAGCCAGCGGCGGTCCGAAGTCGCGCGGAGGCAAACGGTCATGGCAGACTTGGTACCTGTGTGCGCTACCCGGCCAGCCCGGGGAACCGCAGGCCACGGCCTGCCGCAAAAGCGCACGGTCCGCTCTGGTGTAACGGCAGCACCCCGGCCTTTGGAGCCGTGGAGTATAGGTTCGAATCCTATGGGCGGAACTCGTCGGTGATCTGCCGGCACTGTTTTCCCGGGATCGTCCCGCCTTGGCGGCGGATGGCGGCCTCCGGAGCCAGAGTAGGATTGAGCAGATGCCGCAGCCGGGTCCACCCCGGTGGAAACCGAACAAGGAGAGCGACTTAGTGAGCCCCGCCGCAACTGGCCCTGCCGCTGTAATCGTCCTGGCCGCTGGTGCGGGCACACGCATGAAATCGCGTACACCCAAGATCCTCCATCCCATCGGTGGAAAATCCATGGTGGGACATGCCCTCGATGCAGCCCGGGGCATCAACCCCAAACGTCTTGCCGTGCTGGTCCGGCACCAGCGCGATATCGTGGCTGCACACCTGGCCGAGATTGCCACGGACGCGCTTGTGGTGGACCAGGACGAGGTCCCCGGCACCGGCCGCGCCGTCGAACAGGGCCTCGAAGCGCTGGACAAGGAAGGCACCGTGGACGGCACCGTGGTAGTGACCTATGGCGACGTCCCGCTGCTCAGCTCCGGCCTGCTCGCCGAGCTGGTCGCGGCGCACGAGGCCGGCGGCAACGCCGTGACGGTGCTTACCACCGTCCTGGACGACGCCACCGGCTATGGCCGCATCCTGCGCGCCGCAGACGGCTCCGTGCTGGGCATCCGGGAACACAAGGACGCCAGCGACGCCGAGCGGGCCATCCGCGAGATCAACTCCGGAATCTACGCTTTCGACGCCGCTGTGCTGCGCGATGCCTTGAACCATGTCACCACCGACAACGTCCAGGGCGAGAAGTACCTCACGGACGTCCTCGCCATCGCCCGCCAGGGCGGCGGCCGGGTGGCCGCAGTCGTCACCGGCGACCGATGGCAGGTGGAAGGCGCCAACGACCGCGTGCAGCTCGCCGCCCTCGGCGCCGAACACAACCGCCGCATCGTCGAAGGCTGGATGCGCGCCGGCGTCACCGTCGTCGATCCCGCCACCACTTGGATCGACTCCACCGTCACCCTCGACGAAGACGTCCGCCTGCTGCCCAACACGCAACTGCACGGCAGCACCACGGTGGCGCGCGACGCCGTCGTCGGCCCCGACACGACCCTCACCGATGTGCAGGTGGGCGAGGGCGCCAAGGTGACCCGTACCCACGGCTCGGGCGCCACGATCGGGGCGAAGGCAAGCGTCGGCCCGTTCACCTACCTGCGCCCGGGCACGGTCCTGGGGGAGACTGGCAAGATCGGTGCCTTCTACGAAACCAAGAACGTGACCATCGGCCGCGGTTCCAAGCTCTCCCACCTCGGCTACGCCGGCGATGCCGAAATCGGTGAAGACACCAACATCGGTTGCGGCAACATCACCGCCAACTACGACGGCGAGAAGAAGCACCGCACCGTGATCGGCTCCGGCGTCCGCACCGGGTCCAACACGGTCTTCGTTGCTCCTGTCACCGTCGGCGACGGCGCCTACAGCGGCGCCGGCACCGTGATCCGCAAGGATGTCCCGGCAGGCGCCCTGGCCGTCAACGCGGCAGGGCAGCGGAACTCCGAAGGTTGGGTCATCGCCAACCGCCCCGGCAGCAACTCCGCCTTGCTGGCCGCCGCCCGGCTGGCGCAGGACGCCGGCACCCCAGACTCCTCAAGTACTCCGGCAACCACAGAAGAGGGCACACAGGCATGAGCGAAATTACGGCACACGGCGAGAAGAAACTGGTCCTTGCCGCCGGGCGGGCCCACCCGGAGCTTGCGCAGGAAATCGCCAAGGAGCTGGAAACCGAGCTCCTGCCGATCGATGCCTACGACTTTGCCAACGGAGAGATCTACGTCCGCTCCGCCGAGAGTGTTCGCGGCACCGACGCCTTCGTGATCCAGGCGCACCCGGCACCGCTGAACAACTGGCTGATGGAACAGCTGATCATGATCGACTCGCTCAAGCGCGCTTCGGCCAAGCGGATCACCGTGGTCTCCCCGTTCTACCCCTACGCCCGCCAGGACAAGAAGGGCCGCGGCCGCGAGCCGATTTCCGCCCGCCTGGTGGCCGACCTCTACAAGACCGCCGGCGCCGACCGCATCATGTCGGTTGACCTGCACACCTCGCAGATCCAGGGCTTCTTCGACGGCCCGGTGGACCACCTCATGGCCATCCCGCTGCTGGCCGACTACATCCGCACCAAGGTCGAGGCCGACAACATCACCGTAGTCTCCCCGGACACCGGCCGCGTCCGTGTGGCCGAGCAGTGGGCCGAGCGCCTCGGCGGCGCCCCGCTGGCCTTCGTGCACAAGATGCGCGACCTCACGGTGCCCAACCAGGCCGTCTCCAAGACCGTCGTCGGGCAGATCGAAGGGCGCACCTGCGTGCTGATCGACGACATGATCGACACCGGCGGAACCATCTCCGGCGCCGTGCAGGTGCTGAAGAACGCCGGTGCCAAGGACGTCATCATCGCCTGCACACACGCCGTGTTCTCCGACCCCGCCGCGCAGCGCCTGGCCGAGTCCGGTGCCCGCGAAGTGGTTGTCACCAACACCCTGCCGATCCCGGCCGAGAAGCGCTTCCCGCAGCTGACGGTGCTGTCCATCGCGCCGCTGATCGCCCGCGCCATCCGCGAAGTGTTCGACGACGGCTCGGTCACCAGCCTGTTTGACGGCAAGGCCTGACCTCCCCGCCGGAAAAGACCCACGGTTCCGTGGGTCTTTTCCGTTTAAGCCCTGAACGTCCTAAGCCCTGAACGTCCGACGGCGGCGGGTCTGCTAGGATGGAACGTCACCTTGGCGAGGGGACCGCATGCTGTGGTCCCGTTATCGACTGGGTCCTGGGCTCCCATGCCGGCCTCACGGCCGCCGGGCGGCCGGACGAGTCCCGCCGCCCACCTGGCCCGGCTCTCGCCGTCGGCCATCGAACAAGAGGAGCCTCTTATGTCTGAGCAGAAGCTCGCAGCAGAACTGCGCACCGAATTCGGCAAGGGCTACGCCCGCCGTGCCCGCGCAGCCGGTCAGATCCCCGCCGTCATCTACGGCCACGGTGCAGAGCCGCTGCACATCAACCTGCCGGGCCGCGCCACCACCCTGGCCGTCCGCGTCGCCAACGCCCTGCTGTCCCTGGACATCAACGGCGAAGAGCACCTGGCCATCGTCAAGGACATTCAGCGCGACCCGATCAAGCAGATCATCGAGCACATCGACCTCCTGACCGTCCAGAAGGGCGAAAAGGTCACCGTTGACGTTGCAGTGCACGTCACCGGCGAACCCGCTTCCGGCGTTGTCGTCAACCAGGAAGCCACCACGGTTTCCCTCGAAGCCGAGGCCACCCACCTGCCCACCGCCGTTGAGGTAAGCATCGAAGGCCGCGAAGCGGGCGCCCACGTCCACGCTTCCGACCTCGAACTGCCGAAGGGTTCTTCCCTGCTGAGCGACCCGGAGACCCTGATCGTCAACCTCTCCGAAGCCGCTGCTCCGGCTGAGGAAGCTGCTGAGGAAGCCGCTCCCGCCGCCGAGTAATCCTTGCCGGCTCCCGAAAACGCGGAGCCGGGGCAGGAATGCCTTGGAAGTGGCCGGAACCCGTACGGGTCCCGGCCACTTCTTTTTTCCTTTCACCCTTCGATTCCTAGGATGAGTCCATGACAGAAACCTGGTTGGTCATCGGCCTTGGCAACCCCGGCGCCCAATACAGCAACAACCGGCACAACGTTGGCCAGATGGTCCTTGACGAGCTTGCTTCCCGGATCGGGGGAGGCTTCAAGGCACACAAGGCCCGGGCCCAGGTGCTGGAGGGCAGGCTCGGCATAGGCGGCCCGAGGATCGTGCTGGCCAAGCCGACGTGCTACATGAACGTCTCCGGCGGCCCGGTGTCTGCGCTGTCGAAGTTCTTCGGCATCGCGCCCGACCACGTGATCGCGGTCCACGATGAAATCGACATCCCGTTCAACACCGTCAAGCTGAAGATCGGCGGCGGGGAGGGCGGCCACAACGGACTGCGGGACATCTCCAAGGCCCTCGCCACGAAAGACTACCTCCGCGTCCGCGTGGGGGTCGGGCGACCGCCCGGCAGGATGGACACTGCGGACTACGTGCTGCGTGATTTCGCGACGGCGGAGAAGAAGGAGCTGCCGTTCCTTTTGGACGAAGCCGCAGACGCCGTCGAGATGCTGGTGTCCAGCGGGCTGGTGGCTGCCCAGCAGAAATTCCACCCCGCCAAAGGCTGAGCTCGGGGACGCGAACTACTCGCTCTACTCGTTCTGTCAGTGCCTTGCCGCAGACTCTACTTACTTGGAAAAGGAGGTAGTACGCTACTCGTTAAGTGGCGTCCGGGCACCGTTCGGCCCTCGCCACCGGACATTGAGGACAGATAAATGTCGAGGGAGACGAAGCGCTGGGGCGATGCTTCGATGGCATTCGAACCTGGCAAAACAGATGCCGGGGCGGGCAGCCACATGCAGTGGTCCGTCGCCGCACGAGGGCGCGAAATGGCGCGCGTTCGGGAGGCACTAAGCCATCCCGAGGTACTCGGTGTGGTCATCACGGGCGCCCAAGGCGTGGGCAAAAGCTCCATGGGCCGGCTGGTGGTTTCGTCACTGGACAGCGACCCCTACGTAATCCACTTGCGGAGCGCCTCCACGGGGGAAGGCGCTCCGTACAGCTGTTTCAGCTTCATGCTCGCCAGATTGCCGCAGAAATACCTGGCGTCGCCCACCGGGATCCTGCAGGGAATCACCTCGCTGATCCGGGAGGACGCCGGCGGCCGGGAGGTCATCCTCGTCCTCGATAACCCGGGCGGCACCGATGAAATGAGTACAGGTGTACTCATGAACATCCTGCTGACGGGTGCTGCCCGGATCATCGCGATCGCACAGCAAGCCAGCGACCTGCCCGTGGACTTCCACTGGTTCCTGCAGGAAGGCAGACTCGCTGAGGTGCAGCTTGAAACCCTGGGCCATGAACAGACCGCCGAAGTCCTCGGCACCATGCTCGGCCACCGGATGACAGCCGCCTTGGTCAGCCGCCTGCATACCGCCTCCGGCGGCAATCCCCTCCTGCTTGAGTCCCTGGTTGCCGAGCAGCGTGCCGCCGGAAACCTGGTGCTGCTGAACTCGGTCTGGACCCTGCGCGGCGACCTTGTGATGGAGAGCGCCCATGGCCTCGAAGAAGTGGTCAGGGCGCGGTGGACCAAGGAAAGCCCCGAGGCACGGGAAATCGTCGAAATGCTGGCGTGCGCGCGGCGGGTGCCCCTAGGCCGGCTCGCGGCGGTCTATGACGCGAAGACCCTGGCGGACATGGAGGACTCCGGCCTTCTCGCCGTGGACGATTCCCCGGAACGCTGGACGTCGCTGCGGCAGCAGTATGTGGCCGACATTGTGCGGTCCTGGCTGACCGTGCCGCGCCGCAGGCAATTGCGGGCAACCCTGCTGGACGGCCAGGAACCGGATCCAGCGGGCATGTCCGAACAGGAAGTCCTGAGCTACGCAGCCCTGTCACGGGACGCGCAGGTGCCGCTGAGCCCGGCCCATGCGCTGGCGGCCGCGGGTGCCGCGGTCCGTCATTTCGATCCCCTTTTCGCCCTGGAGTGTGCCGGAGGAATCCAGCGCAGCGATCCCGAATGGGTGGCCGGGCAGTGCAGGAAAGCGGAGGCCCTGATCCTGATGGCCGATTACGGCAAGGCGCTTGCCGTCGTCGAGGACGTGACCCGGGAACAGATCGATGCCTTGCCGGCACGCCAGGTGGCCATGTACTTCGCCGCCCGCGGAAATGCCATGCGCTGGGCAGGGGGCGGGGCGGAAGACGCCAGCGGGATCATCCGCGAAGCCAGGGAACGGCTCGCATCGCTCCGTGAACGCGCATCGAACGTCCGGACTGTCCAGGATGAGCTCGCCGCGGCCGAACGGCGGCTGGACCTGGAAGAGTTTGTGCACTCCGCGTACCTCGGAAACTACGCCGGGATCATCGAGGCGCTGGAGTCCGCTTCCGCGGACCAGGATCCTGCCCGCCTGGAACACAGCCTGGCCTGCGCCGTGATCCTTATCGAGGCATACTCCGTGACAGGGCGGGAACTGGACGCGTTGCGGCTGGCCGAATTCGTCAGCCAGAGGATGGAATCCCTTCCGGAGACGCATGGGCTGCGGGACTACTTCCGCCTGGCGGCTTTCTGTGCGAACCTGCAGGCCGGCCAGTGGCGCAGCTGCCTGCGGATGCTGGACTCCGGACCCCTGGCCTCGCCTTCTGAACTGCAGTACCGCGGGGCGGTCCTGGAACTCGCAGTCGGGCTGGCCAACCTCTTCGCCGGGCGCGGATCCAAGGCCCTGGACTTCCTCCTACCTGCCGTCGCGCAACTGGAACACCGCTCCGTGATGGGACTGCTCCAGCTGGCCTACGCGGCCACCGCCTTCGCCTACGCCCAACTCGGCGACTCGTCGAGTGCCTACAGCTACCTGGCCATGGAGAACGGCGCCGGAGGCCCCGGCGCGTTCCTGTCGAACCGTGCCCGGGAGTTCTGTTCCGACATGGCCCGGCGCTGGCTCGGTGAGCCCGAAGCCCGGGAACGGCTCATTGCCGCGGCGCGGGAGGACCTCGCGCATGGCCGCTACACGACGGCGGGGCTGAACGTCGTAGGCGCCACGGTCAACGGGCGGGAAGAGGATTTCCGGCTGATGGAGGAGATCGCCGGGCACAGGCAAGGACCCCTGGCCAGGCTTTCGTCCCTGATGGCCAAGGGCTTCCTGGCCGAGAGCCCGCGGGTCATGATGGAGGCCGCGGACCTCGCGGCGAGCCTGGAACTGGATGCGATGGAAGCGCGCTGCGTGGCCCTCGCCCTCGACTACTCCAGGTCCATTTCGGATCACACAACTTTGCGCCAGGCACAGGCCCGGCTGGACAGGCTTTCCCAGCTGCTGGTCGAACTGCCGGTCGTACCGCACGGCAATACGCCGCTGCTCACGGAACGCGAACGCCAGATTGCCCGAATGGCCGGACACGGTGTCTCCAACAGGGACATCGCCAAGGACATCGGAGTCTCTGTGCGCACCGTCGAAGGCCACCTGTACCAGGTTTTTGCCAAGCTGAGTGTGTCCTCGCGACGTGATCTGCTTGGCCTCATTTAGCAGGAGCAGCGAAGGCCCCGGAGGCCTCGCCGACGTCAACCCGGTACGGACCCGGCCTCTGGTGGGCCGGGACCACGAGCTTGACCTGGCATCTCAGGCCCTGCGTAGCGGATCCACCGCTGCGGTGCTCCTCGTGGCAGAAGCCGGAGCCGGGAAGTCCACCCTGGCCGAAGCCATCGCTGCAGCTTTGTCCGAAGAATTCATTGTCATGCGCGTGCATGGAAGCCCGTCCCTCTCGAACGTTCCCTACGGCGTGCTGGCACCCTACCTGGTGGACCTCCCGGAGGATCCCACCAGTTCCCACATCGCCATCCTGCGCGCATTCTGGGCCCAGTTCGAGCGCCTCCGCGAAGGCCGCAAGCAGCCGCTGCTTTTGCTGGTGGACGACGCCCATGAGCTGGACGAGGCGACCGCGAACGTGATCGTGGACCTCATCACGGCCAACTGGGCGAAGGTGGTGGCCTCGGCGCGGCCCCGCCCGGGCCTGCCTGCTCCCATGATGCAGCTTTGGTATGACAGCCTGGCCGAACGCATCGACCTCGGACATCTGGGCCGGGACGACGTCGGCGAAGTTTGCGAGAACCTTCTCGGTGCCACCGTCCTGGCCAGCACGGTCCAGTTGCTCTGGGCGGCCTCCGAGGGAAACCCCTTGCTACTCACCTGCCTGGTGGAGGACGCGCGTGCCGCGGGGGCCCTCGCCAAGCGCAACGGAGTCTGGATCCTGAACGGGGCCCTTGCAACCGACGGCGCCGCCCTCACGGGATTCGTGCGGAACCAGCTGCTGCGCAGGACCGTCCAGGAACGGGACGCCCTCACGATGATCGCGCTGGCCGAACCGGTCAGCATGGAGGCGCTCGAAGAGGACTTCGGCGTGGACCTGCTGCAGAACCTCGTGGAGAACCAGCTCCTGGTGGCCTCCGGCGGGGGAGACATGCTCCGGCTTCGGCATCCCATCTACGCCGAGGCGATCCGGAGCATGATCTCGGCATCCCGGAGCCTGCAGTTGCACCAGCAGCTGGCCTGGCGCCTGGAGCAACACCAGACCTCGGAGGCTGCGTTGCTCCGAAGGGTGACCTGGTCCCTGGAATCCGGGGTGAAGGTCCCGGAGCGGCAGTTGCTCCGGGCATCGGTGCATGCGGCCCGGACCTTCCAGAACGACGCAGCAATTTCCCTGGCCATGATGCTGGCGGAAGGCCCGGCCAAAGCGCATGCCCAACTGGCCGCCTCGCGGGCCCATTTCAACGCCGGCCGCTACGTCGAGGCCAGCAAGGCCTACGCCGAAGCGGCCCGGGCTTTCGCTGAAACCGGCCGCGCATCCGAGAACGGCAAGTCCGGGAAGCGGAAGTGGACCGGGGGTGCCGCGCTGCTGCACTCCTTGCTGGAGCAGTTCCTGCAATCGGACAACGGGAACGGAACCGGCCGTCCCTCAGGTCTTGCCTCCCGTGAGCACGAGGCCGGGGAGTTGCTGGCGAGGCTGCTGACCCTTGACCTTTCGGGGGACTTCGAGGAGCTGGCCCGCCTGCTTGAGGCACCGGAAACCGCTGCGGTGGTGGCCGACGACGCCGGCCCGGCCCGGGCTTTCCTCCTCGCCCTCCGTGCAGACCTCCTGCGCGCCAAGGGGGACCCGGTCCAGGCGCACAGCGTCGCGCAGCAGGCGGCCGCCTACGCGGACATGGATCCGGAGGAGTTGTTCTTCTATTCCGAGTTCGTGCTGTACCGGAAGGTTGCGGCGGCCCTCGACGCCGGCGACTGGGTCGGTGCGGAGGAACATCTGGCGGCATATGAGGCGGAGTCCGGTGCCGGGCTGATGACGTTCGGCGGCACCATCCAGTACTTCCGCGGGCTCTCCGGGCTGCGCCAGGGGCACCATGGCGAGGCGTTCAAGGTGCTCCGTCCCGCCGTCGAGATGCTGCGCCTGAATGATCCGCAGCAATTGCTGATACCGGCAACCGCGATGGCAGCTTATGCCGGGGTCCGCGCCGGCGAGACGGGCAGCGCGCGGGCACTGCTCGAAGGCTTTGACGACCCGGCCCCCCGCGGGGGCGGGCCGGATGCCCTGTTGGCGCCGGTCTTCGCCGCTGCCGCGAAGGAAGCCCTGGACCGTGACGGCTCGGGAATCCAAAGGCTCCAGGACCTTGTAGTGGGTGCGTGCGGGAGCCTCCCGGCCGGCGTCGAACTCCAGGCGTTGTCGCTGTGGCTGGAGCTTGGCAGCGCGGCCGCGGCGCAGCGGACCGTCGAACACGGCGGCACGATGAGCGGGGCCTGGGCCTCTGCCTGGACACGCTTTGCCACGGCCCGCGGTAGCAGGGACACCCGGACCGTGCTGTCCTCAGGGGACTATCTCCGGGCGCTCGGGCAGATGCGGCTGGCCCGTGACTGCTATTCCCTGGCGCTGTCCTTGTCCGAGGGCAATGGGGATCGGGCTGCGGCGCGGCAGGCGGCAGCGGGCAAGGATGCCTGCGACCACGCCCTTGGGGAGAAGCGAAGCGCCCCCGCCACGGCTGTCCCGAGCGTGGCGACAGTGCAGCTGACGCGCCGCGAGAGGGACATCATCGCCCTGGCCGCCTCGGGGCTGAGCGACCGGCAGATCGCCGACAAGCTCATGGTTTCCGTGCGCACGGTCGAAGGCCACTTGTACCGCAGCTACGCCAAACTGGGCATCCGGAGCCGCGAGGAACTTGCCCCGCTGGGACCCTGATTTTCGCCCGCTGCCGCCCGGCCGGCACTCCGCAGACCGCGCTACTCACTTCCCTGAACGGCCAAACTGAGTACTTGCGGAGCGCTCAAGTAGTTATTCAAGTGAATTTACTAATTGAAGCGAGTACAGCCAAGTAATGCTCCTTCCATCCCCCCGTGAAATGAGTACCTGAGCCGGGGTCCGTAGGCCGCAGCTGTTTCGAAGTCGAGTAGTGGCTACGGATGTGCCGCGCTGTGCCAGACGGTTGACTGAATTCAGCCACTGGAAAACAGCCAAAGGGTCTCACGATGCGCCAATCACCAGCCCGACTCAACGATCATGTGTCGTTGACCGCCGCGCTGGAAGCACGGGCGCTGCCAGGGGTTACGCACCGGGGTATGCGGTGCGCTGACGATGGGGGGCAGCTGGCCGGAGTGTCCGGCCGGATGTCCGGTCCATCGCTTACTTCCGGTCTTCACTGGTGCCGCCGGCCTGGGTCTGACGGCGCCCCAAAGACGGAGCCGGCGGCGTTAGAGTCTTCTGAGACCAAGGCTCTACCCCCAGCCGCCGCCGGCTCCCTGAACTTGGTCTCGGCATGAGCGCCATCGATGACTTCCACGCACGCACCGTTAACCACTCGGCCTACTGGCGGCAGAGCGGCACTGCGTCCCTGAAGGGTCACCTTCCCCACCGGACGGCATGGGATCCTGCGCTGATTGCACCGGCGTCGTCCGTGGACTCGGGGACGCCCTGGGCAAAGCGGTACCGCCGCTTCCTGCGCATCACCGACATCGCGATCGTGCTGCTCACGGTGGTGGCCGCCTACACCTTGCGCTTCGAACCCGCCGACGCCCTGAGCCCGACCCCGAGTGCCTCGTACCTGATCGTCAGCGTCGTGATTCTTGCGGCCTGGGTCCTTGCCCTCGAGGTCTACCACACCCGCGATGACACAGTCCTGGGCACCGGCTCAGACGAATACAAGCGGGTGCTGGACGCGACCGTGCGGGTGTTCGGCGGAATGGCGATCCTGATGATCGTGCTGGACGTGGATATCGTGCGCAGCTATTTCGCGCTCGCGATGCCTGCCGGTGCATTCCTCCTCCTGCTCAGCCGCTGGCAATGGCGCGCGTGGCTGAGCCGGCAGCGGCACTTCGGACATTATCTTTCCAAGGTGCTGGTCGTCGGCGAGCGCGCCGACGTCGAATACGTCATCCGGCAGTTCGGCAAGGTCTCCGGGGCCGCCTATGAGGTGGTGGGTGCTGCCCTCCCGGAAGCGGAGACCGCCAACCGGCTGCAGCTGCCTGGCAGTAGCATCCCCGTGATGTGCGGGCTCGACGCCGAGGACGTCGCCGCGACCGCGCAGCGCACCGGAGTGAATTCCGTGGTGGTGGCCGGAACGCTGCCGGGCGGACCCAAAGCCATCCGGGAGCTTGCCTGGACCCTTGAGTGCACCGACGCCGGCCTGGCCCTGGCTTCGAGCCTGACGAACGTCGCGGGGCCCAGGATCCACTGGCGGCCCGTCGAAGGCCTTCCGCTCATGCACGTGGAGCTTCCCCAGTTCACCGGCGGCAAGCACGTGCTCAAGCGTGCCGTGGACATCCTGGTCTCCGGAACGGCGCTGCTGCTCCTGCTCCCGTTGTTTGCCGTGCTCGCACTGGTCGTGTCCCGTGACAGCGCCGGCCCCGTGTTGTTCAAGCAGGAAAGGGTGGGCCGGAACAGCGAACGCTTCATGATGTACAAGTTCCGCTCCATGGTCCTTTCCGCCGAACAGGACCTGGCCGCCTTGGCCGGGCTGAACGAAGGCGCGGGACCACTGTTCAAGATCAAGGACGATCCCCGGGTGACCCGCGCCGGGCACTGGCTGCGGAAATACTCGCTGGATGAACTCCCGCAGCTCTGGAACGTGCTGCGCGGCGACATGAGCCTGGTGGGGCCGCGGCCCCCGCTGCCCTGCGAAGTGGACGGCTATGAAACCCACGCCCGCCGCAGGCTGCTGATCAAACCGGGCATCACCGGACTCTGGCAGGTCAACGGGCGGTCAAACCTGGACTGGGACGAATCCGTACGCCTCGATCTCTATTACGTCGAAAACTGGTCGTTGACCGGCGACATCATGATCCTCTGGCGCACCGCCAAGATCGTCCTGAAGCCGGTTGGCGCCTACTAGCGGGAACTGCCGCACACCGGAAGGGGTGTTTGCATCATGGGTCTCAGAATCGGATACGCGCCCGGCGCCTTCGACCTGTTCCACGTGGGCCACTTGAACATCCTCAAGCACGCCAAGAGCCACTGCGACTACCTGATTGCCGGCGTCGTTTCCGACGAGATGCTGGAACTGGTCCGCGGCCGGGCCGCGGTGGTTCCGCTGGCCGAGCGGATCGAGATCGTCCGGAACATCGGATATGTGGACATGGCCTTCGCCGAAACCGTGCCGGACAAGCTGCAGGTCTGGGAACAACTGCATTTCAACCTGTTCTTCAAGGGAGACGACTGGAAAGGCACCCCCGAGGGGCTGCGGCTCGAAGAGGCATTCGCGAAAGTCGGCGTCGAAGTCGTGTACTTCCCCTACACCGTGCACACCTCCAGTTCCGCCCTGCGCGCAGCCTTGGAACTGATCGGGGAGCACCCCGACCACCGGCGCTCCGCCTGGAGCCGGCCATGAGCGGACTGCGGATCGCGATGCTGGGAACCCGCGGGGTTCCGGCCCGGTACGGCGGCTTCGAGACGGCCATCGAGGAGATCGGCCGCCGGCTCGCCGCGCGCGGCCACGAGGTCACCGTGTACTGCAGGCACAGCAACGGCAATCCGGAGCAGGATCCCCGGGACTACCTGGGCATGAAGCTGGTGTTCCTGCCTGCACTGCGCAAGCGGGCACTGGAAACCCTCAGCCACACCGGGCTTTCGGTCACGCACCTCATTGCCCGGCAGCCGCGGCGCCGCAGCGATGCCGCGATCGTCTTCAACGCCGCCAACGCCCCCTTCCTGCCCCTGATCCGGGCCGCCGGCATCCCCGTGGCCACCCATGTGGACGGCCTTGAGTGGAAGCGTGCCAAGTGGGGCCCCGCGGGGCAGAAGTACTACCTCCGGATGGAGGCACTCGCCGTCCGCTGCTCCGACCTGCTGATCGCCGATGCGATCGGGATCCAGGAGTACTACCGGGAAAAGTTCGACGCCGACACCGTCTACCTCGCGTACGGCGCCCCCATTCAGTCGGGGGAGGAGTCCGCGAAGCTGGCAGAGCTCGGCCTTGAACCGCGGGGCTATCACCTGGTGGTGGCGCGCTTCGAACCGGAAAACCACGTGCACGTGATCGTGGACGGCTATGTCCGCAGCGCCGCCCGGACGCCGCTGGTGGTGGTCGGATCGGCCCCCTACTCGGACGAGTACACCCGCTCGGTCCACGCCCTGGGTGACGACCGCGTCCGCTTTGTCGGCGGAGTGTGGGACCAGGAACTCCTGGACCAGCTCTACGCCAATGCACGGATTTACTGGCACGGGCACTCGGTGGGCGGAACCAACCCCTCGCTGCTGCGCGCCATCGGATCGGGCACGGCCACCAACGCCTACGACGTCGGTTTCAACCGCGAGGTGCTCTCCACCGCCGGCCGCTATTTCAGCAGCCCGGACGAGGTGGCCGCGCTCGCCGAGGATGCCGAACGCGGGGAGGGGCTCGCCGAACGGGGCGAGCTCGCCCGCGCCTTCGCCCGCCGCTACGACTGGGACAAAGTGGCGGACGGCTACGAACTGCTCTGCCTGGACCTGGCAGCCAGACGCGGGCGGCGGAGCAATCCCAAGCCAGCAAGAGTCAAGCACGGAACAGCGAGGGTGGTGCGGTGAGCGTCAAAGCGGCCTCCGGCGTCGGGAGCTTCCCGGCGTACCGCAGCGCGCTTGTCCAAATGGGCACGGCGCAGAAGAATGCTGCGCGCAGCGCGCCGGCCTATTCGCTTTACGTCAATCGCCGGCTGGGACGCTACCTCGCGGCGCTGGCGTACACGGCAGGCCTCACGCCGAACGCCGTAACCGGAATCAGCGCCGTGTTCACCTTCGCCGGAATCGCGCTGCTCGTGATCTTCCCGCCGTCGTTGTGGCTCGGCGTGGCGGTGGCCCTCCTCCTGGCCACCGGCTACGCCCTGGATTCCGCGGACGGGCAGCTTGCCCGCCTGACGCGGACCGGATCTGCGGCAGGGGAGTGGCTTGACCACATCGTGGATGCGGTCAAGACCTCCCTCCTCCCGCTCGCCCTGATGGTGGGCCTGTACCGTTTCGACGCCGTTCCACTGCTGCTGCTGCTGGTGCCGCTTTTCGCGGCGGTGGCTTGTGCGGTCCTGTTCTTCAGCATGATGCTGACCGAGCAGTTGCGCCGGCAGCGCGGCGTCGAATCGTTGGCCGACGGTTCCCGCCGGCTGTCCTGGGTGCGCTCCGTGCTGGTGGTGCCCATGGACTACGGATTGTTGTGCTGGGTCTTCGTGCTCTACGGGGCAGTGCCGGTGTTCATGACTGTGTACACCGTGATTGTTGCGGCGACGGCGGCGTTCCTGGTCTTGGCGTCCGTCAAATGGTTCCGGGAGCTTTCCGTGCTCCCCGAAGCGCCGCGTGGAAAACACCTCCGGGAAACCGTCCCGGAAACTCCATCAGATCCTGGGGGTCAACGATGAAGAATTCCCCACGTTCCGGGCCAGCGCCCGGAAACGGAGCCGCCCGGCGTCCCGGGCCACGGCTTCGCGCGGCACTCCTGGTCGCCGCACTCGCACTTCCCGGTGCCGTCGTTGTCGTCTGGGCCGCCAACCAGCCGGGCATGCCCGGCGGAACGCCGCAAAGCGGCCAGGTGGCGCCCTCCGCGGCAACCGTCCCCGACGGCACCGGGAGCCCGACGCCGGGCGGTTCCGCGACGGCGGCAGCACCGCCGTCGGGAACAGCCCCCGGAGCGACGGGCACCCCCACCCCGAAGAGCACCACACCGGCAAACCCGGCACCGGTGGACCGCAAGGGCAAGACGGAACAGGAACTGGCCACGATCGCCCAGCCTGTAGCCCCCGCGGTGCCGCTGACGGCGAAGAAGACGGTCAAGAGCGGAATCACCGCGACCATCACGGAACTGCAGGCCGTGGACGGGGAGGCCAGGGGCATCGGCGAGATCGCCGGGCCCGCCCTCCGCTTCAAGGTGACGGTTAGCAACGGCACTACGGCCGCGGTGAAGCTCGGCACGGCGCTGGTAACTGTCACCTACGGCAAGGACGAGACGCCGGCAAGCCCGCTGAGCGGTCCCGGAGCCACGGAGTTTCCCTTGACGGTTGCCGCCGATGCGAGTGCGTCGAGCACCTTGGTGTTCGGGGTGCCCAAAGACCAGCGCGGCGACGTCCGGATCTACTTCAGCCTCGATGCGCTCACGCCCATCGCGGCGTTTGAAGGGCAGGCCCCGCAATGACCGGCACCATCACCCGGCCGGCACAGCGCGGACCGGCCCGGATCCCCGAACCGGCACGGAAGGTGGCCCGCCGGGTCCGCAAGGCTTCCAAGCGCTTCGGCGCGTACTCCTGGCTGGCACTGCTGCGGCTGCGCAATCTGCTGGTGCGCAGCAGCGCCACCGGCACCGCCGACGTCGTCGTGTCCATGACCACCTACGGGGCACGGATCGGCACCGTTGCCGTCGCCCTGGAGTCGATCGCCCGCGGCGAGATCAAGCCACGGCGGATGATCCTCTGGCTGGACGACCCGCGCCTCATGGACACCGAGCCGGCAGGCCTGCGCAGGCTCCGCCGTCGCGGCGTGGAGGTCCGGCTCAGTCACAACTACGGGCCGCATACCAAGTACTATCCGTATGTTTCGGCCCGTGAACTTGAGGGCTACCCCTTGGTCACGGCGGACGATGACATCATCTACCCGGCCAACTGGCTCCGCGTCCTGCTGGACGCAAACGTGGCCCACCCGGACATGATCCACGGCCACTGGGTGAGCACCATCGGGGTCAACAACGGCAGCATCACCCAGTACGAGGCCTGGGGGCGCCGGCGCGATACACGGCCGGCCTTCAACAACTTCGCACTGGGTGTCTCCGGGGTCATCTACCCGCCGGCGATGCTGCGGGAACTCAGGCACCGGGGAACCCTCTTCATGGACGTCTGCCCCGGCGCCGACGATATCTGGCTGCACTGGGTGGCATTGCGCGCCGGCATCCCAGTGCGGCAGGTGGACAGAATCCCGCGGCACTTCCCGATGATCCCCGGCAGCCAGCTCACGCCGTTGAACGAACTCAACGTCGACCAGCACCGGAACGACCACTGGATCCGGGGACTGTACTCAAATTCGGACATCGACGTCCTGGCGGCCGGCCAGGCAGCAGCAAGTACAACAAGGAATCTCTGGGACGGAGAGCACAATGCGTACTAAGCAAGAGACCG
This sequence comes from Arthrobacter sp. TE26545, assembly GCF_056279005.1. The sequence continues at coordinate 1,072,034 of NZ_JBWBQM010000001.1, forward strand.
GGGCCAACGGCCGGCCCCCGGGACGGATGGTTTTCGGGAAACGCGTCGTGGCGGCCCTGCTGGGCCTGGCGACAGCGGTCTCCCTGGCCGTCCTGGGAACAGTGCCTGCCCGGGCTGATACTGCGCCCATCAATCCCAACGACCCCGCGACCCCGGTGACGGTCGCCGCGGACGGCCTGCCCACCGCACAGATCAACGGTGTGGCCTGGGCCCAGGTGATCATCGGCAACACGGTGTACGTGGGCGGCAACTTCACCGAGGCCAGGGCCTCCGGCGCTGCCCCCGGCACGGGTGTGGCGCGCAGCAACCTGCTGGCCTACAACCTGACCACCGGTGAGCTGATCAACTCCTTCGCGCCCACCACCAACGGTGAGGTCACGGCGCTCGCCGCCTCACCGGACGGCTCCCGGCTCTACGTCGGTGGTTCCTTCACAGCCGTGAACGGCTCCACGGTGTGGCGGCTCGTGGCCCTGAATCCAAACACGGGCGCCATCGTCACCCAGTTCCTGCCCAAGCCCTCAGCGTCCGTACGCACCATCGTTGCGACGGCGGACACTGTGTACTTCGGCGGCCTCTTCGACGCCGTCGGTTCGGTCAGCCGTGGCCGGCTCGCCGCGGTGACGGCCGCCAACGCCACCCTGCTGCCGTGGAATCCGATCGCTGCCGGCGGCCGGGTCAACGCCCTGGCCCTGGCGCCCGACGGGCTCAGCATGGTGGTGGGCGGTGCCTTCACCACGCTGAACGGATCCGCCAACCCGGGCTTCGGCCTCGGCCGGGTGGACACCAACACCGGCCTGAACCAGGCCTTCCCGATTAACAACGTGGTCCGCAACGGCGGCACCAACGGCGCCATCACCACCCTGGCCACGGACGGCACCAACGTGTACGGCGCCGGCTACACCTTCGGCCGCACCAGCACGCTGGAAGGCATGTTCTCGGTGAACTGGTCGGACAACACCACCAAGTGGATCGAAGACTGCCACGGCGACACCTACTCGATCACGCCGATGGGTGATGTCCTGTACCTTGCCGGGCACGCCCACTATTGCGGCAACGCAGGAGGCTTCCCGCAGGCGCAGCCCTGGCAGTTCAACCGCGGCCTCGCGTTCAGCAAGGCGGCCACCGGGGTCCTGACCCAGGAAAGCCACGGCTACACGAACTTCGCGGGTACCCCGCGGCCGTCCCTGCTCAACTGGTTCCCGATCCTGGACGCCGGTTCCTTCACCGGCCAGGACCAGGGCCCCTGGACCATGGCCAGCAACGCAGACTACGTGACCATGGCCGGCGAATTCACCATCGTGAACAACCAGCCCCAACAGGGCCTGACCCGCTATGCCAAGAGCAGCCTCGCACCGAACCTCCGTGGCCCGCGCGTCGACGGCACCAACCTCAACCCGACCCTGTCCACCCCGGCAGCCGGGCAGGTGCGCGTGCGCTGGCAGGCAAACTGGGACCAGGACAACCAGAACCTCACCTACCAGGTACTGCGGGACAACAATGTCATCAGCACCGTCCAGCAGCCCTCCACGTTCTGGGACCGCCCCGGCATGACCTTCCTTGACACCGGGCTGGTACCGGGCCAGGAGTACCGCTACCGGGTCTACACCACGGATCCCTTCGGCAACGAGGCCCGCAGCGACACGGTGACCATCACCGCCACCGATGTCACACCGCCGTCGAGCACTTATGCGGCATCCGTGTTGGCAGACAACCCTGCCAACTACTGGCGGCTCGGAGATACCCCCGGCAATACCGGCGTAGACCTGGCTGGCAAGGATGACCTCGAGGTCATGCCCGGCGTCAGCTTCGGGGCAGCAGGTGCGGTGATCGGCGAGTCCAACACCGCCGGGGCGTTCAACGGCACTACCAACAGCGTGGCCTTCAACCCCACCCTGGCAAAGCGGCCGAACGTCTTCAGCACCGAGGCCTGGTTCCGCACCAACACCAACAGCGGCGGCGAGATCATCGGCTACGGCAACTCGCAGAGCGATGTGTCTGCCGACTACGACCGGGTGGTCTACATGTCCAACATCGGCAGGCTCTTCTTCGGAGTCCAGCCGAATGGAGGCACCCGGTTCACCATCAACACCGCCAGCAGCTACAACAACAACCTGTGGCACCATGTGGTGGCGACGCTGGGCACCAACGGCATGCAGTTGTTCGTCGACGGCGTGCTGCAGGCCAGCCGCACCGACGTCACCACGGCCTGGCCGATCGACGCGTACTGGCGGATAGGTGGCGACAACCTCAGCGGGTGGACTTCCCGCCCGAACAGCCGTTACCTGAACGGCCAGATCGACGAGGTTGCCATCTACCCGACCGTGCTGCCGCTCTCCCGGGTGCAGGCGCACTACGTGGCATCCGGGCGCACCGTGGTTGCGCCGCCGGCCCCGCCGGTGGCCCGCTTCACCTCCAGCACCGACGGACTGACGGTCAGTGTTGACGGCACCACTTCCTCTGATGCCAACGGACCCATCAGCTCCTATGCCTGGACATTCGGCGACGGCGGAACCGGCACCGGAGTGACGGCCCAGCACACGTACGCGGCAGGCGGCACCTACAACGTGCAGCTGACAGTCACGGACAACACGGGCCTCACCAACTCGGTGACTCACGCGGTGACAGTGACCGCGCCGCCGCCCAACCAGCCCCCGGTGGCTGCGTTCACCTCGAGCGCCACCAACCTTGCGGTCGCCTTCAACGGCACGGGCTCCAGCGATTCGGACGGCACCATCGCCTCCTACGCCTGGGACTTCGGGGACGGCGGCACTGCCACCACCTCGACGCCGTCGCACACCTACGCGGCGGCCGGTAACTACCAGGTGATGCTCACCGTCACCGACGACGACGGCGCCACCGGCACCCTGACGCAGACCGTCACCGTGACGGCACCGCCCGCGGATACGATCCTCGCCGCGGATGCCTTCGGCCGGACAGTAACGGGTGGCTGGGGCAGCGCCGACACCGGCGGGGCATGGACCCTGGCCGGCGGGAACAGCAACTTCGCCGTCAACAACGGCAGCGGAGCCATGACGATCGGCACGGCCGGGCAAAGCCGATCCGCGCTGCTTAACTCGGTGTCCACTGCGGACCTCGACGCGCGGGTGGAAGTCTCCGCGGACAAGGTCGCCAACGGCGGGGGCTACTTCGCCTCCCTGCTGGGCCGGCACGTGGGCAGCAACGATTACCGGGCCAAGGTCAAGGTGGCCAGCACCGGGGCCGTCTCGCTGTACCTCACCAAGGTGGTGGGCGGCGTCGAGACAACCATCGCAGGACCGGTCAACATCGCCGGGCTGACGGTGGCTGCCAACGATCCCCTGGTCATCCGGCTGAAGCTGGAAGGCATCAACAACACAGCGGTCAGCGGCAAGGTCTGGCGTGCATCTGCAACGGAACCCGGCGCCTGGCAGCTCACGGTGAGCGACAACACGGACGCCCTGGAAGTCCCGGGCGGCGTGGGCCTGGTCAGTTACCTCTCCGGCTCCACGACCAACGTGCCCGTGGTCCTGCGCTACGACAGGCTGAATGCCACGGCCGGCGGCAACCCGACGCCGAACGTGCCGCCGGTGGCGGCCTTCACGTCCTCGGTCACGAACCTCACGGCCTCGTTCGACGCCGGCGGTTCCACGGACAACGACGGCACCATCGCCAGCTACGCGTGGAACTTCGGTGACTCGAGCACCGGGACAGGCCAGGCGCCGTCGCACACATACGCTGTGGCGGGCACCTACCAGGCGACGCTGACCGTTACGGACGACGACGGTGCCACCGATACGGTGACCCATTCGGTGACCGTGACCGACCCGCCGCCAGCGGCGCCGTTGGCCGCTGACGCCTTTGGCCGGACCGTGGCGTCCGGATGGGGCACCGCGGACAGCGGCGGTGCCTGGACCATCGGCAGCGGCGCGGCGAACTACAACGTGACCGGCGGCGTCGGAACCATGTTGCTGGGCACCGCCGGAGCCTCCCGCACCGCAAGCCTGGCCGGGGTGACGGCCCCGGACGCGGACGTGCAGGTCAAGGCCTCCCTGGACAAGATCGGCGACGGCGGCGGGACCTTCGTGAGCATCACCGGACGGCGTGTGGGAAGCGATGACTACCGGGCCAAGCTGAAGATCGCGGCCAACGGTGCCACGACCCTCTACCTGACCAGGACCTCGGGCGGCACCGAGACCACCTTGGTGTCCGCGAACGTCGCGGGCCTCACCCTGGCCGCCGGTGACGCCGTGCAGATCAGGATGCAGGTGACTGGCACGGGCCCGACCACCCTCCGGGCCAAGGTCTGGCGGGACGGCGCCACGGAACCGTCCACATGGCTCCTGACGACCACGGACACCACCGCGTCGCTGCAGGCTGCCGGTTCCACCGCGCTCATCGCCTACCTCTCCGGATCGGCCACAAATACCCCTGTGACGGTGCGCTTCGACGACTACGTCGTCAGGGCACCCTGACAGCCGTGAAGTGCAAATGATGCCGCGCCCGCGGCCCCCCAGGGGGCGCCAGGGGGCAGCAGGATTCCGGCCGGAACCATGGACCGCTGCAGCGGTCCGGTTCCGGCTGCGGACCTTCGTTGCCTTTGCCGCCGCCGGTGCACTGGCCCTCTCCCTCGGGACCGTGGCCGCGCCGGCGGCGCTTGGCGACAGTGCCCCACCGGACCCGGCTTCTCCGGCAAGTCCGCCGACCGTGACTGCGGACGCCTTGCCCACCGTGCAAGTGGACGGCGTCGTGTGGCAGCAGGTCATTGTGGGCAACACCGTCTACGCGGCGGGAAGCTTCACCACCGCGAGGCCGGCGGGTTCCCCCGCGGGCACAGGCCCGGTCCCGCGAAGCAATGCCCTGGCCTATGACCTGACCACGGGCACGCTGCTGCCGTTCGCCCCGGTGCTCAACGGCCAAGCCCTCAGCATCGCCGCGTCCCCGGATGGCAGCCGGATCTACGTGGGCGGTGACTTCACCACGGTGAACGGTTCACCCGTGTGGCGCGTGGCCGCGCTGGACCCATCCAGTGGGGCGCTCATCACCTCCTTCCTGCCGAAAATGGCCGCCAGCGTCCGTGCCATCGTTCCCACTGCGGACACTGTCTACATGGGCGGATTGTTCAATGCCGTGGGGACGTTGACACGCAACCGCCTCGCCGCTGCGTCCGCGTCCAACGGTGCAGTCCTGCCATGGAACCCGTCCGCCGACGACGGCCGGGTCAACGCGTTGGCACTGTCCCCGGACGGCAGCAAGGTGGTGGTGGGCGGCGCGTTCACTACCCTGAACGGCTCGTCGAACCCCGGGTACGGTTTCGCCGCTGTGGATCCGTCCGTGGGCGGGCTGCTGCCTTGGGAAGTGAACAACCGCGTCCGCAATGGCGGGGCGAACGCTGCCATCACCAGCCTGAGCGGTGACGCCGACAACGTCTACGCTACGGGTTATGTATTCGGCACCGGCGGCAATCTCGAAGGGATCGTGGCCGCCTCCTGGGGCGCCGGAAAGATCACCTGGCTGGACGATTGCCACGGGGACACGTATGCGGCGGTTCCGTTGGGGGACGTTATCTACAAGGTCGGACATGCCCATTACTGCGGCAACATCGGCGGCTTTCCGCAGACCGAACCCTGGAGTTTCCACCGGGGCCTGGCGTTCAGCAAAGCGGTCACCGGGACTATTGTCCGTGATCCGTTGGGCTACCCCAATTGGGAAGGGCTCCCCGCGCCGTCGCTCCTGAATTGGTTTCCGGACCTGAACACCGGCACCGTCACGGGGCAGAACCAGGGGCCATGGACGATCACGGGGAACAGCCAGTACGTGGTCATGGGCGGCGAATTCACCACAGTCAACGGCACCCCGCAGCAAGGGCTGGTCCGCTTCACGGTGAAGCAGAATGCCCCGAACACCCGCGGGCCGGTCCTGAGCGGGTCGAGAATCAACCCTACCCTCACGTCTCCGGCTGCCGGGACTGTGCGTGTCCGCTGGCAGGCCAACCACGACCAAGACAATGTGCGGCTGACCTACAAACTCACCCGGGACGGCGACACGGCCAACCCCATCTATACCGCAATCCAGGACAGTACATTCTGGAACCGGCCGGGCATGAGCTATGTGGACACCGGCCTCATCCCCGGCCAAAGCTACCGATACCGTTTGTTCGTCACTGACCCCCTCGGAAACGAGGTCCGCTCGGACACCGTGAGCATCATCCCGGGAAGCACCACACCTTCCAGCAGTTACGGGTCCGCCGTGCTTGCCGACTCGCCCGACCACATTTGGCGTTTCAACGATGCGGCGGGGCCGACCCTTGTGGACTCCGCGGGAGCAGAGGACCTGACGGCTTCAAGCGGGGCCGGGCTGCGGGCCGATGGAGCCGTGATCGGAGAATCCACGGGTGCCGCGACGCTGGACGGCACGGCGAATGGCGTCGCCGTGGATACCGGAATCCTGCGAGGCTCCAACTCCTTCACAGCAGAGGCGTGGATCCGGACAACAACCAGCACCGGGGGCCGGATCTTCGGGTTTGGCAACGTGGCTAGCGGGACATCCCGCGTGACCGACCGGAACGTGTACATGGACAACTCCGGCCGTATCTACTTCGGCGCCTGGAACGGCTCCCTACGCACGGTGAACAGCCCGGCGGGCTTCAACAACGGTCAATGGCACCAGATTGTTGCTTCGCTAGGCTCAGGCGGCATGTTCCTCTACGTGGACGGGACCCGTGTCGCTTTCCGCACGGATACCACCGTCGGAAGGGCATTCGACGGCTACTGGCGGATAGGCGGGGACTTGCTGAGCGGCTGGCCCAGCCGGCCCGGCAGCGACAACTTCCGGGGTGATGTGGACGAGGTGGCCGTCTACCCGGTGGCCTTGGGGCTTCAGCAGGTCCAGGCGCACTACCGGGCCTCCGGCCGCACGTTGAACGTGCCGCCCACACCTCCAACGGCGGCTTTCACCTCCAGCATGACCTACCTGACCCTGGCCGCCGATGGTTCCGGGTCATCTGACCCCAACGGCCCGCTCGTCAGCTACTCCTGGACTTTCGGCGACGGAACCTCGGCGACCGGAGTCACCGCCCAGCATGTCTATGCGACCGCCGGCACCTACACGGTCCGGTTGACGGTCAGGGACAGCGACGGCAATATCGCCAGCACGACGCGCAATGTCACGGCGACGGCGCCGCCGCCCAACCAAGCCCCGGTGGCCGCCTTCACCTCGAGTGCGGATCTTCTGGCGGCGGCATTCAACGGCTCGGCCTCCTCGGACCCGGACGGAACCATCACGTCCTATGCCTGGGACTTCGGCGACGGCGCAACGGCAAGCGGCCCGACGGCGTCGCACACGTACGACGCCCCCGGGACCTATGCCGTGCAGCTGACAGTGACGGACAACATCGGCGCGGTCAACACCGTGACGCATTCCGTGACGGTGGCCCTCAACCAACCGCCGATTGCCTCGTTCACGCAGAACGTCGTGAACCGCAGGGCCACCTTCGACGGGTCGGGTTCCTCTGACCCGGACGGCACCATCGCCGGCTACGCCTGGGACTTCGGCGACGGTTCAGTCGGTTCAGGCGCCCAAGTCACCCACGATTATGCGGTGGCCGGTACCTACCAGGCCACCCTGACCGTGACGGACAACCGCGGTGCCACCGCGACCGCCGGCAGTCCGGTCACCGCCACCGACCCGCCGCCAAACACCACCGTGGCCAGCGACGCCTTCGGGCGCACGGCCACAAGCGCTTGGGGCACCGCGGACACCGGCGGGCCCTGGAGCGTCACTGGAGGCTCCGGAAACTTCGCGGTGAACAGCGGCAGCGGAGCCATCACGGTGCCGGCACCCGGAACCGGGCCCTCGGCCTATCTCGGAGACCTGAACCTTGACGGCACTGATTCGGTGGTGACGCTCTCAGCAGACAAAGTGGCCAATGGCGGTGGAATGTTCGCCTCGCTGGCCGGACGCCGGGTGGGGACAAACAACGACTACCGCGCCAAGGTCCGGGTGGCCTCCAACGGCGACGTGACCTTGTATCTGTCTCGTGTGGTGAACGGAGCGGAAACCGTCCTGCAACAGCAAAGCATCAGCGGACTGAACTACGCCGCAGGCGTCCAGTTGCAGCTGCGCTTCGCGGTGGCAGGCACGGGGCCAAGCAGCATGGGGGCCAAAGTGTGGAGGACAGGGACCAGCGAGCCGCCGGCATGGCAATTGACCGCCACCGACTCCACCGCCATCCTTCAGGCCAGGGGTTCTGCAGGGCTGGCCACCTACGTCTCAGGATCGGCAACAAACGCCCCGGTGATGATGCGTTTCGACAACCTGATAGTCACTACCGGCAGCGGTACGGTGACCGGTACGCCGCCGACTGCAGCGTTCACCAGTTCGGCAAACGGACTCGCCGTGTCCGTAGATGGCAGCGGTTCCTCAGACCCTGATGGTTCTGTTGTCTCCTACGCCTGGAACTTCGGCGACGGCGCTTCTGCAAGCGGTACGACGGCGTCGCACACGTACGCGGCGGCGGGCACCTACCAGCTCACCCTCACGGTGACGGACAACACCGGGGCCACCGGCTCTGCGGTGCAGCCCGTGACCGTGGCGGACGGAGCGGCCGGCCTCTTGGCTGCGGATGCCTTTGGGCGGGTGTCTGCTTCGGGTTGGGGCAGGGCTGATACCGGTGGTGCGTGGACGGTCGGCAGTGGTGCGACGAATTACACGGTGGTCAATGGTGTGGGCATGATGCTCATGGGCACGGCCGGTGCCACGCGCTTGGCATATTTGCCGGGGGTGACGACGACGGCTGCCGATGTGCAGGTGCTGGTGTCGCAGGACAAGATTGCCGACGGCGGCGGTTCATTTGTGGGGGTGATCGGACGGAAAGTGGCTGCCGATGAGTACCGGGCGAAATTGCGGATCTTCGCCAACGGAACGACGTCCCTGTACGTGACCCGGTTGTCCGGCGGGACCGAGACGACGCTTCAGTCGGTCACGGTTGCCGGGCTGACAGTGGCCTCGGGGGACCAGGTGCATCTGCGGGTTCAAATGACGGGTACCGCGCCCAGCATGATCCGGGCGAGGGTGTGGCGCGACGGTGCGGCGGAGCCCTCCACCTGGTTGGTGTCTGCCACGGACACGACGGCTTCGCTTCAGGCTGCCGGCTCCACCGGGCTCATGAGCTATCTGTGGAGTTCAGCTACCAACATCCCGGTGAGGACAAGCTTCGACGACTACCTTGTGAGAGCGCCGTGAGAGTAGCCTGAAGGAACAAGCCTCCGATTGTCCCAGTGTTGGCGTAGGGGAGCCGGATTCCGGCTGGCGACATGGACCGGTATGGTCCGAGGGTCAATCGTGGGTAATAATTCCAGATCGCGTGATGGCTGCAGGGCCACAATCCTTGACGGCCACGTGTGTGAGCGGCTCAGCGCCCATTTGTTCCGGACCAAGGCCCGGCGGGAGAGCAAGTTCAACCCGCTCCGGATCTTTCTCTGGAACCCGATGCAAGTGCCCAAGCGTCTTGGTACAGCGATTTCGTTGGCTCGGGACGTCGGTCCTTGCTTTATCCATCGAGAAAGGTCATTCCGATGTCTCGGGGTAAAGGTGCACGGCCCATTGTCATGGCGCTTGCAGCGTTCGCGCTGGTTATTTCGGGAGCCGTGCTGGCTGCGCCTGCGCTGGCAGACTCCGCGCCGATTAATCCGAACGATCCCAAGACACCGGTGACCGTCACAGCAGACAGTCTTCCCACGGCACAGCATGACGGCGTCGCCTGGCAGGCTGTCACTCTGGGCAACACCGTCTACGTGGCGGGCAGTTTCAGCAACGCCCGGCCGTACGGCGCGGCTCCCGGAACCCAGTTGGTGTCACGCAGGAACCTCATGGCGTTCGATCTCACCAGCGGGCTCCTGAAGTCGAACTTCGCGCCTGTCTTGAACGGCCAGGCCCTCTCCATCGCCGCTTCGCCGGACGGTTCGCGGATCTACGTGGGCGGCGATTTCACCACCGTTAACGGAGTGCAACGGAACCGGATCGCCGCTTTTGATCCCAGTAACGGAAGCCTCATTTCCTCCTTCGCGCCCAAGGTCGCCGCCAGTGTCCGGGCGATCGTGGCCAGCAATTCCACCGTCTGGTTCGGTGGCACGTTCAATGCGGTGGGTTCGGTTGCCCGGAACCGGCTGGCCGCCGTCAGTGCTTCCAACGGCGCCCTGCTTCCTTGGGCTCCAAATGCCGACGGTGGCCGGGTCAATGCCTTGGCCTTGTCTCCGACGGCTGACCGGGTGGTGGTCGGCGGCGCCTTCACCACGCTGAACGGGCTGAACCGCCCCGGCTACGGGCTGGGCATGGTCAATTCCGCCACCGGGGCCACACTGGCCATCCAGGTCAACGACGTGGTCCGCGACGCCGGCGAGGACTCGGCCATCCTCTCCCTCTCCACGGACGGCAGCCAGTTCTACGGCACCGGCTATATCTTCGGCACCGGAGGCAACCTGGAGGGCACCTTCGCGGCCAACTGGTCGGACGCCAGGATCAAATGGATCGAAGACTGCCACGGCGACTCCTACTCGGCCTTCGCGAACAACACGGCGGTCTACGTGGCCGGGCACCCGCACTACTGCCTGAACCTTGGCGGTTTCCCCGAGACGTCCCCGCGCACCTGGCACCGGGCTGTTTCCTTCAGCCGCGCGGTGACCGGAACCCTCACCAAGGACACCCAGGGCTACCCGTCCTTCACCGGGCAACCTGCACCCTCCATGCTCAATTGGTTCCCGGACATGGACACCGGCACGGCCAGCGGCCAGAGCCAAGGGCCGTGGTACGTCACCGGCAACAACAGCTATGTGGTGATGGTAGGGGAGTTCAAGAACGTCAACCAGAGCCCGCAGCAGGGCCTTTCGCGCTTCGCCGTCAAGGAAATCGCCCCGAATGACCAAGGCCCGCGCGTCTCCGGCGCTGCTTTCGTGCCAAGCCTCAGCAGCCCCGGTGCAGGGCAGGTCCGTGTGCAGTGGCAGGCCAACTGGGACCGGGACAATTCGAACCTGACGTACACGGTGCTGCGCAACGGCAATCCCGTGTACAGCGTCTCCCAACTGTCCACGTTCTGGCAGCGGCCCACCTTGGTCTTCAACGATTCCGGCCTTGCGGGCGGTACGCAAAACTACCGCATCCGGGTCCAGGATCCCTTCGGGAACACGGTCACGGGGGACACCCGCAGCATCACCATCACCGGGACCACCAATGAACCGCCGGTGGCGAGCTTCACCAGCAGCACCAACCTCCTGACCGTCAGTGTGAACGCCTCCGCCTCCTCCGACCCGGACGGCAGCATCAGCAGCTACACCTGGGGATGGGGCGACGGCGGCACCGGCACGGGCGTCACCGCCCAGCACACCTACGCGGCGGCAGGCAGTTACACGATCAACCTCACCGTGCGCGACAACGGGGGAGCAGCCACCAGCACCTCGCGGCTGGTGACGGTCAGCGACGGAGCCAACCAGCCGCCGTCGGCCGCGTTCACGGTTTCCGCCAACCAGCTCAGCGTGACGGCGAACGCCTCCGGCAGCTCCGATCCGGACGGCACCATCAGCAGTTACAGCTGGAACTTCGGCGACGGCGGCACCGGCACCGGAGTAAGCGTCCAACACAACTATGCGAGCTCCGGGAACTACACGATCACCCTGACCGTCACGGACAACGACGGCGCCACCGACGTTGCCGCCCAGACCGTCACCGTAGCGTCGGACCCGGGCGGGGCGCTCGCTGCCGATGCCTTCGGCCGGACCGTGGCGTCCGGCTGGGGGACGGCTGACAGCGGCGGGGCCTGGAGCGTGGCCGGTTCGCTGTCCTACTACTCCGTGTCAGGCGGCGACGGACGGATGAACATGGTTGCGGGCCGCGGCCCCTCCGCCTACTTGGGCAGTGTGTTCAGCAGCGCCTCGGACACCACAGTCACGCTGAGCCTGGACAGGATCGGCAATGGCGGCGGAACGTTCATGGGAATCATCGGACGCAAGGTAGGCACTTCCGAATACCGCGGCAAGGTCAAAGTGGACGCGGCCGGGGCGGTCACGGTCCAGCTGAGCAGGCTCTCGGGGAACACCGAAACCACGCTGGGGCAGTTCGTGACCGGGCTGAGCGTCACGGCAGGCCAGCAGCTGCAGTTGCGGGTCCAGGCGACGGGCACCTCGCCAACAACGTTGCGGGCCAAGGCCTGGCGTACGGGCACGGCCGAACCCGGCAGCTGGCAGCTGAGCACCACGGACAACACCGTGGCGGCCCTGCAGGCCGCCGGAAATGTGGGCCTGCTGGCCTACCTGTCCGGCTCGGCGACGAACGCACCCGTTAACGCCTTGTTCGACGATTTCACGGTGCACGCCGGATAGGCTGCAAGCCGGTTAACGGCAGAGTGCCCTGCCAGCGCTCGATGGGCGTTGGCAGGGCACTTCTGTGTTCCGGGGCGCTCCGGGTTCCGGAACAGCGGCCGCTAGCTGTCGTAGCGGATTCCGAGGTCGCGGCCCTCGGCGAGGTACACGTTGTTGTCTTCCCAGCGGTTGATGAACAGGCCGGTGACCTTGCTCTTCGCGCGGCTGATGATGCGGATGGGGTACTTGGAACCATTGCCGAAATCGAACTGATTGCGGCCCAGGAAGTTCCGCTGCACGGTCACGACGATGTCCGGGTACTTGCTGCCGACGGCGATGTTGATGGACGTCTGGCCATCGTCCACCCAGTTGCGCTCCACCAGCACGTTGGCAAGTTTGGCGACGTTCTGCTGCAGCATGATGGTGCAGCCGCCGTGGGTGCCGCGCGGGCTCGGGGCGCTGCCGGCGCCGGTCACGATGGAGCCGACCACGGTGTTGCCGACGATCCGGATGTTCTCGCCACCCTGGACCTGGATGCCGTCGTTGTGGGTTCCGTCGCTGTGGGCGGGATCGTTGCTCCAGTAGGTGAGCTCGTTGATGTAGTTGCCTTCGATGACCACGTTGGCGTAAACCGAGCCGCCGGGGCGGTTGAAGACGCCGATGCCGTCGTTGCTGCGCTTGATGCGGTTGCGGCGCGCGGTGAATTCATGGCCCACGATGCCGTCACGGTAGTAAGACGGACGGTCCGGGATGATGGTGCAGTCCTGGACGAGGAGGTTGTAGCAGTAGGCGCTGTTGGCGTCCACGACTCCCGTGTTGGCCGACGGGATGTACTTGCCGCCGCGCAGGCGGCAGTTGCGGATGACCACGTTGCGGGCCCGGACTTTGATGTCACCGTAGATGTCCAGGTTTTCCAGCAGGGTGCCGTCCCTGGTGATGACCAGGTCGGCGCCGCTGGTGTTGTAGGGGGTAAGGGCGGTGCCCGTGATGACGCCGGTGTTGGCGCTGGTGGGCTTGTAGGTTCCGGGGATGAGGTCCGAACGGCTTGCCGCGGTGGCAGGAGCGGCAACGGCGTAGCTCGCAGCGACGGCTCCCACGACGCCTGCGGCGCCGAGACCGAGAGCCTTGCGGCGGGATAGTTCAATGCTTGGCTTCAAAGTTCATTCCTTGCTTCGTAGTGGGCGTCCTGGAGGACCGCGGCACACCCAGCGGCCGTGGAAGTCCGGATTGCCCGGGAAAAAATGGAGCGCTAGCCGTTGCAGCGTATTCCGCTGCGATAGGGCTGCGATAGTCCTGGCGGGGCAATGCGAGCGTGTCGCATCGGAAGACTTCCCGGAAGACCTCGACGGGTGCGTTCATGCACCCCGGGTGGCGGGAAGGGACTGCGTGAGCCGGTGTCGATGCCTTCGGACCCTTGAGTGCGGTGCAGGCTCCGTGGAGCCGGCCCGCAAGCGGGTGGACGGCGGGCATCGCGGCAGGCTTCGGCCGGGTGTTCGCTCGTGGCGGGAGGTGGATCGCCATGGTTGTTGCCCCTGCGTTTTCGGACTCCGGGCACGGGGAAACGCACCGTGGGACCGGGCTGCAGAGCAACGCCGGGCCGGCGAAATGTGCGGTGCCAGGCGTGGAGCAAACCACAGCTTGGCGTTTCCCGTAGGCATCCCCGACCCCGGCTAACGAAAAACCACGCTAGTGGAGCCCGGACTTTTGTTGCAAATCGGTAACGGCCGAAAACCGCTCCTGCTGCGATGGTTTCGACTTGGTAACGGTGCTTGGCAAAGGCGCGACACGCCGCGATAATCACCGCCATTCCGGGAATTTTGTGAGAAGGCTGGCGGCGGCCGGAAATGTGACGAAAAATTCTTTGACCCAAGACACCTCGAGGTTCTTTTGGCTGTGTTCGGGGTCACTTCTGCGGGCTATTGTGGGTGCACGGACGGCTACGCAGGGAGGACCGTGGTGGCTTTCGCCAGGAAAGCATTCGCAAAGTCGCGGCGCTGGCGGAGGCGCCTCAGGGGAGAAGCCTTCGCCGCCTGGGTGCGGCTCTGGGGCGGTGCCGCAGGCCACGGAATCCTCCTTGACAGCCGGCTCAGGCTTAGGCACTTGCCGCACAAGGGGTGGTCGCTCGGGGACGGGATCTACTTCGGCGAAGGCGTGATCCTGGACATCCGGCCCGGGGCCGTGTTCAGCGTGGGAGCCCGGACCAAGCTCATGCATTACGTGATTGTAGGGGCCGGCGAAAGGGTGGAGATCGGCGACGACTGCCAGATCGCGGAGCTCACCTCCATCCGGGATTCGGATCACGGCGTAGACGTGGCCGGGCTTATCAGCACCGCTCCGATGAGCAGCAAGGCGATTCGGATCGGAGACAACAGTTGGGTGGGCCGCGGCTCTGCCTTGATCTCGGGCACGGAGCTTGGCTCCGGCGTCGTCATCGGTGCAAACAGCGTGGTCCGCAGCCACATTCCGGACAACAGTATTGCCGTGGGCGCGCCGGCCCGGGTCGTGCGCCAGCGGGACGTTCCGGGAGTCAACTAGCGGGAGCCTGGGACGGCGGATCTCCCTGCACCGTGGCCGCCGCCCCGCGGGCTACTTCCGCTTGTATTCGCTGTACACGTAGCCGAAGGCCCCGGACGCCATCCCCGTTCCGCGGGCGATAGTGCGCAGCCCGCGCGCCCGCAATGACATCGACCCGGTGACCGTCCCGGCGAGCAGCCGGGCACTGCCGCCGGCGACCCGAACCGCTCCGGACACCAGGTGCCGGCCCCGCACCAGGACCTTTTCCGCAGCGTTTTCCGCGAGTTCAAGACTCACCCTCGCCGCCGAGTTACCGCTTCGAAGCGCCCTGCGGAGCACCCACTCCCGGGTCAGCCGGGACACCGGCACACGGTCGATGACGGCGGCCTCGTCGCACCACAGCATCACGCCGCCCAGCCTGACCAGCTTGCGCGTGAACAGCGTGTCCGAGCCGCCGCTGAGTCCGAAGCGTTCGTCAAAACTGAGGCCGAAGGCACGGATCTGCGGAAGGTCCAGGAGCAGGTTGTTGGTTGCGGCCACGGTGAGGCGGGTGCCGGTCTTGAGCCTGCGCCGGTCGAAGAACCTGCCCTCCTGGATCCAGCGTTCCGGGGTCCTGGCGTACTCGCTCACCACCGGACCGACGACGGCGGCCGCACCGGTGGAGCTGTGCAGGGACACCAGGGTGCGGAGCCAGTTTTCCGTGGGGACCTCGTCGTCGTCGATGAACACCAGCACGGAGTCCGCCGCAGACTCGGCCAGGGCGCGGTTGCGTGCGGCTGCGATCCCCGGACGCGGCTCGTGGACATACCGCACGCGCGGGGAGGCAAAGGCCTCGACAGCGGCCCGCGCGCTACCTGCCGGGTCGTTGTCCACCACCAGGACAGAGGCTTCGCCACCGACGCCTTCCAACTGTTCCTGCAGGCGCGGAATGGCCAAGGCCAGGTCTTCCGGGCGCTTGTACGTCAGGACGGCGACGACGAGCGATCCTGCGGGGTCCTGGCTCATGGTTCCTCCTTCGCGAGGGACTGCTGTCCGTCCTGCCGGGAGAAGAGCGTCCGGGCTTGGGAAAAGTACAGCTTCAGATGCTTGCGGTGGAACAGGAACAGGGCGGCAATGTGCACCGAGACGAAGAGCGGCAAGCCCAATGCAAGGAGTGCCGGCGCGGGGAGCTGGAGCAAGCCCAGCGCGAGGTAGGCGGCCGCGGCCCAGAGGGCTGCGTGCACGGCTGGCAGGATCACACCGAGCTGCTGTCCCACGGTGAACCCTGTCAGCCGGGACTGCAGGACCAACAGCACCGGGGTCAGCAGGAACCCGGCCGCCACCAGGCCGAAGGCGACCCAGAACAGCCCGAACTGGAGGCCGGTCACGATGCCGCCAACCTGTACGAGCGCGGCGGTCACCTCGTAGCGGACGATCAGCTTTCCTTTGCCGAGGCCCTTCATCAGGGAGGGCGTGATGTAGAAGATGGTCTCGCGGGCGCCCCCGATCGCGAGGATGCTCACCAGGGGCGCGGCCGGAAGCCAGGCATCGCCGAGGACCAGATGGACCAGCGGGGCCGCGGCACACGCGACAAAGGCCATCAGGGGGACAACTGACATCGCCAGGATGCGCATTGCACGCGAGAGGTGCGCGGCCACCATCGGCGCATCCCCTGCGGCCCGGGAGAACGCCGGGAACATGATGCGGTTGACTGTCTGCCCCACGAGCTGCACCGGCACCACCATGATCCGGTAGGCCATGCTGTAGAGCGACAGCGGGAGCACCCCCAGGAAGCGGCCCACCACGATGTTGTCCACGTTGCGCGAAAAGTACGCCAGGAAATCCGTGAAGAACACGCTCATGCTGAAGGCAAGCAGCGGCCGGACTTCGCTGAGGTGGAAGTTGGGCAAGGGCCCGCGGGACGCCAGGAGCAGCAGCAGGGCGGTGAGCAGGTCGGTGGTGATCACCTGGAAGGCGAGTGCGTAATAGCCCGCGCCCAGCAGCGCGGCGGTGATTCCCGCCGTCGCGCCCGCGGCCGCCGCAACGATGTCCGCCCGGGCCACCTGGCGCAGCAGGAGCTCGCGGGACAGCATGGCCCGCGGCGTGATGGCCAGGCCCTTGAGCGGAATCGCCACAGCCAGCGGCAGGAGCAGCGCGGTGACTCCCGGGGCATGGAAGAAGCCCCCCGCCCACGGTGCCAGGAATACCGTGACGGCGCCGATCAGCACTGCGAACATCAGGTTCACCGTGGCAGTGGCCCCGGCTGCGCGGCGGCTGACCTCGGGCCGCTGGATCAATGCTGAGGACAGGCCTTGGTCAAGGAAGAGGGCGGCGAACGTGGTGTAGACGGTGGCGGCGGAAATGATGCCGTAGCTTTCCGGGCCCAGAAGCCGTGCCAGGACCACCGCGCACAGCATCTGGAAACCCTGCCGTGCCAGCACCGCCGAAAGGCTCCACCGCACTCCGCTGACTGCGGTCCTCCCCGAGAACGCCGGTGTCCCGTCCCCTGGGGGTCCGGGTGAGGAGGCCTTGGCTGCGGCGGGATGGCGGTGCATGACGGTTAGCGCTTCCCGCTCCGGACGCCGACGGCGGCGGCAACCTGCCGGGCCATGTTGTCTCCGTAGCCTTCCGGGCTGTGCCGATCCCGGGCCACTTGCGCGTCGGCGAGAGCGTGCTCCCGGTATTCCGGCCAGCCGTCCCGCAGGGCGGACAGGGCCTCCGCAAGGGCTCCCGCGTCCCCGGGCTCGACGAACTGTACCGAGCCGTACCCGCCGGCCGCCTCACGAAGTCCGGAGGTATTGCTGGCGATCACCGGCCGGGCAGCGAGCAGGGCCTCGACGGCAGTATTCCCGAACGGTTCATCCAGCCGCGAAGGCACCACGGCAACGTCCGCCCCGGCCAGGAACGGCCACACCTCGCCCTGGAAACCGTGGAAGGTGATGAACTCCGCCGCGTCCGCGCGTGCTACCTGTTCCCGCAACTGTTCTTCGTACGCTTCGTTGCCGGGGAATACTGCACCTACCAAGGACAGCCTGGCCCGAACGCCCCGGGCACGGAGCCGCAGCACGGCGTCGATCGCCACGTCCACCCCCTTGCGGTGCGAAAGGCGCCCCAGATAGACCACGTCCAGGCCGCCGTCGAGCTCCCCGCGCGCCGGAACAACCGCATCCGGTCCGGGCACCCCGTTGTATACCACCGTCGCCCGGCCCCGCAGCCGCGGGAGGGACGCGGCAAGGGTGTCGGCGCTGAAGCTGCTGTTGGTAACGATGCCCCTGGAAAGCAGGAGGGGGAGGGCCAGGGCTGCCCGCAGGGGGCGGGGAGCGCTCGATTCGGCCTCGTGGACATGCGTGAGGACCGGGATCCCGGACAGCCGGGCCAGGACCGTCCACAGGGGCACGGTGATGGTGTTGGCAAGCACCAGGTCCGGGCGGCTGCCGCGCAGCAACGCGACTCCCGCAAGGCTGCCGCGCACCGCGGCCGCGGCGAGCTTCAGCGCTCCTGCAGGTGAGAGGAAGCTTTTCCGGAGCACCGGCGTCGGGCAATACACCACGTTGACGCCGCGCGCATGCAGGCCCGCCACCAGCGGACCGGGCGCGGGAACGGTCACCAGAACCCTGGCGCCATGGCGCAGCAGCCCGTCGACCGTTTCCAGCAGGACACGGTCCGAGCCATAAAGATCGGCGCTCGGATGGGCCACCAACACTGAGGGCCGGGGTTCGGAAGTGCGCACTTTTCTCCTGTCCGCACGGGCCGCCCGTGTGGTAGAAGCTTAGGACCGCCGGAAGCCTTTTGCCAGCGGTTCAGGGCGCCGGGGGCACACCCGGCAAACCCCCAGCTGGGAAGCCTTCCGAAGCGGCCCGGGGCGTTCAATAATGGTGCGAACAGACAAGGCAACACAGACAAGGCATCGGGACCGGACCGGCGAGCGGAACAGCCCTGGAAGCCACCTTGGGGGCGGCTCTTTGGAACTGTCAGAGTATCTCCGCGCAATAGCACGCGGCTGGTGGATCGTGCTGGTGTGCGCCGTGGTCGGACTGGGTGCTGCCTGGGTGGTCACGGAGAACATGCAACCGCAGTACCAAAGCACGGTCCGCTTCCTCGTGGTGTCCCCTCCCATCACCGGCCAGTCTGCGCTGCAGTCGGACGAACTCTCCCGCGGCCGCATCGCCACCTACGCCGCCTTGGTGAAGAACGACCTCTTCGTGGACCGGCTCCTGAAGGACAGCGGCATCCCTCTTGACGGCGCGCAGGCCCAGGAAGCCATCAGTGCCTCCAGCGACCGGGACACCCTGCTGCTCACCGTCGTGGTCACCATGCCGGACGCGAAGCAGGCCGTCGCCACGGCAACGGCCATCGCCAAGAATTTCGGCCCGGCCGTGAATGAACTCGAAGAGGGCCGCAAACCGAACTCCGCCTCGCAGACCGTGCTCAAGGTCGTGTCCGGCCCCACCCCTGAAGACGCCCCGGTGGCTCCCCGGGTGGGCCTGAACCTCGGGCTGGGCCTGTTGCTGGGCGTGGCTCTGGGCATCGGGATCGCCGTCGGCCGCCGCCTGATGGACCACTCCCTGCGTACCCCCGAACAAGTCGAGGCCGCAACGGGCTTGCCGCTGCTGGCGCGCATCCCGCTTGCCCCGGCCGCCCGCAACCTTGACCGGCTGTTGGGCCGCCGTCCCGATTCCCTGGTGGATGAGGCCGGCCGCCGGCTCCGCACCAACGTTGACCACCTGACCCAGTCCCAGCATCTGCACTCGGTGACCGTCACCTCCGCCACTGCCGGGGAGGGCAAGACGACGGCGGCGTTCCTGCTCGCGAAAGCCTGGGCCGAGTCCGGCCATACCGTGCTGCTGCTGGAAGCGGATCTCCGGCGCCCGGAGATCGCGCTGGAACTGGGGCTGGCGAAGACCACCGGACTTTCGAACGTCCTTTCCGGCCAGCTGCCCTTGGACAAGGTGATCCAGCGCACCGCCTTCGAGGGCCTGCACGCGCTCGGTGCGGGCACGGTTCCGCTGCAGCCCACCGAACTGCTGGGCAGCAAGCAGACCCCGCTGGTGCTCGCCGCGCTGAAGGAACGGTACAGCCGGATCGTCGTGGACGCCACGTCACTGCAGCCCCTGAGCGACGGCGCCATGATGGGCGCCCTCACGGACGGTGTGGTCCTGGTGGTGCGGCACGAAAAAATCACGAGACAGGTACTGGCCTCCGGCATCGAAAACCTCCGGGCCGTCGACAGCCGGATCCTCGGGGTCGCCCTGAACGCCCTGCCGGACCGCCTCGCCGAAGCCCACCGGCGCGGGGGACCCCGCACCCGCCGCGCCCATCGCGCGGAGACCGTGGATCCGGGCCGCGTGCGCGGCTGGCCGGAGCCCGGCGCGAAGGGCCGCGCCGGGACCGATGCCGGCCCTGATCGCGGCCGAGCGGACGACGGCGGAGCCGGGAACTCCTCCACGGAAGACCCGGACGGGGCGGCGCTCCCGCCGCCGCGGCGCGGATAGCGGTACGCCATGGTCAAGCTGGCCCTGTGGATCGTTTGCTGTTTCGGCTTTGCGTGGTTGTTCCGCCGGCGAATCCGGTGGACTTTCGCAGCGGTCCTGGGGCTGTGGATGCTGGTCCCCACTGTCGGCAGTCCGCTGATCACCGGAGTGGACAGCGGCTCCCTTTCGATGCACGCCGCAAGCTGGCTGATCTTTGCGGTCTTCATTGTCCGCTTGGCCCACGACCCTGTTTCCCTGCGCCAGGTGCTTGGCCGGGAGTTCTTCCTGTTCATGGGGCTGACCCTGGTGGTGCTGGCGGCGTTCCTGGCGTCCCGGAGCTCCCAGGAAGGCGGCGGCATGGTACTGCTGGTGGACCAGATCCTGGCCCCGGTGCTGTTCTTCCTTGTCCTCCTTTCCGCCGCGCTCACGGATCCTGACCTCGTGACCGCGCTGCGGACCATGTTGCTCACCTTGGTGGCCGTGACGTGCGTGATCGCCCTGGTGCAGTGGCTGACCCACAGCGTGCTCTTCTACGAGGAGGGCTTCCTCACGCAGTACTGGTTCAATCCGGAAACCGACCGTTGGATGGGCACCCTGGACCAGCCGCTGGCCCTGTCCTTGGCCATCTGCGTGGCTGCCCCGCTGGTCGCAGGCCTGAAGCACAACCTTCTCCAGGCCCTGCTGCTGATCCTGATGATCACCGGCGTGCTGGTGACCCAGTCCAGGGTGGGCCTGTTCGTGGTGGGCTTCTCGGTGGTGGCAGTGGTGCTCTTCGCCAAGCGCCGGGTGTGGGTGAAGATCGTCTTCCTCACAGTGCTCTCGGTTGCCACGTGGTTCATAGTGCAGTCGCCGCTGGTGGCAGGCGTGGCACAGCGACTGGAGGACGACACGGGCTCGGCCGAGGCCCGGGCCCGGGCCCTGGAATACTTCGTGGCGCACTGGTCGGACTACTTCATCGCCGGACAAGGGATCGGCGCCAGTTACCGGGTGGCGGTGCAGGGCGGCCTGCAGACCAGCTTCGAGAACCCCCTGGTCATGTACAGCATCGACTTCGGCATCGTGTTTGCCTTGCTCTACTTCAGCGTCATGGCCTACCTGGTCCTCAAACACGCGCCCCGGCACCATTTCCGCGGCCTCACTCTGGCCGGGCTGCTGGCGGTGGTGGTGCCCCAGACCTACAGTTCGCTGGCCACCCGTTCCGCTGCGGCAATTGTGATCTGGACCGTCTTCGCCATGCTGGTCATGGCAGGCGACGAGGTGGTGAGGCAGGGGCAACTCCTGAAGGCCGCCCCGGAGTTCGCGGGAGATACGTCCCTTCCGGAGCCGTACCGGGCAGGTAGGAACTTATGAGCGGCAGTGCAGCGGGCGCTCCCTTCGGGCGCCGCGGCTTCCTTGCCCTGGCGGCACAGGGTGCGTTCGCGGCCGGCAGCGCGCTGGCCGTTGGAAGCGCACTCACTGGCTGCGGAGGCTGCCCGCAGCCAGGCAGCACCGCTACCGCCGTCCCCACCCTGGCACCCGTACCGGACGTCCCTTTGCAGCCCGGCGGACCGTACACCATCAAGGACCTGCTCTCCACGAAAAGCTTCTATATCGCCCACCGGGGTTCCGGCGACAACTGGCCCGAACACACCATGCGGGCCTATTCGGAGTCAGTGGCACTCGGCCTGAAAGCGATCGAGGTGTCCGTGTGGGCCAGTTCCGACGGCGTGCTGCTGTGCCACCACGATGCCAGCACCCTGCGCACCAGCGGCCAGGATTTCCAGATCCCCGCCACTCCCTACGCGGCTTTGGCCCAGCTCAAGGTCGATGCCCGGGCCTGGCTTGGGCCTGCCACGCCGCTTGAGCCCATGCCCCGGCTGCGGGACGTCCTGGACGCCTTCGCCCGCAGCCACGTGATCTTCCTGGAGGACAAGGGAGGCACCAACGCCGACGCGATCATAGCGATGCTCCAGGACTACCCGGACAGCCGTGAACACATCGTGTGGAAGCAGCCCGCCATGTCCCCGGGCCATATTTACGCCCGGCAACGCGGGTACACCACCTGGGGCTACTTCACCGGCAAGGAGCTGGACAGGGCCGCGGAATTCCAGGACCGCCTGGACCTGCTGGGCGTGCCCACGCTGGCCCCGGAAGCTCCGATACGGCAGCTTGTGGCCATGGGGAAACCGGTGATCGCCTGGGAGGTGCACCGCAGGTGGGAGCGCGGCCGGCTGCAGCGCCTTGGCGTGCGCGGCATGATGTGTTCCAACGTGCCCTATGTGCTGCAGCGGCTGGCGCCCATGGCGACGGACAGCCTGGGCGAGGGCAGCCGGGCCGCGGGGGACCTGCCGTGGAAAGCGGACAGCGACTGGGCTGAGCAGCCCGCTTTCGTGGACGATGCGCTGCGTTTCGGTTCCGCTCCCGGATCCTACACGGTGGGCTCCATGGCACCGTTGGCCGCACCCGGCTGGCGGCTGGACGTCGAACTCCGCTGGCCGGAAGGCGCAGCGTCCGGCGGGCGGCGGGCAGGCATCGCCTTCGCATTGGGCGACGATTCCCCGGTGGCCCCGGCTCCGGATGGCGGAGGGCAGGCGGCGAGCCAGGGCGGGTACCGGCTGGACATCGCGGCGGACGGTTCCCTGGCCCTTGGCAGGACTGACAAAGGGCAGGGCCAGCCGGCGCCCCTTGCTTCCGCTGCCGGCGGGGGAGCAGGGGAAGGCCAGTGGTTCCAGGTCCGAGTGGAAATGGCGCCGGTGGGTATCCGGGTGAGCGCTTCGGTCGACGGCGGACGGGGCTGGAGCGCGCAAAGCAACGACACTGCATTCCACGGGGGCTATTTCGCCCTGCTTGCGGGGGCAGGTCCAGGGGGGAACGGTTCAGGGGGCGACGACGGATCTCCGGTCGAGTTCCGGAATTTAGCCGTGACGGCGCTCAGCGCCCAGGAGATGTGCATCGCCTAAGTGAGCGGCGCCTAAGTGTCGCCGGGGCCGTGGGATAATTAGGATCAGTGAGTGTGACGTAATTGGCCCGGGCTTCTTCGTTGGAGCTGCTCTTCCGAGCGCGGGCCGCGCCGCATGCCCAAACAGGTCCACCCAGGAGTACGCCATGGTTGCCATCCCCACACATCTGCTTCATTCGGCAGCAACCCTCGACAACGACGAGGTACGGCGGATCCGCAATGATTTCCCGATCCTGCACCAGCAGGTCAACGGCAAGGACCTGGTCTACCTTGATTCCGGCGCCACCTCGCAGAACCCGCTGAGCGTCATCGAAGCCGAGCAGGAGTTCTACGAGCAGCGCAACTCTGCCGTGCACCGCGGGGCCCACTACCTTGCTGTGGAGGCCACCGAATCCTTCGAGGATGCACGCGAAACGGTGGCCGCGTTCATCGGTGCCGGGAGCGAAGAACTGGTCTGGACCTCCAACGCCACCGAGGGCCTGAACCTGCTCAGCTACTCCTTCCTCAATGCCTCCCTTCCCGGCGCCCCGGCAGAGTCCGCGCGCTTCGCCCTCGGGGAAGGGGACGAGATCGTGGTGACCGAGATGGAGCACCACGCCAACCTCATTCCGTGGCAGCAGCTCGCCATGCGAACGGGTGCCACCCTGCGCTACATCCCCGTGAACGACACCGGAGCCCTGGAGCTGGAGGAGGCCGTCCGGATCATCGGCCCCCGCACCCGGGTGCTCGCGTTCACCCATGCTTCCAACGTGCTGGGCACCATCAACCCGGTGGCCGAGCTGGTCGCCCTCGCCCGGGAGCACGGCGCCCTTGTCGTCCTGGATGCCTGCCAGTCCGCGCCGCACCTGCCCTTGGACGTCAAGGCCCTCGACGTTGACTTCGCCGTGCTTTCCGGCCACAAGATGCTCGCGCCAACCGGCATCGGGGCCCTTTACGGCAAGGCCGCGCACCTGAACGCCATGCCGCCGTTCCTCACAGGTGGTTCGATGATCACCACCGTCACCATGGAGAAGGCCGCGTTCCTCCCCGCGCCCCAGCGCTTCGAGGCCGGCACCCAGCGCATCTCCCAGGCCATCGCCCTGGCCTCGGCCGCGAACTACCTCAAGGAAACCGGCATCGCCCGGATCCACGAGTGGGAAACCGTCCTGGGCCAGCGCCTCGTCACCGGGCTCAGTGCCATTCCCGGCATCCGGGTGCTCGGCCCGGCTGCTGGCCAGGAGCGGATCGGCCTGGCCGCGTTCGACGTCGACGGCGTGCACGCCCACGACGTCGGACAGTACCTTGACGACCGCGGCATCGCCGTCCGCGTCGGCCACCACTGCGCGCAGCCGCTGCACCGCAGGCTTGGGCTGACTGCCACGACGCGGGCCAGCACCTACCTGTACAACACCACCGACGACGTCGACGCCCTCCTGGAGGCCGTGTCCGGCGTGCGTTCCTACTTCCGAGTTTGAGGAACCCATGAGTCTTGACGCCCTCTACCAGCAGATCATCCTGGACCATTCGAAGCTGCGCCACGGCGAGGGCCTGGCATCCGAAGAGCCGCCAGCCGGCGCCAGCTGCGGGGAATCACACCAGCTGAACCCCACCTGCGGGGATGAGATCACGGTGCGGCTCGCCGTCGTCGACGGCCGGGTCAGCCAGCTGCGCTGGGACGGCGACGGTTGTTCCATTTCCATGGCCTCGGCCTCGGTGCTCACCGACCTTGCCGAAGGCATCGAGCCGGAGGAACTCCGCAAACTGATCGAGGTGTTCCGCGGGATGTTGCGCTCCCGCGGCAAGATCGCAGCCGACCCGGAGGTCCTGGGCGACGCCGCCGCGTTCGAAGGTGTGGCCCGCTACGTGGCGAGGGTCAAGTGCGCCATGCTGTCCTGGGTGGCGGCGGAGGACGCGCTGGGGCAGGCGACGACCTAACGCCGCCTAAGACTGCTTAGGGCCGCCCCAGCCCCTTGTACGTCCAGCCGGCCGCGCGCCACTTGGCGGGGTCCAGGACGTTGCGGCCGTCGAGGATCCGCTTGTTGGACACCAAGGCAGCTGTTTCGTGCGGGTCCAGTTCGCGGTACTGCTTCCATTCGGTGAGCAGCAGCACGGCGTCGGCGCGATCCAGTGCGACCTCAAGGTCCGGCTCCAAGGGCAGCTCCGGGAAGCGCTTGGCGGCGTTGGCCAGTGCCTGCGGATCGGTCACGGTGACCACGGCTCCCTGGAGCTGAAGCTGGGCTGCGGCGCTCAGCGCGGGGGAGTCCCGGACGTCGTCGCTCTCCGGCTTGAAAGCCGCTCCCAGCACCGCGATCCGTTGCCCCATCAACGTTCCTCCACAGAGCTGGCGGGTCAGTTCCACCACCCGGGTGCGGCGGCGCATGTTGATCGCGTCCACCTCGCGCAGGAAAGTCAGGGCTTGGTCAGCGCCGAGCTCGCCCGCGCGGGCCATGAATGCGCGGATATCCTTTGGCAGGCAGCCGCCGCCGAAGCCGATCCCGGCGCTGAGGAACTTTGAGCCGATCCTGTCGTCCACGCCGATCGCCTCGGCCAGGCGCACCACGTCCGCGCCGGTGGCCTCGCAGACTTCGGCCATGGCGTTGATAAAGGAGATTTTGGTGGCGAGGAAGGAGTTTGCGGCCGTCTTGACGAGCTCGGCGGTGGCGTAGTCCATCACCATGCGCGGCGTCCCGGCGGACATCGGTTCGGCATACACCTCGTCCAGGAGCGCCACGGCTGGATCGTCCTCGGAACCGGTGTCCACGCCGTACACCAGCCGGTTCGGGCTCAGGGTGTCGCTGACGGCATGGCCTTCGCGCAGGAACTCCGGATTCCAGGCCAGCATCGCCCCGGGCTGGCCTTCGTGCACGATCTCCGCCAACCGGGCAGCCGTTCCCACCGGGACCGTCGACTTGCCGGCCACCAGCTCTCCCGGCCCCAGCTGCGCGGCCAGGGACTCGACGGCGGCATCCACGAAACGCAGGTCCGCGGCGTTCTCGCCACGCTTCTGGGGTGTGCCGACGCAGATGAAATGGACCTGTGAGCCGCGGGCTTCGGACATATCCGTGGTGAAACGCAGCCGCCCGGATTCTTCGAGTTCTTTCAGTAGCTCGTCCAGGACGGGTTCATAGAAGGGGGCATGGCCGTCCGAAAGTTCGGCGACCTTGGCGGGATCGGTCTCGATCCCCACCACCTCGTGCCCCAGCTTCGCCATGCATGCGGCATGGACGGCACCGAGGTAGCCGCAACCAATGACTGATATCCGCATGCAACCCCCATGGTCGACGCATCAATGAAGCCACAGTACGACTATCGGCGGCGGAGCGCACCGGGTGCGGCGCAATTACTTTCGGGCGACGCCCCGGCCCTCTCTCAAGCCCGGCCTTCCGGGGCGGCGAAAACGTCAGGGACGCCGTCGCCGTCGTCGTCGCGCTGTTCTTCCAGCTCCACCTTCCGGTAGTGCCGGTTGCGGACCCTGAGCACGACAGCGGCAAGCACCGCCGCACAGAGGGAACCCGCCAGGATGGCCACCTTGGCGTGGTCGTCGTGCGCGGAGGAGGGGCCGAAGCTGAGTTCGGCGATCAGCAGGGAGACCGTGAAACCGACACCGGCGAGCAGCGACAGGCCGGCCACGTCGATCCAGGCGAGGCTGCTGTCCAGGCGGGCACGGGTGGACTTGGTCAGGACGAAGGTGGTGCCGAAGATCCCGAGGGTCTTGCCCGCGACGAGGGCCACGACGATGCCCAGGGCCACGGGATCAGTGAAGGCGGCCCGCAACCCGGCGGCGCCGCCCAGGGCCACCCCGGCGGAGAAGAAGGCGAACACCGGGACGGCAAAGCCCGCAGAGAAGGGCCGGAGTCGGTGCTCGAAGCTCTCCGCCAGTCCGTGTTCGGGTTCGCCCTTCCTACCGGAGGAAAGGACCGGAACGGCGAAGCCGAGCAGCACGCCGGCCACCGTGGCGTGGATTCCCGAGGCATGGACGAATGCCCAGGTGGCCGCCGCCAGGGGGAGCAGCAGGTACCAGGATCGGATGCGCTTCTGGACCAGGAAGGTGAACGCGGCGAGCGGGAGCAGTGCGGCGAGCAGCATGAGCGGTTGGAGCCCGCTGGAATAGAAGAAGGCGATGATGCCGATCGCGATCAGGTCATCGACCACGGCGAGCGTCAGCAGGAAAGTGCGCAGCGCCGCCGGAAGGTGGGTGTTGATGACCGCCAGCACGGCCAGGGCGAAGGCGATGTCCGTGGCGGTGGGGATGGCCCAGCCCCTGAGGCTCTCGGCACCGGAGCCGAGGTTGAACAGGCCGAGGTTGAAAAGCACGTAGATGACGGCCGGGAGGGCCACGCCGCCCACGGCAGCGGCCACTGGGACCACGGCCTTCGCCGGATTGCGGAGTTCGCCGGAGACGAATTCGCGTTTGAGTTCGAGCCCGGCGATGAAGAAGAACACCGCCAGCAGGCCGTCGGACGCCCAATGGCCGATGCTCAGTTCGAGATGCCAAGGGGCGTAGCCGAGCTTGACGTCCCGGAGCGCGAAATAGCCGCTGGCCCACGGCGAGTTGGCCCACAGCAAGGCGGCCACGGTGGCGAAAAGCAGCAAGGCGCCGCCCACGGTTTCAGTCCGCAGGATCGCCAGGACCCGCTGGTATTCGGGGAAGCTGGCGCGGGCGAAGACTTTGCGTACGGGGGATTGCGGGGAAATCGGGTGCGGGCTCATACGGCTCCTTGCGGGACGGTCGGCAAAATCGTTGCCGACCAGACTTCCCGGCGCACCTTTGCCCATCCTACCCAACTGACTCGCAGTCGTTGTCGTTATGAGCGCTCAAAACGACAACAACTGCGAGTCAGTTGGGAGGGGGAAGCGTCAGCCGAGCAGGCCCGCGACGCCGATTGCCGCCGTCGCGAGCCCCAGCACCATGGAGATGCTCACCAGCACCACGTGCACGGTGAGGAACCTGGTGGGCTTGCCGGCGGCGTCCCGGGCACGAGGGTCCTTCATGACGCGCTTGAGGAACTGCGGCCACACCGCCAGGGACCAGACGCCGGCAATAACCAGCACCCAGCCGAGGATTGCGGGGAGGTGCATGCTAGTGGCTTTCGAGCCAGGCCTCGGCCTGCTGCGACTGGATGTTCAGGGCCTTGCCGACCATGGGCTCGGCAGCTTCGGCGATCTTGCCGCCCAGGAACGGAACGGAGGAGGTCACATTGCCTTCCAGTTCGATCCGGGTGTTGCCGCCTTCGGAAACCAGGCGCTGCGCGGCGGTGACGTCCAGGGGAGCTCCGGCAACCTTCAGGGCGATGGTGCTGGTGCGGGAACCGTCGGCGGCCGGGGCTGCCCACTGCTCGGTCTGGGTGACGGTGAGGCTCTCGCCGACGAACTTGCGGGCGATTTCCGGAAGGCGGGTGGTGGGCAGGGTGCGGACCGTGACGGTGCTGAACGCGCCTGAGGGGTCGCCTTCCACGTTGAAGGATTCGAGGGTGCCGCCAACGAGTTCGCTGGTGTGCTTGATGAATTCCTCGTTCACGAAGACAGCGGCGACGCGGTCAACGCTGTGCGGCAGGGTGGTGGATGCGGCCAGGGGCATGGGGGTCCTCCATGGTTTTTCTCGGTTGAGAGCTCTTGAGGCTCCCAAACATCCTACGGGGTGTCGCGGGCCACTCCGACGCGGCCCCCTCCCGGGACCCGGGCGGCTGCAGGAAGACTCCCTCGGCCGGAGGCGGGGTAGGCTGGAAGTCCCGGGCATTCACTCGAATTTCCGGGCATTTGTGTGGGATCCACCCTAGGAGTTTCAGCCATGAGCCTCAACGGCCTGCGCCGCGTCCTCGGCGAAGACGCCGGCTTCGCCAGGGTCCGCCCCGAAGCCGCGCGGGGATTTGCCGGGCGCAGCGAGGATTACCAGATCAGCGCCCCGGCCGGCCTGCGTGCCGCCCTGCTCGCCGAAATGGCGGACGGCCTGGCTGCGGAAGCTCCCGACGGCGGCGCCCCCGTCGTACTGGCCGTCACCGCCACCGGCCGCGAGGCCGAGGACCTGACGGCGGCGCTTGCCTGCTACCTTCCCGCCGATTCCGTGGCCGCGTTCCCGAGCTGGGAGACCCTGCCACATGAGCGGCTCTCGCCGCGTTCGGACACCGTCGGGCGCCGCCTGGCCGTGCTGCGCCGCCTGGCCCATCCCGAAATCGCCGCCCACACGGAAACGGCGGCCCCGCTGCGCGTGGTGGTGGCCCCGGTCCGTGCCGTGGTGCAGCCCGTGGTGGCCGGCCTCGGCGACCTTGTTCCCGTGACGGTGAAGGTCGGCCAGGAAGTCCCCTTCACTGAACTGGTGCGCAGCCTCTCCGACGCCGCCTACTCGCGTGTGGACATGGTCACGCACCGCGGCGAATTCGCCGTCCGCGGCGGCATCCTGGACGTCTTCCCGCCCACTGAAGACCACCCGGTACGCATCGAATTCTTCGGTGACGAAGTGGAGCAGATGCGCTGGTTCGCGGTCGCCGACCAGCGTTCGCTCACATCACTCTCCGGCACCATCCAGCACCCCACGGAGCTTTACGCCCCGCCCTGCCGCGAAATCCTCATCACCCCCTCGGTGATGTCCCGCGCCGCCACCCTGAAGCCGCAGATGCCCGCCGCTGCGGACATGCTGGAGAAAATTGCCGGGGGCATCGCCGTCGAGGGCATGGAGTCCCTGGCCCCGGTGCTGGTGGATGCCATGGTCCCGTTCGTGGAACAGCTTCCCGCCGGCTCGATCGCCGTCGTCATTGAACCGGAAAAGGTGCGCACCCGCGCACACGACCTCGCGGCCACCAACGAGGAATTCCTCGAGGCGGCCTGGTCCACGGCCTCCGACGGCGGTACCGCGCCGCTTGACCTCGCCGGGCAGGCGGCCACCGAGCTGCAGGCCGCCAGTTTCCGTTCGCTGACTGACACCCGCAGCGCCGCCCTGGCACACGAGGTGTCCTGGTGGTCCATCACCTCCCTCGCCACGGACGAGGACCTGGTACTGGACATCGACGTGCTGAACCTGCACGCCCGCGAACCCCGCGGCTACCAGGGCGACGTAGCGGAAATGCTCGATTTCATCGGCTCCCACGTCCGGGACCAGTGGCGGATCGTGGTAGCCACGGACGGTCCCGGACCGGCCCAGCGCCTGGCCGAGCTCTTCCACGACGCAAGCATTCCCTGCGCCCGGGTGGACACCTTGGCCGAGGAGCCGCAGCCGGGCATTATCGAGGTGACCACCGCGGCTGTCGGACGCGGCTTCGTCCTGGACGGGCTCAAACTCGGGCTGCTCACCGAAGCGGACCTGCTGGGGCGGGCCTCGGCCGCGTCCACGAAGGACATGCGCCGCATGCCCTCCAAGCGGCGCAACGCCGTCGACCCACTGCAGCTGCACGCCGGCGACTTCGTGGTCCACGAACAGCACGGCATCGGCAAGTTCGTCGAACTCATCCAGCGCAAAGTAGCGGGCTCCACTGGCGGCCCCGCAGGGGATTCCGGGCTGCGCGAATACCTGGTCCTCGAATACGCCTCCTCCAAGCGCGGCGCCCCCGGGGACCGGCTCTTCGTACCCACGGACCAGCTGGACCAGGTGACCCGGTACGTCGGCGGCGACACCCCGGTGCTCAGCAAGATGGGCGGCGCCGACTGGGCGAGCACCAAGTCCAAGGCCCGCAAGGCCGTCAAGGAAATCGCCGGTGAACTGATCCGCCTCTACTCGGCCCGCATGGCCTCCCGTGGGCACGCCTTCAGTCCCGACACCCCGTGGCAGCGCGAGCTCGAAGAAGCCTTCCCCTACGTGGAGACCCCCGACCAGCTGACCACCATCAACGAGGTCAAGGCGGACATGGAACGGGAGATCCCCATGGACCGCCTGGTGTCCGGCGATGTCGGCTACGGCAAGACCGAAATCGCCGTCCGTGCCGCCTTCAAGGCCGTCCAGGACGGCAAGCAGGTGGCCGTATTGGTGCCCACCACGCTGCTCGCCCAGCAGCACTACGAGACCTTCACCGAGCGCTTCTCCGGCTTCCCGCTACGGGTCAAGCCGCTGTCCCGTTTCCAAGGCTCCAAGGAAGCGAAGGAGACCGCCGAGGGCGTCAAGAGCGGCGCCGTGGACGTCGTGATCGGCACCCACCGCCTGCTGTCCAAGGATTTCGAATTCAAGGACCTCGGCCTGGTGATCGTGGACGAGGAACAGCGATTCGGCGTCGAACACAAGGAAGCGCTCAAGAAGATGCGCACCAACGTGGACGTGCTGGCCATGTCCGCCACGCCGATTCCGCGCACCCTGGAAATGTCCCTCACCGGGATCCGCGAAACCTCCACCCTGGCCACCCCACCGGAGGAACGCCACCCGGTGCTGACCTACGTGGGCCCGTACACCGACAAGCAGACGTCCGCTGCGATCCGGCGCGAACTGATGCGCGAAGGCCAGGTGTTCTTCGTGCACAACCGGGTGTCCTCGATCGAGCGGATGGCCGCGCAGATCCGCGAACTCGTCCCGGAAGCCAGAGTGGAGGTGGCGCACGGGCAGATGTCCGAAAGCCGGCTCGAGAAGATCATCGTGGACTTCTGGGAGAAGCGCTTCGACGTGCTGGTCTGCACCACCATCATCGAAACCGGGCTGGACATCTCCAACGCCAACACCCTGATCGTTGACGGCGCGGACAAGTACGGCCTCTCGCAGCTGCACCAGCTCCGCGGCCGCGTGGGCCGTGGCCGGGAGCGCGCCTACGCCTACTTCCTGTACCCGTCCGAGAAGCCCCTGGGCGAGGTGGCGCTGGAACGGCTCAAAGCCGTGGCCGCCCACAACGAGCTGGGCGCGGGCATGCAGCTGGCCATGAAGGACCTGGAGATCCGCGGGGCCGGCAACCTGCTGGGCGGCGAACAGTCCGGCCACATCCAGGGCGTCGGCTTCGACCTGTACATCCGACTGGTGGGCGAGGCCGTGGCTGAATACCGCGGCGAGGCCGAAGAGAAGGCCGCCGACATGAAGATCGAGCTGCCGGTCAACGCCCACCTCCCGCACGACTACGTGCCCGGAGAGCGCCTGCGACTGGAGGCCTACCGCAAGTTGGCGGCCGCCGTCACGAACGAGGCCATCGACGAGGTCCTCGCCGAACTCGTGGACCGCTACGGCGAGCCGCCTCTGCCGGTGCAGAACCTGATCGCCGTGGCGCGCTTCAGGGTCACGGCCCGCGAAAGCGGGCTGTCCGACGTCGCGCTCCAAGGCAACTTCATCCGCTTCTCCCCGGCGAACCTGCCCGAGTCCAAGGTGATGCGCCTGAACCGCATGTACCCGGGTTCCCAGGTGAAGCCCGCGCTGGACTCCGTGCTGATCCCCAAGCCCAAGACCGCGAAGATCGGCGGCCGGGACCTGCAGGACGCCGAGATCCTGAACTGGGCCAACACGGTCATCACCGCCCTCTTCACCGACGCGCCGGCGTCTGCTTCCACGAGCGCAGGCTGATCGCATGATGGGAGGACATCACGCCGCGTCGGGAGCCGCGGCGTGGATCGCTATTGCCTCGACCGGCCCGTACGCCCTGGGCTGGTACCCGCTGGATTCCACCGGGATCCTGATCGGGGCGCTCACGACGGCGGGAACCGCCTTGGTGTGCGACTGGGACCACCGCTCAAGCACCATCGCGCACTCGCTGCCGCCGCTGTCGCGGCTGATCGCCGTCGGGATCGAAAAAGCCAGCGGCGGGCACCGTCAAGGGACGCACTCGCTGCTGGGCGCCGCCGCGTTCGTGCTGCTCGCGGCGATGGCGGCACAGTTCCAGCTCGACACCCCGGTGGGCCGGCTCTCCGTGGGTGCCGGGCTGCTGTGCATGTTCATGATCAACCTCGCGGCCAAGGCACTGAAGCTCTTCCCGGAGCACGGCTGGCTGGCCAACTGGGTGTTCGCGCTGGCCGCGGCCGGGCTTGTCACCTGGTTCGCCCCGCAGCAATGGGCCTGGCTGCCGCTGTCAATGCTGACCGGCGTCGTGGTGCACATCGTGGGGGACATGATCACCACCGGGGGAGTGCCGCTGCTGTGGCCGATCGTGATCAAGCCGCCGAAGTTCTGGCGCAAGCTGCCGCTGGTGAGCGGGATCTGGAAGGCCAACGGGGCGCTGTCGGTTCCCCTGCTGGGCAAGGCCGGCTCGCGCCGCGAATGGCTGCTCCTCATCCCGGTGAGCGGTTACGCCATGGTGGGGATCTGTGCAGCGGCCTGGACATTGCTCCGAAACCAGTGGCCAGCGGTCCAGGCCCTCTTGCTGGGCCTGGCCCGCTGACGGTGGTTTCCTAGAACCCGGACAGCGTACCCGCCGTGAACGTACCGGTCATGGGGTTGCCGGCAATGTCAGCGACACCGGGCGCCGGGGTGTAGACCGGGGCGACAAGGGTGGAATCGTCTCCACGGGTGCCACCGGTGCCACCGTCATTGAGCGTGATGACCAGGGTCCCCGTTGCCTTCGTCCAGGAAAGCGAAGCGGCGTAGCTTCGCGCCTGGCTTGCGTGGGTGTTGTAGTTCGCGAGCAACTTCACGCTTCCGATGGCCGACGTGGTGCAGCTTCCGCTGGTGAACGTCAGGGTGTCATCTGCGCTGATGCTTGCCGTTCCCGTGGCCGATTGCGTGCCTGCACTGTTGCTCCAGCCGTTGCAGAGTGTGCCGGCTGCGGTGTCCGTGGAGTAGACCATGGTCAGGGTGTCTCCGCTGCTGGCGCGGCCTTGTTGGCCGGTTCCTCCGCTGTTCGCCAGGGTGATGGAGCTGACGGTGGGTGCGGCTACGTCCTTGGTGGACGTTGCGGTGCCCGGCTGGCCGGTGTTCCCTGCCGCGTCCCTGGCGACCGCACTGTAGCTCAGGAGTCCGTCAGTAGTCAGGGAGGTCAGGTTCAGCCCGGTGGTGCTCCAGTTGCCGGATCCGTTGGCACTGACGGTCTGGGTGACCGTGTGAGCCCCGGGATCGGTGACGGTGAGGACCACGGAGGCCCCTGCTTCTGCAGTGCCGGTGACTGGAACGTTGGCCACGTTGGCGATGTTGACGTACGCAGGTGCGGAGATCGTGGGGATGCCGGGGGCAACGGTGTCGATGCGGATGGTCTGCGTTTGCGGTGTGCCCGAGTTGCCGGCGGCATCCGTGGCGAAGAAGGACACTGTGTGCGTGCCGTTGCCACTAACATTCACCGCCGCCGTGGTTGCGTTGACAACCACCGTGCTGCCGCCGTCCACCGTGTACTTAATGGCCGCGACCCCGGTACCGCCCGGGTTGTCCACCGCGCCCAGGTTGACGGTCACAGGCGTGGAGTTGTTGAACCCCGCCCCGTTCGGTGCCGGGGAAACCGAGGTCACTGAGACCGTCGGTGCCGTGACGTCGACGGTGACGCCAGTGCTCCGGGTGCTCTCTGCGCCCGTCCACAACGCGATGACCGGGGTGGCGGTGTAGTACCAGGTGCCGTCGGGCACGTTTTGCTCGGTGCAGGCCAGGCCGCTGACCGTCCCGGCGCAGCCTCCGCCGGCCGCAATCTTGCTGCCACCCGACGCGGAGGCGTAGCGGGCAATCGTGTAGCCCGCCACGGCGTGCGCGCCCGGCGTCGTCACGGCTGCCCAGCTGACGCTGACGTTTGCGCCGGCCGGGGAGGCTGCCGGCGTACTGCCTTGCGGCAGGCTGTCTGCCTTGGCCGCCGCGAAGTTGCTGCTGTTCACTGTCTGCCAGAAGGCGTTGGCCGCCGGGGCGCCCCAGGTGATGAACAGGATGGCCGAGACCGTCCACACGATGCGGCGCCGCAGCGTCAGGCCTTTTCCACTGCTTGCGCGGTGCATGGGCTTGTTCATTTCCGGACCGCCATCGTCACTGGAAGCTGGAATGCGGAGCCTTGGCACGCAGATTGCGAGGCTGCGGACATTGAGGCGGCTCCTGGGAGGGTGATCAGGACCGAGGAATTCGCCGGCACCACAACCGCGGGGCTCAACGGAGCGGCCGGCGCGTTGAAGGTGACGCCGGTGTTGGTGCACAAGGTGTGGGAGGCATCCGCCGAAGCCGGCCCGTTGCCCGTGACGCTGTACACCTGCACCGGGAAGCCGTTCGGGTTGGTGGCCCGCAGGATCACGTCCGCCGAGCCTCCGGGGACAAGGGAGGTTGCCGTCGAATCACCGCTGACGAAGGCATCCACGAGCACTGTTTGCATGGTGCCGTTCGCCGCGGAACCGTTTCCGATCCCAATGGTGGACCAGTAGGCGTAGGCAGTCCCAACCCCCAGCACCATGAGGAACACGGCCGACGTGGCCGCTGCCTTCGCTGCGAGAAGGGGGCCGGTCTTCAACCATCGGGTCGGCTTCATGTCAGTTACCCTGTCCGGTTCCGGAATATGCGAGCTGGATGGTTGCGCCTTTGCAGCCGTCCTGGTTGATCGAGGTGTTCAGCATCCTGATCCGCGGCCACTTTGACTGGAGGATGCCGTTTCCCGAGAGCGATGAGGTGCCCGGAACCGCGGTGAACGGATAGCTGCCGCTGAACTGGGTCAGCTCATAGTCCGCCGACGTGCACGGCAGGTTCTTGGCTATGGCCTGGGGTGTGCGGGTTATGCCGGCGATGGACACCGTCAGGCTGGTGACAGCCAGGCTCGCATTGTTCGGGTTGTTCAGCTGCAGATCGATTGGAGTGGAAGATCCGGGGACCAGGGGCGTGGCCGGGCTGCCGGAGACCGTGAAGGCGCGCTTCCCGGCAGCAACCGTCAGTTGAACGGTGACGACGACGGACTGGATAGTTCCGCCGGTTCCCTTGAGACTGAGGTTGTAAGTACCCTCGGGGGTGCCGGGTGTGGTGGTCACCGTCAGGCTCGCGGAAGAGGTGCCCGAGCCGAGGTTGAGGGTCGCGGGAGAGAACACCGACGATGTGTTGCCCGGCAGGCCACTGACGGAAAGCGAAACACTTCCCGTGTAGCCGTCCGGCGACTTGACCGAAACGTTGTAGCTGGCCGATTCGCCCGGCTGGATGGTCCGTGAGCCCGGGCTCGACGTAATGGTGATGCTCTTGGTCCCGCCGCCGTTTCCGGCGAAAAGCGAACTGGCAGACACCAGCATGACGAGCACGACGGCGAGCAACGCGCCAATGGCCGAACCGGCGCCATGCCGCGCTTGGCGGAACACTCCCAGATTGTTCTGCACCCTCGTGCCTTCCTCGTCGGCGGTGATGGATCCCTGTCATTGGGGTGATGGACCGTCCCTGGCCCATCACCCCAAGTCGACTAGATGCTGGAAACGTGGATCGTCACAGTGGCGCCCTTGCAGGCGTCCTGGTTGGCAGCGTCGTTGGCGAACGACAAGGTGCCTGTCCCGACAGTGGTGTTCGTGGAATTGTGCAGCACAGTCGCATTGCCGGTGTTGGCCGTTGCGCTGAACCACGCGGGCAGGCAGTTGACGTCGCTGGTGGTGATGGATTCGACGGTCAGCGCCCCCACCTTGGTGTCCGTCGTGGGGCTCGCGTTGTCGGCGGTGTAGGTCACTGCCACCGAATCGCCCGGGGCCAGGCCCGGAGCGAAGTTTGCGTGAAGGGTGACGGTGCCGCCGCCTGCCGAGTTCACTGCCTGACCGGAGCCACTACCGGTGGTTGTCCAGTAGGCATAGGCCGCCCCTCCGCCAGCGGTTACGAGGGCAACTGCGGCCGCCGTGGCGAAGATTTTCCCTTTTGCTGTCATTTTGCGCATTTTGAGACTCCCTGAATTGTTGTTTTCCGAAACCGGCACAAGGGGTCCGCAGAATGGCAAAACTGTTCTGTAATGCGTTTCTGTATTGACTGCCCAGCCAGTCGATGAACTTATGTTGGCATGGCCTCAAAATGCCAGCAATGCGTTGCTGTACTCGACTTTTTCCGCGTCAAATGTTGATTTCCGGACCCGTGTACTCAGTTAGGTGGGCCTAATGTCGGTACGGCTCGGTCCGGTCGACGGCGGCCAAGACGAGCGCGGGAGCCGGATTCGGTGCGACATCAGGGGTTCGGCGGTCCCGTCCAGTGCGGTTCGCGGCGAAAACGGGAACAAGTAATCGCCAGGTTCATTGCTGGATACCCGCTTCCGAAGGACAGGAAATCCTTCGGGATCAGCTAACGGGGTGACGCGGCCAAGCATGGAAAATGACGCGGCCTAGGAAAATGATGCGGAGCCGGAAATGAGGAACTGTTCGCGGACAATCGGAATATCAGGTTAAACAAGATGGCCCGGGCAACTGCCCGGGCCATCTTTTCTTGCTAAATCTTTAGTTTTCGCCGGCCGAGTCGGAGCGGCCCAGGATGGTCTGCGGAATCCAGAAGGCCAGGGCGAACAGGCCGAGGCAGACGGCCATCGGCCACGGGTTGTCCAGGGTCAGGAAGGACAGCGAGTAGATGGCGCCGAGGAACATCACGATGATGACCAGGAACAGCACCAGGCTCTGGGCCAGGTTGTTCTCTTTTTCAATCGGCTTGCTGCCAGCGTGCTGGGACATTCTTTCCTCCTCGGCCCCGCGGGGCTCAAATTCCATGGCGGCTGCCGGGCCGGTCAGTAAGCGGATGAACCCTGTTCACCCTTGACGATGGCAATTCCGGAGCTCGCGCCAATACGTGTTGCACCAGCAGCAATCATAGCCTGTGCGTCGGCCAGGGAACGCACCCCGCCCGAGGCCTTGACGCCGATATCCGGGCCCACGGTCTTGCGCATCAGGGCCACGTCCTCCACCGTGGCACCGCCGCCGTTGAAGCCGGTGGAGGTTTTGACGAAGTCGGCCCCGGCTTCCACCGCGGCCTCACAGGCCAGCACCTTTTGTGCGTCGCTCAGCAGCGCCGTCTCGATGATGACCTTCAGGATTGCCTCGCCGGCGTGCACGGCCTCCGCAACGGCGGTGATGTCATCCACCAGCGCGCCCTTGTCGTCGGCCCGGGCCGCCGCGATGTCGATCACCATGTCGATTTCCTCCGCGCCGTCCAGCACCGCGCCGCGGGCTTCGAACGCCTTGACGTCGCTGGGCGTGGCGCCCAGCGGGAAGCCCACCACTGCACAGGTCAGCACGCCGGAACCCCTGAGGGCCTTGGAAACCGTCTTGACCCAGATCGGGTTCACGCAGACCGATTTGAAGCCGTATTCCACGGCTTCGGCACAGACCTTGCGGACTTCGGCCTCGCTCGCCTCGGGTTTGAGGAGGGTGTGGTCGATGTAGGAGGCAATGCTTGCTGCGGTAGCGGCGTCGTTGCTCATGGCAGTCCTTCCGTGGCGGGCCGGGTGGCCGCTTGGTGGCTCGTCAAAGCACCATCTTGCCACAGCATCCCGGGCCCGCCGGCGGGGGTGTCAGGCCGCCTCCGTGACCCGCATTCCGGACGGTGCCGGCCGTCCCGCATCCGCGGCTAAATACGCGGGTTCTGCTGATTGCGAGGCCTCTGCCAGATGTCCGGCGCAGCGGGCGGCCGCTTCCTTGGCGGAGAGGAGCAGCCCCAGCCGCAGGCCGTCGCGGGCCGCGGCGTCGCCGATCGCCCGGATGCCCGGCACGGAAGTTTCGAATCCGTCGCCCACCAGGATGCCGCCGTCGGGAGTTGTCTTCAAACCGGCGCTTTCGGCGAGGCTCGTCCGCGGCGACCGTTCCTCTGCCAGGACCACGAGGTCGCCGTTCATGATGCTTCCGTCGTCGAAGACGATCCCG
The DNA here is from genome assembly GCF_056279005.1 of Arthrobacter sp. TE26545. Next base: position 1,110,880 of record NZ_JBWBQM010000001.1, read on the forward strand.
GCGGCAGCCCTGCCGGAGACAGGGGAGGAGACGACGGCGGCCGGGCGCAACGTAGTGCGGACCGGACGGACGCCGCACGCCCGCAGGACCGCCTCGGCCTGGCCCGCGGACGGTCCCGTGCCTACCAGGATGCCCAGCGGCCGGCGGCCGAGGGCAGCGGCGATCTCCTTGACGTCGGCGCCGAGGCGTTCGGCGTCGTCGATCGTGGAGTAGGCAAGGGCGTGTTCGGCGCCGTGGACCGGGGGCAGGACGGGTGCCGAGCCGGTGGCGATGACCAGTTGGTCGTAGGAGAACTCAAGGCCCTCCGTGGTGGTCACCTTCCGGTTCGCTGCGTCGATGAAGCTGGCAGCTTGGCCGAAACGCACGGAGACCTTGGAGTGCGCGGCGGCCTCCATCAGCCCTTCGGGGCACTCGTCGCGGTTGCTCAGCACGGTGATCCGTCCAGCGAACGGCGGGGCCGGATATCCCAGGCTGCTTTGCCGCACGGGGCTTTCCATCCCCGTAAGGTGGCGGAGGAGCGCTTGGGCGGCGGGCCCGGCTCCTGCGATGACGAGGTGGGTTGAGGTTTCCGGCATGGCGGGTCCTTTCGCTTCGTGGGCGGCGTCCAAGCGGCGTTTCGCGGTTGTCTTCAGCCTAGGAGCCCGCCTTTTCGAGGGTGTTTCCCGGGCGTTGCAGTTTTTCGTGGTCCCGTTCCCTGGCCGTTACTGCTCGGTAATGAGGTGGGTCACACGTCGGTGTTGGTGGACAGGCTGGCTGGATGAAATGGTTCAGCGGCTCACTGCGCAGAAAGCCCGGCAACGAGGCCGGGAATTCCGGCTCTCAAATACCTCGATGCCGCAACACCTCATTCATTTGACCGCCGGCGGGCTTATATTGTCGTACCTCCCTGCTTGGATTAGGTCATGGAGAACACCATCACTTCCGGGGCGGCTTTGACCCGGACGGCGCAGGAGGGGAAGGAAGCCTTCCCTGTCGAGGTGCTGGCCGGTGTGGTGTCTTCGCTGGAGTCCGTCTAGGCGGCGCTGGCGCGTTTGCAGTCTGTCCGTGGCGGTCCGGGAGGCCGAGAAAGCCCGGCCCGAACCCCTGGGCACCAGGCACGAGCGGGCCCGGGAGGAACGCCGGGTCTGGGTGAACCCCTTGCCGGACGGCATGGCCGAACTCGGAGCGATCCTGCCCGCCGTGGTGGCGTACGGAATCCACGACCGGCTCACCCAGATGGCTCACGCCTACACGGACGCGCACAACCAGGAGGGTGCGAGCGCCTGCGGCGGCACGGGCGCTCGTGCGGGCACCCAGCCTGACACCGTAGCTCGGCGCCGCCGCTCGACCGATCAGCTCCGTGCGGACCTGTTCACGGACGTGCTGCTGCGCGGCGTACCGAGCGGGCACGACACCCCCGAGGGGGTCCTCGCCGCGATCACGGCCCGGGTCGATGTCACCGTGCCGGCGCACACCCCAGTTGACGAGGCCCCGGGCAGCGCCGGTTCGGATAGCAGCGACACGCCCGCGACAGGACTGACTTCCCGGATTGCTGCCGAGCTGAACGGGCGCCACCCGATCGATCCGGACACCGCGAGGCTCCTGGCCGGAGCGGCAACCGGCTGGAACCGGGTCTTCACCGACCCGGTAAACGGCTCCGTGCTCGCGGTGGACCGGTACCGGCCCGGCGAAGACCTACGCCGTTTGCTCAGGGCCCGCGATTCACGCTGCCGCTTCCCCGGATGCGGCATCAAGGCCCGCGAACTGGACCTGGACCACACCCACGATGCCGCCGACGGCGGCCCCACGGCCGCCGGCAACCTCGCCGGCCTCTGCAGGCGCCACCACCTGCTCAAACACCATTCGCAATGGACGGTCCGGCAGGCCGGGGGCGGGGTCTTGAAATGGACCAGTCCCACAGGCCGCAGCTACACCGACCAACCCCCGATACCTGCCATAAACACAGCACCCGCCGGCCACCGAACCACAGCCACGCTGCCCAGCGAACCCGACCCGCCACCCTTCTGACCCCAAGCGAGACAAGCGGGGAACGTCTGTGAACCTGTTTGGCTGAAGGCTGCTCCGGGGCGGCTCCAGCCAGCGGTCCGTAACCCCACCCGCCTCAGTACCGCTCAAGCAACTCCCGCAACCCGTTGCCGATGAAGCCCGCCGCCGCGGAGGCCCGGTCCAGGAATCCGTGCGAGCCCACCGGCTCCACCGAAGCGATCAACGCGGCGGCGTCGCCCAGGGCCATCCGGAGCTCGGCTGCCGGGAATCCTTCCAGCTCCAGCACGGCGCTGCGGGAGTCGGTCCACGCGTCCGGTCCGGGGTCGTCGTGGAAGGTGCGGGTGACCGTCAGCTTGTGCCAGCCGCCGTCGAGCAGTACCTCCGCGCGGTAACGCAACATGTCTCCGGACGCCTCTACCCGCCCGCCGGCCAGGAAGCGCCGGGCACCGAACCGCCCGGAATCCAGGAACCCGGACAGCCGGGCCCCTGGGGCACCATCGGAAGGCATTTCAACGACGGCGGTAAAGTCCACTTCCTGCCCGTCAAGGCTGCCGCGGAGCCGGTCCGTGTACCGGACACCGGGGGCCGGCTCGCTCATGGCGGTGCAGCGTTCGTCCTTCGGCACGCCCTCTGACGAACGGGTAGCCAGATACTGCCGGGCATCCCGGTAACCCATGGCCACGAGCGCGTCGGCGCTGATCCGGCCGAGGTAGAACTCAGGGTCCAGCGGCAGCGGGTGCTCCGGCCGGATGACGTGCAGCACGAACTCGCGGCCGGCGGCCCTGGCGCCGTCGAAATCGGCCAGCAGTGCCCCCATGGCACTCATCTCGATCATGTGCACGTACTGCTCCAGCGGCCCCTCGCCCCAATAAGGGGAGTTGCCGATGCACCAGATGAGCCACACTTCTTCGGCTCCGCGCCGCAACGCCTCCCGCACGTTGGCGTCCCGGACCCACACGGCATCGGTCCAGACTTTACCGTCGCGTCGCAGCGGGGTCAGGAAGATGGGCAGGGACATTCCAGCGGCCATCAGTTCGGCGTCGATTTCCGTGGCGTCGATCGCGTGGCACCGCTTGCCGGTGAACTCCACAACGTTGAAGGAACCCCCGACGGCGCCCGGTTCCGTTGCGCGGCTGCGGATGGTTCCGGCGTCGATCCCCAGGGCCGGGAAGACCTTGTTGAGCAGGCCGTCCGCGTCGCCGAGCGCCGGGAGGGACCACGGGCCCTTGAGGTAGTCGCCGAACGGCAGGGCGGAACCGAAGTCCTTGACGTCCACCGTGGACCAGCGGGCGCACATCTCCTCCGGCCCGATCCCGGACAGCAGCATGCCCGCCGTCAGGATACCGCCGGAAGTGCCGTCCACATGGCTGAATTCCAGGCCTTCCTCGGCCAAGGCCCGCACCACGCCGGCCTGCCAGGCCACGCGCATCCCGCCGCCGGCCAGCACCAGGGAACGATTCATTCCAGTCCTTCCTTTTCCCGCCCATACAGGCCCCGCCAGTAGACCCCGCGCCAATAGACAAAGCACAGCACCGCGGTCGCGAGGTCGAAGATGGCGACCGCCAGCGCGGCTGGAGCGAATACCCCGCTCAGGACGCCGAGCCCGACGGCGGCAAACGCCCCGGATTTCTGGATGCCGGCCCAGAAGATGACCTCCGGGGAGGCGTCGCGCTTGAGCAGGGTGTGCAGGAGCAAACCGCCCACCACGATCATGAACATGCCCACCGTGCCGAACAGTTGCAGGGCGAGCGGCGTCGGCTCGGCGCCCAGCAGGGGCAGGATGAGCCCTCCAAAGGGGATTTCCGCGACCCCGGTCAGCGCGGTGATGGCAGCCAGGATGACGAGCACCGCGCGCAAGGGGTCGGCCGCGGCCCAGGCAGCCGGGCCGGTTTTCGCAGTGCCGTTCCCAGTGCCGTTTTCCGTTGGGCCGGTTTTCACAGGTAGGACTCCAGCAGCCGGCCGCGGTCCACGATCAGCCAGACCATGGCAAGCCACACGAGGGTGGAGACGTAGAAGCGGATGTCGTTGAGGAACATCCAGCGCCGCAGCAGGGTGCGCAGTTCGGCGTCATCCTTGAAATCCCCGCCCCGGATGCGCACGTTGATGGGGATGATGATGCCCTGCCCCACGACGGTCAGCGTGATGATGCCCAGCAGGCAGAGGGCGGCGGGAATGACGCGGATGCTGCCCCATTCGCTCCAGACGAGGATGGCGCCGGAGATGAACATGGGCGGCACCACCACGGTGAAGAACTTGGTGGCCTGCCTGGTGGGGATCCCGAAGTGCATGTCCACGTTGCCGCGTTCCAGCGACTCCCAGGTGGGGTAGAGGAACCACTTCAGCACCCACATCGTGCCGACGTACATGGTGGCGCCGAAGAGGAAGTACAGGACATTCAGGAGCAGCAGCCAGTTCACGACGAGGCCTTGACGTTCCCGGGGATCCGGCTGCGGTCCGGCGGTTCCAGCCACTCCTGGCCCTGGCCCAGCCCTACCACGCTGTCCATCATTTCGCCGCCGCGCAGGGCCGCGGCTTCCGCTTCGCTCGGTGCGGTGAGGAACCACGCTTCGTAGTGGTCATCCAGCACGCCGTGGGCTTCGGGCAGCCAGGCCGTGAAGACCGGTTTCTCCGCCACCTGCAGGGTCTTGAGGAGCGCGACGCCGGGTGCGTCACCCAGGATGAGCCGGGCCTTTGCCGCCTTGCCGAGCGCGAGATCCCCGGTGGCCTCGAAATAGATGTTCGATTTCCAGAGCATGCCCCTGAAGGCGCAGTAGTTCGAGGCGGCGAGTTTCAGCGGCAAGCCGGCCGGCTCGGGGCGTTCGATTTCCACGAAGCATGCCAGCACCCCGTCCTTGTCGTACTGGGCCGACACGGTGGAATCGGTCACCACGAAGTCCAGGTTGGCCTGGTGCTTGGGCATGCCCCAGATGCCCTTGCCGCCTCTGACCGAGATTTCCGTGCTGACCGGCAGGTCCACCACGAACTGGCCCAGGCCGAAGGTTTTCTGGAAGAGCAGGGGCAGCAGCGGAGGCACCGGCCGCCTGCCATGGGTGATGGCGATGGCCAGGGAATACTCGATGTACTTGCCGATGTCCGTGGATTTGTAGTTCACCACGGTGACCACCAGCAGGCCCTTGCCGCCCAGGCTGAAGGGGCGCATCTCTTCACCGGGCAACAGAGCCGCCGCGGCGCGCTTGTTGATGGGGAAGGCCGCCATCAGCACGGGCGAATCGTCCGAGTTGACCGGCATGGAATAGGGGATGCCGTCCGCCCGGGCAAACCGTCCGCGCAGCTCGTTCTGGCGCCGTGGCAGGGGAGAGGGCATGAGCCGGAGGAGCCCGGCCAGCAGCCCATTGAGCTTGTTCATGAGTCGAGCTCCTTGCCTGAGTTCAATTCCTTGACGATGATCGGGAAAGTGTCCCGCCAGGCGTGGGCCCCGAAGAAGACGTCCAGGTGGCCGTAGCCGGGGATGAGATGGAGCGCGTCCTTGCCGGGGCGGTGCCGCTGGAAGAACCGGAAGGTGCGCTCCTGGCTCTCGGGCAGGAAGCAACGGTTGTCCTGCCCGGCAAGGAACACGAAACGGGCATCGGTCCGGGGTGCCTGGGCCTCGTAGTTGTCCGGGAGTTCCGGGTGCGATCCGGCGGCCACCATGTGCCCGGCGCGGATGCTGCGCCCCATCTCCTCGAAGAAGCTCACCGGGACCTCGGCGAACTCACCCTTGATCCATTCGTGGGTGGTCTCGTCGAGGTTCTCATGCGACCACAACGCCGGCCTGCCGCTGCCGTAGGTGAAGCTGACCAACTTGCACACCGTGTTGTCGCATTCGTGGTGGGTGGCCCTGACCAGGGAGCGCACGAAACGCGTGAAGTAGCCGTTGGAGCGGTTGCCCCAGGCCGGGGAAAGGTAGGGGGTGAAGGCCTTCACGATCGGGGTGAAGTGGTCGATCTTGAAGCGGGAGAACGCGGGGACCACGGGATGCAGGGACACCGCGTTGGAGATCACCGTGTCCACCCGGGGCAGCAGACCCGCCGCAGCGGACATACTGAACGAGGTGGAGCCCTGGCAGTGCACCACGGCCTTGAGCGTGTCCGCTCCGGTGGCCTGCAGGATGTGCTCGACGGCGGCGGGATGGTCGTGCACGGCGGCGTCGCCGAGCGTCCAGGACAGCGGGTCCAGGTCGATCGAGGCGCGCCAGTTCAGCATCCAGACGTCCCAGCCGTCCTCCAGCAGCACGTCCACCAGGGTGGTGGGGATGGGCGGGCGGAACAGTTCGGCACGGACCCCGGAGCCGTGCACCAGCAGCACCGGACCCTTGGCCGGTTCAACGGGGGACGTCACGTGCACCAGGTTCAGCGGGACGCCGTCGCCGGCCGGGAACGGAATGACCTCGCTGCGGTGTTCTGCCCGGGTGATGGTCATGGTCATGGTTGGCTTCTTTCCCGCTGGACGGTCGGCTGGATGGTGATGGGTTGTTCAAGGAGCCGGACGGTCGGCAAGCCTCCGGACGGGCCTGAGCCTCCGGACGGAACGGGCCGGACGCCGTCGTGCGTGTCTTCCAGGTCCCAGTCCCGGCACACGGTCTCCACCAGGAGGGGGTGGACGGTGAGGCTGCCGTCCGGATCAAGGTGCATCCGCAGGAAGCCCTTGTGGTCCTCCACGGCCTGGCCGGACATCTTCCACGAAGCCACCTCCCCGCCGGGCGTGCGCAGGATGTACAGTGCGAAGGCCTCGCTGCCCAGGACCCAGCCGGAAACGAAGACGACGCCTAGTACCAGCAACGCACCAGGCCCGGAGGGAAGCGGAAGCAAGGCAGCCAGGACGGCCAGGCTGATGCCCGCGCCCAGGGCAATGAACTGGTAGAGGACACCGCGGAGCAGGGTCAGCAGCCCGCCCCGGCCTCGGAGCAGGCGCGTTCTGCCAAAGAGCTTCCAGAAAACCACCAGCAGTCCCAGGGCGAGCAGCGGGCACAGGACGCCGAAGAACAGCGCCCGGGGCAGGCCCACCGTATCGATTGCGGCCATGAGCGGGCGGCCCCGGCCGCTGCTGTAGACCACCCAGCCGGCCAGGAAGAACACCGCGTGGACGAGGCCCAGCAAGGGGCCGAAGCCCGGGTTCCGGGCCGGGAGCCAGTACTGCGAGAAAGGGTTGGCGAGGCGGAGTCCGAGCAGCCGGCTGGTGTCGCTGGCGGGATGGCTCCCCGGGGCGCGGACGAAGCGGCGCCCCGTTCCGGGATCCGCCCGCCTCCGCGCCGCAGAAGGGGCGGCGGCGGACACTGAGCGCTCGCGGACAGGCTGCGGAAGCCGCAGCTCCTGGGGCAGCCAGTGGGTGTCGGATAGGTACGCCCCGCCCAGCCCGCAGGTGATCAGTTGGACCGGGGTGCCGCCGTCGGGATCCGATTCCGCATAGCGCGAGTAGTGGTGCAGGTCCCCGCTCAGCCAGAGCCGCACGGTGGCGCCGGTGTCTTCGAAGAGCCCGGTCTGCGGGTTGAAGCGGCGGCGCAGGTAATCCTGTTCGAAGAAGTCCGCCTGCTGGAAGGCCCGGTCCCCGGCGGCTTCCGAGTAGACCCACGACGGCGAGGCCAGGCAGAGGATGATCGAGTCGCCCGGAACGAGCCGGCTGCTGACGTTGCGGTAGAAGTACTCCAGTTGGGGCTCATCGATGTACTGGCCCAGCTGGCTGTCCAGACCCAGGAGCCACCAGCCGGGTGTGTCTTCACTGCCGCTAAGCCGCACCGCGAAATAGCTGCGGTTCTGCACCGTGCGCCAGGACCCGATACTACGCTGGCGGGTGAAGACCCGGATGAACGAGGTGAGGCCGTCGTACCAGTCGTGGTTGCCAGGCAGGGCCAGAAGGATGTTCGCAGGCGGGCAGCTTGTTGGCGGCGGACTGCTTCCCGGGCCAACGGGGAAGGCCGCGCGGTACGGACCCACCATGCGGTCCTCGTAGCGGCCCGGGGACGCAACCGGATAGACCTCGTCCCCGCCAAGCACCAGGATGTTCCCGCGTTTGAGTTCGGTCCCGTCCACCGTCAGCTGCTCCTGTGCGAGAAGCAGGGCAACGGTGTACGTGGCGTCGAAGCCGTCGCCCAGGTCCGCGGTGAAGTCCAGCCACAACCCGTCCTTGGCCAAGGTGCGCAGTTCCGGCAGCCCGCGCTCCACGGGCGGCTGAGCCGCCTGGCCAGGGAGCGGGAGGCGGGCCAGCTCGAGTGGCGTGCCGGGAAGCCCTGCCTCCAGTTCGCGCTTGTCGCCGAAGTCCGCGAAAACCGTGGCGGTCATGACCTTCAGGGCGGTGCGGCCCAGGGCGATCGGTGCAAGCCAGCGCACCGCTTCCCGTGGCGTGAAGCCCAGGTCCTTGCTGTGCAGTGCGAGCTCTTTGCGCTTCATCGCCGTGCGCGGTTGCCGTAGACCCGCCAGAGCTCGCCGAGGAAGAAGTTCCCGAACGTGGCCAGGGCCGGCAGCGGATCCGGGCCGACAGCCCGGAAGGTGGTCAGCTGCCGGGCGAAGTCCAGCGGGCGGATGCGCAGGATCCCCGCCCCGGCGACGGCGGCCGCGTCCGGGGTCTCCCACTCGGCCGACGGCGGTTGGCCAGGATCCGGGGGCGGCACGTGCCCGCGCACGATCGTGGCGTACAGGGTGGTGGTGTCCGGCCAGGAATCCAGGCCGGCCTCATTGCGGATGAGCTTGAAGCCGGTGAAGGTGAGCGGGGTCCCGCCGGGGTCGCGTAGCCACAGGCGGTAGAGCATGCGCCGGGCGGGCCGGCCGTCCGGGGACGCGTCCACCACGAACTGCTTGAACCAGCCCTGTTCCACCGGCATCTTGCCGCCGAAGCGGTCCGCCAGGACATAGCCTTCAGCTCTGGCCTGGTGCAGGGGGTCGTCCACGAAGGCGTCGATGTCCGGGGCCGTGATGGTCAGCTCGAACATGATCCGGCGGTCCCGATCCCGGCCCAAGCTGAGGCCCTTAGCCGGATCGCTCTGCCCGGGGCTGAACCAGCCGTGCATCTGTTCAGTGAAACTGACCGACGTTGCATCCGTCTTTGCCATGGTCGGCGAACCAAGTCCGCGCGTTGCTGCCGGCCCTGCCAGGGCAGGGCGTTCGGCTTTGGCGGCCTTTCCCTTCGTGGCATCCGGGGCCAGGACCCGCAGCGATTCGGCAGGGGACTCGACGACGGCGCCCGGCGCCCGTGGTGTGCGCAGCACTGTTTCCGGGGCGATGCCGCGGGCAGTGGAGGGGGCGCCTTCCAGCAGGCGCCGGCAGGCGCGCTCGGCGAACGCCGCGATGGTCAGGGAAGGGTTGGCCCCCACCGGCCCCGGCATGGCCGCCCCGTCCACCACGAACATTCCGGGATAGCCGAATACTTCGCCGTAGGAATCGCAGACGCCCTCGGCGGGGTTGCGGCCGGCCGGGGCGCCGCCGATGGGGTGCACCGTGATGACCCGTTTGGCCCACCAGAGCGGATTGTCCACGAAGTCCCCGCCGAGTTCGCCGGCGATGTCCGCCATGGTCTTGCGCACCCTGCCGAAGTAGCCCGCGGAGGTGGCGAGCGTCCAGTTCACCGCAAGCCTGCCGTCCTGCAGGCTCAGCACGCCGTCGGGGATGTCCCGGCCCATGCCCAACAGGGGCAGCGAACTGGCGGAGAGGCTGCCGTCTCCCAGCGCCGCGGCGAGATCGGCCGAGACATTGGAGCGGCGGGCTTCGAAGAGCCGGTCCTTGAGCAGTTGGCCGGCCACGCGGGCCGTGCGGCGCACCACCTGGCCGAGCTGGCCGGTTTCGATCAGCCAGTTCATGAAGGCGGGGTAGCCGGCGTCCTCCACGTAGTAGCCGCGGCCGGTGCCGCCGTCTGCGGTGTCCGGCACCCGGATGGCCGTGGTGATGACGGGCCCGCGGCTTCCGGAGAGGGTGCGGGTTGCGGGGACCTTGCCGCCTTTGTGCGTCTTGGCACCCATGATGAAGGTCAGCAGGTCGCCGTTTCCGCTGAAGCGGCTGCCGAGCGTTTCGCTGAGCCCCGGTAGGGAGGCACGGTTGCGCAGCAGCAGGAAGTTGCTGCCGAAGGTGCCGGCGCCGATGACGAGGTTCCGGCAGTGGATGATCCGTTCGTGCAGGGGAGCGTCGGGGTTCTCCGGATCGTGGACCACGTATCGGACCTCGTAGCCGTTCCGGGAACGCCCCGAACTGCCGTTGCCGGAACTGCCGAGTGGCCTGATGCCGCGCACATCGTGGAACGTCCGCAGATCCGCCCCTGCCTTCTTCGCCTTGGAGAGGTAGTTGTGGTCCAGGGTGTTCTTGGCTCCGGAGTTGCAGCCAAGGTCGCACTCGCCGCAGAGGGTGCAGGTGGTCCGTACGGCGCGCTCGCCGTGGACGCTGCCATACGGCGCGGCGGAGAAGGGCTGGTTGGTGCCCGGCTCCGCGCCAGGCGCTGTGGCGAAAGTGACGGCGATCGGCGGCCTGCTGATGGATAGGCCCAGGGCGGCGGCGCTGGCTTCCATGGCCAGGGTCTTGGCCGTGTCCTTGTATGGATACGGGACGGGCTGCAGCATGGCCTCGGCGTCCTCGTAAAACGGCTCCAGGTCTTCATAGCTGAACGGCCAGTTCTCGTAGCCGCCGCCGGGAACCGGTGACTCCTTGACGAACCACTTGGGATCCTTGCGCAGCAGCACGTTGGCGTAGATCAGGGACCCGCCGCCCAGCCCGCTGGAGACCAGGCCTTCCATGCCGCGGAAGGTCCAGGCATCGAACAAGCCGTAGAGCCCGCGGTCCGGGTCCCAGAAATTGCGGCCCATTTCCGCCGGGCTCCGTGCGAAGCTGCCGGGCGGGTAGGCCCTCCCGCGTTCCATGAGCACCACGGATTTGCCGGCTTCCGCCAGGCGCAGGGCCGCCACGGAACCGCCGAATCCGGAGCCGACTACAACGGCGTCCACGGTCTCGGGCGGCCCGCCGGGAGCAGATCCGGAAGGGTCGTCCTGTTGATACTTGCCCGGCAGGGTCATGGCCGTTCCTTAGGAGCAGCTGCGGAATATAGCGACATGTTCCCACCGGTCACGCAATCTGTCCATGCCTTGGAGTAATTGCGGCGGCTCCGCTGCACCAACCCGGAAGCCGGGCTGCGCCACGCCTCAGACGCGCAGGCGATAGCCCCGTTTCACTACGGTTTCCACGAGGCTGCCGTCGGGCAGCGCGGAACGTAGGCGGCTGACCGTCATGTCCAGCGCGTGCACTGAGCCGCGCAGTTCGAGCAGTTCCGACAGCGACTCCCGGGAGAGCACCGCGCCGCCAGCCCCGAGCAGGGCCCGCAGGAGCAGCAGGGGAGCCGGGGCAAGGTCCACCACTTCGCCGTCGATCTTCAAGCAGCGGCCGCGCAGCTCCACGTGTCCGGCCTTGGTGGCCAGGCGCCGCACATGGTTCAGGGCCAGGTGCTCGGTGACCAGGCGGATCAAGGCACCCATGCGGTAGCGGTCCGGAATCAGCGGGGACAGTCCGGCGTCGACCAGCGGCTGGGCCGTGACGGGCCCGACGGCGGCAACGGTCACGTGGGTTTTGAGCGCTTCGATCAGTTGCTGGTACATGCCCATCTCGTGGGCGGTGCTCCACAGCGCGTCCACGGCGGGGGCGCTGGTGAAGGTGAGCACGTCCAGCTTGCCGCCGCAGGCAGCATCAATCAGCCGCGGAAGCTTGTCGCTGCCATCGGGTTTCACCCAGCGGTACGGGGTGACGGTCAGGACCTTCGCACCGGACATGCGCAGCCGTTCCAGCTGGCGGACGTCCGTGTAGCCGTGCAGCTGGACTGCCACCGTCTTGCCGCGCACACCCTCGTGGAGGAGCATGTCCACCAGCGTGGCGGTGGTCTCGTCGCTGCTGATCCCGACGTCGGCCAAGCCGGCCGCGCGGACGGCACCGCGGGCCTTGGGTCCGCGGACGAACATGCGGGTGGCGGAGAGAACCTCAAGCAGCTGTTCGCCGATGCCGAAGGAATCCGCGGCCTCGCACCAGCGGCGCATACCGTAGGCGGTGGTGGCGATGCAGATGTCCGGGCGCGCCTCGATGATGGCACGGGTGTCCTCGATGAGGGCGGTGTCTTCCTGCACCGGGGCGATTTTCAGCGCGGGGGCGTGCAGTACCTCGGCTCCGCGGCGTTCGAGGGCTTCGATCAGGTCGCGGGAGCGGCGGTGCGAAGTCACACCGATCAAGAAGCCGTCCAGCGGAGTGTCCGCGGCGGATTCGACGGCGGCAAGCGGCGTGGTTTCCTCCGTGGGCGTGTTAATCGCGGCTCCATCGGCGGTCATGGTGGACATGGTGCTCATGTGGGTCCCTTCAGGCTTCAATAAGCGAAGCTGCGAGGCGGTTCAGGTCAGCGGAGGCAGCGGCATGATTACGGCTGGCCATTGCCACCCCGACCACCTCGCCGATGACCAGGACGGCCGGGTTGCTGCAGCCTGCGGCCGCGGTTTCGATCGTACCGAGTTCAGCGATGGTGGTCCGTTGGCCGGGACGGTAGCCCCGTTCGACGACGGCTATCGGCATGTCCGCCCGCATGCCGGCGCGGCGGAGGCCCGCTGCCAGCTGCGGAAGCGTTCCGATGCCCATCAGCACCACGATGGTGCCGCCCAGGCCGGCCAGGTGGGTGTGCTCGTCCTCGGTCAGTGGGGCGTGGCCGGACACCACCGTGAACATGTGGCTCACTTCGCGGTGGGTGACCGGGATGCCTGCAGCCGCCGGCACGGAAATAGCGCTGGTGACCCCGGAAATGACGTTCACCGGAACACCGGCGGCCACACAGGCGGCCACTTCCTCGCCGCCGCGGCCGAACACGAACGGGTCCCCGCCCTTGAGCCGCACCACGTTCTCGCCGGCCAGTGCCGCCTCCACCATGAGCTTCTCGATGTCGCACTGGGTCACCTTGTGGTGGCCCGGCTGCTTGCCGACGTCCACCAACCTGCCGCTGCTCAGCCGCTCCAGCTCCTGGTACGGGGCCAGGCGGTCGTAGAAGACGACGTCGGCGTCGCGCAGGGCGGTGACGGCACCGACCGTGAGCAGGTCCAGGGTGCCGGGGCCGCCGCCGACGAGGGTCACCTGGCCTGCCGGGCCTGCCGCGGGTTCCGCTGCCACCAGAATGCCGGCCGCACGCGAACGCTGCAGCAGCGGCTCCCAGCCGGGCTGGCCGTCGTCGACGGCGGCAATCAGGAAGGGACGCTCGGGTAGCGGGCCGTCGCCGGGTGCGCCTTCGGGAACGCTGAGCCGGAAGACCCGGGCGCCGGCGGCCTCGTAGCGGCGGACCGCCTGGCGGGCGGCGGTTTCGGAGCCGGTGACGAGGACGTCGCGGCCGGTCAGGTCGATGCTGAGCTGCATGGTCAGTTCTCCTTGCCGCGGACGGGGATGGTGGCGCCGATGAGGACGCGGCCCTTTTCTTCGTTGGTGGCGGGACGGATCTGTCCGCGCTCGTCCGGTACGAACGTGATGGAGTCGTCCTTCTGGTCGGGGGCGTTGACAAAGGAACGGAAACGGCGCAGGCGCTCCGGGTCCTTCAACGTGTCTGCCCATTCGTCGACGTAGGTGTCCACGTGTTTGGCCATGGCGGCCTCGAGTTCCTCGGCGATGCCGAGGGTGTCGTGGACCACCACGTCTTCGACGTGCTTGATGCCGCCGTCGAGTTCTTCCTGCCAGCGTGCGGTGCGTTGGAGGCGGTCGGCGGTGCGGATGTAGTACATGAAGTAGCGGTCGATGTATTTGATCAGGGTGTCGTCGTCCAGGTCCTTGGCCAGGAGCTGGGCGTGGGCGGGGGTGGCGCCGCCGTTGCCTCCGACGTAAAGGTTCCAGCCGTCGGCGGTGGCGATCACGCCCACGTCCTTGCCGCGGGCTTCGGCGCATTCGCGGGCGCAGCCGGAGACGCCCATTTTGAGTTTGTGCGGGCTGCGCAGGCCGCGGTAGCGCAGTTCCAGGTTGATGGCCATGGCCACTGAGTCCTGCACGCCGTAGCGGCACCAGGTGGACCCGACGCAGGACTTCACGGTGCGCAGGCTCTTGCCGTAGGCCTGGCCGGATTCGAAGCCGGCGTCCACCAGTTCCTTCCAGATCTCCGGGAGCTGTTCGAGCCGGGCACCGAACATGTCGATCCGCTGCCCGCCGGTGATCTTCGTGTACAGCCCGTACTTCTCTGCGACGGCCGCGATGACACCGAGCTTCTGCGGGGTGATCTCGCCGCCCGCAATCCGCGGGACCACGGAGTAGGTGCCGTCCTTCTGCATGTTCGCGAGGGCACGGTCGTTGGTGTCCTGCAGGGTGCCGCGGCCGGCGTCGAGCACGTAGGCGCTGTTCTGGCTGGCCAGGATGTTGGCGATGGTGGGTTTGCAGATGTCGCAGCCTGCGCCGGTGCCGTATTTGGCCATGATGTCTTCGAAGGAGGTCAGTTCCAGGATGCGGATGGTTTCGAAGAGTTCCTGGCGGGAGAGGCTGATGTGTTCGCACAGGGCCTTGGAGACTTCGACGCCGGACTTGGTCAGTTCGGTTTCGAGGAGTTTCTTGAGCATGGGCACGCAGGAGCCGCATTGGGTGCCGGCCCTGGTGCAGGACTTGAGTTCGCCGAGCTCCTGCACGGGGGCTTGGCCGTCGCAGGCGCCGCAGCCGTTGATGGCGTCCCGGATGGAGCCGGCGGCGACGTTGTTGCAGGAGCACAGGATGGCGTCGTCGGGCAGTTCGGTTTCGGGGGCGTCGCCGCCGCCGGCGGCGGAGAGGAAGGCGCCGGGTTCGGCCGGGAGTTCGCGGCCCAGGAGCGGGCGCAGGCTCATGTAGGGGGTGGCGTCGCCGACGAAGATGCCGCCGAGGAGGGTCTTGGCGTCGTCGGTGGTGACGATTTTCTGGTAGACGCCGCGGGCGGGGTCGGCGTAGACGATTTCCAGGGCGTGTTCGGTGGTCGCGAACGCGTCACCGAAGCTGGCCACGTCCACGCCGGAGAGCTTGAGTTTGGTGGCGGTGTCGAACCCCGGGAAGGTGGCCGCCCCGCCGTGGAGGCGGTCGGCGACGATCTCGGCCATGGTGTTGGCGGGGGCAACCAGGCCCATGGTCATGCCGTCGAAGTTGGCCACCTCGCCGATGGCCCAGACGTTCTCGACAGCCGTGCGGCAGTGGTCGTTGATGACCACACCGCCCTTGGGGCCGAGTTCGAAAAGGGGAGCCGCGCCGTCGGCCGTGCCGTCCGCATCGCGGAACAGCTCGTCGCGGGCGCGGATGCCGATCGATGCGATCACCATGTCCGCCGGGATGACCGTGCCGTTCTTCAACAGCACGCCGGTGACCTGGCCGTCGTCGTCGGAAAGAACCTCGGCCGGGTAGCTGCCGGTGTGCACTTCCAGGCCCTTCGCCGAGACGAGGCGGCCGAGCGCCTGGCCGGCGCCCTCGTCCAGCTGGGCGTTCATGAGCCAGCGCGAGCCGTTGACGATGGCGGCCTCGGCACCGAGTTCCATGGTGCCGGCCGCGGCTTCCAGTCCGAGCAGGCCGCCGCCGATGGTCACGGTGCGGACCGTGCGGCCCAGCTTCTCGCCGAGCTCGGCCACCGTCTTGTTGATGTTCCAGACGTCGTCCAGGGTGCGGTAGACATGGGCGAGCTCGCCGCCGGGGAAGGGGAGCTTCGCGGCGTCGGAGCCAGTGGCGACCACCAGGTGGTCGTAGGGGTAGCTGGCGCCGGTGGAGGTCTGCACGGTCTGCGCGGTGGTGTCGATGCCAATAACGCGTTCGCCGGTGCGCAGGGTGATCGACTCGTGCTCCCACATGGCGGTATCGCCCATGGTGAGGTCGTATTCCATATCGCTCAAGGCCTTGCTCAGTGCCACGCGATCGTAGGGGAGGTGGACCTCCTCCGCAAGGACCGTCAGATGCCAGCCCTCGAGACCGCGGGTATGCATGGCATCCGTGAAGCGGTGGGCGGCGGGACCGCCGCCGGCGACGACGATGCGCCGGGTCTCAGGGGCGTTGGTGGATCCGGTCATTGCTGGCCTTTCGCAGGATTTGCGGAATAGGGTGCTCCGCGGCTGGTCATATCAGCGTACGGACGGCCAGTTTCGCCTCAGTTTCCCGATTGTTTCGTGGGTTTAACTTCTGGGTCACGCTTGCATTTCGGGCGCCGTGAGCACTCTTTTACGTGCCGGACACACGGCGGGCCTTCCGGTGAAACGTGCCCGGCCTACCGTTTTCTTATCCAGCAGCAATCCCGGCAAGGCGAGAGGAAGAGACATGACGGCAGTACTGGAACGCGAAACACGTACGGCCCCTGCGGCAGGCTGGCACCGCGTCTGCCCGCTGAATGAACTCGAGCCGGCCTGGGGCGAAGCGGCCTTCATCGACGGTTTGCAGCTGGCGCTGTTCCGGCTGCCCTCCGATGAGGTCTACGCCGTAGCCCAGCAGGATCCCGCCACCCTGGCCAACGTCATGGCCCGCGGCATCATCGGCTCCCGCGGTAGCAGCCCCACCATCGCCTCGCCGCTGCACAAAGAGGTCTACGACCTGCGCACGGGTGAGTGCTTCAGCAATCCCGGTCTGCGCCTAGCTACTTACGGCGCACGGATCGTGGACGGCTACATCGAAGTGGAGTTGTAGGCCTTACAGCCCCAGCGCTTCCCGCACGTCCGCCAGGATCCTGTCCAGGGCAGTCCGTGCGGCGGCGCGGGCCTCGGGCAGTTCCGCGGCCGACTCCACCGGAACGATCACCTCCAGATAGCACTTGAGCTTCGGCTCGGTGCCGCTGGGGCGGATGATCACCCGGCTCTGGTCCCGGGTCAGGTACAGCAGCCCGTCCGTGGGCGGAAGTTGTTCGCTGCCCTCGGAAAGATCCGTGAAACGCTCGACGGCGGAGCCTCCGAAGGCCTCGGGCGGATCTGAACGCAGGCGGTTCATCATCGCGTCCAGGAGGCCGAGGTCCGCCACCCGGATGCTGAGCTGGTCGCTAGCGTGCAGGCCATGCATCAGGTAGAGCTCGTCCAGGGTGTCGAAGACCGTCTGTCCCGCCGCCTTCGCAGCCGCGGCCAGCTCGGCGATCAGCAGGGACGCCGAAATTCCGTCCTTGTCCCGCACCAGCTCCGGCGCCACGCAGTAGCCCAAGGCTTCCTCGTAGCCGTACACCAGGCCGGGAACGCGGGAGATCCATTTGAAGCCGGTAAGGGTTTCCTCGTGCGCGGCGCCCGCGGCCGCTGCGATCCGGGACAGCAGCCGCGAAGACACAATCGAGTTGGCGAAGACTGCCTGCGACGCGGCGGGCTCGTGACCGGCGTCGTTGTTTCCGGCGGATCGCGCCACCACATGCGCGCCGAGCAGCGCACCCACTTCGTCGCCGCGCAGCATCCGCCACGCCCCGCTCTCGGGGTCCCGGGCCGCGACGGCGGCACGGTCGGCGTCGGGGTCGTTGGCGAGCACGATGTCTGCATCCAGCCGGCCCGCTGCGGCCAGCGCGAGGTCCAGTGCGCCGGGCTCTTCGGGGTTCGGGAAGCTTACGGTGGGGAAGTCGGGGTCCGGCAGGGCCTGTTCTTCGACGAGGCTCACATCGTGGAAGCCCGCGTCCTTGAGCACTGAGACAGCGGTCTCGCCGCCCACGCCGTGCATCGGGGTCAGCACGATCTTCAGTTCCCGTGCCGGGAAGCGTGCGGGATCGGCCAGGGCGACGACGGCGGCCCGGTAGTCCTCCGAGATCGACTCCGGCAGCACGGTCCAGCCGTCTTCTGCCAGGGCAATCGTCTCGAGGCCGCCCACCGCTTCGATAAACGCTGCGATCCGGGCATCGTAGGGTGTCACGATCTGGGCGCCGCGGCCGCTTTCCTCTACCGCACGGCCGCCCAGGTAGACCTTGTAGCCGTTGTCCTGCGGCGGGTTGTGGCTCGCGGTGACCATCACGCCGCCGTCGCAATCCAGCGCCCGCACGGCGTAGGCGAGCAGGGGAGTGGGCAGCGCCGAGGGCATCAGGAAGGTTTCGATCCCGGCGGCTGTGAAGACGGCGGCCGATTCGGCGGCGAAGACGTCGGAGTTGTAGCGGGCGTCGTAGCCGACGACGACGCGGGGCCGGGAACCGGGGGCCGCCTCCGCGTTGTTCAACACGGCGTCGTTCAGGAAAGCCGCGAAGCCTGCCGCTGCCCGCCGCACCACCACCCGGTTCATGCGGTTGGGGCCGGGTCCGAGCGCAGCGCGGAGCCCGGCGGTGCCGAACTGCAGGGTTCCGTTGAAGCTGTCTTCAAGCTGTTGGCGGGCTGCCGGGATTCCTTCGGCGGCCCGGTCGGCGAGCTCGTCCAAAGCTGCGGCGGTCACCGGATCCGGATCCTGCCGGGCCCACACACGGGCCGCGGAGATCAACTGGTCGAAAACTGACTGCTCAGGGGCGGCATCGCTCGATGTCATAGGAACAAAACTATCCGCAATGCCTTCTTAACTGGCAACGCGGGTGGAAGCGATCGTCACCTTTGCGCGGCCTCCGCGGCTGAACGCCAGGGTTTCCGTGTCGTCCCACGCCGGGTAGAAAGCGTCCGTGATGGCGACGGTCCCCTCCGGGGTGAAGACCTCTACGGAGGAGGAATCGAGCAGGATCCGCAGGCGGACTTTGCCGTCCTTCAGCGGGACCCGGGCCTGGTGGCAGGGGCTGAACAACGGAGAGAAATTGCTGGTGCCGGCCTCGGAGCGATCCACCTTCAGGGTGCCGGTTCCACGCTCGTAGGAGATGCGCAGTCCCCGCTTTCCGTCCGCGGAGCCGCGCAGCACCAGTCCCGCTTCGGAGGCCTCGCCCGGTTCGAGTTCGACGTCGAGAAGCTGGGTGCGGGCGCTGAAGTCGCCCCCGAGCGGTTCAAAGCCCGGTTCGGCAGAACCTGCGACGGTGAGGTCTTTGCGCCGGACCTCACCGCCGGCCGCCTTGCCGAGCGCTTCGGCGGCCGCGCCGGCGATGCCCGAACGCAAGGCGTAACGGCCGCCGTCGCGCACCAGTTCCAGTTCCCGCGGGACCGCCATGGCTCCGCGCCAGGGCGTGGTGGGCACGTGCTGGGCGTAGTCCCAGTTGCCCATCCAGCCAAGGAGCACGGGCTTGCCGCCGGGGGCGCCGTTGATCGAGTTCGCAGCGTAGAAGTCCGCGCCATAATCGAGCCACTGGGAATCGCTCAACGGGGCGCCGGGCGCGGCTGCGTTTTCGGCGGTGAACTTCCGGCCGTCGAACTCACCCACGAAGTACTGCATGCCGGAGCCCCCGGCGATGCCGCCGGGGTTGATGCTGAGCAGCATGACCCACTTCTTCAGGCCGCTTCCGTTGTCATTGCCGCCGCCAGCTACATCCATCTGGAGCAGCTCGGGCACTTCCCACAGCCCGCCCTGGGCGCCGACCCCGGAGAAGTCGCTCAGGAACTCCCAGTGCAGCAGGTCGGTGGACTTGAACAGTTTTACCACTTGGGCGTCGGCCACCACCGTGGTCATCACCCAGTATTTGCCGGGCTCGTACCAGGTGAGCTTGGGGTCGCGGAAGTTCTTGGAACTCGGGGCAAGGTCCAGCACGGGGTTGCCCTTGTACTTCTGCCAGCTCTTGCCGTGGTCCAGGCTGTAGGCCAGGGACTGGGCCTGGATGCCGGCCGGGCGCGCGCCGCCCTTGCCGTAGGCGCTGGTGTACAGGGCCACCATGGGCGGGTCCCCGGCACTGCCGAGCCCGGAGGCGTTGTCCTTGTCGAGCACGATCGAGCCGGAGAAGATCTCTTCAGCCTCGCTCGCCTCCATGGCCACCGGCTGCTGGGTCCAGTGGACGAGGTCGGTACTGGTGGAGTGGCCCCAGGACATGTTGCCCCAGGAGTTGCCATGCGGATTGTGCTGGTAGAAGGCGTGGTACGTGCCGTTTTCGTACACCAGGCCGTTGGGGTCGTTGATCCAGTTCCGTTCCGCGCTCAGGTGGACGGCGGGCCGCCAGGGATCACCCGCGGAGGGCGCCGCGGCAGAAGCGGCCGACGGCGTGTCCGGCGTCGGGGGTTGCGGCGTTGAAACGTCCGGTGCGGTGCACCCTGCAGTCAAGGCGACGACGACGGCGGCTGCCGCGCAGAGTGCCGGGCGGAAAGTCTTGGCGGGGTTCTGGAAAAACATGGAATCAAATCCTGGAGCTGGAAGCGGAAAGGGGACCCCCGATGGTGCCGGAGGTCCCCGCCGGTGCGGGGCAGACGGTTCGCAGCGCCCGCCCCGCTGGTTTGTTGCGGCCTACTTGTAGAGGCCTTCACCGCCAACGCGGACGTTGGTGGGGAGGTAGCCGAACGGGCCGAGGCCGTTCTGGCCGAAGCTGCGGTCCACCTGGGTCACGCCGCCCTTGAAGTTGATCTTCACGGTCGGGGCGAGGGAGCCGCCGCGCACGCCATTGACGTTGTCAATGAAGGACTGCACCAGGCCGCCCGGCTGCACGTAGTGCGAGTAGGCCTGGAACTGGCGGCCATTCTGCTTTGCGGAGGGGCTCTCCGGAGCGTTTGCCGGCAGGTTCAGATCAGTCGGGGAACCGAGGGCGAGGCCGCTGTTGTTCACGGGCTGGAAGTCGGAGCGGATGCCGTCGCCGACGAAGCCGTACACGCCGTCGGGGCCGCGCATGCCGTCGGAGTAGGTGAACTGGTGGCTGATGGTGAACAGGTAGTACTTGTTCTTGCCGTCTTCGTTCTGGATGTAGATCTGCGGACGCTCGGTCTGGTCGTTGACGCAGTTGGCGGACAGGATCGGCGGCAGGAACTTCCACTTGGTCAGATCCTTGTTTTCCGCCACGGCCAGGCCGACGTTGGCGGTCTGGTACCAGGCGCCCGTGGTGTTGTTCAGGGTGTTGAGGTCCTCGGCGTGCGGGTCGCCCGGGCGGTAGCCCAGGTCTTCCTGCTTGCAGCGGTAGTCGCCGCGCTTGGCGCCGGTGTTGCCTTCGAAGACCATGAAGGTCTTGCCCGGCTGGGCCGGGTCAACGAAGGTGTACGGGTCGCGGAAGGCGAAGCCCGGGTTCTGGGCCTTGGTCTGGTACAGCTTTCCGTCCGGTTCCAGCAGCTTGGTGTGCTTGAAGCCGTCGAAGGTGACGCCGTTCTTGTCGGCGTGGATGTTGCCCAGGGCCTTGGCAATCACGGCGTCCGGGGCGATTCCGCCGCCACCTGCATTGCGCTCGGCAATGTCGTAGAACGTGGTGGCCGTGTAGAACACGTTCACGTGGTCACCCTGCATGAGGCGGGTGGAACCGGACCATTCGGTGTTGCCGATGGAGCTGTTGGGCAGGAACAGGTGTCCGCCGTAGTTCCACTTGTCCTTGGCCGGGTCCGCGTTGGTCTTGCGGAAGAAGTAGCCGATCCGGGCGTTCCAGTGGCGCTGGTCGAAGCCGTAGCCGGCGTGGCGGTCAGCCACCAAGGAGAAGATGACGTCCCAACCCTTGTAGCTGATCTGGTTGGCGTTCTCATCGGTCAGCGACCAGGTGTCCCAGACCCACACGTCGTCGTTCATGGCCGGGAAGTCCTGGGGGATTTCCGGCATGGTGACGTCGGGGCTCATGGAGTTTTCGCCCGCGGCCACGTTGGGGTTGCTCTGGGCCATGATCTGCTTGGCGTCCGCACGGGTCCACTTGGCCGTGAAGTCCGCGGCCGGGTCGTAGGCCTTCTGCGTGTGGACGGTGGGCAGCGGGAAGCCGGCGGTGGGTGCCGGCATGGTGCTCGACGGCGGATCGGACGGGATGTTTGCCTGTGCGGCCGCGGAGGCCAACAGGACCGAGGCGGCGACGCTCGCGGCTGCCGTGACGGCCACGGCAGTACGCAGGCGGCGGCGCGGCCGTGCGGGGGTTGAGTGAGTGCTCATGCTTTTGCTCTTCTCGCGGAGTTGTATTTCGTGGAAGACGGGCCGGGGCCCTGGTCCGGTCCCTGCCGGGTATACACGCCTGTTGGGAGCGACGGCGGGGGACCGGTTACCGACGGGGCCTCCGTGCGGAGGCCTCGCCGGCCGCGCCGGACATGGTGGTCCGGCGCAGGTCTGTGGGGCGGCGGGCGTTCAGGCAGCCCGCCGCGGCGGTTTGGAAATGGCTGGGTTTGGAGTGCCTGCTTGGGAAGCTGCCGGCCTAGTAGTGGCCGTTGCCGCCTGCCTGGATGTTGCTGGGGATGAAGCCGTAGGGGCCGAGGCCGTTCCGGCCGAAGCTGCGGTCAACCTGGCTGACGCCGCCCTTGAAGTTGAGCTTGACGGTGGGGGCCAAGGTGCCGCCGCGGCGGCCGTCGACGTTGTCGATGAAGGACTCCACCAGGCCGCCGGGCATCACGTAGTGGGAGTAGGACTGGAACTGGCGGGGATTTGCCGCGGGGTCCCAGGACGGGACGGACAGATTCGTCGGGTTGGCCAGGGCGAGGCCGCTGTTGTTGAGCGGCTGGAAGTCGGAGCGGATGCCGTCTCCGACGAAGCCGTACACGCCGTCGGGGCCGCGGAGGCCCGCCGCGTAGGTGAACTGGTGGCTGATGGTGAACAGGTAGTACTTGTTCCTGCCGTCCTCGTTCTGGATGAAGATCTGGGGGCGCTCGGTCTGGTCGTTGACGCAGTTGGCGGACAGGATCGGCGGCAGCAGCTTCCAGGAGTCCAACTTCTTGCTGTCGGCCACGGCCAGGCCCACGTTGGCGGCCTGGAAGCGGGCGCCGGAATCGCTGACGGCCTTGGGGTCTTCGCCGGAACCGCCGATGTCGGCCGCGCTGCACTGGAGTTCGCCGGCCTTGCCGCCGGTGTTGCCTTCAAAGACCATGAAGGTTTTGCCCGGGTACGCGGGGTCTTCGAAGGTGTAGGGGTCGCGGAAGGCGTAGTAGCGGTTCTGCCCGCCGGTCTGGTACATCTTGCCGTCCGGCTCCAGGAGCTGGGTGTGCTTGGTGAAGCCTTCGATGCTGACGCCCTTCGCGTCGGCCTTGAGCCTGCCTTCGCTCTTGGCGATCACGGACTTAATGGGGGCGCCGGTTCCGGGGTAGTCGGTCACGGCGGTGTAGAAGGTGGCCAGCTTCCCGCCCTCAAGGATGCGGGTGGATCCGGACCACTCCGCCTTGCCCAGCGTGGTGCCGTCGCGGAAGAGGTGTCCGCCGTACACCCAGTCGCTCTCCGGATGGCCGGCCGGCCGGAACCAGTAGCCGATCCGGGCGTTGAAATGCCGCTCGTCGAAGGAATAGCCGGCTTTGGGGTCGGCGACGAGGGAGAACACCACGTCCCAGCCCTTGTAGGAGACCTGGTTCCCGGACTCGTCCGTCAGCGGCCAGGTGTCCCAGACCCACACCTGCCCTCCGTTGGGGTCCTTCATGACAGGAAAGTCCCGGGGGATCTCCGGCATGGTCACATCGGGGTGCAGGGAGTTGCCCCCGAAGGGAGCGGCAGTGCTCGCCTGGGCCATGATCTGCTTGGCGTCGGCACGGGTCCATTTGGCTGTGAAGGCAGACTCGGGGGCGTATGCCGCCTGGCTGTGGGAGGTAGGCAGCGGGAAGCCGGGGGTGGGGGCGGGCATGCCGTTGGCCGGGGGATCCGCAGGGGTGCCTGCCTGTGCCGGGGCTGCAACCAGCACCGAGGCGGCGACGCCGGCGGCTGCCACCAGGGATGCGGCGGCGCAGAGGCGCCGTGCAGGGGTGGAGGGGATGTTCATTGCTTTCGCTCTTCTCGCGGAGTGTGGACTTCGGGGGACGGGCTAACCGCCCGGGTCTCAACTCCGGCTCCTCGATGACGGTGATGCCGCCTTCGAAGGACGCCATCGTATCGAGTGGCGTTGGCCGTCCGGGGACAGCCAACGTTGGGTTCCGGCGGGGGTAGCCGCCGGAACATTTCCAACGCTTGCACGTTCCCGGCGGGTGGATCAAACCCGGTTTCGGGGGTTCGGGAACGTCCTGTCCGGGATGTCTGACAAATATGCGCAAGCGCTTACATTTCTACATCGCGCGCGTGCCACAACCGGGCCGCCGATGCAAATGTTTCGCATAGATCTGCTTTATTTCGGAGAGTTCATGCGCCGTTAATTGTGGGTCCGTTTGACTTGACGGAACCCCTGGATTCTGCGGGGTCGGTGGCCTTCCTGCGCCTCCCGTCCGCCCTTCTGAAGTCCAATCGATGGACGTAGAATGTGGTAGCGGATCTGCCGCTGATCCGGGCCGGCACCGCATACACATCGTGAGCTGGTGCAGCATGTGTGAATTGCCGAAGCGGCGTTTCTTGCCTTCCCTGAACCCGCTGCGCCTGGTGCTTTCCGTCCTGGCCGCCGCCGTCGTTGCGGCGGGCTGGCTCCTTCCCGAACTGGTCTCGGCGATTCCCATCGGCGCCGGACTGCTCACGCTGGTGGCCGCCGTCCTGCTGCCCGCCGTCAAGGAGATCGAGTTCGGGCTGTCGCCGGGCTTCAAACTTTCGCCCGCACTCAAGGACCGTGAGGCCGAACTGCGCAGTGTCTTCGAACGCCAGAAGGGGGACATGGAGTACTGCGCCCACCTGCTGTGCGACAACCCGGAAACCGCCCGGGAGTTGCTTGAAGCAGCCTGGTCCCAGGCGGCCTCGGCATGGAGGGGACCCGTCACGCCGCAGCTGCGCGTCTACACGCTCTGCGTCCTGGTCCGCCTGCTCCGCAAACATGAGATGTGGATGCGGCCCAGCGGCGGCGGTGCGGCGCCGCCGCTTCCTGGCGCCGGTCCACTTGCCAGCCTGACCTTCGACGAACGCATCGTCGTGGTACTGCACGAGTTCGCGAACTTCACCTTTGCGGAAATCGCCGGGATGACGGACCGGACGACGCCGGAAGTCACCGGCGCAATGTCCCACGCCGCCGCGCTGACCCGCGGCCCCTCGCCCGCAGAGAGTCCTCCGGCCGCACCCCGGCAGCTCGAAGAAGGCCCGCAATGACGAAGCGGCAGCCATGAACAGCGAACTGCGGCAGCGGCTCCTGGGCGAGGCCGTCGTCCGGGCCGCCGAGCATCCCGCGGACGTGGCAACGGCCGTCGGCGCCGGCATGGCCAAGGTCAGGCGGAAAATCGCGTGGGGCAGCGTCATCGCGGTGGCCGTTGCCCTCGCCCTGACGGCTGCCTTCGTCGCGTGGCGCATCGCGGTGATCCCGCCGCCGGCCTTGGAATCGATCGCCGTCACCTCGGCCTCGCAGGCGCTGCGACCGGAGGCCACCATCGCCCTCACCGCCACGGGCCGCTACAGCGACGGTTCGAGCCGGCCGCTCGGCGACGGGGTGGAGTGGTCGTCCAGCAACCCAGGGATCGCGACGGTGGACGGGGCCGGCGTCGTAACGGCCGTCGCCGCCGGCAGCGCGGAACTCAC
The DNA here is from genome assembly GCF_056279005.1 of Arthrobacter sp. TE26545. The sequence goes on from NZ_JBWBQM010000001.1 coordinate 1,136,112, forward strand.
AGCGACCCTGGCAGGAGTCTCCGGAAAGCTGACCCTCGCCGTCCTGGGCACGGATGGCGCAGAACTGACCGCACTCCACGTCTCCCCTGAAACGGCGACGGTGGACCCGGGCGGAATCCTGCAGTTGCTCGCCGAAGGCACCTTCAGCGACGGTTCGCGCGGAAACCTCAACGATTCGGCGCTGTGGTCCTCCAGCAACCCGGCCATCGCGAGGGTTGATGGCAGGGGGCTGGTTACTGCCGTCGCACCCGGAACGGCGAGGGTTTCGGCATCGCAGGAGGGGCTGCAGGGCAGTTCCACGATCACCGTGCCGGACGCGCCGAAACCCACCATCACTGCCGTGTCCGTCAACCCTGCACAACTCACGCTCAAGGAAGGCCAAACAGCCCAGCTCGAAGCTGTGGCCACCTACTCGGACGGGACCAGTGCCGCCGTCGGAAACGCCACCTGGGAAACGTCGCCGCCAGGATCGAAAATCGCCGACGTCGACCCAACGGGATTGGTGACTGCCCGCCGTTCCGGAAGTCTCGCTGTCGTCGCTACGGTGCCGGGTGCCGACGGGCAACTGCTGCGGGGCCAGGGCGAGCTCACAGTGGTGCCGTCCGTGAAGAGCATCAAGGTCTCGCCGGCGGGGCCGCTGCAACCAGAGCCCGGCGGAAGCGTGCAGCTTCGCGCGGTCGTGTTCTACAGCGACGGCACCACGGGTTCGGACGTCGAATGGTCCTCGGACAGGCCGCTGATTGCTTCCGTCGATGGTTCGGGGCTCGTTACCGGGGTCAGGGAAGGTGATGCCGAGATCACCGCCACGGCGGATGGCGTCACCGGAAACCCGGTGACCGTCCTGGTGCGGACCAGCCCGGACTAAGGTCAGAGCTTCGCGATGATCTCGGCGAGGAGCTTCGAGATCCGCGCGCCCGCGGCTTCTCCGGCTTCGATGACTTCCTGGTGGCTCAGCGGCACCGGGCTGATGCCGGCGGCCAGGTTGGTAACCAGCGAGATGCCGAAAACCTCCATGCCGGCATGGCGGGCCGCTATGGCTTCAAGGGCGGTGGACATGCCCACGAGGTCCGCGCCGATCCGCTTGGCGTACTGCACCTCGGCGGGCGTCTCGTAGTGCGGCCCGGTGAACTGGGCGTACACGCCCTCGTCCAGGGTGGGATCCACTTCGCGCGCCAGGCCCCGGATGCGGGAGGAGTAGAGGTCCGTCAGGTCGACGAACGTGGCGCCTTCCAGCGGAGAGGTTGCAGTGAGGTTGATATGGTCGCTGATCAGCACGGGGGTGCCGGGGGACCAGGCCTCGTTCAGGCCGCCGCAGCCGTTGGTCACCACGAGGGTCTTGCAGCCGGCCGCGGCCGCGGTGCGCACCCCGTGGACCACGGCACGCACTCCCTTGCCCTCGTAGTAGTGGGTGCGCGCGCCCAGCACGAGTGCCCGCTTGCCCTCCTTGGTCAGCACCGAGCGGATCGTGCCCACATGGCCTTCGACGGCGGGTGCGGAGAAACCGGGCACCTCGGCCGCGGTGAGGGTTGCGGTGGTTTCGCCGATGAGATCGGCGGCGGCGCCCCAGCCGGAGCCAAGCACCAGCGCTACGTCGTGGTTTTCGACGCCGGTCTCCGCTGCGATGTAGTCCGCGGCATCCCGGGCGGCTTCGAAGGGATCGGTGTTAAGCAGCTCACTGTTACTCACGGGTACAAGCTACAGGGCGCGCCGCGGTATTGAACAGCGAGGCCGTGCTGAACGGTGAGGCGCAGGCCACTCAGGCGGGGCTTAGTGGCAGCACCCCCGGCAATACGTAACAATTGTTCTTTGTGACCATGCATCCTGACTTCAGTTCACCCCGTATCGCAATTCTTGGTGGAGGTCCTGGTGGCTACGAAGCCGCCATGGTCGCAGCGTCCCTCGGGGCGCAGGTCACCATCATCGAGCGCGCCGGCCTCGGCGGCTCCGCCGTCCTCACCGACGTCGTACCTTCCAAGACCCTGATCGCGACGGCGGACCTCATGACCCGCGTCGGCGAGGCGGGGGAGCTGGGCGTCAAGTTCGCCGTCGACGGCGGCGATGTCGCCCCGCACATGCGAGCGGACCTCGGCCACATCAACGACCGCCTCCTGGGCCTGGCCCGCGAACAGTCAGAAGACATCCACGAGGCCCTGGACCACCTGGGGGTCGAAATTATCATCGGCTCCGGCAAGCTGGTGGACAACCACACCATCGAGGTCCTCACCATCGACGGCACGAAGACCGTCACCGCCGACGCCATCCTGCTGGCCGTGGGCGCGCACCCGCGCGAACTGCCCACCGCCAAGCCCGACGGCGAACGCATCCTGAACTGGGCCCAGCTGTACAACCTCGAGGAACTGCCCGAGGAACTGATCGTGGTGGGCTCCGGCGTCACGGGCGCCGAATTCGCCTCCGCCTACAACGGCCTCGGCTCCAAGGTCACCCTGATCTCCAGCCGCGACCAGGTGCTGCCCGGCGAGGACACGGACGCCGCAGCGGTGCTGGAGGACGTTTTCAAGCGCCGCGGGGTGCGCGTTCTCTCGCGCTCCCGGGCGAACGCCGTCGTGCGCACCGAAACCGGCGTGGAGGTCACCCTCGGCGACGGCACCACGGTGACCGGCAGCCACTGCCTGGTCTGCGTCGGCTCCATCCCGAACACGGCCGGGATCGGCCTGGAGGAAGCCGGCGTGGCGCTCTCCGAATCCGGGCACATCAAGGTGGACGGCGTCTCCCGCACCACGGCCCCGAACATCTACGCCGCCGGCGACTGCACGGGCGTTTTCGCCCTGGCTTCCGTGGCCGCGATGCAGGGCCGCATCGCCATCGCACACTTCCTGGGCGACAGCGTCACCCCCATCAAGCTGCACCAGGTGGCGTCCAACATCTTCACCTCCCCGGAAATCGCCTCCGTGGGCGTCTCCGAGGCGGACCTGGAGTCCGGCAAGTACCAGGGCGACGTCGTCATGCTCTCCCTGCTCAGCAACGCCCGCGCCAAGATGCGCAACACCAAGGACGGCTTCGTCAAGATCATCGCCCGCAAGGGTTCCGGCACGGTGATCGGCGGCGTCGTCGTCGGCCCCAACGCCTCCGAGCTGATCTTCCCGATTTCCGTTGCGGTCACCCAGAAGCTGCACGTCGACGACCTCGCCAGCACCTTTACGGTCTACCCGTCGCTGACCGGCTCCATCTCCGAAGCCGCGCGCCGCCTGCACGTGCACATGTAGTCAGCGGTGCGGCTGGCTGCGCAGCCTCATTGGCTGCGCAGTTCCGCCAGGGCCTCCGCCAGCGGCATGTGCAGAGCGGGGCCGTGGCCCGGCAGGATCACCGAGGCGCGAACACTGTCGAGACGAGTTGTCGCGGCCAAAGCAGCAGCAGTGTCTGAGTGGTACATCCGGTGCAGCATCTGGGGCCCGGCGGTTCGGCTGATCGGATGGCCGGTGACAAACGAGTCACCTACGGCGATGGCCCCTGACGCGGGGAGCAGGATCGCAGCGTTGCCTGGCGTGTGGCCCGGGAGGAGGACCGCCTCGGGAGCGCCAGGCAGGTTCCGGAGCCTGTGGGCGTCCCAGGCCTCGGCCCGGGTGGCGGGCTGCGCCTGGAGGGCCTTCGCCTTGATGACGTGGAGCATCCAGCGGAACACCCTGGGACGCCACGCGCGTACCAGCACCTGGCCGAACGTGACCTGATGTTTTTCCCGGCCCTGGACATGCGCCAGTTCCTCCGGGGAACACAGGACGGGAGTACCGAAGGCCTCGGAGAAGTAGGCAGCCGAGCCTGTGTGGTCGACATGTCCGTGCGTAATGAGCACTGCCTTTGCCTCTGGCGGTTCCAAGCCCAGTTCGCGGATGGAGCCAAGCACCAGCTCGCGGTCGGCAGGATAGCCGCTGTCGATCAGCATGAAACCGCTGTGGTCACGGACCACGATCCAGTTCGAAGCCGGTCCTTCGACGAAGTAGACACCTGGCGCAGTCTCTTGGACGCGCGGGGAAAGCTTGGACACCTGCCCATCGTAGCCCGCTGACTCCGCCGGACGGCTGCAAGGAAAGGGGCCCTACGCCGCTACGGCCCCTTGGAAATGTTTTTCGATGACCGCCTTGATGTCGTCGTGGCAGCCGCCGCAGCCGGTGCCTGCCCGGGTTGCCTTGGATACCTCCGGGACCGAGGTGCAACCGGACGCCACGGACTCCTCGATCGCGGCGCCGCTGACGCCCGCGCAACGGCAGACCGTGCGTGCGGGATCGTTGTTGGCGCCAGCGGGCTGGTCCGTCCCGTCCAGGCGCAGCAGCAGCGAACGGTCCGCCGGAAGCTCGGAGCCACGTTCGAACAGGACCACCAGTTCGGCGGCGGTGCGGGGCATTCCCACGGACACCAGGCCCTGCAGCACCCCGCCGCGGGTGGTCATCTTGACGTAGCGGCCGTGGCCGGGATCCGCCCACTGCGCTACTTCGCGGTGCGGCAGCCCGTCCGGCGAGGGGCACAGCAGCTCGTCCCACGGCTCGGCAGAGTTGTCGCCCGCGACGGCCAGGTTGATGCCACGCGCCTTCAGGACCACGACGCCGGTCTGTTCCTTCGCCAGCGACGGCAGGCCGTCCGCGGCCTGTTGGCCGTCCTCGGCGAGGGTTTCCAGGTAGGCGGCGAGCCATTCGGCCTGCCGCCAGCCCGGACCGACCAGGCCCGACGGCGCCGTGGCACCTTTGCAGTCGGGGCAGGACTTGTCCGCGCAGCGCACTTCGGCGCAGTCACCGATGGCGAACATGTGCGGTTCGTGGTGGGTGCGCAGCCGGTGGTCGACGAGGATGCCGGCGGCAACGGGAAGGCCGCAACCCTCGGCCAGTTCGATCCGGGGGCGCACGCCGCAGGAAAGCAGGAGGAGGTCGCCCTCAACGCGGGAGCCGTCGTCGAGCAGCAATGCGGAAAAGGTGCCGTCCGGGCCGTTGTGCTCGACGGCGGTGGAAACCGCATTGCTGACCACGGAGACGCCCGCCGAGCGCAGTGCGGCGTTCAGCACTGCGCCGCCGCCGCGGTCGATGTTCCGTCCCATGGGGTGCGGTCCGCTGTGCACCACGGTGGTACGGGCGCCTTCCTCGGCCGCGGCCAGGGCGGTTTCCAGGCCGAGGACGCCGCCGCCAAGCACCACCACGCGCTGCCCGGAGGCCACCGCCCGGCGCAGCATTTCGGCGTCGCGCAAGTCGCGCAGGGCGGTGACCCCGGCAGGCAGCACGGGGTGCGCGGGGTCGGGGTTGATGCCGGTGAGGTTGGGGATCACCGGGCGCGCGCCGGTGGCGAAGACGAGGCGTTCGTACCCTTCGGTGCTGCCGTCGGAGAGCACCAGCCGCTGCCGGGCGCGGTCCACCCGCTTGACGGTGACGCCGAGACGGACGTCCACGCCTTCGGCAATGAGCTCGGCGGCATCGGCCATGGCGAGGGCTTCCGCGGTGCTGCGGCCGACGCCGAACTCGGCAACCATCACACGGTTGTACGCCGCTTCGGCCTCCTGGCCGAGGACCATCAGGCTTACGCTGCCGCGGCGCACCGCCGGGAGGAGACCCTCCACCAGGCGGGCTGCTACGGGCCCGAAACCGACGACGACGATGCGCTCGCTCATGATTCCTCCTTGCGGTGCAGTGACAGACTGCGGTGCGATGACAAAGCTGCTGCGGCCAGGGCGGGTTCTGCCGTTACGGCCTTCACCCACACCCGGCTGGTCTTGAATTCCGGCATGCCCGAGATGGGATCGGTGGCCGCCTCGGTGAGGCGGTTGGCGCTGCCTGCTTCGGGGAAATGGAAGGGCAGGAACACGGTGTCAGGCCGGATCGCGGTGCTCACCTCGGCCCGGACCCGGACTTCGCCGCGTTCGTTGCTGACGGTCACCAGCCCGCCGTCCACGATGCCCCGGCGGGCCGCCGTCTCCGGGTGCAGCTGAAGGCGTGCTTCCGGCTGGGAGGCCGAGAGTTCGGCCACCCGGCGGGTCTGTGCCCCGGACTGGTAGTGCTCCAGCAGGCGACCGGTGGCCAGGGCGAGGGAGTCCGGCTCGGAGGCGCTTGCGAAGTTGCGCTGGGCGCGCTTGGAGGGGGTGACGGCGACCATGGCGGCGCGGCCGTCGGCGTGCGCGAACCCGTCTGCGAAGAGCCGCGGGGTGCCCGTGCTGCCAACGGGGTAGGGCCAGTAGGCGGCCTCGCCGGCGTCCAGCATGTCGTAGTCGATGCCCGAGTAGTCCGCCAGCCCGCCGGCGGAGGCAAGGCGCAGCTCCTCGAAAACAGTGCGGGGGTCGTCGCTGAAGGTGGAGGGGGCATCGAGCAGTTCGGCGAGCCGCGACATCAGCCACAGCTCGGTCCGGACACCCGGGGGCGGGGTCAGGGCCCGGCGGCGCCGGATGACCCGGCCTTCGAGGTTGGTCATGGTGCCTTCCTCTTCGGCCCACTGGGCCACGGGAAGCACCAGGTCCGCTTCGGCGGCGGTCTCGGACATGAAGAAGTCGCAGACCACCAGGAAGTCCAGGCTGCGCAGTCCCTCGATCACGGCACCGGCGTCCGGGGCGGACACCGCCACATTGGCGCCGTGCACGAAAAGGCAGCGGACGCCGTCGGGCTGGCCCAGGGACTTCAGGAATGCGACGGCGGGCAGCCCGGCGCCGGGTATCAGGGCCTCGTCCACGCCCCAGACCTTCGCCATGTGGGCGCGGGCCGCGGGGTCGGTGATCTTCCGGTAGCCCGGAAGCTGGTCGGCCTTCTGGCCGTGCTCGCGGCCGCCCTGGCCGTTGCCCTGCCCGGTGAGGGTACCGTAGCCGCTGCGTGCGGCGCCGGGCAGGCCCAGCAGGAGGCTGAGGTTGATCGCGGCGGTGGCGGTGTCGGTGCCGTCCACGTGCTGTTCGACGCCGCGGCCGCTGAGGATGTAGCAGCCACCGCGGCCCTCGTCCTTGGCGAGGCGGGCGCTCCTGGCCAGCCGGCGCGCAGTTTCGCGGATCAGGGTCGCCGGGACGCCGGTGATGGACTGCACGCGCTCGGGCCAGAACGCGGTGAGGCTGCGCAGCACGGCCTTGTGGCCGTTGGTGCGTTCCTCGAGGAACGCGGCGTCGGCGAGCCCCTCGTGGACTACCACGTGGGAGATGCCCAGGATGAGCGCCAGGTCCGTGCCGGGGAGGGGCTGCAGGTGGATCCCGCCGCCGTTGCCGGTGAACGCCGCAGTGGCGGAGCGGCGCGGGTCCACCACGATCAGCCCGCCGGCGTCCCGTGCACCTTGCAGGTGCTGGACGAACGGCGGCATCGTTTCGGCCACGTTCGAACCCAGCAGCAGGATCACGGAGGCGGAGTCGAGGTCTTCCACGGGGAAGGGAAGGCCGCGGTCGACGCCGAAGGCCCGGTTTCCGGCCGCGGCGGCAGAGGACATGCAGAACCGGCCGTTGTAGTCGATGCGGGAAGTGCGCAGCGCCAGGCGGGCGAACTTCCCCAGTTGATAAGCCTTCTCGTTGGTGAGGCCGCCGCTGCCGAACACGCCCACGGAGTCGTGCCCGTGGCGTGCCCAGCTGTCCTTGACCGCGGCGGTGACGAGCATCAGGGCCTGGTCCCAGCTGACCGGCCGGTGAACGCCGTCGGAGCCTTTGAGCAGCGGCTCGGTGATCCGGCCCGCATGACCCAGAAGTGACGCAGAGGTCCAGCCTTTGCGGCACAGCCCGCCCCGGTTGGTGGGGAACTCGCGGCCGGCCACCTCAAGCAGGGGAGTGGCGGCTGCGCCAGCGCTGTCCGGCGTCGGAACGCCCGCGGCCGGGGACCCCGCCCCCGGCACGGCGGCCGGGGACAGGGTCATGGCGCACTGGAGAGCGCAGTACGGGCAGTGGGTGGCGGTACCGGAGGGCATGTTAGATGTGTCCGATCGAGGTGTTCTTTGCCTTGCGGAGGTAGAAGCTCCAGCAGACGGCGAGCATGACCACGTAGGCCGCGACGAAGCCGTAGAAGGCCGGGGTGTAGGAACCGGAGGCGGTGTTCGAAGCATTCAGCACCTGCGGGATCACGAAGCCGCCGTAGGCGCCGATCGCGGAGATCAGGCCGAGGGAGGAGGACGCGAGGCGCTGGGTGGCCGCCGGTGAGGCGCCGTTGCGGGCTGCGCGGCTGGAGGTGGCGAAGATGACCGGGATCATGCGGTAGGTTGCGCCGTTTCCGAAGCCGCTGGCAACGAAGAGGAACAGGAACAGCACCAGGAAGAGCCAGAAGTTCTTCAGCGGCAGCGTCCAGATCATGGTCAGGGTGATGACGGCCATGGCAGTGAAGGAGGCAACGGTCATCCGGGCACCGCCACGGCGGTCAGCCATGCGTCCACCGTAGGGACGTGCCAGGGATCCGACCAGTGGGCCGAGGAAGGCCAGGGAGAGGGCAACGGCACCGAGGTGGATGGCGGAGAAGTCCGGGAAGTAGTCCTTGATGAGCTTCGGGAAGACACCGGCAAAGCCGATGAACGAACCGAAGGTGCCGATGTACAGGAAGGCCATGATCCACAGGTGCGGTTCCTTGAGGGCGGCGATGGAACCGGCCACATCACCCTTGGCGCTGGTGAGGTTGTTCATGTACTTCCAGGCACCGAAAGCGGCCAGCAGGATGAACGGCACCCAGATCAGGCCGGCGACCGGCAGGTTCGCGGTACCAGCGGCGAGCAGCGTCACTGCGATCGGGACCACAAGCTGCGCGACGGCGGCACCCATGTTTCCGCCGGCGGCGTTCAGGCCCAGCGCCCAGCCCTTTTCGCGGGCCGGGTAGAAGAAGGTGATGTTAGCCATGGAGCTGGCGAAGTTACCGCCACCGAAGCCGGCGAGCGCGGCAACCAGCAGCATCACACCGAACGGCGTGTGCGGGTTGGAAACGCACATCGCCAGGCCGATGGAGGGGATCAGCAGGAGCAGAGCCGAGATGATGGTCCAGTTGCGGCCGCCGAACCTCGGAACCATGAAGGTGTACGGGATGCGCAGGGTCGCGCCGACCAGGCTCGGCATCGAGATGAGCCAGAAGATCTCCGAGGTGCTGAGCTTGAATCCTGCGCCGGGGAGCTGGACCACCACGATGGACCAGAGCTGCCAGACCACGAAGCCGAGGAACTCGGCGAAGATGGACCAGTACAAGTTGCGCTTGGCGATGGAACGGCCTTCGGCCTCCCACTGTCCCTTGTTCTCGGCATCCCAGTTGGCGATCCAGCGGCCGGGGCGATGTTCAAGGACGGGTACTGCAAGTTTGGTGGCCTCGTTGCCTTGGGTCTGTGCGCTTTGTTCTACTGTCACGGGATGCCTCCTTGGGGGGACTGGGTACTTCCAAGGTAGGGAGGGCTCGTTTCGGCGACCGGCGCGGTGTGTAAACGTGCTGTGACATTTGCCTATCCGAGGGTGTCGGAGCCGCGTGAGAAACCGTGAGGGCTAGTGTGGCCATGACCAGAGTGTGAGACCCTTCCGGGCGTCCGCATCATGGACTAAATGTCCATCTATTGGATACCGGGAACTATTATTGAAGTCTCAATAAAACTTGCCGGGCAGGCCGCAGGCGCCGGACCGGTGCGAACGAAAGCAACGGTGAATGTCTTCCATAGCTGAACCCAAGGAAAGCGAGTCGGCCCCGGCCAATACCAGGGGCCGGGTCATCTTCTCCAGCCTCATTGGCACCACGATCGAGTTCTTCGACTTCTACGCCTACGCCACCGCGTCGGTCCTCGTGTTCCCCAAGCTGTTCTTCCCCAACGCCACGGACATCAACGCCATCCTGAGCTCCTTCGCCATTTTCGGCGTCGCGTTCATCGCCCGCCCGGTGGGCTCGATCCTGTTCGGCCACTTCGGCGACCGCCTAGGACGCAAGGGCACCCTGGTGGCGTCCTTGCTCACCATGGGCCTGGCCACCTTCCTCATCGGGCTGCTTCCGCCGGCGACGACGGCGGGCTGGGTTGTGCTCGCCCCGCTCCTGCTCGTGGTGCTGCGCTTCTGCCAGGGCCTTGCGCTCGGCGGTGAATGGTCCGGTGCCGCGCTGCTGGCCACTGAAAATGCCCCCGAAGGCAAGAGGGCTGTCTGGGGCACCTTCCCGCAGCTGGGCGCGCCGATCGGCTTCATCCTCGCCAACGTGCTTTTCGTTGTCCTTGACCTCTACCTGGACGACAAGCAGTTCATGGACTTCGGCTGGCGCATCCCGTTCCTTGCCAGCATCGTGATGGTGGCAATCGGCCTGTACGTACGCCTCAAGCTCGTCGAGAGCACCTCGTTCCAGAAGGTCATCGAATCGGAGCAGGTAGCCAAGGTTCCGTTGGCTGCCACGTTCAAGTACCACTGGCGCGCGGTCATCGCCGGCACCTTCATCATGCTCGCCACCTATGTGCTCTTCTACCTGACCACCAGCTTCACCCTCACCTACGGCACCGCCCCGGCCAGCGCCGAAGTAGCCCGCGCCGCCGCCGTGAAGGCCGGGAAGACCTTCAACGAAGCCGCCTTCGTGCCGGGCCTGGGCATCGAACGCAGCGAGTTCCTTTGGATGCTGATCCTGGGCGTCGTGTTCTTCGGAATCTTCACCGTGGTCTCCGGACCCTTGGCCGAGAAGTACGGCCGCCGCAAGTTCCTTATCTGGGTTACCCTGGGCATCCTGGCCTTCGGCCTGACCTGGGGCCTGATGTTCGGCCCGGGCAAGGGTGCGGCGCTGGTGGGCCTCATTGTCGGATTCACCCTCATGGGCCTGACCTTCGGCCCCATGGCAGCCATCTTGCCCGAGCTGTTCCCCGCGAACGTGCGCTACACCGGTTCGGCCGTGGCCTACAACCTGTCTTCGGTGATCGGCGCGGCTCCCGCCTCCTTCGTGGCCATCGCCTTGTGGCAGGCGGGCAAGGGCAGCACAGTGTGGGTCGGCATCTACTTGGCCATCGCCGCAGTCGGCACACTGATTGCCTTGGCGATGACCAAGGAGACCAAGGACCGCGAGTTCGAAGACAACATCGCCTGACAGGTCTTCCAACGACGAACGGCCCCGCACCATCGTGGTGCGGGGCCGTTTTGCGTCGTGGAGGTTCGCGGCTCAGGCGCGGCGCGTCATCAGGTAGGCGGCCCAGCCCCGGGGCCAGCCCTTGAGGCCGGATTCGCCGGCCACCCGCTCAATGGCGAAGTCCCGTGAAAACGTGGCCTCAACATACCCCGGTTCCAGGGCGATACCGCCGAACGGCAGGAGCTTCGCGGCTGCCTTTTCCCACCTCGTCAGCTCCCATTCGAAGGTCCAAAGCAGGAACTTTGCCCCGGGCGCTGCCAGGGGAACGACGTTGCGCAGGTAGAGCCGGCGCTGTGCTTCGGACAGGTCGTCGAATGTTCCGTAGTCCACCAGCAGCCCAAAGGGGCCGCTGACGTGCCGCAGATCGGTGAGGTCGTCAACAAGGAACCGGACGTCCACGCCGGCGGCACGGGCCTTCGCCCGTGCCTTGCCGATCGCCGCCGGCGCGAAGTCCACGGCGGTCACATCGAAGCCGCGACGCGCCAGGAACACCGCGTTGTCCCCTTCGCCGCAGCCGAGGTCGATGGCCCGGCAGGGGGCCAGGGTCCCGTCGTTCACGAGGGCAACCAGGTCCTGCCGGGCTTCGCCGACCCACGGCGGCGTGCCGAAACGGTACCAGGAGTTGTACAGCGCCCTCATGGCACGATGCTAGCCCCGGAGGGTGCCCTCGCTAAGCCATCGCGAACTAGCGACTAGTTCGCTCCCAATCTTCGCTTCGCCCCAACCTTCGCTTCGCTGAGATCGGGCCCTCGCGAACTAGTCTTCGATTGTGGCGATGACCGCTCCGGCGGACACGGTCTCGCCGGCCATGGAAACCAGGCCGTGGATGGTGCCGGCGCGGTGGGCGGTGAGCGGCTGCTCCATCTTCATGGCTTCGAGCACCACGATCAGGTCGCCTTCGGCCACTACGTCGCCGTCGGCCACGGCCACCTTGACGATGGTTCCCTGCATCGGGGAGGTCAGCGCGTTTCCGCCGGTGGCCGCCGCGGACGCTCCTGCGCCGCGGGCACGCTTCTTGGACTTGCCCGCCTTCGCTGAGGCGCCGTTCACGGACACGGCCCCGAGCCCTGCCGGGAGGGCGACCTCAAGGCGCTTGCCGCCCACCTCGACGACGAAGCGCTGGCGCTCACCGGCGTCGGGGGCTTCAGCGGAGGCACCCGCACCGGACCAAGCGGGGATGTCGTTGACGAACTCGGTTTCGATCCAGCGGGTGTGGACCGAGAACGGGCCCTCCTCGGGAGCGAAGGCGGGGTCGGAGACCACTGCACTATGGAAGGGCGTAACGGTGGGCATGCCCGTAATCTCAAGCTCGGCCAGGGCACGGCGGGAGCGCTCAAGGGCCTGCTTCCGGCTGGAACCGGTGACGATCAGCTTGGCCAGCATGGAGTCGAAGTTGCCGCTGATCACCTCGCCGGCCTGGATGCCGGAGTCCACGCGGACGCCGGGGCCGGTGGGGAAGGTGAGGGTTTCCACCGTGCCGGGGGCGGGCATGAAGTTACGGCCCGCGTCCTCGCCGTTGATGCGGAACTCGAAGGAGTGGCCGCGGACTTCCGGGTCGCCGTAGCCGAGCTCTTCGCCACGGGCCAGGCGGAACTGCTCGCGGACCAGGTCGATCCCGGTGACTTCCTCGGATACACAGTGCTCCACCTGCAGGCGGGTGTTGACTTCGAGGAAGCTGATGGTGCCGTCCTGGCCCACCAGGAACTCGCAGGTGCCCGCGCCGAGGTAGCCGGCCTCCTTCAGGATGGCCTTCGAAGATTCGTACAGGCGGCGGTTCTGCTCCTCGGAGAGGAACGGTGCCGGGGCTTCTTCCACGAGCTTCTGGTTGCGGCGCTGCAGGGAACAGTCACGGGTGGAGACGACCACGACATTGCCGTGTGCGTCTGCCAGGCACTGGGTTTCGACGTGCCGCGGGGAGTCCAGGAACTTCTCCACCAGGCACTCGCCGCGTCCGAAGGCGGCCAATGCCTCGCGGACCGCTGATTCGTAGAGCTCGGGGATCTCTTCCAGCGTGCGGGCGACCTTGAGCCCGCGGCCACCGCCACCGTAGACGGCCTTGATGGCCACCGGGAGGCCGTATTCCTGGGCGAAGGCGACGATCTCGTCGGCGTCCTTGACGGGGTCCTTGAGGCCGGGGGCCAGGGGGGCGCCCGCGGCCAGGGCGATGTGCTTGGCCTTCGCCTTGTCGCCAAGGGCGTCGATCGCCTCGGGGGAGGGGCCGATCCAGGTGAGGCCCTCCTCGATCACGCGCGCTGCAAATTCGGCGTTCTCGGCCAGGAAGCCGTAGCCGGGATGGATGGCGTCGGCGCCGGACTGCTTGGCGACGTCGATCAGCTTGTCAATGACGAGGTACGACTCGGCGGCAGTGTTGCCGCCCAGGGCGTAGGCCTCGTCTGCCAGCCGGACGTGCAGGGCATCCCGGTCGGGGTCGGCGTAGACAGCAACGGAGGCGAGGCCTTCGTCCCGGGCTGCACGGATAATGCGGACCGCGATCTCACCGCGGTTGGCCACCAGTACCTTGGTGATCGAGCTGGAAACGGGCTGCGCCGGCTGTGCTGTCAACTTGACTCCTTCTGTCCTCAAAGGAGACTAGCGTGATTGTGAGGGTTCCGCCCATATTGATGGGGGAATCCGTGCGTGCGGCGCCTCCTGTTTGTAGGGTTGCTACAAACCGGGGGAGTCTCCGTCGCTTGCCCACAGCTCGGTGATGCCCACCTGGGCCTGGCCGAGCAGTTCGCGCAGGGTGGAGACGGACAGCCCGACGACGGCATGCGGGTCGCCGTCGACCTTGCGGATGAACGCCCCGCCCAGTCCGTCGATGGTGAAGGAGCCGGCGCAATGCAGCGGCTCGCCCGTGGCGATGTAGGCGTCCACCTCCGCCTCGCTCATCGGGGTGAAATGCACTTCGGCGCTGGAAACGGGCGCCGAGGGTCGCCCCCGTTCCGTCGGCGCTTTCGCCGTCTTCGACGTCGGCGGCTGTTTCGCGGCAGTCCACCAGCCAGTGCCCGGTGTGCAGCACGCCCGAGGAGCCGCTCATGCGCAGCATGCGTTCCTTGGCGACCTCGGCGGTGTACGGCTTGCCGTGCGCCTCCCCGTCGAACTCGAACACCGAATCGCAGCCGATCACCAGGGCGCCTTCGGCCTCGGGCAGTGCCGCGACGGCCTCGGCCTTGGCGCGCGCCAGCAGCAGGGCGGTATCGTGCGGGTCGGTGACCCCGTAGCGCGCCTGGACGGCGTCCTCGTCGACGTCGGATACGAGGACCTCGTGCCGGATGCCGGCTTCCGTGAGGAGCTTGGTGCGGGCGGGGGACTGGGAGGCCAGGATAAGTCGGGTCACGCGTTCAAGGGTATCCGCTGCCGGTATGCGCTGGCGGAAAGCAAATGGAAGGAACGTCCGGACCGGACGTTCCTTCCATTCCAGGGGCTAAACCCTCTCGCGCGTGCGGTCGATGACCGGTTCCCGCGGGGTGGAGAAATCGCGGCGCCGGCGCGGGAAGGCCCAGAACGTGCCCTTCGCGTCAACATGTGGTTCCTTGTGCTCCTCGGTCTCCCGTGAGGCATCTTTCTTGGTGTCCCAACGGAAATCCTTGCTGTAGCCGTAGCACATCACAGACCTCCTTCTGGTGACTGCCCTTTAATCCTCCTCCTGATCCGGCAGCGCGTCGAGGGCAGTTCGCGTCGAGGGCTGCTCAGGGCACCAGTTCCCTCGCGTCGCCGGTGTCCGCGGCTGCCGAGCTTTCCCGGACGCCCGTCCTCTCAAGGGAGGCGCCTTCGACGTCGACGTCCGGCAGGATCCGGTCCAGCCAGCGCGGCAGCCACCAGGCCTTCTCGCCCAGCAGGTACATGGCTGCGGGCAGGATCGTCATGCGGACCACGAACGCGTCCACCAGCACGCCGAACGCCATCGCGAAACCGAGCGGCCGGACCATGGTCAGGTGGGAGAAGATGAAGCCGGCGAACACGCTCACCATGATGATCGCGGCGGCCGTGACCACGGCGGCGGCGTGGCTGAAGCCACTGCGCACGGCAGGCTTGGCGCTCTCGCCGTGCATGAACGATTCCCGCATGCCGGAGGTGATGAAGACCTGGTAGTCCATCGCCAGGCCGAACAGCACACCGATCAGGATGATCGGCAGGAAGCTCAGTACCGCGCCGGGGTTGGCGACGTCGAACACGCCACCCAGCCAGCCCCACTGGTAGACGGCCACCACGGCGCCGAACGCCGCGGCGAGCGAGAGCAGGAAGCCGCCAGTGGCCAGCAGCGGGACCACGACCGAACGGAACACCAATAGCAGCAGGATCACTGATAGCCCGACGACGATCGCCAAGTAGGGCGGCAGCGCGGCGCCGAGTTTTTCGGAGACGTCCACGTTTCCGGCCGTCTGGCCCGTCAGGCCGATGGTGACGCCGGTTGCGGCGGCGATGTCGCTGCCCTTGGCCCGGAGTTCGGAGACCACCTGGACGGTGCTTTCGCTGGCAGGGCCGTCCTGCGGGATCACCTGGAACACCGCGGTGCGGTGGCCGTCGCTTCCCGTGGCCGGGCTCAGGGCGACCGGCACGGCGGCGACCACTTTGTCCACGCTCCGCAGGTCCCCGGCGACGTCCAGCTGCTTGTTGACCGCTTCGCTGTCGCTGAGCCCGGCGGGGAGTTCGCCCACCACCACGATCGGTCCGGTGACGCCCTCGCCGAAGCTCTTGCGGGTGAGGTCGTAGGCCTTGAAGGCCTGTGAGTCGACAGGTTCGGAGCCGCCGTCGGGCAGTGCCAGCCGCAGCTGTGAGGCCGGCAGCGCCAGGACACCGAGCAGCACGACGCCGGCGAGGAGGGACCACAGCGGGTGTCGGGTCACCAGGGCGCCCCAGCCGCGGTTGCTCTTGCGCGTGTCCGCGGCCCGGTCCGCGGCCTCGTGGCCCGGTTCCGCGTTGTGTTGCGCGGCTTTCGCCCACGCCCGCTTGGAGATCAGCCGGCGGCCGATCAGGGACAGCACCGCCGGGGTCAGGGTGAGCGAAACGACGACGGCAACCGCCACTGTCGCGGCGGCGGAGAGGCCCATCACGGCAAGGAAGGGCAGGCCGGGGACCACCAAGGCGGCCAGGGCGATGACCACGGTGAGGCCGGCGAACAGCACGGCGTTGCCGGAGGTGCCGGTGGCGAGGGCCGCGGATTCCTCCGGGTCCATCCCAGCGAGCATCTGGCCGCGGTGCCGGTTGACGATGAAGAGGGAGTAGTCGATGCCCACGGCCAGGCCGAGCATGAGGGCAAGCATAGGGGAGATGGAGCTCATGTCGATGACACCGGTCAGCGCGAAGGTCCCGCCCACGCCCACCGCGACGCCCACAACGGCCATGAGCAGGGGAAGGCCGGCGGCGATCAGGGTCCCGAGCATCACGATCAGCGCCAGTGCGGCGACCGCGATGCCGACGATCTCGGCGACACCGAAGATCTGGGAGACGTCCTCGGTGATTTCCTTGCTGGCCAGGGCCGTCACGCCGGCGGACGAAACACCGTGGACAATGTCCTGGACCCGCTGGCGTTCCGCCGGTGTCAGGGCATTGATGGACGTCTTGAACTGGACCTGGGCGATCGCGGCCTTGCCGTCGTCGGAGACGAAGCGCATCCCTTGGGAAGCCTCAAGCTGCCGTTTGGCCAGGGCGAGCTTTTCCGCCCCGTCGGCGGCCTCCTTTTCGCCGGCTTCGAGCTTCGCCCGCCCCGCGGCGAGCTCGGCCTTCTGCGGCGCAAGCTGCGCGTCGATCGCCGCTGCGGGCAGTCCGGCAGTTGCCATCTGCTGCTCGGCGGCCTTCAGCTGGGCCTCCCCGGCGGTCAGCTGCGCCCGGGCCTGCTCAAGCCGGGCCTCTCCGGCGGCCGCCTGCTTTTCGCCCTGCTCGACGGCGGCGGGCGCCTTGTCGAGCTCGGCCTGCGTGTCGAAGGGGTTGACGGTGGACTGCACGGTGGGAAGCTTCTTCAGCTTGTCCAGCGCGACCGCGACCGCGTCCTTGCCGGCCTGGTCGAAACCGCCGCTGCTGGCCTCGAAGACAATGCCGGCCGAGCCGCCGGCCGCCTCGGGCAGGTCCTTCTTGAGCTTGTCCAGCATCCGCTGCGTCTCGGTGCCCGGGATCTGGAAGTTGTTGGACATGGTGCCGTGGAAGGCTGCGGCGGAGGCGCCAACGGCCACCAGGACGGCCAGCCACAAGGAGATCACGAGCCAGCGGTGGCGGTAGGAGAACTTGCCAAGACGGTAGAGCAAAGTAGCCATAGTGGAACCGATCTGTTCTGGGTGGTCAGGCGGTGGCGGTCAGGCGGTGGTGCCGGATGAATTGAAGCCGGAAGCCAGCAGGCCCACGGCGGTGACGAGGTGCTGGCGGAAGACTGCCAGGGATTCCGGGGAAAGATCGGCGCCGCGTTCTTCGAACCAGACGCCCATCGCGGCCTTGCCGCAGGCGATGATCGAGCCGGCCATGGCTCGCAGGTGGAGTTCGTCGGCGCCTTCGCCAAGTCGCTCCCGGGCTGCGGCGATGATTTGTTCGGTGCAGTGCTCCCAGGCCTCGAGCTCGCAGCGTCCCAGCGCCTGGCTGGAGTTCGTGAGACTGAAGAGCTCGGCAATGGGAGCCGCCGTCATCGGATCCGCCAGCTCCATCAATGCAACACGGGCGGATTCCAGAATGGGTTCATCCGCGGGGCGGAGGCGGAATTCGTCCAGGACGTTGTCGAGGAAGCGGTCCGCCAGCGACGCCAAGGCGGCGTCGACGCCGGTGAAATAGTTGAAGAAGGTCCGCCGAGACACGCCCGCCTCGGACGCGATGTCTTCCACGGTGAAGTTGCCCGCGCCTTCGCTGCGCAGCAGGGCCAGCGCGGCATCGGCGATGGCGCGGCGTGTGGCGACCTTGTTCAGTTCACGGCGGGAGGCTGCTTTGGCTGTATCGGTAGGAGGCACATATTTACACTAAGTGCATTTTTGCACTCTGCGCAAGTTAATAATCCGGGTCGGCGTTACGGCGCGGTCGGCTGTGGTCCCGCCTGCTGGTCCGCGGTGCTGCTCAGGTAGATCGACTGGCCGGTCGCCCCGGGTTCGCCTTCCTTGAGCGGGATGGCGAAAACAGCCGTGCCGTAGGCGCACACCTCGGTCCAGTTGGTGCCCATCTCCGAGGTGTCGAAGCGCATTGCCACGATGGCGTTGGCCCCGCGCTGCTGTGCCTCGTGGACCATGCGGGCCATGACTTCCTGGCGGCTTTCGTAGAGGGCCTTGGTCATCTCGGGGAGTTCGCCGCCGCCCAGGGACCGGAATCCCGCAAGCATCTGTGAACCAATGTCCCGGGACCGGACGGTGAGGCCCATGACCTCACCGAACACGGCGTCGATCCGGTGGCCTGGAATTTCGTTTGAAGTCACAATCAGCATGCGCTGAGCCTACCGGGAGGCCCGGTTAAACGGATGAATCCCCGGGAAATTCCCGGGGATTCATCAGCAGGGCGGGTGCCATGGGCGGTGTGTTTAGGACGCGGCGCGGGCGAGTTCGCGTTCCTCCGTGGAAGCCTGGTCCGGTGCCTCAGCGTCCTGTGCCGGAGCTTCGTCGGCAAACGCGGTACCCGTGCGCGGTGCGTTGTACAGTTCCTCGTCCAGGATGCCCTGGCGCTTGGCCACGATCGTGGGCACGAGCGCCTGTCCTGCGACGTTGACCGCGGTGCGGCCCATGTCCAGGATCGGATCGATCGAGAGGAGAAGTCCGACGCCGGCCAGCGGCAGGCCCAGGGTGGACAGCGTCAGGGTCAGCATCACCACGGCGCCCGTGGTGCCCGCCGTGGCGGCGGAGCCCAGGACCGAAACGAGGGCGATGAGCAGGTACTGGCTGAAGTCCAGGTTGATGCCGAAGAACTGGGCCACGAAGATTGCGGCAACTGCCGGGTAGATCGCGGCGCAGCCGTCCATCTTGGTAGTGGCGCCCAGCGGCACAGCGAAGGAGGCGTAACCGCTTGGCACGCCGAGGTTCCGTTCGGTGACACGCTGCGTGAGCGGCAGGGTGCCGATCGAGGACCGGGAGACGAAGGCCAGCTGCACGGCCGGCCACACGCCGGAGAAGTACTGCTTCACGGACAGACCGTGGCTGCGGACCAGTATGGGGTAGACGGCAAACAGCACCAGGGCCAGTCCCACATAGATGGCCACGGTGAACTTGCCGAGGGACCCGATGGTGTCCCAGCCGTAGATGGCCACGGCGTTGCCGATCAGGCCGATGGTGCCCAGGGGGGCGATCCGGATGATCCACCAGAGGACCTTCTGGATCACGGCCAGCGCGGAGGCGTTGAAGTTCAGGAAAGGCTCGGCCTGCTTGCCCACCTTGAGGGCGGCTACGCCGACGGCGATCGCGATCACCAGGATCTGCAGCACATTGAAGTTCACCGCGGTGGTGGCGGCGTCATCGGCAAGGGTCGTGCTCGCGCCGAGGCCCAGGAAGTTCTTCGGAAACAGGCCCGTGAGGAATGCCCACCAACTGCCGACCTTGCCCGGGGCTTCGCCCTGGCTGTTGATGCCGGTGCCCGAGCCTGGCTGGAACAGCACGCCCAGGCCGATGCCGATCAGCACCGCAATCAAGGAGGTGATGGCGAACCACAGCAGGGTGTTCCAGGCGAGCTTCGCCGCGTTTGAGACCTGGCGGAGGTTGGCGATCGAGCTGACGACGGCGGTGAAGATCAGCGGCACGACGGCCGTCTGCAGCAGCGAGACGTAGCTCGAACCGATGGTCTGCAGGGTGGCGCCGAGGCCGTTGGGGGCCGTCTTGGTGCTGCCGGTGTACTTGGCGACGAGGCCGAGGACCAGACCGATGACGAGGGCGGCGATGATCTGCACGCCGAAGGACATGGCCCACTTCGGGAGCCTGGTCGCGGTCTTTCCGGCGGAGGGCGAAAGGTTGGATGTTTTGCTCACCGGAACAACCTAGAGGCAGTTGGAATACCAGAGCGAGTGCACGTTGAGAAATATGACGGGGAACATGAAGTGGCGGCCGTCACTGGGATACCAGCGGCGGCCGCCAAATCAATGAAGTTTCAAGTTATTCCATGCGCCGCTGTGGCATATGTCTCAGCCGAGGAGCGCCCGGCGGAGCGTGTCCAGGCCTACGGATCCGACGTTCAGGGCGTCGCTGTGGAAGGCCTTGAGCTCGAAGCCCTGCCGCTTTTCCAGCTCCGCGCGGATCTCCTCCCAGAGCCGCTGGCCCACCTTGTAGGAAGGTGCCTGGCCCGGCCAGCCAAGGTAGCGGGTGAACTCGAACTTGAGCTGGCCCTCGCTGATGGGCAGGTTGGCACGCAGGAAGTCATAGCCCTTGTCCGGCGTCCAGGTGCCGCTGCCCCAGGCCTCGGGGATCTCGAGTTCGAGGTGCACGCCGATGTCGAAGACCACGCGGGCGGCCCGCATGCGCTGCATATCCAGCATGCCCATGTGGTCGCCAGGATCCTTCAGGTAGCCCAGCTCCAGCATCAGCTTTTCGGCATACAGGGCCCAGCCCTCGCCATGGCCGGACACCCAGCAGATGTTGCGGCGCCAGTCGTTCAGCAGCTCGCGGCGGTAGACGGCGGTGGCCACCTGCAGGTGGTGGCCCGGCACGCCTTCGTGGAAGACCGTCGTCGTCTCCGCCCAGGTAGTGAAGGTGTCTTCGCCGGCCGGCACGGACCACCACATGCGGCCCGGGCGCGAGAAATCGTCCGCAGGCCCGGTGTAGTAGATGCCGCCCTCGTCGGTGGGGGCGATTTTGCACTCAAGGGTCTTCATGACGTCCGGGATGTCGAAGTGGACGTCGGCGAGCTCGGCCACGGCACGGTCCGAAAGCTCCTGCATCCACGCCTGGAGGGCATCGGTGCCCTTGATCTGCCGGGCGGGATCATTGTTCAGGATCTCCTTGGCTTCCTCGATGCTGGCGCCGGGCTTGATCTGCCCGGCCACCCGCTCCTGCTCGGCGATGAGCCGCTGCAGCTCCTGCACGCCCCAGGCGTACGTCTCCTCGAGGTCCACTGTGGCGCCCAGGAAGGTCCGGGAGGCCAGCGCGTAGCGTTCCCGGCCCACTGCGTCCTTTTCGGGGGCGAGCGGCAGCAGTTCCGCTTCGAGGAAGGCGGCCAGGCCTGCGTAAGCCGAACGCGCGACGGCGGCACCGGCGTCGAGCTTTTCCTGCAGTTCCGCAGGGAGCGGTTTGCCATCGATCGCCGCGTCCGCGGCGAGCTTGGCGAAGTATCCGTCTTCGGCGGCGTACTTGCTGGTCTGTTCGATGACGATCCGCACCTGGCGGGCAGCGGCGACCTTTCCTGCGTCCTTTGCCGAGCGCAGGGAGGCGATGTAGCCCTCGATGGCGCCGGGCACGTTGGCGGCGCGGCCGGCGATGTGCTCCCAGTCCTGCGGCGTGGCGGTGGGCATCAGGTCGAAGACGGCGCGGATGTCCTGTGCGGGGGAGGCGATGTTGTTCAGCTCCGCGGCATCCCAGCCGGATTCGTGGAACTCAAGCTGCAGGCCCAGGCGCTCCCGCATCGCATCGAGGGTGATGACGTCGGACGCGTCGGCGGGCTCCAGGCCGGAGAGCTTGTCCAGGGTGTCGCGGGCAGCGGCGGCGAAGGCCGCGGTGCCGGCAGGCGAGAAGTCCTGGTATTCGCTTTCGTGACCCGGAATGCCGAGGGTGGTGGCCAGGCTCGGGTTCAACGCCAGGAGCGTTTCGGTGTAGGCGTCAGCTACGGCGTCGATGGCTGTCCGGGAACGTGCCGGTGAGGTGTTTTCAGTAGTCACCAGACGAGCCTAGCGGTGGGTGCGCCTTTCTGAAAGGGTTGCTGAACACTCCCCGCGGCGGGTTCAGCCCTTGCTGCGCCGCCAGGCGCCCGGACCCGGAGTCGGGTTCAGGCCGAGCCGCTGGCGCCGCACCCAGTGGCGGACGCTCGCTTTGGCCGGCGCCGGGGCAGCGGGGGCCGAGAGCGAAGCGACGACGGCGGTCAGCGCGGCGAGCTCTTCCGGCGTCGGGTTTCCCTTCAGTACCGAAAGCAGGGGCGTCTGCGGGGTTTCGGGGGCCGGGCCCTGGTCCTGTTCCATGGAAGCCGGGCTCACAGCGGGATGTTCCCGTGCTTCTTGCTGGGCAGGCTGGCGCGCTTGTCCCGCAAGGCGCGCAGGCCCTTGATGATCTGGACGCGGGTGTCGGACGGCGCAATGACGGCGTCCACATAGCCGAGTTCCGCGGCCTGGTACGGGTTGAGGAGTTCCTCTTCGTACTGCTGGATGATCTCCGCGCGCCGCGCCTCGACGTCGCCGCCGGTTTCGGCAACCGCGGCGAGGTCGCGGCGGTAGAGGATGTTGACGGCGCCCTGTGCCCCCATGACGCCGATCTGGGCGGTGGGCCAGGCAAGGTTGAGGTCCGCGCCGAGCTTCTTGGAACCCATCACGATGTACGCGCCGCCGTAGGCCTTGCGGGTGATGACGGTCAGCTTCGGGACGGTGGCCTCGGCGTAGGCGTAGAGCAGCTTGGCGCCGCGGCGGATGATGCCCTGGAATTCCTGGTCCTTGCCGGGCAGGAAGCCGGGGACGTCCACCAGGGTGATGATGGGGATGTTGAAGGCGTCGCAGTGGCGGACGAAGCGCGCCGCCTTTTCAGAGGCCGCGATGTCCAGGGTGCCGGCGAACTGCATGGGCTGGTTGGCCACGATGCCCACGGTGTGCCCTTCGATGCGGCCGTAGCCGATCATGACGTTCGGGGCGTAGAGCGACTGCATCTCCAGGAAGTGGGCGTCGTCCACGATCTGCTCGATGACCTTGCGCATGTCATAGGGCTGGTTGGCCGAATCCGGGATGAGCGTGTCCAGGGCGAGGTCGTCGCCGTCGATCTCCAGTTCCTGCTCGTGCTCCAGCACGGGGGCTTCGGAGAGGTTGTTGGAGGGCAGGAAGTCCAGCAGTTCGCGGACGAATTCGATGGCGTCGGCTTCGTCGCTGGCCAGGTAGGTGGAGGTGCCGGTGGTGGCGTTGTGCTGGCGCGCGCCGCCGAGGGTTTCCATGTCCACGTCCTCGCCGGTGACGGTCTTGATGACGTCCGGGCCGGTGATGAACATGTGGGAGGTCTTGTCCACCATCACCACGTAGTCGGTGAGGGCGGGGGAGTAGGCGGCACCGCCGGCGCAGGGTCCCATGATCAGGGAGATCTGCGGTACGACGCCGGAGGAGTGGACGTTGTTGCGGAAGATGTCCGCGAACATCGCCAGGGAAGCCACGCCCTCCTGGATGCGGGCGCCGCCGCCGTCGTTGATGCCGATCATCGGGCAGCCGTTGCGGAGCGCAAACTCCTGGACCTTGACGATCTTCTCGCCGTTGACCTGGCTGAGGGAGCCGCCGTACACGCTGAATTCCTGGCTGTAGATGGCCACCAAGCGGCCGTCGACGGTGCCGTAGCCGGAAACGACGCCGTCGCCGAGGGGCTTCTTCTTCTCCATGCCGAATGCCGTGGAGCGGTGGACGGCGAGGGAGTCGAACTCGACGAAGGAGCCTTCATCCAGGAGCAGGTCGATGCGTTCGCGGGCCGTGTTCTTGCCGCGGGCGTGCTGCTTTTCGATGGCCTCGGGGCCGGAGGGCTGTTCCGCACGGGCCTGGCGGTCGCGGAAATCGGCAATCTTTCCCGCCGTCGTGGTCAGATCGTGGCTCATCAAGTGTCTCCGGCTCTGTAGCTGTTTACGCTGGCACTGCATTGCTGGGCATGCGTTCTTAAGTAGCATCCGTACAAAATGCGGGCCCTGCTGGCTAGTCTAGTGACGCAAAACCCGGATACTGCTGTAGAAACCCTACAATTTTCCGTCTTCAAGTCGAGCATCCACCAATGTTACCCGCGAGTAACTTTGATCGGCTACAGTGTCCCCATGACCTCAAGCAACGATGCTTCAGCACGTGCCGCCAGCCCCTACCGGGCGACGGGCACCCTCAAGGGCCGCACCCTCCTGATGTCCGGCGGCAGCCGGGGAATCGGCCTGGCCATAGCGCTCCGCGCCGCCAGCGACGGCGCGAACATCGTGCTCATGGCCAAGACCGGCGAACCCCACCCCAAACTGGAAGGCACTGTGTACACCGCTGCCGCCCAACTGGAGGCCGCCGGCGGGCAGGCCCTCGCCCTGGTGGGGGACGTGCGCAACGACGAGGACGTCGCCGCCGCGGTGGCCGCCGCCGTCGAGCGCTTCGGCGGGATCGACGCCGTCGTCAACAATGCCTCGGCCATCGACCTGTCCCGGACGGACGCCGTCGACATGAAACGCTACGACCTCATGCAGGACATCAACGTCCGGGGCACCTTCCTGCTCTCCAAGCTGGCGCTGCCCGCACTGCGCGAATCCGCGCACGGGCAAATCCTTACACTGTCTCCGCCACTGAACCTGGACCCCAAATGGGCTGGCAGGCACCTGGCCTACACGATGGCCAAGTACGGGATGAGCCTCACCACCCTGGGTCTCGCCGAGGAGCTTAAGGACGACGGCGTGCTGGTCAACTCGCTCTGGCCCTGCACCCTCATTGACACGGCCGCCATCCGGAACATGCCCGGCGGCGACCGCATCGTGCAGGCTGCCCGCGGTCCGGAGATCATGGCCGATGCCGCCCACGCCATTCTCAGCGGGGGAGTCGGCGCCGCAGGACCATTGAGCGGGAACTTCTACACCGATGAGCAGGTCCTGCGCGCGGCCGGCGTCAGCGACTTCCGGCCCTACAGCCTCGGGGCCCCGGAGGAACAGCTCGTGCCCGACATTTTCCTGTAGGCGCAAGGGCTACGTCCGCGACCGCCGGGATCGTTAGGATTCAGAGTATGGAACGGGCAAATCTCGATAAGGACGCGCTGCTCAACGGGGACTTCCTCTCAAGCACTGGCATTTCCCGCCTGGAGGTCGTGGAGTCCACCGGCTCCACCAACGCCGACCTCCTGCGGGCGGTCACCGTGGAACCCAAGGAATGGCCGGACATGTCCGTGCTGACAGCCGAATACCAGACCGCGGGACGGGGACGCCTGGAGCGGCACTGGGAAGCGCCCGACCACTCGGCCGTATCTGTGTCGATCGTGCTGCGGCCCGTCAACGCCCAGGGCCTGCCCGTGCCTACCCAGAGCTACTCCTGGCTGTCGCTACTCGCCGCCCTCGCCCTGCGTGAGACCCTGCTCGAAAACTGCGGCCTGCCCGCGGAGATCAAGTGGCCCAACGACGTCCTGGTCCGCGGCCGGAAGATCTCCGGAATCCTGGCCCAGCTGGGACCGATGGGCGACGGCACGGTTCCTGCGGTCGTGCTCGGCACCGGCCTGAACGTCAGCCTCGCCGAGGACGAGCTGCCGGTTCCCACCGCCACCTCCCTCCTCGTGGAGGGCTCGACCACCCTGGACCGCACCGCCATCCTGCAGAACTACCTGTCCCGTTTCGCGGCGCTCTACCGCAGCTTCTGCAACGCCGACGGCGATCCCTCCGCGGGACTGGCCGGCGGGCCGTCGCTGCATAAGCGGGTGGAGGCGGTGCTGGTGACGCTGGGCCGCGAAGTCCGGGCGCAGCTTCCCGGCGACCACGAACTGGTGGGCCACGCCTCCCGCCTGGACGAGTACGGTTCCCTCCTGGTGGTGGACCACGGCGGCCGTGAACATGTAGTGACGGCCGGGGACGTGGTGCATCTGCGACCCACCGATGGCGGATATGCGTAAACAGCTCCTGCCGGGTGAGCAAGTGATCGTGGTGACCCGGCAACAGGGGCGCCGCCTCCTCTTCCCGGCGGCAGCATTCATCCTCACCCCGGCGCTCGCCGCGTATGCCTGCGCCTGGATCGTCAAAGGCGGGCCGGCCAAACTGATGCCCGTGATGACCGGCTCGGATTGGACACTCTGGCTGGTGCTCGCGTGCGTATTCCTCGCAGTCCTGGTTCTCCTTGGCTACTGCCTGCCGAAGTACCTTGAGTGGCTGGCCGTGCAGTACATCCTCACGAGCCGCCGGATAATTGCCCGATTCGGAATGCTTCGGCGCCGGGACTGGCAGCTTTCGCTCGCGGCAGTGCGTAACGTCGGTCTCAGGCAGACCCTGATCCAGCGGACATTGCGCTCGGGGAATATATCCTTGGATACCGGGCAGCCGGGAGGAACCCTGATGCCCGATGTTCCGGAGGCCGCGCGGTTCCGGAACTTCATCCTCGAGGCCATAGACGGCCTGCCGCCGGTATCGGTGAATGACAGTGGAAACACATGGGCAAGGAGAGAAGGTGGACAAGATGAGTGGTGAACAGCCCCGGGACCCGGAGGACGGCAGCGATTCCTTGCCGGAACCTTCCCTTGACGAGCCGATCACCAGGCCGCTCCCCGTGACGCCGGACCCGCAGGTTTCTCCGCCCACTGGAGTGATGTCCGCCGAACGTATCGCTATGAAAGTACTTGAGACCAGGCTCCTTGGAGGCGAACGCAAGCTCCGCCGTCGCGAAGTCGCCGCTGCGGCCGGGGTCTCCGTTCTGTCTGCCCGCAAGCTTTGGCGCGCCCTCGGCTTCCCCAACTTCGGGGACGAGGACGTCGCCTTCACCGAGCAGGACCTCACCGCGCTGTCCACCATCCTGGACCTGGTGCGTGCCGGCAAGCTCACCGAAGAAGCGGCCATCTCAGTGACCCGTGCGATCGGGCAGATGACGGACCGCATGGTGGTCTGGCAGGTCGAAGCATTGATCGAAGACATGGTGGTGCAGCAGGGCATCCCGGACGCCGTTGCCCGCAAGCAGTTGGTAAGCGAACTGCCCAACCTCCTGGACGCCATGGAAGAGATCCTGGTCTATTCCTGGCGCCGGCAAATGAACGCCGGCGTGCAGCGCCTGGCCGTGCGGGCCGAGGCCGGGCTGCGTGCCAGTGAGGCCGGCCGCGAAGGGGACGAGGACGACGCTCCGCTGCCGTTGGCGCGTGCCGTGGGCTTCGCCGACCTCGTGTCCTACACCAGCCTGTCGCGCCGGATGAACGAAAAGACCCTGGCCCAGCTGGTCCAGCGCTTCGAGAACAAGTGCGCGGAGATCATTTCCATCGGCGGCGGACGGCTCGTCAAGACCGTCGGCGACGAAGTGCTCTACATCGCCGAAACTCCGGCCGCCGGCGCCGAAATCTCCCTTGCGCTGGCCCGCGCATTCAGTGAGGACGAGATCCTGCCCCAGGCGCGCGTGGCGATGGTATGGGGCCGCATCCTGTCCCGGCTCGGCGATATCTACGGGCCGACGGTCAACCTCGCAGCGCGCCTGACGGCCCTGGCCGAACCCGGCACCGTCCTGGTAGACCAGACCACCGCTGCTGCCCTCGGCCAGGACGATCGTTTCGTCCTGGACCCGCAGGCCACGGAGAACGTGCGCGGTTTCGGCGAAATCACCCCGGTCCTGCTGTCTCCGGGCCAGGGCAAGGGGCTTGTCCTGGACTGAGCAGGCTCCGCCCCGCCTGCCCCGTGGCCAAACCGCAGTTCCGCCAGTTGATAGACTTACTTTCCGGCGGCCTCCCTGTTCTTCATAGGGCGCTGTTTCGCGGGCCTTCGGATGGGTACCTTTCCCCATCGCGGCGTCCGTGAGTCCTTGATTATTCTGGAGCGCCGGTGCTATCTGCTCCCCTTGGTAACCGGGGGACGCCCATGCGATAGTCGTATGGACAAATTCCGCCGCCGTATGGGGGTACGGCGGAATCGCATGATCACCGGTCGGAGGCCGTGAGGTTCGAGGCCGCCTGGGGGCGGCCGTGATGCAAGGGAATTGAATCTGTGACGTCTTTATTCGGCAAGCTGGGGCTTAGGAAACGCCGAAACAAGTTCATCGCCACCACCGGATTCACCGCAGCAGTTGCGCTGCTGGTGACCGGCGCTGTGCTGTACCCGGGGTTCAAGACCGCGGAACTCGAACTGAACGACGGCGGCGTGTGGGTGGTCAGCAAGACCAAGAACGCCGTGGGCCGCCTGAACTATCCCTCCCGGGTGCTCGACGGCGCGGTCACACCGGCCAGCACCACCTTCGACGTGCTGCAGAATTCCAGCGACGTCTTCGTCGACGACAGCACCGGATCCACCGTCAACCAGGTCTCCGCGGCGAACCTGCGGCTCGGCGGGGACAAGCAGCTGCCGTCCTCTTCGAAGGTCAGCTTCGGTACCCAGGTGCTTTCCGTTACCGATCCCGTCAAGGGCCGGGTCTGGGCCCTCTCACCGTCCACGATCAACAGCTTCGACGAAGAGGGCACCCAGCCGGTGCTGCTGGCCTCCTCCGGCGCGGTCTCCGCCGTCGGGCAGGACAACCGGATCTACACGGCGGACCCGCAGAAGGGTGAAGTCACCGTCACCTCTGTGGACGCCAACGGCGAACGGCAGAACTCCGAAACCACCAGGATCGATGAACTCAAGGGCGCCGGTGACCTCCAGCTTGCCGTGGTCGGCGACAAGCCGGTGGTCCTGGACGCCGCCCGCGGAAACCTGTTCCTGCCGGGCGGGCGCAAGCTCCAGCTCCAGGACTCCCGCGAAGCCAAGCTCCAGCAGAGCGGCGAAGCCAGCAGCTACGTGGCCATTGCCACCCCGAAGGCGCTCATCAAGCAGCCGCTTGACGGATCCACCGCCGCCGTCGTGAACTTCGGCGGCCAGGGTGTGCCCGCCGCCCCCGTGCAGGTGGCCGGCTGCACGCACTCGGCCTGGGCCGGTGCCAACAAGTACGTCCGCGACTGCACGTCCGACGCCGACGACAAGACCGCCGACGTCCCCAAGGCCAGCGGTTCCCCGAGCTACGTGTTCCGGGTCAACCGCGACCTCGTGGTCCTCAACGACGTGAACTCCGGCAATGTCTGGATGGTCAATCAGAACATGCAGCTGGTCAACAACTGGGACGACGTCATCCCGCCGAAGAACCAGTCCGATGACCAGGACGAGGATTCCGCGGACGAGAACACCATCAACGTGCTGCCGGACCGGACCAAGCCGAACCGTCCGCCGGAAACGAAGCCGGACGAGATCGGCGCCCGCCCGGGCAGGACCACCGTCATGAGCGTGCTGGACAACGACTCCGACCCCGACGGCGACGTGCTCACCGCCTCGATCGGCGGCAACGCGCCCAAGTCCGGGGCCATCGAAAGCATCTACGGCGGCTCGGCCTTCCAGATATCCGTTCCCTCCGACGCGAAACCCGGCACCGAGGTCATCGACTACAACGCGGCCGACGGCCGCGGCCTGTCCGCCGGGGGCAAGATCACTCTGCACGTGGTGGGGCCGGACGAGAACAAGCCGCCGGTCTTCAAGCGCGCCAGCCCCACGACGCTGCTCGTGGAACAGGGCAAGTCCGTCAGCCAGAACATCCTCACCGACTGGATGGACCCCGACGGCGACGACCTCGTCCTGATGGACGCCAAGGCCGACAACCCGCAGGACCAAGTCAAGATCCGCCGCGACGGCCTGCTCACCTACCAGGACTCCGGCGCCACCGCCGGCAAGAAGAACGTCACCGTCTCGGTCTGGGACGGCCGCGCCACGGCCACCGGCCGGGTGGTCATCAACGTCCGGCCGCCGGGAGCACTGCAGCCGGTAGTCAACGCGGACCACGTGACCGCCGTCGTCGGGCAGGATCTGGTGATCGCCCCGCTGAAGAACGACGTCGACCCCAATGGCGGCGCGCTGCGCCTGGCCCATGTCGAGGCGGCTGGCCCCGCAGAACTCGGCCCCGTGACCGACGGCGGCACCTTCACCTTCCGCAGCAACACGCCCGGTCCGGTGTACTTGACGTACATCGCCAGTAACGGTCCGCAAAGCACCCAGGGCCTGATCCGGGTTGACGTCGAGTCCGGCAAGGACGCGGGCAACCCGGTGGCCGTGCACGACGTCGCATTGCTCCCGGTGGGCGGCAACGTCCTGGTGGACCCCCTGGCCAACGACTCCGACCCCTCCGGAGGGGTCCTCGTGCTGCAGTCCGTGACCCTGCCGGAGAACACTTCGGTGTCTGTCAGCGTCATCGACCACAGCGTCCTGCGGGTCACCGACGTGCTAGGCACCCAGCAGCCGGTCATCTTCCGCTACACGATTTCCAACGGGCACAAGTCCGCGAGCGGCACGGTCTCCGTGGTGCCGGTGCCGGCGCCCGCCGTCGTCGAAGCTCCGCAGCCGAAACCGGACGAGGTGAACGTGCGCGTCAACGACGTCGTCACCGTCGCGGTCCTGGCCAACGACACCCACCCGCAGGGCGAGAAACTGCACGTGGACCCGGTCCTGGCGCAGACCGTCCCGGAGGCCGACGGCAAGACCTTCATTTCCGAGGATAAGTTGCGGTTCATCGCCGGTTCCGTGCCCAAGACGGTGCGTGCCATCTACAACGCGGTGGACCCGCAGGGCCAGAAGAGCGCCGCCGCGGTGACCATCCACATCCTGCCCTTGGAAGGCACGCAGAACTCGCGCCCGCAGCCGCAGAACCTGACCGCCCGCGTGGTGGCCGGCGGCACGGTCCGCATCCCGGTTCCGCTGGACGGTATCGATCCCGACGGCGACTCCGTACAGCTGACCGGCATCGACAGCACCCCCGGCATGGGCACCGCGACGGTGGGCAGCAGCTTCATCGACTTCGTGGCCGCCGGCGACGGCGCAGGCACCGACACCTTCCGCTACAAGGTGATCGACCGCCAGGGCGCCGTCAACTCCGGGACGGTCACGGTCGGCATCGCCCCGCAGGGCGAAGACAACCAGAAGCCTGCCCCTGTGGACGACACCGTCTCCGTGCGCCCGGGCCGCCAGATCGCCGTCGACGCCCTCGCGAACGACTCCGATCCCGACGGCGACCGGATCGCCATCAAGGCCGACGGCATCGAAGCCGATCCGGCGCTGCAGGCCAGCGTCAGCAAGAACAGCGGCCGTATCATCCTGACCGCGCCGGGCAAGGAAGGAATCGTCAACATCCGGTACACGGTTGTCGACGAGCGTGGAGCCACGGCCGGCGCCACCATCCGGGTCAACGTCAAGGCCGAGATCCCGCTGCTGGCACCGATCGCGCGCGACGACCGCGTGACCTCGGCCCAGACCATGGGCAAGAAAGCCGTGGACGTGCCGGTCCTGAAGAACGACGAGGACCCCGACGGCGTCGGCGAGAACCTGAAGATCGCCACGGCCGTCGAAACCGCCAAGCCTGGCAACGACGGCAATGTGCTGGTCCAGCTCACCGATGGTCCGCAACTGGTGCCCTACACCGTGGAGGACGTGGACGGGCAGAAGTCAACCGCCATCATCTGGGTACCGGGCATCGGCCAGCAGGTTCCGACCCTCGCCAAGGACGAAGTCATCGAGGTCATCGCAGGCCAGTCCGTCACGGTCAACCTCAACGAATGGGTGAAGGTCCGCGACGGCCGTAGCCCGCTCCTGACTCAGGCTGACCGCATCAAGCTCATCGGCGCGGACGGCAGCGACCCGATCGCCAACGGCGGCACCGCCATCAAGTACTCCGCGGGCAAGGACTATGTGGGCCCCGGCTCCATCACCTTCGAAGCCACCGACGGGACCGGCCCGGATGATCCGAACGGGCAGAAGGCAACACTGAGCATCCGCACCAAGGTGCTCCCGGACCCTAACCGCAACCACGCTCCGACCCTGCTCGGCAGTTCCCTCGAGGTGCCCCAGAACGACTCCGCGAGCATCGAACTGGGCCGCCTCACGAGCGATCCGGACGGTGAGGACGCGGAGAACATGAAGTACGAGGTTGTCGGCAACAGCCCGGTAGGCTTTGACGCCCGGATCGACGGCAGGACCCTCCGCGTCGGGGCCAACGGGGACGCGAAGCCCGGCGTCGCGGGAAGCGTCCAGGTCAAGGCCAAGGACCCCCGCGGCCTGGAAGCGACGGCTACCTACAAGCTCGCCGTGACCGCGTCCAACCGCCCCAAGCCGGTGGCGAGCGACGACGTCGAGCCCGACGCGGCCGCCGGCAAGCCGGTGACGGTGAAGGTGCTGGCCAATGACTCCAACCCGTTCCCCGACACCCCGTTGAAGATCGTCAACGCTGTCACGGAGACGGGGCAGGGTTCGGCCGTGGCGAACGGAGATTCGGTCACGGTCACCCCGTCCACGGGGTTCACCGGGTCGATGATCGTCGCCTACACGGTGGCCGACAAGACCGGCGACCCCTCCCGCCAGGCCACGGCACGCATCCGGCTGAGCGTGAAGGACAAACCGATGCCGCCCTCCACCCCCCAGGCACAGAGCGTGGGGGACGAGACGGCCCTGCTGACGTGGACGGCGCCGGCCGACCGGGGTTCGCCCATCACAAAGTACACAGTGAGGGGCGAGGGCGGATTCCAGCAGGACTGCCCGGCCAACACCTGCACGCTCAATGGCCTGACCAACAACGTCAAGTACCACTTCACGGTGACGGCCACCAACGCGATCGATGAGTCGGACCCGTCACCCGCGTCGGCCGAGGTGCGGCCCGACGTCAAACCGGACACCCCGTTGGCGCCGGGCCTGAAGTTCGGCGACGAGCAGCTCACGGTCACCTGGACCGCGCCGGCCAGCAAAGGTTCGCCGATCAAATCCTACGACCTGGAGATCTCGCCGGCACCGGCCGGCCAGAACCCGCAGATCCAGAACCTGACCTCCACCACCTATGTGTGGAAGGGCCTGACGAACGGCGTCTCCTACAAGGTGCGCGTCCTGGCCCGCAATGACGCCAAGGATCCTTCCGAATGGAGTCCGTACTCCGCCGCTGAGGTACCGGCGGGGGTTCCGGCGACGCCGACTGCTCCCACCGTGGCCAGCGCCCAGCCGGTCGGCAGCCAGAGCCAGCTGAGGGTGACCTGGACCGCTCCGGACAACAACGGCGACGCGGTGTCGGCCTACACCCTGACCACCCTGCGCGGCGGCGCCGTGGTTGCCTCCCAGAAGGTGGGAACCACAGCCCAGAACGTGGTGGTGGACAACTCCGAGGCGAACTACACCTTCACGGTTTCCGCGACGAACAAGGCGGGTACCGGCGGCACGAGCCAGCCTTCTGCTCCCACCCGTGCGGCGGGCAAGCCCGGAACCGTGAACAGCGGCACGGTGGCGCCCACCGGCAGCAGCGGTGAGCTGCGGCTGACCTTCACCCCGCTGACCGCTGCGCAGCGCAACGGCTCGCAGGAGAGCGAGATCGAATACAGCTGGCGGACCGCCTACGGTTCCGGGCCCATTCCCGCAGGTGGCGGCGTGATCGGTGGCCAGCCGAACGGCACCGACGTCACGGTCACCATTGTTGCCCGGTCCATCAAGGCCAACATTTCCGGCGATGCCAAGGCCATCGGCAGCGGCAACCCCTACGGCGCCCCGGATGCCCCGAACGTGAACGGCGGCAAGTCGGCTACGGGAGACGGCGAGGTGCACTGGACCTGGAACAACCCGAACATGAACGGGCGCCCCTTGAGCCATTTCGAAGTCAGCTATGACGACGGCGGATGGATCAACGTGGGTACGGCCAACCGTTACGACCGTGGCGGTGGCGGCTGGGACCAGACCCACAACCTGAAGGTCAGGGCCGTGACCGTAGTGAACGGCGCCATCGGCAGTGCCAATGCGACCACCGGCAACGACCCGACCCCGCCCCCGCCGCCGAACCGCGTGGCAATCAACAATGACGGCACCTATAACAGCTGCACGGAAGTCCCGGGCGGCAACGGCTACGACGGCGGCACCCCGAAGCGCTGCTATGGCGTCGCCAGCCCGGGCGGGCCCGGGGCACCGTCACCGTGGCTGAGCACCACCGACGGCGGAACCCCGGTGGACCGCTGCGGCAGCCCCTGGGGCGGCAGCGGCTGGTACCGCATCAGCGGTCCCTCCGCTTCGGGAAAGAACCTCGACGGCCGCTGGGTCCGGGCAGATACCGTGCACTTTGTGTCCGGCAGCCGACCCTGCTGATCCGCAAGC
This sequence comes from Arthrobacter sp. TE26545, assembly GCF_056279005.1. The sequence goes on from NZ_JBWBQM010000001.1 coordinate 1,169,963, forward strand.
CCGGTGCCGGCGCAATCCGGCACCGGGTTCCCTGAACCTGTACACCGAACTTGAATCCCCCGGCCGGGGCCTCCACACCAGCCGTCCGGACTACACCTAACGAAGGACCCACGACATGACAATGACAAGCGAACAGGCGGCCTGGTTTGCGGACACCTTTGAGAAGCTGGTTGCGAACGTCGGCCAGGCCGTGCTGGGCAAGTCCCATGTCATCCGCCTGACATTCACGGCCATGCTCGCCGAGGGCCACGTCCTCTTCGAAGACGCCCCCGGCACAGGCAAGACCTCCCTTGCCCGGGCCCTCGCGGCCACGGTCCAGGGGTCCCACAACCGCATCCAATTCACCCCGGACCTGCTGCCTTCGGACGTCACCGGCGTGACCATCTACGATCAGAAGACCCAGAAGTTCGAGTTCCATAAGGGCCCGATCTTCAGCAACATCGTGCTGGCCGACGAAATCAACAGAGCCTCGCCGAAGACCCAGTCCGCGCTCCTGGAAGTCATGGAGGAATCCCGGGTGACCGTGGACGGCACCACCTACGAGGCGGGCCGCCCGTTCATGGTGCTCGCCACCCAGAACCCGATCGAACAGGCCGGCACCTACCGCCTGCCCGAAGCCCAGCTGGACCGCTTCCTCATCAAGACCTCCATCGGCTACCCGGACCACGCATCCACCGTGCAGTTGCTGGGCGGAAGCAACCTGAAGGACCGTTCGCGCGACCTCAGCCCGATCATCACCACCCAGGCGGTGGCGGACATGGCGGACCTCGCGGCCACCACGCACATCGATTCGGCCGTGCTGGAGTACATTTCGCGCCTGTGCGAGGAGACCCGCAACGCCCCGGAGACGCGGCTTGGCGTTTCGGTCCGTGGTGCCCTGGCCATGGTGCGTGCGGCAAGGGTCTGGGCGGCCGGGCAGGGACGCAACTACGTCCTTCCGGATGACATCAAGGAACTGGCCGGGGTTGTCTGGACCCACCGCTTCGTCATGGACCCCGAGGCGGAGTTCTCCGGCGCCACTGCCGAGGCCGTGCTCCAGCGCGTCCTGAACGACGTCGCTGCCCCGCAGCAGCGCGCCAACGTCTGACGGCCCCGGTCCACAAACACCCGGTTCCACAAACAAAGGTCTCCACAATGTCTACCGGCACACCCTTGAAACGGGCTGCTGCATCCGCCAGACGCTCCCTGGCTCCGCTCAGGGAGCGTCTCGGTACCCTCGGGGGAGGGGCAGCCAAGCTCCCCGAGAGGATCCCGTCGAAGCTGCACCCTGCCGCCGTCTGGCGTGAGGCGTCCCAGGCCTTGGCCGAATGGCTTGCCCCGTTCCGGAAGAAGCTGAGCAGCCTCTGGCTTGCCTATGCATGGCCCTTCCTGTCCGTGGTCAGCATCCTCGGCTGGGTCGTCCTGGCCGCCGCCATCCTGCTGTGGATGGCCGGGCAGGCCTGGGGCTGGCAGGAGGCAAAGTCGGCAGCGCTCGTGGCCTTCCTGCTGTTCCTCTTCGCCGTGGCCTTTGTCCTCGGCCGCTCCGCCTACGGCGTGGTACTCGACATGTCGCGGACCCGTGTGGCGGTGGGCGATGACGCCGTCGGCAGCATCGCCGTCTCCAACACCTCCACCCGGCCGCTCCTCCCGGCGGACCTGGAGCTGCCGGTCGGCAGCAACACAGCGGTCTTCCACCTGCCCAGGATGAAGCCGGCCCAGGTGCATGAGGACCTATTCACCATCCCGACGGCGCGCCGTGCCGTGATCGTCGTCGGGCCCGTGCGTTCCGTGCGGGCTGATCCGCTGCACCTGCTGCGCCGCCGCGTGCTCTGGACGGACCCGGTGGACCTTTACGTCCACCCGAAGACTACGGTCCTGGCCGGTTCGGCCGCGGGCTTCATCCGCGACCTCGAAGGCATGCCCACCACGGAGCTTTCCAGTGCGGACGTGTCCTTCCACGCCCTGCGCGACTACGTGCCCGGCGATGACCGCAGGCACATCCACTGGAAGACCACCGCACGCACCAACAAGCTGATGGTCCGCCAGTTCGAGGAGACCCGGCGTGCACACCTGGCCATCTCCTTGTCGATCAACACTGACGAATACGAATCCGAGACGGAGTTCGAGCTCGCGATCTCGGTGGCTGCCTCCATCGGCCGCCAGGCCATCCGCGAACAGCGTGAACTCGACGTGCTGACGCAGAAGGGGCCGCTGCGCTGTGAAACCGGGCGGAACCTCCTGGACGATATGACCAGGATCGTGGGCGCACCCATGCGCCGCAACGCCGTCGACCTCGCCCGGACCCTGGCAGACACGGTGCCCAACGCCTCCGTGGTCTTCTTTGTTGTGGGCAGCGGCGTGACCGCAACCCAGCTGCGATCCGCATCGGCCTCGGTTCCCGCGGGGGTGCGGAGCCTTGCCGTTCGCGTACAGGCCGGTGCCGCTCCGGCCCGCGCCAACATCGCGGACCTGACCGTCCTGACCGTTGGCGATCTTGACGATCTTGCCCTGGTACTCCGGAAGGCGGCCGCATGAGCTCCGCCCAAACCCCTCGAGCCCACCGCGCCTCCCGGAAGCAGCAGCCTGCCCAGTCGGCCTTCGCGGACGGCCGTCCGCTGTGGCATTCCGCGCTCGACGCCGGTGCCCTGGTCCTGCTGCTGGGCCTTGGCGTGCTCGGGTTCAGCCAAAGCTTCGGCGGCGATCCGCACTACCTCCTGGCCGGTTTCGGCGGAATCGTGATCGGCTTGGGAATCGCCGCTGCCAATGCGCACTACCGCCTCGGCTTGCTTATCACCGTGGCCCTGGCCTTCGGTGCCTACATGATCCTGGGCACAGCGCTGGCGGTGCCGGATGCGGCCATCGCGGCGGTGCTGCCCAGCCTCGACTCCCTGCGCACCCTGCTGCTGGGTGTGGTGTTCGCCTGGAAGGACATGCTGACAGTCGGCGTCCCGGTGGGCACCGCGGGCGGAATGCTGATCGTGCCCTTCCTCAGCGCACTGATCTGTGCCGTGGCGGCCGGCCTCCTCGCCTGGCGGCTGAAGAGCCCGTACTGGCCGCTGCTGCCGGTGCTGGCGCTGTTCGTCACCGGCATCCTGTTCAGCACCAGCGCGGCCTTCCTCAACGTCGAGCGCGGCGTCGGCGTTGCCATCGGCGCCATCGCCTGGGCGACCTTCCGCCGCGACGTGCTCCGTCGCAACGACACCCGGAGGGTGTCAGCGAACCGTCCCGAGGCCGACGCCCGGGTGGCCCGACGCGGACGTTTGCGCCGCTTGGGGATGGCAGCGGCAGTGATTGCAGCCGCCGTCGGCATCACCGCCGTCGCCTCGCCGCTCATCACCGCCACGGACGACCGCAAGGTGCTGCGCAACAGCATCGTCCCGCCGTTCGACCCGCGGGACTACATCACGCCGCTGGCGAGTTTCCGGGAGTTCGTGAAGGACAAGAAGGACGACACCCTTTTCACAGTCAAGGGCCTGCCCAAGGACGGCCGTGTGCGCCTGGCCGCCTTGGACTCCTTCAACGGCCTGAACTACAACATGGACCCGAACGGCTCCGGCAGCTTCAACAAGGTGGGCGACGCGCGTGCCTTGAACACCCCACCGGAAGATGACGGCGGAGCCGTCGGGAGTACCTACAGCCTGGACATCACGGTGGAGGACTACCAGGGCTACTTCGTTCCCGGCGGACGCCACACCACGGGCATCAGCTTCGCCAACGGTTCGCAGGCGGCGTCCGGCTTGTACTTCAACGCCGGAACGGACACCGCGGTGACCACCAAGGGCCTCAGCCAGGGCGACAACTACTCCGTACGGGTCTCCGATCCCGGCAAGCTCGAACACGGGCAGCTGACCCAGTACGACTTCGCCAAGCTGACGCTGCCGGCGGCTGAAGAGGTGCCACCGGTGGTCGGTTCGCAGGCCAACGAGCTGTCCGCCGATGCGCCCACGGCGATCGACCGGGTGCGGCAGATCGAGGCCCACTTCCAGAAGTCCGGGGCGTTCAGCAACGGCCTGGTGGCCGACGGCCAGCTTCCCAGCCTGCCCGGCCACAGCTCCGCCCGCATCCGCGGGCTGCTGACCGCCAAGCAGATGCTCGGCGACGACGAACAGTACTCCGTGGCCATGTCCCTGATGCTGCGCCACCTGGGCATCCCTTCCCGTGTGGTGATGGGCTTCTACCCGGACCCGAAGAGCCCGGAAAACGGTGCGGCGGACATCCCGATCAAGGGCAAGGACGTGCACGCGTGGGTCGAGGTCGCCTTCGACCGCGTGGGCTGGGTTGCCTTCGATCCCACCCCGCCCAAGGACAACGTGCCGATCCCGCCGGACCCGCAGACCAAGTCCAAGCCCAAGCCGCAGGTCCTCCAGCCGCCGCCCCCGCCGCAGGAGCCGGCGGACCTCCCGCCGGACTCCACCCCTGATGCCCTGGACGCCGACGAGAAGAAGAACAACCCGTGGCTGTTCTGGGGGGCGCTGCTGGCCGCGATCGGAACCGCGCTGCTTCCGCTGGTGATCCTTGCCTTGCCCCTGGCGCTGATCCTGCTGCTGAAACTGCGGCGCCGTAAGAGCCGGCTGAACACCGGGCACCCGGCGCAACGTGTCGGCGGCGGCTGGAGCGAGGTGGTCAGCCTCGCCACCGACATGGGTGCTGCGATCAACGGCAAGGCCACCCGCCGGGAGTCCGCCGAGGTTATTGCCGAGGCGTTCCCGGTGAACAGCTCGACGACGACGATGCTCGCCGGCCGTGCCGATGCCGCGATCTTCGGCGCAGGGCAGCCGAGCGAGGAAGACGTCCGGAAGTACTGGGAAATCGTGGACGGTTCCCTCAAGGACATCACCAGCAACGTCGGCTTCTGGAAGCGCCAGCAGGCGCGCTTCTCGCCGCGGTCGCTGCTCGCCGAAGCGCGCACCGCGATCCGGGACGGCAACCTCAAGCCGCACCGCCTCCGCGCGGTCTTCCGCAGGAACACGGAGCCGGCAAACGATGCAGGAAAGGAACAACAGCAGTGACGAGCGGCCACGAGGAACGGTGCCCGGCCTGCCGCCAGGCCGTGAAACCGGGCGCATCATTCTGCACCAAATGCGGTGCGCCGCTGAGCAACCGCGGTGCCCGGATCGAACGCAACATCAGCCAGGTCCAGATGGCCAGGATGGACCTGGCTGCCCCTCAGGCCGGAAGCGATGCCGGTAGGATCGCCATAGCGCCCGCACCGCCCGGTGCCACAGGACCGGCTCCGGCGGGGCAGCGCGTGCCGCAAGTGCCAGGGGGAGGGACGACCATGAACAACAACGCCGAACTGGTCCCGGCGTCGACGGGCAAACGGCTCGGAGCTGCGGTGCTCGACTGGCTTGGCCCGGCGGTCATCCTGGGTATCGCCCTCGGCGTCGGAGCGGCCGGGATCACCGAGCAGCGCAGCAACGGCTTCATCGTCTACGACACGGGGCTGCTCGTTCTCCTGGGCAGCATCGCCGTCGGGGTGACTCTCGTCTACACCGCGGTGCTGCTTGGCATCGAAGCCCGCAGCGGCAACACGATCGGGAACCAGCTGATGGGCATCCGCAGCGCGGACGCCGACGGGTACGCCCCGGGCGGCGGCATCGTGTTCCTGCGCGGCCTGATCACCGGCGGAGTGTTGCTGCTCACCGTCATTGCCGCCGTCCTGGTGGTGGCACTCGGCTGGCTCGGCATCGCCCTGCTCATCCTTGCTCCGCTCTTCGTTCTGTCCATCGCATGGGCCGTGATCGTTGTGGTCTCCAACGCCTGGGACAAGCAGGGCCGGTTGCGGGGCTGGCACGACAAAGTGTCCAAAGCCCTGGTGTTCGATGTCTCCGCCGGCCGCAACCCGGTGAAGACGGGCGGCATCCCGGGGGAGTACAACTTTGCGCCGATGGACCTGCCGCCGGTCAAGCAGGTGGCGTCCCCGGTGGCGATGCCTGCCGCCAAGGCGCCCGCCCAGCCCGGGCAGCCCCTGCAGATCCCGCAGCCGGGGCCGGCGGACGGCGCGCGGCACGGAGCGCCGGTTCCGCAGCACAACCCGGTTCCGCAGCACAACCCGAACCCCCAGCACAACCCGAACCAATGGCAACCGCCGGTCTCAGCCCCGCCCTGGGCCGCGCCGGCGGGGGAGGCCCAGGCAGCGCACCCCGATGACGACGTCGAGCGTACGCAGCTGCGCCCCGGCGTCCAGGCGGCGGCCCCGGCGGTGCTCCGGATCCGCCTCGACGACGGCCAGGACTTTGAAGTGGGAGCCTCCCTGCTGCTCGGACGCAACCCCGCCGCCATGGCCGGGGAATCCGTTGAGCAGCTGATCCCTGTGTCCGATCCCGGGCGCTCGATCTCCAAGACCCACCTGCAGCTCCGCCGCGAGGGCGACGGCGTCTGGGTCACGGACCGCAATTCCACCAACGGCTCGGCCGTCACCACCCCGGACGGCAACCAAAGCCGGCTGCTTCCCGGAGAGCCCGTTTTTGTCCGCCCCGGGTCCACCGTCCGGTTCGGCGACCGTTTCTTCCACCTAGGACAGGCATGAATTCACAGCCCGCAGCCGCAGCTGCGACCGCCAACGAGTCTGGATTCGGGCTGAGCTACGGCTACGGCACGGACCGCGGCCTCCGCCGCGAACTCAACGAGGACTCGTTCATCGCCTCGGATCCGGTGTTCGCGGTAGCCGACGGCATGGGCGGGCATGAAGCCGGGGAGATCGCCAGCGGCATCTGTGTCCGCACGCTCGGCAGCTACCCGCAGCTGCCTTCGGGCATCCGCACCGCAACGGCGGCGGTACTGCAGGATTGCCTGCTGGCTGCGGACGCCCGCATCCGCAGCGCGACCGGCGCCCGGGCGGGGACCACCCTGTCCGGCGTCGTCGTGGTGGAGCAGATGGGACTGCCGTACTGGCTGGTCATGAACATCGGCGATTCACGCACGTACCTGCTCAGCCAGGGCGAATTCGCCCAGATCAGCGTGGACCATTCAGAGGTGCAGGAAATGGTGGACGCAGGGAGCATCACCCCGGAGGAAGCGAATGTGCACCCGCGCCGCCATGTCGTCACCCGCGCGCTGGGCACCGGAGACGAGACCGAGGCCGACTTCTGGCTCCTTCCCATCCATGAAGGGGACCGGATCCTGGTCTGCTCCGATGGACTCACCGGCGAACTCAATGACGAGCACATCTTCCGGATCCTGAGCACCGTGGGCCACCCCCAGGACGCCGTGGACGCCCTGATCCAGGCGGCCCTGCGGTCCGGCGGGCGGGACAACGTGACGGTTGTTGTGGTGGACGCCAAGAACGTCCTGAACGACGCCGGCGTTGCCACCACCGCGCCGCGGCCGGGGGCCGAGGCGGAAGACGAAGATACCCTGCCGCGCCATGAGCTGCCTACCGCGGGCGACGCCGGAGACGGCGGCACATCCGGTGCGGACGGACACGGGGACGGCGGCGATGGCAAGGAATAACTATGTTCCCGGCGACTGGTTCGGCGTGGTCCGTTCCGGGACGGTGGTGGTGCTCGGCCCCGGCACCGGACCGGAGCTGCTGGAATCCCTGTGGGCCCTGCTGGAGCGCCGCCCGGAGATCCACGAAATCCTGAACGAAGTCACCGAAGCCTTCGGCGTGTCCCTGACCCGCATCCCGGCGTTCGGCATCATCGACGCCAAGGACGCGCTGCGCGTTGTCCTGCGCGGCGACCTCGACCTGGAAACCTACGCCGGTGTGCCGCACAACATCCACGGCCGCGACGTGACCACGTGGACGGAGCGGCGGATGGAGCTCCCCGGCTCCTACCGCCTGCGGATCGGCGCGGCCCAAAGCAACGGAGCGGATTCCGCTGCGGCCGGCTCCCTGCCTTTGCAGGAGGGCGTGGTGTTGCTGTCCGGCCTGGAGGCCACGCTCGTCCCGGGCGAAGAACCCAAGGTTCCGGCCGCCGGACCGGTGCCCGGTGCCCAGCAACAGTCTCCGGAACCCGTCGCCGTTACCTCTGCCCCCGGGCTCCCGACGGCGGAACGGCCCGCTTCGGTCGAAACGATCCTCGCGTTTGAGCCCGAGCCGGCGTCCGAGGCCGCGCCCGCGCTGGCGCCTGAGGCTGCGTCCGCGCCGGAGGCCGAGGCCGGGCCCGCGCCGGCTGGCGGGCCCGTCGACGCGGAGCAGGACGAAGCGGAACAGGTCGATGCAAAACAGCTCGAAGCGGTGCCGCAAGAATCCGAACAGGACGAAGCAGAACAGGACGAACCAGAACAGGACGACCTGGAACTGACGATCGCGCCCGGCCACCTCCATGACGGCTCGGAGGCCACCGACGCGCCCCCGGCCGTGGAGGTCGGTGTGGACACCGGTGCCACCACGGACGAAATTGTCCGGAACCTGGAACAGACCAGCAGCTATGACCACCTGTGGGAGCGGACCGTCATCCGCAGCATCGAGGATGCCGCCGTGCGGGTGAACCCGGACGAGGAGGAGCACGCGGAGCCCACGCCGGCGGTCCGGGCACCCGAAGCCCGGCCGCAGTCGCCGGAGCCGGCCCCAACCCAGCAGCAGCCAGCCCAGCAGCAGCCAGCCCAGCAGCAGCCTGCTCCGCAACACCAGCCTGCTCCGCAAACCGGCGGGCTGATTTCCTCCGTGCCTTGGCTTTCCGGCAATTCCGCCCCCGCCCCGCAACCCTCCGCTCCGCCGCAGCAATGGGCGCCGCCGGCCGCCCCGCCGCCTGCATCCTTCGCGCCCGGCGCATTTTCCGACGCCGGGGACGAAGACAGCGACCACGACGGCCACACCGTCATGAAGAGCAGCCTGGCGAACCTCCCGGCCACCCCGGCCCCGGCCGCGCCCACGGGCGGGGAACTCCTGCCCGATGGAACCAAGCGTCCGCTGGTCCTGGCCCGGGTCTGCCCGCAGGGCCACGCCAACCCGCCCACCTACGCGCAGTGCGCGTCCTGTGGGAGCGCCATGTCCGGCGAGGGCGTCCAGGTCCCGCGTCCGAGCCTGGGCAAGCTCCGCCTGTCCACTGGTGAAGTCATCGAGCTGGACCGTTCGCTGGTCATCGGTCGCCAGCCGTCGGTGTCCCGGGTCCAGGGCGGCGGCATGCCGGCGTTGGTCCAGGTGGAGAGCCCGGGCGGGGACATTTCACGATCGCACGTCGAGGTCCGCCTGGAGGGATGGCACGTGATGCTCTGCGACCTCAAGGCCACCAACGGCACGGTCCTGGTCCGGGAAGGCCAGGCGCCGCGCCGGCTTGCCCAGAACGAGATGGCCATTGTCCTGGACGGCGACATCGCCGAGCTGGGCGACAACATTTCATTGCGTTTCGAGGAGATTCTGTGAGTTCCAAGCGGCCCCCTGCACCACCGCCGCCCCTTCCCGGTTACAAATACATCAGCCACCTCGGCTCCGGGGGCTTTGCAGACGTCTACCTCTACGAGCAGGACCGGCCGCGCCGCAGGGTGGCCGTCAAGGTGCTCCTCTCGGACCTGAAGACCGAAGATGCGCGCCGCCGCTTCGAGTCCGAAGCCAACCTCATGGCGCAGCTGTCCTCGCACCCGTACATCGTGACCATCTTCGAGGCCGAAACCACCGGGGACGGACACTCATACCTGGCCATGGAGTACTGCTCCCGGCCGAGCCTTGACGTGCGCTACCGCCGCCAGCGTTTCAGTGTCGACGAGGTCCTGGCCGTGGGCATCCAGGTGGCTTCCGCCGTCGAGACCGCGCACCGCGCAGGAATCGTGCACCGGGACATCAAGCCCGCGAACATCCTGGTGACCGACTACAACCGGCCGGCTCTGACCGACTTCGGCATCTCCGGCACGATCGGTGACGACAGCGATGACGACGCCGGGATGTCCATTCCGTGGTCGCCCCCCGAGCAGTTCCGCGGCGGCCCGGTGGACGGCGTGCCGGTGGACGTCTGGGCCCTTGGCGCCACGCTCTACACCCTGCTCGCAGGCCGTTCACCCTTCGTGATGCCGGGCCAGGACAACTCCCAGCGCGAACTGATTTCCCGCATCACCAACTCGCCCGTGCCGCGCCTCGGGCGGGCCGATGTTCCCGAGTCGCTGGAGCTGGTGCTGTCGACCGCGATGGCGAAAGCGCCGGAATCCCGGTACTCCTCGGCGCACGCCTTCGCACTGGCACTGCAGCGGATCCAGGCCGAGCTGAACCTGTCGGTGACGCCTTTTGAGGTACTCGCCGAACAGGGCGGCGACGACGTCCACCCGGACGACAACTTCGAGGAAACCCGGGTCCGCAGCGTCGCCTCGATCGATCCCGACGGCGGCACCTCGCCCACCGCTTCCGCGCCGACGTTCCCGGCCCGGACCTTCCCGAATACCCGGACCCAGCCGCCCGCAGTGCAGGCTGCGCCGCGGCCGGATCCACAGACAGCTCCGAAGCCGGCTCCGCAGACAGCTCCCCAGGAGGAGCAGAACGAGTCCACCGTGTTGCGCGGTTGGACGCCGGGCGCCCCCGCTTACACACCGCCGGCCTTCACCGGGAGTCCGGCGCCCGGACCGCAGCCGGCTCCGCACTACTCCGAACCGGACCTTGCCGCCACGGTCAACCGGCCGGCCGCGGCGGAACAGGACAGCGACGGCGGGGAGACCGGTGCTCCCGACCACCGCAAACGGAACCTCGTGCTCGCCGCCGCCGGTTCCGCGGTGCTGGTGGTCGCCGTCGTCGTCGGAATCGTCCTGGGTGCCACCGCACCCCAGAAGGCGCAGCCGATGGAAACGAACAGCAAGCCGCCGGCGGATGCCCTTGACAACGGGGTTGTGCCGGATGTCGCGAACCTGGCAGCGAAGCGCACCGCAGCCGGAAAGCTCCGCTTCACGTGGACAAACCCGCAGCCGCAGGACGGCGACACCTACAAATGGCGGCGGGCATTCGCTGCGGACGCCGACTACCACGCCACGAAGGCCCCGGCGATGGAAATCACCGAGAGCCCCGGCGGCCGGACCTGCATCCAGGTGATCATCGTCCGCTCGGACGGCAACGCGTCACCGGCCGGCGACAGCTCCATCAACTGCTTTATCGGGAAGTAATGAAACACAGCTACGAGGACCAAGGAGGCCGGTCATGGGAGATCTAGCCATAGATTTCTGTGGGGAATGGCATGAGCCGTCTGACGAAGACGTCTTCAACATCGGTCGTGAAGGCGACCTGGAGGTTGACGACAACCCGTACCTGCACCGCCGGTTCCTGCAGATCGCACGCTATGACGGCATCTGGTGGCTGAGCAACGTGGGCAGCATGCTCTCGGCCACCATCGCGGACGGCTCCGGCGGCATGCAGGCCTGGCTGGCACCGGGCGCGCGCATCCCGCTGGTGTTCAGCCACACGAACGTGATTTTCACGGCAGGGCCCACCACCTACGAGTTCGCGGTGCACCTGAAGACGCCGTCGTTCCGCCAGGAAGTCCGCGACGACGACTCTGCCGGCGACACGACGATCGGGCCGGTGGTGTTCACCGACTCGCAGAAGGCCCTGATCGTCGCCCTGGCAGAGCCGATGCTGCGCCGCGACGGGACGGGCTTCAGCTCGATCCCGTCCTCGGCGGAGGCCGCCAAACGCCTGGGCTGGGCACTGACCCGTTTCAACCGCAAGCTCGACAACGTCTGCGACAAGCTGGACCGCGTGGGCGTGGTCGGCCTGCGCGGCGGCGGCGGAAAACTCGCCACGAACCGGCGCGCCCGGCTGGTGGAGCACGCCGTCACCTCGCACCTTGTCACCGCGGAGGACCTGTACCTGCTGGAAAAGATGAGGGGCGTTGACGAAGCATGAAGTTCCGCCTGACTTTGCGCCGCGATCCCGCCGTTGCCAAGGACCTCGCGGTCACCGTGGACGGCCGTGCCACGGTCGCTGACATCGCCGGCGAGCTCTGGGCCGCCGACCCGGACCGCCAAGGCACCGACGTCCCGCCGAACCTCTCCCTCAAGGTCGATGAGGCTTTCGTCGGGGCGGGCATGAGCGGCATCGTGCTGGATCCTGCCGGGAACCTGCTGGAGTCCGGGCTGCGCCCTGGCTCCACGGTGTCACTGACGCAGGTGAGCGAACAGTTCGCTACTCCGGGCGGAAACCGCGGCCCGACGGCGGCGACTCTCCGTGTGCTGTCCGGGCCCGACTCCGGCAGCGAGTTTTCCTTGCCGTTCGGAACCAGCTACATCGGACGCGACCGGGACGTGGACGTCCGCCTGAGCGATCCCATGACCTCCAAACGGCACGCCCGCATCACCGTTGCCGAGACGGTGGAAATCGCGGACACCAACTCCGCCAACGGCCTGCTCATGGACGGGCTGCCGGTAGCGCGGGCCACCCTGAACTCCTCGGACACGGTCACCCTCGGCGACACCACGGTGGGCGTCGTCGCGCTGTCCCGCAACCACGGCGCCGCGCCGAGTTCCCCGCTGGTGGACTTCAACCGGTCCCCGCGCGTGGTGCCGCGCTTCGACCCGCCCAAGAGGGTGGTTCCGGCCGGCCCCAAACGCCCGGACCACCAGGCCTTCCCGTACATCATGCTGATGGCCCCGCTCCTCATGGGCGGTATCATGTTCGCGGTTACCCAGAACTTCCTCTCCGTGGTGTTCATGATGATGATGCCGCTGTTCATCATCGGCCACTATGTGGACCACAAGGTCCAGTCGAAGCGGCAGATGAAGGAGGCCATCAAGCACTTCCGCGCCTCCATGCTGGCGTTCCGCGAAGACATCGCCGAGCAGCAGAACATCGAACGCTCGGTGCGGCTGCAGGAATCGCCGTCCGTGAGCGACACGGTCGACGCGATCTACAAGCTCGGCCCCCTGCTGTGGACCCACCGCCCGGAACACCAAGGCTTCCTGGGCGTGCGCTTCGGGCTAGGCACGGCGCCGTCGCGCATTCCTTTCGAAGAGCCGGGCAGCAATGACACCGAGGCGCAGTACATGCGCGAGATCCAGGAGTGCCTGGCCCAGGTGCGGATGATCGACGGCGTGCCGGTCGTTTCCCAGTTGCGGACCTCCGGTTCCTTCGGCATCGCCGGTGAGCGCGGACTGGTCGACGACGTCGCCCGCGGGATGGTCCTGCAACTGGTGGGCCTGCATTCGCCGGCGGAACTCGTGGTCACCTCGCTGACCTCGGCCCGTTCGCGTGAGCGCTGGAACTGGCTGCAGTGGCTGCCCCACGTCGGCTCCGGCCACAGCCCGCTTTCCGGCGACCACCTCGCGGCAGGACCCGGTGCGGGTGCTTCCCTGCTGTCCAAGCTCGAAGACCTCGTGGAGCAGCGGGAGGCAGCCTCCAAGGACCCGCGGCCGCTGCCGCGCCCGTCCCTGGCCAACGAACACGGCGAAATCGCCGCGCCGGTGCTGCCCACCGTCCTGGTGGTAGTGGAAGACGACGCGCCCGTGGACCGCGGCCGGCTCACCCGCCTGGTGGAACGCGGACCCGACTCCGGCGTGCACGTCATGTGGGTGGCCGCCAACGTGCAGGCCCTGCCGGCAGCCTGCCGCGACTTCATGGCTGTCGACGGCGACCACGGCACCACCACCGGCCAGGTCCGGCTCGGACGCCACACCTACCCGGTGAGCTGCGAGAGCGTCGAAGCCGGGCTCGCCACCCAGCTGGCCCGCATGATGTCGCCGCTGGTGGACGTCGGCAAGCCGGTCGACGACGACTCCGACCTGCCGCGCGCGGTATCCTACGTGACGCTCGTGGGGAAGGACTTCATGGACGTCCCGCAGGCGGTGGCCGAACGCTGGCAGGAGAACAACTCGGTGCACTCCAGCGCCGTGCCCAACCGCAAGGACAACGGCAGCCTGCGCGCCCTCGTGGGATCCAAGGGCGTGGAGCCGTTCTACCTGGACCTCAAGAACGAGGGCCCACACGCCCTCGTGGGCGGCACCACCGGCGCCGGCAAGTCCGAGTTCCTGCAGTCCTGGGTGATGGGCATGGCCTCGGCCTACAGCCCGGACCGGGTCACCTTCCTCTTCGTGGACTACAAGGGCGGCGCCGCGTTCGCCGACTGCGTGAAGCTTCCGCACACCGTGGGCCTCGTGACCGACCTGTCGCCGCACCTCGTGCGCCGGGCACTCACCTCGCTGCGCGCCGAACTACATTACCGCGAGCACCTGTTCAACCGGAAGAAGGCCAAGGACCTGCTCGCCCTGCAGCGCGAAGCGGATCCCGAGGCGCCGCCGTACCTGATCATCATCGTGGACGAATTCGCCGCGCTGGCCTCGGAGATGCCGGAGTTCGTGGACGGCGTCGTGGACGTTGCCGCCCGTGGCCGTTCCCTGGGCGTGCACCTGATCCTGGCAACGCAGCGCCCGGCCGGCGTCATCAAGGACAGCCTGCGGGCCAACACCAACCTGCGCGTCGCGCTGCGCATGGCCGATGAGGACGATGCCACGGACATCCTCGGGGTGCCCTTGGCCGCCTACTTCGATCCGTCCATTCCCGGCCGCGGTGCCGCCAAGACCGGCCCCGGCCGGATCCAGGGCTTCCAGACCGGGTACGCCGGAGGCTGGACCACCGAGAAGCCCCAACGTCCGCGGATCGACATCGTGGAAATGGCCTTCGGTTCCGGTGCGAGCTGGGAAGCGCCGGCTCCGGTGGACGCCGTCAAGGAGGAGCCCGCCGGTCCGAACGACATTTCGCGGATGACCACCAACATCATCCGGGCCGCCGACTCGCTGGGCATCGACCCGCCCCGGAAGCCGTGGCTCAACGAACTGGCCACCACCTATGACTTCTCCAAGCTGCCCAACCCGCGCACCGATGAACGGCTGCTGCTCGGCGTGGCCGACGACCCCGTGCACCAGGACCAGCCAACCGTGTTCTACGAACCGGACAAGGACGGCAACATGGCCGTCTACGGCACGGGCGGCTCGGGCAAGTCGGCGGCGCTGCGCGGCATCGCCATCGCCGCCGCCGTCACGCCCCGCGGCGGGCCGGTGCACGTCTACGGCATCGACTGCGGTTCCTCGGGCCTGAAGATGCTCGACGGCCTGCCGCACGTGGGCGAGATCATCGGCGGTGACGACGTCGAACGTGTCGGCCGGCTGCTGCGCTGGCTCCGCGACATCGCCGACGACCGTTCCGCCCGCTTCGCCGAGGTCCGGGCTTCCACGATCGTGGAGTACCGGAAACTGGCCAACCGGCCCGACGAGAAGCGCATTTTCGTGTTGGTGGATGGCATGTCGGCGTTCCGCGAAGCCTACGAATACAGCCGGCTGTCCGCGCTGTGGGACATCTTCCTGCAGCTGGCCACGGACGGCCGTCCGCTGGGCATCCACCTGGTGGTCAGCGGTGACCGGCCCAATTCGGTTCCGGCGTCGTTGCTCGCCTCGATCCAGCGCCGCCTGGTCCTGCGCCTCAGCTCCGAGGACGACTACATGACCCTGGACGTCCCCAAGGATGTGCTCAGCCCGGCGTCACCGCCCGGCCGCGGACTCCTCGGCGATCTTGAGGTGCAGCTGGCCGTGCTCGGCGGGAACTCCAACCTCGCCCTGCAGGCCCGCGAAGTCACCAAGCTGGCCCAGGCCATGCAACGGCAGGGCATGGAGGAGGCGCCGCAGATCCAACGCCTGCCCGAACAGGTGGACCTGGACATCCTGCCCGCCGGCAGCCTCGACCAGCCGGTCATCGGCGTCGACGACGAATCCCTGGACCCCGCGGCCATCGCGGCCAAGGGGCCGCTGCTGGTGTCCGGCCCGCCCGGTGCCGGCCGCACGGTTGCGCTCGTGACGATGGCCTACGCCCTGCGCCGCTCCAACCCGGACACGGAACTGATCTACATCGGGGCAAGGCGCTCGGCCGTGGCAGGACTCAAGGTCTGGAACCGTTCACTCGTTGGGCCCGACGAGGTGGAGGAGGCCGCCGAAGAGCTCACCGAACGGTCCACGGAACGCCCGGGAACAATGGCGATCTTCATTGAGGGCCTGACGGACTTCACGGATTCCCTCGCCGAAATGTCGATCAACAAGCTGGTCACTGACTCGATCAAGGCAGAGCAGTGGGTGGTCGGAGAATCGGAAAGCTCCACCTGGTCCCAGGCCTGGTCCCTCGCCCAGCCCTTCAAGTCCGGGCGCCGCGGCTTGCTGCTCAACCCCTCGGACGTGGAAGGCGACAGCCTGCTCAGCACTTCCCTGGGCCGGATCAGCCCGGACTTCATTCCGGGCCGGGGCTACATCGTTGGGCGCGGCAGGGTCCGCAAGATCCAGGTGGCGCTGCCGCCGGAGAACCGCAGCTAGCGGCGGTTCTCCGGCGGGGGCCGGTTTAGCCAGCGAATGGATTTGCGGGGTCCGCGCGCGTATAGGAAAATTCCGGGACCATCCCCAATTCCGGGCGGCACCGCTGCCCTTGAGGCCATCATGACCGTTCGCCCCACCCCGAAGCACCATGCTGCCGCCCGTGCGGCGGTGCGGACCCCGTTCGCCGCGTCCCTCACGGCCGTGCTCCTTGTGTTCCTGTTGTGCGCCTTCCCACTGCTGGCCGCGCATGCAGGGGAGTCGGCCAAGCCCTGCCCTCCCGGGCAGGTCTGCCAGGTGGTCCCGAGCATTTCCCCGGCTCCCGTGCTTCCGTCGCCCACACCCAGCGAGACGACGCCGGCGGATCCCGCACCGGTCATCCAGAAGCCGGCGCCGGCGAAGCCCCCGGTGGTGACCCCGGCACCGACGGTCCGGGTGCCCGGCCCCAGCGCGACGCCGGAAGAGACGACGGCGGCCAGCCCGACGCCGTCGGCTGTATCCACCTCCGCGACGCCGACGCCGAGCCATTCGAGCGCAAGCGCGAGCCCGTCGGTCGAATCGAACTGGAACAAGCCCATCGACGACGGCAAGGAGGCCAGCCAGGCCGCGTTCGTCAGCGACAAGCCGGCATCGGGTAACGGCCTTTTCGGGATCCTCGCCATCATGGCAGGCGTGCTGCTGGTGGGCCTCGGCGGCCTTGCCTTCGCCTTGTGGAGCAGGAACCGGATCGGCGTCCACTGAGCGCCCCGGCTTCCGGTTCTTCGCCCGGCTTTTGCTCTGCCGTGAATTGTCCGTGCTTTACGGCAAGATAGGAGGGTGAGCACAGTAGAGAGCGTAAGTGGAAGCACGCCCGGAACCGTGGAAGCCGTCGAAGGGGAAGTCCCTGCGCAGTCGGTCCGCGAAGAGTACGACAACCTTGCCGACCTTGTCCGCAAGCACCGTTACGCGTACTACCAGGAAGACGCGCCCACCATCTCGGACGCCGATTTCGATGCCCTTTACCGCCGGCTCGAAGAGCTGGAGGCCCTGCATCCGGAACTCGTCTCCAATGACTCTCCCACCCAGGAGGTGGGCGGCGAGGTCTCGGCCGCCTTCGCCGCCGTCGAGCACCTGCAGCGGATGTACAGCCTGGAGGACGTGTTCTCCCTTGAAGAGCTCGAGGCCTGGGTGCGGAAGGCCGAAGCTTCGGTGGAGAAACTGGGGTCCGGCGTCCCGCCCGTCGCGTGGCTGACCGAACTCAAGATCGACGGACTGGCCGTAAACCTGCTGTACCGCGACGGCAAGCTGGTCCGTGCCGCCACCCGCGGCGACGGCACCACGGGTGAGGACATCACCCACAACGTGCTTACCATCAAGGAAATCCCGCGCGAGCTCAGTGGCTCCGGATTCCCGTCCGAGGTGGAGATCCGCGGCGAGGTCTTCATCCCGTCCAAGGACTTCGCCGAATTCAACGAGGCCCTGATCGAAGCCGGCAAGGCGCCCCTGGCCAATCCCCGCAACGCGGCGGCGGGTTCGCTGCGCCAGAAAGACCCCGCCGAGACCGCCAAGCGCCCGCTGCGGATGTTCGTGCACGGCATCGGCGCCCGTGAGGGACTCGCCGCCACCAGCCAATCCGAAACGTACAAGTTGCTGGCCGAATGGGGCATGCCGGTCAGCCCGTACCTGAAGGTGCTCGGCTCCTTCGAGGAGGTCCTGGACTTCATCAAGCATTTCGGCGAGCACCGGCACGATCTCCTGCATGAGATCGACGGCATCGTGGTCAAGATCGACGACTTCGCCACCCAGCGCGCACTGGGCTACACCTCCCGGGTTCCCCGCTGGGCCGTTGCCTACAAGTACCCCCCGGAAGAGGTCCACACGAAGCTTCTGGACATCCAGGTCAACGTCGGCCGCACCGGCCGCGTCACGCCGTTCGGGATCATGGAGCCGGTGAAGGTGGCCGGTTCCACGGTTGAGATGGCCACGCTGCACAACCAGGACGTGGTGAAGGCCAAAGGCGTCATGATCGGTGACATCGTGGTCCTTCGGAAGGCCGGGGACGTCATTCCTGAAATCGTCGGGCCGGTCCTGGCCCTGCGCGAACAGCAGGACCCTCCGGTACGCGAATTCGTCATGCCCACCGAATGCCCGTCCTGCCATACGCCCCTGGCCCCGGCCAAGGAAGGGGACGTGGACATCCGCTGCCCCAATTCCCGTTCCTGCCCCTCCCAGCTGCGCGAACGGGTCTTCCACGTCGCGGGCCGGGGAGCGTTCGACATCGAGGCCCTGGGCTGGGAAGCGGCGATCGCGCTCACGCAGCCGGCCGCCCCTGAGGTGCCGCCCCTCGAGAACGAGGCCCGGCTCTTCGACCTCACCCCGGAGGACCTGCAGGATGTCATGATCCGGCGCGAGAAGCGCTCCAAGGGTGCGGGCACGGGGGAGTGGGAGCTTGTTCCGTATTTCTGGACCAAGCCCACCGCGAAGACCCCGTCCAAGCCCAGCGCCAACACCCAGAAGCTCTTCAAGGAGCTGGAGAAGGCCAAGACGCAGCCCCTGTGGCGGGTCCTCGTGGCTTTGTCCATCCGGCACGTGGGCCCCACCGCCTCGCGTGCGCTCGCGACCAGGTACGGCTCGATGGACGAGCTCCTTGCCGTCCTCGAGAGCGCTGACGCGCGGGAACAACTGGCCGAGGTGGACGGCGTCGGCCCGATCATCGCCGACGCCCTCATCGAATGGTTTGCCGTGGACTGGCACCGTGAAATCGTGCAGCGGTGGAAGGAAGCGGGCGTGCGCATGGCCGACGAACGCGACGGTTCCGTGCGACGGAACCTGGAAGGCCTCACGGTCGTCGTCACCGGAACCCTGCCCAACTTCAGCCGCGACGAAGCCAAGGAAGCCATCATCATCCGCGGCGGCAAGGCTGCCGGTTCGGTCTCGAAGAACACCAGCTACGTAGTGGCCGGTGAAAGCGCCGGCACGAAGCTCGACAAAGCCGAGCAGCTGGGCATCCCGGTCCTGGACGAGGACGGTTTCAGGGCGTTGCTTGATGGCACGCTGCCCGGCGCGGACGCCGGGACGGCCGAGGACGCCGATCCCGAGGCATCCGTGGCCGCCGAAGCCAGCGAAGGAACTGCAGAATGACCGACGCCCTGGAACTCCTGGCCGTCGCAAAGCGCGCGGCCGCGGCCGGCGCCGGAGTGCTCGCCACCCGCTCCGCCGCCGGAAGCAGCGGTGCCGGCCTGGAAGTCAGCAACAAGGGCGACGCCGGCGACTGGGTGACCGCATTCGACGTCGCCGCCGAGGAAGCCGTCCGTGCGTCGATCACGGCCGCCCGCCCGCGCGACACCATCACCGGTGAGGAGCACGGCACCACCCGGCCGGAAGACAGCAGCGGCTACCGCTGGTCCATCGATCCCCTGGATGGCACCACCAACTTCATCCGGAACATCGTCTACTACGCCACCTCCGTGGCGGTCGCCGGTCCCGACGGCACCTGGCTGGCCGGCGTCGTCCACGCCCCGGCGCTGGGCAGGGTCTATTCCGCCGCACGCGGCCACGGCGCCTGGCTCGAGGTCGCCGGCGAGACCAGCAGGCTGACGGGGCCGGTACCCGGCCGCAAAGGACTCATCCTGGCCACCGGATTCAGCTACGACCCCGCCACGCGTTCCAGCCAGCTCAGCGGCCTGCCCGGCATGATGGACGGCTTCGCCGATGTCCGCAGGCTGGGATCCGCGGCGCTGGATCTGTGCCTCGTGGCAGACGGCAGCCACGACGCCTTCGGCGAACGCGGCCTCAACGAGCACGACTTCGCCGCCGGCGCCCTGATCGCCGAGGAGGCCGGTTGCTGGGTCCGCCGCCCCAAGCTGCAAAGCCCGGTCGACGGCGGACCCGCGGACCACGACAGGCTGTCCGCCTGGACGTGCGCCGGGCCCCTGGAGCTGTCGGGCAAGTTCCCGATCTGAGCTGGGAGGGTCCGGCGGTGATCGCTCCGGCTAGAACCCGGAACCGATCGAGGTCAGCTGAGGCGCCTCGATCCCGGCATAACGGCTGACCGGCCGTTCCAGGCCATAGTGGCCGCGCAGCGTCGACGCCGTGTATTCGCGGCGGAAGAGGCCCCGTTCCTGCAGCACCGGCACCACTTGGTCCACGAAGGTTTCCAGGCCTGAGGGGAGCACCGGGGGCATGATGTTGAAGCCGTCGGCCGCTCCGGCGTCGAACCATTCCTGGATGGCGTCCGCCACCTGCTCGGCGGTTCCGGCGAAGGTGCGGTGGCCGCGGCCGCCGCCCAGGCGCCCGATCAGCTGCCGCACCGTGAGCTGTTCCCGGCGGGCCAGTTCCACGATCAGGGTGTAGCGGCTCTTGGCGCCCTCGATCTCGTCCTCGGACGGAAGGTCGGCCGGCAACTGGCGGTCCAGGGGCAGGTCCTCGGGGGCCACGCGGAGGGTCTTGGCCAGCTGTTCGCGGGCGTACTCGGGCTTGATCAGTTCATCCAGCTCCCGCTCCAGCTTCAGGGCCTCGGCCTCGCTGGCGCCAATCACCGGGACGATGCCCGGGAGGATCTTGATGCCTTCCGGGTCGCGCCCGACGGCGGCCGTACGGGCCTTGAGGTCGGCGTAGAACGCCTGGGCGTCCGCCAGGGTCTGGTGCGCCGTGAAGACCGCCTCGGCGTAGCGGGCGGCGAGGTTCTTGCCGTTCTCGGACGAACCGGCCTGCACGACCAGCGGGTGGCCCTGCGGGGACCGCGGCACGTTCAGGGGACCCCGGACCCGGAAGTGCTTGCCCTCGTGGTCGATGGTGCGGATCCTTCCGGCGTCGCCCCACACGCCCTCTGCCTTGTCTGCGACGATCGCGTCGTCGTCCCAGCTGTCCCAGAGCTTCTGGGCGACCTCGATGAACTCGGCGGCGCGCTCGTAGCGGACGGCGTGCGCGGGCTGGTCGTCCACGCCGAAGTTCCGGGCGGCGTCGGGCCCGGCCGTGGTGACCACGTTCCATCCGGCCCGGCCGCCGCTGACCCAGTCGACCGAGGCGAAGCGGCGGGCCAGGTTGAAGGGCTCGTTGTAGGTGGTAGAGGCGGTAGCGATAAGTCCGATCTTTTCCGTGGCGCCGGCGATGGCGGTCAGCAGCACGGTGGGTTCGAGCTTGCCTGCGGGCCGTCGTCCGACCTCGCCGAACAGCACGGGGGAGTCGGCGAAGAAGATCGAGTCCAGCTTGCCGCGCTCGGCAATGCGCGCGAGCCGCTGGTAGTGCGTCACCTTGGTGGCGGCGAGGGGATCGCTTTCCGGCAGCCGCCAGGAGGCTTCATGGTGGCCGGTGCTCATGAGGAAGGCGTTGAGGTGGAGGGTTCGGGGGGTGCTCATTCGGTGTCCTTTCCTGGGTCCTGGCCGCCAATCAATCACGCCGGCCGGGGCCCGCGCCAGCAGTCCGACATCTTCGCGAAACAGCGGGAAACCGGGCTTCACGGTCCGCAACCGGACTCAATACGGCGCCATTCAAGGCAACATCGGCAAGGCGTCGCCGCGGCGTTCGGCAAGGGCCGCCGTCGGGCTCCAGAGGTGATAGTTCGGTCACGGAAACAGCCGTTTCGGGGGTCCGCCGCGTGCGGCGCCACTACGATGGATCGGTGCAATTACCGATCACTGTCCGTCCAGCCCGGCCCGCAGACTATGACGACGTCGCCCGCATCACGCTCGACTCCTACGTCACCGCCGGCTACTACGGAGATCCGGAGCACCCGTACCTGCGCCAGCTCCAGGACGTGGCCGGCCGCGCCGAACACGCCGACGTCTGGGTGGCGGAACGCGGCGGCGCTGTGATCGGTTCCGTGACCGTGGCTTCGGCCGGCGGACCCTTCGCGGACATCGCCTACGAGGACGAACTCGAAATGCGCACCCTCGTGGTGGATCCGGCCGTGCAGCGCTCCGGCGCCGGCAAGAGCCTGGTCAAGGCCCTCGTGGACCATGCCCGCTCCCGGGCCGGCATCAATGCGGTGGCGCTGACCACCGGTGCCACCTGGGAAAGCGCCAACGCCCTGTACCAGGCCACCGGATTCGAGCGCGTGCCGGAGCGGGACTGGTTCGTGCCGGGCACCGACATAAAGCTGTTCGTTTACCGGCGCGAGCTGGGCCAGCCCTAAAGTTTCACCGTAGACCCCGGCCACCGGGCCGGGCGCGGCGACAGGAGAAGCGCGGCATGCGCAAGACTTACGGCACGGGTTCGGTCTGGGAACAGTCCCTCGGATACTCGCGTGCGGTGCAGGTGGATAACACCCTTTACATTTCCGCCACGGCAGCCTCCGGCCCGGACGGCATCGTCGGTGAGGACTTCTACTCGCAGAGCAAGTACATCCTCGAGAAGCTCGGTACCGTGCTTGCGGACGCCGGGTTCTCCTACGAGGACGTGGTGCAGTCGAAGCTCTACCTGACGGACATCAGCAAATGGGAAGACGCCGGCCGCGCCCACGGCGAGGTCTTCGGCGACATCCGCCCCACCTTGTCCCTGGTGCACGTGCTGCCGTTCCTTGACCCGCAGATGCTGGTCGAGATCGAACTGGTCGCCCAGAAGAGCGCCAACTAGGTTCCGTCCCCGCGCGAACGTACAGTTGAGGCCCTGAAATCAGCGATTTCAGGGCCTCAACTGTACGTTCGGGCTAGGAAAAGAAGGGGCGCGTCGCGGTCAGCGCTCGTCGTCGAGCGGGTGCGGGACCACGGGCACGGGGGACGTCAACGGCAGCCCGGCCCGCCGCAGCCGGCTCTTCTTCAACTGCCACAGCACGGCGAGCAGCACGAACCACAGCGGCGTGGCCAGGAAGGGCAGGCGGGTGTCGTCCCCGATGAAGAGGGTCGAGGCAATGAAGGCGAAGAATGCCAGCACCATCCAGGGCGCGAAGCGGGCCAGGGGCATCCGGAACCCTGAGGCAGCGTGGCGTTCCGGGAACCGCCGGCGGTAGAGGATGAAGCTCACCACAATGGAACCCCAGGTGAACAGCACCAAGGTGGCACAGACCGAGGACACGAACGTGAAGGCCGCCACCACGTTGTCCCCGGCGAACAGCAGGGGAATGGCTGCGAACAGGAAGACACTGGTGAAGAACACCGCTTTGCGGGGCACGCCGCGGCTGTCCGTCCAGGCGAATCCCTTCGGAGCGTGGCCGTCCTTGGCCAGCCCGTAGAGCATACGCGTACCGGAGTAGAGCCCGGAGTTGGCGCTGGAAGCGGCCGAGGTCAGCACCACCAGGTTGATGACGAGAGCCGCGATGCCGAGCCCTGCGTAGGCGAGAGTGGTCACGAAGGGGCTCTTGCCAGGTTCGATCCGGTCCCAGGGCGTGATGGTCATGATGACTGCCAGCGCGCCGACGTAGAAAACAAGGATCCGCGCCACGATCGAATTGATCGCCTTCGGAAGTGTCTTCCGGGGCGACTCGGTTTCGGCTGCCGCTGTGCCCACCAGTTCGACGCCGATGAAGGAGAAGATCCCCATCTGGAAGCCGAGGATGAAACCGCTCAGGCCGAAGGGGAACATCCCGCCGTGTTCCCAGAGGTTGGCCAGGGAGGCGTGGGTGCCGGTGTCCGGGTTCTGGAAGCCGGTGAACAGCAGCACCAGGCCGGTGGCGATGAGTCCGACGATGGCCACGATCTTCACCACCGCGAACCAGAATTCGGTCTCGCCGAAATACTTCACGGGCTGGAAATTCAGCACAATCAACACCAGGGCGGCGATGAGCGCGGGTACCCACGACGGGATGCCCGGGTCCAGGTAGGCCACGTAGCCGGTGATGGCGACAATGTCCGCCACACAGGCCACCACCCACGAGAACCAGTAGGTCCAGGAGACGAAGAACCCTGCCCACGGCCCGATCAGGTCCTTGGCGATGTCCCCGAAGGTCTTGTAGTGCAGGTTGGAGAGAGCAGCAGCTCGCCAAGGGCGCGCATGACGAAGAAGATCATGAAGCCGATGACCAGGTAGACGAAAATCACCGCGGGACCGGTGACGCTGATCATCTTCCCGGAGCCCATGAACAGGCCGGTGCCGATGGCACCGCCGATGGCCATGAGCTGGAGGTGCCGGTTCTTCAGGCCGCGCTCGAGTTCGTCGCGGGGTGCATGGGTGATTGTTGGTGCGGACATTGTGTCTCCTGTGGGGTGGGGGCGGTGTCAGCGTGCGACGACGCGGAAATGGTCAAGCGCGGAATCGTAGGCCCCGCGGACATAGCCGGAAGGGGCCGCCGCGGTGCCGCGCAGGAACGCGATCGACTCGGCGCTCAGCACCTCGCCGGGCAGCACGTTCGGGATGCCCGGGGGATAGGCGGCCAGCGAGTCGGCGGATACGCGGCCCTCGGCTTCCTGCCAGGGGACGGTCTCCACGGTGCTGAAGAAGGCCTCCTGGAGACCCAGACGGCGCTCGCCTGCTTGCGGCAGGGCGCGCATCCGCTCGGGCTCGCTTTCGGCCTGCGGAAGTGCGTGCAGCGCCGTAAGGAAGCGTCCGACGTCGGCCAGCGAAGTTGCGCCCACGAGCAGCACGAGCGCGGCCGGTGTGGCGAGCTCGCAGTAGATCCGATGGTCCCGGATGAGCCGGTACTGGGCGTCGGTACCGGTGATCCCGGCCCCGCGGGTGTCGATGACGATCTTGAAGGGGTCGTTGGCCACGGCATCGGGGCTGGCCAGGATGTCCGGTGTCGCGTCCCGGAACCGGGTGCTGGCACGTACGCCCGCGCGGATCGCTTCGGCCGATTCCAGGGCCTTGCCGACCATTTGCGGTCCTTCGACAACCAGGTGGCGCCGGGCTTCATCCAGGGACGCCAGGAGCAGCGCGCTGCAGCTGGTGGACTGGAAGGAGCGCACCACGCGGTCCACGAGGGACTCCAGCCGCTCGACGAACCGGCCGTGGCCCAGGTGCAGCATGGCGGACTGGGTCAAGGACCCGGCGCCCTTGTGGGTGCTGGAGATAACCAGGTCCGCCCCCGCGCGGACGGCGTTGACCGGCAGGGAAGGGTGCAGGCCGAAATGCGAGCCCCAGGCCTCGTCCACGATGAGCGGGACCCCATGCCGGTGCGCCACCGCGCTGATAGCGGCGATGTCCGCCACCGCGCCGAAGTAGCTGGGGCTCACCAGGTACACCGCCGCGCTTTCCGGGTGCGCGGCCAAGGCCTCCTCTACCTGTTCGGCGGTGACCCCGTGCGCGGAGCCCAGTCCGGCGTCGACGGCGCCCTGCACGAAGTGCGGTTCCAGGCCAACGTGGGTGATGCCGTCGATGACGCTTGAGTGGACACTGCGCTGGACCACGAACTCCTTGCCAAGGGCCCGGACCACGGTGGTGGCGATGTGGTTTCCGCCGGAGGCGCCGTTGGTGAGGAACCAGGTCCTGGACGCTCCCCAGGCTTCGGCAGCGAGGGCCTGGGCCTGCATGAGCGGCGTCTCGCGCCCGGAGGACACGAGACGCCAGTCCTGCTGGTCGATCCCGCTGAACAACATCGGGAAGTCCATGGCCAGGGCCTCCTCACCCACCAGGGATGCGACGCCGGGGGCGTTGCCGCCACGGCCCTGATGGGCGGGTACGTGCAGGCGCTGCCAGTCGTGGGCGGCGAGGGAGCGCAGGGCGTCGGCGTACGGGGCAGTGGACTGGGCAGGGGAGACTGCTGCGGATGCAGGGGACGCGGCCGGCGCGATGGAGGGGGAAATCAAGGGCATGACATGAACGTTAGTCAGCTCATATCACCTAGGGAATATCATGTTTTCGTACTGTTCAACATAGTGAGTATGTGATGATCAACCTCCAGCAACTCAGCGTCCTCCTCGCCGTCCGGGAGCACGGAAGCCTCACCAAGGCCGCCGAAGCCCTGCGCTACGGGGTTCCCACGGTGACCCACCACCTCAACACCCTGGAGCGCCACCTCAAGGTGCGCCTCGTGGAACGCGACCGGCGGGGCGCGAAGCTGACACCCCTCGGCGCGGCGTTTGCGGAAGAAGCCGCGCAGATTCTGCAGAAGGTCGGCCACGCCGAGAGGCTGGTGGCTGAACAGCGGGACGCCGGCCTGGTCACCCTGCGCGTGGGCACCTTCGCCTCCATCGGTTCCCGGTTGCTTCCTTCCGCCATCGCCGAACTGCGGGAACGGGTCCGGGTCCGAGTGGAAGTCATCGAGGCCGAACCTACGGAAGTGGTGCGGCTGCTCCTCGCCGGGGATGTCCACGCCGGGCTCATCTACGAAGCGGAGGATGACCCCGCCTTCGTGTCGACGGACCTCTCCGCGGTACCGCTCTTGCTGGAGCCCTACCGCGTGATGCTTTCGCGGAACAGCGCGCTGGCCGCCCGGGAGGTCCTGGATTTCGCGGAGCTGGACGGCGAAGCCTGGATCCACAGCAGGAACGACGACGAGGCCTCGGACCGGGTCCTGAAGAAGACGTTCAGCCTGGTGGGCCGCCAGCCCCGGGAAATCATGCGCACGGACGACCTCAACATGATCCACGGCCTCGTGGCGCAGGGCCTGGGGCTCGCCCTGAGCACCGAAACCGCCGTCGACCCGCGGTTCGAGGTCACCTTGCGCCCGGCCGTCCAGGATCTCGGGAAGCGGCGGGTTTCGTTCATCACCCTGAACCGGGAGATGCCGCCGGCCGTCAAGCTGCTGGAGAAGCTCCTGCGCGAACGGACATCCGGAACCGCCTCGGCGTGACGTCTGAAGTGCCGTCCTCAGCGCCGGTCCGGCACCCCGTAGCGGTGTTCGGGACGGCCCGTGGTGCCGTAGCGGAGCTGGATCTCGACGGCGCCGTCGTCCGCCAGTGAGGACAGGTACCGTTGCGCGGTGGCCCGGGATACCCCGACCCGCTCGGCGACTTCCGCGGCGGAGTACTGCTCGCCGGGCTCCAGGGAATCCAGCACCGCGGACTCCGTGGCCGAGCGCGGCCTGCCCGACGACGAGACCTCCCCGGCGAACAGCGCCCGCCGGGCTTTCTCAATGGTGTCCTGGTCCACGGACTGCTGCCGGTCCAGGATCCGCCGGTAGCGGGCGTAGGCGCGCAGCTGTTGGGAGAGGGCCTCGGCGGTGAAGGGCTTCAGCAGGTACGCCAGGGCGCCGCGTCGGGTGGCTGTGCGGATGGACACGGCATCGGAGGCCGCCGTGAGCATCATCGCGTCCACATCCAACTGCCCCAACAGGTCCAGGCCCGAACCGTCCGGCAGGTAGACATCCAGCAGCACCAGGTCCGGCCGCAGGCTGTGCACGGACTGCAGCGCCTGCGCGGTGGATCCGGCCGGGCTCAAGGCCAGGAACCCGGCCACCGAATCCACGTACGCCGCGTGCAGGCGGGCTACGTGGAAGTCGTCGTCGACTATCAACACCCTCAGGTCCGTGCTCATTCTTCCTCTTCCGTTTGCTGCGGGGCTGTCGTTCCGGGCAGGGAGGCCATGAAGACCGCCCCCGGCCCGCCCGGGGATCCAGGGTCCAGCAACCGCACGTCGCCGCCCCGGCGGCGCGCCAGTTTCCGGCTCAGTGCGAGCCCCAGGCCGTGGCCGCCGGCTCCCGCCGAAGCAAATTCCGCTGACCCCGGTTCCGTTGCTCGCGGTTCCGTTGCTCGCGGCTCCGCCGTCGTGAACCCTTCGGCGAACACTTCTTCCGGACCGCTGCCACCCAGCCCGTCCCCGGAGTCCGCGACCACGATGTGCAGCGTGCCACCGCCGTCACCGTCCTCGCCGGTGGGCGGCTCATCCAGCAGTTCCACCTCCACCCAGCGGTCCGTGGCGGAACCGGCGACGGCGGCGTTCACGGCGTTGTCGATCAGGTTGCCGAGCACGGTGGTGACATCCTGCGGGTCGGTGACGGTGCCGCGGACCAGGGTTTCGGGCCCGATCCGCAGCACGACGCCGCGTTCGTCCGCCCCGACGCTTTTGGCCCCGATGAAGGCCTGCAGGTAGGGGTCCTGCAGCAGCCCGGCCTGCTGCACCGGAAAGGTCAGCGGCCCGGTCTCCGAGATCTTCGCCAGGTATTCCTTGGCCTGCTCGCTGTGGCCGATGCTCAGGAAGCCGGCGATCGTGTGGAGCTGGTTCGCGAACTCGTGCCGCTGGGCGCGCAGGGCCGTGGACATGGTTCCCACCGCATCCAGCTGCCGGGTGAGCTGCTGCAGTTCGGTGCGGTCGCGCAGCATGACCACCCAGCCGAGGTCTTCCTTGCGGTGCAGCGCCTTGCGGGCGTTGGCCACCAACACCCGCCCGGCGGCCAGGACCTCCACGGCCTCGGCGTCGTGCATGGCGTCGCGGGTGAGCTCCTTCAGCTGTTCCGGCACGGCGGCCGCCGCCCATGGCTGCCCGATCCGGACCGAAGCCATGGCAGGGGACGCGGTGCCGTCGTCGTCGGGCCCTTCCGCGGGGACGTCCAACAGGCGCCGTGCGGCGGCGTTGAACACGGTGATGCGGCCGTCCGGCGCGACGCCGATGACGCCGTCGTCCACGCCCTGCAGCACGGCGACCTGGTCGTGGACCAGCGTGCTGATCTCTTCCGGTTCCAGCCCGAGGGTGAGCCGCTGCAGCCGCTTGCGCAGCAGGAACGAGGCGAGCACGCCGGCCAGCAGGGCCCCGGCGGCGGTGAGGGCGATGGGCACAATGTCCTGGCGCAGGCTCTGGCTCAGCGATTCCATGGAGTAGCCCACGCTGACTTCGCCCACCACGGCGTCGGACCCGGGCGCGTACACGGGGACCTTGGCGCCTGCGGACGGTCCGAGGGTTCCAGTGTTCCGCGTGGTGATTTCCTTGCCGGCCAGCGCCTCGGACGGGTCGGTGCTGACGCGCTCGCCGAGCCGCTCCGGTTCCGGGTGGGCAAGCCGCAGCCCGGTTTCATCTGTGATCACCACGAACAGGGCGCTGGTGCGTGCTCGGGCGGCTTCGGCCGCCGCCATGATGGGTCCCTTGGCCAGTTCGTCCGGCGGGGGAGTGCCGCGCTGCTTGCTGATCGCGTCAACCTGGGTCCGGATCTCCGGGGCTGAGGCCACCGTACGGGCAAGAGTGAGCGCCTGGTTCTCCGCCTCCGCGCCGATCCGCTGGTACACCAGCCAGGCGTGAACCGCGCCGCTGAGCAAAACCACCAGAAGGACGACGCCGAGCTGCAGCAGCAGCGTCTGAGTGGAGAACCGCATGGCGAGCCGTGGCATGGGCAACCTTTCCGCCTGCGTGGACTGATTCCAGGCCGGCGGAGCCTTCAGCGGCAGCGCTGGCGTGGATGGGACTTCTACTCCATTGAATCACTGAGCAAAACGAGCAAAATGCTGGCAATGAGCAGTATGCCAATCAAATCCGGCAAACCCCGGGATGTGACCCAGCTCGCCCTACATTCGTAATGCGCACCACACCGATGTGATGCCATTCATAGTTAGGAGCCGGCCGTGCTGGTACTGCTTGGATTCGCCATGATCGCGGTTTTCATGGCGCTGATCATGACGAAGAAGTTGACGCCGGTGCTGGCGCTGATCATCGTCCCCACCGTTTTCGGCCTGTTCGCGGGCGCCGGGCTCGGCATCGGCGACATGGTGATGACCTCCATGAAGTCGATGACCTCCACGGCCGCGCTGCTCATGTTCGCGATCGTGTACTTCGGCCTCATGATCGACGTCGGACTCTTTGATCCGCTGGTGAAGTTCATCATCCGCAAGCTCGGCAACGACCCCGCCAAGGTGGTCCTCGGGACGGCAATCCTCGCCGCCGCGGTTTCCCTCGACGGCGACGGCTCCACCACCTTCATCCTCACCACCGCCGCGATGCTGCCGGTCTACCTGCGCCTGAAGATGAGTCCTGTGGTGCTGACGTGTGTGGCCGGCCTCGCCAACGGCACTATGAACATCCTCCCGTGGGGCGGCCCCACCGCCCGTGCCGCGACCGCCCTGAAGATCGACGTCAACGACGTCTTCGTCCCCATGGTTCCGTCCCCTCATTGCCGGCCTGCTGGTGGTCTTCGTCTTCGCCTGGCTGATGGGCCTCCAGGAGCGCAACCGCCTCCGCGCCTCCGCTCCGGAAATCTGGGGCGAGTTCGCCGATCTCGATGAAGCGTTCGACGGCGGCACCGGCAGCCGCGCCGCCGGCGGAACTTCCCGCGGTGGTTCCGGCAGCCGTCCCTCCGGTGTCCGCCCGTCCGGCAACGGCGTTTCCGGCAACGGCGGCGTGGCCGTCCTGGAACGCACCGAACTGCTCGTGGACGAGCAGGACTCGGCCATGGCCGACACCGCCCTCGACCCGAACCGCCCCACACTGCGCCCCAAGCTGTTCTGGTTCAACCTCGGCCTCACTGCCGCCGTCATGGTCATGCTTGTCATGGACCTGGTTCCGCTGCCCTACGTCTTCATGGTCGGCTCCGCGATCGCCCTGCTGGTGAACTTCCCGAAGGTCAAGGACCAGGGCGCCCAGCTGATCGCCCACGCCCCGTCGATCGTCGCCGTCGTCAGCATGGTCATGGCCGCCGCGGTACTCACCGGTGTGCTGAACGGCACCGGCATGGTGAAGGAAATGTCCGCCTGGCTCGTCCAGATCATCCCCGCCGAGCTCGGCCCGTTCATGGGCGTCATCACCGGCCTGCTGAGCATCCCGATGACGTTCTTCATGAGCAACGACGCCTTCTACTTCGGCGTCCTGCCGGTCCTGAGCGAAACCGCGGCCCACTACGGCGTCGGCGCAGCCGATATGGCCCGCGCCTCGATCACCGGCCAGCCCTTCCACATGCAGAGCCCGCTGGTCCCGGCCATCCTCCTGCTGGTCTCCTTGTCCAAGGTCGAATTGGGCGACCACCACAAGAAGGTCCTCTGGCGCTCCGCAGTCGTCGCCCTGGTCATGCTCGGCGTGGGCCTGCTGACAGGAGCTATCGGCGTCGGCT
Source organism: Arthrobacter sp. TE26545 (assembly GCF_056279005.1). The sequence continues at coordinate 1,200,963 of NZ_JBWBQM010000001.1, forward strand.
GAGCCGCGGCACGAAACAGGCATCCTCCGCGGAGGGTGCCTGTTTTGCGTTGCGGCCTGATATCTCTGACACATTCCGGCGAAATCTGGTTACCAGTAATAAACATTGGTTTACTAGCGGTCGTGACAAAGATGTCACCGTGATCAAGGAGGCTCAAATGGGTATCGAACGCCGGACCATGCTGAAGGGACTGGGTGCGGGTGGAGTGGCGGGAGGGCTGGCGCTGTTCGCCCCCGGCCCGGCCAAGGCCGACGCATCGCCGGAGGTGCAGAACATCCTTTCCGCAGCGGTAGCTTGGCGGGTCACCGCCGCCGAGCGGGACATGCTGTACCGGCAGGCCTTCAACATCGCCCGCGACCGGCTCGACAACGCACTCCGGGGCGTCGGGCAGCGGCGGCGCGGCGCCAAGCCGCTGGCGTTCATTTCCGACGTCGACGATACGGTCCTGTCCTCCAACCCTTACTGGGAGATGCTGATCGCCGCCGGCAAGCAGGCCTTCGACGACGAGCTGTGGGATGCCTGGGTGCGGGACAACGGCCCTACGGCCACGCCCGGCGCCGTCGAGTTCACGCGCTACGCCGAAAGCCGCGGCGTGGAGGTCTTCTACGTTTCCCAGCGTGACCAGGGCCCGGACACCCAGCAAATCGGCGTTGCGAACCTGCGGCATGCCGGCTTGGCTTTCGCCGACGATGAGCACGCCGTTTTCCAGCGCGAGTCCTCCAACAAGGAACCCGCCCAGCAGGCCATCGCGGAGAAATACGAGGTCATCGCCTACCTCGGCGACAACCTCAACGACTTCCGACGGCGCTACTACGTCAAGTCAGTCGAAGAACGGCGAACCTTGGCCGCCGAGGACTCCGACCGTTTCGGCCGGGACTTCATCCTCTTCCCGAACAACACGGACGGCCACTGGATCCGTGCCATCTTCGGCACGAGCGAGCCGGCGGACACCCCGGAATACCGGTCGCGGATGCTCCTGGCAGCCCAAGGCAAGGTCTCCTAAGCCCAAAACACAAAGCGACGGCACGTGCACATGGTGCACGTGCCGTCCTGCTTTGTTTGGGCGGCCCCCAAGGCTGGGGATGCGCGGCGGCAAGGCGACATATGCAGACAGAAAACGCTTCTACAGCCCTAGCGAAGCGAGGACCGAGCGCGGGTCTCCTGCACGATCGCCAGTTTGTCCGCGATGACGGCTGGGTTGGGAGCCCCCCACCACGTATCGTCTCGTGCTGCCGGATTAGTCTTGTGGTTCCACTGCGTGTTTGGGGGCTACCGCGGCCCGTTCCTCGGAGCTGTCGTGTGTGTTCGCGGTGGCCTCCTTTTTCTGTACCCGGCGCGCCCATGCTGAGGTCACGATCGGGCAGAGGACTGCGGAGACGACGACCGATGCTGCCACGAGGACGGTGGCGTGGTCGGCGGCTGGGGCGTAGACGGGGTTGGCTGTGGCGATGATGGCGGGGACAAGCGCAGCGTTGCCGGCTGTGGTTGCTGCGGCGAGGCCGGCAACGCCGTCACCGCCGGTGAGTTTGTCGGCGAGCAGCAGCACGGCGCCGCCGACGAAGACCACGAACAGGCCAAGGGCGATGCCGAGGAGCCCTGCTTCTACGACTGCGTTGAGGTTGATGGTCAGGCCGAGGGACAGGCCGAGGAACGGCACCATGGCAGGTACCAGTGGGGCCAGGAGATTCCGCATGTTCTTGTCCAGGTTTCCAAGGAGCATGCCCAGGGCCAGCGGGAGGATGGCGCCGACGAGTGCCTGCCAGGGGAAAGCGGACAGTCCTGCGATGCCGAGGGTAACCATGGTCAGGAAGGGGCCTGATTCCAGGGACAGGATGGAGTAGGCGCCGGCGTCCCGCTTGCGGCCGAACTGGCCCATGAGAGAGATGTAGAGCCCTCCGTTGGTGTCGTTGAGTGCGGCGACGAGCGCGAGGGTTGAGAGGCCTGCGAGGATTCCTGAGTCGATGGGTGCTTCACCGAGGAAGTGTCCGGCGATGACGCCGATGAGGATGGCGAAGAGGATTTTGGAGCCGAGCAGTACGCCGCCCTTCTTAAGGATGTAGGGCGTGGATTTGACTTCGAGTGTTGCGCCAAGGCAAACGAAGAACACGGCCAGCAGGGGTGCCAGGCCGGTGAAGAATGCGCCGGTGAAGGATCCGAAGAATTTTCCGGCGTCAGGTGCCAGGGTGTGGATGACGGCGCCGATGCCAAGGGGCACCAGCATCATTCCGCCGGGGACTTTTTCCAGGGCTTTCTTGATGGGAATCGACATTGATTTCTCCTGTGAATGGCTGGGGTGTGCTTGGTCCGCGTGTTCCTGGGCGGGTGGGGATGTTTAGCTCAGGCCCGGGATGAGCAGGACTTTGCAGGCGTCTCCGGTGAGCAGTTCGACGGCTTCGTCGATGTCGCTGAGCTTCTTGCGGTGGGTGATGAGCCAGTCCAGTTCCAGCTTCCCGGAATCGAGGAGCAGCAGGCTTTGTTCCCAGGTTTCCCAGAGCCGGCGTCCGAAGATGCCGCGCAGGGTGATGCCCTTCTTGTTGATGTAGGCGGCGATGTCGACTTCTGCGGGGCGGCTGGGGTGTCCGACGGTGATGACGGTGGCTTCGCGGCGGACGGCTTCGAAGAGTGTTGCCAGGGTGCCGGGGGCTCCGGAGCATTCGAAGGCGACGTCGAAGCCGCCGCGGCGGCCGGTCAGTTCGCGGCAGCGGTCGACGATGCCGTCGTTGGGGTGCAGGGCGGTCGCGCCGAGTTTCTCGGCTTGGGCCCGGCGGTACGGGTTTGGGTCGACGGCGATGACATGGCTGGCGCCCATGAGCAGTGCCAGGTTCACGACGACGAGGCCGACGGGACCTGCGCCGCTGACGAGCACTGCCCGGCCTGCGACGGAGTAGTCGGCGCGCTGGATGGCGTGGACGGCGACGCCGGCGGCTTCGAGCAGGGCGCCGGATTCCAGGGACAGGCCGGTGGGGAGCTTGACACAGATGTCCTGGGGGACGGAGGCGTACTCGGCGAAGACGCCGTCGATGTGCATTCCGAGGATGCCGGTGCGTTCGCAGGTGTGTGCGTCGCCGGTGCGGCAGGGGAAGCACTGGCCGCAGGTGAGGTGGCTTTCGAGGGCGACCTGGTCGCCGACCTTGAGGCCGCTCACGCCGGGGCCAACTTCGACGATGGTTCCTGCGCCTTCGTGGCCGAGGATGACCGGGAGGTTGAGGTTGAATGCCTGGGCTGAGGGTGTCCATTCGTAGAGTTCGCGGTCGGTGCCGCACAGGGAGGCGGCTCCTACTTCGATGACGACGGAGCCTTCTGTGGCTTTGGGGTCGCCAGCGTCGGTGACGTAGGTGACGCCTCGCTCGGCTGCGTTCTTGACTACTGCCCGCATGGGGGCCGCCTTTCGTTGGTTCTGGTGATGCGTGGGGGAGATTGCTTGTGGGTCAGCCGGGGAGTTGGCCGGCGAAGCGGCGCAGAATGTCGGTCGGGCCGACCTGTCCGCCTTTGAGCAGGAGCCTGCACCCGCTTACGACGGAGGCGCCGTCGGCTTTCAGGATTGGGCCTGCCGTGACGAATTGGTCCGACACCCGGAGCTGGCGTACGCCCATGGCGATGAGTGCATGGCTGGAGGTATCACCGCCGCAGACGGCGATGTCACGGGTGAGCCCGGCGTTTGCCATCCGGGCGGCGATGCCACCGATCAGTGTGCCGACGTAGCCGGCATCCACCGGCGTACCGGCACCGTAGCGGGGGTCCGCCGCTCCGCGGGTGGTGTGCACGACGACGTTCCTGCTTGCCCGGAGGGCAGCGGAAACCTGTTCGTCGAGGGCTGCCACGAGGGTTCTGTCATCGCGCTGCAGCAGTTCGGCGGGCACGGGAACGTCCTCCCAGCCATTGGAGACAGCGTCGTTGATTTGTTCCGCGGTGGTGCTGGAGGCTGAAGCGCTGACGGCCAGCACCGGACCGGTCGCGCGCTGCAGCCGGGGGGTACGGGGAGTCTGGTCCGAGATGGACCGTGCCAGGGCTGCCATGATGCCGCCGGAACCGACGACGACGGACGGGCCGTGGCCGTGTTCTTCCCGGGTGAGGGCTTCAGCGATGGCGTCCATCTGGTATTCATCAACGGCGTCGACGACGAAGGCCTGCGCTCCGGGTTCCCGGCGCCGGTCCGCCCAGGAGTCCTTGAAGGTGCCGTCCTCATACGCGGGCAGGTGGATGGCTCCGGGCACCCGGGTGCCGCCGAGCTGCTCGGCCAGGACCTGGCGGAGGTCCGCCTCGGACATGGGGGTGGACGGGTGCCGGGACATCACCGGATGGCGGTCCAGCCGGTAGATCTTGCCGGCATGGGTCGCGTAGTGGTTGCTGAAGGCGGTGTAACGGCCGAAGCCCGGTTGAGCCGGCACCACGGGAATGGGGCCGTGCAGGGGGAACTGCTCATGGAGCAGCTGGATCCCGCGTCCGATGCTTCCGACAGTTGTGGAGCTGTCGAACGTGGAGCAGACCTTGTACAGCAGCACGTCCAGGTTCAGGGCCGCGATGCCGGCAAGGTCACGGGTGACCAGGGTGTCGAACGCTGCCCCGGACAGGGACCGTGCCGGACCTGCGAACCCGACGACGTCGGTGTCCGTGGGCAGCGGCGCGTCGCCGATGACCAGCGCGGCTTCCAGGCCGTAGCGGTGGGACTGGGCCAGGACGTCGGCGGCTCCGGTGAGGTCGTCGGCGACGAAACCGAAAGCTGGCATGTCAGGCACCTTTCCTGAACGTCTGGACCGCATGCAGCAGGGCGTCATCTCCAGTTTCCGCCCGCTTGGTGGCTGCAGTCTGCAGCGGCACCCCATCCACTGCGGCTTCCCAGGCCTGGCGCAGGCTGCGCACCCCGGCCCCGGGACCGTCCGGGTGGGCTGCGACCCCGCCGCCGGCCAGCATCATCAGGTCCGTGGAGCCGACAGCGTCGAAGGTGGGCCCGGGGGTGGTGACGTTCTGCCCGGAAGACAGGACGGGCAGCGGTGCGATGGTCTCCCCCAGGGGTTCAAGCAGGCTGCGGATGTTCGCGGTCACCTCTTCGTCCAGTTCGTAGAACTTGCTGCCCAGTCCGCTGGCGTGCAGGTGGTCGGCGCCGGCAAGGCGGGCCATCTGCTGCCAGACGCGGTAGTCCATGCCCAGGGCCTTGGACCGCATGGAGGCGGCGAGACCCGCGCGGTGGCCGTGGATCGGGACCTCGGCGAAGCTGCGGAGCAACGCCAGGGCCGGCATTCCCATCACCGGGATGTTCAACATCACGCAGCGGCCACCGGCTTCAACAACCAGATCGTGGCGCTCTTGCAGCCCGGCGAGGTCGCCGGTGATGTTGAAGGCATACATCGTCGAGTGGCCCGTGATCTGCTCTGCGGCACGGATTTCCTCGGTGGCGACCGCGACCCGGCGTTCCAGCGGCAGGTACGCCGGATCAGTCATCAGCTCGTCGTCCTTGATCAGGTCAATGGACGCCATCGCCAGATCCCGGACAACCAGCCGGAACTCTTCTTCCGAGAGCCCGACATTTGGCTTGACGATGGTGCCGACCATCACGCCCTGAACGTCACTGATGAGCTTGCGCGTCCCCTCGATGCCGAATGCCGGGCCGGGGTGTGCGGCGACAAAATCCCCGGGCAGCTGCATGTCCTGGAGCCGGCAGGCGTACAAATCACCCAGCTCGAAAAGATTGCCTGCCATAGCAGTCTGGAGGGTGGCCAGATCGGTGCCGACGTTCTCCATCGGAAAGTCAACGGTCACCAAGGCGGCGCGGACTTTTTCCGGGTTGGACCGTGACGGCAGTGAGGGCCGGCAAAAGCCAAGCTCCTGAACATCCGATATCCGGGCGGCGTGCCGTTCCCGGATCCGGGCGGATTCGCCGGGCACCGGCAGGAACGTGCCGCTGGACTGCTCGCCCGCCATGATGGCCGCGGCCTTCTCGGGCTCAATCTCAGACTCCAGGTAGTAGGTGCAACGCACCGAGCGCGGGTCGCGCATGGAACTCTCCAATTCGAGGGGTTTAGAAACTCACGTATCCGACTGTCACCTGCGCGTACTCTCACTTCGCTCATGCACCAATACGGGCTCAAGCAGGTGACTGGCACTTCGTATCCACGGCATCTTCCGCGATCCCTGGTCCGAAGTTGCACGTAGGTTCGAAGTTGTACGTACCTTTGATACGTACAATAATGGGTGGCGTAGGTCACGTCAAGGCCGATCGAAAACACTGCAGACCGCTAGAGATGCAGCAGGAGGGCTAAGATTTGCACAGCGGCAGAGGAGTTAGCGTGAGTTTGGAACCAGCAGAACCAACATCGGAGCCGGCGGGGCGCAGCGGTGGCCTGAACCGGGAAGCCGGAGGCCCGCTCCACGCGCAAATCCGGGACATCCTGCACCGGCAGATCGTGGACCTGGCACTGTCCCCGGGCTCCTCTCTGCCCACCGAAGAGGAACTGCAAAGGCAGTTCGGGGTCTCCCGGAGCGTCGTTCGCCAGGCCCTGTCAGGCCTTGCCGACCTGGGCCTGATCCGACGCCAGCGCGGCCGCGGCAGCGTAGTGGCCGCAACGCCTGTCCTTCGACGTCACGTTCAGCGCGCCGGCGGCCTGGATGAGCAGGCGGCCGCGCACGGGCAACGCCTGCGCACCCATGTCCTCAGCGTGGAACCTTCCGAGCCGCCCCAGGCGGGCATCGAGGCTCTCAATACCACCAACACCTGGAAAATCGAGCGGGTCCGCTACCTCGACGATCTTCCGGTTGCCTTCATGCGCACCTGGGTCCCGCGCGACTTCTTCCCGCACTTCACCGCGGAACTGCTCGAAAACTCCTCGCTCCTCGGCCTAATGCGCGATCACGGTTACCACCCCGTCGGCGGACCCCGCCAGATACAGGCCGTATCTTCAGATCCCGACCTGGCACGGAAACTGAACATCAACGCCCGGGAACCGCTGCTTCTGCTCCAGGGTGTCACCCGGGACGCCCTCGGCCATGGTCTCGAATGGTTCAACGTCTGGCACAGCCCTAACACCGTCTTCGACGTCGACGCACAAGTCACCAGCCAGCCAGGGCGCGTCTCCCATGAGCACATCCGCCGCCTGCGCAACCTGACCCGGCAACTTGAATCGGAACTAGCCGACCTGGAACGAGGAGCACGCTAAAGCGCGCCGCACGTCCAACCGGCCTCTGAAGGATCGTCCGGTTCGCCGCCGGAAGCCAGCCACGGCCGACAGCCGGAAGGTGACGCGGCGCCGGGCGCGGAATCGGCTCTTGAGCCAGCACAACCAAAGTAGACTGGTCCGGAAAACCATTTGAACTTGCAGGGGAGATCCATGGCTGCGATCAACCGTGACGATGTGGCGCATCTTGCGCGGCTCGCTCACATTGAAATGAGTGCCGAAGAGCTGGACCGGATGGCGGGCGAACTCGCCGTCATCGTGGACTCGGTGAAGTCCGTCAGCGAAGCCGCCGGGGACGACGTCCCGGCCACGTCCCACCCGATCCCGCTGAGCAACGTCTTCCGCGAAGACGTCGTTGGCCACACTTTCACCGCCGAGCAGGCGCTGTCCGGTGCTCCGGACGCCGCGGAGGACCGCTTCAAGGTCCCGGCCATCCTGGACGAGGACTAAGAAGATGACTGACAGCACCGAACTCATCCGCCTCTCCGCCGCAGCCCTCGCAGCAAAGCTTGCCGCGGGCGAAGTGACCTCCGTCGAGGTGACGCAGGCCTACCTGGACCGCATCGCCGCCGTCGACGGCCAGGTCAACGCCTTCCTGCACGTCAACGCCGAGGAGGCGCTCGCCGTCGCCGCCGAAGTTGACGCGATCCGCGCCGCCGGCGGAGCTGCCGCCGGGGAACTGCACGAACTCGCCGGCGTTCCGATCGCCGTCAAGGACCTGATCGTCACCATCGGCCAGCCCACCACGGCCGGTTCAAAGATCCTCGAAGGCTGGCACAGCCCCTACGACGCCACGGTCATCAAGAAGCTGCGCGCCGCGAAGATGCCCATCCTGGGCAAGACCAACCTGGACGAATTCGCCATGGGGTCCTCCACCGAACACTCGGCCTACGGCCCCACCCGCAACCCCTGGGACCTGGACCGCATCCCAGGCGGTTCGGGCGGCGGCTCCGCTGCCGCCGTCGCTGCCTTTGAAGCGCCGCTGGCGCTCGGCACGGACACCGGCGGGTCCATTCGCCAGCCCGGCGCGGTCACCGGCACGGTGGGCGTGAAGCCCACCTACGGTGCGGTGTCCCGCTACGGCGCCATCGCCATGGCCTCCTCCCTTGACCAGATCGGCCCGGTCTCCCGGACCGTGCTGGACTCCGCGCTGCTGCAGGAAGTCATCGGCGGCCACGACCCCTACGACTCCACCTCCCTGACCGATCCCTTCGACAACCTGGTCGAGGCCGCACGCACCGGCAACGTCACGGGCATGAAGATCGGCATCATCAAGGAACTGCACGGCGAGGGCTACCAGGCCGGCGTCGAGAACCGCTTCAACGAATCCCTCGAGCTGCTCAAGGACGCCGGGGCGGAAATCGTCGAGGTCTCCTGCCCGAACTTCAAGTACGCCCTGGGCGCCTACTACCTGATCATGCCGTCCGAGGTGTCCAGCAACCTGGCCAAGTTCGACGGCGTCCGCTTCGGCCTGCGCGTGCTGCCCAAGGAAGGGCCCCTGACCATCGAGCGCGTCATGGGTGCCACCCGCGCCGCCGGCTTCGGCGACGAGGTCAAGCGCCGCATCATCCTGGGCACCTACGCCCTGAGCGCCGGCTACTACGACGCCTACTACGGTTCGGCCCAGAAGGTGCGCACCCTGATCCAGCGCGACTTCGACGCCGCGTTCGCCCAGGCCGACGTGCTGATTTCCCCGACGGCGCCCACCACGGCGTTCAAGCTGGGGGAGAAGCTCAACGACCCGCTGGCCATGTACCTCAACGACGTCGCCACCATCCCGGCGAACATGGCCGGCGTCCCCGGCCTGTCGCTGCCCGGCGGCCTGGCCGATGAGGATGGCCTGCCCGTGGGCATCCAGCTGCTCGCCCCGGCCCGCGAGGACGCCCGCCTTTACCGCGTGGGTGCCGTCCTCGAATCGCTGCTCGAAGAGAAGTGGGGCGGCCCGCTGCTTGACCGTGCCCCTGAACTGCAGGCTCCCGCGATCGGCGCCGCAAACACCGTGGGAGGTTCCAACTAATGTCCGTCGACACCGTCCTCAGCTTCGAAGAAGCCATGGAGAAGTACGATCCCGTCCTTGGCTTCGAGGTCCACGTGGAGCTGAACACAAAGACGAAGATGTTCTCCTCCGCTCCGAACGTCTTCGGTGACGAGCCGAACACCAACGTCAACGAGGTGGACCTCGGCCTGCCGGGCGTCCTCCCGGTGGTGAACAAGGCCGCCGTCGAGTCCTCCATCAAGATCGGCCTCGCGCTCAACTGCAAGATCGCCGAATCCTGCCGCTTCGCCCGGAAGAACTACTTCTACCCGGACACCCCGAAGAACTTCCAGACCTCCCAGTACGACGAGCCCATCGCGTACGACGGCTACCTGGACATCGAACTCGAGGACGGCACCGTGTTCCGCGTCGAGATCGAGCGGGCCCACATGGAAGAGGACGCCGGCAAGCTCACCCACATGGGCGGTTCCGCGGGCCGCATCCAGGGCGCCGACTACTCGCTGGTGGACTACAACCGCGCCGGCGTGCCGCTCGTCGAGATCGTCACCAAGCCGATCGAGGGCGCGGGCAGCCGTGCGCCGGAGCTCGCCAAGGCCTACGTGGCCGCCGTCCGCGAGATCGTCAAGAACCTCGGCGTTTCCGACGCCAAGATGGAACGCGGCAACGTCCGCTGTGACGCCAACGTCTCCCTGCGCCCGCACGGCCAGGAACGCTTCGGCATCCGCTCCGAGACGAAAAACGTGAACTCGCTGCGCGCCGTCGAACACGCCGTCCGCTACGAGATCCAGCGCCACGCCGCCGTCCTCGACTCCGGCCAGCCGGTCATCCAGGAGACTCGCCACTGGCACGAGGACACGCGCACGACGACGTCGGGCCGCGCCAAGTCCGACGCCGACGACTACCGCTACTTCCCTGAGCCGGACCTGGTTCCCGTCGTCGCCTCGCGTGAGTGGGTGGAGGAACTGCGCGCCACCCTGCCCGAGCCGCCCGCCGAGCGCCGCAAGCGCCTGAAGGAAGCCTGGGGCTACTCGGACCTGGAGTTCCGCGACGTGGTGAACGCCGGCGTCATGGACTCCATCGAGGAGACCATCGCCGCAGGTGCCAGCGCCTCCGTGGCCCGCAAGTGGTGGATGGGCGAGATCGTGGGCAGGGCCAAGACGGCCGACGTCGACCCCGCCGAACTCGGCGTGACGCCGGAAACCATCGTGGAGCTCAACAAGCTCGTCGAGGGCGGCAAGATCAACAACAAGATGGCCTCCCAGGTGCTGGACGGCGTCCTCGCCGGCGAAGGCACCCCGGAGGAAATCGTCGAGAAGCGCGGCCTTGCGGTTGTGTCCGACGATGGTCCGCTGCTGGAAGCCATCGACGCCGCCCTGGCCGCCCAGCCCGACGTCGCGGAGAAGATCCGCGGCGGCAAGGTCCAGGCCATCGGTGCGATCGTCGGCGGCGTCATGAAGGCCACCCGCGGCCAGGCCGACGCGGGCCGCGTGCGCGAGCTGATCCTGGAGAAGCTCGGCGTCGAAGGCTAACGGCTTCTTCCCAACTGGGTCGCAGCTAACGTCGTTTTGAGCCCTCAAAACGACAACAACTGCGACCCAGTTGTGTCTGGATCCACAGCAGGCACACAGCTTCAAGGCACATCATGGAGTCATCAGTTCTTTGCTGCCCGCCCCTTGCCGGTCCGGGGAGGAGCGGAGAAAGGATCAGGCCATGTCCACCATGACTCCGGGCGTCCGCACGGCCCTTATCGCGGGCGGTGTCGCCGTCGTCCTGGGCGGCGGCAGTGTGGCTACCGTGTGGGCCGCCAACCAGATCATCCCGCTGTACACGGGCGCTTCGCCTGCGGGCACGGCATCGCCTTCACCCGGTGCAACATCGCCCGCCACGCCGTCGCCCGCCACGCCGTCGCCCGCCTCGCCTTCGCCCGGCACGCCGTCGCCCGGCAACGGCAACTCCAAGCACTTCCCCGTGATGCCACGCGTTCTTCCGGGCCGGGGGATCCACGGCGAGTTCACGGTGAAGAACAATGACGGCAGCTACACGACAATCGTGACCCAGACCGGCACGGTGCAGTCCGTCAGCGGTTCGAACATCACCGTCAAGAGCGAGGACGGCTTCACCCAGAGCTACGCGCTCGCATCGACGACCGCCATCGTCAAGATCCCCGATTCCGGACCCGGCATGCGCCGGAGGCCGTTGCCCCAAACCATCAAGGCCTCCGATCTGAAGGCGGGGGACACCGTCCGGGTCTCCGCCACGAAGAACGGCGCAACGGTCACGGCCACACGCATCGTCACCGGGACCTGGCCCGCGGGGCTCAATGGGACTGTGCCTTGGGACATGGGGCGGCAGCACCGCCACGGGGGCAACGTCTAGGAGGCGTTAGCAGGCGTTAGGACGAGGCCTTCAGTAGCGGCGCGCGGTTGCTTGCGCGCGCCTCCGGCCAAGTGCCATGGCTGAAACCTGATTTTTGTGCGCAGTTTCAATCAACATCTTGCAAACTCTGCAGGCGTCACTTATGGTTTGTTAAACGGTTAACGAGCGTGGCCTGGATCACAAGGCCTACCGGGCCGCACCTGATCCCGCGGGACTGCACCGCGCGCCATGAGCAAGAGGAGAACGCATGAACTCGACGACGGAGGCAGTTCCGGCCCTGCCGGACGCGGACCGCGTCCCGGCACATGCCGGAGGGCGCATCCCGGGCCTTGGAAAGGGAAAGCCCGCCAAGGCGAAGCGCAGCAAACCGCGGACCCAGGCCAAGCAGAGCTTCCGCTCCCGCCTGCGGCGCGACAAGCAGATGCTGCTGATGATGGTCCCGGGCATCGTCTTCCTGCTGCTGTTCTTCTACATCCCCATCCTTGGCAACATCATCGCCTTCCAGGACTACCAGCCGTTCCTGGGCATCGGGGACAGCCTGTGGGTCGGCTGGCAGAACTTCGTTGACCTGTTCGCCAACCCGGACTTCCTGCAGGCCTTCTGGAACACCCTGTACCTGGCCGCCTGGCAGCTGGTCTTCCTGTTCCCGGTGCCGCTGGTCCTGGCACTGATCGTGGACTCGCTGATCAGCATGCGCATCCGCAGGGTCTTCCAGAGCATCGCCTACCTGCCGCACTTCCTGTCCTGGGTGCTGGTGATCGCGCTGTTCCAGCAGATGCTCGGCGGCGCCGGATTCATCAACAACACCCTGCGCCAGTTCGGCATGGACCCGATTCCGTTCATGACCAACCCGGACACCTTCCCGGTGCTCGTGGTGGTCCAGATGATCTGGAAGGACGCCGGCTGGGCAATGATCATCTTCCTCGCCGCCCTGGCCAGCATCGACGCATCCCTTTACGAAGCGGCAGCGGCCGACGGCGCCGGGCGCTGGCGCCGCATGTGGCACATCACGCTCCCTGGACTCCGCCCGGTGATCGTGCTGCTGCTGATCCTCCGGATCGGCGACATCCTCTCGGTCGGCTTCGAGCAGTTCATCCTGCAGCGCGACGCCGTGGGCGCGGGAGCCGCCGAAGTGCTGGACACCTTCACCTACTACACCGGCGTCGTCGGCGGCGGCTGGAGCTCCGGCGCCGCGGCCGGCCTGGCGAAGGGCGTGGTCAGCGCCCTCTTGATCTACGCCGCGAACAAACTTGCCCACCGCTTTGGCGAAGACGGCATTTTCGCAAAGAAAGTCGGCTAGCACATGGCAATCACACTTTCCCCGGAAAAACTCCCGCTGGGCCGCAAGGCCAAAGCCCGCAAGCCAAAGGAACTGAGCTACAACCCGAAGCGCCCCGTCTGGAAGGAGCGGCCCTCGCCCCTCTACCAGACCATCAAGACCCTGGTCCTGGTGCTCTTCAGCGCCTCGATCATCGTGCCGATCCTGCTGGTGGTTTCCACCTCGCTGGCGGACAAGGACCAGCTCGCCAAGGCCGGCGGCTTCGTGCTCTGGCCTGAGCGGCCCACCCTGGAGGCCTACCAGACCATCTTCAACGGCCCCATGGTGCTGAACTCCCTGGGCGTCAGCGCCTTCGTCACGATCGTCGGCACCATCCTCGCCCTGTTCGTCACCATCACCATGGCCTACGCCACCAGCCGGCCGGTGCTGTTCGGCCGTCCCGTGGTCCTCGCGGTGCTCTTCACCCTGCTGTTCGCCCCGGGCTTGATCCCGTCCTTCCTCATGATCAAGCAGCTCGGCCTGCTGGACAGCCTGTGGTCGCTGATCCTGCCGGGCATCTTCGGGGCCTTCAACTTCGTGGTGATGCGCTCCTTCTTCATGAACATCCCGCAGGAGCTCATCGAAAGCGCCCGCATCGACGGCGCCAGTGACTGGACCATCCTGTGGCGGATCGTGATGCCGCTGTCCAAGGCCGTGATCGCCGTCGTCGGGCTGTTCTATGCGGTGGGTTTCTGGAACTCCTTCTTCAACGCCCTCCTCTACATCAACGACCACAGCAAATGGCCCATCCAGCTGCTGCTGCGCAACTTCGTGGTCCAGGGCTCCGGCGCCGCCGACGGCCTGGGAATCTCCTCGGTGCCGCCGAGCCAGTCCATCCAGATGGCCGTCGTCGTGGTGGCCCTGGTCCCGATCCTGATGGTCTACCCCTTCCTCCAGAAGCACTTCACCAAAGGCGTCCTCACGGGCGCCGTGAAGGGCTGAGCTTTTCCAAGATGTCCATACCCAGTTGAAAGGCATGAACACATGAGTGCAGCACCCCTTAACACGGGCTTCAGCCGCCGGGGCTTCCTCGGCCTGGCCGGCCTTGCGGTCACGACGGCGGGCCTTGCCGCCTGCGGTGGCGGCGGCACCTCCGGAGGCAGCGGCGGAGCGGCCGCTTCCGCCGGGGTCAAGCTCCCCACCTACAAGGAGTTCACCGGGGTCACCGCCGATCTCGCAGGCAACTCCAAGGGCCTGCAGGCAGCGTTCTTCAAGCTGCCCGAAGGCGTCACCTCGGTCAAGGAAGCCCCGCTCAAGGGCAAAGTCACCGGCTTGACCGAAACCTTCGACACCATGAGCCCGGGCATGAAGGACAACCCCTTCTGGCAGAGGCTCAACGCCAAGCTCGGCGGCGAACTGGAACTGCAGATCGCCGAGGACATCGGCGATGGCTACCCGGCCAAGTTCGCCACCGTGCTGGCCAGCGACGACCTGCCGGACATGATGTGGGTCCCGCCGAACCAGGGCATCCCCAATGTCGGCCCCATGCTGGAGGCGAAGTTCCAGGACCTCACTAAGTACCTCTCCGGGGACGCCGTCCTCGAGTACCCCAACCTTGCCGCGCTGAAGCCGGACTCCTGGAAGACCGCCGTCGTGAACGGCAAGATCTGGGGAGCACCCATCCCGAGCACGCCGTTCGGACAGATCATGTCCGGCCGCCGCGACGTGTGGGAGAAGGTGGGCGGCCTGAACGCGGCCTCGGCGGATGAGTTCCTGGAGAAGGCGAAGGAGCTCACCCGGCCCGCGGAACGCAAGTACGCACTGGAACCGGCCTACGTGAACGTCCTGCACATGGTCACCGAATGGTTCGGCGCTCCCAACTCCTGGGCCGTCAATAAGGACCGCACCCTGACCCACCTTTTCGAGACCGGGGAGTACGCCGCCGGCGTCGAGTTCACGGCCAAGCTGTTCGCGGCCGGGGTCTTCTATCCGGACGTGAACGTCCCGGACATCCGCAACCGCGTCGCCAACGGCAGCGTCGCCGGTCAAGTCCTGGTGGGCCCGCACGACATCAAGAGCTACCGTGGCTTCAACAAGGACCAAGGATTCGACATCCTGGTGCCGTTCAGCGCGGACGGCAAGGTCAAGCCCACGTACGACATGGGCTACGGCACGGTCGGCTTCACCCCGTTCAAGAAGGCCGATGAGGGCAAGATCCGGGAACTGCTGGCCCTCATCAACTACCTCTCCGCACCGTTCGGCACCGTGGAGTACATGCAGAAGAACTTCGGCGAGGCCGGCAAGGACTACTCGCTAGACGCCAAGGGCAACCCGCAGCTCACCGAGTCCGGCACCACCAACCTGCCGGGCCTGGTGTCGGCGCTGAACATCATGTCCAGCCCGGAGAACGTGGTCTTCAACCCCGGCTTCGACGACGACACCAAGTACGTCAACGAACAGCAGAAGAAGCTCCTTGAACTCGCCTGGCGCAATCCCACCAACGGCACCTACTCGGACACGAACTCCAAGGTGGGCGCCAAGATCACCAAGCAACTCCGGGACAAGGTGGTGGACATCATCACCGGCCGCGCCAAGATGTCCGAGCTGGACGCCGCCGTCAAGCGCTGGAAGTCCGGAGGCGGGGACAAGATCCGCGACGAATACCAGGCGGCGCTGCCGTCCGACGTCCCGGTCTTCCGCGCCTAGGCAGCCACGACACGGCAGACTGGGGCTGCAGCACACCAGAAGGGGGAAAGCATGGCCAGGACAGCAGGTAGCGGAATACGCCCGACCATCCGCATGGTCGCGGCGGAAGCTGGCGTCTCCACGGCAACGGTGTCCTATGTGATGTCCGGCCGGCGGGGCGAGGGCGGGCCGGGGGTTTCGGACACCACCGTGGAACGGGTGCGCGCCGCTGCGGAGCGGCTGGGCTACCGGCCCAACCAGGCGGCCCGGGCCATCCGCACCGGACGGACCAACACCGTGATCCTGTCCCTGACCATGCTTTCGGACCCCTGGTCCCTGTCCGTGATCGAGGCCGTGCAGAAGGCGGCCGCGCCCCTGGGGATCACTCCGCTGATCCTCGGTGACGCGGACTGGGTCAAGGTGCTGCAGAGCCACGACGCCGATGCTGTGTTCGTGGACGCCGTCAGAGAAGGGCAGCGCGGTGCCCTGGCCGATCTCGCCGCGCGCGGCTCCACCTTGGTGGTGTTCGACGAGGAGCTTGAAGCCGCCGGCTTCGACGTCATCCGTTCCGTCGCCGGACCCGGCTGCACCCTCGCGGTGGAGCACCTGCTGGCGGGCCACCGCAAGGTGGGCTGCCTGGTGCCCTCCCGGGAGGGGCGGCCCCCGGCCGGGCAGCGCTATGAGGCCTACACCTCCGCGCTCGCCGCCGCGGGAATCGGCGTAAACGAGCACTACGTA
This sequence comes from Arthrobacter sp. TE26545, assembly GCF_056279005.1. Next base: position 1,217,185 of record NZ_JBWBQM010000001.1, read on the forward strand.
GGCGCCTTCGACGGCACCACGGCGGGCGCCTACGCGGCCACCATGCGCCTGCTCAGCCGCGATGACCGGCCCACCGCCCTGTATGCCACCACGGATTACGCCGCCGTCAGCGCGGTGAACGCCGCGCAGCGGCTCGGGCTGACCGTCGGCCGCGACGTGGACATCATCGGCGTCGGCAACGCCATCGAGGGCGAACGGATGTCGCCCTCTCTGAGCACGGTGGGTCCGGTGGACTTCTTCGAGCGGGTGGCCCGGCTGCTGCTCAAGAGGGCCGTCGACGGCGGCAGCACCCCCGCCGCGCCCCCTGCGGTCCTGGACTTCCCCTGGCAGCTCTTTGTCAGGGAATCGGCCCCGCACCGCACTGCGGCCAACAGACTTTATTGAGAACAGAAAGAAGCACGAAACACATGGGAACCGAAGACTTGAAGATCGGCGTGGTGGGCTTCGGCCTGCGCGCAGGGCTGTGGCGCCACGCGCACAAGCCGGGGCAGGGATCGGAGGTGACCATCGTCTGCGATACCAGCGAACGCGGCCGGGCCGATGCCGCGGAGCGCATCCCCACCGCCAAGGTGACAGGCGAGCTCCAGGAACTGATCGACAGCGGAATCGACGCGGTCCTGGTGCTCACCCCGGACAACCAGCACGCCGCCGTCGCGGTCCGCACTCTCAAGGCGGGCATCCCCACCTTCTGCGAGAAGCCGCTGGACATCACCATCGAGGCCGCCGATTCGATCCTGCAGGCCGCCTACGACAGCGGCACCCGGCTGTACGTGGGCCACAACATGAGGCACATGCCCGTGGTGGTCCAGATGCGCGAGCTGATCGAACAAGGCAGGATCGGCGAGGTCAAGGCCGTCTGGTGCCGGCACTTCGTGGGCCACGGCGGCGACTACTACTTCAAGGACTGGCACTCCGAGCGGAAGAACGTCACCTCGCTGCTGCTCCAGAAGGGCGCGCACGACATCGACGTCATCCACTGGCTGGCGGGCGGCTACTCCAAGCGCGTGTCCGCCGTCGGCGAGCTCGCGGTGTACGGCAAGGTGACGGACCGCAGCGACAACAGCGGCAAGCGCATGGGCGAGTGGTTCTCGCTGGAGAACTGGCCGCCAACCGAACAGCACGGGCTCGCCGAGCGGATCGACGTCGAGGACATCTCCATGATGAACATGGTGCTGGACAACGGCGTGCTCGCTTCCTACCAGCAGTGCCATTTCACCCCGGACTACTGGCGGAACTACACGGTGATCGGCACCACGGGCCGGATCGAGAACTTCGGCGACGGGCCGGGGGAGCGGATCGGCCTGTGGACCAAGCGCACTCCGGGATACGCCGAGCCGGACGAAACCGTCACCATCCAGGACGGCGAAGGCGGGCACGGCGGCGCCGACCCGCGCCTGATCGCCGAGTTCCTGCGCTTCGCGGCCGACGGCGGTCCGACCCAGACGTCGCCAGTCGCCGCCCGGCAGGCCGTGGCCGCCGGCGTGCTGGCCGCCGAATCGCTGCGGGCCGACGGCGGCGCCCGGGAAGTGCCCGCGCTCCCGGCCGAACTGGTGGCGTACTTCGAAAACGGCCAGCCGGCGCCCGTCCCCAGCAGCTAGCCCGGGGAGGAGACGAGCTCGTCCACGACCTCCCTCAGTACTTGTGCCACCTTCTGGACGGCCTGCCGCCGGGCGTTCTCGGGCCGGATCAGCATGTCGATGCGGCGCCGGGTGGCGATGCCTTCGAGCGGCCTGAGGACCACGCCCTGGGAAAGGGCCGCGGCGGCGGCGGTGTGCCGGGGCAGCAGCCCCAGCACACCGCTGCCCGCCACCACGGCCGCCACCGTGGCGTAGTCGTTCACGCGGTGGGCGATGTGCGGGGCCCGGCTCGCCACGGCGGCGACGGCGGCCAGCACGTCCGCGGGGGAGTAGCCGGGGCGGCTGGAGACCCAGCTTTCGCCGGCGACGTCGGCCGGGGACAGGGAGCCCTTGGCCGCCAGCGGGTGCCCCGCGGGAAGCGCGACGTCGAAGGGTTCCTCCGCGAGCGGCAGCACCAGGATCCGGTCCGTGGGCCAGTCCTCGCTGTGCGCCATGCGGTGCGCGAGCACGATGTCGTAGCGTGCGGTCAGGGCCGGGAATCCCTGTTGCGGAACGTCCTCGTCCGCCAGGCGCAGGCGGGGGACACCGCTGTCGGGAGTGCCGCCGTCGTTCTCTGCCGTCGCGGCGAGTCGGCCTGCCAGCCGCCCGAAGATGGCCTGGCCCGCGCTGTGGAAGGCGCTGACGGACACCGTTCCGGCGGGGTCGTCGTGATAGCCGCCGATCGCCGCATGCGCGTCGGCCATGGCACGGATGACGGCCCCGCCGGCGTCGGCGAGCACCTGGCCGGCATCAGTCAGCACCAGGTTCCGGCCCTCCTTGCGGGTGAGCGGCACCCCGGCGCTGCGCTGGAGGAGGGTGAGCTGCTGGGACACGGCGGAAGGCGTGACCATCATGGCCTCGGCAACGGCCTTGACGCTGCCGAGTTCACCGAGTTCACGCAACACTTGAAGCTGGCGGACATCCATAAGCCAATCCTAAAGTGTCCGTCAGTTCGATGTAGCAGATCCTGAATCTCCTTCGGCGCGAACGTACAGTTGCGGCCCTGGAATCCCGATTTTGGGGGCCGCAAGTGTACGTTCGCGCTCAAGGGGAGGCGGGCCTAGAGGCCGTTGCGCACCACGGTTCCCTGCGCGACGACGGCGCGCACCTTCTCGAGGGCGGTGCCGTCGCCCAGCGGGTCGGCGTCCACCACGACGGCGTCAGCGAAGGCGCCGGGCACGAAGCGGCCGGCCTTGCCTTCCCAGTTGAGCAGGCGTGCGGCGTACGTCGTTGCCGCACGCAGCGCCTCGAGCGGGGACAGCCCGGCCTCGTGGAGCAGCCTGACTTCCTTGCCCAGCGGGGTGACGTCGTTGCCGAAGGAGTCGGTGCCGGCCACCACGGTGACGCCGGCCTCGTGGGCGGCGAGGACGGCGGCCTTGTGGATGGGCGTGTACTCCTTGCCGCGGGCGGCGAGGATCGGATTCGACGAGGTCGCCATGCTGGAGATCGCGTCCATGGTGGGCGTGAAGTAGGTGCCGCGGCGGGCCATCTCGGCGATGGTCTTCTCGGAGACGAAGACGCCGTGTTCGATACTGCGGACGCCGGCACGCACGGCACCGTCGATGCCTTCTGCGCTGTAGGCGTGGCACAGCACGCCGGCGCCGCGGGCGGCCTTGACGATCGAGGAGATCTGCTCGACGCCGTAGACCAGTTCGCGGGGGTCCTGCTCGGGCAGGCCGGCGCGCGGGTTGGCGCGGGTCTTGATGACCTCGGCGCCGCGGGAGAGGTTCACCTTGGTGAGGTAGGCCAGGTCCTGCGGAGACGTGATGCCGTTCCTCAGAGCCGCGAGCGGAGCAAGGTCGGGATCTGCCAGGATCGAGTCGCCCTGCTCCGGCGAAATGAACAGGCCGGCCGGACGCATGCGCGGCGAGACGCCCGGTGCCCACGCGGGGAGTGCGGCGAGGGCGATGTCCTGGTAGAAGCTGCTCGAGCCGCTGCGGACGCCCGTGACGCCGCCCTGCAGCAGGAGCCGGGCATCGGACAGGGCGTTGGCATGGACGTGTACGTCCACCAGACCCGGAACGACCCAGCGGCCGGAGGCGTCCAGAACGGTGGCGCGGTGGGCGACGGCGGCGACGGCCTTGCGGGTGGCGTCGCGGGTACCGACGGCGGCGACCTTGCCGCCGTCGAGCACCAGCACGCCGTCCTCCAGACCGTCCCCGGTCAACGGGTCGACGACGGTACCGCCTTCGATGATGACGGCACCGGGGACCGCCGGGCTGCCGGGGTAGTTGGGGCCGGCAGGGCTCCCGCTGGCCTGTGCGGCCGGTGCCGACGCGAGCTGGGCGGTGACGCCGGCGACTGAGATGCCGGCCAGGGCGGCGGCGCTGGCGAGGACTCCGCGGCGCGAAGGGACGGCGGACGGGACGGCCGCGCTGCTGTGGTCATGCAAGCACATGGTTACTCCTTGGGGGAAAGCACAATCCTTGGGGAAGGCACAATGGTGCCCGTGGTACCCATCACCATATTTGGTATACCAAAGTAGATTCAAGCTGTTCCCCCGCAGCGCAGTCCGCGAATTCGGACAGTGTAGCTCTTCCTAAACTGTTGAGTGAGATACTTGAGCTTGTTCTAAGTCGTTTGAAGGCATGTAATGGGAGCCATGAAGGCTCTCTACAAGTCCGGCCCGCACGCCGGCTTCGAACTCGTTGACCGGCCCGAACCCGAGGCAGGCCCCGGCGACGTCAAGATCCGCGTGATGACCACCGGCATCTGCGGCACCGACCTGCACATCCAGTCCTGGGACGCGTGGGCGCAAAGCATCATCGAAACCCCGCTGATCGCCGGCCACGAGTTCTATGGCGAGGTCGTGGCCGTCGGCGAGGACGTCCGGGACGTCAAGGTCGGGGACAGGGTGTCCGGTGAAGGGCACGTTGTGTGCGGCATCTGCCGCAACTGCCGCGCCGGCCGCCGCCAGATGTGCATCCACACAGTCTCCGTGGGCGTGCAGCGCGACGGCGCCTTCGCTGAGTACGTCGTAATTCCCGAAACCAACGTCTGGGTGCACCACGATCCCTCGGTCACCCCTGAACTCGGCGCCATTTTCGACCCCTTCGGCAACGCCGTCCACACTGCCCTGAGCTTCCCGCTGGTGGGCGAGGACGTGCTCATCACCGGTGCCGGCCCCATCGGCCTGATGGCCATCGCCGTTGCCCGCCACGCCGGTGCCCGCAAGATCGCCATCACGGACGTCTCCGAGTCCCGGCTGGAACTGGCCCGCAGCAATGGGCGTGGACCTCGCCGTCGACGTCTCCAAGATGCGCATAAGCGAGGCCCAGAAGGAACTGGGCATGCGCGAAGGCTTCGATATCGGCCTGGAAATGTCGGGACATCCCACGGCCCTGCCTGAGATGATCGACAACATGAACCACGGCGGACGCATTGCCATGCTCGGCCTGCCCAGCCAGTCGATCGACATCGACTGGGGCAAGGTGGTTACCCACATGCTTACGCTCAAGGGCATCTACGGCCGCGAAATGTTCGAGACCTGGTATGCCATGAGTGCCATGCTCTCCTCCAACCCCGCGCTGCACCGCAACATCTCCGCCGTCGTCACGGACAAGCTGTCCGCCACCGACTGGGAGAAGGGCTTCGAGATCGCCCGCGCCGGCACCGGCGGCAAAGTTGTCCTCGACTGGACCGAACTCTAACTTCACCGGACCCTGATTTTCACCGGACTCTAAGGAGACCTTCTTGTACACCTCGATCAAAGACCAGCTGCAGGGCGAACTGGACGAGATCCGCGCCGCGGGGCTCTTCAAGAGCGAACGCCACATCGATTCCCCGCAGGCCAGCCACATCGCGGCCGGTCCGCTCGGTGAGCCGTCCCGGCAGGTGCTGAACTTCTGCGCCAACAACTACCTCGGCCTGGCCGACCACCCGGAGATCATCGCCGCGGCCAAGTCCGCCATGGACGAGCGCGGCTTCGGCATGGCCTCGGTGCGGTTCATCTGTGGCACCCAGGACCTCCACCTGGAGCTGGAGAAGAAGGTTTCGGAGTTTCTCGGCACCGAGGACACCATCCTGTTCTCGAGCTGCTTCGATGCGAACGGCGGCGTCTTCGAATCCCTCTTCGGCCCCGAAGACGCCATCATCTCGGACTCGCTGAACCACGCCTCGATCATCGACGGCATCCGCCTGTGCAAAGCCAAGCGTTTCCGCTACGCCAACCAGGACATGGCCGACCTCGAGGCCAAGCTCGTGGAGGCCGCGGGCTCCCGGCGCAAGATCATCGTCACTGACGGTGTCTTCTCGATGGACGGCTACCTGGCACCCCTGGCGGCCATCTGCGATCTCGCCGAGAAGCACGACGCCCTGGTGATGGTCGACGACTCCCATGCCGTCGGTTTTATGGGTGCTACCGGTGCGGGCACCCCCGAACACGCCGGCGTCAGCAGCCGTGTGGACATCTACACCGGCACCTTCGGCAAGGCCCTCGGCGGAGCGTCGGGCGGCTACGTCTCGGGCCGCTCCGAGGTGATCGCGATGCTGCGCCAGAAGGCCCGCCCCTACTTGTTCTCGAACTCCCTGGCCCCGGCCATCGTCGCTGCCACGCTCAAGGCACTCGAGCTGGTCCAGGGCTCCGGGGAACTCCGCGCGCGGCTCTTCGAGAACGCCGCCCTGTTCCGCCGCCGGATGGCCGAGGAAGGCTTCGAACTGCTCGACGGCGAACACGCGATCGTTCCCGTCATGTTCGGTGACGCCGTGGCCGCCGCGAAGGTGGCCGCCGAGATGCTCGAACAGGGCGTGTTCGTCACGGCCTTCAGCTACCCCGTGGTGCCGAAGGGTGCAGCCCGCATCCGCGTCCAGCTCTCCGCGGCTCACAGCCCGGAAGACGTCGAGACCTGCGTGCAGGCCTTCGTGAAGAGCCGGGACGCGGTCAACAGCCGGGACGCGGCGGGCGCCGCGGCCGGTGAAACCGCGGGACACTGAGTGCCATGATCCTCACCCTGCTCGGTGGCGGAGGTTTCCGGGTTCCGCTGGTCCATTCAGCACTGCTGAGGGACCAGCGGCCGGGCCGCGTCACCGAGCTGAGGCTGTTTGACCACGACGCCGGCCGGCTGGCCGTCGTAGCCAAGGTCCTGGAAGAGCAGGCGGCGCAGGCAATTGAGGCGGGCGTGCCGGACGCACCCCGGGTGCGCCTGTTCACCGACCTTGCCGAGGCCCTTCCGGGGACGGACTTCATCTTCTCCGCGATCCGGGTGGGTGGCATGGTCGGCCGGGCCGCCGACGAACGGATCGCCCTGGAGCACGGGGTTATCGGGCAGGAAACCGTGGGCGCCGGCGGGATCTCCTACGCCCTGCGCACCATCCCGGTGGTGGTGGACATTGCGCGGGCCGTCCGGAAGTACGCCCCGGAAGCCTGGTTCATCAACTTCACCAACCCTGCCGGCGTCATCACGGAAGTGCTGAACTCCCTGCTCGGCGGCCGGGTGGTGGGGATCTGCGACTCCCCGGCGGGACTGGCCCGGCGTGCGCTCTGGGCTGCCGGCTTTCCCGGCCTGGACGTGTACGGGGCTGGCGTCGGGATCGACTACATCGGCCTGAACCACTTGGGCTGGCTGCGCGGGCTGACCGTGGACGGGGCGGACGTCCTCCCGGAACTGCTCGCCGATGCGGATGCCGTCGAATCCTTCGAAGAAGGCCGGCTGTTCGGCGCCCCCTGGATCCAGGCCCTTGGCGCAGTCCCGAACGAATACCTGCACTACTACTATTTCCGCCGGGAGAACCTGCTGGCCGAGCAGGAAGCCGCTGCCAGCCGGGGGAGCTATCTGGCCCGGCAGCAGGCCGCCTTCTACGCCGCCGGCACGGCGGAAGGAGAGCCGGCGGAATCGGCACTGCAGCTCTGGGAACGGTGCAGGATGGACCGCGAACAGACGTATATGGCCGAAAACCGCGAGGCCGCCGGCACCTTCGAACGCGACGCCGCGGACCTGCAGGGCGGCGGCTACGAGGGGGTCGCCCTGGCGATCATGCGGGCCCTCGGCGGTTCGGGGTCCGGCGGCACGGCTGGCGCCGTCGGAACCGAAGATACCGCCGACGCCGAAGAAGCCCGGCTCATCCTCAACATGCCCAACGCCGGCACCCTGCCCGGGCTCGATGCCGACGCCGTCATCGAGGCGCCCTGCCTGGTGGGCCCGGCAGGCGTCCGGCTGCTGCCAGCCGATCCGCTTCCGGGCTATGCCGCCGGACTGGTCACCACGGTCAAGGCCGTGGAACGGGCCACCATCGAGGCCGCCCTGGGCGGATCCCGGAATGCGGCCTACCGCGCCCTGGCCCTGCATCCGCTGGTGGACTCGGTGCGGGTGGCGCACGCCCTGCTGGACGGCTACATGGAGAATTTCAAGGAACTGGCGTACCTGCGCTGAACGCCGGCCGGTGGCGCCCGGAAGGCCTGTCGGGAAACCCCGTGCGGGCCTAGGATCGCAGCATGGGCAATGATGCAGCGACAGAAGTCTTGGAACCGCAGGAATGCTGGGACCTCCTCCGTGGAGTTTCAGTGGGACGCCTGGCCGTCTGGCTCGGCGACCGCCCGGACATCTTCCCGGTCAATTACGCCGTGGACCACGGCAGCGTTGTCTTCCGGACCGGCGCCGGAACGAAACTCGAAGCGGCCCTCGGCGACTTCCCCGTGGCCATGGAAGCGGACGGCGTCGACCCCGACACCGGGGTCGCCTGGAGCGTGGTACTCCGGGGCAAGGCGGTGCCGCTGAAGAACATCGACGACGTCGTCCAGTCGTTCTCCATCCCCCTGTTTCCTTGGGAAGCCGGGCACAAGGACCAGTTCGTGAGGATCCCGGCCGACTCGGTTTCCGGCCGGCGGTTCACCGTCACGCCGCCGCTGACCTGGTGGACGCCCTACAGCGGCACCAAGCCGGCCAGGGGCGAGTAACCGGGCGAGTAACCGCCGCTGTCGCGCGACGGTCCCGGCACTGGCAGGATGGGCTGATGGCCTCGAATTACGACGTAGTTATTGTCGGCGGCGGAATCGCCGGGCTCTCGCTTGCCTCCGCGCTCGCAGGAAAGTGCTCCGTGGCGCTCGTGGAAGCGGAGCAGACCCTCGCGTACCACACCTCCTCCCGCTCGGCGCGGCAGCTGATCCCCAGCTACGGGCCCGCCGTCGTGCAGGAACTCACCGTCCGCACGCTGGAACTGATCGCGGAGCGCGACGCCGGACTGGACGTTCCGGTGCTGACGCCGCGGGCGTTCATGATGGTGGGGGACGAGGCGGACCTCGCCGCCGAAGCCAGCGGCCACATGCGCCCCATCACGCACGGCGAGGCCCTGGAGCTCTGCCCGGCCCTGAGGGCGGAAAGCTTCACCCACGCCGGCCTGGACACCGGCTCCTTCGCCTGCAACGCCCCCGTGCTGCTGGAGGACCACCGCCGCCGCGCGGAAGCCGCGGGCGCCGACATCGTCACCGGAGCCCGCGTGCACTCGGCCCAGCGGATCGGCTCCGCCTGGCAACTAGGCGCCGGCACCGAAGGGCTCGCGGCCGCCGTCGTGGTCAACGCGGCAGGTGCCTGGGCGGACGAACTCGCGGTCCTCAGCGGGGTGGAGAAGCTCGGGCTGCAGCCGTACCGGCGCACCGCAGCCGTCGTCGACGTCGAACACCCACTGGCCCCCGGCACCCCGATGGTGGCCGAGGCCGCGCACCGCTGGTACTTCCGGCCCGAGGGCGGGCAGGTGCTGATCTCGCCCGCGGAGACAGTACCGAGCGGGCCGGAGGACGCCAAACCGCGGCCCGGGGACATCGAGGCCCTCGTGGCGCGGCTGAATTCGCTGACCACCCTGGGCATCCGCTCGGTGGACCGCGCCTGGACCGGCCTGCGCACCGAAGCCGCCGACGGCGTCCCGGTGGTGGGCTTCGACGCCGAGGCGCCCGGATTCTTCTGGCTCGCCGGGCAGGGCGGTTACGGATTCCAGACCTCCTCGGCAATCGCCGAACTGGCAGCCGCCGCGATCCTCGACGCCTCGGACAGCAGTCCGGCATCCCGGACACCAGCGGAGCTTGCGGCCACCCGCTGGTCGGTCCGCCGATGAACAATTGATCCATGACTACGGGGTTCACGAGCACACTGATCCATAACATCGGCGAACTGATGACCCAGGACGCCGAGCACCGCGTCCTGCGGGATGCCGCCCTCGTCATCGAGGGCGAACGCATTTCCTGGATCGGCCCGGCGTCGCAGGCACCCGCTGCCGATGCCGCCGTCGACGCCGAAGGCCGCGCCGTGCTGCCCGGCTGGGTGGACTCGCACTCACACCTGGTCTTCGCCGGCGATCGTACTGCCGAATTCGAAGCCCGCATGGCCGGGGAGAGCTACAGTGCCGGCGGCATCGCCGTGACCATGGGCGCCACCCGCGCTGCCAGCGAGGAGGAACTGACCCGGCTCACCGCCGAACGCGTTGCCGAAGCCGTCTCGCAGGGCACCACCTACCTGGAGAGCAAGACCGGCTACGGGCTGGACGTGGAGAACGAGGCCCGCAGCGCCCGGATCGCCGCCGCCACCGTGGACGAAGTCACCTACCTCGGCGCCCACCTGGTCCCGGCCGGCATCGACCCCGAGGAGTACACCGACCTCGTCTGCGGCCCAATGCTGGACGCAGTTCTGCCGCACGTGCGCTGGGCCGACGTGTTCTGCGAACGGGGCGCCTTCACCGAGGAGCAATCCCGCCGCGTCCTCACCGCAGCCCGCAACGCCGGGCTGGGCCTGCGCGTCCACGGCAACCAGCTGGGCGAAGGCCCGGGCGTGCAGCTGGCCGTTGAATTCGGCGCCGCCAGCGTGGACCACGTGAACTACCTCTCCGAGGCCGACATACAGGCGCTCGCCGGCACCTGGTCCGGCTGGGACGCCGCCACGGGCACCGGGATCCGCGGTACCGTCGCCACCTGTCTGCCCGCCTGCGACCTCTCCACCCGCCAGCCGCTCGCTCCGGGCCGCGAACTGATCGACGCCGGCGTGCAGATCGCGCTCGCCGCCAACTGCAACCCGGGCACCTCCTACACCAGCTCCATGGCCTTTTGCGTCACCACCGCGGTGCTGCAGATGCGCCTGAGCGTGCACGAGGCCGTCCGGGCCGCCACCTACGGCGGCGCCCTCGCCCTGGGCCGGGAATCCGGCAAGGACGCCGACGGCGAACGCGCGGTGGGCTCGATCGCCGTCGGGCACCGCGCGGATCTGCACATGCTCAAGGCGCCGTCTGCAACGCACCTGGCCTACCGGCCCGGCATCCCGATGACGCACGCCGTCTGGCGTGCGGGCGTGCGCGCGGTCTAGCTGCCGCCCGCCCGGGCCGAATCAAACCTGGCACGGACCGCGGCGCCGGCGCACAGGACCACGGCAACGCCTCCGGCGATCGTGGTCCAGTCCAGCTTCTCGCCCAGCAGGAGGCTTGCCCAGCCGATGGTCATGACGGGCTGGACCAGCTGGACCTGGCTGACCCGGGCCATGGGACCGATGGCCAGGCCGCGGTACCAGGCGAAGAAGCCCAGGAACATGCTGACGACGCCGAGGTAGGCAAAGGCGGCCCATTGCGCCGGCGTTGCGGAGAGCGGTTGCTGGGCGGCCGAGAGGATCGCCAGTACCGCCATCAGGGGCGACACCAGGACGAGTGCCCACGAGATGGTCTGCCACGCCCCGAGTTCGCGGGCCAGCAGGCCGCCTTCCGCGTAGCCGATCGCGCAAGCCGCCACAGCGCCGAAGAGCAGCAGGTCTGCCCATTGCAGATGTCCAATGCCGCCCGACTGGACGGACGCGAAGCCGATCGCTGCGGCAGCGCCCACACCGCTCATTACCCAGAACGGCCGCGGCGGGCGTTCCCTGCCGCGAAGCACCGCGGTCATGGCTGTGACAGCCGGAAGCAGCGCGATGACAACGGCGCTGTGGCCCGCCGGAGCGGTGGTGAGCGCGAAGGACGTGAGGAACGGAAAGCCGACGACGACGCCGCCCGCCACTACTGCCAGCCGCGCCCACTGTACGCCGCGGGGGAGCCGCTGCCGGGTGAGTGCCAGCGCGAAGGCCGCGAGGACCGCTGCCACGACGGCCCGCCCCGAGGCAATGAACAACGGTGACAGCCCGCCGACCGCCACCTTCGTGAAGGGAACGGTGAAGGAAAAGGCTGCCACTCCGAGCAGTCCCCACCACAGCCCGGACGCCGCTTGGCGCTCCTGGACGGGCAATATCGCTTCGGCGGGAATTACAGTAGCGCTACTATTGGCTTTCATGAACAACGATAGCAGTTCCCGTATCGCCACGCGCCTCCGGGAATGGATCTCCGGGGCGCCCCCGGGATCCCGGCTGCCGTCCACCCGGGCGCTGGTGGCGCAGTACCAGGCCAGCCCGGTCACAGTGCAGAAGGTGCTGCGGACGCTGGCCGGGCAGGGCCTGATCGAAAGCCGCCCCGGGGTAGGCACCTTTGTTCGCGCCGTGCGGACGGCCCGGCCTTCGGACTACGGCTGGCAGACGGCGGCACTGGGTTCCCCGCAGGCACAGCTGCGTCCAGTGTCCGCAGCCATGCGCACCGCCCCCAACGACGTGATCGCGTTCCATTCCGGCTACCCGGACCGGGAGCTCCTGCCGGAACGCCTGGTCCGTGCCGCCCTTACCCGTGCGGCCAGGGGCGACGCCGCCCTGTTCCGCCCTCCGGCGGCAGGGCTGCCGGAACTGCAGTCCTGGTTCGCCCAGGAACTTCGCGCGTCGACGCCTCCGGGGGTCAATCCGCCCACACCCTCCGACGTGATCGTGCTTCCCGGAACCCAAAGCGGGCTCAGCTCGGTCTTCAGGGCCCTGGTGGCCGGCGGGCAGCCCCTGCTCATGGAGTCGCCGTCGTACTGGGGCGCGATCCTGGCCGCGGCGCAGGCCGGGGTCCGGGTGGTTCCGGTGCCGAGCAGTCCCGAGGGACCCGATCCGGAGGAGCTTGCGCGCGCCTTCCAGGAGAGCGGGGCCCGGGTGTTCTACGCCCAGCCGAACTACGCCAATCCGACTGGGGCGCAATGGTCCGCCCGGCGTGCCGAAGAAGTGCTGGACGTGGTACGGCAGCACGGCGCCTTCCTGGTCGAGGACGACTGGGCCCACGACTTCGGCATCACGTCCGATCCCGAGCCGCTTGCCTCCCGGGACGATTCCGGCCACGTGGTCTATCTGCGCTCGCTGACCAAGAGCGTTTCACCGGCGATCAGGGTGGGCGCCGTCGTCGCCCGCGGTCCCGCGCGCGAACGGATCCTGGCCGCCCAAGGGGCCGAATCGATGTACGTCAGCGGGCTTCTGCAGGCGGCGGCGCTCGACGTCGTCACCCAGCCCGGCTGGCAGACCCACCTGCGCGGACTCCGCCACCAGCTCCAGGTCCGCCGCGACCTGCTGGTTACGAGCCTGCGCGAACAGGTCCCGCAGGCCCACGTCGGGCTGTTGCCGAAAGGCGGCCTGAACCTGTGGGCCCGGCTGCCGGACGGGACGGACCTCGAACGGCTCACCCGCGACTGCGAAGCCGCCGGAGTCCTCATCGCCCCGGGCAACGAGTGGTTCCCGGCGGAGCCGGCCGGGCCGTTCATCCGGCTCAACTATGCCGGCCCGAACCCCGGCGCCTTCCCGGAAGGCGCACGGCTCATTGGCCAAGCGCTGGCAAGCGCGGGGGCTTAGGAAGCGCGGGGGCCCAGAAGCGCCGGAAGGCCCCTGGCCGGCAGCTGTTGATGCCGGCCAAGGGCCTCAGGACGCGATTTCCTAGGGGCTGCAGGTGAACTTGGCGTCCGCCCAGCCGGCGTGGTCGTTGCCGTTGCCGTCACCGGCGTCGTTGGCCACCAGATCCACATAGCGGGCACCGCTGACATCCACCGTGAGCGGAAGCGGTGCGCTGGCCGCACCGAGCACCGGTGTGGTGACCTTCGTGGTGCCGTCAGCCACCACGGAGAACTTCACGCTGCCGCGGGTCGCCTGGGCGTCGTCGATGCCGACCACGGCGGTGAAGGAGGTGCAGTAGCCGCCGAGGTAGTAGCGGATGGTGCTGTTGGCGTGGGCGCCCAAGCCCTTGGCGAAGACGGTGCCGTTGAGGGTGATCGGCCTGCCGTCCCCGCTGCCCTGCTCACCGTTGGACATGTCCTTCTCCACCGGACCCCAGCCATTGGTGGCGCTCACCCAGGGGTGGTCGCTGGCGAAGACCGTTGCCTGCGGAGGCTTGGGCAGGGTGCGGACGGTGGTGGTGGTGCTGATGGCGCGTTCTCCCACCGGGTCAGTGGTGGTGGTGTAGCGGGCCGTGGCCTTGATGGGGAAGTCGCCGTCGGCGGAGGCCGGGGCGGTCAGTTTCCAGGTGGTGGCCAGGCGGCCTCCCGCGGCAAGGGTTGTGGCCGTGGCGGGCGTCGCCGGCGTGGCTGTCCAGCCTTCGGGAAGGGCGAGTTCGACGGAAAGCTCCTTGATCTCCGCGGGCTCGTCGGAGACGAAGGTGGTCACGAAGTCCTGCGCCTTGCCCTGTTCGATCACGTCGCCCTGGAGCCTGGCGCTCAGCTGTGCGCAGGCCGGCACGGCGTCGGATGCGCCGAGGTCTTCCACCAGGAAGTTGTCGAGGGTGAAATCGGAACCGTTGGCGCTGCCGCTGCGCTGCAGCCCCACGAAGTAGTCGCCGCAGAAGCCGGCGTCCAGGATCTGCTCGAAGCGCGCCGTCGAGGTCTGCTCTCCGATCGCCTGGATTCCCGTGACGGCGGGACCCGCCTGGGAGTCGTAGCCGGAGATCCAGGAGTACTGCCCGGCCTTGGAATTCTGGTAATCGAAGGAAACCCGGTATTTGTGGCCGGGTTTGAACGGCACGGTGGCTTCCGTGGTGCGGTAGACCATGCCCGGTCCGCCGTTCGGGGCGCGGTTTTCATCGTGCGCGATCAGGGACCAGCTGCCGTCCAGGACCTCGTCGATCACATTGTTGTGCCAGCCCTTCTGGGTGAACGGCTCGTGGCGTCCCGTGATGTGCGTGCGTGGGTCCGTGCTGCCGCCGGCGTCGCCCTTCACGAAGGGACCCCAGCCCTGGTCGACGTCCTCGAAGTTCTCGGCCAGGACCCCGCTTGTGGCTACCCTGGTGGTCTTGACCGCACGGAAGTCGTCCAGGCGGACCTTGGCGGTGCCTTCTCCCGCGGCCACGCTGACCGTGGGCCGGACGCCGTTCTGTGGGATGTCCAAGAGCACCCGGAAGCGCTGGAAACGGGTGCCTGTCTTTTCGTCGGCGGCCACGTAGTTCTGCGCATTGGAGCTGTCGATGGTGAGGCTTTGGCTCGAGCCGCCCGGGACGTCCACCTTCAGGGTGACTGGGCGCTTCTTTCCGGCCTCGATCTCCACGTAGGCGCTGATCGAGTAGGTGCCGGCCTGGAACGGCAGCAGGGTCTGGGAAACGGACGGGGTGCCGGCGCCGAGCTCGGCGTAGCGGCGGCCCTTGCCGTCGCGCACGATCGCGGCCGCGCCCTTCGGGCTCCATTTGCCGAGGTCTGCGGCGTTGAAGCCGGGGTCCTTGAACCGGGTGCCCTCGCCGAAGGATGCGTCGGCCGGTAGGCTCACGGTCGCGGCGTCCGCGGTCAGCACGTAGGGCTGGCCGGGTTCGGCGGCGAGGGTGACCTGGCCGCCGGTCACTGGGACCTCGGCCACCTTGACCCGCCCGTTGTCGGTGAGCTTGAACTGCTGCAGCTTCGTGGCGCCGGCGAAGGCACCGGTGAGCTTCCAGGTGCTGCTGCCGCCAGCCGGGCTGTAGTGGTAGAGCTTGTCCTGCGGGCTGCCGGTCTTCGATGCCCAGGGGAGCAGGTACGTGCCGCCCTGCAGCACGGATACCCCGCCCACGGTGATGTTGCGTTCGGCTGTGGTGTTCCCGGTGACGGCCACGCCGTCGGCCAGCTCGATGCGGTCCTGGGTCCACTTGGTGATCTCGTGGTGCTGCAGGAATTTGGCGGGCAGGTTGGAATCCCAGATGTTCTTGTAGAAGGCGTTGTAGTCGTTCTGGCCCGTCCAGCCTTCGAACTCCACGATGTGGCTGACGCCGAGCTTCGGGTCGGGGTTCCAGACGTCGGACTGGGTGTTGTTGATGAAGCGCAGGATCTGCGAGTTGATGCCCTTGTTGCTGCTGCCGCCGTAGTTCTCGTCGTTGGCCCAATGCGACCAGGTGTTGTTGCGGGAGAGCTTGTCCGCCCACTCCGAACCCACACGGAAGCCGTTCTTGACCAGTTCCTGCTGCAGCCGTTCGGCCAGCCAGCCGTATTCGTAGTAGACGTCAACGTAGGCGAAATCCAGGTTGTCGTCCGTGGCGTCGGCGAGTTCCTTGACCCGCTGGGCCAGCTTGCCGGAATTGATGTCCTGCCGCTGGTTGATGTAGTACGACTGGTCCAGCCAGTTCCAGCCCAGCGACTTGTTGGCCGTCAGCAGGTCCTCGGCGAAGGACTTGGCTTCCGGGTAGATCTCCGTGGCGTTGATGTGCACGCCGAACTTGGCGTTCCAGTCCTTTCCGGCCGAGACAAGCTTGTTAAGGTCTTCCAAGCCGCCGGCACGGGTGTTGAAGTTGTTGCCGTAGTCCGTGTTGGCGGAGTCGTGGCCTTCGGAGGTGTAGCCCTTGAGCATGGCCCCCTGGCCCAAGCCGTCGGTGGCCAGCGCGATGCGCTTCACGTCGTCCAGGGTGCGCAGGAAGGGGTGGGTTGCCTGCGAAGCGAAGTTGAAGGGGATGTGGGTGACCACGTTGTCCGGCGTCTGTTCCCCCTTGTTGGCCTTGACCTGGATGGAACGCATCGCGATCGCGGCGTCCTGCCAGTCCACTCCGCCGTCGGCGTTGGCGTCCGTGGTGATGGCTACCCGGGTCCAGGGGAGTTCCTCGGTGGTGCTGGACCCTTCGGCACGGTAGAGCCACTGGCCGCTGGCGACTCCCATCCGGACAACACCGCTTCCGGCAGCTCCGCCGTCGTTCACGGCCTGCCGCCAGAACCGGCCCTGGTCCTTGCTGCCCGGCCCGGCAGAGGTGTCGTACAGCGCATTGGACTCCAGCGCGGCAGCCAGCTGCGAGGTGTTGGCCAGCGCATAGGCCGAGCTCTTGGGCGCCGCGTCCAAGGGCGTGCCGGCCGTGACGGGGATGAACAGGTCGCCGCTCTTCGCGCGGTCCACCGAGAGGCTGGCCGTGGAGATCTGGGCCCCTGGCTGCGCCGAGTTCACGGAAACCAGGTTGAGCTTGGGCAGTTGGAGCGTGCGGACCTGGAATTCGGGCGAATCGTGGATGGCGGTGACGTTGAAGGACACCACGTTGCCTGCCACGGAAAGGCGGGCATCGATGGTGGTGTTGCCGAAGTCCGCCAGGGTGAGGACGTAGTCCATGGTATTGCCGGCCGACTTGGACGACGTCGCGGAGACGCGCTGTTCGGTGCCGTTGATGGTGATGCTGGACAGCCGGCCGAGGGTTCCGTCCAGTCTGCCCTGGCTGGCTACATCTGTGTAGCCCAGGACCTGCGGGAAGGACGTGGAGACGTCCACGGCGAGGGTTCCTGAGTCCAGGGTCTCCGTGTCCAGGGTCTCCGTGCCGGCGACGGATTCGGCCGCGGCAGGGACGGCGGCGCTGAAGCCGAGGGAGCCGGCCGCGACGACGCAGGCGAGGCTCAGCCCGGCGAGGCGTTTGGGGGATGACAAGCGGGGCATAGTGCTCCTTCTTGAATTTTCCTTGCGAAGATCGGTCATGTTCTTGCGGACGGCTCAACTCTGCTTCATACGAACACAAAATGACAAGAGCTGAGCAAAAAGTCTCTTTTTAAAACAAAAAGAAACACGAATAGGCGGCGTGAACCGTTTGATCGCCATTGGGCGGCGTCTTGGGTGCCACACCTCACATGCGATCCTTGTGCGATTGAAGTTGATCGATTAGTGTTTTTATAGATCAAGAAACGTCAAACGCGCGTCGTGAAGCGCAGACAGGAACGGTGCGTCCGATGAGCAACACAGCCCTTGGTGCCTACATGGAGGAAGAGCTGGTTTCCCAGCCCGATGTCTGGCTCCAGGCCGTCGCCCAGGCCCAGGCGGACGACCAGGCAGAGCGGCTGCTGCCCGCGGACGGCGAGCGGGTCGCCGTCGTTGGCTGCGGTACCTCCTGGTTCATGGCGCAAAGCTACGCTGTCGCGCGGGAGGCCGCCGGCAAGGGCGTCACAGACGCCTTCGCGGCGTCCGAAGCCTTCCTGAACCACAACAGTGCCGGCCGCCAGTACGACGCCGTCATCGCTATCACCCGTTCCGGCACCACCACCGAGGTCATTGAGCTGCTGCAGGCCCTGAGGGGCAAGGTCCGCACCGTGGCGCTGGTCGGCGACGTGGATTCGCCGGTGGCCACCCTGGCCGACGCCGTCGTGGGACTGCCGTACGCGGACGAAAAGTCCGTGGTCCAGACCCGCTTCGCCACCACCGCCCTGGTCTACCTGCTCAGCAGCCTGGGGATTGAGCTTGGAGACGCCGTCGAGCAGGCCCGCCGGGCTGTCGCCGACCCCGTCTCCCAGGACCTCCTGGACGCGGAACAGTTCACCTTCCTCGGCACTGGCTGGACCATCGGCCTCGCTCACGAGGCCGGCCTGAAGATGCGCGAGGCCGTGCAGGGCTGGACCGAGTCCTACCCGGCCATGGAATACCGCCACGGCCCCATTTCGATAGCCGCGCCCGGGCGCGTCACCTGGCTCTTCGGCGAGCAGCCCGAGGGCCTGGACGCGAACATGGAAGCCACCGGAGCCCTGTACATCAATACGGGCAAGCACCCCCTCGCCGAACTTGCCCGGGTCCACCGCGTCACCCTGGAACGTGCCCGCGTCCGTGGCCTGAACCCGGACCTGCCGCGCAACCTCACCCGCTCGGTCATCCTCGACACCCCCGCCTAGGAGCCGTCATGGTTCTCGGAGCAGCTGGGGCGGCGGTACTTGCCTTCGATGTCGGCGGCACGGATATGAAGGTGGGCCTTGTCGACGCCCAGGGAAACGTCCTTGGCCTGCGCCGGGTCCGCACGCCCCGCGACCCCAACCGCCCAGCCGACGCCATCCTGGACCGGGTGGCCGAGCTCGCGCAGGAACTCGGGGCCGAGTTCCCCGAGCACCCGGTCCGTGCCGCCGGGGTGATCGTGCCCGGAATCGTCGATCCGGAATCCGGTGTGGGCCTCTACTCGGCCAACCTCGGCTGGCGGAACTACCCCTTTACCGCCGAGGCCGAGCGCCGGCTCGGAGTTCCCGTGGCCTTCGACCACGACGTCCGCTCCGCCGCCGCGGTGGAGCACCGTTACGGCGGCTCGCGGGAGTTCGACGACGTCGTGGTGATGGTGGTCGGCACCGGAATCGCCGCGGCCGTCTTTTCCGGCGGCAAGGCCGTGAGCGCCGGCGGTTTCGCCGGTGAACTCGGCCACGCGCAGGTCCCGGATCCCGACGGCAACGGAACCACCATCCTGGAAGCCGTGGGCTCGGCCGGTGCCGTGGCCAAGCGCTACACCGCCCACTCCGGGACTCCGGTTTCCGGCGCCCGGGAGGTCCTGGAACGCGCCCGTACCGGGGAAGAACTGGCGGCCAGGATCTGGGCCGACGCCGTGGACGCGCTCGCCTTCAGCATCTGCCAGTGCGTCAGCATCATCGGCACCGAGGCCGTCGTGATTGGCGGCGGCCTGGCCGAGGCCGGCGAGGAACTGCTTGAGCCGCTGCGCCGGCGCGTGGACAGCATGCTGGACTTCCACCGCCGTCCGGTGATCCTGCGGGCCCAGCTCGGCCAGGACGCGGGCCTGCTGGGTGCGGCGATGAATGCGAGGGCCCTCCTTGGCAGGGACGGTGCTGGCAGGGACGGTGCTGGCATGGACGGTGCTGGCATGGACGGTGCCGCATGAAGCGGATCGTCACTGTCACCCCGAACCCGGCCGTGGACCTGAGCTACCACGTGGCCGGTATCCACCCCGGCGCCAGCCACCGGGTGCCGGCGCCGCTCAGCCGCGCCGGCGGCAAGGGCCTGAATGTGGCCAGGGTGGCGCACCAGCTGGGCCATCCGGTCCTCGCCCTAGCCCCGTACGGCGGCAGTCCGGGCGCCGAATTCGCCGCCGAACTGGAAGCCAGCGGCGTTCCGCACGCACTGGTGCCCGTCGCCGGCCCGACCCGCCGGAGCATCGCCCTGGTGGACACGGTGGGCGGGGAGACCTCCATCTTCAACGAGGAAGGCAACCCGCTCCGGAGCAGCGAATGGCAGGCCCTGGCCGCTGTCGTCGTCGACGCCCTCTCGGCACAGGGCGAGGACGCCCCGGGCGTACTGGCTGCTTCCGGCAGCCTGCCGCCGGGTGCCCCCGCGGACTTCTACCCGGCCCTGGTGCGCCTCGCGCACGACGCCGGGATCCCGGTAATCGTCGATACCTCCGGTTCCGGGATCCTCGCCGCAGCCGAAGCCGGGGCGGATTTGCTCAAGCCCAACCACCATGAACTCGAAGAAGCCACGGGGGAGACGGACCTCGCGGCCGGAGCCTGGCGGCTGATCGACCTAGGCGCGAAGACCGTGCTGGTCAGTGCCGGCGCGGACGGCATGCTCGCATTCAGCCATGCCACCCCGGACGGGTACTGGCGGGCCAGGCTGCCCGAAGCCCTCAGCGGCAACCCCACCGGTGCCGGGGACGCCGCCGTCGCCGCGGCCGCCACGGCCCTGGCCGCCGGGGTCACGGACACCAGGGTGATCCTCCGCCGGGCCACCGCATGGTCCGCCGCGGCGGTCCTGATGCCGGCGGCAGGGGAAATCTCGCCGCGCTACGCGGAACTCGAAGAACAACTCATCATCAGCTGGGAGGACAATCGGTGAGCCTGGTCAATACCCGGGAATTGATGGAGGCCGCCGCCACGGCCGGCATCGGCCAGGGCGCGTTCAACATCATCCACCTTGAAACCGCCGAGGGGCTGGTGGCCGGCGCGGAAGCGGCCGGAGTGCCCTTGATCCTGCAGATCTCGGAAAACTGCGCCAAATTCCACGGCGGCCTGGAACCCCTGGCCCGCGCCGCCCTGGCCATCGCCCGGGACGCCTCGGTTCCGGTGGCCCTGCACCTTGACCACGCCGAATCCGAGGAGCTCGCCCTGCAAGCTGTGGACCTCGGCTTCGGCTCGGTGATGTACGACGGCGCCCACCTTCCCTACGCAGAAAACGTCGAAGCAACGCGCCGGGTGGTCGCCTACGCCCATGAACGCGGGGTCCACGTCGAGGCCGAGCTGGGCAAAGTGGGCGGCAAGGACGGGGCGCACGCACCCGGCGTCCGGACCGATCCCGGCGAAGCCCGCGACTTCGTGGCGGCCACCGGCGTCGATGCCCTGGCGGTCGCCGTCGGGTCCTCGCATGCCATGACCGAACGCAGCGCCCGGCTGGATCTGGAACTCATAGCCCGGCTCAAGGACGCCGTGCAACTGCCGCTGGTGCTGCACGGCTCTTCCGGCGTAGCAGACGAGACACTAGTGGCGGCGATCCGGGCCGGTATGACTAAGATCAACGTATCCACACACTTGAACGGATTCTTCACGCGCGCTGTCAGGGAGTACCTGGACGCCAATCCCTCGGTGGTGGATTCCCGCAAGTACATCGCGGCGGGCCGTGATGCCCTGGTGGTGGAAACCGCCCGTTTGCTGACGTTGTTCGCGAAAGTGAACTAGAAACCGCCTTTGGAAGGTTCGTGATGACCCGTACAGATCGGCTGACTGCCATCCTCGATCTCCTCGCAGAGTCAGGGCATGTCGAGGTCGAGGACATCGTGACCCGACTGGGGGTTTCGCCGGCCACCGCACGGCGCGACCTGGACAGCCTGGCCAAGCAGCGGCTGCTCAGCCGCACCCGCGGCGGGGCCACCAAGGGCGCCGTGGCTTACGACCTGCCCGGCCGCTACAACCGGGACGACCACGCCGAGGCCAAGCAGCGGATCGCCCTGGCCGCGTCCGAATTGATCGCCCCCGGTGCAGTGGTCGGCCTGAGCGGCGGCACCACCAGCACGGCCCTCGCCCAGGTGCTTTCCACCCGTGAAGACCTGAACGCGCCCTCCAACAGGCCGATGCTCACGGTCGTCACGAACGCCATCAACATAGCCGCGCAGCTCGCGGTGCGCCCGAACATCAAGATCATGGTCACCGGGGGCATCCTGAACCCGCGCTCCTACGAGCTGGTGGGACCCTACACGGACGTGATCATGCAGAAGGTCGCATTGGACATCGCCTTCATCGGCGTGAACGGCGTTGATCCGAAGATCGGACCGACCATCACCGACGAAGGCGAAGCCATGGTGAACTCCGCCATGGCACGCCGCGCCACTGCGTCCTATGTCCTGGCGGACTCCAGCAAGATCGGCAAGCGTTCCTTCGCCACCATGGCAGGGTACGAGTTCAAGCGGCTCATCACGGACAGCGGCATCAAGCCGGCGGACAAGGCCGCCTTCGAAGCCGCCGGAACCGAAGTGACGGTCGCCGAACTCGACTAGTCCCCGCCGGCCCCCGCACGCAAGCTAGAACTTCAGGGGCGGAGCGTCCAGCACGGTTTCGTCCACCCGCCGTTCCACCCACTGGGTGAACGGGGTGTCCAGGTCGTATTTGCCGGCCTCGTTGCGAACCAGGGTCCGCAGCTCGGCATTGCCCGGATTGTTGAGGGACTCGAAGTATTCAACAGACCAGTGGAACCAGCGCATGCAGAACAACCGCATGGTCAAACCGTGTGTGACCAGCAGCGTGTTCGGGGCGTAGTCCGGCTTCTCCCAGTGCCGGTACAGGGTTTCCATGAAGGATGAGACGCGGTCGTACACATCGGATCCGGACTCGCCTTCGCGGAAGCGGTAGAAGAAGTGCCCGTACAGGTTCCGCAGTTCCTTTTGGTCCTCGATCTCGCCGGCGATCTGGAAATTGGCCCAGTCCTGCTCGCGCAGCCGGGGCTCCTCGATCACCCGCTCCGTCAGG
This sequence comes from Arthrobacter sp. TE26545, assembly GCF_056279005.1. The sequence continues at coordinate 1,239,709 of NZ_JBWBQM010000001.1, forward strand.
CCGTCAAGCCGCAGCGCCTCAAGGGTCTGGTAGGCCCGCAGGTAGGGCGAGACATACACGCACAGTTGCTCGCCGTCGAGCTTCCTGCGCAGTTCCTCCCCGGTGCGCCTGGCCTGCTCGAGCCCAAGTTCGGTCAGCGGGATCCGGTAGTCCGGCACGCGATTGTAGATCGACGTGTCCACGTTGGCGGCCGATTGGCCGTGCCGGACCATGAAGATACGTGCTGGCGCGCTCATCCCACCAAGCATAGGCAAACACCCAGGGAAATGAAGGCAAGATAGGACCATGCTCGTTGCCTCCACGCGCCGCCTGCGCGCCGAAGTCCTCATCGTCCTGGGCCTGTCCCTGGGCCAGTCCGCGGTGTACTCGGTGGTGCAACTGCTGGACAAGATGAGCCGGGCCCCGCTGGCGCAGGGAACATCGACCCTGAACGCCTCGCGGAACAGCCGCGAGTACTTCGACCTGACCTACCAGCTGCTGGACATCGCGTTCGCGCTCGTGCCGGTGGTGCTGGTGTTCTATTTCCTCTCCCAGCAGCGCGCCCCCTCGGAGCAGGAATCTGCCTTCGAGCGCCTCGGCTTCACCATGGCGCGGCCGGGCCGGGACCTCCTGCAGGGCCTGGGCCTGGCGGCCCTCATCGGCGTTCCCTCGCTGGGGCTGTACGCGGCGGGCAGGGCGATGGGAATCACGACGGCGATCATCCCCAGCGGACTGGACGCCTATTGGTGGACGGTGCCGGTGCTGATCCTCTCAGCGGTGCGGCACGCCGTCGTCGAGGAAGTGATCGTGGTGGGCTACCTGCTGGACCGCTTCGGCAAATTCGGCTGGAGCATGCCGCTGGCCATCGGCCTGAGCGCCCTCCTGCGGGGCAGCTACCACCTCTACCAAGGCTTCGGTCCGTTCATCGGCAACGCGTTGATGGGCCTGGTCTTCGGCTGGGTGTACAGCCGCACCAAGCGGGTCATGCCGCTGGTGGTGGCCCACGCCCTGCTGGACATCGTGGCCTTTGTCGGCTTCAGCCTTTTCGGCAAGGCGGTGGGGCTGGGGTGAGCCGAGGGTACGGCTGTGCCACCCCAGCCGCGGAACCGCTTAAAGGTGTCCGGGGCTTAAAGGTGTTCGGCCGCCGTCGCCGGGTGACGTCATTGTCACTCGCCGATGGCGGCCGAAGTTTTGGGCCGGGGTGCCGCCCGTGGCGGCACCCCGGATGGGGTCAGATGGTGACGGCCCCGCTGGCTGTTTCAAAGGTGACGGACATGATGCCCGGGACACCGTGCGGAGCAACCCACTGGACGGCGACGTCCTCGAGCGGCTTCTCCACGGGTTCGCCCAGCCACTCGGTCACGCGGGCAGCCGACCCGGCGATGGTGAGGCTGGACATCTTGACGTCGCTCGCGTAGACGAGGGACGGGTGCAGTGCGGGATCGCCTTCCCAGCGGAGCAGGTACGGTACCTGCGGATCCGCGATCAGGCCGAGGATGCCGATCTGCTGCCAGACAAGTTCCCGGCCGTCAGGGAACTTGCGGTTGCCGGGAACCGCGGAGCGGCCCAGTCGTTCTTCAAAGGGGGACAGGTCGTCGACGGCGACGCACCATCCCATCCATCCACCGCCGGTGGCGGAGCGTGCCCGGACAGCTTGTCCGAACGGTGCTTTGTCCGACGCCGGGTGGTCCAGGACCTCCACAACTTCCAGGTATTTGTGGTCTGCGAGCGGAATAATCATGTTCCGCGTACCGAAGCGCGGGTGCACTCCGCCGCGGACCGCATCCACTCCCAAAGCTGCGGAAATCCGCTCTGTGGTGGCCATCAGGCCATCCTGTTCACAAGCGTAAGAGACGTGATCCATGCGCATGCCACTCATCTTGGCACTTTGTGATTGAGCTCTCAGCTTAGCCAAGCCTAAGTAAGGTAGGACATCTGAGAAAACGTGTCCCGGGCAAGTAACGGAAAGACTCGGCAGGACCGAAAAAGACCGTCTTCTTCACAATGCTTCAGCGCGGCCCGTGAGCCTTCCTAGACTGGCCGCACGGCACGCTGGAGGGGGAACAGCTCCCTTGGCCGGCCGGACCAGTACACACATCAGAAGGAGGCGCAATGTCGCAAGGTTGGTCATTCGAAACACGCCAGATACATGCCGGCCAGGAGCCGGATGCCGCGGCGGGTGCGCGCGCCCTGCCGATCTACCAGACCACGTCCTTCGTGTTCCCGAGCGCCGAGAGCGCGGCAAACCGCTTCGCCCTGGCGGAGTTGGCGCCGATCTACACGCGGATCGGAAACCCCACGCAGGACGCGGTCGAGCAGCGGATCGCCAGCCTCGAAGGCGGCCTCGGGGCCCTCCTGCTCAGCTCCGGGCAGGCCGCCGAAACGTTCGCCATCCTCAACGTAGCCGAGGCGGGGGACCACATCGTGGCCAGTCCCAGCCTGTACGGCGGAACCTACAACCTGCTGGCCCACACCCTGCGGAAGTTCGGGATCTCGGTGACCTTCGTAGCGGACCCGGATGACCTGGGGCAGTGGCGCGACGCGGTCCGGGACAACACCAAGCTCTTCTTCGCCGAGGTGGTATCCAACCCCCGCCAGGACGTCCTGGACATCGAGGGGGTGGCCGGCGTCGCCCATGAAGCCGGCGTCCCGCTGATCGTGGACAACACCCTGTCCACCCCGTACCTGATCCGGCCCATCGAATGGGGTGCGGATATCGTGGTGCACTCGGCCACCAAGTACCTTGGCGGCCACGGCGCGGCGATTGCCGGGGTGATTGTGGACTCCGGCAACTTCGACTTCGGTGCCCACCCGGAGCGTTTCCCGAACTTCAACACGCCCGACCCCAGCTACAACGGCCTGGTCTATGCGCGCGACCTCGGCAAGGACGGTGCCCTGGGCGCCAACCTGTCGTACATCCTGAAGGCCCGCGTCCAACTGCTGCGCGACCTCGGTTCGGCGGTCTCTCCGTTCAACGCCTTCCTCATCGCGCAGGGCCTGGAAACCCTCAGCCTGCGGGTGGAACGCCATGTGGAGAACGCCGCCAAGGTGGCGCAATGGCTGGAAGGACGGGACGACGTCGAATCCGTCGCCTATGCCGGCCTGCCGTCCAGCCCGTGGTTCGACCGGGGCCGCAAATACGGACCCCGGGGGACCGGGGCCGTGGTCGCCTTCACCATCAGGGGCGGCCTCGAGGCGGGCAAACGCTTCGTGGACGCCCTGGAACTGCACTCGCACGTGGCCAACATCGGCGACGTCCGTTCTTTGGTGATCCATCCTGCGTCCACCACCCACAGTCAGCTGACCGCGGAACAGCAGGCCGTGGCCGGTGTGAATCCGGGGCTGGTGCGCCTCGCCGTGGGCATCGAGCATATCGACGACATCCTGGCCGACCTGGAAGCTGGCTTCCGGGCCGCCAAGGCCGACTGACACGCGGCGATAGACGTGTCCGGGCCCGCGCCATGCCGGGCCCGGACCGTCACAAAGCTGTCACATTGTTCGCGTTGGCGCAGGGGTTCTTCCTACACTCGAAGCCAAAGGTCACGAGTGCCAGCGCTAAACCCCGGTTTGCTGGCCGGCAACCCTCCGTCCGTGGCGGGGTGCCCCGGGTGAAGACCTGGCCTGCCGGACAGCTGTCGGCAGGCAAGCACGAGGTTCAGGGGTTCTCCATGACGATTGCCGCACCGTCGGTCACCAACAAGCGCAGCGAAGATGGCACGGTCAAGTACGTTTCCATCGGCGCATTGGAGCTTGAGGCGGGAGGCTTCCTCCCGGACGTGCTCCTCGCCTATGAAAGCTGGGGCACCCTCAACGCGGACGCCTCCAACGCGGTCCTCATCGAGCACGCCCTCACCGGAAGCACCCACGTGGCCCGCGGCGGAAGCGACGAAGAAGGCTGGTGGGAACAGCTCGTCGGCCCCGGCGCGACCATCGACACCGAGCGCTGGTTCGTGGTCTCCGTCAACATCGTCGGGGGCTGTTACGGCAGCACCGGGCCGTCGTCGAACGCGCCCGACGGCAAACCCTGGGGTTCCCGGTTCCCGCTGGTGACCCTGCGCGATTCCACCGCCGCGGAGGCCAGGCTCGCCGACGCCCTCGGGATTGACCGCTGGCACGCGGTGATCGGCGGCTCCATGGGCGGCGCGCGCGCCCTCGAATGGGCGGTCAGCTACCCCACCCGGGTGAAGAACTGCGCGGTGATCTCGGTGGGCGCCTACAGCACAGCCGAACAGATCGCTTTCGCCCAGGCGCAAACGCTCGCGATCCGCCAGGACCCCGCCTTCAACGGCGGAGACTACTACGACGGCGCGGCGCCCGAAGCCGGCCTGGCCCTCGCCCGGCGGATCGCACACATCACCTACCGCTCCGCCGATGAACTGGACTTCCGCTTCGGCCGGAATGCCCAGGGCAACGAGACCCCCCTGCAGGCCCCGGCCCTGGGGGAGCGCGGCCGCTACCAGGTGGAAAGCTACCTCGACCATCAGGGTCGCAAGCTGGTGCAGCGCTTCGACGCCAACAGCTACATCGCCATCACTGAAGCCCTGATGAGCCATGATGTTTCGCGCGGCCGCGGCACACTCGAGGAGGCTCTCTCCCGCACGGAGGCGAACTTCTTCGTCGCCGCCGTGGACTCGGACCGCCTCTACTTCCCGGAGCAGTCCCGCGAACTCGCAGAAGCCCTGCCCGGCGGCGTGGAAGTCCACACCATCGAAGCCCCGATCGGCCACGACGGTTTCCTCACCGAGATCGGCCAGCTCGGGCCGCAGCTGGGTGCAGCCTTCTTCGCGTAGCTTCTGCCGCCTCAGCCGTTCATGATTTCCTGGCGGAGTCTCATGTACTCCTCCATGGCGATCTTGCCGTCACTGAACCGCTGGTCCAGCTCCGCCAGTTTGCGTGCCCGGTAGCCTTGCGGTTCCGCCGGTGCGGGAACGGGCGACGACGGCGGTCCGGCGGGTTCCTGATGAGGCACCGGCGCTGCGGGCCCGGCGGGGGACTGCCCCTGGTATGGCTGCGGGTACTGGTTCGAAACGTAATCGGGGAGCTTGCCCGGGTGGCCTCCCTGCTGGAAACGTCCGTCCGGGTAGCCGCTGTTGCGGATGCGCCGCTGCTGGGAACGCTTGTACATGCGGATCCCGAACGGGATCAGCCACGAGCAGACGATAATCCAAAAGAACAGATTGTTCATGGGGCCACCTCATTCCACCTCAAGCTTAGCGCCGCGATTGCGCTCAACCGGCCCCGTCAGATGAGCTTCACCGGCATCCCGAGGAACGCGCCGTACCGCGCGGCCTCGGCCTCGAGGGCGGCGTTGCGGTCCGCGTCCAACGGCCGGTCCATCCTGACATCGAGCCGGCATTCACCGCCCGAAACATCGTGCCGCCACCAGCCCGCCAGCCGTCCGTCCAGCAGGACCACATGAACGGGCGATCCTGCCGATCCGAAGTAGGGAGCCGTTCCACCAAGGTGGTTCCGGGTCTGCGAATAGCCCATCACATACTCGTCGTAGCACTGGATCAGGTCGATCTTCGGCGCGTCCGGGCCGGAGGTGGGTGATCGTCCGGCGAACGCGGCGGAGGCCGCGGCGTCGAGCTCCTCGGCCGCAAGATGGAAGTCCATTCCATCCCTGTTGAATGAGGCAAGGGCGCCCGGCGAGACTTCCGCGGCCAGCCGCAGGCCCTCCCGCACCTCGCCCCTCGTCAGGCCGGACCACGCGGCACAGTCGTTCACCGTTGCAGGCCCGCGGCTCCTGAAGTACCGGAGCGTGAGCTGCCCCAGGGAGGCCTCCCGTCGCCCGGCCGCCCCGGAGGCGCCGTTCCCCACGGACGGATCCCGCTGGGCCCGTTCCGGAAACGAGGCGTACGTCTGCTTCAGGGCTCCACCTGCCGAGCGTACCGGCGCCCCGCTGACTAGGACCCGGTTGATCTCCGCATGCATCAGCAGATAGATGAAGCCCAGCCCTTTGTTGGGGAAGCCCGCATTTCCGAGCACCGTTGCCAGTTCCTCGCGGGTCTTGTGGGCGCCGCCGGCAACCGCGGCCGCCAGGATGTCCGCGCTTCGGGCAGCAGCTTCGGCGTCCACGCCCGTTTGCCGGTACATGCCCTTGTTCCCCTGGTGCAGGCGCGGAGCGGACAACTCCATGAGCCAGTCCAGATCGTCGCGGTGCACGAAGTGCCAGGTGGGCCGCAGGACATGCGTCCGCAGGACCGTGCCGTCGGCAACGGCCTCTTCCACCCGGGCTGCAAGTCCTCCGACGCCGTCGGCTGCGCCGTTTCCGCAGCGCTGCGCAAGCGACCAGCGGGCGTAGGCAAACTCCTGGGACTGGACGGCAAGCAGGTTCTTCAGGGCGTCCTCAATGCCGCCCGCCCGGGGCGGCCGCAGCTGCTGGCGCCTGAGCCTGCTGCCGATAAGCCAGTCCATGCTGCCGCCCGAGTCCACACCGCCACCCTGGTCCACAGGACCGTCAGTTCCGCGGCAGCGCCGCGTCCGCAGGCCCGAAGACGGGGCCCGGCGTCGGGCGCTTGGGGGAGATCCCGTCGCCGGAGGACTGGTGGCGGATCCGCCGGATCACCCACGGCACAAGGTATTCGCGCGCCCAGACGAGGTCCCCGCTGCGTGCTTCCCGCCAGCTGCGCAGCGGCAGGGGCTTCGGGGTGTACGGCTCCAGCTTGTGCGGCACGTTGAGCGCATCGAGCACCATCGTGGCGATGGTGTGGTGGCCAAGGGGCGAGAAATGCAGTCGGTCCTCGTCCCACATCCGCGGGTCGGCAAGTTCGCGCAGGGACCACATGTCGGCCACCACGGCGTCGTGGCGGGCCGCCACCGTGCGGAGGTTCTCGTTGTAGATGGCAACTTTGCCGCGGATGCGGCCCAGGACGGTGGACCCGGTGTCGGGGCCGTTGAAGAGCACCACTGTGGCACCGTTCGAGCTCAACCGCCCGACGGCGCCGTCCAGCTTCTCGGCCAGCGCGTCCGGATCCCCGCCAGGCCGGATGAGGTCGTTGCCGCCCGCGCTGATCGAAATGAGGTCGGGCTTGAGGGCCAGGCACGGCACGAGTTGTTCGTCGAGGATCTGCTGCAGCAGCCGGCCGCGGATCGCCAGGTTCGCGTACGCGAAGTCACCGTGCCCGCGGCTCAGTTCCTCGGCCACCCGGTCCGCCCAGCCACGGTGGCCGCCCGGGCTGCCGGGTTCGGGGTCGCCGATGCCCTCGGTGAAGGAGTCCCCCAGGGCCACATAGCGGCTCCAGGGATGGTTCGGTTCGTCCACGGCGGGGTGGGCCATGGGATCAGTGGCACTCACGTTGTTGTCCTGCCTCTTGATGCATAGCTACGACGGTAACTTGTTACTCGTGGGTAACTGTAAGAATAGACCCATGAGTCAAGCAGCTGCCTTCCCTGCCCCTGTTGTCCTGTGGTCGCACGAGGAAGGGGAGCGGGCCGGCAAGCCGCTGCTGGTGCTGCTGCACGGCTATGGCTCCAACGAGGCGGACCTCTTCAGCCTGGCTGGGCTGCTTCCGGAGGAATTTGTCGTTGCTTCCCTGCGTGCCCCCATCCCGATGGGTCCGGGCTTCACCTGGTTCCCGCTTACGGCCTCCATCGACTACTCGCTCGACGCCGTCAAGCTTGCGGCCGACTACGCCCTCGCCTGGCTCGACACCGTCAAGCAGGACCACCCTTCAGTGACCCTGCTCGGATTCTCCATGGGCATGGCCATGGCCACCTCGATGCTCCGGCGGCGTCCCGCGGACTTTGCCGCCGTCGTCGGGCTTTCCGGATTCGCCGTCGACGCCGGTGCTGACGCCGCCTTCCGGGACGCCGAACTGGACGGCACGGTCCCGCTGTTCTGGGGCCGCGACCAGCAGGACCCCGTGATCACCCCTGACAAGATCGAATTCACCATGGGCTGGGTGCGCAAGCACACGGACCCCACCAAGGTGCTGTACACCGGGATGTGGCACGGCATCAACCAGCAGGAAATCGGGCATGTGGGCGAATTCCTCACCCACAAGGTGCTCACTGCCAATTAGCGTTGGCATTAAGAGGCGACAATCCTCACGGTCTGGCCGTTCACCGTCACGGAGTCTCCAGCGTGCAGCTGGCGGCCGCGGCGTTCCTCGATGTCCCCGTTGACCTTCACCAGACCGTTCTTGATCAGCTCAGTGGCCTCCACGCCGTCCTCCACGAGATTGGCGAGCTTCAGCAGCTGGCCCAGGCGGATCATTTCGTCGCGGATGGGTACATCGTCGATTTCGGGGTTGCTCATACAGCAATGATGCCTGAAGTAAGGTGGTGAAAATGCCGCAGTCGTCCCGCCCCGTGCTCCGGACCTCAATGCCGTTGCCGACCGGCCTGCTGCTTGCGCTGGCCAACGGTATCCTGCTGCCGGTCCAAGGCCGGATCAACACTGCGCTGGGGGCCAGGCTCGACGACGGCGTCGCGGCCGCCGTCGTAAGCTTCACTACCGGGCTGGTACTGATCGCCGTGATCGGCCTTGCTCTGCCGAAGGGCCGCGCTGGATTGCGCCGGATAGTGCCTGCCGTCAAGGAGCGCAGCTTTCCGCGGTTCTATGTGGTGGCCGGCGGGATCGGCGCCCTCTACGTGATTGCCCAAACGTTCACCATTGGCCTGCTTGGCGTCGCGCTGTTCACGGTAGCCGTGATCACGGGCCAGACCCTGAGCGGACTACTGGTGGACAGGCTGGGGATTGCGCCCGGCGGGAAGCGTTCCATCACAGGGGTCAGGATCTTGGGAAGCGTCCTGACGATTGCCGCGGTAGCCTGGGCTGTCTCGCCGCGCTTCGGCGCCGCCGCCGACGCCGGCTCTTTGCTGCTCCCGATCCTGTTGCCGGTTGTGGCGGGTTGCCTCATGAGTTTCCAGCAAGCGATGAATGGTACGGCAACTGTGCACTACGGCAGTCCCGTCGCCGCCACCCTGGTGAATTTCCTTGCCGGGACGGTCCTCCTCTGGTGCGCCTGGCTCATCAAAGTGTCGCTGCTTGGTCCCGGCTACGCCCTGCCCGCTGAATGGTGGTACTACGTGGGCGGGCCCATAGGCTGCGTCTTTATCGGCCTGGCTGCTTTGCTGGTCCGCAGCCTCGGTGTCCTGGTAACGGGGTTGGGAATGATTGCGGGCCAGCTGCTCGGATCGCTCGCGCTTGACCTGGCCCTGCCGGCTCCTGGAACCGTGGTTGCCCTGCCCACGCTCCTGGGCACGTTGCTCACGTTGTTTGCCATCATCGTCGCCACCTTGCCTTGGCCGAAGGGTGCGCTCTCTTCCCGCCGGCCAGCCAAGGGCAGTCTGGCCGGGCGCGGAGGCGGGCCACGGCAGGGCGGGGGCCAAAGGCCGGTAGGCTAGGACAGGCAGCATTCCTGCCCAGCTTTCCTTCGCGCAGTCTTCAACTGCGCACCAGCGCGGACCGCACCCAGCGGCCCTGTAGATCATTGGAGTCACCCATGGCAGCAAAATCCGTCCTCGACCAGGTCATTTCCCTCTCCAAGCGAAGGGGCTTTGTCTTCCAGGCCGGTGAAATCTATGGTGGCTCGCGTTCTGCCTGGGACTACGGCCCCCTCGGCGCGGAGCTGAAGGAAAACATCAAGCGCCAGTGGTGGCAGTCCATGGTCCGCGGCCGCGAAGACGTGGTGGGCCTGGATTCCTCCGTGATCCTGCCCAAGCAGGTCTGGGAAGCTTCCGGCCACGTGGAGGTCTTCTCCGATCCGCTGGTCGAGTGCCTCTCCTGCCACAAGCGCTACCGGGCAGACCACCTCGAGGAAGAGTACGAGGAAAAGAAGGGCCGCCCCGCCGAAAACGGCCTGGCCGACATCGCCTGCGCCAACTGCGGCACCCGCGGCCAGTGGACCGAACCGCAGGAGTTCTCCGGCCTGCTCAAGACTTTCCTGGGCCCCGTCGCCAGCGAAGAAGGCCTGCACTACCTGCGCCCTGAAACCGCGCAGGGCATCTTCGTGAACTTCAGCAACGTGCTCACCACCTCCCGGAAGAAGCCGCCGTTCGGCATCGGCCAGATCGGCAAGTCCTTCCGGAACGAGATCACCCCGGGCAACTTCATCTTCCGCACCCGCGAATTCGAGCAGATGGAGATGGAATTCTTCGTCGAGCCCGGCACGGATGAAGAGTGGCACCAATACTGGATGAAGGAGCGCATGGCCTGGTACACGGGCCTGGGCATCCGCGAGGAGAACCTGCGCTTCTTCGAGCACCCGCTGGAGAAGCTCAGCCATTACTCCAAGGGCACCACGGACATCGAATACCGCTTCGGCTTCCAGGGCTCCGAATGGGGCGAGCTCGAAGGCATTGCCAACCGCACGGATTTCGACCTCTCCACCCACTCCAAGGCTTCCGGCCAGGACCTGAGCTACTTCAACCAGGCCACCAACGAGCGCTACATCCCGTACGTGATCGAACCCGCGGCCGGCCTGACCCGTTCCTTCATGGCGTTCCTGATCGACGCCTACACCGAGGACGAGGCCCCCAATGCCAAGGGCGGCGTGGACGTGCGCACGGTGTTGAAGCTGGATCCCCGTCTGGCGCCCGTGAAGGCCGCCGTGCTCCCGCTGAGCCGCAACGAGGACCTCTCGCCCAAGGCGAAGGAACTGGGCACCCAGCTGCGCAAGAACTGGAACATCGACTTCGACGACGCCGGCGCCATCGGCCGCCGCTACCGCCGCCAGGACGAGATCGGCACCCCGTTCTGCATCACTGTGGACTTCGACACCCTCGATGACCAGGCTGTGACCATCCGCGAACGCGACACCATGAGCCAGGAACGCGTGTCCCTGGACAAGGTGGAAGGCTACCTGGCAGCACGGCTGATCGGCGCCTGAGCGTGGCGGTCGAATACAGGGAATGGCGCGAGGGCGACGACCTCGCGCTCCTGGAAATCTGGGGCGGACCCGAAACCCTTCCGGCCCAGCAGTTCCGTGCCGCCCTGGCGCCATCCAGCAACGCTCCGTGGCGCCGATGCATCGTGGCCGAAGATGTTGTGGACGGCGTCGCCATCCCGGTGGCGGCCGCCGTCGTCCACGAAGCCTCCCTCCACCCGGAGCGGCTGTGGGCCTACATCGAGGTCGCCAAGGACCACCGCCGCAACGGCATCGGCGCCACGCTGCTGACCATGCTGCGCCGCGAAGCCGAGCTGGCGCCGTCGGGCGTTTCGAAGCTGCGCAGCAAGGTGGAGCCCGGCACCCCCGGTGCCGCCTTCGCCGCGTGGGCCGGACTCGCCCCGATCCAGCGTTCGCAGCTGGTGGTGGTCCACCCCGAGGCGCTGAAGCTCCCGGTCTTCGGCGACGGCTCGGAAGAAGCCGCCTCCGAACAGGTCGAAGACCTGGCCACCGGTTCGGTGGAACTGAGCGACGTCGTCGGCCGCTACTACACGGCCGTGCACCACTGGGACAACCCGGGCGAGCTGGGGATTCCCACCGTGCAGCGGATGTTCCTGGACGATCTCAGCGGCGCCCACGGCGCCGTGGTACTGCGCGCGCCGAAGGCCAGCGCCTTCGGCACCGGGGTACCCGCCAGCCGCAAGGGCAAGATCCGGGCGTTCGCCGTCAGTTATGCCACGGGCAATGCCGACGACGCCTCGGAGGTCTTCCTCGGCCACGAACCGGCGCTGGACGCCGGCGATGCCGCGCAGGCGGTAGGGGAGCTGCTGGCCCTGATCGCCTACCAGCATCCCGTGCTGCTCGAAGTGGACGACGCCATGGCCGCCCTGCGCGGGGTCCTGGACCCGCTCCTGGCCCAAGGCAAGGCGCACGTCGAGGGCGCGGACACACAGGTCGTCAGCGACTGATTTTCGGTGGAGCCCAACTAGCTCGCATTTGTGGTCGTTTTGAGCCCTCAAAACGACCACAAATGCCAGTCAGTTGGGCCAAGGGATGGGGAAAGAAGGCAATGGGTCACGGACACGCACACAACCCCGCCGAGGTTACGGCCGAGTCACTCCAGGCACGCAAGCGGGCCAACTGGCTGCTCGCAGCGGTTCTGGTGCCGCTTGGCGTGCTCACCGTGGTGGCCATGCTGCTTCTGTGGCCGTCCGGCAGCAAGGAGGGCCTCACCCTCGCCAGCCCGTACCAGGCGGCGCCCGGGGTCACCTTCGACACCGGAAGGATCCAGTCCGTCCTCCAGGAAAGCTGCAGCCAGGCCAACACCGGCGCCGAAATTCCCCCGGCCGGCCAGCAGGGCGGGCAGGACGGCTCCAATTGCACCTTCGCGATGACGCAGCCCGACGCCGGCGGCAGCCCCGTCAAAGTTGTGATCAACCCTGACGTCGCCAAGAGCCACGGCGTCAAGGCCGGCGACGAGATCCGTTACCTGAACCTCTCCCAGGTGCAGGCCGCCGGGACCGGCTCGCCTGCCTACGTTTTCGTGGATTTCGTCCGGACCATGCCGATCGCGCTGCTGGCCGTGCTGTACGCCGTGGTGGTGATCGCCGTCGCGCGCTGGCGGGGCTTCCGCGCCCTGCTCGGCCTGGTGGGTGCCTACGTGGTGCTGGTCAGCTTCATGCTCCCTGGCCTGGTGGACGGCAAGCCGCCGCTGCTCGTGGCACTGGTGGGCTCCACGGCCATCATGATCGGCGTGCTGTATTTCGCGCACGGCTTCTCGGCCCGGACTTCGACAGCGCTTCTGGGCACGGTCTTCGGCCTGGGCATCACCGCGTTGCTCGCGGCCTGGGCAACCAGTGCCGCGAACCTGGCCGGAGTGGGCAACCATGATGCCGCCACGCTGGTGAACATGTCGGACCGGATCTCGATCTCCGGCATCATCCTGTGCGGACTCATCATTTCCGGCCTCGGTGTGCTCAACGACGTCACCATCACCCAGTCCTCGGCAGTGTGGGAACTCTACGAACTGGCCCCGGAGACCACGGCCCGCAAGCTCTTCAGCTCCGCCATGCGGATCGGGCGGGACCACATCGCCTCCACCGTGTACACGATCGCGTTCGCCTACGCCGGGGCCGCCCTGCCGATCCTGATCATCGTGATGCTCTACGACCGGCCGTTGCTGGACACCCTCACCAGCGCGGAACTGTCCGAGGAAGTGGTGCGGACCCTGGTCGGTTCCATCGGCCTTGTCCTCGCGATCCCGGTCACCACATTGATCGCCGTGCTGGTTGTCAAAGCCACCGGTCCGCGCCGTGGTTCCGTGCCTGCGGGCGCCGGAGCGGCAGGCAGCACAGCTGCGGAGGACGCCGACGCCGGCCGGGTCCGCGAGCTGGAAAGCTCGCCGACTGCGGTGGAAGGCTACGCCTCGCTCGACACCGGGGAACTGGCCGCCGTCGTCGAAACCCGCCGCGCCCGCCGGGACGCTGAGCGCCGCGATGCGGTAAGCCGCCGCCAGGGCAGTTAGGCGACTGCCGGGGCTGATTTGCCCGGCTTTGGCACAATGGATAGGTGACTGTTGTAGCAACCCCTCCTTCGCCGAAGCTCGAGCTGCCGCCCCTGCAGCTGGGCAACATCACCGTGGACACCCCCGTGATCCTGGCCCCCATGGCCGGCATCACGAACTCGGCGTTCCGCCGGCTGTGCCGCGAATACGGCGGCGGACTCTACGTTGCGGAGATGGTCACCTCGCGCGCCCTGGTGGAGCGGACGCCTGAGTCGCTGCGCATCATTTCGCACGACGACGACGAAAAAGTCCGCTCGGTACAGCTCTACGGCGTGGACCCTGTGACAGTCGGGGCCGCCGTGCGCATGCTGGTCGAGGAAGACCGTGCCGACCACATCGACCTCAACTTCGGCTGCCCGGTCCCGAAGGTCACCCGGCGCGGCGGCGGTTCGGCGCTGCCGTGGAAGATCGACCTGTTTACCGCGATCGTGCAGACCGCCGTCAAGGAAGCGTCCAAGGGGAACATCCCGCTGACCATCAAGATGCGCAAAGGCATCGACGAGGACCACCTGACGTACCTCGACGCCGGCCGGATCGCCCGCGATTCCGGCGTTGCCGCCGTCGCGCTCCATGGCCGCACCGCGGCGCAGTTCTACTCCGGCCAGGCCGACTGGTCCTCGATCGCCCGGCTGCGCGAAGCCCTGCCGGACATCCCGGTGCTCGGCAACGGCGACATCTGGTCCGCCGAGGACGCCGTCCGCATGGTCCGGGAAACCGGCATCGACGGTGTGGTGGTGGGCCGTGGCTGCCAGGGCCGGCCGTGGCTGTTCGGCGACCTCCAGGCCGCGTTCGAAGGCAGCGAACAGCGCCACCGTCCGGGCCTGCGCCAGGTGGCAGAGGGTGTCTACCGGCACGCCGAGCTGATGGTCGAAACCTTCGGCGGCGACGAATACAAGGCCCTGCGCGAAATCCGCAAGCACACGGCCTGGTACTTCAAGGGCTATGTGGTGGGCGGGGAACTGCGCGCCAAGCTGGCCACCGTGCCCACCCTGGAGGTGCTGCGCGGACTGCTGGACGAACTGGACATGGACCTGCCGTACCCCGGCGAGGATTCCGAAGGGCCGCGCGGCCGTGCGGGATCGCCCAAGAAGCCGGCCCTGCCCAAGGACTGGCTGCTCAGCCGGGCCCTGAACGAGGAACAAAGCCGCGACATTTCGGCGGCAGAACTGGACGTTTCCGGCGGCTAGGCGTCATTCACCCAAGCCCCGGCATGGAAGACTAGGCCACATGGGAACCGAAGCATTGTCCGCCGCCAGCCGGAGCGATTCAGTTCCGGCCATCCCGGGCTACAGCGAGGCCGACTCCACCCGCTGGGTCCAGGAACCCAGGAAGAGCAACTACCGTTCGGATTTCGAGCGGGACCGTGCCCGGGTGCTGCACTCTTCGGCGTTGCGCCGGCTCGGGGCCAAGACCCAGGTGGTCGCTCCGGACACCGACGACTTCGTGCGCACCCGGCTGACCCACAGTCTTGAGGTCGCCCAGGTAGGACGCGAGCTCGGCCGGGCCCTGGGCTGCGATCCCGACGTCGTGGACACCGCCTGCCTCAGCCACGACCTCGGCCACCCGCCGTTCGGCCACAACGGGGAGTCCGCCCTCAACGAGCTGGCCCACGCCATCGGCGGCTTCGAGGGCAATGCCCAGACCCTGCGCCTGCTGACCCGCCTCGAGCCCAAGGTCCTCACCCCCGGCGGCGAACCCGCCGGACTGAACCTGACGCGCGCCAGCCTGGACGCTGCGTCGAAATACCCCTGGTCCGCCGCGGACGCCCCGGTAATCCACGGGCACCGCACCAGCAAGTTCGGCGCCTACGAGGACGATCTGCCCATCTTCGCCTGGCTACGCGAGGGCGCCCCGGGCAACCGCTCCTGCATCGAAGCGCAGGTCATGGACCTGGCCGATGACATCTCCTACTCGGTGCACGACGTTGAGGACGCGATCGTCGCCGGCCACTTCCAGCTGAAGTGGCTGGACAACCCGGACCACCGGGCGCGCGTGGTGGGTTACACCCGCCAGTGGTACCTGCCCCACAACGAGCCCGCCGAGATCGACGCGGCCCTGGCCCGCCTCGAAGCCACCAGCGTCTGGGTCCGGGAAGCAGACGGCAGCCGCAAGTCGATGGCGGCCCTGAAGAACATGACCAGCCAGCTGATCGGACGCTTCTGCCAGAGCGCCCTGGAAACCACCCGGCTCCACTTCGGCCCGGATCGGCTCACCCGCTTCAGCGCCGAGCTGATGGTCCCGGAGGAAACCGTCACGGAGATCGCCGTGATGAAGGGCCTGGCCACCACCTTCGTGATCTCCACGGACCACCGCCAGCCGGTCTACGAGCGGCAGCGTGAGGTCCTGCACGCCCTGGTGGGCGTGCTTAGCGCCACCGGCGACCGGCACCTGGAGCCGATGTTCGCCGCGGACTGGCGTGACGCCGTCGACGACGGTGCCCGGCTCCGGGTCGTCGTCGACCAGGTGGCCTCCCTGACGGACGCCTCCGCGCTGGCGATGTACGAGCGCCTGGTGGGCAGCCTGCCGTCGCTCTGGTGAGGTCCCCGCTGGGCACGCCCGCGGCTTGCCCAGCGGCTAGGATGGTCCAGTGGCTGGGCTGATCAAACGTGAAGATATCGACGAGGTACGCCAGCGCACGGACATCAAGGAAGTCGTCGACGGCTACGTGACCCTCAAGGGTGCCGGCCTCGGAACATACAAGGGCCTGTGCCCCTTCCACGACGAGCGTTCGCCCTCCTTCACCGTCCGGCCCCAGGTGGGCCGCTACCACTGCTTCGGCTGCGGCGAGGACGGGGACGTCATCTCCTTCGTCCAGAAAATGGACCACAGTTCCTTCCACGAGGCCGTGGAGAAGCTCGCGGCCCGCATCGGCTACGAACTCCGCTACGAGGACGGCGGCTCCGGGCCCAGCCGCGAGGAAGTCGGCAAGCGCCAGCGCTTGCTGGACGCCCACAAGATCGCCGATGAATTCTTCCGGTCGCAGCTCCTGACCCCGGGTGCGGCAGAGGGCCGGAACTTCCTGCACGGCCGCGGCTTCGACCGCGCGGCCGCGGAACAATTCGGCGTCGGCTACGCCCCGCAGGGCTGGGATTCGCTGCTCAAGCACCTGCGCGGACGCGGCTTCACGGATGCCGAGCTGAAGCTCACCGGCATGTTCTCCGAAGGCAACCGCGGCATCTACGACCGTTTCCGCGGTCGGCTCATCTGGCCCATCCGTGACATCGCGGGAGACACCATCGGCTTCGGTGCCCGCAAGCTCTACGAGGACGACCAGGGTCCCAAGTACCTGAACACGCCGGAGACCACGCTCTACAAGAAGTCCCAGGTGCTCTACGGGATCGACCTCGCCAAGCGGAACATCGCCAAGGACCGCCAGCTGGTGGTCGTCGAGGGCTACACGGACGTGATGGCCTGCCATCTGTCGGGCGTGGGCACGGCGGTGGCTACCTGCGGCACCGCCTTCGGTGCCGACCACATCAAGATCGCCCGGCGCCTGCTCTCGGACGACGGCAGCGGGGGAGAGGTCATCTTCACCTTCGACGGCGACGCCGCGGGCCAGAAGGCGGCATTGCGCGCCTTTGAGGAGGACCAGCGCTTCGTCGCCCAAACCTATGTGGCGGTGGAACCCACCGGCGCGGATCCCTGTGATCTCCGCCAGCTCCGCGGCGATGCGGCGGTGCGGGAACTTATCGGCAGCCGCCGGCCGCTGTTCGAGTTCGCCATCCGGGCTTCCCTGAAACGGCACGACCTGGACACGGTGGAGGGCCGCATTGCCGCCTTGCGCGAGGCCGCTCCCGTCGTCGCCCAGATCCGTGATTCCGGCCTGCGCCCGGCGTACGTCCGCGAACTGGCCGGCTGGCTGGGCATGCCCATCGACGACGTCAGCCGGGCCGTCAGTGGCGCGCAGAAGCGGGCAGCCGCGCAGGCCGCCCAAGGCGGCTCGGGCGGTGCACACGGGAGCGGTGCCCCGCAGGAGGCGGGCGCCCCCGCGGGAGCCGCCATGCCGCCGTCGGGCCCCGGGGCAGCGTTCCACCGCCCGGACCCGAGGGATCCCGTGGCGGCGATGGAACGCCAGGCGCTCGAGGTCGTGCTCCAGGATCCCTCCGTGCTGGCGGGTCCGGCCTGGGACCGCTTCGAGATGTCCCGCTTCGCCACGCCCGCGTACGCCGCCGTGCACGACGCCATCCGGGCCGCGGGGCTGGCCCGTGCGGGCGATCCGGTGGCCTGGGTGGAAGCTGTCCGGCAGGAGATGCCCGAGCCCCTGCGCGGCCTGGTGTCCGAACTCGCCGTGGTGCCACTGCCGGCCAGCACCCCCGAAGCCATGCAGCGCTATTGCCGCGACATCCTGGCCCGCCTCTTCGAACTGCAGATCACCCGCGTCAAGGCGGACAAGATGGGCCGCCTGCAGCGGCTGGACGCCGCCGCCAACCCGGAGGAATTCCAGCAGCTCAACCGCGAACTCATGGAACTCGAGATGCAGCGCAGGGCGCTCCGGGCAGAATGAGGCCGTTCACGGGCGGCTTCCGGGGCTCGATTTCGTTTCCCGGCGGGCGTTTGCTAAAGTCATAACCGCTTCATTCCTCCGTAGCTCAATTGGCAGAGCATTCGACTGTTAATCGAAGGGTTACTGGTTCAAGTCCAGTCGGAGGAGCTCCCGATGCCCCCGTTCCGGAATCCCCGGAACGGGGGCATTTTTCATACCCCGGGAGGGTATTTCCCGCAGGTGGTGCCGCTGCCCGGCGCCGATTTCGCGAAGTGGCCCGACCTTTGCTAAAGTCATAACCGCTTCATTCCTCCGTAGCTCAATTGGCAGAGCATTCGACTGTTAATCGAAGGGTTACTGGTTCAAGTCCAGTCGGAGGAGCGCACAGGGCCCGTACCGCGGAAACGCGGTACGGGCCCTTCTGTTTTGCGTCCTAGACGAAATCCATTTCCACCTGCAGGAACCTGGCGGCCTCCTCGACGGCGGCGCGGAACGCTTCGTCTTCGGTCGGGGGCGTGCGGGGTTCTCGCGGGTGCCACTCGTGCGGTGATGAATGCACCCGGGTGAAGCCGCTGCCGGGAGGAGCGTAGAAGATTCCGAAGCGCTGCACGGGCCACTCGGGGGAGGTTTCGGGAGCCACCAGGAGGGCTGCCCCGGTGTCCGGGTTGAACCACTGGGCGATCGGCCGCCGCCGGTCTTCGGTGAAGAGTCCCGCCGCATACAAGGCCGCGGACTGCGGACTCGTCACGGAACACAGGCGGTCCCACCACAGGGGCAGGATTCCGTTGTCCTGCCGCTGCCAGGGCGCCGGAACGGGGTGTGTTTCCTGCCAACGGGGCACAGTTCAACTTTATCGCCGGGCCCCGGAGCACAACAGAGCCAGCCAGGGGTGGAACGCCTTTCGCCGGGCTCAGTCCCGTTTCCATGGCCCCGGGTTGATCCGGTACATCAGTGCGGCGCCGATCACGGCCCCCAGCAGGGCGCCGAACAGCGGGTTGCCGAGGTTGCGGCCCAGGAAGAAGCCGGCGACGGCGCCGAGCACCGCACCCACGAAGAGGCCCCGGCCGTTGCGGTGCGGGCCGTTGCGGTCCGGGCGGTTGTGGTGCGGGCGGTTGCCGGAAGGTGTGCGCGCCATGGTTCCAGCCTAGGTGCTAGTGGTTCAGGGACTAATGGATCGACGGAACGGTGTGCGGGCGGACCACAAGCCACAGGGCGAGGACTGAGCAGCATACGCAGACGGCCTGGACGGCGCCCATCGGCGTGGCCGAAGCCACGCCGAGCACGCCCACCACCGGCGGAATGATTCCGGCCATCATGAAGTTCGACGCTCCCAGCAGTGAGGCAGCGGTGCCCGCCTGCGCACCGTGGTTGGCCAGCGCTACCACCTGGACGCACGGGAACATGAAGCCCGTGGCGAGGATGTAGAACCACAGCGGGATGATTACGCCCCACAGCCCGAGGTGAAGCATGTCGAACAGGACGATCAGGAGCGACATGAGCAGCAGCCACGCCGTCGCGCAGGCCATGATCCATTGCGGTGCCACGTGCTTGATCACGCGGGAACTGATCTGGACGCCGGCCACGATGCCCAGGGAATTGACGCCGAACAGCAGGCCGTATTCCTGCGGCGAGAAGGAGTAGACCTGCTGGAACAGGAAGGTGGACGCGGAAAGGTAGGCGAACAGCCCGCCGAAGTTGAAGCCGCCTACCAGGAGCATGCCCACGAAGATGCGGTCGCCGAAGACCGCACGGTAACGCTGGGCCGCCGTCGTGCTGGCCTGGCTGCGGAGCTCGGGCGGGTAGGTTTCCCGGATCAGGAAGATGGCGGCGATGATCACAAGGGAGCCGTAGGCCGCCAGGAAGTAGAAGATGCCCGGCCACGGCATCACCAGCAGCAGCTGGGAACCGATGATCGGCGCCAGGATGGGAGCCAGTCCGTTCACGAGGGACATCCGGGAGAACATCCGCACCATGGCGTAACCGTGGAAGAGGTCCCGGACCATCGCCATGGCCACCACGCCACCGCCGGCCGCGCCGATGCCCATGAGGACACGGAACACGGACAATGCCCCGATGTCTGTGGACAGGGCTGCCCCCAGAGACGAGGCGATGTGCAGCGCGGTTGCCAGGATCAGCGGCATGCGCCTGCCGAACTTGTCGCTGAAGGGTCCGACGACGAGCTGGCCGATTGCGAAACCCACCGTAGTGCCCGCAAGGGTCAGCTGGATGGCGGCGGCCGACACCCCGAAATGCTGCTCCAGCGCCGGGAACGCAGGCAGGTACAGGTCCACGGTGAACGGCCCAAGGGCGGTGAGGGAGCCAAGAAGAAGGATGTACAGGAGCTTTTCACGCCGGCTGAGGGCATCGCCGCGGGCAGGGGGAGTCGTCACGAACACCAATCCTATGTGCGAAAGGTCATATCTCTGAGAACTCCCGCCACGGATTCCTTGGGGCACAAGGGCGCGCCGGGATACGGACCGGAAAACCGGAAGAAGGCTGAATGGTAGTTTTGTGGGCAGGTGCCGCACATGGGATTCGGGTTTGGCGCCGGCGACGGATACGTAGAGAAGCGGTAAGGCGGGGAACTGATGAGCGGACGTCACAGGGGCAAGTCCGGGATGGGCCCTGGAATCGGGGCACTGCCGAGGACCCTCAAGCTCGCTGGCCGGCTCGTGCCGCGGCAGCTCAATGACGAAATCCATCTTGCGAAGCTTGAACTGAAGGAAAAGGGCGTCAAGCTCGGCCTTGCGGGCGCCTTTGTGGGGGTGGCCCTCGTGTTCGCGCTGCTGCTCGTCGTCGCCCTCGTGGTCGCGGCCATCCTGGGACTCGCGACCGTCATGCCGGGGTGGCTGGCCGCCCTCGTGGTCTCAGCGGCATTCCTGTTGGTCATCGCGATCGGAGGGCTGGTGGCTTTCGGCCAATTCAAGAAGGCGCAGCCCCTGCTGCCGGCCGAAACCATCCGCGGTCTCAAGCACGATCTTGGCGTCCTCAAAGAGGGCTCTGACTTCGACGCGAGCATCCTTGACCCGGACTCTGAGGCGTACAAGGCAGCCAAGGCCGCCAAAGCCGAGGCTGCCCGGAAGGCCAAGGAAGAAGCCGCGGCCAAGGAAGAGGCTCGCCATCGGGACGAACCTTCCGCGCCGGACAAGGACGAACTGCTGCGCCGGCTGCAGCAGCGCCGCGAACACCTGGCCGGTGTCCGCGACCAACTCGGTTCCGAACTGGACTTCAAGACCCAGGGCAGGTTCTTCCAGGACCTCGCCCAGGAGAAGATCGACGACGGGCGGAAGCTGGCCGGGGACCTCGGCAAGCGGCTCCCGGACGGCCTGTCCGAGCGCGTCGCGGGGCGGTGGAAGGAAATCCTGGCCTTCGTCGCCTCTACCGCGGTGCTCGTCGTAGGACTGCGGAGACTCTTCAGGAAGTAAGCAAAAGCATCAACACGCCAGGCAACAGAATTCAAGGGGACAGATGAAGTTCATCGGCGCCGGTGCCCGCCCGGGCCAGCCGCAGATCGACCACGATCTGGTCTTCACCGTTCCCAACTTCCTGACCGTGCTCCGCTTCATGGGCGTTCCGGTGTTCGTCTGGCTGGTCCTTGGGGCCCGGGAATACGGCTATGCGGTGTTCGTTCTAGCCATCATGGGTAGCACCGACTGGATCGACGGGTACGTGGCCCGGCGCTTCAACCAGGCGTCCCGCCTGGGCCGCATCCTCGATCCTGCCGCCGACCGCCTGGCACTGATCGCCGTCGCCGTCACGCTGGTGATCGCCGGCGTCGTCGAGTGGTGGTACCTCGCCGCGCTGGTAGTCCCGGACGCAATCCTTGGCTCGGTCTCCCTGTTCTATTTCCGCAGCCACCCCGACCTCCCGGTGAGCCGGATCGGCAAGATCCGCACCGCGCTCCTGCTCCTGGGCGCCCCGCTGCTGCTGCTGTCCAAGCTGTCCTTCCCGGTCTCCGGCGCCAGCTTCGTGCTGGCGTGGATCTGCCTTGGCCTGGGCTTGGCCGGCCACTGGATCGCGGCCTGGAACTACTTCTGGGCGATCCGCCGGAAGGGCCGGGAGTTGCGGGAGCAGGATGCCAAGAACGACGGCGGTCGCGGCTGATGGCCTGGTTCGCGGTCCTTCTCGCCGTGCTCAGTGCGTTCTGCATGGCTTTCGGCGCGCAGCGCCAGGGCAGCGCCGTCAAGGCCGACACCGGCGGACTTGCCTTGAGTTCCAACGGGTTCCTGCGCCTGCTGCGCAACCCGCGCTGGGTGCTCGGACTCCTGCTGCTGTGCGCCGGGATGGCGCTGAACGCCGTCGCATTGGTGACGGCACCTTTGACAGTAGTCCAGCCGATCGGTGCGATCGCGCTTGTGATCACCACCGTGGTCAATGCCAGGGACCAGGGCCTGAGCATCAACCGCGCCACGGTGGTGGCCATCACCGCCTGCGTGACCGGGTCCGCCCTCTTCGTGCTCCTGGCGGTCAATGTCACCCAGGAAAACCACCACGTCAGCGGCGAGGACGAACTGACCATCGTGCTGCTGCTGGCCCTGGCGGTAGGCCTGTTCGGTGCGCTGGCCGTGCTGTTCAAGCACCGCATGAGCGCCTTCGTCTACATCCTGGGCGCCGGCGTGCTGTTCGGCTTCGTGGCGGTGCTGACCCGGATCATCGGCAAGCACCTGCTGGACCCCAACGGCATGTTCCTGCTCAACGTCTCGCCGTACTCCGTGGTCGCGATCGCGGCGGCAGGGGGCCTTGGTTCCTGGTTCGTCCAGAGTGCCTACTCGAGCGGCCCGCCGGACCTGGTCATCGCAGGGCTGACCGTCGTTGACCCGATCGTGGGAATCGCGATCGGGATCACGATTCTTGGTGAGCTTCGTCCCGATGTCCACGCCGTAATGGCAATCGCCATGGCCGCGGCGGCTCTCCTTGCTATCGTGGGGGTTATTGCCCTGAGCCGGCACCATCCGGAAGTCACCAAGCGGAAACGGGACGCCAAGGCGGCCTCCGCGCGGAAAGCCTAGGGCAAGCTTCGCGATTGCTCCGCCACATGCGGGCAGGCGGCGAAGGCACCGCGAGGCACAGCTTCCCGTGGTGTTCACACCGTGACAAACAGGAGTTCTCCACGTGACCATTCCCGGCAACACCAAACCCCTCACCATCCTGATTGCGGCAGACACCTACCCGCCGCACGTCAACGGTGCAGCACAGTTCGGGTACCGGCTCGCGAAAGGCATGACCGCGCGGGGCCACAACGTCCACGTGCTGGCCTGCCGCCAGGACAAGGGAAAGAGCTTCACGGAATTCCGCAACGAAGCAACGGTGCACCGGCTCCGTTCCCACGGAGTCTGGACGCACGAGTACTTCCGGATCTGCTTCCCGTGGGAGATCAAGAAGGAAATCAGCCTGCTGTTCGACAAGGTGCAGCCGGATGTCGTGCACATCCAGAGCCACTACATGATCGGCGAGCATGTCCTGTATGAGGCCGTGAAGCGTGGCGTCCGCATCGTGGCCACCAACCACTTCATGCCGGAGAACCTGAATCCTTTCCTGCCGTTCCCGCAGTGGTTCAAGGACATCATCGGCCGCATCTCGTGGAAGGACATGGGCAAGGTCATGGGCCAGGCCGATGTCGTCACGACGCCCACCCCGCTGGCCGCCAAGGCGATGCACCAGCATGCTTTCCTCCACAAGGTGCTGCCGCTGTCCAACGGCATCGATTCCGCGGCCTATGAACTGCAGCCGGGCGAGGTCATAGAGCCGCACGAGCACCCCACGGTGCTCTTCGTCGGCCGCCTCGCCGAGGAGAAGCACGTGGACGTGCTGATCGACGCCGTCGCCAAGACGCCGTCCGAGCTTAAGGTTCATCTGCAGATCGTCGGCGGGGGAGAGGTACGCCCTGCCCTCGAAGCCCAGGTGGCCCGCCTTGGCCTGCAGAGCCGCGTGAAGTTCCTGGGCCTGGCCAGCGACGAGGACCTCCGCAAGGCGTACATCCAGGCCGACATCTTCTGCATGCCCGGCACGGCCGAACTCCAGTCCTTGGTCACCCTCGAGGCGATGTCCGCTTCCACCCCGGTGCTGCTTGCCAACGCGATGGCCCTGCCGCACCTGGTCCGCGACGGCGAAAACGGCTATCTCTTCACGCCCGGCGACAGCAGCGAGCTGGCCGCCCGCATCACAGAACTGCTGCGCCTGCCCAAGGACGAGCTGGACGCGATGGGCAAAGCCAGCCGCGAAATGGTGGAACCGCACAGCATCCAGGGAACCCTGCAGACCTTCGAGGACCTCTACCGCGGAGCGGCTTACGAGGACAAGGCACTCTAGGATCCCGGGAACGCAAAGCGCGCGTGCTTGCGACTAGTATTGCTAGAGTGCTTTCGGCCGGAGGGCTGCTGATTCCAGCAGGGTTTGCGGCCGTCACGGGGCTATAGCTCAGCTGGTTAGAGCGCGGGACTCATAATCCTAAGGTCCTCGGTTCAAGTCCGAGTAGCCCTACTTGTAAAGTGCCCCTGAACTGCGGAAACGCAATTCAGGGGCACTTTTTCCTTCAATTCTCGGGGCGCCGATCCACCGGAAACCCACCGGAATCATTTTGGTCTGAGCGATTCCGCGGTCTCTTCGGGCGACTTTGCGGCCAGGTATTTCCTGACTCGCCGCAGGTGTACGGCATAGCCGATGAACTTGGTCTTAGGCGTATGAAGGACGTCGTACGCAAGCGCTAACCTTGGTACTAGGAATTCGCGAACCTCCGCGTGAGCGTGCTCGGAGAGGCAAGCCCCGATTGTGATTCCGACGCACTCCTGGATGAAGGCGTTCACGGTATCAGGCAATTGATGGGCTGCGGGACCGCAGACGTCTTGCAGAGACTCAGCTTTGTCTTTAAGTCGATCGCGGATCATCTTTCTCCGCTCCTCCCAGAGGCCTCGGAACCTTTCGTCTTCGAGGACTGGATCGTTGAGTTGCTGCGCGTCAATCAACATCGTTCGGATGCCATCCTGCAGGTCTAGCAAGTCCTTGGCTCGGCGTGAGAACTTCTCATTTCGTACCTGGAGACGTGGCTTGAGGAAGAAATCCACCAAGAGCGCAACGAGGGCGCCGGCAGCGGCCGTTCCAAGAACGGTCCAGATATCCCATGCTGGGGCGCTTGCAACTGGTTCGGCAAGAGTGATTGCGAGCCTGGTCATTCGTAGGTCCTCCCAAAGGCCTCAAGAAGGTTGGTGTTGTCCGGCGCTTGGTGTGTCTTCTGGACGTAATGCTTTCGAGTGACGTTTTCGTTTGCATGGCCGAGCTGGGCTGAGGCGACGGTCATGCCGGCGGAGGCCTCCAGCAGGGTTCCCACGGTCTTGCGGAACGTGTGCGGGGTGACCCACTGGAATCCGAGTTCGTCGCCTGCGGAGCGCCATTGCTTGCGGAAATTGTTCGGGTCTCGCAATGATCCCACCGCGGACGGGAACACCACGTCCCAAGGATTGCCCTCCAGCTGCCCAATTTGCCGCCTTAGGAGCATTTCTACGGCAAAGGCGGGTAGGACGTACCTCTGCCGGGAATTGGCGCTCTTAGGGTGCTCCTGGATCGTCAGCCCCTGACCTGGCACGTACACGATGGTGCCGTTGACGGTGACGGTCGGTTTCTCGGACTTGAGGTCAACATCCTTCCACCTGATAGCCAGGGCCTCGCCGATGCGGGCGCCTGTCGCGAGCATGACGTCCACTACGTCGAGGATGTCCACGGTCGGGTAGCGGCCGGCTTGCTTCTTGGAGTCCTCCCATTGCCGAAGTCCTGCCCGGAGGGCACCGACTTCGGAGACGGACAAGTCTCGGACTTCCTTGTGGTTGGTTGGGATAGTGGCCACATCGCGCAGGGGATTCGAATCAAGGGCGCCGTGGCGGGCAGCGAGCCCGAGCATGCCGGACAGGACGGTCTTGCAGAGCTTGGCTGTGGCATTGCCGTGCTTCGCCGCATGGTCTTGAGGAAGCGGTCGAGCGTGGCGACTGTTGCCTCGCGGATCCGCAAGCCGCCAACGCCGGGGGAGACGTAGTTGTCTAGTATGTCCGTGTAGCGGCGGCGAGTGTTGAGAGCTCGGTCAGCGTCTTCGAACTCTGCCCACCAGACCAACGCCAGCTTCGTGATCCGAGTGTCCGCGGTGATGTTCTCGCCGGCAGGCATCGCCGCTTCCGGAGCGGGAGGCCCCAGTTGCGCGGCCCAAGCGGCAAAGCCTGCGGCAGTGTAGGCCTTGACCTCCCGGGGGTGTCACGGAAAGACGCAGCGCGGGCCTTGTGGCGTTCTCCGCCGGCCCGCGGGCCGGTTTCGCCGCCGACGCGCCAGCGCTCGTCAACCTTCCGACGCTCGTCAATATGATGCATGTGATCCCCCAGCCGGACCTGACAATGCAGAATTTGAGTAAGACCTAACCTACTTTGCCACTGAGAGGCATAAAGCTCCATCGCCTGGGGAGGAATAGGCCTCTTACTTTCACCCGTGCGCTAGGGAGCGGTCCTGCCTGAGCGCCCGCATCCTAACGGCTCAGTTCACAAGCGCGCCGCGTGTGATGTCCTCGTGGTCTACGGGAGTTCCTGGCCCCCAACCCACGTGGGTCACGATGTCCGGGACACTCGGCGGCCAAATCTGGTGCCACATCTCTTGTCGACCAGTCGTTCTGTTGCCAACCAGGTTCACGAATTCGGACTTGCTGGCGTTGTGGACGAGGAAGGCCACTTTCCCAAGGACGATCCCTGTTGCACCGAGTGTTCCGTACTGCTGGGTTCTGGCCCGATTGCCGACGGTTCCACCACTGTGAGCCAACCTCAATGGAAAGTCGTCCTCGAATCTCGCGGCTCTGACTTGGATGCCGTCCGGGATTGTTGCGGCGCGGTGTAGTGTGCGGCGCTGCTCGTCGGAGAAGGAGATCGTTGAGTAGTCGTTGAACTCGAACATCATCGAAGTCTTGATGCACCACTTCGCGAGGTTCGCCAACTGCCGCACTGAGAGGACGGGTGTTTCGCCGTGGATCATCGGAATGAGGTATGGCGCGACTTCTACTTCCAGGGCGGACATCCATCCGCTATTGCATGAATCGCAAACGACTTTCACTTCGATTGCGTTCAGGGGAAACTTCTTCCCGCGTTCAACGAGCTCCAGAGCGACAGTCTGGCCTTTGACGTCGAGGACATTCTTCTTGAGGTGATGTGGCTTGCCGTGGGTCTTGTCAGCTTCGAGGACCTCCCTTATGGCAGGCAGATTGCTCACCCACTTGGGAATCACATGCTCGAAGGTCAGCGGTCGGGAGCCACAGAAGACACAGTCCCTGACCCGTCTGACGGTGTCAACCATGGTGAGATTCCCCCATCTGCAAAAGGTAGTTCCGGTTCCCACCCATGGACCCGCTCCTGGGTCGCCTTCAGTGGTTGTTGGAATCTTCTCCGTTGGAGGGCCCTTGGGGCAATAATGGGCTCATGTGCGGACGCTTCGTCATGACATACTCTGCTGCAGACATTTAGGACTTCTACCTTGTCAGCGAGGTCGTTGACCCCGATCTGGCCGCGAGCTGGGACGTGGCCCCCACGGACCCCATTCCGCTCATCCTCGACCGCCGCGCTGGCGACGAAGAGCCGGTATCCCGGAAACTCGTCACCGCACGCTAGGGCCTCGTGCCGTCGTGGGCGAAGGACACCAAAGGCGCGGCCTGGCTGATCAACGCCCGCATGGAAACCGTCACTGAGAAGGTGTCCTTCCGGAAGGCAGCGACCGCGCGCCGCGGGATCATCCCCAGTGATGGCTACTACGAATGGGAGAAGGCCGCGGGGGGCAAAATCCCGGCCTATCTGCACGACGCTGAGGAGAAGCCGCTGGCGTTTGCTGCCTTGTTCGAGAACTGGCCGGATCCGGCTCTGCCTGACGGTCACCCGGCAAAATGGCTGCGTACCGCCACGATCATCACGACGGCGGCCTCGGACGCGCTCGGCCACATCCACGACCGCACACCCGTCATCATCCCGCCGGACATGTGGACCGACTGGCTCGACCCCGAAACCACCAAAGAAGCCGACGTCCGGGCACTGCTGGACTCCATACCTGAGCCGCGCCTAGTTCCGCGCGTCGTCAGCGACAAGGTGAACTACGTCCGGAACAACGGACCAGAGCTCATCGAAGCCGTTTGAGCGGGCAGGTAGCGAATCAGCCGGCCGTGAAAGGGACGCCTAGAAATCGGCGCCAATGTCCCCTGGAACGGGCCACCGCGAATACCCATACCATGCGAGTTCTCCGGGGGCTGGGACCTGACCCACATCAAGGCTGCGATACCGGGGCGGGAAGAAGAAAATGGGGTCATGGTAGCTACCTCCAGCCCTCCTTGCGCGGCTTCCATTCGCTCTCCAAGAATTTCTGGCCGAGGAGTTGCTCCGGCAACGATGGGTCTGAAATGCCCAAGTCCTCGCGTGCTGAGGTGACGAAAAGCCTGCGTGCTGGTGATATGCCAAGCATCAGCTTGGCGCGATGCGCACCTTTCGCCCAGGTGGCCTGCTCTGTCGTCATGTCGTCCCCTGAAACTTCGAACTTCCGCATCTCCATAGTGCCCAGGCTCATCACTAGGCCAATCTCGAATGCTGGACTGAGGACGGTTGCTGGTGCGACCAATGTGAGTCGAGGCTCGATGAGTTCGAGGACTTCCCACGCTTGGCGCAAGGAGTCGTAGTCGCATTTGTCGCCGGATTTGAGGGTTTGCTCAACCACGTTGAGCTGGTTCAGGTATTCCGCGTAGACCTCCTGCTTGCGGTCCCTCAGCCATGCTGCGTGTTCCCGCTCGCGTGTCTTATCAAGGGTTTCCTGACTGGTCTTGCGAACCGCCGACGCCGAAATCCAAGACCCTCCGAGGCCGGCAACGAGACCGACCCCGCCCGTGATTACCAATTGCCAGAACGGATCCACTCAGTTCTCCCTGTCCGCGCGGATGACGATGACCTCGTGCCCTGCGGGGACCAGCGCCTCAGCGGCGGCTCTGGTCGGGCCTTCGGCAGTGACAGACTGGGCGCCGACGGGAGCTTCGGTGGTGAGGGCTATGTGCACGAGGCCAGCTTAGCTCCGGGGCCCGGGCTGGGGTCCACCGCCGACCCTACGCCCTGGGTCGGCCATCAAGCCAAACATTGATCGTCTCAGGCAACCATCCTAGCGACTGGCCCAGAACGACATCCGGTTCAGGGATGTCGGCTGCCTTGACGCCCCTGGCTGCCCGATTCTCCCGGGCTACAGCCAGCTCCTTACGAAGGACCGTGGTCCTTAGCCCGTGAGCGCGACTCACCCGCGGGCATGACTGACCCCGGTGAATTAGGGTGATCGCCCAGAAGCCGAACGTTCGGACTAGGGCCTGGCCTGCAGCTTCCGCCGTCGGACTTGTTCGGTTCAACCCACGCGTCGTGGGCGGCCTTGTAGTAGTTGTCCCCGGAGCGTAGCTGCACCTGCACGTTGACGTGCACGCGGGTCCACCCTTTGGTGAAGCCTTTGAGAACCTCAACGCGGCCGGCGCCGAAGGCCAGGCGCACCCACACCGGAATGGACTGCTTGGGCTCGAAATACTGGGCCATGGTGACCTCGGCGGCCGGCACCGTGATTGGCTCGGGCGCGGGTGGCTGTGGACCAGGAATGCCCTGCCCTGCGCGTTCCATAAGGCCAGCATGTCACCGGCCTACGACAATTTCAGGCGCCGTCGCGGTCTACGCAGATCGCGGGCAGCCGAGCGCCCTCTGGCGCCTGCGAATCAGTGGTCCGCCATTCCTGCCCGAACTGACCTGAGGGACGACCTTTCAATGCCTCGTCCTCCCACGCAGCGGTTCGGAGTGGAGCCTCGAGGCGCATGAAGGCGGTTTTCGGCGGCGGGCAAGAACCAGCCGAGTTGAAACTCTCGCACGCAAGCCGAAGCATTTGTCGGTAATCCTCGACCGCGACAAAGGCCGCGTCGAAATCAGCGTGTGCGGTGTTGCAATGAAGATGCGACAGTCGGACATCGCCCCAGACGTTCAACCGGCCGGCGTCATACCTCGCCTCGTAGCGGCGCAGGGGAATGATGTGGTCGATGCTAGCCATCCCTGGGTGATGGTTTCGCAGCATGATATCGACCCTGAGACCACAGATATGGCAAATGTTTCCGTCTCGGCGCCAGAGGATCAAAGTGGCTCCTCGCCGATCCGGCGGCAATTGGGCGTGATCCGCGGGCCAGTCCCAAGCCGCCCACATCGCATCCGTTATCTGCTCGTGCGGAATTAGCGTCGCTGGCGGGTCGATCTTGGGCTTTGG
Source organism: Arthrobacter sp. TE26545 (assembly GCF_056279005.1). Next base: position 1,269,836 of record NZ_JBWBQM010000001.1, read on the forward strand.
ACCGGACTTCCGCTTTGCCCTGCCAGTTGGCGGCCGCAGCATCGCAAGCTGCTCGTCGGAAAGCTCGAATGCTTTCAATTCCAAAAACCACCATCCCGGCAAGAGGGTAGCCTGCACATACGGGTATGCGCGCATCCTACAGGTCAAACACGCGCCAGAATCCGAAGAAGGGGCCCTGCGAAACAGGACCGCAATCTCCGGCTAAGCGCGAACCGGGTGTTCTCGATATTCCACCTGGTCAGGCGAGGAAGGGTCCGACCTCGACGACGCGGCTTCTGTCCCTGGCTGCGAGACGGGCGACGAACTGTTGACGTACCGCTCATACTCAAAGCCAGGGAACCCGCACAAAGGCACCAGAAGGATTAGCCGATCGTCAGCCGAACGCCACTCTTGAGCTCAGATTCGGTTTGCTCTGGACCGCTCCGACGACCGATGGAAACTTGGTAGGGCCCATCACCGGATGGAATTCCTTCCACCTCGTACACCATCGTGCATTGCGGTTCATCCTCCGGTTGGCTGCTCGATGTGAACTTGCCTTCTAGTACTAGGCCGGAAGCTGTTGTCACTCGCGCAGTACTGTCCTTGTCCAAGTCATTGAACGGCCCATCCTCATCACCCGCGCAGACCCTACGGGGTGGGACTGCAGTGTCCACCAACTGCCCTATGTCGAGCCTGCTGATTCCGTTAAGTTCGATTGAAACGCTCGCGAAGAACAGATCGGGAGCAGGGCGTATTTCACCGCCAAGCTTCTCCTGGATCTTCTTCTCATTGCCGTTCTTTGCCCAGACAATCCAGTTTGGACCTTCAACTATGACGGCCTCAGAATCTGTCGGGTTCTTCGCCTTGATGGCTCGCTGCGTCTCGGCGTCCGAGAACACTCCAAGGCCTGCCTCGTCTCCGCAGTTGTCCTGGTCCCACCCGCCAGTAAATCCGGCGCCGTCGCCGCAATCGATCGCAAGGACTGAGCTCACGGCTTCGCCGAGGCTTTTCACAGTGCCGTACTTCGCATCTTTCTGGATGCTTACCCCGCATCCGCACAGTGAAAGTGCCGCAATTGCTCCTATGAGGGCCGCCAACCTGATCTTCATTTCAATTCCCCAATTTGTAGTGCTAACGACGTTTTGTGAGTCCTGCGGACTTGGAGCGGTTACAGGGGCCACACAAGAGTTGGAGGTTCTCGGCGTTGCTGCTGCCGCCCATGGCCAAGGGGATGATGTGGTCGAACTGCAGCTCCGTTGTCGAACCACAGCTCTGGCATCTGCCTCCGTCACGCACCCAGATGTACTGCTTCAGATCGTCAGGAATAGCTCGCCGGACAGCGGCGCCGCGCGGCTGCGAGCCCACGGCCATCGTCGCTTGGGCCCGATCGATCTGTTGCCGTTTTCTTTGTTCCTTGGTGACGAGGAGGGCATGGACTTCCTCGGCCTTCAGGCCCTCGTTCTCCCAGTAGAACTTGTTCCTGAATTGCCAGTATCTTCTGCCGCCCATCTTGCCGAGAAAGACTGGGGACTGCCGTTGCCGGCTGTGCAGGGCGGTGAACTCGGCGGCGGTCAACTTGCCGCCGATCAGATAGACCTTGCTGCCAATGGTGAGTTCGGCAGGACCCTTCCGAGTCCAAAAGCCCGGGCGGTGGTAAAGGGTGATGTTCTCGGCCCGACGCAGCATCCCCAATACCCTTTTCTAGCCTGGCGGATCGACTACGTTGCGCCGCCGTCCTGATGTGTCTCGGCAACCATAACCCGGCTGTGGCGCCCGGCTGGAAGACTTTCCACCTACCTCTGGCTGATGTCCTCCAAGTGCCACTTCTGGTCGGACTCGGTGTAGCTGATTTCGCAGGTCCATCTGGATCGAAGCATGGCACCGAAGGAGTTCTCGGAATCAACGGTCGTTGTCGCTTCGTATCCGCGGGCCGTGGTGGTAGCCGACGTGTCGCTGAAGACCGCGGTCGCCGGGCTTTTCAATCGGTCCTTGACGAAGGTCTCGCAGGCTAGACCTGCGTTGAAGGAGTCTGGCAAGGAGGGGTTCGCCGGTGCCGTGCAGGCGGTGAAAATCCCCATCCCAGCCAGGACGGCGACAGCAAGGCCCAAGATGATCTTGAGCCATATCATTACCGTGGCTTGGCCATCGCTTTTCGGCGGGGGCGGAAGTTTTTCGCCGGTTTCGCCGTCGTAGACGGGCAGGTCTGGCAAATCACGACGCGAAATTGTGTTTCCCCACGACGTTCCGTCCCAGTATGTGACCGACTTCGGATTGCTTTTGAACCAGTACCATCCGGATGGCGCGCCCATGGTCCCCCCATATTCCTCATGTGAAGTTGCCGTACGAGCACGCTATCGGAGGACAGGCAGAAAACACTGACATGACGCAAGGGCAATGGAGTCTTTGCGCTTGGCTCACCGCAGGAAGGCAGTCTTGGATGTTCCTGCGGGCCTTGGCGTGGGCGGGTGGAGGTCTTGGCAGAGCTCGCCGGGACGGATCGGGTACGAAACCTACTGTGTAACCGTCTTGCTCGTGGTGGCCTGTCAGCCATGGATGCTCGGCAATACGCATCGAATCTGCGGGGGCGAGTTCCAGGAGTCAGTCGCGCCAAGGCCAAGGGTGGCCAGCGTGTCTGGGGCAACCAGTGGTGAAGTACTCGCGAGATGCTTGAGGACCTCTAGACCCCGGCCACGTATCTATAGCATCGGCCGCATGACGACACTCCCTATTTTCCGCACACCAGAAGACGTGGCCCCCGAGCTGGGAATGACCAAGACCGAACTTCGCCGATACTGCCGGCAGTCAGGGCACTGCACCAGGCTCAGCAAGAACCGGATCATGCTCCACCAGGACGACATCGAAAAGATCGTGGCTTGGGTTCGCAGACGGAACGTCGTTGCAGCCGGGCAAGAATCCGAAGAAGCAGACCCCTTCTCATAATCGATTTCGCCCACCGTTTACCCACCGGAAACGATGCAAAACGACGATGAGGGGATCAACAAGAAAAGCGTCCGTGGAGGCCAGCTTCCCCAAAACCTAGGGGAGGATGCGCAATGACGAAAGTCGATGAAAATCACGCGCTCATAATCCTAAGGTCCTCGGTTCAAGTCCGAGAGCCCTACGCAGAAGAGAGAACCCCTGGAAATCCAAACGGATTTCCGGGGGTTTCGTGTTAAAGGCTTCGGTTCCGCAGGCCCGCCATTGATGCAGCCTGCACGATGCGGTATGTTACTCATCAGTAACTTACCTTCAAGTAGCACGCCGCCGTCCGATGGCATTGTGCGAACTTGTGCCGCAATGGAGGAGCCCGCATGTCCACGACCGCTGCCATCGATCCGGAAAACCTTCCCTACGCCGACGGCGACTTCTACGGCTTCGAGCAGCTGCTCACCGACAAGGAACGGGACCGCCTTGCCGAGATCCGGGAGTTCCTGGCCCGCGAGGTCAAACCCATCGCCGTGGACTGCTGGAACCGCGGCGAGTTCCCGATGGAGCTGATCCCCAAGCTGGCCGAGATCGACTTGGTCAGTCCGGTGCGCCGGCAAGGCTACTCGAACCTCTTCGCCGGGCTGGTGCACGCCGAAGTCACCCGCGCCGACACCTCCATCGCCACTTTCATGGGCGTCCATGACGGCCTGTTCACCGGATCGATCGAAGCGCTGGCCTCCGAGGAACAGCAGGACGCCTGGCTCCCGGACATCTACTCGATGAAGAAGATCGGCGCCTTCGGACTGACCGAACCGCTGGGCGGCTCCGATGTGGCCGGCGGCACCCGCACCACCGCGCGGCGTGACGGCGACAGCTGGATCCTCAACGGCGCCAAGCGCTGGATCGGCAACGCCACCTTCTCCGACTGGGTGGTCATCTACGCGCGCGATGTTGCGGACAACCAGGTGAAGGCGTTCCTGGTGGACACGACGCTGCCGGGCTACTCGGCTACCAAGATCGAGAACAAGATCTCCCTGCGCACGGTCCAGAACGCCGACATCGTCCTCGACAACGTGGTGGTGCCGGACTTCTTCAAGCTCGCCAACGGCAACAGCTTCCGCGACACCAACAAGGTCCTCAAGGTGACCCGCCTCGCCGTCGCCTGGCAGGCCGTGGGCCAGCAGCTCGCGGCCTTCGACGTTGCCCGCCGCTACGCCGTCGAGCGGATCCAGTTCGGCCGCCCCCTCGCGTCCTTCCAGCTGGTCCAGCAGCAGCTGGTGCAGATCCTCGGCAACGCCGTCAGCTCCATGGGGATGATGGTGCGCCTGGCCCAGCTCGAAGACGCCGGGCTGGCCAAAGACGAGCAGTCCGCCCTCGCCAAGGCCTTCACCACGGAGCGCATGCGCGAAAGCGTGGCCCTGGGCCGCAGCATCCTGGGCGGCAACGGCATCGTCACCGACTACGAGATGGCCAAGATCTTCGCCGACGCCGAGGCCATCTACTCCTACGAGGGCACCTACGAGATCAACACCCTTGTGACCGGGCGTGCGATCACGGGAATCTCCGCGATCGTCTAGGACGTTCATCCCAGCGGCAGCAGAACCGACGGCCGCAGGTCCATGACGAAGGCCAGGGGATCAAGATATTCCTCGCCGCGCCGTACGCCCCAGTGCACGCACGGCAACTGCCCGCAGTGGCCGGGCTCGAGGACGCCGATCTCCTGGCCTTTCGCTACCGGATCGCCCTGGTGGAGGCTGCTGCGCACCGGTTCGAAGCTGCTGCGCAACCCGCCGCCGTGGTCGATCGTGATCACCGGGCGGTCCACCACAACGCCCACAAAGGCCACCACGCCGTCGGCAGGCGAGGCGACGGGAACGCCGTCGGCGGGTGCCTGCAGGTCCACGCCGCGGTGCCCGCTCAGCCACGGTTCGGGCGGCGGATCAAAAGGGCGGACGACGGTGGGCCTGGGGGAGAGCGGCCAGCTCCAGGACGGGCTGGCAGTACTTGCCGAGGACTGAAGTGCGGGGGCAGCGCCGGCCGGCCCGACGAGGGCCGTGGCGAGCAGCAGTGCGGTCAGGAAAGGGCCGGATTTCATGCAATCCAGCTTCGGGTTCCGGGTGGTTCCCGGAAAGCCCCGCACGCCGCTATGTGGAAAACCGGGGCCACCCCGGTGTGCATCCGTGGCGCACCGGGCATGGCGGCTGCTGTAGTACACTTGGGAGTGCAGTTTGCCGTGCCCTCAAGCTGTTCCGGAAGCGTGGCTCATTCAGCCGCGCGGGGGCCTCAAATTGACTACGCGTATCCAGCCCTCCACATCCAGATCCCTGGTGGATCCATGCTGTGGAGGATTGTGCCTCTTGCGGTCCGGTCCCACGACCGGATGAGGGGTGCAAGGGATGCCAGGAGCAGGGCCCGTCCGGGTCCACTAAACAACCGTCAACTATTGGCAGGGTAAGAGCAGCCCGCGAGGCTCTCTCATGAATGACCTGCCGGAAGGAGCGTCGGCATGCCCGTCGTAACCATGCGCCAGCTGCTTGACAGCGGCGTCCACTTTGGACACCAGACCCGTCGTTGGAACCCGAAGATGAAGCGCTTCATCTTCACCGAGCGCAACGGCATCTACATCATCGACCTGCAGCAGTCGCTGTCCTACATCGACCGCGCCTTCGAGTTCGTCAAGGCCACTGTGGCCCACGGCGGCACCGTGCTGTTCGTCGGCACCAAGAAGCAGGCCCAGGAAGCTATCGCCGAGCAGGCTACGCGCGTCGGCCAGCCCTACGTCAACCAGCGTTGGCTGGGTGGTATGCTCACCAACTTCTCCACGGTTGCCAAGCGTATCCAGCGCATGAAGGAACTCGAAGAGATCAACTTCGAGGACGTCGCCGGTTCCGGTTACACCAAGAAGGAGCTCCTGCTCCTCCGTCGTGAACTGACCAAGCTCGAGGCCAACCTCGGCGGTATCCGCAACCTGACCAAGGCTCCCTCGGTCCTGTGGGTTGTCGACACCAAGAAGGAACACCTCGCGGTTGACGAAGCCAAGAAGCTGAACATCCCGGTTGTTGCCATCCTGGACACCAACTGCGACCCCGACGAAGTCGACTTCCCGATCCCGGGCAACGACGACGCCATCCGCTCCGTGAACCTGCTGACCCGCGTCGTTGCCGACGCTGTGGCAGAAGGCCTCATCGCCCGCAACCAGCGTGCAACCGGTGCTGCCGAAGCTCCGGAAGAGCCGCTGGCCGAGTGGGAGCGCGAGCTCCTCGAAGGCAGCAAGGCTGAAGCTGCAGCTGCCGAAGAGGCACCGGCTGCTGACGCTGCTGCAGGCGAAGAAGCAAAGTAAATCCGGACTTTCCCGTAGCCCCCAAATGGCAGCGGGAGTAACTGACAGGATGGCGGCCCGCCAGGCGGGCAGCCGTCCTGTCAGTCCGTAAACACATAAATTTCTAGACAGAGGGGTTCACATGGCGAACTACACTGCTGCAGACATCAAGGCCCTGCGCGAGCGCACCGGCGCCGGCATGATGGATGTCAAGAAGGCTCTTGACGAGGCCAACGGCGACGCCGAGAAGGCCATTGAGATCATCCGCATCAAGGGTCTCAAGGGCGCTACCAAGCGTGAAGGCCGCGCCACCGCTGAAGGCCTGGTTGCTGCCAAGGTCACCGGCAACGTCGGCGTGATGGTCGAAGTCAACTGCGAGACCGACTTCGTGGCCAAGGCCGACAAGTTCATCCAGCTGGCCGACAAGGTCCTGGCCGTGGCTGTCGAGTCCGGCGCTGCCGACCTCGAGACCCTCCTGGCAGTCGACGTCGACGGCAAGCCGCTGTCCGAGGTCGTCGTCGAAGAAGGCGCCGTTCTCGGCGAGAAGGTCGCCGTCCGCCGCATCGCCCGCATCGAAGGCGCCACGGTTGACGCTTACCTGCACAAGACCTCCAAGGACCTCCCGGCCCAGGTCGGCGTGCTGTTCGCTGTTGAGGGCGAAGGCGAAGCCGCTGCTACCGCCGCCCACGACGTGGCCGTCCACGTTGCTGCCATGGCACCGAACTACCTCACCCGCGAAGATGTTCCGGCTGAGCTGGTCGAGTCCGAGCGCCGCATCGCCGAAGAGACCGCCAAGGCCGAAGGCAAGCCCGAAGCTGCCCTGCCGAAGATCGTGGAAGGCCGCGTGACCGGCTTCTACAAGGGTGAAGTCCTCCTGGACCAGGCATTCGCCAAGGATTCCAAGAAGACCGTTGCCCAGGTCCTCGAAGAGGCCGGCGTCAAGGCAACCGCCGTCGCACGTTTCCGCGTCGGCAACTAGTCGCACGCAGCAAAGGGGTGGTCACTTCGGTGGCCGCCCCTTTTGCATGCGGCCGCGCGCCTGCCGCATGCACCTGCCGGGCGGCTTTCTGCCCCGGCATCCAGCAAGATAATCTAGCCAGAGTCCACCAACGGGAAGGCATCATGGAATCCGAGAACACAGCAATCCAGCCCGAGAAGACCAAGCGCCGCGTGCTCCTGAAGCTTTCCGGCGAGGTCTTCGGCGGCGGCAAGCTCGGTGTGGACCCGGAAACCGTCCGCGCTGTCGCCAAGCAGATCGCTGCGGCCGTCTCCGAGGTGGAGGTCGCGATCGTCGTCGGCGGCGGCAACTTCTTCCGTGGGGCCGAGCTCTCCCAGAGTGGCATGGACCGCTCCCGCGCCGACTACATGGGCATGCTCGGCACGGTCATGAACTGCCTGGCACTGCAGGACTTCCTGGAACAGGCCGGCGTAGAGACCCGTGTCCAGAGCGCCATCACCATGGGCCAGGTGGCCGAGGCCTACATTCCGCGCCGCGCCATCCGCCACATGGAGAAGGGCCGCGTGGTGATCTTCGGTGCCGGTGCCGGCCTGCCGTACTTCTCCACCGACACCGTTGCCGCCCAGCGTGCCCTCGAGGTCCACGCCGACGTCGTGCTGATGGCCAAGAGCGGAGTGGACGGCGTCTACACCGCCGACCCCAAGAAGGACCCCGCCGCTGAAAAGCTGGAGACCCTCAGCTACGACGACGCCCTGCGCCGCGACATCCGCGTCATGGACCAGACCGCCATGACCATGTGCAAGGACAACAAGCTCTCGATGGTGGTCTTCGGCATGGAAGGCGAAGGCAACGTCACCCGCGCGATCCTGGGCGAGAAGCTCGGAACCCTCGTCACTCCCTAGCAGCGGCTAGGATACTTCTAGGACCTTCCGCCCCTTGAGGCGGACTTTTACTGTGTGTACCAACCGTGTGCACCGCCCCGGTGAAACGGGCGCGACTACATCTGAGGAGAAACCGTGATCGAAGAAACCTTGCTGGAAGCCGGGGAGAAGATGGACAAGGCGGTCGAGGTAGCCAAGGAGGACTTCGCGTCGATCCGGACCGGACGCGCCAACCCGGCCCTCTACAGCAAGGTGATCGTGGAGTACTACGGTACGCCGACGCCGCTGCAGCAGCTGGCTTCCTTCGCCGTGCCGGACGCCCGTACCATCCTGATCACCCCGTACGACAAGACCGCCCTGCGTGACATCGAACGGGCCCTGAGCGACTCCGAGGTGGGCGCCAACCCGTCCAACGACGGCAACGTGATCCGCGTGGTCATCCCCGAGCTGACCCAGGAACGCCGCAAGGAATACGTCAAGATCGTCAAGGGCAAGGGTGAGGACGCCAAGGTCTCCATCCGCAGCATCCGCCGCAAGGCCAAGGACTCCCTGGACAAGCTCGTCAAGGACGGCGAAGCCGGCGAAGACGAGGGCGCCCGCGGCGAAAAGGAGCTCGACGCCCTCACAAAGGCCCACGTGGAGAGCATCGATGAGCTGCTCAAGCGCAAGGAAGCCGAGCTCCTCGAGGTCTGATGAGCCAGGCTGAGCCAGCGCCCGCGCACGGAACTTCCCGGGCCCGGCGGAAAAGCGGCAACCCGACGCCGAAGGCGGGCCGGAACCTCCCGGCGGCCATCGGCGTCGGGCTTTTCCTGTTGGTGGTGGTCCTTGGGGGTCTCCTTTTCCTGCCGCTCGGCTTCGTGCTGGTTACCACCGCGTTCGCGGTGCTGGGCGTCTGGGAAATCTTCCGGGCGCTGGACGCCAACGGGAGGACCCGGCTGCCGATCGTGCCGGTCCTGACCGGCACCGTGGCGATGCCCCTGGCCGCCTACTTCGGCGGCCTGGAGAGCCTGCTTTTCGCCTTCCTGCTCAGCTGCGGAGCCGTACTGCTGTGGCGTTCCCTGGAGAGCGCCGCCGGGGCGCCCCGCAGCATTTTCGCCGGCGTCTTCACCCTCGCCTGGGTGCCCTTCCTGATCAGCTTCGCGGTCCTTCCGCTGCATGCCACCGGGGGAGCGACGACCGCGGGCCCCTGGCCGGGCGGCCAGATCCCGGCGGGCGCGTGGCAGATCGCCGTCATGCTGCTCCTGGTGGTCTCCAACGACACCTTCGGCTACCTGGTGGGTGCCCTGTTCGGCAAGCATCCGATGGCACCGAAGATCAGCCCGAAGAAGAGCTGGGAAGGCTTCGCGGGATCGGTGGCCGGCGCCATGCTGATCGGCGTCCTGGCCGGCATCTTCCTCCTGGACCGGCCCTGGTGGGTGGGCGTCGTGCTCGCCGTCGGTATGGTCGCCGCGGCCACCGCCGGAGACCTCGCCGAGTCGATGGTCAAGCGCGAACTCGGCGTCAAGGACATGAGCAGCATCCTGCCCGGGCATGGCGGAGTGATGGACCGGCTGGATTCGATCGTTTTTGCCGCGCCCGTGGCTTTCATTCTTTTCGCGTTGCTGAGCGGCGCCTGACAACAATCCGGAGGGATAACAGTGGCAGTGGATGTTCGTCGGCAGATTCCCGCGGCTTTTGAGCGTGTGGAACGCAACAAGTACGGCTACAACGCCAAGCAGGTGGACCAGTTCTTCCAGCGGGCACGGGTCTCCTTCGAGAGCCCTGACGACGCCGAGGTGAGGACGGGTAGCAGCGACGTCCGCTCGGTGTCCTTCGACCCGGTGAAGGGCGGCTACGATGCCGCCGTGGTGGACGCCGCCCTGGACCGCCTGGAGGACGCCTTCGCCCGCCGTGAACGCGACGAACTCATCGAGGCCGAAGGCGAGGAAGTCTGGCTGCGCCAGATCGGCAAGCTCTCCGGCGTACTGCGGGCCCGGCTGCACCGCCCGGCCGGGCAGCGTTTCCGCCGCCCGGAGAAGAAACGAGTCCGCAGCTACGATGTTGCCGACGTCGACGCCTTGTGCGATCAGCTGATCGGCTACCTCGAGCAGGACCAGCCGCTGAGCGTGGACAGCGTCCGCCGGGCCGCCTTCGGTGCGGCCAAGGGCGCGGACGGCTACGACGAAGCACAGGTCGATGCCTTCCTGGACCGCGTCGTCGAACTGATGGCCGCGATCGACTGATTCCCGGCTGCCTAGCCCTCTGCCTGCTCTTCAGGCGGCGTGGGCGAGAGCGGTGTAAAAGCCTGCCAGACTGCGGTGTACCGCCGGTAGCTCCGCGCCAGGGAGACGAACAGGAAGGCGAGCCCGCACAGCGCCGCCAGCGTCACCGCCAGCCCCAAGGGAGTGCCGGGCAGGACCAGCAGGGTGCCCGACAACAGTGCGATAAGGGCAGCGTTCACCGAGATGATGAAGGTCATGCTGCTCCCCGCAACGTGGCCGCCCTGGCTCCGCGGGCCGAAGAAGTAGTAGGTCTTCAGCGAGCCTGGCTGGTCGTCATGGCTGCCGGCCATGAGATACCGGGCGAGGCCCGGATCCAACTCGACATACGCGGCCCGGAGCCGGTTCATCGCGATCACGTACATCAGGTCCTCCATGCCCACGTACATCACGCGGACCTGGGTCAGCAGGCCGATCCCCATGTCGATGAAGAGCACGACAATCCCGAACATCACGAACGTGTCGGAGAACTTTGTCGCCTGGCCCACGAGGGCCGCGCTGAGCAGGCTTGCCGACGTGAAGGTGAGGAACATGCTGATCCGGGTCAGGACCTCGCCCTGGGTGGTGCTCCGGGACGCAAGGAGGCTCCAGTGCTCGGTGGCGAGAAGCTGGGCCCGCACAGCAGCCGAGGCCGCGGGCGCCGGAACGTCCGGTCCGCCGTCTGGAAGTGTGTTGTCCATGCCGGACATGCGGCTATTGTCCACCTTCCGGCGGCCGCAGGCGAGACTTCAGCGCCCGCTCGCGAGCGGCCGTTCCGGCACGTGCAGGCGGGTCATCACCCGTGTCACTGTTCCCGGAATGCGCTGCTTGGTGGCCCGCGAAACCAGGACCATCACGGTGAAAGCGGCGGGAACCGTCCAGGCTGCCGGCTGCGCCAGCCAGGCCGGTGCGGACGCTCCGCCAAGCAGGGTGCCCGCCACCATTGCGCCTCCGCACAGCACCGCACCGGTCAGCATTCCGGCGATCGCCCCGGCGTCGCTCAGGCCCCGCCACCAGATGCCCAGGAGCAGCACCGGGCAGATCGTGGATGCCGTGAACGCGAAAACCAGCCCCACGCTTCCGGCCAGGCCCAGTGAGTCGGTCGCCAGTGCAAAGGCCAAAGGGACGACGGCGGCCAGCAGCGCTCCGATCCGGAATCCGCGGACACTGCCGCCCAGCAGGTCCTGGCTGATGACCCCGGCCAGCGAAACCACCAGCCCGGACGTCGTCGAGAGGAACGCCGCGAAGGCGCCCGCCACCACCAGCGCGGAGAGCGCGTCCCCGGCAGGCCCGCCCACCAGCTCGCCCGGCAGCAGCAGCACGAGGGCGTCCGAGCGGCCGTCGCGGGCCAGCCCGGGCGCGTACATCCGGCCCAGCAGCCCGGCGGCGGTCGGAAAGAGGTAGAAGACGGACAGCAAGCCCAGCACGATCAGGGTGGTCCGGCGCGCGGAGCGGCCGTCCGGATTCGTGTAGAAGCGCACCAGGACGTGGGGCAGCCCCAGGGTTCCAAAGAGCAGGGCGAGCAGCAGGGATACCGTCTGGTACGGCCCTGCGGCGGGCAGCCCCGTGGGATTGACGGACTCCGGCGCCGGCACGGCCGCCCCGCCGCCCTGGTGCAGCAATACGAAGACCACCGGAACCGCGAGGGCGGTGAGCTTGAGCCAATACTGGAACGCCTGGACGAAGGTGATGGACCGCATTCCGCCGGCCGCCACCGTCAGGTACACCACCAGGACCACGGCCAGCGCGCCTACCCAGGACGGCAGCCCGGTGCTGATCCGGATGGTGAGGCCTGCGCCGTGCAGCTGCGGCACGATGTACAGCCAGCCGACGGCGACCACCACCAGGCTGGTCACCCGCCGCACCGCGGTGGATTCCAGCCGGGCTTCGGTGAAGTCGGGGATCGTGTAGGCCCCGGAGCGGCGCAGGGGTGCGGCCACGAAGAGCAGCAGCATCAGGTAGCCGGCGGTGTAACCCACCGGGAACCACAGGGCGTCCGTCCCGGAGAGCAGGATCAACCCGGCGACGCCGAGGAAGCTTGCCGCGGACAGATACTCGCCGCCGATCGCCGAGGCGTTCCACCAGGGCGGAACCGTCCGGGAGGCGACGTAGAAATCCCCGGTGGTACGCGAAATGCGCAGCCCGTAGAAGCCGATTACCGCCGTCGCGAGCACCACCGCCAGGAACGCGGCCAGGCCGACCGGGGGATTCACCGTTCGTCCACCAGTTCGCGGTAGCGGGCCTCGTTCCGGGCAGCGGAGCGGTTGTAGAGCCATGCGGCCAGGCCGATCACCGGATACAGCCCTGCGCCCAGCAGCAACCAGTTGAGCGGAATGCCCAGCAGGCGCAGGACGGCCAGGTCCGGAACCAAGGCCACCATCAGCCCGCATGCGGCGAGCACCAGCAGGAAGCCGGCCGCCACGACGATCGCCAGGCGCAGTTGGGAGCGGATCAGCGATCGGACGTACAGGCGCCCGACGTCGGAATCCACGGCGGCATCCCGGCCGGGCAGCAGGCCGGCGGGGCGCCGTCCGGCCGATTGCGGTGCGGTGACCCGGACCCTGGTCATCCCTGCGGCCGTATCCGGGTGGTTCCGAGCTTGTCCCGCACGGACGGCAGATGCCGGCGGCTGATCGGCAGTTCGGCGCGCGCCACCGTTACAGAGGGGTGTACGGCACCGAGTTTCAGGTGCTCCACGTGGTTGAGGGAGATCAGGTACGAGCGGTGGATGCGGAGGAATCCGGCCTCGGCCCACTGCTGTTCGAGGTCGCTGAGCGGGACCCGGATCAGGTAGCTGGCCTCTGCCGTGTGGAGGCGGGCGTAGTCGCCCTGTGCCTGGACGTAGCGGACGTCGTCCCGGCGGATCATCCGGGTGGTGCCGCCCTGGTCCACGGTGATCATCTCCGGGGCGGGGCTGCCGTCCCGGATGAGTTCGCTGACCCGGCCCAGGGAGCGGGCGAGCCTTTCGGCGCGTACCGGCTTGAGCAGGTAGTCGACGGCGGCAAGTTCGAATGCCTCCAGCGCGCAGTCTTCGTCAGCGGTGACGAACACGACGGCGGGAGGTAGGGGAATCCGCGAGATCGCCCGGGCGATGTCCAGCCCCGAGAGGGCCGGCATGTGGATGTCCAGGAACGCGACGTCCACGGACTCGTTCTCCAGGACACGTAAGGCTTCCGAGCCGGACGATGCACGGTGGATGGTGCCCACCCGCTCATCCCGGCCCAGCAGGAAGGCGAGTTCTTCGACGGCGGGCAGCTCGTCGTCGGCGACGAGAACGTTGATCATGACAGCAGCTTAACCTCCGCCGTCGGTCCTCAGGCATCGTGCTTCGGCTGGGACTTGGGCACCCGCAGGGTGACCAGGGTGCCTTCGCCGGGCGCGGTTTCGATGACCAGTCCGTATTCGTCCCCGTACACCTGCCGCAGCCGGGCATCGACGTTGCGCAATCCGACGTGTTCGCCGTCGGCATGGCCGGCCAGCACGGCGCGGAGGTGCTCCGGGTCCATCCCGACGCCGTCGTCCTCCACCGTGACCTCGGCGTCCGCGCCCGAATCGTAGGCACGGATGGTGATGTGCCCCGGGCCCTCCTTCGCCTCCAGCCCATGCCGCACCGCGTTCTCCACGAGCGGCTGCAGGCTCAGGAAGGGAATCACTGTGCTCAGGACTTCCGGGGCGATCTGCAGGCTGACCTGCACGCGTTCGCCGAAGCGGGCCCGTTCGAGCAGCAGGTAGCGGTCGATGCTGCGCAGTTCCTCGGCCAGGGTGGTGAAGTCCCCGTGGCGCCGGAAGGAATACCGGGTGAAGTCGGCGAACTCCACTACCAGTTCTCGCGCCCTGGCGGGGTCCGTGTTGATGAACGAGGCGATGGCGTTGAGCGAGTTGTAGATGAAATGCGGGCTGATCTGCGCCCGCAGCGCCCGGACCTCGGCCTCCATCAGGAGGGTGCGGGAGGCGTCCAGTTCGGCCAGTTCCACCTGGGTGGCAACCCAGCCGGCCAGTTCGCCGGTGGCCCGGACCAGGCCTGCGCCGGCGTGCGGTGCGAAGGCAGCGACACAGCCGGCCACCCGGTTGTCCGCCCTGATCGGTGCGATGACGGCCTTCAGGGAGGGCGACGCCTCGATTAGGGCGGTGCGCCCGTCGGCGAGCACCGGGGCCGCCAGCGCCATCAGCCGTGGCTTCAGTTCTTCGCCCACGCCGTCCCAGGCCAGCACCGTGTCCAGGTCCGTGATGGCGAGGGCGTCGCAGCCCAGCAGCAGGCGCAGCTGTTTGCTGGCCTTGGCCGCGCCTGCCGGCTGCAAGCCGGTGCGCAGGTGGGCGCCCGCGCGGGACGCCGCGTGCAGGGTCTTGTAGGTGGCCCGCTCGGCGTCCGTGCCGAGGTCCCGGAAGGAACGGATCACCATCAGTCCGACCCCGACGGCGGCCGCCACCGCCAGGACGACGACGGCGATCGCTGCGGCGGTGATGAGCGGGGAATCGGGCATGGAGCAAGGGTAGCGAACCGTGCGGTGCGGGTTCCCTATGACCGCTGCAGCTGCCGTTTACCGCACCGACATGCCCGCTGGGCGATGCCGGGGCTCGTACGTCTGGAAGCCGGACGGCCTCCGTTGAATAGTGATTCCAATCACATGGCACCCAACGGTGGATGCCGCTGTGGACACTTCAAACCAGGAGGAAAGCATGGGTAATGAGGCCCAGCCGGCGGACGCAACCCAGTCCGTGGATTTCCAGCAAGTGCAGCAAACAGAACAGTTCCGCGAACTGCGCAGGCGGCACCGCAGTTTCGTCTTCCCGATGGCCGTGGCCTTCCTGCTCTGGTACTTCGGCTACGTGCTCCTGGCCGACTACGCCGTGGGGCTCATGTCCACCAAGCTGTGGGGAAACATCAATGTGGGCCTGGTGCTCGGGCTGCTCCAATTCGCCACCACCTTCGGCATCACCGCCTGGTATGTGAGCTATTCCAACCGCAAACTCGACCCCATCGCCGCCGAGATCCGCGGCGAAATCGAAGGGCATGAATTCGACAGCCGCGGCCGGGCAGTCAATTCCGGCCGGGCAGCCAACTCCGGCCGGGCAGCCAAGGGGGCGCAGCGGTGAGCGGCATGGTGTTGCACGGCCCGGCTCCCATGGTGAACGTCGGCGCACTCAAGGATACGACCCTCCTGAACATGGGCATCTTCGCCCTGTTCGTCCTCGTCACCATGGTGATCGTGTTCCGCGCCAGCCGGAACAACAAGACAGCGGCGGACTACTACGCGGCCGGCCGCTCCTTCACAGGCTCGCAGAACGGCACGGCGATCGCCGGCGACTACCTTTCGGCCGCGTCCTTCCTCGGAATCACGGGCGCGATAGCGATCAACGGCTACGACGGCTTCCTGTACTCCATCGGCTTCCTGGTGGCCTGGCTGGTGGCGCTGCTCCTGGTGGCCGAACTGCTCCGCAACACCGGCAAGTTCACCATGGCCGACGTGCTTTCCTTCCGGCTGCGCCAGCGCCCGGTCCGCATCGCCGCGGCCCTGTCCACCCTCGCCGTCTGCTTTTTCTACCTGCTCGCCCAGATGGCCGGCGCCGGCAGCCTGATCTCCCTGCTGCTGGGCATCAGCGACTGGGGCGGTCAGGCGCTGGTGATCGTCGTCGTCGGCGCCCTCATGATCATGTACGTGCTGATCGGCGGCATGAAGGGCACCACCTGGGTGCAGATCATCAAGGCCGTGCTGCTGATCTGCGGTGCCGCCGTCATGACCCTGTGGGTGCTGTCCATCTACGGCTTCAACCTGTCCAACCTGCTCGGCTCGGCCGCCGAGGCGGCGAACAACCCGAACGTCCTGAACCCCGGCCTGCAGTACGGCAAGAGCGAAACCAGCAAGCTGGACTTCATGTCCCTGGGCCTGGCCCTGGTCCTCGGCACCGCGGCACTGCCGCACGTGCTCATGCGCTTCTACACCGTGCCCACCGCCAAGGAAGCCCGCAAGTCCGTGGTCTGGTCCATCTGGCTGATCGGCCTGTTCTACCTCTTCACCCTGGTGCTGGGCTACGGCGCCGCCGCGCTCGTCGGAGCCGACACCATCAAGGCGGCTCCCGGCGGCGTCAACTCGGCCGCACCACTGCTGGCCTTCCACCTCGGCGGGCCGCTGCTGCTGGGCTTCATTTCCGCCGTCGCCTTCGCCACGATCCTCGCCGTGGTCGCCGGCCTGACGATCACCGCGGCGGCCTCGTTCGCCCACGACATTTACGCGAACGTCATCGCCAAGGGCAAGGCCGACGCCGGCACCGAGGTCAAGGTGGCCCGGCGGACCGTGGTGGTCATCGGCATCCTGGCCATCCTGGGCGGCATCTTCGCGAACGGCCAGAACGTCGCCTTCCTCGTGGCGCTCGCCTTCGCGGTGGCCGCCTCGGCCAACCTCCCCACGATCGTCTACTCGCTGTTCTGGCGGAAGTTCACCACCCAGGGCGCGGTCTGGAGCATGTACGGCGGCCTTGCCTCGGCGATCATCCTGATCGCCCTATCGCCCGTGGTCTCCGGGGCCAAGACCTCCATGATCCAAGGCGCCAACTTTGCCATTTTCCCGCTGAGCAATCCGGGCATCGTGTCCATCCCGCTCGCCTTCTTCCTGGGCTGGCTGGGCACCGTGCTGGACAGGCGCCGCGAGGATCCGGCCAAGCAGGCGGAGATGGAAGTCCGCTCGCTCACCGGCATCGGGGCCGAGAAAGCCGTGGAGCACTGATCCCCACTGCCTGACGCGCCTCTCGTAACGGCGAAGCCCTCCTGCAGTCCGCAGCAGGAGGGCTTCGGCGTTATGGTGCGCGGTTCCGGTGCCTAATTCCAGGGTCTAATTCCAGGGCCTAATTCCGGGGCTTGATCCGGATGGCATCCATCTTCCCGTCGTTACCGACGAATCCGTACTTGAGGTCGATCGTCCGGCCGTTGCAGTTCAGGGTGCCGGACACCTCGGCGCGGTGGACGCCGTTCTTCGACTCCGCGCTGACCGAGTTGTAGTTGGCGTTGCAGGAATCGCTGAGTTCCAGGCGGTCGATGCCCTGGACGAAGGTGGCCTTGGGCAGCTCATCCTTCAGGGAGTCGGTCAGGAAGCGGTCGTAGGCTTCCCCGTTCCGGCCGTCGAGCAGCAGATTGGTGAATTCTTCGGCCTGGCCCTTGGCCTTGCCGGTGGCATTGCCGACCAGGTTGACCAGCAGCACGACGCCGACCACCGCCAGGAGGATCACCGCGCCAACCGCGCCGAGTACGATCCACAGGACCTTGCGGTTCTTCGGGGGCCGGGCGGCGGGCTGGCCGAACGGCTGGCCGTACTGGCCGCCGTCGTATGGGGGCTGTGCGTACGGGGGTTGGCCGTATGGGGGCAGTGCCCCGTACTGGGGTTGGTCGTACTGGGGTTGGCCAGACGGCGGGCCGTACGGGGGAGGCGTCCCATACTGGGGTTGGCCAGACGGCGGGCCGTATGGGGGCTGCTTCCCATACTGGGGCGCACCGGTTGCCCCGTACTGCGGTGCCCCATACTGCGGTGCCCCATACTGCGGTGCCCCAAGCGGGGGGTCCCCATGCTGCGGTGCCCCATGCGGGGGTTCCCCATGCTGCGGTTCCGGTACCGGCGGCACCGGCCCCTCCTGCCCGGCGTGCGGGGGCGCGGGTGGCGGCGGGGGAACGGGCCGGGAGGTCCAGTCGGGCTTTTGGGGATCCTGGTTATGGGGATCCGGGGGAGTGCTCACGATGGTTCGCCTTTCCGGCCGCCTGCGCTGCCAATGCTTGGACTCGTGCTTGGAACCGCGGGCCGGCCCCAAGACGTCCGTTTGCATCAAATCGCATGTTCCGGCGGCGGGGCAAGTAGAAGGGGCCTGGTCAGCCGGCGCTTTTCTTCAGCAGGGGCTGCATCCGGTAGGGGATCATCTCCTGCATCGCCAATGCGGTGTCCGTCCGCTCGACGCCGTCGCAGCCCAGGATCTTGCCGTTGATGCGGAAGAGATCTTCGGCGTCGAGGGCCACCACCCGCAGGAGCAGGTCCGCTGAGCCGGTCAGCCCGTAGCCCTCGAGGATCTCCGGGATCTCGGCGAGGTCCACGGCCAGCTGTCCGAGTTTCTGCTGCTGCACGTGCACGGAAATGAAGGCCAGCAGCGGGTAGCCCAGGGCAGCCGGGTTGATCCGGCGTTCGAAGGACAGGAAGGCGTGCTTTTTTTCGAGTTGCGCCATCCGTGCCTGGACCGTGTTCCTGGACAGGCCGAGCTTCTGCGCCAAGGCCACCACGGTGCCCCGCGGATCCTTTGCCATGGCCGAAAGCAGCCGGGTGTCCGTGCCATCCAAAGCTTGCATAGTGCGCAACATTAGCACGGTGACCGGGCGTACGACAGGGCATAATGCTCAGAATCCGTGGCGGTGGTTGTACCCAATGAGCATTGTGAGTAGGGTCACAGTTATCCGGGCGATGAGGCCCGGGTCGCTGTGGCTTGCGGGGCCAAAAGTCCTTGCGGCAACGGCAAAGAACGAGCCGAAAGGTGCGAGCAACCGTGTTGACCGACGAAGCCGGCCGGGGAGCCAAACAGGCACCGGAACCCGCGAACAGTGTGCAGAATCCACGCCGGACCGGGGGAGACCTGGTCCAGTTGCTTTCCCCCACCGGGGAGCGCATCAGCCATCCGGAATTCGATTTGTGGATCAGCGATGTCGGCGATGAGCAGCTCTGTTCCTTTTACGAGGACATGGTGGTTATCCGCCGGATCGACGCCGAAGCCACGGCTTTGCAGCGCCAGGGCGAACTGGCGCTTTGGCCGCCGATGCTCGGCCAGGAAGCAACCCAGATCGGCTCGGGCCGTGCCCTCCGCAGCGATGACTTTGTCTTCCCCACCTACCGCGACAACGGTGTGGCCTACTGCCGCGGGGTGGCCGTGCCGGATCTGGTGCGCGCCTGGCGCGGCAATGCCTTGTTCGGCTGGGACCCGTACCGCTACAACATCGCCACCCAGCAGATCATGATCGGTTCGCAGTCGCTGCACGCCACCGGCTACGCCATGGGCATCAAGGATGACGGCGCTGATTCCGTGGCGGTGGCCTATTTCGGCGACGGCGCCACCAGTGAGGGTGACGTAAGCGAGGCCATGGTCTTCGCCGCCAGTTTCCAGGCGCCTGTGGTGTTCATCTGCCAGAACAACCACTGGGCAATTTCCGAACCGGTGCTGGTGCAGTCCCATGTGCAGCTCGCGGACAGGGCTTCCGGCTTCGGTATTCCCTCCATGCGCGTGGACGGCAATGATGTGCTGGCCGTGCTGGCCGCCACCCGGATCGCGCTTGACCGGGCCAGGAAGGGCGGCGGACCCACCTTCATCGAAGCGCTCACCTACCGCATGGGGCCGCACACGACGGCGGATGACCCCACCCGCTACCGGGACCCCAACGAACTCGAGGACTGGGCCGCGAAGGACCCGATCGCCCGGCTCAAGGCCCTGTTGGACCGCAAGGGACTGCTGGACGAAGAGTTCGAGGCCCGGGTCAAGGCCAGGGCCGACGACATCGCCGCGGAGCTGAGGAACGGCTGCATCAACATGCCCGAGCCCGCGCCGCTGGACGTCTTCAAGCACGTCTACAGCGAGGAGAATTCCTGGCTCGAACGCCAGAAGGACCACTACACCCGCTACCTGGAAAGCTTCAGCGGATCCGTGCAGGAAGGTGCCCTCTGATGAGCCAGCTGACATTTGCCCGCGCCATCAACGCCGGGCTCCGCAAGGCCCTCGACAACGACCCCAAGGTGGTCCTGATGGGGGAGGACATCGGCAAACTGGGCGGCGTCTTCCGCGTCACGGACGGGCTGCAGAAGGATTTCGGCACGCACCGGGTGGTGGACACCCCGCTGGCCGAATCCGGAATCATCGGCACCGCCGTCGGCCTGGCCTACCGCGGGTACCGGCCCGTGTGCGAAATCCAGTTCGACGGTTTCATCTACCCGGCCTTCGACCAGATCGTCAGCCAGGTTGCCAAGATGCACTACCGCACCCAGGGCACCGTGAAGATGCCGATCACCATCCGGGTGCCGTTCGGCGGCGGCATCGGTTCGCCCGAACATCACTCCGAATCCCCGGAGGCCTACTTCACCCACACCTCGGGGTTGCGCGTCGTCAGCGTGTCCAACCCGCAGGACGCCTACACGATGATCCAGCAGGCCATCGCTTCGGACGACCCGGTGCTCTACTTCGAGCCCAAGCGCCGCTACCACGACAAGGGCGAGGTGGACGAGGCCGCCGCGCTCGACCGGGCCCTGCCGATGGGCAGCGCACGGGTCGCCGCCGGCGGCAGCGACGTCACCCTGGTGGCCTACGGCCCCCTCGTGAAAACAGCGCTCGACGCCGCCCTGGCCGCCGCCGATGAAGGCGTTTCCATCGAGGTCATTGACCTCCGCTCGCTGGCGCCCGTCGACTACGACACCGTTGAGGCGTCCGTCCGCAAGACCGGCCGGCTCGCCATCACCCACGAGGCCGCGCAGTCCGGCGGGCTCGGCGCGGAGATCGCAGCCAGCATCACCGAGCGCTGCTTCCACTACCTCGAAGCCGCGCCGGTCCGGGTCACCGGATTCGACGTTCCGTACCCGTACTCCAAGCTCGAAATGCACCACCTGCCGGACCTGGACCGGATCCTGGACGGCGTGGACCGTGCCCTCGGCCGGCCGAACTCCCTGAGCGGACTGGAAGGATGAGCCCCGCCATGATCAAGGAATTCCGACTGCCGGATCTCGGCGAGGGCCTCACGGAGTCCGAAATCCTCAGCTGGAAGGTTGCGGTAGGGGACACGGTGGAACTGAACCAGGTGATCGCCGAAGTCGAGACCGCCAAGGCCGTGGTGGAACTGCCCTCGCCGTTTGCCGGGACCGTGGCCGCCCTGCATGAACAGCCGGGCAGCGTCGTCGAGGTCGGCAAGCCGATCGTTTCCTTCGAAGTGGACGACGCCGGGGCCGCGCCTTCCGGGAACGGCGGGACCGCCGGGGACGCAGCGGCTGAGCCCCCCGCACCGAAACGGGAGGCGACCCTGGTGGGGTATGGTGCCGCCGTCGAAGAGGGCGGGCACCCCGTCCGCCGCCAGCGCACCTTCGCGCCCGCCCCCGCTGCTGAGCCAGTGCCCGCGCAAGCCGACCGGCCCGGGGCAGTCCAGCCGGCCGAAGCGCCGGCGGTTCCTGCCGGGGCGCCCGCGCGTTCCGCCGTCGTGCAGGCCGAACGGCCGCGTTCGACGCCGCCGGTGCGGAAACTGGCACGGGACCTCGGAGTCGACCTGACGCAGGTGAACGGAACGGGAGAGGGCGGGTTGATCACGCGCGAGGATGTGCAGCACTTCGCCGAAGCCGCTGCCCCCGCCGCCGGCGGCGCATCGGTGGCTCCCGCCGCTGGACGTGAAACCCGCACTCCGATCAAGGGGGTCCGGAAGTTCACCGCGGCGGCCATGGTGCAGAGCGCCTTCACCGCGCCCCATGTCACCGAGTTCCTCACGGTGGACGTCACGGCTGCCATGGAACTGCTGGAACGGCTCAAGGCAAGCCGGACGTTCGCCGGCTATAAGCTGACCCCGCTCACGCTCGCGGCGAAGGCGGTGCTGATCGCCCTGAAACGGAACCCGACGCTCAACTCCCGCTGGGATGAAGCGGCTCAGGAGATCGTCCAGTTCAACTACGTGAACCTGGGCATCGCCGCCGCGACGCCGCGAGGGTTGACGGTCCCGAACATCAAGGACGCCGACACGATGGGCCTCCAGGAACTGTCGGCGGCGCTGTCGGAGCTCACGGAGACCGCACGCGCCGGGAAGAGCACTCCCGCGGAGCTTTCCGGCGGCACCATCTCGATCACCAACATCGGGGTGTTCGGCATCGACGCCGGTACGCCGATCCTCAACCCGGGGGAGGCCGCGATCCTGGCCCTGGGAGCGGTGCGGAAGGCGCCGTGGGTTCACAACGATGAGCTCGCCGTCCGACAGATCATGTCGCTGAGCCTGTCCTTCGACCACCGGCTGGTGGACGGTGAACAAGGCTCGCGCTTCCTGGCCGATGTGGGCGCCATCCTCTCGGATCCGGGAATGGTCCTGACCATGGTGTGACGGACTGCGCGGCCAAGCGGGCGGGTCAGCGGACCGTCAACGCCGCCAATGCCATCTGCTCCAGCAATGGCCGCGCAGTCTTCGTTGCGATCCGGCGTCCGTGGCTGCGGACCGAGTGCGGCGTGGAGTTGATCAGGCCGAAGACGGCGTGCGCTCGGACGCGCAGTTCCGACTGCTCAGTGCCGATTGCTCCTGTGCCTTCGTGGAGCTCGGCAAGGACTCCCACCCAAAGTTCCACGTAGGCGCGCTGGAGGGCGCGCACTTCAGCCCGGTCGGAATCGGACAGGCTGTCCAGGTCCCGGTCCTGAACCCTGATGACGTCGGGGTTGCTCAGCGCGAAGTCCACGTGGAACTCCACCAGCCCGCGCAGGGCCGCCGCGGGGTCGGAGGCCGCGGCTGCGACCGCCCGGCCGCCGTCGAGCAGCCCGCGGCTCACGCTCAGCAGCAGTTCTGCGAGCACAGCCTGTTTCCCGGGGAAATGCCGGTAAACGGCCGGTCCGCTCACGCCCGCCGCTGCACCGAGGTCCTCGAGGGAGACGCGGCTGAAACCGTTCTCGGCGAAAAGGGCCGCGGCGGCAGAGAGCAGTGCCTTCCGCCGGGTCTCCTTTGCCTGGCTGCGCAGGGTGGGCGACGCGGCCACCACGGGAGGGGCGGCGGCTTCCCCTGACGGGCTTGCCTCTTCCTGGTGTGCGGCCACGGATCCTCCTCATGCGGCGTGCTCCACCCTGGAGTGGTGGACATCACAATTAATAGAGACTAAGCTAAATTTCAGTTATTTGTCATTAACTGAAGCCGCATTAACTGAAGCTGCTTGGCCGGACGTCCGGCCGGGATGGGAAGCATGTCGATGGAGACACTCGTCAGCCAGGCTGACGCCAGGGGCACGGCGTTCGAAGCCAATGCCAGGGCCCAGCAGGCGCTGGTGGAGGAACTGCGGGAGCGGCTCGCGACGGCGGCCCTCGGCGGGCCCGAGAAATCGCGCCAGCGCCACGTTGCCCGCGGCAAGCTGCTGCCCCGCGAACGCATCGAGCAATTGCTCGACGACGGGAGTCCGTTCCTGGAAATCGCGCCGTTGGCGGCGAACGGCATGTACAACGACGACTCCCCGGGAGCCGGCGTGATTGCCGGCATCGGCCTGGTCCACGGCCGCCAGGTGCTGGTCATCTCCAACGACGCCACGGTCAAGGGCGGCACGTATTACCCGATGACGGTCAAGAAGCACCTCCGGGCCCAGGAAATCGCGCTCGAGAACCGGCTTCCCTGCATCTACCTGGTGGACTCCGGCGGGGCGTTCCTTCCGCGCCAGGACGAGGTGTTCCCGGACAAGGAACACTTCGGCCGGATCTTCTTCAACCAGGCCCGGATGTCCGCGGCGAAAATCCCGCAGATCGCCGCCGTCATGGGCTCCTGCACCGCCGGGGGCGCGTACGTGCCGGCCATGAGCGATGAAACGGTGATCGTTCGGAACCAGGGCACCATCTTCCTGGGCGGTCCGCCCCTGGTGAAGGCCGCCATCGGGGAAATCGTCACGGCCGAAGAACTTGGTGGCGGCGAGGTGCACGCGAAGATCTCCGGCGTCAGCGACCACCTGGCCGAAAACGACGAGCACGCGCTGCAGATCGTGCGGGACATCGTTGCCACCCTGCCCAGGCCGCAGGACCCGGTGTGGGATGTCGCAGCAACAGTGGAACCCGCCGTCGGGCCCGAAAGCCTCTACGGTGTGGTGCCGGTGGACGTCAACGAGTCCTATGACGTCCGCGAGGTCATCGCACGGCTGGTCGACGGTTCGCGCTTCCATGAATTCAAAAAGGAATACGGAACCACCCTGGTCACGGGATTCGCCCGCCTGCACGGCCACCCCGTGGGAATCGTGGCCAACAACGGCGTCCTGTTCAGTGAATCGGCCCTCAAGGGTGCGCACTTCATCGAACTGTGCGATCAGCGCGGCATTCCCCTGGTGTTCCTGCAGAACCTCTCCGGCTTCATGGTGGGCAAGGACTACGAACAAGGCGGCATCGCCAAAAACGGGGCCAAGATGGTCACCGCCGTCGCCACGGCGCGCGTGCCCAAGCTGACGGTAGTGATCGGCGGATCCTTCGGCGCCGGCAACTACTCGATGTGCGGCCGTGCGTACGCACCGCGTTTCCTGTGGATGTGGCCGGCCGCCCGGATCTCGGTGATGGGCGGCAACCAGGCGTCCTCTGTGCTCGCCACCGTCAAGCGGGAACAGTTCGAGGCGGCAGGCGAGGAATGGTCCGCCGCGGACGAAGAGGCTTTCAAAGCGCCCATCCGGCAGCAGTACGAGGAACAGGGCAGCCCCTACTATTCCACCGCCAGGCTGTGGGACGACGGCATCATCGACCCCGCGGATACACGCCGCGTCCTGGGCCTCGCGCTGGACGTAGTCTCCCGCCAGACCCTGCCGGAAACCTCCTTCGGCCTGTTCAGGATGTGACCCTCATGGATCGCCAAACAGTCGCCAAGCCCTTTGACACCGTCCTGGTCGCCAACCGCGGCGAAATCGCCTGCCGCGTCATCCGCACGCTCAGGGCCATGGGGATCCGTTCCGTGGCCGTCTACTCGGACGCCGACGCCGGAGCCCGCCACGTGCGGGAGGCGGACGCCGCCGTCCGGATCGGGACGGCGAGCGCGGCGGACAGCTACCTGAACATCGACGCCATCATCGACGCCTGCGTGCAGAGCGGCGCCCAGGCCGTCCACCCCGGCTACGGCTTCCTGGCCGAGAACGCGGAATTCGCCAGGGCCCTGGCCTCCCGGGGAATTGCCTTCATCGGCCCGCCCGCGGACGCGATCGAGCTCATGGGGGACAAGATCCGGGCCAAGAACCAGGTGGCGGGCTACGGCGTGCCCTGTGTTCCCGGGATCGCCGAACCCGGAATGGGCGACGCCGAACTGATCGCCGCGGCCGCGTCCGTGGGGTTCCCGCTGCTCATCAAACCGTCGGCCGGTGGCGGCGGCAAAGGCATGCACGTGGTGGAAAGCGCGGAGGACATGCCGGCCGCCCTCGCCACCGCCCGCCGGGTCGCGGCCGCCGCCTTTGGCGATGACACGCTCTTCCTGGAGCGGTTGGTCCGGGCGCCGCGGCACATCGAGGTCCAGGTCCTCGCGGACAAGGCCGGCAATGTCATCCACCTGGGCGAGCGCGAATGCTCCCTGCAACGGCGCCACCAGAAGGTCATCGAAGAAGCACCGTCGCCGCTGCTGGAATCCGTGCCCGACGGCGCCGCGATCCGCGCCCGGATCGGCGAGGCCGCCTGCCAGGCTGCCCGCTCTGTCCGGTACAGCGGTGCCGGAACCGTCGAGTTCCTGGTGTCCGACGAAGATCCCGGACAGTTCTACTTCATGGAAATGAATACCCGGCTCCAGGTGGAACACCCGGTGACGGAAATGGTCACGGGAATCGACCTGGTCGAATGGCAGCTGCGCATCGCCGGCGGCGAGGAACTCACCGTGGCGCAGTCCGACGTCGTGCTGGACGGGCACGCCGTGGAGGCGCGCGTCTATGCCGAAGACCCTGCCCGGAACTTCCTGCCGTCCGTCGGCGAGGTGCTGGTGCTTGACGAAGACGGCGGCCACGAAAACGGCGAGCGGCCGGACGGCGACGGAACCCGGGTGCGGATCGATTCGGCCATGCTCCCCGGCCTGGCGGTTACGGGGGACTACGACCCCATGCTCTCCAAGGTCATCGCCTGGGCGCCGGCGCGGGGCGCGGCGCTGGATGCCCTCGACCGCGCCCTGGGGAACTACACCCTCCTGGGCCTGCACACGAACGTCGAATACCTCCGCCTGCTGGTCAACGACGCCGACGTCCGCGCCGGCAGGCTCGACACCGGGCTTATCGAACGCAAACTCCCAGGCATGCAGTTCCGGCAGGCAGGGGAAACGGAGCTTCTCGCCGCCGGGCTGCAGGCAGCCGGGGGCGAGCGGTCGGCGTCGGGCGGTTCACCGTGGCAGGCCGGCGACGGCTGGCGGCTCGGCACCCCGGCCCCGCGCCGGGTCCACCTCGGCCTGCCCGCGGCGTCCTCCGAAAGCGGCCTGGCCACCGTCTCGCTGGTCCAACAAGGCGACGGCGACCAGGCCCAGCTCGACGGCGGCGCGCCGCACAAGGTCGGCAAGGGCCCGGAACTGGTGCTCGACGGCGTCGCGCACCATTACGCGACCGCGCTGGAATCCGCGCCTCCCGGCGGCGGGCCGCGCGGGCTGTGGCTCGGCGACGGCGGCTGGTCCTGCCGGCTGGAAATCCTCGACCGGGAGACCAGGCTCCAACGGATCCTGGCCGGGATCCAGCGCGAGGAAGGCGCCGCGGATCCGGAGGTGCGCTCGCCGATGCCCGGCACCGTGGTCTCCGTGTCCGTGCGCGACGGCGACACTGTCGAAGCGGGGCAACTGCTGCTTTCCGTTGAAGCGATGAAGATGGAGCACCAGCTCACGGCCGCACTGGCCGGCACCGTCCACGTGGCCGCCCGCGTCGGTGACCTGGTCAAGGCCGAACAGCTCCTGGCCACCATCCACCCGAACAAAGAACCCGAAACCACTGTGAAAGGCGAGGAACCCCGCCATGGCCGGCTTTGATCTCAGCGAGGAATACCAGGACCTCAGCGATTCCGTCAGGGAATTCGCCGACGAAGTGGTGGCCCCGGTCTCCGCGAAACACGACGAAGAGCACAGCTTCCCCTACGAGGTGGTCAAGCAGATGGGGGAGATGGGCCTCTTCGGGCTGCCCTTCCCCGAGGAATTCGGCGGCATGGGCGGGGACTACTTTGCGCTCTCGCTCGCCCTGGAACAGCTGGGCCGCGTAGACCAGTCCGTGGCCATCACCCTGGAGGCCGGGGTGTCCCTCGGCGCCATGCCCGTCTACCGCTTCGGCACCCAGGCCCAGAAGGAGGAATGGCTGCCACAGCTCGCCTCCGGCCAGGCGCTCGCCGGCTTCGGGCTCACCGAACCGGAAGCCGGCTCCGACGCCGGCGGCACCAAGACGCACGCCCGGCTCGAGGACGGCGCAGCCGGTAAATACTGGGTGGTCAACGGCAACAAGGAGTTCATCACCAACTCCGGCACCGACATCAGCCGGCTCGTCACCGTCACCGCCGTCACGGGGGAACAACGGCGCAAGGACGGCGTCACCAAGAAGGAAATCTCCACCATCCTCGTGCCCACCTCCACCCCCGGCTTCAGGGCGGAGAAGGCCTACAACAAGGTGGGCTGGAACGCCTCGGACACCCATCCGCTCACCCTGGCCGATGTCCGGGTGCCCGAGGAAAACCTGCTGGGCGAACGCGGCCGGGGCTACGCGAACTTCCTTTCCATCCTGGACGAAGGGCGCATCGCCATCTCGGCCCTCGCCACCGGTGCGGCGCAGGGCTGCGTGGACCTGTCCGTGAAATACGCCAAGGAACGCAGCGCCTTCGGCCACCACATCGGCAAGTACCAGGCCATCCAGTTCAAGATCGCCCGCATGCAGGCCAGGGCCCACACCGCCCGCCTGGCGTACTACGACGCCGCGGCCCGGATGCTCGCCGGCAAGCCGTTCAAGACCGAAGCGGCCATCGCTAAGATGGTCGCAGGCGAGGCAGCCATGGACAACGCGCGGGACGCCACCCAGGTGTTCGGCGGCTATGGCTTCATCAACGAATTCACGGTGGCGCGGCACTACCGCGACTCCAAGATCCTGGAAGTCGGGGAGGGCACCACGGAAGTCCAGTTGATGCTCATCGCCCGCGAGCTGGGTCTCTGACCGCTGGGTTTCCAACCGCAAGGGAAGGATCACCGATGATCGACAAAGTTGTTGCCAGCGCCGCGGAAGCGGTGAAGGACATCCCGGACGGCGCCTCGCTCGCCGTCGGCGGCTTCGGCCTCTGCGGTATCCCGGTGGCGCTGATCGACGCGCTCCATCAGCAGGGCACCAAGGACCTGGAAACCGTCAGCAACAACTGCGGCGTGGACGACTGGGGCCTGGGAATCCTCCTCAAGGACGGCCGCATCCGCCGCACCGTCAGCTCCTATGTGGGGGAGAACAAGGAATTCGCGCGCCAGTACCTCGCCGGGGAACTGGAAGTGGTCCTCACCCCGCAGGGAACGCTCGCCGAGAAGCTGCGCGCCGGCGGCGCCGGCATCCCGGCCTTCTACACGGCGGCCGGCGTCGGCACCCAGGTGTCCGAAGGCGGATTGCCGCAGAAGTACGACGCCGGCGGCAACGTCGCGCTGGCCTCCTCGCCGAAGGAGGTCCGCAGCTTCAACGGGGCCGACTACGTGCTCGAAGAGTCGTTGACCCCGGACTTCGGCCTCGTCCACGCCTGGAAGGGCGACAGGCATGGCAACCTCGTCTTCCACGCCACGGCCATGAACTTCAACCCGCTCTGCGCGATGGCCGGCAAGGTCACCATCGCGGAGGTCGAGGAACTGGTGGAACCCGGCGAACTGGACCCGGAACACATCCACGTCCCGGGCATCTTCGTGCAACGGGTGGTCCTGGCCCCGGACGGGGAGAAACGGATCGAAAAACGCACCGTGTCGCTCGCCGCGTCCACAAGCAAAACGGAGGCAGGAGCATGAGCATGGAAAGCACTTCACCGGAAGCACCGCCGCGTCCCGAAGCGGTCCGCCACGGCTACCGGGAAGCCGCCGTCGGGCATTCCCCTGAGGACGCCGGAACCAAGGGCTGGACCCGCAACGAACTGGCTGCCCGGGTGGCCCAGGAACTGAGCAACGGCCAGTACGTCAACCTCGGCATCGGCATGCCCACGCTGATTCCCAACTACATCCCCGCCGGCGTCGAGGTGGTGCTGCACTCGGAGAACGGGATCCTGGGCGTGGGCCCATACCCGGCCGAGGACGCCGTGGACCCGGACCTCATCAACGCCGGCAAGGAAACGGTCACCGTCAACAAGGGCGCCGCGTTCTTCGACTCCGCCCAGTCCTTCGGCATGATCCGCGGCGGGCACGTGGACGTCGCCGTCCTCGGCGCCATGGAAGTGGCCCAGAACGGAGACCTCGCCAACTGGATGATCCCGGGCAAGATGGTCAAAGGCATGGGCGGGGCCATGGACCTGGTGTTCGGCGCCAAGAAGGTCATCGTGATGATGGAACACGTGGACCGCAACGGCAATCCGAAGATCGTGGAGAACTGCTCGCTGCCGCTCACCGGCAAGGGCTGCGTCAACCGGATCATCACCGACCTGGCCGTGATCGACGTCGTGCACGAAGGAGGCGCTTCCCGGCTGGTGCTGCGCGAACTGGCCCCCAACGTCACGGTCGAGGACGTGGCCGCGGCCACCGGTGCGCAGGTCTTCGAAGAGGACCAGGAGCTGACGGTTTGACGGACGAGCCCACCGTTCACGAACAGCGCGTGATCCTGCAGCGCGGCCTGTACTTCGAAGAGCTCCAGGAAGGCGTGGTGTACGCTCACCGCCCGGGCCGCACCGTCACGGAAACGGACAACGTCCTGTTCACCACGCTGACCATGAACACCCAGGCCCTGCACCTGGACGCCGCGTGGAGCGCCGGCCAGCCATTCGGGCAGCGCCTGGTGAACTCGATGTTCACCCTTGCCACCGTGGTGGGGCAGTCCGTGCCGCAGCTGACGCAGGGCACCATCGTGGCCCAGCTGGGCCTGAGCGATGTCTCCTTTCCGCATCCGCTCTTCCACGGAGATACCCTGTACACCGAAACGGTGGTCACCGAAAAACGACTTTCCAGCTCACGGCCGGGCCAGGGCGTGGTGACCATGCGGCATACCGGCCGGAACCAGGACGGCGTGGTGGTGGCACTGGCCACCCGTTCCTGCCTGATGTGGACCAAGGAGGCTCACGAAACCCATGCCAGCAGCTGATCCGGCGCACACCGCAGGCGATCCCTTCACCATGGGGCCGGCGCTGCTGTTCTGCCCCGCGGACCGTCCCGAACGCTTCGGAAAGGCGGCCGAACGCAGCGACGCCGTCATCCTCGACCTCGAAGACGCCGTGGCGCCGGACGCGAAGCAGCGGGCCCGCGGGGCGATTCTGGCGCTCGTGGCAGCCGAAGGGCAGGCGGCCGAGCTGGATCCCAGCCGCACCATCGTGCGCGTCAACCCCGTGGGCAGCGGGGACTTCGCCAAGGACCTGCACTGCCTGGCGCACACCCCGTACCGCACGGTGATGCTTGCCAAAGCCGAGTCCGCGGAGCAGCTCCGGGCCCTGGCGGACTACCGGGTCATCGCCCTGTGTGAGACGGCCAAGGGCATCCTGAACGCCGCCGCGATCGCCGCCGAGCCGAACGTCGTTGCCCTGATGTGGGGCGCCGAGGACCTTATCGCGTCCATGGGCGGCACCTCCAGCCGGAACAACGACGGCGGCTACCGGGCCGTGGCGGTGCACTCCCGTTCCACGGTGCTGCTGGCCGCGAAGGCGCACGGCAAGGAGGCCATCGACGCCGTGTATGTGGACATCCCGGACCTCGACGGACTGACCGCGGAAGCCGGGGATGCCGTGGCCAGCGGCTTCGGCGCGAAGGCCTGCATCCACCCGAACCAGGTGGCCGCCGTCCGTGGCGCCTACGCGCCGTCGGACACAGCGCTCGCCGACGCCCGCGAACTGCTGGACGCCGCAGCCGCCGCCGGGACGGGCGTGTTCCAGCACAAAGGCAAGATGGTGGACGGCCCCGTCCTCCGCCACGCCGAAACCACGCTCCGCCGCGCAGGGCAACACCACTAACCCCTCCGCGAAACTAACCCCTGCGCGAACGTACAGTTGGGGCCCTGGTTTCAGCGTTTTTGGGGCGCCAAGTGTACGTTCGCGCAGTCCTACCTGGGGGAGCGCGGCAGGGACAGCGGCGGGATCGCCTCGTAGAGTTCCAGCCGGACCCAGCGCTCACCGTTTTCCCGGAACTCCGCCCGGCTCGCGAATCGGTAGAGGAAGGTGCGGACGCGCACCCAGCGGGGACGTCCGCCGTCGAACGGGTCCAGGCGCAGCAGGCGCAGCGTGGCGTGGTCGGCGTCGAGCAGTTTGTGCAGGAAGGCATAGAACCACGGCTCGTGGATGGTGCGCAGCGGCAGGAACCACATCAGCCAGTCAAGGCGCAGATGGTACGGCGCCCACTGACGCGGCAGGCGGCGGAGATCGCCGGGCTTGCCCTTGAAACCGTACTCGCGCCAGCCGTCGCCGTCGGGATCGGCGTCGAGCGTTCCCTCCACCACTACCTCCACCCGGTGCTTCGTGACGGTGCCGAACGCCCCGTAGGTGTTGACCAGCTGCCAGCGGTTGAAGCTGGCGTTCATCAGCTGCCCGCGGGAAAGCAGGTTGCGCAGGGGCTGGTAGCTGAGCACGAGCAGCAGTAGCGTCACGGCGAGCACGACGGCGGTCCACCACGCCGGGGACTGCGGGCCGCCCCCTGGGGAGCCGGCCGTTGCGGCGGCCGGGAGCCCGAAGATGGCCCGCAGCACCGGGTCACTGACGGCAGCGAACGCGAGGACGATCGCCGACCAGTTGAGCCAGGCGAAGTTCCCGCTGGCCACCAGCCAGAGCTGCGTGAAGATGACAATCCCGGCCGCGATGGACGCCAGCGGCTGCGGGGCGAAGAGGAAGAACGGCACCACCAGTTGGGCGAAATGGTTTCCCAACACCTCCATGCGGTGCACGGGCTTCGGCAGCAGGTGGGCCTGGCGGCTCAAGGGTCCGGGCATCGGCTGGGTTTCGTGGTGGTAGTACAGGGCGGTCAGGTCCCGCCATTCGCTGCCGCCGCGGATCTTGATCATGCCCGCGCCGAACTCCAGCCGGAACAGCAGCCAAAGCAGCAGGAGCAGGATGGTCCGTGGCGGCGGGACCTGCTCGGACCCCAGGAATGCCACGGTGAAGCCGAGCTCCAGCAGCAGCATTTCCCAGCCGAAGCCGTAGAAGGTCTGGCCCACGTTGACCACCGACATGTACAGCCCCCACAGCGCCAGGAACACCAGCAGGGGAACCCATGGCGGCCCCAGTTGCGGGAGCCCCGCCACCAGCAGGAGCGCCAGCACCATCCCTGCCAGGCAGACGAGGCGCAGCAGCCGGTCCGAATAGCGCCAACGGAAAAGGCTGGGCCGGCCGTAATTCCGTGAACGTTCCACATACCGCGGAACGGGAAGCAAGCCGTGCTCGCCCAGCAGCGCGGGGAACTGGTTGAACGAGGAAAGGAAGGCGATGAAGAACAGCGCCGCCGTACCGCGCTGCAGGACCTGCCGGGCAAATCCATAGTCCGGCGCCTCCAGGAACCACACCCAGTCCACGACTCAACGCTACGCCCGCTCCGTCAGAGTTCAATCGGGCCGAGTTCAATCGGGCCGAGTTCAATCGGGCAGAGTTCAATCGGGCACAGGGGGTCAACCGGGTGCGGGATACTTGATCCATGCAGCCCCGCAAGATCGTCCTCCTCGGCTCCACCGGTTCCATCGGCACCCAGGCGATTGACGTCGTCGACGCCGCCCCGCACCTTTTCGAGGTCGTGGCACTGAGCGCAGGGGGAGGAAACCTGCCGCTGCTTGCGCAGCAGGCGGTCCATACCCGAGCCAAGGCGGTGGGAATCGCCGAGGGCGATCCGCGCGCCCTGCAGGGATTGATCGACGGCGCCGCGTCCGCAGCCGGGCTCCGGAACTTCCGCCCCGCCATCATCACCGGCCCCGACGCGTCCAGCAAGATCGCGGCCATCGAGGCCGACGTCGTCCTCAACGGCATCACCGGCTCCATCGGCCTGGCCCCGACCCTGGCTGCGCTGGGTTCCGGCGCGACGCTGGCGCTGGCCAACAAGGAATCCCTCATCGTCGGTGGCGCCCTCGTGAAGGCCGCCGCCGCGGAAGGGCAGATCGTCCCTGTCGACTCCGAACACTCCGCCCTGGCCCAGTGCCTGCGCTCCGGGACAGCGGGCGAGGTGGAGAAGCTCATCCTCACGGCCTCCGGCGGACCCTTCCGCGGACTCAGCCGGGAACACCTCCGGGACGTCAGCCCGGCCGAAGCCCTGGCCCACCCCACCTGGGACATGGGCCTCATGGTCACCACCAACTCGGCCACCTTGGTCAACAAGGGCCTCGAGGTGATCGAGGCGCACTTGCTCTTCGACGTCCCGCTGGACCGGATCGAGGTGGTGGTCCACCCGCAGTCCGTGGTGCACTCCATGGTGCAGTTCGTGGACGGCTCCATCATCGCCCAGGCTTCGCCGCCGGACATGCGCCTGCCGATCGCCCTGGGCCTGGGCTGGCCGGACCGGGTTCCCAACGCCGCGAAGGCCTGCGACTGGAGCCAGGCCACCAGCTGGACCTTTGAACCCCTCGACCCGGTGGCGTTCCCCGCCGTGGACCTTGCCAAGGACGCCGCGAAGCAGGGGAGCACCTTCCCGGCGGTCTTCAACGCGGCCAACGAGGAAGCCGTACAGGCCTTCCACGCAGGCCGGATCCGCTTCACGGACATCGTGGACACGGTGGAGGCCGTCCTCAGCGAGCATTCAGGTTCCTCGGAGCTGACGCTGGACTCCGTGCTGCAAGCTGAACTGTGGGCACGCACACGCACCCACGATCGTTTAGCCAGCAGCACGGTCTAACACGCACGAGCACGTAGGAAGCAGCACCACCAGGCATGAGTCCCGTCATTCTCTTCATCCTCGGAGTCGTCTTCGTCGCCCTCGGCGTTGCTGTCTCGATCGCGCTCCACGAGGTGGGGCACCTGCTTCCGGCGAAGCTGTTCAAGGTCCGTGTCACCAAGTACATGATCGGTTTCGGGCCCACCATCTGGTCCCGGCGCAAGGGCGAGACCGAGTACGGTTTCAAGGCCCTGCCCCTGGGCGGCTACGTGGCGATGATCGGCATGTACCCGCCGAACAAGGAGGACGGCAGTGTCCGGCCCTCCAGCACGGGCATGTTCCAGACGCTGGCCAGCGAAGCCCGCTCGGCGGCCCATGAGGAAGTCGGCCCGGGCGATGAGAACCGGGTTTTCTACAAGCTGCCCGTGTGGAAGAAAATCATCATCATGCTGGGCGGCCCGGCCATGAACATGCTGATCGGCTTGGCCCTCACCGCCGTACTGCTCATGGGCTTCGGGATTTCCACGCCCACCACCACCTTGGCGGACGTCTCCAAATGCCAGGTCAAGGAGGGCGAGACGGTCGACCCGGATTCGGCGGCCTGTACGCCCACTCCCGCCGCGCTCGCAGGCCTCAAGCCGGGCGACACGATCCTCACCTTCGATGGCCAGGCCGCCGGAACCTGGCCGGAGCTGTCCACCCGGATCCGGGCCTCCGCGGGCCGCACCGTGGAGATCACGGTCCAGCGGGACGGCCGGACCATCACGTCGCAGGTCACCCCTGTGCTGTCCTCCCGCCCGGTCATCGGCGACGACGGCCGGCAGGCGAAGGGGGCGGACGGCAAGCCGCTGTACCAGGAGGTCGGCTTCCTCGGCATCGGTTCGCGGACCGCGCTGGTGCCCCAGCCGGCGTCGAGCGTCCTGCCCATGGCGGGGGAGAACATCAAGCAGATCTCCGGCGTCATCCTCAACCTCCCGGCCCGTGTGGCCGGCGTTGCCCAGGCCGCCTTCAGCTCCGAACCGCGTGACCCCAACGGACCCATCAGCGTGGTGGGCGTCGGACGAGTGGCGGGCGAAGTCGCGGCCATGGAAGAGGTCCCGGTGCAGGCCCGGCTGGCCACCCTGGTGGGCCTGCTCGGCGGGTTGAACTTCGCCCTGGCGGTGTTCAACCTGATTCCGCTGCTGCCGCTCGACGGCGGCCATATCGCCGGCGCCCTCTACGAAGGCGTGCGGCGCCGCATCGCGAAGCTGTCCGGCAAACCGGACCCAGGCGCTTTCGACATCGCCAAGCTGCTGCCCCTGACGTATGTGGTGGCCGGTCTGCTCATGGCGATGGGTGCCTTGCTGATCTATGCGGATATCGTCAAACCGGTGAATCTCTTTGGCTGAGCCCTGCGCGCTGAGCCCTGAGCGCGGAGGCTGCGCGTGCGGAATGCCACCCGTGCGAAGTCCGCTCCCGTCCGGCCTTGGCGATAGGGTATCGGTATGACTGTTTTCGCTGTTGAGTACGTTTACGACGCCGAGTCCGCCGCAGTGCGCGACGAGCACCGCCCGGCACACCGCGCCTGGACCGCAGAGCTCGCCGAGCAGGGGACGTTGCTGGCTTCCGGCCCTTACGCCGACGGTTCCGGCGCCCTGCTGCTGGTCCGCGCCGCCGACGAAAGCGAACTGAACGCCATCCTCAAGCAGGATCCCTTCGCCATTGCCCAGGGCCTGGCCAGCATCCGCACCAGCGCCTGGAACCCCGTGATCGGCCTGCTCGCCGCGCACGTTTCCTAACGAACCCTCCCCCCGATCCACCTCAAAACCCAAGGAGTCCACGTGACCTCGGTCAGCCTGGGAATGCCGTCAGCCCCGCCACCCGTCCTTGCGCCGCGCCGCAAGACGCGCCAGATCAAGGTGGGCTCCGTGGGCGTTGGATCCGATTCGCCCATCAGCGTGCAGTCGATGACCACCACGCCCACCACGGACATCAACGCCACCCTGCAGCAGATCGCCGAACTCACGGCGGCCGGTTGTGACATCGTGCGCGTGGCCTGCCCCTCGGCCGATGATGCCGAGGCGCTGCCGATCATCGCCCGCAAGTCCCAGATCCCGGTGATCGCGGACATCCACTTCCAGCCGAAGTACGTCTTTGCGGCCATCGAGGCCGGCTGTGCCGCGGTGCGCGTGAACCCCGGCAACATCCGCAAGTTCGATGACCAGGTCAAGGAGATCGCCCGGGCAGCCAAGGACCACGGCACCTCCATCCGGATCGGCGTCAACGCCGGGTCCCTGGAGCCGGGCATCCTGAAGAAGTACGGTAAGGCCACCCCCGAGGCGCTGGTCGAATCCGCGGTCTGGGAAGCTTCCCTGTTCGAGGAGCACGGCTTCCACGACTTCAAGATCTCCGTCAAGCACAACGACCCCGTGGTCATGGTGGCCGCCTACGAAATGCTCGCCGAAAAGGGCGACTGGCCGCTGCACCTCGGCGTCACCGAGGCGGGCCCGGCCTTCCAGGGCACCATCAAGTCGGCCACGGCCTTCGGTGCGCTCCTGTCCAAGGGCATCGGAGACACCATCCGGGTGTCGCTTTCCGCCCCGCCCGTGGAGGAAATCAAGGTCGGCAACCAGATCCTGCAGTCCCTGAACCTGCGCCCGCGCAAGCTGGAAATCGTCTCCTGCCCGTCCTGTGGCCGCGCCCAGGTGGACGTCTACACCCTCGCCGAGCAGGTCACCGCGGGCCTGGAAGGCATGGAGGTTCCGCTGCGCGTGGCCGTGATGGGCTGCGTCGTGAACGGGCCGGGCGAGGCCCGTGAGGCAGACCTCGGCGTTGCGTCCGGCAATGGCAAGGGCCAGATCTTCGTGAAGGGTGAGGTCATCAAGACTGTCCCTGAGAGCGAAATTGTTGAGACACTGATCGAAGAGGCTATGCGCATAGCTGAAGAGATGGGGGAGGCCGATGGCGAAGATGCTGTCAAGGGTAGCCCCGTGGTTAGCGTCTCGTAACGAGACTGCGCCGGGCGGAGTAACCGTCCGGATCCTGGAGGGCGCCGATACGGCGCAATTGCGCGCGCTTGCACTGGAAGACCCGGTGGCGAATGTGTTCATTCTGTCCCAGCTGGGTTCGCACGGGAGTGCCTCGCCGACGGCGGCGGGTGCCCGGATTTTCGGAGCGTTCGACGGCGGCACGCTCCTGGGTGCCTGTTGGGCCGGGGCGAACCTGGTGCCGGTCCAGCTGGATCCCGGGCTGGCCCCGTACATCGCCGAGGCGGTGCACCGGGCAGGCCGCCGCTACGCGTCGATCTTCGGTCCCGCCGAAACGGTGCTCGCGCTCCATGCGGCCTTGGTGCCGCACGGACACCTGCCCCACGAGGTGCGCGCCGAACAGCCTTTGATGGCCATCAGCGGCGAACCGGCCGTCCCGGCCAACCCGCAGCTCGGCTTCGGCGACATGGCCGACTTCGAGCTGATCCTGCCCGCCTGCGCCGCGATGTTCGAAGAGGAAGTGGGCTACTCGCCGTTCCTTGGCGGCGAGGACTTCTATAGCAGGCGGGTGGCCGGCCTGATCCGGCAGGGACATTCGCTGGTGCACATCGACGGCGGCCGGGTGCTCTTCAAGGCCGAGCTCGGAGCCGTGACTCCGGAGGTGAGCCAGGTACAGGGAGTGTGGCTCAATCCCGAGATCCGCGGACAGGGCCTGAGCGCCGGCTATATGGCCGCCGTCGTGCAGCTCGCGCGCACATTCGCCCCCGTCACCAGCCTCTACGTGAACCACTACAACCTGCGTGCGCGGGCTAGTTATGAACGGGTGGGATTCCAGCAGCTGGGAACCTTCGCTACTGTGCTCTATTAATGCAGGGGGCACTCGGAATGACCTGCAGCCAAACTGCAGGCCAACCGGCCCGTTCGCATCCTCTGGGGGAAGCATGACCACGCCACACCGCATTATCCTGGCCCTCGCGGCCGCCGCCGTCCTGTCCGTCTCGGCCTGCGCGGCCCCGGCCTCGGCGCCGTCCTCCGCGCCGGTCCAAAGCAAGACCCCCACACCGACGCCCACCCCGACCATGGCCTTCAAGAAATACACGAACGCCGAGCTGGCGGAACTGTTCGAAAGCGTCGACAACGCCGAAGGGTCACCGTTCGTCGCGATGCCGGAAGACCAGCTGCTGAAGGGAGTTGACGCGGCCAAGAAGTTGCTCACGTCGGTGAAGGTCACCCCGGCCGTGTGCGGCGGTGCCGCCCTCACAGGTGGCTTCGAGGCAACTCAGGGGGCGAGCATGGCGGTTGCTACCTCGAGACCGTCGGGCAGCGCGTCACCGGTCCAGACGGTGAGCCTCGTTTCCGGCGTGGATCAGGCGAAGCTCTCGGCTCTTTTCGCCAAGGGAAAGGAACAGAGCAAGAAATGCGGGCACGTCGTTGTTGAAATGGCGGGCCGGAAGGCGGAATCCTCCGTCGTGGAGGTCCCTGTTGCCACAGCGACTCCTGGCTCCTTCGCCGTGAAGTCGACCACCACCAGCAGCGTGGGAGTGATCACCCAAATCACGGTGACTGCCATCAAGGGCGGCGTCGTGATCAACAGCATGTACGTCAGTACCGGCAACGTTGCCTTGGAGACAAAACAGGCCGCCGACACTCTTGACGACGTCGCGGCCCTCATCAAGTAAGCGCTTTGCCGCAGGCGACGCCCCGGACATCCGCCGCCCTCACGGACCTTCCAAAGGCTCCGCGAGGTAGCGCCGGATGTTCGGGGCGACCAGCCTGACCACGTCGTCCGGCTCCGCCGAGGCCAGCGGCTCCAGCCGCACCACGTACCGCACCAGCATCAGGCCAACCACCTGCGTGGCCACGAGGTTTCCGCGCAATGCCCTTTCCTCCGGGGTGCCTGGAAGTCCGGTCATAATGCGCTGCAGGACGGTGCGGGAGACCAGCTCGCGGAGCATCGCCGTCTTGGCCTTGGACCCGATGGTCCCACGCAGGAACGCCACCAGGCTGTGCTGGGCCGGACTCTCCCAGAGCCGCAGCACGGCCCGCACGATTTCCTCCGCGCGCTGCCCGGGGTCGAGGGATTCGACGCCGGCCAGGACCTGTGCCGGATCGGCCGGAAGGTCCACGCTGAGCGCGAAGAGTTCATCCTTGCCCTTGAAGAAGTGGTGGACCAGGGCCGGATCCACCCCGGCCTCGCGGGCCACCTGGCGCAGGCTTGTGCCGTCGAAGCCGTGCTCCGCGAAGAGCCTGCGGGCCGTCGCCAGGATGAGTTCCCGCGAATCGTTCGAGCCGCCGCGGCGGCCCCGGCGGGACGCCGGCGCGGAACTGTGCAGCGCGGGAAGCCCGCTCATCGGGTCTGCCGCCTGAGGGTCAGCGATGCCAGCACCAGGACCACCAGCACGATGATCCCGATGGTCGTCGCGTCGTCCCACATGACGCGCGTGGCCTCGCTGTTGCCCGCGATTTCCTTGAGAGCGTCCACCGAGAACGTCAGCGGCATGACATTGGAAATGTTCTCCAGCACGTCGTTCATGCGCTCCCGCGCCACGAACAGGCCGCAGAGCAGGATCTGCGGAACCACCACCACGGGCATGAACTGCACTGCCTGGAACTCCGTGCCCGCGAAGGCCGAGCACAAAAGGCCCAGGGCGACCCCGAGCACCGCGTTGATCACGGCAATCATCACCACGTAACCCGGGCTGCCCTTGATGTCCAAGCCGAACACCCAGTACGCCACCGCGGTCGCCACGAGCGATTGCAGCGCCGCCATGATCGAGAACGCGATCGCATAGCCGAACAGCAGGTCCGCCTTGTGGATCGGCGTCGTCAGCAGGCGCTCGAGCGTCCCGGACGTCCGTTCGCGCAGCATGGTGATCGAGGTGACCAGGAACATCACCACGAACGGGAAGATCGCCAGCATCATCAGGCCCACACGGTCGAAGGTCCGCGGCATCCCGGGAGGCAGGGTTTCGTTCTCGTAGAGGTAGTACACGGCGGTCAGCAGCAGGGCCGGGACCACCAGGATCAATGCAATGCTGCGGCGGTCGTGCCGCAGCTGCTCCAGGACCCGCCGGCTGGTCGCCAGCATCATGCGGGGATTCATCACGCCACCTGGCTTTCATTGCGGTTCTGTCGGCTGGGCTTGTTTTCTGCCTCGCGGATCAGGTGCAGGAAGGCCTGTTCGAGGTCGGCGCTGCGGCCGCGTTCACC
The DNA here is from genome assembly GCF_056279005.1 of Arthrobacter sp. TE26545. The sequence goes on from NZ_JBWBQM010000001.1 coordinate 1,309,928, forward strand.
AAGTTCGGCCGGGGTGAGGCTGGCCATCAGCAGGCCCTCACGCAACAGCAGCAGCGAGGAGCAGTGGGAAGCCTCCTCCATCACGTGGCTGGAGACCAGCAGCGTGGTTCCGGCAGCCGCCATCGAGGCGAAGCGCTCCCACAGCTCCGCGCGCAGCACCGGGTCCAAGCCCACGGTTGGTTCGTCCAAGACCAGCAAGCTCGGCCGGGAAACCAAGGCACAGGCCAGCGACACCCGGCTGGACTCGCCTCCCGACAGGTCCGCGGTCCGCTGCCGGGCGAGGTCCTCGAGGCCGACGGCGGCGATCGCCTCGGCGGTGTCGGCCGCCGTCGCGCCGTGCATCGCCCCGAAGTACCGGACGTTCGCTTCGACGCTGAGGTCCGGATAGACGCTGGGGGACTGGGTGACATAGCCGACCTCATGCCGCAGGGCGGCGGAGCCGGCGGGCTTGCCCAGGACCGTGACGGTTCCGGAAGAAAGCCGCTGCGCCCCGACAATGGCCCGCATGAGCGTCGTCTTCCCGCTGCCGGAGGGGCCGAGCAGGCCGGTGATCCGGCCGGCGTCGATGGTGAAGTCCAGGCCCCGCAGGATCTTGGTCCGGCCGCGGTGGACGTGCAGTCCGCTGGCCTGGACGGCCGGCGGAACGGTGGGTGGTTCTGCCGCGTGCCGGTTCATGGCGTCCTCCAGGAATGAATTCATCACCTGATGAATTCAAGGTAGACCGGCCGCCGGTCACCGTCAATGGATCCTGCGCGGCGCCTGCACGGGGCCCGCGCGGCGGCGGGCGGCAAAGGGGCAGGCGGCCAGCCGGTAGATTAGTAGTCAGTAGTTTTTTGCCATCCCTTGCCACAGAAACGGATTTTGCCCGTGGTCGTTCGCCTCTCCCAGCTGTTCCTGCGCACCTTGCGTGAAGATCCCGTCGACGCCGAAGTCGCCAGCCACAAGCTGCTGGTACGTGCGGGCTACATCCGCCGCGCGGCTCCTGGCATCTACACCTGGCTGCCTCTGGGGCTGAGCGTGCTTCGCAAGGTCGAACAGATCATCCGCGAGGAAATGACCGCGATCGGCGCCCAGGAAGTGCACTTCCCGGCCCTGCTGCCCAAGGAGCCGTACGAGGCCACCAACCGCTGGACCGAATACGGCGAGGGCATCTTCCGGCTCAAGGACCGCAAGCAGGCCGACTACCTGCTCGCCCCCACGCACGAGGAAGTTTTCACCCTCCTGGTCAAGGACCTGTACTCCTCGTACAAGGACCTGCCCCTGAGCCTGTACCAGATCCAGAACAAGTACCGTGACGAGGCCCGTCCCCGCGCCGGCCTCCTCCGCGGCCGCGAGTTCATCATGAAGGACTCCTACTCCTTCGACGTGGATGACGCCGGCCTGGACGCCAGCTACGCCAAGCACCGCGCCGCCTACCTGAAGATCTTCGAACGCCTGGGCCTCGAGGTGGTCCCCGTTACCGCCACGGCCGGTGCCATGGGCGGGTCCAAGAGCGAGGAATTCCTGCACCCCACCGAGATCGGCGAAGACACCTTCGTCCGCTCCGCCGGCGGCTACGCAGCCAACGTCGAAGCCGTCACCACTGTGGCACCCGAGCCCATCGACTTCAGCAACGCCCCTGCGGCCCGCGTCCTGGACACCCCGGACACTCCCACCATCGAAACCCTCGTCGCCGCATCCAACGAGCTCGCCCCGCGCAGCGAAGCCGACGGCGGCGAATGGACTGCCGCCGACACCCTCAAGAACGTCGTCCTCGCCGTCACCCTGCCCACCGGTGAGCGCCAGCTCGTCGTCATCGGGGTCCCCGGCGACCGCGCCGTGGACCTCAAGCGGGTCGAAGCCAACATCGGTGCCTTCCTCCCGATTGCCGGCGAGATCGGCCTGGAAGCGGCCAACGAAGAGGACCTCAAGAAGAACCCCGCCCTCGTCAAGGGTTACATCGGCCCGGGCCTGTCCCTGGACGAGCCGCTGCTGGGCCTCGAAGGCAGCTCCAAGCTGCTGTTCCTGGTGGACCCGCGGATCGTGTCCGGCAGCAGCTGGGTCACCGGCGCCAACCTGGACGGCAAGCACGTCTTCGGCCTCGTCGCCGGCCGCGACTTCGGCTGGGACGGCGTCATCGAGTGCACCGAAGTGCGCGAAGGCGACCTCGCCCCGGACGGCAGCGGTCCGCTGGAACTGGCCCGCGGCATCGAGATGGGCCACATCTTCCAGCTCGGCCGCAAGTACGCCGAAGCCCTGGACCTGAAGGTCCTGGACCAGAACGGCAAGCAGGTCGTGGTGACCATGGGTTCCTACGGCGTCGGCGTCACCCGCGCGGTGGCTGCGCTGGCCGAATCCAACAACGACGAACGCGGCCTCGTCTGGCCGCGTTCCGTGGCGCCCGCTGACGTCCACGTCGTCGCCGTCGGCCGAGGCGAGGAAATCTTCGCCGCCGCGGAGAAGCTGTCGGCAGAACTGGAAGCCGCCGGCCTGGATGTCATTTACGACGACCGTCCCAAGGTTTCCCCCGGCGTGAAGTTCGGCGACGCCGAACTGGTGGGTGTTCCCACCATCCTGGCCGTCGGCAAGGGCCTGGCGAGCGGCGTCGTGGAGATCAAGGACCGCCGCAGCGGCGAGGCTGAGGACGTCGCCGTCGAAAAGGCCGTGGACTACGTGGTCAACGCCGTCCGCCAGAAGTGATTTCCGGCTTCGAATCGATCGAGGCCGCCACGCTCATCATGATCGTGGTGGCCGGCTTCGCCGCCGGCTGGGTGGACGCCGTGGTGGGTGGCGGGGGACTGATCCAGCTCCCCGCCCTCCTGCTGATCCCGGGCATCACCCCGGTCCAGGCGCTGGCCACCAACAAGATGGGCTCCATCTTCGGGACCGCCACCAGCGCCACCACCTACTACCGCAGGGTCGGCCCGGACCTGAAGACTGCTGTGCCGATGGCGGTGATCGCCCTCGCCGGAAGCTTCGGCGGGGCGCTGCTCGCGGCTAACCTGCCCGCCTCGGTGTTCAAGCCGATCATCGTGGTGGCGCTGGTCGTCGTCGCGCTGTTCACCGCCCTGCGGCCCAACGCCGGCGAGCTCACCGCCCTCCGGCACTACGGCCACCGGCACTATGTGGTGGCATGCCTGATCGGTGCGGTGATCGGCTTCTATGACGGGCTGATCGGCCCCGGCACCGGCTCCTTCCTGGTGATCGCCCTCGTCTCCGCGATGGGTTACGCCTTCCTCGAAGCCAGTGCCAAGGCCAAGATCGTCAACATGGCCACCAACGCCGGGGCGCTCCTGTTTTTCCTGCCGCACGGCTCCCTCCTGTGGGGCGTCGGCCTGCTGCTGGGCGCGGCCAACATGGCCGGTGGCTACCTTGGCGCCCGGACCGCCGTGAAGAAGGGCAGCAAGTTCGTCCGCGTGGTGTTCCTGCTGGTGGTGGCCGCCCTGATCATCAAGCTCAGCATCGACGTCTGGCAGGACCTGGCCTAAACGGCGCTACGGTGCCTTGCCGGCGTCGGCCGTACGTTCGACGGCGGCAAGGATGGCCGCGCCGAGCTCTTCCGGGCGGGTGAACTGCGGCCAGTGTCCGGTGGGCAGGTCCACGTACTCCACGTCCTTCATGCGGGCGAGCTCGGCGGTGAACGGCGAACCGGCCGCCATCCACTCATGGAGCATGCTGGACGGGAACTCGCAGGCGATGATCGTGGCCGGGACGTCATACCGCCGCTCGTCCTGCAGTCGCTGCTTGTCGAAAGCCACGCCCTTGGGCTGGGGGATGGCGCGGTTGCGGAACATCTCGCGGAGCTCTGCGTCCAGGTCCACGAGGTCGGCGTCCTCGAAGACGTCCCATGCGGGCAAGGGGATGTCGTCGCCCACAACCGGCAGTTCGTCGTTGATCACCCCGCCCTCGCCGAGCGGACCGCTGTCCACATAGATGGCACGCGCCACGCGCTCCGGGCGGGCATCCAGCACGCCGTGGATGATGGCACCGCCGCCGGAGTGGCCTACGAGCACCACCGGACCTTCGGCGTTGTCCACCGCAGCGGTAACTGCATCGATGTGGTCCCGCAGGCCGATTCCGGCGCGCGGGGCATTAACAGACTCAAGGCCCGGCAAGGTCAAAGGCGTGACCCGGTGGCCGGCGTCGACGAGCGGCGGGGTCACCTCCGACCAGGACGAGGCATCCAACCAGAACCCGGGAACAAGGATGATTTCCATGGTCCGTACCCTACGACGGGCCACTGACAAGAAGCCATGTCTTCGCGCAGCACACAGGCGTAGCATGCTCGCATGTGGGCCGATTCCGGTGAGTACGAGCGGGTTCTCGGGCGGGCAGCGGAGCACGCCAAAGAATGGTTGCAGGCGTTGCCGGGGCGGACCGTGCGGCCGACCCTCACAGCAGACCAGATCGCGGAAATGTTCGGCGGGCCCCTGCCGGCGGAGGGCATGGATCCGGAGAAGCTCATCGACTTCCTGGCCCGGAACGCCGAGCCCGGCCTCATGGCCATGCAGTCCGGCCGTTTTTTCGGCTGGGTGATCGGCGGTACCTTGCCGTCGGCCATGGCGGCGGACTGGCTCGTCTCGGCATGGGACCAGAACACCGGGCTGCGCTTTGCCACGCCGGCCACGGCGGGGATCGAACAGGCCGCTGGCCAATGGCTGCTGGAGCTCCTGGGACTACCGGAAGGCTCCGACGTCGGATTCACCACCGGGGCGAGCATGGCCAATTTCACCGCCTTGGCGGCGGCGCGCTGGCGCCAGCTGGAGGCCGCCGGCTGGGATGTGAACGCCAATGGCCTCAACGGCGCCCCGGCGCTGCGGGTCCTGGTCGGGGCCGAGCGCCACGAGAGCCTGGACATGGCGCTGCGCTTCCTCGGACTCGGCGCACCGGAGGTGGTTTCGGCGGACGCCCAGGGCAGGATCGAGGGGCCGGCGCTGCGCCGCGCCCTCGAGTCCGGCAGCGGGCCCGCGATCGTCTGCCTGCAGGCCGGGAATCTCCATTCAGGCGCCTTCGATCCGTTCGCCGAAGCCATCGCCGCCGCGAAGGAGCACGGCGCGTGGGTCCACGTTGACGGTGCCTTCGGGCTCTGGGCGGCCGCGGTGCCGGAGCTGCGGCCGCTGTGGGACGGGGTGGCCCTGGCCGATTCCTGGGGGACCGACGCCCACAAGACCCTGAACGCCCCGTACGACGCCGGGATCGTGGTGGTGCGCGACGTCGCCGCACTGCGCCCCGCCATCGGCATGCACGCCGAGTACCTGCCGCAGGACAGCCACGGGCCGGGGGACCCGATGGAAAAGTCGCCGGAACTGTCCCGCCGTGCCCGCGGGGTTCCAGTCTGGGCCGCGTTGCGCGCCCTGGGGGCCGACGGCGTCCGCGCCCTGGTTGCCGGACGTGCGGCCTGCGCGGCGGAACTGGCAGCCCGCCTCACCGCCGTGCCCGGCGTCGAGGTGCTCAACGACGTCGTCTACACGCAACTGTCCCTGGCCTTCGGCAACGACGCCCGCACGAGGGCCGTGACCGACTACATCATGGCCGACGGCAGGGTGTGGATGTCCGGCTCCCGCTGGCACGGCAGGGACATCCTCAGAGTCTCGGTCAGCAACTGGTCCACTGACAGCGATGACCTGGATACGGCCGTGCAGACCATCAGGGACGCCCTTGCCGCGACGGCCTAGTTCGCGGCCGCCTAGCTAAGGGCGACGCCTAGCTCAGGGCGGCGCCACCAGGGGCCGGCAATTCGTGGGCGGCGGGCAGGCCCTCCAAGGTCCGCCCGGCCAGGGTGCTGGCAACCCACAAGGAGCGGGCGAGGTCGCCGTCGTGCCCGGGCTTCGCGGCGTACCACAGCGCGTTCTCCACCTCCCGGGTGAGGCTCCATTGCCGGGCCGTTTCCGGGTCCAACCCCGCGGCGTTGCTGAAGTCGTGGCAGCGCTCGAGAAGCGCCAGCTCGGGGGAGGACTGCGGCAGCTCGCCAATCCGGTTCCACAGCACGGGGGCAACCCCGAACTCGGCCTCACCGATCACCGGCTGCGGATCGATGGCGCGGTAGCTGCCGGCGTCGGGAGCATCACCGGTTCCGGGAAGGGGAAGGATGTTCATGAAATGGAGGTCGGCGTGGACCAGGACGTCCTTGCCCGCCCGCCGGCCCACGGCGCCGCGGGTCTGGCACACCTCCAGGGCAGCTTCCAGGAGCCAGCGGGGGAACGGCCGGCCAAGTTGTTCCCAGTCGGCGGGAAGCTCGTCGCTCCAGCGCTCGGCCTTCGCCGCCGCGTGCTCGAACTCTTCCCAGACCGGGCCGTCGCCGGAATCAATGCTGAGTTCCCGCATCACCGTCCCCCAGGCGTCGCGCGCGTGGTCCAGCGGAACATCCTGCAGCCAGCGGCCGGCGTCGAGACGCTCCAGGAGCATGGCACATGTTTCCTGCTCCGCTTCGAGCAGGCGCACCGCGCCATGGCCGTTCCACAACGCCAGGGCGTGGCTTTCAGTCAAGGCCTCGGGGTGCGGAAACGCGACCTTAAGCACAACGGCCACGCCGTCCCGCAATACCGGCACCACGATTCCGCCGTGGCCGTTCCACGGCTCCGCCCCGGCGGGAAGATCGAGGGTCAGCTCCCAGCGCTCCATGCCCGCCTCGAGGTAGCCGGGAAGCGCAGCCAGCCACGCCCTGCCCTCCGCGGTACGCGAATAGCGGGCCCGCAGATCGGCCGGGACCGGAATATGGCTGCTCATACCCGTCAGCCTATCGCCACCCCTTTCTCGGGCCCGGGAACCCCGTCGCGGCCCCATGGAGCGGCGGGAGGTGTCTAAGCCTCAGATGATCCCGCTGGACCCCAGCAGGCTGCCGAGGCTGAATGTCGCTGCCAGGGCAAGGGCGCCGCCAACTACCACGCGGACGGCGGCCCGCGTCCTGGAGCTGCCGCCGATCCAGGCACCCACCGCACCGGTCAGCGCCAGCGCCAGTAGCACCGAAGCGAACGTCAATGGTACCCGCAAAGCCGGCGGGGGAAGGAGGATTGAAAGCAAGGGGAGCAGGGCACCCAGGGTGAAGGCGACCGCGGACGCGAACGCGGCGTGCCATGGGCTCACGATGCCGTCCTCGTCGATGTTCAGCTCGGCGGACAGATGGGCCGCGAGGGCGTCGTGGGCGGTCAGTTCCTTCGCCACGGTCCAGGCTGTCCCGGAGGTGAGCCCCTTGGCCTCATAGATGGCGGCCAGTTCGGCCAGTTCCTCTTCGGGCTGTTCCTCGAGTTCCCGGCGTTCCTTCTCGATCAGGGCCTTTTGGCTGTCGCTTTGGCTGCTGACGGACACATACTCGCCCAGAGCCATCGACACCGCACCGCCCAGTGCGCCCGCCGCGCCGGCTGCGAGGATCGCACCCGTGTTGGTGGTGGCACCGGCCACGCCGACCACGATCGCTGCAACCGAAACAATCCCGTCGTTGGCCCCGAGGACGCCGGCCCGCAACCAGTTCAGGCGCCGGGCGATGTCATTCTCGTGCGGTTCGTTGTCGTGATGCGAGGCTTTTTCCGTGGATGCCATGGCTCCAGCCAAGCACCCCAGGGCGGCGGGCGCCAGCGAAGTAAGGCTGGCCTACCGCTGGGGAGCGGAGGTGCTTTCCGGAAGTCCCGGCAAGGCCGCAGGGTCGACGGGCAGGCCAGGCAGTGCTCCCGGCAGCGTGCCCCAGGATTCCAGCCGACGGGCACCGTCCAGCAATCCGGCCATGGCCCATCGGCGGGTTTCGCCGTCCGAAAGTGCCACCAGTTCGCCGTAGGCAGCGAGCGTGGCCGACTCCTGTTCCCCGAGCGCCGCGGCTGCCTGGGTCCCGAAGTCCGCCGGCAGCCGGTACCCGGCTTCGCGCGGCGGCGGTTCGGTGCAGTGCACGCGGGCCAGGGCCTCGGCCTCGCGCAACAGCTCCTGGTGGCGGGCGAGATCCCCGGCGGCCGTTCCGGCATCGGGTCCGTCAAGCCGGGTGAGGGCGACCTGGTAGACGTAGACAGCCTTCTGTTCGGCGCCCACGACGGCGGCCAGTGCGTCTCCGGCGCCCGCCGGGTCAGCCTCGCCGGCCGGAGGCGCTGCCGTCGTCGTGCCCGCGCCGGAAGTGCAGGTGGGCGCAGCTGCGGGGGAGGGCGCAGCTGCGGGGGAGGGCGCCGCCGTCGGAAGAGCCAGGGAAGGTCCGGCCGGCGCGGGCAGTCCCCACGCCCCTGCCAGCCGTACCGACTCCAGCAGCTGCGCTGTGCCGACGGCGGCAAGCAGGCGGGCCGTCCCGCCGTCGCTCTTTCCGGCGTCGGCCAGGCGTTGCGCCGCACTGCGGGAGAGCCGGGCGAGGAACGCGGCTTTCGAAGAAGGCCCCGCGGGAGCCGAGGAGACCGCAGCGGACCAAGCAGCAGTGGGCGACGCCGGGGCAGGGGCGAGCAGCGCCCGCGCCTGGGTTTCCAGCAGCGCCGCTGTGGCAGGCGCGCTGCCGGCGGCCGAGGCGTCCACCAGCAGCGCGCGGGTTTCGGCGTAGGCGGCGGCCTTCGCGGCTTCGGAAAACGGCGGCTCCGGGGCAGGCCCGTCGTTGGCCGGCAGCAGCACCGCCCCGGTGCCCAGGACGAGGACTGCGAGCAAAGACACAAGCACGGCCTTCACCCAGCCGTGGGGCCCATGGTTTTCCGCAGGGCGCTCCGGATTTTCCGCAGTCTCGTCATTCACAACAGTCCATGGTGTCATGTGCAGGGGCCGCCGGCGGAACCGCGGTGCACCACCTCGCCGTGAAACTCGATACCCTAGTACTCACAACAACATCGAACGGGAGGCGGCTGGCCAGTGAGTGATTCGGAAGCCAGGACTTCAACAGACCAGGCTGGAGCACAGGCGGCAGCCGCCGGCAACCCCGAAGAAAGCAGGCTCAAGGCACTGCTGGAACCAGTGGTCCAGGCCAGCCGGCTATACCTTGAAGACGTCACCGTCCAGGTCGCAGGTTCGCACCGCACGGTCCAGGTGGTCATCGACCTCCCGCAGGAGGAAACCGGCGGCGTGAGCCTTGACGTCATCGCCGAGATCTCCCGGGCCCTGTCCGATGTGTTGGACAACGATCCCCACGACGACGGCCGGCCGTACGACCTCGAAGTCTCCTCGCCCGGCGTTTCCCGTCCGCTGACCGAGCCCCGCCACTGGCACCGCGCACGCGGCCGCATGGTCAAGGTCAACGTCATCCAGGGCGAAAACCTCACCGGAAGGATCCAGTCCGTCGACGACGACGGCGTGACCCTGATTCCGGAACTCGAGGTCAAGAAGGGGATGAAGCCCAAGCATGGCGACCCCGTGAAGCTTCCTTTCGACAGGATCCGGCAAGGAAAAGTCGAAATTGAATTCAGCCACCTCGACGAGGCCGGGCTGGTAGACGAACACGATGGACCTTCCGAGGAGGCCTGATGGATATTGACATGAGCGCGCTGAGACTACTGGAGCGTGAGCGCGAAATCCCGCTGGACCTCCTGATCCCCACCATCGAACAAGCCCTCCTGGTGGCCTACCACAAGACGCCCGGCGCCTACGAAAAGGCCCGTGCCGAGCTGGACCGCAAGAGCGGCCACGTGACCATCTGGGCCACCGAGTTCAACGACGACGGCGAAGCTGTCGGCGAGTTCGAGGACACCCCGGACGGTTTCGGCCGGATCGCGGCCAGCACCGCTCGCCAGATCATCCTGCAGCGCCTGCGCGACGTCGAGGACGACAACGTCCTGGGCGAATTCAAGGGCCGCGAAGGCGAACTGGTGGCAGGCCTGATCCAGCAGGGCAACAACCCGCACATGATCCAGGTCAACCTCGGCACCGTCGAGGCCCTCCTGCCGCCGCCCGAACAGGTTCCCGGCGAGAAGTACACCCACGGCAGCCGCCTGCGCGCCTACGTGGTGGACGTACACCGCGGTGCCAAGGGCCCCTCGATCACACTGTCCCGTTCGCACCCCGGCCTGGTCCGGAAGCTGTTCGAACTGGAAGTTCCGGAGATCGCGGACCGTTCGGTCGAGATCGTTGCCCTGGCCCGTGAAGCCGGCCACCGGACCAAGATGGCCGTCAAGGCCAACGTCGCGGGCATCAACGCCAAGGGCGCGTGCATCGGCGAAATGGGTTCCCGCGTGCGCGCCGTCATGACCGAACTGAATGACGAAAAGATCGACATCGTCGACTTCAGCGACGATCCTGCGACCTTCATCGCCAACTCGCTGTCGCCATCGCGTGTGAATTCCGTCACCATCATCGACGAGTCCACCCGCTCCGCCCGCGTAGTGGTCCCGGACTACCAGCTGTCGCTCGCGATCGGCAAGGAAGGGCAGAATGCCCGCCTCGCGGCCAAGTTGACCGGCTGGCGCATCGACATCGTCTCCGACGCCGCGCAGGGCCACGGCAACTAGCCGGCCGGCAGGTCCCTTCGGAAGCCCGGCCGCGCCGTCCCCGGATTCGGTGGCCGGGCACCCGGGGGACTAGACTGGTTGGAGCCGGGCTTGCGTCCGGTATCCGTTTTCCTTGGCGCTGCGTTGATTTGCGTTGCTTTGAATTAGGTGGCGCCGCCCCTCGGGGCGGCCTGCCCTTCCGGGCGGTGCCGGGAAACAGGAACGAAGAAGGACGGGTATAGGACACTGAGGATGGTTGAACACCCAGTGGCCGCACCCCTTTCAAGCGGGCACCAGCCCGTGCGGACCTGCATCGGATGCCGGAAACACGGAGCACGGAATGAGCTGATCCGGCTTGTCGCCGAAGGCGGCGGGTCACCCGTCGTCCTGGTGGATGTACGACGCCGGATGGCTGGCCGGGGTGCGTGGCTGCACCCCAGCGGCAACTGCCTGATGCTGGCAACCAAACGGCGCGCCTTCGCCCGGGCCCTCGCGGGCGCGAGCGACACAGCCGCCGTCGAACGCTACCTCGCAGGCATGCCACCCGCGGAGGCTCCGGCCGCCGCGGAACAACCGTCCAAACCTGAAAGCGGGTCAGAAAACTGATGGAAACCCGATGAGTTCCCAGCGATGAGTACGCAACGATGACAACTTTGTTGCGCTCTGCACAGGGCCTTGCAGCTGCATGCGCGGCGGAGGCCCGCAGTAAGAAGTAGACGGTTCGTACCTGGCTCGGTGCGGACCGAGACAGGAGAAAAGTGGCCAAGTACCGCGTCCACGAGCTCGCGAAAGAGCTCGGAATCACCTCCAAGGAAGCAGTGACCAAACTGCAGGAACTGGGCGAATTCGTCCGTTCCGCTTCCTCCACCATCGAAGCTCCCGTTGTGCGGAAGCTTCGCAACGCCTACCCGGGTGCCGGTGCCGCCAAGGCAGACGCCCCCGTGGCGCCCAAGGCCCCCGCCGCCCCGAAGGCTCCGGTAGCCTCGAACGCACAGGCTGCTCCGGTTGCCTCGCGCCCGGGTCCGGTTCCCGGCCCGGCCGCGCCCAAGGCTCCCGCGCCGGCAGCACCTGCTGCTCCGGCTGCGCCCAGCGCTGCAGCCCCGGCAAACCCCGTTTCCGCCAAGCCCGGCGCTCGTCCGGCTCCGCGCACCGAAGCTCCGGCTCCGTCACGTCCGGGCCAGGCTCCGCGCCCCGGCGGCCCCCGTCCGGGCAACAACCCCTTCGCAACGTCCCAGGGCATGCCCCGCGGCCGCGGTGAAGGCGACCGTGCTCCGCGCCCGGGCAACAACCCCTTTGCAACCTCCCAGGGCATGCCGCGTCCCGGCGGCGCCCGCACGGAAGGCGAACGTCCCGGCGGTCCGCGTCCTGCAGCAGCTGGCGCCGGCGGTCCCCGTCCGGCAGCCGGTGCAGGCGGACCCCGCCCCGGCGCACCGCGTCCGGGCGCCCCGCGCCCCGGCGCACCGCGTCCCGGCGGCCCCCGCCCGACTCCGGGCATGATGCCCAACCGCACCGAACGTCCGGCGCCTGGCGCAGGCCGTCCGGGCGGTGCCGGTCGTCCCGGCGGCCCCGGCCGTCCGGGCGGTGCTCCCGGCACCGGCGGCGGCGGAGCTCCCGCAGGCGGCGGCTTCGGCAAGGGCGGCCGCGGCCGCGGCGGTACCCAGGGTGCCTTCGGCAAGGGCGGCGCAGGCCGTGGCAAGCAGCGTAAGTCGAAGCGTGCAAAGCGTCAGGAACTGGAGCAGATGAGTGCTCCGTCCCTGGGCGGCGTTTCGGTGCCCCGCGGCGACGGCAACACTGTTGTCCGCCTCCGCCGTGGCTCCTCCATCACGGACTTCGCCGACAAGATCGAGGCAAACCCCGCTGCACTGGTGACCGTGCTGTTCCACCTGGGTGAGATGGCCACCGCCACGCAGTCCCTCGACGAGGACACCTTCGCCCTGCTGGGCGAGGAACTGGGCTACAAGGTCCAGGTCGTGTCTCCGGAAGACGAAGAGCGCGAGCTGCTGGATTCCTTCGACATCGACCTCGACGCCGAACTGGAAGCCGAAGGCGACGACGTCCTCGAACCGCGCCCGCCGGTAGTCACGGTCATGGGCCACGTCGACCACGGTAAGACCCGACTGCTGGATGCCATCCGCAAGACCAACGTGGTGGCCGGCGAGCACGGTGGCATCACCCAGCACATCGGTGCCTACCAGATCAGCCATGAGCACGAAGGTGCCATGCGCGACATCACCTTCATTGACACCCCCGGTCACGAGGCGTTCACCGCCATGCGTGCCCGTGGTGCGAAGGTCACCGACATCGCCATCCTGGTGGTCGCGGCCGACGACGGCGTCATGCCGCAGACGGTCGAAGCGCTCAACCACGCCCAGGCTGCCAACGTGCCGATCGTCGTCGCGGTCAACAAGATCGACAAGGACGGCGCCAACCCGGACAAGGTCAAGGGCCAGCTCTCCGAGTACGGCCTGGTTCCCGAAGAATATGGTGGCGACACCATGTTCGTTGAGGTCTCTGCCCGCCAGAACCTCAACATCGACGAACTGATCGACGCCGTGCTGCTCACCGCGGATGCCGCGCTCGACCTGCGCGCCAACCCGGACAAGGACGCTCGCGGTATCGCGATCGAAGCCAACCTGGACAAGGGCCGCGGTTCCGTGGCCACCGTCCTGGTGCAGTCCGGTACCCTGGCCGTCGGCGACACCATCGTTGCCGGCACCGCCCACGGCCGTGTCCGTGCAATGTTCGACGAGGACGGCAACGCCCTCGACGTCGCGCTGCCGTCCCGCCCGGTCCAGGTCCTCGGCCTGTCCAACGTGCCGCGCGCCGGTGACACCTTCCTGGTGACCCCGGACGAGCGTACGGCCCGCCAGATCGCCGAAAAGCGCGAGGCAGCCGACCGCAACGCGGCACTGGCCAAGCGCCGCAAGCGGATCAGCCTGGAAGACTTCGACAAGGCCGTTGCCGAAGGCAAGATCGACACCCTCAACCTCATCCTCAAGGGTGACGTATCCGGTGCCGTGGAAGCCCTCGAAGACGCCCTGCTCAAGATCGATGTGGGCGACGAGGACGTGCAGCTGCGCGTCATCCACCGCGGTGTGGGTGCCATCACGCAGAACGACGTCAACCTCGCCACCGTGGACAACGCGATCATCATTGGCTTCAACGTCAAGCCGGCTGAGCGCGTTGCTGAACTGGCCGACCGCGAAGGCGTGGACATGCGCTTCTACTCGGTCATCTACTCGGCGATCGACGACATCGAGCTCGCACTCAAGGGCATGCTCAAGCCGGAGTACGAAGAATTCCAGCTGGGTACCGCCGAGGTCCGCGAAGTCTTCCGTTCCTCCAAGTTCGGAAACATCGCCGGCTCGATCGTCCGCTCGGGCATCATCCGCCGTAACACCAAGGCGCGCGTATCCCGCGACGGCAAGGTCATCGGCGAGAACCTCACGGTTGAGACGCTCAAGCGCTTCAAGGACGACGCCACCGAGGTCCGCACGGACTTCGAGTGTGGTATCGGCCTGGGGTCCTTCAACGACATCGCCGAAGGCGACATCATTGAGACCTTCGAGATGCGCGAGAAGCCGCGCGTCTAAGGTAACTATCGGCCGGGGCGCCTCACCTGCCGCTACGGCGGTATGGGGCCCCGCCCCTTCGCCGGAAGGCTCACGATCTGCGATCGTGAGCCTTCCGGTTCAGAAAGGCCCGATGCCACTCCCGGGCCCCCATGCCGCCTTCGCGGCTTGGGCGTCCGGCAGTCCGTCTAGACTCGCCTGAGGCGGGTGGCACCTTACAGAACCCGGGTACGTCAGCCGCTGTCGCCGTCGTACCCCAGATTTTTTAGGAGTGGAAATGGCTGATCCCGCACGGGCTGCCAAGTTGGCGCAGCGGATTAAGGTTGTTGTTGCCGAGGCGTTGGGCCGGCGGGTCAAGGATCCGCGGGTGGGCGCCATCACGATTACGGATGCCCGGGTCACCAACGATCTCCAGCATGCCACCGTGTATTACACCGTCTTCGGCGACGAAGTCGCCCACGCCGACGCCGCCAGGGCACTGGAAAAGGCCAAGGGCGTCCTCCGGCAGGAGGTGGGCCGGAACATCACCGTGCGCCTGACCCCCACCCTCGAGTTCGTCCCGGACATGGTGCCCGTCAACGCCTCCAACCTGGAGGAACTGCTGCGCACCGCCAAGCAGCGCGATGCCGAGGTGGCCGCCCTCAGGGCCGGTGCCAAGCACGCCGGCGACGCCGACCCCTATAAGAGCGACGCGCCCCGCGATGAAGACATCGACGAGGACGACTTCGACGAAGAGGACATCGACCTCCGGGACGATGAGGACATCGACGAGGATAGCGGCCGCTAGCGGCCCTCCAATGTCACGGAAAGCCGGACCCGCTGGCGGGTCCGGCTTTCCTGCATCCAAAAGGGCCGGCGCTGGCTAAGATCGGAGCATGACTGCGGATCCTGACCCCGGACGCTATCTGGAGCACGCCATCCGGCTCGCCGTGCAGAACGTCGACGACGGCGGCGGGCCGTTCGGCGCCGTCGTGGTCACGGCCGACGGAACCGTCCACGAAGGCAGCAACCGGGTCACCCGCGACAACGACCCCACCGCCCACGCCGAGGTGGTGGCCATCCGCCGCGCAGCCGCGGCCAGCGGCACCTTCGACCTCAGCGGCGCCGTCCTCTACGCCAGCTGCGAACCCTGCCCCTTGTGCCTGTCCGCAGCCCTGTGGGGCAGGATAGATCGCGTCTACTTCGCTGCCGACCGGCACGGTGCCGCCCGCGCCGGCTTCGACGACGCCGTGTTCTACGAGTACTTCGACGGCGGCCGCCCGGAACTGCTGCCCGTCCAGCACACAGAGGTCGACGGCGCCGAGGCGCCTTTCGACGCATGGCGGCACAACGAGCAGCGCACCGAGTACTAGATATACTGGGAGGCGTGCTTTCTGGACTGGTGATTGTCGACAAACCGCAGGGATGGACCAGCCACGACGTGGTTGGACGGATGCGGAGGCTGGCCGGTACCCGGAAAGTCGGCCATGCCGGGACCCTGGATCCCATGGCCACCGGCGTCCTCGTCCTCGGCATCAACAAGGCCACCCGGCTGCTGAGCTTCATCGTCGGAACCACCAAGAGCTATTCCGCCACCATACGCCTGGGTGAAGCCACCATCACCGACGACGCCGAAGGCGAAGTCACCGCCGCCCACAGCGCCGAGGCTGTGGACGAGGCGGGCATCAATGGGGGAATCGAGGCCCTGCGCGGCGCCATCCAGCAGGTCCCCAGCAGTGTCAGCGCCATCAAGGTCAACGGCGAACGCTCCTACGCCCGCGTCCGTTCCGGCGAGGAAGTGAAGCTCGCCGCCCGGCCGGTCACCATCCACCGCTTCGACGTGCTGGACATCCGCAGGGTCGACGGCGGCCGCGTCGTCGACGTCGACGTCGAGGTCGACTGTTCCTCCGGGACGTACATCCGGGCCCTGGCCCGCGACCTCGGCGAGGCGCTCGGCGTCGGCGGCCACCTGACCGCACTGCGCCGCACCAAGGTGGGCCCCTACACCCTGGAGCAGGCCCGCACCCTGGAGGAACTGGCTGAGGAACTGGATGTCCTGGAGATGTCCGAGGCCGCCCGCGCCCTTATGCCCAGCCGCGAGTTGAGCGAAGCCGAAAGCATCGAGATCTCCTACGGCCGCCGCATCGCCGCCGGAGCTGCCGCGGGAACCCCGGACGCGGCCACCGCCGACAACCCGGTAGCCGCCTTCGCCCCGTCCGGCGAGCTGGTAGCGCTGCTGGCCGACGCCGGCAGCCACGCCAAACCCGTCCTGGTCTTCGCGCCGGGCAACGAGAAACCGGGCAACGAGAAGCCGGGCAATGAAAAACCGGGAAACGAAAAGGCGGCTGGCTGAGCGTGGACGGCTACTTTTACGCGGTGCTGGCCGTCGGCCTCATCTCCACCGTTACCTGCCTCGTGGCGGGCCTGATGAAGAAGGCCCCGAACGACATCACCATCCTCTCGGTGGCCGCCGTCGAACTCGTCCTGCTGGTCTACCTGGTGGGCTCCATCATCCGGGTGATCGCGGGGGAGCGGATAGCGGGGGAGGCCTGGGAGTTCTGGGGCTACCTCGCCACCGCCCTCATGCTCCCGCTGGGCGCCGTGTACTGGTCCATCCTGGAACGGACCCGCTGGAGCAACTTCGTCCTGGCCGCCGTCGGCGTCACCGCGCTGGTAATGGCCGCCCGCATGAACCAGATCTGGTACTGACATGAAAGAAGCACCGAAGGTGTCCACAGAGACCACGTCCAAGAAGAAGCGGGCAGCGACAAGCCGGGATACCCGCAACACCGGTCCCGGGCGGCTGCTGATCGCCGTCTATGCGGTGTTCGCGATCTCCGCGACGGCCCGCGCCGGCTACCAGATCGCCACCAAATTCGCCGAAGCGCCGCTGGCGCACATCCTCTCGGCCTTCGCCGCCATCGTGTACCTGGTGGCCACCGTGTCCCTCGCCAAGCCCGGCCGCACCTGGTTCAAGGTGTCCCTGGCCGCGGTGCTGGTGGAACTCGTGGGCGTGATCGTGGTCGGCGCGTTCAGCCTGTTCGACCCCGTGGCCTTCCCGCACGACACCGTCTGGTCCCTCTTCGGTCGCGGCTATGGCTTCGTGCCCCTGGTCCTGCCGATCCTTGGGCTGCTGTGGCTGAACAAGCGCCGGCCCGGCAAGGCGGACGTACCTTCGGCGAACGCGCAGTAACTGAACGGGTACCCTTAGAGAGTTCCGGCGCCGGACCAGGCCGCCGGTGGTAGTGAACAGCCAGTGATTGGCTGAACAGCAGCAAAAGGCGAGGTTGATGGTCCACATCTGGAACGATCCCAGCGAAGTCCCCGAAGACTTCGGCCCCAGTGTCGTTACCATCGGAAATTTTGACGGCGTCCACCGCGGGCACCAGGAGGTCCTCGCGCACCTCCTGAGCACTGCCGCCCAGCGCGGCAGCCGCTCCGTCGTCGTCACCTTCGACCCCCACCCGGCCCAGGTCCACCGCCCGGAATCGGCGCCGGAACTGCTGATGGGTTTGCAGGACAAGCTGGACGCCTTGGCGCAGACCGGCGTCGAGGCCGTCCTGGTAATGAAGTACAACCTGGACCTGGCCGGGATGAGCCCCGAGGAATTCGCCCGGGGCGTGCTGGTGGACGGCCTGCACGCCGCCCACGTTGTGGTGGGACACGACCTCCGCTTCGGTGCCGGTAACTCCGGCGACGTGGTCACCATGCAGGAACTGGGCAAGGTGTTGGGCTTCGACGTCACGGTGGTCGACGAGTACGGGGCCGGCGGGGCACCGCTTGAGGGCGAGGACGGCCGCTGGCACGACGGCGACTCCGGCCGCCGGTGTTCCTCCACCTGGGTGCGCGAGGCCCTTGCCGAGGGCGACGTCGCCACCGCCACCGCGGTGCTCGGCCGGCCGCACCGGATGCGCGGCGAAGTGGTGCACGGCGCCGCCCGCGGCCGCGCCCTGGGATTCCCCACCGCCAACCTGGCGCACGACGCCAGCGGCTACGTCCCGGCCGACGGCATCTACGCCGGCTGGCTCGTCGACGCCGCCGGCACCCGCTGGCCGGCCGCCATTTCCGTCGGTTCCAACCCGACCTTCGACGGCGTCAGCCGGCAGGTCGAGGCGCACGTCATCGACCGTCCGGAGGAAGCCGTGGAGGCCTTTGATCTCTACGGCCAGACAGTGATTGTCGAATTCACCGCGCGGCTGCGCGGCATGGTCGCGTACCGTGGGCCGGAAGCCCTTGTGGAGCAGATGCGCCTGGACGTCATCCAGGCCCGGAACATCCTGCTGACCCGCAACACGGAGGATACGGCCGCACAATGAGCGTCGAGAAGAACACCCGCCCGCTTGAGGACGGAATCGTCCGGGACTTCAGCACCCGGATGAGCTACGGCTCGTACCTGCAGCTGCCGGTGCTGCTCAGCGCACAGCAACCGGTCAGCAAGCCCGAGCACCACGACGAACTGTTGTTCATCATCCAGCACCAAACCACCGAACTGTGGCTGAAGCTCGTGCTCCACGAGCTCCGCAGCGCCGCCGCGTGGCTTCGCTCCGACGAGCTCGGCGCAGCGCTCAAGGCCATCGCCCGGGTCAAGCACATCCAGAAGACACTCACCGAGCAGTGGTCCGTCCTGGCCACCCTGACGCCCACCGAGTACTCCGAGTTCCGCGGCTTCCTGGGCAACTCCTCCGGGTTCCAGTCCGCCCAGTACCGTGCCGTGGAGTTCGCACTCGGCAACAAGAACGCCAAGATGATCCCCGTGTTCGAGTCCGATCCGGAGGCAAAGGCCATGCTGGAGGAACTCCTGCACGCGCCAAGCATCTACGACGAATTCCTGTCCTACCTGCACCGGCAGGGCTTTGAGGTGCCCGCCTCAGTCCTGGAACGCGATGTCACGCAGGCGCATGAGTTCGCCCCGGAACTGGTGCCGCTCTTCAAGCACATCTACGAAAACGCCCAGGACAACTGGGGAGCCTACGAAGCCTGCGAAGAACTGGTGGACCTCGAAGACAACTTCCAGCTCTGGCGCTTCCGGCACCTGCGCACGGTCCAGCGGACCATCGGCATGAAGACCGGAACCGGCGGTTCCAGCGGCGTATCCTTCCTGCAGAAGGCCCTCGAACTGACGTTCTTCCCGGAGCTCTTCGCCGTGCGCACCGAAATCGGCCGGTAGCCTGCCCGGTTCCGGCGCCTCCCGCGTTTCGACAACTCCGGCGCCCTGCCGGTAAACTGGTCGATGGTTCGGCTGCAGTCCGTGGCGGCTGGACCTGTTGCGTGCGCGGCTACCGCCACCCAGCAACCCGGCAGTGAAGCGCTGACTCGGGACGCACGGCACAACTCTAGGAGTTCATGTGGCACTCGACGCCGCTGTAAAGCAGTCCATCATCAAGGAATACGCAACCTCCGAAGGCGACACCGGTTCGCCTGAGGTCCAGATTGCTGTCCTGACTCAGCGGATCAAGGATCTGACTGAGCACATGAAGGAGCACAAGCACGACTTCCACACCCAGCGCGGCCTGCTCGCCCTGGTCGGTCGTCGCAAGCGCATGCTGACCTACCTGAAGAACGTTGACATTGCCCGCTACCGTTCGCTCATCGAGCGTCTCGGCCTGCGCCGCTAGTTTGACTTCGGGCGGCCCGATCCCCAGGGAACGGGCCGCCCGCTTCACGCACAACTACATCCAAGGAAATCAACCGCATCGCGCATTCGCGGTCCTCGGTAGTGATCCCCGGGAACGTCCGTCCATTCCGACGGCGGAGCCCGAGGGTCTCGATCGATGACCGGGTGTCGTACAGGCTCGGAACAGACCCGGCCTGGGTTGATGCGGCGGACTTCCGCTATCAAGAAACGGAGGTGACTCTCAATGGAGGGTCCCGAAATCCAGTTCTCCGAAGCCATCATCGACAACGGCCGTTTCGGCAAGCGGGTCATCCGCTTCGAAACCGGCCGCCTTGCCAAGCAGGCTGCCGGCGCCGCGATGGTCTACATCGACGACGACACCGCCTTGCTGTCCGCCACCACCGCCGGCAAGTCCCCGCGCGAAGGCTTCGACTTCTTCCCGCTGACGGTTGACGTCGAAGAGCGCATGTACGCTGCGGGCCGCATCCCGGGCTCGTTCTTCCGCCGTGAAGGCCGCCCGTCCACCGAGGCCATCCTGGCCTGCCGCCTGATGGACCGCCCGCTGCGCCCGGCCTTCGTCAAGGGCCTGCGCAACGAGGTCCAGATCGTCGTGACCGTCCTGGCGATCAACCCGGACGAGCTCTACGACGTCGTGGCCATCAACGCCTCCTCGATCTCCACCCAGCTTTCCGGCCTGCCGTTCTCCGGCCCGATCGGCGGCGTCCGCGTCGCCCTCATCGCCGACGAGCAGGGCACCCAGTGGGTTGCCTTCCCGAAGCACTCCCAGCTCGAGAACGCCGTGTTCGACATGGTGGTTGCCGGCCGCATCGCGGGTGACGACGTTGCGATCATGATGGTCGAAGCCGAGGCCACGGACAACTCCTGGAACCTCATCAAGGAACAGGGCGCCACCGCCCCCACCGAAGAGGTTGTCGCTGAAGGCCTCGAGGCCGCCAAGCCGTTCATCAAGGCCCTGTGCGAGGCACAGGCGGACCTGGCTGCCCGCGCCGCCAAGCCCACGGTCGAGTTCCCGATCTTCCTGGACTACCAGGACGACGTCTACGCCGCCGTCAGCGCCGCCGCCGAGGACAAGCTCGCCGCTGTCTTCCAGATCGCCGACAAGCAGGAGCGCGACAACGCTTCCGACGAGCTCAAGGATGAGGTCCTCTCGGCCCTCGCCGGCGAGTTCGAAGGCCGCGAGAAGGAACTCTCCGCAGCGTTCCGTTCGGTCACCAAGCAGGTTGTGCGCCAGCGCATCCTCAAGGACCAGATCCGCATCGACGGCCGTGGCCTGACGGACATCCGCCAGCTCACTGCCGAGGTCGAGGTCCTGCCCCGCGTGCACGGCTCCGCCATCTTCGAGCGCGGCGAAACCCAGATCATGGGCGTCACCACGCTGAACATGCTCAAGATGGAGCAGCAGATCGACTCCCTGTCGCCGGAGAAGACCAAGCGCTACATGCACAACTACAACTTCCCGCCGTACTCCACCGGCGAGACCGGCCGCGTCGGTTCCCCGAAGCGCCGCGAAATCGGCCACGGTGCACTCGCCGAGCGCGCCCTGGTTCCCGTGCTGCCCAGCCGCGAGGAATTCCCCTACGCCATCCGCCAGGTATCCGAGGCACTCGGTTCCAACGGTTCGACGTCGATGGGTTCCGTCTGCGCCTCCACCCTGTCGCTGCTCAACGCCGGTGTGCCGCTGAAGGCTCCGGTTGCCGGCATCGCCATGGGCCTCGTTTCCGACGAGGTTGACGGCCAGACCCGCTACGCCGCCCTGACCGACATCCTGGGTGCCGAAGATGCCTTCGGTGACATGGACTTCAAGGTCGCCGGTACCTCCGAGTTCGTCACGGCCATCCAGCTGGACACCAAGCTCGACGGCATCCCGGCCTCGGTCCTGGCCGCCGCCCTGAAGCAGGCACGTGAGGCCCGCCTGCACATCCTGGACGTCCTGAACGCTGCGATCGACACCCCGGACGAGCTCTCCGAGTTCGCGCCTCGCGTCATCGCCGTCAAGATCCCGGTGGACAAGATCGGCGAGGTCATCGGCCCCAAGGGCAAGATGATCAACCAGATCCAGGAAGACACCGGCGCCGACATCTCCATCGAGGACGACGGCACCGTCTACATCGGCGCCACCAACGGTCCGTCTGCCGAAGCAGCACGTTCCGCGATCAACGCCATCGCCAACCCGCAGGTTCCGGAAATCGGTGAGCGCTACCTGGGCACGGTCGTCAAGACCACCACCTTCGGTGCTTTCGTTTCCCTGACCCCGGGCAAGGACGGCCTGCTGCACATCTCCGAGCTGCGCAAGCTGGCCAACGGCAAGCGCGTGGACAACGTCGAAGACGTCGTCTCCGTCGGCCAGAAGGTCCAGGTGGAAATCACCAAGATCGATGACCGCGGCAAGCTTTCCCTCTCCCCGGTTGTGGCCGAGGAAGAAGGCGCAGCTGCCGAGGAAGCTCCTGCCGAGGAATCCGCGGAGTAGCATCCCAGCACAGGTCGCGGGGCCGGTGGTACCTCCACCGGCCCCGCGCCGCTTTTAACCCGGAAGCAAACCCCGGACCCACGCGGAAGCGGCCGCTGCTACCATGGCAGCCAGATCGCGGCCCGCCGCAAACCGAAAGGCTTTGATGACTGTCGTACCTCTCCCGCTTGAGCAAACCCTGCCCGGAGGCGAACTGATCCACGGTGCCGAGGGCGGCTCCGTCGTCCGGCGCTCGGTGCTCCCCGGCGGGGTGCGGGTACTGACCGAGGCCATGCCCGGGCAGCGTTCGGCCACCATCGGCTTCTGGGTGGGGGTAGGCTCCCGCGACGAGGCCGAAGGGCAACACGGCTCCACCCACTTCCTGGAACACCTGCTGTTCAAGGGCACCAAGCGGCGCACCGCCCTTGAGATCGCTTCCGCATTTGACGAAGTGGGCGGCGAATCCAACGCGGCCACCGCCAAGGAAAGCACCTGCTACTTCGCCCGCGTCCTCGACTCGGACCTCCCGATGGCGATCGACGTCATCGCGGACATGATCACCGGCGCCGTCCTGGACCCGGCCGAGCTGGAGCAGGAACGCGACGTCATCCTCGAGGAAATCGCCATGGACAGCGACGACCCCACCGATGTGGCCCACGAGAAGTTCGTTGCCGCCGTGCTCGGCGTGCACCCACTGGGCCGGCCGATCGGCGGAACGCCCGCCGCCATCAAAGGCGTCTCCCGGGACTCGGTCTGGGAACACTACCGGCGCTACTACCGGCCCGACGAACTCGTCATCACCGCGGCCGGCGGCCTGGACCACGACGTCGTCTGCCGCCTCGTGACCGAGGCGCTGCGGGATGCCGGGTGGGAGCTGCGCGAGGGTGCCGCACCGGTGGAGAGGCGGTCCACCGAGCGGGCGTCGATCACCGGAACCGCCGGGCTGCAGGTGGTCAAGCGCCCGGTGGAGCAGGCCAACATCATCATGGGCTGCCCCTCGCTGGTGGCCACGGACGAGCGCCGCTTCGTGATGAGCGTGCTGAACGCCGTGCTGGGCGGCGGCATGTCCTCGCGGCTGTTCCAGGAAATCCGGGAGAAGCGCGGCCTCGTCTACTCCACCTACTCCTTTGCCTCCTCCTACGCCGACGCCGGCTACTTCGGCATGTACGCCGGCTGCACGCCGTCGAAGGTCAAGCAGGTCCTGGAACTGCTTGGTGCCGAGCTGGACAAGCTCGCCGCCGACGGCATCACCGAGGAGGAGCTGAGCAAGGCCGTGGGCCAGCTGAGCGGCGGGATCGTCCTCGCCTTGGAAGACACCGGCTCGCGGATGTCACGCCTGGGCCGTGCCGAACTGGTGTCCGGCGAGTTCCAGGACATCGACGAGACGCTGCGCCGGATCAAGGCCGTCACCGCCGTCGAGGTCCAGGAACTGGCCCGTGAGCTGGCCGCCTCGCCCCGCACCGTCACCGTGGTGGGTCCTTTCGAAGAGACCGAGACCTTCGGACTCTGAGCCCAGGATCCCCAGCGGGACATGTCCGCTGCCGGCGTTGAAGAGTGGACATATTCCGAAAATGTCCACTCTTCGCATTTCCGGATGGACATGTCCGTGCCGGAACGGTGGACATGTCCGGCGGGCGGGCAGAAGATGGGGCCGGAGGCATCATGCGCGATCAGCGGCACCCGTCCGCAGCTGAATCCCTGGAAGCGTTCCTCGGCCGGTGGCGGGGGAGTGCCGAACTGGCCGCGTCGCCGTCGGGTCCTGCCCGCACGGTCGAGGCGGAGGTCGTCTTCACGAAGACCGCGGGTGGGCATGCGGTGGTGCAAAGCTACAGGCACCTGGAAGCCGACGGTTCCCATTTCGAAGGCCACGGGGTGTTCACCGTGGACCCGGACCATGGCGACACCCTCTGGTACTACGTGGACAGCATTGGCAAACCGCCGGAAGCCCCCGCCCGTGGCCACTGGCAAGGCGGCACCCTCACCCTCGAACGGCACAGCCAGCGGGGCACCTCACGCCACAGCTTCAGGATCGACGGCGGGGAACTGGTCCACAGCGGCAGCCTCCGCATGGGCAAGGCACCGGAGTTCACGGCTTTCCTCAGCGCCCGCTTCCGGAAAGCCTGAGGCAGCCTATCCGCCGGCGAAGGGCGGCAGGACGTCGACGACGTCGTCCTCGCCAAGCGCCACCGTGCGGTCGCGTACGGCGACTTCGTTGCGCAGGAAGCTGCTCCGGGCGATGATGCGTGCCAGCGGTGGGGTGCCGGTCGGGGGAGTTGCGCGTTCGACGGCGAGCAGCGCCGTAAGCAATTCCTCCAGGCTGCTGCCTGCGGGCAGGTGGTGGTGTTCTTCTTCGACGCCTGCCGCGGAACGTGCGGCAGCGAAGTAGCGTACGAGCAAGGTTGTTCAGCCTCCGATTGCGCTCATGCTGCGGTCGGGCTGGACGAAGTCCGCTGCGCCGAGTCCGGTGTGGTCCATGCCGTGTGCCTTGGGCTTGACCCACATGGCGTCCTGCCAGCGGGCGGCCAGTTCCTTGTCCCCGGCGCCTTGGCGGAGCAGTCCGAGGAGGTCGAATTCCTCGCGCGAGAACAGGCAGCTCATGATCTTGCCTTCCGCGGTGATCCTGGTTCGCTTGCAGTCGGCACAGAACGGCTCAGTCACCGAGGCGATGATCCCCACGGTGCCCAGCACGGGACCGGCGGCTTCGGCGGAACCGGGCTCCCGGCGTCGTACTTCAAAACGTTCGGCCGGCGCACCGTCGCGTTCGCGGGGATCGGGGCCGAGCACGAAGTCGCGGGAGAGGAGTTCGCGGATTTCGGCTGCGGTGATCATGTTCCTCCGCGTCCAGCCGTGGTCGGCGTCCAGCGGCATCTGTTCGATGAAACGCAACTCATAGCCGCGGTCCAGGGCCCAGGCCAGGAGGCCGGGGGCTTCCGCGTCATTGATTCCGCGCATCAGCACGGCGTTGAGCTTGACCGGTCCAAGCCCGGCGTCCCAGGCGGCCTCGACGCCGGCCAGCACCTTGTCCAGGAAGGGCCGGCGGGTCAGCTGGGCGAAGGTTTCCTCGTGCAGCGAATCGAGGGATACGTTGATCCGGCTCAGGCCGGCGGCCTTGAGCGCGGCGGCCTTCTTGTCCAGGCCGACACCGTTGGTTGTCATCGAGATGGGCAGCTCGGGGTGTTCGGCGCGCAGGGCGGCGATGATGTCCACGAGGTCGGCCCGGACCAGCGGCTCCCCGCCGGTGAGCCGGAGTTCGCGCACACCCAGCTGACGCACACCCACGCCCACGATCCGGACGATTTCCTCCGCCGTCATCACAGCCTGCTTGGACAGCCATTCCAGGCCCTCGGCGGGCATGCAGTAGGTGCAGCGCAGGTTGCATTTGTCTGTCAGAGACAGACGCATGTCGGTGGCCCGGCGGCCGTGGACGTCGAACAGGCCCGCCGGGGCACCTTCAGGGCGCGGCGGGGGTACGGCGCCATTGCCGGCGTCCCCGTCCGCGCGCACCAGCGGCATTCCCAGTCCAACACTCATGTTTTCAGGCTACGCCACCCGGAGCGGAAGCTCCCTACCGGGAACCGTCGCATTTCACTCCTTGTCGTCAAAGAATGCCCGGTTCTCACGCCCAGTTCTTACGGAATCCCAACGGATCGCCCTCCGGACCCGCGGAACCGTTACGCGGACGGGGCACAAACCTATGCTGGGAGGGTGAACAAGGCTTCCCCTCCGGGCGCCGCCGATCGAGGCGCCGTCGAGCATCGGCCCACCGATTCAGGCAACCGCCGCATCCTCGTCGTCGAGGACGAGGCCACGCTGGCCGGCGTCGTCCGGGACTACCTGGTGCAGGCCGGCTTCCAGGTGCGGATCGCCGCGGACGGCTTCAGCGCACTGGACCTCGCGGCCTCCTGGCAGCCGGACCTTGTCCTGCTGGACCGCATGCTGCCCGGGCTGGACGGCGTGGAAGTCTGCCGCAGGCTGCGCCGGACCATGAGCGTGCCGGTCATCATGGTCACCGCACTGGGAACGGAGGACGACCGGATCCTCGGCCTGGAAACCGGCGCCGACGACTATGTCACCAAACCCTTCTCGCCCCGCGAACTCGTGCTCCGGGTGAAATCCGTGCTGCGCCGCAGCATCAAGGAGTTCGCGCCCGAACCGCCGGTGGAGACCGCTGGTTTCCTCCTGGACCCGGCCGCCCGGACCGTGCTGCACCACGGCGAGCCGCTCGCCCTGACCCTGCGCGAATTCGATCTCCTGGCCTTCCTGCTCCGCCGGCCGAACCAGGTGTTCAGCCGCGAAGAGCTGATCAAGACCGTGTGGGGCTGGGACTTCGGCGACCTCTCCACTGTTACCGTCCACGTCCGGCGCCTGCGGGAAAAGATCGAAGCCGACCCCACCGCGCCGCAGCTGCTGAAAACCGTGTGGGGCGTTGGTTACCGCCTTGATTTGCCGGAGACCGGGACCCTGCCGGAGACCGGGACCGTGCCGGAGACCGGGACCGTGCCGGAGGAAGACAGCCATGGAGGGCGCTGAGCTGCTGACCATCGTGGCCTGGGTGCTGCTCTGGGCTGTTGCGATCGGCGCCGCGACGATCGTGCTGCTCCGCTACCTTCGGCGCGCCTCCATCCTGGTGCAGGTCTGCCTCGTGGTCCTGGCCACCGTTGCCGTCCTGGTCGCGGGTATGGTGAGTGCCTTCAACGCCATGTTCATCTCCGCCCGCGACCTGGAAGTCATGTGGTACATCCTCGCGCTGGCCTCCGCCGTCGCGCTGGGCATCGCCTTGGTCCTGGGTGCCGGGGTGTCGCGCAACGCCGCACGCCTCGTCACCGCCGCCCGGCAACTCGGCGGGGGCGGGACGGACGGAACGGACGGCGGGCGGCAGCCGGTCCGCGGCCTGCCGGCGATGAATTCGGAACTGGCCCGGCTCGCCCGGGAACTCGAACAGAGCGGGGTCCGGCTGGAGGAATCCCGGCGGCGGGAGGCCGCCGTCGAGAACGCCCGCCGGGAACTCGTCTCCTGGATCTCCCACGATCTCCGCACGCCCCTGGCCAGCATGCGCGCCATGGCCGAAGCCCTTGAAGACGGCATGGCCCAGGACCCCTCCGCCTACCACCGCAAGATCATCAGCCAAAGCGAACAGATGGCCGCCATGGTCAACGACCTCCTGGAACTCTCCCGGATCCAGGCCGGATCCCTCCGGCTACGGGCCGAGGAACTCGATGTGTACGACCTCCTCAGCGACGCCATCGCCGACCTCGCGCCGCTGGCCGCCCGGCGCGGAATCACGCTCGACGGCGGCGGGGTGGCCCAGTGCATGGCCGTCGCCGACGGGCCCAGCCTGGGCCGGGCTGTGCGGAACATCCTGCACAACGCGGTCATCTTCAGCCGGCCGGGCAGCACGGTCCGCGTAGGTGCCGGGATAGTCGCTGCCGCGAACGCCGGCGGTGCCCCAGACGCCGGCGGGGCAGGGGCCGCAGGGCCCGAACTCGTGGTCACCGTCGAGGACAGCTGCGGCGGGATCGCGGAGGACGACCTGGCACACGTCTTCGAGACCGGCTGGCAGAAAGACCCCGCACGCGGCAGGAACGACGACGGCACCGCGCTTGGCGGCTCCCGTTTCAGCGGCGCGGGGGTCGGCCTGAGCATGGTTGCGGGGATCGTCAAAGCCCACGGCGGCAGTGCATCGTTGGCCAACCGGGGGGACGGCTGCCGCTTCGAACTGCGCCTGCCCGCGGCACCGGGCACAGCCCCCGCATCGGCACCACCAGGGAAAGGCACGCCATGAGCCAGCTAGCCCGCCTATCGAAGGGCACCACCGCCGCCCGGACCCGATGGGCCGCCGCGGCCGGAACGGTTGCCGTGGGCGCCGGCGTCGCCCTCGGCGAGCTGCTCGCTGCCCTGCTGAGCCCCGGGCTATCGCCGGTCACCGCCTTGGGCGGTGCGGTGATCGACGCCGTCCCGCCGGGGGTCAAGGACCTCGCCGTGAGCTGGTTCGGCACCGCGGACAAGGCGGTGCTGATCGCCTCCATCGGCCTGGTCACCCTGGCGCTCGCCGCCGTCGCCGGAATCCTGGAGGACCGCAGGCCCGGGGCCGGCGTGGTCCTCGCCGGCGTCGCGGGCGCCGCGGGACTGGCCGCGGTGATGACCCGGGCACAGGCGGTCCAGCTGGCCGCGCTCGCCCCGGTGGCCGCGGCGGCGCTGGCGATGGCGCTGCTGCGGCTTCTCACCCGGCGGGTGGCCGCCTGGAATCCCGCCGGCGGCCGGGCCAAGGAGGCCGCGCCGCTGGCCCGCCGCAGTTTCCTGCAGCTCCTGGGACTCGGGGCCGCCGGTGCAGCCCTCGCCGGAATCGTGACGGCGGTCATCCGCCGCGCAGGAAGCCTCGCCGCATCCGCCCGCAGCGCCCTGTCACTCCCGGCACCCACGACGCCGGCCCAGGCGATCCCGGACGGTGCCGCGCTCGACGTCCCGGGGATCTCGCCCCTCGTGACCCCGAATCCTGACTTCTACCGGATCGACACCGCCCTGATCGTCCCGACGCTGAGCCCGGAGGACTGGACGCTCAAGGTTCGCGGAATGGTTGACCGGGAAATCGAGTTGTCCTTCGCCGAGCTCCTGGCCAAACCGATGACCGCCCGCCACATCACCATCGCCTGCGTCTCCAACGAGGTGGGCGGGGACCTGATCGGCAACGCCTTGTGGCTCGGCTGGCCGGTCCGGGAACTCCTGGCCCTGGCCGGCCCCAAGGACGGTGCGGACATGGTGCTGTCCGTCAGCAGTGACGGCTGGACCGCCGGGACGCCCCTCGAAGCCCTCACCGACGTGCGGGACGCCCTGCTCGCCGTCGGCATGAACGGGGAACCGTTGCCGCTCGAACATGGCTTCCCGGTGCGGATGATCGTGCCGGGCCTCTACGGCTACGTCTCAGCCACCAAGTGGCTCACCGAACTGAAGGTCACCCGTTTCGCCGAGGACCAAGGATATTGGACGCCGCGCGGCTGGAGCGCCTTGGGGCCCATCAAGACCCAGTCCCGCATCGACGTCCCGCGGCAGGGCACCACCGTCAAGGCCGGAACAGTGCAGTTCGGCGGCGTCGCCTGGGCGCAGCACCGCGGAGTCAGCCGGGTGGAGCTACGCGTGGACCGCGGCCCGTGGCAGGAAGCGGACCTGGCACCGGGAATCTCCAAGGACACCTGGGTGCAGTGGCTGCACGGCCTCGAACTGGGCCCCGGACAGCACGAAATCCAGGTCCGGGCCACCGATTCAAGCGGCACAGCGCAGCCCGAGCAGAAAACCCCGGTTGCCCCGGACGGCGCCACCGGCTACCACACCGTGACAGTCACAGCCGGCTGACACTGCGGGCAGCATGCCGTGATCCCGTAGGCTGGCAGCACGACCCGCCCAACCCCGGAGGTAACCCTTTGGCCCGATCCGTCGCCGAGCACGCCGATGCCGTCCGCGGCCTCCTCGCCGGGCTGCCCGCAGCGAAGGGCAGCGAGCACCTTCCGCTGATGGAGGCACTCGGGCGGGCGCTCGCCGTCGACGTCCTGGCGCCCGGTCACCTGCCGCCGTTCGCGAACTCCCAAATGGACGGCTATGCGGTCCGTTCCCTCGATTTTCCGCACGGCGGCGGCAGTTCCGACGGCGGCCCCGGAGTCGGCGGCGGCCCCGGAGCCGGCGGCGTGCGGCTGAAAGTCGTTGCCCCCATCCCGGCCGGTGTGGCACCGCAGGAACTGCTCCCGGGCAGCGCCGCCCCGATCATGACCGGCGCGATGATGCCCGCCGGAGCGGACGCCGTCGTGCCGATCGAGCGTGCGGTGCCGGACCGCTTCCCCGAACCGGGCGCGGACGCCGTCGTCGATCTTCCCGCGACGGCGGCCCGCAGCTTCGTCCGTGCAGCCGGCAGCGATATCGCCGCCGGGACGCTGGCGCTTGCCGCCGGAAGCAGCCTCGGCCCGGGGCAACTGGGCCTGCTCGCCGCGCTCGGTCTCACCGAGGTGGAGGTCTGCAGGCCGCTGCACGTGTTCCTGGTGACCACCGGAGACGAAGTGGTGGAACCCGGCCGGCCGCTGCCGCCGGGCAAGATCCACGACGCCAACGGAACCCTGCTCGAAGCGGCCATGCGCCAGGCCGGCCTGATTGTCACGCGGAGCGCCATTTCCTCCGACGACCCCGCCGTGTTGCTCGGACTGCTGCGCGGCCGGGACGCCGGCACGGACCTCATCGTGACCACCGGCGGCGTCAGCAAGGGCGCCTACGAGGTGGTACGGCAGGCCATGGCGGAGCAGCCGGTGGAGTTCCTGTCCGTGGCGATGCAGCCGGGCGGCCCGCAGGGCATCGGAACCTTCGACGGCGTGCCGTTCCTTGCCTTCCCGGGCAACCCGGTGAGCTGCCTGGTGTCCTTCGAGATGTTCCTGCGCCCGGCCCTCTCCGCCGTGCTCGGCACGCCCGCGCCCCGGGCCGCACCCCGCGCGAGACTGACGGAACGCCTCAGCTCGCCCGCGGGCAAGCACCAGCTGCGCCGGGCCAGCCTGCTGCCGGACGGCCGAGTCCGCCTGGAGGGCGGCCCCGGTTCGCACCTGGTCCATGCCCTGGCCAACGCCAACGCACTGGTGCACGTGCCGGCCGATGTCACGGAACTCGAAGCAGGCGCCGAAGTGGAAGTATGGATGTTGTGAGTGATTCCCAATACACCCCGGATACCGCCGGCGGCCTGACCCACCTGCGCCAGGACGGCCTGACACATTTGCGCCCCGATGGTTCGGCCCAGATGGTGGACGTCTCCGGCAAGGCCGTGACCACCCGCGAAGCCACCGCAACCGCCACCGTCCGCAGCACCCCCGAGGTCCTGGCCCTGCTCGGCGCCGGGGAACTGCCCAAGGGCGATGCCCTTGCCGTGGCCCGGGTCGCCGGGATCATGGCCGCGAAGAAGACCCCCGAACTCATCCCGCTGTGCCATCCGCTGCCGATCTCCAAGGTCACCGTGGACTTCAACCTCGGAAGCGACTCGGTGCAGATCCGGGCGACCGTCAAAACCCGCGGCGTCACTGGCGTCGAAATGGAAGCCCTCACCGCGGCGTCAGTGGCGGCCCTAAGCGTCTACGACATGATCAAGGCCGTGGACAAGCACGCCGTCATCAGCGGCATCCAGGTGCTCGCGAAGAGCGGCGGCAAGAGCGGCGACTGGAGCCTTGACGGCGGGACACCCGGCGCGGAGACCACGCCGTGAGCGGCTGCGAACCGGGCGGGCACGGCCCTCGCAAGGCCGGCGTCGTCATTGCCTCGACCCGCGCCGCCGCGGGCATCTACCGGGACGAGACCGGCCCCGTGATCGAAGACTGGCTGGTCGAACACGGATTCGAGACCTTCCCTGCCATGGTCGTGCCCGACGGCGAAGCGGTAGGCGCCGCGATCCGCGCTCTGCTCAGCCAGGAGCCCGCCGTCATCATCACCAGCGGCGGCACCGGGCTCAGCCCCGACGACCGGACCCCCGACGTCACGCTGCCCCTGCTGGACCGGGAAATTCCGGGCATCATGGAAGGCATGCGCCGGGCCGGTGCCGCGAAGACACCGCTGGCCATGCTGAGCCGCGGCCACGCCGGAACCGCGGGCCGCACCTTCATCGTGAACCTGCCGGGTTCCCCCAAAGGTGTCATGGACGGTCTCGCTGTCCTGGACCCCGTCCTCGCCCACGTATGCGACCAACTGGAAGGAAGCCATGGTCACTGAAAGCAGCTTCGAAGTGGTCCACGCCGTGCTCAGCGCCGAGCCGATCTCCGTGGACCAGGCCATCGCAGCCGTCGAATCGGACACCGCGGGGGCCGTGGTGAGCTTCAGCGGCGTCGTCCGCAATCACGACGGCGGCAAGCCCGTGGACCGGCTCAGCTACAGCGCGCACCCAACGGCGCACCAGGTGCTGGCCGACGTCGTCGCCACCCTGGTTGCCGAGCATTCGGGGGAGGCGGAACAGCCCGTGCGGATCTGGGCTGCGCACCGCATCGGCAAACTGGAGATCGGCGATCCGGCACTGGTGTGTGCGGTGTCCGCCGCGCACCGCGGCCAGGCCTTCGCGATCTGCTCGGAACTGGTGGACCGGATCAAGGAACAGGTCCCCATCTGGAAGGAACAGTTCTTCAGCGACGGCACCGTGGAATGGGTCGGGGCCGGGGAGTAGCCGGCACCCCGTAACCGGTTCAAGGCGGAGCCCCGCCCGACGGTAGGGTTAATGCCATGACCGAACAACTTGCCGTCGCTGTGCTGGGCGCCTCCGGGCGCATGGGAACCGAAGCCGTGAAGGCCGTGGAAGCAGCCCCGGACATGAAGCTCGTGGCCGCGCTGGGCCGCAACGATTCCCTCGACGCCCTGCTCGACGCCGGCGCCAAGTACATCGTGGACCTCACCGTTCCGGCCAGCACCGAAGCGAACGTGCGTTTCGCCGTCGAACACGGCATGCACGCCGTCGTCGGCACCACCGGCTGGGACGCCGGCCGCCTGGCCGCCCTGCGCGCCCTGCTGGCCGGCAATCCGGAGTCCGGCGTCCTGATCGCCCCGAACTTCGCCCTCGGTTCGGTCCTGGCCTCCGCTTTCGCCGCCAAGGCCGCCAAGTATTTCGAGTCCGTTGAAATCATCGAACTCCACCACCCCAACAAGGTGGACGCGCCGTCCGGCACTGCCGTGCGCACCGCCCAGCTGATCGCCGAAGCCCGCGAGGAAGCAGGCGTCCCGGCCAGCCCCGACGCCACCGAAACCTCCCTCGACGGTGCCCGCGGCTGCGACGTCGACGGTGTGCGCGTCCACAGCGTCCGGCTCCGCGGCCTCGTGGCCCACCAGGAAGTCCTGTTCGGCGGCCCGGGGGAGCAGCTGACCATCCGTCACGACTCCTACGACCGGGCCTCGTTCATGCCCGGCGTGCTGCTCGGCCTGCGCAACGTCGCCGGGCACCCGGGCCTCACGGTGGGCCTGGACGGCTACCTGGACCTGGGCCTCTGAGCCATGGATACCCTGTGGGCCGCGGTCAAGAAGAACCGCACCAAGATCTGGGTCGGCGCCATCACCCTGCTGCTGGTGCTGTACCTGGTGGTTTCCTTCCAGCGTTCCCTGCTGCTGCTCGGCGATGCCAACCTCGTGGCCAAGGCGATCGGCGCGGCCTACCTGGTGCTGCCGATGGTCGGTGCCTGGGCGCTGATCCGCGAGCTCATGTTCGGGGCGCGCACGGAGCAGATGGCCAGGATCCTGGAGGCCGAAGGCGGCCTGCCGGAGGACCGGCTGCCCCGGACGCCTTCCGGCCGCATCGTGCGTGCCGCCGCTGACGCCGAATTCGAAAAGTACCGGGTGGAAACCGAAGCCGCGCCGGAGGACTGGCGCTCCTGGTTCCGCCTCGCCTGCGCCTACGACGCCGCCGGGGACCGCAAGCGTGCCCGGGCCTCGATGCGCGACGCCGTCCGGCTGTTCCGCGGCCGGCCCGCCGCGGGCGCCTGATTCACCGGCATCCGGCTTCACGGACACCGGGGCTTCAGCCGCTGGCACCCGGCCGGTAGCGGCCCAGCACGGCGGCCCGGTGCGCCAGCCACTCCAGCGGTCCGCGCCGCCGCCACAGGGCAAACAGCACGCCGATCGCCACGGCCACCAATGCGTGCAGCAGGTATATGGCCTCCGGCGCCAGCCCGGCCGGTAGCTCCTCTCCGTGGAACCAGGACACCGCCCACACGTGCAGCGCGTATAGGGTCAGCGTCATCGCGCCGGGTCCGCTGAGCGGCAGCAACCAGCGTGCGGTTTCCGGGGCGCCCGGCCGGCGGAGCCCGCCCAGCAGCAGGAAGAAGGCGACGACGGCGGCCGCAACGCCCGCGGTATGCAGCAGGTCCAGCGTGGTTCCCGAATGGGGTGCCGCAGTGGCGAGCCACCACCAGCTTCCGCTCTGCTCGACACCCGTCAGGCTGACCTGGAGCCGGCTCTCCAAGGGGAACGCGGGGTTGCCCACACTGTCCTCCAGGGTCTGCAGCCCGCCCCAATCCAGGATCGCAGTGTTGCCCAGCAGCTTCGCGGTGGCGGCCACGGCGGCGCCGATGCACAGCACCATGACCCGGACCGCCTTCCGCGCCAGCTCCAGCCGCCCGAGCAACAGGCCGATCAGCAGGTAGGAGAGCCATTGGAGCACGGGGTAATAGCCGGTGACCAGGATGTCCGCAAGGAGCGTGCCCGGCGTTCCCAGATCCTCCATGGCCGGATTGTGGCCCAGTCGCAGCGGCGGATCGGCGGACAGGAACCAAGGCCTCAACGCGAAAGCGAGGGCCGGCGAAAGCAGCACCCATCCGCCGGCCCAGGCCGCAAGGGCTTTGGCGCCGAAGCCGAGGAAGGGCAGCACGCAGAGGAACAACACGGCGTAGTGCACCAGGATGACGGCAATGTTCACCTCAAGCCCGCCCAGGAAGAGCCCGACCACGGCGATCGGCACCGCCCGCAGGGCCACTCCGCGCCGCGCCGCCCGCAGTCCGGCCCCCTGTAGCGGCTGCGGCCGCCCCGTGCTGAGGGCGAGCCCGACGCCGGCCAGCACGGCGAAGAGGGCGGCCGAACGACCGGAAAACACCAGGCCCACCCAGGTGGGGGTCTGTGCGGGGTCAGGTCCGAAGATGGCCATCAAATGGGTTGCCATCATGCCGAGGAGGGCTGCGCCCCGTGCAGCGTCCACGCCGGCCAGCCGGGTGGTGGCCGGCCGCGCCGCCTGAACCCGGCGCCGGGCAGGACCAGCACGTGCCTCCATGGGCTGATGGTCCCACAGGGCCGCGGTTTGCGGCAGCTTCTATCGGTGACGTGCGAAGTTCGCTCTTGCGCTGTTCACTTTCCGCCAGGAGTGGGGCCATTTGGCAGGCCACCAAACGCAGAGCCAACGGGCTCCGCCGAGGGAAGCGGATCTGTTGAGCTGGCGACTCCGGGCGTGACGGCGGGACCGTTGTCAACGCGACCGGGTGCTGCTATGACCGTTGTATCGGCGGTCCCGAGCAGGCGCTTGATGGGAGTCAGGATGGATGGCGGCCGCTCCAAGGGAGCGCGCTGGATTCCGGTTGGTTCAGGCGTGCCCCTCCGCCGATTCCACAAGCGTTGTCTGGAAGCAGCAGCGCACGGATTTTGTTACAAAAGTACCGGAGCGGCGCGGGTACCGGACGGCGGCCGGGAACCGTCGCGGTGCCGCCGGCGGTACAACGCGGGAAGCCGCCGTCGCATCGGCCATCTGGCCTTTCCGTCCTGCTCCGGTGGCGCAACCCCGGATGCTGCGCTGGCCACTTCATTCCCGTACCAGTCACAGGAGGTTGACGATGAATATCAAGCCGGAGGAAATCGGCCCCGAAGTACCCGAAGCCGACGCTCTCGAGCAGCGCACACCAGTCCTGCCCGAAAGCACCGGGGAGCCGACAGCGATGAACGCGTTGCCCGGGGACGTCCCGCAAGCGGACGCCATTGAGCAGCGCACGGACGTGCGGCCCGGCAACGCCGGCTACGAGCGGATCGCTGCCACCGAAGCGGAGGCCGCCGAAGCAGACCTCATTGACCAGACCATAGCGCCGGCCACCGGCAGCGAGGACGAGTACCCGGACGTCGTCGAGGACCCCGGCTGGTGAGGTGAGGCGGCCGCTCATCCGTGGGGCCGGGCAGTGCGGGTAGGGGGGCATGTCCAATGCCCCCCGCGGGGCAGTCCGGGTTGCTGTTCCGTCTATCTCGAAGCCCGGCTCGCCGAGGACGCGGGCCTGGATATCGCTGGCGCAGCCCTGGGAAGGCGGTGTTCCTGGCTTTGGCGATGGTGCATCCGGTGGGGTTCGAACCCACGACCCGAGGATTAAAAGTCCCCTGCTCTGACCACTGAGCTACGGATGCCACCGCCCCACCGAGACAGGCCTCCAACCAAGTCCAGGTGATCCCGTCTCCGGACTCAGCGGTGCCACGGGTTGGCTGGTGGGTCTTTCCTGTGAATGGACGTAGTCTCTATCCGGTCCATCGACTGATGTAGCGGGCGAGGAAGCCGCACGCTCCGCCAGCCAGGAGGATGAATCCCAGGAGCCCCATGCCCGGGACTTGGGCGGCCATGCCATCCCTCCGACGACGAGCCCGAGGCCCGTGAGAGCCAGGGCCAAGGGGACGGAACGGCGAAGCCACAAGCCGGGAAGCTTGCCGGTGCTCAGCTCTTGCGCGGGACGCGGATCGTCAGTTGCCAGGTTCGTCTCGGGTTCCTGGAGT
Organism: Arthrobacter sp. TE26545; assembly: GCF_056279005.1. The sequence goes on from NZ_JBWBQM010000001.1 coordinate 1,346,129, forward strand.
CGCTTGCGCTCGTCTCCGAAGCGATGCTCCGCGTGGGCGTTCCGCCCAGCGCCATGGGTTCGCCGCAGTGAGTGTAAACGCCGAGTTGCTCATCTCCTGGATCGGGCAGGAGCCTAGCCAGCACCTTGGGATCCAAGGCACCTGCGCTGACTTGGTGCGCAGAGTAGCCGTCGCATTCAGTGCAGGTGTAGCTGACATCCACCGCGCCGGCCGGCCCGCCGGTAGGGATGGCTGCTGTTTCGATGATCAGGAAATCGTCGCTGTTGCATGTTTCGCACCACGGACGCTCGCCCTCCGGGCGGCTGTCCTTCGCCAGTGTTTGCAGGGCGGTTCCTGACGCCATTGTCATTGCTCCTTCGAAGGTCAACACCCGGGATTCGGCCGGACAGCGTGCCTGCAATGGCTCTCTGTCCAGGGCCGGATTCTAGGGCTGGGTTCCGTAGATGAATTCCTTTGCGTGCGCTACGGCTTTTCTGAATGCGTCGTTGCGCAGCGTGGCTTGCTCGAGGTTCTTGGGATCGGTTTCGAGGTAGTTGGTGTAACCAGGCCGCAGGACCCAGATGTCGCCGGCCGGGGGCAGGTAGAAGACCCCGAACGAGCGGTGCTGCGGGTCGTGGGTCCACACGGGGACAACGGCCACCGCAGCCCCGGTGTCTATATTGATCCATTGGGCGCGCGGCATGGGTTGTTCGTGGGTCTCGGGATCCAGGAACGGCGCCGTTCCTTTTCCCCACCGCTTCTCAAAACGCTCATAGAACGCGGGCATCAAGTGGCTGTCGTAGGGACGCCAGGCAGTCATTTCGGTTCCTCGGTGAATACGGTTCCTTGGTGATTACTTAGTCCGGGGGCCATGTGGCGGTCAGCGCGGAATCCGCCAAGTCAACGTGTAGCCGGGCGGGGGATATGAACCTGCCCACGCCGGCATGGGCCGCCACCGGCTCCCGCAGCACGGCCCCAACCAGCAACCAGGCGGCAGGAAGCCATCCTGGCGGCGTCCGCACGACGGTTCCGCCCGACCCCTCCACGGCTTCACAGGTGCGGCGGCTTGGGGATGGTCCCTGTCGTATGCTGCACGTTTTTCCGGGTTTCTGACGACGGCGTAGGCCGCCATGACCTCGTGCAGCTCCGCTGAGCCCGCGGCCGCACTATGTTCTCCCGCCGGGAGGGGGTCCGGGTGCCGGCTCCGCATCAGCGCCCGGTAAGTACGGCCCACCTCGCGCTGCGTGGCTGCGGGGCTGATGAGCAGGACGTCGTAGGGGTCTGGGTCGTTTTTCTTCATGGCTTTGCCGAATGTTCGGGTTGGGGAAACGGGGATGGTCCCCGGTCCGTTCAGCCGGGGACCATCGTTGCCGGAGCCATCCCGGGGGTTTCTTGCCAGGATGGTGGTTCCGACGCTCCCGGTCCGGAGATTGCGAGCCGCGGTCAGGCGCTGATCTCCTGGCGCTGTTGCCCGCCTGTTTCGATTTCGATGCGGCGCGGCTTTGCCTTCTCCGCCACAGGGATCCGCAGGGTCAGGACGCCGGCGTCGTAGCTTGCTTTGACACCGTCGGTATCTAGCGCATCGCCGAGGATGAGCTGGCGGCTAAAGACGCCGCGGGGACGTTCGGAGGCAATCAGTTCTGTGTCCTCGCCGACGGGGTCCGGGCGTTCAGCCTTCACAGTCAGCACGTTTTGCTCGACGTCGATGTCCACGGAGTCAACGTTGACTCCGGGGAGATCGAAAGCGACCACAAAATCGTCCCCATCACGCCAGGCATCCATCAGCATCGCGGCAGGCCTTGCCGTGGGGCCGAGTACTTGCTGGGCCAGGCGGTCGAATTCACGGAACGGGTCCGTTCGCATCAGCATGGTGTGTCACTCCTTGCAGATTGCTGTCTACTTCCTTGTAAACCTTCCTTGTAAACCCAGCCGATCTATAGTGGCTGGTATATATTTCTTATAGCATCGCACATGGTCTTGGGCAAGCGTGATTTGGGAAACCCGAGGGTGGACGCTGGGACAGTCCGATGATCCGGGCAGGGGCGTGTATGCCATTTCCGTGGCCGCCGAGCTGGTGGGCATGGCGCAGCAGAATCTGCGCCTGTATGAACGCAAAGGCTTGCTGGAGCCGGGCCGGACCCTGGGTGGGACCCGCCAGTACAGCGAGGACGATCTCGTGACATTGCGGCGGATAGGTGAGCTCCTGGAATTGGGGTTGAACCTGGCAGGCATCCGCATGGTCCTGCTGCTGGAAGCAGATATCCGGCGCCTGCAGACGGACCTCGCCTCAGCACGGACCTTCGCACGGATCCGATCACGGCGCCGGCCTGAATGAACCAGCGAATGGCAAGTCCAGAGCCCAGACGGCAAGGCCGCCCATGCGCCAGGCATCAGATGAAACTCCGGCACCTTCCCGCTGGCGGGCTCCATTGACGTTGACACAACCACATCCACGCTGCGATGCAATTCCGCATCTTTGGTGCGCTGTGGTGGATGGGGTTTCCAACCTTGTATTCGAATATATGTTCGAATAATATTGCTGCATGAAAGATCCCATGCCGGACGGACCCATGAAGGCCGATGGCCCCTTGAAGGCAATGAGCCCCGGGGTGGTCGACTTCCTTTTCAGGCAACTGGTCAACGGCGAACCGCCGGAGGATGTGCAGTGGCGGCGCGAGGGGACAGTCCTCGTCGAGCAGCCCCCGGGTGCCGAGCTTGCAAGGCGGCTGTCGGAAACCGACCTGGACGCACTGACGCCCGCGGAACTCTTCGACTACGTCCGTGCCGCCCAGCGCCTTGGCGCCTGGGCCGACAAGCTGCGGGAGGCCGCCGTCGAACGGTATTGTGCCGGGCGGATTTGACCACGGCTGTGATTTTGACGGCGGACACCTGCCCCCATTCCCGTATCGCGCGGCTGACAGGGTAACGTTTTTCGTATGTCTGACTCCCGCGCAAATGTTCCTGCCCTCGGTACCCTGCTGACCGCCATGGTCACCCCCTTCACCAAAGACGGTGAAGTCGATTACAAGCAGGCGGCGGAACTTGCGAGCAAGCTGGTCGACGACGGCTGCGACGGCCTCGTCGTCACCGGAACCACGGGCGAAACCTCCACGCTGACGGACGAGGAAAACCTCGGCATGTTCCGTGCCGTCAAGGACGCCGTCGGGGACCGTGCCGCCATCATCGCCGGCACCGGCACCAACGACACCGCCCACTCGGTGCACCTCTCGCAGGAAGCCGCGAAGCTCGGCGTCGATGGTCTCCTGATCGTCACCCCGTATTACAACAAGCCCAGCCAGGCGGGCCTCCGTGCGCACTTCGAGACCGTGGCGTCCGCAACCGACGTCCCGGTGATGCTCTACGACATCCCCGGACGTTCCTCCGTGCAGATCGCGCCGGACACCATGATCCGGTCTGGCCGAACACCCCAACATCGTGGCCGTGAAGGACGCCAAGGCCGATTTCGCCGCGGCCACCCGCGTCATGGCCCGGACCGATCTGGCGTTCTACTCCGGCGACGACGGACTGACCCTCGAATGGATGGCACTGGGTGCCGTCGGCCTGGTGGGTGTCACCACGCACGTCGCCACCCGCCGCTTCCGTGAACTGGTGGACGCCGTCAACGCCAACGACCTCGGCACCGCGCGCAAGATCAACTTCGAACTGGAACCGGTGATCCGTGCAACGATGACCCGCGTCCAGGGCGCCGTCGCAGCCAAGCAGATTCTTAAATGGCAGGGAGTCCTGCCGAACTCGTATGTCCGTTTGCCCCTCGTGGAGCCGGACGCCGACGAGATCAACACCATCCGCGAGGACTTGGCGGAAGCCGGAATGGACTTCACCGTCTAGGAAGATTCCGCCGGAAAGTAGCGCACTATGACCCAAACCGCCCTTCCCGGACTTGCCACTCCACCCAAACTCAAGGAGGGAACGCTCCGGATCGTGCCCCTCGGCGGCCTGGGTGAAGTCGGCCGAAACATGGCCGTATTCGAAATCGACGGCAAGCTCCTCATCGTCGACTGCGGCGTGCTCTTCCCCGAAGAGACCCAGCCTGGCGTGGACCTGATCCTTCCGGACTTCAGCTACATCGAAGACCGCCTGGACGACGTCGTCGCCGTCGTGCTGACCCACGGGCACGAGGACCACATCGGTGCCGTGCCGTACCTGTTGCGCCTGAAGCCGGACCTGCCGCTGGTGGGTTCGCAGCTGACCCTGGCATTGGTTGAAGCCAAGCTCCAGGAACACCGGATCAAGCCGTACACCCTCACCGTCACCGAAGGGCAGATCGAACAGTTCGGCCCCTTCGAATGCGAATTCGTCGCGGTCAACCACTCCATCCCGGATGCCCTCGCGGTGTTCATCCGGACAGCGGGCGGCAACGTGCTGCACACCGGCGACTTCAAGATGGATCAGCTGCCGCTGGACGGCCGGATCACCGACCTGCGCCACTTCGCCCGCCTGGGCGAAGAAGGCGTGGACCTCTTCCTGGCCGACTCCACCAACGCGGACGTCCCCGGCTTCACCACCGCGGAAAAGGAAATCGGCCCCACCCTGGAGCGATTGTTCGGCCAGGCGAAGAAGCGCATCATCGTGGCTTCCTTCTCCTCGCACGTGCACCGCGTGCAACAGGTCCTCGACGCCGCAGCGAAGCACGGCCGGAACGTGGCCTTCGTGGGCCGCTCCATGGTCCGCAACATGGCCATCGCCGCCAAGCTGGGCTACCTCGACGTCCCGCCGGGCATCCTGGTCGACCTGAAGAACATCGACGAGTTGCCGGACCACCGGGTGGTCCTGATGTCAACCGGTTCGCAGGGCGAGCCCATGGCCGCTCTGTCCCGCATGGCCAACGGGGACCACCGCGTGGTCGTCGGAACCGGCGACACCGTGATCCTCGCCTCAAGCCTCATCCCCGGCAACGAGAACGCGGTCTTCCGGATCATCAACGGCCTGCTCAAGCTCGGCGCCGAGGTCATCCACAAGGGCAACGCCAAGGTGCACGTCTCCGGGCACGCCGCCGCCGGCGAACTGCTCTACTGCTACAACATCCTCAAGCCGCTCAACGCCATGCCCGTACACGGCGAAACCCGGCACCTGATCGCCAACGGCCGGATTGCCGAGGATTCCGGTGTGCCTACGGAGAACGTCATCCTTGCGGACAACGGCACCGTGATCGACCTGAAGGACCACAAGGCCCGTGTGTCCGGCCAGGTGGAAGTCGGTTTCGTCTACGTGGACGGCTCCAGCGTCGGCGAGATCACTGACGCCGACCTCAAGGACCGCAGGATCCTTGGCGACGAAGGCTTCATTTCGGTCATCACGGTCCTCAACCGCACCACCGGCAAGATCGTCTCTGGCCCGGAGATCCATGCCCGGGGCGTAGCGGAGGACGACGCCGTGTTCGACGAGATCGTGCCCAAGATCAACGCCGCCCTCGAGGAAGCCGTGGTCAACCACCCGGACCACACCAACTACCAGCTGCAGCAGGTGGTGCGCCGGGTGATCGGCACTTGGGTGAACCGCAGGCTCCGCCGCCGGCCGATGATCATCCCGGTGGTCCTGGAGGCGTAGTCCGCAGGCAGCATCGCGTGAGCGGCCCGAAAAGCCGGACGGCCCGGAATCCGCAGGATTCCGGGCCGTTTGCGGTACCGTGGCGAGTATGGCGACTCGTACTTCCTCCGCGCCAAAAGGCAACTCCACCAGTAAATCCGGCGGATCCGGCCGGGGCGGAGCCACCACAAAATCCGGCAGGACCAGCAGTTCCGCATCCCGCGGCAGCACGCGCGGCAAGGCGGGCGCGGAACCGCAGCAGCCCTGGATCGTCCGGGTCCTCGCTGGAGCCTGGCAGGGAATCGGCCACCTCGTCGGCGCCGGAGTACGGCGCATCGGCCACGACGTCAGCGACCTCGATCCGGCGGAACGCCGCGACGGCGCCGCCTTGTTCAACCTCGTGCTCGGCATCTTCATCGCCACCTTCGCCTGGTGGGGCCTGAGCGGCTGGCTGCCTGACCTCGTCTACAGCGTCGTCAACGGCACGTTCGGCTGGATGTCCCTCCTGCTGCCGCTCATGCTTTTCGTCTGCGCCTTCCGCCTGTTCCGGCAACCCTGGGACGGCCGCGGTAACAACCGGGTGGGGATCGGCTTCCTCATCATGACCTTCGCCGGGACCGGCCTGGCACACATCATCGGCGGCCAGCCTGCCGTCGCGGACGGTTTCGACGGGCTGCGCCGGGCTGGTGGCATGCTGGGTTTCCTCGCCGCGGCGCCGCTGGCGGCCATCCACACTGCCGTGCCGGTCCTCGTCTATTCCGCCCTCGCCTTCACCTCCTTGCTGATTGTCACTGCGACGCCGTTCGGGGCAATTCCGCAGCGCATCCGCGGGGCGTACGAGCACCTCATGGGCGTGGACCTCATGGAGGACGGCACCGGCGGCGACGCCCACGACCGCAGCTACCTTTTCGAGAACGACCGTCCCGCCCCGAAGAAGAAAAAGCGCATGCGCCTCTTCGGCAAGGACGAGGACGCCGAGCCAAAGCTGGAAGGCTATGTCGGGGACGAAGCCTTCGAACACGCACTGGTCGACGGCGAAGACGGCGCCCGGGCGCCGAAAGCGCCCTCGGTGCCGCCGGGAGTCCGCCGTCCCACCCAGGCCGAAATCGCCGTCGAGAAGATCAAGGCGGCCCAAGGTCTGGGGAACAGCGGATCGGGGGAGAATCCCACCGAGGCGATTCCCGTCGTCGCGCCCGCCATCACAGTGCCCTCGACGCCGGTCAGCCCGCCTCCGCCGCCCACGCCGATCCCGCAGCGCACCGAGCAGCTCTCGCTGGCCGGGGACGTCACCTACACGCTGCCGGCTTCCGACTACCTCACCCCGGGTTCCATCCCGAAGGAACGCACGGAAGCCAATGACGCCGTCGTCGCCGCCCTCACGGACACCATGCAGCAGTTCAATGTCGACGCCACCGTGACCGGCTTCAGCCGCGGCCCCACCGTCACGCGCTACGAAATCGAACTTTCCCCGGGCACCAAGGTCGAACGTGTCACGGCGCTCTCCAAGAACATCTCCTACGCCGTTGCCTCCAGCGATGTGCGCATCCTCAGCCCCATCCCGGGCAAGTCAGCCATCGGTATCGAAATCCCCAACACGGACCGCGAGACCGTGTCGCTGGGCGACGTGCTGCGCAGCCAGAACGCCCGCCGCACCGAGCATCCGATGGTCATGGGCGTGGGCAAGGACGTCGAGGGCGGCTACGTGGTGGCCAACCTCGCCAAGATGCCCCACCTGCTCGTGGCCGGTGCCACCGGCGCCGGTAAGTCGTCCTTCGTGAACTCGATGATCACCTCGATCCTCATGCGGGCCACACCGGACGAGGTGCGCATGGTCATGGTGGACCCCAAGCGCGTGGAGCTCACCGCCTACGAAGGCGTGCCGCACCTCATCACGCCCATCATCACGAACCCGAAGAAGGCGGCCGAGGCCCTGCAATGGGTGGTCCGCGAGATGGACGCCCGTTATGACGACCTGGCCAACTACGGGTACAAACACATCGACGACTTCAACAAGGCCGTCCGCGCCGGCAAGGTGGTTCCGCCGCCGGACTCCAAGCGCATCATCAAGCCGTACCCCTACCTGCTGGTGATCGTGGACGAGCTCGCGGACCTCATGATGGTGGCCCCGCGCGACGTCGAAGACTCGATCGTGCGCATCACCCAGCTGGCCCGTGCCGCCGGCATCCACCTGGTGCTGGCCACGCAGCGCCCGTCGGTCGACGTCGTCACCGGCCTCATCAAGGCCAACGTGCCCTCTCGCATGGCCTTCGCCACGTCCTCCGTCACCGACTCCCGCGTGGTCCTGGACCAGCCCGGCGCGGAGAAGCTCATCGGCCAGGGCGACGCCCTGTTCCTGCCGATGGGTGCCTCCAAGGCGATGCGCGTCCAAGGCGCCTGGGTTTCGGAGTCCGAGATCCACAAGGTGGTGGAGCACGTCAAGGGCCAGCTGCAGGCCGTGTACCGGGACGACGTCGCCGCCGAGGCGCCGAAGAAGCAGATCGACGACGACATCGGCGACGACCTCGAGGTGCTGCTGCAGGCCACGGAGCTCGTGGTCACCACGCAGTTCGGATCTACCTCCATGCTCCAGCGCAAGCTGCGTGTGGGCTTTGCCAAGGCTGGCCGGCTCATGGACCTGCTCGAGTCCCGCGGTGTCGTCGGGCCTTCCGAAGGGTCCAAGGCCCGCGACGTGCTCGTCAAGCCGGACGACCTTGCGCCGGTGCTTGCCGCGATGAAGGGCGACGACGCCCCCGCCACCCCGGACGCGCACACCGCCGCCCTGAGCGACAACGCGAACGCGAACATCGCCGTCGGCGGCTATGCCGAAGACCTCGTGGCCGCGGACCTGGAGAAGCGCAAGCAGTCAGTGGAGTACTACGACGGCGCCGACGGCGGGGAGGACGACGACGGGGAGGACGCCTGGTCGCTGACCGGACGGTAAGCAGGGACCGGACGCTGAGCATGGACCGGACGCTGAGCCCGGCGGCCGGGTTCCGGACGGTAGCCTAGAGGCGTGACTACATCCGAAGGCAGCAAAGCCGGTTCCGGCTCCGAGATCTGGAACCTGCCCAACATCCTGACGATGCTGCGCATCGCGCTCGTCCCCTTCTTCGTCTGGTTCCTGCTCGCCGACAACGGCGAGCACGGCGTCTGGCGCTGGGCCGCCGTCGGTGCTTTCGCCGTCGCGATCTACACGGACAAGCTCGACGGCGACATTGCCCGCTCCCGGAACCTGATCACCAACTTCGGAAAGATCGCGGACCCGATTGCGGACAAGCTGCTCACCGGCTCTGCGTTGGTGCTCCTCTCCGCGCTGGGCGAGCTGCCCTGGTGGATCACGATCGTGATCCTGGTGCGGGAATGGGGGATCACCGCCCTCCGCTTCTTCGTGATCCGCTACGGGGTCATGCCGGCCTCACGGGGCGGAAAGCTCAAGACCGTCGTGCAGACCGTGGCCATCTTCCTGTTCATCGTGCCGCTGGCGTCGATCGCCCCCTGGCTGTACTGGCTGGCGTTCGCCGTGATGCTCGCGGCCCTCGCGATCACCGTCTGGACCGGCGTCGAGTATGTCTTCCAAGCCCTGAGGCTGCGGGCGGCAGGAAGGCGCGCATGAGCCGGACCGCGCAGGAAACCGCTGCGGTCGTCGTCGGCGTGGCCATTGCCAAGGGCATCACCGTGGCAACGGCGGAATCCCTGACGGCGGGCATGGTCGCCGCGATCCTGGCCAATACCCCGGGGGCCTCCGGGATGCTGCAGGGCGGAGTGGTCGCTTACCAGAACTCGGTGAAGGCCACTCTTCTCGGGGTGTCCCCGGCGTTGCTCGCGGAGGCCGGATCGGTGGACGCCGAAGTTGCCCGCGCCATGGCGGAGGGTGCCCGGGAAGCCTGCGGCGCCGACATCGGGGTGTCCACCACGGGAGTGGCTGGCCCCGAGGCACACGACGGCAAGGACGTGGGCACGGTTTTCATTGCTGTGGCTTCGGGTCAGGGCAGCGAGGCGTTCGGCTACGCCTTCTCCGGCAGCCGGGCCGAGATCCGGGAACAAGCCGCAGCTGCCGCCCTGGACAGGGTGCTGGAACTCCTGCGCGGCGCCGAGTTACCACGGGTAAAGTAAGCGGGAACAAAAACGGCAGCCCAATAGTTGTTACATTGTGTCGCTCCGGAAGAGCCGGGGCGCCTAGGATGTAAGACAAGCGGGGCACCTGTCAAAAAGGTGTCCCGGATCGAAGAGGGAGCAAGGCGATACAGATGGTTAAGCAGCCCGTATCCGTAAACGGCGTTGTCCGCTGGAAGGATGTGGGCTTGGCCGAATCGGCACCGAGGGAACAGAAGGAGCGCAAGATGGTTGTACTGCGTCACGAGATCGGTGATGTTCTGCGCGATGTCCGTCAGCGTCAGGGCCGTACCCTCCGCGAGGTTTCGCACAGCGCCCGCGTATCCCTTGGCTACCTGAGCGAAGTGGAGCGCGGCCAGAAGGAAGCGTCCTCCGAACTGCTGTCTTCGATCTGCACAGCCTTGGACGTGCCCCTGTCCAGCATGCTCCGCGAAGTCAGCGACCGCGTGGCCGTTGCCGAAGGCGTGGCAGTTCCGGACACCGTGCCCCAGGAATTCGCCCAGCGCTACGGACGCGACCTGGACCGCGAACTCAGCGCGGAACTCGGCGGGGACTTCACTCCAGGCATGCTCTCGGCAGCGCGATGAGCACCCTGGCCTAAACGCCAAACGGTATAAGAACAAAGGAAGAGGCTCCGGCAACGCCGGAGCCTCTTCCTTTTGTGTGATCGCCTTTAACCCGGTTGGGCGTGGCATCAGCTCAGGCCTGGTCCTTGCCGATTCCTTCGCCGTACGCGGTGTTGAGCCGCTCCATGTACTCGGCCAGGGTCCGGATCTCCTCAAGGGGCCATTCGCCCAACCGCTCCCGGAATACTTGCCGCCGTGCGTCCTGGACCTGGTGCATCTTTTCCTCGCCCTTGGGTGTCAGGCGGATGGTCTGTGCCCGTCCGTCCTGCGGATCGGCCTCCTTGTAGACCATGCCGATGCTTTCGAGGAACGCGATCTGGCGGCTCACCGAGGGCTTGCCGACTCCGATGCAGGAGGCCAGTTCGGTCAGGCGCATGGGCCCTTCCTTGCGGATGATCGAAAGCAGTCCGTACGCGGCCGGTTCCATGTCCGGGTGCACCTGGCGGGACAGCTGGTGGGAGAGCGAACGGGCCCGGCGCCAGAAGATGCTCAGCTGGTGTTCCACTTGCTGGAGGGCGTTGTCGACGCCGTCTCCGTCGACCGGCTCCGGCGCATCGTCGGGGGTATTGCTCATGGCAACCATTCTAGAGTCCTGCCACGTGAGAGACTCTATTGGTGCGGATCAGTGACTTTTGGCGACTCATGGAAGACGAGTTCGGAAGCGGCTATGCCCGGGTCCTGGCAAGCTCCCTGGTGCTTGCCGGGGTGGGCGGGCGCACGGCCGTGCAGGCGCTGGCCGCCGGGGTCGACCCGCGGAAGGTGTGGCTCGCGGTCTGCGAAGTCCAGGACGTTCCCGAGGACCGCCGGCTTGGCCGGGACATCAAGATCAAGGATGGGGCGTCCCCGCAGTCCTGACCCAGGCGCAGCTCCGATCCAGCAGCAGACTCAGCTTCGAAGCCGTGACACGCGCGGCCCGGATGTTCGAATATCTGTTCGGATGGGACTATGCTCCTTTCAGAGGAAAATTGATTCTGACGGACCCTCCGCCTGTATCCGTGACCAGTCCGATTCCGTGTGGTTATCCACATAGTGCATGTTGCCCGCAAAAAATGTCAGCGGCCGGCACTAGCGTCGGAAGGGACAGGAAAGCGGCCCCTCAGGCCAGTCCACAGCGAGAAAGCTCAGAGGTGTGAACCATGGCGGCAAACCCGGATCGTGAGAAGGCGCTCGAAGCAGCGCTTGCCCAGATCGACAAGCAATTCGGCAAGGGCTCCATCATGCGCTTGGGTGACGACACCCGTGCGCCCATCGAGGTGATCCCCACCGGATCCATTGCCCTGGACGTCGCACTGGGCATTGGCGGCCTGCCGCGTGGCCGTGTCGTGGAAATCTACGGCCCGGAATCTTCGGGTAAGACCACCGTGGCACTGCACGCCGTGGCCAATGCACAGCGCAACGGAGGCATCGCGGCCTTCATCGATGCCGAACACGCCCTGGACCCGGACTACGCGGCCAAGCTTGGCGTGGACACGGATGCCCTGCTCGTTTCGCAGCCGGACACCGGTGAACAGGCCCTGGAAATCATGGACATGCTGGTGGGTTCGGGCTCCCTGGACATCATCGTCATCGACTCCGTCGCGGCTCTCGTTCCGCGCGCCGAAATCGAAGGCGAAATGGGTGACTCCCACGTGGGCCTGCAGGCCCGCCTCATGAGCCAGGCCCTGCGTAAGATCACCGGCCGCCTGAGCCAGACCAAGACCACGGCGATCTTCATCAACCAGCTGCGTGAAAAGATCGGCGTGTTCTTCGGCTCCCCGGAAACCACCACCGGTGGCAAGGCGCTGAAGTTCTACGCCTCCGTGCGCATCGATGTCCGCCGCATCCAGACCCTCAAGGAGGGCTCGGATTCGGTCGGCAACCGCACCAAGGCCAAGATCGTCAAGAACAAGATGGCCCCGCCGTTCAAGGTCGCAGAGTTCGACATCATCTACGGCCAGGGCATCTCCCGCGAAGGCGGAATCATCGACATGGGTGTCGAGCACGGCATCATCAAGAAATCCGGTTCCTGGTTCACCTACGACGGTGACCAGCTGGGCCAGGGCATGGAGAACTCGCGCCGCTTCCTGCGCGACAACCCCGAGCTTGCCCAGGAGCTGGAACGCCTCATCAAGGAGAAGCTGGGCGTCGGCGTCAAGCCAGCCGAAGGCGAGGACTCCCCGAAGCTGAAGGCCGTTGACGGCTAAGCGGCAGCGCAGGGCCGGTCCGGGCAGGGAACCCTCCGCAGATTCCCCGGTTCTGGAGGATGCCGAAGCTGATCCCGAAGCCGTGGCCCGGGCCATCGTGCTGCGGCAGCTGACCAACTCGCCCAAGAGCCGTCAGCAGCTGGCCCGGAAGCTGGCCGAACGCGGTGTACCCGAGGCAGTGGCCGAAGCCGTGTTGGACCGGTTTGAGGAGGTCCGGCTCATCGACGACTCGGAGTTCGCGGAGATGTGGGTCCGGAGCCGCTCCCAGACCAGGAAACTGGCCAAGGGCGCGCTCCGCCGTGAACTGGCGGACAAAGGCATCGACTCCGACACCGCCGAAGAGGCCCTCGGGCAGCTCAGCGACGAGGACGAACAGCAGGCCGCGCGGGAGCTGGTCGCACGCAAGCTCCGGTCCGGTGTGGACCTTGGCAACAGGGAAGAACGGGACAAGCACACCCGGCGGCTTGCGGCCATGCTGGCCCGGAAGGGCTACCAGCCCTCGCTGGCCTTCCGGATCGTCGGGGAAGTGCTCGACGAAGCCGGTACCCTTAACGAGTGAGTTTTACCGCCTCTCCCGCAGCCCCTTCCTCCGCAGCCGAGCCCGCCGACACGCCCCGTGCCGCCGAGTCGGATGGCGACGAGCCCGGCCGCCAGCGTACCTACCAGGTCCGCACCTTCGGCTGCCAGATGAACGTCCATGATTCCGAGCGCATGGCCGGCCTGCTGGAGGACGCCGGTTACGTCCCCGCCGAGGGCGGCCTGGCCGACGTCGTGGTCTTCAACACCTGCGCCGTCCGGGAGAACGCGGACAACAAGCTCTACGGCAATCTCGGCGAGCTGAAGCAGGTCAAGGCCGCACACCCGGGCATGCAGATCGCGGTTGGCGGCTGCCTTGCCCAGAAGGACCGGGAAACCATCGTCCGGAAGGCTCCCTGGGTGGACGCCGTGTTCGGCACACACAACGTCGGTGCCCTGCCCGCATTGCTGGACCGGGCCCGCCACAACAACGAGGCGCAGCTCGAAATCCTTGAATCCCTGGACGTCTTCCCGTCCACGCTGCCCACCAAGCGCGACTCCGTCTACTCGGGCTGGGTGTCGATCTCCGTGGGCTGCAACAACACCTGCACCTTCTGCATCGTTCCTTCCCTGCGCGGCAAGGAGAAGGACCGCCGGCCGGGGGAGATCCTTGCCGAGATCCAGGCCCTCGTGGACGATGGCGCCGTCGAGGTCACGCTCCTCGGCCAGAACGTCAACTCCTACGGTGTGGAATTCGGCGACCGGCTGGCGTTCTCCAAGCTGCTGCGGGCCTGTGGCGAGATCGAGGGCCTGGAACGCGTGCGCTTCACCAGCCCGCACCCGGCGGCCTTCACCGACGACGTCATCGAGGCCATGGCCGAAACCCCCAACGTGATGCCCCAGCTGCACATGCCCCTGCAGTCCGGCTCCGACAAGGTCCTCAAGGAGATGCGCCGCTCGTACCGTTCCTCCAAGTTCCTGGGCATCCTGGACAAGGTCCGGGAACGGATCCCGAACGCCGCCATCACCACGGACATCATCGTCGGCTTCCCCGGTGAAACTGAAGAGGACTTCCAAGCCACGCTCGACGTCGTCGAAAAGTCCCGTTTCTCCTCGGCCTTCACCTTCCAGTACTCCAAGCGGCCCGGCACCCCTGCCGCCGAGCTGCCCGAGCAGCTCCCCAAGGCCGTCGTCCAGGAACGCTACGAGCGGCTGACCGCACTGCAGGACCGGATCGCCGCCGAGGAGAACGCCAAGCAGCTCGGCCGCAAGGTGGAGCTTCTGGTGACCGCCCAGGCAGGGCGCAAGGCAGGGGAGACCCACCGCCTTTCCGGCCGCGCCGCGGACCAGCGCCTCGTGCATTTCTCCGTCCCCGAGGGCGCCGAAACACCCCGCCCGGGCGACTTCGTCACTGTCACCATCACCGAAGCCGCGGCCTTCCACCTGCTCGCCGATCCCGCGGGCACGGCCGACTACAGCCTGCGCCGCTCCCGCGCCGGTGACGCCTGGGATCGGTCCCAGGCCGATTCCTGCGGTGTTCCCGCGCCCGGCGCTGCGGGCAAGGACGGCAAGGCGGCAGTCTCCCTCGGCATGCCGTCGTTGCCGCTGCGCCGAAGTTGAGCATGCCGCGGCCAAACATGCCGGAAGAAGCAAACCCGCCGGTGATCGCCGTCGTCGGTCCCACCGGCTCCGGAAAGTCCGATCTCGGCGTCCAGCTGGCGCTGGCGCTGGGCGGGGAGGTCATCAACGCCGACGCCCTCCAGTTCTACCGCGGCATGGATATCGGAACGGCGAAAATCACCCTGGCCGAGCGCCACGGCGTGCCCCACCACCTCCTGGACACCATGGACGTCACGGAGGAAGCGAGCGTTTCGGCGTTCCAGCAGGACTGCCGGGCCATCATCGACGACATCCACGCCCGGGGCAGACGCGCCATCCTGGTCGGCGGCTCCGGGCTCTACGTCCGGGCGGCCCTGGATGTCCTTGAGTTCCCGGGAACCGATCCTGCCCTCCGCAAGGCCCTTGAAGACGAAGCCGCGGCGCACGGCCTGTCCGTGCTGGCCGACCGCCTGCGTGCCGTCGATCCCGTCTCGGCCGAACGGCTCGGCGACGCCCGGCGCATCATCCGCGCCCTCGAGGTGCACCGGCTCACCGGCCGGCCTTTCAGTTCCTTCATGCCCGTTCGCGAATACGTCAGGCCCGCCGTGCAGATCGGGCTCGACGTCGACCGCGAACTCCTGCGCGAACGCCTCGCCTTGCGGGTGCACCGCATGGTCGATGCCGGACTGCTGGACGAGGTCCGCGCGCTCGACGCCGTCGGCCTGCGGCGGGGCAAGACCGCCGCACGGGCGCTCGGT
Organism: Arthrobacter sp. TE26545; assembly: GCF_056279005.1. The sequence goes on from NZ_JBWBQM010000001.1 coordinate 1,361,450, forward strand.
TACGCACAGTTCCTCCGGGTGCTCGACGGCGATTCGGACATCGCGACGGCGGCCGAGGAGACCATCGTGGCCACCCGGCAGTTCGCGCGCCGCCAACTCACCTGGTTCCGCGCCGATCCCCGGATCACCTGGCTCGACTGGCAGGATCCAGGGCTCGTCGCGAAGGCCGCGGAACTGTGCTGACAACACCTCGCTGGCAGCACGCCGGTTGATTTAGGCGGACGGCCGCCCGCAGGTAGCCTTGATCCATGGACGAAAGCCTCACGAACACCCTTGGCCTTGACGGACTGCCTTTTTCCAAAGGCCACGGCACCGGCAACGATTTCGTCCTGATTGCCGACCCGCAGGACCAGCACCGGATCTCCCCGGAACAGGTCGCGGCCCTGTGCAACCGCCACCTCGGCATCGGCGGCGACGGGCTCATCCGTGCCGTCCCTTCGCGTTTCCTTCCCGAAGGCCGCGACATCCTTGAGGACGAGCCCGCGGCGGAATGGTTCATGGACTACCGCAACGGCGACGGCTCCCTGTCCGAGATGTGCGGCAACGGTGTCCGCGTCTTCGTGCACTTCCTCATCGACCAGGGCTTCGTGACGCTGGGCGCCGGCGAATCCCTGGCCATCGGCACCCGGGGCGGGGTCAAGCGGATCTCCCGCACGGCCGAGGGCTATGCCGTGGACATGGGCCCGTGGGAATTCATCTTCCCCGAGGACGCCCGGGACAAGGCCATGGACTCCCTGGTCCACGCTGCCGGCCTCGAAGTCGCCCGGCCGGCGCTCTCGGTCAGCATGGGCAACCCGCACACGGTGGTGGCCTTGGCCGAACTGTCGGAGCTGGAAGCCACTGAACTTTACAAGGCACCCCAGGTGGATCCCGTTCCGCCGCACGGCACCAACGTCGAATTCGTCGTCCCGGCCGAACCGCTCGTCCACGACGGCATCGGGACCATCACCATGCGCGTCCACGAACGGGGCGTGGGCGAGACCCAGTCCTGCGGCACCGGCGCGTGCGCGGCCGCCGTCGCGATCCGGCACTGGGCCGGCGCCGGCGCACCGGACAACTGGAAGGTCAACGTCCCCGGCGGCGTCGTCGAAGTACGCTTCTTCCCCGGGGCCGGCGGGCGCGAACACGTGGAACTCAGCGGCCCCGCGGTGATCGTCGCTACTGGTTCGCTTTCCTGACCCGCAGGATCCGGAAAGATTTGGCGGCGCTTTCCCGGGTCACGGTGAAGGTATCGTCCAGTTCCTCCGCCAGCCAGCGCTGCAGCGAATCCGATCCGAGGTTCTTCTGGACCACCAGCCAGGCATCCCCGCCCGGAGCCAGCCGCGGCAGCCACCTAAGCAGCAACTTATGCAGTTCGGCCTTGCCGATGCGGATCGGCGGGTTCGACCAGATGGTGTCGAAGCTCACGGAAGGGTCGACGTCGTCGGGCAGGCTCGCGGTGACATTGTCCAGCCCCAGCGCGGCAGCGTTTTCGTTCGTGAGGGTGATGCACCGGTCATTGACGTCGACGGCGTAGACCCGCGCTTCCGGCGCCATCAATGCCATGGTCAGCGCGATCGGACCCCAGCCGCAGCCGATGTCCAGCAGATTGCCTCGCGGGGACGGTGCAGGCACTCCGTCCAGCAGGACCACTGTTCCCTTGTCGATCCCGTCGGGGCTGAAGATTCCGGGGGAGCTGTGGAGGCTGCGGGTGGTGCCGGCCAGTTCCACCGTGAGGGGCTTGCGGGGGAAGGGCCCGGCGGGCGCGTTGAAATAGTGAGCAGACTCCATAGCTTGCCAGAGTAGTTGGCCGCGCCAGCCAAGGGAAACCGCGGGCCCGGGAAGTGCTTGACAACGCCTGATAGGGTTGTATGCATGTTCTTGATCTTTGAGTAATTCAGCCCCTGCGATGCAGGCCGGCCCGGGCCGTTCCAGTGTGGAACCAACCGTGGCAGCGCCTTTCCGCCTTGGCATGATCCCGGTAACCGAACCGCTGCGGTGTCCCCTCGAGGACGACCACACCGGCTGCCGGAAGCTCAACAGATCGATCCACCGCCGTCCGTCCCGGCTGCACGCCGCGGCACCACGGCGTCCTGGATTCCTGTCTGGTCCTGCGAAGGCGTCAGCCCAGCGCGAAGCGCGCACCATCAGACATCAAACGGCACTATTCTGGATATGCCGAACCTCTAAGGAGACCATGACCACGCAGCAGAACACCGGAGCCGATTCCGACGCCCAGGACATGAGTCCTGAACAAATCCAGGCTGTCATCGACCGGATTCTCTCCAAGGATGTGCCGGCACCGGCGCGGGACCGTGAAGATTCCCCCGGCGTGTTCGGCAAGGCCCAGGCGATTTCCACCCTGGACGAAGAACACAGCATTTACGACGGCGAGCAGGAAGACCTGGCCGAACGCCGCGCCCTGCGCCGCACGGCAGGCCTGTCCACCGAACTCGAGGACGTCACCGAAGTCGAATACCGGCAGCTGCGCCTTGAGCGCGTCGTCCTCGCCGGCCTCTGGACCGAGGGGACCCTTGCCGACGCCGAGAACTCCCTCCGGGAACTCGCGGCCCTGGCCGAGACCGCCGGCTCGGAAGTGCTGGACGGTATCGTCCAGCGCCGGGTCAAGCCGGACCCCGGCACCTACCTCGGATCCGGCAAAGCGTTGGAGCTCAGGGACATTGTGATGTCAACGGGGGCGGACACCGTCGTCGTGGACACCGAGCTGGCACCGTCCCAGCGGCGCGGCCTGGAAGACATCGTCAAGGTCAAGGTGGTGGACCGCACCACCCTGATCCTGGACATCTTCGCCCAGCACGCGAAGAGCCGTGAAGGCAAGGCCCAGGTTGAGCTGGCCCAGCTCGAGTACCTGTTGCCGCGCCTGCGTGGTTGGGGTGAATCCATGTCCCGCCAGGCCGGTGGCCAGGTGGGCGGCGCCGGAGCCGGCATGGGTTCCCGCGGTCCCGGTGAAACCAAGATCGAACTCGACCGCCGGCGCATCCGCACTCGGATGGCCAAGTTGCGGCGGGAGATCGCGGCCATGAAGCCGGCCCGGGAGACCAAACGGGCCAACCGCCGTCGTAATGCCGTTCCCTCGGTGGCGATCGCGGGCTACACCAACGCCGGAAAGTCTTCACTGCTCAACCGCCTCACCGACGCCGGTGTCCTCGTCGAAAACGCCCTGTTCGCCACCCTCGACCCGACTGTCCGCAGGGCGCAGACCCCGGACGGGATCGGCTACACCCTGGCCGACACCGTCGGTTTCGTGCGTTCCCTGCCGACCCAGCTGGTGGAGGCTTTCCGCTCCACCCTGGAGGAAGTGGCCGACGCCGACCTGATCCTTCACGTCGTTGATGTCTCCCATCCCGATCCCGAAGGGCAGATCGCCGCGGTGCGGACCGTGCTGGCCGAGGTCGATGCCCGGAAGATTCCGGAAATCATCGTGCTGAACAAGGTCGATGCGGCCGATCCTTTCGTCGTCGAGCGCCTGAAGCAGAAGGAACCGCGGCACGCCGTTGTCTCCACCCGCACCGGCCAGGGCATCGCCGAACTGCTGGAAGCGATCAGCGCGGCGATTCCGCGGCCCGGCGTCCGGCTTGAGGCGCTGATTCCGTACAACCGCGGCGAATTGATCAACAAGCTGCACAATTCCGACGCCGAGATCCTCAGCCTCGAGCATGAGGAAGGCGGCACCCGGGTGGTTGCCATGGTGCACGAAAACCTGGCAGCAGAACTCGGCGAGTTCGCCATCAATGGCTGAACAGGAAAATCCGGTCACCGGAAGGTCCAGGGCGGAACGCACCGCCCTGGACCTCCTGGACAAGGCCGTCGCAGGGATGGGCGGGCAGAACCGCACCGGGCAGCACACCATGGCCCTCCATGTCGCCCGCGCCATCGAGAACAATGAGCACCTCCTTGTCCAGGCCGGCACCGGAACCGGAAAGTCCCTCGCATACCTGGTTCCGCTGATCGCGCACGCGATGGACAGCAACAAGCCCACACTGGTGTCCACGGCGACGCTTGCGCTGCAGAGCCAGATCGTGGCGCGCGACCTTCCGAGGCTCCTGGAAACCCTCAACCCCCTGCTGGAGCGGCCGGTCATCGTTGCCTTGGTCAAGGGACGGGCCAACTACCTGTGCCGCCACAAGCTCGAAGGCGGATTCCCCAGCGAGGAGCCGGCCGAGGGCCAGCTGTTCTCCCTCGGGGAAGACACCAGCGTCCCGCACGTGGCGGCCGCGATCGGCGGGACCGCATCGCAGCTGGGCAAGGAAGTGCTGCGCCTGCGTGAGTGGGCGGAAACCACCTCCACGGGCGACCGCGACGAGCTCATGCCAGGCGTGACGGACCGCGCATGGCGGCAGGTCTCGGTGACCTCGATGGAATGCCTCGGCGCGCAGAAGTGCCCGCTGGCCGAGGAGTGCTTCAGTGAGCTGGCCCGGCAACGGGCTGCCGAGGCCGACGTCGTGGTCACCAACCACGCGATGCTGGCCGTCAGCGCCTTCGAAGGGCTGGCCGTGCTGCCGGAATACGATGTCGTGGTCGTGGACGAAGCCCACGAACTCCAGGACCGCGTCACCGGCGCCGTCTCAGGTCAGCTTTCGGTGACGATGATCCACGCCGCGGCGTCCAGCGCGCGCAAGCACACGGCCATCACGGTCGACGCGCTCAACTCGGCGGCGGACCGGCTGGAGCTGGCCCTGGCCGACGCGCCCTCCGGGCTGTTGCCGAACGGACTCAACGACGAACAGCTCGACTGCATCGACCAGCTCCGCGAAGCCTGCCGCGCCGCGCTTTCGGACTCGAAGGGCGATTCCTCCAACGCGGTCGACGGCGGCCGGCAGCTTGCGCGTTCACGCCTCCTGCTGATCCTGGAACTGTGCGAACGGCTGCTCGCCGCCCGCGAAAACCGCGAGGTGGTGTGGTTGTCCCGCGCCAGCAGCTTTGACCCGCAGCAAGGCTATTCGGCGCCGGACGAAGGTGCGCCGGCCCTGATCAACATTGCCCCACTGAGCGTCGCCGGACGCCTGCGCGAAGGCCTGTTTGCGGACCACACCGTGGTGCTGACCTCCGCCACCCTCGCCATCGGCGCGGCGTTCGAACCGGCGGCAGGCGGCCTCGGCCTGATGGGGGAGGGTGCCCCAAGCTGGACCGGGGTGGACGTCGGCTCGCCCTTCGACTATCCGAAACAGGGGATGCTGTACGTAGCGGCGCACCTGCCCAAACCAGGGCGCGGAACCTCACCCGAGGCCTTCGACGAGCTGGAACGCCTGCTCCGCGCTTCCAAAGGCGGGGCACTCTGCCTGTTCTCCTCCCGCCGCGCGGCAGAGGAAGCGGCCGAACAGATGCGCTCCAGGCTGGACCTGTCCATCCTGTGCCAAGGCGAGTCAACCATGGCCGCCCTCGTGAAGCAGTTCGCTGACGAAAAGGACACCTGCCTCTTCGGCACGATGTCGCTCTGGCAGGGCGTGGACGTTCCCGGCGGTTCCTGCCGGCTTGTGGTGATCGACAGGATTCCGTTCCCTCGGCCGGATGACCCCCTGATGACCGCCCGCTCGCGCGCCGTGGCGCAGTCCGGCGGGAATGGCTTCATGGCGGTTTCGGCGACCCATGCTGCAATCCGCCTTGCCCAGGGCGCCGGGCGCCTGATCCGCACGACGGGAGACAAGGGAGTGGTGGCCGTCCTGGACTCCAGGCTCTCGACCGAACGCTATGGCGGATTCCTGCGCGCTGCGCTGCCGCCCTTCTGGGCAACGACGGACAGCTCCGTGGTCAGCGGGGCGCTTGAACGGCTGAGCGCCGGCTAAGAGACCCCGGGCCCGCCTGCTAGAGCGCGAGTGCAGCCCTTAGAGCGAACGCAACCCTTAGAGGGAGCGCAGCACAGAGACGACCTTGCCCATGATCGTTGCGTGGTCGCCGAGGATCGGCTCGTACTGGGTGTTCTGGGGGAGCAGCCAGGTATGGCCGTCCCGCTGCCGGAATGTCTTGACCGTGGCTTCGTCGTCGAGCAGGGCCGCAACGATGTCACCGTTGACGGCGTCGTTCTGGCGCCGCACCACCACCCAGTCACCGTCGCAGATCGCGGCGTCGATCATGGAATCACCGGCGACCTTGAGCATGAACAGCTCGCCGTGGCCCACAAGCTGGCGGGGGAGGGGAAGAACGTCCTCCACGGTTTGGTCCGCCAGGATCGGTCCACCGGCGGCGATCCGGCCCACGAGAGGGACCATTGCAGTGTCGCTGGCGCTGGCCAGTTCCGTGACGGCAAGCCCGCCGGTGCTGCGCAGCGAGGCAGGCGCCTCGACTCCCGGAATCTGCGCCCCGCCGTCGAGGGTCAGGGGCATGAGGACCTCCATGGCGCGCGGGCGCTTCGGATCACGGCGCAGGTAGCCGAGCTTTTCGAGCTGGGAAAGCTGGTGCGTGACGCTGGAGAGGCTGGCAAGACCCACCGTGTCCCCGATCTCGCGCATGGAGGGCGGGTAGCCGTTGTCGTTCACGGAACGTTGGATCGTTTCCAGGATCTTCTTCTGGCGGACAGTCAGGCCCTTGGCTGCTTTAGGCAGCTGCTGGCTCCGCGGGGAGACCCCGTTGCCGTTGGCTCGTGCTGCCATGTGCCGCGTCCTTCCGTTCCGCCCGGGCCGTTGGCCAGGGAGCGGGTCCTTAAAATGTCGGACCCTCCTGATGCACTTTTTCTGTGCCTGTTCCTTTCCCTCAAACGTAGGGCAGGCGCAGGGCTTTATCAAACATTTGTTCTAGCGAGTCTCGACACCATTCGTTGATAAGTGCTAAAAATGTCGTAGCAAGGTTCGAATATGTGTTCTAAGTCAGCAGTTCGGCCGCCCTTCGATTCGAACATCGGATTCGAATGCCGGGGAGCTGGGCGCTGATGGAAGAGAGAATTGGCAGCCATGTGCCGGGCGGGTCCGGGTGCAGGCTTTTCATCAGGAGGGCTCAGCTCATGTCCGGCATCACCATCACCCGAGAATTTCCCCAGGCTGTCCCCGGCCGCCTCCGCCTGACCCGTCGTGGCCGCATTGTCTTCTTCGGCATCCCGGCAATGCTCCTGCTTGCCGCCCTGCTGACCCTGGTGGGATTCCTGAATTCGCCGGCCAAGGCTGCCGACGAGGGAACCGTGCTGCGCACCACCCCCACGGTCACCGTCACGGTGCAAGCCGGCCAGTCCCTGTGGGGCATCGCAGGTGCCGCCGCGCCGGAACGCGATCCGCGCGATGTCATTGTGGAGATCATCCAGCTGAACAACCTGGAAGGCGGCCGGATCGTCCCCGGCCAGCAGCTGTTCGTACCTGCCGCCTGAGCCCGGCCGCCTGATTCCCTCCGCAACACCGGGACGGGCCGCGGCTGTCACAGTTTCAGGGCACCAGTGCTTGCGCCTTAAACTGTCATGGTGAGTGAGCAGCTAGAGCGACTTGACCGACTTCCCCTCCGGGACAACCTCCGCGGACTGAGCCCGTATGGCGCGCCGCAGCTGGATGTTCCGATCCTGCTCAACGTCAACGAAAACACCCATGGTGTTCCCTCGGATGTCCAGGCCGCGATCACCGAAGCGGTGGCAAAGGCAGCCATGGGCCTGAACCGCTACCCGGACCGTGAATTCACCGAGCTTCGCGAAGCTCTGGCCGAGTACCTCGGACATGGTCTCAGCCCCGAAAACATTTGGGCGGCCAACGGCTCCAACGAGGTCCTCCAGCAGATCCTCCAGGCCTTCGGCGGGCCCGGGCGCACCGCCCTGGGCTTCCCTCCCACGTACTCGATGTACCCGCTGCTAGCCAGCGGAACCGACACGGCCTACATCACCGGCGTCCGTGCCGATGATTACGGACTGGACGCCGCATCGGCCGCTGCCCAGGTCCGGGAACTGCAGCCGAACATCGTTTTCCTGTGCTCCCCGAACAACCCGACCGGCACGGGCCTGGGCCTCGACGTCGTCGAAGCCGTCTACGAAGCCGGGGAGGCAAGCCAGGCGATCGTCATCGTCGACGAGGCGTACCACGAGTTCGCCCACGACGACACGCCCAGCGCACTGACCCTGCTGCCCGGCCGGGAACGCCTGATTGTCTCGCGCACCATGAGCAAGGCCTTCGCCCTTGCCGGTGCCCGCGTCGGCTACCTGGCGGCCGCCCCGGAGGTCACCGACGCCATCCGGCTGGTGCGCCTGCCGTACCACCTCTCGGCTGTCACCCAGGCCACTGCCCTCGCAGCCCTCCGGCACCGCGAAGCCCTCATGGCCGACGTCGAAGACATCAAGGTCCAACGTGACCGGATCGTGGACGGACTGACCCGCCTGGGCCTGAAGCCGGCGGCTTCCGACTCAAACTACGTGTTCTTCGGCGGCCTCGAGAACCCGCACACGGTGTGGCAGGGCCTGCTCGACGCCGGTGTGCTGATCCGCGACGTCGGCATCCCCGGACACCTGCGCGTGACTGCAGGCACCGAAGCCGAAACCACGGCGTTCCTTGAAGCCCTCGAAGCCCTGCTTGACGGCCGAACCCCCGCGCGGGCCTAGACTTGAAGCTGATTCCCACCTCTCCTCGAAGGACAATTCAATGAGCGAAAACGGCGCCACTACGGCAGCCGCCCGGACCGCACGCATGGAACGCGCCACCAGCGAGTCCTCGGTCTTCGTCGAAATCAACCTCGACGGCACCGGCGTATCGGACATCAGCACTTCCGTGCCGTTCTACGACCACATGCTGACCGCGCTCTGCAAGCATTCGCTCATTGACATGACCGTCAAGGCCACCGGTGACACCCACATCGACGCCCACCACACCGTGGAAGACGTCGCCATCACCTTCGGCGAGGTCCTGCGTACCGCCCTCGGCAACAAGGCAGGAATCCGCCGATTCGGCGAAGCCACCGTGCCCCTCGACGAAGCCCTGGCACACGCCGTCGTGGACGTCTCCGGGCGCCCCTACCTGGTGCACAGCGGTGAGCCTGCAGGCCAGGAATACCACTTGATCGGCGGGCACTTCACTGGTTCGCTGACCCGGCACGTGTTCGAAGCCATCACCCTGCACGCCGGCATCTGCCTGCACATGAACGTGCTGGCCGGCCGCGATCCGCACCACATCGTCGAAGCCCAGTTCAAGGCCTTTGCCCGCGCCCTCCGTGCCGCCGTGGAATCCGATCCCCGCGTGGAGGGCATCCCGTCCACCAAGGGAGCCCTGTGAGCAAGCAGATCCTCAAGAACGGCGCCATCGTCGACCCCGATGCCGGCAGCCGTGTCGTTTCGCCTGAGGGCAAACCCACCGTTACGGTCCTGGACTACGGTTCCGGGAACGTGCGCTCCGCCGTGCGTGCCTTGGAGCGTGCCGGCGCCGAGGTGACCCTTAGCGCCAAGCCCGAGGACGTCCTGAACGCGGACGGCCTCCTGGTGCCCGGCGTGGGTGCCTTCGAAACCGTGATGCGTGAGCTGAAAGCGGTCGACGCCATCAGGATGATCGGCCGCAGGGTAGCCGGCGGCCGTCCGGTGCTCGGCATCTGCGTTGGCCTGCAGGTTCTCTTCGAAGCCGGCGTGGAGCACGGCACCGAAGCCGAGGGCATGGGGGAGTGGCCGGGGAAGGTGGAATTGCTACCTGCCCCGGTGGTGCCGCACATGGGCTGGAACACCGTGAAGGTGCCGGAAGGCTCCAAGCTGTTTGCCGGCGTCGAGGACGAACGCTTCTACTTCGTGCACTCCTATGGGGTGCAGAAGTGGGAGTTCGACGTCGCGCAGCCGCGGATGGCCCCTCCTATGGTCACCTGGTCCGAGCACGGCGCGCCCTTCATTGCGGCCGTGGAGAACGGGCCGCTGTGCGCCACCCAGTTCCACCCGGAGAAGTCCGGCGACGCCGGAGCGCGGCTGCTGCGCAACTGGGTCGAGGGCCTGCGCCCCAAGGCCGCCGAGACCCCGGAAGCCGCCGGCGCGCCGGAAGCCACTGCCTGATATGTGGTCGATCATCCTGATGGGCGCGGCCGGGCTGCTGATCGGCGGCGGAATCTCCTTCCACCAGCAGAAGCGCCCCCGCTGGGTCTCCATCTCCTTCTACGTGCTGGCTGCCATGGCGCTGCTGGCCGCCTACCTCTTCACCCTGCCGGGCAACTGACGCCCGCTTCCGTCCCCAACACCGAGGATCCCCATGGCTACCGCCCCTGAACTTCCCGTCCTGGAACTGCTGCCCGCCGTCGACATCGTGGACGGCCAGGCCGTCCGCCTCCTGCAGGGCGAGGCCGGCTCGGAAACCAGCTACGGCACCCCGCTCGAAGCCGCCCTCAACTGGCAGAACGACGGCGCCGAATGGGTGCACATGGTGGATCTCGACGCCGCCTTCGGCCGCGGGAACAACGCGGACCTCATCAGCGAAGTCGTCTCGCAGCTGGACGTGAAGGTCGAACTCTCCGGCGGCCTGCGCGACGACGAGTCCCTTGAGCGTGCCCTCGGGCTCGGCGTCGCCCGCGTCAACCTCGGCACCGCCGCCCTCGAAAACCCGGAGTGGACCCGGCGCGCCATCGAACGCTTCGGCGACAAGATCGCCGTCGGCCTCGACGTCCGCGGCACCACCCTGGCCGGCCGCGGCTGGACGAAGGAAGGCGGGGACCTCTGGGAGGTGCTGGCCCGCCTCGAGGACGCCGGCTGCGCGCGCTACGTCGTGACCGACGTGACCAAGGACGGCACGCTCCAGGGCCCCAACGTCGAACTGCTCAAGCAGATGGTCGAGAAGACCGGCAAGCCCGTTGTGGCCTCCGGCGGTATCTCCAGCCTTGAAGACCTCCGCGTTCTCCGCGACCTGGTGCCGTTCGGGGTCGAGGGCGCGATCGTGGGCAAGGCCCTGTACGCGGGAGCCTTCACGCTTCCCGAAGCCCTGGACGTAGCCGGCCGCCGCTGATGCACGGGCAGCAGGAACCGGCAGCAGGGCCGGGCACGGCGGCGGATGCCAAACCCAGGCGGGAACTGCCGGGCCACATTGCCGCGGCGCTGGCCGGTGCCGGGGGAGCTACCGACTCGGCGGGCACGCCGTGGGCGGGCCGGGACCTGAGCGGGGACGCCGCGAAGATCCACAACTTCGAGGACGACGACGGCAGCGCCGACGCCGGCTACCTCGCCGCAGTCGAAGCGCTCCTTGAGGGGCGCGGCGGCGAAGCCGGCGTCGTCAAGGCGCTCGCCACAGCACGGGTCTTCGTGCCCGTCATGGCAACCCTGGCCGAGGAAGCCGACGGAGTCGCCGCTGCGCACGGTGACACCCTGCAGGCCGACAAGCAGGCCGACATGGCCCTGGTCACCCTGAAAGCGCCCGACGGCCGGACGGCGATGCCGGTGTTCACCTCGGCGGCCGCGCTGGAATCCTGGCATCCGGAAGCCCGGCCCGTTGCCGTCTACGCAGCCCGTGCGGCTCTCTCCGCTGTGTCCGAAGGGGCCCAGCTGCTGGTCCTGGACCCGGGCTCCGAGGTCACGTTCGTGGTCCGCAGGCCCGCAGTGTGGGCATTGGCACAGCAGCGGGACTGGACGCCGTCGTACCTGGATGATCAACTGGAGTCTGCTCTCGCTTCCACGGCACGGGAGTTCCCGGCGGTCCGACGCCTGGAAACCCGCCAGGGCGCCGGAACGGCGTCCCGTACGGCCACAGGGCAGACCGTGGCCGGCGGCGGTGCCGGCCCCGAACTGCAGGTGGTGCTCTTCCTCGACGACGGCCTCGACGCCGCCGCCCTGCAGGCGCTGCTGGGACGCCTGAACGAAGCGTGGGCGCAGCTTGACGCCTTTGCCGAGAACGTCGACTCGCTCGAGGTCAAGCTGCAGCGCGCGGCGCAGGAGTCTGCGCCTAAGTAACGGTTGCACCGGTTTCCGGGCAGCCACCGGGGAACAAAGAGGTTGTAGCTCGTGAATTTCGCTCTCTACAAGGAGACGCTGTCCGTCCCTTCGGTCAGGCAACTGCTGATCATCGGCCTGATCGCACGCATTCCGCACTCGGCGGCCGGCGTGCTCCTGACGCTGCACATCGTGCTGACCCTGAACCAGGGGTATGCGGCGGCCGGTGCCGCCGCGGCGCTGATGACCATCGGCATCGCCATCGGGGCGCCCTGGCGGGGCCGCCGCGTGGACCGGGCCGGCCTCCGCAAGGCCCTCATCCCTTCGATCATCTCCGAGGCGCTCATCTGGGCGGTCGTTCCCCACGTCAGCTACCAGTGGGTGCTGCCCCTGGTTTTCGTGGGCGGCCTGTTCAGCCTTCCCATCTTCAGCGTCATCCGGCAGTCCCTGGGCGTGCTGGTCGAGGGTGACCAGCGGCGCTCGGCTTTCGCCCTCGATTCCATCTTCACCGAACTGGTGTTCATGATCGGGCCCGCGGTCGGCGCCATCGCGGCGACGAGCGGCTACTCCGCCGTCGCCCTGACCGCGGTCGGTGTATCGGCGTCGGTGGCCGGTCTTTTCCTGGTCTGGTTCAACCCGCCCACCCGCACCGAGGACAGCTGTACGGCGGAGGAAAGCGCCGCGCGCGCCGCGGACGATCTCGCCGCCGCCGGTGCCGCGATCGTTGCCTCGGCGGCGCACGTCCAGGAAGCCGCCTCCGAACTGGCGCCGGCCGGGTCCAGGCTGGCCAGGCTCCGCGGGCACGTGGTGCGGAACTTCGCATGGCTCACCGTTTCGGTGGCGGCGGTGTTCGTCGTCGCGGCAGGTTCCGGCATGGTGCTCAGCGGCACCGACGTCGGAATCGTGGCGATCCTGGAACGCTCCGGGCACCAGACCGAGCTCGGCATCGTCTTCTTCTTCTGGTGCGCGGCCTCGGTGGTCGGCGGTGTGGTCTACGGTGCGATGCACCGGCCCGTTTCGCCGCTGCTGCTCCTGCTCGGCATGGCCGCCCTGACCATTCCGATGGGCCTTGCCAAGGACACCTGGACCCTGGCCTTCCTTTCGCTGCTGCCGGGCCTGCTGTGCGCCCCGGTGCTGTCTGCCGCGTCGGAGAAGGTTGCCGAGCTCGTCGGCGAGGAACGCAGGGGAGAGGCCATGGGCTGGTACGGCTCCGCGCTGACCGCGGGCGTCGCGCTCGGTGCCCCGCTGGCGGGCGTCTTCATTGACGGCGTCGGCTCCTGGGCGGGCTTCGTTTCGGTGGGCGTTGCCGGCGTCGCGCTCTGCCTTGCGGGCCTCGTGCTGATGAAGATCCGCCGGGCGGCCCTGGTGAAGTAACCGGATTGTCCGTCAGCAGGTTTTCAAAGCAGACGACGACGGCGGCCGCCCCACCGGGGACGGCCGCCGTCGTCGTTGTGCTTGCTTTGGCTTCCGGCCTAGTTGACGGGCCCGGTGAACTTTTCGCCCGGGCCCTTGCCCGGCTCGTCCGGAATCAGGGACGCCTCGCGGAACGCCAGCTGCAGCGAACGCAAGCCGTCACGCAAGGGGCCGGCGTGCTGCGAACCGATTTCCGGGGCTGCCGCCGTTACGAGGCCGGCCAGGGCGGTGATGAGCTTGCGGGCTTCATCCAGGTCCTTGAGCTCCTCGGCGTTGGGGCCGTCGGCCAGGCCCACCTTGACGGCGGCTGCGCTCATCAGGTGCACCGCTCCGGTGGTGATGACCTCCACGGCCGGCACCTCCGAAATATCGCGGATTTGCTGGGCCAGTCCGGCGTCGTCGCCTTCCTCGGTCCGATCGGGTGAATTGCTGTCTGAAGTGCTCATGCTGGTAAGCTTGTCACAGACCGACTGGGAGTCGCCATTTTGCCGTGGAACCACTATGTGGACCATAGCGTTTGACCAGTGAAGTCCGGCAGCTGCCCCCCGATGTGCAGTTGGCGGGCTGTTTCTGTAGACTTGACTTTCAGTTTGCAAGCGGAGTTCTCTCCCACCCGCGTCAGCCGTTTCCCTCACGGGATGTTAAGTTGCCGGGTATCTGGTCGGACATTGTCCGGGACTGTTCCCGTTCAGTGCGTGCCTGCCCTGCCGGCAGGTCCCGATCTTTCGAGGCCTTCGATTGCACCAGCAATTGGGGGCCTTCTCTTTTTGCCGGTGGAATACTCACCACAACCACAGGAGCTTTGACATTAGCGAGCCAAGAATCAATGAGCGTATCCGCGTCCCCGAGGTGCGGCTGGTCGGCCCTGCCGGCGAACAGGTAGGAATTGTCCGTATCGAGGATGCCCTGCGCCTGGCTGCCGAATCTGATCTGGATCTCGTTGAAGTTGCACCGCAGGCCAAGCCTCCGGTGTGCAAGCTGATGGACTTCGGCAAGTACAAGTACGAAGCCGCCGTCAAGGCCCGTGAGGCCCGCAAGAACCAGACCAACACGGTTCTGAAGGAAATCCGCTTCCGCCTGAAGATCGACACCCACGACTACGAAACGAAGCGCGGCCACGCTCTCCGCTTCCTGGGTGCCGGTGACAAGGTGAAGGCCATGATCCAGTTCCGCGGCCGTGAGCAGCAGCGCCCCGAAATGGGCATCCGCTTGCTGCAGCGCTTCGCGGAAGACGTCGCCGAAGTCGGTGTGGTTGAATCCAGCCCCCGGATCGACGGCCGCAACATGGTCATGGTGATCGGTCCGCTGAAGAACAAGGCCGAGGCCAAGGCCGAAGCCCGCCGCGCTGCCCAGCGTGCCGAGGCCAAGGCCCAGAACGAGGCCAAGGCTGCAGCGCGGATCGACACTTCGGGCAACGACGCTCCGCTGACCCAGACCCTGGGTGACCTGCTTCCGGCAGGGCTCCTGAACCAGTCTGAGGGACAGGCCGCCGAGACCCCGGTGGAGGAAACCGTCGTCGAGCAGGCTCCGGTTGCGGAAGCCCCTGTCGAGGAAGCTCCGGTCGAGGAAGCTCCTGTCGAGGAGGCTCCGGTTGCGGAAGCTCCCGCAGAGGAAGCCCCTGTCGAGGAGGCTCCGGTTGCGGAAGCTCCCGCAGAGGAAGCCCCTGTCGAGGAGGCTTCGGCTGCGGAAGCTCCTGTGGCGGACGTTCCCGTCGAGGAAACGCCGGCCGCCGCGGAAGCAGCACCGGTTGAGGAAGCGGCTCCGGCTGAGGAAGCACCGAAGCCCGCCGCCGCCCCGAAGCCGGCAGCTGCCGCGGTTCCGAAGCCCATGGCAAAGCCTGCGGCTCCGAAGCCCGTCGCCCGCCCGGCGGCACCGAAGCCGGCCAAGCCGGCAGCGCGCAAGACCAACTAGTCACGCCGCAGGAAGCAACGCTTCCGCCCGGCAAGCAAACAGCACGCCGGCCCCACGGGGCCGGCTGCACGAAAGAACTGCAGACCCGTCTGCGGACACGTAAGGAGATCGGTTCCCATGCCGAAGATGAAGACCCACAGCGGTGCCAAGAAGCGCTTCAAGCTGACCGGCACCGGCAAGCTGAAGCGTCAGCAGGCCAACCGCCGCCACTACCTGGAGCACAAGTCCTCCGTCCTGACCCGTCGCCTCGCCGGCGACAAGATCGTCTTCAAGGGCGATGCCAAGGTCATCAAGAAGATGCTCGGCGTCTAAGTTCCACGTTTTCCAGTTGCTGCCACCCGGCAGCACTGATTACACCAAAGCCTTCCCCGGCCGCCGGGAATACAGCGGCCGACGGGACAAGAATTCTGAAGGAGTACGCACGTGGCACGTGTGAAGCGGGCAGTAAACGCCCATAAGAAGCGTCGGGTCATCCTTGAACGGGCAAAGGGCTACCGCGGTCAGCGGTCCCGCCTGTACCGCAAGGCCAAGGAACAGCTGCTGCACTCGTTTGTGTACAGCTACGGCGACCGCCGCAAGCGCAAGGGTGACTTCCGTCGCCTCTGGATCCAGCGCATCAACGCTGCATCCCGCGCCAACGGCCTGACCTACAACCGCCTCATCCAGGGCCTGAAGGCTGCTGAGGTTGAGGTTGACCGCCGCATGCTGGCCGAGCTGGCTGTCTCCGACGCCAACGCCTTCACCGCTCTGGTGAACGTGGCCAAGGCTGCCCTGCCCGCCGACACCTCTGCTCCGGCCGCCAAGGCCGAGGCTGCCCCGAAGGCTGCTGCTCCCAAGGCTGCCGCCGCTCCGAAGGCTGCTGCAAAGCCGGCCATCGAAGGTGCCGTCGCCGCCGTTGAGGGCGAAGACGCTCCGGAAGGCTACGAAATCAAGGGCAACGCCGAGTCCAAGAAGTACCACGTTCCGGGTTCCACCTGGTACGACGCCACCGCCGCCGAATACTGGTTCTCCACCGTTGAGGCTGCAAAGGCTGCCGGCTTCGAGCCGGCCGGCGGCGAAGCCCGCCAGCAGATCAAGAACTAGTCGCAACAGCCACTAAAGTTCTTTATATGAACGAAACCGGGCGCCCGCAAGATTTTCCGATGTCCAACCCCCGAGCCGATCGGGTCAGGGATGTCGCAAAGCTTGCAGGGCGCCCGGCCCGTTTAAAGCGCGGCCGCTTCCTGGCGGAAGGGCCGCAGGCCGTGCGTGAAGCCCTGGCGCTGCACCGGGAACGCACCCGGGCGGGCGAACCCGGCGTCGTCCATGAAGTGTACGCGAGCCAGGCCTGCCTGGAGCGGCTCCCCGAACTCGCCGAGCTGGCGCAGGGCACGAACCTGCGCCTCGCCACGGACGAGGTCCTCGCGGCCATGGCCGACACAGTGAACCCCCAGGGGATCCTGGCGGTCTGCAGCTTCGTCGACGTCAGTCTGGAGTCAGTGCTCGACGCCGGTCCGCGGCTTGTGGCGGTCATGTGCCAGGTGCGGGACCCCGGAAACGCGGGGACCGTGCTGCGGGCGGCCGATGCCGCAGGTGCCGACGCGGTGGTCCTGACGGCGTCGAGCGTCGATATCTACAACCCCAAGGCCGTGCGCTCCACGGCCGGTTCACTGTTCCACCTCCCGGTGGTCCTCGGCGCGGACGTCGATGAACTGGTCGCCGCCTGCAAGGCCCGGGGAATCGGCGTGCTGGCCGCGGACGGCTACGGCACCGTGAACCTGGACAAACTGCAGGACGAGAACGCCGCGCGCAGGCTGGGCGCCACGGACGTCGTGTCCGACTACGCCCTCGAAAACCCCACGGCCTGGCTCTTCGGCAATGAGGCGCAGGGCCTCTCCGACGCCGAGCTTGCCCTGGCCGAGCACCGGGTGGCCGTCCCCGTCTACGGTTCAGCTGAAAGCCTCAACCTCGGCACCGCGGCCACGGTCTGCCTCTACGCCAGCGCACGCTCACAGCAGGGCAGCTGAACCGGGAGCCGTTAAGCACCAGGCAGGCTTGGTCTTTCGTTTTGTGCGCGTTGGAGCTTCCTGCCGGTACGGTATTGCTTGCAGGGAAGGGGGCCGCGGGTCCCGGCTGTTCCCCGCAATTCCCCCGATCCTGTGAAGAGGAGAAGCTTTCGTGGCTGCAAATGGCGGTACCAAGGCGATCGTGGCGGCATTGGCCGCCAACCTGACCATCGCCTTGTTGAAGTTCGTCGCATTCGTCCTGACGATGTCATCGTCCATGCTGGCGGAGGCGATCCACTCGGTTGCCGACTCCGGTAACCAGCTCCTGCTGCTGATCGGCGGCAAGCGGGCAAAACGCGCGGCGAGCCCGGAACACCCTTTCGGCTATGGCCGGGAGCGGTATATCTACGCCTTCATCGTCTCGATCGTGCTATTCAGCGTCGGCGGCCTGTTCGCCCTGTATGAAGCATGGGAGAAGTTCCAGCACCCGCACGCCATCGAAGGCGATTTCTGGTGGGTCCCGCTCGCCGTCCTGATCGGCGCGATCGTCGCAGAAGGCTTCTCCTTCCGCACGGCGATCGTCGAGTCGAACCACATCCGCGGCAAGCAGAGCTGGACGAACTTCATCCGGAACGCCAAGCAGCCCGAACTGCCGGTGATCCTGCTGGAGGACTTTGGTGCCCTTCTCGGCCTGGTGTTCGCGCTCTTCGGCGTCGGGCTGACGCTCCTGACCGGCAACGGCATCTGGGACGCGGCAGGCACCGGCATGATCGGCCTGCTGTTGGTGGCGATCGCCGTCGTCCTTGCAATTGAAACCAAGTCCCTGCTGCTGGGCGAATCGGCCACCAAGGAAGACGTCGCCCGCATCATGGGAGCTATCGAATCCGACGGCACCCGCCTCATCCACCTCAAGACCATGCACCTTGGCCCCGAAGAACTGCTTGTTGCGGCGAAGATCAGCGTGGGTGCCGCCGATACGGGCGAGGGCATTGCGCGTGCGATCGACGACGCCGAGAGCCGGATCCGTGCGGCCGTGCCGATTGCGCGGGTCATCTACCTTGAGCCGGACATCGCCTGGGTGAACGCCTGAAGACAGGCGCGTTTCCGGACTTGAGCATTCGGGACCTGGTCAGTCCGGACCCAAGCAAGAACGCCGGCCGTGCATGATGCACGGCCGGCGTTGCTGTTTTCCGGGATCCTGTGTCGGTGCCGCCTCGGGGTCAGGCGGTCAGCGGCCGCCTGCGTTCCAGGAGGCCGCTCAGGACCGCGACCCCAAGCCCCAGCAAAGCCAGCACGGCACCCACCAGGGCCGGCGCCGCGTAGCCCCAGCCCCAGGCGATGACCACACCGCCCAGGAAGGCGCCGAGGGCGTTGGCGACGTTGAGTGCCGAGTGGTTCAGCGACGAGGCCAGTGACGGCGCGTCGGGGGAGGCGTCGAGCAGTCGGGTCTGCAGTGCGGGAACGAGCAGGGACCCCGTTCCGCCGACAACAAAGACCATGACCAGTGCGGCCCACGCCCAGTGGGCGGCCACCGCGTAGACAACGAGGGCCAAAGCAATCGCCGGCAGCACCCGGTAGATGGTTCCCATGACGGATTTGTCCGCGATGCGGCCACCCAGGATGTTGCCGACAACCATGCCCAGTCCGTAGAGGGCCACCACGAGCGGGACCATGGCTTCGGGCATACCGGCCACGAAAGTCACGGTGTGTGCGATGTAGGTGTAGGTGGCGAAGAAGCCGCCGAAGCCGATGATCCCGATCAGCAGGGCGAGCCAGACCTGGGAGCGCTTCAGGGCGCCGAGTTCGCGGCGGATGCTCGCGCCAGGATGGGTCGCTTCGAAGGGGACGAACTTCCAGATCAACGCGGTGCAGAGGGCGCCGATGACCCCGACCACCACGAAGAGCAGCCGCCAGCCGAAGTTCTGGCCCAGCCAGGTGGCGGCGGGAACCCCGACGACGTTGGCCACCGTCAGGCCTGCCATCACCATCGAGATCGCCCATCCCCGCTTAGTGGGAGCCACCAGGCTTGCCGCGATCACGGCGGCCACGCCGAAGAAAGCGCCGTGCGGGAGGCCGGAGGCAAAGCGGCTGAGCAGCATGCTGCCGTAATCCGGGGCGATGAATGAACTCAGGTTGGCCACGCTCAGGAAGAGCATCAGGCCCAGGGCAAGGTTCTTGCGCGGAAGCCGGGCGCCCAGCGCGGCGAAGACCGGAGCGCCCACCACCACCCCAAGCGCGTAGGCGGAGATCAGGTTGCCGGCTTCCGGGGTGCTGATGCGCAGGCCGTGCTCGATTTCCTTAAGGAGGCCCATCATTGCGAATTCGGTGGTGCCGATGGCAAAGCCGCCCATGGCGAGGGCAAAGATAGCCAGGGTGAGGTGTCGGGTGCCGCGCTTTGCAGCAGCGGCGGGCGCTTGGGTTTGGGTCATGGTCCTGTTTCTGGGCTGCTGGCCGGATGCTCCGCGTACCGGGATAGGCGCGCGCACGATAAATCAGATTTTCAAGTCTAATGTCCTGCAACCATGCCGGCCCCGTGTCTGTTCCCGCGGGAGGACGAGGGCAGGGCTCCTACACTTGAGTGGTGACTTCACTCATCAGTGTCTCCGGAGCCGCCGTCGTCGACTCGCTTGAAAATCCCCGTTTCCTTCTGGTGGCGCGCCGCAGCGCACCGCCGAAGTTCGCCGGAATGTGGGAATTCCCGGGCGGGAAAGTCGAGGCCGGGGAAAGCTTCGAGGACGCCCTGCACCGGGAACTCCGGGAAGAACTCGGGGTCGACGTCCGGCTGGGACGGGAGATCCCGGCCCCCGGGGACGCCGGGTGGCCGCTGAATGAGCGCGCCGTGATGCGGGTCTGGTTCGCGGAGGTGCTCGAGGGCGAGCCCCGCCCCCTCGAGGATCATGACGAACTGCGCTGGGTCGGCCTGGAGGACCGCGGCGAAGCCCTGGAACTGCCGTGGATTCCGGCGGACCTGCCGATTGTGCGGGCCTTGTTGGAACGGGTGGCCGCGAGGGCCTGAGCTAGAACAAGGTGGCCTGCTCCGTGGGGACCGGCAGCGCGTCCGGATGTGTCTGCCCGCCGCCCGCCGCGGACCCGTGGTTCCTGGCGTGGCGGTGACTGAACCCGCTGCTTGCGGTGAATCCGTGACGGGCCTTGAAATACCTGACCCGGCCGGCCAGCCATTCGCGGTACTCCTTCGAAGGGTATGCGCCTTTCGCGTAGAGCTGGCGGTACCTTTCTGTCAGTTCCGGATGGTGGGCAGCCAGCCACTGCATGAACCACTCCCGGGTTCCCGGTTTCAGGTAGAGCGCCCCGGCAGTCACGCCGCTGGCGCCCGCGGCCGACAGTGCACCGAAGAGCGATTCAAGGGCGTCGTCGCTGTCGCTCAGCCAGGGGAGGATCGGCATGGCCATGACGCCGCAGGACAGCCCGGCGTCGCGCAGGCGGGCGACGAGCTTCAGCCGTGCCCGGGGCGCCGGAGTACCGGGCTCGACGACGGCGGCCAGGGCCTCGTCCATGGTGGCCAAAGAGATGCCGAGGTCCACGGGAACCTGGCTGGCTGCGTGCTTGAGCAGCGGGATGTCCCTCGAGAGCAGGGTTCCCTTGGTGAGGATCGAAAACGGTGTGCCGGAATCCGCCAGTGCCCGGATGATTCCCGGCATGAGCTGATACCGGCCTTCGGCGCGCTGGTACGGATCGGTGTTGGTGCCGAGGGCCACTTGGTGGCGGCCCCAGGACGGCCTGGAGAGTTCCTTGCGCAGGACTTCCGCGGCGTTGATCTTGACCACTACCTGGGAATCAAAGTCGCGTCCGGCGTCGAACTCCAGGTAGGTGTGGGTCTTGCGGGCGAAGCAGTACACGCATGCATGGCTGCACCCCCTGTAGGGGTTGATGGTCCATTCGAAAGGCATGCGGGAACCGGCAGCCACCTTGTTGAGCACTGATTTTGCCGTGACCTCATGGAAGGTGACCCCGGAGAATTCGGGAGTCGAGACGGAACGCACAAGCCCGGCCAGCGGAAGCAAGGCATCAGGAGCAGGGGCGGCCCTGGAGGCACTGCTGCCGCCGGCGTCTTCACCGGCCGTTCCAGGCAGTTCCGGTTCGTGGATCGGTGAAAGAGCCTGTGCGTCCCATCTCATGGACCAATTCGAATATATGTTCGAAATTAAGTCAAGGAAGGCCTGAGGCCTCGTACCCCACGGTGGCTTGCTATCGTGTGGCACATGATCCTCCTGAGCGGCTTCGAGCCTTTCGGCGGCGATCGCACCAACCCGTCCTGGGGCGCGGTGCGCATTGCCCGCGACATCCTCCGCGGCGAGGGGCTGGATGCCGAGGCCGTGGAACTGCCGTGCGTCTTCGGGGAGTCCGTGCGGGTGCTCCACCGGGAGATCGCACGCCTGCGGCCGGTATTGGTGATCAGCGCCGGCCTGGCCGGCGGACGCGAAAGACTGTCCTTGGAACGCGTGGCCATCAACTGCGACGACGCCCGGATCCCGGACAACGCGGGCAACCGTCCCGTGGACGAGGAAGTGGTTCCGGGAGGCCCTGCCGCCTATTTCAGCACCCTTCCCGTCAAGGCGGCGTTGCGTGCACTGCAGATCGCGGGCCTGCGGGCCGAGGTTTCGCAGACCGCCGGAACGTACGTGTGCAACCATGTGTTCTACGGGCTCATGGACTACCTTGCCGCCGAGTCACCCGGGACACGCGGTGGATTCATCCACGTTCCGCGCGAGTCGCAGCCGGGCACCCCCGGCGGCATGCCCCTGCACGACATGGGCGAGGGGATCGCCGTCGTCGTCCGGACCGCCCTGGCGACAACGCTGGATGTGAAAGTCCCTGCGGGGGCCATCCACTGACGCTCACTCTTCCGGCGCGAGCAACTCCCACGTCACCACGATGCTCGCGGACACCGCGACGGTACCCGGCTCGATGGCAACCCCCTCGGCGGCGAAGGTGCGGGTCATATCGCGCGCAACGGGAACCGGCATACCGTGCTCCGGCCGCTGTTCGATTGAAAGGACCTGGCCCAGCCGGGAGCCGGCGAGGCTGGCGAAGCGCAGGGCCTTGACCTCGGCGTCGTGCCAGGCGGCGTCCTGCGCCAGGGCAGCTACTGCGGACGAGTCCTTGAACCCCTGCTCGATGCCGTTGATCCGCACGCTGTTGCCGCCGGCCGAGATCGCGGCGGAAATCGCCGCTGGCGCCAGGTGCGGCGGGCCCACCCGGGCCACCAGGTCCGTGGATGCCAGATAGCCGGTGACCTTCTGGCCCTGGTTCTCCACCCAGACCACGTCCGGCCGCAGGTTCAGCCCGCTGGTGCGGAGGTCTCCGTCCGCTACGCCCCGCCGGCGCAGTGCTTCCGTGACGGTGAGCGCGACGTCGGCGGCGTCGTCGTAAGCGCGCGCGGCGGTGTCCTGGCGGACCTCGACGGCGAGGGTCAGGGTGAGCAGGTCCGGGACCGCTTCGGCGGTGCCGTCTCCCGTGACGGTGATGCTGCGGGTCATGTCATGCCTCGATTCGTCGTGCCGCTCCGGTTTCTTTGGCCGTTCCGTTGCCTGTCAGGGTAGCCGCCCGCAGCGAGCCCGGCCTGCCGTTCGAAGAAGTTGGCCGTGCCGGGATTGCCGGTGCGCAGCACCGACCATCCGGCGCACAGGGAGTACAGGGCGAGGAACGGCAGTCCCAGGCACCAGGCGTACTGCGTGCAGTGCCGCTCCTCATGGCCCAGCAGCACGGGATCCTGCCCGGCGCTCGCGGTCCCCGCCCGGTACAGCACGACATTTCCCACGGTGAACGCGGGAGCATGCGGCAGGCCCCAGCGGTAGCCCGCGGCGATGGTGAGTCCACGGGGACCGGGGCTGCACCGGGCGCCCGCAGCCCGGGCTAGCAGGAGGCCCAGGGGAGTGGAGAGGTTCAGTGCGTTGGCGATCCGGCGAAGCCGCTGCCCGGGAGTCATACGGCCATGCTAGCCCCGCCCCCTTGGCCCCGTCCGCCGGCAAAGCTACGCTAATCCTGCAAACACCAGGAGCCCTTGGTGGATGGACGATCGGGGGGAACCATGCGGCCAGGACGTGCCGTCGGCGCCATCGCTGTTCTGGTGGCTGTGCTCTTTGCGCTGACGGGTTGTTTCAAGCTCAACATGGACATCAAGGTCCACAGCGAGAAGAGCGTCGACTATGAAGCGGTCTATGCGCTCCAGAAGGACGTCCTGAAGGGCAAGTCCTTCGACGAGTTCATGAAGTCGAACAACGGTTCGGCGGACATGACCGTCCCGGAGGGCGCGAAGGTCGAGGAATTCGAAGACGCCAAGTACAAGGGCAAACGGATCAGTGCCGCCAACATCGACCCGAGCAAGATCGCCGAGGCCGAAAAGGACTCCGCCAACAAGATGACCCTGGCCAAGGAAGGGGACTTCTACGTCCTCACAATGGGGAACCTCTCGAACGATTCCAATGACCCGCAGGGGGCCCAGATCGCCAAGGCCATCTTCGACGAGGCGGTCCTGAAGGTGACCTTCCCGGGGAAGGTCGTGGAGGCCGACGGCGCGAAGATCGAGGGCAACACGGCCACCATCGACTTCCTGGCCACGGACGCCAAGCAGATCAGGGTCAAGGCCGAAAGCTCTGCAGGGTTCCCCATCCCGATGTGGGCACTGTGGGGCGGCATCGCCCTGTTGGTGGTGATCGCAGGCGTCGTCCTGTTCGTTCTGCTGTCCCGGCGCAAGGCCCAGCCGGTGCCGGCCGGAGGGCCGCTGCCCGGCGGAGGCCCGGTGCCGCCTGGCGGACCGGTGGGCGGGCCGCCGGTGACGGGCGCACCGGCGGCGGCAGCGCCGTCGTGGCCCGCGCCTCCGCCGGTAGCCCCGCCCGCGGTCCCACCGCCCTTGCCGGGCCACCCGCCGGCACAACCCGGCCAGGACGGACGGCCCGAATAGCGGACCGGCCTGAATGACGGACCGGTTAAATCCCGGCCGCAGCGTTCAACTAGACTGGGGGGTAATGCCCGCTGGAGGATCCGGTGAGCATTGCCCCTTTGTCTTTGCCGTGCTGCTTGCCGGCGGAGAACACTTCCGACTCGTAGCTAAGAACAGTAGATGACTGACACTTTGCCGGGCGCCGCCATCCCGAACCCGCTGGATGAGGCTGCCATTACTGCCGCCGTCGAGGCCGCCGTCGCCGCCATTGCCGCCGCGTCCTCGCTCGAAGAACTCAAGGCCGTCCGTCTGGCCCACACGGGGGAGAAGTCGCCCCTGAGCCTGGCCAACCGCGAAATCGGCGGCCTGGCCAAGGAGCACAAAGCCGCTGCCGGCAAGCTCATGGGCGCCTCCCGTGGCCGCGTCAACCAGGCCCTCGCAGCCCGCACCGCGGAGCTCGAAGCCGAGAACGACGCCCGCATCCTGGTCGAGGAAACCGTGGACGTCACAGCCGCCCCGCGCCGTCGCCGCGCCGGTGCCCGGCACCCGCTGTCCACCCTGCAGGACCGTGTGGCGGACATCTTCGTGGGCATGGGCTGGGAGATCGCCGAAGGTCCCGAGGTCGAGTCCGAATGGTTCAACTTCGACGCCCTGAACTTCAAGCCGGACCACCCTGCCCGCGAAATGCAGGACACCTTCTTCGTGGAGCCCCCTGAAGCCCACCTGCTGATGCGTACGCACACCTCCCCGGTACAGGTGCGTTCCATGCTGGAACGCGAAGTGCCCATCTACGTGCTGTGCCCCGGAAAGGTGTTCCGGACCGACGAACTCGACGCCACGCACACCCCGGTCTTCCACCAGTTCGAAGGCCTTGCCATCGACAAGAACCTCAGCATGGCAGACCTGCGCGGAACCCTGGAACACTTCGCCCGGCAGATGTTCGGCGAGGAAGCCTCCATCCGCCTGCGCCCGAACTACTTCCCCTTCACCGAGCCTTCCGCGGAGCTGGACATCTGGCACCCCGGCGCCAAGGGCGGACCCCGCTGGATCGAGTGGGGTGGCTGCGGCATGGTCAACCCCAACGTGCTGCGCGCCGCCGGCATCGATCCGGAGGAGTATTCAGGTTTTGCCTTCGGCATGGGCATCGAGCGCACCCTCATGTTCCGCAACGAGGTCAGCGACATGCGCGACATGATCGAAGGCGATGTACGTTTCAGCGAGCACTTCGGGATGGAGATCTAACAGTGCGTATCCCCCTTTCCTGGCTGCGCGAGTTCGCGCAGGTACCGGCCGATGCCTCGGCCGAAGACGTCATGACGGATCTGGTCAAGGTCGGTTTTGAGGAAGAAGCCGTCCACCGCCCCACGGACGCACTGAAGGGCCCGGTCGTCGTCGGGCAGGTCCTGAGCCTGGTCAAGGAACCGCAGTCCAACGGCAAGACCATCAACTGGTGCCAGGTCCGTGTGGTCCCCGAAGGCCAGGAGCAGACCCTCACCGGCAAGGGCATCGACCCCTCCGGCGTGCAGGGCATTGTCTGCGGCGCCCACAACTTCGTGGAAGGCGACAAGGTGGTGGTCACCCTGCCCGGTGCCGTGCTGCCCGGCGACTTCCACATCTCCGCCCGCAAGACCTACGGCCACCTGTCCGCTGGCATGATCGCCTCCGTCCGCGAGCTCGGCATCGGCGAGGACCACGACGGCATCCTGGTGCTGTCCCGCATCGGCCTCGACCCCGAAATCGGGACCGACGCCATGGAACTGCTCGGCCTCTACGACCAGGCAGCCGAAATCAACGTGACCCCGGACCGTGGCTACGCCTTCTCGATCCGTGGCGTGGCCCGCGAATACGCCCACGCCACCGGAACGTCCTTCACGGACCCGGCGGCGCTGGTCAACGCTCCGGCGGAACTCTCGGGCGGTTACGGCGTCAAGCTCAACGACGACGCACCGATCTACGGCAAGCCCGGCTGCGACCGCTTCGTTGCCCGCACCGTGCGCGGCGTGGACGCCACGCGCCCGACCCCGCCGTGGATGGTCTCGCGGCTGCGCCTGGCCGGCATCCGCTCCATCTCCCTGCCGGTGGACATCTCCAACTACGTCATGCTTGAGCTCGGCCAGCCGAACCACTGCTACGACCTCGACAAGCTCTCCGGGGACATCGTGGTACGCCGCGCCGTGCCCGGCGAGAAGATCCTGACGCTGGACGGCAAGGAACGCGCGCTCGACGTCGAAGACCTGCTGATCACGGACGATTCGGGAGCGATCGGGATCGCCGGCGTCATGGGCGGGGCCAACACCGAGGTGTCCGACTCGACCACGAACATCCTGGTCGAGGCGGCCCACTTCGACGAGGTCTCCATCTCCCGCGCCCGCCGCCGCCACAAGCTGCCGTCCGAAGCCTCCAAGCGCTTCGAACGCGGCGTCGACTGGCAGCTTGCGGGGGTCGCCGCGCAGCGTGTGGTTGACCTGCTGGTGGAACTCGCGGGAGGCACCGCGGACGAGGCTGGCACCGACGTCGGAACCGCGCCGGAAACCGCCACGATCGAGCTTCCGGCCGGCTTCGCGGCCGAGCGCATCGGCATCGCCTTCAGCGAGGAGCAGATCACCGGCTGCCTCGAAGACCTGGGGGCCACCGTCGAAAAGACGGAGGATGGCTATCGGGTCACCGCGCCGAGCTGGCGCCAGGACCTTGAGACCAAGGAAGACCTTTCCGAGGAAATCGCCCGCCTGGTGGGCTACGAGAACATCCCGGCCACCCTGCCGGTGGCCCCTCCCGGCCGCGGGTTCACCCGTGCGCAGCAGCAGAAGCGCCGCGTGGTGCAGGCCCTGGCTGACGCAGGCCTCACCGAGGTGCTGTCCTACCCCTTCGTGTCCAAGGCCGCCAATGACACCTTCGGTGTGGCCGAGGAAGGCGCCGAGCGTGACGCCCTCAAGCTGGCCAACCCGATCAGCGAGGAGCACGGCTACCTGCGCACCTCGGTGCTGCCCGGACTGATCGAAGCTGCCCGCCGCAACCTGTCCCGTGGTTTCCGCGACCTCGCCCTGTACGAGGCCGGCCTGGTGTTCCTGCCGGACGGAAAGATCGGTACGGCTTCCATTCCGCCGCTGGGTGCCAAGCCTGCTCCGGAGGTCCTCGACGGACTGTTCGACGGCGTCCCGGACCAGCCGCTGCACCTCGCCGCCCTGATGTGCGGCCACGATTCGCCTGCGGCCGCCGGCCACGCCCCGCGCCCGTGGGACTGGGCCGATGCCCTCGACGCCGCCCGCCTCGTAGGCGACGTGCTCGGCGTCGAACTCGTGGTCAGCCAGGGAAGCCACCAGGCCTTCCACCCGGGCCGCGCCGCCCAGCTGGCGCTGCGCTCGGGCGAAGTGGTGGGCTACGCCGGTGAACTCCACCCGAAGCTGCTGGCCGCGCACGACATGCCCGCCCGTTCGGTGGCCATGGAACTGGATGCGGACGCGATCTTCGAGGCCGCCGCAGACGTGATCGTCGCCAAGCACATCTCCGGCTTCCCCGTCGCCACCCAGGACGTTGCCCTGGTGGTTCCGCAGGACGTGCCGGCAGATGCTGTCCTGGCCGCGCTCCGCGAAGGCGCCGGTGAACTGCTCGAAGATGTGGCACTGTTCGACGTCTACGTGGGCAAGGGCATCGAGGAGGGCAAGAAGTCCCTCGCCTTCGGCCTGCGCTTCCGGGCGACCGACCGCACCCTGACGGCCGACGAAGCGTCGGAAGCCCGCGAGGCCGCCGTCGCCGTCGCCGCCGAGCGCTTCGGGGCCGTACAGCGCTGACGGACATGGGCTGACGGAGGTGGGCAGGCCGGCATTGCGGCTGGAGGCGCTCGACGCCGTGGCGGCGGCTCCCGCCGTCACGGCTTCGGCGCTGCGCGGTGCCGCCGGACGCAGGGCCGCCGCCTACGCGCATGAGCGGGACCGGACGGAATTCCTCGCCGGACGGGCGGCCCTGCACCTGTTCGCCGCACAGCTCCTGGAGGTGGATCCGGTGCGGCTTGCGCCGCTCTACGTCTGTCCGCAATGCGGGCCGGGCGCTGGCCACGGGCGGCCTTCCTTCCTGCTCGACGGCGGCCCGGCACCGCTGCTGCTCAGCGCCTCGCGGGCGGCAGGCAGGGCGCTGCTGGCCGGCGTCGCGCACCCGGAACCGGGCATGGGGCTGGGAGTGGACCTGGAAGACAGCGGCAGGCTCGCCGCTGGTGGTTCCGACGCTGGCGGTTTCGACGCTGGTGGTTTCGACGCTGTGGCGCTGGGGGCCCGCGAACAGAGCTGGGTGCAGGGGCTGCCTGAGCGGGACCGGAACCGTGGCCGGACGCGGCTGTGGGCACGGAAGGAAGCCTGGCTGAAGCGCAGCGGCGAAGGCCTCCGCCGGGATCCGGCCACCGTGGACGTGCTGGAACTGCCCGGCCTTGCCGACCTCGCGCTGGACGGAACGGACCCCGGCCTGGAACTGGTGGGGCCCGTGCCCGGAACCCTGCTTGCCGCCGTCGCGTTCTGCTAGCTCACGTTCTGCCAACGCTGCCGGGGGACTAGAGGAGCGGCGGCAGGGCCTTGCGGTAGAGCCACGGCTCCAGCACCGAAGCGCAGTCCAGGCCGGGCACGCAGTTGTCTGCAGTGGCCACGAACTCCGCGGTGGACACCGAAGCGTGCTTGAAGTCGGCCGTCCACCGGCGGAGCAGGCCGAAGAATGCTTCGTCGCCGCAGGCCGTCCGCACGGCGTGCAATGCCAGGGCGCCGCGCTTGTAGACGCGGTCATCGAACATGAGCCCGGGCCCGGGATCGCCCACCAGCAGGTCCTGGGCTTCGCCGGCGAGCTTCCGCCACGCCGCCGCCGTCCGCCCGGCCAGCGGCATCACCCTGGACTCCTCGGACCAGATCCATTCCGCGTAGCAGGCGAAGCCTTCGTGCAGCCAGATGTCCTTCCAGCTGGACACCGTCAGCGAGTTCCCGAACCACTGGTGCGACAGTTCGTGGGCGATCAGCCGCTGTGACTCCCAGTCCTGTCCCAGGTGGTTGCGGCCGAAGATCGAGAGCGTCTGGGCTTCCAATGGGATTTCGAGCTCGTCCTCGGTGACCACGGCCGTGTATTCCTGGAACGGGTAGGGGCCGAAACAATCCACGAAGGTGCGCATCATGTCCCGTTGCCTGGCGAGGCCCTCGCGGGCCAAGGCCGCCATGGGCCGGGTTGCCGCGAGGTACTGCGGGACCGCTGCCGGCCGGGGCGCATCGGCGTGGTGCAGGCTTCCCTGTCCGGTGCCTGCTCCGCTTCCGGCAGGCCCGGAAGCACCGGCAGCCCCGGCAGCGCCGAGCGGCAGCAGTTCGTAGCGGCCGATCTGCACCGTGGCCAGGTACGTCGCCATCGGCTCAAGCTGTTCGTACACCCAGGTTTCACGGCTGGACTTGCGGCTGTGCGAAATGAGCCGCCCGTTGCAGACCACCCGGTAGTTGTCGTCCGTGGTGACACTGATCAGGTAGCTGGACTTGTGCCGCGGGTGGTCGTTGCAGGGGAACCAGGACGCGGCGCCGTTCGGCTGCCCGGCGACCAGCACGCCGTCGTCCAGTTCTTCCCAGCCGACCTCGCCCCAGAGCCCGCGCCGGGGCCGCGGATTGCCCTCGTAGCGGACCTCCACGGTGAAGGACTGCCCCGCCTTCAGCCGCTCCTTGGCCGTGATGACCAGGTGCTCTCCCCGGGCGCCGAACCTGGGCACCTTCTTCCCGTCCACCAACACTTTGGCGGCCTTGAAGCCCACCAGGTCCAGCACGATCTGCTGCATGTCCTCCAAAGCAACGCAGCGCAGCACGGCCCGCCCGCTGAGCCTGTTGCTGGCCAGGGCGTAGTCCAGGTCGAGTTCGTAGCGTTCCACCCGGAAGGCCAGGCTCCCGTGCTGCAGGGTGTAGCGGTCCGCCGCGGTGTCCGTGCTTGGGGATGTCTCGCTGCGGCTCATCGTGTCCTGCCTGCCTCCGGTTTCGCTGCTGTGCCGCCGGGGGCGGCTTCCTGCCAATCTACGCTACGGCACCGCCCTCACGGGAACGGTCCAGTGTCGGGAATGGTCCAGCGTCGGGAACGGTCAAGCGCTGGGAACGGCCCGTGTTCACGGCTTCGTGCTTGGTCCGGACCAGGGGCTGACGGGATTGCCCATCCAGTAGCTCCCCGCCGGGACGGCCTCGCCGCGCATCACCAACGATGCCGGCCCCACGGTTCCGCCGCTGCCGATGCTGGCCTGGGGAAGGATAACCCCGTGTGGTCCCATGGTGGCGCCGTCTTCGAGGACCACGGTATCGATCGCCATGATGCGGTCGTGGAACAGGTGGGTCTGCACCACGCAGCCCCGGTTCACCGTGGAGCTCCTGCCAAGGCTCACCAGGTCGGCTTCGGGAAGCCAGTAGCTTTCGCACCAAGTGCCGCGGCCGATCTTCGCGCCGAGTCCGCGCAGCCACCACACCAGGGCAGGTGTTCCCGCGGCGGCACGGGCGAACCAGGGCGCACTGACCATTTCGATGAAGGTATCCACCACTTCGTTGCGCCAGATGAACGGACTCCACAGAGGGTGCTCACCGGCCCGGATCCGGCCCACCAGCAGCCACTTCGCCGCTACCGAGCTCAGGGCGGCCACCGCTCCGGCGAGCAGCATCACGACCCCGCCGAGCAGGGCGGCCGCCCAGTAGGACGTGCCGGAGGCGATCCAGTCGAGCGCCAGCATGACCCCGACGGCGATCCCCGCCGTCAGCATGACCGGCACCAGGCGGCAGAGTTCCCACAGCCCGCGGCGGGTCTTCAGGGCGGCCGAGGGGTTGAAGGTGAGGCTCTTGTCGGCGTCGACCACGGTGCGGCGGAGCCGGACCGGCGGGCTGCCCAGCCACGAGGTGCCGGACTTGGCCTTCGCCGGGGTGGCGGACAACACGGCCACGAGGGAGTTCTTGGGTACGTTGCGGCCGGCGGCGGTCATGCCGGAATTGCCAAGGAATGAACGTTTGCCGATCTTGGCCGGGGCGATCCTGACCCAGCCCCCACCCAGTTCATAGGAGGCCACCATGGTGTCGTCGGCCAGGAACGCGCCGTCGCCGATCGTCGTCATTTTCGGCAGGAGCAGCACGGTGGACGCTTCAACGTTCCTGCCTACCGTGGCCCCGAGCAGGCGCAACCACACGGGGGTGAACAGGCTGGCATAGATCGGGAACAGCAGGTCCCGCGCCATGTCGAGCACCCGCTCCGTGGCCCAGACCTGCCAACCGGCCCGGCTGTGGACCCGGTAGTAGCCCTCCTTGAGGCCCAGGCCGAGCAACCGCGTCACCGCAAGGACCAGCAGCAGGTTGCAGAGGAACCAGGCCAAGGCGGCGAAAGGTACCGAAAGCAGCACCTCGGGCAGCGCCGACTGCAGCGAGGACTTGCCGCGGACGAAGGCCAGCACCACCTGGGCGCCAGCGAATGCCGAGGTGTAGGGGATCAGGGCGAGGAGCGCGGAGGCCCCGGCGAAGGCGGCGAACCAGGACCGCCGGACGAAACGGGAGATGGCAGGGGCTTCGGGCCACTCGTTCTTCGCCTTGCCGAGGCGCTCCGCGGGGGAACCGGCCACGAGGTGGCCGGCTTTGACCCTGCCGAGCACCGCGGATCCGGCCTCCACCCGCGCTCCGGCGCCGATGCTCGTGCCGGGCATGAGGGTGCTGCGGGCGCCCACGGTGGCGCCGGGGCCGACACGGATTTCGCCGATGTGCACCGAATCGCCGTCAACCCACCAGCCGGAGAGGTCCACCTCGGGTTCGATGTTGCTGCCGCTGCCCAGCGTGAGCATGCCGGTGACCGGGGGCAGCGAGTGCAGGTGTACGTTGTTGCCGATTTTCGCGCCGAGGGCCCGGGCGTAATAGGGCACCCACGGAGCGCTCGCCAGGCTTACGGCGCCGGCCAGGTCCTGAACCTGCTCGGCCAGCCACAGGCGCAGGTGCACCTTGCCGGCACGGGGGTAGCTGCCCGGCCTGACCCCGCGCAGCAGGATCCGGGCAGCCGCGACGGCGATCGCCATGCGTCCGAGCGGGCTGACGAACACCAGCCAGGAGGCGAGGATCCACCACCAGGACACCACCGGTGCCGCGGTGAAGCCCGCAAGGTCGGCCAGCAGCCGGTTGGCGGCCATCAGATACGTCAGCCAGCGCATGCCGGTGAGGATGTTGAGCAGGATCCCCATCAGCGTCTGGAACAGCTGCGACTTCAGTGCGGTAGGACGCACGGGGCGTTCGACGGCGGCAGCTGGGGCGCCGCCGTCGGGCAGCGACTGGCGGGCCGCCTCGACGAGGGCGCCGATGCGCGGCGTCGCGTAGATTTCCGCCACCGTGATAGTGGGGTACCGGACACGCAGGGCCGAGACGAGCTGGGCCGCGGCCAGGGAGCCGCCGCCGTAGGCGAAGAAGTCGGCATCCAGGGAGGTCACGGGAGAGCCGAGGACCGATTCCCACTGTTCCACGATCCAGGCGGCATCATCCGGAAGATTCAATGGTGCCTTGTCCGCGTCCGCGGCGAACGCGCCGGGCAACGGCCAGGGAAGGGCATGCCGGTCCACCTTGCCACTGGTCTTCGTGGGCAGCGAATCCACCACCGCCAGCAGCGGAATGAGGGCGGCAGGCAGGCTCCCGGCCAGCAGGGTGCGGGCCTCGGTCAGATCCAGTCCGGCAAAGTCCGGTTCCGTGGCGTCCGCGGGTGCAAGGTAACCCACCAGGATCTGGTTCCCGGCCGCCGTCGTACGGACAGCGGCAGCAGCCCCCGCGATCCCGGGCAGCGCCTGCAGGGCGGCGTCGACCTCGCCGAGTTCGATCCGGCGGCCGCCCAGTTTCACCTGCTCGTCGGCACGGCCCTGGAAGATCAGGCCCTCCCGTTCGTAGCGCACCAGGTCGCCGGAACGGTAGGCGCGGTCCCAGCCCAGCGACGGCATCGGCGCGTATTTCTCGGCGTCTTTGGCCGGGTCCAGGTAGCGGGCCAGCCCGACGCCGCCGATCATCAGTTCGCCGGTTTCGCCCTCGGGCACCGGAATGCCGGAAGGATCGACGACGGCGAGGTCCCAGCCGTCCAGCGGCAGCCCGATCCGCACGGGGCCGGGTCCGCCGAGGGGAGCGGCGCAGGCAACCACCGTCGCTTCGGTGGGGCCGTAGGTGTTCCAGACCTCGCGGCCGTCCACGGCGAGGCGTTCAGCGAGCTCCGGCGGGCACGCTTCGCCGCCGAAGATCAACAGCCGGACGTTCTCCAGTGCCTCGGCGGGCCACAGGGCCGCGAGCGTGGGCACCGTGGACACGACAGAGATGCCGTGGTTGATCAGCCAGGGGCCGAGGTCCATTCCGGAACGGACCAGGGCGCGGGGCGCCGGGACCAGGCAGGCACCGTGCCGCCAGGCCAGCCACATTTCCTCGCAGGAGGCGTCGAACGCCACGGACAGGCCCGCGAGCACGCGGTCGTGCGGCCCGATTGGCTCCGCCTGCAGGAAGAGCCGCGCTTCGGCGTCCACGAACGCCGCGGAAGAGCGGTGCTGCACGGCCACGCCTTTGGGCGTCCCGGTGGAGCCGGAGGTGAAGATGATCCAGGAGTCGTCATCCAGGGCGGGTTTCCGCGGCGCCGGGAAGGGCGCTGGCCGTTCGCCCGCCACGTCCACGGCAAGGCCCGCCGTCACCGTGCCCGCCACCCGGGCCTCGCCGAAGACCAGGCGGGCCCGTTCCTCGGGATCGTCGGCGTCCACCGGGACGTAGGCGGCGCCCACCAGCAGGATGCCGAGGATCGCCACGTACAGCTCATTCCGGCCCGAAGGGATCCGGACGCCGATCTTGTCCCCGGCGCCAAGGCCCCGGCTGTGCAGGGTCCGCCCGAAGGCGCGGACCGCCGTGAGGAGTTCGGCGTAGCTCAGCGACTTGCTGCCGTCGTCCAGCGCCGAGGCCTCGGGAAAACGCCGCGCGGTGTCCTCGAGGATGTCCACCAGCGTGCGCTGCGGGGGTGCCGCGGCAGCGCCGGGAAACTGCGGCAGGAATGCGCCGCCTGGGATGCCCGCGTCCGGGGTCTGTATGTCTTGCTCCTGTGTCACTTCAAGAGCTTTGCCGACGAAAGTGAACAAAAGGTGACATTTTTCGTTTCCGCGTCACCGTGTCGTCACACGCGCCGGGGCCAGCGGCGGCAGTTACGGAACCAGCAGCACCTTGCCGGTGGTTTTGCGCGTTTCCAGGTCGCGGTGGGCCTGGGCCGCCTCGGGTAGCGGGTAGCGCGCTCCGATCCGAACCTTCAGGGTGCCCTTGGCGGCGGCGTCGAAGATTTCGGTCGAGCGCCACTGGCGTTCCTGGGCGTTCTGCAGGAAATGGACCAAGGTAGGGCGCGTGAGGGTTAGCGAGCCGCCGGCGTTCAACCGCTGCGGGTCGAAGGGCGGGACCGGGCCGGACGCCGCGCCGTAAAGGACCAGTGATCCGCGCATCCGCAGACTCTCCAGGGAGTCGTCGAAGGTGTCCTTGCCGACGCCGTCGAACACGGCGTGCACGCCCTCGCCGTCGGTCAGTTCGCGGACTTTCTGCGCGAAACCGTCGTAGCGTAGCACGACGTCGGCGCCCGCCTCGCGGGACAGCGCTTCCTTCTCGTCGGTGGACACCGTGGTGATCACCCGGGCGCCGCGCGCCTTGAGCAACTGGGTCAGGATGAGGCCGACACCGCCCGCGCCGGCGTGGGCGAGCACCGTCTGGCCGGGCTCTACCCGGAAGGAGGAGTTCATCAGGTAGTGGGCAGTCATGCCCTGCAGCGGCAGGGCGGCTGCGGTGAAGTCGTCGACGCCGGCCGGAACAGGCAGGGCTTTCTGCTCGTCGATCACGGTGTACCCGGCGTAGCTGCGGGCGCCTTCCGCCGTGGCCACCCGGTCCCCGACGCTGAAGAGTTCGACACCATCACCCACTGCCTCGACCGTGCCGGAGCATTCCGCGCCGGGCACGAAGGGGAAGGCCACCTTGTAGATGCCGCTGCGCTGGTAGATCTCGCTGAAGTTGACACCTGTCGCGGCGACCTTGACGAGGAGCTGCCCCGGCCCGGGGACGGGAACCTCCGCCTCACGGTATTCCAGTACTTCGGGTCCTCCGGGTTGCCGGGCAATGATGGCGTGCGTCATGGCTCTCCTTTGCTCCGGGCAGGTCTTTCCGCGCCCGGTCCACCTAACCCATCCTAGGGAGGGAGTCAGGGAAAGCGCCCACTGGGTGCGGCTGCCGGCGGCTCCCAGCGGTCAGCGGCGGCCGTGGACCGAGGCGACAGGACAGTCGAAGCCGCGGCCTGCGGACAGGCCTACTTCATTGAGATAGCGGACCACGATTCCGTAGGACTGCATGAGGGTGGTTTCGGTGTAGGGAATCGAATGGGTGGCGCAGAAGCTGCGGACGATTGCCGTGGCCCGGTGGAGTTGCGGTCGTGCCATGTCCGGAAAGAGATGGTGCTCCACTTGGCGGTTGAGGCCGCCAAGCAGGAAGTCCATGAACCGGCCACCGGAGATGTTCCGGGAGGTCAGGACCTGCCTGCTGAGGAAATCCACGCGGCTGTCCGCCGGCAGGACCGGCATGCCTTTGTGGTTCGGGGCGAATGAGGCGCCCATGTAGACGCCGTAGACCACGATCTGCACACCGAGGAAGGCTGCGGCCATGCCCAGGGGGAGGAAGGTGAAGGCCAGCACCGGGAGCGCGAGGAGCCGGACCAGCAGGATGGGTGCTTCCACCCAGCGGTGGCGCACTTTGCCGCGGCCCAGGACGAAGCGCAGCGAGTCGAACTGCAGGCTGATCCCCAGCAGTCCGAGGAGCGGGAAGAAGAACCAGCCCTGCTTGCGGGTCAGAAGGGCCGGGAGGCCCTTCCTGGCGGCAGCGGCTTCAGGATGGAAGACCAGGGCATTGTTCTTGATGTCCGGATCCTTGGAGATGACATTCGGGTGGTTGTGGTGCGCACCGTGTTTCTGTTCCCACCAGGAGAAGCTGATCCCTGCGATCCCGGTGGCCAGGAGCCTTGCTGACCAGTCGTTGGCCCAGCGGGAAGCGAAGATCTGCTTGTGGCCGGCCTCGTGCGCCAGGAAGCTCAGCTGGGTGCAGACGACGCCGACTCCGGCCGCGATGAGTAGCTGGTACCAGGAATCGCCGATCAGGGCGAATCCCAGCCACGTAGCGGCCATGAGGGCCATGAGTGCTGCGAAGAGCCAGATGTAGAAACCCCGGCGGCGTTCCAGGAGACCCTCGGCGCGGACGCTCTTGAGTAGCTCGGAATAGCTGCGGACCATGGGGTTGGGCTGGATGGCGCGTGTTTTCGGGCGCTCAGCGGTGGATGTGGGTGACATATGTGCTTGTGCCCCGTATCGCTAACGGGCAACGCTGCACCCGACGTTCGGACTGCACGGTCTGGATCACCCTTTACTCAGC
Source organism: Arthrobacter sp. TE26545 (assembly GCF_056279005.1). Next base: position 1,397,843 of record NZ_JBWBQM010000001.1, read on the forward strand.
ATACGCTCCGCCCGCAAGGCCCCCCGCCCGGCATGCACCGGCGGTCAAGGCCGGGCAGAATCCGGCATGCATAAATATCGGCAACCATGCATAGTTTTGCTGTACAGTGTTGCCATGACTATTTCTGTTGCCGTTTCCGGGGCCAGCGGTTATGCCGGCGGGGAAGTACTGCGCATCCTTGCCGGCCACCCAAACGTCACCATTGGCGCCATCACGGCGCACAGCAACGCCGGTTCCAGACTAGGGGAGTTGCAGCCGCATCTCCATGGCCTGGCGAGCCGGATTCTCGAAGACACCTCGGTGGAAAACCTCTCCGGCCATGACGTGGTGTTCCTGGCGCTGCCGCACGGCGCGTCCGCGGAGATCGCCGCCCAGTTGCCGGAAGGCACCGTGGTGATCGACGCCGGAGCGGACCACCGGCTTGAGGACCCCGCCGCCTGGGAAAAGTTCTACGGCTCGGCCCACGCCGGCACCTGGCCCTACGGCCTCCCGGAACTGCCCGGCCAGCGCGAAAAGCTCAAGGGGGCCAAGCGCATCGCGGTCCCGGGCTGCTATCCGACCTCGGCCCTGCTGGCCCTTACGCCCGGTTTCGCCAACAAGCTCCTGCTGCCCGACGACGTCGTGATCGTCTCGGCCTCCGGCACCTCGGGCGCCGGCAAGGCAGCGAAGGTCAACCTCATCGGCTCCGAAGTGATGGGCTCCATGAGCCCCTACGGCGTGGGCGGCGGGCACCGCCACACCCCCGAAATCGAACAGGGCCTGTCCAACGCGGCGGGCGAGCAGGTCACGGTGTCCTTCACGCCCACCCTCGCCCCGATGAGCCGCGGCATCCTCACCACCGCCACCGCGAAGATCCGTCCCGGCGTCACCGCTGCGGAACTCCGCCAGGCCTGGAGCGAAGCCTACGAGGACGAACCGTTCGTCCACCTGCTGCCGGAAGGCCAGTGGCCGAGCACCAAGTCGGTGCAGGGCTCCAACCACGCCGTCATGCAACTGGCCTTCGACGGGCACACCGGCCGTGTGATCGTCACGAGCGCCATCGACAACCTCACCAAGGGAACCGCCGGCGGTGCCGTGCAGTCCATGAACATCGCCCTCGGCCTGGATGAAAACGCCGGCCTGAACCTGCAAGGAGTCGCACCGTGACGATCACCGCCCCCAAGGGATTCCGCGCCGCCGGCGTGAAGGCCGGCATCAAGGCCTCCGGAAATCCTGACCTGGCCCTTGTGGTCAACGACGGCCCGCTCAAGGCCGCCGCCGCCGTCTTCACCTCCAACCGCGTCGCCGCCGCCCCCGTGCACTGGTCACGCCAGGTGGTCTCCGACGGCCGCGTCGACGCCGTCGTGCTCAACTCCGGCGGGGCCAATGCCTGCACCGGCCCGCAGGGCTTCCAGAACACCCACGCCACCGCGGAGAAAGTCGCGCAACTGCTGGGCATCTCCGCCTCCGACGTCGTGGTCTGCTCCACCGGGCTGATCGGCGAGCAGCTGCCGATGGACAAGCTCCTGCCCGGCGTCGAAGCCGCCGCCGCCGAACTGTCGGAAGACGGCGGATCCGCCGCCGCCGCCGCGATCATGACCACGGACACCGTCGCCAAGGAAGCGGTGTTCACAGGCACCGACGCCGAAGGCAGGCAGTTCACCGTGGGCGGCATTGCAAAGGGCGCGGGCATGCTCGCACCGGGCCTGGCCACCATGCTCGTGGTGCTCACCACCGACGCCCAGGTCCCCGCGGAACTGCTCGACGTCGTGCTGCGGGACGCCACGCGCGTCACCTTCGACCGCGCGGACTCGGACGGCTGCATGTCCACCAACGACACCGTGGTGCTGCTCGCCTCCGGTGCCTCCGACGCCGTCCCCTCGGCCGAGCAGCTCGGCGCCGGCCTCACCCAGGTGAGCGCCGAACTGGCTCGCATGCTGATCGGCGACGCCGAGGGCGCCAGCCACGACATCGCCATCCGCACCTTCAACGCCGCGAGCGAACGCGACGCCGAAGTAGTCAGCCGTGCCGTCGCCCGCTCCAACCTCTTCAAGACCGCGATCTTCGGCAAGGACCCCAACTGGGGCCGTGTCCTCTCCGCGGTCGGCACGACGGACGCCGCCTTCGAAGCGGACCAGCTGAACGTGTCCATCAACGGTGTGCAGATCTGCCGGAACGGCGGCATCGGTGAAGACCGCAACCTTGTGGACCTCGAACCCCGCGAAGTGCGCGTCGACATCGACCTGCAGGCCGGCGACGCCGAAGCCACCATCTGGACCAACGACCTCACGCACGAGTACGTGCACGAAAACAGCGCCTACTCGAGCTAGGCAGGAGAACCCGTGAACGCCCACACCCGCGAGACCACCTCCATGGCCGCTGCCCAGGACAAGGCGGCCACCCTGATCGAGGCACTGCCCTGGATCCAGCGCTTCGCCGGAACCACCATGGTGGTCAAGTACGGCGGCAACGCCATGGTCAACGATGAACTGCGCCGCGCGTTCGCCGAGGACATCGTGTTCCTCCACCACGTGGGCATCCACCCCGTGGTGGTGCACGGCGGCGGCCCGCAGATCAACTCCATGCTGGGCCGGCTCGGCATCGAATCCGAGTTCAAGGGCGGGCTGCGGGTCACCACGCCCGAGGCCATGGACGTGGTCCGCATGGTCCTCACCGGCCAGGTGGGCCGCGAACTGGTGGGCCTGATCAACTCGCACGGGCCCTACGCCGTCGGCATGTCCGGCGAGGACGGCGGGCTGCTGCGTGCCGTCCGCACCGGCACCGTGGTGGATGGCGAGGAAGTTGACCTCGGACTGGTGGGCGAAGTGGTGGGCGTCGATCCCACGGGCATCCGCGACATCCTCGACGCCGGCCGCATCCCTGTGATCTCCACGGTCGCCCCGGAGATCATTGACGACGGCGACGGCTCGCTTTCCGCTACCGGTCCCTGGCAGACCACCGGGCAGGTGCTGAACGTCAACGCGGATACTGCCGCGGCCGCCGTCGCCTCCGCGCTGGGTGCCTCCAAGCTTGTGATCCTGACCGACGTCGAAGGCCTCTACGCCAACTGGCCGGACAAGTCCTCGCTGATTTCCTCGCTCACCGCCTCCGAACTGCGGGAGATGCTGCCAGGACTGGAATCGGGCATGATCCCCAAGATGGCGGCCTGCCTCAAGGCGATCGACGACGGCGTGGAGCGCGCGCACATCGTGGATGGCCGCCTGGCCCATTCCATGCTGCTGGAAACTTTCACGACCGCGGGCATCGGAACGCAGGTCGTCCCCGACGAAGAAGAGAGCGCACAATGAGCCACTCCGAAGCAGAGCTTGTCGAAAACTCCGCCAATGAAACCCCGGCCAGCGAAATCGCCGGCCAGGGCAGTGGCGCCGAGTGGCTCTCCCGCTACTCCTCCTCGCTCATGGGCGTCTTCGGCACCCCGCAGCGGGTGCTTGTGCGCGGCGCGGGATGCCTCGTCTGGGACGCCGACGGCAAGGAGTACCTGGACCTGCTGGGCGGCATCGCCGTCAACGCCATGGGCCACGCCCACCCCTTCGTCACTTCCGTGATCGCGAGCCAGCTGGCCACGCTGGGCCACGTCTCCAACTTCTTCACGAGCCCCACCCAGATTGCCCTGGCCGAGAAGCTGCTGGCCCTGGCCAAGGCTCCGGCCGGGTCCAAGGTGTTCTTCGCCAACTCCGGCACCGAAGCCAACGAAGCCGCCTTCAAGCTGGCCCGCCGCAACGGTGAAGCAGGCAAGCGGAGCAAGATCATCGCGCTCGAGGGTGCCTTCCACGGCCGCACCATGGGTGCCCTGGCGCTGACCGCCAAGGAGGCCTACCGGGCTCCGTTCGAACCGTTGCCCGGCGGCGTGGTCCACATTCCCTTTGGCGACATCGACGCCCTGCGTGCCGCCGTCGACGACACCACCGCGGCCGTCTTCCTCGAACCCATCCAGGGCGAGGCCGGCGTCCGCCCGCTCGGCACCGACTACCTGCAGGCTGCCCGGGAAGCCACCACGGCCGCCGGAGCCCTGCTGATCCTGGACGAGGTGCAGACCGGCATCGGACGTACCGGCAAGTGGCTCGCCAGCGAGGACGCCGGAATCGTCCCGGACGCCATCACCCTGGCCAAGGGACTGGGCGGCGGCTTCCCGGTCGGTGCGCTCATCACCTTCGGCGAGGCAGCGTCGTCGCTGCTGTCCGCCGGCCAGCACGGCACCACCTTCGGCGGCAACCCGGTGGCCACCGCCGCCGCGCTCGCCACCCTGCATGCGATAGAAAGCCAGGGCGTGCTGGAGAACGTCCGCACCGTGGGTGCCTTCCTGCGCGACGGCCTGGCCGCCGTCGACGGCGTCACCGAAGTCCGCGGCGAAGGCCTGCTGATCGGCTTCGACCTGGACACCGACGTCGCCCCCGCCGTCGTGCAGGCCGGGCTCGACGCCGGATTCATCATCAACAGCCCCGGCCCGCGCACCATCCGCCTGGCCCCGCCGCTCATCCTGAGCACCGAACAGGCCGGCCGTTTCATCGCGGCCCTTCCCGCCCTCATCCAGACAGCGAAGGACGCCAAATGACCACCCGCCACTTCCTCAAGGACACCGACCTCAGCCCGGCCGAACAGGCCGAGGTGCTCGAACTCGCCGCCCGCATGAAGGCCGCGCCGTACAGCGTGCAGCCCTACGCCGCCGAGGGCAGCGGCCGCAAGACGGTCGCCGTCATCTTCGACAAGACCTCTACCCGCACGCGGGTTTCCTTCGCCACCGGCGTGGCGGACATGGGCGGCACCGCCCTCATCATCAACCCGGGCGAGGCCCAGATCGGCCACAAGGAATCGGTCGAAGACACTGCCAAGGTACTCGAACGCATGGTCCACACGATCGTTTGGCGCACAGGCGCCCACGCCGGCCTGGTGGCCATGGCCGCGAACTCCAAGGTTCCGGTCATCAACGCCCTCTGCGACGACTACCACCCCTGCCAGTTGCTGGCCGACCTGCTCACGGTCAAGGAACACAAGGGTGAGCTTGCCGGACTCACCATGGCGTACCTGGGCGACGCCGCCAACAACATGGCCAACTCCTACCTGCTGGCCGGCGTCACCGCGGGCATGCACGTTCGCATCAGCGGCCCCGAAGGCTACCTGCCCGCCGCGGACATTGTGGCGGCCGCTGAGGCCCGTGCCTCGGAAACCGGCGGCTCCGTGCTCATCACCACCGACGCCGCCGAGGCGCTCAAGGGGGCCGACGTCGTCGCTACCGACACCTGGGTGTCCATGGGCCAGGAAGCCGAGAAGGAAGCCCGCCTGCAGCTCTTCCGCGACTACTCCGTGGACGAGGCAGCCATGGCACAAGCCGCGCCTGACGCCGTGGTGCTGCACTGCCTGCCCGCCTACCGCGGCTACGAGATCTCCGCCGGAGTCATCGACGGCCCGCAGTCGATCGTCTGGGACGAGGCCGAAAACCGCCTGCACGCCCAGAAGGGCCTGATGGCCTGGCTCATGCACCAGTCCGGGCTCGCCGTCGTCGAAGGCCTTGCCCCCGTGGAAGGCGCGGCTCCCGTGGGGGAGCGCAGCTAGGTGACAGTCCAGCCGCCGACGCCGGGCAGCAGCCCGGCCACGAAGACCGCCCGGCAGGCGCGGATTACCGCGATCCTGCGCGGCGAGAGCGTCCGTTCGCAGGCCGAGCTCGCCGCCCGGCTGGCGGACGACGGCGTCCAGGTCACCCAGGCCACCCTGTCCCGGGATCTGGTGGAAATCGGGGCCGTCCGCGTCCGCGGCACCGAAGGGGTGCTGGTGTACGCCGTTCCCGGCGAAGGCGGGGACCGTGCGGCCACCAGCGGCGTGGGCCAGGAAATCCTGGACGCCCGGCTGGAGAAGCTCTGCGGCGAGCTGCTGGTCACCGCCGAGGCCTCGGCCAACCTGGTGGTCCTCAGGACGCCGCCCGGCGCAGCCAACTTCCTGGCCCTGGCCATCGACCATTCCGTGATGCCCTCGATTCTGGGCACAATTGCCGGGGACGATACCGTGCTGCTCGTGGCCCGCGACCCGCACGGCGGGGAGGCCCTGGCGGCCCGTTTCCTGGCAATGGCGGAGTCGAACCCCAACTAGCTCGCATTTGTGGTCGTTATGGGCCCCCGAAACGACAACAACTGCGAGTCAGTTGACCCCGAGATGTATAAATACGCATAACGCTGTATAGTCATTCATAATCAACATGATCTGTCCCAAAGGAGCACTCTCGTGACTGAGCGCATTGTTCTGGCCTACTCCGGTGGCCTCGATACGTCCGTAGCCATCGGCTGGATCGGTGAAGCCACCGGCGCCGAGGTCATCGCCGTCGCCGTCGACGTCGGACAGGGCGGCGAGTCCCTGGAGACCATCCGCCAGCGTGCCCTCGGCTGCGGCGCCGTCGAGGCCTACGTAGCCGACGCCCGCGACGAGTTCGCCAACGAATACGCCATGCCCACGCTGAAGGCCAACGCCCTCTACCAGGGCCACTACCCGCTGGTCTCGGCGATCTCCCGCCCGGTCATCGTCAAGCATCTGGTCAAGGCCGCCCGCGAATTCGGCGCCACCACGGTTGCGCACGGCTGCACCGGCAAGGGCAACGACCAGGTCCGCTTCGAGGTCGGCATCCAGACCCTTGGCCCGGACCTGAAGTGCATCGCCCCCGTCCGCGACCTCGCCCTCACCCGCGACAAGGCCATCGCCTTCGCCGAGGAAAAGGGCCTGCCGATCGAAACCACCAAGAAGAACCCGTACTCGATCGACCAGAACGTCTGGGGCCGCGCCGTCGAAACCGGCTACCTCGAAGACATCTGGAACGCTCCCACCAAGGACATCTACGACTACACCGCGACGCCGGAGTTCCCGCCGGCCCCGGATGAGGTCACCATTTCCTTCGAGGCCGGCATCCCGGTGGCCATCGACGGCGTCAAGGTCACCCCGCTGCAGGCCATCCAGGAACTGAACCGCCGCGCCGGCGCACAGGGCGTGGGCCGCATCGACGTCGTCGAGGACCGCCTCGTCGGCATCAAGTCCCGCGAGATCTACGAAGCCCCGGGTGCCATGGCGCTGATCACCGCCCACAAGCACCTCGAGGACGTCACCATCGAGCGCGAGCAGGCACGCTTCAAGGCCACTGTCGGCCAGCGCTGGTCCGAACTGGTCTACGACGGCCAGTGGTTCTCGCCGCTCAAGCGCTCCCTGGACGCCTTCATTGACGACACCCAGAAGTACGTTTCCGGCGACATCCGCATGGTGCTGCACGGCGGCCAGGCCATCGTCAACGGCCGCCGCTCGGGCACTTCGCTCTACGACTTCTCGCTGGCCACCTACGACACCGGCGACACCTTCGACCAGTCGATGGCCCGCGGCTTCATCGAGCTGTGGGGCATGTCCTCCAAGGTTGCCTCCAGCCGCGACCAGCGCGTCGCCGGAGCCTGAACATGACCTCGGCAACAAACGAAGGCGCTCTGTGGGGCGGCCGCTTCGCCGGCGGCCCCGCGGATGCCCTCGCCGCGCTGAGCAAGTCCACGCATTTCGACTGGCGGCTCGCCCGCTATGACATCGCCGGATCCAAGGCGCACGCCCGCGTGCTGCACAAGGCCGGACTGCTGGACGACGCCGAACTCGAAGGCATGCTCGCGGCCCTGACCCAGCTGGATGAGGACGTCGCAAACGGCGCCTACCTGCCGGCCGAGTCCGATGAGGACGTCCACGGTTCGCTGGAGCGTGGCCTCATCGAGCGCGCCGGCACCCAGCTGGGCGGCAAGCTCCGTGCCGGCCGTTCCCGCAACGACCAGGTGGCCACCCTCGGCCGCATGTTCCTGCGCGACCACGCCCGGCTGATCGCCCGCGGCGTGCTGGACACCGTGGACGCGCTGGTGGAGCAGGCCAAGGCCCACCACGGCGTAGCCATGCCGGGCCGTACCCACCTGCAGCACGCCCAGCCGGTCCTGCTCAGCCACCACCTACTGGCCCACGCCTGGGCGCTCCTTCGCGATGTGCAGCGCCTCCAGGACTGGGACAAGCGTGCGGGTGTGTCTCCTTATGGTTCCGGTGCCCTGGCGGGTTCCTCGCTGGGCTTGGATCCCGAGGCCGTCGCCGCGGACCTGGGCTTCTACTCCGCCGTGCACAACTCGATCGACGGCACCGCTTCCCGCGATGTCTTCGCCGAGTTCGCGTGGATCTGCTCCATGATCGGCGTGGACCTGTCCCGGATCTCGGAGGAAGTCATCCTCTGGGCCACCAAGGAGTTCTCCTTCGTCACGCTGCACGACTCGTACTCCACGGGGTCCTCGATCATGCCGCAGAAGAAGAACCCGGATGTTGCCGAGCTCGCCCGCGGCAAGGCAGGGCGCCTCATCGGCAACCTGTCCGGCCTGCTGGCCACGCTCAAAGGCCTGCCGCTCGCGTACAACCGCGACCTGCAGGAAGACAAGGAGCCGGTGTTCGACGCCGCCGACACCCTGGAGCTGCTGCTCCCGGCCGTGTCCGGCATGATCGCCACGCTGAAGTTCAACAGCGAACGGATGGAGTCCCTGGCTCCGCAGGGCTTCGCGCTGGCCACGGACATCGCCGAATGGCTGGTCCGCCAGGGCGTGCCGTTCCGCGAGGCGCACGAGCTCTCCGGCGCCGCCGTCAAGCAGGCCGAAAGCCGCGACGTCGAGCTTTGGGACCTGACGGACGAGGAATACGCCGCCATCTCGGAGCACCTGACGCCCGAGGTCCGCACGGTCCTGTCTACGGAAGGCTCGCTCAACAGCCGCAACTCCCAGGGCGGCACGGCTCCGGCCGCCGTCGAACGGCAGCTGCAGGCGCTGGAAGCCGAACTCTCCGGAGCCCGCGTTTACGCAGGCTGACGCGCAGCAAACGGGGCGCTTCTTCACGGGTATTTCCGCGAAGAAGCGCCCCGTTTGCGTTAACGCCGCTTAACTCTTCCGATACCATGGCCGCATGACCGAGATCACGCCTCAGGCACTCCTGGCCGAGCTCCACAAAGCAGCCTCCACCGCCGCCTCCGTCGTCGCCAAACTCGACGACGCCGCCGTCGCTGCCCCTTCCGAACTTTCCGGCTGGAGCCGCGGGCATGTACTGGCCCACTTGGCCGGCATCGCCAACGCGATGGCCCGCCAGCTGGAGTTCGCGGCCCGCGGCGAGACCGTCGAGCTGTACGACGGCGGCTACGACGGCAGGAACCGCGACATCGAGCTGGCAGCCGGCCACGACGCCGCCCGGCACCGTGAGGCGGTCAATGCAGCTTTCGCCCGGGTCCTGGCGGCGTTCGATGCCCTGGGCGAGGACGGCTGGTCCGCGCCGATCAGCTACCGCAACGGAACAGTGTTCGACGGCGGCCTGGCCCTGTGGCGGGAACTCACCATCCACACGGGCGATCTCGGCACCGGGTTCGGCCCCGAAACCTGGAACCGGCCGTTCTGCGAGCACCTTTTCCGCTTCCTTGAAGCACGCGTGCCGGAGGGTATCAAGCTTGTCCTCCAGCCGCTGGCGCTGCCGCAACAGACCCTCGGCTCCGGCGGCCGCTCCATCGCCGTCAACGGCATGATCACCGACATCGCGGCCTGGCTGGCCGGCCGCACGCCTACTTTGGGGAGCCTGCGGGCAACGGAGGCCGCCGACGGCGTGGAGCTGCCGGAGCTGCTCCCGTGGCCGTCCGGCGCGCCTGCGCCAAAATAGCGGCCTGCGGCAAAGTAGCGGCCTGCGGCAAAGCGGCCGCCTGCTTTGGGGCAGCCGCCGCCCGCCACAGATGCATCGTGGCGTAGGAACGCCAAGGACTCACGTTGGCGAAATCCGCCGACAGCCCCTCGGCGGCCGGCAGGGCTTTCAGCCCGTTCCGGACTGCCGCGTCGTTGGCCAGCAGCACGTCCGGGTCCCCGGGTACCCTCATCGCGACATAGCCCACCGTCCAAGGCCCGACGCCGGGCAGGGGCAGGAGCTTTGCGGCCAGCGTCCGGTGGTCGTCGCCGTAGCCGAAGTCCAATTCCCCGGCAGCCATCGCCCGCGCCGCGGCGAGGACGGACTCGATGCGGCGGCGCGGACCGCGCAGCAGTTCCCCGCCGGCGTCGGCGATCTGTTCCGGCGTCGGAAAGAGCCTGCCGGGGCCGGCGTCCTCCGCGGAACCGCCTCCTTCCGGGAGCAAGGTGCCCGCCTCGGCCAGCCCGGTCAACGTCGTCCGGGCGGCCGCCACGGTGATCTGCTGGCCGATCATTGCCCGGATCAGGAGCTCGCCGGGGTCCACGGCTCCGGGGAGCCGGATGCCCGGAACGGCCTGGACCGACGGGCCGAGCCGCGGGTCGCGGGCCAGTAACTCGTCCACGGCCACCGGGTCGGCGTCGAGGTCGAACAGGCGGCGCACCCGGCTCAGCAGGACGGGCAGGTCGTGCAGATCGATGCTGCTGACCAAAAGGGTCAGCGCGTGGGAACCGGGACTGCCGGCGTCGAACTCGACCCGGAAGCGGGCGGCAGAACGCGGTAGCTGCAGCGTGCGTGCATAGCTGTACACGCCGCCGTCGCCGGCTTCGGCGTGCTCGATTCCAGGCACTGCGCGGACGGCCAGGAAAGCGAAGATCCCGGGGTCGAACGGTTCGCGGAAGGGCAGTTTCACGGTCAGCGCCGAGACGGCGCCGGCCCTGCCGGCCCCGTCCTTCGCATTGCCGTGCCGGTGGTTGCTGCGGCGGGCCACGGCGCGGAGGGCGCTTGGCGTCAGCGCGAAGACTTCGCTGATCGTGTCGTTGAATTGCCGGACGCTGTTGAAGCCGGCGGCGAACGCGACGTCGGAGAGCAGCATGTCCGTGGACACCAGCAGGGTCCTGGCGGTCTGCGCCCGGCTGGCCCGGGCGAGGGAGAGCGGCCCGGCGCCGAGTTCCTCGCCGAGGATCCGGTTCAGCTGTCGGGCCGAGTAGCCCAGCTGCCGGGCCAGTCCCTCGACGCCGGAGCGGGACACCACGCCGTCGTTGATCAGCCGCATCGCCCGGCCCGCCACGTCGGAACGCAGGTTCCACGCCGGAGTCCCGGGCACGGCTTCGGGCAGGCAGCGCTTGCACGCCCGGTAACCGGCTTCATGCGCCGCGGCCGAAGTCTCGAAGAAGGTCACGTTGGAAGCCTTGGGCGTGCGCGCCGGACACGAGGGCCGGCAGTAGATGCCGGTGGAACGCACGGCGGTGACGAACTGGCCGTCGAAGCGGGTGTCGCGAGCATCGATGGCCCGGTAGCGCTGCCAGAAGTCCATGGCTCCATGCTGCCAGCCCGCCGGCTTCCTTCCTAGCGGAAATCGGACACGGCTGCGGCGGCTCTGTTAGGGTCGGCACATGAGCTCGGAGGAGGCTCCCGGGATCCGGGAGATACTGTCCGCGGACCCCCGCGAGGTGGCGCCATGGGTGCTGGGCGCAGTGCTCAGCCACCGCTCCGAACAGGGCACGGTCGCGGTGCGCCTGAGCGAGGTCGAGGCGTACCTGGGGCCGCATGACTCCCATCAGCCGGACCCCGGATCGCACACGTTCCGCGGCCGGACGCCGCGGAATGCGCCCATGTTCGGCCCGGCGGGCCACCTCTATGTGTACTTCACGTACGGCATGCACTATTGCTCAAACATTGTCTGCGGTCCCGACGGCGTCGCCTCCGCGCTGCTGCTGCGCGCCGGCGAGGTGGTCGAGGGGCTTGAGCTCGCCCGCGCCCGCCGTCGCGCGTCCCGCTCGGACATGGACCTCGCCAGCGGTCCCGCTCGCCTGGCCACCGTGCTGGGGCTGACGACGGCGGACAGTGGCAAGGACGCGCTTGCGGCCCCTTTCAGCCTGGTGCTGCCGGCGGCGCCGGTCCCGGCGGAGGTGCTTGCGAGAGGGCCGCGGGTGGGCGTTGCCGGCGACGGCGGAACCCACGACTACCCGTGGCGGTTCTGGCTCGCGGGGGATCCCACGGTCTCCAAGTACAAAGCGGCCGTCCGCCGGACCCGGACCCGCGCACGGGATTAGCACGGGATTAGCGCGGGATTAGCTCACTGCTGCCGAAACGGCCGGGGCCGTTGCTTCCCGGTCTCCACGGTCCGCCGGCAAGCCGTGCAGCACCCGGTCCAGGAAGCTGTTGCGGAACTTGCCCGCCGGATCATAGCTGGCCGCCAGTTGGCGGAAATTCTCGAAATGCGGGTACCGCGGTGCAAGCGTGGCGGCGTCGGCGGCGAACAGCTTGCCCCAGTGCGGCCGCGGCTCGAAGGGTGCCAGCCGTTCTTCGATCAGCGGCAACACGGTTTCGACCTCCTGCTGCATCGGTTTCCAGGTCAGGTGCAGCGCCACGCTGTCGCGTTCGAACGCGGGGCTGAGCCAGAATCCGTCCGCGGCAACCGTCCTGATTTCCGAGACGAACAGAAGCGGCGCCAACACGGGGGAGAGGGCCCGCAGTTCCCGCAGGGCGGCCGCAGCATGGCCGCGCGGAAGCAAGTACTCGCTCTGCAGTTCGTTGCCGTTGCTCGGCGTGAATTCGTGCCGGAAGTGCGGAAGCCGTTCAAGCCAGGGGCCGGGCACGTCCAGCTGTGGGGTGCAGTTTTCTGCGGACATGCCGGGCAGGGGGTGCAGCGCGGACGGTGCCGGCTTCGCGCCGTGGAACTCCTTGGGGGCCGGGCCGTTTCCGGAGTCCCTGGCCTTCCGCCACACCTGGCTGACCGCGGGACCGGCGTAATCCGTGAAGAGGCTGACGCTGTAACCGTCCGAGGTGACCGCCTCGAAGTCCGCCAGTACCGCCTCCCAGGGAAGGCCTTCGTAGACCTGCTGCCGCACCGCGTAGCTGGGTTCGATCGCCAGTTCCAGTTCGGTGATGATCCCCAAAGCGCCAAGCCCGACGACGGCGGCCAGGAAGTCCGCCCCGTCGCTTTCCTGCAGCCGGACCACTTCGCCGTCGGCCCGGATCAGCTGGAGACCCTTCACGGCAGTGTGGAGGCTGCCCAGCTTTGAGCCGGAACCGTGGGTGCCGGTCTGCACCGCGCCGGCCACTGAGATATGCGGCAGCGACGCGAGGTTGTGCAGGGCGTAGCCGTGCGATTCGAGGTACCGGCCCAGCTCGCCGTAGCTCATGCCGCCGCCCACCCTGACCACGGCCCGCGCTGTATCGATCTGCGGTCCGCCGGCCAGGAGGTCCAGGTTCACGTGGATTCCGTCCGTGTCCGCGATGGTATTGAAGCAGTGCCTGGTGCCTACGGCCTTGATCCGTGACGCCGCGGCAACGCCTTCCTGCAGCTGCGCCAGCGTCGCTGGCCGGAGCATGCCGCCGGCTTTGTATTCAAGGTTTCCTGCCCAGTTCCTCATGGCACCTTCCGTGGGGCTGATGTGTGGAAGCAATGCTATGTTAGCGCTATCAACCCTGTCGATGGACGGCCGTTTCCGGGGAGTCGCTGTAGCATCATGCTGGGCGGGCGGAATGGATCCCGCAAGGATGCGAAAGCGGGGGATTCCAGGTGCGGGCAACAGTGAAGGACGTTGCTGCCCTCGCCGGCGTGTCGCCCAAAACAGTCTCGAACGTGGTCAACGGCCAGGTCACTGTCAGCGAGCACACGCGGCAAAAAGTGGAACTCGCCATGGCGGAACTGGATTACGTCCCCAATCTTTCCGCCAGGGGCCTGCGCAATGGCCGCTCTGGGGTCATTGGCCTTGCCCTGCCGGACCTCGGGACGCCCTACTCCGCGGAGATCGCCCATCATGTGGTCGAGGTGGCGCACGCGCAAGGATGGGGCGTCCAGATCGAGGAGACCGGCCTGGATCCGCAGCGCGAATTCGAGCTCATGTCCAAGGCCCGCTCCAACATGATCGACGGCCTCATCCTGAACCCGGTGGCCCTGGATGAAAGCGCCATCAAGCTTCCCGGAACCCTTCCTCCGGTGGTCCTCCTCGGAGAGGTCAGCCAGAAGATCGTTGACCGGGTCTGGGTGGACAGTGTGGCGGCCGCCAAGGACATGACGCTCGCCCTGGCAGCAGGCGGACGGCGCCGGATCGCTGTCCTCGGGGCCAACCGCGGCCGCCGTTCAGCCACCGCCGCCCTGCGCTCGCGCGGCTACCGTGAGGCCCTCGCGGAACTGGGGATCGTCCATGATCCCCGCCTGGAAATCGCCTGTGACGACTGGACGCCGCAGGGGAGCTACCAGGCGCTCCAGGCGTTCCTTACCGTGAACGAACTCCCGGATGCGATCTTCTGTTTCACCGATTCACTTGCCATCGGGGCGCTCAGCCTCTTGTCCCAGTCGGGGTACCGCATCCCTGCGGACGTTGCCGTCTCCGGCTTCGATGACATCGCCGACGGCCGCTTTGCCGTCCCACCGTTGACCACGGTGTCCTTTGATAAGCGAGCCTTCGCGGAAAACGCGCTGAAGCTGCTGACCGAACGGATGGCGGACCGCCGCCGGGCACCGGTAGACCTGGCCCTGCCGTACCGGATTGTGCTGCGTGCCAGCACCGGGAACTGACCTTCCAAGAAAATTGTTGGCGCTAACAAAATTCTCTTGTGCCGACTTTTACAACGATGTAACGTATGAGCCGGATCACACACAACGCGTCCGAAGGAGTACGGGTGAAGCAACAACAACGGCTGCCGGAGGCCCCAGGCCGCAGGCAGTTCCTTACGGGAATGGGGGCGCTCGGGGCTTGCTGGCCACAGGCTCCCTGACTGCCTGCGGCGGAGCGGCGAACGCTGCCGGTCCGGAAGATGTGCGGTTCTGGCATCTGCTCTCCGGTGGCGACGGCATCAAGATGGCCGCCATGATCGACAAGGTCAACGCTTCCCAGCGGGCATTCCGGGTCACACCCACGGTGCTGGCCTGGGGACCGCCTTATTACACGAAGCTCGCCATGGCGTCGGCAGGCGGCCGGCCTCCCGAAGTCGCCATCATGCATGCGGCCCGTGTTCCCGGCTACGCGCCCGGCGGACTGCTGGACCCCTGGGACCTGGACCTCCTGGCACAGCATGGCGTCCGCGAGGCGGACTTCGCCCCCCGCATCTGGGAGAACAGCAAAGAAGATGGCAAGGTCTTCTCGATCGCCCTCGATTCGCACCCGTTCATCATGATGTACAACACCGACACCGCCGCGAAGGCCGGCGTGCTCGGCGGAGACGGACGGCTGGAAGCCATCAGTGATCCGGCCACCTTCAAGGCCGTTGCCACCGAACTGCAGAAGGTCACCGGAAAGCATGGACTCTCCTACGGCTACCTCGGTGACGGCGCCCAGATGTGGCGGATGTTCTACACCTTCTATAAACAGCACGGAGCGGACTTCGAGCTGGTCCAGGGTTCCCGGGCAAAAGTGGACCGCGACGTCGCCGTGGACGTCCTGGAGTTCATCGCCGGCCTGCTGGATGACACCATTGCCACCCGCAGCGGCGACGGCGGAACCGCCATCGCGGAGTTCGCCGGCAAGGCGTCCGGGATGTTTTTCAGCGGCGTTTGGGAACTGCCCACCATGAAGGCGGCCGGAGTGCCGCTGGATGCCCAGCCCATTCCCACCCTGTTCGGAACACCTGCGGCCTTCGCGGACTCCCACGCCTTTGTCCTGCCGCACCAGCTGGACCTCAACGAGGAGAGGCGCCGCTCCGTCTACGCCTTCGTGGCGGAGATGCTCAAGGGATCCCTGGGGTGGGCAGAAGCCGGCCACATCCCCGCCTACCAGCCTGTGGTCCGTTCCGCGGAGTACCAGGCCCTGAAACCGCAGGCACACTATGCCGGTGCCGCGGACATCATCAACTACGATCCCCGGGCCTGGTTCACCGGTTCCGGCTCAGACTTCCAGGCCTACTTCGCCGAAAACGTGCAGAACGTCTTCCTCGGCAGGATCAAGGCCAAGGACGGCTGGGATGCCTTCGTCAAGCGGCTGGACACCCTGCTGTCCAAGCCCCAGCCGGTATAGGAGCCCTGGAAATGAGCACATCAACCATCAGCCGGCGCAATGCGGCACCGGCAGCAGCCCCCAACGGAACTGCACGGGCAGCCAGCCGCCGTCGGGACGCCCTCCACGGCTGGGGATTCATGGCCCCGTTCATGGCCTTCTTCGTCCTTTTTCTCATCTGGCCGCTGCTGCATGGCGCCTACATGAGCCTGACCGGCAAATCCCTCACGGGAGCCAACGACTCCTTCCTGGGCCTGGCCAACTACGCCGAGGCGCTCGCCGACGCCGATATGTGGCACTCCCTCGGCAACACCCTCTACTTCACCGTCATCAGCACGGTCCCATTGGTCCTGGTGGCGCTCGCCATGGCCGGCCTCGTGAACATGGGCCTCCCGGCGCAATGGCTGTGGCGGCTGTCCTTCTTCGCTCCGTTCCTGCTGGCCTCCACCGTGGTGTCGCTCTTCTTCACCTGGATGTTCAACCCGCAGCTCGGGCTCCTCAACGAACTCCTGGCCATGGTGGGGATTCCACCCGTGGCTTGGTTGAACAACCCGGACGTGGCCATGTGGTCGATCGTGATCGCCACCGTCTGGTGGACGGTCGGCTTCAACTTCCTTCTCTACCTCGCGGCAATGCAGAACATTCCCGCCCAGCACTACGAGGCCGCCCAGCTGGACGGCGCCGGCGGCTGGCGCCAGTTCTTCTCCATTACGCTGCCCCAGCTCCAGCCCACCACCATCATGATCGTGATCCTGCAGGTCCTGGCATCCCTGAAGATCTTCGACCAGGTGTACCAAATGACCGGAGGCGGACCGGGCGGGGCCACCCGCAGCACCGTCCAGTACATCTTCGAGACAGGCTTCACCGGATACCGCCTCGGATACTCCTCGGCGATCTCCTACATCTTCTTCGGACTTATCGTGCTCGTCTCGATCGCCCAGTTCTTCATCACCCGCAAGAGGAGCGCATGACATGGCAAACTCCACCCTGCTCAGCCCGTCCCGGAAGCAACAGCCGGCGGCCCCGGCACCCGTCCCCGCGGTCAAACGCCGGCTGCCCGCAAGCCGGATAGCTGCCACCGTCGTCGTGGCCTTCCTTGCGGCGCTCTGGCTCCTGCCGTTCGGCTGGGCCACCATCACAGCCCTGAAGAGCGAAACGGAAGCCGCGGCCACACCCATCACGTTCTTCCCGGCGTCGGGCTTTACCTTCGAGGCGTTCGCCAAGGTCCTCGCCGAGGGCAATATCCCGCAGTGGACCTGGAACTCACTCTTCACCTCGGCGGCCATCACCCTGGTGACGCTGGTGATTTCCGCGCTCGCGGCCTACGCCCTGTCCAGGATCGACTTCAAGGGCCGGAAGCTCCTCATGGGAATCATCGTCGCGTCCCTGATCGTGCCGCCGCCCGTGCTGATCATCCCGCTCTTCTACCAGATGGTCTCCTTCCACCTGATCGATACGTACTGGGGGATCATCCTGCCGCAGGTCATCGCCCCCGCCATGGTCTTCGTGCTCAAGAAATTCTTCGACCAGATCCCGCACGAGCTTGAGGACGCGGCCCGGGTGGACGGCGCGGGCCGGGTCCGGATCTTCCTGCAGGTGGTGCTCCCGCTGTCCCGCCCCATCCTGGCCGCCGTGGCGATCTTCGTTTTCATCGGCGCCTGGAACAACTTCCTGTGGCCCTTCATCGTCACCAATGACAGTGCCATGCTGACCCTGCCCGTGGGCCTGCAGACCATCAAGAGCGCCTACGGCATCCAATACGCGCAGAACATGGCCTCCGCCCTGCTCGCAGCGCTTCCGCTGATCCTGGTCTTCCTGTTTTTCCAGCGCCAGATCATCAAGGGCATTTCCACCACCGGCCTCGCCGGAACCTAAGCAGAACACCCGCATTGCCAAGCCACCACAACCAGGAGAAACCACATCATGTCCCGTGCACGGATCAGCATCGACCGCGACTTCACCGTTTCCGAGGTGCCCCGCCGGCTCTTCGGGTCTTTCGTGGAGCACATGGGCCGGTGCGTCTACACCGGCATCTACGAACCAGGCCACCCCACGGCGGACGAACAAGGCTTCCGCAAGGACGTCCTTGCCCTGACCAAGGAACTCGGCGCCACGGTGGTCCGGTATCCGGGCGGCAACTTCGTCTCCGGCTACAACTGGGAAGACGGCATCGGGCCCGTGGAGAACCGGCCGCGCCGCCTGGACGGAGCGTGGCACACCCTGGAAACCAATGCTTTCGGCCTGCACGAATTCGTGGACTGGTCCCGCAAGGCCGGTGTGGAGGTCATGGAGGCCATCAACCTCGGAACCCGCGGGGTGGATGCCGCACGCGAAATCGTCGAGTACGCCAACCACCCAGGCGGCACCTACCTGTCCGACCTCCGCATCAAGAACGGACACAAGGATCCCTTCGACATCAAGCTGTGGTGCCTCGGAAACGAGATGGACGGGCCCTGGCAGATCGGCCACAAGACGGCCGAGGAATACGGCAGGCTGGCCCAGGAAGCCGCCAAGGCCATGAGGTTCGTGGACCCGGACATCGAACTTGTGGCCTGCGGCAGTTCAAGCTCGGCCATGGACACGTTCGGCGCGTGGGAACAGACAGTCCTCACCCACGCCTACAACGAGGTGGACTACGTCTCCCTGCACGCCTACTACCAGGAGGAAGAGGGAGACGCCGGAAGCTTCCTGGCCAGCGCGGTGGACATGGACTACTTCATCGAATCCGTGATCGCCACCGCCGATTCGGTCCGGGCCAAGGGCAAGCACAAGAAACACATCAACCTGTCCTTCGACGAATGGAACGTCTGGTACCAGCGCGGCCTGGACACCGAGGACCAGCCACACCGCGTGAACGCTTCCGGCTGGCGGGAACACCCGCGCGTCATCGAAGACAAGTACAACGTCACCGACGCCGTGGTGGTGGGCACCCTGCTCAACTCGCTGCTGCGCCACGGGGACCGCGTGAAGATCGCCAACCAGGCCCAGCTGGTCAACGTCATCGCCCCGATCTTCTCCGAAGAGAACGGCCCGGCCTGGCGGCAGACCATCTTCCACCCCTTCGCCCGTATGGCGGAACTGGCGAAGGGCATGATCCTGCGGACCCACGTGGACTCGGACAAGTACTCAAACGCCCGCTTCGGAGATGTGGACCTCGTGGACGTCAGCGCCACCTGGGATGAGGAAAACGGCCGGCTCGCGCTGTTCCTCGCCAACCGGGGGCTCGCCGAAGCGGCAGACGTCGACGTCGCACTGCGGGGCTTCGACGCCGGCCGGATCCTCCGCGCCGAGGTGCTGGAGGTCCCCGAAGGCAAGGACCGCTTCGCAGCGAACCTTTTGGAAACCGGCGAGCAGGTGGGGCTCAAGCAGCTGGCCGGCGTAAAAGCCGCCGGGGACGAACTGAAGCTCACGCTGCCCGCATTGTCGTGGGCCGTCGTCGAACTTGAGGTAACCAAGGCCTGACGGACGGAGCGGGAGCCGGTGGGGACTAGCCTGCCAGCAGGCAGGCATCGGGAGGCAGGGCGGCGGAAACGCGCCCTGCCTCCCGCTGTTCCATCCTTTCGAAGGGTGCCTGTTCGAACGGCGCCTGTTCGAACGGCGCCAGCCGCTCGAGGAGCGCGGTGCGCAGCGGAGGCCATTCGTGGCTGAGGATCGAATACACGTCGGTGTCGCAGCGGCCGCCGTCGGGTGCGAATCGGTGCCCGCGCAAGGTGCCTTCATGGCTGGCGCCAAGCCGCCGGATCGCCGCAGCGCTGCGGCTATTCCGCGCATCGCAGCGGAACCCCACCCGGTGCACGCCCAGGACCTCGAAGGAGTAGGACAGCAACAGCTGCTTGGCGGCCGGATTGACGTGGCTTCCCCAGAACGGGCGCCCGTAGAAGGTCCCGCCGATTTCCAGGCGCTCCTGCCGCGGATCGTAGTCGCAGAGTGAGGTGGTTCCCAGCAGGGCACCGGTCCTTTGTTCGACTACGGCGAAGGCGATGACCGCCGGGTCGGCGATCCGGGATGCAAAAAGCGCTTCGAGTTCCCCGGAACTCAGCGGCTGACTGGCCGCCATGCCGGACCACATCCCGGCGTCGACGAAATCAAAGAGTGCGCGGGCATGCGCGGGGGCAAGCGGAACCAGGCTGATTCCGTGCCGGCCAAGGGCCACTTCGTGCTGCATTGCAGCATCTAAGCACCAGCGGTCGCTGCCGGGAATGCTGCAGAGGTTAGCAGCGCATGAATTTCTTATGACACCCCGGCAGGGGGAGCGTTTCACCCGCGTTGCGGAAAACCGCTGTAGAATGGACGGTCCGTCATTTCCGATAGGGGAACGTTTTGATGCACGACGCCGATTTGCTCCACGAACGCGAGTACGTGGCCGGGCTCTATGCGCGGCTGGACGAGCTGCGGGAAGAGAAACGGAGCCAGCTCGCGCAGGTCCGCCGCGCCGGAGCGGTGGGCACCATGCAGAACGTGTCCGAACGCGACGCTTTCGCGGCGCTGTACGAGGACCGCCTGGCCCAGCTCGACGCCGTCGACGAGCGCCTCGTCTTCGGCCGCCTCGATCTCGACACGGGCGAAGCGCAATATATCGGCCGCATCGGCCTGTCGACGGCGGATCTGCAGCGGCTCATGGTCGACTGGCGTGCCCCCGAGGCCGGCCATTTCTACCAGGCCACAGCCTTCGACCGCCAGGGTGTCCGCCGCCGCCGGCACTTGATCCTGCAGGGCCGTGAAGTGAAGGCGATCGAGGACGACGTCCTGGACACCACCATGCTGGACGGCAGCGAATCCATGCAGGGGGAGGGCGCGCTGCTGGCGGCCCTGAACTCCAAGCGCACCGGGCGCATGTCGGACATCGTAGGAACCATCCAGGCCGAGCAGGACCGCATCATCCGCTCCGCAATGTCGGGCGCGCTGGTGGTCCAGGGCGGTCCCGGAACCGGCAAGACGGCCGTCGCGCTGCACCGTGCCGCGTACCTGCTCTACACCCACCGGGAACGGCTGAAGTCCGCCGGCGTGCTGCTGGTCGGCCCGTCGTCGTCCTTCATGCACTACATCGAACGCGTGCTGCCGTCCCTTGGCGAGACCGGCGTCGTCATGACCAGCCTCGGCAAGCTCATGCCCGGCATCAACGCCGTCCCGGAGGAGGACCCCGCCGTCGCCGCGCTGAAGGGCAGCCTGGACATGGCCGCCGTCGTCGCGAACGCCGTCGCGAACCGCCAGCGCACGCCCGCCGAGGACCGCATCCTCGAGGTCGATTCCCGCAAGCTCAAGCTCACGGTCAGGCAGGTCCGGCGCGCCCGCGAACGCGCCCGCGGCACCGGCAAGCCGCACAACGAGGCCCGGGTAACTTTCGTGAAGATCCTGCTCCGCGAGCTCACCGAGCAGCTCACGGACATTGTGGAAGCGGCCAACCTCGGCAACAACGCCGACCGTGCCTACCTGGCCGAAGACGTCCGCACCGCCCGTGACGTCCGCATCGCCCTGAACCTGTGCTGGATGCCGATGACCCCGGAGAAGCTGATCTCCGAGCTCTTCAGCAAGCCTGCCATCCTCGAGGCCTGCACCCCGGACCTCACCCCGGAACAGCGTGCCCTGCTGTTGCGCCCGGCCGACGCCCCGTGGACCGAAGCCGACGTCCCGCTGCTCGATGAAGCCGCCGAACTTCTTGGCGAACTCGATGCCGCGGCCGGCCGGGGATTGGCCCAGCAGGAGCACGACCGTGCCCGCGACCTGGCCAATGCCAAGCAGACCCTGGCCAACATGGAAGCCATGGGCGTCAACGTCCTCATGACCGCCGAGGAACTGGCCGAGCAGAACCAGGAGCGCGAAACCCGCCTCACCGCGGCCGAACGCGCCGTCAGCGACCGCACCTGGGCCTTCGGGCACATTGTGGTCGATGAAGCGCAGGAGCTTTCGCCCATGCAGTGGCGCCTCCTGGTCCGCCGCTGCCCGCTGAAGTCCTTCACGATCGTCGGCGACATTGCCCAGACGAGCGCCGCGGCAGGTGCCAATTCCTGGCACAGCGCCCTGGCGCCGTCCTTCGGTGACCGCTGGCAGCTGGAAGAGCTCACGGTCAATTACCGCACACCCTCGCAGATCGCCGAGGCCGCCGTCCGGATGGCCAACCGTGCCGGCCTGGTCGTCTCGGCTCCCAAGGCCGTGCGGGAAGGCCGCTGGAACCCCCTCGTGGACCGGGTGGAGGCGGACGGGATCGTCCCCCGCCTCCTTGAGGTGTTCCCCGAGGAGCTGGACGTGCTCGACGGCGGCCTGCTCGCCGTGATTGCCGACGGCGCCCTGCTGCCCGAGGCAGCCGCGGCCCTGCGCGGCGCCTACGGCCACCGGGTGGGAAGCGGAGCCGGCAGCTACGAACAGGACATCGTGGTGATCAGCCCGAAGGAAGCCAAGGGCCTGGAATTCGACGGCGTCGTGGTCCTGGAACCAGCCGCCATGCTCAACCACGAGCACGGGAAGGTCGGCGACCTGTACGTCGCCATGACCCGCCCCACGCAGCGCCTGCGGCTCATCACTTCGGCGCCGCTGCCGGCCGGAATCGAACGCTAGGGCGCGGACAAGCGGCCGGACAACGGAACAGGGCGCCAATCCTGCTAACTTAGAAGCCGTGTCACACGTAAACAACCTCGAGTCCCAGCACAACGACCCGGGCTTCGCCAACATCTGGCAGGAGCTCAAATGGCGCGGCCTTGTCCACGTTTCCACCGATGAGGCGGAACTGGAAAAGCTGCTCGCCGGGGACCCGATCACGTATTACTGTGGCTTCGACCCGACCGCGCCGTCCCTGCACCTGGGCAACCTGGTGCAGCTCCTGGTCATGCGCCGCCTGCAGCTTGCGGGTCACAAGCCGCTCGGCCTCGTGGGTGGCTCCACGGGCCTGATCGGCGACCCGCGCCCGACGGCGGAACGCACCTTGAACACCAAGGACACCGTCGCCGAATGGGTCGGCTACCTGCAGGCCCAGGTCCGCCGCTTCCTCAGCTTCGAGGGCGACAATGCTGCCCGCATGGTCAACAACCTGGACTGGACCGCGCCGCTGAGCGCCATCGACTTCCTGCGCGAAATCGGCAAGCACTACCGCGTGGGCACCATGCTGCGCAAGGACGCCGTCGCCTCCCGCCTGAGCTCCGAGGAAGGCATCAGCTACACCGAGTTCAGCTACCAGATCCTGCAGGGCATGGACTACCTCCAGCTCAACCGCGACTACGCCTGCGTGCTGCAGACCGGCGGCTCGGACCAGTGGGGCAACCTGACCAGCGGCACCGAACTGATCCGCAAGGTGGACGGCAAGAGCGTGCATGCCCTCGGCACGCCGCTGATCACCAACGCCGACGGCACCAAGTTCGGCAAGAGCGAAGGCAATGCCATCTGGCTGGACGCCGCAATGTGCAGCCCGTACGCGTTCTACCAGTTCTGGCTGAACACTGCAGATGCCGACGTCGTCGACCGCCTCAAGGTCTTCACCTTCCTCAGCCGCGCGGAAATCGAGGAACTGGAGAAGTCCGTGGCGGAGCGCCCCTTCGCCCGCGAAGGACAGCGGAAGCTCGCCTACGAAGTCACCTCGCTGGTGCACGGCGTGGACGCCACCGAGAAGGTCATCGCCGCTTCCGCCGCTGTCTTCGGCAACGGAGACCTCAGCGTCCTGGATGAAGCGACCCTTGCAGCCGCCACCGCTGAGCTGCCGTCCGCAAAGATCGACGCCGCCGGCTTGGGCATCATCGATCTGCTCGTTGCCTCCGGCCTCTCCGACAGCAAGTCCGCCGCCCGGCGCACGGTGGGGGAGGGCGGCGCCTATGTGAACAACACCAAGGTGACCGATCCCGACGCCGTCATCGGCCAGGACGAACTGCTTCACGGGCGCTACCTGCTGCTTCGCCGCGGCAAGAAGAACCTCGCCACAGTGGAAGTGACCGGCTAACCAAACGTCCCACGCGTCCCACGCGTGACGGGCCTGTACGCCTCCCCGCAGCTGACTTGCGCAGCCGCGGGGAGGCGTGTAGTGTTTCTTGGGTTGCCGCCGCTGAGGGGCAACAGCCTCCCATTGAATTGTGAAGAATCCGCCTCCGGCAAATGCCAGGAAATCGGATTATTTGCAGTCCCTTCGGAGGTAATTCGATTCGCGAAAGTGAATTCGGGAGAAATTGCCGGATTTGCAAAGTGAAATCGGATGAAATAAGATTGAAACATCGCAGCGAAGAAAAACGGAAAGTGATTCCGCGAAGTATTCGAATGCTTCTGTTGTTTGAGAACTCAATAGTGTGCCAAGTTTGTTGATACCGATTTTTTATGAATTGGTTATTTGCCGGGCTGTCCGCCCCTGTGGATGGTCTGGTTTTTAGCTGGTTTCAAATTTTGTGCAGCGTGTCCGGGTCTTTTTCCGGCCTGGGTGTGTTGTGTCTGTTTTTGTTTTACTTCAACGGAGAGTTTGATCCTGGCTCAGGATGAACGCTGGCGGCGTGCTTAACACATGCAAGTCGAACGATGATCCGGTGCTTGCACCGGGGATTAGTGGCGAACGGGTGAGTAACACGTGAGTAACCTGCCCTTGACTCTGGGATAAGCCTGGGAAACTGGGTCTAATACCGGATATGACCTTTCACCGCATGGTGGGGGGTGGAAAGCTTTTTGTGGTTTTGGATGGACTCGCGGCCTATCAGCTTGTTGGTGGGGTAATGGCCTACCAAGGCGATGACGGGTAGCCGGCCTGAGAGGGTGACCGGCCACACTGGGACTGAGACACGGCCCAGACTCCTACGGGAGGCAGCAGTGGGGAATATTGC
Organism: Arthrobacter sp. TE26545; assembly: GCF_056279005.1. The sequence goes on from NZ_JBWBQM010000001.1 coordinate 1,422,474, forward strand.
ACAATGGGCGCAAGCCTGATGCAGCGACGCCGCGTGAGGGATGACGGCCTTCGGGTTGTAAACCTCTTTCAGTAGGGAAGAAGCGAAAGTGACGGTACCTGCAGAAGAAGCGCCGGCTAACTACGTGCCAGCAGCCGCGGTAATACGTAGGGCGCAAGCGTTATCCGGAATTATTGGGCGTAAAGAGCTCGTAGGCGGTTTGTCGCGTCTGCTGTGAAAGACCGGGGCTCAACTCCGGTTCTGCAGTGGGTACGGGCAGACTAGAGTGATGTAGGGGAGACTGGAATTCCTGGTGTAGCGGTGAAATGCGCAGATATCAGGAGGAACACCGATGGCGAAGGCAGGTCTCTGGGCATTAACTGACGCTGAGGAGCGAAAGCATGGGGAGCGAACAGGATTAGATACCCTGGTAGTCCATGCCGTAAACGTTGGGCACTAGGTGTGGGGGACATTCCACGTTTTCCGCGCCGTAGCTAACGCATTAAGTGCCCCGCCTGGGGAGTACGGCCGCAAGGCTAAAACTCAAAGGAATTGACGGGGGCCCGCACAAGCGGCGGAGCATGCGGATTAATTCGATGCAACGCGAAGAACCTTACCAAGGCTTGACATGGACCGGACCGCCCTGGAAACAGGGCTTCCCTTCGGGGCTGGTTCACAGGTGGTGCATGGTTGTCGTCAGCTCGTGTCGTGAGATGTTGGGTTAAGTCCCGCAACGAGCGCAACCCTCGTTCCATGTTGCCAGCGGGTTATGCCGGGGACTCATGGGAGACTGCCGGGGTCAACTCGGAGGAAGGTGGGGACGACGTCAAATCATCATGCCCCTTATGTCTTGGGCTTCACGCATGCTACAATGGCCGGTACAATGGGTTGCGATACTGTGAGGTGGAGCTAATCCCAAAAAGCCGGTCTCAGTTCGGATTGGGGTCTGCAACTCGACCCCATGAAGTCGGAGTCGCTAGTAATCGCAGATCAGCAACGCTGCGGTGAATACGTTCCCGGGCCTTGTACACACCGCCCGTCAAGTCACGAAAGTTGGTAACACCCGAAGCCGGTGGCCTAACCCCTTGTGGGAGGGAGCCGTCGAAGGTGGGACCGGCGATTGGGACTAAGTCGTAACAAGGTAGCCGTACCGGAAGGTGCGGCTGGATCACCTCCTTTCTAAGGAGCAACTGCCCTTTTGTGGTGGTGGCTGCATGGTCGCCGTCCGGGGGTCAGGAGTACAGCCCATTGCGCAGGCGTCTGTTCTGCGGTGGGTGCTCATGGGTGGAATATCAACGAATCAAACTGGTTTTGGCATGGCCTTGGTGGTTGTGTCCTGTGGTTAGTACGGTGTCTGTGCCCTTTTGGGGTGTGGGTGTTGGGAACGCTGCGGGGTGCGGACTGTCGTGGGTTGTGTTTGGTGCACTGTTGGGTCCTGAGGCAACAGGACCTGCAACGATGAGTTGCCGGGCCCGTCAGGGGCGCCCCTTTTGTGGGGTGTTCTGGGGTTTCTGGTTTTCCTGTCCTTGCCGATCATGCGCATGGTTTGTGTGTGTGGGGTGTGGGGGTTGGGGTTGTTGTTTGAGAACTACATAGTGGACGCGAGCATCTTGTAAGCAATTTTGTTTAGAAGTTTTTTGATCTGTGTGGTCAAGTTTTTAAGGGCACACGGTGGATGCCTTGGCATCAGGAGCCGATGAAGGACGTAGGAATCTGCGATAAGCCTGGGGGAGTTGATAACCGAGCGGTGATCCCAGGATGTCCGAATGGGGAAACCCCGCACAACGCCGTTTTCGGTGATTGTGTGACCCGTACCTGAATATATAGGGTGCGTGGGGGGAACGCGGGGAAGTGAAACATCTCAGTACCCGCAGGAAGAGAAAACAACAGTGATTCCGTTAGTAGTGGCGAGCGAACGCGGATCAGGCTAAACCGACCCATGTGTGATAGCCGGCGGGCGTTGCGTGGGCGGGGTTGTGGGGCAGTTGCGTGCTGGTTCTGCCGGACCGGCGGGGTGTGTGTGCGTGCATAGGCGAACGGTTTTGAAAGGCCGGCCGGAGAGGGTGTGAGTCCCGTAGCCGTAATGTGTTGTGCCGCCCTGGTGAGTGTTCCCAAGTAGCACGGGGCCCGAGAAATCCCGTGTGAATCTGTCAGGACCACCTGATAAGCCTAAATACTTCCTGATGACCGATAGCGGACCAGTACCGTGAGGGAAAGGTGAAAAGTACCCCGGGAGGGGAGTGAAACAGTACCTGAAACCGTGTGCTTACAATCCGTCAGAGCAGCCTTGTTGTTGTGATGGCGTGCCTTTTGAAGAATGAGCCTGCGAGTTAGTGTTACGTCGCGAGGTTAACCCGTGTGGGGTAGCCGTAGCGAAAGCGAGTCTGAACAGGGCGAGTGTAGTGGCGTGATCTAGACCCGAAGCGGAGTGATCTACCCATGGCCAGGTTGAAGCGACGGTAAGACGTCGTGGAGGACCGAACCCACTTCAGTTGAAAATGGAGGGGATGAGCTGTGGGTAGGGGTGAAAGGCCAATCAAACTCCGTGATAGCTGGTTCTCCCCGAAATGCATTTAGGTGCAGCGTTGCGTGTTTCTTGCCGGAGGTAGAGCTACTGGATGGCCGATGGGCCCTACAAGGTTACTGACGTCAGCCAAACTCCGAATGCCGGTAAGTGAGAGCGCAGCAGTGAGACTGTGGGGGATAAGCTTCATAGTCGAGAGGGAAACAGCCCAGACCACCAACTAAGGCCCCTAAGCGTGTGCTAAGTGGGAAAGGATGTGGAGTTGCTTAGACAACCAGGAGGTTGGCTTAGAAGCAGCCACCCTTGAAAGAGTGCGTAATAGCTCACTGGTCAAGTGATTCCGCGCCGACAATGTAGCGGGGCTCAAGTACACCGCCGAAGTTGTGGCATTCACACATGTTCCTAGCCTTCGTGGTTCAGGGGTGTGGATGGGTAGGGGAGCGTCGTGTGGGCGGTGAAGCTGCGGTGTGAACCAGTGGTGGAGCCTACACGAGTGAGAATGCAGGCATGAGTAGCGAAAGACGGGTGAGAAACCCGTCCGCCGAATGATCAAGGGTTCCAGGGTCAAGCTAATCTGCCCTGGGTAAGTCGGGACCTAAGGCGAGGCCGACAGGCGTAGTCGATGGACAACGGGTTGATATTCCCGTACCGGCGAAGAACCGCCCATACCAAGCGGGGGATACTAACCGCCCGAAACCTGCCCTATCACCCTTTGGGTGTGTGGGTTTTGGTGGAGCGCGGGACCTGATCCCGGGAGGTAAGCGTATTAACAGGTGTGACGCAGGAAGGTAGCCGGGCCGGGCGATGGTTGCCCCGGTCTAAGGACGTAGGCCGTTCCATAGGCAAATCCGTGGAACATGCAGGCTGAGATCTGATGGGACCCCCGCATGGGGGGATCCGGTGATCCTATGCTGCCTAGAAAAGCATCGGCGCGAGGTTCCAGCTGCCCGTACCCCAAACCGACACAGGTGATCAGGTAGAGAATACCAAGGCGATCGAGAGAATTATGGTTAAGGAACTCGGCAAAATGCCCCCGTAACTTCGGGAGAAGGGGGGCCCGGACCGTGAGACCCACTTGCTGGGTGGAGCGGGCAAGGGCCGCAGAGACCAGGGGGAAGCGACTGTTTACTAAAAACACAGGTCCGTGCGAAGTCGCAAGACGATGTATACGGACTGACTCCTGCCCGGTGCTGGAAGGTTAAGAGGACCGGTTAGCTCTTCGGAGCGAAGCTGAGAATTCAAGCCCCAGTAAACGGCGGTGGTAACTATAACCATCCTAAGGTAGCGAAATTCCTTGTCGGGTAAGTTCCGACCTGCACGAATGGAGTAACGACTTCCCCGCTGTCTCAACCATAAACTCGGCGAAATTGCAGTACGAGTAAAGATGCTCGTTACGCGCAGCAGGACGGAAAGACCCCGAGACCTTTACTATAGTTTGGTATTGGTGTTCGGAGTGGCTTGTGTAGGATAGGTGGGAGACTGTGAAGCCCGGACGCCAGTTCGGGTGGAGTCATCGTTGAAATACCACTCTGGTCACTTTGGACATCTAACTTCGGCCCGTGATCCGGGTCAGGGACAGTGCCTGATGGGTAGTTTAACTGGGGCGGTTGCCTCCTAAAAAGTAACGGAGGCGCCCAAAGGTTCCCTCAGCCTGGTTGGCAATCAGGTGTCGAGTGTAAGTGCACAAGGGAGCTTGACTGTGAGAGAGACATCTCAAGCAGGGACGAAAGTCGGGACTAGTGATCCGGCGGTACATTGTGGAATGGCCGTCGCTCAACGGATAAAAGGTACCTCGGGGATAACAGGCTGATCTTGCCCAAGAGTCCATATCGACGGCATGGTTTGGCACCTCGATGTCGGCTCGTCGCATCCTGGGGCTGGAGTAGGTCCCAAGGGTTGGGCTGTTCGCCCATTAAAGCGGTACGCGAGCTGGGTTTAGAACGTCGTGAGACAGTTCGGTCCCTATCCGCTGCGCGCGCAGGAAATTTGAGAAGGGCTGTCCTTAGTACGAGAGGACCGGGACGGACGAACCTCTGGTGTGTCAGTTGTACTGCCAAGTGCACCGCTGATTAGCTACGTTCGGATGGGATAACCGCTGAAAGCATCTAAGCGGGAAGCTCGCTTCAAGATGAGATTTCCATGCACCTCGTGTGTGAGAGGCCCCCAGCCAGACCACTGGGTTGATAGGCCGGACGTGGAAGACAGGACCAACGACTGTCGAAGCCGACCGGTACTAATAGGCCGACAACTTACACCACACAAAAACATCAAAAGCTACGCGTCCACTATGTGGTTCCCGGACAACAACCCAGGAACCAAACCGGCACACCACCGGACAACCGAATACAACCAGCAACACCTGGTAACCAACAGTCTTCCCACCCCGCACACACGCGGGGACGGGTAACAAGGTTACGGCGGTCATAGCGTGGGGGAAACGCCCGGTCCCATTCCGAACCCGGAAGCTAAGACCCACAGCGCCGATGGTACTGCACCCGGGAGGGTGTGGGAGAGTAGGACACCGCCGGACAACCATTACAGGTCGAGGCCCCCGAAGAACACCTTCGGGGGCCTCCCGCATTTAACCCACACATGCCAACACAGCTGTGCCCCGGTTCGAGGACCGGGGCACAGCTGTTTAACAGCAGCCGGTTAACAAATGCTCAGCGGAAGGCGGGAATCCCCGTGATGTGGTTGCCGAGGACCAGGGTGTGGACTTCGTCGGTTCCCTCGTAGGTGCGCACCGATTCGAGGTTGTTGGCGTGGCGCATGGGCGGGTAGTCCAGGGTGATGCCATTGCCGCCGAGCATGGCCCTGGCTTCCCGGCAGATCCGGATTGCTTCGCGGCAATTATTCAGCTTGCCCGCGGAAATCTGGTGGGGATGCAGCTTTCCGGACTCCTTGAGCCGGCCGATCTGGACGGCCAGCAGCAGTCCCTTGTTGATTTCGAGGGCCATGTTGACCAGCTTCTCCTGGGTCAGCTGGTAGCCGGCGAGCGGCTTGTCGAACTGGATCCGCTCCAGCGAGTAATCGAGGGCGCTCAGGTAGCTGTCCCGTGCCGCTCCCATCGCACCCCAGATGATCCCGTAACGCGCCTCGTTGAGGCATTCGAAGGGGCCGCGCAGGCCTTTGGCCCCGGGCAGGAGGGCTGAACCGGGGAGCCTGACGTCCCGGAGTTCGATGTCGCACTGGATTGAGGCTCGCATGGACAACTTGCCTTCGATCGGCGTCGCCTGGAATCCGGGAGTGTCAGTGGGCACGAGGAAGCCGCGTACGCCGTCGTCGGTCATGGCCCAGATGACCGCGAGCTGCGCGATCGAGGCGAGACCTATCCAGCGCTTGGATCCGTTGATGATCCAGTCGTCACCCTCGCGCCGCGCGAAGGTCTTCATGCTCCCCGGATCCGAGCCCGCCCCAGGCTCCGTGAGCCCGAAACACCCCACTGCTTCACCGGCGGCCATCCGGGGCAGCCATTGTTGCTTCTGCTCCTCGCTCCCGTGCTTGTGGATCGCACTCATTGCCAGGGAGCCCTGCACACTGACGAAGGTCCGCAGCCCTGAATCGCCGGCCTCAAGTTCCAAAGCGGCAAGCCCGTATTCAACCGCGGTTCGTCCCGGGCAACCGTAGTCCTTCAGATGCATGCCGAGCAGGCCGAGCGCGCCCATTTCGGGGATGATTTCCACAGGAAAGACCGCGTCTTCATACCAGGCCGCGATATTCGGCCGGATCCTCGCGTCGACAAAGGCGCGGACCTTGTCGCGCAAGGCGAGCTCGTCTTTGGTGAACAGGGAATCGATATCCAGCAGGTCGGCGTTGTCAGGCACGGGTGCTCCATTGCTTTCGGGCGTCATGCCTCCAACGCTAAGGCGCCGGAAGCCCGCCAGGCATTGGATGATCCGCCCGGCGCGGCGACGATACTGGTTAGATTGTCCAGTCTGCTCTTAGCCACCAGCCCGCACCAAACAATCGAACAAAGGCAGCCATGATCAGCCTTGCGCAGCTTCAGCACCGGCTCGGTGCCGAACTCGGCCCATCCACCGGTACCGCGGTTCCGCGGCGGCAGATTTCCGGGGTGCACATCTCCGAGCTCGAAGACCCGACTCCCTACCTGGAGGGTGGGGAACTGCTTCTCACCACCGGGATACCTTTTGCCGGAAGCCTGTCCGGGGGTTCCACGCGCGTCCATTCCTACGTAGGGCGACTGGTGGAACGCGAGGTTTCGGCCCTGGGCCTCGGCCTGGGAGCGGGGCTCGACGCCGTTCCCGCAGCCTTGGCGGATGCGTGCCGGGACGCCGGGCTGGCGCTGCTCATCGTGCCTGCCGGTGTCCCGTTCATGAATGTTTCCCGTGCGTACTGGGACCTGGTTTCCAGAGCCGGCCAGTCCGATCTTGTGGCGAGCCTGGGCACCCAGACCGCCCTGGCCCGTGCGGCGCTGCTGCCGGATGCCAATGCCTCGGTGGTCAAGGCCTTGGCCCAGGCGCTGGGCGGGTGGGCGGCGTACCTGCCGGCAGCGGGGGCGGAGGCGGACGCGGAGACATTCTGGCCGTCGAGCACACACGGGTTAATTCCGCAGCTGCGGGAACAGGCCGCCCGCCTCAACCTGGGTGCGCTGCACTCCGCCGCCACGTTCCAGATCCACGGGAGCGACGTCGTCGAGCATCCTGTCTTGGTAGGCCGCCGAATTGCCGGCTTCCTGGCAGTGGGCGCCGGCCGGAAACTCGGCAAGGCCGACCGCCAGATCATCCAGACCGTCTGCATGCTGCTCGCGCTCAAGGCGCAGCAACAGCAGGAAGCCCTTGCGGCAGGGGGCGCCCTCGATTCGGCGGTGGCCAAACTGCTGCTGGGCGGACACACGGACGCGGCCAGGATGCTGGCGCGCGATCTGTCGGTCCCGTTGCCTGGGGGCCCGGTACGGCTCCTGCTCCTGAAAGCTGCCGCGGCGGAGGCTCCCGAGGCGGCGGGCCGGGGCCTGGGCGAGGAGGCCGCCGACGTCGTCGGCCGCCTGCGTGCCGAACACCCGCTGCCCTGGCTCCCCGCCGCCCTGCGCGGCTGCCGGCTGCGGTACTCGGAGGGCGCTGTCTCCTGTTTCATCCTGGACGCCCTGGCCGCAGGCGATGACGTGGAAGCCCAGGTGGCGGCCGGAGGCAATGGGCATCCGCCCGAAAGTGCCGCATTGAGCCGGGTCCTGCCCCTGCACAGGCTGGCCGAAGCCCGCGATGCGCTGGTGGAAATCCTGCTTTCCGTGCCGCCCGGGACGCTTGCGGTGCCTGGCAGCGGGCAGGCCGTGGACGCACAGGTAGAGGAATGGATCGAAACGCTGCGGAACTTTCCCCGGGCCGATCTCGTGGGTACGGTGCGCAGCTACCTGAGGCACCGGGGCCAGTGGGAAGTGACGGCGAGGGAACTGGCGGTGCACCGAAATTCCCTGCGCCACCGGATCGCCACGGCGGCCAGGATCATCCAGGCGGATCTTGACGATCCGGATGTCGCCGCACGCTTGTGGCTGGGATTGCGTCGGGCCTAGCTCTTTCCGGAGAGCCACTCGCGCAGCGGCGCGTCGTGTTCGCCCAGCGACGGCGGCGCCTGTGTGCGCGGGGGCAGCGGCGGCGTCCAGCTGACCGGATGGCGCACTTGGCGCCCGACGGCGGCTCCCGTGGAGTCGTGCACCTCGATGGTGGGCTCCAGGCCGAGGGACTCGGCGAATTCGAGCCCTTCATCGATTCCTGCCACCCTTCCCGCGGGCACCCCGGCGGCCGTGAGGCGCTCCTGCCAGAGGGCGGCCGGAGCATCCGCAAGGGCTTGCTCCAGCAGGAGGACAAGCTCGCCACGGTTCCGCACGCGCTCCGGGTTGCCGGCGAAACGGGGCTCGGCGGCGAGGCCCGGCAGGCCAAGGACCCTGCAGAAGGCCGCGAACTGGGAGTCGTTTCCGCAGGCCACGGCCAAGGGACCGTCGGCACATCGGAGCAGTTGGTAGGGAGCGATCGAAGGGTGGACGTTTCCCAGCCGGCCTGGCACTGTGCCTGTGCCGAGGAACGCTTGCGCCTGGTTGGCCAGGGCACCTTGCAGGCTGGAGAGCAGATTGACTTCGAGCAAAGCCCCGCGGCCATGGACGCTGCGGGATCGCAGGGCAGCGAGGATGCCGATGGCGGCGTCTTTGGCGGTCAGCACGTCCACCAGCGCGACGCCGGCCTTCATCGCTTCGCCGTCTGCCGCTCCCGTGATGCTCATGAGCCCGCCCATGGCCTGCACCACGAAGTCGTAGCCCGGCAGTCCGGCTCCGCCGGCGCTGCCGAACCCGGAAATGGACGCGTACACCAGGGAAGGGTTGTCCGCAGAGAGTTCCTCATAACCCAGGCCCAGCCTGGCCATGGCGCCCGCCTTGAAGTTCTCCACGACGACATCGGCGCGCAGGGCCAATTCCCGCGCCAGCTTCCGGTCGCCAGCATCGCCGAGGTCCAGGCACAGCGACTCCTTGTTCCGGTTCACGCTTTCGAAATACGTCGAACCGGTCGCCGAAAAAGGCGGACCCCAGTTTCTCGTATCGTCGCCACTGCCCGGCCGCTCCACCTTGATCACGCGCGCCCCCAGGTCCGCCAACGTCATGGTGGCAAGAGGTCCGGCGAGGACGCGCGAGAAGTCCGCAACCAGAATGCCCTCAAGCGGCAGCACTGCTTGCTCCGAGGTGTTCGGCTGTTCCATGGAGTCCTTCCGGCGGCGGGAGCTGATAGAGCACACCTTAGGCGCGGCCCGGAAGAGCCGTCGCTGGACAGTTCGTCCCGTCCAGGCCGGAACGTCCCGGCCGGGATTCCTCCTCCAGATGGCCGACCGGCGGACGAACCAGCCACGAAGGAGGCCGACGGCGGCAGGCACCCCCGCCGTCGTCGCCCGTTCCGGCTGTGATGCTTCCCACGGGAAGGCGCCAAAGCGCTCCCGAAATACGGGAGGCAAGGAACCGTCGCCTAGAATTGCAGGAGAGAAACGGGCCGGATCCCGGCGGCGTGAGAACAAAATACGGATACGAGCGGCTGCGCATGCGCCAGTGGTCGGCTCACAACAGGAGGAATCCAGCATGGCTGAGCACAATGGCGGAAACCGCGGCAACTTCGGTGGCGGCAGGGGAGAACGCGGTCCCTTCCGCGCCAACAACAACTCCGGAGGCGATCCGCGCGGATTCCGTTCCCGCGACGACCGTGAAGGCGGCGCCGGCGGACAGCGCGACCGCAAGCCGTTTGGTGATCGGGACCGTAAGCCGTTTGGTGATCGGGACGGCAAACCTTTTGGTGATCGGGACCGTAAGCCTTTTGGTGATCGGGACGGCAAGAAGTTCGGTGAGCGTAAGCCTTTTGGTGATCGTGAGCGTAAGCCTTTCGGTGACCGTCCTGCCCGTGACGGTGAAGAGCGTCGCAGCTTCGGCGGCCCGCGCCGCGAGGGTGAGGAGCGCCGTGGTTTTGGTGAGCGTTCGGCCCGTGATGGTGAGCGCCGTAGCTTTGGTGAGCGTGACCGTAAGCCGTTTGGTGAGCGTCCTGCCCGCGATGGCGACCGTGACCGTAAGCCGTTCGGCGAACGCCCGGCCCGTGATGGTGAGCGCCGTAGTTTTGGCGACCGTGACCGTAAGTCGTTTGGTGAGCGTCCTGCCCGTGATGGTGAGCGCCGTAGCTTTGGTGAGCGTCCTGCCCGCGATGGCGACCGTGACCGTAAGTCGTTTGGTGAGCGTCCTGCCCGTGATGGTGAGCGCCGTAGCTTTGGTGAGCGTCCTGCCCGCGATGGCGACCGTGACCGTAACTTCGGGGAGCGTAAGCCGTTCGACCGCGACCGCAAGCCGTTTGGTGATCGTCCGCGTCGTGACGGCGAAGAGCGCCGCAGTTTCGGCGAACGTCCTGCCCGCGATGGCGAGCGTCGCAGCTTCGGCGACCGTGACCGTAAGTTCGGGGACCGCCCCGGACGCGGCCCCCGCAACTTCGACGGCCCCCGCGAAGAGCGTCCCGCCCGCGTTCCCAACGCCGCGGACCTGCGCAGCGCCAACCGCTCCGACCGGGAACGCTCACCGGAAATCGACGACGACGTCACGGGCCAGGAACTGGACCGCGTCACCAAGCACCAGATCAAGACCCTCGAAAGCACTAACGCGAGCTGGGTTGCCAAGCACCTGGTGATGGCCGGCCGCCTCATGGACATCGACCCCGAACTGTCCTTCCAGCACGCCCTTGCCGCCAGCCGCCGCGGCGGCCGCCTCGCCGTTGTCCGCGAAGCCGTAGGCCTCACCGCCTACGCCGCCGGGCACTACGGCGAAGCACTGCGCGAATTCCGCACCTACCGCCGGATCAGCGGCTCCAACGTGCACCTGCCCGTCATGGCCGACTGCGAGCGTGGCCTCGGCCGCCCGGACCGCGCGCTCGACGTCGTCCGTTCCCCGGAAGCCCAGGACCTCGACGCCCCTGGCAAGGTGGAACTGGCCATCGTCGCTTCCGGCGCCCGCGCCGACCTGGGCCAGCTGGACGCCGCAGTCGCCGAACTCGAGATTCCGCAGTTGGACATCAACCGCGCCTTCTCCTACAGCCCACGCCTGTTCCGCGCCTACGCCGAGGCCCTGACCGCCGCGGGCCGTGGCGAGGAAGCCAGCCGCTGGGAGCGCCAGGCCGTCGTGGCCGAAGACGCCCTGGGCGTCGGCCAGTTCGAGGAGCCGGACATCATCGACCTCGGTGAAGACGAGGAGGAGACCGCCAAGCCGCGCTTCCGCCGCGACGAGGCGGCTGCCCCTGAAGCAGAGGGGGACGCGGTAGAGGCAAGGCCCGCCGTCCGCGAAGAGGAAGCCCCGGAAAGCGACGACGTGGAACTTGACGACGTCGAATCCGATTACTTTGAATCCGACGACGCCGAATCGGACCACGACTCGGTGGAAGAGGACGTCCTGGAGGACACCGAAACCGGCCAGGAATCCGAGGGAGACAAGCAGAATGACTGAGCCCTCCCTGCTGGCGGGTTTCGATTCTGTTCTCTCCGACCTGGATGGCGTGGTGTACGCCGGACCGCACGCCATTCCCGGCGCGGTGGAGTCCTTGTCCAAGCTCGAGGAAGCCGGCGTCGGCCTGGGGTACGTGACCAACAACGCCTCGCGCACCCCGGCCCAGGTGGCCGCGCACCTGCGTGAACTTGGCGCCCCCGCCGAGGACCGCCAGGTGGTGAGCTCTTCGCAGGCTGCGGCTGTCCTCCTGTCCGAATTGCTGGCGCCCGGTTCGCACGTGCTGATCACCGGCAGCGCCGCACTTGCCCACGAGATCGAACTGGTCGGACTCGTCCCCGTCCACGACGCCACCGGGCAACCGGTGGCCGTCGTCCAGGGCTTCAACCCGGAAATCGGCTGGAAGCAGCTCGCTGAGGCCTCCTATGTGGTGGCCGGCGGGGCGCTGTGGGTTGCCACCAACACGGACATGTCCATTCCCCAGGCCCGCGGCATGGCCCCGGGCAACGGCACCCTGGTCGCAGCAGTCTCCGCAGCCACCGGCCAGTCCCCGCGGGTCGCAGGCAAGCCCGAGGCGCCGCTCTTCCACGCGGCCGCCAAGCGGCTGGGATCTGAGCGTCCGCTCGTCGTCGGGGACCGCCTCGACACCGACATCCTGGGCGGCAACCGGGCCGGATTCGCGACGGCGGCGGTGCTCACCGGCGTCGACACCCGCGAGTCGATCCTCGCCGCACGCAGCCAGGAGCGCCCCAGCTACCTGATTCCCGACCTCACGGCCCTGTACGAGCCGTACCCCGCGATCAGCGAGGACGGCGGGCGTTTCCGTTGCGGCAACTCCACGGCGTACGTGCAGGACAGCACCGTCACGGTCGAGGGCCTGGCGGACGAGCTGGACTCCTGGCGCGCCGCCTGTGCAGCGTGGTGGGCGGCCACTCCGGACGCCGCCGAAGCCACGGCTCCGCGTGTGGAATGGATCGAAAACTAGACTGCTGGCATGACTGAAGTGAACGGGCCCCGGGAAGAGATGCGCTGGCCGGACCCGCCGGAAGCCACCGGTGATCCGCTGGTGGACAGGGTTGCGGCCGGGTTGGCGGATCTCCCGGCGACGCCTGTGGAGGAACACTTGGCGCTGTACACGGAGATCCACGACGCCTTGCTGTCGGCCCTGGACACCGGAGAAAGCTGATAGATGGCACGCCTTGACCAGGAACTCGTCAGCCGCGGGCTGGCGAGGTCCCGTACCCACGCGGCGAAGCTCATCGCCGACGGCAAAGTCAGCTCCGGCGGCACCGTGCTGCTCAAAGCCTCCCTCCAATGCGGGGAAGGGACCGCCCTCGAAGTCCAGGCCCACGCCGAGGACGCCTACGTCAGCCGCGCCGGCCACAAGCTCGCCGGTGCCCTCGACGCGTTCCCCGACGTTTTGGCCCGGGGCAAACGCTGCCTGGACGCCGGGGCCTCCACCGGCGGCTTCACCGACGTCCTCCTGAAGCGGGGCGCCGCGCAGGTGGTGGCGGTCGACGTCGGGCACGGCCAGCTGGTGCCCGTGCTGCGGGAGGATCCGCGCGTCGTCGTCCATGAGGGCCTCAACGTCAGGTACATGGATCCCGCACAGATCGGCGGCGAAGCCGCCCTCACCGTCGCGGACCTGTCCTTCATCTCCCTGACCCTGGTGCTGGAACCGCTGACAGCGTGCACCGAACCCGGGGGAGACCTGTTGCTCATGGTCAAGCCGCAGTTCGAAGTCGGCCGGGAACGGCTGTCCCGCACCGGCGTCGTGTCCTCCGCGGAAGAACGACGCCGGGCGGTGGCCGGTGTGGCGCGCGCGGCAGTGGATGCCGGGCTCGATTTGTGCGGCCTGGCGGAAAGCCCGCTGCCCGGCCAGGACGGAAATGTGGAGTACTTCCTGTGGATGAAGCGCAGGATGTCGCCGCTCCTGCCTAAGATCGAAGAGCGCGACGGGCACGTCGACGCACTGTTGGCGAAGATCTGGACCTGAAAACAGGCCACGAGCGGAACGGAAAACCATGAGCAGGCGCGTACTGGTCCTTGCCCACACGGGGCGGGAAGAATCCCTCCGCGCGGCGTGGGATGCCTGCGACGCCCTGCATTCCTCGGGCCTGATACCGGTCATGCAGAAATCCGAGCTCGCTGACGTGGAACGCTTCTTCGGCCACGTAGACAAGCCGATCGAGATCCTGCATGAAGACGTCCGGCTCGAAGACGTGGAACTCGTCATGGTCCTTGGCGGCGACGGCACCATCCTGCGCGCCGCGGAGCTGGTCCGCGAGGTCGACGTGCCGATGCTCGGCGTGAACCTGGGGCACGTGGGCTTCCTCGCCGAAAGCGAACGGGCGGACCTCACCCAGACCGTGGACTGGATCGCCAGCCGCGAATACACGGTCGAAGAGCGCATGACCATCGACGTCCAGGTGTGGGTGCGGGGCCAGAAAATCTGGCACACCTGGGCCCTCAACGAAGCCGCCATCGAAAAAGCGGACCGGGAACGCATGGTCGAAGTGGTCACCGAAGTGGACGAACGCCCCCTGACCTCCTTCGGCTGCGACGGCGTGGTGCTGGCCACCCCCACCGGCTCCACGGCCTACGCCTTCTCCTCGGGCGGGCCCGTCGTGTGGCCCGAGGTCGAAGCCCTGGTGATCGTGCCCATCAGCGCCCACGCGCTCTTCGCCAAGCCCCTGGTGGTATCCCCGCGTTCCAAACTCGCCGTGGAGATCCTGAACCGCACCGACGCCAAGGGCGTGCTCTGGTGCGACGGCAGGCGCTCCGTGGACCTGCCGCCGGGTGCCCGTGTGGAAGTCACCCGCTCCACCCGGCCCGTGCGCCTGGCCCGCACCCACCAGACGCCATTCTCGGCCCGCCTGGTCCGCAAGTTCGAACTTCCCATCCACGGCTGGCGCGGCCCGGTGCCGCGCTCGGCCGAGATCCACACCGGCCCCGTCCCGGTGGTCCGTACGCCCATGCCCACGCCCCTGCCGGGTCCGCATGATCCCGGGTACGAAAACCCCGGCGAAGCCACAAAGGAGAGCTGATCCATGATCGAGGAACTGCGCATCCGCGACCTCGGCGTCATCACCGACGCCACCCTGCCGCTTGGCCCGGGGCTGAGCGTCGTCACAGGCGAAACCGGCGCCGGCAAGACCATGGTGGTCACCGCCGTCGGGCTGCTGCTGGGCTCGCGTTCCGATGCCGGCGCCGTCCGGACCGGGGCGAAGTCCGCCTCCGCGGAGGCGCTGCTCACCCTTGATCCCGGGCACGCCGCCGTCGGGCGCGCCTTGGAAGCCGGCGGCGAGGCAGAGGAGTACGACGGCGGCGCGCAGCTCCTGCTCGCCCGCACCGTTGGTGCAGACGGCCGCAGCCGGGCGTACGTGGGCGGCCGCTCGGCACCCGTCGGCGTGCTCGCCGAACTCGGCGAGAGCCTGGTGGTGGTGCACGGCCAATCGGACCAGATCCGGCTCAAGAGCGTCACGGCGCAGCGGAACGCACTCGACCGTTTTGCCGGGGCCGAGCTCGCAGGAATCCTGGGCGGCTACCAGGAGCTCTACGGCCGCTGGAAAGCGGACCAGGCCGAACTGGACACCCTCCGCAGCGAGGCGCGGGAACGCCTGCGCGAGGCCGAATCCCTGCAGGCGGCGCTGGAGGAGATCGACGGCGTCGATCCCCAGCCCGGCGAGGACGAAGCCCTCAAGGGTGAAGCCGTGAAGCTCGCCAACGTGGAGGAACTGCGCATCGCCGCGGCCGCCGCGCACGAAGCCCTGATCGCCGAGGACTTCGGCGACAGCGGAGACGCCACCACCCTGGTCGATTCGGCCAAGCGGCTGCTGGAACAGGTGGCCGAGCACGACGAGGCGCTCGGGGCAGCGGCGTCCCGGCTCGCCGAGGTCGGCTTCCTGCTCAACGACATCGCCGCCGAACTCTCCAGCTACCAGGCTTCGCTCGACTCCGAAGGCCCGGAACGGCTTGCCGAGATCGAGGAACGCCGGGCCGTGCTGGCCAAGCTCATCCGCAAGTATGCCCCCAGCATCGACGAGGTCCTGGAATGGGCCGCCACTGCACGGGTCCGCCTGGACGAACTGCAGGACGACTCCTCCCGGATCGAAGCCCTGGAGGCCGCGGTGACGTCCGCCGAGGCCGAACTGCGCAAGCAGGCGGCCCGGATCAGCAAGGCCCGCGGCAAGGCGGCCAAGGGCCTCTCGACGCGCGTCAGCGCGGAACTGACCGCCCTTGCGATGGCCGACGCCACCCTGGTGATCGAGGTGCAGGACAGCGGGGACCTTGGCCCGCACGGCCAGGATGACGTCGCGTTCCTGCTGCAGCCGCACTCGGGGGCGCCCGCTCGTCCGCTCGGCAAGGGAGCATCGGGCGGCGAACTTTCCCGCGTGATGCTGGCCATCGAGGTGGTCCTTGCCGCGGTGGACCCGGTCCCCACCTTCGTCTTCGACGAGGTCGATGCAGGCGTGGGCGGCAAGGCCGCCGTCGAAATCGGCCGCCGGCTCGCGATGCTGGCCCGCCACGTCCAGGTCCTGGTGGTCACGCACCTGCCGCAGGTGGCCGCTTTCGCCAACCAGCACATCCGTGTGACCAAGACCTCGGTGCGGGGCGCGGACGGCAAGACCTCCACCGGATTCACCTCCAGCGACGTGCAGCTGCTGGACGAGGATGAGCGCGTGCGGGAGCTGGCGAGGATGCTCGCCGGACAGGAAGATTCCGAGTCCGCCCGCGCCCACGCGCAGGAATTGCTCGACGACGCCAAGCTCCTGCCGCAGCCCGCGTAGCCTGCGCGGGGCCCCGGGGCTGGTCCGGGACGGCAATTCCCGCCGGCAGGCTCTTGCCCGCGGGAGGCACCGCAGGAGAGCATGGATCATTTGGGGAAACAAGCGGCGGAACCCTTGGAGGCGCAATTGATGATAAGCTCGAATTCCGTGGTGCAGCGATCTAATTCCCGTGTAAATTCCCGGTTCCCGGGCTCGTCCAAGACGACCAAACACATCTTTGTCACCGGCGGTGTGGCGTCCTCGCTCGGAAAGGGACTGACGGCGTCCAGCCTCGGCCACCTGCTCCGGGCACGCGGTCTGTCTGTAACTATGCAGAAGCTCGATCCCTACCTCAACGTGGATCCGGGCACGATGAATCCCTTCCAGCACGGCGAAGTCTTCGTCACCGACGACGGCGCCGAGACCGACCTCGACATCGGACACTACGAGCGCTTCCTCGACGAAAATCTCGAAGGCTCGGCCAACGTCACGACCGGCCAGATCTACTCGACCGTCATTGCCAAGGAACGCCGCGGCGAATACCTCGGCGACACCGTCCAGGTCATCCCGCACATCACCGATGAGATCAAGCGCCGCATGCGCCTGCCCGCCGAAGGCAAGAACGCTCCGGACGTCATCATCACCGAAATCGGCGGCACCGTAGGCGATATCGAATCCCAGCCCTTCCTGGAATCCGCCCGCCAAGTCCGTCAGGACATCGGCCGCAACAACGCCTTCTTCCTGCACGTATCCCTGGTGCCGTACATCGGCCCGTCCCAGGAACTGAAGACCAAACCCACGCAGCACTCCGTGGCAGCCCTGCGTTCCATCGGCATCCAGCCCGAGGCGATCGTGATCCGTTCGGACCGCGAAGTCCCCGACGCGATGCGCGCGAAGATCGGCCGCATGTGCGACGTCGACATCGACGCCGTGATCAATGCCGCCGACGCCCCGAGCATCTACGACATCCCCAAGACCCTGCACGCCCAGGGTCTGGATTCCTACATCGTGCGCGCCCTGGACCTGCCATTCAAGGACGTCGACTGGACCAAGTGGGACAAGCTGCTCGAAGCGGTCCACAACCCCAAGCACGAGGTCGAGGTTGCCCTGGTGGGCAAGTACATCGACCTGCCGGACGCCTACCTCTCCGTGACCGAGGCGCTGCGCGCCGGCGGTTTCGCCAACGAGGCCAAGGTCAAGATCCGCTGGGTCCCCTCCGACGAGTGCGAAACTCTCGAAGGCGCCCAGAAGTCCCTGGCCGGCGTGGACGCCATCTGTGTCCCGGGCGGATTCGGCATCCGGGGCCTTGAAGGCAAGCTCGGCGCCCTCAAGTTCGCCCGCGAAACCAAGCTCCCGGTCCTTGGCCTGTGCCTCGGCCTGCAGTGCATGGTGATCGAGTATGCCCGCAACGTAGTCGGCCTGGAAGGTGCGTCCTCGAGCGAGTTCGAACCGGATTCGAAGTACCCGGTCATCGCCACCATGGAAGAGCAGTTGGACATCGTGGACGGCAAGGGCGACCTCGGCGGCACGATGCGCCTGGGCCTGTACGACGCCAAGCTGGACGAAGGCTCGGTTGTTGCCGAAACCTACGGCGCCACCGCGGTCAGCGAACGCCACCGCCACCGCTACGAGGTGAACAACAAGTACCGCGAGCAGATCGCCGCTGAAGGCCTGGTGTTCTCCGGCACCTCCCCGGACGGCAAGCTGGTCGAGTTCGTCGAACTGCCCCGCGAGGTACACCCGTACTACGTGGCCACGCAGGCGCACCCCGAGCTCAGCTCCCGCCCGACCCGCCCGCACCCGCTGTTCGCCGGCCTGGTGAAGGCCGCCCTGGACCGCCAAAGCGGCGCCGCGGCAGCCAAGACGGCGAGCAAAGCAACGGCAGCAGCAAAGTAGTTCACACAGCACCCGCAAAGGACGGCGCGATGCCCGGCAGTTCCGAATCTTCCAGCAGTTCCCGGCAGTTTTCGGACACACCGAGCCCGCGCCGTCTTTTGTCGTCCAGCAAGGTCTATGAGGGCCGGATCTGGGACGTTGTCAGCGACGCCTTCGAGCTCGCCGAGGACAGCGGCACCCTGGTCCGCGACTACATCGACCACCCGGGCGCTGTCGCCGTCCTTCCGATGAACGACGACGGCGACATCCTGCTGCTCAAGCAGTACCGGCATCCGGTGGGCATGGACCTCTGGGAGATTCCCGCCGGCCTGCTGGACATCGAGGGGGAGGACTTCGTCGCCGGCGCCGCGCGCGAACTGGCGGAGGAAGCCGACCTGCAGGCCGCAGAGTGGAACGTCCTGGCGGACTTCTTCAATTCGCCCGGTTCCTCCAGCGAAGCGATCCGGATCTACCTGGCCCGCGGCCTGTCCGATGTCCCGGAAGCCGAACGCCACGTCCGCACGGACGAGGAAGCCGAAATCGAGCTGCGCTGGGTCTCCTTGGACGACGCCGTCGCCGCCGTCCTGGAAGGCCGGTTGCACAACCCCTCGGCCGTCGTCGGGATCCTTGCCGCCGCGGCCGCACGCGCCGGCGGCTTCGCCGGACTGCGGCCCGGCAACACACCTTGGCCGGCCCACCCCAGCCAGCGCTGAGCATGCAGCCGGGGGAAGGCACACGCGCGGTTACCGCCGTCGACCGGGGGGTCAGCGACTACCTGCAGCACCTGGGAGTGGAACGCGGCCTGGCCAGCAACACGCTCTCCGCCTACCGGCGCGACCTCTCGCGCTACGCCAACTTCCTCGCCGCCGCCGGCGTCGACAAGCCCGGCAACGTCACCCGGCATGACGTCACGGCATTCGTGCAGGCGCTGTCGGACGGTTCCGACGGGGCCACGGCCCTGGGTGTGCGCTCCGCCGCGCGGACCGTGGTTGCTGTGCGCGGCCTCCACAAGTTCTGGGCCCTCGAAGGAACCACGACGGCGGATCCCGCCAGCGATGTCCATCCGCCGATGCCCGGCAAACGGCTGCCCAAGGCGATCAGCGTGGACGAGGTCACCCGGATTCTCGAAGCCGCAGGGACGGACACCCCGACAGGTTTGCGCGACCGCGCCCTGCTCGAATTCCTCTACTCCACCGGCGCACGCATCAGCGAAGCCGTGGGGCTCGACGTGGACGACGTCGCCCTGCAGCAGGACAACGGGCAGGACTCCGACGGGCCAGCGATCGTCCGGCTGTTCGGCAAGGGCTCCAAGGAGCGCCTGGTGCCGTTGGGTTCCTACGGGGCACGTGCCGTCGGCTCCTACCTCGTGCGCGGACGGCCAACCCTCGCCGGCAAGGGCAAGGGCACCCCTGCCCTTTTCCTCAACGCGCGGGGCGGGCGGATCAGCCGCCAGAGCGCGTGGACCATCCTGAAGACCGCCGCGGAGAAGGCCAGGATCACCAAGGACGTCTCGCCGCACACGCTGCGCCATTCCTTCGCCACCCACCTGCTGGAAGGCGGTGCGGACGTCCGTGTGGTCCAGGAACTTCTGGGCCATGCGTCCGTGACCACCACCCAGGTGTACACCCTGGTCACGGCTGATACCCTCCGCGAAGTGTACGCCGCCGCCCATCCCCGCGCCTTCGGCTGAGCATCCCGGAAATTTTTTCCAGGCGATGTAAGAAACCGCCGCTCCCGCGACACTAAGTGTTTAAAATCGAGCCATCGAGTCCGGGGGGATCAAGAAAGATGTTGGCTGCCAGGGAGCACGAGTTCATAGCGCTGCACTCTCAGCACTTCACTCGGGTCTATCACTACATCGCGTACCGCATCAACGACCAGGCGCGGGCGGAGGAGCTCGCCGCGGACGTCTTCCGCATCGTCTGGGAAAAACGACTCGAGGAGCCGCCGGGCATCGGCTGGCTGATCGCGACCGCCAGGAACGTGCTGGGCAATGAGTACAAGGGCCGGCGCCGCCGCGAACAGCTCGTCGAACGGCTGGCGGAGGAAGCCCGCACCCAAGGCGAAGCAGCCGACGACGGCCAGCGCGCCGCCGTCGCCGATGTCCTGACGCGCCTGAACGACCGCGACCGGGAAGTGCTCATGCTCAGCTACTGGGATGACCTGAGTACCGCCGAGCTGGCCGAAAGCCTTGAATGTTCGCCCTCCGCTGCCGCCGTCCGGCTGCACAGGGCACGGAAGGCCTTCGCGAAAGCCGCCCCCTCACACCTCATGACAGAACGGAAGGGCTAGCCATGGACCGCATCGAGCAACTCATGAAAGACGCCAAGCCGCGCGTCGGCGAGCCGGGTATCACGTCGGGCGTCGACTCGGCCCGTTCCATCGTGTTCTCCACCGACCCGAACGTTGTGTCCCTGGCCGGCCGGAGGCCTGCGCGGCGCACCGCCGTGCGTGCCGCCGCGGCAACCCTGGTCGCCGCCGCAGCCGTTGCGGCCGCCGTCGTGATCGGCGGAAGCCTGGTGCCGCAGCCGGCACCGGATCCTGCCAACACCGGCACACCGTCGATTTCCGCGAGCCCGAGCCCGACGCCGACACCGACGCAGACCACCGGCCTGAGCACCAACGGCGTGGCGTGCACTGTTGCCAACATCGACCTGCGCCGCAGCACCCAGAACCCCGTGACCGAAGCCATTCCGGCCGCGGAACAGAAGTACTACACCGTGCTGGGATGCGCGGACGGCTGGCTCGCGTACGTCCTCTCCGAGGAAGGGTTCCGGACCGTGGCCGGGGACGGCGGCGACGCCTGGTACAACATTGCCAAGCTGCAGGACAACAAGCGCTTCCTCACGGATTTCCAGCAGCCGTGGTCCAGCGTCTACAGCTGGAAGTTCCAGGCACTGAACAACGACGTCTCGCAGAACGGCCAGCACCTCACGCCGCAACAGGCCATGGACAAGGAATTCGCGGAGAAGGGCATCCCCGTGGAAATCCGGCCGCAACTGGTGGGTGACGGCCCCGCGGCAGCAACCACCGGGGCTCCACAAAGCCTGGGCACCTACACCAGCCCGGACGGACGGGTGAGCTTCAACTACCCGGCCCAGTGGACCGTGCAATCGAAGGAAAGCAGCACACCGGGGGCCGTGAACCTGGCAGTGAACGACGCCGCAGGCAAGAAGGTTGCGGAACTCGTGTTCGGAACCCAGGGCGGCGGCCTCGGCGGCGGCTGCGCCACGCCGGTCCCATACACGGTGCTCGATTACGTCGAGGTTCCCTTGCCCTACAACGAGGCGTTCGAAGGCGTCATCACGCCCCGCTTTGCCTACCGGGCCATGGAAAGCAACGGGAAGGTCCTGGCCTCCTACGGCCTGACCAGCACCGTGGGCGGCGCGGACGGGAAGGCCTGCCTCATCTACAACGTGGTCAACGGTCCGGAGGAATCGCCCACCTACATGTTCGCCAGCGGCGTGCAGATGCGCTCCGATCTCAGCGAACAGGAAGCGAAAGCCGAAGGCGTCCTGGTCTTCAACACCATGGATGAAGCCATCGCCTACCGGAACAGTGAGGAATACCGGCAGGTCAAGGCGATGATCACCTCGCTCAAGATCCAGGGACGCGACTATTCAGTCGGCCAGTGAGACCCGTACCGGCGATAGGGTGGGGGACATGGAATTCGCCGCCGTCACCCTTTGCTTCCTGGTCCGGGACATGCCCGACGGCGGCCGCGAGGTCCTGCTCGGACAGAAGAAGACAGGATTCGGCGCGGGCAAGGTGGTGGGCCTGGGCGGGCACGTCGAGCCAGGCGAAAGCGACGCCGAAGCCGCCTGCCGGGAAGTCTTCGAGGAGTCCGGGGTGACGGTCCGGGAAACGGACCTGGTGGACGCCGGCACGGTCCGGTTTGTGTTCCCCGCGCGACCCGAGTGGAATATGTCCACCCGCTTGTTCATGACCACGCGCTGGGAAGGCGAACCGCGGGAAAGCCCGGAAATCGCGCCGGAGTGGTTCGCGGCGGACGCCTTGCCCGTCGAACGCATGTGGCAGGACGCCGAGCATTGGTTGCCCATGGCACTGGGCGGCGGCATCCTCGACATCGACGTTGTCCTCAACGACGACAACAGCACGGTCAGCCACGTGACGCACCGCTAGCTGATGCACTGAACAGCACGCCGGGCCGGCCACCATCAGGTGACCGGCCCGCCGTCGTTGTTTCCGCCGTCGTGGTTCCTGTCAGGGAAGGTGCCGCTCGTCCACGCCGTTGTATTCGCTCAGCGGGCGGATCAGCGAATTGGAACCGAGCTGTTCCATGACGTGGGCGGTCCAGCCGGTGATGCGGCTGGCCACGAACAAGGGAGTGAAGGTGGGGGTGTCGAAGCCCATCAGGTGGTAGGTGGGCCCGGCGGGGTAGTCGAGGTTCGGCTTGATGCCCTTGGCCTCGTCCATGGCCTGTTCCAGGCCGTTGTAGAGCCCCAGCAGTTCCGGCCGGCCGTAGTGGGCGATCATCTTGTCCAAGGCGGCCTTCATGGTGGGCACCCGGGAATCGCCGTGCTTGTAGACCCGGTGGCCGAAGCCCATGACCTTCTTCTTCTGCGCGAGGGCCTGCTCCATCCAGGCCCTCGCCCGGGCCGCGGCGTCCTCCATGGACTCTTCGGCGCGGATGCCGATTTCGTCGAAGGTGTGCATCACGGCCTCGTTGGCGCCGCCGTGCAGCGGGCCCTTGAGGGCACCGATGGCGGCCGTAACGGCGGAGTGGAGGTCGGACAACGTGGAGGTGACCACGCGCGCCGTGAAGGTGGACGCGTTGAAGGAGTGCTCGGCGTACAGGATCATCGAGACGTTGAAGGCCTTCACGACCTCCTCTACAGGATCCTCGCCGAACGCCATCCACAGGAAGTTCGCCGAGTAGCCCAGGTCATCGCGCGGCGGGACCAGGTCCTGGCCGCGGCGGCGGCGCTGGTCGTAGGCGACGATCGCGGGCATCGCGGCGAACAGGTCCACGGCCTTCTTCATGTTGGCCTCGGGCGAGGAGTCCTCGGCCAGCGGGTGCCGGGCCCCCATCACGGAGGCGGCCGTGCGGCACACATCCATTGGGTGCGATTCCAGCGGCAGGGTGTCGACCACCTGCTTCACCACAGGGTCCAGCGCGCGGCCGGCGCGCTCGCGGGCAGTGAACTCCGCGAGCTGCTCCGGCGTCGGCAGTTCGCCGTTCCACAGCAAGTAGGCGACTTCCTCGAAGCTGCACCGGGCTGCGAGTTCCTGCACGGGATACCCGCGGTACAGCAACGAGTTGGTGTCCGGATTGACCTTGGAAATCGCGGTGTAGTCCACGACGACGCCGGCCAGCCCCTTCTTGATTTCTTCAGCAGCCATGCCGAACTCCTTCGTTCATCTGGCAGGGCACCGGCGGATGCGCGGTCCCTGCGTGCCCTTCATTGATCCGGTTACTTGTGGTTGCCGGGAACCTGGAAGTTGAAAACGCCTGTGTCGAAGTGGTTGTAGGCCTCGTAGTCCACCAGCTCGTAGAGCCGGGCGCGGGTGAGCATGTTCTCAACCTGCGCCTGCTGTGTCCCTGTTGCCTTGATCGTTTCCAGCGTACGCTCTGCAGCCCCCATGGCAATGCGGAGAAGCGTGACGGGATAGATCACCATGTTCACGCCAACATCCTGGAGCTGTTCCACCGTGAACAGCTCGCTCTTGCCGAACTCGGTCATGTTGGCCAGGATCGGCACCTCGACGGCGTCGCGGATGGCCTGGAACTCCTCCAAGGTGGCCATCGCCTCGGGGAAGATCGCGTCGGCGCCGGCCTCGACCAGGGCCTGGGCGCGTTCCTTCGCGGCCTCGAGGCCCTCCACGGCGCGGATGTCCGTGCGGGCCATGATCAGGAAGTCAGGGTCCCGGCGGGCGTCCGCCGCAGCACGGATGCGCTTGACCGCGGTGTCGGCGTCCACCACGGCCTTGCCGTCCAGGTGGCCGCAGCGCTTCGGGTTGAACTGGTCTTCGATGTGGCAGCCGGCCAGTCCGGCGTTTTCCAGTTCCTGCACGGTGCGGGCCACGTTCATCGGCTCGCCGAATCCGGTGTCGGCGTCCACGAGGCAGGGCAGTTCCGTCATCCGGGCGATCTGCCCGGCCCGCTGTGCGACTTCGGTGAGCGTGGTCAGCCCGATGTCCGGCAGGCCGAGGTCGTTGGCCAGCACTGCCCCGGAGATGTAGACGCCGGGAAAGCCCTTCTCCTCGATCAGCCGGGCGGAGAGAGGGTTGAAGGCCCCGGGGAACTGCAGGATTTCCTCCGATGCGAGCATGTCCCGCAGCCTGTGCCGCTTCTGCTCCGGTGTGGTTGTGGAGTACAGCATTTAGAACAGGCCCTTCGGTGCGTCGGAGGGGTTGATCACTCCGGGGGCGGCGGTGATGTTCAGCTGCTCCAGTTCGCCCGCGGCCAGTTCGGGGAGGCGTTCGACGGCGGCCAGGAAGCGTTCGATTTCGGCTTCCTCCACCAGCCCGGCAGCCAGGGTGCGGAACTTGTTCACGTACTGCTCCCGGGCGAACGGACGGGCGCCGAGCGGGTGGGCATCCGCGACGGCGATCTCGTCTGTGATCACCGTTCCATCCGTGAGTGTGATGACAACAGTGCCGCCGAAGGCCTTCTCGGCGATGTCCAGGGAGTGGTAGCGGCGGGTCCATTCCGGGTCCTCCACGGTGCTGACCTTGTGCCACAGTTCCACGGTGTCCGGCCGGCCGGCGCGTTCGCGAGCGTAGGAGTCCACGTGGTGCCAGGCGCCGTCCTGCAGGGCCACCGTGAAGATGTACGGGATGGAGTGGTCCAGGGTTTCGCGGCTGGCCGTGGGATCGTACTTCTGCGGATCGTTGGCGCCGGAGCCGATCACGTAGTGCGTGTGGTGGCTGGTCTTGATCAGTACCGATTCCACGTTCGCCGGGTCCGTGGCTTCCGGGTGTTCCTTGTTCAGCTTGCGGGCCAGGTCAATCCAGGCCTGGGCCTGGTATTCGGCGGAGTGCTCCTTGGTGTAGGTGTCCAGGATGGCTCGCTTGGCTTCACCCGGGCCGGGCAGCGGGACTTCGTAGGAGGCGTCCGGGCCGTCCAGCATCCAGGCGATCACGCCGTCTTCGCCCTCGTAGATCGGCACCGGGGAGGTCTGACCGCGCATCGCACGGTCCGCCGCTTCCACGGCCATCTTCCCGGCGAACGCCGGCGCGTGGGCCTTCCAGGTGGAGATTTCGCCCTTGCGGGACTGGCGAGTGGCCGTGGTGGTGTGCAGGGCCTGGCCCACGGACTGGAAGATGGTCTCTACGTCCAGGCCGAGCAGGGTCCCGATGCCTGCGGCGGCGGACGGGCCGAGGTGGGCCACGTGGTCGATCTTGTGCTTGTGCAGGCAGATGGCCTTGACCAGGTTGACCTGGATTTCGTAGCCGGTGGCGATGCCGCGGATGAGGTCCGCGCCGGATGCGCCTACGTGCTGGGCAACGGCCAGGATCGGCGGGATGTTGTCGCCCGGGTGCGAGTAGTCCGCGGCCAGGAAGGTGTCGTGATAGTCCAGTTCGCGCACGGCCACGCCGTTGGCCCAGGCGGCCCACTCGGGCGAGACGTTCTCCCGGATGCCGAACACTCCCGCACCCTTGCCGCCGGTGCTCGGGGCGTGCGTCAGTGCCTGCGCGCGGGCCGCGACGATCGGGGCCCGGTTCAACGAAGCGACGGCCACCGAGGCATTGTCGATGATCCGGTTGATGATCATCTCCGTGACCTCGGGGGTCACCCCGACAGGGTCGGCGGCGACGACCGCGATCTTGTGCGCGAGCTGCCCTTCGCGGGGGAGGTTCTCTTCGCTCTTGTAGACACGGACATGGTGGCTCTTGACCAAGGTGGCTCCTTCTAGTGAGGCGTGTGGCTGGCCTTGACGCTGCTTTTCTTGACGTGGGACAGGCTACGGTGCAGGTGGAGGATCGTGGCGGCTTCGGCGACTTTCGCGTTCCCGCCGGCGATGGCTTCGGCGATTGCCGCATGCTCGGCGGCCGCGGCACCCAGCCGGGCGGCGTCGTCGGCGGCCAGGCGCCGGACCCGGACCAGATGCACGCGCAGGCTGCGCATGGCCTGGGCCAAGTAGGAATTGGAGATGGCGGCGTCGATGGCGTCATCCAGCCTTGCCACCAGCGCGTAGTAGTCATGTCGGGCGGGATCGTTGCCCTCGAGGAGCGCCGGAGCCTGCAGGAGTTCGGCGTGGAGCTGCTCAAAGACGCTGCGCTCGCCGCGTTCGGCGGCCAGCGCCGCCGCCCGCACCTCAAGGGTTTCGCGCAGTTCGAACAGTTCGTCGATGTCCTCCAGGGAGATATCGGTGACGACGACGCCGCGGCCGCCTGCCGCCGTCGTCAGGCCTTCAGCGGTCAGCCGGCCGAGTGCCTCCCGGACCGGAGTGCGCGAGACGCCCAGGCGTTCGGACAGTTCCACCTCGCCCAGCACGGTTCCGGGCGCGAGGCGCCATTCGAGGATGTCCTCGCGGAGGGCTGCGTAGGCCTTGTCGCTGGCTCGCATGGTCCTCCGATCGGTCGCGGTGTGTTCGGGGCCTCAATGGCCCGACAGGAGCCAGCGTATACACAGAAGGGTGCAATTGCCAGCAAATGGGGGAAATTTGCCGGTTGTGTATACATTTGCCGGTTCTACCGCCGCCTTACCCCCGGCTCCAGCGGTATTCGTTCTCCGGCCGGCCGGGTGTTCCGTAACGGGGGCTGCGGACCACCACGCCGGCGTCGGCAAGGTATTCGAGGTAGCGGCGGGCCGTGACCCGGGACATGCCAAGGTCTTCGGTGGCTTCGCTCGCCGAGACGGCCCTGCCGAGCCCGGCAAGGTATTCCTTGACCGCTTCGAGGGTGCCCGTGGACAGCCCTTTGGGCAAGGGCATCTCGGTGGGCGCGCGGAGGCTGGCGAAGGCCTGGTCGACCTCGCTTTGCGATGCCCCGGAACGGGTTCCCGGCGCGGGAACGGCAAGCTGTTCCCGGTAGGCGCGGTAGCTGCGCAGCTTGTCCGCGAAGGTGGCGAAGGTGAACGGCTTGATGAGGTACTGGACGACGCCGATGGAGACTGCGCTGCGCACGATGTTGACCTCGCGCACGGCGGTGATGGCAATGATGTCCGCCAGCAGGCCGGCGCCGTGCATCCTTCGTGCGACATCCAGCCCGTGCAGGTCCGGCAGGTTCATGTCCAGCAGCACCAGGTCCACGGGCTCGCCGGCGGCCGCGAAATCGTTGAGCAGCCGCAGCGCGGACTGGCCGTCCGGCGCGGTGCCCGCCAGGGTGAACCCTTCCAGCCTGCCCACGTAGACGGCGTGGGCATCGGCGGCGATGGGTTCGTCCTCGACGACGAGGACGCGGATGTCGTTCATTCGGTTTCCTTCGTCGGATCCGGTGCCGGCAGCACTACGCGGAACAGCGCTCCGCCCAGGGCCGCTCCGCCCAGGGCATCGGCCGGATCGTCCGCAGCGCCGATGGACAGCGTACCGTCCAGCCGCTTCACGGCCTGCCGCACCAGGGCGAGGCCGACGCCGCGGCCACCCGCAGCAGGAGCGCTGCCGTCCGGGCCGGGCGTCTTGGTGCTGAAGCCGTATTCGAGGATGTCCCCGGCGATGGCAGGGTCGATGCCGGGGCCGGAATCGGCCACGGTGAAAGTGACGGCGTCCGGCGTCGTGGCGATCGCGAGCGAAACCTTGCGCGGCGGGGGAGCGGAAGCGGCGGCGTCGACGGCGTTGTCCAGCAGGTTCCCCAGGATCGTCACCAGGTCCTGCACCGCCAGGCCGTGGAGGCCGTCGTCGCCGGACACATGGACCGTGAGCTCGGCCCCGCGTTCATGCGCCTCCGCGGACTTGCCCATGATGAGCGCGCTGAGCACCGGCTCGTCCACCGAGGCCACGATGTCGTCGGTCAGGCGCTGGCTCAGCTCCAGGTCCTTCGTGGCGAAATCCAGGGCGTCGTCGGTGCGGCCCAGCTCCATCAGTGACACGATGGTGTGCAGCCGGTTGGCGTGTTCATGGGTCTGTGCCCGCAGTGCACCGGAGAGCGTCCGCATGGTTTCCAGTTCGCTGCCAAGGGATTCGATTTCCGTGCGGTCGCGCAGGGTGGCCACCGTTCCGAAGACCGGAGTGCGGCCTCCCGGACGGCCCAGGCCACCGGGACGGCCCGGCCCGACGGCGGGAGCCTGGTTGACCACCAGGATCCGGGAATCGCTGAGGTGGATTTCGTCGTGGGCTGTGCGGCCGGATTCGAACAGCTCGCGCAGGCTGGCATCCAGCGGAAGTTCCGAGAGGCGCGGCGCGGCACCCGCCGAAGGGCCGACGTCGGACG
This sequence comes from Arthrobacter sp. TE26545, assembly GCF_056279005.1. The sequence goes on from NZ_JBWBQM010000001.1 coordinate 1,450,915, forward strand.
GTTCCAGTCCCAGCAGCTCCGCCGCTTGATCGTTGTACATGACCACCGTGCCGCGGGTGTCGATCAGCACCACGCCTTCGCGGACCGAATGCAGCACCGATTCGTAGTAGGCAAACAGCTGCGCCAGTTGCTCGGGCCCCCAGCCGCGGGTGACCGAACGGAGGTAGCGGCCCAGCAGCCAGGACGCCAGCGAACCCGCGGCGAGCAGGGCGAGGCAAAGCGCGATGATCGCCCCGAAGCGGCCCGACGCTGCGATGTCCACGTTCCGCACCGTCACCCCTGCGGCCACAAGCGCGCGGACCGTGCCGGCGCCGTCCTTCACCGGAACGATCGTCCGCACGGACGGTCCCAGGGTCCCGGCGGTGACCTCCGTGAAGGTTTCGCCCCGCAGCGCCGGCTCGATGGTGCCGATGTACGGCTTGCCGATCTCCGCCGGATTGGCATGCGTCCAGCGGGTCCGGTCCGGCGCCATGATCGTGATGAAGTCGACGCCGGCATCCGCCATGACCTTCGCCGCGTACGGCTGCAGCGTGCTCGAGGGCGAGGCAGTTCCGGCGGCTTGCAGGACCAGAGGATTGGCGGCGACGGCGGCCGCGACGGTCTGCATCCGGCGCCCGGCGTCGTCGTACGTCCGCTGCCGGGCATCGATGATGGCCGCCGTTCCAAGCACCACGCTGAGCACCAGGACGAACAGCACATTGGCCACGAACAAGCGGCGGGCAATACTCCAGCGCCGGATCATGCGCACCTCCAATGACCAATATGACCACAACGGTGATCCGCGTCACCCCCGGCTCCATGATGGATGTCACACCACCGGCGCAGGAAGCAGTACAGAAGCCGCAGCGCCTCCAGAGTATCCAAAGGAGCATGCCATGACCTCTCAACGAGGAGAGATTGCCAGCGGGAAAGCCGGGCGCAAGGGCCTGGACAAGTCGCACTACCTGTACATCGCCGTCATCGCGGCCGTCGTGCTCGGCGCCGTTGTCGGCCTGCTGTTCCCGGAGGTGGGCAAGTCGCTGAAGCCCCTGGGCGACGGCTTCATCAAGCTCATCAAGATGATGATCGCCCCCGTCATCTTCTGCACCATCGTCCTGGGCATCGGCTCGATCGCCAAGGCCGCCACCGTCGGCAAGGTCGGCGGGCTCGCACTGGGCTACTTCCTGGTCATGTCCACCTTCGCGCTCGGCATCGGCCTGGTGGTCGGCAACCTGATCCACCCGGGCGAGGGCCTCAAGCTCACGCCCTACGACCCCACCAAGAAGGCCGCCACGGACAGCACCGTGGACTTCCTGCTGGGCATCATCCCGGGTGACATTCCCGTGCTGCCCACCCTGCTGGCCGCCATCCTCGTCGGCTTCGCGCTGCAGAAGATGGGCACCCAGGGTGCTCCGATCCTCAAGGCCGTCCAGCACGGCCAGGCCCTCGTGTTCCGCATCCTCATCATGATCATGTGGCTGGCGCCCGTCGGCGCCTTCGGCGCGATCGCCGCCGTCGTCGGTGCCACCGGTCCCCAGGCGATCGTGAGCATGTTCACCCTCATGGCCGCGTTCTACATCACCTGTGCGATCTTCATCGTGGTCATCCTCGGCGGCCTCCTGCGCCTCGTGGCCGGTGTCAGCATCTTCCAGCTCATGAAGTACCTGGCCCGCGAGTACCTGCTCATCTTCTCCACCTCGTCCTCCGAGGCCGCCCTGCCGCGTCTCATCGCCAAGATGGAGCACCTGGGCGTCTCCAAGCCGGTTGTCGGCGTGACGGTTCCCACCGGTTACTCCTTCAACCTGGACGGCACCGCGATCTACCTGACCATGGCGTCCCTGTTCGTGGCCAACGCCATGGGCACCCCGCTGGACCTCGGCGCCCAGGTCTCCCTGCTGATCTTCATGATCATCGCCTCCAAGGGCGCGGCTGGTGTCACCGGTGCAGGCCTGGCGACCCTGGCTGCCGGTCTGCAGGCCCACAAGCCGGAATTGCTCGGCGGCGTCGGCATGATCGTCGGCATCGACCGCTTCATGTCCGAGGCCCGCGCCCTGACCAACTTCACCGGCAACGCCGTGGCCACCGTGCTGATCGGCACCTGGGTCAAGGAGATCGACCGCCAGCAGGTCGGCAACGTGCTCTCCGGCGCGGTTCCCTTCGACGAGACCACGATGATCAGCCACCACGCTGAGTCCGGGGTGAAGGAAGCCGCGGCAAAGGAACCCGTAACCGCCTGAGTTTCCGCAAGCCGAGGCGGCAAGAGGCAGGCTCCCCATTGGGGGAGCCTGCCTTATGCTTTTGCGCTGCAAGGCTGCGCCGGCCCCTCGGGAGATCAACCTTCGACCTCAACCAGAAGGTAAAGGCTCAAATTGCTGGCAATGTCAAGGTCCGTCGAATGCCGTGTCGGGGACTGTAACCTTGCTTGGGAGCAGTCATTGACCGTCGTGGAGAGAGTGGTTAAAAACGTGAGCAGCGAACGGGGTACAACTACGCTGGAAGGCACGGATTTCGATCTGGAAGATGCCGTCATGGGACCCACCGGCCGTCCGTACCGCGAGTTCCCGGAACCCGCGCCCCTGGACGTCCATGGCCCGGCGCGGGTCATCGCGATGGTCAACCAGAAGGGCGGCGTCGGCAAGACGACGTCCACCATCAACCTCGCCGCCGCGCTCGCCGAATACGGCCGCCGTGTGCTGCTGGTCGATTTCGACCCCCAGGGTGCCCTGTCCGCGGGGCTCGGTGCCAACCCGCACGAGCTCGACCTGACCGTCTACAACGTCCTGATGGACCGCAAAGTGGACATCCGGGACGCCATCCAGCAGACCGGCGTTGACGGCGTGGACCTGCTGCCCGCCAACATCGACCTCTCCGCGGCGGAAGTCCAGCTGGTCAACGAAGTGGCCCGCGAGCAGGTCCTTGACCGCGCGCTGAAGAGCGTCGAAGACGATTACGACGTCGTCCTCATCGACTGCCAGCCGTCCCTCGGCCTGCTGACCGTCAACGCGCTGACCGCGGCGCACGGCGTCATCATCCCGCTGATCTGTGAATTCTTCGCCCTGCGCGCCGTGGCACTGCTGGTGGAAACCATCGAGAAGGTACAGGACCGCCTCAACCCGCGCCTGCAGGTGGACGGCGTGCTCGCCACCATGTTCGACGCCCGGACCCTGCACAGCCGCGAAGTGATCGCCCGCCTCGTGGAAGCCTTCGGGGACAAGGTCTTCGAAACCGTCATCAAGCGCTCCATCAAGTTCGCCGACGCCACCGTGGCCGCTGAACCCATCACCAGCTACGCGGGCACCCACACCGGCGCCGACGCCTACCGAAGCCTGGCCAGGGAGCTGATCCTGCGCGGCGGCGCGCCCTAAGCGGCGATGGCGGAACCGCTCACCCTGGCGGAGGAAACCGCCGACGCCGATAGCACCAGTGTCGAAAACAGCACCGCGCGCAAGGGCGGCTTTGAGGTCCGGTTGGCCAACTTCACCGGCCCTTTTGACCTGCTGCTCGGCCTGATCGCCAAGCACAAGCTGGACGTCACCGAACTGGCGTTGGCCACTGTCACGGACGAGTTCATCAAGTACATCCGCCGGCTCCAGGAACTGGGCGAAAACTGGGCCCTGGATGAAGCCAGCGAGTTCCTGGTGATCGCGGCAACCCTCCTGGACCTGAAGGCCGCGCGTTTGCTGCCCGCCGGCGAGGTCGAGGACGAAGAGGACGTGGCCCTCCTTGAGGCGCGCGACCTGTTGTTCGCGCGGCTGCTGCAGTACAAGGCCTTCAAGCAACTGGCCGCCCACCTGGGCGAGACCCTCGAGAACGAGGCCGGGCGCTTTCCCCGGCAGGTGGCCCTGGAACCGCACTTCGCAGCCTTGCTGCCCGAGCTCATCTGGCGGCACAGCCCGGAGCAATTCGCCGGCATCGCCGCGAAGGCCCTGGAACCCAGGGACACGACGCCGCCGGAAGTCGGAGTCGACCATCTCCACGGGGCGCCCGTCAGCATCAAGGAACAGGCCGAGATCCTCGGCTTCCGCCTGCAGCATGGACGGCCGCTCTCCTTTCGGGCGCTCGTGGCCGACGCCGAATCCACGCTCGTGGTGGTGGTCCGCTTCCTGGCGTTGCTGGAGATGTTCCGGGACCGCGTGGTCGCCTTCGAACAGCCCGGGCCGCTGTCCGAGCTGACGGTCCGCTGGACCGGCCGGCCCGAGGGGTGGAGCAGCGAAGACCTGAGCGAAGAGTACGACACCGTGGCCGTTGCGGAGGCGCCGGAGCAGTCAACAGCGGAGGAGACGGCAGTGCAGAGGAGCGGAAATGAGTGACTACGAGGACGCCGTCGCCGGACTTGCCGCACTGGGGGAGCGCCCGGGCGGGGCGCGTGCCGCGCTGGAGGCCGTGCTGATGGTGATCGACCAGCCCGCCACCCCCGAGGAACTGGCCGCGGGGCTGGGACTGGGCACCGCCGTCGTCGAAGAACTGCTTGCGGAGCTGCAGCAGGACTACAACGGCTATACTGGTAAGGCCCCGGGCACGGATGCTGACGGTTCACCTGCTGACGCAGGCGCCAGCAGAGCACCCCGGGGTTTTGAGTTGCGGAACGTCGCTGGCGGGTGGCGGATCTACTCACGGCCCGAATTTTCCGACGTCGTGGGGAAGTTCGTCCTTGACGGGCAGACGGCCCGGCTGACCCAGGCAGCACTGGAAACCATGGCGGTCATCGCGTACCGGCAGCCGGTTTCCCGGGCCAGGGTCTCGGCCATCCGCGGCGTGAACGTCGACTCGGTGGTGCGGACCTTGGTCCAGCGCGGCCTGGTCGAGGAAGCCGGCACCGATCCCGAATCCGGGGCGCTCCTTTACCGGAGCACCTCCTACTTCCTGGAACGGATGGGCATCGCCTCCATCGAGGAGCTGCCGCCCTTGTCGCCACACCTCCCAGGGCTCGAAGGCATCGAGGAATTCTTCGACGCCGAGCGGATGTAAACGCGCTGGCAGGACGCAACTCACGCAAGGCAGAATTAAACACAGTGGGCAGAGCAAATCTGCCCGGCCGGCAGGAGAAAGCCGGCCCATAACAAAAGGACGGGTCATGACACAGGCGGGACGCCAGGGTTCACCACGTAACAGTTCGGGACGCAGCGGCTTCGGCAGCAGCCGGGGCAACGCAGGCCGCGGCGGAGCAGGCTTTGGCGGCAGCCAGGGCGGCGCGGGCAAGCGCAGCTTCAACGACCGCGGCGAACGCGGCTTCCAGGGCGAACGGCCGTCCAGGCCGTCCCGTCCCCGCGAAGAGCGCCCCTTCGATCCGGACAACCCCACCTCTGCCGCCGGCGACCGCAAGGCCCCTGCAGCCAAGGCCCCGCGCAAGCCCGGCTCCAACAAGCCCGGCTACGGTAAGGCTCCCGGCACGCCCGGCGCCCTGAAGCCCAAGAAGAAGCCCGCAAAGCAGGCCGGCGCCCGCGCCTTCGGCAGCGAACGCTTCGGCCAGAACCTGGGCCCCATCCGCAAGCCGCGCGGCCCCAAGGGCAACGTACCGCAGTCCGAGCAGCATGACGCCGACGGCGTGCGCCTGCAGAAGGTAATGGCCCAGGCCGGCGTGGCTTCGCGCCGTGTGTGCGAAGAACTGATCCTCGAAGGCCGCGTTGAGGTCAACGGCCAGGTGACCACCGAGCTCGGCATGCGCGTGGACCCCAAGTCCGCCGTGATCCACGTGGACGGCATCCGCATCCAGCTGGACGAAAACCTGCTGTACATGGTCTTCAACAAGCCCAAGGGCGTCGTCTCCACCATGGAGGACCCCGAAGGCCGCCCCTGCATCAGCGACTTCCTGAAGAGCAGCAAGACCCACGGCGAACGGCTCTTCCACGTTGGACGCCTTGACGTCGCCACCGAAGGCCTGCTGCTGCTGACCAACGATGGCGAACTCGCCAACCGCCTCACCCACCCCTCCTACGAGGTGCCCAAGACCTACCTGGTGCAGGTCCGCGCCCCGTTCCCGCACGGCGTCGGTGCCAAGCTCAAGGCCGGCGTGGAGCTCGAGGACGGGATCGCCGCCGTCGACTCCTTCCGCCTGGTGGACTCCACCCCCGGTTACGTGCTGATCGAGGTCGTGCTGCACTCAGGCAAGAACCGCATCGTGCGCCGCATGTTCGACGCCGTCGGCTTCCCCGTGCAGCGTCTGGTGCGCGTCAAGATCGGCCCCATCGGTCTGGGCGACCAGCGCCAGGGCAGCATCCGCAACCTCGGCAAGCAGGAAATCGGCCACCTTCTGGCTTCGGTGGGGCTCTAAGGCATGTCGGCATTCCACACTCACGGCCGGGGGCACCTGGACGGGCCGGTGGTCATCTTCGGCACCGGGCTGCTCGGTGCCAGCATCGGCCTGGGCCTGCGCGGCCGCGGCGTGCCGGTCTTCCTCTCCGACCCGTCGCCCACCAACCAGGCTGTCGCCGTCGACATCGGGGCCGGCCGGCCCCTGAAAGAGCTCGACGGCGACGCGCAGCTTGTGGTGGTGGCCGCCCCGCCGGACGTGACGGCCGACGTCGTCGAACGCGCTTTGGACGAGTACCCCGGCGCCGTGGTGGTGGACATCGCCAGCGTGAAGGCCGGCATCCAGGCCGATCTTCGCGGCCGCGGCGTGGACATGTCCCGCTACGTCGGCACGCACCCGATGGCTGGCCGCGAGAAATCCGGCCCTGTCGCCGCCCGCGGCGAGCTGTTCACCTCCATGCCGTGGGTGCTGTGTCCCTCGGCCGAGAGCAGCGCGGACGCCCTGCAGACCGCGCGTTCCCTGGCCGGAGACCTGGGGGCGATCGTCACCCAGTTCACCGCCGAGGAACACGACGAAGCCGTGGCCCTGGTCTCGCACCTGCCCCAGGTGATGTCCTCCCTGCTGGCCAGCCGCCTGCAGGGCACCCCGCTGCACGCCCTGTCGCTGGCGGGCAACGGGCTTCGCGACACCACCCGCATCGCCGCCAGCGATCCCACCCTCTGGGTGCAGATCCTGGGCAGCAACGCGGAGAAGATCGTGGAGATCCTGCACGGTGTGCGCGAGGACTTGAACCGGCTCATCGGCACCCTCGAGGATCCGCTGGCACCTGGCGCCCGCTTGGACCTGGCCCAGCTGATCAGCGAAGGCAACGCCGGCCAGGCCCGCATCCCCGGCAAGCATGGCGGCCCGCCGCAGGCCTACTCCTGGCTGACGGTGCTGGTGGACGACAAGCCGGGCCAGATCGCGCGGCTGCTGACCGAGATCGGCGAAATCGGTGTCAACGTCGAAGACCTCCGTCTGGACCACTCGTCCGGGCAGAACGTCGGCATGGTGGAACTGTCCGTCCTGCCGAACACGCATGACCTCCTTGTAGAAGCCCTCAGCGACCGTGGATGGCGGGTACTCCAGTAATGACACGTGAACTCTTTGGCCCCGAAACCGTCGTCCGTCCCGGAAAGCCGTTGGTGGTCGCCATCGACGGTCCCTCCGGCTCCGGCAAGTCCAGCGTGAGCAAGGAAGTGGCGCGCCGCCTCAAGCTCGCGTACCTGGACACCGGCGCGATGTACCGCGCGCTCACCTGGTACTGCCTGAAGACGGGCGTCGACCTGAACGACGGTGCCGCCGTCGAGCAGGCCGCGGAGGACCTGCCGCTGGAGCAGAGCACCAGCCCCAACCACGAGTACGTGGCGGTGGGCGGCGTCGACGTCACCGAGGACATCCGCGAACCGCGGATCTCCTCCTCGGTCAGCGCCGTCGCCACCACCCTCGGTGCCCGCAACGAGCTGATCCGCCGCCAGCGCGAGCTGATCGACCAGCACCACCACCGCATGGTGGTCGAGGGCCGGGACATCACCACCGTCGTCGTGCCCAACGCCGAAATCCGCATGCTGCTGACCGCCAGCGAGGAAGCCAGGCTCCGCCGCCGCGGCATCCAGCTCGGCGGGACGCAGAGCAAGGAAGAACTCGCCGCACAGGTGATCCAGCGCGACGCGAAGGACTCCACCGTTGTGAACTTCACCCGCGCCGCCGACGGCGTGGTCACCCTGGACTCCTCGGACCTGGACTTCGAACAGACCGTGGACACGGCGCTGGAAATTGTGGCCAAGGTCATCTACGGTGACTGACCGCGTCCTGCCGGCACACCGCGTCCCGGCCAAATGGACCATGCTGTGGAGCCGGCCTGTCGGCTTCCTGCTGGACCATGTGCTGTACAAGACCAGCGTGCGCGGGCGCTCGAACGTGCCGAAGGCCGGGCCGGTGATCTTCGCCGGGAACCACATCAGCTTCCTGGACGGGCCGGTGATGTTCGGCGCGGCCCCGCGGCCCATGCACATCCTGGTCAAGAAGGAAATGTTCACCGGGTTCCTCGGGCGGGTGCTGCGTGCCTCCGGCCAGATCCCGGTGGACCGCTCCGGCGACCGCGCCGCCCTGCACACCGGCAAGGGACTGCTCGACGCCGGCCGTTGCGTTGGGATCCTGCCTGAAGGGACCCGGGGGAGCGGCTCCGCTGAAAGCATCGCCAACGGGGTCGCCTGGCTCGCGCTGGCCACCGGCGCCACGGTGGTGCCGGTCGCGATCCTCGGAACCCGCAGCGGCGCGGAACACCGCGATTCGATCCCGCGGCTGCGCCGCCGCCTCTCCGTCAGCTTCGGTGCTCCGCTGTGCTTGAGCCGCCGGGCCGGTGAGTCCGGGCGTGTTTCAATGGACAGGGCGGCCGCCGAGATCCAGGCCGCGCTGGCCGGGCACGTCCGGGACAGCGTGGCTGCTACTGGACAACTGCTTCCCCACATACCACCACTAAGGAAAGTGCAATGAGCGATACGACTCATAAATCCGGCCTCCACGGAGCCGGCGACGACGAATACACGCCCACCGGCACCGACCAGGTGGCTGAGAACCTCGCCGCCCTGGACGACGAGGAGGCCGAGCTCCGCGCCGCCTCCCTCCGTGCCGGCCTGGAAGACTACGACCTCGATGAGGACGACGCCGCCCTCCTTGACGGCCTCTACGAGGACGAAGGCGAGGAAGGCCCGCTCAAGCTGGACCCGGTCCTGGCCATCATCGGCCGCCCGAACGTCGGCAAGTCCACGCTTGTGAACCGTATCCTCGGCCGCCGCGAGGCCGTCGTCGAGGACGTTCCCGGCGTCACCCGCGACCGCGTCATGTACTCGGCGCGCTGGAACGGCAAGAACTTCACCCTCGTCGACACCGGCGGCTGGGAGCACGACGCCAAGGGCATCCACGCCCGCGTTGCCGAGCAGGCCGAAATGGCCGTTGAGCTGGCCGACGCCGTGCTGTTCGTGGTGGACTCCGCCGTGGGCGCCACCGCCACGGACGAAGGCGTCGTGAAGATGCTGCGCAAGTCCAAGAAGCCGGTCATTCTCGTGGCCAACAAGGTGGACGACTTCGTCCAGGAAGCCGACTCCGCCGTGCTGTGGGGCCTCGGTTTCGGCGAGCCGTACCCGGTGTCCGCACTGCACGGCCGCGGCGTGGCCGACCTCCTGGACAAGGTGATCGAGACCCTTCCCGAATACTCGCAGGTGGAAAGCGTGGACCGTTCCGGCGGACCCCGCCGCATTGCGCTGATCGGCCGCCCGAACGTGGGCAAGTCCTCGTTGCTGAACAAGCTCGCGGGCACCGAACGCGTCGTGGTGGACAACCTCGCCGGCACCACCCGCGACCCCGTGGACGAGTTCATCGAACTCGGCGACCGCACCTGGCGCTTCGTGGACACCGCAGGCATCCGCCGCCGCCAGCACATGGCGCAGGGCGCGGACTTCTACGCCTCCCTGCGCACGCAGGCCGCGCTCGAAAAGGCGGAGGTCGCCGTCGTACTCCTCGCCGTCGATGAGGTGCTCAGCGAGCAGGACGTCCGCATCCTGCAGCTTGCCATCGAGTCCGGCCGCGCGCTGGTGCTCGCGTTCAACAAATGGGACCTGCTGGACGACGAACGCCGCCGCTACCTTGAGCGCGAGATCGAGCAGGACCTGGCACACGTGGAGTGGGCGCCGCGCGTGAACATCTCCGCCAAGACCGGTTGGCACAAGGACCGCCTGGTGCCTGCGCTGGACAAGGCCCTGGAGAGCTGGGACCGCCGCATCCCCACCGGCCGGCTCAACGCCTTCCTGGGCGAGCTCGTGGCCGCGCACCCGCACCCGGTGCGTGGTGGCAAGCAGCCGCGCATCCTGTTCGGCACCCAGGCCTCCAGCCGTCCGCCGAAGTTCGTGCTGTTCACCACGGGCTTCCTGGACCCCGGATACCGCCGCTTTATCACCCGCCGCCTGCGCGAGACGTTCGGCTTCGAGGGCACGCCCATCGAGGTCAGCATGCGTGTTCGCGAGAAGCGGGGCAAGAAGCGGTAGCTTCTTCTCTCTGCCTGCGCGTTAGCGCACAACGTCTTAGCGCACGACGGCGCGCCCCCCCTTTGCGGGAGGCGCGCCGTTTGCGTTTTTGATGGCTTTCTTTTGGGGCCTAATAAAGTCAGACCCCCTTGTTTGAATTGATTCATGGAGATCACCAGCAGCTTGAACGGGAAGGCGCCGCAGACCGACGCGGCGTCCGATCCCTTGCTGGTGTTGGACGGGATGGTTTCCACACTGGTTTCTTTGGAATCGGCAATCGCCAGCCTGCAGGCGATGCGGGAGTACACGCTCGCCATGGCGTCTCAAGCGGCGGAACTGATGGTCGACGGCGTTCGGCCGGGTGTGGGTGCAGCGGGCTTTACTGCGGCGTGGGATTCGGCTGAGCTGGCCAAGCGTGCGGTGGCGGCCGAGATCGCCACCGCTACCCGTGCGAACGACCGCACCGTGCAGCGGCAAATGGGCCAGGCCGTCGAGCTATTGGACCGCTTCCCGGCAACGTTCGCAGCCTTCGCGCAGGGGCGGATCAGCCTGGCCCATGCCCGTGTCATCCAAGATGCTGGTGCTCCGCTGGACGACCCATCGGCCCTGGCCCGGTATGAGGCGGCGGTCGTGGCTTGCGCCGAGAAGCAGGCGCTCGGCCGTCTGCGGCGTCTGGCGGCCCGCGAAGTTGAGAAGGCCCAAAGCGAGCCCTTGCCCAGCCGGCATGAACGGGCTGTTGCGGATCGCCATGTCCGGGTGACTCCCTTGCCGGATGGGATGGCCGAGCTCACTGCGGTCCTGCCCGCAACAGTGGCTTACGGCATCCATGACCGCCTCACCCAGATGGCGCGGGCCCACGCCGCCGCGTCCTCAACCGACCCTGCCGCGCCGGGCCCGGGCGCTGGCGTAGAGCGGACCGTTGACCAGCTCCGTGCCGACCTTTTGTCCGAACTGCTGCTGTGCGGCGCGCCCACTGCGCACGACACCCCGGACGGCCTCCTGGCCGCGATCACGGCCCGGGTAGATGTCACCGTTCCTGTGCTGACGCTGATAGATGGCGAAGGTTCCCCGGCGGAACTGAACGGGCAGCACCCGATCGACCCTGCCATCGCGCGGATCCTCACCGGCCAAGCCACCGCGTGGAACCGAGTCCTTACCGATCCCATTACCGGCGCAGTACTCGCAGTGGACCGGTACCGGCCCAGCGAGGACCTCAAACGCCTGCTGGCTGCCCGGGATACCCGGTGTCGTTTCCCCGGCTGCGGAATCAAGGCCCGTGACCTGGATCTGGACCACACCTACGACGCCGCCCTCGGCGGAACCACGGAAACAGGCAACCTCGCTGGTTTGTGCCGTCGTCACCATATGCTGAAACACCACTCGCAGTGGAAAGTTCGGCAAGCCAAGGCCGGGGTTCTGGAATGGACCAGCCCCACGGGCCGAAGGTACACAGATCGCCCACCCACACCGGCGACAACCACGGTCGGAACCGGCAACAAACCGCCGCCATTTTGAACCGCCTCTTGGGGGCGGGCGGGTAGCCTGCCAGCTACTTGAGCCAGGCGTGAAGTTGACTCCCTCAGGCGTGCGTTTGTTGCGGAAAATCAGGTCCGCTTGGCCGGCCTGGCTTCCATCAGAGCCCGAGGAAATCCCGTAGCCACAGGTCAATGGAGGCCATGGTGGACAGGTCCACACTGCCGGCTTCTCCCGTGATTCGCTGCCGGTGAGTGGATCGAGGCTGCTCCGTCATCGCGAAACGCTCTTGGTCCAGCCGGAGACTGCCTCATCCCAAACCTGCGTCTCCTGGGCGTTGGAATCGTCATCCGAAAGCCGTCCGTAGGCCTCGCGGACTTTATAGAAGCGGCGGGAGCGCTCATACCGATCCAGAAGTTCCGTGAGCAGGCGGGCGGGGATGCCGATGCATATTCCAAATCAGCCGTTCGGGTACGCCGCGGTAATCGCCTTCTGCCGCAGGACGGCGAACTGGGCGTACATGTCATGCATCAGGTACAGGTCCCGACGGCGGGTCCACGGCTGGCCGGACTGGGGGTCATAGTCGCCGGGCATCTCGACTCCGGCCGGGGCGAAGGCGTTCATGCCGCGGTCGCGGGTGGTCTGGACGCAGCGCTTCACGTGGTCGCGGAAACCGACCACGCCTGCGATGCCCGACGTCCCACGGAGGGCAACCACCTGGGCGGCGACGCCGTCGGTGCTCAGGTAGGTGATGGTGCCGTCGGCGGCGATGACGGGCTCGATCGAGGTCACCTGGACCATGCCGTATTTGCTGTCGAGGAAGCGTGCGATTTCCCACTGGGCAAAGACCGGAACGTCCTTCAGCTTGCGGATCGCCGCGATGGCGTCTGCGAGGGCTTCGTTGACGGGTCCGGGCTCGTAGAGGACCTTGGCGGGATCGCCGCCATCGGCCGGGGCACGGTTGCCGAAGGCGTATGCCACGATGTAATCGATGTTCTCCACCGCGGTCACCGGCGGGTCCCAGTTGAAGCCGATGTCCTGGATATGGGGTTCGACGACGGCGGCCGTCGCAGGGTCGTCCAGCTCGCGGCTGAGGGCGTCCAACATGAGGCGGGTGAGCTTCTGCTCCTGGGCTGTGTCTGCCGGGCTAGCTCCGGCGGCTCCGGCGGCGAGGAGGGGCAGCGAGGCGGCTGCCGTGGTGGCGGCAGCGGTGGTGAAGAATCGACGGCGGTCCATGGGGGAGCCTTTCGGTCGGGGGTTGGAGGTGCTCCCGAACCGTAACGACGGGGTCTGAACGCGGATTGAACGGTGGGTGGCTGGCCGGTTCGCTGCTACGGTTTTCTGGCGCCCGCGACACGGCGTGTCGGAGGGCTTCCGATTTCTCATCCGGGCCGCTTTCGTATAGGCTGATACGCGTTGCTTGAACGGCCGCGAACAGCGATAACGGTCAGGCAAGGCGGGCTGTAGCGCAGCTTGGTAGCGCACTTGACTGGGGGTCAAGGGGTCGCAGGTTCAAATCCTGTCAGCCCGACATCTAACCCTGGTGGAAGAGATTCCACCAGGGTTTTGTCGTGTTTTGGGCCATCCTCCCCGGTTTCTTTTGCGCCTACCGCATTCCGTCAGCCTTCAAATGGGCTTCTCGTAGCGGTGTGGGGAAATGTTCCACCGAGAGCCGGCGTATACGGTGAGGCCATGCGGAACGAGTATGACGTAGTTGTAGAGGTGCCGACGCTGAAGGGGGAGTACCACTCCGACCGGCTGGTCCGCGAACGCGGGTACGCAGTCAACTGGATGGTGCCTGGTACTTCTTCTCGGCGCTTGAACCTGCCTATGCCTTTGGCCGTGCTGGCAGGATGTCGCTTCAAGTAGGTTCATGGACCATTGTTGATGCAGTTACGGAAGTGCGCTTCGATGGCCTCGAGCGCGGTGACGTCCGAACACTGTATTTGTTGAAGGACGCGAGTCTTCGCGACCATGATGCCGAGCGCGACCATGAGGTGTTGAGGCGCTTTGCTGATGGTGTACGTGCTAACAGCGCCCATTGGCACAAACCTCCTGCGGCTGCAGAGTGAGCCACCCCCGTCACCCACCGCAACAACCCACCCCGAACCCGCCCCAAAGCAAGCACGCGCCGTAACCTTGTTCACATGCCTCGTTTCGCGCTCGATATCGACTCCGTGCCCCGTCCGGCCCGCGCGCAGGCGCTCCTGGATGCCGTGGACCAGCGGGTCGTCATTGCCGACGGCGCCATGGGCACCATGCTGCAGGGCAAGGAGCTCTCCCTCGAGACAGACTTCCAGGGTCTCGAGGGCTGCAACGAGATCCTCAACGACACTCGCCCGGACGTCATTGCGGACATCCACGACGCCTACTTCGCCGCCGGCATCGACGCCGTGGAGACCAACACCTTCGGTGCCAACTGGTCCAACCTCTCTGACTATGGCATCGACGACCGCATCGAAGAGCTCGCCCTCAAGGGCGCCAAGATCGCCCGGGAACGCGCCGAAGCGGCGGAAACCCAAGACGGCCGCATGCGCTGGGTCCTCGGCTCCATAGGCCCCGGCACCAAGCTCCCCAGCCTCGGCCACACCAGCTACGACCACCTCAAGCAGACTTTCGCCCTGCAGGCCGAGGGCCTCATCGACGGGGGCGCGGACGCCTTCCTCATCGAAACCAGCCAGGACCTCCTCCAAACCAAGGCCGCCGTCAACGGCTGCAAGCAGGCCATCGTCTCCCGCGGCATCCGCCTCCCGATCTTCGTCGAAGTAACGGTCGAGACCACCGGAACCATGCTCATGGGCTCCGAAATCGGTGCCGCACTCACCGCACTGGAACCCCTCGGCGTCGACGCCATCGGACTGAACTGCGCCACCGGCCCGGACGAGATGAGCGAGCACCTCCGCCACCTTGCCAAGCAGTCCACCGTCGCCATCGCCTGCATGCCCAACGCCGGCCTGCCCATTCTCGGCGCCAACGGCGCGCACTACCCGCTCACGCCCGCGGAACTCGCCACCGCGCACGAACAGTTCGTCCGCGAATTCGGCCTGGGCCTGGTGGGCGGCTGTTGCGGTACGACGCCGGAACACATGGCCGCCGTCGTCGAACGGCTCGCGCCCTTCCGGACGAAGAAGAAAAACAGCGGTCGCACGCCCACCGAACGCGAAGCCGGCGTCGCCTCCCTCTACCAGCACGTGAACTTCGACCAGGACGCTTCCTACCTCGCCATCGGTGAGCGCACCAACGCCAACGGCTCCAAGGCCTTCCGCCAGGCCATGCTCGAAGAGCGCTGGGATGACTGCGTGGACATCGCCCGCGAACAGATCCGCGTCGGCGCCCACCTGCTGGACGTCTGTATCGACTACGTGGGGCGCGACGGCGTGGCGGACATCAAGGAGGTCGTCTCGCGTTTCGCTTCGGCCTCCACCCTCCCGCTCGTCATCGACTCCACGGAACCGCCTGTCCTGAAAGCCGGCATCGAACTCATCGGCGGCCGCCCGGTGGTCAACTCCGTCAACTATGAAGACGGCGACGGCCCGGACAGCCGCTTCGCCAAGATCATGCCGCTCGTGAAGGAACACGGCACCGCGGTCATCGCCCTCACCATCGACGAACAGGGCCAGGCCCGCACTACCGAAGGCAAGGTGGCCATCGCCTCCCGCCTGGTCGATTCCCTGGTGGGCGAATGGGGCATGCGCGTCGAAGACATCATCGTGGACGCGCTGACTTTCCCCATCGCCACCGGCCAGGAGGAAACCCGCCGGGACGGCATCGAAACCATCGAGGCCATCCGCCAGATCACCGCGAAGTACCCCGGCATCAACACCACGCTCGGTGTCTCCAACGTCTCCTTCGGCCTGAACCCGGCCGCGCGCATTGTGCTGAACTCCGTATTCCTGCACGAGGCAGTGCAGTCGGGGCTCACCAGCGGGATCATCGACGCCGCCAAGATCGTGCCGCTTGCCTCCCTGCCGGAGGAGCAGCGCAAGGTCGCCCTGGATCTCGTCTGGGACCGCCGCGAGTACGACGCCGACGGCAACGTCACCTACGACCCCCTCGCCATCATGCTGGACATGTTCGCCGGCGTTGACACTGCAGCGCTTAAGGACCAGCGCGCAGCGGAACTCGCGGCGCTGCCCACGGGCCAGCGCCTGGAACGCCGCATCATCGACGGCGAAGGCAAGGGCCTGGAAGAAGACCTCGACCTGGCGCTCGCCGAGGGGATGACCGCGCTCGGCATCATCAACGATCACCTGCTCGAAGGCATGAAAGTGGTCGGTGAGCGCTTCGGCGCCGGCGAGATGCAGTTGCCATTCGTGCTGCAGTCGGCCGAAGTGATGAAGTCGGCGGTCGCATTGCTCGAGCCTCACATGGAGAAGTCGGATTCCTCCGGCAAGGGCACCATGGTGATCGCCACCGTGCGCGGCGACGTGCATGACATCGGCAAGAACCTGGTGGACATCATCCTCACCAACAACGGCTACAAGGTGATCAACCTCGGCATCAAGCAACCGATCGCCGACATCATCGCCGCCGCGGAGGAGCACAACGCGGACGTGATCGGCATGTCCGGACTCCTCGTGAAGTCCACCGTGGTGATGAAGGAAAACCTCGAGGAGCTCCAGTCCCGCGGGCTGGCGAAGCGGTGGCCGGTCATCCTCGGCGGCGCGGCGCTCACCCGCGCCTACGTCGAAGCCGACCTCGCGGGGCAGTTCGAGGGCGAGGTCCGGTACGCGAAGGACGCCTTCGAGGGCCTGGCGCTCATGGAGCCGCTGGTGAAGATCGCCCGCGGCGCCAACCCCGCTGACGTCGGCCTCCCGCCGCTGAAGAAGCGCCACCACAAGCGTGGCGGCACCCTCACCCTGACCGAGCCGGAGGCGATGCCAGGCCGTTCCGACGTCGCCGCCGACAATCACGTGCCCGCGCCGCCGTTCTGGGGCACGCGCATCGTGCGCGGCGTGGCGCTCGCCGACTACGCGGCATTCCTCGACGAACGTGCCACCTTCATGGGGCAATGGGGTCTCAAACCCGGCCGCGGTGACGACGGCGCCTCGTACGAGGAACTGGTGGAACGCGAAGGCCGGCCGCGCCTGCGGTACTGGCTGGACCGCATCCTCGGCGAGGGAATGCTCGACGCATCCGTCGCCTACGGCTATTTCCCGGTCGTCTCCGAAGGGGAACAGGTGGTGGTGCTGCACCACGGCGAGGACCGCGACGGCGTCCTCGGCACCGCGGGCCTGCTCGCCCCCGACGGCGGCTCAGGCGGCCCGATCGGCACCGACCGCTTGCGCTTCGATTTCCCGCGCCAGCGCCGCGACCGGCACCTGTGCCTCGCCGACTTCGTCCGCTCGCGCGAATCGGGACAGGTAGACGTCCTGCCGGTCCAGCTGGTCACCGCAGGCAACAAGATCGATGAGGTAACCGCGGAGCTGTTCAAGGGCAACCACTACCGCGACTACTACGAGCTCAACGGCCTGGTCATGCAGCTCACGGAGGCGCTCGCGGAATTCTGGCACGCCCGGGTCCGCGAGGAGCTGGGCTTCGCGGCCGAGGAACCGAAGGACAAAGCAGGCCTGTTCAAGCTCGATTACCGCGGTGCCCGGTTCTCGCTCGGATACCCCGCGTGCCCGGACATGGAGGACCGCCGCAAGGTCGTCGAACTGCTGCATCCCGAGCGGATGGGCGTGGTCCTCAGCGATGAGCTGATGCTGCACCCCGAGCAGTCCACCGACGCGTTCGTCTTCCACCACCCGGAGGCGAAGTACTTCAAGGTGTGAGCTGGGCCCGAGACTACCGGTAGTTTGTGCAATAGCTTTTGGCTGAATAGCTGAAGCTCACAGAAGGGTTTTGAGACGATCTGAATTGGAGCGTTTAGGGTGCCTTCACCGGGCAGTGTTGCGGGCGGGTGCTATGGGAATCAGCCGAGGGTCCGGGGACAGCCTCCTCGAAGAAGGCTAAGGCAGTGGCGAGCTGACGCGGTCGGGGACCGGCTAACGGGCGCCTTCGCCGGTGGACTACAGATGCGAGGACTTCGAGGGCGCCCTCAAGTGCCGATCGTGGAGACCAGCACGCCGCCCTCGGCCGGCAGCACCCTCCAGACGCTGCCTTTGCCCTCGACCCGGAGCCCGCCATCGCCCACGATCAGGGCCGTGCGCTCGTCGATGCCGAGCCCGCCCGCGACCAGCCCGGACTCGACGGCGGCGACCAGTCGGGACAGCATGCCGCGCTCGGCCACGTGCACCTCGATGGCCACGTCGACGAGGCCGATGCCGGCCTCGATCTCCAGCTCGTCGCCTGCTTCGCCGGGGTCCTCAGGTGAGACGGCCACGCCGCCAATGCGCGAGCCGCTTCCGAGCGAGCCCTCCGCCGCGATCATCGCGCCGGCCGAGACGCCGAGATAGGGCACACCACCGGCGACCAACCGGCGCAACTCTCCGAACACCGGCTCGAGCCCGGCGCGCACGTCCTCGACGAAGCCGCCCCCCACCGCGATACCGTCGACGTCGGCGATCGCGCCGAGCCCGATCGGCTCGCCGGGCCGCCCCGCGGTCAGGTGCAACTCGATTGCGGGTCCCGTTCCGGCCTCGGCCAGGAGCTCGCCAAGCGCCGCCGCCTTCTCCTCGGCCTCGGGGTGCAGTGAGATCACGGCGACGCGCGGCCGCGCGCGGCCCGCGTGGCCCGCTCGCAGCGCCGCTTCGGCGACGAACGGCGCGTAGAGCGGGGCGTCCGCACCCGTGGTCGCGCCGCCGCCGATGAGGTGCACGCTCACGCGGCATCATCCCCAGCTGCGACGGCAAGCGATGGTGCCGCATCGCCGAACTGGTCCCAAGTGAGGATCTCGCGGCGGATCCCGTCGACGCCGGTGCCCGCGTCGTTCGCATCGAAAGTCATCCGAAGAGCCTACCCGGGTTGGAGTCTAGGCATAGACCAGGAACAGATCCGGGTCGCAGAGTACCACCCCGGGATTGAGGTTCGCTGCCCTTAGGGACAGCCGCGATAAGCAGTTGCAGTCGGCGAGGGACCCGCGATGTCCGCAGGCTCCTAGCTTTGTAGCCCCTCCCTGGCTTGAGTGGAGACGGGTTTTACCCGCCGCAGCGCGGCGAGAATGGCCCGCCCCACCACGCTGACTCCGATGATCGTGGTGACCGCACGCAGGGTGTCCCACCCCGCGGTCGAGGTCAGGAGCGAGTAGAGCAGGAAGCTGCTGAGGTTGGTGCCCAGCGGCGCACCGGGCACGTAGGAGATGCCGGTGCCGGCGCCGACAGCGAAGGGCCAGAACCACAGATTGGTGAGCAGTCCGAACACATAGGACGACACGATGCCGTAGCCGCACAGCATCCACAGTTCGGCCCTCCCTCGCACCCGGCGGGGGAGCAGACCGGCCCCGGCCCCAACCCACGCGCAGGCGAAAATCTGGAACGGCGACCACGGCCCGATGCCGCCCCACAAGGCGCTCGAGAGCGCGATGGTGGCGGCGCCCAGGAGCAGGCCGAAACGGGCGCCGAACGCGCGGCCGGCCAGGATCAGCAGGATGAAGACCGCCTCCACGCCCCCTACGCCGGTGCTCGCCACCCGCACCACGGAACCGACGGCGGCCAGCACGCCGAGCAACGCGACCGTGTGTGCGGAGCGCACCGAGCCGTCCAGGGACACCGCGATGGTGACCGCTGCGAGGGGCGCGACGGCCAGCGCCGCGTAGGGGACGGCCGCGGCGGCATCCTCCGGAAGGGCGGCAGCGAGCAGCGGCCAGCAGAAGGAAGCGAGCGCAAGCAGGTTCGCGGCCGCGAGGACCGTGAGCTCGGCAGCCCGGGGCATCCGGATGTGGCGGGACTTCTGCGCAGCCTCTGTGTCTGAAAGTTCGTCGACGGCCCATGGTCGCGGGGTGGCACTTGCTCGGGCCGCAGCCGCCGGGCGGACGGACGGTTCGGACATGTCGGAAGCCGCCGGGGCGGCTTCCGTCACGGGCGAGGGGGCGACGCCGTCGCGCATCGGGAGGATCCGGGCGCCCAGGCCGTGAGCGAAATCGAGGTCGTGGGTGGCGATCAGGACCGCCGCGCCGGCGTCAGCCGCGGCCCGCAGCGCCGCCGAGACTGCTGCGCGCGCGGCCGGATCGAGCCCCCGGGTCGGCTCATCGATGAGGAGCACGTCCGGGTTGTCGGTGGTCTGCAGTGCGATGGCAAGGATCCGGCGCTCGCCCGCCGAAAGGTCCCGGGGATGCTCGCGGCCCATGGGAATCGCGGCGTCTCCGCGCAGGCGCACCAGGCGTGCGGCCGCGCCGCCAAGAGCCACTGCCGCTCCGCCCTTTCGCTGCACCCGCCGGTCCGCCGCACGCAGCTCGGCCGCCACGGTGTCCCTCGTGAAAAGGTCGTCGGAGGCGTCCGGCACCAACGCGGTGCGGGCGGCGGCGACCCGGCCGCCGTCGCGGGTGCCCTCGCCGAGGGCCAAGGCCACGAGCAGGGACGACTTCCCGGCGCCGTTCGGCCCCACCAGCGCCACGACTTCACCGCGGTGCAGGGTCAGGGAAGCGTCGCGCACCAAAGGCTTGCCTGCGCGGTGCACCGCAAGCTGTGTCGCGGTCAGCACGGGCAGATCCTGAGCCGACTGCACGGACGACGGGCGGTCAGGGACCGGCGCCGCGGGTGAGGGCGCGTCCCTGGGCACCAGCGCGCCGTCGTCGATGGTCCACCACGCGTCGGCGACCGGGACCAGCGCTCCGGCACGGTGCTCCGCCACAATGACGCAGACACCCGCCTCGCGGGCGAGGGTGTTGAGCACCCCGATGACGCGTCCGCGCGCTTCGGTGTCAAGGTCGGCCAGCGGCTCGTCGACCAGGAGCAGGACCGGGTGCTCCACGACGGCGGCGGCGATGGCTACGAGCGTCGCCTCACCCGCCGAGAGGGTGCTGAGATTCCGGTCCAGCAGCGCCGACACCCCGATACGCTCCGCGACCTCCGACACCCGGGCCTTGGCGATGCCGGATGACGCACCGCGCAGTTCGAGGGCGAGGGCGATTTCGTCGCGGACCCGGGTGGTGGCGAACGCGGCGCGCGGGTTCTGCAGGACGACCCCGATGAGGCGGGCCGTATCGCGCGGCGGCGTGGCGGCGCGCTCCGTTCCGGCGATGATCACCGTGCCGGAGATTTCTCCGCCGTCAACATGCGAAAGGAGGCCGGCCAATCCCCGCAGGATCGTGGACTTGCCGGAGCCGGTCGGCCCCGTGATCACCGTGACTGAGCCGCTTGGCGGTGCAAGTTCGGCTATGCGGACCCGGGCGTCAGCAATCCGGAACTGTGCGTTCCGGACGCACAGCGGCGCCTTGTTGCCCCGGCCGGTGCGGCGTGCTGCCCGGCTCCCGAAGCCGCGCAGCTCCAGGGCCGCGGCGACCCTGCCTGCGTGTTCGAGGGTGCGCTCGAGCACGGGAACCAGCGCGCGGGGTCCGAAGCGTTCGCCCCGCAAGCGAAAAGCCAGCCGCACGGAGCCCACGGCCTCGGAAAGCGCCGGGAGCGCAGCCCAGGCCACCACAAGCATCCGGGCAAGGCCCTGCAAGGGGCCGCCACGGGCCAGGAGCACGAAGCCGCGGGCCACGTCCACCACGGAGTTGAGCAGGCCGAAGCCGAGGATGATGCCCGCAATCGGCAGGGCGGACAGCAGCGCCTCCCACAGGCCTTGTGCCGTTACCGGGCCGAGGACGACCACATGGGCGTACGGGGCAGGCAACTGGATCGCCGGCATGTTGAGCAATACCGTCTCGCCGGTGCTTGCCCCGTTGAAAAGGATGCGGTAGATGACCCGCGCCGCGATGAATACGACGGCGAGTGCCGCCCCTGCGCGTAACGGCGCGGGTCGAAAGGTCACGCCGTGGGTGCGGCCGGTGCGCCGTCAACCACGAAAAGCAGTTCCAGGCTCTGGCCCGGGCTGACCTTCAGGGTGGCGAGGCCTTCCTGGGCGTAGCCCCACGGACCGGAAGCCGGCTTGACCCAGAGGGACCAGTAGGCGAACGCGGCCGGCATCTTCTTGCATTCTTCCCGGTACGTGCCGCCCTTGTGGGCGATGTCGGCGTTAGCGGCGGGAACACCGTTCACGCGGCACACCACGTCCTTGGGATATGCCTCGGTGCCTTCGGTTTTCACCTTTGCCTCGTTGAGCACCTTCGAGGCGAGCGTGGGCCCGTCCACGGACACGCAAACGGGAGCCACTTCCGTGGAAGCGTCCTTCAAGGCGCTCGAATCGACGATCACCTTCACGCCGGCGCAGGGCTTCGAGGCGGCGGCGGATGAAGAGGTGGTCGAGGACGCCGTCGAGGACACGGGAGCGGAACTGGCTGACGGGCTGGCGGCCGGCGTGGAACAGGCGGCGAGGGAAAGCAGGAGACCTGCGGCGGCGAGGGAGCTCGCGGCGGCGGTACGGAACTTAGTCAAAGTCACGTGTCAAGGGTAGGACGTTGTCTGTCCGGTACCGGAGCCGTGGCGTTGTGTGACGGTATGTAGCAAAGGTCCCGGACACCTCAATGGCGTCCGGGACCTACGCACCTGGCAAACGAGGCAGCTACCCCAGCTTCGCCACCGCCGCAGCCGCGAAGGAGTGGTCCTGCTCCGGGGCGCCGCCGCCCACGCCGATCGCGCCCACCAGCCGGCCGTCGCGGTGCACGGGGACGCCCCCGGCGATGAACAGCAGCGGGCGGTCCAGGGCGGTGGCGAGGGTGTGGAAGGGGCCGTCGGGCTTCACCGCATCCACGACGTCGGCCGTCGCGGCGTTGAGCTGCACGGCCGTGTAGGCCTTGCGGGTGCTCGTCTCGCCTGAGATCAGCAGCGCCTCCTCGTCCCGGCGGAACGCCAGGAGGTGCCCGCCGGCGTCGAGCACGCTGATGCTGACGTTGACCCCTTCGGCCGCGGCAGCCTCGCGGGCCGTGGTGACGAGCAGTTCAGCGTCCGTTGCGGTCAGGTGGTGTGTGGCCATGATGTTTTCTCCTTGGATGGATAGGGCTGTGGGAAATCAGTGGACGGCGACGGCGGACTCGTCGACAGCGGCCGCCTGGGCTTCCGAAGGGCGTGCGCCCTTGGCGGTAGCCATTGCGATCACCATGACGACGAGTGCCGCGGCGGTGATGACGGTGCCGATCCAGATGGGCGAGGTGTAGCCGAGGCCCGCTGCGATGCCGAGGCCGCCGGTCCAGGCACCCAGGGCGTTGCCCACGTTGAAGGCGCCGATGTTGGCGCCCGAGGCGAGGGTGGGAGCCTGGCCCGCGTAGATCATGATGCGGCTCTGGAGGCCCGGGACCGTGCCGAAGCCGAAGCCGCCCATGAGGAACAGGGCAACGATGGTGGCCGGCTGCGATCCTGCGAACAGGCCGAACAGTCCGAGTACAACAATCAGCGCGGCGATGAAGAAGACCAGGGTTCCGTCAATGGAGCGGTCGGCGAGGCGTCCGCCCAGCCAGTTTCCGACCACCAGGCCGGCGCCGAAGAGCACCAGCAGCCACGGCACGGAGCTGGACGCGAAGCCGCTGACCTCTGTGAGGGTGTAGGCGATGTAGGTGAAAGCGCCGAACATGCCGCCGTAGGCGAGGACCGTCACGAGCAGGGAGAGCCACACCTGGCCGGAACGGAAGGCACGGAGCTCATTGCGCAGGCTGATGTGCCCGCCGGACTGGCGCAGCACGGGAACAAGGACCGCGATGCCGATGAAGGCCAGGACGCCGATGACGGAGATGGCCCAAAACGTGGCGCGCCAGCCGAACTGCTGGCCGATGAAGGTGCCGAAAGGAACGCCGAGCACGTTCGCGGCAGTGAGGCCGGTGAACATGATGGCGATGGCGCCAGCCTTCTTGGCGGGGGCCACCAGGCTGGCCGCAACCACGGAGCCGATGCCAAAGAAGGCGCCGTGGCACAGGGCGGCGATGATGCGGCCGATCATTGCCATGCTGTAGTCCCCGGCCAATGCGGTCAGCGCGTTGCCCACGATGAAGAGCACGATCAGGCTGAGCAGCACGGCCTTGCGGGGGAGCCGGGTGGTCGCAGCGGTCAGCAGCAGGGCGCCGACGACGACGCTCAAGGCGTATCCGGAAATCAGCCATCCGGCCGCGGCCTCGGTCACCGCGAAGTCCGCGGCCACCTCGGGCAGCAGGCCCATGATGACGAATTCCGTAAGGCCGATGCCGAACGCGCCGATGGCGAGTGCGAGTAGGCCGAGAGGCATGAGGGGTCTCCTGTTACACTTGAAAAGTAGTTGCAGGCGCTGGTTATTTCGCCGATGAATCAATATTTGCACACGCAAATAACAAGCGCAAGCAACTACTTTGTGAAGTGCGTCCCCGGACCCCAAGTATTCTTGGACGGTGAGTGAATCCCTGCCGCCGTGCCCCGAATGTTCCAGTGAATACGCCTACGAGATGGGCGCGCTGCTCGTCTGCCCCGAATGTGGGCACGAGTGGGAACCCGCGGCAGACGGCGAAGATTCAGCGGAGCGGCTCATCAAGGACGCGGTCGGCAATGTCCTCAACGACGGCGACACTGTCACGATCATCAAGGACCTGAAGGTCAAGGGCGGTTCCGCGCCCATCAAGGTAGGCACCAAGGTCCGCAACATCCGTCTCGTGGACGGCTTCGGCGACCACGACATCGACTGCAAGGTGGACGGCTTCGGCCCGATGCAGCTCAAGTCGAGTGTTGTGAAGAAGGCCTGAGCTACACAGCCTGCAGGGCGCCCAGCGCCCGTACCAGCGGCTCGAGTTCCGGCACCGCCTCGGCCTCTTCGAGGGCCTTTTCCAGGGCCTCGTCATGCACCGGGCGCGCGGCCAGCAGCAGCTTCTGCCCGGCGTCGGTCAGTTCGGTGTAGATCCCGCGGCGGTCGTCCGCGCAGAGAATGCGGGTGAGCAGGGCGCGGTCTTCGAGGCGGTTGACCAGGCGTGTGGTGGCGCTGCTGGACAGTGCGGTGGCCCGCGCCAGCTGCTGCATGCGCATATGCCAGCCGTCCTGCCGGCTCAGCGCGTCGAGGACGGTGTACTCCACCACCGAAAGGCCGGCGGCCGACTGCAGCGCCTTCTCCAGTGCCGTTTCGATGGTCCCGTGCAGCGCGGCAAGCGTCCGCCAGCCCTGTGCGCGGACTTCGACGGCGTCGTCCTTGATGCCCATGTTCCCGTAACTCCTGCCGATTGGGCGCGCCACCATATATGCAGCGCATGCAACTAATATTCTACGGCCAGGCGGTTCACACAGCCAGCCCGGGCAAAGGGGTGGCCTATGGCCGGTCCGGTTTTCCGTCAGGACCGTCCGCCACGCGAGGAGCCGGGTCGTCCGTGCCGACGGAGCCCGACGGCGGCTGGCTGGGTGCGGCGCGCCCGGTGTCCTTTTCTGCCTGGAGCCGGTCCCTCTCGGCCAGCTTGAGCGCCTTCATTTTCTTTCCGCGGCTGCGCCACAGTTGGATCAGGACCACCAGTGCCACCGCCGCGACGAAGCCGGCGATTGCCGCGACGAGGGAGGCCGTGCGGAAGCCGGGGGCATCGACGTCGAGCACGCGTTCCCCGGCGTGCGCGCCGTTGCTGGTGCCGAGGGCAATGGAGAGGGTCAGCAGGTTCGGGGTCGATATCGCCACGCCAAGCACCACGAGCGCGATCTTGAAGGGCCAGGTGACCTTCCTGTTCAGGCCGATCAATGCCACCAAGGCGGCGGCGAAGGTGAAGACGAAGCCGTAGAACATGCCGGCCAGGATCCCTGCGGAAATGCTGCCGTTGACCTGTTGGCCGATGGTCTGGGACCACCAGCGGGGGAGGAAAGCGGCGAGGGCGAAGTAGGAGATGACGGCGAAGACCAGCGCGACAAGGATCAGGATGATCTTTGCGCCCCAGTTGCTCTTTTTCTTAGGGGGTACTGGTGCTTGTTCAGTCATGGCACCCATCATGGCAGAACCCCATGGCGGGTCGGAGTCAGTCCTCGGCCGGTTCCTTCTCCGCACCGCCGCGTGCCGCGGGCCGTTTGAGGATCTCTCCGCCGCTCTGGCAGCCGGGACAGTATTGGAAGGACGTACCCACGTACGCGAGTTCCTGGACGGTGCTGCCGCAGACGGGGCAGCTTTCACCCGTGCGTCCGTGGACCGCCATCGACGCCTTCTTGGCGGCCTTCAGTTTGTCCGGCGCCAGCCCGTTCAATGCTTCCGTGGCGTCACCGAGCAGTGTGCGCATCGCACCATAGAGCCTGCCGAGCTCTTCGTGGTCCAGGGATGCGCCTGCGGCTAGCGGCGACAGCTTGGCGGCATGCAGGATTTCGTCGCTGTAGCCGTTGCCGATGCCGGCGATCCGTTTCTGGTCCCTGATGATGTCCTTGATCCGCTGCCGCGAGGTGAAGAAACGGGAGAACTCCTCGAGGGTGAACTCCGGGTCGAGGGCTTCCGGCCCGAGTTCGGCGACGCCGGGTACGTCCTCCGGGTCATGCACGATGAAGACGGCCAGGCCTTTCCACCTCCCCGCGTCCGTCAGGTCCACCCCGTAGTCCGTGCCGTGGTTTCTGAAGCCGAAATGGGCGGAAATGTACCCGGGAGCGGTCTTGCTCCCGGGCACCGGCTCCGGAGCGTCCTCGATCTCGGGAAGCTTTCCGGACAAACGCAGCCAGCCGGCCTTGGCGAAGCTGACCACGATGCTCAACGCGCCGCCTTCGTCCGCGTATTCGGCCGAATCGGTGGCCGCGGACGTCTGGAACACCAGGAACTTGCCGCGCCGGTGCACGCGTCTAACGGACCGCCCCACCAGCTTGTCCGGGTCGATTCCCTTGCTCTTCAAGGCAAAGACCGTGGGGAACTGGAGGCCGACCACCGTTGCGCCGGCAAGGCGCTCATCGAGATAGGCGGCCACGGCAGAGAGTTCTGGAAGTTCAGGCATGGCGATGCTCCTCCGAAGGAACCTTCCGGCAGTGCGGATCCTCTTGCGCCCAATCATCCCAGAGACCCATGGGGAGCCGGGAGGAATGTGCCTATACTTTCAGCGGCGGCTGGAAGTCTGCTCCGCCGTCGTGGTCCTCAACGTCCTGATGAAAGGCGACCCATGAGCAACATTCCTGCCGATCTCTCCTACACCGCCGAGCACGAATGGGTGGCTGCCCCCAACGCCGAAGGGATCGTCCGCATCGGCATCACCGACTTCGCGCAGGATGCCCTGGGTGACGTTGTCTACGTCCAGATGCCGGAACCCGGCACCACCATCACCGGTAACGAGGTCGTTGGCGAGGTGGAATCCACCAAGAGCGTCAGCGACATCTACGCCCCGGTGAGCGGCGAAGTCATCGCCCGCAACGACGCTCTGGACAGCGATCCGGCCCTGATCAACTCCGATCCCTACGGTGACGGCTGGCTCCTGGAGATCAAGCTGGCAGAAGCCGACGCTGTTGAGTCGCTGCTCAGTGCATCCGAGTACGAACAGCAGGTAGGCTAAAACCATCTGGTCCGACACGCCGGTTCCCCCGCAAGGGAGAACCGGCGGGGCCAGCAACCCGTTTGGCCCGGCG
Organism: Arthrobacter sp. TE26545; assembly: GCF_056279005.1. The sequence goes on from NZ_JBWBQM010000001.1 coordinate 1,478,166, forward strand.
GAACCGGGCAGAAGCGAACCGGCGTCTGTGGGAGACGCCGGCGGATGAGGAGGATTTCCATGGTTGGCGGCGAACAGAACCCGGTCCCGGGCCGGTCCGAAGGACTGGATCAGCCGACGTCGGAGACCACCTCGATCCAGCTCACCCCCATCAGCAGCGAACCGGGCATCACTCCGAGGCTGCTTGCCGAAGAGCGCGCTGCCGTGGACGCATTGCCCCCGGGATCCGCGCTCCTGATCGCGCACAGCGGTCCGAACGCCGGCGCCCGGTTCCTTCTGGACTCGGACAGCACGACGGCGGGCCGTCACCCGGATGCCGACATCTTCCTCGACGACGTCACGGTCTCGCGCAAGCACGTCGAATTCCACCGCACCCCCGGCGGTTTCGAAGTGGTGGACACCGGCAGCCTCAACGGCACGTACGTCAATCACGACCGCGTGGACAGCGTGCAGCTGAAGAACGGCAGCGAAGTCCAGATCGGCAAGTTCCGACTCACCTTCTACCTGAGCCCTGCGCGCGCTGCAGGCCGGGCCTGAATCCGGAGTACCTGCTTGTGGCAATTGCCCAGCCGGAACGGCGTGGACCCCAGGTCCTGAACATCGGCGAGGTCCTCGCCCAGCTGAGCGACGACTTTCCCGCGATGACGGCGTCCAAGATCCGTTTCCTTGAAGAAAAGGGGCTGATCAACCCGAAGCGGACCCCCGCCGGGTACCGCCAGTACGCGGAAAGCGATGTGGAGCGCCTTCGCTTCGTCTTGGCGCTGCAACGCGACCAGTACCTGCCGCTGAAGGTCATCAAGGACTACCTCGACGCGATCGACCGCGGCGAACGGCCGGAGAACCTTCCGCCGGGGGTGACGGTTTCCCCGCGGATCGTCTCGGACGAGCTCGCGGCAGAACTCCACGGACGCGCCCGGGCGCTCAGTGAGGAACAGCTCCGCACCGAATCCGGCGCCAGCGTCCCGCTCCTTCAGTCGCTGCTGAGCTTCGGGCTGATCAGCCATGTCAACGGGAAGTTCGACGAGCACTCCCTGCAGGTGGCGCGCGCCTGCGTGCAGCTTGAAAGCCATGGCCTGGAGCCGCGGCACCTGCGCCCGTTCCAGGCTGCCGCCGAGCGCGAGTTCGGACTGGTGGAACGCGCAGTGGCGCCGCTGATGTCCCGCAAGGACGCGGCCTCGCAGTCACGGGCAGCGGAAGCGGCCCGGGAAATCAGTGAACTTTGCCTCACCCTGCACCGGGCCCTGGTGCAGGACCGGATCTCGCGCATGGAATCCTGATGATTGAAGTCGAGATTGTCGGAGTAAGGATCGAGCTCCCTTCCAACCAGCCGCTGGTCCTCCTCAAGGAGATCCAGGGGGAGCGGCACGTGCCCATCTGGATTGGTACCCCCGAGGCCAGCGCCATCGCCTTGGCACAGCAGGGCGTCGTCCCGCCGCGGCCCATGACGCATGACCTCCTCGTGGATGTCGTCGAGGCCCTCGGGCATGCGATCGTCAGCGTGAACATCGTTGCCGTGGAGGACAACATCTTCTACGGGCAGCTCCAGTTCGACGACGGCACCACTGTCAGTTCGCGGGCCTCGGATGCCCTCGCCCTCGCCCTCCGTGCGAAATGCCGCATCTGGTGTGCCGACGCCGTCATGGAAGAAGCCGGGGTCCGGATCACCGAACACGACGAAGGGGAAGAGGCAGAACCCGGCCCCAGCGTGGATGAGGAGCGCGAAATGCGCCGTTTCCGGGAGTTCCTCGACGATGTGGAACCCGAGGACTTCGAAGGCTGACGGCTTCTTAACGTTAAAGCCGAAGGTGAAAGTTTCGACACGGAGCGAAAATGCCCCAAGCGTCTTTGACCTCGGGCCTCTACACGCCTAACGTCGGAGGTATCAAGTTCCCGTTGCATGCACGGCAGGCGTAGCTCACACTGGAGAGTGCGGACGCGTTTGAAATTACACGATTGACGTTCCATTCGTGTGCTGTGGATGCGCCATCCCCAGGGGAACTTCGGACAAGGAGGGTCACGTGAGTCCCAAAGGCGAAGCAGGCGAGCTGAAGCAGGCCTCGAATGGTGTTGCTGCGCCCGCTAGCGGTGCCCAGGGTCTTCTTTTCACCGAGGACCTGCCGGTCCTCGACGAAGACGCCGGCTATCGTGGCCCCACCGCGTGCAAGGCTGCGGGTATCACCTATCGCCAGCTCGACTACTGGGCGCGCACAGGCCTGGTCGAGCCCGCCGTGCGCGGCGCCGCCGGCTCAGGTTCGCAGCGGCTCTATGGTTTCCGCGACATCCTGGTCCTGAAAGTCGTCAAGCGCCTCCTGGATACCGGCGTATCCCTCCAGCAGATCCGTACAGCCGTCGAACACCTGCGTGAGCGCGGCGTCGAGGACCTGGCACAGATCACCCTGATGAGCGACGGCGCAAGTGTCTACGAATGTACCTCCGCCGACGAAGTGATCGACCTCGTCCAGGGCGGACAGGGCGTCTTCGGTATCGCCGTCGGACGCGTGTGGCGCGAAGTGGAAGGCAGTCTCGCCCAGCTCCCCAGCGAACACGCCGCGGAGCAGACCTTCCCGGACGATGAACTCAGCAAGCGGCGCTCGGCCCGCCGCACCGGCTAGCCCGGAGTAACAGCAGACAACAGGAAAGCCGCCTTCCACTGGAGGGCGGCTTTCCTGGTCTGTGCGTTCGGTCTGTGGCGTTTCAGCGGCGGCGTTCGCGCAGGCCGTTCGACGGTGACTGGCCGTTCGAGGCCAGCAGGTTCTCCAGCAGCGCGTCAAAGAGCTTCGCGGTGCCCTTGGCGGAATCGCCGGGCCAGTGGTGCACGGCATGCGCGGCGCCCTGGATCTGCTGCCAGTTCGCCTGCTCGGGGATGTGCGGGGACAGGAGGAGCTCGCCGAACATCGATTCCATCTCGGCGAGGCGGAAGCCGTGCTCCGAAGATCCGCTTCGCACCCGGTTGGCCACGATGCCCGCCGGTGCCAGTTGTGGGGCGAACTCCTTGCGGAAGAGCTGGATGGCACGCATGGTCCGTTCGGTGCCGGCCACGGAGAAGAGGCCTGGCTCTGCCACCAGGACCACACGGTTGCTGGCGTTCCACGCCATGCGGGTAAGCCCGTTCAGCGATGGCGGGCAGTCCACCAGGACGAGTTCGTAGGAACCGGCGCCGGCGAGCACTGCCGAAAGGCGGCGGAGGTCGCGGCGGCCGAGGTCGGGGCGGTCGTAGATGCCAGTGAATGCGGAGCCGACGGCGACATCCAGGACGGCGTGGCCGTTTCCGGCGGCGGAGCCTGCGCCGTCCGGGATCTGGCTGATCCAGCCGCTCGCCGCAACGTTCTCGCTCAGGCGGGCCTTGCGGGGGTTTTTGAGCATACGTCCGATGTCGAGCTGCTCGGCGGGCTGGACGCCCAGTGCGGTGGTTGCGTCCGCGTGCGGATCGAGGTCCACGACAAGGGTGGGAATGCCGGCAGCCAGCGCCGCCGATGCCAGTCCCGTCGTCACGGATGTCTTGCCCACGCCACCCTTGAGGCTGCTGATGCTGACTACTTGCACTTGAAAACCCAAAACCTAACGCCGGTTGCCGTGTAGCTGTGGAGAGTGTTCCGGCCCGGCCGGAACAGGGGCCTGGCTCACGCCCCAGAACATTCTATGTTGACCGGCGGGGGATTCACGGTTTCACCGTTCCGGGCGCCGGCCGTGGCCCGTTCATTAGCACGTTGGAGCGTCTTGCCGGCGAAGGTGAACTTCACGTGACGGCGGTCATTGTGACGGTCGACACAAAGATTTGTGTTTATCCGGGCCGTTCTTACACACTGTGACCACCGACCGGTTACACCCGCAATGATGCAGGAGAAGTATGTTTTCCAAAATTCTGGTGGCCAATCGCGGCGAAATCGCGATCCGTGCCTTTCGCGCAGGCTATGAGCTGGGCGCCAAGACTGTAGCGGTTTTCCCCCATGAGGATCGCAACTCGATCCACCGGCAGAAAGCCGACGAGGCCTACCTTATTGGTGAAGAGGGCCATCCGGTCCGTGCTTACCTGGACGTTGCAGAGGTCGTCAGGGTTGCCAAGGAAGCCGGTGCAGACGCGATCTACCCCGGCTACGGCTTCCTTTCCGAGAACCCGGACCTCGCCCGCGCCGCCAAGGCCGAGGGCATCACCTTCGTCGGCCCGCCCGCCGAGGTCCTGGAGCTCGCGGGCAACAAGGTGGCCGCCCTCGAAGCCGCCCGCAAGGCCGGTGTTCCGGTCCTCAAGTCCAGCGCCCCGTCCCGCGACATCGATGAACTGATCGCCGCCGCGGACGAGATCGGCTTCCCGATCTTCGCCAAGGCCGTTGCCGGTGGCGGCGGACGCGGCATGCGCCGCGTGGACACCCGCGAAGCCCTCCCCGAGGCCCTGCAGTCCGCCATGCGCGAGGCTGACGCCGCCTTCGGCGACCCCACGATGTTCCTGGAACAGGCCGTGCTGCGCCCGCGCCACATCGAAGTCCAGATCCTCGCGGATGGCCAGGGCAACGTCATGCACCTCTTCGAACGTGACTGTTCGCTGCAGCGCCGCCACCAGAAAGTCATCGAGATCGCGCCCGCCCCGCAGTTGGATGAATCCATCCGCCAGGCGCTCTACCGTGACGCCGTCGCCTTCGCCAAGGCGCTCAACTACGTCAACGCGGGCACCGTCGAGTTCCTCGTCGACACTGTCGGTGAGCGCGCCGGCCAGCACGTCTTCATCGAGATGAACCCGCGCATCCAGGTGGAGCACACGGTCACCGAGGAAATCACGGACGTGGACCTCGTCCAGGCCCAGATGCGCATCGCCGCCGGGGAGACCCTCGCGGACCTCGGCCTCAGCCAGGAGACCGTCTCCATCAAGGGTGCCGCGCTGCAGTGCCGCATCACCACGGAAGACCCGGCCAACGGCTTCCGTCCCGACGTCGGAAAGATCACCGGTTACCGTTCCGCCGGTGGCGCCGGTGTACGGCTCGACGGCGGCACCGTGTACTCGGGTGCCGAGATCAGCCCCCACTTCGACTCCATGCTGGTGAAGCTCACCTGCCGCGGCCGCGATTACCCTGCCGCGGTTGCCCGTGCCCGCCGTGCCCTGGCAGAGTTCCGCATCCGTGGCGTGTCGACCAACATCCCCTTCCTGCAGGCCGTCCTGGACGACCCGGACTTCGTTGCCGGAAACGTCGCCACGTCCTTCATCGATGAGCGTCCCGAGCTGCTTAAGTCGCGCAGTTCCGCAGACCGCGGCACCAAGCTGCTGACCTGGCTGGCCGAGGTCACCGTCAACAAGCCCAACGGCGAGCTCAAAGTCCATTCGGATCCCGCCGCGAAGCTGCCCTCCGTCGCAGGCAAGGCTGTCCCGTCCGGCTCCCGCCAGAAGCTGCTGGAACTCGGACCGGAAGGCTTCGCCAAGGCACTCCGCGAACAGACCGCCGTCGCAGTCACGGACACCACCTTCCGCGACGCCCACCAGTCCCTGCTGGCCACCCGCGTCCGCACCCGCGACCTCGTGGCGGCCGCTCCCGCGGTGGCCGCCCTGACGCCGCAGCTGCTCTCCGTTGAGGCCTGGGGCGGCGCCACCTACGACGTCGCGCTGCGCTTCCTCGGTGAAGACCCGTGGGACCGCCTTGCCGCGCTGCGCAAGGCCCTGCCCAACGTCTGCCTCCAGATGCTGCTCCGCGGCCGCAACACGGTGGGCTACACCCCGTACCCGGAGGAAGTCACCGAGGCCTTCGTCAACGAGGCTGCAGCTACCGGCATCGATATCTTCCGCATCTTCGACGCCCTGAACGACGTCAACCAGATGGCCCCGGCCATCCGCGCGGTCCGGGCCACCGGCACCGCCGTCGCCGAGGTCGCCCTCTGCTACACGGGCGACATGCTGGATCCGGAGGAGAACCTCTACACGCTCGACTACTACCTCGAGCTGGCACAGCGCATCGTGGACGCCGGCGCGCACATCCTCGCCATCAAGGACATGGCCGGCCTGCTGCGCCCCGCCGCGGCTGCCAAGCTGGTCTCGGCCCTGCGCGAGCGTTTCGACCTGCCGGTGCACCTGCACACCCACGACACCGCGGGCGGCCAGCTGGCCACCCTGCTGGCCGCCGTGGACGCAGGGGTCGACGCCGTCGACGCCGCCTCCGCCTCGCTCGCCGGAACCACCAGCCAGCCTTCCGCTTCCGCGCTCGTGGCCGCCCTGGCCCACACGCCGCGGGACACCGGCCTGGACCTGGCCGCCGTCAGCGCGATGGAACCCTACTGGGAAGCCGTGCGCCGGGTCTACGCACCATTCGAGTCCGGCCTTCCGGGCCCGACCGGCCGCGTGTACCAGCACGAGATCCCCGGCGGGCAACTGTCCAACCTGCGCCAGCAGGCCATCGCCTTGGGCCTTGGCGAGCAGTTCGAAGCCATCGAGGACATGTACACGGCTGCGGACCGTATCCTGGGCCGCCTGGTCAAGGTCACGCCGTCCTCGAAGGTCGTGGGCGATCTTGCCCTGCACCTGGTGGGCCTCAACGCCGATCCGGCGGATTTCAACGAGAACCCGCAGAACTACGACATCCCGGACTCGGTCATCGGCTTCCTGTCCGGCGAACTGGGCGATCCTCCCGGAGGCTGGCCGGAGCCGTTCCGCACCAAGGCCCTTCAGGGCCGCAGCATCAAGGTGCGGGACGTGGACCTGAGCGCCGAAGACAGCGCCGCGCTCAAGGCCGATTCCGCCACCCGCCGGCAGACCCTGAACCGCCTGCTCTTCGCCGGTCCCACCAAGGACTACCTCAAGAGCGTCGAAAGCTACGGCAACATCTCCGTCCTCGATACCCGCGATTACCTGTACGGCCTCCAGCGGGGCGCCGAACACGTGATCGAACTCGAGAAGGGCGTCCGCCTGATCGCCTCCCTCGAAGCGGTGTCCGAAGCCGACGAGAAGGGCATGCGCACCGTCATGTGCAAGCTCAACGGGCAGTCCCGCCCGGTGGTCGTGCGCGACAAGTCCGTGGTCAGCAACGTCAAGACCGCCGAGAAGGCCGATCCTTCCCAGCCGGGCCAGGTGGCCGCACCGTTCGCCGGTGCCGTGACTGTGACCGTCAAGGTGGGCGACGCCGTCAACGCCGGCGACACCGTTGCCACGATCGAGGCAATGAAGATGGAAGCCTCCATCACGACGCCGGTGGCCGGCCAGGTCTCGCGACTGGCCATCAACGCCATCGAACAGGTGCAGGGCGGTGACCTGCTGATCGTTGTTGAGTAAGACGGTCGAATAGTTCGCCAGACAGCAAACAAAAGGAGGCCCGGGCAAAAGCCCGGGCCTCCTTTCCTGCCTTGGAGGAAAAGTCAGGAACTCTTCGGTGCCGCGTACATCTCCTCGATGACTGTCTCGAAGTCCTTCATCACCTGGGCGCGCTTGACCTTCATGGACGGCGTCAGGTGGCCGGAGGCTTCGGTGAAGTCCGAGTCGACGATCCGGAAGGACTTGATGGACTCGGCCTGGGAAACTGACTGGTTGGCCTTGCTGATCAGCTCCTGCACCGCCGCCCGCACCACCGGGTTGCCGGCGGCCTCCTGCACACTGGTGCCGGCGGGCAGGCCATGGCGCTCCAACCAGCCGGGAAGGGCTTCCTCGTCCAGGGTCACCAGGGCGCCGATGAAGGGCCGGTTGTCGCCGAGGACCAGGACCTGGGAGACGAGGGCGTCGGCGCGGATCTGGTCTTCCAGGAGCGCTGGGACCACGTTCTTGCCGCCGGCGGTAACGATGATTTCCTTCTTGCGGCCGGTGATCTTCAGGAAGCCCTGGGCGTCCAGTTCGCCGATGTCACCGGTGCGGAACCAGCCGTCCACGAAGGTCTCGGCAAGCAGGTCGTCCCGCTTGTAGTAGCCCTTCATGACGCAGACGCCCTTGGCGAGGATCTCGCCGTCGTCCGCGATCCTGACTGCATTGCCCGGCAGGGGAGCGCCTACGGTGCCGATCTTGATCAGCGAGGGGGTGTTCACGGAGACCGGGGCAGTGGTTTCCGTCAGGCCGTAGCCTTCGAGGATCTGCAGCCCGATGCCCTGGAAGAAGTGCCCCAGCCGTTCGCCCAGGGGGCCGCCGCCGGAAACAGCGTGGGAAACCTGCCCGCCCATGGCTGCCCGGAGCTTGCCGTAGACGAGACGGTCGAACAGCGCGTGCTTGAGCCGCAGGCCAAGGCCAATGGAACCGCTTTGGCGCGCCTTCGAGTAGGCGATCGCGGTATCCGCTGCCTTGTGGAAGATGCCGCCCTTGCCGCCGTCCTCGGCCTTGCTGAGCGCCGAGTTGTAGACCTTCTCGAAGACGCGCGGCACGGCCAGGATGAAGGATGGCTTGAAGCTCTGGAGGTCGGCCAGCAGGTGCTTGATGTCCGGGGTGTGGGCCACCTGCGCGCCGGCCGCGACGGCCAGGACCGAGATGAAGCGGGCGAACACGTGGGCGAGCGGCAAGAACATGATGGTCCGGGCGTGCTCGTTCACCACATCGCCAAGGGAGGCCAGGGCGTTTTCGGACAGTTCCACGAAGTTGCCGTGCGTCAGTTCGCAGCCCTTCGGCCGGCCGGTGGTGCCCGAGGTGTAGATGATGGTGGCGGTGTCCGCGAGGACTGCCTTGCTGCGGCGGGCTTCGAGTTCCTCGTCTCTGACTCCGCTGCCGGCGCTGCGCAGCAGGTCGAGCCCGCCGCCTTCGAGCTGCCAAACGTTGGCCACGGTGCCAAGGTCCTGTCCGGCCACTGCCTGACGGATGATGTCCTCGTGGTGGGCGGCCTCGGCGAAGGCTGCCACGGCGCCCGAATCCCCGAGGTTCCAGGCCACCTGCGAGGGGGACGAGGTTTCGTAGATCGGAACCGAGATGCCGCCGGGCGAACCAGATGGCGAAGTCCACCAGGGTCCATTCGTAGCGGGTCCGGGACATGATGCCCACACGGTCGCCCGGCTGCACGCCGTTGGCGATCAGGCCCTTCGCCAGCGCGGACACATCCGCGAGGAATTCGCGGGCATGGATGTCCTGCCACTGGCCGGCGCCGTTCAGTTTGGCGAAGAGCGCAGGGTTGGAGGACTTGTTTGCCTGCCGGATCACGAGGTCCGTGATATTGGTTTCAGGGGCAACATTCACAAGGGGCGGAACAATGACTTCACGCACGATAGCTCCTTTGATATCAACAGACCAATGCAGGGCTGCTCTAACTCTAATACGCCCGCTGTTGGGGGTGTGTCGGAGTTCACCTACTGGCGAGTAACTTTACGGTGAAGCCCGGAAATCCGCCAATGCGAGGGCATTTCGAAGTGTTGCTTCCGTGCCGCCTGATCCCTCCGGGTGCCCCGGCCCGGGAATAGGATGGCGGGATGCTGAGAACCACACCGCCGGCCGGCGCCACGGCACGCAAGGCACCCTGGCCCGCCTCCGCTGCAGCCCGCCGTCGCGGTCCGCTGCGGCAGGGTGCCGTCCACTGGGCCCCCGGGGCGGAGGGCAAGGTTGCCGCGTCCGCCGGACACTCCCGGCTGGGCCGGCGTGGCCTGGCGATCGGAATCGACATCGGCGGCACCAAGGTGGCCGCCGGCGTCGTCGACGCCGAGGGACGGATCCTGGAGGAGCGGCGCCGGGCGACGCCGGGCAGCGATCCGCGCGCCGTGGAGAGCGTCATCGTGGAACTTGTCCAGGAACTCGGCGAGCATCACCGGATTGCCTCCCTGGGCATCGGTGCGGCCGGTTGGATGGATCTCGACGGCGGCACTGTGCTGTTCAGCCCGCACCTCGCCTGGCGCAATGAACCGTTGCGGGACAACCTGCAGAAGCTCCTGCGCCGGCCCGTCCTCCTGACCAATGACGCCGACGCCGCAGCCTGGGCGGAATGGCGCTTCGGTGCCGGGCGCGGTGAGAGCCGCCTGGTGTGCATCACGCTGGGCACGGGCATCGGGGGCGCCATGGTGATGGACGGACGGCTGGAAAGGGGGCGCTTCGGGGTTGCGGGGGAGTTCGGCCACCAGGTGGCCGTTCCCGGCGGGCACCGCTGTGAATGCGGCAACCGGGGCTGCTGGGAACAATACGCGTCGGGAAACGCCCTGGGCCGGGAAGCCCGGGAACTTGCGCGCCGGAAATCCCCGCTGGCCTACGAACTGCTGAAGGCCAGCGGCGGGGTGGTCGACGACATCACCGGGCTGACCGTTTCCCAGCTGGCGAAGTCCGGTGATCCGGCGTCCAAGGAACTGTTGGAGGAAGTAGGGCAATGGCTGGGCCTGGGCCTGGCCAACCTCGCGGCCGCGCTCGACCCGGGGACCTTTGTGATCGGTGGTGGCCTGTGCGACGCCGGCGAACTGTTGGTGGGTCCGGCGCGGCAGGCGTTCGCGAGGAACCTCACCGGCCGCGGATTCCGCCCGCCGGCAGCGATCAAGCTTGCCGAACTCGGCCCCCGGGCGGGGATGATCGGCGCGGCCGACCTGTCGCGGGTCAGCGGCAGGCTGCAGGGCTAGGCAGCCGAAACGACGGCGCCCTAGACGCGGGCGCCGTCGTCGTAGTCGTCCTTCTCGCGGGGGAGCCGCATGATGAGGTAGACCACGGAAGCAAGGAACGCCACTACCATCCCGAGGATCGCCGGCAGGGGTGCCGAACGCCAGAACATCGCAGTGAACAGCAGCGCCAGGGGGCCGCCCACGGCGCCCACCCAGGCCAGCATGGTCAGGGGCTCGGTGCCGGCCAGGCTAGGCGGTTCCTCCGGGACGAAGCCCCCGTCGTCATCGACCGCCTCGTAGTCGCGCGGCCCGCTGCCGGGCAAGGCGTCGCCGGGATCCGTCGCGTCCGAAAGGGCGCGGGAGAGCCCCAGTGGGTCGTAGTCGCTGAAGCTGCCGGTTCGGGGACTCCGGTCCGCCGCGCCCGGAACGTCGTCATGAGTGTCCAGATCTTCGTCCGGCATGGCTTCGAGCCTGGCCACGAGGTCGAGCCAAACGGCGTCGTCGTCCTTGTTTGCGCTCTGGTCCGCGGAATCGGGCCCCGGCCTGTTCATGGGTGGCGTCCTTCGGGTCCGGAGTCTTCCAGCGCGGGGCCGGTGTCCTCCGTGGTCAGTTCGGCAACGGTCTTCCGGATGAACTCCGCGGAGGCCTGGAAGATTCCCGGGGCGTCGTTGTCGAGTGTGGCCACGTGGTAGCTGTTCTCCAGGACGGTCAGTTCCACGGGTGCCGTGACGAGGCGCCGCAGTTGCCGGATGCTGGCGTCGGAGACCACATGGTCGACGGAGGAGCGGAACACCCGCACGGGTGCGGAAATCCGGGGGAGCAGCGCCATGGTGTCCTTGTACATCTTCTTCAGCTCGTGCGCCGCGGCCACGGGGGTGCGGGGGTAGGCACCCTCGTCCATGCCGGGTTTGCGGATGTCGTTGGCGATGGCCGGCGTGGTCTTGAGGACATGCTTGAGGATGCCCACCACGGCGGCGCGGGGGTCGTCAATCACCAGGCCCGGATTGATCACGATCGTTCCGGCGACCGGCCGGGTGGCCCCGATCCGCAGTGCCAGTGCGCCGCCCATGGAGAGTCCCGCGGCGAATACGTAGTCGCATTCGGCCTGAAGTTCAAGGTAGGCGGCATCCACGGCGTTGTGCCACTCCTGCCAGTGCCGGGTGGCCATGTCCTGCCAGCTGGTGCCGTGGCCGGGAAGCAGCGGCAGCCGGACGGCGAAGCCTTCCTCGGCGAGGTACCGCGCCCAGGGACGCATGCTGTGCGGGCTGCCCGTGAATCCGTGGCTCATCACCACCCCGACGCTGGGACCGGAGCCGGTGAAGCTGCTCGTGAACGGCGAGAAATCGGGGAGATTGTTCATGATGGCTCCGAGGCTACTCTGTCTGTGGCGTGCTGCAGGAAAAAGGCGGCGGATTCTTCGAGGATCAGCGGCGCGTCGAGGTCCAGCGTCGCCACGTGCCCGCTGTGCGGCAGGGGCACGACGCGCAGGTCCTTGCTCCCGATGCGTTTGCTGATCATCGCCAGGGAACTCGGTGGCACTACGGCGTCCTGCGCGGATTTGAACACCAGCGCCGGTGCCGTGATGGATGGAAGCGAGCGGGAGGTGGAGCGGAACAGCTTCTTGAGTTCGTGGACCGCCGCCAGCGGCGTGCGGGAGTAGTCGCCGTCGTCGGTGGGGGCCGAAGTCGGGTTTTCTTCCTCGATCGGTGCCGTGGTGCGCATGACGTGCTTGAGGGCGCCGATGTACCGGACGCGCCGGTCGTAGAAGCTCAGTCCGGGATTCACGACGGCGACCCCCGCCACCGGGTGCCGGGCTGCGGCGCGCAGGGCCACGGCACCGCCCATGGACAGCCCCGCCACGAAGCAGCGGGAGGTCCGGCCGGCCAGCTCCAGGTAGCTTTCCTCGAACGTCCCGTACCAGTCCCTCCACGACGTCCTGGCCAGGTCCCGCCAGTGCGTTCCGTGCCCGGGCAGGAGCGGGACGGTGACGGCGAAGCCGTGGGCGGCGAGGTGTTCGGCCCACGGCATGATGCTGAGCGGGCTGCCGGTGAATCCATGGCAGAGGGCGATTCCGGTGCGCGCGTTCTCCCCGTGGCCGGCATACCGGAAGGGCCGGGGGCTGTCCGGGACGCTGCTTTCCGTCATGTGTCCATCGTGTCACTGTTCCGGATAATTCACACAGGAGTAGGGTGGCAATTGAGCGCCGAGCGGACGCGTCCGGCCATATTCATATGCCGCCCGGGGAGGAACCACGGTGTTCTATTGGGTCATGAAGCGGATCTTTATCGGTCCCATCCTCAAACTGCTGTTCCGCCCATGGATCAAGGGGCTGGACAACATTCCGGCTGAAGGCGCAGCCATCCTCGCTTCGAACCATCTGTCGTTTTCTGACTCGATTTTCCTGCCGTTGATGGTGCGCCGCCCGGTGATCTTCCTGGCCAAGTCCGAGTACTTCACCGGCACCGGCCTCAAGGGAAGGCTCACCGCTTTGTTCTTCCGGCTCACCAAGCAGCTGCCCATGGACCGTTCGGGCGGAGCGGCCTCCGAGGCATCCCTGCAGGCCGGAAAGGACGTGCTGCAGGGCGGCGGACTGCTGGGCATCTACCCGGAAGGCACCCGCAGCCCCGACGCCCGCCTGTACCGGGGCAAGGCCGGGGTGGCGAAGTTGGCGCTGCAGACCCGCGTTCCCGTGATTCCCGTGGCGATGATCGGGACCGAAAAGGTGCAGCCCATCGGCAAACGGATACCGAACATCCGGCGCATCGGCATGATCATCGGACAACCCCTGGACTTCAGCGGGCACTACGGCAGCGAAGAAGACCGGACCGTCCAGCGCACAGTCACGGACCGGATCATGTACGAGATCATGCGGCTCTCCGGACAGGAGTACGTGGACGAATACGCGGCCGACGTGAAAGCCCGGCTTGGCGGCCATGACGACGGCGGCGGAGCCGGCGGAAAAGTGTGACGCCGCCGCCCGTGAGGGTTACGGCTGCCGTGTCCCCAAAGCGGGCGGCCTCCCACTAGTCTTGTAGGGTGACTGAGCTTATTCCCGCACCCTCCATGACCGGCCCCATGACGAGCACGGCGCAAAGCGGCGCCGCTGACTATCCGGGCCTGGATGACTGGCGCCAGCTGCCCATCTCGCAGCAGCCCACCTGGTCGGACAGGGAGGTCTTCGACGCCTCCGTCAAGGAGCTCTCGGTACTGCCTCCGCTGGTGTTCGCCGGCGAAGTCGACGTCCTGCGCGAACGCCTTGCCGCTGCCGCCCAGGGCCGTGCCTTCCTGCTCCAGGGCGGCGACTGTGCCGAAACCTTCGAGGGTGCCACCGCAGACAAGATCAGCGCCCGCGTCAGGACCATCCTGCAGATGGCCGTGGTGCTGACGTACGGCGCCGCGATGCCCGTCATCAAGATGGGCCGCATGGCCGGCCAGTTCGCAAAGCCGCGCTCCTCCAACGATGAAACCCGCGACGGCGTCACCCTCCCGGCGTACCGCGGAGACATCGTCAACGGCTACGACTTCACCCCGGAATCCCGCGCGCACGACGCCGGCCGCATGCTGAAGGCGTACCACACCTCGGCGTCCACCCTGAACCTGATCCGTGCCTTCACGCAGGGCGGTTTCGCCGACCTGCGCCTGGTGCACCAGTGGAACAAGGGCTTCACCGAGAACCCGGCCCACGCCCGCTACGAATCGCTGGCCCGGGACATCGACCGTGCCATCCGCTTCATGGACTCCTGTGGCGCCGACTTCGAAGCCCTCAAGCGCGTCGAATTCTTCGCCAGCCACGAGGCCCTGCTGCTGGACTACGAGCGCGCGCTCACCCGCATCGACTCCCGCACCGGCCTGCCGTACGACACCTCCAGCCACTTCCTCTGGATCGGCGAGCGTACCCGCGAACTCGATCACGCCCACGTGGACTTCCTGTCCCGCGTTCGCAACCCGATCGGTGTGAAGCTCGGCCCGGGCACCACCGGCGACGACGCGCTGCGCCTCATCGACAAGCTGGACCCGAACCGCGAACCCGGCCGCCTGACGTTCATCACCCGCATGGGTGCGAAGAACATCCGCGAGAAGCTGCCAGCCGTCGTCGAACGCGTTACCGCTTCCGGCGCGCAGGTACTGTGGGTCACCGACCCCATGCACGGCAACACGGTCACCTCGCAGAACGGCTACAAGACGCGCCGCTTCGACGACGTGATCGACGAAGTCCGTGGCTTCTTCGAGGTGCACCAGGCGCTGGGCACGGTGCCGGGCGGCTTGCACATGGAGATGACCGGCGACGACGTCGCCGAGTGCCTCGGCGGATCGGACCCGATCGACGAGGACGCCTTCGCCGACCGCTACGAGTCCGTCTGCGACCCGCGGCTGAACCACATGCAGTCCCTCGAAATGGCATTCCTGGTCGCCGGGGCTCTCGCCAAGCACTAGCGCGAACGTACACGTGAGGCCCCAAACCCGCCGGGTTTGGGGCCTCAGCTGTTCGCTCGCGGAACCCGGGGGCTAGACCACGCGGAGGGTAACGGTGGACCCTTCCGGGGCCATGGTGTCGACGGGGTCCTGCTCCCGGACGGTCCCGAAAAAGCCGCCGTAGAGGTTCTCGATCTCCACCTCGAAGCCGAGTTTCTTCAGCTCCCTTTCGGCCTGTTTGGCCTGCTTGCCGACGAAATTGGGGACCTCGATGAGCCGGGGCCCCTTGGACAGGGTCAGGATCACAGTGCCGCCGCGGTTCAGTGTGCCGTCCGACGGCGACTGGCGGATCACCGAGCCGGCGGGGGCTTTCTTGTCGAAGACCTCCTCGGCGGCGATCTTCGCCTTCAGTCCGGCATCGTTGATCGCCTTCACGGCCGAGGCCTGGTCCATGCCGCGGACATCCGGAACCGGGAGCGGTTGCGGGCCCTTGGATACCACCAGGGACACGGCGGTTCCGTGGCGCACGGGCGTGTCCTTGGCCGGCGCCTGCGACAGGATGGTCCCGGCGGGTGCCTGTTCGTCATACTTTTCCGAGACCTGGCCCAGTGTCATCTCGGCGCCGGCCAGTGCATCCTTGGCCTGCGCCAGGTTCAATCCGCCCAGGCCCACCAGCGGAAACAGTTGCGGTCCCTTGGACACGAACAGCGTGACCTGCTGGAACTTGCGGATCTCAGTCCCTGCCGCGGGGTCGGTGCCCACGGTGTAGCCGGACTTCACTTCGTCGTCGAAGACGTCCTGGGCGTTGGACTGGAAGCCTGCGGTGCGCAAAAGCTGCTGGGCTTCCTGTGCGGGCTTGTTCTTGAGCGGAGGAATGGTTCCCGGAGAACCGGGGCCCATGCCGAAGAACCAGCCGGCGGTTCCGGCCAGGATGGCCAGGAGCAGTATGAACAGGGTCCAGACGACGGCGCGGCGCCGGGGATTGCCCTCCCGAAGTCTGCGGGACGGGGTGGCGGCCGCCCGGGCGCGGTCCTTTTCGGCCTGGCGCGCTGCCCGCTTCTCTTGACGCGGCGAAAGCGCCGGCGGTGCGTCGTCCTGCCCGGCACCGCCGGGGAGCGCGCCGGCCGGCGGCAGAACCGCCGTCGGGAAGGCCGCGGCGGAAAGGCCCGCCGCCTGCGGCAAGACGGAGGTGGCATGCTGGGCTGACGAGATGATTTCGGTCTGAGCCGCATTGTCTTCGTGCAGGCCGGTGCGCTCCAGGAGTTCGGTGTGGGCGTCGGACGGCGCCACGGGCGGATGCTCCGACCGTGCCGCGGCCTCGAGGGCCGCAGGCGGCATGAAGTCCAGCTGTTCATTGCTGAGCGTTGTACGGATGTGCCGCAGCTCGGAAAGGAGGGCGCCGCCGTCGACGGGGCGTTGCTCGGGGTCCTTCGCGGTGCACCACTGGACGAGTTCATCGAGGTCCGATGCCAGGCCCGGTGCGGCGGCCGAGGGCGCCGGCAGCTCGGTATTGACGTGCTGGTAGGCCACCTGGATGGGAACTTCGCCGGAATACGGCTGGGTTCCGGTGAGCATTTCGTAGAGCATGACGCCGGCCGAGTAGATGTCGCTGCGCGCGTCGGCCGCCTGGCCCAGCACGAGCTCTGGGGCCAGATAGGCGACGGTCCCGATCAGCGATCCCGTGCTGGTGGCCGCGGTGACCGCACGGGCCAGGCCGAAGTCGCCCACCTTGATACGGCCGTCGTCGGCGATCAACACGTTTTCCGGTTTCACATCACGGTGGATGAGGCCGGCGGCGTGGGCGGCAGCGAGGCCTTCGATGACCGGGTCGATCAGGGCCAGTGCCAGGCGCGGGGAGAGGGCGCCTTTTTCCTGGAGGACGTCACGGAGCGTGTGGCCCTTGATGTACTCCATGACAAGGTACGCCGTGTGGCCGTCCTGGCCTTGGTCGAGCACGCCCACCACATGGGGGTGGGACAGGCTGGCCGCCGCACGGGCCTCGCGGCGCAGGCGCTCCAGGAAACTGGCGTCGTTCGCCAGATGCGGGTGGAGGACTTTCAGCGCGACATCGCGGTCCAGCCGCTCGTCGGTGGCCAGGTACACGGTGGACATTCCGCCGCCGGCGAGGCGGGCGCGCACGAGGTAGCGGCTATCCACGAGGGAGCCGAGAAAGTGGTCCGAGACTTGTTCCTGCACCCTACGATCCTAAGTGAGCAAAGACAACGGGCCCGAATCGTCCATCCGATCCGGGCCCGTGGCGTGGGTTGCCAGGCGTCCTAGAACTGCTTCATCAGCGCCTTGACCGAGGCCACATACTGCTTGGTGTCCGCGTACATGCCGTGCTTGCTGACGGAGTACTGGCCCTGGTAGTAACCGGCGATCGCCAGGTCAAGGGTCTTGCTGGTGCTGACCAGCGCACGGATGATCGCCACACCGGCGGTTGCGTTGTCGTAAGGGTCGAGGAGGTTGAGCTTGCGGCCCACCAGCTCGGACGCCCATTCGCCCGAGGACGGAATGACCTGCATGGTGCCGATGGCGTTGGCGGGGGAGACAGCGCGCTGGTTGAAGCCGGACTCCTGGTAGGCGAAGGCCATCGCCAGCGAAGGGTTGACGCCCATGCGCCGTGCGGTGTCCGCCACGATGTTCTTCATCTGCTCGCGGGTGGGAACTGGAGAAGCCTCCAGGATCGCCTTGTTCTTGTTCGCGGAACTGACAACGGCGGCCGGGTACGTGTAGCCGAGGAAGGAACTCGGGACCAGTGGCTTGGAACTCGACGCCGGCTGGAGCGTGGAAGCGCCGGGAATGGCCAGTTTCTGCCCGGGGTAGATGATGGTGCTGGCCTTGAGCCGGTTGGCCGAAAGCAGCTCGGACAGCGAGACCTTGTGCCGGTAGGCGATCCCGCCGAGGGTGTCGCCAGCCTTGATGGTGTACGAGCCCGGGGCCGACTGCGCCGGGGCGGCCGGACGCGGGGCGGCGGGCGTTGCGGCAGCGGCAGCACCGATCTTGATCTTCTGGCCGGGGTAGATGATGGAGGCGCCGTTCAGTCCGTTCCAGGCGAACACCTTTGACAGGCCGACGCCGTGGCGTTCGGCGATGCCGCTCAGGGTGTCGCCCGGCTTCACCGTGTACGTTCCAGTGGGGGCAGCGGCCGGCGCAGCGGGGCGTGATACCGGTGCCGCGGACGAAGCGCTGAGCTTGACGCGCTGGCCGGGATAGATGATCGACGTGGGGGAAAGCCGGTTGAGCTTCAGCACGGAGCCGGTGTTCAGCCCGTGGCGCGCGGCGATGCCGCTGATGGTGTCGCCCGGCTTCACCGTGTAGCTGGCGGGAACCGCGCCCTGGGCCCGCAGGGCCGCAGGAAGGGCCGCGGGAACGGACGCCGCCGGGATGACGGCACTGGAAGCCTGTGCGGCCTGCGCTTTGATGGCTGCGGCGAGCGTGGCGGGAATGCGCTGCGGCTGGGACGCGGATGCGGCGGCAGTCGCCGGCTGCGCCAAGGCCAGCGATGAGAGCACGACGGCGGGCAACGCTGCTGTGGTGGCCGCAAGCATGGGCATGCTTGTTGTCTTCTTGGACGAGCGTGGGGTCGTCATAGGAAATCCTCATCTCAGCTGCGGCCTTCGCGGAACGCTGCTGCCAGTGATACCAGTGTTACTAATGTGCAAAAAGATGCAATTGTGATCAAAGTGAATCTCTCACATATTCGGGACAGGCACAAGAAAACAGCTGTTCATTGGCACATTCAGGCTGCGGCAGGCAACAGAAAACGGGACGGTCTCCGGCTAGGCGAAGCGGGCCGGGGCGTGGCAACCTTATTTCCGTGAGTACTGTAGAAAGCCTCGTTTCCGAATGGCTGCCGCTGCCCGATGTTGCCGAAATCCTGGATGTTCCCATTACGAAGGTCCATGGACTCCTGGATGAGCGCGCATTGGTGGCGCTGCGGGTGGGCGAGCGGAAGATCCGAAGCGTCCCCGCCCTTTTCATCCAGGACGGCCATGTGCTGGACAGCCTGAAGGGCACCGTCGCGGTGCTCGGCGATGCCGGCTACACCGATGAGGAGCTCATTGTCTGGCTTTTCACCCCGGACGAGTCCCTGCGCGGCCGCCCTGTGGACGCCCTGCGCGAAGGCCGTAAAACCGAGATCAGGCGCCGCGCCCAGTCCCTGGCCTGGTAGCCCCCTAAACAGAGGACGACGGCGGCAGGTAACCTGCCGCCGTCGTCCTTCTGTTTAACGGTCCTTGCGTTGATTGTCCTCGCCCGCAGTTCGCCGCGACGGTTCAGGCGGCCCGGCTCACTGCGGCTTCGGCGAGGCCGCGGAGCGCGGACATCGGAAGCTCCGCAAGGGGAAGCCGTTCGAGGGCCTCGAAGGCCTGGCCGCTCAGTTCGTCGATCATGGCCTCGGTGGCGGCAAGTGCGCCGCAATCGACCATGATCTGCCGGATCTTCCCGACTTCGTCCTCGGCCAGGTCCTGCCGGCCGAGTGTGGCATCAAGGTAGGCGGAAATCGCCGGCTCGCTTTGGTTGATCGCGAAACCGACCAGGACAGTCCGCTTGCCCTCGCGCAGGTCATCGCCGGCAGGTTTGCCGGTGGTTTCGGGATCGCCGAAGACGCCCAGGACGTCATCACGCAATTGGAAGGCTTCACCCAGGGGAAGCGCGAATGCCGAATAGCCGGCGAGCAGGGCCTCGTCCGCGCCGGCCAGCGCACCGCCAAGGCCCAGCGGGTGCTCGGTGGAGTACTTCGCCGACTTGAAGCGGATGATGGAGGTGGCCCTTTTCACTGCGCCTGCACGGTCACGCACGGGTCCGGCCACTTCTTCAAGGATGTCCAGGTACTGCCCGGCCATGACTTCGGCCCGCATCAGGTTGAAGATGTGCCGCGCGGGAGTTCCCGACGCCGCGCGCGGACCGATGCCGGTGAAGGCCTCTTCGCTGAAGGACAGGCACAGGTCGCCGGTCAGAATTGCCGCAGCGTGGCCGAAACGTTCCTCGTCCAGGGCCCAGCCTTCGGCCTGGTGGAGCTGGCTGAAACGCCGGTGCACGCTGGGACCGCCGCGGCGGGTGTCCGAGCGGTCGATGATGTCGTCGTGGATCAGCGCGGCGGCCTGGAACAGTTCCAGGGCACAGCCGGCATTGACGATGTCCGGGTGCGCCGCGTCACCGCCGGCCCCCCGCCATCCCCAGTAGGCCATGAGGGCCCGAAGTCGTTTCCCGCCGGTCACCAGCTTCGAGATCGAATCCATGAGCGGGGCGACGTCCGGGGAGATGCCCGCCATGACGGTTTCCTGCCCGGCCAGGAAGCTGTTGAGTCCAGCTGCGACGTCCGTGATGAAACGGCCCTGTTCGGCTGCGAGTTGTGCTGCCGTCACTTCAGCCACCCTGCCGCAACGTTGGCGCCGACGGTGAAAGTGGAAACGCCGGCCTCCTCGACTACCGAGATGTTGGCGGTCTCGCCGTTGGCCCGGATGAAGTCCTTGGACTTGGTGCCGCCAACATTGTCCCCGGGAACGGCCTTGAAGCCCTGCGCGGAAAGTGCCGGGGTGTAGAAACCGAAGACCGCCGACGCCGGAGCGGTGATGGTGCCCACCAGCGCTGCCGAGACAGGGGAGGAGTTCTTGTCGACGCTGCTGGACTTGATGCTCGCCTTGGGCATGAGCGGGATCAGCTTTTGCGGGAAGCCCGGCGCGAGTGACGCGACGGCGGCCGCCGCTCCCGGAACCGGGGAAGCCGATTCGGGGGCAGGAGAAGACGCCGGCACCGACTGCGCTTGGCTTGCCGGGGAGGACGAAGCGGAACCTGAAGTCGAAGGGGCGCCGCACGCGGTAGCGGCCAGGGCAACGCCGGCAGCGCAAGCAGCCATCGCTATGCGTTGGTGCTTTCGATAGAACTTCACAGGGTATTCCTCCTGGGGGAGACGGTGCCGGATGCTCCTACAGTTTAGCGTTCGGGCACTTGCCGGATTTCGCCGCGCAGTCGGCGCCCTCGGACCCGTCTTGCTGCCGGGCATAGGATTTTCCCGTGAGAACAGACGGAGGTTTAGGTGGCGCCGTCGGGCCTATTGACCCGGCAACGCTGAAGGAGCTCCGGCGCACCAGCATCCTGCATGTCGATATGGATGCGTTTTTCGTTTCCGTCGAATTGCGCTCGCGCCCGGAGCTGCGGGGCAAGCCGGTGATCGTCGGCTTCCCTTCCGAACGCTCGGTGGTGCTGTCTGCGTCCTATGAGGCGCGCGGCGTCGGTGTGAAATCCGCCATGCCCATGGCCGTCGCCATGCGCTTGTGTCCTACAGCGGTCATCCTCGAGCCCCGCCATCACCTCTATTACGAAGTGTCGGCGGAACTGATGCGGATCTTCGAATCGATCACCGATCTGGTGGAGCCGCTCAGCGTCGACGAGGCATTCCTTGATGTAGGGGGAGCCATCCGGCGGCTCGGACCGCCCATCGGGATCGCCAAACTGATCAGGCGCAGGGTGTCCGAAGAACTTGGCATCACCGCCTCGGTCGGGATCGCCGCCAACAAGTTCGTGGCGAAGATCGCCTCAACACGCTGCAAGCCGGACGGGCTGCTGTTGATCGAAGCGGACCGCACAGTGGAATACCTACACAGCCTGCCGGTGAAGGCGCTGTGGGGCGTAGGCGCCAAGACCGCCGAAGTGTTGGCCAGGCTCGGAATCCGCACCGTTGCAGACGTCGCCGCGACACCGCCTGCGGCCCTCCGGAAGATCCTCGGGGCATCGGGGGAACATGTCCATAGGCTGTCCATGGGACTTGATCCCCGCCCGGTGACCCCTGTCCGGCTGGAGAAGAGCATTGGAGCGGAAGAGACCTTCGCCGTCGACACTTTCGATGACGAGCTTCTCCACAGGGAGCTCCTGCGGCTCTCGCATCGCACGGCCACAAGACTGCGGGCCAGCGGGATGCTGGCGCGGACGGTTGCACTGAAGCTTCGCTATGCGGACTTCTCCACGGTCACCCGGAGCAAGACGGTCAATGCTCCGGTGGACAGCGCCCAGATCGTGTACCAAGTGGCCTCTCAGCTGCTCGCCTCGTTGGGCGCCCGCCCCATGAGCGTCCGCCTCATCGGGGTAAGGCTGGAACAGCTTGAGTCCGCCGATGGTGCCGCGCTGCAGCTGAGCCTGGACAGGCGGGACGACAACTGGCGTTCGGCGGAGCAGGCGCTTGACCAAGTGAGCCGGAAATTCGGCGGAAAAACGGTGCTTCCGGCCAGGCTGCTTAAGCCGGGCTCCGAAAAAGGGCCGGACGGGTCGCGGTAGCGCGGGAAAGCCCGTTCTGCACGCTTGGAGCGTCTTTCAGAACTGTGCGCGACAAACTATCCTAGAAATACACAGAATTAGATCGTCTGGACAAAGTGCCTCATCGCGTCTGGTTCCATGGACAGGGACTGGGAACCCTTTTTCAGGCCGGTCCGTTTAGGGAAACAGAGGCGGTGGGTGCCGCCTATCTGGACCCTGGCCGGTTACGAGCCTGGCCGATTACAAGGAGGTCGCGATGCCCCTCTCGGAGCACGAACAGAGGCTTCTCGAGCAACTTGAGAAGCAACTGCATGAGGACGATCCGAAGTTCGCCAATTCAATGGGGTCGGATCCCATCCGTGCCTGGTCTACCCGGCACATCATTATGGGAGTCCTTGGCACCATCGCCGGTGTTCTGCTCTTGTTGGTTGGTGTCTCACTCCAGAACATCTTCCTGGGTGTCCTAGGGTTCATCGTCATGGGCGCCGGCGTCTATTTCGCCACGCTCCGCAGGATCTCCGGCGGCAAACTCAAGTCGCGCAAGTCCGGCAAGCCGAAGAGCTCCTTCATGAACAACCTCGAAGAGCGATGGGACGAACGGCGCCGCGGCGACGACTAGTTGAGCGCGGCGGACGGCTCCCCGGAATCCTCCACTTCGCACCATTGGCCGTGTATCGGAAGAAAAAAGACCCGCTTGACGGGTCTTTTTCCATTTAAGCGCTCCTTCCGGCGCCGCGCATTGCCGCTGCCCGCCACTGGCGCACACATTCCTCCACTTCCCACCACGCCCTTATTTCCCGGCTTTCTGCGGCAAGATCCGCGGCGGGTGGAGCCGAAACGCCCGCGAGTGCGTTGACTGTGGAGGCTTGTGGAGTAAAGTGGAGGACGTAAGAGGGTAGTGGCGGAGTGGGGCAGATACGGCACCTTTTCACAGACAGGCGGTGGGCCAGTGTTTCTGGGCACGCATTCGCCGCGTCTTGATGAGAAGGGACGGATCATCCTCCCCGCCAAGTTCCGCGAGGAACTGGCAGACGGTCTGGTCCTCACCAGGGGGCAGGAGCGCTGCATCTACGTCTTCAGTCAGCGGGAATTCGAACGTATCCACGAGTCCATGCGGGAGGCCCCCATCTCCTCCAAGCAGGCTCGTGACTACATCCGGGTTTTCCTGTCGGGAGCCTCTGACGAGGTACCTGACAAGCAGGGGCGGGTGACGATTCCGCCGGCGCTCCGGGCCTACGCAGGACTCGACCGGGAACTGGCGGTCATCGGCGCCGGCACCCGGGCCGAGATCTGGGATGCCCAGGCTTGGGACGAGTACCTCACCGAGAAGGAAGCCGCCTTCTCGGAAACCGACGACGACAACCTTCCCGGATTCATCTAGACGGATTCATCTAGGCGACGGGCAGGACCCGCTTCTTGGACGGGATCTCCAGCCGCCCATTGCTTCGCCAACCTGGCTCACCTTCCCCGGAGCCAGGCGGACGCAGTGATAGGCGCGGATGGGGATCCGGCCCAAGAAGCATTTAAGAGCCAGTGAACGAAACCCGAGGAGGCCGTATGGACGGGCAGGACACGCCGAAGCCGACCTCTGAGCGCCATGTGCCGGTCCTGAAAGACCGGTGCATCAATCTGCTGGCACCCGGATTCGAAGCCGCCCGCAGCCGCGGGGAGACCCCGGTGGTCATCGACGCGACCCTCGGCATGGGTGGCCACTCCGAAGCCATGCTCCAGCGTTTCCCTGACCTGCATCTGGTGGGGATCGACCGCGATGAGGAAGCCCTGGCACTCGCCGGGGAGCGGCTCAAGCCTTTCGAGAAGCGGACCGACCTCGTCCACGCCGTCTACGACGAGATCGAAGAGGTCCTCGAGGACCTTGGCATCTCCGAAGTGCATGGGATCCTCATGGACCTCGGCGTCTCCTCCCTGCAGCTGGACGAACGCGAACGCGGCTTCGCGTACTCCTACGACGCTCCCTTGGACATGCGGATGGACACCAGCCGCGGCCAGACCGCTGCCGACGTGGTCAACAACTACTCCGAAGAGGAACTCGTCCGGATCATCCGGAAGTGGGGTGAGGAGAAGTTCGCCGGCCGGATCGCCAACCGCATCGTCACGGCCCGCGCGGAGAAGCCCTTCGCCACCACCGGGGAACTCGTCGAACAGATCCGCAGCGTGGTGCCGGCAGCGGCCGCCAAGTCGGGCGGCCATCCGGCGAAGCGCACCTTCCAGGCGCTGCGCATCGAGGTCAACGAGGAACTCGATGTCCTGGAACGGGCCATTCCCGCCGCCGTCGATTCCATTGCCCTCGGCGGGCGGGTGGTGGTGATGTCCTACCACTCGCTCGAGGACAAGATCGTCAAGTCGGTTTTCCAGAAGCGGTCCAAGTCCTCGGCGCCGCTGGGCTTCCCCGTGGAACTTGAGGAACACAAACCCGAACTGAAAACACTGACCAAGGGCACCGAGGTGCCCACCGCGGAAGAAATCGCCGAAAACCCCCGGGCTGCCTCGGCCCGGCTGCGGGCCGTCGAACGAATCAAAGCAAGGAGAAACGCATGAGCACCGCTGCTGCCAAGGCAACGCCGTCCACCGTGGGCAACACGGCGCGCTCCCTGCCGCTGCGTTCGCCCGACACCGGCCGCAAAGTCCGGACGCCGCTCTCCGTGGTGCACAGCACCCCCGGCAAGCGCCGGGTGCCCTTCTTCGTCTTCTGCTTCGGCGTGTTGGCGGCGGCGTTGCTCACCGTCCTCGTGCTCAACATCTCGGTGTCCACGGCGCAGTACAACCTGGTCCAGCTGAAGGCCCAGGACGCTACTTTGACCAAGCAAAACCAGGAACTGACACAGCAACGCCAAGCGTTCGAGGCTCCCCAGAATCTGGCCGCGAAGGCTGCACAATTGGGAATGGTTGCTTCCACTGCCAAGGGCCAGATCAACCTGGAGACGCTTGCGATCACGGGCACCGCGACGCCGGCACTCAAGGGGCTCAGCCAGGGCGCCGTTATCGCGCCCCCAGCGATCACCGGCCAGCTTGATGTAGTCCCCCCGGCCAGCACCAAGGAACCATTGGAGAGCCACGCCCCGTCCGCCGCCGACGCGAAAGCTGAGGCAAAGAATGCAAAGGCCGACGCCAAGGCAAAGCCGGAGAAGAAGGCCGAGCCGACGGCTCCGGCCGTGAACCTCAACGGGGGTTCGGTGCCGGCTCCCCAGCAGAAGGTGCCCGGGCAGTAAGCCTCCAGCCGAACCGACAGCAAGGCAAGCAGCAAGGAACCGACGTGGCGCAGAACTCCGGGAAATCGAAAACGAAGAAGGCGTCAACGGCCAAGCGGCGGCTGCGGGTGGGCCTTGGCCTGATGCTCACCCTGCTGCTGGTGGTGGGCGGCAAACTCTTCCTCGTTCAGGGACTGGACGTGGGCGGCATGGCCGAAGCCGGCATCAACAAGCGGCTGACACCTGTCGAGCTCCCGGCCGAGCGCGGCCAGATCCTTGACGCCAACGGCACGGTGCTCGCCAGCAGCGTGATCCGCTACGACATCGTCGCGGACCAGAGGGTCAACACCAACACTCCCGAATTCGGGCGCTACAACAGCGCCACCGCAGAGGCGGAGACTGTCAGCCGTGAGCAGGGCATCAAGGACCTTGCCTCAGCGCTCGGAACCGACCCGGCGGCCCTGACCACTGCCCTGACGGGGGACAAGCCCTACGTCGTGCTCGCCCGGGAAGTGAAACCCGATCTTGAGGACGCCATCTCGAAGCTGTCCATTCCGGGGGTGGTCTCCAAGGCCATCTCCAAGCGCGTCTACCCGAACGGCAGCGTGGCCGGGGGCGTCATCGGCTTCCTCCAGGACGGCACCACCGGCCAGGCAGGCATCGAGCAGACCCAGGACGAAGCACTGCGTGGGACCCCAGGCAAGCGCGTCTTCGAGATCGGCGCCGACGGCCTCCGCATTCCGGTCGCCACTGACGAACTGACCCCCGCCGTCGACGGCAAGGACGTGAAACTGACGCTCAACACGGACCTGCAATACTTTGCGCAGCAGGCCATCCAGAGCCAGGTCAACAACCTCAGCGCACAGTGGGGATCGATCGTGGTGATGGACGTCAAGACCGGCAACATCATCGTCATGGCCGATACCAACGCCCCTGACCCGAACAACCCCGGCGGGGTTGCCCCCGAGGACCGGGGCGTGCGATCGGTGACCGCGGCCTACGAGCCCGGTTCGGTGGAGAAGATGATCACCGCCTCAGCAGCGATCGAAGAAGGCAAGGCCAGCCCGCTGGACACCTTCACGATTCCGCCGGCCTATACGATCGACGGTGAGACCTTCACCGATGCCTTCGACCACGGCACCGAAAAGCGGACGCTCGCAGGCATCCTGGGCTGGTCCATGAACACCGGCACGGTGATGGTCGGCAGTCGGCTGAGCAAGCAGCAGCGCTACGACTGGCTGAAGAAGTTCGGCATCGGAGAGGCCCCCGACATCGGACTGCCTTCGGAGGCCAAGGGCATTCTTGCCAAACCGGATCAGTGGGACAACCGCCAGCAGTACACGGTGTTGTTCGGCCAGGGTGTTTCGCAGTCCACACTGCAGACAGTCCGGGCCTACCAGAGCGTCGCCAACGACGGCGTCATGCTCCAGCCCCGCCTGATCGACAGCTACATCACCCCGGACGGAAAAGAAGAGAAGGTCCCTGCCAAGGAATCCCGGCGGATCGTCAGCAAGGAGACGGCGAAGAAGGTCCGCGACATCCTTGAGAGCAACGTCACTGAAGGCCAGATCAAGGAGGCCGCCGTTGACGGTTACCGGGTAGGCGCCAAGACCGGCACCTCCCAGGCCCCGCGCGAGGACGGGCTTCCCGGCTTCGACGGCTACACGGCCTCGATGGTGGCCATGGCCCCGATGGACAACCCGCGGTTCATCGTCGAAGTAGTGGTGCAGCGCCCGAAGGGCAACATCTACGGCATCACCAACGGGCCGGTCCTGCGCTCGGTCCTGGGCCAGGTGCTGCGCACCTACAACGTTCCGCCATCCACGGGAACCCCGGCCCGGTTCCCCCAGTTCGCCAAGTAAGCCAGTCCGCCACGCACGCGATCCGGGCGGCACAGCCTGCCGAGTAAGCTTGTGTGGCAGTTGCCCGGCCACACCCTGAGTCCATCTACACCGATCCATCCACGCCGCATCCGGAACCGTTCGCCCTGATTCACCGGGCCCGGCAGCGGCCAGTTCCACGAGCACCATCGGAGACCCACCTTGCCAGAGCAGAATGACGCCGTTCAGATCCCGTCCGGGAACCACGCGACGGCGGGAAGCACGGCCGCCGGCAGCCGCGGTTTCCGCCCGGCCCGCGTGTCTCCGGTGCCGCTGCGGGAAATTGCCGAGGCGCTGGGAATCCAGGCGCCCGCAGGGAGCGCCGGCGTCGCCGTCACTGGCGTCTCGCTCAACTCCCGGACCGTGGAGCCGGGCGATCTGTACCTCGCCCTGCCCGGTGCCAGCCGGCACGGCGCGGAGTTCGCAGCACAGGCCACAGCCGCCGGGGCGGTCGCCATCCTCAGCGACGACGACGGCGCGCAGCGGCTTCTGGCCGACGGCGGCCCCGGCGTTCCGGTGCTGTCCGTCCGCGAGCCGCGTACCGCCGTCGGGCCGGTTTCAGCGCTTGTCTACCGCAGCCAGCCGGCAGGGGAAGCCTCGCCCACCCTGTTCGGGGTGACCGGCACCAACGGCAAGACCACCACCACCTACTTCATCAACTCGCTGCTGCGTGCCCTGGGCAAGACCCCCGGCCTGATCGGGACCATCGAAATCCTGGCCGGCGCCGAGGCCATTCCGAGTCTGTTGACCACCCCTGAATCCCCGGACGTCCACGCCCTCCTGGCGCTGATGCGGGAGCGGGGGCTGGACGCGGCTTCCATGGAAGTGTCCTCCCATGCGGTGTCCTACCGCCGCGTGGACGGGGTGATGTTCGACGTCGCCGGTTTCACCAACCTCACCCAGGACCACCTGGACCTGCACGGCAGCATGGAAGAGTATTTCCGCACCAAGGCGGAGCTGTTCACTCCTGCCCGATGCCGCCGCGCAGTGGTGATCGTCGACGACGACTGGGGCCGGACCCTCGCGGCGGAAACAACCGTGCCGGTGACCACGCTGTCCCTCCGTCCCGCCGTCGAAGGCCCCGAAGCCGACTGGACCCTTGCCTCCAGCACCCCGCGCGGCCTCGGCAACGGCTTTGTGCTCCGGCACCGCGACGGCGGCGAACTGCGGGCACGCACGGCCCTGCCAGGCGACTTCAACATCGCCAACGCGGCTCTGGCCATCATCATGGTCCTGGCCTCCGGCGTGGGCCGTGAAGCGCTTCAGGCCGCCCTCGAACGGCAGGATCCTTTCGCTGTCGCCGTTCCCGGCCGCATGCAGCTGGTGTCCGAGGCGCCCGCCTCGGTGGTCGACTTTGCGCACAATCCTGACGCCCTGGCCCGCGCGCTCGAAGCCGTGCGCTCCCGCGAGGAAGGCTCCCGGGTGATCGTCGTTTTCGGCGCCACCGGCCAGCGCGACCAGGGCAAGCGCCCGACCATGGGCGCGATCGCCGCCCGCCTGTCCGACGTCGTGATCATCAGCGACGACGACCCGCACGACGAGGACGCCGCCGCGATCCGCGCGGAGGTGCTTGCCGGCGCAGTCGCCGCCCGCGACGCCGAGCAGCTGGCCTGCGAGATCATCGAATCCTTCCCGCGTGACGTGGCGATCCGCAAGGCCGTGGAGCTCGCCACGGAGAAGGACACCATCCTGGTGGCCGGCCGCGGCCACGAAGTCTGGCAGGAAGTCAAAGGCGTCAACCTTTCCCTTGATGACAGGGAAGAACTGAAGGCTGCCTTGACAGCCAGGGGATTCCGGGTTCCAGCAGACGAGCGGATAGAGTCCTAGACCGAGATGATTGCACTGACAGCGGCGGAAATCGCCCACATCACCAATGGCACGCTTGCAGCCGATCCCGGGATCGTTCCCCTCTCCGTGGTGACGGACTCCCGCGAAGCCGGGACCGGGTCGCTCTACGTGGCCAAGCCCGGAGAACACGCGGACGGCCACAACTTCGTCGGAGCTGCCTTTGAACGCGGCGCCGTGCTGGCCTTATCCGAACGGGAAGTCGTCGATGCCGAAGGCCGGCCGTACCCTGCGGTCATCGTCGAGGACGCCGTCCTTGCGATGGGCGCCCTCGCAGCCGAAGCGGTCCGCCGGATCCGCGCGGAGCGTGCCGCAGCAGGCGAACAGTTCACCGTCATCGGTATCACGGGCTCGGCGGGCAAGACCACCACCAAGGACCTCCTGGCCGGAATCCTGTCCAAAGCCGGAAAGACCGTGGCGCCCAAGGGCTCCTACAACGGCGAGGTCGGCGTCCCGCTCACCGTCTTCACCGCCGACGCCGGCACCCGCTACCTCGTGATCGAAATGGGCGCCACCGGAATCGGCCATATCGAATACCTGGCCGGCATGGTCAAGCCGGACATCGGCGTCGTACTCGTGGTGGGTACCGCCCACGCCGGCGAGTTCGGGGGAGTGGAGAACATCGCCAAGACCAAGGGCGAACTCCTCGAAGCCCTCGGCACGGACGGCACGGCCGTTATCAACCTCGACGACCCGAGGGTCGCCGCCATGGCCCCGCGCACTGTCGCCCCGATCCTGGGCACCAGCTCCGCCGGCGCGGACGGTGCCGCCGTCGAGGCCCTGAACGGTGACATCGACGATCTCGGACACCCCGTGTTCGACCTTGTACTGCCCGAAGGCGCCAAGCCGCGTCCGGTGCGCAGCAAACTGATCGGCGCGCACCACCTGGGGAACCTGCTCGCCGCTGCGGCAGCCGCCTACGCCGCGGGCATTCCCGGTGACGACATCGCGGCCTCGCTTTCGGAGCAGAGCGCCGCCAGCCGCTGGCGCATGGAACGCACCGAACGTGCGGACGGCGTCACCATCATCAACGACGCCTACAACGCCAACCCGGAATCCATGCGGGCCGCCCTGCGCACCCTGGCGGACATCGGCCAGGGCCGCCGCACCTGGGCGGTGCTGGGCGCCATGCTCGAACTCGGCGAGGACTCGATCCGCGAGCACACGGCCATCGGAACCCAGGTGGTCCGGCTGAACATTTCCCGGCTCGTCGTGGTGGGTCGCGAGGCGCGGGCACTCTATATTTCGGCGATCCAGGAAGGCTCCTGGGGCGACGAATGCATCTTCGCCGAGACCGCGGACGAGGCGTTCACACTCCTGCAGCAACAGCTTGAACCCGGCGATCTGGTGCTGTTCAAATCCTCGAACGGCGTTGGCCTGAGGCATCTAGGCGATCGGATAGCATTAGCCCCACAAGCCGGGGCAAGCGTGGAAACTGCGGCCGTTACTGCCGCCAATGAAGGGAACGAGCTGCTGTGATTGCACTGTTGATCGGCGCCGGCGTCGCCCTGTTGGTGGCCCTCATCGGCACCCCGTTGTTCATCCGTTTCCTGGTCGCGAAGAGCTACGGCCAGTTCGTCCGTGACGACGGACCCACCTCGCACCACACCAAGCGCGGCACCCCCACGATGGGCGGCACCGTAGTGGTGGCGGCGGTCCTCATCAGCTACGGACTAACCCACCTCATCATGTGGATGATGAATCCGCGTTCGCCCGGACCGTCCGTGTCCGGCCTGCTGCTGCTGTTCCTCATGGTCGGCATGGGCTTCGTGGGCTTCCTCGATGACTTCATCAAGATTTCCAAGCAGCGCAGCCTCGGCCTCGACGCAAAGGCGAAGCTCATCCTGCAGGGGGTGGTGGGCATCGCCTTCGGCATCCTGGTTCTGCAGTTCCCCAACGCGGACGGCATAACCCCGGCGTCCTACCAGATCTCCCTGGTCCGCGACATTCCGTGGCTGAACCTGGCCTTCGGCGGCACCGTGCTCGGCGCCATCCTCTTCGTGGTCTGGTCCAACCTGATCGTCACGGCGGCCACCAACGGCGTCAACCTCACCGACGGCCTGGACGGCCTCGCAGCCGGTGCCTCGATCATGGTCTTCGGGGCCTACACCCTCATGGGGATCTGGCAGAACAACCAGGCCTGCGGCTCGCCCCGGGAAGCCGGCAGCGGCTGCTACATGGTCCGCGACCCCCTGGACCTCGCCCTGCTCGCGGCCATCATGAGCGCCGCCCTGGTGGGCTTCCTCTGGTGGAACACCTCCCCGGCGAAGATCTTCATGGGCGACACCGGTTCCCTGGCCATCGGCGGTGCCGTGGCCGGCTTCGCGATCCTTTCCCGCACCGAGCTGCTGCTGGGCATCGTCGGCGGACTGTTCGTGCTGATCACCCTTTCGGTGATCATCCAGGTGGGCTACTTCAAGGTCACCAAGGGCAAACGCTTCTTCAAGATGGCCCCTCTGCAACACCACTTCGAGCTCAAGGGCTGGGCCGAGATCACCGTGGTGGTGCGCTTCTGGATCCTTTGCGGCCTCTTCGTCGCGGCTGGGCTCGGTATTTTCTACGCTGAATGGGTGGTGCTGCTGTGAACACGAACGACCGGTACGGAAACGAGCGGCTCAAGGACCTCACCAGCTGGGATGCTGACTGGCGCGGCCTGCGGGTGGTGGTCACCGGTATCGGCGTGTCGGGGTTCTCCGCCGCGGACACCCTGATCGAACTTGGCGCCCGCGTGGTGGTGGTCGACGCCGCCACCACCCCCAAGGCCGAAGCCCAGGCGGACACCCTGAAGATCGTCGGCGCCGTGGATGTCCTCCTCGGGCCGGACGCCGTGCTCACCGTCCCCGAGATCGACGGCGAGAAGCCCGAACTCGTGGTGACCTCCCCGGGGTGGCGGCCGGACCAGTCCCTGCTCGCCGCGGCCAAGCGTGCGCACATTCCGGTATGGGGCGACGTCGAACTCGCCTGGCGGCTGCGGGAACGCAAGGGCCGCAAGACGGCGGACTGGCTCACCATCACCGGAACCAACGGCAAGACCACCACCGTGGGTATGACCGAATCGATGCTGCAGGCTGCGGGCCTGAAGGCGATCGCCGTCGGCAACGTCGGCACCCCCATCCTGGACGCCCTCCGCGACCCGGTCGACTACGATGTGTTCGCCGTCGAGCTCTCCAGTTTCCAGCTGCACTGGAGCGAATCGCTGTCACCGGTAGCAAGCGTCTGCCTCAACGTCGCCGAGGACCACGTGGACTGGCACGGCTCCTATGAGGCATATCTGGCGGACAAGGCCAAGGTCTTTGAAAACACGCGGATTGCCTGCATCTACAACGCGGAGCAGATCGAAACCGAGCGCATGGTGGAGAACGCCGACGTCGTGGAAGGCTGCCGGGCTGTCGGCTTCACCACGGTGACGCCCGCCATCAGCATGCTCGGCGTCGTCGAAGGCCTGCTGGTGGACCGGGCATTCATCGCCGAACGCAAGGACTCGGCCGCCGAGCTCGCCGCGCTGTCCGATCTCGGGCCCGTGGCGCCCCGGCACCTCGTTGCCAATGCGCTGGCCGCCGCGGCACTGGTCCGCGCCTACGGTGTGGAGCCCGCGGCCGTGCGCGAAGGCCTCAAGCATTACCTGCCGGGCAAACACCGCATCCAGCCAGTCAGCAAGCACGGCGACGTCCTGTGGATCAACGACTCCAAGGCCACCAACCCGCACGCTGCTGCCGCCGCCCTGGCCGCATTCGAGAACGTCGTCTGGATTGCCGGAGGCCTTTCCAAAGGCGTCAACTACGACGACCTGGTCAGGGACCAGGCGCACCGGCTCAAGGCCGTGGTCCTTATCGGTACCGACACGGAAGCCCTGGAAGCCTCCCTCCAGCGACACGCAGCGGATGTCCCCGTGATCGGGCAGCCCAAGGGCGAAACTGAAAAGGCGCAGACCTCCGGTACGGACGCATCCGGTGCTGACGGCAAGGAACTTTCGCCGATCTTCGGCGACACCGTGATGGCCCAGGCTGTTGCCGCAGCTGCCCGGGTCGCCGTGCCGGGCGACACCGTGCTGCTGGCTCCGGCAGCCGCCTCAATGGACCAGTTCTCGTCCTACGCCCACCGGGGCGACGCATTCATCCAGGCAGTTCGCGATCTCGTGGAAGGCGATCCCGCGGAAGGCACGGCACAGACCACCGAGGAGTAGCAATGGTCACCACGCCCACCCGCCAGGCACCCGCCAAGAAGGCGGCCCGGCAGACCAGAGGGCTTCGGGACCGCCTCCGCAGGATCTGGGACGGCATCGAAGGCAAGGGCGCGGCAGCCAACAGTTCCACCTATTACCTGATCCTTGGCTGCACCCTGGCCCTCACCGCGATCGGTATCATGATGGTGCTCTCCGCCTCCAGCGTGGAGGCCATCTCGGTAGGCAGGTCACCGTACGCGGATGCCATGAAGCAGGCCGGTTTCGGCGCGCTCGGCGTAGTTGCCATGTACCTCATTTCACGGACCAACGTGACCTGGATGAAGCGGCTTTCCTGGCCGGCCATGGGCGCGGTGGCCGTACTCCTTGTCCTCGTCCAGGTGATCGGCCGCAAGACCCTCGGCAACCAGAACTGGATCGACGTCGGCGGGGTCAGCATCCAGCCTTCGGAAATCGCGAAGCTGGTCCTCTGCGTCTGGATCGCCACGGTGCTGGCCCGCAAGGAGAAGCTGCTCCACCGCTGGATGCACGTGATCATCCCGGTGGTGCCGGGTGCCGGACTCATCCTTGGCCTGGTCCTGTTGGGCAACGACCTCGGCACCGCCATCGTCGTCATGGCGATCATCGCGGCCGGCCTGTTCTTCGCGGGCGTGCCCGGGAAGATGCTTGCCATCGCCGGCGCGGCCGGCGCGGTCGCCGCCACCGTGTTGACCCTCAGCAGCGCCAACCGCATGTGCCGCATCACCTCCTGGCTCGGCAACGCCTCGGACACCTGCAAGGCGCAGTTCGACTTCGACTTCCAGTCCACCAACGGCATGTACGGCCTCGCCCAGGGCGGTTGGACCGGTCTTGGCCTGGGCCAGAGCCGGCAGAAGTACAACTGGCTGCCCGAAGCCCACAACGACTTCATTTTCGCGATCATTGGCGAGGAACTGGGCCTGTTGGGCACCATCGTCGTCCTGCTGCTTTTCGCGATCCTGGGCATCGCGATCTTCCGCGTGGTGATCCGTCAGACCGACCCCTTCCAGCGCACCCTGGCCGGCTCCATCATGGTGTGGCTGCTGGGCCAGGCGAGCATGAACATGGCTGTGGTCACCCAGCTCCTGCCGGTCATCGGTGTGCCCCTGCCGTTCATTTCCTATGGCGGCTCGGCGCTGTTGATGTCCCTGTGCGGCGTGGGCGTAGTGTTGTCTTTGGCCCGCGCCCAGATCGCACCGGGCAACCGTCCCCGCCTGTGGCGCAGATCCGCGAAAACTGCACGAAAGCGTAGATAGCACTTCATGAATTCCCAGTCGAAGCCACTATCAGTGGTGCTTGCCGGAGGCGGAACCGCCGGCCACATCAGCCCGATGCTCGCCATTGCCGATGCCCTGAAGGCCGCCCGCCCCGACGCCTCCTTCCTGGCGGTCGGCACCGCCGAAGGCATGGAAAGCCGCCTGGTCCCGGCTGCCGGCTACGAACTGGCCACTATTGGCAGGGTCCCGTTCCCGCGCCGGCCCTCGCTGGCGATGCTGAAGTTCCCGGCCCGTTTTGCCGGTGCCGTGAAGCAGGCCGGCCGCATCCTGGACGAAGCCGGAGCGGATGTGCTGGTGGGAGTCGGAGGCTATGTCTGCACTCCGATGTACCTGGCTGCCCGGAAGCGGAACATCCCCATCGTCATCCATGAGGCCAACAGCCGCCCCGGCCTGGCCAACCGCGTGGGTGCCCTGTTCAGCCGCCACATCGCCGTGGCCTTCCAGGAAACCCGGCTGCGGAACGCCCGCCACGTGGGCATGCCGATGCGCAAAGCGATCTCGGGCCTCGACAGGCACTCGGCCCGCGCGGAGGCCCGCCGGGCCCTGGGCCTGGCCGAAGACCGGCCGGCCCTCATTGTGACGGGCGGCTCCTCAGGCGCCCAAAGCATCAACCGCACCATCTCCGGTGCGCTGGACGCCCTCGCAACGGCCGGCGTCCAGACCCTGCACATCACCGGACGGGGCAAGGAAGTCAAGGACGACGGCGGCGCGCTGCTCAGCGCCGACGGCTACCGGCAGGTCGAGTACGTCGACGGCATGGAAAACGTCTACGCCGCCGCCGACGTGCTGCTGGCCCGCGCCGGCGCGGCGACAGTGTGCGAGGTGGCCGCCGTCGGCGTTCCCGCCGTCTTCGTTCCGCTGCCGGTGGGCAACGGTGAACAGGCCCTGAACGCCCGCGCCCTGGTGAACGGCGGCGCCGCCCTCCTCGTTGAGGACAAGGCCCTCACCGCCGAGTGGCTCGAGCGCGAACTGATCCCGCTGCTCGGCGACCGGCAGCGCCTCGAAAACATGGCCGCCAAGGCCGAAAGCCTCGGCATTAGAAACGCCGATCAGCGGATGGCTGATCTTGTCCTGGAAGCGGTATCCGAATGACCCAGCCCATCGCAGACCTCAACTCCCTTGGCCGGGTGCACTTCATCGGGATCGGCGGGGTCGGCATGTCTGCCGTCGCCCGGATCATGGTTGCCCGTGGCGTGAATGTCAGCGGCTCCGACGCCAAGGACCTGCCCGTCATGCGCGAACTCGCCGCAGCAGGAGCACGGATCGCAGTCGGCTACGCCGCGGAGAACCTGGGGGACGCCCAGACCGTGGTAGCGGGCTCCGCGATCCGGCAGGACAAACCCCGAACTGCTTGCCGCCCGGGCCGCCGGCCTGCCGGTGCTGCACCGCTCGGAGGGCCTTGCAGCGACCATGGGCACTGACCGTGTGGTGGCGGTGGCCGGAACCCATGGCAAGTCCACCACCACCTCCATGGTCACGGTGCTGCTGCAGCAGATCGGCCTTGACCCCTCCTTCGCGATCGGCGCCAATGTCCCGGCGCTCGGCGTCAACGCCGCCAGCGGCCGTTCGGACATTTTCGTGGCCGAGGCCGATGAATCCGACGCCTCCTTCCTGAACTACCGGCCGCTGATCGCCATCGTCACCAACGTCGAGGCCGACCACCTGGACCACTACGGCACGCCCGAGGCCGTCTTCGCCGCGTTCGACGCTTTCGCGGCCTTGTTGCCGGCGGACGGGCTATTGCTCGCCTGCGCGGACGACGACGGCGCCCGCGCCCTCGCTGCCCGGGTCCGGGCCGCGGGGGCCACCCGGGTCATGACGTACGGAACCGCCGACGACGCCGAGGTCCGACTGTACGACGAGGGTGCAGACGGCACCTGGGTCGGCCTGGCGGGCGAAAAGCAGCGCCTGGAGCTCCAGGTCCCCGGCCGCCACAACGCGCTCAACGCGACGGCAGCCTTCGCTGCCGCCGTCGAACTCGGCGCGGAGCCCGCGGCCGCAGCCGCCGCCTTGGCGCACTTCAGCGGCGCTGCCCGCAGGTTTGAGTTCAAGGGCGAAGGCAGGGGAGTGCGCGTCTACGACGACTACGCCCACCACCCCACGGAGGTCCGTGCCGCCCTCTCCGCCGCGCGCACCGTCGCCGGGGGCAAGAAGGTGCACGTCCTCTTCCAGCCGCACCTGTTCTCCCGGACCCGCGAGTTCTCCCGTGAATTTGCCGAAGCACTCAACCTGGCGGACACCGCCATGGTCCTGGACATCTACCCGGCCCGCGAAGATCCCATCCCGGGCATCACCAGCGCGCTGATCACGGAGCACCTGCGTTCCGGACGCCTCGTTGCCGCCGACGACGCCGTCGGGGAAATCGTGGCCGGCGCGGCGGAGGGCGACATCATCCTCACCGTGGGCGCCGGTGACGTCACGGCCTACGGGCCCCGGATCGTGGAGCGACTGCGTGGCTAGCACTCGGAAACCCACCTTCAAACCCGGGAGCGGTAGCAAGCCGGGGGCCGAGGCCGGGCCCGGCGTGATCAGCGCGGAGCGGACACTCGAGGGGCAGGCGTCACCCGAAGGCGGACGGCCCGCGGGATTCTCCGCCAGCAAAGCCGCGGCACCTGGTGTTGCTGAAGCCGTCGCGAAGGAAAACACTGCCAAGGAAAACACTGCGAAGGTCCTCGCTTTCCCCGAGCCCAAGGGGCGCAAACGGAAGCGCATCGCCCTCACGACTGCCGCCGTGATCATTGCCTTGGTAGCGGGGTTCCTCGCGGCCGCGGTCTATTCGCCCATGCTCGCCGTCCGCACCATCACGGTGGACGGGGCCAAACTGCTGAAGGCGGACGCCATCCGGAAGGCGCTGGCCCCGGTGGAGGGGACGCCCCTTCCGCAAATCGACGACGCCGAAATCACCCGGCTGCTCAAGCCGCTGGTCCAGGTGCGCTCGGTCAGCACGGAGGCCCGGCCGCCGTCGACGCTGGTGGTCCACGTCGTGGAGCGGGTGCCGGTGGCCCTGCTGAAGAAGGACAGCGACTACCTGCTGGTGGACGTGGACGGGGTCCAGCTGGGCTCCACCAAGGACCCGGCCTCCGTGCCCCTGCCCCTGATTGAGGGCAGTGCGGCCAGGGCCGAGCTGTTCAAGGCCATCACGGCCGTGCTGGCAACGCTTCCCGCGGATGTCCTGGCAAAGATGGCCAGCGCTTCGGCCAAATCCCCGGACGCCGTGGAGCTCAGGCTCATTGACGGCAAGACGGTGGTTTGGGGCAATGCGGAGGAAAAGGAGCTTAAGGCCAGGGTGCTCGAAGCGCTCCTGAAGGCCCCGGCCGATCCCAGGGTTCCGGTGAACGTCTATGACGTTTCCGCGCCCCGGCATCCACTGACGAAATAGCCCCCGCCGGGGTGGCTGAAGCCCGGTAACAAGCAGGCGGCCTCGGGCTAATTTCGGGACATTCACACGACACGCTGAGCCGGTCATTGAATGTCCGATGCCCAGCCCATACCGTCGCATAAGAGTTACTTGACATAACTATAACCTTCAACTAGAGGGTTAAGGTCCAAGGATTCAAGTTGGACTCGATCAGTTTCGCTATAGGACACAAGCAAGGGGCACGAAACGTGGCAGCACCGCAGAATTACTTGGCCGTCATCAAGGTCGTCGGCATCGGCGGCGGTGGCGTGAACGCAGTCAACCGGATGATCGAAGTAGGCCTTCGGGGTGTCGAGTTCATCGCTATCAACACCGACGCGCAGGCCCTTCTCATGAGCGACGCCGACGTCAAACTCGACGTCGGACGCGAACTCACCCGCGGCCTCGGCGCGGGTGCCAACCCCGACGTCGGACGCCAGGCCGCCGAAGACCACGCCGACGAGATCGAAGAGGTCCTGCGCGGCGCGGACATGGTCTTCGTGACCGCCGGCGAAGGCGGCGGCACCGGAACCGGTGGCGCCCCCGTGGTTGCCCGCATCGCCCGTTCCCTCGGTGCGCTGACCATCGGGGTTGTGACCCGCCCCTTCACCTTCGAGGGCCGCCGCCGCGCAACCTCGGCCGAGAACGGCATCGACGCCCTGCGCGACGAAGTCGACACCCTCATCGTCATCCCCAACGACCGCCTCCTTTCCATCAGCGACCGGAACGTCTCCGTCCTTGACGCTTTCCGCTCCGCCGACCAGGTGCTGCTCTCAGGTGTCCAGGGCATCACCGACCTCATCACCACCCCCGGCCTGATCAACCTCGACTTCGCCGATGTGAAGTCCGTCATGCAGGGTGCGGGCTCCGCGCTCATGGGCATCGGTTCGGCCCGTGGCGAAGACCGGGCCGTCAAGGCCGCCGAACTCGCCATCGCCTCGCCGCTGCTCGAAGCGTCGATCGACGGCGCCCACGGCGTCCTGCTGTCCATCCAGGGCGGTTCGGATCTCGGTCTCTTCGAAATCAACGAGGCCGCCCGCCTGGTCCAGGAAGTGGCGCACCCCGAAGCCAACATCATTTTCGGCGCCGTCATCGACGACGCCCTGGGTGACGAAGCGCGCGTCACCGTCATCGCGGCCGGCTTCGACGACGTCAAGGCCACTTCGCCGTCCATGAACCAGCCCGCCGCCCAGCCGGCAGCCCAGCAGCAGGCTCCTGCCGCGCCGGAGCGTCCTGCAGCCCATGCAGCTCCGGCCTACCAGGCGCCGCAGCACGTCCCGGCCGGTGTCGCCAGCTCGGGCCTGAGCAACTGGGGCCAGCAGCGCCCGACCGCGCTGCCCGCCGATTCCGGTTTCGATGTCGACCTTCCCGCCGTGGTGGAACCGGACCTGTCCGGCGGCCGCAGCGACGACCTCGATGTTCCGGACTTCCTCAAGTAACCCCGGGGAGCAAGTCAGCAGTGTTTTGGTGGCGTAAGGAAGTACGGCCCGGACTGTGGGTCGCCTTCACCGATGCCGACGCCGGCAACCTTGCCCTGCACGTGGGCGACGACCCGGACGAAGTCCTGGTGCGACGGGCCCGGCTGGAATCAGCAGCCGGGCTCGGCGACCGGAATTTCCGGTACATGTCCCAGGTACACGGCAACACCGTGTGCTTCGTCGGGGAATCCCCCGAACCGCCCACCGCGGATGCGATGGTCTCCACCGGGCAGCCCCTTGCCGTGATGGTGGCCGACTGTGTTCCTGTGGTCCTGGCGGGTGAAAGTGCCCAGGGGCCGGTGCTCGGTGTTGCCCACGCGGGCAGGCCGGGCGTTGCGTCCGGCGTGGTGGCCGCCACTGTCGGCGAAATGCGGCAGCGGGGCGCTGAGGACATCAAAGCCTGGATCGGCCCCTCGATCTGCGGGAAGTGCTATGAGGTTCCCGGGGAGCTCCGGGCCGAGGTCGCTGCGGCCGTGCCCGGGACCTGGTCCGTGACTTCCTGGGGAACGCCGGCGCTGGACCTGCCGGCGGGAGTCCGCGCCCAGCTCGGGGACCTCGGTGTCCCGGTTGAATACTCGGGTGAATGCACCAAGGACAGTCCGGGCTTGTTCTCGTACCGCCGCCAGCAGCAGACCGGGCGCTTTGCAGGGCTGGTGTGGACCCATGGCTGAGTCCGGCCCGGCAGGGACCAACGAGGAAGGCGGCATGGACGAGCGGGCGCTTCAACTGCAGGAGCGCCTCACCGCCGTGCGTGCCCGGATTTCCGCGGCGACCCTGGCCGCGGGACGCTCCGTGGAACCGGAGCTTATCGTGGTCACCAAATTCCATCCCGCCGCCGACGTCGCACGCCTGGCCGCCCTGGGAATCCGGGACGTGGGGGAGAACCGCGACCAGGAAGCTTCGGCCAAGGCCGCCGGGCTTACCGAGCTCGGGCTCCGCTGGCACTTCATCGGACAGCTCCAGAGCAAGAAGGCAAAGTCGGTGGTGAAGTACGCACATTCGGTGCAGTCCGTCGACCGCCTCCAACTCGTCGAGGCACTTGCCAAAGCCATGCTTCGGGCCCAGGAGGAAAGCGGCCGCGCCGAACTGGAATGCTTCATCCAGGTCAGCCTGGACGACGACGCCGGGGAGCACCGCGGCGGGACCGCGCCGGCCGCCGTCGGGCAGCTTGCGGACAGCATCGCCTCCGCTGCCGGGCTCCGGCTCGCCGGGGTGATGGCGGTTGCGCCGCTCGGCGCCCGTCCTGAAGACGCGTTCGAAAAGCTCGCCGGGATTTCTGCAGCGTTGCGCGAGGCCCATCCCGGTGCGACTGCGGTTTCCGCGGGGATGAGCCAGGACCTTGAAGCTGCCGTGCGCTTCGGGGCGACACACCTGCGAATCGGCTCCGATATTCTCGGTTCCCGTCCCCCCGTGGGGTAGCGTCAGGGTATTGGAAGCGACGGGCCGAGGCATCCAATCTGAGTCACGGGCGGCCCGCCAACTGCAGACACGATTGGAGTCCAGCATGGCTGGCGCATTGCGCAAGACAATGGTTTATCTTGGGCTCGCCGACGGCGATGAGCACTACGAGTCTGAGCACCACCTGCCGCACAGGGACGAGGAGCACGCCGCCGCTGCCGAGCAGGAAGAACGCCGCGCCCCCGCACCTGTCCGGGAAGCCGTCCGTGAAGTACCCCAAGCCGCCGCCGAAGAGGAATACCGCGCCCCCGTGACACCCATCAAGCGTGCGGCATCGAGCCGCGAAGACAGCTCCGGACTCCGCCAGATCACCACGGTCCACCCCCGCTCCTACAATGACGCCAAGATCATCGGCGAAAGCTTCCGGGACGGGATCCCGGTGATCATGAATGTCACCGACATGGGCGAGGCGGACGCCAAGCGCCTGGTGGACTTCTCCGCGGGCCTGGTCTTTGGTCTGCACGGCAGCATTGAACGCGTCACCAACAAGGTGTTCCTGCTGTCGCCGTCGTATGTCGAAGTCCTTGGCGACGACAAGAAGGCTAGTGAGGCACAGGCCTCGTTCTTCAACCAGAGCTGACGGGCTCCACAGCTTGTTTCAGATGCCAGGCAGGCCAACTGCCTGGCATCTGTGTTGGAATAGAGAACACAGCCGTTGCGATCGAGGAGAACTGAGCTAAGCCGTGGGCATTGTTTTTGGCCTTATTTACATCGCATTGCTGCTGTTCCAGATTTCCCTCATCATCAGGATTGTCTTTGACCTGGTGCAGATGTTTGCCCGGCAATGGCGTCCGCGCGGGGCTGCCCTGGTGGCGGCCCACGTGGTCTATTCCATGACGGACCCGCCCATCAAGCGGATCCGCCGCCTGGTGCCGCCCCTGCAGCTGGGCTCCGTTTCCCTTGACCTGGCGTTCCTGATTGTCTTCATTGTGGTGGTTATCGCCATGGGATTCACCTGGTCGCTGGTGTAGCTTCTTTGTAGGACAGGGACCCGGCAAACTCCGCCGGCCCGGTCCGGTTCCCCGTAATTAGCGCCAAGGGGTGTTGAATTGGGGGAATCAGATGATATTTAGGTACCGTAGGTTTTGAACGGCCGGAAGGCCTCCTGACTGACTAGACCAACGAGGTGACCAGATGGCTTTGACGCCAGAAGACGTTGTCAACAAGCGCTTTCAGCCGACCAAGTTCCGTGAGGGCTACGACCAGGATGAGGTTGACGATTTCCTTGACGAAATCGTCGTCGAACTGCGCCGCCTGAACCAGGAGAACGACGAGCTGCGCAAGAAGCTCGCCGAGGCTGGAACTCCCGTCGCTGCCAACGCCACCCCGGCACCGGTCGTTGAAAAGGTCCCTGCTCCGGTCAAGGCCGACAAGGACGCAGAAGCCAAGGCCAAGGCGGAGGCCGAAGCAAAGGCTGAAGCGGAAGCCAAGGCCGCCGAAGCGGAAGCCAAGAAGAAAGCGCAGGCCGCCGCTCCGGCCGCACCCGCACCCGCCGCCGCAGCTTCGGTCGCTTCCCCCTCCGCCGAGTCCGCCGCAGGCCTGCTGGCCATGGCCCAGCAGATGCACGACAAGCACGTTGCCGACGGCGAGCAGCAGAAGGAAAAGATCATCGCCGAGGCGCAGATCGAAGCTTCCACCCTCGTCAACGATGCGCAGGACAAGTCCCGCAAGATCCTCGGCGCACTTGAGCAGCAGCGCTCCGTCCTCGAGCGCAAGGTGGAGCAGCTCCGCGGCTTCGAGCGCGACTACCGCTCCCGCCTGAAGGCCTACATCGAAGGCCAGCTGCGCGACCTCGACGCCCGTGGTTCGGTCGCCGCCCCCGAGGTCGGCGAAGCTGCCGCAGAGGTCTAAGCAAGTATTCTGAAAGCCGGTGGCTGAGGACTCCTCGGCCACCGGCTTTCGCTGTTAAGCGCAGCACCCCACAGCCCCCGGATGAAAGCACTATGAGCGACGAACACAACAGCGGCACCACGGAACCGGACCGCACCATACGCCGGACCCCCCGACCGGGGCTGCTTTGGCTCTTCGCGGGCTTTGCGGCATTCGCCTACGCCTTTGACCAGCTGACCAAGCTGTGGGTCACCAGCACCATGGTGGAAGGGGAACGCATCCCGGTCCTGCCCCCTTTGCTGCATTGGTACTACATCCGCAACTCCGGGGCGGCCTTCTCGATCGGCGAGAACGTCACCTGGGTCTTCACGCTCGTCATGGCCGGGGTGTCCGTGGCCATTTTCTTCCAGCTGCGCAAACTCGGTTCGGTCTGGTGGGCCCTGTCCCTCGGGCTGCTGCTCGGCGGCGCCCTCGGCAACCTGACGGACCGGCTCTTCCGTGAGCCTTCCTTCGCCATGGGGCACGTCGTGGACTTCATTCAGCTGCCGAACTTTGCGATCTTCAACGTCGCAGATTCCGCGGTCGTCAGTGCGGTCGTGGTGATCTGCCTGCTTACCCTGCGCGGGATCGGCCTGGACGGGTCAAAGCAGCAGCCGGCGGCTAAGCAGGCTGACAGCGGACCAGACCGAAACGAACCAGACCGAAACCGACCGGGAAGCGTCCGGCGATGCCTGAGACCTTCCACGTGCCTGAGGAACTCGGTGGCGCCCGCGCCGATGCCGGTCTGGCAAAGCTCATGGACATTTCGCGTTCCGCGGCCGCCCTCTTGCTGGCCGAAGGCAACGTCAGGGCGGGCAAGGCGGTCCTGGCGAAATCCGCCAAGCTCACAGCCGGCTCCGTTCTGTCAGTAACCGTTCCCGAGCGCCGGGACCCCTTGGAAGTCGTGGAGGAAGTAGTGGAAGGCCTTAACATCCTGCTGGACGATGAGGACTTTGTCGTCATCGACAAGCCCGTGGGTGTTGCGGCGCATCCGTCACCCGGCTGGGTGGGCCCAACCGTCGTCGGAGGCCTTGCAGGCGCCGGGTACCGGATCTCCACCTCGGGGGCTGCCGAGCGTGCCGGGATCGTGCACCGGCTCGACGTCGGAACCTCCGGGGTGATGGTGGTCGCCAAGACCGAGCACGCCTACACCGTGCTCAAGCGCGCCTTCAAGGAGCGGACCGTCGACAAGGTCTACCACGCTGTGGTCCAGGGCCTGCCGGAGCCCCTCGAAGGCACCATCGACGCCCCGATCGGCCGCCACCCGGGCCACGACTGGCGCTTCGCCGTTATCGAGGACGGACGCCCCTCGGTGACCCACTACGAGGTCCTGGAAGCCTACGGCAAGGCCAGCCTCGTGGAGGTGCACCTGGAGACCGGACGGACGCACCAGATCCGGGTCCATTTCTCGGCTCTGCGGCATCCCTGTGCAGGTGACCTCACCTACGGTGCCGACCCGCGCCTGGCAGCCACGCTCGGCCTCACCAGGCAGTGGCTGCACGCCCGGAGGCTCGGCTTCGCCCACCCCCGCAGCGGCGACTGGGTGGAGGTCACCAGCCAGTACCCGGCGGACCTCCAGTACGCGCTGGACCTGCTGGCCAGCGGCGACGCCTGAGCCACCACGGCACGTCCTTGGTCCGTTGACCCTGCCCCGGGCCGGGGTTACGGTGTGTGCATCATTGGCGCGTCCAGCCGCGAGGCAGGAGGCTAGGGATGCAGACAAAGCAGCGGATGCAGACAAGGCAGCGAGGAAGCCTTTCCCGGCCGGCGGCGGCGGTTGTCGCCGGAACCGTACTCTGGTTTGCCGGCATCACCCCGGCGCAGCGCGTTTACACCACCCGGGACGCGGCACGCCGCCTCGAGATCCTTGAGCACTCC
The DNA here is from genome assembly GCF_056279005.1 of Arthrobacter sp. TE26545. Next base: position 1,522,764 of record NZ_JBWBQM010000001.1, read on the forward strand.
GGTCCGCGGTGGGTGGCCGGGCAGCATGTGGCCGCGATGGGGACGGCGGCCGTACCGGTGGCCTTCGCCGCCTTGGCCAAGGAGTTTCCCCGCGGGCGGGCCCGCGGCCTGGCCGGGACTGCGGCGGCCGCCTTGCTCGTGGGGGCTCCGATGTTCGTCTGGTGCCTGGCGGACCGGGGGAGCGACATCGAGCGTTTCGCCTACCGCCGTGGCGCAGCCTGGCCCTTTGCCTTCTACGCCTGGTCGCATGTGGCCGCCCTCGCCGCGCTTGCCGGGGCCTTCGCCGCGCTGCCCGCTCCGCGCCCATCCCGGACGGCGTTTGCCCTGGCCGGAACGTCCGCCGCCTCTGCCGCCGTGCTGGCTGCTACCGGGGATATTCCGCCTTTCGTGTTCTACCTCGCAGAGGGTGCGGCGGCCGCCGTGCTGCTCCGGTGGACACCCGACGACGGCGGGGACGGCTGAGCCGCTCGACGGTAGACTGGCGTGGTGACTTCCAGCAATGCCTCGTTCGTCCACCTGCACACCCATACCGAGTACTCGATGCTGGACGGGGCGGCCCGGCTTGGCGAGTTGTTCAACGAGACCGAGCGGCTGGGAATGCCGGCCCTGGCCACCACCGACCACGGCTACCTCTTCGGTGCCTTCGACTTCTGGAAGAAGGCCACGGACAAGGGCATCAAGCCGATCATCGGCGTCGAGGCCTATGTCACCCCCGGCACCGCCCGCACGGACAAGGAGCGCGTACGGTGGGGCGATGAAAGCCAGCGCAAGGACGACGTCTCCGGTGGTGGCGCCTACACCCACATGACATTGCTCAGCTACAACAACGTGGGCATGCGGAACCTCTTCCGGGCCTCCTCGATCGCTTCGCTCGATTCGGTCTTCGGCAAGTGGCCCCGCCTGGACCGGGAACTGCTGAACACGTATTCCGAAGGCCTGATCGCCACCACCGGCTGCCCCTCCGGCGAAATCCAGACCAGGCTCCGCCTCGGCCAGTACCGTGAGGCGCTCGAAGCCGCCGCGGAATTCAGGGACATCTTCGGCGCGGAGAATTACTTCTGCGAACTCATGGACCACGGCCTGGACATCGAACGGCGGGTCACCGGCGACCTGCTGCGCCTGGCCAAGGACCTGAACATCCCCCTGGTGGCCACCAACGACCTGCACTACACGCACGAACACGATGCCAAGGCCCATGAAGCCCTGCTGGCCATCCAGTCCGGCTCGACGCTGCTGGAGCCCACCTACGACCAGGGCGGCTCGCGCTTTGCCTTCTCCGGCAGCGGCTACTACCTGAAGTCCCCGCAGGAGATGCGGGAACTGTTCCGCGACCATCCGGAGGCCTGCGACAACACCCTTCTCATTGCCGAGCGATGCGAAGTGTCCTTCAACACGGGCGCCAACTACATGCCCCGCTTCCCCTGCCCGCCGGGGGAGGACGAGACCTCCTGGCTGGTCAAGGAAGTGGCCAAGGGCCTGGAGTACCGCTACCCGCAGGGCGTCCCGGACAAGGTCCGCAAACAGGCGGACTATGAACTCGACGTCATTACGTCCATGGGCTTCCCGGGCTACTTCCTGGTGGTTGCCGACTTCATCAACTGGGCCAAGAACAACGGCATCCGGGTGGGTCCGGGGCGTGGTTCCGGCGCCGGTTCCATGGTCGCCTACGCCATGCGCATCACCGACCTGGATCCGCTGGAACACGGCTTGATCTTCGAACGCTTCCTCAACCCGGACCGCGTGTCCATGCCCGACTTCGACGTCGACTTCGATGATCGCCGCCGTCCCGAGGTCATCGACTACGTGACCCGGAAGTACGGCGACGAGCGCGTGGCCATGATCGTCACGTATGGCACTATCAAGACCAAGCAGGCGCTCAAGGACTCCTCCCGCGTGCTCGGCTACCCCTTCAGCATGGGCGAGACGCTCACCAAGGCCCTGCCGCCCGCCGTCATGGCCAAGGACATCCCGCTCGCGGACATCCAGAACCCGCAGGCGAAGCGCTACGGGGAAGCCGGGGACTTCAGGCAGCTGATCTCCACGGACCCCGAAGCCGCCAAGGTCTTCGAGACCGCCCTCGGCATCGAGGGCCTGAAGCGCCAATGGGGCGTCCACGCCGCTGGCGTGATCATGTCCTCGGACCCGATCATCGACGTCATCCCGATCATGCGCCGCTTCCAGGACGGCCAGGTCATCACCCAGTTCGACTACCCCACGAGCGAAGGCCTCGGCCTGATCAAGATGGACTTCCTGGGACTGCGGAACCTGACGATCATTTCCGACGCCCTCGAGAACATCAAGCTCAACCGCGGCATCGAACTGGACCTTGAAACCCTGGCCCTGGACGACGCGGCGTCCTATGAGCTGCTGGCCCGCGGCGACACCCTGGGCGTGTTCCAGCTCGACGGCGGGCCCATGCGTTCACTGCTCAAGCTGATGAAGCCTGACAACTTCGAAGACATCTCCGCCGTGCTGGCCCTGTACCGTCCGGGCCCGATGGGCGCCAACGCGCACACCGACTACGCCCTGCGCAAGAACAAGATCCAGGACGTCATTCCGATCCACCCGGAGCTGGCCGAGCCGCTGGAAGACATCCTCGGCGGCACCTTCGGCCTGATCGTGTACCAGGAACAGGTCATGGCCGTGGCGCAGAAACTGGCGGGCTACTCGCTCGGCCAGGCAGACATCCTGCGCCGTGCGATGGGTAAGAAAAAGAAGGAAGAGCTGGACAAGCAGTTCGCCGGCTTCTCCCAGGGCATGCAGGACAACGGCTACTCCATGGAGGCGGTCAAGACCCTCTGGGACATCCTGCTGCCGTTCTCCGACTACGCCTTCAACAAGGCGCACTCCGCGGCATACGGCGTCATCTCGTACTGGACCGCCTACCTGAAGGCGCACTACGCGCCCGAATACATGGCCGCCCTGCTGACCTCCGTGGGCGATGACAAGGACAAATCGGCCATCTACCTGAACGAGTGCCGGCGCATGGGCATCACCGTGCTGCCGCCGGACGTCAACGAATCCGCCCTGACCTTCACCCCGGTGGGCACCGACATCCGTTTCGGCATGGGCGCCATCCGCAACGTCGGCTCCAACGTCGTCGATTCCATGGTCACGGCCCGCCAGGAGCAGGGCCGCTACGAATCGTTCTCGGACTTCCTGATGAAGGTTCCCGCCGTGGTGTGCAACAAGCGGACCATCGAATCCCTTATCAAGGCCGGCGCCTTCGACTCGCTGGGGCACTCCCGCCGCGCGCTGGCGATGATCCACGAAGAAGCGATCGACTCCGTCATCACCCTCAAGCGCAACGAGGCGATCGGCCAGTTTGACCTGTTCGCCGGCTTCGAGGACGACAAATCTGAGCCTTCCTTCACCACCGACATCCCGGACCTGCCGGAATGGGAAAAGAAGGACAAGCTCGCATTCGAGCGGGACATGCTGGGACTCTACGTCTCGGACCACCCGCTGCAGGGCCTGGAAGGCGTGCTCAGCCAGCACGCCGAACAATCCATCTCCTCGATCATCGCCGAAGACGGCCCCCACGACGGGGCGATCGTCACTATCGCGGGCATGATCACCTCGCTGAGCCGCCGGATCGCCAAGGCGAGCGGCAACGCCTACGCCAGGGCAGAGATCGAAGACCTGGGCGCATCGATGGAGGTCATGTTCTTCGGGCAGGTCTACGGGCCGATCGCTTCCGTCCTCGCCGAAGACCTGATCGTTGTGGTCAAGGGCCGGCTCCAGCGCCGCGACGACGGTGCCGTCACCTTGAACTGCATGGAGCTTTCGGTCCCGGACTTGAGCGAGGGCGTGAACGGGCCGCTGGTCATCACCATGCCCACGCACAAGGCCACCGAGGCGGTTGTCACCGAACTGAGGGACGTGCTTGGCAACCACCGCGGCAATTCCGAGGTCCGGCTGAACCTCCACGGGGACACGAAGATCGAGGTGATGGCCCTGCCGATCCATCTGCGGGTGAACCCGAACCCCGCGTTGTTCGGGGACCTGAAGGTGCTGCTCGGCCCGGCCTGCCTGGATAGCTGACTGCCTGGACAGCTGGGCGGCCGGGCTCAGATTTCGTAGTCGAGCGGGACGGGTTGCCCGTAGCTGCCCGAGTGGTACAGCAGCGGGCTCCCGTCCTCGCCCACCTGTCCGTCCACCACTTCGACGACGACCACCGCGTTGTTCTCGAAGGAAAGACGCATCTGGATCTTCCCGATGAGCCAGCCGGTGACGTTTTTCAGCAGCGGCACCCCGAAGGGGCCAGGCTCCCAATGGTCGCCTTCGAAGCGCTCTATGCCGCCGCGGGCGAAACGGTCCGCCAGGGCTTCGTTTTCGTGGCCGAGCATGTGCAGCCCGATGTACGTAGAGTTCGCGATGGCCGGCCAGGAGCTGGAACTGCGCGACATGTTGAAAGTGAAGCGGGGCGGCTCAGCGGACAGTGAGGCCACCGACGTCGCGGTGAATCCAAAGGGGCTGCCGTCCAGGTCCGCGGTGATGATGGAAACGCCCGCAGCGTGCCGCCGGAACATTTCCTTGAAGGTTCCCACGAAGGACGGGACGTCCGCAGCCATGGCCAGCTCCTGCTCGAAATCGTGATGGTGCTCTTGGGATCAGCGTATTCCCACGAGCCTCCGTGGGGGTATTCCGAGTATCCCGGCAACGCCTTGTTGCGGCCGTGAACGCAATGTTTGTTAATGTGGCACCCATGACCCTGCCTGCGTATGAGAGCACCGGACCCGCCCGGAACGGGATCCCGGCCGATGAAGGCGGGGAATCCGTACGGCGGGGCCGGGCCTGGCTGTGGTTCGTCGTGCCCGTGGCCGCCGGAGCCCTACTCGGCATTGCCTGGTGGCTGCTCGCGCCGGGTGGAGCCAACCTGCTCACCCGCGACGCCGCCCTCGCGGACCCCTCGACACCCCTGACGCGGCTTCCCCGGGACCTGGTGCTGGCCGGCTTGCTGCTGCTTGCCGGCTGTTTCACCGCCGTGCTGCTCGATTCGAGTCCGCCGGACAAGCGCCGCGGACTGCGGACCTTCCTGGCCGTTGCCGGGGGACTGGCGGGCGCAGCCGTGGCCTGGCAGTCGGGCATCCTGGCCGCAGGATGGTGGGGCTCCTCCGGCCGGGTTCCTGCCGGCGAAGATGGCTTCACCCTCCGTTCCGTCGTCGTGCTGCTCGTCTGGCCCCTGGCTGTCGCGCTGCTGGCTTTCCTCTACAACCTGATCGGCCTGCTGAGCCGGGGACCACAGTCCGGCGGGCAGGCACACTAAAATGGCCGGGTGACCATTTCTCCGGAGAACCCAGCCGCCACCCCTACCGAGTCCCTTGAGTTCCGCAGCATCGACCTGCGGGGCCGCGCCCTTTCGCTCGCGGAACTGCGTGCGGCCGTGCCGCGGGCTCGGCATCAGACGGTGGCCGACGCTGAACAGAAGGTACGGGAGATCATCGCGGCTGTGCGTTCCCGCGGTTTTGCCGCGCTGGGCGAGTTCGCGCTGGCATTCGACGGCGTCGAGCAGGCCCACCCGCGCGTTCCGGCGGCGGCACTCGCCGAAGCCCTTGAGAGCCTCGATCCCGCGGTCCGTTCCGCCTTGGAAGAATCCATCAGCCGTGCCCGGCAGTTCGCCACCGCCCAGCGTCCGGCAGACGTCGACGTCGAACTCGGCGACGGTGCCGTCGTCAGCCAGAACTGGGTGCCCGTTGGCCGCGTCGGTCTATACGTGCCAGGAGGGCTGGCAGTGTATCCGTCGTCCGTGATCATGAACGTGGTTCCCGCCCAGGCGGCAGGCGTGCCCTCGGTGGCCCTGGCGTCGCCGCCGCAGAAGGAGTTCGGCGGCCTGCCCCACCCCACCATCCTGGCCGCTGCCGCGCTGCTCGGGATCGACGAGGTCTACGCCATCGGCGGTGCCCAGGCAGTAGCCGCCTTCGCGTACGGCATCCCGGGCGCGGATGGTGAGGAAGCCATTGAGCCGGTGGACGTCGTCACCGGTCCCGGCAATATCTTCGTGGCGACGGCCAAGCGCCTCGTCAAGGGCGTGGTGGGCATCGACTCCGAGGCCGGCACCACCGAAATCGCCATCCTCGCCGACGGCACTGCGCGTCCGGACCTCGTGGCCGCGGACCTCATCAGCCAGGCCGAGCATGATCCGAAGGCGGCATCCGTGCTTGTCACGGATTCGCCGGACCTGGCTGCGGCCGTGGACGCCGAGCTCAAGCGCCAGGCCGCCCGGACCAAGCACCGCGAACGGGTGGTGACGGCCCTCTCCGGGCCGCAGTCCGGCGTCGTGCTGGTCGACAACCTGGACCAGGGTATCGCGGTGTGCGACGCATACGCGGCCGAGCACCTGGAGATCATGACGGCGGACGCGCCGGCGGTTGCCGCGCGGATCCGCAACGCAGGGGCGATTTTCGTCGGTGACTACAGCCCCGTCAGCCTCGGCGACTACTGTGCCGGCTCCAACCATGTGCTGCCCACCAGTGGCACTGCGGCGTTCTCCTCCGGGCTCAACGTCACCACCTTCCTCCGTGCGGTTCAGCTCATCAACTACAACCGGCAGGCGCTGGAAGAGGTCAGCCGGCACATTGTGAGCCTGGCCGGGGCCGAGGACCTCCCTGGCCACGGTGACGCCGTCACAATCCGCTTCGCGGGGGCATAAGCACTACATATACGGCGGGCCGCACTACATGTAGTAGTTACATGCTTGTCATTAGCCTGCGTGCGAACGTAAAATGGTGGCGGAAGCATTGCTTCCGCCACCATTGCTTTTCCGGCCCGATCCGGCCGGGAGCCACTGCGGATGAAACAGGGAGGCCGGCGTGTATTGTCCGTTTTGCCGTAACCCCGATTCCCGTGTGGTGGACAGCCGCATGGCCGAAGACGGCTCCTCCATCCGCCGCCGCCGGCAGTGCCCCGAATGCGGCCGCCGGTTCACCACGGTGGAAACCACCAGCCTGTCCGTGGTCAAGCGCTCAGGCGTCGGAGAACCCTTCAGCCGGAGCAAGATCATCAACGGCGTCCGCAAGGCGTGCCAGGGCCGTCCCGTCACCGAGGATGACCTTGCGATGCTCGCCCAGGAGGTCGAGGAGAACATTCGGGCATCCGGTGCGGCCGAGATCGATGCCCACCAGGTAGGCCTCGCCATCCTTGGCCCGCTGCAGAAGCTGGACCAGGTTGCCTACCTCCGCTTCGCCAGTGTCTACCAGGCGTTCGAATCCCTGGAAGATTTCGAATCCGCGATAGCGCTGCTGCGGGAAGAAGCCCAGCTCCGGCACGAAGTCGCCGGAAAGAACAGCAGGAGCAAGGCCGGCGCCAAGGGCGCCCAGTAACTCCATGCAAAGACTCCGGTGGTGGCGGCGGAGGGGAAGCCCCCGCCACCACCGGCACCAACCCTCTACTTGACGAGCTTGTGGTGGAAAGCGACTTCCAGGGCGGCGCCGACGATTCCGGCGTCGTTCTTCAGCTCCGCGGTGACGATCTTGGTCCGCAGTTCCAGGTGCGGGAAGTATTCGTCCGAGCGCTTGGAGATTCCGCCGCCGATGATGAAGAGCTCGGGGGAGAAGAGGAACTCGACGTGCTGCAGGTAGCGGTTGAGCTTGACCCCGTACTCGTCCCAGCTCAGGCCGTCGCGTTCGCGGGCGACGGCGGAGGCCTTCGTTTCGGCGTCATATCCGTCGACCTCGAGGTGGCCGAGTTCAGCGTTGGGGACCAGCTGGCCGTTGAAGATGAAGGCGGAGCCGATGCCGGTGCCGAGGGTGATGACCAGGACGGTGCCGTCCACGCCTTCACCGGCGCCGTAGCGGGCTTCGGCGAGGCCGGCGGCGTCGGCGTCGTTGATAACCTCGACCGGGCGGCCCAGGCGTTCGCTGAACAGGCTGTCGACGTCGGTCTCCAGCCAGGACTTGTCAACGTTCGCCGCTGAGCGGACCACGCCGTGCTGGATGATGCCCGGGAAGGTGACACCGACCGGCGAGCCTTTCGCCGGAGCCTCAGGACGGTCCGAAAGTTCTTCGACGATCTGGGCCACGACATCGGCGACGGCTTCCGGGGTGGCCGGCTGCGGGGTAGGGATCCGGAAGCGCTCACCGACGAGCTTGCCCTTCTTCAAGTCCACGATTCCGCCCTTGATGCCGGTACCGCCGATGTCGATCCCGATCAGCGGGGCGTTCTTGTGGGTCTTCGAATCCTTCGTCAATGCATATCCGTTCTAGGCAGGTGGTTGGCGGCAGATGGGGCACTAGGCAAATAGGCGCGGGGCGGCCGGGACTTCCGGCGGCCCGGTCAAGGCAGCGTGAGGATTTCCGCGCCGGTGTCGGTCACGAGCAGGGTGTGTTCGAACTGCGCGGTGCGCTTGCGGTCCCGGGTCACTACGGTCCAGTTGTCCGGCCACATGTCCCATTCGACCGTGCCGAGGGTGAGCATGGGTTCGATGGTGAAGACCATGCCGGACTCGATGACCGTGTTGTAGGCCGGTGCGGCATCGTAGTGCGGAATGATCAGGCCTGTGTGGAAGGCCTCGCCCACTCCGTGGCCCGTGAAATCACGGACCACTCCGTAACCGAAACGCTTTGCGTAGGATTCGATGGCCCTGCCGATCACGTTGATTTCGCGGCCGGGTGCCACTGCCTTGATGGCCCGGTTGAGGGACTCCTGTGTCCGCTCCACCAGGAGACGCGACTCTTCGTCGACGTCGCCCACCAGGAAGGTGTAGTTGGTATCACCGTGCACGCCATTGATGAACGCGGTGATGTCGATGTTCAGGATGTCGCCGTCCTGGACCACTGTGGAGTCCGGGATGCCGTGGCAGATGACCTCGTTGAGCGAGGAGCACAGCGACTTGGGGAAGCCCCGGTAGCCCAGGGTGGACGGGTACGCGTTGTGGTCCATGAGGAACTCGTGCCCGATCCGGTCCAGCTGGTCCGTTGTGACGCCCGGCTGGATGTGCTTTCCGACCTCCACGATCGCCTGCGCGGCAATCCGGCCCGCGATGCGGATCTTCTCGATGGTCTCCGCAGACTTTACTTCGGAGCCGGTGAACTTGGCCGGGGCCGGCTTGCCGACATACTCGGGGCGTGCAATCGACGCCGGAACCGGCAGCTGCGGGCTGACGGTTCCTTGGGTGAGCGTGCCGATGGGTGCAGTCAAAGCGGGGGAAGGCATAGATTGATCATATAAGGGAGCGACGAGACGCAGCTAACAATGCGGGCGGCCGGGCATGGCCGCCGCGAAAAGTTACGCGGCGGCCGCCCATCGGGAAGGAGTCACCGTGACGGAGTACTGGTACAACGTGCAGACCCACAAGGTCGAGGAGGACGCGTTGTCCGACTGGACCCAGCTGATCGGGCCGTACAAGACCCGCGAGGAAGCCGAGCACGCGCTTGAGAAGGTCCGGGCCCGCAACGAGGCCTGGGAGAAGGGCGACGAAGACTGACGGCGCGTCCGGCTAGAACGCGTCCGGCTAGAAGGAGTGCTCGGGGCCGGGGAAGGTGCCTGAGCGGACTTCTTCGGCATACGTCCGGGCGGCGTCACCGAGGATGCCCCGCAGGTTCGCGTACTGCTTGACGAACTTGGCCATCTTGCCGCCCCGGAGGCCGGCCATGTCCTGCCAGACCAGCACCTGGCCGGTGGTCGCATTCCCTGCTCCGATGCCGATCGTCGGCACCTTGATCGCGGCGTCGACCGCGGCGGCTGTGTCCGCCGGGACCATTTCCATCAGCACACTGAAGGCGCCGGCATCCACGAGTGCAACGGCGTCGTCGATCAACCGCTGTGCATCGTCCCCGCGGCCCTGGACCCGGTAGCCGCCAAGCGCGTGTTCGCTTTGCGGGGTGAAACCGATATGGGCCATCACCGGAATGCCGGCCTGCACCATTGCGCGGACCGTCGGTGCGTAATAGGCGCCGCCTTCGATCTTCACCGCCTGGGCCAGGCCCTCCTTGAGGAAGCGTACGCCGGTGGCCACCGCCTGCTCGGCGGACACTTCGTAGCTGCCGAAAGGCAGATCCGCCACGATAAGGGCCCGCTTGGCGGAGCGGGCGACGGCACGGCAGAGGGGGAGCAGTTCGTCCACTGTGACCGGAAGGCTGCTTTCGTTGCCGAAGACGTTGTTGGACGCGGAGTCGCCGATCAGCAGGACCTCGATGCCGGCCTGGTCGAAGATTTCGGCGGTGTACTGCTCGTAGGCCGTCAGCATGGCGAAGCGGGCGCCCTTGGCCTTGGCCTGCTGGAGGTGGTGGATGCGCACGCGGCCGGATGGCGCGGCGCCTGCCGCTCCGGCGGAAGGAGTGCCGGCAGAAGGAGCGCCAGCCGCCGACGGGCCGGAGCCGTAAGGTGCGGTCGTCTCGTGGTTGGTGCCGGACTCGGGGTGGTTGCGCGATTCAGGGTTGCTCGGGGCCATGGACAAGAGCGTATGCGGTCCCCGTCCGGCTAGCCACCAGCGAGACAACGCTCCCGCTTTTGTAAACGCTGTGTTACGGGGAGTCCCGACATCGGCAATCGCGCACAATGCTTAGTAGAGTGAAGGCTGAGCTGCCGCGGGACCGGAGAAAACTCCGCCTGCGGTGTGGACATTGAATCTGAAAAGGGGCCCCATGGACCGCCAGCAAGAGTTCGTACTGCGGACCATCGAAGAGCGCGACGTGCGCTTCGTGCGCTTGTGGTTTACCGACGTCGTCGGATCGCTCAAATCGGTGGCACTTGCCCCCGCCGAGGTGGAAGGTGCCTTCGAAGAAGGCCTCGGCTTCGACGGATCGGCGATCGAGGGCCTCGCCCGCGTCTTTGAGTCGGACATGCTTGCCCAGCCGGACCCGGCCACCTTCCAGATCCTGCCCTGGCGCGGAGACACCGAACAGACCTCCCGGATGTTCTGCGACATCCTCACCCCGGACGGCGAGCCGTCCGCCGCCGACCCCCGCAATGTCCTCAAGCGCACCCTCGCGAAGGCCGCGGACATGGGGTTCACCTGCTACACCCACCCCGAAATCGAGTTCTACCTGCTGAAGTCCAGCGAGCTCGGTCCCGGCGGGGCGCCGGTTCCTGTGGACGAAGGCGGCTACTTCGACCACGTTCCGGGCGGCGTGGCCCAGGACTTCCGCCGCACCGCCGTCACCATGCTCGAATCCGTGGGCATCTCCGTGGAGTTCAGCCACCATGAGGGCGGACCCGGCCAGAACGAAATCGATCTCCGCTACGCGGACGCCCTGCAAACGGCGGACAACATCATGACCTTCCGCACGGTCATCAAGGAGGTGGCGCTGCAGCAGGGCACCTACGCCACCTTCATGCCCAAGCCGTTCACGGACCACCCCGGTTCCGGCATGCACACCCACTTTTCCCTCTTCGAGGGCGACACGAATGCCTTCTACGAAGCCGGCGCGGAATTCCAGCTCTCCAGGACGGCACGCCAGTTCATCGCGGGCATCCTCAAGCACGCCCCGGAGTTCACGGCCGTGACCAACCAGTTCGTCAACTCCTACAAGCGGCTGTGGGGCGGCGGTGAGGCTCCGAGCTACCTGAGCTGGGGCCACAACAACCGCTCGGCCCTGGTCCGGGTTCCGCTCTACAAGCCCGGCAAGGGCCAGTCAGCCCGCATCGAGTACCGCGGCATCGACTCCGCCACCAACCCCTACCTGGCTTATGCGGTGCTCCTGGGCGCCGGCCTGAAGGGCATCGAGGAAGGCTACGAGCTGCCGCCGGCGGCAGAGGACGACGTCTGGTCGCTGACCTCCGCTGAACGCAAGGCGATGGGCCACGCTCCGCTGCCGTCCAGCCTCCACGACGCCATCCGGGCCATGGAGGACTCCGAGCTCGTGGCCCAGATCCTCGGCGAGCAGGTCTTCGAACACTTCCTGCGCAACAAGCGGGCGGAATGGCAGGACTACCGGCTCCAGGTCACCCCGTACGAGCTTCAGCGCAACCTCGGCATCCTCTAGGCGGGCGGCATGAGCCTGGCACGCCGGCTCATATCAGCCGGTTTCAGCGATCTTGACAAAGGGGAGCGCTTCCTTGGCGCCCGTGAACTCGACGGAATCGACCAGGAGACCCTTTTCGCGGGCCTGCACCTGAGTGCCAGCCCCGATACGGCCCTGCAGACCCTGGTGCGGCTCATCGAGAAGCACCCGGCCCTGCGGGAGCTTGCGGCCGCCGAGCTGGACCGCAGCGAACCGCTGTACCGCCTGCTCGGCGCCTCCGAGGCCCTGGGCGAGTTCCTGATCCGCCACCCTGAGCACCTCGATGTCTTCGACGAGCGGGTCAGCCCCGAACCACAGGCGCAGGACCCGGCTGTGCTGCGGGCACGGCTGCTCGCCTCGGTCCGCGCCGACGCCGCTTCCCCGCGGCCGGTGGCTGGCCTGACCGGCCCCGCCGCCTATGCGGCCCTGCGCACGGCATACCGGCGCGGCCTGACCGAACTTGCCATCCGCGACCTGTGCGCCGCGAGCCCGCAGGATGCGATGCCGATCGTCGGTGCGGAGCTTGCGGATCTCGCCGGGGCCGCGATCGAAGCTGCCCTGGCGGTGTCCAGGGCCGAGGCGGCCGGCACCTTCGACCCGGCGGATGTCGCCGCCGTCCGGCTGGCAGTGATCGGCATGGGCAAATGCGGCGCCCGCGAGCTCAACTACATCTCCGACGTCGACGTCATCTATGTGATCGAAGCGCAAGGGCTTGAGGACGCCCACGCCGCCACGATCGGCACCGCACTGGCCAGCGGCATCTCGCGGGCGATTTCCTCCACCGCGCCGGAACCGGGCCTCTGGGAAGTCGACGCGAACCTGCGCCCAGAGGGCAAATCCGGGCCGCTGGTGCGGACCTTGCCATCGCACCTGAGCTACTACGCCCGCTGGGCGGACAGCTGGGAGTTCCAGGCGCTCCTGAAGGCCCGCACTATCGCCGGCGACAGGGAACTCGGCACCCGCTACGAGGACGCCGTGCAGCCTTTGGTCTGGGCGTCGTCGGGCCGTGAGGGCTTCGTCGAATCCGTCCAGGCGATGCGTCGCCGAGTCACCGACAACATCGCCCCGGCAGAGGAACAGCGCCAGATCAAGCTCGGCCCGGGCGGCCTGCGGGACGTTGAGTTCACCGTCCAGTTGCTGCAGCTGGTCCATGGGAAATCGGACGAGACGCTGCGCAGCCGGGACACGACGTCGGCCATTGCCGCGCTCTCCGCCGGCGGTTACATCGGCCGTGCGGATGCCGCTGCCTTCGACAGCGCGTACCGTTACCTGCGGCTGCTGGAGCACCGGATCCAGCTCTTCCAGCTGCGCCGCACGCACCTGATGCCCACCAGCGAGGACGCCCAGCGTTTCCTGGCAAAGGCGGTGCTCGGGCCGTTTTCCTCGGAACGCCCGCACCCGGATGCCCTGATCGGCACCTGGCAGAAGACGAAACGCTCAGTCCGCGAGCTGCACGAACGGATCTTCTACCGCCCGCTGCTGAACACTGCAGCAAGCCTCAGCAGCGAGGACGCGCGGCTCAGCCCGGAAGCGGCACAGGGGCGCCTGGCGGCGCTCGGCTATCGCGATCCGCGGGGTGCCATGCGGCACATCGAGGCGCTCACCGCAGGTGTGAGCCGCCGGGCGGCCCTGCAGCGGCAGCTGCTGCCCATCCTGCTTGGCTGGCTCGCCGAAGGAGTCGATCCCGACGCCGGGCTGCTCGCCTTCCGCCGCGTCAGCGAGGCCCTTGGCACCACGCACTGGTATTTGGGGATGCTGCGCGATTCGCAAGCAGCGGCCGAGCGGCTCTGCCATGTGCTCTCCAACTCCCGGCTGATCGCCGACCTGTTGGAAGTCTCTCCCGAATCGGTGGCTTGGCTGGGGAACGACAAGGAGCTCAAGCCGGTCTCCTTCGAGGCGCAGTGGCAGGAAATCCAGTCGAAGATGTCCCGCCACGCCGATCCGGAAAGCGCGATGCGCCTCATCCGGCTTATCCGGCGCCGCGAAATCCTGCGGATTGCCATTGCCGACAGTTCCGGGCTTCTCGACCAGGACGAAGTGGGCGCTGCCCTGGCCGACACGGACCGCGCCGCGGTCCTGGGGGCCCTGCATGTGGCCGAGAGCATCGTTTCCGACGGCGGCCCGCTCAAGACCCACGTGCTGGTGGTGGCCATGGGACGCCAGGGAGGCCGGGAGATCGGCTACGGCTCCGACGCCGACGTCATGTACGTCCACCGGGCACAGCCTGGTGCCAACGACGAGGAAGCACAGAAGCAGGCCCTCGCGATCGTCGCCCAGGTGTCGAGCCTGCTGACCCAGCCGCTGAAGCCGGCGATCATGGCCGAACGGGTCCTCGCGGTCGACGCCGACCTGCGGCCGGAAGGCAAGAGCGGGGCGATGGTGCGCTCCCTGGACTCCTACGCCGAGTACTACCGCCGCTGGTCCCTGATCTGGGAGGCCCAGGCGCTTCTGCGCGCCAAGCCGATGGCAGGCGACGACGGCCTCGCCGCCGACTTCGTCGAACTCGTGGATCCCATCCGGTACCCGGCAGCGCTTGCGGACACCGAGCTTCGCGAAATCCGGCGGATCAAGGCACGCGTCGAATCGGAACGGCTGCCGCGCGGTGCCGATCCCGCACGCCACGTGAAGCTCGGCCGTGGTGGCCTCAGCGACGTCGAATGGCTCGTCCAGCTCCTGCAGCTCCAGTATGCAGGGAAGCATCCCTCACTGCGGACCACGTCCACCATGCAGGCGCTGGACGCCATCGCAGAGCTGGAGCTGATCGGGAAGGAAGACGCCCGGCTTCTGCGCTCCACCTGGCGCCTGGCAAGCCGGATCCGCTCGGCCAACGTGATCTGCACCGGTCGTGCCTCCGACCTGTTGCCGGCCTCGCGCCGGGACCTGGAGGCGGTGGCGCGCTGGTGCGGCTACGCGCCGGGCCAGGCCGCGGTCTTCGAAGAGGACTATCTTCGGATGAGCCGGCGGACGCGCGCCGTCTTCGAGCGGGAGTTCTACGGCCAGTAACATCCAGTGGCCCGCGATGCCTTGGGCCTAGATGACTTCCTCGCGGTCCTGGAGTTCAAGGACCCGGCCCTCGCGCAGCCCCGTGAGGGCCGAAGCCACGTGGAATGCACCGTGGATCCCGAAATAGTCGGGGAAGTCCGCCTCGGCGACAAACCGCCATTCCGTGAGTTCCGCTTCCTGCAGGACGATCCGCGCGTCGCCGGACAGGACTCCGCCGTCGTAGAGGAAGTTCAGGCCATCGCCGATGGGGGACGGAAACGCCGAGTGGCCAATGATGAGGAGGGCTCCAGGGACGATGTCCAGGCCCAATTCTTCGCGGCCTTCACGGCGCGCGGCGGCGCGGGGGGCTTCCCCGGCATCGACCGTGCCGCCAGGCAGGAGCCAGCCGTCCTTGTAGTTCGGCTTCACCGCCAGGACCCTGCCTCCATGGTCACGGATGACGAGCCCCGCGGCTACGCGCCGGCGGGGGAGGGTGCGGAAGTATTCGCGGCTTTCGGGACTGAGTTCGGCCATGCCGCCACGGTAACAGGACGGGAGCCGGGTCCGGGAAAATGTGACCGCCTCGCACGCGGGCCGCAACGCGGAGCCCTGGCAGTCGGGGCCTATTGCCCGGTGTGGTGGCCCATCTGGGTCTGGTTCAAGGCCGTGGGCAGTTCGTAAGGGTTGGGCTTCCTGTCCTCGTCCGGGCCCATCGCCTCGCGGTTGCCGTAGCTGCGGGGCGTGTTGAGGTCGCGGGAACGCAGGCGGAGTCCGACGGCGAGCAGCCCGAGGGAGTCTGCCAGCAGGACAAGGCCGAGGACGAACAGCACGGTTGTCCCGGCGTCGGCCTCTCCGCCCGCAACCGCCGCGAGCGGCCGGGGCAGGATCAAAGCGCAAGCGGCGAACGCGAGGCCCGACAGTACCAGCAGGATCGTCCATTTCTTCTTCATTGCTTCCCCCAAAAAGTAGTTCGGTCGAAATGCCGTGGCTCCATTCAACCGGGAAACATGGCAGGACGAAAGGTGCGGGCTCGGTGGAGTGAACGACGCCGGAGCCGGCGTCAACGTTTGTTGACGCCAGCTTGGCCGTCAACTATGGTTGACTCCATGGAGGTAGACCGTATGAAGACCCTGGTTGGATCAATGGATGGCATGGGACCCGCGGAGGCCCTCTATGCCGTGGCGGAACTGCAGAAGGAAGTAGGTAGGACCGAAGCCCAGTTGGTACGCGCCGCCCGCCAATCCGGCTTGTCCTGGGAAGCGATCGCCGTGTGCCTCGGCGTCAGCAAGCAGGCCGTACACAAGAAGTACGGGAAACAGTAGCCGCGCCGCGGCTTCCGGAACGCAAAAGGCCGGCCGCAGCCTGGAAGCTGCGACCGGCCCTTGCTGGTCCGACTAGACGCCGTAGTAGAGCTCGAACTCGTACGGGTTCGGGCGCAGCGCCAGCGGCTTGATCTCGTTCTCGTACTTGTACTCGATCCAGGTGTCGATCAGGTCCTGGGTGAAGACGCCACCGGCCTGCAGGAACTCGTTGTCCTCACGCAGGGCTTCCAGGGCTTCCTCGAGGGAGCCCGGAGCCTTCGGGATGTCCTTGGCCTCTTCGGCGGGGAGCTCGTAGAGGTCCTTGTCGATCGGTGCCGGGGGTTCGATGCGGTTGCGGATGCCGTCGATGCCGGCCATCAGCTGGGCAGCGAAGGCCAGGTACGGGTTGGAGGAGGGGTCCGGAGCGCGGAACTCGATGCGCTTGGCCTTCGGGTTGGAGCCAGTGATCGGGATGCGGATACCGGCGGAGCGGTTGCCCTGCGAGTAGACCATGTTGACCGGAGCTTCGAAGCCCTTGACCAGGCGGCGGTAGGAGTTCACCGTCGGGTTGGTGAAGGCCAGGACAGCGGAAGAGTGCTTCAGCAGGCCGCCGATGTACCAGCGTGCGGTGTCGGAGAGGCCGGCGTAGCCCTTCTCGTCATAGAACAGCGGTTCGCCGTTGTTCCACAGGGACTGGTGGCAGTGCATGCCCGAACCGTTGTCGCCGAAGACCGGCTTCGGCATGAAGGTGACGGACTTGCCCCAGGCGTCGGCGGTGTTCTTGATGACGTACTTGAACTTCTGCAGGTCATCGGCAGCCGCGGTCAGCGTGGTGAACTTGTAGTTGATTTCGGCCTGGCCGGCGGAACCGACTTCGTGGTGGGAGCGCTCGACCTCGAGGCCGGCCTTGTCCAGCTCGACGCACATGGCGTCACGCAGGTCGGCCTGCTTGTCGGTGGGGGAGACGGGGAAGTAGCCGCCCTTGACCGGGGTCTTGTAGCCGAGATTGCCGCCCTCTTCTTCGCGGCCGGTGTTCCAGTGGGCTTCCTCGGAGTCGATCTTGTAGAAGCTGCCCTGCGGGGAGGACTGGTACTGGATGTTGTCGAAGACGAAGAACTCGGCCTCGGGAGCGAAGAACGCGGTGTCGGCGATGCCGGTCGATGCGAGGTAGGCTTCTGCCTTCTCGGCAACGCCGCGCGGGTCGCGGTGGTAGGGGTCACCGGTGCGCGGGTTCACGATGGAGAAGTTCAGCGCCAGGGTCTTCTCGATGCGGAAGGTGTCGATGAACGCGGAAGTCACGTCGGGGATCAGCTGCATGTCCGACTCTGCGATGCCCTGGAAGCCGCGGATGGAGGAGCCATCGAACAGCTGGCCGTGTACGAAGAAGTCCAGGTCAACGCTCTTGGCCGGCACGTTGAAGTGCTGCTGGACGCCGGGCAGGTCGGTGAAGCGGATATCGACGAACTTGACGTCTTCTTCCTTGATGAACTGGAGAACTTCTTCCGCAGTCTTGAACATCTATGCTCCTAACGCATAACAGGTAACGGGCATTTGCCGTCTGATCCAGCGAAAACCGAAGCCGGCGGCGCACACAAAAGTGCCCCCGGTGCGGTGGCTAGCAACTCATACAACCTTAGGGAAAAGGGATTTCCCGGGAGTATCAGCTTTGTTTCAGGCAGGTTACAGAACCGCCTCCTGTGTAAACGCTACTTGCCGGAGGGGCCGGGGTCCACGTTGTCCGCAACGCGGCGCGGCGCCGTGCCTGAAGGCGGGGCAGCGGTGGCCGGCATGTGGCCGCCCTCCGCCGGTAATACCGTTAAGCTTGTTGGGTGGTTTCCCGTAAAGATCTCGGCTCATGGCTCACCGGCCCGGATACGTCCGGCATTTCAAAGTACCCGGGCGCACGGCTGGGCCTTCCCGAGTCCGGCCCGGGGTCCATGGCACGCGCCGGCCGGCGTATCCTTGGCATCTGCATCGACTGGGGCCTGGCGCTCCTGATCAGCAATTTCGCGTTTGCCGGTAACCAGTGGGCCACGCTTGCAGTCTTCGCGGTCGAGCAAATCCTGCTGATCGGCACTCTCGGCTACAGCATCGGGCACCGCATCGCAGGCATCCACGTGGTGAAGTTGAGCGGCGGCCCGGCCGGCCCGCTGGCCGCCCTGGTGCGGACGTTGCTTCTTTGCCTGGTGATTCCCGCCGTCATTTTCGACCCGGACCAGCGTGGCCTCCACGACAAAGCCATGAACACGATCCTTATCAGGATGTAGCGGCCGTCTCTGCCGAATACAAAAGAACCGCCCCCAAAAAGATGGAGGCGGTTTTTTGTATTCGCAGGAAATCAGCGCCCACGCTGGGGACGTGCCTTGTACGGATCAATGCCCTTCGGGATCGGCAGGCGGTTGCTGCCCAGGGATGAGATGCGCTTGCTGACCGCGTTGACCTCAACCTTGGTGAGCTCGTTCTTGAGCTTGTTCATGGTCTTGGCGATCTGGCTGATGGGAACCTGGCCTTCGCCCCGGCCACTTTCGATCACGTGGATGGTGACGTTCGGCAGGATGCGGGAGAGCTTCTTGCGTTCTGCGTCCAGTAGCGGCTTGGCCCGGTGCGACGGGCCTTCACTGACGAGGACGACGCCGGGACGGCCGATGGCGCGGAAGACGGCATCCTGCGTGCGCGGGTTGACGGCGACCGGCTGCTCTTCGGTGATCCAGCCGCGGCGCAGGGTTCCGAGGGCGGCGCCGGAAGCGCCCGGCTGGTTTTCGATCTGCGCGAAGGCAGCCCGCTCGGCGCGGCGGGACAGGATGAAGACGGCGGCCAGCAGGCCCAGCGGAATGCCGATGATCAGGCCAGTGATCGGGTTCTGGAGAAGGAAACCGATAAGCAGGCTGACGGCGATGACGCCCACGAAAGCCAGCACCATCAACCAGACGACCTGCGGGTCGCTCCGGCGGGTCATCTTGAAGACCTCGGCGATTTGCTTGAGCTGGCTCGGCTTCTTGGCCTTGGCTTCTTTGGGCTTGCGGGAGAACAGCCCGCGCTTCGGGGCGTCGGCGGCCGAGGGGGTCTGCTTGCTGGAATCAGGGGATTTCGCCATAGTGCCTTTAATTCTACGTGATGACAAAGGACCGGACGCCTGTTGAAAGGCGTCCGGTCCCCGTGGCTTGATGGATGTTACGCGCCGTGGGTGAGGAGGGTGCGGGCTTCCTGGCGGGTGGTGCCGGAGTCCTGGATGCCTTCGGCGATGTGGGCCAGGTGGTCGGGGATGTCGCGGCCTTTCTTGCGCATCGCGGTGGCCCAGAGCCGGCCGGCCCGGTAGGAGGAGCGGACCAGGGGTCCGGACATGACGCCCAGGAAGCCGATCTCTTCGGCTTCGTCGGCCAGGTCCACGAATTCCTGGGGCTTGACCCAGCGGTCCACGGGCAGGTGCCGTTCGGAGGGGCGCAGGTACTGGGTGATGGTGACCAGGTCGCAGCCGGCCTCGTGCAGGTCCTTCAGGGCCTCGGAGATCTCGGCGCGGGTTTCGCCCATGCCCAGGATGAGGTTGGACTTGGTGACCATGCCGTGGTTGCGGCCCTGGGTGATGACGTCCAGGGAGCGTTCGTAGCGGAACGCGGGGCGGATGCGCTTGAAGATCCGGGGCACGGTTTCGACGTTGTGCGCGAACACCTCAGGGGCCGAGTCGCAGATCGCGGCGATGTGCTCGGGGTTGCCGGAGAAGTCCGGGATGAGGAGCTCGACGCCGGTGCCGGGGTTCAGTTCGTGGATCTTGCGCACGGTTTCGGCGTAGAGCCAGACGCCCTCGTCCGCCAGGTCGTCGCGGGCCACGCCGGTCACGGTGGCGTAGCGCAGGTTCATGGACTGGACGGAGCGGGCGACCTTGGTGGGTTCGAGCCGGTCCAGGGGGGAGGGCTTGCCGGTGTCGATCTGGCAGAAATCGCAGCGGCGCGTGCATTCGGAGCCGCCGATCAGGAAGGTCGCTTCCCGGTCTTCCCAGCACTCGAAGATGTTCGGGCAGCCGGCTTCCTCGCAGACGGTGTGCAGGCCTTCCTGCTTCACGAGGTTCTTCAGGCCCACGAACTCGGGCCCCATCTGGACCTTGGCCTTGATCCACTCGGGCTTGCGTTCGACCGGTACCGCTTTGTTGCGCTGCTCAACACGCAGCAACTTACGGCCTTCAGGTGCCAGGGTCACTGGATAGCTCCTTCGGGGCTGAGGACGAGTGCTTCTTCGTGCTTGCGGAATTCTTCCACGAAGCGTTCGACGATGTCCGCCGGGTTGATGGTGCGGCCCGTCTCCAGGGACATGGTGGTGACCCCGGCGTCTGTGATGCCGCAGGCGATGATCTGCGCATAGGGAGCGAGGTCATTGCTGCAGTTGATGGCGACGCCGTGCATGGTCACGCCGTCAAGCACGCGGATGCCAATCGCGGCGATCTTCCGGTCCGGGCCTTTTTCGTCGGCCTTGATCCAGACCCCGGCCCGGCCCTTGATGCGTTCGGCCCGGATGCCGTAATCCTCAATGACGGCGATCATGGTGGCTTCCAGACGTTCAACGTAGTCGCGGATGCCGGCACGGTTCTTCAGCTTGATGATCGGATAGGCGATCAACTGTCCCGGACCGTGCCAGGTGAGTTTGCCGCCACGGTCGACAGGAACAACAGGGGTTCCGTCGAAGGGGCGCTCGTGGTCTTCCGTCAGCTTGCCTGCCGTGTAGACGGCGGCGTGCTCCAGGAGCAAGACGGTATTGGGTCCCTCGCCGGCAACAACCTTGTTGTGGATTTCGCGCTGCACGTCCCAGCCGTGCAAGTAATCTACGAAATCCGGGGCAAGACCCAGTTGTGAAAACTCTAGAGTCATGCGTTCAAGCTTAGACCCCGTCCGTGCCAGGCCATGATTTTGTGGCCAAGCTCTCAGTCATCACCGGTGATTTGGCTGCCTGTGGATAACTTCTGCGGGATTTCCGGGTTTCCGGTAATCCTTGAACCATGGAAATTCCCGATGCCCCGTTGATTCCCGGCCACGAGGCGGTCCGTGAGCTGGGGCGCGGCTCCAGCGCCTCGGTCTGGCTGGCCACCGCAAAGGGAGACGGCGGCCAGGTCGCGGTCAAGTGCTTCACCGGTGCACCATCTCCGCTGTCCGACCCGCAGTCCATGGCGGGCCTGCAGCGGGAAGTCAGGATCCTCTCCCGGTTGCAGCATGAACACCTGCTGGGCTTGCATGGCGTCCTCCGGCTCGGCGGTGGCTTCGACGGCCTGCCGGGACTGGTGATGGACTATGCCGCCGGGGGCTCCCTGGGACGCCTGGTCAGCGCGAGGACAAGGCTCAGTGTGGGCGAGACGGTCACCGTCGTCACCCCACTGGCGCGGCTCCTGGCGTTCCTCCACCAGGAAGGCGTCGTTCATTCCGATGTGTCTCCGGGCAACGTCCTGTTCAGCGCGCATGGCAAGCCGCTCCTGTCTGACCTGGGCATCGCGCGGATGCTCGGCGACCCCGGGGCGGCACCGGTCCAGGGGACGCCGGGATTCAGCGATCCCGCGGCGGGCGGCGATTCCGGCGTCCTCCGACCTGAACGGGACTGCTATTCGCTGGCGGCCCTTGCCTGGTACTGCCTCACCGGGGCGCCTCCCGAACGTTCATCGCGGCGGCCGCCGCTCACCCTGCTCGTGCCGGAGGTGCCCGCGGCTTTGGCCGCTGCGATCGAAGCAGGACTCCAGGAAGACCCTGCCGCCCGGCCGCCGGCGATGGCCTTCGGTGCCGCCGTTTACCGCAGCGCCGCGGCAGCTCCCGTGGATCTCTCCGATGCGGTGGACAGCAGCGTCGTTCCGGAGCTGCTGACCCGGCGCCGGCCGGCTTCAGGCAAGGGCGTCCGGACCAGGCGGCCGGCGCGTGGCGCGGGGCGCCGTCTGTTCGGGCTTCCCGGCAGGCCTTCCACTGCAGGGGCCAGGCCACGGCCCTCGGCAGGACCCCGGAGGAGGGCCCTGGTCGGGGCCGCCGGCGCGCTGGCCGTGGCACTCCTGCTTGCGGGAGGCATCTGGTGGTCCGCGGCGCCGTCGAAGCCCGGTACGGAAGCCCAGGGCAGCAGCGCGCCGGGCCCCGCGGGCATCCCGGACCCTGGCGGTGTGCCTGCCACCGGGCGAGGAGAACGCGTGAGTGACGGCCTCAGCGAAACGGTCCGTGCCCAGTTGCGTTCCGGGCGGCCCGAAGAAGCCATCAAGGGCTTGTCCGCCCTCCGTGATTCCGCCCTGCGCACGGGACGGCTGGAGCTCCTTGCGGAAGTCAATGCAGCCGGCTCGCCGGCAGCCGCCGCCGACTCAAAGATCGGGGCGCAGATGGAAAAGGCAGGGGTCGTGCTGGCAGGGTTCACGACCACCCTGAAAGACATCCGCGTTTCCAGCCTCGCCGGGAACGGAGGGGCGGCGGTTACCGCCGTCGTCGAAACTTCCCGCTTCGAGGAACGCGATGCGTCAGGGAAACTGGTCCGTCCACGGGAGGCGGCGCCGCCGCAGCAGCTGCGGCTGATGCTCTCTAAGGTCGACGGCGGGTGGCGGATCGCGGACATCCTCGCCGGAGGCCCTTGAAAAGACCCCTAAGCCTCGGCTGTTCTTCCAAGGTCAGTGGATCTCCGCTGCCAGCCATGCCGCAGCGTCCGAGAGCGCCGGGTGCTGCCATTCGAAACCGGCGTCGAGCAGCCGTGCCGGTTCCATGCGCTGGCTTGCCAGGACCAGTTCATCCGCGAGGCGGCCGAGCACCAGGCGCAGCGCCGGGGCGGGCACCCTCAAGAACGCGGGCCGGTGCACTGCGCGGGCAAGGGCGGCCACCAAGGCGTTGACGTCCGCGCTTTCCGGCGCGCAGACATTCACCGGCCCTTCGAGGCCGGATCCGAGCAGGAATTCAAAGGCGGCAACTTCGTCGGGCAGGGTGATCCACGGCCAGAACTGCCGCCCGTTGCCGAAGGAACCGCCGAGGCCAAGGCGCAACAGGGGGAGCATGGGGCCAAGTGCACCTCCCTTCGGGCTGAGCACCACCCCGGTCCGCGGCGTGACCACCCTGACACCGGACGGCGCCGCGTGCGCGGCAGCCTCCCATTCGACGCACAGCCTGGACAGCACGCCGGAACCGGGGCCGGCGTCTTCGCGGAGCACGCCGGTGCGCGAGCCGTAGTACCCCGAGGCCGACTGGCTCAGGAAGACCGGCGGAGGATCCTGCACCCGGGACATCGCCGCCGTCAGGGTTTCCGTCGTCTTCAGGCGCGAGGCCGCGAGCTCCCGCAACCGCGCCTTGCTCCAGCGGCGGTCGCCGATTCCAGCGCCCGAAAGGTTGACCACGGCGCCGGCGCCGTCGAGCACCTTCCCGTCCAAAACCCCGGCCGCCGGGTCCCAGGACCATTCGTCGGGAGCGGGCGCCGGACGCCGGACGAGGCGGACCACTTCGTGTCCCTTGTTGCGAAGGCTTTCCGCCAGCGCAGTCCCGATCAAACCCGATGCTCCGGAAATGACGATTCGCATGTCCTCATCACATCACGGCACGCGGTTTTCCGGCACAAGACGCCTTCCGGAAGGGGAATGACCGTTTGGCTATGATCGAACGATGACGTCTTCCAGTTACTTCCGTTTTCCGCATCTGCACGGCGATCTCGTCACCTTCGTGGCCGAGGACGACGTCTGGATCGCCCCGCTCGACGGCGGACGTGCCTGGCGGGTTTCGGCCCAGCAGCTGCCGGCCCGCAGCCCCCGCTTCTCGCCGGACGGAAAACGGCTTGTCTGGACCACGATCGTCGGAACCGCCCCCGAGGTGGTCGCTGCCGACGTCGACGGCGGCGCGTACACCCAGCTGACATACTTCGGGCACAGCAGCACCCGGGTCAGGGGGTTCACCCCGGCGGGCGAAGTGCTGGCCACCAGCTCGTACCGGCAGTCCGAAAACCGCCACAGCTACGCCTACGCCCTGCCGCTGGACGGCGGCTCCGCCATCGAGCTCCCGTACGGCCCGGTCGAATCCGTGGCCTTCGGCCCCGAAGTGGGGGATGAACGTCCGGTGGTCCTCGCCAGTGTGCTGTCCAGGGAGCCCGCTTGGTGGAAACGGTACCGCGGCGGAACCGCAGGGAAGCTGTGGATAGACCGCGATGGCAACGGCGAATTCGAACGGCTGGTGCCGGAACTCGACGGCAACCTGACGGACCCCATGTGGATCGACGGGCGCATCGCCTTTCTTTCGGACCACGAGGGCCACGGGAACCTGTATTCGGTGCTCCCGGACGGCAGCGGACTGCGCCGGCACACCGACCACGAGGACTTCTACGTGCGCCACGCCGCAACGGACGGCACACGCGTGGTGTTCGAATCCGCCGGTGAACTGTGGGTGCTGTCAGGACTCGCGGAGGACGCCGCGGCGGTGAAGCTGGACATCACGCTGGGGTCGGCCTCACAAAACCGCCGCCCGGCTCCGTTGAAGGTCGGCGCCCACCTGGGCGAGGTCTTCCCCAACGCTGCCGGCACCGCCAGTGCCGTGGAAAGCCACGGCACCATCCACTGGCTCCGGCACAAGGACGGCCCCTCCCGGGTCATCGAAGCCACCCCGGGCGTGCGCGCTAGGCTTCCCCGCCCGCTCGCCGGCGGAAAAATCGCCTACGTGGCGGACCACGGCGGCGTCGAGGCCATCTACATCAAGGACATTGCCGCTCCGCTTGAAGTGCCGGCCGGAAAGCAGCCGGATACGGCCGCCGGGGCTCCCGCCACGCAGCCGGACGAACTGCCGCAGCCCGACGCGCTGCCGCGGCCGGTGTCGGCGGCAGCGGTCACCGGGGGTCCCGTCGCGGCCGACGGTGCGGGGGCCGCAGTTCATGACGACGGCGGGGCGCACGACGGCGCGGCCGGGCACGAGCCTGGAACAAGCGGCGACGGCGGCACCTCCGCAGCGGATGCGGCCCCGGAGACGTCCGGGACGGTCCGCCGCATCGATTTTCCGCGTCCCGCCCGGCCTTGCGCGCTCGAGGCGAGCCCGGACGGCCGTTGGCTCGCCGTCGGAACGGCGTTCGGTGATGTCTTCCTGGCCGACACCCGCGACGGATCCCTGGAACCGCTGGTGACCATCGGGGACGGCACCATCGATGCCCTGGCGTGGTCCCCGGATTCGCAATGGCTTGCCTGGTCCGAACCCGTCACGTCCTTCGGCTCGCGCAGCAAGCTCCGCATGGCCAAGGCGGACGGCAGCAGCGGGATCATCGACATCACGGACGGACGCTTTTGCGACGAGTCGCCGGTGTTCACGCCGGACGGCAAGTTCCTCGCCTTCCTGTCCAACCGCAGCTTCGACCCCGTCTACGACGGGCATGCCTTCGACCTTTCCTTCCCGAGCCCCATCAAGCCGTATCTGCTGGCCCTCGCCGCGGATACGCCGTCGCCCTTCGGCCCCGCCATCGAGCTGCTGGAATTCGAGCCGCTGGATGGCGGCAGCGCCGGAACGGACGACGTCGGCCCCGGGGGCGCGGAACCGGCGGCTTCGGCGACGGCTGTCCCCGAGGTCCGGGTCGACGTCGACGGGCTGGCGTTTCGGGTGATCGGCGTGCCCGTGGCGCAGGGCAACTACTCCCGTCTTTCCGCCCCCGACGGCGCCCTCCTTTGGCTCGACACGCCCCTTTCCGGCGTCACCGGTGACGGGCGCGGCAGCCTCCAGGACAAGGCGCCGGCGCCGTCCCTGGTCCGCTACGAACTGGGCAAGCAGAAACAGAGCACCTTGGTGCCGGCCCTGACGCGCTACCGGCTGTCAGCCGACGGCAAGAGGATCGTCTTCGTCCACGAAAAACAGCTCAGCGCGGCCCCGGCCACGGCCAAGGCCGACGAGGAATCCGGTGAGCTGGTGAAGGTGGACCTGCAGCGCATCCGCGTGCTTTTGGAGCCGCTCGCTGTATGGGGCCAGGCTTTCGACGAGGCGTGGCGGCTGCAGCGGGACTTCTTCTGGACCGAGGACATGGCCGGGCAGGACTGGGAAGCCGTGCACCGGCGGTACCGGCCCCTGGTGGAGCGCCTCGGCTCGCACGACGATCTCGTGGACCTGCTGTGGGAACTGCACGGCGAACTGGGCACCTCACACGCCTACGTGCGTCCCGCAGCCGTGACCGAGCCCGGCAGTAACGGCCAGGGCCGGCTCGGTGCCGATCTCGAGTACCGCGACGGCGGCTGGGAGATCACCCGGATCCTGTCCGGCGACTCCTCCGACCCGCTGGCGAACCCGCCGCTGAAGCGTCCCGGAGCCGACGCGAAGGAGGGCGACATCCTGCTGGCGGTTGACGGCGTCGCGCTCTCCGCCGAGGTGACCCCGGCGAAGCAATTGCTCGGCGCCGCCGGGCGGGCCGTGGAACTGACCCTGCGCAACGGCCCCGGCCACGGCGCCGCGGCCGGGCTGCAGCGGCGGATCGCCGTCGTTCCGCTGAAGGATGAGGAGCGGCTCCGCTACCAGGAATGGGTGCACGGCAACCGCCGCACGGTCCGCGAGGCCTCCAACGGCACCTTCGGATACCTGCACGTGCCGGACATGATGGCCAACGGCTGGGCCCAGCTGCACCGGGACCTGGACACCGAAACAGCGCTGGACGGCCTCATCGTCGACGTCCGCCGGAACCGTGGTGGCCACACTTCCCAGCTCGTCGCGGAGCTGATCGGCCGCAAGGTGACCGGCTGGAGCATGCCGCGCGGCGAACGGCCGCGCACGTACCCGCACCACGCACCGCGTGGCCCGGTGGTCATCCTGGCCGATGAGTTCGCAGGTTCCGACGGCGACATCATCACCCAGGTCTCGAAGCTCCGGGGGATCGGCCCGGTGATCGGCACCCGCACCTGGGGCGGCGTGGTCGGCATCGACAACCGCTTCACGCTGGCCGACGGCACCGGAGTCACCCAGCCGCGCTACGCCACCTGGTTCGGCGACGGGGTCGCCTGGAGCGTGGAGAATTTCGGCGTCGAACCCGACATCGAGGTCCTCTTCCCGCCGCACGCTTACGCGGCCGGGACCGACCCGCAGCTGGAATACGGCATCGGCGCGCTCAAGGAAATGATCCAGGAGCTTCCCACCGACCGTCCTCCGCTGCGCGAGGGTTACCGCACCCTGCGTCCGGAACCGCTGCCGCCGCGGCCGTAGCGGAACTGCGGACGACTGAGGCCCTGGCCCTCCTTCCGGAGGGCCAGGGCCTCAGTGCTGTGCGGCTCTGCCTAGGCGGAGAGCGTGGCGTCCAGCGTGATGTCGATGCTTGCCAGCGCGCCGGAGACCGGGCAGCCCGTCTTGGCTTCGCCGGCGATCTTCTGGAAGTCCTCTTCCGTGATGCCGGGGACCGTGGCGCTCATGGTGAGGTGGCTTCCGGTGATGCCGGTGCCGGGGACGAAGGTGACGTCAGCCTTCGTCCGGACCTCTTCCGGAGTGTAGCCGGCTTGGGCCAGCGCGTTGCTGAAGGCCATCGAGAAGCAGGCGGAGTGCGCGGCTGCGATGAGTTCTTCCGGGCTGGTCTTGCCGCCGGACTGCTCGGTGCGTGCCTTCCAGGTGACCTCGTAGGTGCCCAGGCCCGAGCTGTCCAGAGTGGTGTTGCCGGAGCCTTCGATCAGGTTGCCGTTCCAAACGGTGTGTGCGGTGCGTGTTGCTGCCATGTCCACTCCTCAGCGTTGTCGCGAATCGGCCTCCGACGGTGCCGGAGGCCACTACGCTCAATCCTATGGATTCTGTCCCCGGCCTGCACGGCGTGTCCGCTGCGGGTGGAATGTGACCCCGGTTCCCTAGACTGTGCCCCATGGAAAACCTCTCCGAAGCGTCCCCGTCAGCCTCCCTCCGCCCGCGGATCGCATCGATCATGATCAACGCGGTGGACGCCGGGCGGCTGTCGGCATTCTGGTCCGAACTGCTTGATCTGCCCGTGGCCGCCCGCCACGCGGAGTTCATCTGGCTGGAAGCGGCAACCCCCGGGGCGCCGCAGCTTGCGTTCCAGCAGGTGCCGGCCCCGGCTGAGGGAAGGCGCCGGCTGCACCTGGACCTGCACCACCCCGAACCCGCCGTCCTCCGGCGCCGGGCGGAGTCCCTGGGGGCGCGGTTCGTGGAAGGACACAACATCGGCGACTTCCACTGGGCCGTTATGCAGGACCCGGAAGGCAACGAGTTCTGCATCGCGGCGGACTGACGGCGCCTCCTCTTCCAGTGTTAAACGTGGAAGGCCACCCTGCCATGGCAGGGTGGCCTTCACAGGCTCCGGGAGTCAGTTCCAGATGGTGGCGATGGCGATGTTGATCAACGCCAGCCCGCCCACGCCATGGGCCAGGCCGGTGGAGACCGGCTCGCCCTTCTTGACCTTGCGTGAACCGATGACGGCCAGCACGGCAACAGCGACGGCGATTGCGAACTTGATCCCCAGCTTGAAGTAGTTGGGATGCATGTTCAGCTCAGGAACAGTTATCAGGCCCATCATCGCGATGCCGGTGAGCAACTGGAGGAACGCACCGTCGCGCTGGCGCGGGTGGACGGTCGGTTCCTTGATGGTGGCGATCCAGTAGCCCACAATCATGGCCGCGCCGACGATGTGCAGGAAGACCAGAATGCTGAAGAGAATACTCATGGCTACAGCTTAGCGAGCAGTTTCTACGTCCCGTAGCAAAGCCACGGCCCCAATTGGGAAGAGAAAAGCCCCGAACCGGGAACAGAAAAGCCCCGAACCGGGAACAGAAAAGCGGGGCGGGCTCCGGTGGTTTCCCACTGGAGCCCGCCCCGTCGTCGTTTCCGGACTGCCGTCCGCGGCGGCTGGAAGCCTAGAGGCCCAGGTCAGCCTCGAAGGCACCTTCCTCAAGGCGGGCCTTGAGGGTCTGCAGGAAGCGGCCTGCGTCCGCGCCGTCCACCAGGCGGTGATCGTAGGTCAGCGACAGGTACATCATGGAGCGGATGGCGATCGAGTCGTCGCCGTTCTCATCGGCAACCACTACGGCGCGCTTGACGATGGCGCCGGTGCCGAGGATGCCGACCTGCGGCTGGTTGATGATCGGGGTGTCGAAGAGAGCGCCCACCGAGCCGATGTTGGTGATGCTGAAGGTGCCGCCGGAGAGCTCGTCCGGGCCGATCTTGCCGTCGCGGGTGCGGCTGGCGACGTCGGCGATCTTGCCTGCCAGGCCCGCGAGGTTCAGGTTGCCGGCGTCGGAGATGACCGGAACCAGCAGGCCCTTGTCGGTGTCCACCGCAATCGCCAGGTGCTCGGCGTTGTGGTAGGTGATCTGCTGGGTTTCCTCGTTGTATTCGGCGTTCAGCTTGGGGTGCTGCTTCAGCGCTTCGGCAACGGCCTTGGCAATGAAAGGCAGGAAGGTCAGCTTCACGCCGTTCTGGGCCTGGAAGGAGTTCTTGGCCTTGAGGCGCAGCTTGGCGATCTTGGTCATGTCGACCTCGTGCACCTGGGTCAGCTGGGTGGAGGTCTCAAGGGACTCACGCATACGGCGGGCGATCACCTGGCGGATGCGCGGAGCCTTCTCCGTGGTGCCGCGCAGCGTGGAAGCCACGACCGGAGCTGCGGCCTTCGGTGCAGCGGCTGCGGCGGCCGGGGCGGCAGCGGGGGCTGCGGCCTTCTGCGCCTCAGCAGCGGCCAGGACGTCCTGCTTGCGGATCCGGCCACCGACACCGGTGCCGGTCACGGTGGCGATGTCCACGCCGTTCTGGTTGGCGAGCTTGCGCACCAGCGGGGTCACGTAGGAGGAGGATTCCGACGACGGCGCCGCGGCAGGTGCCGGAGCGGGGGCTGCGGGTGCCGGAGCGGCGGGTGCAGCGGCGGCTGCGGGTGCCGGAGCAGCAGGTGCCGGAGCGGCGGGTGCAGCGGCGGGCGCGGCAGCAGGTGCCGGAGCAGCAGGTGCCGGAGCGGCGGGTGCAGCGGCGGGCGCGGCAGCAGGTGCCGGAGCAGCAGGTGCTGCGGCCGGGGCGCCGGAACCGACGACGGCCAGGACCGATCCGACCTCGGCGGTTTCGTCTTCGTTGACCCGGATCTCCAGCAGGGTGCCTGCGACCGGGGAGGGGATCTCGGTGTCGACCTTGTCGGTGGAGACCTCGAGCAGCGGCTCGTCGACCTCGATGGTGTCGCCGACGGCCTTCAGCCAGCGGGTGACGGTGCCTTCGGTGACGCTTTCGCCAAGTGCCGGGAGGGTGACTTCGTGGCCTTCGGCGGCCGGGGCGGCGGCAGGAGCTTCTGCTGCAGGTGCTGCGGCCGGCGCGGCGGCGGGAGCTTCGGCGGCCGGGGCGGGGGCTTCCTCGGCTGCGGGAGCAGGAGCGGCAGGTGCTTCGGCGGCCGGAGCGGCGCCGTTGCCGATACGGACCAGGGGAGCGCCGACCTCTGCGGTCTCGTCCTCAGCGACGAGGATTTCCTCGATGATGCCTGCGATCGGAGAAGGGATTTCGGTGTCTACCTTGTCGGTGGAGACCTCGAGCAAGGGCTCGTCGACTTCCACGCGGTCACCAACCTGCTTGAGCCAGCGGGTGACGGTGCCTTCGGTGACGCTTTCACCAAGGGCGGGCAAGTTAACGGATTCAGACATGTCGTCCCCGTTCTCCTTATTGTTTTTTGTGCGGATGGGTGTTGCCTGGTTGCCCTGCGCCGGCAGTTCATGCCGGCGCAGGGCGGCTGTCTGGTGGCTGCTAGCCGTGGAGCGGCTTGCCGGCGAGGGCCAGGTTCGCTTCGCCGAGGGTTTCGTTCTGGGTGGGGTGCGCGTGGATGAACTGGGCCACGTCCTCCGGGTAGGCCTCCCAGTTGACGATCAGCTGGGCTTCGCCGATCTGCTCGCCCATGCGGGAACCGATCATGTGGATGCCGACGACGGGGCCGTCCTTCTGGCGGACTACCTTGACGATGCCGCCGGTGCCCAGGATGGAGCTCTTGCCGTTGCCGGCCAGGTTGTATTCCTGGGTCTGGACCTGGTCCTCGCCGAACTTCTCCTTGGCACCCTTTTCGGTGTAACCGACAGTGGCGATTTCCGGTTCGCAGAAGGTCACCTTGGGGATGTTGATGTCCTCGACCACCACCGGGTTCAGGCCGGCGATTTCCTCGGCGACGAAGATGCCCTGCTGGTAGCCGCGGTGTGCGAGCTGGACACCGGGAACGATGTCGCCGACCGCGTAGATGTTGCCGACGCCGGTGTGCAGGCGTTCGTTGGTGATTACGAAGCCGCGGTCGATGGTAACGCCCGCCTCTTCGTAGCCGAGGTTCGCGGTGACCGGGCCGCGGCCGACGGCGACGAGCAGCAGTTCCGCTTCGAAGGTCTGGCCGTCCACGAGGGTGACCTTGACCCCGTTCTCGTCCTGCTCCACGCCCTGGAAGAAGACGCCGGTGCTGAACTTGATGCCGCGCTTCTTGAAGGCGCGCTCGAGGGTCTTGACGATCGCCGCGTCCTCGTTCGGCACCAGGGAGGGCAGGCCTTCAACGATCGTGACGTCCACGCCGAAGGACTTCCATACGGAAGCGAACTCGACGCCGATCACGCCGCCGCCCAGCACGATGGCGCTCTTGGGGATGTAGTTCAGGGTCAGCGCCTCGTCGGAGGTGATGACGCGGCCGCCGATTTCCAGGCCCGGGAGGGAACGCGAGTAGGAGCCGGTGGCCAGGACGATGTTCTTGCCCTTGTAGGCGGTGCCGTTCACGACGACGGTATCGGTGCCCTGGAGCTTGCCCTCACCCTCGATGACGGTGATGCCCTTGGCCTTGATGAGGCCCTGGAGGCCCTTGAACTTGCCGGCGACAATACCGTCCTTGTAGGCGTTGACGGCGTCGATGTCGATGCTGTCCAAGGTGACGTTCACGCCGTACTTGGCGGCGTCGCGTGCGTGGTCGGCGAGTTCGGCGGAGTGCAGCAGGGCCTTGGTGGGGATACAGCCGTTGTGCAGGCAGGTGCCGCCGAGCTTGGCCTTCTCAACGAGGCCGACGGTGAAGCCAAGCTGTACGGCACGCAGGGCCGTGGCGTAGCCGCCGCTGCCGCCACCGAGTACCAGGATGTCGAATTCTTGCGCAGTTGCCTGATCGGCCACTATGACGCTCCCTCGCGTGAACGATGGCACGAGATAACGGGCCATCTGGTCTTGGAACAAGTTCTGCCGCGATTATGCCAGCACGAAAAGTTCTCTTGCATTTGTGACTACCGTGGTTCACCTTAGCGAACCACCTATTCATGCTCCACCCTCCGGTGCCGTTTTGGGTGGTGCTTGTGGCCAGTCTCACGTTCGGCCGTGGGGCCGGTCATGGACCGGCCCCACGGGGGCTATGCCCCTGGCTGGGAGAGCAGGTCCTCGGCGTAGGCGACGAGGGTGCGGACTGTGCAGCCCGTGCCCTGCTTGGGGGTGTAGCCGTAGGGGCTTCCGTTGTTGAAGGACGGGCCGGCGATGTCGATGTGGGCCCACGGGATCTGTTCCCCCTGGGCGTCCTTGCCGACGAACTCCCGCAGGAAGACGGCGGCGGTCATCATGCCGCCGTGGCGTTCGCCGATGTTGGCGATGTCCGCCACCTGGGAATCCAGGCTGGCGCGGAGTTCCTCCGGCAGTGGCATCGGCCACACGAGCTCCCCGGCCCGGTCGGCCGCCGACTTCAGGGCGCCGGTGACCTCGTCGGAGCCCATGACGCCTGCAGTGCGGTTGCCGAGGGCGATCAGCTGGGCGCCTGTGAGGGTGGCGACGTCGATGATTGCGTCCGGCCGCTCCAGGCTTGCGGCAACCAGCCCGTCCGCCATCACCAGGCGGCCCTCGGCGTCGGTGTTCAGCACCTCCACCGTCTTGCCGCCGTAGACGGTCAGGACATCGGCGGGGCGCTGCGCGGCGCCCGAGGGCATGTTCTCCGCGATGCAGAGCCAGGCGGTGGCCCTGACGGGAAGGCCGAGGCCGGCAATGGCGAGGACAGTATTAAGGACGACGGCGGCGCCGGCCATGTCGCTCTTCATGTCGCCCATGCCGAGGGCGGGTTTGATGGAGATGCCACCGGTGTCGAAGGTGATGCCCTTGCCCACGAGGGCGATCTTGCGGGTGGCCTTCGCAGGGGCGTACTCGACCTTGACCAGGCGGGGCTGGCGGGTGGAGCCCTTGCCGACGCCGAGGATGCCGCCGAAGCCTTCCTTTTCGAGGCGCTTTTCATCCCAGACGGTCACCTTGACGGGCAGGCCCTTGGCGAGCTCCTTGGCTGCGTCGGCGAAGGACTCGGGGTACAGGTGGCTGGGCGGCTGGTTCACCAGGGTTCGGGTGGCGTTGACGGCGCGGCCCAGCAGCACGGCACGGTCCAGCAACGGCTGGGCTTCCTTGGCGTCCACGGCGGTGTGGATCAGAACAGCAGTCACCGGGTCCTTCAGCCCATCCCGGCTGGAACGGTGCTCCGTGTAGGAATAGGATCCCAGTGCGGCACCTTCTGCGACGGCCGCGACGTCGGCGGCATCCGCCGTCGGGAACGCGAGCGTTACGGTGCCAAGGCCCGCAAGCTGGCGGACCGCGGATCCGGCGGCGCGGCGCAGGCTCTCTCCGGTGGCGCGCCCGTTGCCGTCAAGCTTGCCGGTGCCGGCAAGCACCAGGACCGCGGAGCCGGTTTCGGGAAGGCCCGGCAGACGGTGGACCTGGTCGCTGGCGCCGGTGACACCGAGGAGGCCCAAGGAGCCGGCAAGGACTTCAGCGCCCTTGGCGCTCAAGGGGTTGTCGAGCAGCACGGGGCCGTCCGCCCCCTGCGCGACACCGATGACCAGCGCTTCACTGGGGGACTTCTTCAGGTCCTTGGCGATGATGCCAAGGGTGATGTCTGTAGTCTTCACCACGAGGATTCGTCCTCATCTCTCTTTGCATGGCTTGGCCGGGCAGCATGTCAGGCGCCCGGTTCCGGTCGCCCCCGGGCCGTCTGGTGGACAGCTCCGGTAGGGCCTGGAGCCGCCGTGGCGGCAGTTTGATCGTAGCCGCTCCCGCACGGCGGAAAGCAATCAGATGAGATCTGCGGCACACGCGCTGCAGGAATGCGCCGCCGGCTGCAGGCGTTGTACCGGAAGAAGTTGTATTGATTGAAAGGATCCCGCCGTGTTTGAAGGTATCTCCGGCTCACTCCTTGACCCCGAATCACTGTACGCAGGCAATATCGGGCTCTTCCACAGCCCGGAACTCAAGGGCCTGAACATGCTGGTGGGCTTCACGGGTTTCGCCGACGCGGGGCACGTGGTTCAGCAGGTCAACGCCGAACTGCTCGAAGCGCTCGACGCCGAGACGGTGGCGGTGTTCGACGCCGACCAGCTCATCGACTACCGCAGCCGCCGTCCGCAGATCACATTCGTCGAGGACCACCTTGAGGACTACAAGGCGCCGGTCCTGGCCCTGTACCGCCTGCGCGACGGACTCGGCCAGCCCTTCCTCCTGCTTGCCGGATTCGAACCGGACCTGCAGTGGGAGCGGTTCGCCCGGGCAGTCCTCGGCATCGTGGAAACCCTGCAGGTCAAGCTGGTGACGTGGATCCATTCCATCCCCATGCCGGTGCCGCACACCCGCCCCCTCGGCGTCACCGTGCACGGCAACCGGCCGGAACTCGTGGAGGGCATCTCCACCTGGAAGCCGACCGTCGACGTTCCCGCCGCCGTCGGGCATGTCCTTGAATACCGGCTCAGCGAGGCCGGGCACGCCGTCGCGGGATACGTCATCCACGTCCCGCATTACCTGGCCGATGCCGAATACCCGCCGGCCGCGGTCGCTGGCCTGGAATACCTGGGCGCAGCCACATCCCTCATGCTTCCCACGGACCGCCTCCGGGAAGCCGGGCGCGAGGTGGGCCGCCAGATCGCCGAACAGGTCGAGGCATCCGAGGAAGTCAAGCAGGTGGTGGCGAATCTTGAGAGCCGTTATGACGACAAGGCCGAAGGGCAGGTCCGGCGATCGCTGCTTGCGGACGAGAACGACGAGCTGCCGGACGCCGATGAGCTCGGCGCTGCCGTTGAGGCGTACCTCGCCCGCAAGGATGCCCGACCCTGAGACTTCTTAAATCTGCTTTCTGCCTCGTTTTGGGGATAATTGAACGGTGAATGCACCCCGCGCCTGGCTCATCTGGTCGATCGGGGTGCTCGCCTATCTTGTGGCGGTTGCGCAGCGCACCTCCTTCGGCGTCTCCGGCCTGGAAGCGACTGAACGCTTCCACGCCGGCGCCGCCGCTGTCTCCTTCTTCACAGTGC
The DNA here is from genome assembly GCF_056279005.1 of Arthrobacter sp. TE26545. The sequence continues at coordinate 1,558,154 of NZ_JBWBQM010000001.1, forward strand.
TCCAGCTGCTGGTGTACGCCGGCCTGCAGATTCCTGTGGGCATCCTCGTTGACCGCTTCGGCTCCCGGGTGATGATCGCCGGGGGTGCCGTGCTGATGGGCCTGGGGCAGCTGGAGCTCGCCTTTGCCGATTCGATCGGTGCCGGTGTCTTCGGTCGTGTCCTGGTGGGTGCGGGCGATGCCATGACCTTCATCTCGGTGATCCGGCTGATTCCCCTCTGGTTCGCCCCGCTCCGGGCGCCCTTGGTCACCCAGCTGACCGGGATGAGCGGCCAGCTTGGCCAGGTGATCAGCGTGGTGCCGTTCGCGCTGGTGCTGCATTCGGCTGGCTGGACCCCCGCCTACCTGATGCTGGCCTCCTTTTCCGCACTCGCCGTCGTGCTGGTACTGGCGATGCTGCGGGACACCCCGCCGGGCCACCCACCGCGCGACGGCAGCCAGGGCCTGCGGGCCACAGGGGTGAGCCTGGCACGGGCCTGGCGCCAGCCCGGCACCCGGCTCGGCCTGTGGAGCCACTTCACGGTGCAGTTCTGCGGCACGGTTTTCGCGATGTCCTGGGGGTACCCCTTCCTGATTTCGGCCCAAGGGACCGGTCCGGCGGTGGCTTCGGCCCTGATGGGCCTCTACGTGCTGGTGGGCATGATTGCGGGGCCGTTCTTCGGCAGCTTCGTGGCCAAGCATCCCATGCGCCGTTCGGCAATGGTCCTGCTGATTTCCGCGGCCACGGCGCTGACCTGGGCCGCGGTCCTGGCCTGGCCGGGCAGGGCGCCGCTGTGGCTGCTGGCCCTGCTCGCAGCGGTGCTGGCCGTGGGCGGGCCGAGCTCGATGATCGGTTTCGACTTCGCCCGCACCTTCAACCCGTCCCACCGGATCGGCACGGCAACGGGGATCGTGAACGTGGGTGGTTTTGTCGCGGCGCTCCTCACGATCTACCTGGTGGGCCTGGTCCTGGACCTCCTCAATGCCTCGGGATTCTCCGGCGGGGAACTCTACGGCCTGGCTCCCTTCCGGATCGCCTTGAGTGTCCAGTTCGTCTTCCTCCTGCTGGGCGGCGTGCTGATCGTGCTGGTGCGGCGGAAGGTGCGCCGGCAGATGGCGGAGCAGGGCGTCCACGTCCGGCCGCTGCCGAGAGTCCTTGCCGAGCGCTTTCGGGAACGCCGCGGGCGCGGCGGGGAACTGGACGGGAAGCAGGACAGCGCCATCCGCTGACCGTGCCGCGGCCGTCGGCGCCCACTGTGGCCGCGATGGAGTGTTCCTCCACAAGGGGCAGTGTTTGCGGCCTTTCCACATAGGCGGATCCGTCCCTGCCGTGTTCGGCGGCTGCTGCCGATGCTGGGTCCATGACAAACGAACGCATGACCATCTCCAGGCCCGAAGACATCCTTGGGTATGTCCCGCACGCCCTGGGCCTCTGGCCCGAGGAAAGCCTGGTGGCCTTGACCTTGCACGGGAAGACGCTCGGTGCGACGCTCCGCGTGGACCTGCCTCCGGATTCCGGTCCGCCGCGCCTTGCCGCCTTTGCCGAAAAGATCGGTGAGTATCTCGCCGCGGACCCCTCCGCCGACGGCGCGCTGCTTGTTGTCTACTCAGGCTCCGGCTGGGGCGACGGCACGGTCGCGGAACGGCACCGTCCGTTGTTGCGGGCGGTGGAAGAGGTGCTCGACGCCGGAGGGCTGGTCCTGCGCGACGCATGGCTGGTGGGTCCGGGGCACTGGCGCAGCGCCTTCTGCGAGGACCCCGGATGCTGTCCATGGCCAGGGCATCCCGTTGAATTGATCCACGACAGCCGGCTCAACGCCGAAATGGTGTTCCGCGGAAGCAATGTCGCAACAGGGGCGGACGATTCCTCCGGTCCGTTCGCCGGGCAGGACGAGCCGGGCCTTGCAGCGGAAGAAGCGGCAGCCATGGAACGGCTCGGGGACGCTTGGAAGGCCCGGACGTCCCTGGGGTTGATGCTCGATGGCTGGTTCCGCGTCCTGGACCGCGAGGGCGGCTCGCCGGTGCTGGGGCCTGTTCCGGCAGCGTTCCTCCGGGCCTGCCTTCGCATACCGGCCTGGCGTGACGCCGTTGCAGTCGCCGCGGCCGCAGGCCGGGAAACGGCGTGTGCCGGCGCGGAAGCCTTCGGATTCTTCCGCGATGGAATCATGCCGGAGTTGCAGCTGCCCGTCGAACTGGCAGGCATTGCAGCGCCCAGGGGAGATGGAAGGGTTCGGGCGTCGGCCGAAGCAGCTGTTGCGGCAAAGCCCCGGCCGTCCCGGCCGTCCAAGGACCCTGCGGCAGTGCTGCGCTACGGGGACGTACTTCTCGGCCTGCACCCGGCCGTGCCTGACTGGAAGCGCCTCGACGCGCTGGACCGGCTGCTCGAGGACCTCGCCGCGCGCGGCGGCGGGGAAGCCAGGGCGGCGGCGCTCACCCTTCGCGGCTGGATCCAATGGTGCAGGGGAAGCGGTTCCTCCGCTGACGCCCTGCTGCGCCAGGCGGAAGCGGAAGAGCCCGGCTACCGGCTGGCGGCGCTGCTGAGCGAACTCGTACACCGCGGGACCCTTTGCGGCTGGGCCCGGAACAGGGGCGCCGCCTGGCGCCGCTTTGGAGGGGCAGCGGCTTGAATGCCGCCACAGTCTGCACAATTCGCCCGCTGACAGCGAAAAGCGTGAGACAATGTAGGCTGAGACCCGGTTGGGTCCGTGTTTCAAGTGCCCGAGGCATTCCCTCTTACCGGGAACAATTCGGTGGCGCCGGCAGTTTTACTGAGTGACTCTGCAGGCGCTGATCGCACTTGATGTTGATCGCGGACTTGACAGGGTCATAGTGGTGTTGCCCCCATGGTGATTCCACAGACCGCCGCTAGAAAGGTTTTCTGTGACCCCGTCTCCCGCCGAGAAGGAACCCGCCGCCCAGGCTGAACTGACCGCCGAAGAATCGCAGGCGGCCGCAACTGCCAAGCGTGCGGCAACACGTGCTGGCAAGGCTTCAGACGCAGAGAAGCCGGCCCCCAAGAAGCGTGGGCCCAAGCCCGGGGCCAAGGCAGCTGCCAAGGCCTCCGATGAATCCGATGCCTCCGAAGAGGTGGAGGAAGAGGACTTCGACGCTGCAGCTCCTGACGAAGCAGAGCTTGGCGAGGAGGTGGAAGAGGATGAGAAGAAGCCCGCGGGCACCGGTTCCGGCTTCGTTTACTCGGACGCCGACGACGATGACGCCCCTGTCCAGCAGGTCATGTCCGCCGGCGCCACCGCCGACCCCGTCAAGGACTACCTGAAGCAGATCGGCAAGGTCGCGCTGCTGAACGCCGAGCAGGAAGTGGACCTCGCGCTCCGCATCGAAGCCGGCCTCTTCGCCGAAGAGAAGATCAACTCCGACGACGGCTCGATGGACCCCAAGCTCAAGCGTGAGCTGGAGTTCATCATCCACGACGGCAAGCGCGCCAAGAACCACCTGCTCGAAGCCAACCTGCGTCTCGTCGTCTCCCTGGCCAAGCGCTACACCGGCCGCGGCATGCTCTTCCTGGACCTCATCCAGGAAGGCAACCTGGGCCTCATCCGCGCCGTGGAGAAGTTCGACTACACCAAGGGCTTCAAGTTCTCCACCTACGCCACCTGGTGGATCCGCCAGGCCATTACCCGTGCCATGGCCGACCAGGCGCGCACCATCCGTATCCCGGTGCACATGGTGGAAGTCATCAACAAGCTGGCCCGCGTCCAGCGCCAGATGCTCCAGGATCTCGGCCGCGAACCCACGCCGGAAGAACTCGCACTGGAACTGGACATGACCCCGGAAAAGGTCGTCGAAGTCCAGAAGTACGGCCGCGAACCGATCTCGCTGCACACTCCGCTGGGCGAAGACGGCGACTCCGAATTCGGTGACCTCATCGAAGACTCCGAGGCTGTTGTCCCTGCAGACGCAGTGAGCTTCACACTGCTCCAGGAACAGCTGCACTCCGTCCTGGACACCTTGTCCGAGCGTGAAGCAGGCGTCGTCGCCATGCGCTTCGGCCTGACCGACGGCCAGCCGAAGACTTTAGACGAAATCGGCAAGGTCTACGGCGTGACCCGCGAACGCATCCGCCAGATCGAATCGAAGACGATGTCCAAGCTGCGCCACCCGTCGCGCTCCCAGGTCCTGCGCGACTACCTGGACTAGGACACCGGCCGCGCAAAACGGGCGTGGCCCCTCCGGTTGGAGGGGCCACGCCCGTTTTGCGTTTGCTTGTCCCCGCGTGGCCACCTTCAGTCCGGGCGGCCGGGGCCCTGCAGCTTAGTCGGCCGGAACGGCTTCCTTCTCGTGCAGGCGGGACGTCTCGTCGTGCCATTCAGAGGTCATGGGACGGAGAGTCGCTTCCACTGCGCGTGCGTGGTGCCCGCAGAAGAGCAGCTCGCCACCGGAGGTCTCGAGTACAACGCGGACGTACGCCTGGGCTCCGCAACGATCGCACCGGTCAGCCGCAGTGAGCGTGCGGTCTGCAACAGCTGTTGTCATGGTCGGCCTCCTTGATAGTTCTGTAGAACCATATAAGCAGCCCGAGGTACCGATTTAGCGCAAGAAAGGCTCAACTTTCGCTCAGCGCGTATCACATGTGCGTAACACCACCCGTGAGGCCGCGCTTCCTGGGTGTGGCAAGACAGCCTTGGCGGGCGGGTGCGGCTAGCCTAGGAGAAGTCCTTTTGCCGCCCAGCCCAAACCGAAGGAGCGCCCCGCCCGTGGCCCCGAGTTCTGAATACACCGCCCGGCACCTCTCGGTCCTGGAAGGACTCGAAGCGGTCCGCAAACGCCCGGGCATGTACATCGGTTCCACGGACTCGCGCGGCCTCATGCACTGCCTGTGGGAAATCATCGACAACTCAGTCGATGAGGCCCTCGCCGGTTTCGGCCACGACATCAGGGTCATCCTGCACGCGGACAACTCGGTGGAAATCCACGACGACGGCCGCGGCATCCCGGTGGACGTCGAACCCAAGACCGGGCTGAGCGGCGTCGAGGTCGTCTTCACGAAGCTGCACGCCGGCGGCAAGTTCGGCGGCGGCTCCTACACCGCATCGGGCGGCCTGCACGGCGTGGGCGCCTCCGTCGTCAACGCCCTTTCCAGCCGTCTCGACGTCCAGGTGGACCGCGGCGGCAAGACGTACCAGATGTCCTTCCGCCGCGGCGAGCCCGGACGCTTCAAGGACGGCGGCTCCAAGCCCAGTCCCACCGCGGCATTTGAACCGTTTGTCGACAACTCGGTGCTCGACGTCGTCGGCAAGGCAAAGCGCGGTGTCACCGGCACGCGCATCCGCTACTGGGCGGACCGCCAGATCTTCACCCCGGACGCCAAGTTCTCCTATGAGGACCTGGGCGCCCGCGCCCGCCAGACCTCGTTCCTCATCCCGGGCCTGAAGCTGACAGTGCGCGACGAACGGCGCCTGGCCGGCACTCCGGGCCAGGACGGCCCGCATGAGGAGGTCTTCCACCACGACGGCGGCATCTCGGAGTTCGTCGACTTCCTCGCCGCCGACACACCCGTCACGGACATCTGGCGCCTCCACGGGGCGGGCAAGTTCAAGGAGACCGTGCCGGTCCTGGACGACAATGGACACAGCACCATCGCCGAGGTCGAACGGGACTGCGAAGTGGACGTCGCCCTGCGCTGGGGCATCGGCTATGACACGACAATGCGCAGCTTCGTGAACATCATTTCCACCCCCAAGGGCGGCACCCACCAGGCCGGTTTCGAGCAGGCTCTCGTGAAGACCTTCCGCAAGGCCGTCGAGTCCAATGCACGCAAGCTCAAGGCCGGCAACGACAAGATCGAAAAGGATGACATCCTGGCCGGCCTGACCGCCGTGCTGACCGTGCGCCTGGCAGAACCCCAGTTCGAGGGGCAGACCAAGGAAATCCTGGGCACCTCGGCCGTGCGGTCCATCGTGGCCAAGGTGGTGGAGCAGGAGATCACGGCGCGGCTGAACTCCAGCAACCGCAACGACAAGGCGCAGTCCACGCTGCTGCTGGAAAAAATCGTCAGCGAGATGAAGTCGCGGATTTCGGCGCGGGTCCACAAGGAGACCCAGCGGCGGAAGAACGCCCTGGAAACCTCCTCGATGCCCACCAAGCTGGCAGACTGCCGCACGGACGACGTCGCACGCTCGGAACTGTTCATCGTGGAGGGCGACTCGGCGCTCGGTACCGCTAAGCTTGCCCGCTCCTCGGACTTCCAGGCGCTGCTGCCGATCCGGGGCAAGATCCTGAACGTCCAAAAAGCCTCGGTCGGGGACATGCTCTCCAACGCCGAATGCGCCGCCCTCATCCAGGTGGTGGGCGCCGGGTCCGGGCGCAGCTTCGACATCGACGCCGCCCGGTACGGCAAGGTGATCCTGATGACCGACGCCGACGTCGACGGCGCCCACATCCGCACGCTGCTGCTCACCTTGTTCTTCCGGTACATGCGGCCCATGGTCGAGGCCGGGCGCGTGTTCGCCGCCGTCCCGCCGCTGCACCGCGTGGAGGTCATCAACCCCGGCCAGAAGGCCAACGAGATGATCTACACCTATTCCGAGGCCGAGCTGCACGCGCTGCTCGCCAAGCTGGCCAAGGAAGGCAAGCGCTACAAGGAGCCGATCCAGCGCTACAAGGGCCTTGGCGAAATGGACGCGCAGCAGCTGGCCGAGACCACCATGGACCCGCGGCATCGCACCCTGCGCAAGGTCGGGATCGAACACTTGGAACAGGCCGAGAAGGTCTTCGACCTCCTGATGGGCTCTGACGTCGCCCCGCGCAAGGAGTTCATCATCGACGGCGCCGCCCGCCTGGACCGGGAACGCATCGACGCCTGATTTCCGGTGGACATGTCCACTCCTGGGATCCGTGAGTGGAGATAGTCTGTTATGTCCACTCTTCGAGCCAGCCGCCGGACATGTCCGGAGGGTGGAGTCAGCCGAGCAGGCCCGGCACGACCAGCAGCGCCGTCGGGGCTGCCAGCAGCAGGGCCGACGCCGCCAGCACCAGGGTGCGATAGGCGGGCCTGAGTGGCGGCTCAGGGGAGAGCAGGCGGCTGACGCGGGACGCCGTCGTACGCGGTGAATCGGCCCCGCCCGCCCCGCTGAAGCTCCCCGTCCCGCCGAAGGCGCTGTCGCTGCCCGCCTGCCCGGGCGAGGCGAGGGCCGGCCGGGCACTAGCAGACCCGGTGGAACCGCCGGCCACCAGTGCGATGGCCTTGATCAGCGTGGCTTTGCTTTCGCTGCGCAGCGCGACGTCGTCGGCCAGCATTTCGATCAGGGAGTTCACGGCGAGCTGGGCGTAGCGGGTGGTGGGGAACCAGGGCAGTGCCTGGCGCCAGGCTGCGAAGGCCCAGAGCAGGAGGTCGTGGCGCTGGCTCAGGTGGGCATTTTCGTGGATCAGTACCGCACGCAGTTCCGCCGGCTCGAGCCGCGCCATGAGGCCGTCCGAAAGCACCGTCACAGAGCGGGCGCCGCCGGGAAGGCAGTAAGCAACGGGTGAGTCGTGGTTGATCACCACGGTGCCCGGGCCGTCGGCGGAGGGCGAGGCAAGGAGCGCCAGCAATTCGCGGTGGCGCCTGCGCTGGCGTTCGATCTTGACATAGGTCAGCAGCAGCGTGAACACGAGATGGGCGCTGAGCAGGGCCGCCGCCGAGAGGGCGAACAGGTGCCAGAAACCAAGCGCCGTAGTGGGCTCGTTGTGCAGGACCATGCCGGCCAGGGCGCGCAGGCCCGCGATCAGGTTGTCACCGATCGGTTCGAGTCCGTAGACCAGCATGGCGCCGATCATCGAGAGGCCGCCGGCCAGGGCGATGGCCTGCCACAGGACCATCGCAGTGAAGGGTGCCCGGGCCGGCCAGGCGGCACGGGAGAGGAGGACGGGTACCGGCCAGGCCAGTACCAGAGCAAGGACCGCCAGAAAGTATGAGGTCCAGAACATGGGAGCTAGTGTTCGCCGAGCAGTTTGCGCAGCGTGGCCGCTTCACTTTCGCTGACGGAGCCGATGAAACGGGCAAGCACCGCTTCGCGGTCCGGGGCGGACCCCAGGACCTCGTGCATGAGTTCCGCGGTGTGGTCTTCCCTGCTGGAGACCGCCTGGTAGCGGTGCGGGCGCATGCCGCGTTCGCGCTCCACGAGGCCCTTCTTTTCCAGCCGGGACAGGACGGTCAGGACGGTGGTGACTGCGAGGTCCTTGCCCTGGTGGCCGGCGTTTCCGCCCTCGGCCTCCGAATCGCGGGCCAGCAGGTCACGCAGCTTATTGGCGGTTGCCGCCTCCTGGCCTGCCCAGAGCAGATCCATCACTGCCCGTTCGAGTTCGCCAAGACTTGCCATCGTTACATCCCTGCTTTCCGCACCCAATGGCCGCTCGGGCCAATGCGGGGTGCGACGATCCAACATTCCGGTATCAAATCTATCGCTTTTCGGGCCGCGGTTCTACGTGAAGTAGAACATACGGCGTGGCGGACCCTTGCGGGGCTCAGGCGCCGCTGGAAAAGTGTGAGCAGGGGACGCCGGTTTGTTCTCCCCAGTTTTGTTCTACACTGTGTAGAACAAATGGTTTTCTACGAAATGTAGAAGAAGCGGGCCGCTCTGCGGTCAGCCGGACAAAGGACAGCCATGGACGCCTTGGAAATCGCACGTTGGCAATTCGGGATCACCACCGTCTACCACTTCATGATGGTTCCCCTGACGATCGGCCTCGGGCTCGTCGTCGCCATCATCCAGACCCTCTGGTACCGCACGGGCAAGCCCGAGTACCTGCGGATGACCAAGTTCTGGGGCAAGCTTTTCCTCATCAACTTCATCATGGGCGTGGCCACCGGCATCGTCCAGGAGTTCCAGTTCGGCATGGCCTGGAGCGAGTACAGCCGCTTCGTGGGCGACGTCTTCGGCGCCCCGCTGGCGCTCGAAGCCCTGCTGGCGTTCTTCGTGGAGTCCACCTTCCTGGGGCTGTGGATCTTCGGCTGGAAGCAACTCAAGCGCGGCGTCCATCTGGCCTGCCTGTGGATCGCCGTCATCGGCTCGCTGTTCTCCGCCTACTTCATCATCGTGGCCAACTCCTGGATGCAGCACCCGGTGGGCGTGGAGATGATCGACGGCCGGCCCGTCATGACCGATGCCTGGGCTGTCTTCACCAACAACACGGCGCTCGTGGCCGTTCCGCATACGCTCTTCGGCGCGCTCGGCGTGGCAGGTGCCTTCCTGCTCGGCATCGCCTGGTACCACCTGTGGCGCCGCCGCCACGACGGCATCGACACCGCAGGCAAGGACGGCCGGCTCGTTCCCGGCAATGCCGCCATTCCCGGCCGCGACAAGGCCGACTACACCGTGTGGATCCGTTCGCTGCGGATCGGCGCCGTCGTCGCGATGATCTCCTTCGCCGGCACCGCGTTCACCGGCGACCTGCAGGGCAAGCTCATGTTCCAGCAACAGCCCATGAAGATGGCCGCCGCCGAGGCCGCCTGCCATGACGGCACAGGCTTCTCCGTGCTCAGCGTCGGCAACGTCGGCGCCAGGAACTGCGATGACGTCGTGGCCGTGATCGAGGTGCCGGGCATCCTGTCCTTCCTGGCCAAGGGCGACTTCACCACCGAGGTCAAGGGCGTGAACAGCCTCCTTCCCGAATACCAGGAGAAGTACGGCACCCACCTGCCGGACAGCCCGCTCTACGGTGACCGCGCGGGCAAGGAAATCCAGTACGTGCCGGTCATGGAGGTGACCTACTGGGGCTTCCGTATGATGATCGGTTTCGGCGGGCTTGCCGCTTTCGCCGCCCTGCTGGCCCTCTGGGTCACCCGCAAGGGTGTTGTGCCGCAGTCGCGCTGGCTCATGCGCCTGGCCGTGCTCGGTATCCTCGCCCCGTTCGGCGCCAACTCCGCCGGCTGGATCTTCACCGAGATGGGCCGCCAGCCGTTCGTCGTGGCACCGAACCCGGATCCCTCCGGCATCGACCAGGTGTTCATGTTTACCGCCGCCGCCGTCTCGCCCGGAGTTTCGGCAGGCGAGCTCATTACCTCGCTGGTGGTGCTTTCCTCGATCTACGCCGTGCTGCTGGTGGTCGAGGTGCGGCTGCTGGTCAAGTACGTGCGCGGCGGGGTGGCCTCCGCAATGCCGGAGCTCGCGCACGCCAAGGACGGCTTGGATAAGGACAAGAAGGACGACGGCGGCACCCCGCCGTCCGCGGGCGGCGACGACGTGCTGGCTTTCGCCTACTAGGAACTGCAGAGGACTTACGGACATGGAACTGTTGCCCACCATCTGGTTCATCGCGATCGCCGTCCTGTGGACCGGCTACCTCTTCTTGGAGGGATTCGACCTCGGCGTCGGCATGCTCATGAAACTGTTCGCCCGCAACGACGCCGAACGCCGGGTACTGCTCAACACCATCGGCCCGGTCTGGGACGGCAACGAGGTCTGGCTGCTCACCGCCGGCGGAGCCACCTTCGCGGCCTTCCCGCTCTGGTACGCTTCCGTCTTCTCCGCCCTGTACCTGCCGCTGCTACTGGTCCTGGTGGCCCTGATCTTCCGCGCGGTGGCCTTCGAATACCGCGGCAAGGTGGATTCCGAACGCTGGCGGGCCGGCTGGGATTGGGCCATCGCGCTGGGCTCCTTCTTCGCCGCCTTCGGCGTCGGCGCTGCCCTGGCCCTGACCACCACCGGGCTGCCGCTGGACGCCAATGGCGACCGCGACGGCGGCCCCTTCGCCTGGTTCAACGGCTATGCGGTGCTGGGCGGACTCGCCGTCGTCGTCTTCGCCCTGGTGCACGCGCTCGCCTTCCTTGCCCTGAAGAGCGACGGCGAGGTGCGGCACCGCGCCCGCCGCACCTTCGTGCGCTGGGTTCCCCTCGCCGCACTGCCGATGCTCGCCTGGTCCGTTTCCGTGCAGCTGATCGACGGCAAGCCGTGGACCTGGGCGCTGACCGCCGTCGCCGCCTGTGCCGCGGCCGCCGCCTGGTGGCTGGCATCCAGGGGCCGCGAAGGCCGGCCGTTCATGGCGCTCGCGCTGTTCATCGCGGCGTCCGCGGCCTCGATCTTCGGGGCGGCCTACCCGGTGGTGCTGCCGTCCACGCTGAACCCGGCATTCAACCTGACCGTGGCGAACGCCTCCTCTTCGGACTACACGCTCGGACTGATGAGCATCGCGGCCGCCTTCGGGCTGCCGCTGGTGGTCGCCTACCAGGCATGGACCTACTGGGTGTTCCGCCGCCGGGTCAGTGTCGACGTCATTCCTGCCGCCCACGGGTTCCTTCCGGCCATCGCCTCCAAGGTGCTTGCCGGCGGCTCCGATAAGGCAGGCAGTTAAGGCATGAAGCCCGCACTGCCCTCCGGCCCGGCTACCCGCTCCGCGCTGTACCTGCTGGGCGTGCTCTCGGCGCTTAAGGCACTGTCACTGGTGCTGCTCGCCCAGGCCATCGCCTCGCTCCTGGCCGGCCTCGCCGGCGGGAGCGGGGACTGGCGGGAACAGCTCGTCTGGGGTGCCGCCGGTGCGGTGCTGAGGGCCGCGGCCGTCTGGGGGCAGGCAGTCGCCGCGCGCCGCGCTGCGCTCGGCGTCAAGGAGGAACTGCGGGCCAAGCTCCTGGAGCACGCCCTCGGTGGCGGGGGAACCGGGGCAAGCAAATTGCCGAACCCTGCCGGCTCCCTGAATGACGGGGGCCTGGCGATCCTGGCCACGCGAGGCCTGGACGCCCTGGACAACTACTACACCCAGTTCCTGCCCGCCCTGCTCAACTGCGCCGCCATTCCGTTGCTGCTGGGCGCCCGGATCCTGTTCGCGGATTGGGTGAGCGCTGTGGTGATCGTGCTGACCCTTCCCTTGGTGCCTCTGTTCATGGTGCTGATCGGCAAGCACACGGAAGACCGCGTCCGCGAAGCACAGGCGACGCTCCGGCGCCTGTCCAACCACATCCTGGAACTTGCCAAGGGCCTGCCGGTGCTGGTGGGCCTGGGGCGGGCCGCAGAGCAGCGGGCGGCCCTCGAAGACCTCTCCACGGAGTACCGCTCCCGCACCATGGGAACCCTGCGCACGGCGTTCCTGTCATCGCTGGCCCTGGAGCTCATCGCAACGATTTCGGTGGCCGTGGTGGCGGTGTTCATCGGCGTCCGGCTGGTCTCGGGCGACATGGGCCTGGAAGCCGGCCTGCTCGCCTTGATCCTCGCTCCGGACTGCTACCTGCCGCTGCGCGAACTCGGAACCGCGCACCATGCGAGCGAAGAAGGCCGGGAGGCGCTCGCCACGAGCAGCGCGGTCCTGGCTACCCCTGCGGGCCGCCGCTTCGGCAGTGGCCCGGACGGAACCGGCCCGGAGGGAAACAGCGCACACGGAAGCGGCGTGGAGGGAAACAGCGCGCTTACCGTCCGCGGCCTCGCGGTGCGTTACGCCGGCCGGCCGCACGACGCCGTCGGGCCCCTCGACTTCGAAGCACCCGCCGGGCTTGTCACGGCGCTCTCGGGCCCCAGCGGAAGTGGAAAGAGCACCGTGCTCGGGGTGCTGGCCGGGGCCGTGCGGGACGGCTCGGCTGCCGGCGGGACCGGGACCGCGGTGCGGGGGACCCTCAGCGGGCCCGGTGCCGGGAAGCTGGCCTGGGTGCCGCAGCATCCGGCGATGCTGGCGGACACCGTGCTGGCCGAGGTGCGGCTGTACCTTGAAGTGCCGGCAGTCGGGACGCCCCTTGACGGAGCGCGGCCCAACGGAGGCCTGGGCCGCGCGGATGAGAGGGCCCTGGACTGCCTGGCCCGGGTGGCGGCCGCGCATCTGGCGCTCAAGCACCCCGCCGAACTCAGCCCGGGGGAGCTGCGGCGGGTGGCGGTAGCCCGCGGCCTGGCCCGGCTCGAGGCAGGCGCCACAGTGCTGCTGCTTGACGAACCCACAGCGCACCTTGACTCCGTCACCGCCGATGCCGTGCGCGCCGCCATCACCGGCCTGCGAGGCAAGGCGACGGTCATCCTCGTGGCCCATGACGCGGCGACGCGCGGCCTCGCGGACCATGTCGTGGCTCTGGGACCGTCAAGCGGCGGCGCAGGCACAGCGACGCCGGAAGCAGCCGCAACGGAGGCACCAGCAACGGAGCTGGTACGGCAAACCGCCGCACCCGGATCGGATGCCGGGGAGCCGGCCACGGCCGACGGCCCGGGCCCCGTGAAGGCACTGGCCCGGATCCTCGCGCCGCTGGGCTTCCGCTTCGCGGGAGCCGTGCTGCTGGCTGCCCTCGCGGCGCTGTTCGCGGTGGCACTGTCCGGCCTGTCCGGCTGGCTCATCATCCGCGCCAGCGAACAACCGCCCATCCTCTACCTGCTGGGCGCGATCGTCGGGGTCCGGTTCTTCGGCATCGGCCGGGCCGTGCTGCGCTACTGCGAACGCCTGGCGGTCCACGACCTGGTCTTCGAGGCCATGACACGCCTGCGCGGCGTGCTCTGGGCCTCGCTCAGCCAACGCGCCCTCTCCCTGCGCCGGCTCCTGCGCGGCGGCAACGTCCTCGGAACAGTGGTGGACGACGTCGACACCCTCCGCGATCTGATCCCGCGCGTCGTCCTTCCACCGCTGTCGGCGCTCGCCGTGGCAACCGCGGCAGTTACCGCGACGGCGATGCTGCTCCCGGCGGCCCTGACCGCCGTAGTCGTGACCGCGCTGGCCGCCCTGCTGCTCGCGCCCCTGGCGGCACTTCTCGCGGACCGCAATGCGGCCCGTGCCGAACAGCGGTTGCGCTCCCTCGTACTCCGCGATGTCGCCGCGGCGCTGGACACCCGCGCCGAACTGGGCGCCAACGGGGTGGCGGGTCCCGTGCTGGCTTCCCTGGCCGCCGGGGACCGCGCCGCCACCGCTGCCGCCCGCCGTGCGGCCTGGGCCGAGGGGCTCGGGCAGGGGATCGGGGTGCTGGCGTGCACCCTGGGTGCCCTCGCCGCCGGCCTGGCCGGTGCCGGGCCCGTGGAGGCGGGAAGCTCCGGTGCAGCCGTGCTGGCCGTGATCGTGCTGATGCAACTGGCGCTGGCCGAGCACTTCGGCGCCGTGGTTCCCGCGGTGCGCCAGGCGCCGGCGCTGGCCGCCGTGCTGCGGCGCATTGCTGCAACGGGCGGGCTGGACAAGCTTGCCGAAACCGGCGTCACCACGGTTCCTATCCTGCCGGGGAACCGGGCCGGCCTGGAGTTGCGCGGCCTGGAAGCCCGCTGGCCGGGCGGCGGGCCGGTGTTCAGCGGGGTCGACGCCGACGCCGGGCCCGGCCGCTGGCTCGCCGTCACCGGGCCTTCCGGGGCGGGCAAGTCCACCCTGCTGTCGGTGCTGCTCGGCTTCCTGCCGCCGTCGGCGGGCACAGCCAGGCTGGGCGGGAAGGCGGCCTGGTGCCCGCAGGAGGCCCACCTGTTCGACTCGACCATCCGGGGCAACCTCCTCCTGGCCCGTCCGGCCGGAAACAAGCCGGACGAAACACAGATGCGCCAGGCGCTGGCCGCCGTCGGACTGTCCACCCTCCTGGCCGTCCTGCCTGACGGGCTGGACAGCAGGATCGGGCCGTCCGGTTCCTTCCTGAGCGGCGGCGAACGGCAGCGGCTGGCCATGGCGCGCACGCTCCTCAGCGGCGCGGACGTGCTACTGCTCGACGAGCCCACCGCGCACCTCGACGCCGGCACCGCCGCCGCGATGATGGCCGAACTGCGGGCAGGGCTGCAAGACCACACGGTGGTGCTCGTGACCCACGATCCCGCGGACATCCGCCCCGGCGATGAACTCCTGGAGCTCGCGGCCGGAGGTGCACCGGCGAACCAGGTGCTGGTGAAGCCTGCTACCGCTCAGTAGCCTAGGGGGATGACCGAGCTTCCTGCGCCTCTTCCCAAAGCCGTTCCGCTGCCCGATCCGCAAGCAACCGGCCTCCAGTGGCGGCCCGTGGGAACTGCCGACGTCGAAGCCTGGGCGGCGCTCATAGCCCGCACGGCCGCTGTGGAACAGCCCGTCTGGTACGAGAGGGCCGGCGACCTGGAACAGATCCTGCAGTCGAGCAAGAACGATCCTGCGGTGGATACCGTGCTGGGCCTCGACGGTGACGGCGTGCCCCGCGCCTACGGCCGGATAGCCAAGAATCCCGACGGCGACAAAGCCGTCGGTTTCGCCTGCGTGGATCCACTGTGGCAGGGCAGGGGGATCGGCACCGCGATCCTCGCCTGGCAGGAGGGGCGCACCCGGCGCCGTTTCGCGGAGGACCCCGGGCGGCACGGCTCGCCGCCGGAAGCGGCACCCGTACCGCGGCTGCGCCTGTACATGGAAGAGAAGATGTCGCACCAATCCGCCCTGTTCGGGGCCGAAGGCTTCGACGTGGTGCGCTGGTTCAACGAAATGCACCGGCCCCTGGACGGCGGCCTCCCGGACATTGCCCTGGCGCCCGGCTTGGAACTGCTCACCCTGGAACCCGGGCTGCACGAGGCCGTGCGGCTGGCCCACAATGACGCTTTCCGGGACCACTGGGGCAGCGAGCCGCGGGACGAGGAAGCCTGGCGTTTCGCCATGCAGGACCCGCTTCACCGGCAGGACCTCAGCACCGTGGTCCGGGACACCGGCACCGGGGACATCGCCGGCTACCAGATCGCCACCTTCGACCCCGATGCCGCAGCGGCCCGCGGCTACAAGGAGGGCTACACCGAACTGCTGGGCGTGCGGCGGCAGTACCGGGGCCGGGGCGTGGCGAGCAGCCTCCTGGCCGATGCGATGCACCGCTTCGTGGCGGCCGGCATGGACGTTGCCTCCCTCGATGTCGATTCGGAGAACCCCACCGGCGCCCTGGCCCTGTACCTGAAGATGGGCTACACCGCGGTCAACCGCAGCATGGCCTGGGACAAGGTCCTTCCCGCGGAGTAGGCGGCCCGTTTCTGGTGCGGGCCTTGCCGGCTCAGCCGCGGCCGAGCCGCCCGAGCACCTCACCGGCCCCTGCGATGATCCGCTCCACGAGGCGGCCGGCGTCGTACTCTCCGGCAGCGCGCTCTCCGGAGGCACCCTTTCCGGAGGCGCCGATCAAGGGGCTCGCCTGTCCGGCCCACAGGGACATCAGCCCGGTGTTGCCGCGCTTCCCGGCCTCCGGCCGGAATTTCCCCGTGAGCCAGTTCTGCACCGGGAACGGCGCATGCGCGGATGGGTCCGGCAATTCCGTGATGATGCGGTTCGGAATGCCGCGGGCGAGCCTGCCGCTCAGGGCTCGCGTGAGGACGGTGTGGGCGGTGTCGGGGCCGCGGAGTACCGCGCGGTAGGCGGGGACCGCGGCGGACTGCTCTGTGGCGAGGAACGCCGAGCCGATCTGTACCGCATCCGCGCCGAGGCATAGTGCGGCCGCGAGGCCACGGCCGTCGGCGATGCCGCCGGCGGCGACGACCGGAACGTCCACGGCGTCGGCCACCTGCGGAACGAGGGCCATCGTTCCCACCAGGGACTCTTCGGCGGGACGCAGGAAGGACACCCGGTGACCGCCGGCCTCCATGCCGGTGGCGACCACCGCGTCCACCCCTCCGCCGGCCAGCGCAACCGCTTCCTCCACCGTGGTGGCGGTCCCGACGACGACGATTCCGTTCCGGTGCGCGGCTTCCACCACTGCGGGTGAGGGCACCCCGAAGACGAAGCTGAGAACGGCAGGCCGTGCCTCGATGGCCGCAGCGATCTGTTCCTCCACATCCGGCAGCCACGAATCCGGTTGCTCCGGGAGTTCCAGTTCGAGCTCTTCGAAGTACGGGCGCAGCACCTCACGCCAGGCGTTGAACTTTTCCGCGTCCGGGCGCGGTTCCTCTTCGCCGGGAACCGGGAGCCACAGGTTGAGGGCGAAAGGCGCGGGCGTCGCCGCCTTGAGGGCCTCGGCCGTGGCGCTGATCCGGGCGGGTTCGTAGCCGTACAGGCCGAAGGAGCCCAGCCCGCCGGCGTTGCCGACGGCAGCGGCAAGTTCCACCGAGGAGACGCCGCCGAACGGTCCAAGGACGATCGGCAGCCGGGTACCGAACAGCCGGGTGGCTCGCGTGTCTGTCCAGGCCACGCCGCTCAGCCCTTCACGTCGTGCAGGTGGTGGACGACGTCGTGCATGAAGTAGCGCGAAAAGGTGAGCACAGTGAACTCGGAGCCGTTGCTGCGGGTGCCCGTGCGGGGCCACTGTCCTTCCGTGACGCCGGCGAAGGAAGCCGCGACCCGGCGGCCCTCGGCCTCCAGTTCGGCGGCCACCGTGGCCGGATCAGCGGTGGCGTAACCGCCGTCGATGGCTGCCTGGTCCTGGTCCCAGTTGGCGAAGCGGGCGCCGTCCTCGCCCAGCATGAGGTGCAGGCGCTGGTCGAAGAGGCTGAAGACGTCCCGTACGTGGCAGGCGTACTCCAGCGGGGACCAGGTGCTGTCGTCCGGGCGGACCTCCGCACCGGGGCGTTCCAGGACGGTCCTCCAGCGCGGCAGCATGTCCAGCACCGCACCGGACACCGTTGCGGGGGTCACCGTGGCGGGCTCGAAACCACATTCCGGGCAGGGCTTGTGAAGGACCCAGGTCCAGTCTTTGTCATCGGCAATGATCGGCATGCGGCCAGTCTACGGCCCCTTCCCGAACAGCCCGGAAAAGGCGCCGGAAGGCCTCCTTGAGGGGCGTCCGGGACCCCCTTCCATCCGGCCGAGCCAGGAGTAGAGTGGCCCCGGGGGTGGGCTTGGAAAGGAACTGCAATGCTTAAGGATCTCAGTGTCGCGGCCGTACTTCCCGCCAGTGACATCAACCGTGCCCGCGAGTTCTACCGCGACAAGCTCGGACTCGAACCGGACAACCCGGACGCCGGAGACAACTACCTGTTCAAGTGCGGCAACGGCACCGCATTCCTGCTGTACCAGACCGGCAACGCCGGCACGGCGAAGAACACCCAGATGGGCTGGATCACGGACGACTTGGATGCAGAAATGGCCGATCTGCGGTCCCGCGGCGTGGTTTTCGAGGACTACGACTTCCCGGGCCTGAAGACCGAAAACGGCGTAGCCACCATGCCTGACGGCGAACGGGGCGCCTGGTTCCTCGACACGGAAGGGAACATCCTCAGCATCAACACGATGCCGTCCGCGACCACCTGACTCGAACGCCTAACTCCCGGCGCTGTCCTCCGCCCACGCCATGCTGGCGCCGATGGCCTCCACCGGCTGGGACAGGGGGACGCCGGAGCCGTCGCGCCTGCCGTGTTCCTGCGGCAGCGCGCGGGCCACGCCCGCGGCGGAGGATGCCTTGGCTGGTCCATGACCGGCCCAGGCGAGCAGGAGGGTGTCTTCGCCCTTGAGGAAGCGGTGGGCCCGCACACCGCCCGTGGCGCGGCCCTTCGCCGGGTATTCCTCGAAGGCGGTCACCTTCGCGGTCCCCGGTGCGGTGCCCGGCAGTGCGCCGTTGCTTCCGGCAATCGTGACGACGACGGCGGCCGCGTCATCCGCACGGACCGTGCCGAAGTGGATCACTTCGTCTCCGGCGGCGAGCTTGATGCCGGCCATCCCGCCGGCGGTGCGGCCCTGCGGCCGCACCGCCGAGGCGGGAAAGCGCAGCAGTTGGGCCTGCCGGGTCAGGAATACCAGGTCGGTGCTGTCCTCGGCCGCGGCAACGGCCGCGACCACACGGTCCTTGTCTTTGAGCGCGATGATCTCGAAGTCTTCGCGGTTCAGCGGGTACTCCGGCTGCACACGCTTGACCACGCCCTGGGCGGTGCCCAGGGCCAGTACGCTGTCCAGCGGAACAAAGGCCACCAGGGTTTCGCCCTTGAGCAGGGTGATGAAGTCCTTGGCCGGCACACCGCCGGCCAGGTTCGGCAGCCCGGCCACGGGCGGCAGCACCGGCATGTCCATGACCTGGATGCGCAGCATGCGCCCCTGCGAGGTGACCGCGCCGATCTCCCCACGGGCCGTGGTCTTCACCACGGAGCGGAACACATCGTGCTTGTTGCGCGGTCCGGCCTCGGCCAGGGGTTCCTGGTTCGAGGTGCGGGCGATCTGCCCGGATGCCGTCAGGATCGCCCAGCAGGGGTCGTCCGGGATTTCCAGCGGCAGGGCAGCGGCCTTGCCCTTCGGCCCGGGAGCCGCGGCGGCAAGGGCGGCGGCGACCGTGGGGGAGACCGCTTCGGATTCGAGCAGCACCGTGCGGCGTGGGGTGCCGTATTTCGCGGCAATCTCGGCGAGTTCGCCGGAGACGAGTTCGCGCAGCAGTGTGTCCGAACCCAGGATTGCTTCGAGCTCGGCGATCTCGCGCTGGAGTTCCTCCTGCTCCTTTTCCAATTCGATCCGGGAGTATTTGGTGAGCTGGCGCAGGCGCAGCTCCAGGATGTAGTTCGCCTGGATTTCGGAGAGGTCGTAGATGGACATCAGGCGGTCGCGGGCGGCGGCGGCTTCATCCGAGGAGCGGATGATCTGGATGACCTCGTCGATGTCCACGATCGCGATGAGGAGGCCCTCCACGAGGTGCAGGCGGTCCTTCTTCTTGCCCAGCCGGAAGGCGGTGCGGCGGCGTACCACGGAGAGCCGGTGGTCCACGTAGACGTGCAGCAGCGGGAGCAGGCCCAGAGTCTGCGGCTGGCCCTCAACCAGTGCCACGTTGTTGATGCCGAAGGAGTCTTCCATCGGCGTGAAGCGGTACAGCTGCTGGAGCACGGCGTTCGGGTTGAAGCCGTTCTTGAGTTCGATGACCAGGCGCAGCCCGTGTTGGCGGTCGGTGAGGTCCACGACGTCGCTGATGCCGGTCAGCTTCTTGCCGTTGACGGCGTCCTTGATCTTTTCGATGACCTTTTCCGGGCCCACCATGTACGGGAGCTCGGTCACCACCAGGCCTGTGCGGCGGGCGGTCAGCTGCTCGATCTCCACCTTGGCACGGGTCTTGAAGGAACCGCGGCCCGTGGCGTAGGCGTCACGGATGCCGTCCAGCCCGACGATCCGCCCGCCGGTAGGCAGGTCCGGGCCGGGGACGAACTGCATGATGTCCTCGAGCGTGGCGTCCGGCTTGGCGATCAGGTGCCGGGCGGCGGCGATCACTTCGACCAGGTTGTGCGGGGCCATGTTGGTGGCCATGCCGACGGCGATGCCCGTGGTGCCGTTGACCAGCAGGTTGGGGAACGCGGCCGGCAGGACATCCGGTTGGGTCAGCTGGTTGTCGTAGTTGGGGATGAAGTCCACGACGTCTTCGTCGAGGTGGTCCGTCATGGTCAGCGCCGCCGCGGCGAGCCTGGCTTCGGTGTATCGCGGGGCTGCCGGTCCGTCGTCGAGCGAGCCGAAGTTGCCGTGCCCGTCGATCAGCGGCAGGCGCAGCGAGAAGTCCTGGGCCATGCGCACCATGGCGTCGTAGATGGCGGCGTCGCCGTGCGGGTGCAGCTTGCCCATCACCTCGCCCACCACGCGGGCGCTCTTGACGTGGCCCCTGTCCGGGCGCAGGCCCATGTCGCTCATCATGTAGAGGATGCGGCGCTGGACAGGCTTGAGGCCGTCCCGGGCATCGGGCAGCGCCCGTGAATAGATCACCGAATACGCGTACTCCAGGAAGGAGCCTTCCATTTCGGACGTGACGTCGATATCGATGATGTTTTCGGTGTAGTCACCGCTGTCCGCAGCTGCTGCTGCTTTGGCGCGGGAAGGACTTTGGCTGCGTGCCATGGAACGGGCGGATCCTTAAGGTGTACTGCGGGAAGGGGTGTCCTGCGGGAGATTAGCTACGCTAAGCCTATGGTGGATGAGCCCGGCACCGGCGTATATCCGGAATATTGGGAGGCCGATGTCGTCCTGCGCGATGGCGGCATCGCGCATCTCAGGCCTATCTCGCCCGCGGATTCGGACGCCGTCCAGGCCTTCCATGCCGGCCAGTCGCAGGCGTCCATCTACATGCGCTTCTTCAGCTTCAAGGCCAGGCTCTCCAGCAAGGAACTGCGCCGCTTCACCGAGGTGGACCACGTGGACCGGGTCGCCTTCGTGATCACCATCGGCGGCGCGATCGTCGGAATCGGCCGCTACGACCGACTCGACGACCCCGCCGAGGCCGAGGTCGCGTTCAACATCTCGGACTCCCAGCAGGGCCGGGGCATCGGGTCCATCCTGCTTGAACACCTCGCCGCGGCGGCCCGTGAAAACGGCATCCGCCGCTTCACCGCCGAGGTCCTGCCGGAAAACAGCAAGATGCTGCGCGTGTTCGCGGACGCCGGGTACGAACTTTCCCGCCGCTTCGACGACGGCGTCGTCAGCGTCGGGTTCAACATCGACCCGACGCGCAAATCCCTCGCCGTGATGGAGTCACGCGAGCACCGCGCCGAGGCGCGCAGCGTGCGGGACCTGCTCACGCCGTCGTCGATCGCTGTCATCGGGGCCAGCCGCAAGTGGGGGAGCGTCGGCTACCAGCTCCTCGAGCACATCATCGAAGGCGGCTTCACCGGGCCCGTGTACGCGGTGAACCCCGAAGCGTTCGAATTGTCCGGCATGAAGTCCTACGCCCGGATCGCCGACCTCCCCGGCCCCGTCCAGCTGGCGGTCATCGCGGTGCCGGTCGAGGAGGTGCCGAAGGTGGTGGACGAATGCGCGGCCGCCGGGGTCACCGGGCTCGTGGTGGCCACCGCCGGGTACGCCGACGACGGCGAACGGGGCCTGCTGCGGCAGCAGGCACTCGTGCGCCAGGCCCGTTCGCACGGGATGCGGGTGATCGGGCCGGAATCGCTGGGCATCATCAACACGCACCCCGCGGTGTCGCTGAACGCCTCGATGGCACCGGCGATGCCCCGGCCCGGCAGGCTCGGGCTGTTCACGCAGTCGGCGGCGATCGGGGTTTCGGTCTACGCGGCGGCCGTCCGCCGGGGCCTCGGCCTGTCCTCCTTCCTCTCCGCCGGCAACCGCGCCGACGTCTCCGGCAACGACGTCATGCAGTTCTGGGAGGACGATGCCGGCACCGCCGCCGTCGGCCTGTACCTGGAGTCCATGGGCAACCCGCGCAAGTTCTCCCGCCTGGCCCGGCGCCTGGCCCGCAGCAAGGCGGTGATCGTGGCCAAGTCGGACCTCACGGGCCTCAGCCTGCCGCCCGGTCACGTCGGCCGGACCACCATGGCTCCGCCGTCCGCGCTCGATGCCATGATGCGCCAGTCCGGGGTGATCTCCGTGGCGACGGTCGAACAGCTCATGGACGTCGCCCAGATCGTCTCCAGCCAGCCCCTCCCGCAGGGGCCCGGGCTCGCCGTGGTCAGCAATTCCGCCGCACTGGGCAAGGTGGTTGCCGACTCCGCCGGCCACCACGGGCTCCGCGTGGAACGGCTGCTGACCGGCCTGGACCTGGATTCCGGGGCCTCCGTCTCGCTGGACCGCCTGCGACTGCAGCTCCAGGGGGCCCTCGCCGACGACGCCGTCCACTCCGTGGTGGCCGCAATGATCCCGGCCCGCAGCCTGTCCATGGAGGACATCACAAAGGTGTTGGCCGAATGCGCTGCCGGGACGGGCAAGGCCGTCGTCGCCGCGTTCGGCGGCGTGCTGGATCCGGCCGCGCGCCTGGACGGGCTGCTGCCTGCCGACGCGGCAGATGCCGGCATCCCGTGCTACTCCAGCCCCGGCAACGCGGTGGCCGCGCTGTCCGCCGTCGTCGGCTATTCCGCCTGGCTGGGCCGGGAACAAGGGCTTTTCGTCGAACCGGAGGGCTGCGATCCGGACGGCACCCGGGAAGAACTGGAACGCCTGCTTGCCCCGGTCCACGGCGAGCAGCTGCTGCGCCTGGACGCCGAGGATGCCGCTTCGCTGCTTGCCCGGTACGGCATGGCGGTGGAACCGTCAGCGGTCTTCGAGAACGACGACGACGCCGTCGAGGCTGCCGGGCAGCTGGGCTGGCCCGTGGTGCTCAAGACCACCGAACCGGCACTGCGCCACCGCATCGACCTCGGCGGTGTCCGGCTCGACATCGAAGACGCCGAATCCTTGCGCCGCAACATCGCCCAGATGCGCCGGGCCCTGGAACCTTTTGCCTCAGGGCCGTTCGGTTCCCCGGCACTTGAAGTCCAGGCCATGGCCCCAGTGGGACAGGCCTGCACCTTCCGCGCCATCGAAGATCCCCTGCTCGGCCCCGTGGTGTCTTTCGGACTGGCCGGCGACGCCGTGAACCTCCTCGACGACTGGGCCCACCGGGTGCCGCCGCTCTCCGCCACGGACGTCCACGACTTCATCCGCTCGCCGCGCGCCTCCTTGAAGCTGTTCGGCTACCAGGGGCTGCCCGCCGTCGACGTCGCCGCCTTGGAGGACCTCGCGGCCCGGCTGGCCCGGCTGAAGGACGAACACCCTGAGATCGCCCTGATCGAATTCAACCCGGTCCTCGCCGGTCCGGAGGGTGCCCGCATCCTGGCGGCCGAGGTGTGGATCGGCAACGCCGCGCACCGCACCGACAGTGCCCGGCGGGCGATGCGCGGCTGAGCTGCGTCGACGGCCGGTAACGGGCTGTGAACCGGGCCGACGGCGCCCGGGCAGTTAGGAAGTCCTGCGGGGGATCTGTGAAAATGGGGGAATGAGCCCGAAGTCCCCGATGTCCCCTTCCGGCCCGGCAGCAACCGGGCACCATGCGGCGCACAACCACAGCACGCAGGGGCAGAGCCTGGAACAGGCACTCCAGCAGGCCGGTTTCTACCCGGTACTGGTGGCCGACGTCGTGGACGACGCCCTGGACGGCCGTGACTGCCTCGCCCATCTGGTGCACCTGGAGACCCACTTCGACCGGGCCGAGGTCCGCCGGCACATCACCGTGCTGGTCCTGACCGAGGACATGCTGGTCATCACCCACGTGGACGACCAGCAGCTTGACGACGCCGGCGAACAGATCGTGGCCCAGATTTCCACCGAATCCGTCCCCGTGGCGCAGATCCGCTCGGTGGTGCTGAGCTACATGTACGCCCAGCCGCAGAACTACAAGCCCAGCGATCCCGTGCGCGAACTCACCCTCGCCATCGCCTGGTCCGGCGGGCAGCGGCTCGACGTCGGACCCGCCAGCTGCGGCGACCCGCAGTGCGAAGCGGACCACGGCTACACCGGCACCATCAGCCAGGAGGACATCGTCCTGCGGATCAGCTCCGAAGCCGACGGCCCCCGCGCCGTGCAGGACGCCAAGGTGTTCGCCCGCGCGCTGCGCGCCGTCAACACCGGAACCCCCGCGCCGCCAGCCCACAGCTCGATCCCGGCGCCCAGGCCGCGTTCGGGCGTGTTCGGCAACCGCCTCAGCCGCGGACACCAGCGCTGAACATGGAGTTGTCAGAGCAGCCGGCCGGGCCCGGGCGTTCCGCTGTGCCACTTGCCCCCTTCGAGCCGGCCCTTTCCCCGGAGGACCTCCCTGCAGCACCGCTGTACGGAAAGCAGTCAATCGCGGAGGTCTTCACCAGCGCCGCCGCGAGCCTGGGCCTGCCCGGATTCGAGAACACCCTGCAACTGCCCCCGGCGCAGCGGGTCTGCGTGGTCCTCGCCGACGGCCTCGGCCGGAACCTGCTGAAGAGAAAGGCGGCACACACCCCGTTCCTGCGCTCCGCGGCCGCGGCCGGCCAGGGCGGCGTCCCGGTATGGCTCGACGCCGCCTTCCCGTCCACCACGGCATCCTCGCTGGCCAGCCTCGGCACGGGCCGCACTCCGGGAGAGCACGGCATGGTCGGCTACGACGTCCTGGACCCCGCGCAGGACAAGGTGGTGAACCTGCTGGGCAATTGGGACGCTAACGTCGATCCACTGCTATGGCAGCCGTTCCCTTCCGTGTTCGAGCGGGCGGCCGAAGAGGTGGACGTCGTCACCGTCAGCCTCCCGCAGTTCGGACAGTCGCCGATGACCCGTGCTGCATTGCGCGGCAGCCGCTTCATCGGCGGCACCTCGCTCCACGCCCGCACCGCGCTCGCCGCAGAGGCGATGGCGATGGCAAGCCGTTCCCTGATGTACTTCTACGTCAACGAACTGGACAAGGCCGGGCACCGCTACGGCTGTGCCTCCGAGCGCTGGGAGCACCAGCTCGAGGAACTCGATTCCACCGTCAAGCGGCTCGCGGCCACGTTGCCGGCCGGAACGACCATCCTCCTCACGGGAGACCACGGCATGGTGGACGTGCCCGAATCCCAGCGCCTCGACTACTCGGCCGATCCTGCGCTGGTGGCCGGTGTGCGCCACACGGCGGGCGAGCCCCGCATGGTGCACCTCTACCTCGAACCCGACGCCGGCGAAGCCGCCCGTGACGCGCTCCTGGATGCCTGGCGCCGCCGTTTCGGGGCACGGGTCTGGGCGTTCACCCGCGAGCAGGGACTCGCCGCCGGGCTGTTCGGCAGCCTCCGCCAGGAGGTGGCGCCGAGGATCGGCGATGTGATGATCGCCGCCCGCGACACCCTGGCCCTGTACGACACCCGCAGGGTCCGCCCGCAGGCCATGGAAGTGGTCGGCCAGCATGGTTCCCTGACCAAGCCCGAACGCGAAGTGCCGCTGCTGTGTATTCCGGCAGCCGGATCGAAGCGCCGGCGTGGCTGAACTGGTCTTCTTCTCCGGCACCATGGACTGCGGCAAGTCCACCCTTGCCCTGCAGATGGACTACAACCACCGGGCCCGCGGCCGCGGCGGGATCCGCTTCAGCCGCAACGACCGGGCGGGGGAGTCCGTCATCTCGAGCCGCCTCGGCCTGCGCAGCGAAGCCGTCGAAGTCACCGACGGCACCGACTTCTGGGAGGAGACCGTACGACGCCGGACCGGCGGCGTGCGCGTCGACTACCTGATCTGCGACGAGGCGCAGTTCTACTCGCCCGGACAGGTGGAGCAACTGGCCCGCCTGGTCGACGAAATGGACGTGGACGTCTTTGCCTTCGGCATCACCACGGACTTCCGGACCCGGCTGTTCCCGGGCTCGCAGCGTCTGGTGGAACTGGCGGACAGGATCGAGGTCCTGCAGGTCCAGGCCCTGTGCTGGTGCGGCCGGCGCGCGACGCACAACGCCCGGACGGTGGACGGCATCATGGTGGTCACCGGCGAGCAGGTGGTGGTGGGCGACGTCGCCCCCGACAACGGCCAAGCGGCCGGGGGCGGCGGTCCGGTGATCGGCTATGAAACCCTGTGCCGCCGCCACTACATGCGCCGGGTCACCGCCCATGCCGCGGACCTCATGGCCGGACGCGAGGTATCACTGCCGTTCGAGCTGGATGCATGCCTCTGGCAGGGCTCGAGCGGGCAAGGCTCGAGCGGGCAGGGCTCGAGCGGGCTGGGGAAGTAGGGGCGCTAGTCGCCGCGCGTGCCGAAGACGATGTCGTCCCAGCTCGGCACACTTGAACGTTTCGGCCGTGCCGCTTGGCGCTCGACGGCCGGGGCGTCTTTTTCTTCGTCCTTCGCCGCCGTCGTGTCAGGCTTGCTGCTGCCGGGTTCCGGCGAGGCCGGCCGGTTCCACGGGCTCAGCGGCGTCCGGCGGCGCCGCGGTTCCTCACTCTGCCGCCGGGACGCGCCGCCCAGCAGTTCATCGAGTCCGGCGCGGTGCCTGCTTTCGCTCCGTTCCTCTTCCTGTGCTTCGGAGGCCGCTTCGGCGACGTCGGCGGTTTCTGCCGCGTCGTCGTCGCCCTTCTCCGCGGCGTGGCTGTTCCCGAGTGCCCGCAACGGCACCGGGACCACGGTGATCTCGCGCGTATCGGTGCTGACGCCCTCGTGCAGGTGGAGGGGATCGTCGTCGTCCGGCTGCTCGGCGGATCGGTCCGCAGGGGCCGGGTTCAGGGAGGCGAGGCTCAGCCGCGCTACAGGGCGGCTCTCGTCTTCCTCCTCGGGCGAGTCGTGGTCCTCCTCCGGACCGTCCTGGTCTTCCGTCCGCGGATGGGCGGCCGGAACGCCGCCGCTCAGCAGCAAGGCCAAGGCGTCGTCGCCGTCCTCGTCGATGCCCAGGCGCTGGCCGCGGCGCAGGCGGAGCATGTCCAGCAGGCCGTCGGCGTCCGGACCGGACGAGCCGGCGGCTCCTTCGGCTTCGGCCTCGAAATCGAAGGGCCGGTCCGCGACGGCGGACAAGCGGCGGGCGGGAAGCGGGCCGTCCAGCGGCTCAAGTTCGCTGAGCTGCTGCGCCCAGCGGTTGGCGTTCTGCAGGGTCTTGCGGCCGGGCGTGAAGGTCCACATGGCCGGGGGTTCCTCGCCGATGCTGGCGGGCGCCCCGGGGTTGGGCTCAAAACGGGCCACCACTGTCCATGTGCCGTCGTTGCGGCGCCAGGAGTCCCATTCGACGGTTGACGGATCGATGCCGTGGGCGGAGAGGCGGTGCGCCACCATGTCATCCAGGCTGGCCGGGGCATCGCCGAAGGCGGCCCGGTAAGGATCGTGGCCCGGGGACGGTGAGGCGACTTCCACCCTGCGTGCCTGCTGGGCGATGTATTCGCGCTCGGCCAGCACGGGTCCTTCGTAACGCTGGACGTTGGCCAGGGGCAGCCCGGAGAGTTCGGCGACTTCGGCGGCGCTCGCACCGGAGCGGATACGGGCCTGGATGTCGCGCGGAGACATGGCGATGGGGGCGATGGAAGCGCGGGCGGCTACCTGCGCAGGGGTCCGGCTGGCAGCAACGCGCAGGGCTTCGTCGATCGGCAACCGGAAGGTTTCGCCGCCGCTTCCGCTCAGCAGGAGATGTCCGCCGTCGTCATGGACGCCAACAAGCCGTAGTTCCCGCATCAAATCCTCCACCATGGCCTCTTCCGACAGTCGAAACTCTGCCACCAGCACGGGGCAATTCCTACTAGGCCAAAGGGCGTGCCGCGATTTTCAGTGAATTCAGGCGCCCCGGGGGACCCCGGGCACAAAAGTACACGTCCCGGCGTTACATACGTAGGCCGCGGGAGAAGCCCCTGGCCGGACGCGCTAGGCAGCAAAGAAGGGACCATGGCAACGGACTACGATGCCCCTCGGAAGGTCGACGACGAAGCGGGCGAGGACTCCATCGAAGAGCTCAAGACCCGCCGGACGGAGAAATCGTCCGCGGCGGTCGACCTTGACGAAAGCGATCTGGCAGACGCTTTCGAACTACCTGGCGCCGATCTGTCGAACGAGGAGCTCCAGGTCCAGGTCCTCCCCGCCCAGGCCGACGAGTTCACCTGCGCCAACTGTTTTCTGGTGAAGCACCGTTCCCAGATTGCCCGGGAACGGGACGGAAAGCTGTACTGCCTGGAGTGCGAAAGCTAGCGGGCGGGCCGGATCAGGAGGCCAGCGCCTTCAGCAGTTCCTCCGGGCGGCGGGTTGAGGTGAGCCAATAAGGCGTGCGGTCCTGCGGGTCGGTGACGGGAATCCGCACCACGGGGTCGATCCAGCCACGGATGCAAAGGAAGGCCAGGCCGTTGAGCCGGGTCCCGCGCTCTGCCGTGGCCTCGTCCTTGCGGAATGCTTCCGCCGGGCCCAGCAGGCTGCGCGGGATGCGCGCCCGGCCCACCTGCAGGGTGTCCCTGCGGACCACGATGCTCGGCGTGGACAGCAGCAGCAGGACCACCATGACCGCGGCGAGCACGACTGCCGCGATGATTCCGGCCAGGAGGCTGATCGGAGCGAAGACCAGGATGCCTGCGCCGGACAGGCCGAGCACGATCAACCAGATCCACACCGAGGGCCACAGCTTTTCCGTGAACAGGACATCCGGTCCGTTCTGGGGTCGGCCGGGCACAGGGGAGGACGGAGTCGCTTCAGGCATGGCTCCAGCTTATCCTTCCGTCCACATAGTGCCCGACGCGGGCGCGGGACGCCGGTCGTGGAGGCTAGAATGAGGCATTGTGAGCCAGGAGTCCGCAGTCATCAGTCCAGCAGAAGCCTCCGCCGAATACGGCGCCCCGACCCTCCGGGTCGAGCTGAAAATGCTCGACGCCGGGCTGGAGGTGCCGTCGTACGCCCATCCGGGTGACGCCGGGGCGGACCTTCGGGCCCGCGAAGATGTCACGCTGGCGCCCGGGGAACGGAAGCTGGTGCCGACAGGTGTGTCGATCGGGCTGCCCAACGGCTTTGTCGCCCTGATCCACCCGCGTTCCGGGCTGGCCACCAAGCACGGACTCACCGTCGTCAATGCCCCCGGAACGGTCGACGCCGGATACCGCGGCGAAATCGCCGTGACCCTGCTGAACACGGATCTGGTGCGTCCGATCGAACTCAAGCGCGGCGACCGGATTGCCCAGATGGTGATCCAGCGCGTCGAATACGCCGGATTCGTCCAGGTGGAGGAGCTTTCGGAAACCGTCCGCGGCGAGGGCGGTTTCGGTTCCACCGGCGGTTTCTCGGCCGCAAAAGCCTGATGCCCGCAACCCTGGCGCCGTTCCGCCGCATCCGGCAGACGGGGGATCCGGGGCCGGACTACCCGCGACCATCCGGGCGGTTTACCGGGGGATAGACCACAACAAAGGAGAGAACCCGATGCTTTTTGGGCGCGGTAAGAAGTCCAAAGCCGTCCAGCCGGAGGCTGCGGACCACGAGGCGGTTGAAGCCGGCCCGGCCGGCTCCGATGCCGCGGAAAGCCCGCAGGCGAAGGGCGATTTCCGGGTGGCCAAGGGACCCTGGGACGTGTCCGAGATCGGCAGCCAGGAAGGGTACCTCGATCTGGGTGCCCTCCTGATCCAGCCCGTCGAGGGTCTCCAGCTGCGGTTGGAGGTCGAAGAGGCGAGCCAGCGGGTGGTCGCCGTGACCATGGACCTGGCGGGCTCCAGCCTGCAGTTGCAGGCGTTTGCCGCTCCGCGCTCCGAGGGCCTGTGGGACGAGATCCGGGAACAGATCGCCGAATCCGTGGCCAGCCAGGGCGGGGAGACCGAGGAGATCTCCGGAACCTTCGGTCCCGAGCTCGTCGCGAAACTGCCGAGCGAAACCGCCCAGGGCCTGCAGGGCTTCCGAGCCGCACGCTTCATGGGCGTGGACGGTCCGCGCTGGTTCCTTCGCGGCGTCATCGGGGGCCCCGCCGCGTTGGAGCGCGAAACCGCGGCCGGACTCGAGGATCTTTTCCGGCGGGTCGTCGTGGTCCGTGGCGAAAACCCCATGCCGCCCCGCGAACTGCTCCAGCTCCGCCTGCCCAAGGACGCCGCCGTCGCCGGCCAGGACGGTGCCCCCGTGCCCGGCTTGGCCAAACCCGAACGCGGCCCGGAGATCACAGAGATTGGTTGACGGACAAGTCCGGGGCAGCCTCCCCGGAGAACCGCATGAAATCGGCGACCTTCCAAGCCGCGGGCGCGTCAGCTGCACCGGATTCATCGAATCGGTGACCTATCCGCCTGCCAGCGAACGGGCCCAGTTTGCGGCGATCGTCGTCGAAAACATCATCCACGGCGGGGTTGCCGCTTCGCCTGCCCGCCTGCGGGTGGTCTGGCTCGGACGCCGTAGGGTGCCCGGCGTGGAGCCGGGCACCAAGCTCCATCTTGAAGGCATGGTCACGGTGCGCGAAGAAATGCCCACCATGTTCAATCCCCGCTATGAAATCCTCACCCGGCAGGAGCGCTGATGACAGCCGCCAACGGAACAGACCCGGACAAGAACGGTTCCGTCGAACCCCTAGCTGACGCGAAACCCCTCCCCGGCAAGGAGGCGCTGCCCGGGAAGGACGCCGAACCGGGTATCGCGGCGCTGGCCGCAGGCTACGCCGGGAGAGCCGGGCTGCAAAGGAACAAACACGGCCACGTCGACATCCTCAAGTCCGCTGGCGGCATCCAGGGCATCGCCGAAAGCATCCTGCCCGGGCTCGTGTTCCTCATCGCGTTCACCATCACCCGCGAGCTGCCGGTTTCCCTGGTCGCGGCCCTTGCCGCTGCCGCCCTCTTCACGATCGCGCGGCTGGTGCAGAAGCGTCCCCTGACTCAGGCGCTGGCCGGAATCGCCGGCGTCGCGATTTCCGCCTGGCTGGCCAACACCACCGGCAAGGCGGAGGACTTCTACGTCCTGGGCTTCTATACCAACGCCGCCTACATCGCCGGCATGCTGCTGTCGATCCTGCTCAAATGGCCCATCGCCGGGCTGCTGTTCGGCTTCGTGCGGAACGAAGGCCTGGAATGGCGCAAGGACCCGGAACGGCTGCGCGCCTACAGCATCGCCACCTGGGTGGTCATCGGCGTGCTGGCGCTCCGCCTGGTGGTCCAGGTCCCGCTCTACCTGCAGGGTGAATCCGGCCTGGCCGCACTGGCCACGATGCGCCTGATCATGGGCGCACCCCTGTACATCCTTGGCCTCTGGGTGGCCTGGCTGCTGAGCCGGCCCGCCGGCAGGGGGCCGGCGGCTGCTCAGCCGTCGAAGCCGTCGTCGTCGGACTGATCCGAATAGTCTTCTTCGACCTCCGGTGACGAGTGTTCGCCGGTGGCGGGGGACAGGAGCGCCCGCAGCCCGTCTTCCGCGGCGATGGTGGTGACGAAGAACAGTTCGTCGCCGCCGTCGATCACATCGTCCCGGCTCGGGGTGATGGGTGCGTGGTCGCGCAGGATCGCCACCAGGGTGGAGTCCTCCGGCCAGTCGATCCCGCCCACCATGCTTCCGATGATGTGCGAATCATGCGGCACCGTGAACTCGACCAGCGAGGAAACCCCGGTCTGCAGGGTCAGGAGGCGCACCAGGTCACCGATTTCCACGGCCTCTTCCACGAGCGCGGTCATGAGCTGCGGGGTGTTCACGGCAACGTCCACGCCCCATGAATCGTTGAACATCCAGTCGTTCTTGGGGTTGTTCACCCGGCCCACAGTGCGGCCGACACCGAATTCGGTCTTTGCCAGCAGGGACACCACCAGGTTCACCTTGTCGTCGCCGCTGGCGGAAACGACGACGTCGGCATCCTCCAGTTTCGCTTCCTGCAAGGTGCTCAATTCACAGGCATCACCGACGAGCCAGCGCGCCCCACGCAGGCCGCTGCGGCCGATGACCTCGGGCTTGAGGTCGATCAGCAGGATTTCGTGCTTGTGGGCGAGCAATTCGCGGGCGATCGATGACCCCACGCTGCCTGCGCCGACAATGACGACTTTCACTCGGACTCCTTCGCGGGAACGCTGGCCAGGATGCGCTGCACTTCGTCGCTCCGGCCGATTTCGAGCATCACGTGCACGGTGTCACCTTCCTGGTACGAGGTGCCCGGGCCGGGCAGGACACCCTCGCCAAAGCGGGTCAGGAAGGCCACGCGGGTACCGGAAGCGGCTTCGATGGCGCTGACCGGGTGCCCGATCCATTTCTCGTGCAGATCGACTTCGGCCAGCACCAGGCGCCCCGAGGGTTCCCGGTAATCGCCGGCAAGGTGCTGCTCGGGCAGGATGCGCCTCAGGACCTGGTCCGCGCTCCAGCGCACGGCGGCCACGGTGGGGATGCCGAGCCGCTGATAGATTTCGGCCCGGCCGGGATCGTAGATGCGGGCGACGACGTGCCCCACGTGGAAGGTCTCCCGGGCAACACGGGTGGCCAGGATGTTCGAGTTGTCGCCGCTGGAGACGGCAGCGAAGGCGTAGGCCTCATCGCAGCCGGCCTGCTTCAGCGTGTCCCGGTCGAAGCCCACGCCGGTCACTTTCCGTCCGGTGAAACCGCTGCGGAGGCGGCGGAAGGCCCGGTCGTCCTGGTCGATGATGGCCACCGAATGGCCGGAATCCTCCAGGGTGTGGGCCAGGGTGGCGCCGACCCTTCCGCAACCCATGATCACGAAGTGAGCCACGGTCTCTCCTTCAACTTGTGCCTGTCGCTGCGTAAGACTCTACCGGGGCAGATGTCGTGTGCCATGACATCGCCTGTGATTGCGAGTAACGTGGCCGGGTGCTGACTATTTTCAACGCGGTCAAACGGGTGCTGGTGGGGCGGCCCTTCCGGAATGACCGCTTGTCCCACACCTTGCTGCCGAAGCGCATCGCGCTGCCGATCTTCGCCTCCGACGCGTTGTCCTCCGTGGCCTATGCGCCGGACGAAATCCTCCTCACGCTGGCCCTGGCCGGCGTGAGCGCGGTGTCCTTCTCGCCCCTCGTCGGCTTGGCCGTCATGGTGGTGTTGCTCACAGTCGTGGCCTCGTACCGGCAGAACGTGCACGCCTACCCGTCCGGCGGCGGCGACTACGAGATCGCCAACGTCAACCTCGGCAAGTATGCCGGCCTCACCGTCGCTTCCGCGCTGTTGGTGGACTATGTCCTCACCGTGGCCGTGTCGATGTCCTCGGCGGCAGCCTACCTGACCACGGCGGTCCCGAGCCTGCACGGCCAGCAGGCGCTGATCGCCACTGTCGGCGTCATCATCCTGGCGCTGGTCAACCTGCGCGGCATCAAGGAAGCCGGCACCGTCTTCGCGGTCCCCACCTACATCTTCATGCTCTCCATCCTCGGAATGACCGCCGTCGGCATCTTCCAGGCCGTCACGGGGCAGCTGGGGCAGGCGCCGTCCGCGGCGTTCACCATTGTCCCGGAACAAGGCTTCGACGAAGGCCTCGTGGGCCTGGCCGGCGCTTTCCTGCTGTTGCGCGCCTTCTCCTCGGGTGCCGCGGCCCTGACCGGCGTGGAAGCCATCAGCAACGGTGTGCCCAACTTCAAGAAGCCCAAGAGCAAGAACGCCGCCACCACCTTGCTGCTGCTCGGCGTGATCGCTTCCGCCATGCTGGCCGGCATCATCTACCTGGCCAACGCCACCAAGGTGCACATCGTGCTGGACCCGGCCACGGAGTTCCTGCTCAACGGCCAGCCCCTGCCGGAGGGCTACATCCAGAACCCGGCCATCAGCCAGATCGCCCAGACCATCTTCGGCCCCGGCTCCATCCCGTTCTACGTCGTGGTGGCCGCCACCGGCATCATCCTCGTGTTCGCCTCCAACACGGCGTTCAACGGCTTCCCGGTGCTTGGCTCCATCCTCGCCCAGGACGGCTACCTGCCCCGCCAGCTCCGCACCAGGGGAGACCGCCTGGCGTACAGCAACGGCGTCTTGGCCCTGGCTGCCGGTGCTCTAGTCCTGATCCTGGCCTTCAACGCCGACGTCACCAAGCTGATCCAGCTCTACATCGTGGGCGTGTTCATCTCCTTCACCGCCAGCCAACTGGGCATGATCCGGCACTGGGGCCGCGAACTGAAACTGGCACGGGACAAAGCCGTACGGCTGCGGGTGCTCAAGTCGCGCACCATCAACATGGTGGGCTTCGGCATGACGGCGTTGGTCCTGACGATCGTGCTCATCACCAAGTTTGAACAGGGTGCCTGGATCGCGTTGCTGGCCATGTTCGTGCTGTTCCTGATCATGTGGAGCATCCGCGCCCATTACGACAACGTGGCCAAGGAACTGGCCGTGGACGAGGACTCCTCGCCGCGTGCCCTCCCCACCCGGGTGCACGCGATCCTGCTGGTCTCGCACGTCCGCAAGCCGGTGCTGCGGGCGCTGGCCTACGCCCGGGCGTCCCGGCCGTCGCGGCTCGACGCCATCATCGTGGACATCGACTCGGAGGAGACGGCACACACCGTCGCCGACTGGGACAAGCTGGACATCCCGGTGCCGCTGACCGTGCTCGCCAGCCCGTACCGCGAAACCGTGACGCCCATCCTGTCCTATGTGAAGAACATGCGCCGGGATTCGCCGCGGGACCTGATCGTGGTCTACATTCCCGAATACGTGGTGGGCAAATGGTGGGAACAGCTGGTGCACAACCAGACGGCGCTGCGCATCAAGGCGCGGCTCCACTTTGAACCCGGCGTCATGGTGGCCAGCGTGCCGTGGCAGCTCAAATCCTCCGAAGAAGCAAAGGCACTGCAGGACACCCTATGACGCAACACCAGCTTTCCCGTCCCGGCCGCCCCAGTGACGCGGCCCCGCGCGAACTGGTGCTCGACGTCGGGCCCGTCGCCCACGGCGGGCACTTCGTTGCCCGCCACGAAGGCCGGGTGGTTTTCGTCCGGCACGGCATCCCCGGGGAGAAGGTCCGGGTGCGCCTGACCGACGCGGAGGACGGGTCGAGTTTCTGGCGGGCCGACGTCGTCGAGGTCCTGGAAGCCTCGGACGACCGGCGGCGGCATTTCTGGCAGCCGGCCGATTCGCCCGCCGCCTGGCGCAAGGGGGGTCCGCCCGTGGGCGGTGCCGAGTTCGGGCACATCGGCCTGGAACGGCAGCGGCGGCTGAAGTCCGAGGTCCTGGCCGAGCAGCTGAAGCGGCTCGCCGGACTGGACCTGCACGTGGAGGTTGAACCTGCGGGCTCCGCCACTGGCGGAACAGCGGGGCACGACGGCGACGGGCTGGCCTGGCGCACCCGTACCGGCTTTGCCGTGACTCCCGACGGCCGGCTGGGCATGCACGCGCACCGCTCCGACGTCGTGGTCCCGGTCCGCGAGATGCCGCTCGCCGTCCAGGCGATCAACGAGCTGAGGCTCTGGGAACTCGATCTGCACGGCATCTCCCGCATCGAAGTCGCCGCACCGGCCAACGGCTCGCGGCCCCTGGTGCTGCTCGCCCCGGAAGACGACGCCGACCCGAAACGGCTGGGCAGGATCCTGGCCCGGCTGCCGCAGGACATTTCGGTGGCGCGCTTCGACCCGGCCAAGGGCGATGTACTGCAGCTGCGTGGCCGCACCTGGGTCCAGGAATCGGCCGCCGGGCACGAATACCGGGTCACCGGCGAAGGCTTCTGGCAGATCCACAAGGACGCCCCGGAAACACTCGTGGACGCCGTCCGTGGCTTCCTGCACGACGGCGGCTACCTCCTTCCGGGCTCGGCCGTCGCCGATCTTTACGCCGGCGCCGGGCTGTTCACCGCCCCGCTGGCGGACGCCGTCGGCATCACCGGATCGGTGCTGTCCGTGGAAGGCTCCCCGGGCACCAGCAGGGACGCACGCAAGAACCTGCACGGCGAAGGGCATGTCGAGATCGTGCAGGGACGGGTGGAACGGGTGCTGCGGAACCGGCCCCGCCGTTTCGATTCGCTGGTCATCGACCCGCCCCGCGCCGGTGCGGGCAAGGCCGTGGTGCGGCAGCTCATGGATTCGGGCCCGCGCGCCATCGCGTATGTGTCCTGCGATCCGGCCTCGTTCGCCCGGGACCTGGGCTACTTCCAAACCGGCGGCTGGAAACTCGGGGGACTGCGGGCGTTCGACCTGTACCCGCACACCCACCACCTGGAAACCGTGGCATTGCTGGTGCCCGACGCCTAGCCGACACTACGATGGGGCCATAGTCGTCCCATGTCGCGTCCCTGGCCCTGGCAGGCCACGATGCCCGGCGCTCGAATTAGGCTTACCTAACTAGATAGCGCTGACCCGCGCGACAAAGATGAAAGCTGTTGCGAGAGGAGTCCTGCCATGAGCACTGTGGACAGCTTCGGTTCCAAAGGCGTACTGAATGTAGCCGGCACCGATTACGAAATTTTCCGGTTGAACTCCGTTGAGGGCGCAGACAGCCTTCCGTTCAGCCTCAAGGTATTGCTTGAAAACCTCCTGCGGACCGAGGATGGCGCCAATATTACGGCCGACCACGTCCGCGCCCTGGCCGGCTGGGACCCGAATGCGGAGCCCGACACCGAGATCCAGTTCACCCCGGCCCGCGTCATCATGCAGGACTTCACCGGCGTCCCCTGTGTCGTGGACCTGGCCACCATGCGTGAAGCCGTCAGGGACCTCGGCGGCGACCCCAAGCGCGTCAACCCGCTGGCACCGGCCGAAATGGTCATCGACCACTCCGTCCAGATCGACGTTTTCGGCAACTCCGGCGCCCTCGAGCGCAACATGGAAATCGAATACCAGCGCAACGGTGAGCGCTACCAGTTCCTGCGCTGGGGCCAGACCGCGTTCGACGACTTCAAGGTTGTCCCCCCGGGAACCGGCATCGTGCACCAGGTCAACATCGAATACCTGGCCCGCACCATCATGACCCGTGAAGTCAACGGCGTCCTGCGCGCCTACCCGGACACCTGCGTCGGCACCGACTCGCACACCACCATGGTCAACGGCCTGGGCGTGCTGGGCTGGGGCGTTGGCGGCATCGAAGCCGAAGCCGCCATGCTCGGCCAGCCGGTCTCCATGCTCATCCCGCGCGTCGTGGGCTTCAAGCTCAACGGCAACATCCCGGCCGGCGCCACTGCCACCGACGTCGTCCTGACCATCACCGAAATGCTGCGCAAGCACGGCGTGGTGGGCAAGTTCGTCGAGTTCTACGGCGAAGGCGTTGCCGCCGTGCCGCTGGCAAACCGCGCCACCATCGGCAACATGAGCCCGGAATTCGGTTCCACGGCCGCCATGTTCCCGATCGACGACGTCACCCTGGACTACTTGCGCCTCACCGGCCGCTCCGAGGAAAACGTCGCCCTGGTCGAGGCCTACACCAAGGAACAGGGCCTCTGGCACGATCCGTCCCGCGAGCTGCGCTTCTCCGAATACCTCGAGCTGGATCTGTCCACCGTGGTTCCGTCCATCTCGGGCCCGAAGCGTCCCCAGGACCGCATCGAGCTCACGGACGCCAAGGAGCAGTTCCGCAAGGACATCCACAACTACGTCTCCATCGAAGACGGCAGCGTGGACGAGTCCCTGGACGAGTCCTTCCCGGCCTCCGATTCGCCGTCCTTCACCCACGCGGACTCGCACACCACCGAGACCGCCCGCGTCGTGTCCGCCGCGAACGGTTCCCACGGCCGCCCGTCTTCTCCGGTCCACGTCAAGACCGCTGACGGCCGCGAGTTCGAACTGGACCATGGTGCGGTGTCGATCGCCTCGATCACCTCCTGCACCAACACCTCCAACCCTTCGGTCATGCTCGCCGCTGCCCTGCTGGCCCGCAACGCCGTGGACAAGGGCCTCACCGCCAAGCCGTGGGTCAAGACCTCCGTGGCCCCGGGCTCGAAGGTCGTCACCGACTACTACGAGAAGTCCGGCCTCACGCCGTACCTGGAGAAGCTCGGCTTCTACATCGTGGGCTACGGCTGCGCCACCTGTATCGGCAACTCCGGCCCGCTGGAGCCGGAAATCTCCGAGGCCATCCAGGCCAACGACCTCTCGGTCACGGCTGTCCTCTCGGGCAACCGCAACTTCGAAGGCCGCATCAACCCGGACGTCAAGATGAACTACCTGGCCTCCCCGCCGCTGGTCATCGCCTACGCCCTGGCCGGCACCATGGACTTCGACTTCGACATCGATGCCCTGGGCACCGATTCCGAAGGCAACGAGGTCTTCCTGAAGGACATCTGGCCGAACCCCGTCGAGGTCCAGCAAGTCATCGACTCCTCGATCGACAAAGCCATGTTCACCAAGGGCTACGAAGGCGTCTTCGACGGCGACGACCGTTGGAAGGCACTCGACACGCCCGCCGGTGACACCTTCGCCTGGGCCGAGGACTCCACCTACGTCCGGAAGCCCCCGTACTTCGAGGGCATGAAGGCACAGCCGGAGCCCGTCCAGGACATCGAGGGCGCCCGCGTCCTGCTGAAGCTGGGCGACTCGGTCACCACCGACCACATCTCCCCGGCCGGCTCCTTCAAGTCGGACACCCCGGCGGGTCAGTACCTGCTGGCCAACGGCGTGGAGCGCAAGGACTTCAACTCTTATGGTTCCCGCCGCGGCAACCACGAAGTCATGATCCGCGGTACCTTCGCGAACATCCGCATCAAGAACCAGCTGCTCGACGGCGTCGAGGGCGGTTTCACGAAGGACTTCACCCAGGAAGGCGCCCCGCAGGCCTACGTCTACGACGCCGCCCAGAACTACCAGGCCGCCGGCACGCCGCTGGTGGTCCTGGCAGGCAAGGAATACGGTTCCGGCTCCTCGCGTGACTGGGCTGCCAAGGGCACCGCGCTGCTGGGCGTGAAGGCCGTCGTCGCCGAAAGCTACGAGCGCATCCACCGCTCCAACCTGATCGGCATGGGCGTCCTACCGCTGCAGTTCCCGGCCGGCGAATCCGCCGCGACCCTGGGCCTGAGCGGCACCGAAACCTTCTCCGTGGCAGGCGTCACCGAGCTCAACAACGGCATCACGCCAAAGACGCTCAAGGTGACCGCCACGGCCGAGGACGGCAGCTCGAAGTCCTTCGACGCCGTGCTGCGCATCGACACCCCCGGCGAAGCGGACTACTACCGCAACGGCGGCATCCTGCAGTACGTGCTGCGCCAGATCTCGGCGAACTAATACGCAGAGTACGACGACGGCGGCCCCGGCTGGTCTTCTGACCGGCCGGGGCCGCCGTCGTTCCGCTTTGTCCCGGCCGGCCGCCGTGCACCGTGCGGCGAGGTTAGGGCCCGGCCGGCAAGGCGCTAAAGTTAACAGGCACGTCAATCACCTAAGGAGGGGCCGTTGGGACTCTTGGAGACAATCCGGACTCCGCAGGACCTGGCCACGCTGGGCAGCACTGAACTGGAACAGCTCGCAGACGAAATCAGGTCCTTCCTGATCACCAACGTCGCCCAGACCGGCGGCCACCTCGGCCCGAACCTCGGCGTCGTGGAGCTGACGATGGCGATCCACCGGATCTTCGACTCTCCCCGCGACAGCATCGTCTTCGACACCGGACACCAGTCCTATGTGCACAAGCTCCTCACGGGACGACAGGACTTCAGCACCCTCCGCCAGGAGGGCGGCCTCTCCGGATACCCGGACCGCGGCGAGTCCGAACACGACATTGTCGAGAGCTCCCATGCTTCCTCCTCGCTGTCCTGGGCGGACGGCATCTCCCGCGCCCGGCAGCTGACTGGTGACGGTGACCGCTACGTGGTGGCAGTCGTCGGCGACGGGGCACTGACCGGCGGCATGGCCTGGGAAGCCATCAACAACATCGCCGCGGACAAGCGCCGCCGCGTGGTGATCGTGGTCAATGACAACGGCCGCTCCTACGCCCCCACGGTCGGCGGCCTGGCCGACTATTTGGCGTCCCTGCGTCCCACCATCGATTCCTTCCGCGCCGCCCCGGCCTACGAGGTCGCTTTGGACAGGTGGAAGAAGCGGCTGCAGGACGGCGGCCCGCTGGGCCAGTTCACCTACCGGAGCCTGCATGCCATGAAGAAGGGCATCAAGGACTGGTGGGCGCCCCAGGGCATGTTCGAGGACCTGGGCATGAAGTACATCGGCCCGGTGGATGGCCACAACCTGCAGGCCCTGGAAAACGCCCTCACCACGGCCCGCCACTACGGCGGACCGGTGATCGTGCACGCCATGACGGAAAAGGGCCATGGCTACGCGCCGGCCCGCGCCCATGAGGACGACCAGTTCCACGCCGTCGGCGTCATCGACCCGGAAACCGGCGAGCCCACGGCATCGCCCGGCGCGCAGTCCTGGACCTCCGTGTTCGCCGAGGAAATCGCCGACATCGCGGATGAGCGCAAGGACATCGTGGGAATCACCGGTGCCATGCTCATCCCGGTGGGCCTGCACAAGTTCGCCGCACGGCACCCGGAACGGGTGTTCGACGTCGGCATCGCCGAACAGCATGCCCTCACCTCCGCGGCGGGCATGGCCTTCGGCGGCCTGCACCCCGTGGTGGCCGTCTACGCCACCTTCCTGAACCGGGCTTTCGACCAGCTCCTGATGGACGTCGCCCTGCACAAGGCCGGCGTCACCATCGTCCTGGACCGGGCCGGCGTCACCGGTCCCGACGGCGCCAGCCACCACGGCATGTGGGACATGGCCATGGTGCAGATTGTGCCGGGACTGCACCTCGCGGCACCGCGCGACGCCACCCGCCTGCGCGAGGAACTGCGCGAGGCCGTGGCGATCGGCGACGCGCCCAGCGTGGTGCGCTTCTCGCGGGGCAGCGTCGGCAAGGAAGTCGAGGCCATCGAGCGGCTGGCCGACGGCGTGGACGTGCTGGCGAGGCGCCCCGAAGGCTCCACCGAGAACGACGTCCTGATCGTCAGCGTCGGCGCGATGTCCGAACTCGCGCTCGACGTCGCGGCCCGGCTCGGCTCGCAGGGGATCAGCTCCACCGTGGTGGACCCCCGCTGGGTGCTGCCCGTGCGCAAATCCATCATCGCCCTCGCGGCCCACCACCGTCTGGTGATCTGCATCGAGGACGGCGTACGCGCCGGCGGGGTCGGCTCCCGGATCCGCCAGGAGATGCGGGCCGCCGGTGTGGACACCGCCCTGAACGAGGTGGGTCTGCCCGTCGAGTTCCTCTCGCACGGCACCCGCAGCCAGGTCCTCGAACGCGTCGGGCTGACCGCCCAGCAGATCACGCACGACATTGTGGCCCAGGTCCTCGGGACGAAGGTGCCTTTCGCCCGCCCGCTGCCGGGCCAGGCACACCCGACCACCGGCAGCCTGCCCACCCTGTGATGACCAGACACCCGGAAGGCCTGCAGCCCGGCGATCTCGTGGTGGCCCGCAACCGCAAATGGGACGGCACCGCCCATTGGGTGGTCCCGGGGCGCTACCTCGGCGAAGACATCCACGGCTGGTGGGTGTTCCAAGGCAGGAACGAATTCTGCTCCCGCCCCGGCGCAGCCTTCTACACCGCCTCCGACGCCGTACTGCTGGTCCCGCGCAGCGGGGACTACGTGGCCACCTTCTACGACGACAGCTATCCGGGGGACTTCCGGATCTACATTGACCTGGCCCTGGACCACGGCTGGAAGACCATCCGTGACGGCGTGGCGGAGTTCCACATGATCGACATGGACCTGGACGTGATCCGGTCCACGAAGCACGGTGTGTTCGTCGACGACGAAGACGAGTTCGAGGAACGCCGGCTCTCCATGGGCTACCCGGAACATACCGTGGCCGCGATCCGCGGCGAGACCGGGCGGCTGTACCAGGAAGTACTCACACAACAGGAACCGTTCGACGGCACCGGGCCCGCCAGCACGTGCGCCGCATGGTTCGGAAAAGGACGGGCATGAGCGGGATCATCCGCAGCTACAAACGGGACGAGGACGGCGTACTGCTGTTCCGCGAGGCCTGGTACGACGAGGACTTCGGCCAGTTCGTCATCAACCACGGCACCGTGGGCCACCAGAGCAGCACTGACGCCACCGACGTCGACGACGAAAACGGTGCGGAAGGACTCCTGGCCGCGTTCGCGGCACAGTGCGACGAAGACGGCTACGCGGAACTGCCTGAATCCGAGCAGTTCTGGCTGGTGGCCCAGTTCGCGCTGAAGAGCAAGGACGGCACCGAACGGGACCGCTACCTCGAACGCAAGGCAAGCACGGCCCTGCGCAGCGCCCTCGCCTGGCGCGGACTGGGTACCGTGGAACGGTCGGAAATCGGGAACTCCCGGCTCAACATCTTCTGCCTCTGCCCGGATGTGAACAAGGCGGTCAACGCCATCAAGGTATGCATCCGCGGCGAGGATCTGGACTTCACCAAGCTCAGCATTGCCGCCGCGCCGCACGGGGAACCGGAGGCCTTCAAGCTCAAGCACTCGCCCAAAAACGTCACTGGCTTTACCCTCTAAGGACCACCACTCCACGCCTGGAAGGGAAGCCCCTGTGACATCCAAGAGCAACTGGCCAGGACACACGCCTTTGCCCAAGGGCATCTCCGCTCCCGCCCGCCGGGCGCTGGCCCACGAGGGCCTGGAGACCCTGGAACAGCTCGCCGAAATGGGCGAAGAGCGGATCGCCGGCCTGCACGGCATGGGCCCGAAGACGATGGCCCAGCTCCAGGATGCCATGGAAGAAGCGGGAATCAGCTTCCCCTCCTGAAGGCCGTTAGCGCCCGGCCTCGCAGGCTAGGCTGGGGACCATGACTGAATACCGCCGTCTTGGAAATTCCGGACTGACCGTTTCCGTGGTCGGGCTGGGCTGCAACAACCTGGGCAGGGCCAACACCGCCACCGAAACGCAGAAGGGCACGGACGCCGTCGTCCACGCGGCCCTCGATGCGGGAGTGACGCTGTTCGACGTCGCGGACATCTACGGCAAGGAACCCGGCCTCAGCGAAACCATGCTCGGCAAGGCGCTCAGGGGCCGCCGGGACGACGCGATCGTGGCCACCAAGTTCGGCATGGACATGAAAGGTGCCAACGGCAAGGATTTCGGCGCCCGCGGTTCGCGGCGGTACATCATCCAGTCGGTCGAAGCGTCACTGCGCCGCCTGAACACCGACTGGATCGACCTCTACCAGTACCACACACCGGACCCGCTGACCCCGATCGAGGAAACCCTCTCGGCCCTGGACGACCTCGTCGGCAGCGGCAAGGTCCGCTACATCGGCCATTCCAACCGAACCGGCTGGCAGATCGCCGAGGCCGAGTACGTGGCCCGCATGAGCGGCGGCACCCGCTTCATCTCCACCCAGAACCACTACAACCTCCTGGACCGCCGCGCGGAACTGGAAGTCCTGCCGGCGGCCGAGGCACTTGGCCTGGGTGTGCTGCCGTACTTCCCGCTGGCCAACGGCCTGCTCACCGGCAAGTACGCCCCCGGCCAGGCCCCCAAGGGCTCGCGCCTCAGCCATACCCGCACCCATATGGTGGACGACGCCGACTGGGAGCAGCTGGGCCGCTTCAGCCGCTTCGCCAAGGAACGCGAGCTGAACGAACTGCAGCTGGCGTTCTCCTGGCTCGCCGCGCAGCCGGCCGTCAGCAGCGTGATCGCCGGAGCCACCCGGCCGGAGCAGGTCACGGAGAACGCCGCCGCGGTGTGCTGGGTCCCCACCGCGGAAGAGCGCGCCGAACTGGACGACATCTTCCCGCCGCA
Organism: Arthrobacter sp. TE26545; assembly: GCF_056279005.1. Next base: position 1,601,594 of record NZ_JBWBQM010000001.1, read on the forward strand.
GCCCAAGGTTGCGCTCTTCTGATGCCGGAACCGGTCAGCCTGCTGCTGGACTGCGATACGGGCATCGACGACGCCCTTGCCCTTGCCTACCTGTGCAGCCAGCCGCACGTGGAACTCGTGGCCGTGAGCAGCACCCCGGGCAACGTCGATGCGGATCAGGTGGCCCGCAACAACCTCGCCCTGCTGGAGCTGTGCGGCCGCCCGGATGTCCCCGTGGCCATCGGGGCCAGGGCGCCGTTGCGGATCCCGCTGGTAACTACGCCGGAAACCCACGGGCCGCAGGGCATCGGCTACGCTGAGCTCCCGGAACCGCAGGGCAGCGTGCACCCGGGGGACGCCGTCGAACTCTGGATCGAAGCGGCCCGGGCGCGCCCTGGGGAGCTGACCGCGCTCCTCACGGCACCACTGACGAACTTCGCCCTCGCACTGCGCGCCGAGCCGCGGCTCCCGGAGCTGCTGCGCGGCGTCGTGATCATGGGCGGCAGCTACTACTACCAGGGCAACACCACGCCTACCGCCGAGTGGAACACCCACGTGGACCCGCACGCCGCAGCGGAGGTGTTCGCCGCGTTCTCGGGGCTGCCCGCAGACCGACTGCCCGTGGTGTGCGCCCTGGAAACCACGGAGCGGATCGAAATGCGCCCGGAGCACGTGGAGGCCTTCGCCCGGGAAGCCGGATGCGCCGCGCCCGAGCTCGTGCTGCCCGGCCAGCAGGAAGGCCAGCGCAGCACGGCGTCGAACCCCCTGGTGCGGCACCTGAGCGACATGCTGCGCTTCTACTTCGAGTTCCACCGCGCCTATGACCAGGGCTACATCGCCCACGTGCACGACTACTTCGCCGCGGCCGTGGCGGCCGGAACCGTCCGCTACGGAACCCGCACGGCCACGGTGCACGTGGAGACCGCGGCCCCGCGGCTGTTCGGCACCACCGTGGCCGACTACCGCGGACTCTGGGACGAGGCGCCGAATGCCCGGATCGTTTCGGAAAACCACCCGGAGGAGGCTTTCGCCGAGCTGATCCGCTCGCTCGGGGCGCTGGCCCGGTCCATGGAGCCGTCTGGCGGTTAGGATGGTTCCTGCGCCGAGGTGACATAGGCGGAACGCGTGCACAGCCCACAGCAAGGACCCACCATGGCCTCCCCGTCACCGCAGCAGTCTTCCCTCCTCCTGCTCGAAGCCCCCAAGCGCCGGCGCCTCCTCGAGATCCTCGGCGCCGCCTCGATCATCGTGACCTACGTGGTGCTGGTACTCACCCAGCCCGCGGACATCGCCGCCGGTCCCGGCAGCCTTGCCGCCCTAGCCGCGCTGGGCGGCTTTCTCCTCGGCGCCGTGCTCCTGGTGGTCGCGGTCCTTCCCACGCTGCCCACCTCCACCGTGGTACTCATCCCGATCGCCATGGTCTTGAACATCGTGCTGGGCCAGTTCGTGGGCAGCACCCTCGTACCGTTCTACCTGGATGCGATCGGCACGGTGCTCGTGGCGGTCCTTGCCGGGCCTGCCGCCGGTGCCGCGACCGGAGCCCTGAGCTCCATCGTTTGGTCCCTGTTCAACCCCACGGTGCTGCCGTTCGCCGCGGGTGCCGCCCTGATCGGCTGGCTGGCCGGACTCGCGGCGCGTGCCGGCGTGTTCCGCCGCTTCTACCTGGTACCGTTCGCGGGCTTCCTCGCCGGCGTGCTGGGCGGCGTGGTGTCAGCGCCGATCGCCGCGTTCGTGTTCGGCGGCACGTCCGGGCTGGCCACAGGAGCCATCGTGTCCGCGTTCCGCGCCATGGGGGACACCCTGCTCGCCGCCATCACCAAGCAAGCACTGATCTCCGACCCCGCGGACAAGGCGATCGTCTTCACCGTGGCGGCCCTCCTGGTCTACGCCCTGCCGCGCCGCAGCTCCTTCCAGTTCCCCTTCGTGCGCCGCTTCCGGGTACTCGCGGGCCGGGTGCCCGGGGGCGGGGAGCCAGCAGCCAAGGCATGACCCCCGGCAGTTCGTCGCTGGAGCGCCTGAACCCCCTGACCACCCTCGGCGGTGCTGCCGCCGTCGCGGTCATCACGACGGCGGCCGCGCACTGGGCCTTTTCGCTCGCTGTCTTGGCCGGGCTCTTTTTCCTGACGCTGCGGCAGGCGCGGGCGGCCTCGGTGCTGCGTGCCGCCGCGGCCATCCTGCTGCCGTTCTGGGCGGCGCTGCTGCTGGTGCACGGGCTCTTCTTCCCCGAAGGGCGGACTGTGCTGGCATCCTTCGGCCCCGCCGCTGTCACCCGGGAAGGGCTGCTCTTCGCCCTCGACGCCGGCCTCCGCACCGGCGTCTTCGTCCTGGCGTTCCTGCTGTTTTCCTTCACCGTCCGCGTCCCGGAACTGCTCACGGTCCTGTCAGCCCGCGGGCTCCCGCCCCGGCTCGGTTTCGTCGTGGTGTCGGCCCTGACCCTGCTGCCGGCGGCCGCCCACCGGATCCGCCGCATCCGGGCCGCGCAGGAAGCCAGGGGACTCGTGATCGGGCGGAGCCTCGCGTCCCGGCTCCTCGCCGCCCGCTTGCAGGCCGTACCGCTGGTGCTGTCCCTGGTTCATGAGTCCGGGGAACGGGCCCAGGCCCTCGATGCCCGGGGCTTCTCGGGCCGGCAGCCGCACACCAGTCTCCAGACGGTGCCTGATTCGACCCGCCAGCGTGCTGCCCGCCGGGCGTTGTTCGTGGTTTGCGCCGCCGCTGTGGCAGGCCGGGTGGCGCTGGCGCTCATGGGCGGGCGGGCATGAACGCGGGGCCGCTGCTGGCGGCGCACGTGCAGACCTTCACCTTCCACGGGGCAGATGCCCCGGCGCTCCGGGACGTCCGGCTCAGCGTGGAAGCCGGGAGCCTGACGGCCGTGCTCGGCGGCTCCGGCAGCGGCAAGAGCACCCTGGCCAGGATCCTCGCGGCCTGGCTGCCCGGGCACCACGGCGGAGAACTCCGCGGCCGGCTCGAATTGGGTGCGTCCGGCGCCGGCGTCATCGACTTCGCGGGCGGCAACGACGACCCCCGGATTGACCCGGCCGCCTGGGCCGCGCACGTAGCCTACGTGCCCCAGGACTCCGCCGCGATGCTTTCGACCGTGAGGGACACCGTGGCCGGCGAACTGGCGTTCGGGCTGGAAAACCTTGGCGTCCCGGCGGAGGAAATGCGGCGCCGGATCGCCGACACCGCCGAACTCACCGGGCTGCAGGATCTGCTGGGACGCGACCCGGCTACCCTCTCCGGCGGTGAACTCCGACGCCTGGCCATCGGCTGCGCCGTCATCGGCCGGCCCGCCGTACTGTTGCTCGATGAGCCGTTGGCGTCCCTTGATGCCGCAGGAGCCGCGACGGTCGAGCGGCTGCTGCGGCGCCTCCTTGAGGCCGGGACCTCCGTGGTCGTGTTCAGTTCGACAGCAGACGCCTTGAGCCGCACCGCCGCGCACTGGACCGTACTGGGAGGCAGGGGGCCCGACGCCGGCCAGCAGCTCGCCACGGGGGCGCCGGACGTCCTGCTGGCCGCTGCCTCTCCACACAGAGACGTACTGGTCCGCTCCGGCGTCGTGGTCCCTGGCGCTGCGCCTGCCCGCCCGGTGCACCCGCCCAGCCGCGCGGGTACTGTCCCCGTCCTGGAGCTGCGGGACGTCCGCTTCCGCTACGACGAAGCCGCCGGCCCCGGGGCGGACATCCTGCACGGCGTGGACCTGCCGGTCCGGCCCGGGGAGGTCCTGGCCGTCACCGGCCCCAACGGCAGCGGGAAGTCGACGCTGCTTCGGCAGCTCAACGGCCTGCTCCGCCCCGGCTCCGGAACCGTGCTGCTCAAGGGCGCGCCCACCGCCGGAACAGCTGCGGGACTCCTGGCCGCCCACGTCGGGCTGCTGTTCCAGGACCCCCGGTTCCAGCTCTTCGAACGGACGGCGCTGCGGGAGGTCGCGTTCGGGCTGGGTGCGAAGCGCGGACTGTTCCGCCGTCACGCCGATGATGCCCGGGTGCGGGAACGCGCCCTCGCCGCCCTGGCCGCCGTCGGCCTCGACGCACAATGGGAAACCCATCCGCTGGAGCTGCCGGCGTCGTCCCGGAGGCTGCTGGCCCTGGCCACGGTGATCGCGCGGGAGCCGGCGGTGCTGGCCCTGGACGAGCCGACTGTGGGCCTGGACCGGAACGGCCTGGACGTCCTGGACGCCGCCATGGCGGACGCCGCCTCGCGCGGCGCCGCCGTGGTGATGGTCACCCACGACCTCGGTTACGCCCGCGCGCGTGCGCACCGCATGCTGCGGCTCGACGGCGGGGTTCTCACGCCCCTGGAATAGCAGCTGAATCAGCAGCCCGGACAGCCGAAAGGGCGGCAGCGGAGGGTGTTCCGCTGCCGCCCTTTCGGATCAGCCTTCCACTTGTGTCCGGACGGCTGCTTGGGCGCCTAGGAGGCTGCCGGCGCCGAGGCGACCCCCGGGGCGAGGAACCGCTTGCCGTTGACCCGCTCGGAGGCGCCCACCCGGTCCAGGTACGGGGTGATCCCGCCCAGGAACATTGGCCAGCCCGCACCGAGGATGACGCAAAGGTCGATGTCCTCCGGCCCGGCCACCACGCCTTCTTGGAGCATGAGTCCGATTTCCTCGGCCAAGGCGTCTTGGGTCCGGCGGAGCACTTCCGCCCCGGTGGAGGGTGAGTTGCCGAAGGACATCAGCGACAGTGTCTCCTCGGGGATCACCCGGGAGCCGTCAGGTCCCTCGACCCAGAGGGTTTTCACTCCGTTGTCGATCAGCTTCTGCAGGTTGTGCGAGACAGCAAACCGGTCGCCGAAGGCAGCGTGCAGGGATTCCTGCACATGCTGGGCCACGGGCAGGCCCACCATCGCGCTGAGGGTGAAGGGAGACATCGGCAGGCCCATGGGCCGCAGGGCGGTGTCCGCCACCTCGGCGGGGGTGCCTTCGTCGAAGGCGGCGATCACTTCGCCCATGAGGCGCAGCAGGATGCGGTTGACCACGAAGGCTGCGGCGTCCTTGACCAGCACCGCCGTCTTCTTCAGGCCCTTGGCCAGTTCGAAAGCGGTGGCGAGCACGGCGTCGTCGGTCTGCGGCGCGCGGACGATCTCCAGCAGCGGCATGACGGCCACCGGATTGAAGAAGTGAAAGCCCACCAGCCGTTCGGGGTGCTTGAGGCCCTCCGCCATTGCGGTGACTGACAGGGAGGAGGTATTCGTGGCCAGGATGCACTCGGCGGAGACGATTTCCTCCACCTCGGCGAAGACCTGCTTCTTGACGCTCAGTTCCTCGAACACGGCCTCGATCACGAAGTCCGCGTCGGCGAAGGCCTCCTTGGATACCGAGCCGCTCACGAGAGCCTTGGTGCGGTTGGCCGCGTCCTGGCTGATGCGCTTCTTGCCGAGCAGCTTGTCAACCTCGGCATGGACGTAGGCCACACCCTTGTCCACGCGTTCCTGCTCGATGTCCGTAAGCACCACAGGAACCTTGAGCTGGCGGGCGAACAGCAGCGCCAGTTGGCTCGCCATGAGCCCCGCGCCGACGACGCCGACCTTGGTCACCGGGCGGGCGAGCTTGCGGTCGGGTGCACCCGCTGGCCGCTTGGAACGCTTCTGCACGAGGTCCAGGAAAGCGTAGACGGTGGAGCGGAACTCGTCCGTCTGCATCAGATCGGCCAAAGTGTCGCATTCCAGGGCCGCGGACTCCGCCTGGCTCAGGGTGCGGTTGGCTTCCATGATGTCCAGTACCTTGGCCGGTGCAGGGGAAGCGTTGGACGTCTTGGCCTCCACAAAGGCCCGGCCGCCCACCACGGCGGCCGCCCAGCGTTCCGCGACGGCGGGATCGGCAGGGTCGACGGCGTTGCGCCGTTCGGGGGCCGTTTCACCGGCGATGACCCGCGCGGCCCAGGCGATGGACTGCTCCAGGAAATCGGCGGGTTCGAAGAGGACATCGGCGATGCCCAGCTCAAAGGCCTGCGGTCCGCTGAGGGTGCGGTTGTTGCTCAGCGGGTTTTCGATCATCACCTTGACCGCGTTCTCCGGCCCGATGAGGCGGGGGAGCAGGTACACGCCGCCCCAGCCCGGAACCAGGCCGAGAAGGGCTTCCGGCAGGGCAAGGGCGCCGGCACCGGTGGACGCCGTGCGGTAGTTGGACTGCAGGGCGATCTCCAGGCCGCCGCCCAGCGCCAGGCCGTTGATGAAGGCGAAGCTCGGCACTCCCAGGGAGGCCAGGGATCCGTAGACCTCATGGCCCAGCTGCGCCATCCAGAGTCCGTGCTCGCGTTCGCGCAGCGTCTTGACGGCGGACAGGTCGGCGCCGGCCACCAGAAAGTACGGCTTGCCGGTCACCCCGACGCCCACGATTTCGCCCCGGGCGGCCCGTTCCTTGAGTCCTTCCAACACTGTGCCGAGCTCCACCAGGGTGTTCGGGCCCAGGGTGGTGGGTTTGCTGTGGTCGAGGTCGTTGTCCAAGGTGATCAGGGCGAAGGTGCCGGCGCCCGCCTTGCCGCCGACGGCCGGCAGCTCGATGTCCTGGACGTAGGAGTGGGTGACCGTTTCGTCGGGGAAAAGGTCTGCCAGTTTCCGGAAATCTGCGGCGCTCATGCGGCGGCTCCCTTGCGGTCGGTGCTGCTGATGTCTGTGGTTTCGCTCGTTGCGGCAGTGTAGTCCGGGTGGTGCGGGTTCTCCCAGATGACGGTGGCGCCCATGCCGAGGCCGATGCACATGGTGGTGATGCCGTACCGCACCGAGGGATCCTCCTCGAACTGCCGGGCCAGCTGGTTCATGAGCCTGACGCCCGAGGACGCGAGCGGATGCCCGACGGCGATCGCCCCGCCGTAGCGGTTGACCCGGGGGTCGTCGTCGGCGATTCCGAAGTGGTCCAGGAAGCTGAGCACCTGCACGGCGAAGGCCTCGTTGATTTCGAACAGGCCGATGTCCCCGATCGACAGTCCAGCGTTCCGTAGCGCCTTTTCGGTGGCGGGCACCGGTCCGATACCCATGACCTCGGGCTCGACGCCGGCGAAGGCGTAGGCGACCAGGCGCATCTTCACGGCCAGGCCCAGTTCCTCCGCGGCATCCGCGGAGGCGAGGACCGCCGCCGTCGCGCCGTCGTTCAGGCCGGCCGCGTTGCCGGCGGTGACCCGGCCGTGCGGGCGGAACGGCGTGCGCAGCTCAGCGAGGTCGGCCACGGTGGTGCCGGGCCGGGGCGGTTCATCAGTGGTGTGGAAGGCCCAGCCCACGCCGGGCTTCTTCGCTGCCACGGGCACCAGGTCCGGCTGGATCTGCTCCCCGGCGTAGGCTGCCGCCAGCTTGGCCTGCGATGCGGCGGCGTACGCGTCCGTGCGTTCCTTGGTGATCGCAGGGAAACGGTCGTGCAGGTTCTCGGCCGTATTGCCCATGTTCAAGGCTGCAGGGTCCACCAGGCGTTCGGACATGAAGCGGGGGTTCGGGTCCGCGCCGGCGCCCATGGGGTGGTTGCCCATGTGCTCCACTCCGCCGGCGATCACGACGTCGTAGGCGCCGAAGCCGATGCCGCTCGCCGTCGTCGTTACCGCCGTCATGGCACCGGCACACATGCGGTCGATCGCAAAGCCGGGAACGGTGCGCGGCAGCCCCGCCAACAGGGCGGCGGTGCGGCCGATGGTGAGTCCTTGGTCCCCGGTCTGGGTGGTGGCGGCGATGGCCACCTCGTCGATGCGTTCGGCGGGCAGGGAGGGGTTGCGCCGCATGAGTTCGCGGATGCACTTCACCACGAGGTCGTCGGCGCGGGTGCCGGCGTAGATGCCCTTTTCCCCTGCTTTGCCGAAGGGCGTGCGTACGCCGTCCACAAAGACGACGTCGCGGACCGCCCGCTGCTGCTTATTCCCGCTGGGGGTCATGTGTTGCTCCTCTTTGAGACGGGGATTTCGAGATAATGTTACTCGCCAGTAACTTACCCGGCAAGGCTGCGTTCCGGTGGTACGGATATCCCCCATGCGGGGGAGTGCATCCACCCGTCACGGGGATCAGGCGCGGGCGGTCCGGCGGGAGGGTTGAAGCATGACAACACACAATGGCAACACAAGGAATGAAGCAACCACGCTGCCGGCAGCCTCCCACGCCGGCAACGGCACGCGCAGGTTGGCGGCAGTGACGGCCGTCCTCGCCGCACTCTACGCGCTCGCGGGCACCATCGCTGGATTGTCGGGGCAGCCGTTTCCCGTCGGCGACGGCGACCGATACTCCATGGCCTTGCTCCACGGAGCCCCGAACGCCCTGCTGGGCTGGGGACTGACGGCGCTCGCCGGACTGGCCGCGCTGCTCGCCGCAGCCTGCGCTGCCGGTGCCCGGCAGGACCGGGCCGTTCCCGGGCTCCGGGCCGCGGTGACGGCGATGGCGGCATTGACGGGCCTTGCAGCGCTGGTCCTGGTGGGGGACGCCCGCCTGCTTTCGGTGCTCGGCTACATTCCCGTGATCATCGCGAAGGTTTCCTATGACCCTCAGATCCAGCAGGCCCTGCCCCGGCTGCTGGACCCGGCCCAGTTGAACCTGTTGGCACTTGCCGCGGGAGCCGCGCTGTGGGCGGCGCTGGCGGTCGCCGTAAACCGTCGGGCACGGCAAGCGTGCGCAAAGTGCGGCCGCGGCGACGGGACGGCGGGCGGTCCTTTCAGCGCCGGTGCAGCCGCTCGCTGGGGACGCATCGCCGTGGCAGTGGCAGTGGTCGTTCCGCTGATCTACGCGGCGACCCGGATCTGCTGGGCTTTCGGGATTCCGCTCGGCGTGGAGCCCGGACTGCTGGACGGGATGCAATCCCAGGGAATGGACACGAGCGCACTTGGGCTCGGCGGCATGGCGGTCCTGGGCTCCGTGCTGACGCTGGGCCTGGTGCAACGCTGGGGAGAGGCCTTCCCGCGGTGGATCCCCGGGCTCGCCGGCAAGCGGGTGCCGATCACCCTGGCTGTTGTTCCCGCCGCCTTCGTGGCGATGGCCATCATCCCGGCGTCGGTGACGATGCTCATGATGGCCGGACTGCCCTCGGAAGGCACCATCCCGGGTTTCAGCCTCAGCAACTGGGCGCCGTTGGGGCCCGCATTCCTGTGGCCGCTCTGGGGCGTCGCGCTGGGCGCGGCCACCCTGGCGTACTGGCTGCGGCGGCGCGGGGCCTGTGCCTCGTGCCACCGCGCGGGCTGATGGGGAACAATGTTGGGCGTGGGCCACACTAGCTCGAAGGACATCAGCTCGAACCAAACCGGCTCGAACAGGGCACGGCTGTCCGCGGCGACGCGGGCAGCCGTGTTCCTCATGATCGGCGGGCTGCTCGCCGTGCCCTATGCCGCCGTCGCCCTCTGGATCGTGCAGTTGTGGCGGCTTGCCGCCGCCAATCCGCTGGCCGTGCCCAGCAGCCTCCTCATCGGAGCCGGGCTGCTGGCCGTGCCGTCCACCCTCCGCGTCATGCGGACCCTGGAACGGACCGCCGCCAACGAGCTCCTTGGCACCGCGCTGGAAGAACCCGCCGGAACAACCCGCCTTGCCGACGTCGCCCGCGGTGCGCTCTGGTTCCTGGTGCACCTGCTGTCCGGCGCGCTCGCCGTCGCCGTCCTGGTGTTCGTGTTGCCCACACTGGCCGTGATCGCATTCGCGGCCTTCGGGGGCGGCATCACAAGCCTTGAGCCGTTCACCGGCCAGCTGCTGCCCGGGGTCGGGACCGTGGCCGCGGCCTGGCTCCTGGCGGCGGCCGGCATGGGCGCCCTGGCGCTGCTGGTCGGGGTGGCGAGCCAGCTGCGGGTCTGGGCCGTCCTGCTCCTGGGGCCCTCCGAACAGGCGAAGCTCGCCATCGCCGAGCGGCACGCCCGCGAGCTCGCCCGGCGGAACGGGCTGGCCAGGGAACTCCACGATTCGATCGGGCATGCCCTGACGGTCACCACTCTGCAGGCGGCGGCTGCACGCAGGCTGCTGGCCACGGAGCCGGACAAGGCGGCGGCCTCCATGGCTGCGGTTGAAGAGGCGGGCCGGGCCGCCCTGGAGGAACTGGACTACGTGCTCGGGATCCTCCGGGCGCCCACGGACCAGCCGGGCGCCCTGCAGGAACGTCTTCACGAACTCATCGCGCGGCATCAGGCCACCGGTCCGCCCGCCGAACTGCGCCTCGCGGGCGATCCCTACGCCGTGCCGGACACTGTGGCCGCCGAGCTCTACCGAATGGTCCAGGAAGGCTTGAGCAACGCGGCCAAGCATGCGCCGGAATCGGCGTGCACCGTAGTGGTCGAGGTGCGCGGCAGCCCTGCCGCCGGTTCGCTCGGACTCCTGCTGAGCAACAGGCTTCCGACGGCGGTGCGTTCCGGTGCGCGGGACCTTCCGCTCCTGCGCACGGCAGGGGGCCGAGGGCTGGCCGGACTGGCGGAGCGGGCGGTCCTCCTGGGCGGTACGTTCAAGGCCGGGGCATCCGGCGGTATGTGGCATCTGACGGCGGAACTGCCTTGGGGAGGCAGCGGGACTTCGGGAAGCGCAGGAAGATGATCAGGCTCCTGGTTGTGGACGACGAACCATTGGTGCGCTCCGGGCTGCGCGCCATTCTCGACGGTGAACCCGGACTTGAGGTGGTTGGCGAAGCCGGGGACGGGGCGGAGGTGCCGGCCCTCGCCGCCCGCCTGCGGCCCGACGTCGTCCTGATGGACGTCCGCATGCCCGGCATTGACGGAATCCAGGCCACCCGCCTGCTCCTGGAAGGGAGCCGTCCGGTCCCGTCCGACGGCGCCCCTGCAAGGCCGAAGGTGCTGGTGCTGACCACCTTCGGCAGCGACGACTACGTGTTCGCGGCCCTGCGCAGCGGCGCGTCAGGCTTCCTGCTCAAGCGGTCCCGGCCCGAGGAAATCATCCAGGCGGTGCGGACGGTGGCCTCCGGGGACAGCGTTGTTTTCCCGGAAGCCGTCCGGCAGCTCACCGTTCCCGGCCACGACCAAACCGCCGCGAAACTGCTCGCCACGCTGAGCGCCCGGGAGCAGGACGTGCTCGCGGAGCTCGCGGCCGGCCGGAACAACGCCGAGATCGCATCGGCCCTCTACCTCAGCCCCGAAACAGTCAAAAGCCACGTGGCCTCGCTGTTGGCCAAGCTTCAGGTACGGGACCGCACCCAGGCCGTGATCATGGCCTACGAGACGGGATTCATCAAGCCAGGGACGCGGCGCAGCGGCAGCTAGGGAGCCGGCTTTTCCCGGGTTTCCTTCGACGGCAGGGGTTCCGGGTTCAGGCTCGCCTCGGCCAGGATGGGCGCGGTGATGGCGATCTGCCACTCCCGGGCACCGAGTTCGCGCAGCTCCGCGGCGACCGTCTCCGTGGTGATGTCCGACGGCGGCCGCCACAGGACGCGGCGCAGGTAGTCGGGTGTGAGGAGATTCTCCACCGGCAGCTTCAGCTCCTCGGCGGCCGCCTGCAGGCGGGGTCGCGCGGTCGCCAGGCGGGCGGCGGCGTCGGGATCCCGGTCCGCCCAGACGCGCGGCGGCGGCGGGGCGTTCGTCGGCAGGTGCAGGGGCGGGAGGTCCTCGAGGCCGCGGGCAACGGAAATGCAGCGTAGCCAGCGCGGTGCTTCGCGCTGCGCGGCACGGCCGTGGAAGCCCTTGGTGGCCAGAAGCTGCGGAACCGTGGAGGGCAGCGACTTGGCGGCTGCCACGAGCGCGGAGTCCGGAATGAGCCGGCCCGGTGCGACGTCCCGCTTTCGTGCCAGCTGGTCCCGTTCCAGCCACAATTCCCGCACGGCGGCAAGCTGGCGCCGGTCCCGGATCTGGTGCAGACCGGACGTCTTGCGCCACGGATCCACCCGGGGTGCGGGGACGCCGCTTGCCAGGATGCCGGCGAACTCCTGCTCCGCGAACTCCAGCTTGCCGTCCGCTTCGAGCAGTTCGATCAGTTCCTCGCGCAGTTCGGCGAGGACTTCGACGTCGAGCGCGGCGTAGCGCAGCCAAGGTTCCGGCAGTGGCCGGGTGGACCAGTCCGCCGCGGAGTGTTCCTTCGCCAGGCCGAAGCCCAGGAGCTGTTCGATGACGGCGGCCAGCCCGACCCGGGGCAGCCCGGCCAGGCGGGCGGCCAGTTCGGTGTCGAAGAGCTTGTCCGGCCACATGCCCAGCTCGGAAAGGCAGGGCAGGTCCTGCGTGGAGGCGTGGAGGATCCATTCGACGCCGGACAGGGCCTCGTTGACAATCTTCAGGTCTTCGAACGGTTCGGGGTCGATCAGCCACGTTCCGGCGCCTTCGCGCCGGATCTGCACGAGAAACGCCCGTTGGCCGTAGCGGAAACCGGAGGCCCGTTCGGCGTCCACTCCGGCGGGACCGGTTCCGGAGGCAATGGCCGCGGCGCAGCGTTCCAGGCCGGCAAGGGTGTCGATGACCAGCGGCACGCCCTCGCGCGGGGCGTCGAGGTCGATTACCTCGGGGATGGGGTTGTCGAAGCCTTCCACGGTGATGTGTGGGGCGGGTTCAGCAGCCGGGCCGCCGGCTGTGTTGGGTTCCAGGTTTTCAGGACTCATGGTGCCTTACAGTCTAGCGATTCCGGCAGGCCGGGGGTTGGACAACGCCGTCCCGTCGCCGCGGCAGGCCGCCCGCAGGGGGCGGACATTCAGTTCAACCGCCGGGACGGGAGGGGGGTGACCCCTGGCGGCAGGGGCGGTAGGCCTGCGAAGGTGCAGACCATGTCGGACCAGGCTTCGAGGTGGGCCTGCGCATCGGAGCTGGCCGGGGTCCAGGACGCCCGCAGTTCGATGTCGATGGTGTCCGGCCGGCCGGCGAGGGTGCCGAAGCTTTCCGAGAGGATCCGGGTTGCCGTGCCGCCCGCCGCGCGGTACCGGGCACTATGGTTCTCCAACGCTTCGACCAGCCAGGTCCAGGCCACCGAGCCCAGCATTTCGTCGTTGCCCATGTCGGCCTCCAGCTGGGCCCGGATGTAGGTCACGATCCGGAATTCGCCGTCCCAGACGGCGGAGCCGTCCGGATCATGCAGCAGGATGAAGCGGCCCGTGGCGAGTTCGTTGTCCTCGTCATCGTCGCCAGTGGAGGGGTTGTCCGCTGCGAAGGCCAGGGCCGCCGGGCCGTGGACGGGCAGCTGGCGGCGGGCGGGTGCGTGGCTGAACACCTCTGCGCCCATGGCGACGGCGTACGGGGCAAGGCGCGTGGGGGCCGGGATTTCGCCGAGCTTCAGCTCGGGCCTGCACTGCGCCTTCCGGAGTGTTCCCAAGGCGTGAAGAAAGTCCTCGGGAAGCTGTGATAGAGCGTTCACCTTGGCAGATTATGTGTCCGGGGCGGCGAAATCCCGTAGGCACGCCGCCCCGGCCAAGGTGCCGTGACCCCAGGCCGCATTGGCCCAGGGGCTACTGCGCAGCCAGTTCGCGTTTGATCGCGGCAACGAAGGCGTCGATATCCGCTTCGCTTGTGTCGAAGGAGCACATCCAGCGAACTTCCCGCGCGGCTTCGTCCCAGTCGTAGAACTTGAAGGAATTCCGGAGCCGGTCCGCCACGCCGGGCGGCAGGATCGCGAACACGCCGTTCGACTGCGTCGCCTGGGTGGGCTCGACTCCGTCGATCCGGTCCACGGCGGCACGCAGGCGGGTGGCCATGTCGTTCGCGTGCCCGGCCGAACGCAACCAGAGGCCGTCCTCCAGCAGGGCGATGAACTGGGCGGAGATGAAGCGCATCTTCGAAGCCAGCTGCATGTCCATTTTGCGCAGGTACTTCAGGCCGTGGGCGGCCTCGGGATTGAGGGCGATCACGAGTTCGCCGAAGAGCAGCCCGTTCTTGGTTCCGCCGAAGGAGAGGATGTCCACTCCGGCGTCGCGGGTGAAGGCGCGCAGCGGGAGTCCGAGGTGGGCGGCCGCGTTGGCCAGCCGGGCGCCATCCATGTGCAGCTTCATGCCACGGGCGTGCACGTGGTCCGCGATGGCCTTGACTTCCTCGGGCGTGTAGCAGGTGCCCAGTTCGGTGGTCTGGGCGATCGACACCGCCAGCGGCTGTGCACGGTGCTCGTCGCCCCAGCCCCAGGCCTCGCGGTCGATCAGTTCCGGCGTCAGCTTGCCGTCCGTTGCCGGAACCTGCAGCAGCTTCATGCCGCCGATCCGTTCCGGAGCGCCGTTCTCGTCCACATTGATGTGGGCGGTGCCGGCGCAGACCACCGCACCCCAGCGCGGCAGCAGGGACTGCAGCGCGACTACGTTCGCGCCGGTGCCATTGAAGACCGGATAGCATTCGGCGCCCTCACCGAACAGCTCCTCGATGAGGCCCTCCAGCTTGTGGGTGTATTCATCGTCGCCATAGGCAACCTGGTGCCCGCCATTGGCGGCGGCCAGTGCGGTCAGGACCTCTGGATGCACGCCGGAGTAGTTGTCGGACGCGAAACCCCGGACTTCCGGATCGTGGATCCGGCCGGCCAGGTTTTCCGTGGACTGCTGCAGGGCAGTTGTCATGGGTTCATTCACTCTTTCAGTCTAAGGAGGGGCAGCCGCTGCGGGCCGCCCCGGGGCGCGGGCCAGGGCCCGGGCGGCGTCGCGTCAGGGAACCAGCCGGATCCGGCGCCCGTTTACTTCCTCGGCAGGCTGCTTGAACAGCCCGACGGCGGCCGCGGCCAGTTCCTCGACGTCCGTGTATCCGGGGAACTTCCGTTCCGGGTGGGCGTGCCGCATGCCGGCATCCACGAGCGCTTTGACGATGAAGACGACGGCAGCGCTGTGCTGCTCGACGGGATCGGAGGTTCCCGCGGGCTCGGATTTCACGCCCGACTGCTCGCGCCGGAAGCCGTCGGCGACGGCGAACGTCCAGGCTTCTGCGGCGGCCTTGGCGGCGGCGTAGCTGGCTGCCGCCGCGGTGGGTGCGGAGACCGTCGTCGAGCTGACGATCGCGAGCCGCCCGGCGGGGGAGTCTGCGAGGTCGCGGTAGAAGACCCGCGAGACGTTCCGTAGCGTGGTCAGGGCGCTGCTGGACAGGGCATCCCAGTCCTCGTCCGGCTGGTCCTCGATGCCCTTGGCGCCGCGCCAGCCGCCCACCAGGTGGATAACGCCGTCCACGGGACCTGCGGCTGCGTGGACCTCGTCGGCGAGCTCGCGCACCGCGGGCAGGCTGGTGAGGTCGCAGACCAAGGGCGTGACGCCGTCGCCGGCTTCCTCCGCGGCGGCCGTGATGCGGCTACGGTCCGAACCGACGGCGAACACCCGGTGACCGGCAAGGGCAAGGGCCCGTGCGGCAGCAATGCCGGAAGCGCTGCTGCCGCCCGTGACCAGGACATTCAGTGGTGCCATCAGGCCGCCGTCGATCCCGTGATGCCGGTGGTGGACTCGATGACAGGGCGCATCTTCTTCTCCAATGCCTCGTAGAACATGGACAGCGGGAATTCGTCGTCCATGACCTGGTCGGTCAGCTCGCGCGGTGCGCCGGTCAGCGGCAGCGCGTCGGGGCCTTTGGCCCAGACCGAAGCGGGGTTGGGGGTAACGGTACCCGAAATCAGCTGGTATGCGGCCAGCCAGTGGGCGGTCTTCGGGCGGTCGATGGAGCGCCAGTACAGCTCTTCGATCTGCTCGCCGAGCTTGACGACGACGTCGGCAACGTCTTCCCAGTCGATCCTGAGCTTGCTGTCGGTCCAGTGCAGCACACGGTGCTGGTGCATCCAGGCGAAGAGCAGCTGGCCGCCCAGGCCGTCGTAGTTGCGCACGCGGCTGCCGGTGATGGCGAAGCGGAAGATACGGTCGAAGATGATGGCGTACTGGACCAGCTTGGCGTGCTTGCGGGCGTCCTCGGAGGCTTCCTCGTCCTTTTCGATCTTCACGGACTCGCGGAAGGCGGTCAGGTCGCAGCGCAGTTCCTCCAGGGAGTACAGGAAGAACGGCATGCGCTGCTTGATCATGAAAGGGTCGAAGGGCAGGTCGCCGCGCATGTGGGTGCGGTCGTGGATCAGGTCCCACATGACGAACGTGCGCTGGGTGAGGTCCTGGTTGTCCAGCAGTTCGGCGGCGTCGGCCGGCAGTTCCAGCGAGGTGGTCTTGGCGGCGGCCTTCAGGACCCGGCGGAAGCGTGCGGCCTCGCGGTCGGCGAAGATGGCGCCCCACGTGAAGGTGGGGGTTTCGCGCACGGCCACGGTCTCCGGGAACAGCACGGCGGAGTTGGTGTCGTAGCCCGGGGTGAAGTCGATGAAGCGGATCGGGACGAAGAGCTTGTTGGAGTAATCGCCGGCTTCAAGGCCGCCGATGAATTCGGGCCAAATGACCTCGATCAGCACAGCTTCGACCAGGCGGTTCGTGCTGCCGTTCTGGGTGTACATCGGGAAGACGACCAGGTGCTGCAGGCCGTCCACGCGCTGCTCCTGGGGCTGGAACGCCATGAGGGAGTCCAGGAAGTCCGGCACGCCGAAGCCGGTGTCGCTCCAGCGGGCGAAGTCCTTGACCAGCAGTTCGAGGTAGAGGGCGTCGTGCGGGAAGGCCGGGGCGAGTTCCTCGACGGCGGCGATGATGGCGGCGACGTGTCCGCGGGCAGCCGCGTGGTCCGTGGTCTCGGGGACGGAACCGTCCTTGGCCTGCAGGGCCTGCAGCGCGGTGGCTGCGGCTTTCAGGGAGCCCCATGCCGGGTTCTCTGCGGTGATGCGTTCTCGGGTCGCCGTGGCGGTGGTGGTCATCGTTGACGGTGCCTTTCCTCAGTGGTTTTTGATTCTGAGGCGAGCGTAGCAAGCGAACAGTGTTGCTAAGTGAAAAGCGCCTTGAGCATAAGAGAATCTATTGCATGGAGGCTGGGAAATGGCCGGGAGGTCCAGCCAGGGAACAGGCTGGATCTCCCGGCCGCGACCGGGCTAGCTGCCGGCCGGCGTCTCCACCAACTTCAGGGAGACGGAGTTGATGCAGTAGCGCTGGTCTGTAGGAGTGCCGTAGCCCTCGCCTTCGAACACGTGGCCCAGGTGGGAATCACAGTTGGCGCAACGCACTTCCACCCGTTCCATGCCCATGCTGCGGTCGTGGAGGTAGAGTACGGCGCCTTCTGCCAGCGGCGCCCAGAATGAGGGCCAGCCGCAATGCGAGTCGAACTTCTCCTTGCTGGTGAAGAGCTCGGCTCCGCAGGCCCGGCATTGGTAGACGCCAGCCGTGTGGGTGTCCCAGTATTCGCCCGTGTAGGGGCGCTCGGTTCCCGCCTGGCGCAGCACCCGGAATTCCTCCGGCGTCAGTTGCTGCCGCCATTCGGCGTCGCTCTTTTCCACACAGGCGCCCTTGTCCGGAACATCCTGGTGCGGCACCCCGGCCGTCAGGTCGGCGGTGCCGAAGTACTTGCTGTTGTCGGTGCTCATGCTGTGCTCAACGTTCAGGAGTCGCCAATGAATCCCGAACCGGCATACAAATGCAGCACGGGCAGGCCCAGCTGGTCCTGTGCCTTGTTTGCCCAGTCCGTGTGGAAGGTGTCTGAGATGGCGTGCGGACGGGTGACCACCACCGCCTGGGAGGCATTCAAGGCCTTGACCTTCGCTACCAGGCCGGCGACAGCACCGCCGTCGACGATCTCACCGGTGACCCCGGAGCCCAGGCCTTCCAGCGCCTCGAGCGAGGCCGCCAGTGCGCTCTCAGCGCCGGCGCGTTCCACCTCGGGGTCCGGCGCCTGCGAGAGCAGGTCCCGGAAGGCTTTCGCCACCTCCAGCATGGACAGGTTCTCCAGGAAATCGACCAGCAGATGCCGTTCAGTGTTGGCCGGCACCAGCACCACGATGGGGGCATCGCTGCCGTCCACGAGTTTGGCGATGTTGACGCGGTCGTCCCGGCCGAGGGGTTCTTCGCTCAGAATGACGATTGGATCGCTCATGGCTACAGCGTAGACCCGGACCCGGCCGCGTGGCAGCGTTTGGCTGCCGAATCCGGCCGGGCGTTGCGGCGATTCCAGCAAAGATGCTGGCGGGATGGACAATGGTGGAATGGCATTGACTTTGCGCGCGGCCGCCCCGGCCCGAGGCACCGCGGGAATGTCCGCCCGCGCACGGTGGACGCTGGCCGGAATCGCCGCCGGCGGTGGCCTGGCCGCGCTCGTCGGTGCCGGCAGTTCGGCGCTGGCCGCCTACTTCGCCAGGCGCATCATCACTCCCTCCGTCCGCGACGCCGACCAGGAGGTCCTCGCCGTGGTGCGCAGCGATGACGGACTGCAGATCATCATGGCGGCCACCGAGGACAGTACTTCTCACGGCACCTTCAGCCTCTTCTTCGATGGCGGCGCCGGCCACGCGCGGATCGGCAGGATCGTCTCCTACTCGCCCGCCGAACGGACCGTGCAGCGCGAAGTCGAGGAGGTCTACAGCGGCGACCTCGCGAGGGCGCACCGCGGATGGTGGAGCGGTGCGGTCTACGCCTCGCCTGCCTCGCTCGGCCTGGAGGCCGAGGACGTCGAGATAGAGGTCGACGGCGGCAGGGCACCGGCCTGGTTGGTCCACGCCGAACAGGGGGGTACAGCCGCCCGGGTGTGGGCCATCATGGTGCACGGCCGCGGGGCCACCCGGCTGGAATGCCTGCGGGCCTTGCCGGTGGCCCGGAGCCTCGGCATGGACAGCCTGCTGATTTCCTACCGCAACGACGGCCTCGCACCGGCCGCCCCGGACGGCCGCTACGGACTGGGGTCGACTGAATGGCGCGATGTCGAAGGCGCCATCGCCTTCGCCCTGGAGCAGGGCGCCGAGGAAGTCGTGCTGTTCGGCTGGTCGATGGGCGGGGCGATCTGCCTGCAGACCGCCGACCTTTCCCGCTACCGCCACCTCATCAGGGCGCTGGTGCTGGACGCTCCCGTCATCGACTGGGTGAATGTCCTGGCGCACCACGCGCGGCTGAACAGGATCCCCTACGCAGTGGGCCGGTACGGCCAGCTCATGCTCGGCCATTCCCTGGGCCGCAGGCTGACCGGTCTGGCCGCGCCCGTGGACCTGCGGGCAATGGACTGGGACGCCCGGGCCGTGGAGCTGCGCACCCCCACTTTGCTGATCCACAGTGTCGACGACGACTACGTGCCATACGGTCCGTCGGCGAGTCTGGCCGAACGGAATCCCGAGATGGTCACCTTCGAACCGTTCCGCGCGGCCAGGCACACCAAGGAATGGAACGTGGATCCGGAGAAATGGGAGCGGCTGGTCCGGTCCTGGCTGGAACCGCGGCTGGCCCCGCTCGCGCCCCAGCTCACGGGCGGCCGCTGAAGTCCGTCGCCCCTCAGGCGCCGGCGATCGGCGCTACGCGCGCTTGGGTGAGCCGGACGAGGTCTGCCGGCGCGAGCTCGATGTCCAGGCCACGCCGTCCGCCCGAAACCAGGACCGTGGGGAAGCCCAGCGCCGATTCATCGACGACGGTGGGCGAGGGCTGGCGCTGGCCCAAGGGAGAAATTCCGCCCAGGACGTACCCGGTGCGACGTTCCGCAGTTTTCGGATCGGCCATGGCCGCCTTCTTGGAGCCCATTGCGGCCGCAATTGCCTTGAGGTCGAGCGTTCCGCTGACCGGGACGATTCCGACGGCGAGTTTGCCTTCGATGTCCACCATCAGGGTCTTGAAGACCCGCGAGGGGTCGACGCCGAGGACTTCCGCCGCTTCCAGCCCGTAGCTTTCCGCGGCCGGGTCGTGGGTGTACGGGTGGACCGTGAACGGAACGCCGGCCGCAGCCAGGACGGCTGTGGCCGGCGTTCCGGTCGACGCTTGTTTCTTCGCCATGTTCTTTGGGCGCTAGGACTGCAGCCGGTCGGCGGCGGCCACCTTGCGCTTGATGCGGCCGAGCATGGCGGTCATGCCGCGCATGCGGAGGGGAGTAATGGCGCGGGTAAGCCCCAGCAGCTCCGGCATGTCGTCGGGGACCGAGAGGATTTCGGACGCGGTCAGGCCGTCGAGCCCCTCGTGCAGGACACCGGCGAAGCCGCGCGTGGTGGGCGCTTCCGGCGGGGCCTTGAAGAACAGCCGGTAGCCGAGGGTTCCGCCGTCGTCCTTCCGCTCCTGTTCAATGGTCAGGAACAGCGGCGACTGGCACTCAACCACCTGTTCAAGCAGTTCCGGGTGGTCCAGCAGGCGCTCCGGCAGCTCCGGCAGGCCGCGGGAGAACTCAAGCAGCAGCTGCAGGCGTTCAGGCTCGGTCAGGGCCTGGAAATCATCGACAATTTCCGCCAGTGCGGCGGGCAGGGTATTCGTACTCATCACGTCCAGCTTACGCAGTCCGGACGGGGTTTCGCCCCCGTCCGGACTGCTGGTTCAGGGAAAGTGCCGGCTAGTGGACCAGCGCAGGAACGGAACCGCGCTCCGCACCCTTGACGATCGGAACGCGCACGGCGTTGCCCCATTCGGTCCAGGAACCGTCGTAGTTGCGCACGTTCTGGAAGCCCAGCAGGTACTTCAGGGCGAACCAGGTGTGGCTGGAACGCTCGCCGATGCGGCAGTAAGCGACCACCTCGTCGCCCTCGTGCAGGCCGGCTTCGCCCAGGTACAGGGCCTCGAGTTCTTCACGGCTACGGTAGCTGCCGTCTTCGGCCGCCGCACGGGCCCACGGGATGGAGGCCGCGGTGGGGATGTGGCCGCCGCGCAGCGCGCCTTCCTCGGGGTAGGCCGGCATGTGGGTGCGCTGGCCGGTGTATTCCTCGGGGGAGCGGACGTCGATCAGCGGCTTGCCGAGGTGCGCCAGGACATCTTCCTTGAAGGCGCGGATCGGTGCGTCATTGCGCTCGACGACGGGGTACTCGCCCGGGGCCGGCTGCGGGACCTCGGTGGTCAGTTCGCGGCCCTCGGCGATCCACTTGTCGCGGCCGCCGTCCAGCAGGCGCACGTCCTCGTGGCCGAAAAGGGTGAAGACCCACAGGGCGTAGGCTGCCCACCAGTTGGACTTGTCGCCGTAGATGACCACGGTGCTGTCGCGGGAAATACCCTTGGCGGTGGCGAGGGCGGCGAAAGCTGCCCCGTCCACGTAATCGCGGGTGACCTCATCGTTCAGGTCAGTGTGCCAGTCGATCTTGACGGCGCCGGGGATGTGGCCGGTCTCGTAGAGAAGGACGTCTTCGTCGGATTCGACAACAACGAGCTTGCCATCGGTGGGCGCTCCGCCTTCGAGGGCCGCAGCGAGCCATTCGGTGGACACGAGGCGCTCCGGGTGCGCGTACTTCGCGAACTTTTCGTTCTGTTCAACGGGGTAGGACATGGGTATGGCCTTTCACTGAAGATGGTCGGCGCCGGACCGGACGGCGGGGCATTCCTCTGCCCGGCTTGGAACCAACACTAGCCATGCGCCTCCGGGATTGCTCCTGTGCGGTCACATGGTGAAACATGGCCGCCCGTCCGGCTCCGGCCGTGTCCGTGCCTGCCGCGCGTTCCCGGTATTCTTGCTGAGGACCTACCCCTGAAGAACGGACCGTTTTGGTACAGATCGAACAGCTCGCCGCACGCACCCCCGCGGTCTCGGTGGACGAGATCCTGCAGGGGTTCCATCCTTCCCCGCGGTTCGGGGAGGTCTCCTTCGCCAGCTACCGTCCCGATCCTTCCCAACCCAGCCAGGCGGCAGCCGTCAAGGCCCTGGAAGGTTTCGCCGCGGGGGTCGGCAACGGCACCGGCGGAGGCTTGTTCTCCAGGCTTTTCGGAAAGAAGGACACCGGACGCGCCGGCATCTACCTCGACGGCGGCTTCGGCGTCGGCAAGACGCACCTGCTGGCCTCGCTCTGGCATTCGGCACCCGGGCCCAAGGCTTTCGGCACCTTCGTCGAGTACACCAACCTGGTGGGGGCGCTGTCCTTCCGAAAGACTGTCGAGGCGCTCAGCAGCTACAAGCTCGTCTGCATTGACGAATTCGAACTCGACGATCCCGGCGACACCGTGCTGATGTCCCGCCTCATGCGGGAACTGGCCGACGCCGGCGTGCGGCTCGCGGCGACCTCCAACACCCTGCCGGGTTCCCTTGGCGAGGGGCGCTTCGCCGCCGTCGACTTCCAGCGCGAAATCCAGGTCCTGGCGGACCAGTTCGAGGTCATCAGGATCGACGGCGAGGACTACCGCCACCGCGGACTGCCGGCTGCACCGGCCCCGCTGAAGACCGAGGACCTCAAGCGGCACATGCACGCCGAATTCGACGGTCAGACCGTCGCCGTCGACGACTTCCGCCAACTGGTGGACCACCTGGCCGGTGTCCACCCCAGCCGCTACCGCCAGCTGATTGCAGGGATCGACGGCGTGGTGTGGCGCGACGTGGAGACCATCACCGAGCAGGCCGTCGCCCTCCGTTTCGTGGTGCTCGCGGACCGCCTGTACGACAAGGACGTTCCGATCCTGGCCAGCGGCGTGCCGTTCGACAAGCTCTTCACCGAGGAAATGATAGGCGGCGGGTACATGAAGAAGTACTACCGCGCCGTCTCCCGCCTCACGGCGCTGGCCCGCGAAGGCCAGAACCACGAACCGTCCTGACGGTCAGGATTTCTTCAGGGCCGGTTCGTCCTTGCCGCTGCGGTCCTTGAGGACCCAGCGGACCACAATCCCCGCCAGCAGGGCCCAGAACGCCGCCCCGATTCCGGCGACGCTCAGCCCGGAGGCGGCCAACAGGAACGTCACTGTGGCTCCGATCCGTTCTTCCGCCACCGCAAGCGCCGAAGCGATCGCCGAGGCCATCGTGCCCAGCAAGGCCAGTCCCGCCACGGCCTCAAGCAGTCCCTGCGGCGCCGCGGCCACCACCGTGACCAGCGCTGCCGAGGAAGCTGCGAGCACCAGATAGGCCAGGCCCGAGGTGAAGGCGGCAATCCACCGCCGGCTGCGGTCCGTGCCTGCTTCCTCCCCGGCGGCCAGGGCCGCGCTGAGGGGCGGCCAGGTTGATGGCGTGGCCGCCGAACGGGGCGCCGAGCACCGTCCCCGCGCCCGTGACCAGCATCGACGGCCGCCAGGGCGTGGCGTAACCGAAGGACTTCAGCACTGCCACGCCCGGAATGTTCTGGGACGCCATTGTCACGATGAACAGCGGCAAGGCCAGGCCGGCCACGGACTGGAGGCTGAACGCCGGAGTGGTCCAATGCAGTTCGGGCAGCAAGCGGTCCACCGCAACGCTTCCGCCGTTCAGCCCTATGTGGAGGCCGATGACGGCCAAGGCGACCCCGAGCGACGCCGGAACGGACCAGCGGGGCGCCAGCTTCGTCATGAGCAGCCAGCACAGGACCACCGGCGCCACCAGCAGGGGAGCGGCGCCGAGGGCCTTGAAGGGTGCCACGCACAGCGGCAGGAGGACGCCGGCGAGCATCGCCTGGGCAAGCGCGGTGGGTATCCGCGCCATCAGGCGCCCCAGCGGCGGGAGCAGGCCGGTGAGCGCGATGAGCACCCCCGCAATCAGGAAGGCGCCGACGGCGGCCGGCCAGCCGCCGTCGGGCGTACCGGCTCCCGCGAGGAGCGCCGCACCGGGGGTGGACCAGGCGAGCGTCACCGGCACCTTGGACCGCCAGGAGAGCCAAAGGACGCCGACGCCGAAGCACAACGTGAGGGCCAGCAGGCCGCTGGCCGCCTGTGCATCGCTGGCTCCCACGGCGCGCAGCCCCGCGAGGACGACCGCAAAGGAGGAAGTGAAGCCGACGAGGGCCGTCACGACGCCGGCGGTCACGGGCATGGACAACTGCGGGGACGGCGGGACTGGAGGGGCGGTGGCCCGGGCGGGTGCGGCGCCGGATTCGGGGGATGGCATGATCTTCAACGGTACCCGAGGTGGGTGGCGGGATTGCGCCGCTCCGGTATCACGTTAAACGCCAAGGGCACCGGTGCCGCCTCCCGGCGGGACCGGTGCCCCGTTGACGTAACTGTTACGGCAGCTCTTTACCGAGCCTCATCGGCGGCGGGAGCTTCGCCGTCGGCGTTCTCCACGAATCCGGAAGCGGCGTCCTGGACCGCATCGACCTGCTCGGCGAACTTTCCACCGGTCTTGTCGTCGATGAAATCACCGGCCTTCTCGATGCCGTCCTTGATGGCTTCCTCGTTGCCACCAATGAGCTCTTGAGCCTTGCCCTTCAGATCGTCAATAAGTCCCACGGGCACCTCCCTTCCGTCGCGGAGCCAGTTCGCTCCTCCGTTCCCGAGCCTAACCCGACATCCCTGCCCTGCCAAGCACGGGTTGCCGGACTCCTCAGCGCCCCGCGTCCAGGCTGTCGCGCAGTTGGTGCCGGGGGCTGTCCGGGTTCATCAGCGAATGCCTGCGGCCGTAGCCGAAGTAGATCGCCAGGCCGATGACAAGCCAGACGGCGAACCGCAGCCAGGTGTCCCAGGGCAGCTGCGTCATCAAGAAGCCCGAGGCCAGCACACCGAAGGCGGGCACCAGGGGCATAAGCGGCAGGCGGAAGGTGCGTGGGGCGGCCGGCTTCGTGTAGCGGAAGACGATCACGGCCACGCAGACCACCACGAAGGCGGCAAGGATGCCGATGTTGGTCAGGTCGGCCACTGCCTTGATCGGGAAGATTCCGGCCAGGAAAGCCGAAGTGACCCCGGCGATCCAAGTGACGCGCTGCGGGGTGCCGTTGCGGTCCGTCTTGGCGAACCAGGACGGCAGGAGCCCGTCGCGGCTCATCGTGAACCAGACGCGGGTGACGCCGAGCAGGAAGGTGAGCATGACGGTCAGGATGGAGAGCACGGCGAAGACCGAGATGATGGTGGCGATCACCGGAAGCCCGACGCCGGTGAATGCGGAGGCGAAGCCGGCCGTAGGGTTGATGTCCTTGTAGTTCTGCATGCCGGTCAGCACGAGGGTGGCGGCCACGTAGAGGAGCATGGCGATCACGAGCGAGAGCACGATTGCCTTGGGCATGTGCTTCTTGCCGTCCTTGGCCTCTTCTGCCGCGGTGCTCATGGCGTCATAGCCGAAGACCGCGAAGAACACGGTGGCCGATCCGGCCAGCACCGGGCCGAAGCCGCTGGGCATGAACGGGTTGTAGTTCTCGGTGTTGATGTAGAAGATCCCCAGCCCGATGATGAACACGATCAGCAGCACCTTGATGCCGACGGCGACCAGCTCGAAGCGGCCGAAGGTCTTGGTGCCGCGGCTCAGGATCCAGGTCACGAGGAGGCAGACCAGGATGGCGGGAAGGTTGATGAGGCCGCCCTTGCCTTCGTCCGCCGTGGAGGTCATCCAGGCCGGCATGTGGATGCCGATTCCGGCGAGGAAGGCATCGAAGTATCCGGAGATGCCTATCGCGACGACGGCGACGATCGCGATGTACTCAAGCAGCAGGTCCCAGCCGATGAACCAGCCGATGATTTCACCCAGGGCGACGTAGCCGTAGGTGTAGGCCGAGCCGGCGCGGGGGATCATGCCGGCGAACTCGGCGTAGGAGAGCGCAGCCGCCGCCGAGGCGAGGCCGGCTACGAGGAAGGAGATCAGCACAGCGGGCCCGACTCCGGGGTTGCTCCCGTTGCCGTGGGCCACCAGCCCTGCGAGGGAGAAGATGCCGACGCCGATGATGCCGCCCACTCCGATGGCGGTCAGTTGCCAGAGACCGAGGCTCTTGAGGAGACCGCTGTGCTTGTTCTCCTCCTCGATGGTGTCGATGGGCTTCTTCCTCAGGATGGTACTCGTGAGCGTTTGTTGGTTCACCGGGGGTGCTCCTGCCTGTAGGCGTGGTGGCTGAAAGCCAAAAAGGTCCGAGGAATAGTATGCGAGTCGGATCACATCAGATAAAGCGATTTTTCCTTAGCTTTATTCGTGGGATATTCCGATGCTTTGAATTCCGGTTTCCGGATCTGCGCGGTTCGAGGGTACAAAAAAAGCAGCTCCGCAGAGCTGCTTCAGGTGGGCGCGGGCCCGGAGAGCGGACGACGAGATTCGAACTCGCGACATCCACCTTGGCAAGGTGGTGCTCTACCAGCTGAGCTACGTCCGCGCATGCTGGACCAAGGTCCAACAACGAGCAAGTTGCCTTGCTCTGGTGGGCGATACTGGGATCGAACCAGTGACCTCTTCCGTGTCAGGGAAGCGCGCTACCGCTGCGCCAATCGCCCGTTTCCGTCAGGAGCCGGCTGCATTCCGGGCCCTTAAAAACAGGAGAGCGGACGACGAGATTCGAACTCGCGACATCCACCTTGGCAAGGTGGTGCTCTACCAGCTGAGCTACGTCCGCAAATGTTGAGCGGATGGCCGGAGCCACCCGCTCAACGTCAAGCAAGTTTCCTTGCTCCCGTGGGCGATACTGGGATCGAACCAGTGACCTCTTCCGTGTCAGGGAAGCGCGCTACCGCTGCGCCAATCGCCCGTAATGATCCGGTCGGAACCGGTATCCAGGGTTTTCACCGAGGTGGGTACGGGATTCGAACCCGTGTATACGGCTTTGCAGGCCGCTGCCTCGCCTCTCGGCCAACCCACCGTGTAAGCATTGATTCCGGTTTCCCGGGAGTCTTTGCCGTGACAGTGTCCTGCGAGCGGACGACGAGATTCGAACTCGCGACATCCACCTTGGCAAGGTGGTGCTCTACCAGCTGAGCTACGTCCGCATTTGCCGGATTTCCGCGGCCCGCCCCGGTGGGCAGCCCGTCGCTTTCCGACGAGTAAAAACTCTATAGGAGGTTCGAGGAAACTCCAAATCGTTGGGCCCGGGAGGCCTGCCTGCCCCGCGACTTCCTTGGATTGGCGCGGGATTCACGAGTTACACGCTTGTGATTAGCCGTGCTTTCCGCGGGCTTTCCGCGGGTCGGCCGGGCCGTGGACGGCGTCACCGGAAGCCGCCCACCGGGTCAATTCGGATTCCGTTCCGGTGGTTTTTGATTTCCGGCCGGAGTCGGTTAGTGTTTTTGATGCACGGGCGATTGGCGCAGTGGTAGCGCGCTTCGTTCACACCGAAGAGGTCACTGGTTCGAACCCAGTATCGCCCACCGTGAAATGAAGGCCCCTGCTGCTCCAAAAAGCGCGGCAGGGGCCTTTGTCGTTCTGTTTGTCGTACTCTGTACGGTCTTCCGGCTCGGATCCTGTCGGGGGTCTGTGAAAGAGTTTTCCTATGACTGATCCACTGCTTGCCCATGCCACTGAATACGGCCGGATGTACGCCCGTTCCACGACGGAAGCCTTTTCCGTGCCGTCCATCACCACGGTCATCGGGCAGCAGGCACACTCGCTGGATGGTTGGTTCGGCTACATGGGAGCGAACAGCCTGGCGAACGATCCCGAACTGCCGCGGCTCCTGGGCAGCCCTGCCGGTCTGCGGCAGGCGGTCAACAAGGCGGCCAAGGCGGCCGAGGTATACAGGGACGATGCAGCCCAGCGCGGGGACCGGGTGCACGGTTATTGCGAACAGGTGGCCCTTCGGGCGCTGGGCAGGCCGCATCGGGTGGAGGAATCCAGGACCCTGTTGGCTTCGCACGGCGAAGAAGCCTTTGCGGCACGTTTCGATGAATGGTGGGAACTGTACCGTGTGGAGCCGCTCGCCCCGGAGATCACTGTCTGGAACACGAGCGTCGGCTACGCCGGCACCTTGGACCTGGTAGCGCGGATCAACGGCCGGATCTGCCTGATCGATTACAAGACAAAAGGGACCAACCGTGACGGCACCGTCAAGGCTTTGGACGACAAGGTCGTGATGCAACTGGTGGCGGGCATGAAGGCGGAGGAAAGCCTGGTGGATCCGGTATCGGGGGAGTGGGAGCCCTGGAAGTACGGCGAGGATCCGGTCCTTCTGGCGGTGGCCATCGGCGAGACCGAAGTCCGCCCGCAGCGCGCCAACCCCGACGTCCTGAAACACCATTGGTGGAAATTCTGCGCTCTGAAACGGGTTTGGGACACCTCCGCGAACGCCGCCACGGCGGGAACGGCCCTGCTTCCAGTCGCGCCACCGGCCTACCCCGCCGCTCCGGCCGTGGCAGGCTCCACTAAACTGGCTTAGCTTCCCTTTTCCAATGGGAGCGGATCAGACCCCGATTGTAAGGACAGACAGCGCATGGCCATTTTGAGTATCCGGATCATCGGGGACCCTGTGCTGCGCACGGTGGCTGATCCCGTCACGGACTTCGGCCCCGAGCTTGCCAAACTGGTTGCCGACATGACCGAAACGATGGAAGACGTGGACGGCGCGGGTCTCGCCGCCCCGCAGGTCGGCGTGAGCCAGCGGGTCTTCACCTACCGGATCGACGGCGTCGAGGGACACATCATCAACCCCGTGCTGGAAAACAGCGAGGACTTCCAGGACGACCAGATCGAAGGCTGCCTCTCCATCCCAGGACTGGCCTTCCCGGTCCGCCGCCGCCGCACCACCCGTGCCACCGGCGTCGACCTCCACGGAAACCCGGTCAGCGTCGAAGCCGAGGGCATGCTTGCGCGCTGCTTCCAGCACGAGACGGACCACCTGGACGGCGTCCTCTTCACGGACCGGCTCGAAGGCGAAGACCGCAAATCCGCCCTGCGGGCTATCCGGGCCGCGAACTACCACGCGGTGACCGAACAGACCACCAGCAAGCGCGCCACGACGGTCGGCTCCAGCTTCGGCAGCTTCGGTACTGCTGAATGAGGGTCCTCTTCGCCGGCACCCCGGCGGTCGCTGTTCCTTCCCTTGACGCGCTGCTCGACGCCGGATTCGACGTCGTCGCCGTCCTGACCCGACCGGATGCGCCCACCGGCCGCAAGAGGATCCTGACGCCGTCTCCGGTCGCCGCCCGTGCCGCAGAGCTCGGCATTGAGCTCATCCACGCAAGCAAGGTGGACGCTGAAACCACCGCGCGCATCGCCTCTTTCGAGCCTGATGTCGCGGCGATCGTCGCCTACGGCGGGATTATCCCCAAGGCCGCCCTGGCCGTCCCGCAGCACGGCTGGATCAACCTGCACTTCTCCCTGCTCCCGGCCTGGCGCGGCGCCGCACCCGTGCAGCGGGCTGTCATCGCCGGTGACGACATCACCGGCGCCGCCACCTTCCAGCTGGAAGAGGGGCTGGACACCGGGCCGGTCTTCGGAACGGTCACCGAAACCGTCCGGCCGGAGGACACCGCCGGTGACCTGCTGGAACGGCTTTCCCGCAGCGGCGCCGTTCTGCTCAGCCAGACCCTGTCCGCCGTCGACGCCGGCAGGGCAGCCCCGGAACCGCAGAGCGGTGAGGTCTCGCTCGCACCGAAACTCACGCTCGACGACGGCCGGATCGACTGGCGGCAGCCCGCCCTTGCGATCAACCGCAGGGCCCGGGGCGTCACCCCGGAGCCTGGCGCCTGGACCATGCTGGACGGCCAGCGGGTCAAGCTTGAGCCGCTGCAGTTGCGGCCCGATGTCCGTGACCTGGAGCCGGGCCGGCTTCGCGTCGCCGGCAAGAGCGTGCTGGTCGGCACCGGTTCCCATGCCGTGCAGCTCGGCCGGATCCAGCCAGCCGGTAAGAAGATGATGGCCTCGGCGGACTGGGCCCGCGGCGTGGCAGTAGAAAGCGTGGAATTCGAATGAGTGAGTCCGGACGACGGAACCCGGCAAACCATGGCGGACGCGACGGCGGCAACCGCGGCAGGGGCGAGCGGAGCCAGGGCGGAAACGGCGCAGTGCGGCGCGACGCCAAGGGGCGTGAACGCAACCGCGGGCCGCAGCGTGGTTATTCGGCAAGTGCACCTTCGCAGCGGACCCGCCGTGCCGATCCTGCACGCCTGGTGGCCTTCGAAGTACTCCGGGCAGTGGCCTCCGAGGACGCCTACGCCAACCTCGTGCTGCCGGCACGGATCCGCCACCACCACCTCGACAAGCGCGACGCCGGGTTCGCCACCGAACTGAGCTACGGCGCGCTGCGCGGCCAGGGCACCTATGACGCCATCCTCGCGGCCTGCGTGGACCGGCCGCTCGCGCAGCTGGACCCGGCGGTGCTGGACGCCCTGCGGATCGGTGCCCACCAGCTGCTTGCCATGCGGGTCCCCGCCCACGCGGCCCTGGACCAGACCGTGGGCCTTGCCCGTGCCGTGATCGGGGCCGGGCCCTCATCCCTCATCAACGCGGTGCTCCGCAAGGTCACGTCCCGCTCGCTGCCCGAATGGCTTGACCACCTCCTGGCGGGCGAGACGGACTCCGTCAGGATCGACGCCGTGCGCCACGCGCACCCGGAGTGGATCGTGCGCGCCCTCCGCCAGTCCCTAGTGGCCCACGGGCGCCCGGCCGATGAAATCACCGCGCTCCTCGAAGCCGACAACGCGGCCCCCGTGGTGAACCTCGTGGCGCTGCCCGGCCTGGGCAGTCTTGACGAAGCCTTGGAGAACGGGGCAACTCCGGGCCCGCTGGTCGCCGGTTCGGCGCTGTCCAGCGGCGGCGACCTCGGGCGGCTGGCCTCGGTCCGGGCCGGTACCACCCGCGTCCAGGACGTCGGTTCCCAGCTGGTGGCCCGGGCCGTCGCCGCCGTCGACCTCGGCAAGGGAAGCCGTGAAGGCGAGAAATGGCTGGACCTCTGCGCCGGCCCTGGCGGAAAAGCGGCGCTGCTCGCCGCGCTTGCCAACGAGTCCGGCGCCAGCCTGCTCGCCAATGAGCCTGCCCCGCACCGGGCCAAACTGGTCAGCCAGGCGCTGGCTGCCGTGCCCGCCTCCACCTGGTCCGTGCGCACCGGCGACGGCCGGGACCTGGGCAAGGAACAGCCCGGCACCTTCGACCGGGTCCTCGCCGACGTCCCCTGCAGCGGCCTGGGAGCCCTCCGCCGCAGGCCGGAATCCCGTTGGCGCCGAACGCCCAAGGATCTCGCCGAGCTGGGCCCGCTGCAGCGTGAACTGCTCGAATCCGCCATCGACGCCGTCCGGCCCGGCGGAGTCGTGGCGTATGTGACCTGTTCCCCGCACCCGGCCGAGACCACCGCCGTCGTCAGCGACGCGTTGGCCAAACGGGAGGACCTCGAACTGCTGGACGCCGGCACGGCGTTGGATGCTGTCAGCCTCGAGGGGAACCTCGGCGCCGGAAACGAACTCACCGCGCAGCTCTGGCCGCACCTGCACCGGACGGACGCCATGTTCATGGCCCTCATCCGGAAGAAGCCCTAAGCTCCACCCGCACCTGCACACCACCAACGCCAAGGGGAACGAACTTGTCCACCTGCTGCATCAACCCGAGCATCCTGTCCGCCGACTTCGTGAACCTGGAGGCGGAGCTGAAGCGAATCAGCAATGCCGACGCCGTGCACGTGGACGTCATGGACAACCACTTCGTGCCGAACCTGACACTCGGGCTGCCGGTGGTGGAGCGCATCCAGGCGGTCAGCCCGGTGCCACTGGATGCCCACCTGATGATCGCCGACGCCGACCGCTGGGCACCTGCCTACGCCGACGCCGGCGTCGCTTCGGTGACTTTCCACGCCGAGGCCGCCATCGCGCCTATCAAACTCGCGCGTGAGCTGCGTGCGCGCGGCGCAAAGGCCGGCATGGCACTGCGCCCGGCGACCCCGGTGGAGCCGTACCTGGACATGCTCAGCGAACTGGACATGCTGCTGATCATGACGGTGGAACCCGGTTTCGGCGGGCAGTCCTTCCTCGATGTGACGCTGCCCAAGATCCGCCGGGCGCGCGCCGCCATCGACGGTTCCGGGATCGGTGTGGCGCTCCAGGTGGACGGCGGCATCACCGAGGAAACCATCCTGCGCGCGGCCGAGGCCGGGGCCAACGTGTTCGTGGCCGGTTCCGCCGTCTACGGCCAGGAGGATCCCGCCGCGGCCATCGAGCGGCTCCGCGAGGCCGGCATCGGTGCGTACGCACGGCGCTAAGTGCAAACCGTGACGAACTGTTGACCCGCGCGGCCCGGGAATAGCCGGGCCGCCGTCGAAGTTGTGCCACAATAGCAAACACACATTACGTGCTCCGGGGTCGGTGTAATTCCGAACCGGCGGTCATAGTCCGCGACCCTCGAGCCATCGTTTCCCCACGGAAGCGGCGGCGAACGGTTGAACTGGTGGAATTCCAGTACCGACAGTCAAAGTCTGGATGGGAGAAGCACGTACAGTCATGCCGTGGCGTCCCTTTTGCGGGCCCTTGGTATTGCGCTGTCGTACACCCCCGGAGCCATCGCGGCTTTCAGGGAAGGAACGGCATGGATTTTCTGCGATGGCTCTTCGAAGCACAGATCCCGGTTGGCGGGTCTGCGCTTGTTCTACGCGAAGTGCTGGGAAACATTTTCGGGCTGGTCAGTGCCCTCGGCGGAATGCGCCGCAAAGTCTGGGCATGGCCCGTGGGTATCGCGGGCAATCTGCTCCTCCTCACGGTCTTCCTCGGCAACGTCTTCGGTGCCGCGACTCCGGCGACTCTTTGGGGCCAGGCCGGACGGCAGATGATGTTCATCGGCGTGGCCGCCTACGGCTGGTACCGCTGGCGTGAAGGCCGCAATGCAGCCCGGGGCCGTGCCCTGGTGCCGTCCTGGGCGTCGGCCAAGGTCCGCATCGCACTGATCGGCGCGCTGTTCGCCGGCACCGCCGCCCTCACCCCGCTGTTCGATTTGCTGGGCTCCTACCCGCCGGTCTGGGCTGATGCCTGGACCTTCACCGGCTCGCTGCTGGCCACTTACGGCATGGCGCGGGGCTGGACCGAGTTCTGGCTGATCTGGGTGGCCGTGGACATCGTCGGCGTGCCGCTGCTCTTCAGCGCAGGCTACTTCGCCAGTGCCTTCATGTACCTGTTCTACGGCTTCTTCACGCTGGCCGGCTTCTTTGTCTGGTGGCGTGCGGGGCGCCGGGAGGACCCTTCCGCGCGGACCGGCGCCGTCCCGGCCGGAGCAGCATCATGAGCACGGCCCTGAATACAGAGACCGTCTTTACGGACGCCGAGCAGGCGGCGATGGACACCGCCCTGGCCGCGGCCCTCCGCGGGCCCCGCGGAGCAAACCCCTTGGTCGGGGCCGTGGTGCTTGGACCGGACGGCGCGCTGCTCGTCACCGGCTACCACAGGGGCGCCGGCACCGCCCACGCGGAGGCCGACGCCATCGCCGTGGCCCGTGCCGCGGGGATCGACCTCAAAGGCACCACCATGGTGGTCACCCTGGAACCGTGCAACCACTCCGGCCGTACCGGCCCGTGTGCGCAGGCGATCATCGCGGCCGGCGTCTCCCGGGTGGTGTACGCAGTCGATGACCCGCACCACCACGCCGCCGGCGGCGCAGTCACCTTGCGCAAGGCAGGGGTGGACGTCGCGTCCGGCCTCGGCGGGGAACACGCCACGGCGCTGAACCGGGAATGGTTCGACGCCGTCCGGCACCGCCGTCCATTCGTGACCCTCCACATCGCCCAGACCCTCGACAGCCGGATAGCGGCCAGCGACGGCACCAGCCAGTGGATCTCCAGCCCGGAATCGCTGGCGGACAACCACGAGCTGCGCGGGCTGATCGACGCGATCCTGGTGGGAACCGAGACAGTGCTCGTGGACAATCCGCGACTCACGGCACGCAACGCCGTGGGCGAAGAATCCGGCAAGCAGCCCCTGCGGGTTGCCATGGGCCTGCGCGGCATCCCGGAGGACGCCGCCATCCGGGGCTCGGACGGCAACTTCGTCCACCTTCCCACGCGGGATCCTGCTGAAGCCCTGCGCATGCTCTACGCCCGGGACATCCGCCACGTGATGGTCGAAGGCGGTTCCCGGATCCTGAGCGCCTTCCTGGCGGCCGGACTGGTGGACGAACTGATCGTCTACCTGGCGCCGACCCTGCTCGGCAGCGGCACGCCCGCCTTGCGCGAGCTGGGGATCAGCACCCTCGCCGATGCCCAGCACTGGACCTGGGACGACGCCGGCGGAGGCGCGGTCCAAAGGCTCGGCCGCGACCTCCGGCTGCACCTGAAACCCCTGGCGGAAGCCATCGAAGACCACACACCCGGCAAGGACGCCGCGGAAGCCACCGAAGGAGAATACTGAATGTTTACCGGAATCGTCGCCGAACAGGGCAAGGTCCTGGCGATCGACCACCAGGGCATGGAAAGCGCCACCCTCCATCTCTCGGCGCCCAGCACCACCGGCGGACTCGAGCTGGGCGGCTCGATCGCCGTCAACGGCGTCTGCCTCACGGCAACTGAAATCGACGGCCAGGAGTTCAGCGTGGACGTCATGGGGGAGACCCTCGTCCGTACGACCATCGGCGAACTCGCCCCCGGTGATGTCGTAAACCTCGAGCGCTGTGTCCCCGCAGGCGGCCGCCTCGACGGTCATGTGGTCCAGGGCCACGTCGACGGCGTCGGGCAGCTTCTTGAGCGCGAGTCCCAGGGAAACTGGGACCGGCTCCGTTTCGGCGTCCCGACGCAATTGGCCCGTTACATCGCCGAAAAGGGCTCCATTGCCGTCGACGGCGTGTCCCTCACGGTGACCGCCGTGAGCCCCGCGTCCGAAAGCGAAGCCTGGTTCGAAGTCGGGCTGATCCCCACCACCCTGGAGGAAACGGGCCTCGGCGCCAAAGCGATCGGCGGACGTGTCAACCTCGAGGTGGACGTGCTGGCCAAGTACACCGAACGGCTGCTGTCCTTCGCCGCCCGCCCGGGCGCCGGTATCCACGCCGCCAGCAACGAGACGGCGAACGGAGTGGATGCACAGTGAGCACCTTCGCTGACGAACGAAGCACCGCCGTGCGCCACGGGCTCGACCCCGTCGAGGACGCCATCGCCGCCATGGCCGGCGGCCGGGCCGTGGTGGTGGTCGACAACGAGGACCGCGAGAACGAAGGCGACATCATCTTCGCCGCCGAGCACGCCACCCCGGCCCTCATGGGCTGGACCATCCGCTACAGCTCCGGCGTGATCTGCGTTCCCCTGGAAGGCTCCCGCGCCGACGCCCTCCAGCTGCCGCCGATGGTCGAAATCAATGAGGACTCCAAGGGAACTGCCTACACCGTGTCCTGCGATGCGGCCATCGGCGTGAGCACCGGAATCTCGGCCGGCGACAGGGCACTGACCGCCAGGATCCTCGCGGACCCGGCCAGTACGCCGTCGTCGATTACCCGCCCGGGGCATATTTTCCCGCTTCGCGCCGTTAACGGTGGAGTGCGTGAGCGCCCCGGGCACACGGAGGCCGCAGTGGACCTGTGCCGCCTGGCCGGGCTTGCCCCGGTGGGCGTGATCGCCGAAGTGGTTCACGACGATGGTGAGATGATGCGCCTGGACAGCCTCCGGGACTTCGCCGCGGAACATGGATGCCCGCTGATCTCGATCGAGGATCTTGTGGCATACATTGCGGCGGCCGGTGGCCAGGCAGGAGAAGAGGAGACACGATGACCGCACAGCGTTTTGGCGATGGCGGCAACAGCGACGGCGGCAGCACCGCACACCGGAAGCATCCGGTCAGCGGCGGCCCGGTAGTCCAGCTGCCCACCGCTTTCGGCGAGTTCATTGCCCAGGCGTGGATCGACGAGGCCACCGGCGTGGAGCACCTCGCAGTCAGTTCCCCGACCCCGCCCCGCCATGGCACTGCGCCCCTGGTTCGCCTGCACTCCGAATGCCTCACCGGCGACGTCTTCGGCTCCTACCGCTGCGATTGCGGCGAACAGCTGGCCTACGCCCTGGAACTGATCCGTGACGAGGGCGGCACCCTGCTTTACCTGCGCGGACAGGAAGGCCGGGGTATCGGGCTGGCCAACAAGATCAAGGCCTACGCCCTCCAGGAAGCGGGCTTTGACACCGTTGAAGCCAACGAACAGCTTGGCCTGCCCGTGGATGCCCGCTGCTACAAGGCCGCGGCGCAGATCCTGGCAGAGATGGGCCTGCACGAAATCCGGCTGCTCAGCAACAACCCGGACAAGCAGAACCGCCTCGCCCAGGCCGGGGTGAAGGTCGTCGAAATGGTCCCGACGGAAGTCCCCTCACGGGAAGAAAACCTGCGCTACCTGCAGACCAAGAAGGACCGCATGGACCACCGGCTGACCCTCGCCGACCCTGCCGCGGCAGGTACCGGCTCCTTTGACCACGAACAAGACTGAACGGAAAAACAACACACCCATGAGCGGACACGGCGCCCCCACCATCGACCTCACCACCCTCAACCCGGAGGAAAGCTCCCAGCTCAAGCTCGCCATCGTCGCAGCCAGCTGGCACACCCAGATCATGGACGGGCTCCTTGACGGTGCCCTCCGCGCAGCCAAGGAAGCCGGCATCGCCGAACCCGCCGTGCTGCGCGTGCCGGGTTCCTTCGAGCTGCCCGTCGCTGCCGCCCGCCTGGCACCGCATTTCGACGCCGTGGTCGCCCTCGGCGTGGTCATCCGCGGCGGAACGCCGCACTTCGACTACGTCTGCCAGGCCGCGACGTCGGGACTCACCGACGTCAGCGTCCGCACCGGCGTGCCGGTCGGCTTCGGTGTGCTCACCTGCGACACCGAGCAGCAGGGCCTGGACCGGGCAGGGCTTCCCGGCTCTTCCGAAGACAAGGGCCACGAAGCCGTCACGGCCGCCCTGGCCACGGCACTGACCCTCAAGCAGTACCCCGCTGCCTGAAATCAGGCGGAAACGAAGGGGATGGGAGCGGCCCGCTGCTGTGTGTTCGCTCACATCCCCTTCGTCATGCAAGGCCCCGGGAAGCGGCTCCGCCCGCCGAACAAGTAGGCTGTAGGGCGTGAAGAATTTCGAGACGCTGTTCGCAGAACTGAGCGAAAAGGCAGCGAGTCCGCCCGGCAGGGTCCCGTACCGTCGCCGAACTGGACTCCGGAATCCACGGCATCGGCAAGAAGGTCGTCGAAGAAGCCGCCGAAGTCTGGATGGCTGCAGAATACGAATCCGACGAGGCCGCGGCCGAGGAAATCTCCCAGCTGCTTTACCACCTGCAGGTCCTCATGCTGGCAAAGGGACTGAACCTGGAGGACGTTTACAAGCATCTGTAGCCGCGCACGCGTGGCCCATGCTTGAAAACCATCCGTTCCGTACCATCCCCCAGAAAGACTCCCCATGCTGCGAGTAGCCGTCCCCAACAAGGGATCCCTGTCCGAAGCCGCCTCCGCAATGCTCAGTGAGGCGGGATACCGCCAGCGCCGGGACTCCCGTGAACTGGTCATGGTCGATCCCGACAACGAAATCGAGTTCTTCTTCCTGCGCCCCCGCGACATCGCCGTGTACGTCGGCCAGGGAACCCTCGACGTCGGAATCACCGGCCGCGACCTGCTCCTGGACGCGCAGGTGGAGGCCGAGGAACTGCTGCCGCTGGGCTTCGCCGCCTCGACCTTCCGTTTCGCCGGACCGGTGGGCAACTTCTCCGGCGTCGAGCAGCTTGAAGGAAAGCGTCTCGCCACCAGCTACGACGGCCTGCTGCGGGACTACCTCGCCGAGCGCGGCGTCAATGCCAAGGTGGTCCGCCTCGACGGCGCCGTGGAGTCCTCCGTGCGGCTCGGCGTCGCGGACGCGATCGCCGACGTCGTGGAGACCGGCAACACGCTCAAGGCCGCAGGCATGGAAATCTTCGGTGAGCCGATCCTGAAGTCCGAAGCCGTCCTGATCCGCCGCACCGGCGAAGGCGGCGCCGCCAACGGGACGGTCAAGGAAATCGAGGTGCTGATCCGCCGCCTGCAGGGCGTGCTGGTCGCACGCCAGTACGTGCTCATGGACTACGACATCCGCAAGGACCTGGTGGAGGACGCTGCCGCGCTCACCCCGGGCCTGGAATCGCCTACGGTCTCTCCGCTGCGCGACTCCGACTGGGTGGCCGTCCGCTCCATGGTTCCGAAGAAGGAAACCAACCGGATCATGGACGAGCTGTACGACCTTGGCGCCCGCGCCATCCTGGTCAGCAGCATCCACGCCTGCCGCATCTGAGCTGCCCCAGCTTACCGGCCGTACAAACCCCTCAGTAGTAATCCAGGAGCAACCATGGCTGTAGCCGTACGTGTCATCCCGTGTCTGGACGTTGACGCCGGGCGGGTAGTCAAGGGCGTCAAGTTCGAGGGCCTCCGCGACGCCGGCGACCCGGTGGAGCTTGCCCACCGCTACGACAACGCCGGTGCCGACGAACTGACCTTCCTCGATGTCACCGCGTCCTCCGGCAACCGGGAAACCACCTTCGACGTCGTGCGCCGCACGGCCGAGGAGGTCTTCATCCCGCTGACCGTGGGCGGCGGCGTGCGCGGCGTCGCCGAAGTGGACAAGCTGCTGCGCTCCGGCGCCGACAAGGCCTCCATCAATACCGCCGCCGTGGCCCGGCCGGACGTGATCGACGAGATCACCCGGCACTTCGGCTCCCAGGTGCTGGTCCTCTCAGTGGACGCCCGCCGCACCCGCCCGGGTTCCGAGCCCACGGCCTCCGGCTTCGAGGTGACCACCCACGGCGGACGCCAGGGGACCGGGATCGACGCCATCGCCTGGGCCAAGGAAGCCGCGGACCGCGGTGTGGGGGAGATCCTGCTGAACTCCATCGATGCCGACGGCACCAAGGACGGCTTCGACCTCGAGCTCATCCGCCTGGTGCGGGCAGCAGTGAACATCCCGATCATTGCCTCGGGCGGTGCCGGGGAGCCTGCACACTTCCCGCCCGCCGTTGCTGCAGGCGCCGACGCCGTCCTGGCCGCCTCCATCTTCCACTTCGGCCCTGACGACATGATCGCCCAGGTCAAGACGGCGATCCGCGAGGCGGGCTTCGAAGTCCGCTGACGGAGACTCTCCAAACCGCAAACGACGGCGGGCCGCCGGTTCACAAACCGGCGGCCCGCCGTCGTCGTTAAGCGTGGAACGCGGTCAGAGCCCGATCTCGGCGGACTGCAGGAGCGCAACGGCGTCCGGCTGCCCTTCGAAGGTGACCAGCGCGTGCCGGGTTCGTCCGTGGGCGTGCATCAGCAGTTCGCCCGGATCGCCGACGATCGCGACCGAAACCGGGGCCCGCTTGGCCACATGGCGCGGGCCCGTGGGGCGGACCAGCACAATGCCGAGGTCCACGCCGCGGTAGAGGATGGCGGCCCGCTTGATCAGCTCGTCCCACAGGGCATCCGAGTAGGCCTCGTCCAGGGCCCGCGGCGCCCAACGGTCGCCGGCGCGGCGGATGTCCTCGGTGTGCACGAAATATTCGATGAGGTTGGAGGATTCGTCCAGGGCCTTGATCTTCAGCGGCGAGAGCGCCGGGGGACCCGCCCGGAAGGTGTTGACGAGCTCGGCGTAGGCCTCCGGCGAATCCAGTTTGGCTGCGAGTTTGGCGGTGGCCTTGTCCGATGCCTTGGCAAGTCCCTTCACCAGCAGGCCGATCCCCACAGCCGCCTTCCGCTCACGCAGATACAGGTGCGCAGCGAGGTCCCGGGTCTGCCACCCTTCGCAGAGCGTGGGCGAGTCAGGACCGGCCGCCAGGAGTGTCTCGGCCAATACTTCACGGGAGGGATCGACGAAATGCATCACTTGTGAAATTAGCACGAGAGAAGCCCGGATGCGCACTGGAACCGCCGCTGGATTCCCGGACCCACGAAGGCACTAGACTTGATCCGATGTCTGATCAGCCAGTACCCAGCACCGCCCCTGCCGCAGGCCCCCTCCCTGAGGGAATCGCCGCTGCCCTGAAACGCGATCCTGCCGGCCTGGTGGCCGCCATCATCCAGCAGCATGACAGCGGCGAAGTGCTGATGTTGGGCTGGATGGACGACGAGGCCCTGCAGCGCACGCTGACCACCGGGCGCGTGACGTTCTACTCCCGTTCCCGCCAGGAGTACTGGCGCAAGGGAGACACGTCCGGGCACGTCCAATTCGTCAAGTCCGTCGCCCTGGACTGCGACGGCGACGCCCTGCTGGTCCGCGTCGACCAGGTTGGCGCGGCGTGCCACACCGGGACCCGGACCTGCTTTGACGGCCGGGACCTCGGCGCCGTCAGCAGCGCCCGCGCCTGAGCCATCCACCACCCGCCCCGACACTAGAAGAGCCGGAGAGAAACAGCCATGCAGGACCTTGGAATCATCAGCCCGGGCCTGGAGGAGTTCCGCGAACTCGCCGCACACAGCAGGGTCATTCCGGTCCGCCTGAAGGTGCTGGCCGACGCCGAAACCCCGATCGGACTCTACCGCAAGCTGGCCCAGGGCCAGCCGGGTACCTTCCTGATGGAATCGGCCGCCGTGGGCGGTGCCTGGTCCCGCTATTCGTTCATCGGCGCACGTTCCCGCGCCACCCTGACCAGCAAGGACGGCCAGGCGCACTGGATCGGCGAACCACCCGTGGGCGTGCCCGTTGACGGCAGCCCGGTCGACGCCGTCCGTGACACCGTGGCCGCGCTCCAGACCGAGCGCTTCCCGGGCCTGCCGCCGTTCACTTCCGGCCTGGTGGGCTTCCTCGGCTGGGAGACCGTACGCCACTGGGAGAAGCTGACCAGCCCGCCCGAAGACGACCTGCAGCTGCCGGAAATGGCGCTGAACCTCGTCACGGACATGGCCGTGCACGACAACATGGACGGCACCGTCCTGCTGATCGCCAACGCCATCAACTTCGACAACAGTTCGGAACGGGTCGACGAAGCCTGGCATGATGCCGTCGGCCGGGTGAAGGCCCTGCTCGAACGGATCAGCACGCCCGTGGAGCAGCCCGTCTCCGTGCTCCGCAGCGAGGCCCTCGACTTCGCTTCCAGCGTGCAGGAGCGATGGGACGAGCAGGAATACCTGAACGCCATCGACCGCGGCAAGGAAGCGATCGTGGACGGCGAGGTGTTCCAGGTGGTCATCTCCCGCCGCTTCGAGCTGGAATGCGCCGCCGACCCGCTGGACGTGTACCGCGTGCTGCGCAACACCAATCCGAGCCCCTACATGTACCTCTTCAGCCTCGAGGACGCGGACGGCCGTGCGTACACGATCGTCGGCTCGTCTCCTGAAGCCCTCGTCACGGTGAAGGACGGGGAGGTCATCACCCACCCGATCGCCGGTTCCCGACCCCGCGGCAAGACGGTGGAAGCGGACAAGGCGCTGGCCACCGAACTGCTCGCGGACCAGAAGGAACGTGCCGAGCACCTCATGCTGGTGGACCTGTCCCGCAACGACCTCTCGAAGGTCTGCGTCGCGGGCACCGTGGACGTCACCCAGTTCATGGAGGTCGAACGGTTCAGCCACATCATGCACTTGGTCTCCACAGTCGTCGGCGACCTCGCACCCGGTGCCACCGCGTACGACGTCCTGAAGGCAACGTTCCCCGCCGGCACCCTCTCCGGTGCGCCCAAGCCGCGGGCCCTGCGCCTGTTGGACGAACTCGAACCGCACCGTCGCGGAATCTACGGCGGCGTGGTGGGCTACCTGGACTTCGCCGGGGACATGGACATGGCCATCGCAATTCGCTCGGCCCTGCTGCGCGAAGGCCGTGCCTACGTGCAGGCCGGCGGCGGGATCGTCGCCGATTCCCACAAGCCTGCCGAGGCGCTGGAAACCGTGAACAAGGCAGCAGCGCCGCTGCGTGCCGCGCACACCGCCGGTTCCCTGCGCAACATCTCAGCTGAGTCGTTCGACGACGGCCGCAGCACCGGCGGAACCGGCACCGGCGGCAGCGGAGCAAGCAACAAGTGAAGCCCGCAGACGCCCGCGACGCCGGAACGGAACGGCCCGTGAAGCCGCCGTTCTGGGCCCGCAAGGCAAACCTCGTCCTCGCCACGGCCGTATTCGCCCTGGCGGTGTTCGGCACCACGACCCAGAGCTGGATCGACGTCCGTCTCGACCCCGCGGCCGCCGCCAACGCGGACCTCCACGTCCAGGGCAGCAAGGCAGCCACCGCAGTAACCGCACTGGCCCTGGTGGCACTCGCCGGGGGACTGGCGGCCTCCATCGCCGGCCGGATCGCGCGCTGGATCATCGCCGCGCTGGTCCTGCTGGCTTCAGCCGGAATCATTGTCGCGGCGGCAACGGTCCTCGCCGATCCGCTCGGCGCCGCCCAAGGCACTATCGCTGCCAGCACCGGGATCTCCGGCGGCGACGCCGCGGCATCCGCCACGCCCTTCCCGGTCCTCGCCGTCGTGTCCGGGGCGCTCCTGGCCCTGTGCGCCCTGGTGCTGCCCGTGGCGGGCCGGTACTGGAAGGCACGGACCAAGTACGACCGTGGCAGCCAGGCCGCCCGCGGCGGCAGCGGCCCCGTCGACGAGATCGACAGCTGGGACAGCCTCTCGCGTGGCGAAGACCCGACGTAACGTCTGCGGGCCACGGCGCTGGCCGTGTCCCGGGCCCTGCCAATAAATGGCAGAATGTAAGCAGTATCCATCCTGAGGAGATTTCACAATGAGCAAAACCACCGTGTCCGCCAGCAAAGCCCCCGAAACCGCCGCCAGCCACAGCGACGCCATCGGCCACGGCAACAGCCCGGCTGCGTGGACCTGTGTGATTGTCATGCTCGTCGGGGCCCTCGTGTCCTCCATCGCTTTCGTCATCGCCAACACCCCCGTGTTCGTCGCCGGTGTTGTGGTCATGCTTGTCGGCCTGGTGGCCGGCTGGGCCATGCGCAAGGCCGGTTACGGCGTCGGCGGCAGCAAGCTGAAGAACGCCGGCCACTGACTGTGACCGTTCTTGATGACATCATCGCCGGTGTCAGGGAGGACATGGCTGCCCGCCAACGGCTGAGCAGCCTCGCCGAAGTCAAGGAACGTGCCGCGGCCGCGGCCCCGGCCCTCGACGCCTGGACCGCCCTGGGCGGCCCTGCGGCGCGGCGCGACGAACTGAAGGTCATCGCCGAGATCAAGCGGCGCAGTCCCTCCAAGGGCGACCTCGCCTCGATCGCCGATCCCGCGGCCCTGGCCGTGCAGTACGCCGACGGCGGTGCCTCCGTGATCAGCGTCCTCACCGAGGAACGCCGCTTCAACGGATCGCTCGCCGACCTGGACACCGTGCGTGCCGCCGTCGACATCCCGCTGCTCCGCAAGGACTTCACGGTCGACGAGTACCAGATCTGGGAAGCCCGGGCCCACGGCGCGGACCTGATCCTGCTGATCGTTGCGGCACTGTCCGACGCCCAGCTGCAGGAGTTCAGCGCGCTGAGCCATGAACTGGGCATGAACGTGCTGGTGGAAACCCACACGCCCGAGGAAATCGAGCGTGCCGCCGCAGCCCAGGCGCGCATCATCGGCGTGAACGTGCGCAACCTCAAGACGCTCGACGTCGACCGTTCCCTTTTCGCCTCGCTTGCCGGGAACATTCCGGCCGGCGCCGTCGTTGTGGCGGAGTCGGGCGTGCGGAACGCCGACGACGTCGCCCACTACGCGGGCAACGGCGCCCACGCGATCCTCGTGGGGGAGGCGCTGGTCAGCGACTCCACGCCCCGGGAACGCATTGCCGAATTCAAGGCGGCCGGCGCGGCCGCCATGGCTGTCAGCCGCTGACGCCAGCTCCCGGGCGGCCCTGCGCCGCCCGGGAGGACCCGAACCATCAACTGAACAGGACGGTGAGACCTTTGGTGGACGCACCAACATCCAAGCCGGAGCAGACTGCGGCCGACGCATTCCTGCAGGGCGGAGCTTCGCTGCGCAACGCAAGCGGGCCGTACTTCGGTTCCTACGGCGGACGCTGGATGCCGGAGTCGCTCATTGCGGCCCTGGACGAGGTGCAGGACACCTTCGAAAAGGCCAAGGCCGATCCCGAGTTCATTGCCCAGCTCAATGACCTGAACAAGAACTACTCGGGCCGTCCGTCCCTGCTCACCGAAGCCAAGCGCTTCTCAGAGCACGCCGGCGGTGCGCGGATCTTCCTCAAGCGCGAAGACCTCAACCACACCGGTTCGCACAAGATCAACAACGTCCTGGGCCAGGCCCTGCTCGCCAAGCGCATGGGCAAGACCCGGGTGATCGCCGAAACCGGCGCCGGCCAGCACGGCGTTGCCAGCGCCACCGCCGCAGCCCTGCTCGGCCTGGAATGCGTTGTTTACATGGGCGCCGAAGACTGCCGCCGGCAGGCCCTGAACGTGGCCCGAATGCAGCTCCTCGGCGCCACTGTCGTCCCGGTGACCAACGGCTCGCAGACCCTCAAGGACGCCATCAACGACGCCCTGCGC
The DNA here is from genome assembly GCF_056279005.1 of Arthrobacter sp. TE26545. Next base: position 1,645,316 of record NZ_JBWBQM010000001.1, read on the forward strand.
GACTGGGTCAGCAACGTCGAAAACACGCACTACCTGCTCGGCACCGCAGCCGGCGCCCACCCCTTCCCGGCCATGGTGCGCTTCTTCCACGAGGTCATTGGCGAGGAGGCCCGCGCCCAGATCCTGGACCAGACCGGCAAGCTGCCCGACGCCATCTGCGCCTGCATCGGCGGCGGATCCAACGCGATCGGCCTTTTCCACGCCTTCCTGGACGACTCCTCCGTGAAGATCTACGGCTTCGAGGCCGGCGGCGACGGCGTCGAGACCGGCCGGCACGCGGCGGCCATCACCCTGGGCCGCCCCGGCGTGCTGCACGGCGCGCGCTCCTACCTCATGCAGGACGAGGACGGCCAGACCGTCGAATCGCACTCGATCTCCGCCGGCCTGGACTACCCGAGCGTCGGCCCGGAGCACTCCTACCTCGCCGACATCGGCCGCGTCAGCTACGAACCCATTACGGACACCGAGGCCATGGACGCGTTCCGGCTCCTGTGCCGCACTGAGGGCATCCTGCCCGCGATCGAGTCCGCCCACGCCCTGGCCGGTGCCATCAAGGTGGGCCGGCGCCTCACCGAAGGCAAGGCCGATCCGTCCGAGGTCTCGATCATCGTGAACCTCTCCGGACGCGGCGACAAGGACGTCGAGACGGCGGCTGCCTGGTTCGACATGCTCGACGAAGACGGCAACGTCAAGGGCACCACACTTTCCACCCGCGCACCCAAGGGCCCCGCCGAGCGCACAGAGGAACAGCGCAGCACGGAGGAGCAGAACTGATGAGCGAGAACACCGTCAGCAAGTCCGCGGCCGCGATCGACCGCGCCAAGGCCGAGGGCCGCGCCGCCCTCATCGGCTACCTGCCCGCCGGCTACCCGGACCTACAGGCCAGCATCGACGCCGGCATCGCACTGGCCCGCAACGGCGCCGACCTCATTGAGATCGGCATCCCGTACTCGGATCCCGTCATGGACGGCCCCGTCATCCAGGCAGCCACCACCGAAGCGATCGCCAACGGCTTCCGCGTGGCCAGCGTCTTCGACGTCGTTGCCGGCATCACCGCCGCCACCGATGCCGCCGTGCTGGTCATGACCTACTGGAACCCCGTCATGCGGATGGGCGTGGACGAATTTTCCCGTCGCCTCGCCGAAGCCGGGGGAGCGGGCCTCATCACGCCCGACCTGATCCCCGACGAGGCCTCCGAATGGTTCGAGGCCTCCGACAAGTACGGCCTGGACAGGGTGTTCCTCGTGGCTCCGTCGTCCACCCCCGAACGCCTGGAAATGACCGTCAAGGCAAGCCGCGGCTTCGTCTACGCGGTGTCCATCATGGGCATCACGGGCACCCGGCAGGCCGTCAGCGGCAGTGCCGAGAAGCTCGTGGCCGACACCCACGCCGCGGGCGCGGAACGGGTCTGCGTCGGCCTGGGCGTCTCCACCCCCGAGCACGTCCGCGAGATCGCAGCCTATGCCGACGGCGTGATCGTCGGCAGCGCACTGGTTGCGGCCGTGCGCGACGGCGGCGTGGACGCCGTCGGGAAGCTGACCAAGGACCTCAGCGCCGGCCTCCGCCGGGAAACCGCGCAGGCCTAGACCGGCAGCACCTATACGCTGGAAACTCAGCGCAGCCTCAGGAAAAGGAACAACTTAAGCACATGCAGAGTCTCCTCCACGCAGCAGCAGCGGCCCCACTGAGCATTCCCAGCCCGGGCTGGTCCGGATTCGACATCCCGCTGCCGTGGGGGACGCTGCGCATCCACGCTTACGCGCTGTGCATCCTGCTCGGCATCATTGTTGGCCTGTGGCTCACCTCCGTCCGCTGGAAGCGCCGCGGCGCGCCCGAGGGCAGCCTGTGGGACATCGCCATCTGGGCCATCCCCTTCGGGATCATCGGCGGCCGGCTCTACCACGTGTTTTCCTCGCCGGATGCGTACTTCGGCCCCGGCTTCGACGGCACGGGCGACCTGAGCCTGATCCCGCAGGTATGGCGCGGCGGCCTGGGCATCTGGGGCGCGGTGGTTCTCGGCGCCGTCGGTGCCTGGATCGGCTGCCGCCGTCTCGGACTCAAGCTGACCGCCTTCCTGGACGCGGCTGCCCCCGGGCTGCTGCTGGCCCAGGCCATCGGCCGTTGGGGCAACTGGTTCAACCAGGAACTCTTCGGCGGTCCCACCACCCTGCCGTGGGGCCTGCAGATCGACCCCGCCAGTCCGAACTTCCCGGCCGGCATGCCCGCCGACACCCTGTTCCACCCGACGTTCCTGTACGAATCGCTCTGGAACCTGGCCGGCGTCGGGATCCTGCTGCTCCTGGACCGCCGCTTCCACTTCCGCCGCGGCCGGCTGTTCTGGCTGTACGCGATGTACTACACCCTCGGCAGGGTCTGGATCGAGGCGTTGAGGATCGACGACGCCGAGCAGATCTCCTTGTTCGGGATCAGCACCCGCCTGAACGTATGGACCAGCATCTTCGTCTTCCTCGCGGCGCTCATCATCTTCGTCCTCCTCGGAATCCGGGCCGCGAAGACCCCGGATTCGGTGTACCTGACGGGTCACGGACCGGACAGCGACGTGACCACTCTCACCGGTCATGATTCGGACAGTTCTGTCTCAGATAGTGGTTCGCGTGGTAATCTCCCGGAGAAGAACAGTGATCTGACCCACCCCGCAGCGCCCTCGGACGCAGACGGGAACGCCCCCTCGGACACCGCTCCGGAAGCTGCACAGCAGGCCGCCGGAAGCGCGGGGGAGGACGGGTCCGAATCCGGGCCGGACGCAGGCAGGGCCACCTAGCCGTCGTCCCGCCCTGGGGCATCGGGCTACCGCCAAGAACCCCCGCCACAACGTCGTGGCACCTTCGTGACAACCGGGCAGCATACGATCGCCGCCAGGGTCAAGACGGGCCTGGGCCCATGCGTAACTCTTCGCTGCGCGTCGGTGGCTGGCCTACAATTTCAGTAATTCAGCGCTTTGTTGTGCCCGTCACACGGCAGACAAGGTGGGGCCAACGTTGTCCCTTCCATTCGCACGATCTCGAGGAAGGACGTCTTCATGACCCGTCTTCATCGCCCAAGCCAGACCGGAACGGTTGAGCCGCAGGGAGCAATCTCTCCCTTCAAGCGTTTCGCTGCGCTTCCGGAGGCCCGCGGCCTGTACAACCCGGAGCAGGAGAAGGACGCCTGCGGCCTGGCAATTATCGCCACGCTGCGTGGAGAGCCCGGCTACGACATCGTGGATGCGGCCCTGACCGCACTGCGCGCCCTCGAACACCGCGGCGCCGTCGGCGCTGACGAAGGAACCGGCGACGGCGCCGGCCTGCTGATGCAGATCCCGGACGAGTTCTTCCGCGCTGTCACCGAATTCGAACTGCCTGCCCCCGGCCAGTACGTGGTGGGCACCGCCTTCCTGCCGGCCGAAGGCCGTGAGGCGGACACCGCGAAGGCCGGCATCGAAGGTCTCGCCGCCGACGAGGGCCTGGTCGTCCTCGGCTGGCGCGAGGTCCCCGTCGTCGCCGACCTCGTCGGCGCCATGGCCCGGGCATGCATGCCGTACTTCGCCCAGCCGTTCCTTGCCTCCGCCACCGGTGAGGCCCTCGACCGCAACGAGCTGGATTCCCGCGCCTGGCGTATCCGCAAGCGCGCCCAGAACAAGTTCGGCGTGTACTTCCCCTCCCTGTCTTCGCGCACCATCGTGTACAAGGGCATGCTGACCACCGCGCAGCTCGAGCCCTTCTACCCGGACCTGTCCGACAAGCGCTTCAAGACCAAGCTGGCCATCGTCCACTCGCGCTTCTCCACGAACACCTTCCCGTCCTGGCCCTTGGCGCAGCCCTTCCGCACGATTGCGCACAACGGCGAAATCAACACCGTCAAGGGCAACCGGAACTGGATGCGTGCCCGCCAGTCGCAGCTGGCCAACCCGCTGCTGGGCGACTCGCCGGAAGAGCTGTACCCGATCTGTACCCCGGGTGCCTCCGACTCCGCGTCCTTCGACGAGGTGGCCGAGCTCCTGTGGCTCTCCGGCCGGCCCATCACGCATTCGATCATGATGATGATCCCGGAAGCCTGGGAAAACCACGCCACCATGGATCCGGCGCGCCGTGCCTTCTACGAGTACCACTCGCTGCTCATGGAGCCGTGGGATGGTCCCGCCGCAGTGTCCTTCACCGACGGCAACCTGGTGGGTGCCACCTTGGACCGCAACGGGCTGCGCCCGGGCCGCTACTGGATCACCGAGGACGGGCTGATCGTCTTCGCCTCCGAGGTCGGCGTGATCGACGTCGAACCGTCCAACGTGGTCAAGAAGGGCCGCGTCTCCCCGGGCAAGATGTTCCTTGTGGACACCGAGGCCGGCCGGATCATCGACGACGCCGAGGTCAAGGCCGAGGTGGCCGCCGCCAACCCGTGGGCCGAATGGCTCAAGGACAACCTGATCGACCTCAACGATCTTCCCGAGCGCGAGCACGTCCTGCACACCGCCGCGTCCGTGAACATCCGCCAGCGCACCTTCGGCTACACCACCGAAGAGCTGAAGATCCTGCTCGGCCCCATGGCCCGTACCGGTGCCGAACCGCTGGGTGCCATGGGTTCGGACACCCCGGTGGCCGTACTGTCCAAGCGCCCGCGCCTGCTGTTCGACTACTTCGTGCAGTCCTTCGCGCAGGTCACCAACCCGCCGCTGGATGCCATTCGCGAGGAGCTGGTCACCTCCCTGAAATGCGCCATCGGCCCGAACGGCAACCTGCTCGACCTCGGTCAGGTCCGCCAGCCGCAGGTGTCCCTGCCGTTCCCCGTGATCAACAACGACCAGCTCGCCAAGATCGCGAACATCGAGAACGCCGACGGCGACAAGATCGCCATGAAGGTCCGCGGCCTTTACCGCCCCGAAGGCGGCGAAGCGGCCCTGCGTTCGCGCCTCACCGAAATCTGCGAGCAGGTTTCCGGCGCGATCAACCGCGGCGTGCAGTACATCGTGCTCTCCGACCGTGACTCGAACGCTCAGTGGGCCCCGATCCCGTCCCTGCTGCTGGTCAGCGCCGTGCACCACCACCTGCTGCGCAGCGCCAACCGCACCAAGACCGCCCTCGTGGTCGAGGCCGGCGACGTCCGCGAAACGCACCACGTCGCCGTCCTGGTCGGCTACGGCGCCTCCGCCGTGAACCCGTACCTGGCCATGGAGTCCGTTGAGCAGCTGATCAGCACCGGCGAGGTCGTGGGAGTCACTCCCGAGGACGGCGTCTACAACCTGATCAAGGGCCTCGGCAAGGGCGTCCTGAAGATCATGTCCAAGATGGGTATCTCCACCGTGGCCTCCTACACGGGTGCCCAGACCTTCGAAGCCCTGGGCCTGTCCCAGGAACTCGTGGATGAATTCTTCTCCGGCACGCACTCCCAGCTGGGCGGCGTGGGCCTGGACGTCATCGCGGCCGAAGTGTCGGCACGCCACCAGATGGCGTACCCGGAGGGCGGCATCGAGCAGCCGCACCGCCCGTTGCTTGGCGGCGGCGAGTACCAGTGGCGCCGCGACGGCGAACCTCACCTCTTCAACCCGGAGACCGTGTTCCGCCTGCAGCACGCCACCCGTGAGCGCCGCTACGACATCTTCAAGTCCTACACCCAGGGCATCGACGACCAGTCGAAGAACCTGATGACCCTGCGCGGCCTGCTCAAGTTCAAGGACGGCCTGCGCCAGCCGGTGCCGCTCGAGGAAGTCGAGCCGGTCTCCAGCATCGTCAAGCGCTTCTCCACCGGTGCGATGAGCTACGGCTCCATCTCCAAGGAAGCCCACGAAACCCTTGCCATCGCCATGAACCGCCTGGGCGCCAAGTCCAACACCGGTGAAGGCGGCGAGGACGTGGACCGCCTGCTGGACCCGGAGCGCCGCTCTGCCATCAAGCAGATCGCCTCCGGCCGTTTCGGCGTGACCAGCCTGTACCTCACCAACGCCGAGGACATCCAGATCAAGATGGCCCAGGGCGCCAAGCCCGGCGAAGGCGGCCAGCTGATGGCCCAGAAGGTGTACCCCTGGGTCGCCCGCACCCGGCACTCGACCCCCGGCGTCGGGCTCATTTCCCCGCCCCCGCACCACGACATCTACTCGATCGAGGACCTCGCGCAGCTCATCTACGATGCGAAGCGCGCGAATCCCTCGGCGAGGGTGCACGTGAAGCTGGTGTCCGAGGTCGGCATCGGCACGGTGGCTTCCGGCGTGACCAAGGCGAAGGCCGACGTCGTGCTGGTTTCCGGCCATGACGGCGGAACCGGCGCCTCGCCGCTGAACTCGCTCAAGCACGCGGGCGTCCCCTGGGAGCTCGGCCTCGCCGAGACCCAGCAGACCCTGATGCTCAACGGCCTGCGCGACCGCGTGGTGGTGCAGGTTGACGGCCAGCTCAAGACCGGCCGCGACGTCGTCATCGCCGCACTGCTGGGCGCCGAAGAGTACGGCTTCGCCACCGCCCCGCTGGTGGTTTCCGGCTGCATCATGATGCGCGTCTGCCACTTGGACACTTGCCCCGTGGGCGTTGCCACGCAGAACCCTGAGCTGCGTTCACGCTTCAACGGCAAGCCTGAATTCGTGGTCAACTTCTTCGAATTCCTCGCCGAGGAAGTGCGCGAACTGCTGGCCGAACTGGGCTTCCGCAGCCTCGAAGAGGCCATCGGCCACGCCGAGGTGCTCGACTCCCGTGAGGCGATCGACCACTGGAAGGCCGACGGACTGGACCTCGATCCGATCCTGCATGGCCTCGAGTTCGACGACGACGTGCCGCTGCGCAACCTGACCGGCCAGAACCACGAGCTGGACAAGCACTTCGACCAGCGGCTCATCACGATGGCCGCCGAGGCTCTCAGCGACCGTTCGCCGGTGAAGATCTCCCTCGATGTGATCAACACCGACCGCTCCGTGGGCACGATGCTCGGGCACGTGGTGACCAAGACATTCGGCACCGACGTGCTGGCAACGGACACCATCGACATCACGCTCAACGGCACCGCCGGCCAGTCCCTGGGCGCCTTCCTGCCCGCAGGCATCACCCTGCGCATGTTCGGCGACTCCAACGACTACGTCGGCAAGGGTCTCTCCGGCGGCCGCATCATCGTCCGCCCGGACCGCAACAACGTGTTCCAGGCCGAGCGCAACGTCATCGCGGGCAACGTGATCGGTTACGGTGCCACGAGCGGCGAACTGTTCCTGCGCGGCCAGGTGGGCGAACGCTTCCTGGTCCGCAACTCCGGTGCGACGGCCGTCGTCGAGGGAATCGGCGACCACGGCTGTGAGTACATGACCGGTGGCCAGACCCTGATCATCGGCCGCACCGGCCGCAACTTCGGCGCCGGCATGTCCGGCGGCACCGCCTACGTGCTGGACCTGCAGCCCGCACGCGTCAACAAGGAAGCCCTGGACACCGGCGAGCTCCAGCTCCTTGAACTTGACGCCGAGGACCGTGACATCGTGCACGGCCTGCTGGTCAAGCACCTCGAGGAAACCGAATCTGTCCTGGCCGGCCGCCTGCTCGAAAACTTCGACGACACGGCCGCCCGCATCACCAAGGTGCTGCCGCGCGACTACGCAGCAGTCCTGCAGACCCGTCTCTCCGCCATCGAAGAGGGCCTCGACCCCGACGGCGAAGAAGTCTGGTCCCGAATTCTGGAGGTAACCGGTGGCTGATCCACGCGGATTCTTGAAAGTCCGGCAGCGCGAAACGCAGCCACGCCGCCCCGTTCCCGTCCGCATCATGGACTGGAAGGAAGTGTACGAAGCCCAGGACAAGGGCGTGCTCAAGAGCCAGGCCGGCCGCTGCATGGACTGCGGCGTGCCGTTCTGCCACCAGGGCTGTCCGCTCGGGAACCTGATCCCCGAATGGAACGACCTCACGTGGCGCGGCAAGGGCGAAGAAGCCATCGAGCGCCTGCACGCCACGAACAACTTCCCGGAGTGGACCGGCCGCCTGTGCCCTGCCCCCTGCGAAGCGTCCTGCGTGCTGGGCATCAACCAGCCTGCGGTCACCATCAAGCAGGTGGAAGTCTCGATCATCGACGAGGCCTTCGAAAACGGCTGGGTCCAGCCCCTGCCGCCCACCCGCCTTTCCGGCAAGACCGTTGCGGTCGTCGGGTCCGGCCCTGCCGGCCTCGCCGCTGCCCAGCAGCTGACCCGCGTGGGCCACACCGTCGCCGTCTATGAGCGCGACGACAAGATCGGCGGCCTGCTGCGCTACGGCATCCCCGACTTCAAAATGGAGAAGGAACAGGTCGACCGCCGCATCGAGCAGATGAAGGCTGAAGGCACCCGCTTCCGCACCGGCGTGAACGTCGGCACCGACGTCACCTGGGAGCAGTTGCGCCGCCGCTACGACGCCGTCGTGATCGCCACCGGCGCCACAGTGCCGCGCGACCTCCCCATCCCGGGCCGCGAGCTTGAAGGCATCCACTTCGCCATGGACTACCTGGTTCCGGCCAACCGCGCCGTTGCCGGGGAGACCGTCGAGCACCAGATCGACGCCAGGGGCAAGCACGTAGTGATCCTGGGCGGCGGCGACACCGGCGCCGACTGCCTCGGCACGGCGCACCGCCATGGCGCCGCCTCCGTCACCACGCTGGCGATCGGCAAGCAGCCGCCGCTGGAACGTGCCGCGCACCAGCCGTGGCCGACCTTCCCCACGCTCTTTGAAGTGGCCAGTGCCCACGAAGAAGGCGGCGAACGCACCTACCTGGCCTCCACAGTCGGGTTCGTCGGCGAGAACGGCAGGCTCACCGGCGTCAAGGTCGCCGAAACCGAGTTCGTGGATGGCAAGCGCCTGCCCAAGGCGGGCACCGAGCGCGTCATCCCGGCCGACCTGGTCTTCCTCAGCCTCGGCTTCACGGGGGCAGAGCCGGCCGGCATCACCGAACAGGTGCACGCCGAGTTCGACGGCCGCGGAAACGTGGCCCGGGACGGCTACTACATGACCAACACCGAAGGTGTCTTCGTTGCCGGTGACGCCGGCCGCGGACAGTCCCTCATCGTCTGGGCCATCGCCGAGGGACGCGCCTGCGCGGCCGCCGTCGACAAGCACCTCATGGGAAGCACCATCCTCCCGGCACCTGTCGCCCCCACGGACCGGGCGATCTCCGTCCTGTAGGCACCGCAAGTTCCCCATCCACATCCAGCAGCACAATTACTAGGGTAGGTATATGAGACGCGCGAAAATCGTGGCAACCTTCGGCCCGGCCATCTCCAGCTTCGACAACACCCTTGCGGTGCTCGAGGCCGGCGTCGATGTCGCCCGGATGAACATGAGCCATGGCGACTACTCCGTTCACGACAACACTTACGAGAACGTCCGCAAGGCCTCCGCCCAGTTGCACAAGCCGGTCGCCATCATGGCGGACCTGCAGGGACCGAAGATCCGCCTGGGCCGCTTCGTTGACGGCCCGCACGCCCTCGAGGTCGGTGACACTTTCACCATCACCACCGAGGACGTCCCCGGCACCAAGGAAATCTGCTCCACCACGCTGAAGAGCCTTACCGAAGACGTCAAGGTCGGAGACACCCTCCTGATCGACGACGGCAAGGTCTCCTTGCGTGCGACCGCGGTTGACGACGTCAAGGTCGTCGCTACCGTCACCGTGGGCGGCATGGTCTCCAACAACAAGGGCATCAACCTGCCCGGCGTCGCCGTCAACGTCCCCGCACTGAGCGAAAAGGACGAGGACGACCTCCGCTGGGCCATCAAGCGCGGCGTCGACCTCGTGGCGCTCTCCTTCGTCCGCGACGCATCCGACATCAAGCGCGTCCACGAGATCATGGACGAAGAAGGCCGCCGCGTTCCGGTGATCGCCAAGATCGAAAAGCCGCAGGCCGTGGAGCAGCTGCACGAGATCATCGACGCGTTCGACGCGATCATGGTCGCGCGTGGCGACCTCGGCGTCGAACTGCCGCTCGAAGAGGTGCCGATCGTCCAGAAGCGTGCCATCGAACTGGCCCGCCGCTGGGCCAAGCCGGTCATCGTGGCCACCCAGGTCCTCGAATCCATGATCGACAACCCGCGCCCCACCCGTGCCGAGGCGTCCGACTGCGCCAACGCCGTGCTCGACGGTGCCGACGCCGTTATGCTCTCCGGTGAGACCAGCGTGGGCAAGTACCCGATCGAGACCGTCAAGACCATGGCGCGCATCATCGAGTCCACCGAAGAGCACGGCCTCGAGCGCGTTCCTCCGCTGGGCACCAAGCCCAAGACCCGTGGTGGCGCAATCACCCGGGCCGCCGTCGAAATCGCCGACCAGCTGGAAGCGAAGTACATCTGTACCTTCACCCAGTCCGGCGACTCCGCCCGCCGCCTGTCCCGCCTGCGCCCGATCAAGCCGGTCTTCGCCTTCACCCCCGTGGAGCACGTGTGGAACCAGCTGGCCCTCACCTGGGGCATCCAGCCGGTGCTGGTCTCCACCGTGGACCACACCGACGCCATGACCGCACAGGTTGACCGCAGCCTGCTGGACATGAAGCTCGTCGAGAACGGCGACCTCGTGGTCATCGCTGCCGGTTCGCCTCCCGGACAGGCCGGTTCCACCAACTCGCTGAAGGTGCACAAGGTCGGCGACCTTGCCGACACTTCGAAGGCAAGCGCGGAGCGCAAGGAAAAGCTCGGCCCGTGGCCGGAAAAGAAGAAGAGGAAGCCGGCCAAGGCCTGATCTTCTTGTTCGACAGCAAAGGAGGCTCCCGCCGTTTGGCGGGAGCCTCCTTTGCTGTCTAGGTGTCAGTACCCCGGCGGGCAGCCGCGGGTACGCGCAAGGGGCGACCGGCCGCCGTCGTGCAGTTCCGGTCGCCCCTTGCGGGAAACGCTAGTTGACCTGGTTGATGATGGTCTCGGCCACCTCGCGCATGCTCAGGCGGCGGTCCATGGAGGTCTTCTGGATCCACCGGAAGGCTTCCGGTTCGGTCAGACCCATCTTGGTGGTCAGCAGGCTCTTGGCGCGCTCCACCAGCTTGCGGGTGGCGAACTGCTCCTGGAGGTCGGACACCTCGCTCTCCAGCGCCTTGATTTCCTCGTGGCGGGAGAGTGCGATTTCGATCGCGGGGATGAGGTCGGCCGGGGTGAAGGGCTTGACCACGTAGGCCATGGCGCCGGCGTCGCGGGCACGCTCCACGAGTTCCTTCTGGCTGAAAGCGGTCAGCAGCACCACGGGGGCAATGCGGGCCTTGACGATCTTTTCGGCAGCGGAGATGCCGTCCATGACAGGCATCTTGACGTCCATAAGCACGAGGTCGGGTGTGAGCTCCTCGGCCAGTTCCACGGCCTTCTCGCCGTTGTCCGCTTCTCCGACGACGTCGAAACCTTCGCCCTTCAGGATTTCGATGATGTCCAGGCGGATGAGGGTCTCATCTTCTGCGACAACAACGCGGCGGGCAGGCTGGGAGGCGGGCTTGGATTCCGTCTGTTCTGACACAGGATCTCCTTGGGGGGGTACGGCGGGTTCTCCACCATCTTAGTTGCCCGGGTTCGTGCGTATGATTTATTGCTCGGCCGGGTCGGTTCTGAGATTCAGACTATCTGCATGTAGAGTAGTTTCGCGCACTCCGACAGGGGCGATGACGCGGAGGTTCTCCAGTCGTTACTTGTTGAGTGTTCCGCGCCCGAGTGGCGGAATTGGCAGACGCGCCGCACTCAAAATGCGGTATCGAAAGGTGTGTGGGTTCGAGTCCCACCTCGGGCACGTGTTTTCCCAGCTCAGGGGCCGGTTGGCCGCTGAGTGTGGACAATTTGTTCACGGATGGGCCCCTTCGGGGGCCTTTTTTCGTTGGCTGGGTGCCTTCCTTTCCTTTCTCTGACCGCGGTTCTGCGGTCTTGCATCTTCATGGCAGGACCGGACCTGAACTACATGACATCTGCACCGTCGTCCGCGATGATTTCGTTTGGTGGAGCACACAGAGGAGTTCGGAGCGTTCAAGAGGGCGTCCACAATGTGCACACCTGCCCTGAGGGCTGGGCCCGGGCTGATCAAATTTGCCAGGTTCTCGTGCGGTGTCGGCCCACATGAAACAGGTGGGCACGGTCGGCGGTCCAGTCGGCAAGGAAGCGCCGTGATCTCCGAGAGACATAAGCCGATCCAGGTGGTGTCATCTGGCCGCCTGAGATGTCTGCGGGTCTTACTGGCTTGAGCTGACTCCGTTGGCGAGCAGGATCAGCATGCATTTGTATTCCGGGGCGTCAGAACCTGTGGGGCGTTCCAGTCCCGGCTGAGGTAAACACCGGTTGTGGTGCTTTGGTCATTGACTGGCGTGGTCTGCCATCCGTAACTTCTGACTGTTCTCCGGTCCGCCTCAAATGCGATATTGGTGCATTCGCTGTCCTTAAGGATGTACCTGGAGTCTTTGATCATCGCGAACATCTCGTCTGTGGTAGGTGAGTCATCGCGTTCCCAGGTGCATTGAATGCTGGGACATCGCACATCGATGCAATATGCGAACAGAACGGCTGAGACCGTCCATACGATGCGGCGCCGGAGCGTCGGGGCATTTCTACGGCTTGCGCGGTGCATCGGCTTGCTCATTTGCGCACCGCCATCGTCACTGAAAGCCGGAATACGGAGCCCTGGCACGCAGATTGCGAGGCTGCGGACATCGACGCGGCGCCAGGGAGGGTGATCAGGACCGAGGAATTCGCCGGCACCACAACCGCGGGGCTCGGCTCAACGGAGCGGCCCAGGCGTGCCCGCTGGCGGCGAGGGCGGGTGCAGACGCCCGGAATCCAGGCAGCCGAAGGCCAGACGGCACGGCGCACAGCGCGGGCTCGCCGTGAATCCGGAAGCAAGTAGCCGCCGGAATCCTTGCGGAAACCAGCCGGTCGACGGGAACAAGAAAATCGTGTCCGGAGTGGAGAGAAGCCGTGGGAAAACATGGAAAAGTGACGCCGCGCAAGGAGCAATGCGCGGTCTCACGGAAACAACACATTCCTCGAAGTCCCGGCCCTATTTCAGGAGAATTCTAGAATTTCGGGTCAACCGGAATGTCCGGTTAAACAGGAAGGCCCGCGCAAATTGCCAGGGCCCGGTTCGCCTGTTCAGGGGTTTCAAAGGGTGCCGAGATCTCCATCAACCGGCTCCACGAGGGTCAACGCACAGGCGAAGCGTCACGGTTGAACCGGTCAATTGTGCTGCCTTTCACCACCTCAGGCCAAGGATGGGGGCTGGCCGGGGGCCTGAGCCATCGTGCCAATGCCCTTCTGTCTGCGGCTCTCAGAACCGATGACCGGCCCACGATCCGCAGCTCGCCGCCCATCCGAAGGCCGGCGACGATTTCGGTGGGGCGGTCCATCGGTCCGATCACGGCACCGCAGACTATGTCCGTTTCAAGACTCTTGTACTTAAGCCAGATGCCTTTGCCGCCGACATACGGCTGCGCTTCACCCTTCAGAGGGTGGTGGGCCTCGTCGGCAATGAGCAGGGCAAGTTCTTGCCGGTAGCGGAAGCACACATATTGGAAAGGGGCTGCATCAAGGCAGGTTCCAGGGCGGCTTGGCTCCGCCCTGGAACCTGCGCCCTTCATGAGCATGGGCTCCGAGGCCAGTTGCTACTCCCTGTTGCGGATATGACGGAAATTTGGGTACTGCGCCCTCGTCCGCGGGGTCCTTGTAACGGAGCTGTCAGGGTGGCGGTTTTGAATCAACGTCCGCTGAGCACGCGTGCCCATGGTTCGTCGATGTCGCCAAGGCCCAACGTGGCTACCACGTTGTCGACCATGCCGGCGCCTAACCAGCGACGCACTGCCTCCTCGTCAGCGTGGAAGAGGGCCTGGACGGTGTCGACCTGCTTGGCATAACACCGACGGACCGCGGCACGGACGAGTGGCTCCTCGGCCGCGCAGTTCGCATGCATGAGGAATCTGAGTATCGTGCGGTCGGCAACCAGTGCGGAGTAGGCGTCGCGGGCTGCCTGCAGCGCCTGCTCTGGGGTTGCTTCCGCCGCTGCAGGATCCGGCGCGTAATCCATCAGCGCCTGCGTCATCACCTCGGAGACGTGATCGACCGCCATCGCGAACAGCGTTTCCTTGTTCTGGTAGAGGCGGTACAGGTATGGCTGGGAGATTCCTACCCGCTCCGCAATCTCGTGAGTCGTCGTCCCATAGAACCCCTTCTGGGCGAAACACTCGACGGCGGCCGTCACGACGGCCTGGCGTCGCTCGTCACTCCTCGCCCGGGTGCCGGCGGCAGGCATGATCAGCGTCCAATCACGGTGGTACTCAGTTCCCGAAGCTCACGCCGGGCTCTGCGCCAGGGGCGTCCTCGGGCGGCGTGAGCGCCTCGATGGCGATGAGCGGGTTCCAGTAGTCGAGGAAGTGGGTGACGAGCCCCTCGTCGTTTGTGTGGACGATTGAGACGACCTCTTGGTTGTACGGCTTGCCAGTTGGGACGGCAGTTCCTTCTGACCGGAACTCCGCGATGGCCAGAAGCGGGTCGACTGTCTCGTGGAAGACCACGTCGACGAACTCGACGTCGAAGGTCTTCGGGAAGTTCGCCATGTGGGCGACAAGCGCCTCGTGGCCCTGCACCGTTCGAGGCATTCCTGCCGGTGCGAAGGGGAACTCCAGTAAACCGTCGGGGGCGAACAGCTTCGCCCATTCGTCGGTCTGGCCCGCGGCGGTCAGTCGCAGGTGCTCGGTGAGGGCGTGCTGGGCTGGGGTCCGTGTAACGGACTGGGTGCTGTCAACGTGGGTGTCGGTGGTCATGCCGTTCTCCTATGGGCTGTTAGTGATCAATCAATCACTAACCATCAGTGTACACCACTCATTGTTAGTGATCAATCAACCACTAATGGATGCAAGGCTATGGCCCTATCGTCTCGGCTACTACACCGATGGAGGTGTGGTGTACGTGGATTCTGGATTCGTGCTCCAGAATCACATCCCGGCGATGTCCGTACCCGCACAAATACAGAGGCCCTCGGTTGTCGCTACAAGGCAGAAAAGTGAGTGTGCACAATGTGCAACCTTGCCCTGCGGACCGGCCCGTACATCGGTCGGACTCGGCCGGATTGGCGATGTTTTCGGCGGAGTGGCGGATTCCCGGGGCCTGGAATGCAATTCGAGTCCCACCTCGGGCACGCATTTTCCCAGCTCAGGGGCCGGTTGGCCGCCGAGTGTGGACAATTTGTTCACGGATGGGTCCCTTCGGGGGCCTTTCTTGTTTCGGGGTGCCTGCCTTCTTCGGGTGCTTGCTGGTTCTGTGGTCTTGCTTGTTCATGGTGGGGTAGGGGCTCTTGTACATGACTTCTGAGGGTTCGCGACTGGGGCAACGGCGATTGCGTCAGCCTGTTAGAGGTTCCAGGGGTTTGGTCCGGTTTCGGCGCCGTTCTGATAGCGGAGCCAACGCTGGGTTGAGGGGCCCGGAGCGCAACTTGCGGTTCCGGGAGCAGTCTAAAAACTTTCTTTCCACCATGAACGGCCCAGGTAGCGTCATGGACTGTTGTGTGGTTGTGCTTATCCGGGCTTAGCTTCATCGCAGTTCCGCGTCCGATGCTGTACGCGCGGGACGATGCGGCTGAAGAGGGGATGGGTTCTGGAGGACTCGGGAGAGGACGCAGAACTGACGATCACCCGGCTGGATGAGTGTCACAGCCGTTGCTACCGGGTACGTTCCGGGAGGCGGACCTCATTAATGCTGAGACCAGCCATGGCTTTGCCCAAGCCTACGGGATCCTTAGACAGCAATTGCGGTGTACTTGATTTCCAGAAATTCCTCGATACCTATCTTGCCTCCTTCGCGTCCCAGGCCTGACTGCTTGACGCCTCCGAAGGGGGCAGCCGGGTTGGAGACGATGCCGGTGTTGAGGCCGACCATGCCGACTTCGAGCTCGGCGGAGAAGCGCAGGGCCTTGTCCATGTTTTCGGTGAACACGTAGCCCACGAGTCCCCATTCGGTGTCGTTGGCGAGCCGGAGGACTTCGTCCTCGCTGTCGAAGGCGGTGATGGCAGCGACGGGCCCGAAGATTTCGGTGCTCATCAGTTCCGCGTCCTGGGAGACATCGGTCAGGACGGTGGGGGTGTAGAAGTATCCGGGTCCTTCGGGGCGGCTTCCGCCGGTGAGGATCCGCGCACCCTTGGAGACGGCGTCCGCGACGAGGCTTTCAACCTTGTCCAGGCCCTTCTGCTCGATCAGGGGTCCGACGTCGGTCCCGGCCACTGCTCCGTTGCCCACCTTCAGCTCGGAGATCTTCTTGGCGAACTTCTCGCCGAATTCCCCGGCCACGGAACGATGGACGAAGAAGCGGTTTGCGGCGGTGCAGGCCTCGCCCATGTTGCGCATCTTGGCTTTCATGGCGCCGTCGACGGCTTTTTCGATGTCGGCGTCGGCCAGGACGATGAACGGGGCGTTCCCGCCCAGTTCCATCGAGGAACGCATCACATTGTCCGCAGCCTGGCGCAGCAGGATCTTGCCGACCTCGGTGGAACCGGTGAAGCTGACCTTGCGGGCGATGCCGCTGCCCATCCAGGTGCCCACCACGGCCGAAGCGCTGGCGGTGGTGACGACGTTCAGGACGCCGTCGGGAAGGCCTGCTTCCCGGAAGATCTGTACCAGGGCAAGGGAGGTCAGTGGCGTGAGTTCGGCGGGCTTGAAGACCATGGTGCAGCCGGCGGCCACGGCCGGGGCGATTTTGCGCGCGCCCATGGCCAGCGGGAAGTTCCACGGGGTGACCAGCACGCAGGGACCCACCGGTTCCTTGGTGATCATGATCCGGGTGTTGCCGTCCACGGAGGTGGCGTGGTCGCCGCCGATGCGGACGGCTTCTTCGGAGAACCAGCGGAGCATGTCGGCGCCGTAGGCCACTTCGCCCTTGGCCTCGGCCAAGGGTTTGCCCATCTCGGCGGTCATGATCGCGGCAAGGCGGTCGGTGTTGGCAATGACCAGTTCGAAGGCCTTGCGCAGAATGTCCGCCCGCTGGCGCGGGGTGGACTTGGCCCACTCCGCCTGGGCGCGGTGCGCGGCTTCGATGGCTGCCTGGGCTTCCTCCGGGCCGCCGTCTGCCACGTGGGCAATGACCTCGTGGGTAGCCGGGTTTTCCACCGGGAAGGTGGCTCCATTGGCAGCCTTCTGCCAGGCGCCGTCGATGAACAGGTCGGTATGCAGTCCCGAAGGGTCGAATGAGGTGCTCATGTCACGCTTTCATGGATCGAGGAGGGAAATTTCCAATGAGCTTGCGGGATTGTCGTGCTTGATGATGACGAGTACGCAACTAGCTTCGGGATGTCATTTTCACAGCCGGGGGCCGAAGGCGACGTTCGTCTGAAGGCGGTGTATCCGCCGTCGACGGGCAGGACCGCCCCAGTGTAGGAGGACTCCGCGGACGCCATGAAGAGAACGGAGTTCGCGACCTCTTCGGGTGTGGCGAGGCGCTGGAGGGGGATCTGTCCCTCGCGCTGGCGGCGGTAGTTAACGTGCCTTGTCGATCGAGCGCGTAGGGGCCATAAATTCAAACTTGCTGTCATTGTTCCCTTGGACCATGTCGGCTGCGATCCGTCCGATGCCGGGGCACATTTTGAACCCGAATCCTGCAAACCCGTTGGCCAGAAGAATGTTTTCGCTGCCCGGCAGGAATCCCAGGAACGGGATCCAGTCATCCACGTAGAAGTCTGCCCAGGCACCGGCCCGTATCGGACTCTTATTGAGTCCTGGGAAGTATTGGGCAACGTGCCTTTCCATGTACTGGATCTCCTCCACCGTCTGTCCGCGGAAGTAGTCATAAGGTCCAGTCATCTCAGTGGGCGCTCCTCCGGGAGCGATTTTCACGGACCCTCCGCCGTCCAGGCTTGGCGCGCCGTACAAGGTCCCATCGGCGACCAAGCGCTGAAAGACTGGAAACTTTTCCGCGCTGAAATCATGCCCGGGCAGGGGGCTGAACCAGGTGAGTTTGATGCGGCCGGCACGGCTCTTGTTGCGAAGCTCAGGATTGAGATGCTCCCCGGACCATGAACCGGTGGTCACGACGACCTTTTTGGCAGTCCATTGGTTTTCGCCGTCGGTCAATACCACGCCTTCCGGCGAGGCGTGGTGAATGCTGACCTTTGAATAGTCGTGGACCTCGGCTCCCAAGGCATTTGCCCGCGTGACTGCGGTCAACACAGCCTGTTCGCAACGAATAAAGCCTTGGGTGGTGTCAAACATCCCGATTTCGTCCGAGTCCAGCCGGTGTTCCGGAAAGCGGTTCTGCATTTCCGATCGGCTGAGGTATTCGACCTCCACGCCGGCTTGTTCTGCCGCGACCTTAGCGGCGACCATCCTCGAATCCTCAGGACGTCCGATCATAAGGCCACCGGTTGCGGTCAGGATTTGGATGTCGGAGAACTCCTGCAGGGTCTCCCAGCGGGTGCGAGCCAGCTCAATCACCGGAGTATATTCCGGGCGGCTAGTCTGCATCCGCCTAAACAGACGGGTCTCGCCACCAACAGCTCCACGATCGTGGCCAATTCCATACTGCTCAAACCCAACGACGTTCAGGCCGTCCTCCGCGAGCTGCCATAGTGCCATGCTCCCCATGGCGCCCAAGCCGATAACGGCGACGTCGAAGTCCGTATGCATAAGATTCCTTCTTCGTATTTCAGGCCCATACGGCCGAGGGAAAGCATCGCCAGACACGAGTGCGTAGGTGTCACATCAGTGCTCTCGTTGACGATCCAAGCGGCAGCACCCGGGCTTGCCCCTCGCTGCTTTCAATCGCAAGTGATCGCTCGTCGCCCGATATCCCGGGCGCTTAAAGCGTCTTTTGAATGTTACCCATACCCAGACTCGTTCGACAAGATTGTCCGACAGAAATTTTCTGGGTTGTTGACTGCCGCTCTTGCTGCTTTCGAGCTTGCAGGCTTGGGCAGGTTCCTCTGTCAGGGCTTCTCAAGCAGGAGGCAAGTCCGGAATGTGCGGCAGCCACGGTCTGTGGAGTTCAGGCATCAGACGTGGTGCGCCTAAGACGTGTTGGAAAACGCGGACGGCGACGATGCATCTGGTCGGCTAGATGTATTACCCACAGACGACATGCCGCCTTCGATAAAAGCGCCAACCGCAACCGTGGCGTAAACGGTGGCAGAGGCCGAGGTGTTGCCCGTCGAGGCGCAGACCACGGCCCGGGCGCCGGCCGCGAGCGGGCGGTCATGATCATGCCACGCTCCTTGCGGTAACCCGTGCTGTCTATTACATCCAGGTTGAGGTATCGAGGGGACTGGGAAAATTCGGACAGCTTTTGCGCATGAGTAGGGGGCGCTCCACCCTCGCCCAGCGTGACGAGCTTCGTTGCTTCCGTTAGCGGCGAACGCACGTTTGCGCCGTGTCGGCCGTGCTCGGGCCCTATGGGAACGCCGAGCGCATCCGGTCAAAATTGGGCGCCGGGAGTTACCTCTGCCTCGTCGTGTTGATGGTAGTGGTCTTCTATAGCCCGCTGAAGAATCTCGGGATCGCCACCGACCACGGCGTCGAGAAGTTTAAGGTGCCGTTCGGTAGCCACCTCTCCCGGGTACTTAACGCCAGGGCGCAGGATTGTCGGGACTGTAATCACATTCAGAAATGGTTGCTGCCTCCGCCATGTGTCTATCAGCCAAGGGTGCTTGCACTCAGCAATCAGCGAGCCATGAAAGGTGCGATCCAGTTCCCAAAACCTGTCAAAATCGCGCACCAGGTCGAGTTCACTCATCTGCTCAGCGGCTTCACGCATGGTTTGCACAGTCTCCGGGCTGACAGGAAAATTGATGCTCCGAACAGCCTGCAACTCAATCATGGCGAACACTTCGCCAAGTCCCACGACGTCCTCGTGGCTGAACTCTCGCACAGAATAGCCTCTGTGCGGTTCCCCAAGGACAAATCCCATGGCCGCCAGACGCTGAAGGGCCTCACGGATAGTGCCCCTGGAGACTTTGTGTTGTTCTGCCAGGTCAAGTTCGCCGAGTCTTTCCCTCGGGTAGCGTGAGCCAAGCAGGATCTCGTTCCGAAGGGCGGTAGCTACCATATCAACCCGGGTGGGTTTCTTCTGCGCCGTGCGGGAACCTGTTCCTGCTGGCAGTTCTTCGGTCATTGTCGATGCTCCTAGCCTGTTCGCGACACGGACACGAGGCATTACAACCGCGGTCCGCAACGTTAATTACACCAGTTGTTTCGGCGGCTTCATTCCGTCTGCTCCCGCATGCCACCATCTATACAGGCTGACAGCTTGATGGTGGGGCAAGAGCTTCAACGCTTTTGCGGTGTTTCCGATCCTCCAGGCGCCTGGGTCGTAATGAGGGACGCCAGCATGCATCCCAAGCGGCGACGACAGTTCGTTGCGCCTATCCCGGGACGCAAACTGTAACGGGTACATGGAGCGTCCTTATTTCAATGTGGCTCTGCGACGTTCACGGGCGTTGCGATGGAAGCGATGAGATCACCAGCGTTCACCGCCAGACTTGAGATCCCATAAATGAGTACTCCCGGAACTGGCGACCGGGCCTCCTGAAGCACAGCTCCAAAAGGATCCCGGACGATGCCAAGCAAGGTGCCGGCTTCGACGGGCGAACCTGGCAATACGTGGCCGAACCATAATCCAGAGCTTTCGCACATCACGCCTTGGCTCTTGAACGGAGGCAGCGGAGTTCTCGCCTCGCTGTCCTCGTCCAGCAGGCCAGAGATCTTTACTAGTCGATCAAGGCCCTCCCGCTGAACCGCCACGTCCGATGGGGACCACTTGCCTTCCCCTCCGACTTCGATGAGGACGGAAGGGATTCCGGCACGTGACGCTTCGGTAGTGGACGTTCCCTTGGTGTCCACCAATACAACCCTCGGAACATCAAATTGGCTCGCCATTCTCAGCGATGCATCGTTGACGTCTGACGTTCCAACGTTGCTGATACACGCATAGTTGTCCAGGACTTCGGGGATGTCGCCGCTGTGACAATCTACGTAGTAATTACCGCGAGAGATAATGTTTGACCACAGCCAGTAGGCAAGCCGCCCAGTGGGTCCACCGTTTGGATCGCCGGGAAAAGCGCGGTTGAGATTCTCTCCGTCCATCGGGTTGACGAACGCGGTTCTCTTGAAGAAGGCAAGAGGACTGCACCGTAGCGAAGCGATGACGGTTCCTTGAATGGCCGTGGGATCCAGGTCGAAAACAAAGTCCTGTAAAGCCACCATGGAAACGTATTCACCGCCGTGGACTCCCGCGGTGACAGCAAGGATCGGCCCGGGGCGTTCACCATGAACGATGACGATGGGAAGCTCAAGGACCTCTTCGTCGATCTCGACCGAACAGTAGCCCGATGACCGTGTCCCTGGTTCAGCAACCAAGGACCCCACCCTGAATGGCTCACGTGGACGATTCATCTGGATCTCCCGTAAATACTTCAGCTAAGTGGCAATGACGTGAACTTGGAGTCTGGTCCCAGGAACCTTGCAGGGTTCATGAAACTGACGTCGGTGGCAGTTGTTCCGTCCAGAACAAGGTCAGCGGCAATAGCGCCCAAGGCAGAGGCCATCTTGAAGCCGTGGCCGGAGAAGCCGGCGGCCACGACGACGCCTTCCATTCCGGGCACGGTTCCCAACAATCCGGTCTCGTCTGGTGTGTAACCGTCGGCGCAGAGGGCAACCCGAACCGGGTCCGGAATCAGTCCAGGAAGGAATTCCCGGACCCATCTAAGGATGGGCTTCAAGTACTCAGGGTCCCACGAAAGCGGCTTCTCCATGGACTCCACTTCGTCCATGTAGACGCTCCCCGCGACCTTCACAGTCCAACCATCTGCGCTCGGGAACCCGTAAAGGCGAACTTTGTCCGAGCGCTCCTCTTCCTCAGCCCTCCGGAGGAAGACCGGCAGGCCTTCCCTGCAGAATAGGGATGGATCCACAGCCGGGAACCAGGTCAGGACCTGCGGCAGAACCGAAAGGTGAACGCCGAGTTCCTTGCACACCGCACCAGCGCCGGTACCCTGCGAGAGGATCACCCGGGAGGCGATGATTTCTTGATGTTCGGTTCTAACGATGTACCGGTCACCATACGTCTCAACGGTGTGTGCTTTCCGGTTTCCCAGGAACTGGGCGCCAAGCCGTTTGGCCTCAACCAGGGCGGCGGTCACCGCTTTCTCTGACTTCAGGTAGCCTCCCTCCGGATCAAAGATCGCAACATCGTTGTCCCTGATGACATGATCGGGATACTTTGCCCTGGCCTCATCGCCCCGGAGAAGTTCGTAGTCGAGGCCGTGCTCTTTGCCGGCCGCCACAAGCGAAGCCAACCGCGGGTTGTGTTCGTCGAAGATCGTGACAGCACCCGTGGTGTCGAGCAATTGAGTCCCGCTAATTGTCTCCAGCTCGCGCCAGAGATCCTGAGACCGTTGCAGGATCGGCGTGTAGTGCCCGCCCTCCGCATACACCTTGCGGAAAACCCGCGATTCGCCGGCGTAGGCGGAGAATGGGCCCGGGATCGAAAAGCGGTCGATTCCGATGACCCGCAGGCCGCGGGAGGCGAGCTGCCAACTTGCCATGCTCCCTACGGAGCCGACTCCAACGATTGCGACGTCCGTTTCAAGTGCTGTCATGTTCTTACCTTGTTTTCAGTGAAGAGGTTGGGCTTGGTGCAGACCCTAATGGAAGCCGGCAAACGCTTCGCAGACTTGTTCTACGTATGGGACGCGCGCCCCGGACGCGTTCAGCCTTGAGGTTCGCCGCTGACCCGTATCAGAGGGGAAAGATTGTCTGTCATTATTGTCCGACAGAAGCTAAGATCAATCTAACACTGTACCTTCGGCTAGGGAAGCGTGGTAACGCTTGTTTCAAGGCGATGATCCATCGATTCGATACCCTTTCGAGGGGTTCAAGAAATCCGGTGCTTGGGCCGTGAGTCGGGTGTGCCGTCTACGAGACGCCCGTGCCCAAGAGCAATGGCATCAACCTCGTTATGCCAGTGTCCCACCGGCAACTGTCGGCGGCCGCCCATCGAAATCCCTCGATAGGAACGACCATGTCCAAGAGCAGTGACGAGATCGATGCTCGGATCCTCGCCGAGCTGCGCATCAATGCGCGAATCAGTCTTGCCCAGTTGGGCGAACGTGTCCTCCTTTCCCGCAACGCCGTCCGGCAACGGATTGAACGATTGGAGCGCGATGGTTACATTCGCGGCTATACAATCCGGGAATCGGTGATCGACGGCGCCTCCAAGGTCAGCGCGTTCCTCTTCATCCAGCGTCGTGACCGAGTGCGGGGCAGCGACGTGATTGCGGGTCTGCGCGCAATTCCCGAAGTGGTGGTCTGTGACGTTGTTAGTGGGGAACTGGACATTGTTGTCAGGGTTGAAGCGTCGGATGTAGCCCGGATCCGTGAGATTTGGTGCCGGGTCTCTGAGTTTCCCGGAGTGAAGGACATAACAACTGCCCTTTCTCTTTCAACGGCCATAGACAGGTAGCCAGAACCTTCTGCCTTGGCCTGATTCAGGCTGTATGCGACCGCGCTGGCGGGCTGCTCGTCCTGGAGACAGCCCACCAGCATCCAACTCGGCGCTGACGTCCCTATGGCGTCTGGATCAGCGAATCCACCTGTTCTTGGTTAAGCCATCCATCACCCAGCGCAATCTCTACAACACTTTGACCTGAGCCCAATGCCCTGTGAGCTATCTCAGCGGCCAGGTTGTAACCCAGGATCGGCAGTAACGCGGTTGCCTGCGCGGTGGACGCCCGGGCCCGGGTTCTGAGCAGTTCCTCATCGGCTTCGATCCCGTTTACGCACAGTTCCGCGAGCACATCGCATCCGTTGCAAAGCCAGGACATGGACTCCAGCAGAGCATGGGCAATCGCGGGTTCGAATGCGTTTAGTTGGAGTTGGCCGTTCTCTGCGGCCATGGTGACGGTTGTATCTGCGCCTGCAACGAAGTATGCAATCTGGTTCACAACCTCTGGGATGACAGGGTTGACCTTTCCAGGCATGATCGACGAGCCTGCCTGACGAGCCGGAAGCTTGATCTCGGCAAGACCCGTTTGTGGCCCGCTCGAGAGAAGGCGAAGATCGTTGCAGATCTTCGACAGCTTGATGGCGGTCCGTTTCAATGCGCCAGAAAATGTCATGAAGGCCCCGGTGTCCCAGGTGGCTTCAATCAGATCTTCAGGCTTGGAAAGTGAGACTCCGGAAACAGCCGAAAGATTATCGACGATGCGCTCAATGTATCCAGAATCTGCAGTGATGCCGGTCCCGATGGCCGTGGCACCGAGACTGCACTCGGTCAGCAATACGGCAGCCCCGCGCAACAGTCGCTGGTCCTCATTGATCGTCACCGAAAAGGCCTTGAACTCTTGCCCAAGCGTCATGGGGACAGCGTCCTGCAGTTGTGTGCGCCCGATCTTCGGGATCGAATCGAATGCCTTCCCACGTTCTGCGAAGGCATTGGACAGCCTTCCAAGGCGGTTGAGCAGTTCATCCAAGGCAAACACGAGCGCCAGGCGCACCGCCGTGGGGTAGACGTCGTTGGTTGACTGGCATTTGTTGACGTGTGCAATTGGATCAACCACGTCATAACTTCCCAACGGGTGGCCCATTGTTTGTAGTGCCAGATTCGCAATCACTTCATTGGCGTTCATGTTGGTGGAAGTTCCGGCTCCACCCTGAATGACGTCGACTCTGAATGCGTCATCGACGTCGCCAGTTGCAACGACATCGCAAGCAGAGGCAACGGCTTGCCCGACGTCGTCGGGAATCAGTCCCAGTTCCGTATTAGTCAAAGCAGCCGCCTTCTTGACGCACGCAAGGGCGCGGACCAATTGGCGATGCTTCCCCAGATGTATCCCGCTGATGGGGAAGTTCAAGATCGCGCGCTCAGTGTGGACGCCCCAGAGTGCGGACGCCGGCACGGCAAGGGCGCCGAGGCTGTCCCTTTCAATGCGAACACCTGTGGTCATGATGCGATGGCGATGACTTTGGGCTGTGTCATCTCTTCATAGGCGAACCTGACCCCTTCACGGCCCATGCTTCCGTACTTTGAACCACCGAACGGCATGGCATCATGGCGATAATCCGAGGAGTCATTGATCATGACGCCGCCCGCGTCAATGGCCCTGGCTGTTTCCATCGCCCGGGCGAGATCTTTGGTGAATACGCCTGCCTGCAGGGCGTACTCGCTGTCGTTGGCCAAGCGAATCGCCTCGTCCTGTGTGTCGAAGGGTTCGATCAGGACCACTGGGGCAAACAGTTCCTCTCTCCAGGCTTCGCAAGAGCGGGAGACTCCGGTAAGCACGGCCGGTGTCAGGACTGCGCCATTCAAGGGTGCCACCGGTAAGCAGGCGTGCCCCTGCCTTGACTGCCTGGTCGATCTTCCGTTTGGCTTCTTCAGCCGCGGCCCGGCTGATCATCGGCCCTACATCGGTGCTTTCGTGCGCCGGGTCACCAGCCACCAGTGCACTTGTTTGGGACACAAAAGACTCGAGGAAGGCGTCGAAAATCGTGCGGTGCACCAGGATCCGCTGCGCACCGATGCAGTTCTGTCCAGCCGCCCAGAAAGATCCGGAAACGCTTGCCTCAACTGCACCGGGCACGTCCGCGTCGTCATACACAATGACCGGTGCGTTCCCGCCGAGTTCCATGGAAAGGCGCTTGATGCCAGCGCTGGCAGCGATGGCACTGCCGGTGGCGAATCCGCCCGTGAAGGAGACCATTCTGACCAGCTGGGATTCAACGATGGCCTGCCCAACATTGCGGTCCCCAAGCACAACGACGATAAAGTCATCCGGGAGTCCGGCTTCCACAAGCAAATCCACCAGGAACATCGCCGAAAGGGGTGTCAGCTGGGAGGGCTTCAGAATGACTGTGTTCCCGCCTGCGATCGCGGGCCCAAGCTTATGGGCGACCAAGTTCAGGGGATCGTTGTAGGGAGTTATCGCGGCAATGAGTCCCAGAGGCTCCCGGCTAAACCAGCCGAACCGGTTCTCAGAGCCGGCAAAGGAATCGAAAGGCACAACTTCACCCGCATTGCGGCGCGACTCGGCTGCAGAGAGCTTGAGGGTGTTGATTGCCCGCGAGACCTCCTTGCGGGCCTGCCGAATGGTCTTGCCGGCTTCAAAGACGATAAGGTTCGCGGCCTTGTCCGCGCGCTGCTTGAGTAAATCCGCTGCGGCGTCCAAGATTTGGGCCCGCTCATGCCGAGGCATGGCCGCGGCTGATGCGGACGCGGCCGCCGCGCGCGTCAGCTCCCGCTCAACGTCTTCCTTGGTTGATTGCGGGAGGTGCGCCAGAACAGTGCCGTCGTACTTGTTGTAGACGGCCAAGTCGTCCAGAGATTCAGCGGACTTGATATGGACGATGGTCGTTTCAGACATGGACGCCTCCCTTGATGAACGTGTCTACTGCGGCAATGTCGGAAACCAAGGCATACGCGGTTTCCGTCCGGCCTGCTCCAGGGCCGGAGACCGTGACGGCGCCGAGGAGGTCGGTTTCGAATGAAACCGCGTTGGTCGCACCGGAAATGCCGGCAAGAGGGTGGTCCGCGGTGAGGGTGGCTGGTCGCACACTTGCCGTGATCTTGCCGTCTATTCCGCGGGTGGCTTCGCCGATGAGTTTCCAGCGCTGACCGTTTGCCAGTGCCTGTGCGACCTGGTCGCTGGTAATTTCCTGGATTCCTGTGGTGTCGACTTCATCGGGATGCAGGCTGGCGCCGAGAAGCTCGTTCGCCAGGATGGCAACTTTGAGCCGCACGTCAGATCCGCCGATGTCTGCAGTTGGGTCCGCTTCGGCGTAACCGCGCTCCTGGGCCTCTGCGATGGCTTCCTCCAAGCGCAATCCTGCTTCCATCCGGCCCAGGACGTAGTTGCTGGTTCCGTTGAGGATGCCCTGGACTCCCTTGAGCTCAAGTCCATCGAACATTTTTTGGGCCAGGCGCAGCACAGGAGTGCCGCTCATCACCGATCCTTCGTACTCGAAGCTGGTGTTGGTTTCCTTGGCCAGAGCATTGAGTTCCCTGCCGTGAAGAGCGACTGGTCCCTTGTTTGTGGTCACGACGTGCTTGCCCGCAGCAAGGGCCCAACGCACGTGCGACACAGCAGGCTCTCCGTCCACCGGGCTTGTGAAGGTTGCCTCGACGACAATGTCAGCAGGGCTGTTCTTGATGACTTCTTCGTTGCGCGGTTCGGAGGATCCACCGCGGAGTCCTTCGAACGTGGCTCCTCGCGGCATGGCGAGTACTGTCGCCAGATCGATGCCTTCCTCTTGCACCAGTGAACCGAACGCAAGATCCGTAATTGCAACTACGCGAAGTTCGAATCCGAGAGCTGCGAAGGGGTGTGGTTCGTCGCGAATGAGCGCGGCCAGGGCTCGATTCACCCCGCCGAAACCAATCAGGGCCAGGTTATACGTCGTCACTTGATCTCCTTTGTGGCTATTGAAAGCTTGTACTTAAAGCTTCTGTCCGCAGAGTGTCAGTCAGCTATGAACGCATCGCTCGTTGACTATGACGAACGGACCAAAAATGGTGGGTCTTGTGGACCAAATGGGCGCGGCATGAGCGGCCACCATATGCCGCCCAAGGTGCTATGGCATGCAAAACCAATGCGGCGTAGCGTGGTTCGACAACGGCCTGGAAGCGATCTGGCCCACAGGGGCCATGTTTGAACAGGACGCGCGCAGGCCTTGGTTCTAGAGGAGCCGGGATGGCTGGATGGAATGCTGATACAGCAGCGGGGCCAGGCGGAGGGGCGGTCACTCTGGTGGAGGGATCATCCTTCTGTATTTCGTTGCCCAACGGAGATATTCATCCTGCTTACCCACATGGTGTCTTCTTTCAGGACACCCGTATCCTGTCCGGCTGGAGCCTGACCATTAATGGGCAGGAGCTGGAGCCCTTAGCGGCGCAAATGCTGGAACCGTATCGGGCGCGGTTTGCTGCCCGCGTTACTCGAACAGATGGTTATGCGGACAGCCCGTTGATTGTCGAGCGGCTGCGTGAAGTGGGTGCCGGAATCCAGGAGCGGCTAACTGTTCGAAACTTTTCTGCGGCGCCGGCGGAGTGTCTTATTGCGGTGGGATTGGAAGCCGATTTCGCCGACCTATTCGAAGTCAAGGAAGGACGGACTCCGCGCCACTGGGATGAGACGCGTCAGGCTGATGGCGAATCACTGGTTATCAGTGCTTCCTGGCAAGGGGTCCGGAAGAGCATCAGCGCGCGCGCACCCGGCGCCGATATCGCCGTGGACGGTATTTCATTCAGGACGTCCATCCCGGCTCACGGTGAATGGAGCAGCGTCCTTGCGGTGGTACCCGCCGGGGAGGGAGCGGATCCTGACAGTACGTTTATCCATGCGGGAGTGGATGGTCTGCTGTCTCCGCGGGATTTGCGGCGACAAGAGTGGGTGGCCAAGATCCCGGTGCTGCAGATGGGCAACCGCTCGATCGAGCGCATACTCCGGCGCAGCTACGACGACTTGGGTTCTCTACGTATAGAAGACCCGGATCATGCAGAGCGGGTCGTGGTGGCTGCCGGTGCTCCATGGTTCATGACACTCTTTGGTCGCGACGCGCTGTGGGCAGCTGAAATGGCGATGCCCGTCGATCCGTCGCTGGCCCTGGGAACACTGCAAACCCTGGCGGATCGCCAAGGTCAAGTGGTGGATTTATTGAGCGAAGAGGAGCCGGGCAAGATTCTGCATGAAGTCAGGCTGGATGTGTCCAGTAGCTTGTCCTTGGGCGGAAAGTCCGTTTATTACGGCAGCGTCGATGCAACGCCACTGTTTGTTTGCTGGCTTGGGGACGTCAGCCGCTGGGGGTTCGCGCCGGACACTATTGCCAGTTTGTTGCCTCATGCAGACCGTGCACTGGATTGGATACGTGATTATGGGGACAAGGACGGGGATGGGTTTGTTGAGTACGAACGCCTCAACCCGCAGGGCCTGATAAATCAGGGTTGGAAGGATTCCTGGGATGGAATCAATTTCGCGGACGGGAGGCTGGCCGAGCCGCCAATTGCCCTCTGTGAGGTGCAAGCCTATGTCTACTCGGCGTTTATGGCCCGTTCTTGGATAGCGTTCGACACCGGCGACAGGCGTTTGGCCGAGGAGCTCGCTGATCATGCCGCCCAACTGAAAAAGCGGTTCAACGAGCAGTTCTGGATGCCCGAGCGCGGGTATTACGCCGTGGCCCTGGACGGGAAAAAGCGCCAGGTGGACGCGTGCGCATCCAATATGGGCCAGTGTCTGTGGTTCGGCTTGGTGGATGAGGACAAGGCACCGTTGGTGGCCGAAAGGCTGATGTCCCCAGAGATGTTTAGCGGTTGGGAGAGTGCGAACCCTGGCGTCGGACATGGGTGCCTATAACCCTGTGAGCTATCACAACGGGTCAGTCTGGCCCCACGACAATGCGATTATTGCTGCTGGCCTCTTACGGTACGGCTTTGTTGAAGAGGCACAGCGGATTTCAACGGCTCTGTTCGAGGCGGCCGAGTTCTCGGATGGTCGGCTGCCGGAATTATTCTGCGGTTTTAGCCGGGAGCGGTTCCCCGAACCCGTACCGTACCCTACAGCTTGCGCCCCTCAGGCATGGGCCGCGACCACACCGATTCTGCTGGTGACGAGCCTGATGAGATATGACGCCGATGTTTCCAGGGGCGGTCTCTGGATGGATCCCGTTCTCCCGCAATCCTATGGGGATGTCCACATCAGCAACGCACCCATGGCGGGAAGCCGTATCACTATCGATGTCACAAATTCGGTCGCAAGAGTTGAAGGCCTCCCGGAGGGAATGGCGCTTTATCGCGGGCACCGTCCTTGGTTTACGGAACTAGTTGAGAACGCCAGCAAAGCTGAACCCGAACGGTGAGCGCCTTGAGGTACTGACAAGGCTGCTCACTAGTGGGCAATATTTGTCTATCAAGATTGTCCGACATTGTGTATCATCGTCGCTGTAGCATCTTGAGTTCCCGGAGGGCCGGCCTCGGCCTCAGCTTCGGATCCTGCTGACAAGTGGCACCAATGTTGTGCTGTCAGGGGAGTACTCCACGGTTCTATATCCAGGCCAACGAAGGTTGGCAGACTTCTTCGTGGGCAAAAAGCGCCCGGAAACGGAATGATTTTATGGTCAAGGCGATTGTGTTGAACGACACCCAAACGGCAGATCTGGGCGAGCATGTCCTGAAGCCGACGAGTACTACGCCGGGGCAGACGGAGGTGTCCTTTAAGGTCTGGGAAGCCGACGGCGCCCGCACAGGCGTGTGGGAGGCTACTCCTGGAACATTCACGAGTACCCGCGAGGGCTTCAATGAGGTCTGCGTCATCCTCAGCGGAACGGCCACCATCACCGACGAAAGCGGCAGCTTCGACATCGGGCCCGGCTCGCTCTTTGTCACTCCGGAAGGATGGCGCGGCAGCTGGACCGTTCACGAAACCCTTCGCAAGGTTGGGTTTGTTCAGAACCTCCCGGCCTAGCCGATCGCCTAGCGTTGTCCGGTAGGGGCGTTCTGCCTCTCTATCGGGCGAGCAAGTGTCGCATTGGAGGAGTCCGGTCCCTTAGGGGCCGGACTCCTGTGCTTACTTTCGGTGAGCGTGGAGGTGTCCGCTAGTTGAGCCTGGCTTCGGTGATTGCGCCGAACTCCAGGCCCCAGGTCTTGAGGGCTTCCTTGTACTCCGGGGTACCAAGGATCGATTGGATCGCAGCCTGCATGGCCGGCGTTAGCGGCGAGCCCTTCTTCAGCGCGACCGCCGTGATGCCGGTGCCACCGACGTTCAGCGGCGGGGTGAGCATCTGGAAGGAGTCCGGCTGCTGCGTCTGTGCCCAGGCCAACGCGGTCGTGTCATAGAGGATTGCGTCGATCCTCTTGGCACTTAGCTGGACGAGGGCTTCCTGGATGTTGGGTAGCGTCACAGGGTTGATCGCAGGCTTGCCCTGGGAGGTGCAGGTCTTCTCGTTCAGTGCAGGAAGACGCAGCAGCTGCCCGGTGGAGCCCTGGGTGACGGCGACGTTCTTTCCGCACAGGGTCTCGTTGCTCAGGTTCTGCGGGTTCCCGGCGTTCACGCCGATGGAGCTGCCGGCCTTGAAGTAGTCGATCATGTCCAGGACCTTGAGTCGCTCATCGGTCTTGGCCATGGTCGAGACTGTGAAGTCGTACCGGCCACCGTCAAGACCCGGGATGATCGTGTCGAACTTCGCATCCACGAACCTCACCTTCACCCCCAGCTTCTTCCCGATCAGCCTCGTGATGTCGGGGTTCAGGCCGATTGCGGTCTGGTTGTCCTCTGCGAGGAAGATCGTCGGTGGGTAGTGCAGGTCCGCCGCCACTGTGAGCTCGCCCTTGTCCTTGTAGGACTGGGGCAGCAAGCTCACCGCCTTCGGATCTGGCTGGACGCCCTCGGAGATGTCCCGCAGACCAAGTTCGGTAGGGCTGGCAGAAGGTTCGCTACCGGCAGGGGTGCCGCAGGCGCCAAGGGTTAGGAGGGCGGCAAAGGCAGTTGCGGCGGCGAAGACCTTGCCCTGAATCTTCATGATGCTTTCCTTGAAGTCATTTCTTCGGCAATAACGTGGATGCTGGATTCACTCGTCTTAGTTGACGTTGGAACCCCAGGGATCTGTGAATGGTCGGGGGATTAGACCTTGCATCAGACCACTGGTTGGCAGCCGGGTGGAAGCTCTATCGGCGGCTCAGGTTCCAGATGCAGAATGGCGCTGTCACTTGAGCCTTGAGCGCGAAGTCCGCATAAGCCCACACCACTTCCGCTTGTGACGCTTCAATAGGCAACAACCAGGAGCGGGTCCGGGGAGAGGCCCGGGTAGATGGCAGAATTTCTGTAGGCAGCTTCTGAGCCCAACGACCAGATGTGACCACGAGATGATCATAACGCTGGTGCTCGCCCTCGGCGCAGACCTGGGGGATACCGTCGTCGTCGGTTTCGATACCGGCAGCGAGGGCTTAGAACCGCAGTGGGCGCGAAGGGCGGCGGGCACGGAAGCGGGTCGGCATTCTGAGCAGCCCGATCGCGGCAAAGTGAACCTGCGTACCGTGGAGGATGAAAACTTCGCTCGCAGGGAATGGCCGGTTCGGACGGCGGTCGGTGCCTCCTCGCTCGGAATAAGAGGTGTGGACCCCAACCTGTCCACGGAGTCCATGACGTTGGCGAAACTTTGGTTGAAGCGCGTCCGGCGTGAGGCTGACAGCGGGAGAGGTTCGTATCGCCGCCTGTCTCGTCGCGATCCGCTCTTAGGCTTGGTAGTAGTGCTCTTCGAGAGCCTTGATCAGCAGCTCGCGCTCTCCGGTTATCGCGGCGTCCAACAGCAACAGATGGCGGTCGGCCTGGTTTCCGGCGGTGCCCACGCCGCGCCGCATGATCGGCACCATCTGAACTGCTAGAAGTGATTCCAGGCTCTGCCAGGCCTCGAACAGCTTGCCCTTGGGCTGTTGGCTCATCAGCGTCCCGTGGAAGTCGCGGTCAAGTCTCATCAGATCGTCAACGTCTTCCGGGAGGCGCAGCCCGCGCATACGTTCCGCGATAGCCCTCAGCTCGATTTCAGCGCTTTTGGGCAAGGGGAGCGCAGCGTGCAGGGCCGCTCTTCCCTCAAGTGCTGCGAAGACTTCCCCGATCTCAGCAATGTCGCTGTCGCTGAAGTAGCGAACCCGGGTGCCGGACCCTGGCGTGAACTCGACGAGGCCGGTTGACGCGAGACGTGTGAGGGCTTCGCGCACCGTGCCGCGGCTCACCGAGAGGTCCTCAGCGAGCCTCGTCTCTACAAGATGCCGACCGGGGTCGAGGGTTCCAAGGATGATCTCCCTCCTGATGAGGTGCTCCACCTGGTCCACCAGCGTGGTTCGTTCCGAACCCCGTGGTGCAAGGGTCCTCGCAAGAGTTGTCCTTGCCGGCTCAGAGAAAGGCTTGCTCTCCATGCTTTCACTCCCCTAGATGACTCACGGCAGACACCCCGTTCGAAGTGAGCCTTGACACAAGATTGTGAAACGATAATATCAAACAGTGACGTCAGACACGATTGTTAGACAAAATAAGAGAGTCGTGATTCCTTGGTGACGCCATTCCACGCAGTGAAGGCGCTCGATCCCCGGAATTTCCAGGTTCATCACCACGAGCCCCGCGGTTGTCGCGGAAGAACTCCTTATCGCTCCCACATAGGAGGTTTGAATGAGCACTACCAGGAAACGCGTCGCGGTCATAGGCCTGGGAACCGCTGGCAGTATGGCGGCTTGGCGCCTGGCCTCGCGGGGCGCAGATGTCGTTGGCTACGAGCAGTTCGGAACGAGCCACGACCGCAGCGCCCATGCCGGCGAATCACGGATCTTCCGAACCGCCTACTTCGAAGATCAGGACTACGCGCCGCTGATCCGCAGCGCGAAGGCGCTGTGGCGTCAGCTCGAGGCCGAGACGGGCATCGAGCTGCTCACCCTCACAGGCAACCTCATGCTGGGGGAGGCCTCGGCCGAGATGGCGAACGTCAGTGAATCCATTGAGAAGTTCGGGGTCGACGCGGTGGCCATTCCCCTTGAAGAAGCACGCAAGCGGTGGCCCCAGCATCCCTACCGCGAGGGCGACGTCGTCGTCCTGGACCGGGAAGGAGGGTATCTCCGTCCGGAGTTGGCCGTCCTGAAAGCGGCCCGCAGGGCCGAGGCGCTTGGCGCCGAACTGCGGACCTACACCCCGGTCGAGGGGATCGAGGTCAAGGTCGACGGCGTCTGGGTCACGGCTGGTGGCCGTAGCGAGCGCTATGATCATGCCGTAGTCACACCGGGTCCTTGGGCCGGGAAGCTCTTCCCCGAACTTGCGACGCTCATCGAGGCGCGCAAGGTGGTGTCGGCGTGGTTCGCCGGGAAGGAACCGGGCGCGTTTGATCCGGCACGCTTCCCGTGCTTTGTCCGGGCGACTCCTCGGGAGTTCTACGGATTGCCCGCGATGGCCGGGAACGGGTTGAAGCTCGGTCTCTCCGGCGCGGTCAACCAGCCGGTTCCGGATCCCGACGCCCTCGACCGGACGGTTCCGCTGGATGAGGTGCAGACCTTCAGGGAACTCGTAGCCGAATCCTTCCCAGGCCTCTACCCGGATCCGATCCGTGTCAGCGCCTACATGGAGGGCTACACCCGGGACGGGCACGGAATTGTCGGCCGGCTCGGTGGTGAGGAACGCATCACCGCCGTCACGGGCCTGTCCGGCCATGGATTCAAGCTGTCCCCCGCACTCGGGGAGATCGCCGCCGACTATGCGCTCACTGGCTCGAGCGAGAACACCCTCGCGCTGCTGAACCCGGATCGGTTCCTTGCAACGCCGACCGTAACGGAGAACCCGTGACGTGAGGCCTATGTTCCGGCCATAAACCGAGCCCCATCATCATGGCAGCCCGACGCCGATGACGACGAGCGCCATGTCCACAAGACAGAGCACGGGCAAATTCTCAAAAAAGCCACCGGTGCTACGACCGGGCTTTCGCACAACCTCACCACCCCAACCAAATGATTCAAGGAAGCATCATGAAGACAGCACGAAAGGCCGCTGCCGCGGCTGCGGCCCTGGCCCTCCTCCTGACCCTGAATGCCTGCGGAACCGCTGCCAGCGGCGATTCCGGCAATCCCAGCCCCACCGAAATCGGGCTGCGGGACATCTCCGAGGGCGTCCAGCCCGACCCCAAGGCTGTGAGCCTGCTGCCGCAGTCGTACAAGGACAAGGGCGAACTTACGGTCGCCGCTGACCCGAACAGCCCGCCGACCATCTTCCTCGCTCAGGACAACCACACCCTCATCGGCCTCAATCCCGACATTACGCGGCTCATTGCCAAGAAGCTTGGGGTAAAGGTGAAGTACGTGGAAGCGAAGTTCGACACGATCATCCCTGGCCTTGATGGGGGACGTTACGACTTCACCGTCTCCACCATGGCGAAGACCGATGAGCGGCTCAAGGTCGTAGACATGATCGACTACTTCAGGGCCGGTACATCCATCGGCGTGAACGCGGGAAACCCGCAGAACCTGAGCAACGAGACCCTGTGCGGAAAGAACATCGCCGTCATCCAGGGCTCCACGGGCCAGCTCAAGCGCCTCCCGGCCCTGAATGAGAAGACCTGCACCTCCCAGGGCAAGCCGGCCATCAATGCCGTCACGCTGCCGAGCGTCCAGGAGGCGCTGGTCCAGCTGCACGCAAAGCGGGTCGACGGAGTCCTCTACGACACGACCGCACTCGCCTGGGCGCAGACGCAGCAGCCGGACTCGTTCAAGATGCTCACGCCAGCGCTGAATGTTGGTGGTACCGGCATCTGTGCTGTCGCCGTGAAGAAGGGTTCGGACCTGACTCCGGCTCTGCAGGCGGCAGTCCAGTCGATCCTTGGTACCCCGGAGTACAAGGAGTCCCTCAAGACCTGGGGCCTGGAGTTCGGGGCCATCGCCGACGCTAAGCTCAACTAGCGGGTGGCCTGAATGACGACTGCTATCAAAAAAGGAAGCAAATTACCGATGGGGAGCATCGATGCGGTGCTGAAGCCGCGGCTTCGGGTTCGGACTCCCACCGAGTACGCCGGATGGATCCTGAGCATCCTCATCGGCATCGGGATCCTCGCCTCGGTCCTGACGAACCCCAACTTCAAATGGGGCATCGTCGGAAAGTACTTCTTCGCCGAATCGATCCTGCGCGGGCTCATGCTCACGATCTTCCTGACGATCGCGAGCATGGTCATGGGAACACTGCTCGGCCTTGCCTTGGCGATCATGCGTTCCTCGCATGTGAAGCCGGTGTCCATTGCCGCGAACATTTACATCAATCTGTTCCGCGGCACCCCGGTGCTGGTCCAGCTGATCTTCTGGTTCAACGTCTCGGCCCTGTATCCGAACCTGATGATCGGGATCCCGTTCACGGACATCGGCATGGCCGTAGACATGAATACCCTGATGGGCCCGATCACCGCGGCGTTGGTCGGTTTGACCCTGAACGAGGCGGCCTACATGGCCGAGATCATCCGCGGCGGTTTCTCCGCCGTCGGAAAGGGACAAATTGAGGCCGCCGATTCCCTGGGCATGAGCGCCGGAATGCGGATGCGCAAGGTCATCATCCCGCAGGCGATGCCCTCGATCATCCCGGCCACCGGCAACCAGGTGATCGGCATGTTCAAGGGAACGTCCCTGGTCAGTGTCCTGGGCGTTGCTGAGCTGCTGCAGAGCGCGCAGCTGATCTACGCCCGCACCTTCGAGACCATTCCGCTGCTGATCGTCGCCAGCCTCTGGTACCTGGTGATGACCCTGCTGCTGAGCTACCCGCAGGCCAAACTCGAGAAACGATACTCGCGTGCAACCTCCACGCTGCCCCGGAAGGCGAAAAAGGTTGTCCTGAGAGAACAGGAAGAAGGTAACCTCCGATGAGCACTGACGGTACGATTCAGGTCCGGAGCCTGCGCAAGTCCTTCGGACACAAGACGGTCCTGCAGAACATCGATCTGGACGTCGCCAGCGGCGAAGTCTGCTGCATCATCGGCCCGTCCGGCTCCGGCAAATCCACCCTGCTTCGCTGCCTCAACGGTCTGGAAACCGCCGATTCCGGTGTGCTGAAGGTCAATGGCGAGGACTTCGGTTACTACGAGACCGACCACGCCTACCACGCCCTGAGCAGGAAGAAGCTGGCCCAGCAGCGCACCCGGGTGGGGATGGTCTTCCAGCAGTTCAACCTCTTCCCGAATATGACCGCCCGGGAAAACGTCATGTCCGGCCCGGTCCTGGTCAAAGGGCAGGACAAGAAGATGGCTGCCGCCCGAGCGGACGAACTGCTGGCCAGCGTGGGACTCGACGGCCACGGGTTTAAGTACCCCGCCCAGCTCTCCGGCGGACAGCAGCAGCGCGTGGCGATCGCCCGTTCCCTGGCCATGGACCCGGAGATCATGCTCTTCGACGAACCCACCTCGGCCCTGGACCCCGAAAAGGTCGGCGAAGTCCTTGCCGTCATGAAGGACCTGGCCAAGAAGGGCATGACCATGGTGGTCGTCACCCACGAAATGGGCTTCGCCCGCGAGGTCTCCGACAACCTGCTCTTCATGGACGAGGGCTACATCATCGAACGCGGCGACGCCCGCGAAGTCCTCGGCAACCCCCAGGAAGTCCGCACCCGGTCCTTCCTCGAGAAAGTGCTCTAAAGAAATGACAGATGGAAAACTGGCCGTCATCGGTCTTGGCGCCATCGGAAGCATGGCCCTGTGGCAGGCCGCCCGCCTCACGGACTCCGTGGTCGGCTTCGAAGCACAAACCCCCGCCCACGGCCGCAGCGCCGTGGGCGGGGACACCCGCCTGTTCCGCAGGCTCCACCTGGACCCCCGCTTTGATCCGCTGCTGCAGCAATCCGAGCGGCTTTGGGCTGAACTTGAAGCCGAAACCGGTCAAGACATCCTCATCCGCTGCGGTGGGCTCTACATCGGCACCGAGAACGGCGGATATATCCAGCAACTGCTCGAGTCCGTCCGAGCAACTGGAACCTCCCACGAGCTTCTGTCGCGGGATCAGATGGCAGAGCGTTACCCGCAGCACAACCTCCGCGAGGACGACGTCGCGGTGTTCGATCCCAACGGTGGCGCGCTGCGGACCGATCGCTCCGTCACCGCTGCGATTGCCGCAGCCCAGGCCAACGGGGCGACCGTACACAACAACACCCCGATCGATGGGATCAGGGAAACCGCGGACGGCGTCGTCGTGACCTCCGGGGACCAGTCGTGGACGTTTGAGAACGTGATCGTCTGCTCCGGCGGATGGTCGCGGAAGCTCCTGCCGGAACCGCTGCTGGCACAGACTCAGCCCTACAGGGTCTTTCTCACCTGGTTCGTCGCGAAGGAACCCGCGCTCTTCTCCCCGGAACGGTTCCCGATCTTCGTCCGGCTCTCAGGAGACCACTCCATGTACGGCGCGCCCGCCGTCGACGGGGTGACGGTCAAGGCAACGCTGGATATGCGCCCAACTCCTGCCGAACGCCCCGGTGCCGTAGCCAGGGAACTCACCTCAGAGGAAATCGCAGAGACGATGGAGACGGTGAGCGAGTTTTTCCCTGGCCTGTACCCGAACATTGTCCGCTCCGACGCGTTCCCTGACCTCTTCACCAGCGACCGGAAGCCGCTTCTGGGCAAAATCAGCCCCGGCGGCCGAGTTTACTGCGCCACCGGTTTCTCCGGCGGTGGCTTCAAAATGGCTACCGGTTACGGGCAAATCGCCGCCCAGGAGGCGCTCGGCAAGGAAAATTACGACAACCTCGACTTCCTTCGTCCGCAAAGGTTCACAGCTTGATCCACGCCTAAGGCAGGCACAGCCGACGAAGGCCTAACAATCCAATTTTGGCCAGCATCCTTTCGTACGCCCGTTTGGCGCTAATGTGCCAGACCCGCATGTATTCGTTCATGTCGACAATCGACAGGCGAAGAAAGACTCCGTGACAATGACAACAGAACTGCAGAAGGTTGCCGGCACATCGCAGGTACCGGAACGCGAAACGACCGATTCGGCCTTGGATCGGCTCCGTGCCCTCGGCCTGAAGCTACCGGTCCTCGCCGGTAACCCGTACTACGTGGACCACCGGGCGGTGGGGGAGAGCATCCATATTTCGGGCCAGCTGCCGTACAAGGATGGCGAGTTGCTGGGTCAGGGCATTCTTGGCCGGGACGTGGACGTGGAGACGGCGCGGGAGCTTGCTCGCCATGCTGTGCTCAATTGCCTTGCTGCCGCTGTGCAGGCGGTTGGAGACCTGGAGCGGGTACGGATCGTGCAGATGCTGGTCTTCGTGGCCAGCACCCCGGACTTCGGTTTGCAGTCGCGGGTCGCCGAAGCCGCCAGTGAATTGCTCATCGAGGTGCTGGGTGAGAACGGGGGGGCATGCCCGCACCGCGATTGGTGTTGCCGGGCTGCCGCGCGTCTCTCCTGTCGAGATCCAAATGATCTGCACTGCGGCGTAGAACCGCGCCGAACCGAACAAACAGGAGTACAGTGTGAACACCCTTCAACGGGCGCTCGACGCCCTCGTCGAGCGAATCGACACCCCGGCCCCCATCATCCTTGCCGACGTGATGCAGGAAAACATTGACCGGATGCAGGCCTTCGCCGACCGGCAGGGCCTCCAGGTCCGGCCGCATGTCAAGACGCACAAATGCGTGGAGATCGGCCGCCGCCAGATCAAGGCAGGAGCCGTCGGAATCACCGCGGGCAACGTTGGTGAGGTCGAGGTCTTCGCCGCGGCCGGGTTTGACGACATCTTCATCGCGTACCCGGTCTGGACCGCCGGGACCAAGGGCCCGCGGATCCGCAAGCTGGCCGAGACGATTCGATTGCGGATCGGCGTCGACAACCTCGTGGCCATCGACGCCCTCGCCGACGCAATGGGCGACGACGCCGGACGGCTGGGGGTCGTGGTCGAGGTCGACTGCGGCGCGCGCCGCTCCGGTGTGGCTCCGGAGGCTGCGGGCGAGCTCGCGGCCGCCGCCCGCAAGCGGGGCCTCGTGCCGGCGGGTGTGTTCACCTACCCGGGCCACGGCAGCGCTGGCCCCGACGCCCGCGAGCGTGCCGCGCTGGCCCCGACGCCCGCGAGCGTGCCGCGCAGGACCAGGAGGCCGCCCTCAAGGCCGCGGTGCGCAGTCTCGAGGCGGTAGGCATCACCCCGGAGGTGGTCAGTGCCGGCTCGACACCCACCGTGGAGTTCGCCACCAACAGCGTGATCACCGAAATCCGTCCCGGCGAATACGTGTTCAAGGACCTGGGCAACGCCCGGCTCGGGGCCTGCACGGAGGACCAGATCGCGCTGTTCGTCGCCGGCACAGTAGTTAGCGACCGGGTCCCCGGCCAGGTCATCCTCGACATCGGCACCAAAGCCATCGGCCGCGAAGGCACCCCCGAACTCGGCTACAGCGGCATCGCCGGTACCAACGCGGTGCTGTCCAAGCTCAACGAGTACCACGGATTCCTCCCGCTCCCCGACGGGGACTTCCGTCCGAGCGTCGGGACCGTGGTTCCCGTGGTGCCCAACCACGTCTGCCCGGTGGTGGTCAATTTCGAGGAATACATCGTCACCGACAGCACCGGGACGTCCCTCGAACGCTGGGCCGTCGACGCCCGCGGA
The DNA here is from genome assembly GCF_056279005.1 of Arthrobacter sp. TE26545. The sequence continues at coordinate 1,685,292 of NZ_JBWBQM010000001.1, forward strand.
TTCAACAACTAACGGCACGGGGCGGGGGGGTCCCCGCCCCGGTGCCGGCAACCCCACTCCTTACTAGCCATGAAGGAAGGTCTGTCTTGAGACTCCATAAAGCCACTGCCCTGGTCACGGGCGCCAACAGCGGGATCGGCCAAGCCGTGTGCTCCCACTTCCGCCGCGAAGGGGCACGCCTGCTGCTTACCGGGCGCAAAGAGCAGATCGACAGTGTCCAGCCGGAGGACGCCTACGTCCCAGGAGACCTTAACGACGAGGCCTTCGTAGAACACCTGGCCCGCGAAGCAGCCGAAAGCTTCGGCACCGTCGACGCCGTCGTGCTCAACCACGGTCTCCAGGTCGTCAGCCCGCTGACCGAGATGTCCTACGAGGACGCGAAGAACACGCTCCACAGCAACCTGCTGAGCTCGTTCCTGGTGTTGAAGCACTTCGCGCCGCTCATGCCCGCTACGGGCGGTTCGTTCGTCCTCGTCAGCTCACGCCTTGGCATGGTCGGCATGGCAGACCAGGTCCTTTACTCCGCGGCCAAGGGCGGGCTGATCATGCTCGCCAAGGGCGCCGCGATCGAGTGGGCTGAGCGGAACATCCGGGTCAACGTCGTCGCACCGGGCCTGACTGCCACTCCGATCATTGAAGCCTCCATCCAGCGCAGGGAAGACCCCGAGGCCTACCGCCGGCAGCGTGAGGGCCAGATTCCTCTTCAGCGCCTCGCCACGCCCGAAGAGATCGCAGACGCCGTCCTCTTCCTCGCATCCCCCGAGTCCTCCTACATCACCGGGGCCACCCTGCCCGTCGACGGCGGATACACCGCCTTCTAGCTTGCCCGCCCAAGGGGTCAGGCACGCCTACGAGGAAATGACACGGCCGAAGGCCGTGACGATCGCCTCATAGGCGAAGCGATATCGAAGCACTGGAGTGAAATGTCAGAACTTACTGCCGAGAGATCACGGCGGGACCTGGAATGCTCCCGGTACCCCAACGACTCCAGGGAGTGTGCCGATGTCAAGAGCACGGTACCGGCCCCTCTTGACCATATTGATGATGCGATACTCCGCGAACTAGAGGCGGATTCGCGGCTTACGGCAGATGCCGTCGCCGTTCGGATCGGGGCCAGCCCAGAAGAATGCGCGAGTCGTATTGCCGAACTGGAGAAGGCGGGCCACATAGGGGGCTACACCCTCGTGCGGGGCTACCCGGTCCCTGCTCTGCGCCCGACCTCTGCCGTGATCAGAGTGGTTCAAGACCACACACGCACAGGCGCGGACCTCATGCGCTCTCTGGACTACATCCCTGAGATCGTTACCGCGGAAGTCCTTCAGGACGACCGTTCCCTGCTCCTGCGGGTTCACGTCGAAGAGTCTGGCCGCATCGAGGCGATCGCCAGCGGGCTGCGAAGCCAGTCTGCTGTTGTGTCGGTGGATGTGAGCAGGACGACGATTGTTCCCTTTCACCCGCGGCACATGTCGAGACCGCCGTTGTGAGGCGATAGGACGTGATGAAACAGAAATTTACCCCCGGCAGAAGTAGGGTCGAGAAGGATTTGACCGGGGCCGGGGAGATTCCCTCGGATGCTTACTGGGGAATGCACACGCTTCGCGCACTCCAGAACATTCCGGTCACCGGCATCCGGCTCTCGTCGTACCCGGCGCTGGTGAAGGCGCTTGCCCTAGTCAAGCGGGCTGCCGTGCTCGGGAACTCGGACCTTGGCCTGATCAGTGAGGAAAAGAAGGACGCCATCGTCCAGGCCTGCCGAGAGATTGAGCAGGGCCACCTTCTTGACCAGTTCGTCGTCGATGTCATCCAGGGCGGAGCCGGGTCACCCTCGGTCATGAATGTGAACGAGGTGATAGCCAACCGCGCCCTCGAGATTCTTGGCCGCAATCGCGGCGCGTATGAGTTCATCCACCCGCTGTGCGACGTGAGTATGGGGCAGTCCACGACCAAGGTCTATGCCATGGCTGTCCAGATAGCGGCCATCATTAGCGGCCGCGAGCTCCTCCAGGCGATGGCATTTCTCCGCGGGCAACTGGCCCGGAAGGCCCTGGAGTTCGAGGGCGTCGCCACGATCAGCCGAACAGCGGTACAGGATCCGCTACCTATGACGCTGGCGCAGGAGTTCACGATGTACGCGGCTTTGGTGAACGAGGACGAACGAAGCATCCGGGAAGCGCTCGTCCCAGTCCATCAGTTCAGCCTCGGAGAGGCAGCCATTGCGACCGGCGCCAATACACACCAAGAATATGCATTAGCTCATTTGCGGCAGATTACCGGCCTGCCCCTTGAAACAGCCGGCGCTGACCCGGAGGAGTACGAAGACTGCAGTGCCTTCGTACTCGTCTCGGGGGCGCTCAAGCGAACTGCAATCAGGCTCTCAGGAATATGCAGCAACCTTCGGCTACTCTCCTCCAGATCTTGGACGGGGCTGGCGGATATCAATCCCGCCATTCCCGAAGCCGTCAATCAGCTCGCTTTCAAGGTCGTCGGAAACGATCTGACGATGGCGATGGCGGACGAAGGACAGGGGAAATCCAGCGTCTTCAAGCCAATCATCGCGCAGACCCTGCTTGCTAGTCTCGCCTACCTCACGTCCGGCTGCACGACCCTTGCAGAACACTGCATCAGCGGAATCACAGCCAATAATCATGTCCGCCCCCAAACCAAGGAGGAAAGCCGTTGAGTACGACATTCGAGACCGTGACGGAGTTGATCAGTCCGGACGCGGGAAGCGTCCAAGAAGCCGACCGGGTCATTGGTAGCCTGGCCCTCCCCGCGCACGGAATTGCCGTGCATGATCCTGCCACAGGGGAGACGATAGCCCACGTACGGGACGATGACGCGGAAAAGGCTCTGATAGCTGTCAGTGAGGCAGACCGTGCCGGCAACGCCTGGGCCCGGACCACGTCCCGCCAGCGTGCCGACGTGCTCCATGCCTGGTATGGCAAATTGATTGACCACGCAGAGGAGTTCGCTCACCTGATTTCCCGGGAGATGGGCAAACCGCTCGCTGAGGCCCGGGGCGAGGTCAAATACGGGACGGACTTCGTGCGCTGGTACGCGGAGGAATCCGTGCGGCCAGCGGGCAGCTTCCGTGAATCACCCGACGGTGCGGCCAACATTCTGACCCGCCGTTCCCCCGTGGGACTGGCAGTGCTGATTACTCCGTGGAACTTCCCGCTGGCGATGGCGACACGAAAGATTGCCCCCGCTCTTGCGGCTGGGTGCCCGGCAGTGATCAAACCAGCGACCCTTACTCCGCTGACGACGTATTTCGCCGTCAAGCTGGCTGTTGAAGCAGGCGTACCCGAAGACCTGGTGCAGGTCATCAACACCTCAGATTCCAAGGCGTTCAGCGAAGCAGTTCTCAGCGACTCGAGAGTCCGGAAGGTTTCGTTCACCGGATCAACCCCTGTCGGACGTCAGCTGCTGCAGTTGGCCTCGCGAAACGTGCTTCGAAGTTCCATGGAACTGGGCGGAAACGCGCCACTCATTGTCTTCGATGACGCAGACTTGCAGCGTGCCGTCGACGGGACGTTTGCAGCAAAACTCCGAAACGGCGGGCAGTCCTGTATTGGTGCCAACCGAATATATGTTCAGGACGGCATCGCGGATGACTTCGTCGCCGCCCTCGCAGAACGGTTCGAGCAGGTCACTGTCGGAAGCGGGCTTGGCAACGGCACCCTGCTCGGCGCGTTGATCGACAACCGAGCGGTAAACCAGATGAAGGCCTTCACCCGCAATGCCCTCGATCTGGGTGCCGAGCTGGTTACGGGTGGTCACGCATACGCCGCGGCGGGGCACTTCTTCGCTCCGACACTGCTCGACCGGGTCCCGGAAGAATCGGACGTCGCCACATCGGAGATCTTTGGACCGATTGCAGCGATTCAGCGGTTTAGTTCTGAGGCAGAAGTCATTACCCGGGCCAACGCAACAGAGTTCGGTCTGGCGGGCTATCTCTTCACCGAGAATCTGGACCGCGCATTCAACGTCGCCGACAGACTCGAAACGGGAATCGTAGGTATCAATCAGGGAGTGCCATCCAACGCCACCGCCCCGTTCGGAGGCATCAAGCAATCCGGGCTCGGACGCGAAGGCAGCTCCGAAGGACTCGAAGAGTACCAAAACATCCGTTTTTACAACGTCGCCCGGCGGGCCACGCCCTAAGTCCATAGCCGAAATTTCTTCCAGACTTCGGCGATGCGTTTCATGGCCTTCCCCAGATGTCGCAATAGTCGCCAGCCTGACGGGGCCAGCGATAAGGGTGGGAGCAAAATCTAACCTCCACCCATCCCCATCGACAGGGCTAGTGAAGCGCGGCAGAGTTCGTCCTTTGTTGTCTTCGGTCTGGCAAGCAGCGAATATACCGATCCCCGAAATACCGCGGATGCACCGATCAGGACTCGGGCAAACCTGGATAGAAAAGTCATGAATCACCTAGCTAGAAAGAGAGAGCAACATGACAGGTAGCTCGTCCACCCTCCTCACGGGCAGCAGCCGCGTGAAGCGGGACACGGCTGAGATGCTCAAGGGCGCCCTCATCATGGACGTTGTCAACGTCGATCGGGCCCGAATCGACGTTGATGCCGCTGCCATATGGTCGACATCAACGCCGATGAAATCGAACCCCTACCGCTTGGCCGAGAGCGGTTGGTAGGGATATCAGATGATTACCACGATCGAACCAGGGCGATATTTCCACGTCAGGGGGAGCACTCAAGGCCAAATTGATGAAGATCTGAATGCTGCGGTGGCGAGGGCTCGTGCTCATGCTCTCGAAGAAGGCTGGCTGGGCGTTCTCATAACGCGGCACGGACCGGATATCTACACCGTGGCCCTAAGCTCCATGGTCCCGCATGGCGAAACTTTCGAACGCGACGATTGTGTCCCTGCCGACACTGGAGCCGTCTTGTGACATCAGCCCTAGGGACCACACTCGTGCGACTGGCCGGCCCACCTCGTATCGCCACCTCGATTTCAAACTAAAGGTCATGATTATGGAACTTACCCTCAACAATGGCGTCACGATGCCGGCCCTCGGGCTCGGCGTCTTCCAGAGTCCGCCGGAGCAAACGACGGCGGCTGTCGAGGCCGCGCTGGCGGCTGGCTACCGCCACATTGACACCGCGGCCGCATATGACAATGAGCGGGAAGTTGGCGACGGCATAAGGAGGTCCGGCCTCGACCGATCCGATGTGTTCATAGAGACGAAGGTCTGGGTGAGCGATTACGGCTACGAGCAGACCTTGCACGCCTGGGAGAAGGCAACCGCCAAACTCGGCGTCGATTATCTGGACATGCTCATCCTGCACCAGCCCGCCCCGGACCGCTTCGAAAAGACCACCGCCGCATACAAGGCACTTGAGACCCTGCTCGGCGACGGGCGGGTGAGGGCGATCGGCGTTAGCAACTTCATGCCGCACCACCTAGAGCAACTACTCGCGAGGACCGACATCGTCCCGACCGTCAACCAGATCGAACTGCATCCCTACTTCACACAGCCGGCCGTTCAGGCAGCGAATGCAAGAAACGGCATCCTCACCCAGGCATGGTCACCGATCGGTGGCATCACTTTCTACCTTGGGTTTGGAGAGCACCGCAAGAAGAACGTGATGGAAGACCCGGCGATCGCCGCCATAGCCCAAGCCCACGCAAAGAGCCCAGCCCAGGTCATGCTGCGTTGGCACCTGCAACAGGGCCGCTCTGCCATCCCAAAGTCGACCAATCCTGCACGCATTGTGGAGAATTTCGACGTATTCGACTTTGAACTCAGCGCAGACGAACTTGCAAGCATCGATGCGCTCGACCTTGGTGTGCGCAATGGTCCGGACCCGGACGTGGCGCGGCTGGCTAACTTCGCAAGGGTGATTTCCGAGCCTTAGGGCTGGAGCCGTTCCTTAGGGCGCCACTTCAGGGAGGAAATCTTCAGTTCTGCTGGATGGGTTTGCCTGGCCGGGCTGGTCATGTCGTGCACTGCCAGACCAGCAATGGACGGTGGGAGGATCATTAGCGGAGAGAGGCAAGTCGATGCACTTGGTTCCAGGATTTTCGTTCGAAGGCTAAGTCCGTCGTTATTCGACGCCAAATATTCGGATCGCAGCGGCTGCGGCGGTCGACGTTGCCCTGCTTTCGGAGGGGTCGTCGGAGTCAAAGAGAGGGTGTGTGCACATTGTGCACACCTTGTCTGTCGGACTGGGCCGTACATCGGCCGGACTGGCCCGCATTGGGGATGTTTTTGGGGGAGTGGCGGATTCTCAGGGGCTCGAATGCAATTCGAGTCCCACCTCGGGCACAGGCCCTCCGCATGCTACGGCTGGGTTTGTGCGATTCCTCTTTCCGGTTTGTGTCGGGTTGGTCGGGGGTGGCCAACACCTGTTCATGGGTCGGGGGAGCGGGCAACGACATGACTTCGGCGATCTCGCTATGGGGCACCATGGGAGGCGGTCTCAGGGGTGCCCTCAGAGTCGCCTGGGCGCATTCGGCGAGCAAGGTGTGCCCAAGTGGCGGTCTTTTTTGTTACCTAACCACGTCGCATGTTCCTACTGCCGTGGTTATTACAGCTAGGCGACGGGAATTTCGAGGAGGGTCTGGCCGTAGGCTTCGTTGGCCTTTGCGGACGTCAGGAATTCGATGAAGGCGCGCGCTTCAGCGTTCTCGACGGCTTCCAGCGCGAGGGCGGCGGAGAACTCGGTGTATTGCTGCACCTCGGCGGGGAACGGGCCGGCGATTTGGGCTCCTGGGACGAACAGCAGTTCACTGAGCTGCTGGATACCGACATCGGCACGGCCGTCGACGACGGCATTTGCGATGAAGCCCTTTTCGATGATGGTGGCCTTGGCGTTGATCTCGTCGGCGATTCTGAGGCGGTTAAGGAGCTCGGCGAAGTAGATGCCGCTGGCGCCGGTGACTGAGTAGGCAACGGATCTGGCGTTGAGCAGTGTCTGAACGAAAGTGTCCATGGCGGAGATATCTGGGATATCAGCATCGGCTGGTACGGCGAGGCCGATGCCGCTGCGTGTTACGGCGCGGCGAGAGTTCAGGTCCACGAGGTGGCCGAGGCTGTCGAAGGCGCAATGGGAGTATCGGGAGCCATCGGCTTCGTGTTTGGTTCGCTTGACGCTCGGCGTGACTACAAACCTGTGGGGGCGGCCTGTTTGAGCGTTCCGCCGCCATTGTTTGCCGCTGGAAGACTCTCCTCAGGCACCCGGTGCCCTTGCCTCTTCCAACGAGGGAGCGCAGCCGGGGATTGCGCTGCACTCATTCATCAAGAGGGCGTTGACACTGTCAACACGTTTGGCTTCGGATCGGGTCCTACACCGGTCGGGCTGGGCCGTACTCGGGATGTTTTCCGGAGTTCCTTGTGTTTCCGGGGTCCGGAACCCGGTTCGACAGTGAACACCCTGATTCAACCACAAGGTTTCGACACATAGTTACGAGAATTGCCGGCCGTCACGGAACTTGCGCGATTCCCGGGAATATGGGGCCGGCCGCGCGGATGTCTGGTCGGTGAGACGTCTCGTATCCCTAGGGTTTTGGGACGTCCCGGTGTGTAGCGTTGAGGGCGTGGGTTCTTGCGGTGATTGCAACACTTAGCGGATGGGTATACGGGGAGGCCCGGATTCCGGAAACGGAACCCGGGCCACCCGCGCGGGGCTCAGCCCTCCGCAAGGTCCTCGTGCCACCAGCCTTCCCACGCGGACGAGCTCATTCGGCCTTGACTTGTATGCCCTGCGGGAGTCGGACGGCATAGCAGGTCGTATGCAGCGGCCGGGAGCCCGAGTGCGACAGCAGGCAGATGCCGCAGCCGATCGAGAATGAAGGTCACTTCCGGTGGTTCTTGATGAACAGGCTGACGTCCTCGTTGCCGATGAGGTCGGGAACGGTCCAGCCGTCGAGGTCGTACTCTGACATGCACTGCTCGGCGAAGCCCTTCATGGCGTCCGCGGTGCCGTTGGCCTCCGCGCCGAAGAACATCTCGGCCTTGACATTCTCGTGGTTGCCCGAGTAGTTGCGCTCGTAGAGCTCGTGCCGGCCGCCGAACTCGGTGCCGATCGAGTCCCACAGGAGCTTCATGAGCTTCACTCGGTCCACGGCCTCGATGCCGCCCGAGCCGCGCACGTACTTGTCGAGGTAGGGGCGGATCTCGGGGGTCTTGAAGTCGAGTGCACTCGAGTTGAGGTAGATAAGTCCGGAGGCGACGTCCTGTTCGATGATCTCCTTGATCCGCGGGTACCCGATGGCCATGAACATGCGGTAGGCCATGCCGTAGTCGAGCTTGGGCAGCACGGTCCCGTTGGGGCCGGGGTCGGGGTTGTGGACCATGCCGTCGATGAGGGCCCGGAACATGTTGCGCCAGCCGAGCACCTCGCCGACGCGGGTCTGGACACCGCGGAAGTCCTTGGTCCCGGCCATCTCGAGGGCTTTCATGAGCAGGCCTGCGATGAAGTCGAGCTTCGTTGCGAGGCGGATGACGCCTTGGAACGTGAACCGGTTGATGAACCCGGTCTGCGGGAAGAAGTTGTTGACCTTCTCGACGTCACCGTAGGCGAAGACGTTCTCCCAGGGGATGAGGACCTTGTCGAAGACGAAGACGGAGTCGTTCTCGTCGAAGCGGGAGGAGAGCGGGTAGTCGAAGGGTGTTCCCATCACTGCGGCCTGGTGAGAGTACGAAGCGCGGGAGATCAGCTTCACGCCGGGCGCATCCATGGGCACCGTGCAGATGAGCGCGAACTCTTTGCGCTTGATCGGCAGACCGTAGTGGGCGATGAAGTTGTAGTTCGTGATCGCCGAGCCGGTCGCGACGACCTTGGCCCCCGAGACGATGAGGCCCGAGTCGGTTTCCTTCTCGACCTTCATGAACACGTCCCCGACCTGGTCTGGCGGGAGGTGACGGTCCACGGGCGGGTTGATGATCGCGTGGTTCCAGTAGAGGACCTTCTCCTGCGACTCGCGGTACCAGCGCAGGGCGTTGTCCTTGAACGGCTCGTAGAAGTCGGGCATTCCGCCGAGGGTGCCGAGGAACGCGGCCTTGTAGTCGGGCGAGCGTCCGAGCCAGCCGTAGGAGAGGCGGGCCCAGGTCTCGATCGACTCGCGGTCCTTCTTCAGGTCCTCGATGCTGCGGGCGGCTCGGAAGTAGCTCATGGTCTGCCCGCCGGAGCCGGTGTCGGTCGGGGCAAGGAGCTTCTCCTGCAGGCCGGGAGTGTGCAGGGCGTCGTAGAGGCGTGCGGCCATACGGATCGAGTTCCGGAAGGCGGGGTGTGTCGTGACGTCCTTGACACGCTCGCCATAGATCCATACCTCCCGATCGTCTTTGAGCGAATCGATGTACTCGTCGCCGGTCATGGGCCTGGTCGTTGGCTTCGAATTGGACGGCGTTGTGGTGGGTGTAGCCGTGGTCTCGTCGATGAGCTCCATCATGGCTGGTCCTTTCTGGGCATGCAGAGGCGGGTTGGGGATATGAGGGGTCAAAGGAAGATTGAGGATAGTCAGCCGCTGTAGAGCGCTTTGAACGCCCGGGAGCCGGCGAACCAGCCACACTCCGGACCGTCGCCGGAGAGATTCCAGGGCGCCCCGTCGATGAGCTCGCCCATGGACCGGAACTTGCCGCCGTAGAACACGAGCGGCTCCGCGGTGCGGTCGTACTGGAGCGAGACGACTTCGCCGATGACGATGAGGTGATCTCCGCCGTCGTACACGTTCCAAGGGCGGCACTCCAGCGTGCCAGCGTTTCCGCACAGGACGGGGACTCCTCCGTCGAGCGCCCAGTCGGGGCCGCCGTCCATGGGCTTGCCCGCGAAGTGGAGGGCGACGTTGCGTTGGGCGGCGGAGAGGATGTTGATCGCGAACGGCGCGCCGTCGAGGTACTGCGCGGCCTTAGAGCTGCGGGTCAGCGTCACTTGCGCGAGCGGGGGCTCGAGGGAGACGGCCGTGAAGGCATTCACGGTTGAGCCGTGGGGAACGCCGTCAGGAGTGCGGGTCGTGACGACTGTGACGCCCGTGGCGAAGGTGCCGAAGGTGTGCCGGAGTTCGCGGCTGTCGATCGGCGCCGAGATGCTGAGCTGCTCGGTCATTGGCTCAGTCCTCGGGGTCGAGGCGGAAGTCGTACGTGGTCACTCGTCCCCTGCCGTCCTCGCGCTCGTGTACGTCGAGCATGAGCTCGGGCTTGACGGCAGAGGCGATGTCATCGGCGTTGTGCGGGTCTCCGGGGAAGTACAGCTGCGAGGTGATGAGCTGGTGGCCTGGCGCGGAGACCTTGAGGTGGATGTGGGCGGGCCGCCAGGCGTGCCAGCCGGCCGCTGCGATGAGCTGCCCGCATGCGCCGTCGGTGGGGATCTGGTAGGGGGCGGGTTGGACTGTGTTGATCTGGAAACGCCCGTCATCGTCGGCGAGGACGGTCCCGCGGAGGTTCCAGTCGGGCAGACCGGGGGCGAACTGGGAGTAGAAGCCCAGGTCGTCCGCGTGCCAGATCTCGATTTTGGCGTCCTTGAGCGGTTCGCCGTCGATGTTCGTGATCTGGCCTTGGAAGAGCAGCGGCGTCCCTGGCTCATTGTCCCGCATGGGCAGGACAGCGGGGGTCTTCTGTGCGGGCGAGTTCGGCACATAGTAGGGACCTTCGATTGTGCCCTTCGAGCCGTGCCGGTTTGCGTTCGCGACCTCCTCGACCGAGTGCTCGACCCACACGTCGAGGAAGAGCGGCCATTCGCCGTCCTCGCCGACCTTGATGAGCCACGCCTTGAGGGCGTTGTACTCGTCGTAGGTCACCTCTTCTTCGAGGACGGTGTCGTTGACGGCTTTGATGACCCTGCCCGCGAGCCGCGCCACACGCTCCTGGCTCGAGGTTGCGCCGATCGTCTTGTTTGCCCGGAATCTGGCCGTCGCTCCGGCTCCGGCTTCGGCGGCGGTGCCAGTGGATTCGGAGGGGGTGGTGGGGGTTTCAACGCTCATGGTGACTCCTGTGTCGTGTATCACGTTGGGATATGTCTACGTTAGGCCGGTGAATTCTTAGGAGGGAAATACTTATTTCTCTGTGATTGAGACCTTCGGAATATTTATCAATCAACACAGTCCGGCCAGATCTGCCGCTCGGACCAGTGGTTCGTTTCAGGCGCGGGAAGGGTCTCGTGCGCCGCCGCTCCGCCGAGGGAGGCGTCCCTCATCCGCGCCGGGCGGCCAGCGCCGTCAACCGGCTGGAGGAGGCCACCGTAGGGAGGATGGTCGGCCCCGCGGCCGCTCACCCACCCGCGGTGGGTTCCGGATGCTGGTAGGCGCTTCATCGTGCCGGCCCTCGATTCATGGCTTCCATCGATTTTCCTGGGGACATTTCTACGTTAGGTCCCGGCATTGATGTAAGTGAAATACTTATTTGTGCCTGATTGAGACGAGGGAAGTATGAATCATTTAATGTCGGAGGGGTGGTGGGCGAGCGGTGTGACGTGGATGTCCATGTAGGGGAAGAGCGGGAGGGCCGACAGGAGATCGTGCAGTTCGTCGTTGCCGGCGACGTCGAACACCGAATAGTTGGAGTATTCGCCCACCACTCGCCAAAGGTGACGCCAGCGACCGTCGCGCTGGAGGGATTGGGAGTAAGCCTTCTCGCGCTCCTTGATCTCCTCGGCGAGGGCGGGAGACATCTCGGGCGGCAGGTGGACGTCCATCCTGACCATGAACAGCACGGGGTCTCCTTCGAAGTCTTCTTAGGTGTCTTGGCGGTAGTGGGCGAGTTTGCCCTCGTCGATCTCGGCGCCCACGCCGGGGGCCTCGCGGACGCGGATAGCGCCGTCGCGGATCTCGATCGGCTCGGCGATGAGGTCGTCGGCCATGTCCAGGAAGTTCGAGAGCTCCCCGGCCCGGCGCTGGCTGGCCTCGTGCGAGGCGCCGAAGGTGACGGTGGCGAGGCTGCCGATCTGGGTGTCGATCTGGTTGCCCATGGTCACGTCGACGCCCAGGCCGGTGCACAGGGCCAGGATGTCCTGTGCTTGGGTGAAGCCGCTGCGGGCAGTTTTGATGCACACGGCCGTGCAGCCTCCGGAGATGAGCTCGCGGGCGACGTCCCCTGGCGTGGGGACGGACTCGTCGCCCACGATCGGGATGGGCGAGAGCCGAACGAGCCGGCGCCGGCTCAGCGCCTCTCCGGCGTCGCAGGGCTCCTCGAGCATCGACAGGCCCATTTCCTCGGTGCGGCGCAGCACCTCCAGAGCTTCGTTCGCGCTCCAGCCTCGGTTGGCGTCGAGGTAGATCTCGGCCTCCTCGCCCAGGCCCTCCCGAAGGACCCGGACCGCCTCGACGTCGAGGGAGAGCGGGCGGCGGCCGGTCTTGAGCTTAAACGTCGTGACGCCATACTCCTCGCGGAAGCGCAAGGCCTCTTCGAGAAGTTCGGACGCGGGGCGGAAGCCGAGCATGTGCGAGACCCGCATCTGTTCGGAGTAGCCGCCCAGGAGCTTGTGCACCGGGACGCCGAGGGACTTGCCGACCAGGTCCCACAGGGCGATGTCCACTGCGCCCTTGGCCGTGGGGTTGTTCACGGTCCGCGACATGACCCGCTGGGCTTTCTCCCGGTCGAGTGGGTCCAGGCCGATCAGCTGCGGGGCGAAGATCTCGCTTAGGACCGAGACGATCGAGGCCTGCGTCTCCCCATAGGTGTAGGGACGGGGCGGAGTGTCCGCGATGCCGACCAGTCCGTCATCGGTGTGGATCCGGACCAGGACGTGATCAGCCGCATGCACTTCCCCGCTGGCGAAGCGCAGGGGGTGCGCGTACGGGATGGAGTACGGGATCGCTTCGATGCGCTCAATCTTCATTGGCGGCTTCCTTTGAGTGCGAGGGGCGGAGGACTGCGACTGGTCGCCCGCCGTGTCGGGCATGAGGTTCGGGGACGGTGTCGAAGAGGTCGAGGAAGCGGCGCACAAGCTGCGTCTCGCTGCCTACGCGCCACGCGACGGCGAGATCGACGAGTGGCGCGTTCCGGATCGGGCGAAAGACGATGCCTTGGAACGTGAACATGTGAGATGTCATGGGGACGAGGGCGACGCCCATGCCTGCCGCGACGAGCGAGAGGAGCGTGGAAGTTTCCGCTGCTTCCTGCACGACGTTCGGGGTGAATCCCTCGTTCCGGCAGGCCTCTCGGAAGATGCGGGTGACCACCGAGTCTGTCGGGTAGCCGACGAAGGCCTCGTCAGCGAGCTCTGCGAGATCGATCTGGGCGTGCTCCGCCCACGGGGATGCAGCGGGGAGCGCCGCGACCAGTCGATCCTGTTCGAGGAAGGCAAGCGCGATCTCTGGCGAGTTCACAGGCGGGCGGAGGACGGCGACGTCGAGCCTGCCCTCCTCGAGGTCTGCCACCATCTGCGGGGTGAGCATCTCGCCATGAACGGTGAGCTTGAGGCCCGGGAGCTCGCGGCGGACGTTCTGGACGAGGGGCGGCAGGAGGCGGTAGGTCGCGGAACCCGACAGTCCGATGCGCACGACCCCCGCCGCGCCGGCCCCGACTTGGGCCACATCGGACTCGAGTTCTTCGAGGTCCTGGAGGATGCGCCGACCTCTGTCGAGCAGGAGCTCGCCGGCCGGCGTGAGCTCGACCTTGCGCGTGGTGCGCTGGAAGAGCGGCGTGCCCAGCTGCTCCTCGAGCTGCTTGATCTGCTGGGACAGCGGCGGCTGGGCCATGTGAAGGCGCTGAGCGGCTCGGCCGAAATGCTTCTCCTCCGCCACTGCGATGAAATAACGCAGGTACCTCGTCTCCATCGGAGCCTCCTCGGATGCCGATCCCGGCTCGCGCACGCCGCCGCCGATGGTTCAAGAGTAGGCAGGAAGGTTGAGTAAGGAGAAATATCCAATTCGCTCGGATTGAGACGTCAATCATATCAATTCGCGACGCGCCAGGACCCCGTCAGGCCTCGTACCCGACGCCTCCGGCAGCAAAAGCCTGTGCCGACCTTACGGATTTGAGGCGCTGAGGTTATGAACTTTTTCTATTCCGGCAGCTCCGAGCCGTCAGGATCCCTGAATCCGCAGGCTCATTTGTCCTGCCAAGGGTCGTGTGGGCATTGTCCACACTTGAGGCTGCTTTTTCGCGCTCGGCTGATCGCCGTCGAATCACTCCTCGCTTTCGCTCCCAGCAGGTAGGCCAAGCGGCAGCCCCGCAGTCTCCGCGGTCCGGTGCTGCTCAGCACCGCTCACTTTGGCCGTTATATCAACCATTCCTTAATGGTCCGGGCCTCCGGCAGGACCTCGCGCGTTGCCTGCGTACTCATGTCGAACTGCCCGGTCCGCAGCCATCGCCACATGGTGGTGAGGTCCTTCCCCACGAACCGTTCAAACAGCTTCTCCGGCATCGGCAACCCACGGGGCTTTCGTCCGGTCCGCTCCTGCCACAGGATGCGGCACTCGTCTATTGACCGCACGTCGGATGCCAGTCCCAGCACCGCGCCGCTCCACCGTTCGGGGTCGGTGAACATCCGGGCGGCGATGCCACCCAGATCGTCAACGCACAGCCAGCCCACCGGCCGGGTCGGGCCCATCAGCTTTGGCATCAGGTGCCAGGTGGAAAACTGTGGGTAGAAACCTTTGTCCGTCATCAGTTCCATGAACGCCATTGGCCGGAGCACGGTGAGCGGCAGTCCGAGTTCGCGAAAGCGCCGGGCGATGACCAGCTTCGAGTCCCAGGAGCCGACGCCTGTCGGCTGGTCGCTGACTCCTGCCGCCCCGTACACCACGTGGCGTATGCCCGCTTCAGCTGCGGCCTCCGCCACGTTGCTTCCTTGCCGGACTTCGGCGTCGATTCCACTGGTCATGGGATTCTGGACGTTGAAAAGCCCGTAGGCCCCTTCGAACGGTGTCCGAAGAGAGCCGGGATCCTCGGTGTTCGCTTGCTGAACCTCAGCGCCGAGCGCGCGCAGGGCCTGTGAAGCGTCGCTGGACGGATTTCGGGTCAGGGCACGCACCTGCCACCCGTCTTTGAGGAGGTGGCGGACCACGGCCGATCCCTGCCGGCCGGTCGCACCGACCACTGCCACCACACCCGGAGTGCCCCTGCCCGAGGAAAAAACCATAGCTTAGTATCCCATTTGGGCCGAGGATTTGACCTGGGACGGAAGGAACAGCCCACGCCCCGTCCGGACGGATGTGAGCGCCGGTTACGAGAGGTTCTCGAGGATTTCATCGGCGGCTCGGCGGCCGGAGCGGATGGCGCCGGTGGTCGCGACTGGGCAAAAAAAGGAGTGTGAACAATGTCCACACTTTTCACCTCAGACTTGGTCGTACAGCCATCGAATTGGCCCGGATTCCGTAGGTTTCCGCCTCTTCCCAGTAATAACAAGGCCCGGAATCCCGTTCGAGTCCCATCTCGGGTACGTGTTTCCCAGTTCAGGGGCCGGTTGGCCGCTGAGTGTGGACAGTATGTTCACGAAAAGGGCCCCTTCGGGGGCCTTTTTTCGTCTCCGGCTGTGCCTGGCTTTCTTGGGATGCCGAGGGTTTGCGATCTTGCTTCTTCATGGTCGGGCAGGGGTTGTTCTACATGACTTCTGTCTGATCGGCGGTTGGGTTCGGAACCCGGAGACGGTGCGGCAGTGTCATCCTGTCGGCGATAGCTTCCCGGCTCTGGTTCGTCGCCTGTGCGACGAAGGCGACGCCACGGCCGCCGGCTGAAAGAGGCCGGCGTGAACGCGACCGTCAGCTGTTACGAGGGCGCTAACCAGTTCCGGCCCCGCATCGTACGGGAGCTCCTGAAGGGCTTCGTCGGCGTGACGTCGTCCCATGGCCGCATCAGCCTTTCCTTCGTCCTCCTCAGGGACGGGTCGGTGATGTTATGGAAGGATGCGGACCGTGTTGGATCTGGCGGATTCGGGGCTGTTACCGAGCTTGCTGGTTTCGATGATGCTGAAGGAGTAGTAGCTGCCCGCGCGCAGCCCGGTGATCGTGGCGCTGCCGGCGGATGCGGAAATCCGGAAGCTGGCGATCCGGGTAGTGCCGGAGTAGACGGTCAACGTTTGACCGGTCAGGGCAGAGCCGCCGTCGCGGCCTTTGGTCCAGTTCACTCTTGCGGACCGGCTTCCGGCGGTTGCTTTGACATTGGTAGCCGCGGAAGGCTTGGTGGCGGCCGGTGCAGGATCGGTGACAGTTACGGCTCCCACGTAGAGGAGCCGGTTGGGGGTCCCGGCGGCAGCGCCGGTAATGACGCCGGCGGTGGCGGAAGTGTTCAACGCGGAAGCCACCTGGGCGGGCGTCAGCGACGGTGTCCGGGGCGAGCAGCACAGCCGCCGCGCCGGCCACATGCGGGGACGCCATTGATGTTCCGGACATGGTGGCGGTGGCCGTGCTGGAGGTGTAGTAGTCCGAGTTGATGCCGACGCCGGGGGCGTAGAGGTCCACGCAGCTTCCATAGTTCGAGAACGACGCCTGCCGGTCCGACGGGTCGCTGGCTGCCACCGTCAGGGCTGCCGCTACCCGTGCGGGGGAACTGGCGCATGCATCGGCGGCGGAGTTGCCGGCCGCGACAGTTGCGGTGACGCCGTCGTTGATGACGTTCTGCAAGGCTGCGTCAAGGGTGGAGCTGGTGCCCCCGCCCAGGCTCAGGTTGACCACGGCTGGGGTGCCCGCGGTGTGGTTCGCTGCCACCCAGTCCAGTCCGGCGATCACGTCCGACATGGAGCCGTTGCCGTCACAGCCCAGGACGCGCACCGGAATCACACTGGCGCCCTTGGCGACGCCGTAGGTGCTGCCGGCGAGGATTCCGGCCACGTGAGTACCGTGCCCGTTGCAGTCCGAGCTGCCCCGTCCGTCGGCGATGGCGGAGTAACCGGCCGCGACGCGGCCGCCGAAGTCGCCGTGGGAGGCCAGGACACCGGTGTCGACTACGTAGGCGCTGACCCCGGCACCGGCGGACGGGGGAGTAAAGGTGGTCGAGAGCGGAAGGGCGCGCTGGTCGGCACGGTCCAGGCCCCAGGGAGCGTTCGCCTGCGTGTCCGTGGCCCGGACCGGCAGGTCCGGCTCAACAGCAACGACGCCGCGGGAACCGGCCAACATCTTGGCCTGTGCCGGGGTGGTGGTCACCACGGCGGCGCGCACCGCCGTCGTAAATGTGCGGCCCACAGTCTTTCCGGAGCTGCGCAGCGACTTTGCTGCGGCGGCAACATCAGTTCCCGGGGCGTAACGGACCAGGTAGCGGGCAGGCTGCTCGGACGCACCTGTCGCTGTGACTGCCGAGGCCGCCGGCGCCAGTGAGCCCAGCGAGAAGGCTGCGAAGACGGTTGCGGCGAAACCGCGGGAGAAGGAGCGCACAATGTACCTTTCAATGCTCCGCTCCCGGGCGGAGCGGCAGGACGTGATGAATACACATTTCCGGTTGACCGGCGCAGGGGCGGCAAGCCGGCGGCTTCCTGGTCCAAGACGCCGGCTCGTGGCCACGGACAAGGAAGCGATGGTCGGGCTAGCTGACTGCAGCGAGCTGCTTGTCCGGCGCCGCGGCCTTCTTCTCGGCCGCAGCCGCCTTCGCCGCAGCTGCATCGGCGTCAGTCGGCCTGGGCGAGCCAGTTGATGGCCTCGTTCCTGGAGGTGAAAAAGCGGCCGGGACACGGTGCGCGGACGCCGAGGAAAAAGCTGGCGACGACCCGGGCTACCGGACCGGACCCGAGCAACGCGATCCGCGAGGCGGCGCATGGTGTGGAGAACATGGATCGGGCATCCAGGCTGAAACCGTCCGCCGTCGCTATGTCGACCAGCATCGGGTGTTCGGCGCCCCGGCAGACTTCGTTGATGCCCACCATGGCTGCAAGGGCATCTGCGGCTTCGATGGTGCCTCTGGGCTTCCAGAGGATGTGGACGATTCCATCGTTCCGGAGTTCCACGGTGCCCTTATCGACCTGGGTGATGATGTGCTCCGTGAGCAGGCGCCTTGCGGCTGATTCTGTTCGTGGTTTTGGTTCGGGCATCATCGGAGGCATCGGTTGCGGCGATTGATCGCGTGCTGCTCGCGTCATAGAAGCATGGGCCGGTTCTTGGGGTGAGGTCATGGGGACACCTCGGGAGCGTTCGGCTGGCCTGTTCGAGGCACTTGCCAGCGCGGTGGAGTGGCACTCGGGATCCGGTCCGGGCTTGATTCGATGTCGAACTGCATCCTTGCCAACCTTCTCCCGCATCGGGGCCTCCTCGTGGGAACGGCATCGGGGCCTCCTCGTGGGAACGGCAAGGACGGCCGTCCCGAGACCATGTTGACAGGAAGGACGGTCAGCCATGCCGTCTTCGAGGAAATCCTTGGGAAATCCTGTGGAAAGGCCGAAATCCGGCAGGTTGGCGAAGACAAACTCTGGGCTGGACGCTTGGACAGATGTTTGGAGCGTTCGCAGGCCCGGGCCATGACATTGGTCCCGTCATCACCGGTCCTCTTTTCAACGTCCTCTAACCGCGTTCGCTTTTGCCGTAGGTTCGGACCATTCATCCAGTCCTGTACGTCAGTTCTGTGGCGAACTGGGTACCGGACGGGAGATGCCCTGCGGCTTCGTTCCACGTCTCGAACCCTGGAAATTGAAGGCCCCGCGGTCAAGTGGGTCCCGCAAGGGCGCCGTTCGTGAGAGTGATCAAGCCCAGACCACGCATTGATCCGGCCGGTACAGAGGGTTCCATACGCCTGGGTTCCATGCGCCGGGCAGACAGGTGTTCATGCCACGCCGCGGCTTTCCGGGGTGAAAGCTTTCTCCCCATTCCGAAGAGAAGCCAACGCTATTGCCTCGGTCGCGGGGTCCAGGACGGGCGCGGGCTCCACTGAAACAAGCTGTGAGCCCCGCCGCTGCCGGCGTCCAAAAGTCCTCGGCCGTTCGCCGAAACGACCCGGCGGCTTGCTTGGGAGCCGTTCCCGGAAGAAAAACCCGGCCTTCACCTTCCCCCAGAGGTAAGTGAAGACCGGGCGTCTGTCCGCCGTCCCGGCAGACGCCGATAGGGTAACTCTGCAGCCGCGGACGGATCAAGACCCTGCGTTCACTCACAGGTAACGTCCGCGAGGGTGAGGTTTGCGGTTCTGACAGGGCCTGGATATCGCGTCGTAGTACCTCGTGCTTTCTTCGGCGTGCCTGGTTCGTGCTGCCACGCCGACGCTAGACCAGCCCACTACGCAAGGACGAGCTGGCCTTGACGCTCAGGATCTTGCGGTCGTACTCTGCCATTCGTTGCTCCTAACAACTAAGGTGCCGGTCTTAGGCTGTTCACTTTGCACGAGATCATAGATTTCCTCGCTGCAGCTCGCACTTCGTGGCTCTTGCCCTCCCTATTGCCGATGACTATGGGCAGTCCCGGGCGGGGTCAGTCCCGGTGAGCCCGGGTGACGAAGTGCTCAACCCGGCGGTCAGGAATTAGCCAGATCAGGGCCACGATGGTGTAGACCGCAACTCCAAGCAGTGGCTGGACTGCGGTCAGCCCAAGGCCTGCGAGGTAAATCAGTGGGGACGTTTTGCCTTTCCAGTCCCGGCCAATTGCCTGTGCGAGGGGGCCATTCCGGCCCTGTTGGCGGATCAATGCCTGTTCCAGGATGAAGTAGGCGATCGCGGCGCAGAGCAAGTTGATCCCGTACGTCAGCACCGGGATCTGCACGAATCCGGACTCGTCCATCCAGCGAGTGGTGAACGGGACTAGTGAAAGCCAGAACAACAAGTGCAGATTGGCCCAGAGGATCGAGCCGTTGACCCTGCTTGCCAGATGGATCATGTGGTGGTGATTGTTCCAGTAAATTCCCACGTAGACGAAGCTGAGCAGGTAGCTGAGGACCGTGGGCAGGACGGAGCCTAAACCATGCCAGGTCGGTTCGTCTGGCACATGGAGTTCCAGCACCATGATTGTGATGATGATGGCGAGCACACCATCACTGAACGCCTCCAGACGGTTCTTGTTCACCGGCCTCCCTCCATCAAACCAACATCCTGATCAAGGCTCCTCAGCCAGGGCCCGGAGAGCCCGGCACACGACAATCATCGGGCTAATCAAGACCTTCGCCACTAATAGGATCTGAAGCTCGTGCAGGTTGCACGGAAAACGCTAAACCATCAATCTTGCAGGAGTGGGTCATCTCTTCCCGAATCTGGCTCCGCCGGTGCGGGCGATACCTTTCTGCCCACTGGTGTACGGAGCAGGGCGCGCAACGCCTGGATGGTGTCGGCCTCCGCGGCAGTCTTGTCGTCACGGTAGCGCTTGACGCGTGCGAAACGAAGGGCGATTCCACCCGGATAGCGGGGAGAGTGCTGGACGCCGTCGATGGCGATCTCGACCACGGTGATCGGCTCGGTCCACACCGTGCCCGCCGTACGCCGCACCTCCAACTCCTGGAACTTTTCAGTCTGCCACTGCAGCAGCGCGTCGGTGAGGCCTTTGAAAGTCTTGCCCACCATCACGTAACCGCCGGGTTCGCCGAACTCGCCAACGGGGTCCAGAGCTCCGAGGTGCAGGTTCGACAGCAGGCCAGCGCGCCGTCCTGACCCCCATTCGCAGGCGAGCACCACCAGGTCGTAGGTGAGCACCGGCTTCACCTTGATCCAGTTCGAACCCCGCCGCCCGGCGGCGTAGGCCGAGCCCAGCGCCTTCACGACCACACCCTCATGGCCGGCGGCCAGTGCATCGCGCGATACGCTCTCGGCAACAGCCGCATCCGCGGTGATTTTCCCCGGGATGCGGTGACCGGGGGCGATGCGCTCGAGCACGCCGATGCGTGTGGCCAGCGGCTCATCGAGCAGGTCGCGCCCGTCGACGTGCAGCACGTCGAAAAAACCACGGATGCAGCAGTGTGGTGCGCGCCTCGTTCGCCCCAAACCGGGACATGGTCTCCTGGAACGGCCGGGGCCCGCCGTCCTCGTCGAGGGCCAGGGTCTCGCCGTCGAGGATCACATCCCGCACGGGCAGGCCGCGCACCACCTCCACCACCTCAGGCAGCCGATGGGTCACTTCGGCCAGGGTGCGGGTGTAGATGTGCACGTCTTCGCCGGCACGGTGCACCTGGATGCGTGCGCCGTCGAGCTTGTATTCCACCGACGCTTCCCCCGTCGCCTTCAGCGCCTCGCCGGCGCTGGCCGCGGTTGCGGCGAGCATGGGCTGCACGGGACGCCCGACGACGAGGCCGACTGCGTCAAGCTGGGCCGCGGTGCCCGTGATCGCCAGCAGGGCGGTCCCGCCGAGATCGCCGGTGAGCATCGCTGCGCGGCGTACGGCCTCGACCGGCCGCCCGGCGGCGCGGGCAACCGCATCGGTCAGTACGCCTTCGAGTGCACCGGTGCGAAGTTCTCCGAGCAGCACGCCGGTGATGAAGGCCTGCTCTCGTTCGGTGGCTTCGGCCATGAGGGTCCGTAGGGTCGCGGCGCGTTCCACGGTCGAGCCAGCGCCTGCGGCTGCCAGCAGCCGGTCCAACGCGACGTCGAGGTGGGCGATAGTGAGATTCGGCTCAGGAGCGGGCTCGCCCTTGGCCGCCCTCATGCCGCTCCAGCCGATCCCGACCCGGCCCTGGCGAGGCTTGGCGGTGAGCAAGCCGACCGCCGTCGGGATGTCCGCGGGGTCGAGCCGGAGCAGCAGGCCTGCCAGTTCGTTGATCTTGGCGACCCGGGAGCGGGTGGCCGCGACGGCTTCCGAGGTCCTCACGAGCTCATCGAGCAGCATGGCACCAGTCTGTCACGCCCGCTGTCTATGGACAGCGAATAAGCCCTGTTCCGGAAGCGGCGCGTGGGAATGATCGCCGCCAGTCTCATGGAGTGCCCTGAAGTGTTCTACGGCTGGGAACGGCTCGTAGATGCAACAGCGCTTACCGTTGCCCGTACTCGACAGAACCGGAAACCTTCGGTGTAGTGCTCAACGGTGTCCCATTCGACCGGGAGCAGGTGGAGATTCGGCTCGAGCGAACTGGGAAAGGGGCTGGCCGCGGAAGCAAGGCCTTCAGCTGATGAGCGGGCGAGCTTCGCGAAAGGCAGCCTCGAATTCCGTCTTCTTTCGGGACAACGCCTGAAGTTGGCTCGGTCGGTTTAGTCGCTTTTTTTGGAGCAAAGTTGCAGACAGATTGTGGGCGATGAGTCACACGTACATGCCGTCATGGGCGGTATCGCCCTCCGTCTCTAGCGGGAGCAGGGCGACCGGTCCAATGAGGCCCGGCCAGGGCCGCGACCCATTTTGGTTCACAGGTTGGTCGTCTGGTCCCACGTTAAGATGGCCAGCAAACCTCGCCGCAGAGGGCTGCGCGACCTACTTCATAAGGCGCTAATCGATAGCCAGCGGGCGAACGGTTCCGTCCCCGGCCAATTTGCCGGCAACCCACTGACTTGCGGGGGAATGCCTTGTATTCTCGTGGCACCACCCCCGACCGCTCGAGACTTTCGGCAAGGAGAAATCATGCCCAGCGACGAAGAAGCACAGGTTCTGTCCCAATGGAGTCAGGAACTGGCGAGGGCGCTGCAAATCTTGGACCTTGACGTTGACCAGGAGCTGGTCCTGGATCTGGCCAGGAAATCTGCAGACTCCGTGATCCATGCAGCAGCGCCGGTGACGGCTTTCATGGTCGGTTACGCCGCCGGGCTTGAAGCGGGGAAAGGAAGCCGGGGTTCGGACGTTTCACCTGCAGTGGCGACTAACAGGGCGGCAAGCGTCGCCTTCAAGCTCTGTTCTGACCGGGCGGAAGGAAAGGGCTCGGACCCGACAACTCAGTCGTAAAGTCGAGGACCCTCGACCGTGGTCTTTGGCACAAAAAGGGGGCCGTGCAGAATGTGCACACCGTGCCTGTCGGAATGGTCCGTACTGCCGCCGGATTGGCCCGATTTGGGGATGTTTTCGGGGGAGTGGTGGATTCTCGGGGGCTGGAATGCAATTCGAGCCCCATCTCGGGTACGTGTTTTCCCAGCTCAGAGTCCCTTTTGGGGTTCTGAGTGTGGACAGGTTGTTCACCGATGAGCCCCTTCGGGGGCCTTTTTCGTTTCCGGGTGCCTCGCTTTCTTCGGGTGTTTGCTGGCTCCGTGGTCTTACTACTTCATGATGCGGTAGGTCACTTCTGCATGACTTTGAGTGTGATTGATGGTTGTCGTTCGCGTCCGGAAGTCGGTATTACCGCTCCAGGCTGTCGGCGATTGCTCCGGGGTGTCCGTGAGGTTCGGCGTCGTTCTGTTAGCAGAGCCAACGCCGGGTTGAGGGGCCGGAGTGCAACTTGGGATACCGGGAGCGGTCCAAAACTTCGCGAGGGAACAAGCGACGCAGTAGTTCCGAGCGAAGTTTTGGAGTGCGAGCGGCGCGCAGACCGGCATAAGCCGATGCGGACGATCGATACACCCGCGTCTCGGAGATCCCGGCGTGCCTCGTTCGTCGCATTGGGTGAAGACCAGGCGCTCGGCCGCCCGGGAAACACCGACGAAGAAGTCATGGTGGACTCGACGGTGTCTCGTGCGTGCGCCCATCACTGGCCCCTGTCGAGACCAATGAAGAAAACGGTGGTACTCCAGGCCCTTTCGCCGGTGGACTGTCAACAGAACAGCGTCTTTGTCGAAGAATGCGTCTGAGACCAAGTTCCAGGAATCTACCCGCCGAAGCGCCTCGGCCAGCCGAACCTTGAAGGCCGCGAGGCTTCGCCCGCAAAGTCCGCGTAACCTCTGGCGTCAGCTCATGCAACCTTCCGAGGTCTGATGACCAGCCCCGCGACGGCCACCAGCGCGAGGGCGGAGAGAACGGTCGCCGACCAGAACCCGGCCCGTCCTCCGGTCAGGAAGTCGCCAGGGATAGCGAAGGCTGCATAGATCGAAGCCACGATGGCCAGTCCGACGGCGCCGCCAAGTTGCTGCATTGTCTGGAAAAGCCCGGAGGCGGACCCCGCGTGCTCGGGTTCGACGTTGCGTAGGGCGAGCGTCGTGAGCGGCATGAACGTCATGCCGGCTGAGATTCCGGTAGCCAGAAGGGCAAGGATGACAAGGACGAAAGGTGTGTCCGCACTCAGCTGCGTGAGCGGCAGGAAGGCGACGACGCGAAGTGCGGCGCCGAGGATGACGAGGCGGATCGCGCCTAGGCGCTCGACCAGTCGCGGGATGATCCGCGACATAGCGAAGATGCTCAGGGGCATCGGCAGGAACGCGAGCCCGGTCACCAATGGAGTGAGGTGCAGGTCGTCTTCGAGGTACTGGACCATCAGGAAGAACATCGCCAGCATCCCGCCATAGGTGGCCGCCATCGCCGCCAGCGCCGACAGTCTGCTCGGGCTGCGGAGCAGTTGCGGGCGAAGCAAGGGGTGGGCCACCCTCCGCTCTGTGAACGCAAGCACGGCTATCAGCGCTGCGCCGACCAGGAGGCCGCCGATCGTGCGGGGGCTGGACCAGCCGACGTCGCCCGCTTGGATGAGGGCCCATACGATGGCGACGGCGCCGCCGGTTGCGGTCACCGCTCCGAGGATGTCGAAGCGCCCGGGCCGCCGGGGCGTTTCGGCCACGAGGCGCGGCACCGCAATGAGGACAACGACGCCGATCGGCACGTTGATGAAGAGAGTCCATCGCCAGTTGGCCGTGTCGGTGAGCAGCCCGCCGAGGATGAGCCCAAGGGCGCCGCCCATCGAGGCGATGGCAGAGAACAGGGCGAGCGCCCGGTTCCGCGCGCCCTCGTCCCGAGCGCTCGTGGTGATGAGCGCGAGCACGCTCGGCGCGGCTAACGCAGCGCCGAGGCCTTGGAGCGCCCGTGCGATGACGAGGAGAAGGGGCGAGGTGGCCAGCCCGCCGAGCAGTGAGAAGACCGTGAAAGCTGCGACGCCCACGAGGAAGGTGCGCCGACGGCCGAAGACGTCTCCGATCCGTCCACCGAGCAACAAGAGGCCACCGAAGGCGAGGGCGTAGCCGTTCAAGACCCAGCTGAGTTCGGCGCGGTCGAAGTGGAGATCGGTAGCGATGTGGGGAAGTGCGACGTTCACGACGGTCGCGTCGAGGACAAGCATGAGTTGGGCAAGCATGACCAACCAGAGGCCAATGCTGCCGGCGCGGCGGCTGGATGGCGCGATCCCGGCGACCGCACGTGTGGCGGTTGTGATTGTCATGGGGAGGTGTCCTGTTCTAGCCGAATGGCTGACGTAGACTAAGAGGAGAGAAGCTCCGCTTAGAACTATACGGAGATACTCTCCGCTTTGCAACGGTGTGTTTTGCATTGGTTTATCGAGAGGTGTTTTCTGTGCGCGCTGACGCTCAACGCAACCGCGATCGGATCGTGGAGGTTGCGCGTATGCTCTTCCGAGCCAAAGGCTTCGACGCCGTTTCGATGGACGAGGTCGCCAAAGGTGCCGGTGTTGGCCCCGGCACGCTCTACCGGCACTTCACAACCAAAGAGTCGCTATACGACGCGGTCCTCGAGGCCTGGGCGGAGAAGGTCAACACGGCTGTCGACCAGGCGCTTTCCCTCGACGCCCCCGCGCGGGAGCAGTTGTTGAAATGGCTGACGGACTTTGCGGCGATGCTGACCGAACACAAGGGTGCGGCCGCGCGGATCACCGCTGCGCTCGGCGACCCTGGTTCGCCGTTTGCCGCGAAGTGCCAGACCTACCTCGGCGCTAACCAGCGCGTAATCGACGCGTTGGACTCGGCCCTGCGCCCCGGGGTCGAGGCAATGCAAATCAGCCGGCTTGTCGGCGGCGTGGCTGCAGTCGCAGACAACAGCGATCTTCCGGCCGACTCAGTAGCATCGATGCTCTCGATCATCGTTGACGGACTGCTCGCTGCCTGACGGCTTCAGATTTGGCTAGTCGACTATCGCATGCGCGTGTCGCCTGTCTACGGATGCAGGGATGCGATATCAGATCGGCAGGGACACCACCCGACAGGCCTTGTCGGACCCTGTCCCGATTTATTGAGTTTCTGGGTCGTTGGTTCTGGGCGTCGTTCGGGATAGGGGACCAGCCGCTGGGCTGAGAGGCTGGAGTGCAACTTGGGGGACCGGTCCTGGTCCCAGAGTTCGTGAGGACGGAAGCGACGTTAGGGCGCCGAGCGAAGTTTTTTGACCCAGGGACGGCGCGCTAGTGCCTGGTTGCGCGAAGGGCCCGCCCAGCGATCATGGGAGACATCAGAACGACAGCAGTGACAGCAAGGGCGAGAGCCCGTTCGTGACCTTCTTCAGCTCCATCGGCGTCGAAGGCGTTGACACCATCATGAACCTCGTCGTCCTGACCGCCGCGCTCTCATCGCTGAACGCCGGCCTGTACTCTACCGGACGTATCCTGCGCTCGATGGCAGCAGCAGGCTCCGCGCCCAAGTTCTCCCTGCGCATGAACAAATCCGGCGTACCCTACGGTGGCATCGTCGTCAACGCAGTCGTGGCATTCCTCGGCGTGCCCCTGAACTACGGCGTCCCCGGAGATGCTTTCGAAATCGTCCCCAGCGTTGCCGCCGTCGCCATGATCTCCACTTGGGGCACGATCATTCTCTGCCAGATCCAACTTCAGCGAAGGGCCAACCGTGGCTGGGTCAAACGCCCATCGTTCCGCATGCCCGGCGCCCCCTTCACGGGTTACTTCACCTTGGCGTTCCTCATCTGGGTCCTGGTCATGATCCTCATCGACTCACCGTGGACGCTGGTGACTTCGCCCTGTGGGCTCTGCGTCGTCAGCTCTACTTCATGATCCATGGCTCCAAGTACGCCCATTTGAATATGTCAACCATATTTGGCCCCAGTAGGACGGTTACTTCTGGCCCCACTCTGGAATCCCTGAGTTCACCGGATATCGGTATGTCGGGAGACGCGTTAGTCCATCATTTCAGGGGCCAGCTCTTGACGTGGGATTCGTCGACCTTCTGCCCTTTGGCTTTTTGCACGGAGTACCAGTGTGAGCATGCCAAATCCGCTGACCAAGGGGACAAGAGCCGCAACTGAGAGGGTTGGACCGGCTCCCCACCGACTGACGACGGTGCCAGCAACTGCAGCTCCAAGTGGTGTCAAGGCCAGAGATGCGACCCAGTCGATGCTGATGACGCGAGCCAGGAGGCGGTCAGGGACGGTTGATTGGATGTACGTTGACCAGTAGATGTTTCCGATCGCCATGAGTCCCGCAGCCATTGCGTAGGAAATTATGAAAGCCCAAGCGCTCGGCAGCAGAACCGCCAGCATGAGTATTCCGGATCCCAGGCCCCACGCTGCAATCATCCAGGCAACGTATTTGTTCGGGAGCGGCAAAGCCCCCACGATAACGACAACAACTGCTGAAATGACAGCGCCGATTGAAAGAGCAATACCGTAGAGCGCTGCGCCGCCGTCCTGTATGTCCGTAATCCAAGTGGTTGCTGCAACTGGCTTGGCGCCGACCTGGAGCATGATGAATATTGAGACCCATACCAGCAGGGCGACGAACAGTGGAGTCCCCTTTAGGTAGCGGAGCACTGAAGCCCAGTTGCTGTTCTCAGGAGCCTCTTGTTGACAGTCTTCTGTAACTGAGGGAAGCAGCTGGATTCGGCGTGCAATTATTGCCCCGAAGAAACATAGCAAAGCCGACAGCGCGAACGTCCAGGTTCCCATGCCCATCGTTACAAGCGCGCCTCCGAGCAAAGGGCCAAGGATGCCTTGGCCGATGCGCTGGCTGAGGCTATCCATCGAGTTTGCCTTATGGAGGTCCTCCTTTGAGACCAGTCTTGGTGTCATGGCATCTGAAGCGGGGCCATAGACTGCGGTTGATGCGCCAAAGAGAAACAGGCCTGCCCCGATAGCCCAGATTCCGAGACCTGTTCCGAGCGAGAAACAGATGCCGGCCAGGGCCAGTCCTGCTGCCCAATAGGACCAGGAGATAACCCTCTGTCGAGGGAACCTGTCCGCAATCGTCGCGCCTGGAAATGCCATAACAAGTACGCCTGCAGTCTGCAAAGCAAGGCAGAAGCCAACCGCTGCTGGGTCACCTGTGCTCTGGAGCAAAACAAACGGAACGGTTACTGCGACCAGCCCCTCGGCGAAGTTTCCCGCCGTGAAGGAGACGAAGAAGGACCGGTACTTTGGATGCGAAAGTAGGCGGAGCAAGTGCTTTCCTCTGCTCACTAGGCGGCGGGTGGCGCTGTTACTGCGCCACCCGCCTTATTGTTAATTGCTAGCCGAAGTAACTCTCTTGCGCAGAGCCACTCTCAACTTCTCTCCGTTCGGGCCATCAATGAGCATGATCGCGGGTGTCGTGTGCATTGGTGGCGTCTGCTGCAGCACTTCTTGGTCCGCCACTTGTTGGGCATAAAAGGCTGCAGGCGCTTTTTTGGTGTTGGCCTTGAGTCGAGGAACCTCGGGATTCGACCGCGGCCAGTCGATTACATCGTTTCCCGGACGGTAATCGCTTTCATTCTCTTCGGGCAGGAATACGGCAGCCCTGTTGATGGTGAAGACGTTTTCGAGGTTACTCAGGGCGTGTCCAACACCGGCAGGGATTTTCAAGTAACGCGTAGCATCCGGTTGGAAGTCGACTGTGAATCGAGCGCCTTGAGTGGGCGAGGAAGCTCGCGTGTCCATGAATTCAACGGAAACCGTTTGGTTTGGAGGTCCCGCGAACAGTAGATGGTCTTCCTGTCCCAGATGGATGCCAAACGCATCGTGGGTGTATCCCGTCTCACCGTGATCAATGAAGTAGAGAGGATACGGCTCCAGAAGTGGGACAAAGCCTGACTCAGGGCCACTGGAAACGTAAGGAAGGTTTACCCAGCCGAGACCATCAATACCCGCGATGGGCTCCCACTCCGGACGGTCCTTCTTCGTTGAGCGCTTTAGCAGCGCGATCCGATGTGCCTCACCATCTTCAAAGTGAACATCCTTCGTTACTGGATACTCGTGCGACAGTAGCGGGATCATCACACGCTGCTGCAAAGCAACCAGGCCATACCACTTATCCCCGGCAGGAAGCGGGTTCGGGACAAAAGCTGGGACGGAATCCGGATCAACGTCTGAGCGCACGTTGATGACGTCACCCTTTGGCTTCCAATCAGAAGTTGCCCAGTCATCAAGGGCGGGCAAGTAGAGCTCGTACGTGTTGAGGGTGAAGACATTTTCCAGGCCATCGAAGTCATGGCCTACACCTCGAGGGATCACAAGCGCGCGGGCACTCGAAGGCGAGAATTCAAAGTCATCACGCTGACCAAAAGTCGGGCTGCCTTCGCGGCAGTCGATGAAGTGTCCGGTGATTGTCTGCGTGCTAGGTCCGAGAAAGGTCAGGATGTCGTCTTGACCGAGATGCACGCCATACTGGCGGTAAGAAAACTCGCTGGTCCCATGAAAAACAAGTTGTGCCGAGCGCAACCTGGGAAATGGGACCACGAAACTGTCCGGCCCGTTCTCAACACGCCAATTGTCCCGCCATTCAAGGCCTTCAATATTCACAGTAATCTCTCTCGTTGCTGTTAAGTATGACGGACACCCCTCCTCGGGGTGCCCGTCACGCTCCGGATCAATGCTTAGACAAGAACTTCGATGTCGTATCCGGCTTTGTCAGCGGCTGCCTTAAGATCGGCGAGCGACGTGGTCGGGAACTCCTCAAAGATCTGTTCCACGATCGCGGCCTTGATTCCGGCCATCGACGCCGCAATGCGCTCAGCCTGATCCGCGTTCTCGAACTTGTTGAACGCCAGGTTGGCAAGCAGGCTTTGAAGGGCTTCATCTCCACTCGCGTGGGCTTCCCGAAGCTTCTGGAGAGTCTCGTCATCAATCGAATCCCAGTTCGCATCAAGCTCGACGCCCTCAGCGTAAAGCGACTCGATGAGTTCCCGAGCGCTGTTTTCGGTGTTGCTCAATGTTCCTCCATGGTTGGTTCCTACAGTGAGTTCCGGCTCCGACTACGCGACTGCCAGCACGAGAACGAACCTAATGAAGGAAGCGACATTAAACAAGCAGGTTGACCGGTTTTGTATGTGACTTCTTGATCCTTCGAATCTGCGGTATATCCATCCGAGAATTGCCCCGTGATCGAGGTGGCAAACACTATGGAAAGTCTGCCGGTGTTTCGGAAACTGGAGGCGGATCCAAGTACCTCGCCGCGGGCGGGGAACCGTTGTCGGTTATGCGGTTTGTTGGTTGAGGGTGTGGGCGAGGCGGTAGGAGTCGGTGCCGGTTTCGATGATGGTGCCGTTGAAGGTGAGCCGGTCCACGATCGCGGCGCAGAGCCTGGGGTCGGTGAAGGTCTTCGTCCACCCGGAGAAGGATTCGTTGGAGGCGATGGCGATGGAGTTCTTTTCCTCGCGTTCGGTGAGGACCTGGAAGAGGAGTTCTGCGCCGCGGCGGTCCAGTTCCATGTAGCCGAGTTCGTCGATGCAGAGCAGGTCGACCCGGCCGTAACGGGCGATGGTTTTGGCCAGGACTTTCTCATCAGCGGCTTCGACCAACTCGTTCACGAGCCGGGTGGCGAGGGTGTATTTGACCCGGAAGCCTTTCTCCGCGGCCGCGGTCCCCAA
This sequence comes from Arthrobacter sp. TE26545, assembly GCF_056279005.1. Next base: position 1,715,651 of record NZ_JBWBQM010000001.1, read on the forward strand.
CCCGATGAGCAGGTGGGACTTACCGGTGCCCGAGTCTCCGATCAGGCACAGGGGCGCGCCTTTGCGGATCCAGTCCCCGGTCGCGAGGGTATGGATCGTGGCCGGGTTGATGTTCGGATTCGCGTCAAAATCGAAGTCCCCGAGCCATTTGTCCCGGGGGAAGTTCGCGGCTTTGACCCTGCGGATGGAGGAGCGGCGGTCTTGGTCATCACATTCGGCCAGCAGCAGCTCGGCCAGGAACCCCTGGTAGGAGAGCTGTTCCTTCCCTGCGACGGTCAGGGCCTCGTCCAGGACCGCCCGGACGGCGGGCAGTCGCAGGCGTCTGCAGGCCTGGTCCACGGCGGCGACGGCTGCTTGTTCGGTCAGTCCGCGTCGGCGGCGCAGGGTCGGGGTGATCGTGGTCGCGGGTGGGGTGGGGCTCATGAGATGTTCTCCTTCGACGCAGGAACAGCAGAAACAACACTGGCGGGGTTGGTGGTGCGTTTGGCGAGCAGTTCGTCATAGCCGGCCACCGAGGGCAGGGGCCGCTTGTCCGGTGGCAGGCCGGCGATCACCGCGGCAGGGTCAGCCAGGCGGCGCTGGGTAAGACTGATAACGCGGTGCTCGACAACTTTCGCTTTCGCACCGGGATGACGGTCTGAAATGGACCCACCCTCCAGGCTTTCCGCGGCGTGACGGCGGGCCTCAACCGCGACAACATCAGCACCTACGGCACCGACGCCCAAGGCCGCGGTGATTCCGGCTTCGACGTCGGCGGCGTCCATGAATCGGTGCAGGAGCAGCACATCGATCAGTTCACGGGTGCCGTCCGCGTCGCCGTTGACCTTCCGCGATGCGGCCCAGAACGCCTCATGGGCGGACGTGAATACACCGGTTTCCCGGGCCCGCGCCAACGCAGTCGACCCCGGGAGCACGCCGGGTTTGGCTTTCAGGACTTCCAGGTAATGGTCCAGCTGGACCGAGTGGCCGGTCCTGGCGGCAATGCGCTGGTGCCGGGCCACGACCGTGTTCCCGTCAAAAACCAACAGTTCCGAGGCCCGCAAAGATACCCGGTGGGAGGAAATCTTCAGTTCTGCTGGATGGGTTTGCCTGGCCGGGCTGGTCATGTCGTGCACTGCCAGACCAGCAATGGACGGTGGGAGGATCATTGGCGGAGAGAGGCAAGTCGATGCACTTGGTTCCAGGATTTTCGTTCGAAGGCTAAGTCCGTCGTTATTCGACGCCAAATATTCGGATCGCAGCGGCTGCGGCGGTCGACGTTGCCCTGCTTTCGGAGGGGTCGTCGGAGTCAAAGCGAGGGTGTGTGCACATTGTGCACACCTTGTCTGTCGGACTGGGCCGTACATCGGCCGGACTGGCCCGCATTGGGGATGTTTTTGGGGGAGTGGCGGATTCTCAGGGGCTCGAATGCAATTCGAGTCCCACCTCGGGCACAGTGTTTCCGCAGGCAGGGGCCTGTTGGCCGCTGAGTGTGGACAGAATTTTCACGGAAGGGGCCCCTTCGGGGCCTTTTTTCGTTGGCGGGTGCCTCGCCTTTTGGGTTGATGGCGGGTTCTGTGGTCTTATTCCTCCCCATGGTCATTGCGAGTAACGGCCTGATCGGTGAAATGTGGTCAGGCCGAGAGGCCCGCGAGGGAGTCTTTGGCTGCCGCGGTGGCGGCTTCGGCGGTGATGCCGAACTCGCTGAAGAGGCGCTGACGGAGACGCGGGCCGTCACGGCTGCCGGGAGGATGGTTTCGCGGTAGGACGGGTCCTGCTTCTTGAACCATGCGAGGGCACGCCCATCAGCGCGCCGGGGCGGATCGCGGGGCGCTGGTAGTCGGAGAAGATCAGGAAGGGGCCCGAGAACGCGCGGGTGCGTCCGTGCAGGGAGATGCCGTTCACGATCGACGCGGCGGCGTGCTCGCGGGTGCCGAAGTGCAGGACCCGGCCGTAGGGGTTGCCGGTCCAGGCGTCGGTGGAACGGGAGGCCGCGATGAAGGACGGGGCGGTCTACGGGCAGCACCCGGGGCTGCGCCGCCGTCTGGAAGCCAGAGGATTGCACTACGTGCGGGCCGTGTCCACGAATCAAAACATCTTCGCCCCCGCCATCGGGATCGGCGAACAGTGGCGCGCAGAAAAACTCATCGCTTCCCTGCGCGCCAACGTTTCGCGAACCCGCACTGCCGGGGTCAGCACCAAGCATGACCGCCGGCACTCTGGTCACGGACCCGCATCAACGGACCCACCGAAGCCGGAGAACACTGGCTGCTGGCCCGCCGCTAAGCTCCGACACCGCACCCGATCCAGTCATTACAAAGCACGCGTTTCCACCCCGTAAACAAGGCTGTAGTACTAGTTCGCTGCTCCTGGAGTGACGGGTATGGGCGCAGCTTCTCGCCTAATCCTTCGGATTTTGATATTCCAATAATTCGTGATTGCAGTGCAGTAAGAACTCGTGTCTGTAGTGAAGGCCTATCCAAGGGGATGCAAAGTAGTCGTCGATGCCAAAGGCTTGCGCATAGGGTCCTTCCTCGCCGCCCATGATCTCATTTGGCATACGCGGAGGAAGTGCTGTCAGAACCAGGCTTGGGGATGCTACTCGATTTCTGGGCATGGTCTCTCCTCATCTTGGAAGGTGCGTTCGGTCAGAAGGCGCGGAGGATGTCTTCGACGCGCTGTTTGGCGTCGCCGAAGAGCATTTGGGAGTTTTCCCGGTAGAAGAGGGGGTTTTGGACGCCCGCGTAGCCTGCGGCCATGGAGCGTTTGAAGACGACGACGTTCTCGGCCTCCCAGACGCGGAGGACAGGCATTCCGGCGATGGGGCTGCCGGGGTCTTCTGCTGCTGCAGGGTTGACGGTGTCGTTGGCTCCGATGACGAGGACGACTGTGGTTTCGTTGAGGTCGTCGTTGATTTCGTCCATTTCCAAGACAATGTCGTAGGGGACTTTGGCTTCGGCGAGGAGGACGTTCATGTGTCCGGGCAGGCGACCGGCGACCGGGTGGATGCCGAACTTGACGTCCACGCCCTTCTCTCGGAGCTGATGAGCGAGTTCCGCGACAGGATATTGGGCCTGTGCCACGGCCATGCCGTAGCCGGGGGTGATGACGACGCTGGATGCATTGCTGAGTAGCTCCGCTGTTGCCTGGGCAGAGATTTCACGGTGCTCGCCGTAGTCGGTGTCTCCGGTTTTGGGGGCTTCGATGCCGAAGCCGCCGGCGATCACGGAGAGGAAGGACCGGTTCATAGCTTTGCACATGATGTAGGACAGGTAGGCGCCGGAGGAGCCAACTAGCGCGCCGGTGATGATCAGCAGATCGTTATTGAGCAGGAATCCTGCGGCGGCTGCTGCCCAGCCGGAGTAGCTGTTGAGCATGGAGACGACGACGGGCATGTCGCCGCCACCAATGGAGGCGACGAGGTGCCAGCCAAGCCCCAGGGCGAGGAGGGTGACAACGATCAGCAGCCACAGCTGGGTGTCGTTGACGTACCAGATGGTCAGGGCGACGAAGGCGGCCAGGGAGCCGAGGTTGATGACGTTCTTGCCCGGCAAGGTCAGCGGTGACGACTTCATCCGGGCGGAGAGTTTCAGGTACGCGACGATTGAGCCTGTGAAGGTGACGGCTCCGATGAAGACCCCGATGAACACTTCTGCGTGGTGGATGCCTTGGAGGGCTTCGGGTAGTTCGGGAGCTTCCAGGTGTCCGTTCCACCCGACCAGCACTGCGGCGAGGCCGACGAAGCTGTGTAGCAGGGCGATGAGTTCGGGCATTCCGGTCATTTGGACTGCCTGGGCCCGCCACAGGCCGATAGCCGCGCCTATCAGGACCGCGATAAGGAGCAGGATTAGACCCACGAGGCCGTGGCCTGAGCCCCAGGCATCCTGGAGGGTTAGCCAAATGGTGGCTGCCAGGGCAATTGTCATTCCGAAAATGCCGTAGATGACCCCTGCGCGTGCTTTTTCGTGCCTGCTAAGACCGGCAAGGCTGAGGATGAACATGAGGGCCGCAACGATGTACGCTGCTCCGGCCACGGATTCTGCGGTCAATAGACCGGAGGCGGTGTCGGTCACTGTGGTGCTCCTTGTGAGAATTCCTGTTGCTTCGCGTACGGTGCTCATCCCTGCGCCTTATTTCCCTTGGAGAACATTGCGAGCATGCGCCGGGTGACGGCGAAGCCGCCGAAGATGTTGATGCTGGCAAGCAGGACGGCGACAGCGGAGAGGGCCTGCACAATGAGGCTTTCCGAGGTGATTTGCAGCAACGCGCCAACGACGATGATCCCGGAGATTGCGTTGGTGACGGACATCAGGGGAGTGTGCAGGGCGTGGTGGACCTTGCCAATGACGTAGAACCCCACGACGATGGAGAGCAGCAGAACGGTAAAGTGCTGGGGCAGGGGAGCCGGGGCCACTGCGTTGATCCCGAAGAGGACTGCAATTCCTGCAGCGACAAGACCGGCTTTACCGGCGGGGCTAAGTCCCGTCTTCTTCGCTGCTTCACCGGCAGGGCTCTCTCCTGCGCGTGCAGCGTCCGCGTGCGCGGCGGGTGCTGCGGAGACTTGGACGGGGGGCGGCGGCCAGGTTTTTTCACCGTCACGCACCACGGTCACGGAGCGCTGAACCACGTCATCGAAATCGATGGTGAGCTGGCCGTCTTTGTCCTTGGTGAGGAGCTTGAGGAGGTTCAGGAGGTTGGTCCCGTACAGCTGGGATGCCTGGGCCGGAAGCCGGGCCGGGAGATCCGTGTAGCCGAGGATGACGACACCGTTTTCCGTAACGATGCGTTCCCCTGCCACGGAGCCTTCCACATTGCCGCCCTGCCCGGCCGCCATATCCACGATCACGCTGCCGGGTTTCATTGCGGCTACGTCGTTGGCCGTGAGGAGTTTCGGTGCGGGACGGCCCGGGATCAGGGCCGTGGTGATGATGATGTCAACGTCACGGGCCTGCTCGGTGTAGATTTCCGCCGCGCGCCGGTTATATGCCTCCGACGTTGCTTTCGCGTACCCGTCGGAGGACTTCATTTCCTCCTCTACCTCAACCTTGAGGTAGGTCCCGCCGATGGACTTCACCTGATCCGCAACCTCCGGCCGCGGATCAGTAGCCCGCACGATTGCGCCGAGGCTGCTCGCCGCTCCGATCGCCGCCAGGCCGGCGACGCCCGCGCCAGCGACGAGGACTTTCGCCGGCGGGACCTTGCCCGCCGCGGTGACCTGTCCGGTGAAAAACCTGCCGAACTCGTGCGCTGCTTCGATGACAGCCCGGTAACCCGCGATGTTTGCCATTGAACTAAGGACGTCCATTGACTGCGCTCGGGAGATACGGGGTACGGCATCCAACGCAAGAGCGGTGATGGGCCGGGCGGCCAAGGCCTCTACCAGCTCCGGCCGCAACCCAGGGCTCAACATACCGATGAGAGTGGCACCATCTGCGAGGCGGTTGATTTCGTTCTCGGTGGGCGGATTGATCCTGAGCACCACGTCGCTGCCCCACGCATCGTCAGCACCTACGATCCAAGCGCCCGCCGCAGCATATTCTTCGTCCCGGAAGGACGCAGATTCACCGGCGCCCTTTTCGACTACAACGTCGTAGCCCAAACCCAACAACTGCTTCACGGTGGCAGGCGTTGCCGCCACCCTCGTTTCGTGACCTAGCTCGGCCACAATGCCTATACGCGTCATTATTTTCTCTCTCTAGGACGTGGTGCCTGCGAAATACTGCATCTGCTATGCCCGCTCGATGCGCGACCGATTCGATGCTTCTGCGATGCGGTTGAACAGGATCTGCTGCATTGCTTCACCCAGACCGCTGGTCGAGTGGTGCTGCCGGATATGGTTGCTGTACGGTGTCCCTCACGCAGTGTGATGAGGACATGCTCCGTCCGCGTTGCGCCGCTTCATGGACCTGCGGCAGACCCGGCGGGGCCTATTCCAAGCTCCTCGGCCAGGGCCTCAGGCCGTTGCGGAACTTCACGGCCGGGGCAGTAGCCTGTGTAACAGTCGGCGGTCGTCTTGCTTATAGCCTCGACAATTTGCGGTGCCGTCGAAATGTTGATGTCGCCAAGATGGCAGGAAACCGCGGTTGCTTTGAGTTTTCCGAGCGCCTCGGTCGGCGCCAAGCTGAAGGAGTTCACTGCCCGGCCGTTCGAGATGGTGCGCGAGTCGGTGCATCTGGCTTACTCCTCATTGAGTCAACAATCGATCCTCCAGCGGATCCCGACCTATCATAGAATTGATATATCAAAGATTGCAATCAGATATATCTGGGATCCGCGACGCTTCCGGCGACGTCCCACTGATCCTCCTACCGGAGGACCGCGCCGGTCGCCATTGACTCGGCGAGGACCTGCCCGCTGACCCCCGGCGGGTCGAAGTGGGGATAGTCGGAGACGGGCTCGCCCAGCCATTCGTGAGGGACCGCCGGTTCCGAGCCCGTTGTCCGGGGCGTCGTCGGCGAAGCACGCTTGACCTTAACCGAGTGTGCATGGAACTGCGGCTGACTTGCCGCCAAGGAGGCGCTCGTCCTCGAGCCCCTCCCCGCCCTTATGTGACTCGGCAAGAGGTGGCTTACCGGACCGTGCACGTTGCATTGTGCGGCTGCATGTTCGACGACACTGGGCGTGGCGTCATCGTACTCGGGGTGCCGGTCCATCATCTCGGACCACGCGCGCTGGGCTCACCGACTTTGACTACGCCGGACCTGGACTGGTCCTGTCAACGAGGACCGTCGAAGGACATGTCAAGAGCATTCTGGCCAAACTACGTATGACCTCCCATACCCAGATCGCTTCATAGATGAACCGACGATCGGTCCCGGCCCGCTAGGCGGCGTTCCATCGAAGTTCTTGCCGGAGGCGTCAGCGGAGCATCAGCAGGCTGATTTGAGTCCTGATGTCCTGCACGATCGCCTCGGTACTTAAGGCAGCGTTCACGCTTGCCGCCATGCTGAGGAACATGATTGCCGAGACAATGCGTGCCGTGGTTGCGGCATCACCGGGTCCGGTCAACTCCTCCCGGCCCAAGATGCCGGTGATGGCTTCCTCAGTCTGCGCGACGATGGAAATGGCCACGCTGTGCTGCGGCTCTGTCGGGTCCCCGAAGACCATCTCCCGCAGGTAAGTGCGCCCGTTGTCGACCTGGATGCGGTTGCATTCCACGATCGGCCGCACGATGGACATCACCGCATCCAGTGCATCCGGGATGGTTTCAGCGTCAGTCCGACCCCGTTCGAGCGCTTCGGCGTAGTGGGCGTTCTGCACGAGGAGGAGGAGTTCTCCCTTGGTTTTGGCGTAGAGGAACAGGGTCCCGGTGCCGATGTCGGCTTTGTCGGCGATCTGCTGCGTCGTGACATCTTCGACTCCGTGTTCGGCAAACAGCTCGCTGGCTGCGGCAGTGATGCGATCGAGCTTCAGCTGCTTATTTCGCTCGCGCCGTCCGAGCGGCTGGGACGCTACAGGCATGAGGGTTCCTCTGAACGTAACTGACTGGACTCAGTTATGAGTATAACGAGACCGGCGCCCAGAGCGGCTTCTTATCGTCGAGCGATGGTCAGTTGGCGAGAAAATCGACGACGGCGGGGGCGAACTTGGCGTGGAATTGGAAGATGCCGCCGTGGCCGGCGTCGGGGTAGATGATCAGCTTGGATCCTTTGATGCGCCGGTGCAGGTCCTCGGAGAGGACCGATGGCACCATGCGGTCGTTGTCGCCGTTTGCGATGAGGGTGGGCTGGGTGAGCTTTGACAGGTCCGACGGTGCGGAGCGGCCGAACTTCCGGATTGCTTTCAGCTGAGTTTGGAACGCCTTGGTGCTGATCGGTTTGTCGCGGTCGATGGTGCGCTCCTGAAGGCGCTTGATGAACGCCTTCGCGGCAGGCTTGCCGGTAGCGCTGCGGTTGAAGAACAGGAATTCCTTGGGGTCCGATCGTGTGAGGGTTGCGCGGAGGATGTCCCGGTACGTGGTGCCGACAACCTTGTCGATGTCTTTGCCGCCGCGCGGGCCGGTGCCGGTCAGCACGAGCTTGCGGACAAGGCCGGGATGCTTGAGGGCCAGGTCCTGGGCGATCATGCCGCCCATTGAGAAGGAGAAGACGTCGATTTTGTCGAATCCGAGGGCCTGGATGAAGGTGTAGGCATCGTCGGCCATCGTCTCGATGCTGTCGGGCACCTGCCCGGTGGAGGCACCGACGCCGGGTTGGTCGAAGGTGATGACGTGACGGTTCTTCGCGACGGGATCGATGATTCGGGGATCCCAATTATCCATGGTGGCAGCGAGGTGCACGAAGAACACCACGGGGATCCCTCCCACGGGTCCCAGCTCCCGATACGCGTAGGTGACGCCACCGGTGGTGATGGCGCGGGCCGGTGCTTTCGTATACGAGGTGACGAGGGGTTCGTTCGAGGTGTCGGTGTTGCTCATGAGGGTTGTTCTCCTGGATGGTTCTGTGAGATTAGTGGTCGGCGCGGGTCATCCGGCGAGAGTGACGACTGCTTTGCCGCGGATGCCGCCCTTGGCGAGGGATTGCAGCGCTTGGGGGGTCTGGGCGAAGTCGAAGACTTTACCCACGATCGGGCGCAGCACGCCGTCGTCGACCAGGGCACTGATCTGGCGCAGCTGGTTGCCGCTGGCACGCATAAAGAGGAACTCGTAGCTGACGCCAAGCTTCTTCGCCTGCCTGCGGATCCTGCTGCTTAGCCCGTTGATCGCAAGGCGCAGCACAGGGTTCAGGCCGGCATTGCGTGCGAACGCCGGATCAGGTGGGCCGGAGATCCCAATCGCTTTACCGCCGGGCTTGAGGATGCGCAGTGACTTCTGGAGGTTCTGCCCGCCGAGGCTGTCCAGCACCAGGTCGTATCCGCTCAGGAGCTGCTCAAAGTCCTGGGTGCGATAGTCGACCACGATGTCTGCCCCGAGGTCGCGAACGAAGCTGGCGTTGGAGCTGCTCGTGGTGGTTGCAACGGTCGCACCGAGGTGCTTGGCGAGCTGGATGGCGATTGAGCCGACCCCGCCGGCACCGGCGTGAATGAGAACCTTCTGCCCGGGGCTCACGTTGCCCTGCTCCACGAGGGCCTGCCATGCGGTAAGCGCCACCAGCGGCAGCGAGCCGGCCTCCTCCATGGTGGCCGATGCGGGTTTCAGTGCAATGTCTTCCTCGGCGACGGCGATGCGCTCGGCGAACGTGCCGATGCGGTCTTTGTCGGGGCGGGCGTAGACCTCGTCGCCGGGCTTGAATCCGCGCACGTTTGCCCCGACACGGATGACGGTGCCGGCGACGTCGTTGCCGAGGATCAGCTGGAGCTTGTAGGGGAGGATCTGCTTGAACTCACCCAACCGGATCTTCTCGTCCAACTGGTTCAAGCCTGCTGCCTGAACCTGCACGAGCACATCGCGGTCCCCGACCGTCGGCTCAGCGACCTCCGCTTCGCGCAGCGGCTCCTTGTACTTGGTGATGACGAACGCTCGCATGGCGTGGTGTTCCTTCCCTACAATAAATGAGTCAACTCAATTATGACTTAACTCAATTTATTGTCAAGGGTGACTGTCAGGCGAGGCTGGTAGAACAGAGCCTCCGACGATGGCAGCGCCTGGCGTTCAACCATTTCCCGGAAGTTGTCCGGCTGGAGCAAGCGCGATCCGGGCCTCAAGTGTTGATTCCTGCGCGCCGTAACCAAGCTTTGTCCGAGCTGACTGCCCACATGAAAGGCTCCACGCCGGGCATGCACAGATTTGCGACGGAGGCCTGGAATCTGAGCGGCGAGGCTCGTTTGACACGATTCGAAGCAGAGTCAGCAGCAAGCGCCGCCACAGGTTGGAGGGCTCTGTGACCTCGTCTGAAACGTACTTGCCGGAGCATGGAATGGAATGGTCAGTGGTGTCGCTCGAGCCCTAGTGCGCCGATGGACCGCAATGGATCCCGGTGTCAGGCGTCTTTGATGACGTTCTTCAGTACGGTCGTCGCTCCCATCCCGTTGGGCCAGCCGGCGTAGAAGGACAAGTGCAGCAGGGTTTCCTTGAGCTCCTCGTCGGTGACGCCGTTCTGGCGGGCGAAACCGAGGTGGAATTTCAGCTGGTCCATCTTGCCCAGGGAAGCCAGCGCAGCGACGGTGATCAGGCTGCGATCGCGCTTGGACAGATCCTCGCGTTCCCAGACCTCATCGAAGAGGACTTTGTCGGTGTAATGGACTAATCCAGGGGCGAAGTCGCCGAAGGCGTTCTTCCCGCCGCTCCACCCGGCGCTCTGCTCTTCTTTGCTCACAATATTTCACCTTCGTTGTAGTTGCCCGGATGCCCATATTCCATCGCCACGGTGGCGACGAAGGGAGTCTCCAGCGAAGGGTGTACCAGTGGGGACTCCCTCCGAGACAGTGGCCGAAATAGCGTTGTCTGCATGAATACCAGGGACGAAGCACGGGAATTCCTCATGTCCCGTCGGGCGAACATCAGCCCCGAGCAGGCTGGGCTAGCCGTCTCGGGGCACCGTCGCGTGACGGGCTTGAGGCGGGGCGAGGTCGCGATGCTCGCGGACGTGAGCCCGGAGTACTACGCCAAGATCGAGCGAGGCAACCTCGTCGGGGTCTCCGACTCTGTGCTGGAGTCCGTCGCCCGCGCCCTACAAATGGACGATGCCGAGCGCGAGCACCTTTTTGATCTCGCGCGGGCGGCAAACGGGGGTGCGCAGCCCGTGCGGCGGCGCAAGCCGAAGACGTGGGTGGCGAGGGATAGTCTGACCCGTGCGCTGGAGGTCATCGTGAACGGCCCGGCGTTCGTACGCAACGGACAGATGGACATCTTGGCGACCAACGCCCTAGGTCGCGCCTTCTATGATGAGGTCTTCGACGGGCCCGGGCAGGGAAACCTCGCCCGGTACTGCTTCCTGGACGAGCGCGCCAAGACGTTCTACCCGGACTGGGAGGCGGCCGCCGACGTCACCGTGGCGATCCTGCGCACGGAGGCTGGCCATGATCCTCGTGATAAGCAGTTGCATGACCTTGTCGGCGAACTCTCCACCTGCAGCGATGCGTTCCGCACACGGTGGGGTGCGCACAACGTCCGCCGCCACGGCTCGGGCACGAAAGGTTTTCACCACCACGAGGTCGGCGACCTCACCCTTACGTACGAGGGATTGGAGCTGACTGCCGAGCCGGGGCTTTCGTTCCTCATCTACACAGCCGAACCCGGCTCGCCGAGCGAGCAACGGCTGCAGCTGCTGGCGAGCCTCGCGGCCACCGCGACGGCGCCGCCGCGCCCCGTGCTCGACGACACCACCACTACGAAGGACTGATCATGCACACCAGAACACTTGGCCAGGGCCTCGAGGTCTCCGCGATCGGGCTCGGCGCAATGGGCATGTCCCAGAGCTACGGACCCAACCCCGGCGACCGCGATGAGATGATCGCCGTGCTGCGCTCGGCCGTCGCCGAGGGCGTGACGCTTTTCGACACGGCCGAGGTCTACGGGCCGTATGTCAACGAGGAGCTCGTCGGTGAGGCACTCGAGCCGATCCGCGATCAGGTCGTGATCGCCACCAAGTTCGGCTGGGACATCCGGGACGGCAGGATGGTCGGCCTTGACAGCCGGCCCGAGCAGATCCGCCGCGTCGCAGATGAGTCCCTGCGCCGCTTGCGAACGGACGTGATCGACTTGTTCTATCAGCACCGCGTCGACCCCGAGGTTCATATTGAGGATGTCGCCGGCGCTGTCGGCGAACTCATCGCCGAGGGCAAGGTGAAGCATTTCGGCCTCTCCGAGGCTTCCGCCACCACGATCCGCCGCGCTCACGCCGTGCAGCCGGTCGCCGCGGTCCAGAGCGAGTATTCGCTTTGGACACGGGATCCCGAGGCGGAGGTGCTGCCGGTCCTGGCGGAGCTCGGCATCGGATTCGTGCCGTTCAGTCCGCTCGGCAAGGGATTCCTCACCGGCACGGTCAACTCGGGGACGACTTTTACCGACGGCGACATCCGCAACCGTGTCCCGCGGTTCGAGGCGGAGAACCTCGCCGCGAACCAGAGGCTCGTCGACCACGTGAAGGCCCTGGCCGAGGCGAAGGGCGCGACGCCGGGCCAGATCGCGCTGGCCTGGTTGCTCGCGCAGCAGCCGTGGATCGTGCCGATCCCCGGCACCCGACGCGCCGAGCGCATCCGGGAGAACGCGGCTGCCGCTCAGCTCACACTCTCCGCGGACGAGCGCGCCGATCTCGACAGCCTTGCCCAGCGCTTCGGCGTACGCGGAGACCGCTACAACGCCGAGCATATGACCTATGTCAACCGCTAGTCGCAAAAGAAGGAAAGCACAATGACGGGCAACGAATTCGACCAGATCTTCCCGCGCGGAGAGAAGAACGACGCCTACGTCAAGTACTTCACCGGCCAGAGCTACCTGGCCCCGCTCGCCTCGGGAAGTGTGCCGGTCAGCAACGTCTCTTTCGAGCCGGGCTGCCGCAACAACTGGCACGTCCACCACGGCACAGACGGTGGAGGCGACCAGATCCTGATGTGCACTGCGGGCAGCGGCTGGTACCAGGCCGAGGGCGAAGGCCCCGTCAGCTTGGAGCCAGGAACGGTGATCCGGGTGCCGGCAGGCACGAAGCATTGGCATGGTGCGAAGTCCGACTCGTGGTTCTCCCACATTGCCTTCATCACCCCTGGCGAGGACGTCAGTAATGAATGGCTCGAGCCCGTCACGGACGAGGTGTACAGCGCGCTGAAGAACAACGGAGAGAACGTATGAGCATCCTGAAAGGCCTTCGGGCGGGCAATGAACAGTGAGAGGCTCGCCAGCGGACGGGAAGGGACGTCGATGCACTCGGTTCCGGTGTAGCAGAACCGAAGAACGCAAAAGATCCGGTCCCGCTTGGGACCGGATCTTTTTCATCCGAACGAGTTGCACCCAGTGTGCAGCAGATCGCTCGGCTGCGGCGTCCGCATCACCCGATGCCAGGATCCGGACCCGTTCGGCGTGGTGGTCGATGGTATTTTCTCCGCCGTAGAGCGTAGAGAACCTGCGGTAGAGGAGCCGGTGGATCTGCGGATGGAGCTGATCGACAATGCGTCCCAGCAGGGGATTGTCTGCCGCGGCCATGGGGACACTGTGGAACCGGTCATCGGCGTCGAGCGCAGCGCAGGCATCCTTGCGTTGACCGCCTCCGCGAACCCACAGACTCTTGATCGCCCGGAGCCTTGGTGGGGCGTGGATCTGATCGTCTCTTAGAGGCAAGGGGCAGTGCCTCTCAGTTTCTCTTCTGACAGGCACTGCCCTTAGCCGGCCTCTACTTCACTGCTGTGGTGGCGGTGGAGGTTTTGGCGGCGACGGTGTAGCCGGTCTTGCGTCCGGTGACCGTGACGGTGAGCGTTTTGCCGATGTCGGCGCTGACGGGTTTGTAGCTGTTGGTCGTGGCCCCGCTGATGGCGGTGCCGTTGGCTTTCCACTGGTAGTAGAGGTTGACCGGGGCTGGTCCCCAGGTGCCGGGGTTGGCGGTAAGGGTTTGGCCGACCGCGGGTGTGCCGGTGATGGTCGGCACGGCGGTGGTGAGTGTTCCGGCAACGACCGCTGCGGTGGCGGCGGAGGTCCTGGCCGTGGTGGCGTAGCCGGTTTTGGTTCCGGTGACGGTCACGGTGATGGTTTTGCCCAGGTCCGCTGGGGCGGCCTTGTAGGTGGAGGCGGTGGCTCCGGTAATGGCGGTGCCGTTGGCTTTCCACTGGTAGGCCAAGGTGACCGGGGCCGGCCCCCAGGTGCCCGGGTTCGCCGTGAGGGTGAGTCCGACCTTCGCGGTACCAGTGATCGTCGGCACCGGAGCCGTCAACGCCGGGACAGTGGCCTTCACTGCTGTGGTGGCGGTGGAGGTTTTGGCGGCGACGGTGTAGCCGGTCTTGCGTCCGGTGACCGTGACGGTGAGCGTTTTGCCGATGTCGGCGCTGACGGGTTTGTAGCTGTTGGTCGTGGCCCCGCTGATGGCGGTGCCGTTGGCTTTCCACTGGTAGTAGAGGTTGACCGGGGCTGGTCCCCAGGTGCCGGGGTTGGCGGTAAGGGTTTGGCCGACCGCGGGTGTGCCGGTGATGGTCGGCACGGCGGTGGTGAGTGTTCCGGCAACGACCGCTGCGGTGGCGGCGGAGGTCCTGGCCGTGGTGGCGTAGCCGGTTTTGGTTCCGGTGACGGTCACGGTGATGGTTTTGCCCAGGTCCGCTGGGGCGGCCTTGTAGGTGGAGGCGGTGGCTCCGGTAATGGCGGTGCCGTTGGCTTTCCACTGGTAGGCCAAGGTGACCGGGGCCGGCCCCCAGGTGCCCGGGTTCGCCGTGAGGGTGAGTCCGACCTTCGCGGTACCAGTGATCGTCGGCACCGGAGCCGTCAACGTGGCACCAGCTGCATAAGACAGATTCAGGGTCGTCGTGCTGCCGGAGCTGGTAGCAACCAGGCTCGCGCCGGCTTCAGAGTTCCCGTTCCCTGAGTACAGGTTCCCCAACGTGGTCCCGTAAGGCGTGACTTTGACGATGTACTTGCCCGTGGTCGCACCGGAGACGGTGTACTTACCGGAAGCGTCTGTGTTGGTCGAGCGGGTCACGAGTGAGCCGTCTAGCGTGTATGCCTGAACCAAGGCGTCAGGCAGCGGCTTACCAAGCTTGTCCAGAACCGTTCCGCTGATCTTCGCTCCCGTCCCGAGGGCTGCGCCGATGTTCGGGGTGGTCTGGCCGACCGTGACCTGGACGCCGGAGGCCTGTGCCGGCCCTGCCGATTCCGGCTTGTTCTGGTAATACTGCGCTTCCTCTGTCGAGAACCCGCTTGAACGGTTGAATGCGACCTTGTACGTGCCGGAGGTAAGTCCCTTGATGCTGTAGCTCCCATCGCTGCTCGAATAGGAGTTGCGGACCACTGCTCCCGAGGAGTCGAGGACACTGACCGGGTAGTAAGCCCGGACTCCGGCGATCTTTCCGGAAATCGTGCCCCCCGCCTGGAGGGAGAAGTTGATTCCGGTACGGTCAGAGCCGGTAGCCAGACTCAGCACGGAGGCTGTGCCGAAGGATGTTCCACCGAACCATTGGTCGGTGGCCCCGCTGGATGCTCCGTCGAACAAGACTTTGTAGCTACCTGACGGGATCCCAACAGCCCGGTAGTTTCCGTCGGCGGACACGGAGGCCGTGAACGCTGCTTCGTTGGAGGAATCGCTCTTGAATATTCTGACAATGCTCTCGTCGAGGTTAACACCGGCCGGCGCGGTGATCTTGCCGCTGATGGTTGCACCTTTGATGAGGGTGGCGTTGATGCCGGTGAGGTCCTGGCCGGTGGTCAGCGCGACGGGGTTGGCGGTTTCGAAGGAGGTGGCGTTGTTGTACCACTGGTCCAGCGCACCGGTGTTCCAACCGCTGAAGTGTAGTTTGTAGCTGCCGGCCGGGAGGCCTTGGAGCCTGTAGGTGCCGTCGGGAGCGAGCCCACTGTTGTCGGCCCACTGTTTGTCGCTCGTTACTGCTTGGATCTGAACCTGGCTGGCGTCCACACCCAGGGGCACGGTGACTTTTCCGGAGACGGTTGCACCCTTGATGAGGATGGCGTTGATGCCGGTGAGGTCCTGGCCAACAGCCAGAGCAACGGGGGTTGCAGTGTCGAACGTGGCTTTGTTGTTGTACCACTGGTCCAGCGCGCCGGATCCGTATCCTCTGAATTCGAGCTTGTAGTTACCGGAGGGGAGGTCCGGGATCTTGTAGCTGCCGTCCGCGGCAACTTCCCCGTATCCGGTCCAACTGTTGCTATTGCTTGGATATGCAAGGACCGCTACTTGATCGAGGTTTACGCCCACCGGTGCGCTGATTTTGCCGCTGATGGTCGCTGCTTTGAGGAGGGCGGCGTTGACGCCGGCGAGGTCCTGGCCGGCAGCCAAGGTGACGGGGGTTGCAGTTTCGAAGGAGGCGGCGTTGTTGTACCACTGGTCCAGGGCGCCTGAGCCGTAGCCATTGAAGTTGAGTTTGTAACTGCCGGCGGGAAGGCCTGCGATCGTGTAGGTGCCGTCAGGTTCTGCGGGCGCGCTTCCAGCCCATAGGTTGTTGCTTGCTGTTCGCGCATTGACGGTCACCTCGCTGAGGTTGACGCCTGCTGGTGCGGTGATCTTGCCGCTGATGGTCGCGCCCTTGACGAGAGCGGCGTTGACGCCGGTGAGGTCCTGGCCGGCGGTCAGTGTGATCGCTGTAGCGGTTTCGAAGGAGGTGGCGTTGTTGTACCACTGGGTCAGCGCGTTCGAACCGCCAAAAGCGATTTTGTAGCTGCCCGCGACCAGGCCAAGGACCTTATAGCTCCCATCGGCAGAGAGCAGCACACTTCGAACGTAGCTCCCCTCGGGGGAGTAGACACCGGCAACAACGCTACTTAGGTCAACGCCCGCGGATACGCTGACCTTTCCGCTGATGGTGGCACTCTTGACGAGGGCTGCATTGATGCCTGTGAGCGCCTGACCGGCTGCAAGCGTGATCGTGGTGGCCGCGTCGGAAGACACCGCATTTTGATACCACTGGTCCAATGCCCCAGCGTCGTAGCCGTAGAACTCCAGTTTGTAGTTTCCCGGGGCCAAGCCCGAGAGTTCATAGCTTCCATCGGGTGCAAGCCCTGTACTCGAAGCCCAGCTCTCGGTGTCGGTAAATGCGGCGACCCAGACCTGATTAGGATCGACACCGGCTGGAACGGTGACTTTTCCGCTGATTGTCGCGGTTTCCGCTGCGGTCGCTGGTAAACCTCCTGCCAGGACGAGCAGCAGGCTGGCGATTAGGGCCAGGACAAAGCGTGGGCATAGCTTTTGAACAAGGTGCGGCATCATTTCTCCCCATTGACGATGAAGTCATCGAATTTGTCCAAGCCCTTGAAGAACTCGAAACAAGCGACAGGGTAGCATTCAGTTGACTTGACAACGAAGGGACTTCGTCGCATGGGGATTCTGCTACGCAATATGTCTGAATACGGCTTTACAGCATGGTGAAAGAACCGATGATTGTGGGCAATAACTGGGGTGCAATTTCGAGGTTTGCGCCCCCTGCGTGTATTTCGCTTGTAACATTTTCGGTTCTGGTGTTTCAGCCCGGAGGGCTGTACCGCTTTGTCTGGGCCAAGGTCATCGTTCTGGCATTAGCGGTCATCTTTGGGCTGCTTGCCAGCCGGGGTGGCTCGATCCCGTGGTTGCTTTGGTTGGTACTCGCCGGGATGGGTGCCTGGTTGCTGCTCGCTGCCGTCTTGTCCGAGGGTCCCGGGGCAAGTCTGATGGGACGGTGGCCCCGCTATGAAGGATTACCCGTCCTTGCGCTTTACCTTGGACTATTCGCAGTGGGGGCGCGGGTATTGGCGGGGCCCAAGTCGGTGTCCCGCTGGATCCTGCTTCGCTCGTGCTCCTCCGTGGCGTCCGCCGTTCTGTTCGGCGTGAGTGCGCTCGAGGCCGCGGGGCTTCGTCCACTGGGCGGCCCTCTTGATGCAAGACCGGGAGCTACCCTGGGCAACGCCACAGACCAGGGGCTGATGGCCGTGCTCCTGTGTGGCCTTCTGATGGCCCCCGCGGAATCGGACTCCGCAGCCGTCAAGTGGCTACTTCGGGTGGGCTGGGCGGCCTCGGTTCTCGTTGTGCTGCTTTCGGGTTCCAGGGCGGCCCTGCTCGGCCTGGGGTTGCTGTTCATGTTCGCGCTGATATGGCGGGTGAGGAAACCCGGCGGCATGAGTTGGCCTGTGGTCGGGAAAGGCCTGCTTGCCCTGGCCGCCGTTGCTGCTGTGGCCGTGATTGTTCCCGGAATCCGTGAACGCTTGCTGAGCGGTGAGACTGTCGCCGGGCGGTGGCTCCTGTGGGAGCAAACGGTGCAACTGATAGGCGACCATTTTTGGTTTGGTGTCGGACCGAGTGGATTCGTGGACGCTTTTCCGGCATACCTGACCGAGACGTGGACCCGTGAGGTAGGTAACGACTTTCCCGTTGATTCACCGCATATGTGGTTGCTCCAAGCCGCGGCTGCAGGTGGTGTTCCATTTCTCCTGCTTGCGCTCCTGGCCTGTTCAATGGGTGTTGTTCTTGGCGTCAGGAGCATCCGGTCAGTTGAAAGTCCAAGACAGCGGCTGACCTTGCACTCTGCCCTGTGTACGCTTGCGGCGTGTGGTGCGGGAATGCTGACCCACTTCACTTCGCCGGGAACAACAGGACTGTTGGCCTTCGTGGCAGGCGGGATCCTTGGAGCCTCAAGCGCGCATTCCCCTGAGCGCCAGACGCGGGTCAGTCCCAGACTGTCCGGGGCCGGACGAGGTGCCCTCCGCGCAGGGGCGATCGCCTTGTTTGTTCCGGTCTTGGCCGTAGGAATTCTTGCAGGGGCAGCTGAGTGGCCTATGAAAACCGGTGCTCAGCTCGCTGCCGAAGGCAGAATGGACGCCGCCAACGAGTCATTTGCATCCGCCTCCAAGCTGCGCCCCTGGGATACAGACACGGCCCTGCTGGCGGCGCAGGTCTTTGCGGGACCGGCGGCCGACGGCGATCCGTCGGCGGCTTCCTTTGCCATCCGGTGGGCGGCAAAATCCCTTGAAAGGACCCCAAAGTCATTCGAAGCTGGACTGGTGTTGGCGATCGGCCAGGCGAACTCGGGTGACCTTCACGCGGCCAAGAGACGCCTG
Organism: Arthrobacter sp. TE26545; assembly: GCF_056279005.1. The sequence continues at coordinate 1,734,240 of NZ_JBWBQM010000001.1, forward strand.
GACGATCTCATCCGCCGGGCGCCCTTTGATGAAGGGCCATATGTCCAACGCGGAATCGCCAACTTCGGGCTGGGGGACATCGACGCGAGCATTGCCGACCTCCACCAAGCCGCACAGCTGGCGCCCAAATCAGACACGCCGTGGAGCATCCTTGCCCGGATCTACGCCAGACTTGGAAATGAGAGCGCGGCCGCCTCCGCACAAGTCCGCGCAGACGCATTGCGGCCCTAAAGCTCCCTTCTTTCGGGTCGGAGGGCCTTGGGTCCGAGACTGCCTGGGTGTAAGGATCGCTTATGCCCGACCGTTTGATGCTTCTTGATACCGCGTCTTTGTATTTTCGTGCTTTCTTCGGTGTGCCTGATTCGATCCGCCGTGCCGACGGTATGCCGGTGAACGCTGTTCGCGGCTTGTTGGAGATGGTCGCGCGGCTCATCACCGAGTATGGCGCGACGCATCTGGTGGCGTGTTGGGACGATGATTGGCGTCCTGGGTGGCGGGTGGATCTCATCCCCTCGTACAAGTCGCACAGGGTCGCCGAGGCGGTGGCGGGCGCCCCGGACGTGGAGGTGGTGCCGGAGGCGCTTGTGGCACAGGTTCCCATGATCCGTCAGGTGCTCCGTCTGGCGGGCATCGCCATTGTCGGGGCTGCCGGGCATGAAGCCGACGACGTCATCGGCAGCTATGCCAGTCAGGCCGACCTTCCTGTCGACGTCGTGACGGGGGACCGTGATCTGTTCCAGGTGGTCGATGACGCCCGCCGGGTGCGGGTCCTTTACACAGCGAGGGGCATGAGGAACCTTGAGGTCGTGACCGATGCCGTTGTCGTCGGCAAGTATGGCGTGCTGCCGGAGCAGTATGCCGACTTCGCGGCGTTGCGCGGGGACGCCTCGGACGGGCTGCCGGGCGTTGCCGGGATCGGGGAAAAGACGGCGGCGTCCTTGCTCTTGGCTTACGGCACGCTGGACGGGTTGCTCGCTGCCGCGGCGGATCCAGGCAGCAGCTTGGCAGCGCCCGTGAGGTCGAAACTCGCCGCTTCCGCTCACTACCTGACGGTTGCGCCCGCCGTCGTGAACATCGTGCGCGACCTCGCGCTGCCCACTCTCGACGACGCCGGAGCGCGGCTGCACCCCGTAGCCGGAAATGCGCGTACTGAACTCGAACGCCTCGCAAGCGATTGGAACCTCGGTGGCTCGACCCAACGATTGCTTGACGCTCTCGACCTCCGCCAATGAGTGCACGTCATCCCTTCGACGCAACAGGAAAAACCTGACCATTCGCGCCCTGGCTGGACAGATGGCGGGCTGGTTCCCGCCCTCCAACACCAGGTCCGAGGAACCGGTCCCGGCCGTCCCCGACTGGCAACCCGCAGGAAAAGCCAGCAAACTAGGTAAGGGGTAATCAGGGGAGCGACCGAAGCTCGCTCCCGCCGGATGGAAAGGCCCCGTCATTCCAAAACCAAATCGGCCACTCAATCCGTTGATCCGCAAGTACCTCAAGCCCAGCCGCCCAGCCTCCTCAGATACGAGGAACTTCGGTGAGCTCAAACCGGTCGAACCGGCCGCCCGGCGGGAGGGGGTGCCCCTCATAGGCGAAGACCAGGTGTATGTGGTGAAGTACGGGACGGTCTACCACAGCAGTTGGTGCCAGACCGTGGCCGAGAAGTGGCGCACCGCTCCCAGGGGACTGCTTGTAGCAATGTCGGCCGAGGTGGGGGAGCGTACCCCGTGCCAGGAATGCGCCCAGCTCTTGAAAGTGGCCAAGCCGTCGCCTATGCAGAAGCACCAGACGCCGTCCCGGTCAACGCCGCAAGCCAATCTGACCGACTGGGTGGTCCCGCTCAGGGTGATTGGCCTCGCCCATGGAATCCTCTTCCTGGCAGCGAGCCCGGAGCACCGGGGCCGCCTTGAGCAGACCGCTGTGGAGCCAGCGACGCCGTTATACGTTGGCGGCCAGCGTGACGGCATGGTCGTACGGCTGGACGCCGCTCGCCCCGAACCACTCCTGGTTGTGCAGATGGACCCACGCGCCACGTTCCGGAATGGCCCGTACCAGACGCGGCTGCGTCATCCGCTGCAGAGATCGGCGACCAAACCCCTTGCGGTGGCCTGCGTTGAACAGGCGCCGGAGGCCTAGTGGACGCAAGGTTTCAGTCTTGGCAGTCAGGCCAGATTTCGAATCCGCCGTCGTGAATGCGCTCGCCGGGGGACCATGTTTTCGCAACGGGCGACGGGGTACACCACACCGTGGCCGGGCAGCTGATCCCGCTGGACACGTGAACGTCAGTGCCTTCGCAGGAGGGCCGGCAGACGGGGCGGGAGGCTACAATCCGCTTCACTTCAGCCAGCCACTCTGATCGGACGCTATGGCGGATGCCTCTTCCAAGGGTGCTACCTGATTCATGGCTCCTCCTGCTCCCGGCGTCTTGCTAATTGCCTGCTGCGTCAGCGGCTCAGGTTCCTTGGGGCTGCCGCTGGCTTAACCATGCCATCCGTGGATCAAGAGCAGCCGTGGTTTTCCATAGCCTTGCCGCAGTTTTTGGGCAGGAAAATAAAGCCTTCGGGGAGTGGTCCTTGTCTGCAACAATTGAGCGCCCAGTGTCAACCCTGACCCAGCGCCCGGCTGATCTATTCCGGCATCGCCGGGCTGAGTATATTGACAGCAATGGATGCGCTGTCGGTGCCCGTCCAGGGGACTGCGAGCCGGCGTTCCGCACATAGATGCTGGAAGCGAGGACCACGTGTCTCACGTCATTCCGCCGGGAGCCAGCCGGCGCCTCTACAACGAAGATCTTGCGCCGGCCGAACACCGCTCATGGGGCTTCTATTCATTGTTTGCGATGTGGATGTCGGATATTCACTCGCTTGGCGGCTATACCTTCGCCGCAGGGCTCTTCGCGCTGGGCCTGGGTGCCTGGCAGGTGTTCCTCGCCTTGGTTGTAGGGATTGTGATCGTTTTTGTCCTCATGAACTTTTCGGGCTACGCCGGCCAGAAGACCGGGGTCCCGTACCCTGTGCTCGCCCGGATCTCGTTTGGCACGTTCGGCGCCAACCTGCCCGCCCTGATTCGTGCACTGGTCGCGATTGCCTGGTACGGCATCCAGACGTGGCTGGCCTCCCGTGCCGTCATCATCATCGCCTTGGAGCTCTGGCCCGGGCTCAAGGGCTTGGCCGGGAACAACTTCCTCGGCGAATCCTTGCTCGGCTGGCTGGCGTTCCTGTTGATGTGGTCGTTGCAGCTCCTTCTGCTTCGCAACGGCATGGAAACGATCCGGAGATTCCAGGACTGGGCCGGACCCGCTGTGTGGGCTGTGATGGGGTTGCTGGTGGTCTACATTCTGATCAATGCGGGGTGGAATATCTCCCTCGACCTGCCCGGTGGCACTTCGGCATGGGGTACTACGCATGCATTCTTCGCTGCCACGGCGCTGACGGTGACCTATTTCTCCACTCTGTTGCTCAACTTCTGCGACTTTTCCCGCTTTGCGCCCACGCGCAAAGCAGTGCGAACGGCGAACCTGTGGGGGCTTCCGGTCAACTTCATCGCCTTTTCCGTGGTTTCCGTTGTCGTAACGGCCGGGACTTTCAAAGTGTATGGCGAGTACATCTACGACCCCGTTGAAATTGTCGGGCGGATCGATAGCATCTGGGCCCTGTTGCTGGGTGCTGTCACGTTCGCGGTGGCAACCCTTGGAATCAACGTCGTGGCAAACTTCGTTTCCCCCTCATATGACCTCGCCAACGTCTGGCCCTCCCGGATAGATTTCAAGCGTGGCGGGCTGATCTCGGCCTTGATCGCCCTCGTCATCACACCTTGGAACCTGTTCAACAGCCCGGTCGTCATCAACCTGTTCCTTGGAGGCCTCGGAGCACTGCTCGGGCCGCTGTTCGGGATCATCATGGTTGACTACTATGTGCTTCGCAAACAGCACGTGCTGGTACCGGACCTGTTCAAGGAGCAGGGGTACTACACGTATACCCATGGCTGGAACCGGAAGGCGGTTCTCTCGTTTGTCGTCTCGGCCGTCCCTGCCGTGGTGTTGGCGCTTGTTCCTGTGTTTGGAGCCTTCTCGGCGTTCTCCTGGTTCATTGGAGCCCTCGTGGCTGTCGCAGTGCACTATTTGATCTCGCGCAACGATACGAGCCTGGCCGAATCGATCGCGGCGGCTGCAGCTGAGGAAGCAGAACCGGGCCCCGGACAGGAGGCAGGTTCCCGGACGCAGTGAATCAGGCACGGCGCCTAAGCGGGGGAGCGGCTCAGGTGGAGTCCGACGACGGCGCGCGGTCGCCGTCGTCGTTCGCCTTACCGCCGGTCGCAGCCCCCAGCCGCCCCGCCGCGTCCTGCTGGATCCGCGCGGCCTTGGACGAATAGTCCGCGATGACGCGCAGTTCTTCGTCGCTGTACCCCTCCAGGAGGCTCGCCAAGCCGCCCATGAAGTCGACAAAGTGGGGCATTGCGGCGCTGACTTGGTCCCCAACCAGCTCGATCAGGACCTTCCGTTTGTCGCCTTCGTGCCGCACCCTGCGTGCTACGCCCTTGCTCTCGAGCCGCTGCATTAATCCCGTGACCGAGGCCGGTGCCAGCCCGGATTGTTCGCCGAATTCCCCCGCTGTCATCGGTCCAAAGCGCAGCAGGATGTCGATCGCCTTACCCTCCGTTGCGGACAGTCCGCGCAGCTCGGACAGCTTTGTGTGGAACATGACGGCCGCCGTCGAAAGCTCCCGTCCCGAGGCGAAGACCGCCTCAAGCAGTTCCTGGCGCTGCGTGCTGACTCTCGCTTGCTTCTCCACCCTCCGAGGCTAGCAAATTATTTCGTCTCGCCGAAAGGGTTGACGACGCGCGGCGTTCTCCATATATTTCTTTTAACCGAACGAAATAAATCTCAAGGGAGCCGACCGTGCTGAACTGTCTAGTCATCGGATCCGGAATAGCCGGACTCGCCACCGCGATCTCGTTGCAGAAAGCCGGCCATCACGCCACCGTGTTCGAGGCCTACCCTGAGCCCTCGGACGGCGTCGGTGGCTTCCTCACGGTGGCCGTCAACGGCTTCGATGCCCTGGAAACGCTCGGGCTCAAAGGCGCAGCCGCCGATCTGGGCTTCAGCACCCCACGGATGTCCATGTACCTGGGCAGCACCGGGAAACACCTCATCGACTTTGACTACGGCGGATCCCTCCCTGACGGCACCACCGCGCGCACCATGACGCGTTCCGAGCTGTATGGCATGTTCCGCGAGGCAGCCGGCCGCAGCGGGATCCGCATCGAGTACGGCAAGCGGCTCGCTGCGGTGAAGGAAGCGCCCGACGGCGTCACGGCCGTTTTCGCGGACGGCACCTCCGCGCGTGGAGACTTGGTGGTGGGCGCCGACGGCCTCCGCTCGGCCGTGCGGCCGCTGATCGATCCCTCGTCCCCGGCTCCCCGCAATATCCCGCTGCTCAACACCGGCGGGATCGTCGAAGCCGGTTTGCTCCCGGCGGAGCTCCTGGACGTCGAACCAGGGCGCATGAAGATGGTCTTCGGGAAGCGCTGCTTCTATTGCTACATGCAGGATCCGGAAGGCAGGATCTGGTGGTTCGCCAATCCACTGCAGCGGTTATCGGAGGATCCGGCCACGCTTGACCACGGCGCCCGCAAGTCCTGGCTGATACAGCTCGTAGCAGGGGACCGCACTCCGATGGCTAAGATCATCGCGGCTACTGACGGCATTATCCGGCCGTACGCCACCTCTGACTTTCCGAGCATTCCCCGCTGGCATCGGGGCGGCCTGGTCCTTGTGGGAGACGCTGCCCACGCTGCATCGCCGTCGTCCGGGCAGGGTGCTTCCATGGCCATCGAAGACGCCGTCGTGCTCGGGCGATCGCTCCGGGGCATCTCCACCGACGATATCCCCGGCGCCTTGTCCCGCTACGAGAATGAACGCCGGAACCGGGCGGAACTGGTGGTCGAATGGGGCCGCCGGAACGCCGCCCCGAAGGTCCGCGGCCAATTCAAGAGAGTCTTCGAAGACCTCGTGTTGAAGGCCGTCTTCCGCTCACTCGCCCGGAAGGCGGCCGACAACTTCGACTGGGTCTATCGCCATCACATCGACTGGGATGCGCCGGCAGTCACAAACGTGAGGGCTGTTCGGCCTTAGTTGGTGAAGGTGCCGGAGGACATGCTGCGGCTCTCGAGCGAATGGAATGTTTGGGCCATAAACCGGCGCCAGTGCTCCACCCGATAGGGCAGTACCATTGGCGCATGGATGCCGCCTCCGGGTCAGCCGCCGAATTAGAAACCGCATCGGCGGTATTCGCGGATGTCCGTCCCCGATTGTTTGGGATCGCCTACCGCATGCTCGGCAGTGTCAGCGAGGCGGAGGACATCGTGCAGGAGACGTGGATTCGTTGGCAGACTTACGATCGCAGCACGGTTCGGAACGCACCGGCATTCCTGGCGACCACCGCCACCCGTCTCGCCATCAACGCTGGGCAGTCGGCACGAGTTCGTCGTGAGATGTATGTCGGTCCGTGGCTACCGGAGCCGGTGGACACAAGCGCCGACCCTGAACTAGGCGCACTGCATGGTGAAGCGCTCGAGTTTGCCGTGTTGCTGATACTGGAGAAGCTGTCGCCGACCGAACGGGCCGCCTATGTGTTGCGGCAGGCGTTCGATTACCCATACGAAGATATCGCGGAGATCATCCAACAGACCCAAACGAACGCGCGCCAGTTGGTGAGCAGGGCGCGCAAACGCCTTGCTGGCGAGAAGCGCGTGGCGGTGAGCGTGGGCGAGCAGCAGCGTCTGCTGGAAGCATTCCTGACTGCTGCACGAACCGGGGACCTCGCTGCATTGGAGGAACTGTTCGCCGCGGACGTCGTCAGCTACTCAGACGGCGGCGGTAAGGTTCGGGCTTCCAAGTTCCCTGTTGTCGGAAGGGAACGGGTCGCGAAGTACTACAGGGCGTTCGCGTCACGCTTCTGGGCTGGGGTCGATACCGACCTCTTCATGGCTAACGGTAGGCCTTCGGCACGACTGGCACGGGATGGTGTCGTATTCGCCGTCGTGACGGTCACGGCCTCTGCCGATGGTATTGACCGGCTGTTGTGGACCATGAACCCCGACAAGCTCTCCGGTGTTAAGCTGGTTGGCCCACCTAGCGTGGATGATGTCTGAGACCAGCCGGGTCTGGCGAGGTCCCCGCGGGTAGGAGAGGGCCCCGACCGCCGTTTTCATGGCTTGCTTTGGGCGATCCGCGCGCCGCCCCACGGCCCGGCCAGTGGTTCGGAGAGTTGGCCCAGACGGGCTCGCCGGCTTTACGACGTTCGGCGTTGAACCAAAGCGCGATCTTCAACGGCTGTCACAAGTTGATTCGGTAACCGGTCATAGCTGGTGGACGGAATGCCACCGCATTCCTATACGCCACTTATCGGAAGGAAGATCATGAAGATCGTAGTTTTCGGCGGAACTGGCCTGATCGGCAGGCAGGTTGTGGAACTCCTGAGGAGCCAGGGCCATGAGGCGATCCCGGCGTCCCCGTCTACCGGAGTGGATTCGGTGACTGGCCTGGGGCTGGATGAGGCGATGGCGGGGGCCGATGTCGTTGTCGACCTGACGAACACTGCCGATTTCGATGAGAAGGTGGTCGTCCCCTTCTTCTCCGCCTCATCCCGCAACCTTCTTGCCGCTGAGAAAAAGGCCGGTGTGCGGCATCATGTGGCGCTATCGGTAGTCGGAACCGACCGTATCGGGGCTATCGGCTACTTTGCCGGTAAAACTGCGCAGGAGAAAGCCATTAGGGAAGGCGGAGTGCCGTACACCCTGCTGCGCGCCACTCAGTTCTTCGAGTTCATCCCGATGATTGCTGACGCCGGCACGCGGGACGGATCGGTTTATGTGACTAGTCACCTGATGCAACCGATGGCTGCAGCGGACGTCGCTCGCATCGTCGCGGAGACTGCAGTCGAACCCGCGACTAACGGTGTCGTTGAGATAGCAGGCCCTGAGCGCGCAGGAATTAACGAATTCGTGGCCCGGGTTCTCGCTGCTCACAATGATCCGCGCGCAGTGGTCATTGATATTGAGGCTGGCTACTTCGGTATGCCGATCGAAGAGACGAGCATCGTTCCCCTCGGGGACGCCCGCATTGGGAACATTTCGCTGAAGGAGTGGCTGAGCTGAGGTCCGCGGAACCGGACGCGGATGGAAGTAGTTTCCCTAAAGGTGCCACAGACTGCGTTCGTAGCCGCTCGTAGCTGGTGGACGCAACATCGCATTCCTGAATGCCACTAATGGAAGGAAGATCGAAGCGACCATTTTCGACACCCGTTTCGTAGAGTGGCTGAACAAGCAGTAGCCGGACCCAGCGGGGTGTCCTTCGCAGAAGCTGTTGGAGGGCGCCCCGCTTCCCGCTGCGCACCATTTTCGACACAAGGCACTACTTTCCGGGACGCCGCGTACCGTCGCGAGGGAGCGAGCCGGCGGTGATTCGGCCGCCCGCCTCCGCTGCCCTGACCCGGAGGCGTGGCGGACGTTCAGGCATCGACGCGGACCAGTCGTAGCACAAGCACCCGGTCCGGGAGTGAGGTGGGCAGGTCGAGACCCGCCTCCCGGAGAAGGCTCCCCGAGTAGGACGGCGCCTCGGCATCGGAGTCGAGACCGGCGGTCTGGTCCAGCCAGTACGGACTCAGCCACCAGGGGCCGAGCGAGTCGGGTCGAACGGACTCGACGCGGTACCGCGCCTCCGCCAAAAGCCCTGGCAGGCGGACTCGACGGCGCGAATCCGCGGACAGCTGCGGCGTCACGATGGTGTAGATCGCCTCCGAGCCGTCCGTGGCCACGACACCGCGCAGGGCCGGCGCACCAGGGTCAAAGTCGCCATCGGCGACGACGCGGCCGGTGCTGATGAGTTCCCGATGCTCCTGATACGCGGAGATCCAGCCCGAAAGGATGGCCGCCTCCGCATCTTCCAGCTCTCGGATGTCCCACTCGATGCCGAAATGACCGAGAAACGCGATCGCGCAGCGGGTGTGCAGATCACTGGTGCGCCCCGTGACGGAGGAAACGGGTGAGGCAACGTGAGAGCCGAGCATCTCGGGCGGGACGAGGAGTCCGGTCCAGCGGAGCATCCGGGAGCGGTCGAGGGGGTCATGATTGTCGGAGGTATGCACGCGGTCGGTGCGCTCGAGGATCCCGAGGTCGACGCGTCCGCCTCCCGACGCGCAACTTTCGATCTCGAGCCCGGGGTGTCGCTGGCGCAGCTCATCGATCAGCTCGTACAGGGCGAGGGTTTGATCGTGCACGGCGGGCGCTCCCGTCGTAGGGTTGCCCGCGTCGATCAGGTCGCGGTTATGGTCCCACTTGAGGTAGGTCACGCCGTTGTTTGTCACCAGGCCATCGAGAACCCCGAGAATATGCGCAAAAGCCTCCGGATTGCTCAGGTCGAGCACCTGCTGGTAGCGGAAACGTGGCGGCAGTTCCGCACGCGCCTTGAGGATCCAGTCGGGGTGCGCGCGGGCGAGGTCGGAGTCCTCATTGATCATCTCGGGCTCGACCCACAGGCCGAATTCCATCCCGAGGCCACGGACGTGCTCCGCGAGCGGGCCGAGACCGTCCGGCCACACCACCGGGTCCGGGGTCCAATCGCCCAAACCGGCGGTGTCGTCCCTTCGGCCCAGGAACCAGCCGTCGTCGAGCACGAAGCGCTCGACTCCGAGGCCGGCAGCGCGCGTCGCGAGCTCTGCCAGGGTGCCGAAGTCGTGGTCGAAGTACACCGCCTCCCATACGTTGAGCGTGACAGGGCGTGGACGACGCGAAGAACGTGAGCGCTCCCGCAAGAAGCCGTGGTAGCGGGCGGCGGCGTCGTCCAGACCCGTCCCGAAGCTGCCGTAAACCCAGGGGGACACGTAGCTCTCACCGCTTGCCAGGCGCACTTCACCGGGCAAGAGGAGTTCGCCGCCGCGGAAGGCCAAATGCCCGTCACTCCGCTCGACGGCGTGCTCGTGGTTACCGCCGATGCCGACGTGGCAGAGCCACACACGGCCGGCGCCCGCGTCGAAGCCCGGCGTCCCGATGGCGACGACTGTTGTTGCGTCCAGGCCGGTGCGGCCGCGGCGGGACTCGCGCGTGTGGGTCCCGAAGACGACGGGGTGACGCTGCGGGATCTTCTCGGTGGCCCAGCGGCCCGAAAAATCCAGTATTTCGCGCGCATCGCTCGGCACGCGCAGGGCTGGGTTCACGCCGACTATTTCGAGGTGTCCGTGTGCATCGCTGTCATTGCGCACGCTCACCCGTGTCCGAAGCAGTCCGGAGGCAGAGAGATCGATCTCTAGCTTGACGCCGATTCCGGCCCACTCGTCGTTCGCATCGATGCTTACGAGACCACCCTCCCGCTGAGCCACGCCACCCTCGGCGAGCGTTTCACCGTCCACGGCGACCGAAACCACATCCAGCCGCGGTGACCATGCGGCGCCCGCGCGATGGGCCCTGATGCCAGGAAGGCCGCCCCACCCATGCGAGTGCTCGGGCAGGATGCCGGGCTCGTATGGGACGTCAGATTGCCCGCCAATCCCGGTGCGGACGCCGGTTCTGGCGTATTCGATGAGGTCGCGGTCACTCGCGTGGATCCGAGGGCCCCAGTGCGCAATCACAGGCAGCGCACCTGCCGTCTGAGTGAGGAGAACGGACACGTTATCGGTGGTGAGATGGATCACCCGGGAGGATGGCATAGAGACATTCATACCGTCAATCGCCGTGCGAGTAAAGCAAGAGATCGATTTCTGACCTAGTCGCGCAGCCACTCCAGCTCGACGCGAACGGGCCGCTCGCCGATGTCGAGCTGTGTGCCCGTCAGCGGCTCGCCGTCAACGCGGATTGCCGCGGCGCGGGGGAGCCGCATCCGCGTCCCCGCCGACGGTGCCAGCCACCCGGCTCCAGGAAGGCGACGCACCGTGAAGGAGGCTCCCTGCGGCTCCCAGTCAAGCCGGTCTACGGCGAGGCCCCCGCGTGCGCGAAGTCCCGTCACGCTGCCGCGCGGCCATGTGGCGGGCAGGGCCGGCAGCACTGACAGCGAGTCGGTGCTGGACCCGAGCAACATCGAGGCAACGAGGCCTGGAAGGCCTCCGCTGGCGTCCAGGTTGAAAATCCTGCCCGCATCGTGCGTTGTTGTCAGGGCCGGGCTCCAGTGCTCAACCGCGAGCCAGTTGACGCAGGTTTCGGCCGCCGCTGCATCCCCGAGCGCCGCAGCGGCCATCCCGACTTGGACGAGGCCGAATGCCATCTCCATCCGTCCAGGCGGCGCGGTGGGCGCCTCAGCACGCCACGCGATCTTGTTCCTCACGGTCGCAGAGGCGGCCGCACGCAATCGCGTCGCCTCCTCGCCGTCGCCGTCGAAGGCCGGATCAATCTCGTACCACAGCGGGTAAAGCTGGGAGGCATGCCGGTGCGCGATGTTCTCACTCCACTGGGGGTCGAGCCACTCGGCGAGAGTGCCGTCTGCCGCGACGCGATAGGGCTGCAGATCGCGTAGGACACGTGACCATCGTTCATCCAGGGAGTCGTCGCCGCGGGCCCGGCCGAGTAGCGCCGTCGCCCGTGCGGCATCACGGAGAATGGCACCATCGATCGTCGCATCCGTCGCGAGGGGGACCCGGGCGCCTTCCGGTGTGTTCTCGGGTGAATAGGAAGGAACAATTCTGCGGACGCCGTCGACCTCAAGCAATGCGGTCTCGGCAAAACGGAGGACTCCTTCGGCAAGTTCCCACACTCTGTCATCGACGATCGATCGGTCGCCGGTGGTGGCGACCACATCGGCTACGATCCGCAGAACCCAGCCGCCGCACCCGGTCCAGAACAGGTGGGGGTATTGCTCGGCGAAATGGTCGGCGCGGCCGTGCGTCGACATCCGTGAGGGTAACAGCATGCCCTCGGCGCCGAAGACGAGGCGTGCGTTATCGCGGTAGTCGTCAAGGTGGGGGAGCACGAGGTTCAGGAGCGACAGGGCAAGCTCCGGGGTGCCCGTGGGAGTCATGCCGGCCATGGCGCCGTTCTGCACGTTGCCGTTCAGGGTGTAGTCGGCCGACCAGGCGGGGCGCCAGGTGCCCTGCCAGACGCCCTGCAGGGTTGGTGGCAGCTCGCCGGTGGAGGCGATGATGTTTGCCCGGCCGCTCAAATACGCTGCCTCGATCACGCCGCGGCGCGCGCCGTCGTCGCCGGCGCGGGCCGCCGCCCAAAGGTCTTCGGTTCGTGACGCGGACGAGGTGCCCTGCAGATCCAGCAGCGATGCGCCGGTGAGGGGGCAACGCGCTTGCCGCTGCTCGCTGCGGACTGTGTCCCACGACGCCGGCACGACGCAGGCCGCTTCAACGCTGTGCCCGTTGCTCGGCAGCGTGAGGTCCACCCGGACCAGCCGCGACGCTCCGGGCCCCGTTTGGACGCTGGAGCGCGTGACGTCCCCATCGACCTGCCACTGCGTTCCGGTCACCGCCGTGACGGCGGCCCGGACCGCAGTCGATCCGTCGCCCGCGTCGGCCACCAGCAAGCCGCGGGCCCCGCCGTCGACACTGGCGCTGACCGCGGCGGAAGCGTCGGGAACCCCGGTGTCAAAGGACGCTGGCGCGCCGGCGCCCAGGCCGAGCTCGATGATGCTTGTGCTCTCGGGTTCCGATTCGAGCGCAAGCAGGACATACTCGCCACCGTGCGGGGCGATGAGCCGGAGCGCGTGCCGCCTGAGTTCGAGATCGGTCCACTCAACCGCGACCTCGCCAAGAAGCGGATCGATGGTCCGCTGCGACTCGGCGACGCCGCCGGGGGTGCGGATGGTGAGTGTCGCGCAGAGACCGAGCGGATCGGTCCAGATCAGGCCGTCGTCGTACCCGCTTGCGCGGACTCCGTCGCCGAGCGCTTCGCTTGCGACGTCGGCATCGCCGGAGAGTAGCGCGTCCCGCAGCCGCTCCCTCACAGGAGTGAGGTCGGGTGCGTCGGGTCGCGGGTTCACCGGGAGGAAATAGCGCTCGTGCGCGAGGGAAATCGTGATCGCGTCGGCCGGACCGTACGCGACGGCGCCGATCCGCCCGCTGCCAACGATGAGTCCCTCTTCCCAAGAGGGGGCTTCGGTGGCTGTCACAAAAGTGTTCATGCCGACTCTCGCTGGACAAGGGTGGTGTCAAGAATGGGCTGCCGGTCGACGTCGCGCCCTTGCAGGACCGCGAGGATGGTTTCTGCGGCGACCCGGCCCATATCCTCCAGCGGCTGTCGAACCGTCGTGAGTGTTGGATCCATGGTGGTCGCGATGGCGACGTCGTCGAAGCCGATCACGGCGACGTCGGACGGGACATCGCGACCGGCGGCCTGGAGGACCCGAATCGCTCCGCTCGCCATCAGGTCGGAGGACGCGAAGACGCCGTCGAGGTCCGGGTGTCGCTTGAGGAGGCGCGCCATCGCGGCCGAACCGCTCACAAGGGTGAACTCGCCATGCACGATCGGGCTGTCGTTGATGCCGAGCTGCGCGAGCTCGTCGCGCCAGCCCCTGATGCGGTCGCGGGCTGGCTCCATATCGCTTGGGCCCGCGATGATGCCCAGCCGTCGGCGTCCGGCGTCGACCAGCGCCCGCGCGGCGAGCCTGCCGCCTCCATAATTGTCGGAGTCGACGACGATCGCGTCGGGAGCGAGAGCGACGCGGGGGCGCCCAACCCACGCGATCGGCACGGGGGAGTCGACGAGCGCCTGCGCGAGATGGGTGATCTCGTGCTGAAGGATGACGATCGCACCGTCGATCGCCCCCGAGCGCAGAAACCGTGGGATGCGGTCGGCATCTTCGTGGTCGGCCGGCAGCAGGACGGGTTGGACCTCGCCGGCGTAAAGGCCCTTCGCAGCGCCCTTGAGCACCGACGTGAAGAACGTGCCTGTCAGGCTGTCCAGCTCGTTGAAGGCGACAATGAGCGCAATCGCCCCGGCGCGTCCGCCTCGCAGCACACGAGCGGCGCTGTTGGCCTCATAGCCCAGCTCCTTGGCGGCGCGCTCGACAGCGGCTGCCATCCTGGCGTCGACCTTCGTCTCGCCGGCGAGTACCCGCGCAGCCGTGGCGCGGGACACGCCCGCAATCTTGGCAACGTCCACCAGGGTGGGTCTTGGCATTGTGCATCCTTCTGAGGGTCGTCGACGATCGGCGTCGGTCCTCGACGCGAGACCAGGGCTCCAGACTTCGATCTCCAGGTCCCCACGAGAACGATATCCCGTCAGCGGAACCCGTCCCATTGGCCAATCTCTGTTGCCTACGAGTATAGAGATCGATACTCCGGTGAAGTAACTATTGGCATGAATTGCTATTGCGTGGCGCTGAACGGCAGACTACGGTTGTCGCCAGAGATCGTTCTCTCACCCGGAGCCCGAAGGCTCTGAGATCCCTTGCAAGTCCCCGACGAAGAGGAATTGTCGTGAAAAGAAGCTTGACGGCGATAGTCGCCACTGCAGCAGCCCTTGCCGTCGCTCTGACCGGATGCTCGTCGTCCGGCGGCGGCGCCAAATCGGCTGATCCGAATGCCGAGGTTTCCTTCTGGTCCTTCACCGGGATCAACGCGAAGGACAGCGTCAATGAGTACGCCAAGAAAGTGCCCGGCGCGAAGGTGAAGCTGACTGAGGTGGGCAGCACGACTGAGACTGCCACCGCCCTCACCGCCGCGCTGGCCGGGGGCAAGGTCCCCGACCTTGTCATGATCCAGAATGACGACTTGCCCAAGTTCGTCGAGAACAGCTCCAACTTCCTTGACCTGCGCACCCTCGGCGGCGACAACATCGGCCACGACTACCTCGGCTGGGCCGCCGGTGCCGCGACCGCGCCGGACGGCTCCGTCATCGGCATCCCGACGGACGTCGGAGGACTGGGCTTCGCGTACCGTGCCGATCTCTTCGAGAAGGCCGGTCTGCCGACAAAGCCCGACGAGGTCGCTGCCATGTGGAAGGACTGGCCCTCGTTCATCGCAATGGGCCGGAAGTACACGGCCGCCACCGGTAAGCCGTTCGTCGACAATATTGAGACCAGCGTCTTCTTCTCGACCGTCAACCAAGTCAGCGAGAAGTACTATTCGCCCGACGGCAAGCTTGTCTACGATACGAACCCCCAGGTGAAAGACGCATTCGATGTCGCCGTCAAAACCCATGACGCCGGCATCAGTGCGGGTATTGCGGCGTGGTCCTCGGGTTGGGGTCCAGGCCGCGCGAACGGTGCCTTCGCCGTCACCATCGCTCCCTCATGGATGCTCAAGGGCATCAAGACTGACGCCCCCAACACCGCAGGCAAGTGGCGCATCGCCAGCGTGCCCGGCGTCGGCGGCAACTGGGGTGGCAGCGTTATTGCCATCCCGGCCCGCGCCGAGCACCCCGAGGCTGCCTGGAACTACATCAAGACGATGATGTCGGCCGAAGGCCAAACGGACCACTTCACGCAGTCGGGCACCTTCCCGGCGGCGACCTCAGCCGTTGCAAGCCAGTCAGTCCTCGACTACACCGACCCGTTCTTCGGAGACTCGAAGATCGGCAAGGTCATGGCCACCTCCGTCCAGAAGTTCCCGTCGTTCTATAACGGCCCCGACACGACTCCGATCAACGGTGCGCTCCTCAACACCCTCGTCCAGCTGGAAGCCGGCGGCGTCACCTCCGATAAAGCCTGGGCGACCGCCCTCCACACGGCCAAGCAGGCCATCGGCGGCTGACCGTCCCACCCACCCGGGTGGCCCGGCGTGGACAGCGCCGGGCCACCCCTTCGACGGAGGTACCCCTGTGTCAACGGCGACAGCCACTCTCTCCCGCAATCAGCGCAAAGGCCCGATTCAGAAGGCTACGCGGATCCGCAACTCGCTCTCCGAGCGGCTCGCTCCCTACGCGTACGTTGCGCCTTTCTTCATCATCTTCATCGTCTTCGGACTTTTCCCCCTGCTCTTCACCTTCTACGTCTCGCTGTTCGACTGGAATCCCATTGGAAAGCAGACCTTCGTCGGCCTCAGGAACTTTGAGTTGCTCTTCGCCGACGGACGGTTCTGGAATGCGCTCCTGAACACGTTCGGAATCTTCCTGATCTCGACGATCCCGCAACTGCTTCTCGCGCTCTTTCTCGCGCACCTGCTCAACCATGCGCGTCTGCGCTGGGCGAACTTCTTTCGCATGGCGCTGCTGGTCCCGTACATCACCTCCGTCGCAGCGACCGCGATCGTATTCGCCCAGATCTTCGACAAGAACTTCGGCTTCATCAACTGGGTCCTGGGGCTGTTCGGGCTCCCGTCGGTGAACTTCCTTGCGAGCAACTACGGCTCCTGGATCCTCATCTCCGCGATGGTCATGTGGCGCTGGTTCGGGTACAACACGCTGCTTTACCTGGCTGGTTTGCAGTCGATGCCCCGGGAGATGTTCGAGGCGGCTTCCGTGGACGGCGCCTCGAGCTGGCAGCAGTTCCGCCACCTGACGATCCCGTCGCTGCGCCCCATCATCGTCTTCAGCGTCATCATGTCGACCATCGGCGGGCTGCAAATCTTCACGGAGCCGCTTCTCGTATCGCCCGAATCGGGCCTCACGTGCGGCGCGGGCCGACAGTGCCAGACCCTGTCCCTCTTTCTTTACGAGCAGGGTTTCGGCCTGTTCAAGTTCGGTTACGGTTCCGCGATCGGCGTCGTCCTGTTCGTGATCGTCGTTCTCGTATCGCTCCTCAACTTCTTCCTGTCCACACGTACGCGAAAGGCCCGCTGATGTCCGACGTAATCGATGAGGTCATCCCGCAGCGGGTGGCCGCACGCGGAGTGAAGCCGGGCCGCCGCCCCAAGCGCCGCGGCAAAGGCGGCAGAGTCAGTCGGCGCGTGTACGTGTTCCTCGCGCTCGCCGTCGTCGTGTCGGTGTTCCCGCTGTATTACATGTTCGTCATTGCGTCTGCGGGAGCCACAGCCGTGACCTCGATCCCGCCGCGAATGTACCCGGGCACGCAGTTCTTCGACGTCGCCGCGAAGGTGTTCGACACCGTCCCGTTCTTCGCTTCGCTGATGAACAGCGTCTTCGTCTCGCTCACGATCGCCGTCGTCTCCGCCGTCATGTGCGCGATGGCAGGCTTCGCGTTCGCCAAGCTTCAGTTCCCCGGCCGGAATGTGTTGTTCCTCATTGTTCTGTTGACGATGACCGTCCCTGCGCAGCTCAGCGTGATCCCGCAGTACCTGATCATTTCGGGACTTGACTGGGTTGACACGCTGCAAGCAATCATCGTCCCCGGGCTTGCCAGTGCGTTCGGTATCTTCTGGATGCGCCAACACATGGCGACCACCGTCAGCGACGAGCTCATTCAGTCCGCCCGCATTGACGGTGCCAATTCGTGGCAGATGTTCTGGGCGATCGCATTCCCGGTAGTGCGTCCGGCCGCGTTCGTGCTCGGACTGATTACGTTCACAGGGGTTTGGAACGACTTCATGTGGCCGTTCATTGTCCTGAAATCGCCGGAGTTGTTCACCGTGCAGATCGCACTCAAGCAACTCCAGGCCAACCGGACGGTTGATGTGGCTCTGGCCATGGGCGGCTCGTTCCTGGCTACGCTGCCCTTGCTGATCGTGTTCTTTTTTGTCGGCCGGCGCATGGTGTCGGGGATTATGGATGGGGCGTTCAAAGGCTGATGCTGCACGACATTTCCAGCACAGCCGCACTGCCCGAGACCGGTCTGACGGATACCGGCAACCAGCGGGGCTGGCGGGATCGATCGCTCCCTGCGGAGGAACGCGCGCGCTTGCTCACCGCCGAGCTGACCCTTGAAGAGAAGGCGGCCCAACTCGGATCCGTCTGGCTTACCGATTCGGCAGACGACTTCGCGCCAAAACTGGAGGGCGGTCCCGGGGCGGACGCCGATCCCTTTGAAGGCGGGCTCGGCCAGCTCACTCGCGTCTTCGGCACGGAACCGGTCACCGTCGCCGAGGGCGTGCGCCGCCTACGCGAGCTGCAGGAGCGGGTCGTTGCCGGCAACCGCCTCGGCATTCCGGCCATCGCACACGAAGAGTGCCTCACCGGTCTTGCGGCCTACGGCGCGACCGCCTTTCCGACGCCACTCGCCTGGGCAGCGACGTTCGATGAGGAACTGGTCCGCCAGATGGCGGAAGCGATCGGCTCCGACATGCGCGCTCTCGGCATCCACCAGGGACTCGCCCCCGTGGTCGATGTGGTGAAGGACTACCGCTGGGGCCGCGTTGAGGAGACCCTCGGCGAAGACCCCTACGTCGTTTCGCAGCTTGGTGCCGCGTATGTCGCGGGACTGGAGAGCACAGGGATTATTTCGACGTTGAAGCACTTTGCCGGGTACGCGGCATCCCGCGGTGCCCGCAACCACGGCCCCGTCAGCATGGGTGCGCGCGAGTTCGCCGACACCGTGCTGCCTCCATTTGAGGCCGCACTGCGGCAAGGCGGTGCCCGCAGTGTCATGACGTCCTATACAGATATCGACGGGGTGCCAAGCAGCTCAAACCGGCACCTGCTGACGACCTTGCTGCGCGATCGTTGGGGCTTCGAGGGCACGGTGGTCGCCGACTACTGGGCCGTGCCGTTCCTCTCTGCGATGCATCACGTCGCTGTCGACACCGCTGACGCGGGCCGGCTGGCCCTGCGCGCAGGAGTCGACGTCGAACTTCCGCAGACAGCGGCGTACGGCGAGTTGCCACGCCTGATCCGGGAGGGCGTCGTCGACGAGCGCGACCTCGACCGCTCCGTGCAGCGCCACCTCCGGCACAAGTTCGAGGCGGGACTCTTCGATGACGCGCCGCCTGTCCCGGTCGATGCCGAAAACGTCGATCTCGACAGCAGCCACAATCGGAAGATCTCCGCGCGG
The DNA here is from genome assembly GCF_056279005.1 of Arthrobacter sp. TE26545. The sequence goes on from NZ_JBWBQM010000001.1 coordinate 1,753,051, forward strand.
ATCGCCGAGGAGTCGGTTGTGCTGCTGCGCGACGAGGATGCGCTGGAGCTTCTCAGTTCCGAGACCATCGCGGTCCTCGGCCCGGCGGCGGACCAATTCCGCAGCCTCGTCGGATGCTATGCGTTCCCCAACCATGTGCTTTCGAAACACCCCGGGCACGACCTCGGCATCAAGATTCCGACAATGCTTACCGCTATCCGCGAGGAGTTCGGAGCGGACCGGGTGCGGTTCGAGGCCGGTGGTGAAATCACTTCCGCTGATTCCGACGCCGTCTCCGCCGCTGTTGCGCTCGCTCGCGACAGCGACGTGGCGGTCGTGGTGGTCGGAGACATTGCCGGGTTGTTCGGCGACGGTACCTCAGGCGAAGGCTGCGACGCCACGGACCTTCGCTTGCCCGGAGGGCAGGATACGCTCGTCACCGCAGTCCTCGACACGGGCGTGCCGACTATCCTGGTCGTGTTGTCCGGTCGTCCGTACGCCCTTGGCGCCTACGGGAAGGCCCGTGCCATCGTCCAGGCGTTCTTCCCCGGAGCCGACGGCGCCGCCGCGGTTGCCGGAGTGCTCTCCGGTCGCGTTCCGGCAACAGGACGCCTGCCCGTGCAGATCCCGCGGCATCCGTACGCCTCGACGACGTACCTGCAGCCGGCGCTCGGGCTCTGGAACCCGGGGATCACCGCCCTGGACAACACACCGCTGTACCCGTTCGGCTTCGGACTCACCCGGGGCGCTATCACGTACGAAACAATCACCGCCGCAGCGACCCTCAGCACTGACGGCTCGCTCGACGCGGCCGTGACAATACGCAACGACGGCGATGACACCGTAGAGGTCGTCCAGCTCTACGCGGCCTTCCCGTCGGCGCCGGTGGTTCGCCCGGCGGTACAACTCATCGGGTACGCCCGGATCCGGATCGGGTCCGGTGAATCGCGCACGGTCTCCTTCCACGTAGACGCTGCCCGGCTCGCGGTCACCGGCGAATACGGGGCGCTCGGAGTCGACCCCGGCCCGCTGCACCTCATCGCCGGTCCGTCGGCAGCCGAGGCCGCTGTGGCGGCTGAGGTGACCATCGTCGGCGAGCGGCGGCTGCTCACAGAGCGTGCGCTGCGCACTCCATGGTCCATCGGTGCCCCGAGCAGCTAGGCGTCCCGTATCGCCAGGGTGCTTTCGACCGGCTCATTTTGACCCGGGGCGATCCCAGGCGCAACGCTCGATGGTGGTGCCGAAGGGGACTGAGGGATCCAGCGCCACGAGGTATTCGCGGTCGTTCAGGCGGGTGACCAGGATGCCGTGGTCTCCCAGGGCCATAGCTGTGGGGAGGAGGGCCTCGAAGGCCTCTGCCAGCCGGATGGATAGTTCGGCGGCGCTGCCGGCTACGAGGTGCAGGCTTGGGGTGGGTTCCAGGGTGATAGTCATGGTGTGTCCTTGACGAAGCAGGAGGGGAGGGGGCCAGGCAGAACCGTAAGACGCTGACATAGATTATGTTAGCGCTAACACAAAAAGCAAGGCTCTCGGCGCTTCCATTTGTCGAGGGTTGCCGGATCGGAGGAGAAATTGGAGGTAAGTCATGACGGCAGTACGGACATCCGGAAACCGAGCTCCAGACAGTTGAAGAGAGCGTCATCCGCGGCCTCAGGGACGCAGGGCTCCGTGTCCCCGAGGACGTGAAGGTCGTCGGCTCCGACGATATCCAGCAGGCGGAATTCTCCGTTCCTCACTTTCGACCATCGCCCCGGACCATGACTGGATGGTCGGCACGGCGCTCACTCTTCTCACCGAACGGATCAAAGACCGTTCTCCCCGCCCCGGGCGCGAGCTCGTGGCCCCCTTCCGGCTCATCGTCCGGGAATCAACCAGCTGAATCTACTCAAAGACTTTGGAGAATCTTGAACATGGCATCTTCGCCCCGGCTCGTCGTCAATCTGGACATCGCTGGCCCCACCATCAGCCGCCACATCTACGGCCATTTCGCTGAACACCTTGGCCGTTGTATCTATGGCGGTTTCTGGGTGGGGGAGAACAGCGAGATCCCCAATACCCGGGGGATCCGCAACGACGTCGTGGGGGCTCTGCGCGAGCTTCGCATCCCCAATCTGCGCTGGCCGGGCGGTTGCTTCGCCGACGAATACCACTGGCGTGACGGCGTCGGCCCGCGGGAGCAGCGCCCGCGCATGGTCAACTCCCACTGGGGCGACGTTGTGGAGGACAACTCCTTCGGCACTCATGAGTTCATGGATCTCTGCGAGATGCTCGGGGCGGACGCTTACGTCAACGGCAATGTGGGTTCCGGCACGGTCCAGGAGATGAGCGAGTGGATCGAATACCTCACCCGCGCCGATGATTCACCCATGGCGGCACTCCGCCGGCAGAACGGCCAGGACGAGCCCTGGAAGGTTCCCTTCTTCGGCATCGGCAACGAGCCGTGGGGGTGCGGAGGCCACTTCCGTGCGGAGGCCTATGCAGATGTTGCCCGGCAGTACAGCACGTTCGTCCGTTCCCACAACGGCAACGAGGTGTACCGGATCGCAGCCGGTGCCAACGCGGATGACGTGGCCTGGACCAAGGCACTGATGGAGGCGCTGCCGGACAAGGGCGGTGCGGATCGCAAGCCGTTCCCGTACCAGGGCATCTCCCTGCACTACTACACCATGTCCGGCCACTGGGATGCGAAGGGCTCTGCCACTGAATTCACCGAGGAAGAGTACTGGAAGACCGTCAAGGCGGCCTACTATATTGAGACTCTGCTGAGCGCCCACTCCACCATGATGGACGTCTACGACCCGCACAAGGCGGTGGGCCTGGTCCTGGATGAGTGGGGCACCTGGTGGGATGTGGAACCCGGCACCAACCCTGGCTTCCTTTACCAGCAGAACACCGTTCGTGATGCCCTGGTGGCGGCCATCCACTTCGACTCCTTCCACCGCCACGCGGACCGCCTGGTGATGGCCAACATCGCCCAAACGGTCAACGTCCTGCAGGCCATGCTGCTCACCGATCCGGAGAGCGGCGCCCTGGTCAAAACCCCGACCTTCCATGTGTTTGCCATGAACGCCGGTCACCAGGACGCCGCGGTGCTGCACACGCACGTGGACTCCGGTGCCTCGCATGAGGTGGATGGTGCCCGGCTCCCGACATTTACTGCGTCTGCCAGCACCAAGGATGGCCAGGTGCTCATCTCCGTGGCCAATCTTGGGCTGGAGGACGAGAGCGAGGTGGTCCTGGATCTGCGCGGCGGCGAGTTGGAGCACGTGGAGGCCCTGGTGCTCGGCGGAGACAGCGTCGCAGCGTTCAACGCGCCGGCGCATCCCAACGCCGTCGCGCCCCGTCCGCTGGCCGTGAAGGAACGCGAAGGCCAGTTGGTGCTCCGCCTGCCGGCCCACTCCTTCGCGACCGTTCGCGGCACACTGGCCGGCCAGGCGCCTGCGGCCGCAGCCGCTACCGCCGCAGTGGCCACCGCGAGGGCCGCCGGCAGCAAGCCCTGCCTCAATTGCTGAGCATTGAATACCGCCGCCGATACCCCATCGTCTCAGCCTCGATGGGGTACCTGTTTGACCTTCATTGTCATGAAACGAGACAACCATGAAGCGCGAGTACCGGCCCCTGAAGCAGCTTCGGCTCCGCGAGGGCCGCTTCGCTGATGCCCAGCGGGTGAACCGTGAGGCGCTGCTGCGCCTGGACCCGGACCGCCTTCTGGCTCCGTTCCGCCGCGAGGCCGGCCTGCCGGCTACTGCGGAGGGTTACGGCGGCTGGGAGGCTTCCGGACTCGATGGCCACACCGCGGGTCACGTCCTTTCTGCCCTCGCCCTGGCTGTGGCGGGCAACGGCGACCGCGGCTTGGGGGAGATGCTTGGACGCATGCTCTCCGTGCTGCGGGAAGCGCAGTTGGCCGGCGGCACGGGTTACTTGGGCGGTGTCCACCGCGGGCAAGCGCTCTGGGACGAGCTCGCCCGCGGTGAGATCACGGCGTCGCCCTTCGAGCTCAACGGCCGCTGGGTCCCCCTGTACAACTTGCACAAGACGCTGGCCGGCCTCATCGACGTCGCCTGCAACGTCTCCTCGGCGACGGCGGACCGGCTCCTGGACGATCTGGGGAACTGGTGGCTGGACACCATGGCTCGCATGGACCAAGAGGCCCTGGAGAGGGTGCTGGTCACGGAGTTCGGTGGCCTCACCGAGGCGTTCGCCCGCTTGGCACTGCTCCGCCGGGACACCCGCTACCTGGACCTGGCCAAGAGATTCGTCCGGGAGGAACTCATCGCCCGGGTGCTGGCCCTGCCCGGGGAGCGGGACCAGGATTCCCTTGCCGGCCTGCACGCCAATACGCAGATCCCCGTGGTGGTCGGCTACGCAACCATCGCCAGGGCGGCCCGCGAACTGGGTGCGGAAGACCAGGGGACCGCGCGCATCGGCGAGGCGGCCAAGGCCTTCTTTGACGACGTCGCGGGCAGGCGCAGCAGCGCGGTCGGCGGCAACAGCGTACGGGAGCACTTCCACCGCAGGGACGCCTTCTCCCCGATGTTCCTCGGCCGTGAGGGTCCGGAGAGCTGCAACAGCTACAACATGGTCAAGCTCGCAGCCGAGCTCTATCTGTTGGGGGGAGAGAACCACTATCTGGACTACATCGAAGTGACCCAGTGCAGCCATGTGCTCTCGACCCAGCACCCGGACCACGGCGGGCTGGTCTACTTCACCTCGCACCGTCCCGGCCACTACCGGGTGTATTCACCCGAGCAGGACGGTTTCTGGTGCTGCATGGGCTCCGGCTATGAGGCGCACGCGAAGCACGGGGCCCACGTGTACGTCAGCCAGCGGGACGAACTCCGCATCACCTGGCTCCTCGCCAGTGAACTCAGCTGGGAGGAACAGGGCGTGCAGATCTCCATCGACTCAGACTGGCCCGTTGGGAGCACCGCCCGCGTGCGGGTGACGGCGCCGGAACCGCGTGTGTTCACACTCGCCATCCGTGTCCCGCAGTGGGCGCGCGGGACGGCCGCCGCGCTGGGCGACGGCCAAAGAATCGACGACGACGGCACGGGCTGGTGGCGACTGCGCCGCCGCTGGGAGGGCACAGAGGAGATACGGCTCAGCCTGGAGCGTGAGCCATGTTTGGTCCCCGCCCCTGACGGCTCCGCCTGGGCATGGATCCAATACGGCCCGACCGTCCTGGCCGAGGAGATCCCCGACGACAGCCTGGAGTACCGGGCGGGCGGGGCCAGAACAGCCCACATCGCCTCCGGCCCGCTCCGGCCCATGGCCGATGCCCCGGTGCTGCTCGCCGGCGGCCTGGACGCAGCGCCCGAGGAGGGGGAGGGGCTCTCTATGCTCGCCGCGGACGGGCAAAGGGTCCGCCTGAAACCCCTGCACAGGATCCACGATTCCCGGTACCGGCTCTCCTGGCCCGTGGCGCAGGACGGCAGCGAGGTCAATGAGGTCCGGGACGCGCTGGCCGGGCAGGACAGGGCGTCCACGGCCGTTGAAGCCCGGGTGGTGGACGCGATCACCTTCGGGGAGCAGCAGCCTGAACTCGACCACGACGTCAGCGTTCCCCGCGCGGAACGCGGCCTGACGGCGGACGGGACTCGCTGGCTCCGTCCCCAGGGGCCGCTCTCGCTCACCTTGCGCGACTGGACGACGGTCGGCACGAGCCTCCGCGTCGAATGGGTTCCCGGGGAAGAAGAGGAGCCTTTCCTCCTCTCCGGCGGCGACCACCCGACGGCTGCGGAGGTAACCGCCGGGGCGGACGGCGTGTGGGAGATGCCGTTCAACACCGGAGGAGAACAGGAGGCCCGTCTGCTCCTCGCCCCGCGGGAAGGCCGGCCCATGCCCAGGCTGAGCCGCCTGCTGCTGCTGACCGATACCGCGGATGGCTGAGCATGGCGCTGGGCGCGTCCCTCCTCGTCTCGTGACCCGCGGCTCCACCGCACCTTCCCCGGGATGACGGCACTTAGAATTGCGGTCTATGAGTCCAAAGCCCGTAAGTTCCGATGCCATGGGATCGAAGGCGTCCCGATCCTTGCCCGCCGTCCGCACCGCAAAGCCGGCAACCATCCTTGACGTTGCCGCTGCCGCCGGCGTCTCCCGCCAGACGGTGACGCGGGCCATGAACGGTATGCCTGGTATTAAGTCTTCAACGCGGGAACGCGTCCTCGAGCTTGCCCGCGAACTCAACTACACGCCCAGCCGCTTCGCTCGCGGACTTGTCCAGGGCTCCCACGTTTCGGTAGGCCTGGCCATCCCCGACCTAGGCAATCCGTACTATCCGGCTTTCGCCTCCAGCGTCGTCGAACAAGCCACTGCAAGGGGCTGGCACGTGGTGGTTGACGACTTCGGCCACGGTGGACGAAGCGCTCTTGATGCCGTGGAGCGGCTCGCTCCACAAGTGGACGCTGTTATCGGGTATCTAGGCGCTGACGCAGACCGCGCGCTGGCCCTGATGTCCGGCCGGCCACTAGTGGCACTGGATTTCGCGGACGAAGGGTTCACAGGTGCCTCCATAGCATTCGACTACGCCCGGGCGGCCTCAGTTGCTGTCGCCTACCTTCGCCAGCAGGGACGTCGGCACATTGCCTACATCGACTGGCCGGGGGCGGGAGCAAGCGCCAGCACTGACGATCCGGTGGGCCGAGGGTTATCTGTCCGGGGCAGGGCATTCGCCGCGCTCCTGTCGGATGCTCCCCAGGGAACGTCGACCCCGTCCGCGGGTTCCCATTCAGTCGTAAGGGCCGCCGGTGACTCCGCTGCTGCTGCCAGGGAGGCCGTGGAAGCCCTGCTCGAACGGTCTCCCGATATCGACGCGATCATCGCCTTCAATGACCTCATGGCGGCCGGGGCACTCAAGGCATTGGCCCGGGCCGGCCGAAACGTGCCTGCGGATTGTGCCGTCCTGGGCATGGACGGCATTCCCCTCGGCGAACTCCTTACCCCCGAACTCTCCACGCTGGGGCTTGACCTGCGAGAGGTCGGCCGGACCGCCGTCGAACTCCTGGACGGCCTCCTCAGCGGTGAGATCCAGCCAGGAACCCCGGAGGTGCGGCGCGTTATCCGCCATGAACTCCTGTTGCGCGGCTCCGCCTAGCGTTGCGGGGATGCCCCTTGTGGCGCGCGGCAAGGGCGGGCTGGAGGAAATCCACGGGTCCGGGGCCCTGTTCAGCTGGGCGGAATTTCGATAAGCTGGACGCGTTTCGTGAACGTTCACGAAACCGTCGACGGTACGCTCCCACCAAAGGGAGGCCGCCTCACAGACTTTCGAATCGAGGACTCCTTTTGGCCGATGAACCTACCACCGCCGCATCTGGAATGACGTTGGCATTTGCCCCGAAGCGTGAGCTGGACCTGAATGCCAGTTACGTCGGGGAGCTGGCGGACAGAGGCCCGTCGCGGAACACCAAGCCTCCCCGCGCCCGCCTGAAGACTGATGCCCCACGGGCACTGCTCAACGGCACGTGGCGATTCCGCATCTGGGATGGCGCGCGGCAGGTTCCCGCCGACGGCTGGCAGCTTGGCACGTCCGGCGAGCCTGCGGGCTGGGAGGAACTAGAGGTTCCTTCGAGCTGGCCGATGCAGGGCCACGGCGCACCTTGGTACACCAATGTCCAGTACCCCTTCGCGGTTGAGCCTCCCTATGTTCCCGACGCGAATCCGATCGGCGACTATTTGCTGGGTTTCGACGCCGGCCCCGAGTTCTTTCCGGCATCTGTCCTGTGCTTCGATGGGGTTGACTCGGCCGGCACCGTCTGGCTCAACGGGACCTTGCTCGGGACGACCCGCGGCAGTCGTCTGACCCACGAGTTCGACGTTTCGGAGGTGCTGCGGCCGGGCCGGAACGTCCTGGCTGTTCGGGTGGCACAGTTCTCTGCAGCGAGCTACCTTGAGGACCAGGACATGTGGTGGCTGCCCGGCATCTTCCGCGATGTAGCACTGCAGGCCCGTCCCGCCGACGGCGTGGACGATGTCTTCGCGCACGCCGGATACGACCACACCTCCGGAGAAGCCACGCTCCTGGTCGAGGCGACCCGGGCTGGCCAGGCGATTGACGCCGTCGTGCGCGTGCCGGAACTGGGGATCGAAGTGCCCGCCGGGACGGAAGTCCGCATTCCCGACGTCGAGCCCTGGACAGCTGAAACTCCCCGCCTGTATTCCGCTGAGGTCGTGGCGCCAGGGGAGACCGCAAGCGTGCGGGTGGGCTTCCGCACGATCACCATTGAGGACGCCCAGTTCAAGGTGAACGGGCAACGGATCCTGATCCGAGGCGTCAACCGGCACGAACACGATCCGCGCCTCGGGCGCGTGGTCACACCGGAGCGCTTGGAACGTGAACTCCGCCTCATGAAGCAGCACAACATCAACGCCATCCGCACCTCGCACTATCCGCCGCACCCGTCCTTCCTCGAGCTTGCCGATGAGTTGGGGTTCTATGTGATCCTCGAGTGCGACCTTGAAACCCACGGGTTCTACGGGTCGCAGTGGGCCCGGAATCCCAGCGACGATCCCCTTTGGCGCGACGCCTTCCTGGATCGCATGCGGCGGACGGTGGAGCGCGACAAGAACCACGCGAGCGTCATCATGTGGTCCCTTGGCAACGAGTCGCACACCGGGGAGAACCTGGCGGCAATGTCCCGCTGGGCAAAAGACCGGGACCCCTCGCGCCCCATCCACTACGAGGGGGACTGGGCCTGCCCCTACGTGGACGTCTACTCGCGGATGTACGCGAACCAGGCGGAGACGGAATTGATCGGCCAGGGAATTGAACCAGTCCTGGACAACGCGGAACTGGACGCCCGCCGCCGTGCGATGCCGTTCATCCTCTGTGAGTATGTGCACGCAATGGGCAATGGGCCGGGCGGCATGTCCGAATACCAGGAGCTTTTCGAGCGCTATCCAAGGCTCATGGGTGGATTCGTCTGGGAATGGATCGAGCACGGAATTACCCGACGGGACGATGATGGCCGCGAGTATTTCGTCTATGGTGGCGATTTCGGGGAGGAGGTCCACGACGGCAATTTCGTGACCGACGGACTCGTCGACGCCGACCTCAACCCGCGTCCTGGCCTCCTGGATTTCAAAAAGGTCATCGAGCCCGTAGGGATTGCTGTGGCTTCGGATTGGAATTCCTTTGCCGTGCGGAACAAGTTTGATTTCGTCGATACGAGCCACCTGCAATTCCCTTGGCGGCTTGAAATCAACGGCGAAATCCGCCAGTCCGGCGTCGCAGGGGTGGACGCTGTGGGGCCGGGCGCGGAAGCGCGCGCTGCCCTGCCAGCCGGACTGCTCGCGGCCGCGGGAAGTTCGACGGCGGTGCTCACCGTTAGCGCAGTCCTCGCGAATGACACGGCCTGGGCGCCTGCTGGACACGAGATCGCTTGGGGCCAAGGGGCGGTGAACCGGCCCAAGCTGCCCCCGGTTGATTCCCCGTCCCCGGTTGAGGACACGGATCAGGAAATCGTTATTGGGCCGGCACGCTTTGATCGCGCCAGCGGGGGCCTGGTCTCCCTGGGCGATCTGCCCGTCAAGGAGTTCCGGCTGAATCTTTGGCGTCCGGACACGGACAACGACAACGGCGGTGACTTCGAACAACCCGATCCCCGTCCCCTGGCCGAGCAGTGGCGGGAGGCAGGCCTCGATCGGATGCATTCACGGCTGATCGGACTGGCTGCCGAAACCACCGAGGCCGGCGCGGAAGAGCTGGTGGTCCGGACCCGGATCGCAGCAGCAGACAAGCAGTTCGGTGTCTTCGTGACCTTCCGATGGCAAGGAGGTGGCAGCCGCGCGGCTGTCCGAGCGGAGGTCATGCCGGACGGAGACTGGCCAGTGCCGTGGGCACGGATTGGCATCGAGTTGGTCCTGGCGGGAGCTGCCCGCAACGTCACGTGGTTCGGCGACGGGCCGCACCAGTCCTACCCCGATACGGGGCAAGGCGCCCGGACGGGTTGGTACTCCCTTTCGGTCGATGAATTTGATGTCCCTTACGTCCGCCCGCAGGAGTCCGGAGCCCGCGGGGCTGTGGACACCGCCGAACTCCGCTTTGATTCCAGCGGCCTTGGCGTGCATGCCGAGTCCTGCTACCTCACAGTGCGGCCGTACAGCCTGCGGACGTTGGCCGACGCCAGGCACCAGCCGGACCTGGCCGCGGACGGCGATACGTATGTCTACCTTGATGCCGCGGTGCACGGTGTTGGTACCGCGGCATGCGGTCCGGGGGTCCTTGAGAAGTACCGGCTCGAGGCCCGTGCCGCCGAGTTCGGATTCGTCTTCGACATCTTGTGACCTGGTTCGTGCTGCGGAATTCATGCCCAACGCCGGGCTGGCGGCCATTGCCGCCAGCCCGGCCGGGTGCGCATTCCGCGTGGATCCGGGGAGCTGGACTGGCTAATCCAGGATTTTCGTCAACGTCTCACAGCATGCCACGGACTCGTGAAGGGACGCGGTGTAGCCCAATCAGCTGACGGTATTTGGCGTCGTTGCTGCCTAACGGCCTTTGGGGTGGGCAAGTTGCCCGCCCCAAGGCCTCCTTGTTTTACAACCCGGCAACCCTGCGCCAACAGGTGTCTATGGCGCCTCGGTCGTTCTGGAGTTTTCGAGGATGACGCCCCGAGTACGAAACCGGTGCCGGGGGTTGCACAGCCACATTGCGGCCTAGGCGCTAGGGGCAGTGTTTCCCGGATCAAGGAGTTCGGCGAGGTGAAGGCTCTTACGCTCCGGTTCCAATTGCTTGACTTGCATTGCACAGCTGAAGCCATCGGCAAGGACCGGCGTGTCTGCCGCCGTGCTTTCAAGAGCTGGAGCCAGTGCCTGTTGCGCCACCTTCATGGAAATGTCGTAGTGGCTGGCTTCGAATCCGAAGTTTCCCGCTACGCCGCAGCAGCCTGTTGCTTCGGTGACATCGGCTATTCCGAGGGCCGCCAGAGCTTTCCGCTGTACCGTCGCTCCAAAGGTTGAGTACTCGTGGCAATGCGTCTGGACTGTCACCGCCGGTGGCACATTCCGGGGTCGCCAGCCGTTATCCACCCATTGCTTCACCGCTTCGGCAAAGCTTTGGATCCTGTGCGAAACGCGTTCGGCGGCCTCGGTGCCGAGAAGCTCGGGACCGTCCTTCTTCAGCGCGGCGGCGCAGCTGGGCTCGATGACAACGATGGGTGCGTCGTTGCCGTCGTCCAGCTTGGCCACGGTCCTGCCCAGGATCTTCTTCGCTGCGTCCAGCTGGCCGGTCGAGATCCAGGTCAAGCCGCAGCAGGCGTCTGTCTCGCAGGAGACCTGCCTTCCGGTGCCTTCGATAACCCGGGCAGCGGCGGCTGCCACCTCTGGCCGGAAACCCTTGGTGAACGAGTCGACGAAGAGCACGGTGTCCGCGTCCGCGGGCGTCTTTGCGAAGGCTGCGAGGGAATCGCTGAGCATCTTCCTGGAGGCGAACTTCGGCATGGCCCGCCGGGTGGTGAGACCGCCGGCCGCCGCTACCACCTTTCCGAGCGGACCGGCCAGGACGGCATTGACCACCGGACTGATGCGGGACGTGAGCTTCAGCCATCTGGGCAGCCACCCGAGCGAGAAGTGCGACACCGGCCGGAGCTTGCCCTCGTAATAATGCGAGAAGAACTCCGATTTGTAGCTGGCCATGTCCACGCCCGCGGGGCAGTCGTTGGAGCAGGCCTTGCAGGCCAGGCACAGGTCCAATGCCTCACGGACGTCCTCGGACTTCCAGCCCTCGTCGATGGTGCGTGCTCCCCGGACCATGTCCTGGAGTGCCCTGGACCGACCACGGGTCGAGTCTTTCTCGTCCCCCGTGGCCCGGAAACTCGGGCACATCACCCCGCCGGAGTCCGAACGGCATCTTCCGACGCCGATGCACGCCTGGACGGCATGAACCCACGGGTCCGCTCCGGCGGCGGCAGCCTCGACCGGCCGGAGCTCGAAGTGCGTCCTCCATTCACGTTCGGGAATCCCCTCAAGCGCCAGGTTGGCGTCAAATGGATCCGGATCCGTGATCGAGCCCGGATTCAGGATGCCTGCCTCATCCCAGAGCCTGCGGTAGTCCTCGAACGCGGCGAGCATGGCGGGGGAGTACATCCGCGAAAGCAACGCTGAGCGGGCACGTCCGTCGCCGTGCTCACCGGACAGGGAGCCGCCATGGCGGACCACGAGTTCGGCGGCGGCCTGCGTGAACTTACGGAACACGCTGCGGCCTTCCTCCGTGCGAAGGTCGTAGGTGATGCGGATATGCATGCATCCCGCGCCAAAGTGTCCATACATGATCCCGGTCAGCCCGTGGTCGTCCAGGAGCGTCCGGAAGTCAGCCAGGTAGGCTGCAAGGTTCTGCGGGGCGACGGCGGAGTCCTCCCAGCCGGCCTGGGACTCCCCGCCACTGGCCGGCCTCGAGGACAGGCCTGCGCCGTCCTCCCTTACCCGCCACAACGTGGCGCGTTCAGCGGGGTCCGGAACGGTCCGCCCATCGAGCAAGCGGCCATTTGCAGCGAGCCGTTCGAGCAGCAGCGCGGCTTGGCTGGCCACTTCGTCAGGGTCGTCACCGTCGAGGTCCACGTACAGGAACGCCTTTCCCTGGGGAAGCCCAAGGACGGAGTCGGCTCCGCGGCGCAGCTGCATGGTGCCCACGATGGCCTCATCGATGCCCTCGACCGCGGCGGGCGAGAAGTCAAGGATGGTCTCGATGTCCTTTGCGGCGTCGACGACGTCGGCATAGCCGAGGCAGACGAGCAGTGCGCTGGATGCCTTGGGGACGAGCTTCATGCGGGCGCGTACGACGACGGCGCAGGTTCCTTCGGTGCCGACCAGGGCCCTGGCAACATTCAGGCCGTTCTCCGGCAGCAAGTTGGCAAGGTGGTAACCCGATACCTGCCGTTGGATGCGGCCAAGTTCGCGACGGAAAGGTGCCAGGTTGTCCTGAGCGAGCTGCTTGAGGCCTTCACCCAACTCGAATGCCCGGGATACGGAGTAGGCATCGGACGGATCGGTGGCCCGGATGCCTTTGTCCGACGCGGTGAGGAGGGCTCCATCGGAGGTGACGATGTCGATCTCGTGAACGTGATCGGAGGTTCGTCCGTAGCGGACGGAGTGGTTGCCGCATGCGTCATTTCCGATCGCGCCACCGATCGTGGCACGGTTTTTTGAGGACGGGTCCGGGGCGAAAGTAAGGCTTCCGCCGCTTGCCTGTTCGGTTGTCCGGGTGAGTTGCGCAAGCACAACGCCGGCTTCGACGTCTGCCGTTCCTGCGGTCTCATCGATGGTGATGATCCGGTTCATGTGCCTCGAGAAGTCCAGCACGATGCCTGGGCCGATGGCGTTTCCGGCCATGGACGTGCCTCCGCCCCGGCTAATGAGAGCAGTCTTGGCTTCCCGGCACGCAGCCAGGACGGCGACGACGTCCTCCACACTGCGTGGGAACACAACGCCGAGAGGCGGAATCCGGTAATTGGATGCATCGTAGGAGTAGGCGGCCAAGCGATGACCAGAGACTTCCACGGGCACCCCCGCGTCCTGAAGCATTTTCAGGGCCGGTGCTTGTTCGGCGGCGGCAAACTTTGAATGCATGGTGCGCTTTCCACTTGGCGTGCGAATTGCTTGCTTGAGCATATCGTCGATTGTTGACAATCTTCAAATGCCGCGGGCCACGGCGGAAGGCGGTGGTGCGGTCGAGGGGCGGGTTGGCCCGCCCCGTATCGTCTAAGCCTGCAGGGCCGTTTGGAAATGGGCTGCCAGTTCCTGCCGGAACCGGTTGATGTCGCCTTCCAGGGCAAGCTCGGCCAGCTTCTGGTGCTCAACGGCTATAACATGGAGATCGCTGTACGTGCGATGGTCCACTGCGAGGTACAGCCGCAGCTTCGTCTCCCAGCCATTCCAAAGATTCTGCAGCACGCTGTTGCCCGAGAAGTCATAGAACAGCCTGTGGAAGCGCAGGTGCGCGTCGATGCTGGCTGGAATGTCGTTCTTCTCCGTGGCGTGGTGGAGATCCTCGACGGTTTGCATCAATTGGGGCCGCCCGGGTCCACACAACACTTCGGCGGAGAGCTCAGCCGCGTAGGGTTCCACAAGCAGGCGGACCGACGCGATCTCGGCGACCTCCCGGGCGCTTACCTCTGCGACGAACGACCCCCGGAAGGGGATCTTCACGATGAGCCCTTCCTCCTCCAACCTGGACATTGCCTCACGCAGCGGCGACCGGCTAATCCCGAGGTCAGTGGCGATGTGCACTTCCCGAAGCTGCCCACCCGGAGGCAGGGTGCCGTCGAGGATCGCTGTGCGCAGAACAGCGTAGACGCCGTCCGGCGTCGTGGTGCGCTGCGAGGGCCATCTAAACGTGGCTTCCATCCTGCCCCTTCATTGTCGATTGTCGATTATACCGGCACCCAGTCGGTTAGGTCCGTCGCAGTCAAGGGCTGCCTTGCTCTTCATGGGTTGAATTGAGGTGGTCAACGGCCTCTTGCATGTGCCGTTTGATGGCCGCGAGGAGGCCCTCCCTGTCACTCGCCTCCAGCAGATCCAGGATGTCTTGATGTTCTTCCACCAAGACGTCCATTCTGGGGTACGAGACTTCCAGGTTCAGGATGCACATCCGTGATTCGGTTGCCAGCGCCTTGTAGATGCGGTCCAGACGGGAATTTCCCGCCGCGGCGACGAAGGATGAGTGGAACTGCATGTCCAGCCGGGTTATGGCCTCCCAGTCGGATGCAGCCGCATGCTTCGCCATACCGCCCACAATTTCCTTCAGCAGTTCGATGGCGTTCCGGATTTGCTCCGGGCCGCCATCCAAGAGCATGCAGGCAGCGGTGGACTCGATGGTCTCCCGAGCTGAGTAGATCTCCCTCAGATCCGTCGGTTCAATCTCCACGACAAATACCCCGTAGTTGCGCCGATAGATCAGGATCCCCTCCTGGCAGAGGCGTTGAAGTGCTTCCCGGAGAGGCCCCCTGGATGTGTTGAGCTGGCTCGCCACGAGGGATTCATTGATCTGTTGCCCGGGGCGGATGGTTCCTCGGACGATTTGTTCGCGCAGGTGGTCTGCAATCAGCTGAGCCGTAGGTCTCCCTTCCAGCGCAAACTGTCTTTCCGTTGCGGCCATTGATAGCCCCCTCATTTCAGCGAATGCTCACTACCTATATGTCAAACAGCTACTGCCGGGATGAACCGTTGAGGGCGTACGAAATCGATGCCTTCAAACGTACGCTTGGCCAACGCCTCATGAGCGGCAATTTCCCCAAACCCAGTGGCGTTCTTGAAACCGCCACCCGAGAATCCGGTGGCGCAATAGATCCGGCTACCTTCGCTGAACGGCCCAAGGAGGGGTTGGCCGTCCTTGGTGTAGAGCTCGGGGAAGGCATCGGTGCGGACGATATTCGGGATGAGTCCGGGCAGGAACTCATTGACGGTCTCGACCGTCTCGGCGATTTCCTCACTGGTGAGGTCGCGCGGGACCGCGTCGGGGTTGGGGGTGGGGCGTCCACGGCCGTCAAGTGTTGCCTTGACGGTGACGCCGTCGACGGCGGGTGCGCCGTACATGGAACGGTCCCCATAGATCCGGCTGAAGGTGGGGAACTTGTCGGGGGTGAATTCGGCCCCGTTCTTGGCGACGAACCAAGTCAGGATGAGACGCTTGGTTTCCGTTGCGGCCTTGAGGTAGTCGGGCATGAGCCTGCGGGACCAGCCGCCGGAGGCGACGATGACGTTCTCGAAGGTCCAGGACCGGCCGCCGGAGGTGACGACGACGCCGTCGGCGGTTTCGGCGATGCTGTCCACGGGGGTGTTGCGGTGGACCGTGGCGCCATTGGCTTCGGCGGCGGCGACTGCCGCAGTCACCGCACGGTCGGTGCGCAGGACACCGGCGTTCGGGTCGAAGACGGCGACGTCGCCGTCGTGGAGGTTGTGCTGCGGGTACCGTTCGGCCAGTTCCTCATGGCTGAGGAGCTGGTGTTCGGCGCCGGTGGCCTTGGTGGTTTCCAGGACGGCGTTGAGGTACGGGCCGTTGGCGGTGCCGATGGACAGGCCGCCGCAACGGGTGAGGATGTCCTGGCCGGTTTCGGCTTCGAGTTCGGCCCAGAGCCGCTGGGAGCGCTGGTGGATGGGGTAGTAGTCGGGGTTGCCGCGGTAGATCATGCGGAAGAGGCGGGTGTCCCCGCCCACGGCGCTGCGGCCGTGGGCGGGGGTGGCGGCCTCGAAGCCGACTACCGAGTCTGTCAGCCGGGAAGCTTGCCACAGGGCCATGCTTCCGATGCTGCCCAGTCCGATGACTGCGAGTTTTCCGTCGGTCATTTTGAAGCACCTTTTCGTTGCTGGTTGGGGTCCGGGTGGTTGATGTTCAACTCGGGCGGGCTGCCACTATTCGTGAAGTCCGGCGAGCCTGCTGCCGAACTTGGCCAGGAGTGAGGTCTCGGTGGAATCCCTGCGCTCTTCCCACTTGTCGGCAAAGCCGAACAGGCTGTACATACTGTGGACTCCCAGCCAGCGTAGGGGCTCGGGCTCCCACTTGGGTGCGCGGTACCCCACCCAGGGAAGTGACGTTCGTTCCGTCTTCCGGTCGAAGGCCAGTTCCGCCAGGGTCCTCGCGCCCAGATAGGCCGCGGTCACGCCGTGTCCTGCATAACCTGTCGACGACCCGATTCCGGACGTCGGGTCCCATTGCACACCCCCGTTCCAGTCGCGGGTAACGCCCAGGACTCCGGACCAGGCATGGTCCACTTCGAAGTTGATGCCTGGGAAGAAGGCGCCAAGCTTGGTGGTCAGCAGGTCAATCGTGGACTGGGCAGTCGCACCCGCGCCGCCCGTCCCGGAGCCGTAGCGATAGGGCCTGCCCCGGCCACCGATGGCGATCCGGCCATCCGCTGTTCGCTGCGAATAGATGAAGGTGTGCGCGGAGTCGTTGAGGTTCTGCGGCCCGTTCCAGCCAATCTGCTGCCACGCCTCGTCCGACAACGGCTTGGTCACGAGCATCGAAGAATTGATCGGAATCAGGCTCCTGCTGCCAAGCAGTTGCCCGGAATACCCTTCAGTGCAAACGAACGTCTTGGCCGCAGTGACCCGCCCGCCGTCCAGAGTGAGGCTGTTGCCGTCGATGCTGCCTACCCGGCTGCCCTCGTAGATGCTCACTCCCATGCGGGTAACGGCGTCAGCGAGTCCGTAGACGAGTTTCGCCGGATGAATCCGGGCGCAGTGCTTGTAGAACATTCCGCCGTGGACAGTGGAAATGTTGACTTCCTTCTGGAACTCTTCACGGTCGAGCAGGTAGACATCGTCGTCGGTCAATCCGTACTTCCGCTCGGCGTCACGCCGGACAGCCAGCCGGCCAAGCCCGGCCTTCGTGTGGGCAGCTATCAGCGCACCGCTTTTGATCTGATCCGCATCAATGCCTTCGGCCTGAAGGATGTCCAGGACAGCATCGACGGCGGCGATAAACTCCCGCTGCAAGGCACGGCTCGCCTCAATGCCGCCTTCCGACGCGCGGGCAAACTTCGCACGGTTACCGGCTGGCATTGCAGAGAGCCAGCCGCCGTTCCGGCCGGATGCGCCGTAGCCAATCTGTTCCGCTTCAAAAACCGCGACCGAGAGTGAGGGCTCGAGCTTCTTGGCGAAGTACGCTGCCCAGAGTCCTGTGTAGCCGCCACCGATAATGGCCAGGTCTACTGAGCCGTCGCCGGTGAAGCGGGGGTACGAGGGCCTCTTGTCCGCGGGTCCGGCCATCCAAAAGCCGAGCTCTCCGTTACGGGGTGCTGCTGCAAGGGCTGTCATTGTTGTCCTTCGTTGTCTGTCAAGCGTTGAGTTGTTCAGGCAGCGGTGTATCCGCCGTCGACGGGCAGGACCGCACCGGTGATGTAGGAGGACTCCGACGACGCCATGAAGAGAACGGCGTTTGCGACCTCTTCGGGTGTGGCGAGGCGCTGGAGCGGGATCTGCCCCTCGCGCTGGCGGCGGTAGGCCTCGGGGTCTTCCCTGCGCTGGATGGAGGCTTCAATGATCGGGGTGGCGGTCAGGCCCGGTGCGACGACGTTCACGCGGATGTTCCGTTCAGCCCACTCGATCGCGGCGCCCTTGGCGAGCATGATCAGCCCGCCCTTGGCTGCGGAGTACAGGACTTCCTCCGGCTTGCCGACCATGCCGAGGCGGGAGCTGACCAGGACGAACGAGCCGCCGGCGGCGGGCATGAGCGGCGCGAAGTGCTTCATCACCAGGAACGAGCTCAAGAGGTTGCTGTGGAGTGTGTTCTTCGCGTCCTCATAGGACATCTCGGTCAGTGGGCCGCTGACCTGCAGGCCGTGGTTGAGGACGACGGCGTCGACGGTGCCGTAGGTTTCGGCTGCTTCGCGGGCGAGGCGCTCGACGAAGGCTTCGTCGTTCAGGTCTCCGGGAACGTAGAGGTCCCCGGGCCCGGCGCTGTCGATCTGCTCCTTGCGCCCGGTGAGCAGCAGGCGGGCTCCCTCATTGCGGAACTGGGAACACACCGCCTGCCCGATTCCGCTGTTGGCGCCGGTCACCAGGGCTGTGACTTTATCGAGTCTCATGTCAGACACTCCTTCATGGGTACGTTGATTGGTTTGCGAGGTTCGGTGGGGAATTCCTGTGGCGGACCGGTCAGTTGAGGAATCCGCGGGCGTCCACCGGCCACCGCTCCAGGGACGTGCCCGTGCTGTCGGTGACGATGTACTCCTCGAAATTGACCACAATCGGGCAGACGTGGTTGGGCACCACCGGAAGCACGTTTCCGACACTTGGGCGGAAGCCCTCGGGCAAAGGGAGGAATCCGTGGTACTCGTTGAGCTTTGAGAGGAGGGCCGTTGTTCCGGCGATGCCGCCGTAGCCGCGCTCGGGGCTGCCTTCGCGGCCGAGCACCTTGGTGCCGACGTCGAGGATGACCTGGCCAGGGACCCAGTCGCTGACCACGGTGCCGGCCACGAACAGCGCGATCTGGTCCTCGGTGCAGGCGCCGAGGCGGGTGTTGTTCAGGTCGTTGAAGACGTATTCGCCGGGACGGATCTCGGTGATCACGCTGTTGGTGGCGAACTCAACGGTGGGCGTGGAGCCTGCGCTGACCACCTCGGGTGTGATACCGACCGTGGAGAGGCTGCGTACGGCAGCGATGAGGGTGGCCTCCTGGTCCTGGGCTGCGCTCTTGCGGGCCTCAGGGCCGGCGCTGCCATGTCCCGGGTAGGTGAAGACCCCCGCCGTTACCAGGCCGCGCTTGCGGGCAGCGGCCGCGAGGTCGCCGGCGGCCTCCGCCGGTGCGCCGGAACGACGGGCACCGCAGTCGACTTCGATCACGAGCTGCAGCCGCTCAGGTTCGTCTCCCATCGCGTCGGCGAGCACATTGATCGCCGCGACGTTGTCGACGCCGACCCGCAACCGCGTGGTCTCGGCCAGCCGGCGGATCCGCGGCCCCTTTGTCCCGGCCGCCCAGATCGGGTAGGCGATGAAGATGTCCTCGAATCCGGCCCCTGCGAAGACCTCGGCCTCGCCCACGTTGCCCGCGGTGATTCCGACGGCACCGGCCTTAACCTGACGCCGTCCGATCTCCACGCACTTGTGTGTCTTGACGTGCGGCCTGACGTCGAGCCCATTCCGGGCGGCGAAGGCCTGCATGCGGTCGATGTTGTCCTGCATCACGTCGGCAAGGATGATCGGGGCCGGGGTGTCGACCCGCTCGACGAGAACGTCCAGTGCTCGCTGAAGCCGGTTCACGCTGTTCTCCTGATTCTGAGTATGAATGATCGAGGGCAGCGATGCTGGCTTCCTCGAATGATGATCGTTCGGGACCCGCATGAGCGGGTCCCGAACGTTCATGCGGGCCCCTAGACGGACGTGACGACCATCTGGATTTCCACCGGGGTGTTGAGCGGCAGCCCGGCGGCACCGATCGCGGTGCGGGCATGCCGTCCGTTTTCGCCCAAGACCTCGATGAGCAGTTCACTGGCCGCGTTGGCGATCTGCGACTGCAAAGCGAAGTCCGGCGGGCTGGCAACAAATACGAGCATCTGCACGATCCGGACCCGGTCCAGGTCTCCCACTGCCTGTACGGCGGCGGCGAGGCAGTTGAGCGCGGCGTGGCGCGCGAGCTCCTTGGCCGCTTCCAGCTCCACGTCCTTGCCGACGATGCCCTGGCCCAGCAGCACGCCGTCTTTGAAGGGCAGTTGCCCCGAGATATGGATGCTCTCGCCGACTGCCCGGTGATGGACAAAGTAGGCATTGCTGTCGAGCTCGGGCAGTTCCAGGCCGAGGGCCTGGAGTCGTTCTGAAGCCGTATCGCCCTTGACGGTTTGAGCTAGTGGCAGACTCATCGGTACCCAGGTCTCCCTTAGGAAGCGTCAGGACGCGGCAGGCCGAAGAGGACCGGGAGGTCCGAGATGTCGGTGATGCGCTCGTAGCCGAGCCAGTACTCGTCGTGCTCGAAGCCGCGGTCGACGTAGACCTTCTTTTCGATGCCCATGACGGCCGCGGAGCGGTGGTCGTACATCGGGCTCGCGGAGACGTGCACGAGCTCGTCCGGGGTTACGTTGAGCTTGTCGAACATGTACTCGAACGCTCCGAGGCGCGGCTTGTACATGCGCATCTGCTCAGCGGTGATGATGTCCGCGAACGGAGCCTGGAGGTTGGCCGCAAGCTTCTCGGCAACCACGGTGTCGCTGTTGGTGATGATGACCAGCGGAACGGCCTCCGCGAGGCGGTTCAGCGCCGCGGTGACACCGGGGTAGGGGCCCCACGACGGGATCCGGTCGTAGACCTCGCGTGCCTCGTCGGCGCGGAACTCGATGCCGACCTTGCGCGAGGCGCGCTCCATGGAGTCGTTGACGATCTGGTGGAAGGGCTTGTACGCGCCAGTGCATTCGTCGATCCGGTACGCCTTGCAGATGCGCAGGTACTCATCAGCGACCTCCGCCGGCAGGCGCTCGCCCAGGACGTCACGCATGGTGTCGTTGATGGCGAACTTGATGAGCGTTCCGTTCATGTCGAACGTGACGAACTTGGGTTTGGTTTCGAATACCACGAGTCCTCCAAGGGTGGATTGAAGCAGATAACTGGTTGTCGATTGTCGACGAAATCTGTGTCGTCGATTGTCGACAATACGCTTAGGGGTGGCGATTGTCAACAATTCGGCGATGCCAGGAAGTGGTACTGCCCTCGGAGGATCGTCCTTAAACGGCGTGCGGGCCGCCCCTCATGGAGGGGCGGCCCGCAGCCTGGGACATCAAGGTTAGGCGGCTCAGTCGAAGCCGTGGCAGTAGACCTTGCGGACGGTCTCGAGGACCTCCCAGCGGCCGGTCCAGCCCTTGGGCTGCACGACGACGTCGCCCGCCGAGACTTCGTACACGTTGCCGGAGCCGTTGTCCGTGACCCGCACGCGGCCGCTCACGATGTAGCACAATTCGGTGTCCTCGCGCGGCGTGATGTTCCAGCCGCCCGGCTGGCACTCCCAGACACCTGTCTTGACCTCGGTGTCGAACTTGAGGATCGCGGTCTTGGGGTCACCCGAGTCATAGCCGGCGCGGTGGCCGTTGGGCTCGAGTTCGCCTTCGATCTTGTCCTTGGGTACGTAAATGTATGGCTGCATAAAGCTCTCCTTCAGCTGCAGTGTCAATTGTTGACAATTCTAGGGCCATGATGGGGATGATGTCCATGGCGAATATCAAGGGTCTAGGCGGTTGGGCGGCGGGACACGTTGTAGAAGCGGATGTTCTCGTATTCCTCGAGGCCCTCCGAGCTTCCCTCGCGGCCAAGGCCCGACTGCTTGATGCCGCCGAACGGAGCCGCAGCGTTGGACGGCACGCCCTGGTTGATGCCCACGATGCCCGTCTGGAGGCTGTCTGCCACGTTGAGGGCGCGGTCGAGGTTCTCCGTGAACACGTAGCCGGCGAGGCCGAACTCTGTCGCGTTGGCACGGCCAATGACCTCGGCTTCCGAGCTGAACCGCTGGATGGCGGCGATGGGGCCAAAGATCTCGGACGTGGCAACGTCGGAATCCGCCGAGACCCGGTCCAGGACGGTCGGGGCGAAGAAATTGCCCGGCGAGTCGTAGCCGTGGCCGCCGGTCAGTAGCTCTGCACCAAGGCTCACGGCGTTCTCGGTGTAGGCCTTCATCTCCGACACCGCCCGGTCATCGATCAGTGCGCCGAGGCCCGTCCCGGTGCCGAGGCCGTGCCCGACCTGGATCTGGGCGAAGCGCTCCGTGAGTGCGGCGACGAAGTCATCAGCGATGCCGTCCTGCACGTAGATGCGGTTGGCGCCGATGCAGGACTGTCCGCTGTTGCGGAGCTTCGCTGCGAACGTCCCCTCCACGGCGCGCTCCAGGTCGGCGTCGTTGAAGACGATGAGCGGGGCGTTGCCGCCGAGCTCCATCGAGCTGCGGAGCACGTTCCGGGAGGCGAGCTCCAGGAGTCGGCGGCCCACCGGCGTCGAACCGGTGAAGGACACCTTGCGCACCCGGGGGTCGAGGAGGACGGCCTCGCTGAAGGCCCCCGACTTCGACGTGGTGACGACCTGGACCAGTTCCTCCGGCACCCCGGCCTCGACGGCGAGCTGCACGGCGAAGTATGTGGTCAGGGGCGTCAGGGTGGCGGGCTTGATGACAGCGGGGCAGCCCGCAGCCAGGGCCGGGGCGATCTTTCGGGTCGCCATGGCGAGCGGGAAGTTCCACGGGGTGATGAGGACGGCCAGGCCGACAGGGGAACGGCGCGTCAGAAGGTTCGCGCCGCCGTCGGGCGTTTCCCGGAAGTTTCCGACGGGGCGCACGGCCTCCTCGGCGTACCAGCGCACGAAGTCGTTACCGTACTTGACCTCGCCGCGGGCCTCGGCGAGCGGCTTGCCCATCTCGCGCGAGATGAGGTAGGCGAGGTCCTCGGAGTGGGCGACGAGCTTGTCGTACCAGGCGCGCAGGACGTCGGCGCGGTGGCGGAGCGAGGTCTTCGCCCACTCCTCTCCAGCCTTGTCGGCCGTCGCGACAGCTGCCAGCGCTGCCTCAACGTCGGCGTCGGGAACGTGCGCAATGGTCTCGGCCGTGGCGGGGTCCTGGACCGCGATCCCATGACGGGGGAGCTTGATGGACCGGATGACGGCGTCCGCGCGCTGGACGTTCTCCGGGTCCGCCGCGATCAGGGGCGTGGCTGTGGTGGCGGTGAGTCTCATTGATTCTCCTTTTGGTGATGGCACAAGAGGGGTTCTTGCTTGCTGGCTTACACGCCGTTTCATCCGCGTGTAGGAGGCTTCGGCCAACTCCGGATGCGAGTGGTCAAAATCGCACTGGCGGTTTGGGATTCCGTCAAAAGGGACGCCGAGCAATGGGAACCACCCGCATGAGTGCGAGGAATTCCTGAATGTAAGCAAATTTATCCAGCTTCGCTGGTTAAAAAAAGCGAATCTTTCTGACTGTTATTTGTAAGTCCTACTTACGGGACGGTCTGCTCTGAAACGCGCGGACAATGGCATCCCGCACGGCCAGGAGTGCCGGGCTGCGCTCCGCTCCCGATCTGACCAGATACTGGATGCTTCGGTGTTGATCCGCGGGCAGCCAGGGACTCGGTATCAGGTTGCTGCCGGCTTCCTGGACAACCATGTCGGGCAGGAAGGCTGCGGCCAGTCCTTGCTCGACCATCCTGAGATGGAAAAGAAGGTCGGAGGAGACGTGGGCGACAATGGGCTCGATCCCCAATTCCCGGCATACCCGCAAGGCCCATTGCGAAGACGCCGAGGCAAGTGGTTCGAGGACCCAGCGCAGGTTTCGGAGCTGATCAAAGTTCTCAAAAGTACGGCCAGGCGGGAGATAACCCCGAACGGGGTCTTGACCGATCACAGTGGTGCTGATGCCCCCGCTTGGAGCCCCTGGAGTGCCGGGAAAGGAGTCAGTTACGACGGCGTCAACCTGTCGCGACAGTAGCTGTGTGACGGCGAATTCGGGGTCCTCGCGACGTAGGCGCACGTCCAGGTGCGGAAAGTTTCGGGCCAGTTCCGCCACAGCTGCCGGCATGACGCTCCGGCTGATAGTTGTGAATGCAGCTATCGTCACTACCCCTTGGGGGCGTTGGTGCGAGGTCGCCAAATCAGCTTCCGCGCGCTCCATCGCAGCCAGGATCGCTTCCGTGTTCCGGACCAGCTCTTCGCCGGCCGGCGTGAGCTTGACGCCGCGGCCGGCCTTCTCCAGCAGGATCACGCCAGTTTCCTTCTCCAGGAGCCCCAGTTGCTGGGAAATGGCCGAATGGCTATAAGCGAGTTCCCGTGCTGCGGCGCTCATGCTGCCATGAAGCTTGACTTCCCTCAGCAGGGTGAGGCGGTGAAGATCCAGCATGTGCAGGGACATCCGTTCTGCTGTTGAGTTCGCGATGTCGACTATCGTAATCCGCAGCGAAAATCACTGCCGCTGAGGCGCCGCAAGCGGGCAAAAGGGGAGTACCAGGCTGTTCCGGCTTCGGATTGGGTAAATCGGCCGGATGGCTCGAATACCTTCGGGCGGCTGATTGCGCCGGCGCCAGGCTACCGCCTTCGTGGTCGGGAAGGCACTCATCAGCGTAGTCAGCGGTTCCGGACCATCGGACGCTGCTTGGTCGCCGTCACTAAGAGTTGTGGCTTCCCGGGCCGTGGTGGCCCGGGAAGCCGGGGGTTTGTGGTGCCCTTAGTCCTGGCCGAGGCCGGCGGCGGAGGTCTTTGTGCCGGTGACCTCGTTCAGGGCGCGCAGGTCGAAAATGCCGTTGAGGTCCGCGGCCTTGGTGGTGCCGGCGTCCACGCCGTCCTGGAGCAGTTTCTTGTAGGTTGCGGCCAGCGGGTCGGTGGTGAAGGTGATGTTCTGCAGGGAACGGGCGATCACGTCCGCGGCCAGCGGCTTGCCCGCGCTGTCCTTGAGGGCGGCGTTGATCACGGAGGCCTTCTCGGCGGCCGGGGCGGTGTTGAGCCAGTCCACCGCCGCCACGTGGCCCTTCAGCAGGGCGGTGACGGTTTCGGG
This sequence comes from Arthrobacter sp. TE26545, assembly GCF_056279005.1. The sequence continues at coordinate 1,777,964 of NZ_JBWBQM010000001.1, forward strand.
GTGCTCGGCGGCGAACTTCTTGTTCACGATCAGCACGGTGGTGACGAACTCGCCCTTGGCCCACAGGTCCTTCTCGTCCACCAGCACCTTGGCCCCGGCCTGCAGGACCAGGCGGGAGGCCCAGGGCTCGGGGACCCAGGCGCCGTCGATCTTGCCGTCCTGGAACAGCTTCAGGGTCTGTGCGTTCTCGGTCGGGTTGATGTTCACGTCCCCGCTGCCGTCGGTGGAGGTCTTGTAGCCCTGCTTCAGCAGCCAGGCCCGCAGCGCGACGTCCTGGGTGCCGCCCAGCTGCGGGGAGGCCAGGGTCTTGCCCTTCAGCTCCGCCGCGGTCTTGATCCCGGGCTTGACGACCAGCTGGGCGCCGCCGGCGGCGGCGCCGGCGATGATCCGGATGGATTCGCCGTTGCTCTTGACGAAGGAGTTGATGGCCGGGTTCGGGCCGATGTAGGTGGCATCGATCGCGCCGGCGTTCAGGGCCTCGATCGCGGCCGGGCCGGCGTTGAAGACCTGGGTGCTGAGCTTGGTGGCGCCGAGTTCCTTGGCGATGAGTCCCTTGCTGACACCGACCAGGGCCGGGGCGTGGGTGACGTTGCCGAAGTAGCCCAGGCGCAGTTCCGCCGCCGGGGAGGTGCCCGCGGCGGCCGGGGCCTCGTTGTTCCGGGCCACGGCCGAGGCCACCGCGGCGCCGGCGCCGATCAGCAGGGCCAGGCCGACGGCGATGCCCACCTTCAGGCCACGCCCGGCCTTGGGCTTGTTGCTCTCACCCGCAACGATGCGGGTAGTCGGGTTGTCGTGAGGTGATGGCACAGGCGTAATCCTTTGCGAGAGGGCAGGCCTGCATAACGCTCCAGGCCCAGGAACGGAGATGGTTGGGGTGTGTCCGCGGGACCCGGTGGACGTGGGCGGGTGGGGCTTAGGCGCTTGGTGCCGGGTTGTACGCGGAGGTCTGATGCCGAGGCTGCGTGCCTTGGCTGGATAGAGATTACGGTTGCAGCCTCATCGCGACAACGAGGCATGACACCTGCTGTCATTGGGCGACGCTGGGGTTAACGGCCCGTCGTTTGGTGTCATTCGAGGACCAAAACCTTCATGCAACAAGGCTCTCCGAAGACTCAGGGCAGCTTGTCTAGCGCGTTATGGTCACGACCTCTGGCGGGCAGAATGACCATCGCTTGCGCGCCTGACAGTGCTGACGAGTTGAGCTTGGACCGGGGTGTACGGGGCGTGATGTACCCGGACCGCATGAGTGCTTGCCTGTGCCGCAGGCATTACTCCAGGTTCGGGGCAGGTGGGGGAGTCGGGCTCATTTGTCCTGGTGTTCTTGGGCTTCTCTGTGCTCCGTCCATCGAGGGGGACGGTGGGGCACAGGTCGGTGATGAGACCCATTCCGGCGTATTCGCGCATGGCTTCGATGCCTGCCACAGCTGCACGCTTGTCCGGAAAATCCGTGGAGAGGGCCACCATGGTCCCATTGGGGGCTGTGACCCTGAATCTGAAGCAGCCGTACTCATCTTCGAAGAGTTCGAACGAACCGGTCATGACTGTCCTCCTGGAATCCGGCCATCAGCCGGGTGTTCGTTTCTCATGGGGCCGGGGCGCGACGCTGCGTCCTGGCGATGAGGGGATCAAGGGATCGGGTGCATGGCCGCGAGTGTGAGCCGCGCCACATTTGTCACGCCAACCTACCCGAACGGAATCGGCGCTGGCGAGTGCTGTTCCAGTCACAATAAGTCTGCTATGGCAGACCAGGAGGGGCAGAGCTCAGTCGTACCACTGCCAGCCCGGTGGTACCCATCCCTCGGGACCATGCTGGGAATAGTGGCTTCCACATTGCTTGCAGGTATAGCTCACGACGGAGGCGGCCAAACCTTGGCCCTCGGTGCCGTAGCAGGCAGGGACGAAGGCGTCGTAGCTCAGGTGGGCGGAAGCGCCGCAATTGCGGCAGCCAGGACGTGCCTGGGGTAAGACGGGAGCGGAGGCGTGTGCGCCGTGCTGTCGGTGCGGGGTTGCGGGCATCATGCGGGTACCAACCTTCCAATCGAAAGCCGGACCCCCTGTAGGCCAAAGCTCGAGACCATGCGGGGGCCTCATGAATCGGGCGCGTCGGTCCGGAAGGGCCGGACGCCGGTCAAAAGATGAAGCAGTTTTCGGGGCAGGACGTGATGGTGATTCACAGCACTTTACCCGGCGGATGCCGGCGTGGGTAGAAGTCAATCGCCGGAAGGAACGAGCGGTGCTTTCAATGCGTAAGGGGCGGCCGGCAGGAGTGGAATTGAGTACGGGTTACCCGGGCGTCGCGCTGTATTGGCGGGTAGCCTTAAGTAACACGCCAGTCGGCTCCGCCCCCACAAAAACACCCAGGAGCAGAACATGAGGTTCCACCGGCACTTGCTTACGTATGCCACCGTGCTTACGGTGATTTTCGGCCTCACGGCCGCTCCCGCGGACGCCGCACCCAAACCGGTATCGTTTGCCCAGGTGACCGCAACGCTCTTGCCCTTCAACCAGGTGCGGGTCGAACTGACAGTGAAATGCGAGCCGTCGGACACCTATCAGTTCCAGATTTTCCATGTACTACAAGGCGAGACGGCCGGATGGAACGATGACCCCACTTTCCTTCCCACTCCTTGCGGCACCCGGGAAATTCTGCCCGCGTCCGGTCTTACCGGCTTGTTCGAGCCGGGGAAAGCCCAGTTGCACGCGCTCCTGAATATCTGTGAAGGAGGAGACCCGGCGGCTTGCTCCGTGGCCGAGGTCTGGAAGACCGTCAGGTTGCGTACATGACCTCACCCGGGCCGGCAAGGAAAGCCTGACGCCGTCACCAGCCGCCGCGCGTCGGCGTATGTCCCTGCCGGGCGTCGTCGGGCATGGCCATTTCGGCCCGCAGGCCCAGGAGCCGGATCGGCCGACCCGCCTCGATCGAGGCGGCAAGGTCCAAGACCCGCGCGAGGATTTCGTTCCGGTCGGATGTCTCGGGAATCTTCTTCGCGTGGGTCGTCGTGAAGAACGGCGCGTACCGGACCTTGAGCGTCAGCCCGATCACGGGCCGTCCTTCAGCAGCGACATCCTCAAGGACGCGCGCTGTCAGGTCCCTGACGGCGTCGTCCACTTGGCCGTGCTCGGTGAGGTCACGCTGGAAGGTGGTCTCCCGGCTGTGCCCGCGGGCAACCCACGGGGTGTCGTCCACGACGTCGGCACCGTCCCCGCGTCCGAGTTGTGCATACCAAGGGCCCATCCGCGGGCCGAATTCCGGGACCAGGCTTTGGGGATCGGCCGCGGCGAGTTCGGCGACTGTGTCGATACCGAGCTTGGCCAGCCGGGCCGACACGCGGGCTCCGACGCCCCACAGCTCCTTGGTGGGCCGGCTGCCCATGACGTCGAGCCAGTTCGCGGCAGTGAGCCGGAAGACCCCGGCCGGTTTGCCGAAACCCGTAGCGACCTTCGCCCGGACCAGGGTGTCGCCGATGCCCACGCTGCAATGCAGCTGCGTCCGTTCCAGGACGGCGGCCTGCACCTGCCGGGCGTAGGTTTCAGGATCCTCCGTCCTAATGCCCACAAAGGCCTCATCCCAACCCAGTACCTGCACGGTGGCACCTGGCTGAGCGCGCAGCGTTGCCATGACCGTTTCGGACGCCGCCAGATAGGCCTCGAAGTCGACGGGAAGGATCACGGCGTCCGGCACTTTCCGGGCCGCAATTCGCAGGGGCATTCCGGAGCCCACACCGAAGGCCCGGGCCTCATAGGACGCGGTGGACACAACGGCCCGTTCGGTGGGGTCGCCCCGGCCGCCGACAATGATCGGCTTGCCAGCAAGCTCCGGCCGCCTGAGTACTTCGACCGCAGCAATGAACTGGTCGAGATCGACGTGCAGCACCCACCGGATTCCGCTCACGCCACCAGTCTGCCCTAACGTCCCGGGAAGGTCAGCCGGCTGGGAGCCCGAGTCGGGCGCCAATCTCGCTGAATGCTCCATAAAGATCCGGCACGCCCCACCATTCGACTAGGAAGCCGTCCTCGAAGCGGAGGACCTGAATGGAGACGATTTTCAGGGACTTGCCGGTCGCGGGCAGTCCCAGGAACGGCCCCGTGTGCACTCCCCGCCACGTCATCCGGGCGGCGACTTTGTCGCCCTCCACGACAGTGTCTTCGACGTGCCCCGTGAGCTCGGACAGCCCGGCATGGAGACCCCGCATCCAGAAGACGATTCCGGCCAAACCCGGAGGCTGACCAGGAACGGGGCCATGGTCCACGATGTCCGGACTGACGATCCCGGCCAGCGCGTCCTCGTCGTTGGCCGCGACGGCGGCGATGAGCCGGCCGTATGCCTCCCGCAGTCGATCATTGTTGCCCATGGTTGCTCCTCGAGTGGCGGCCGGAACGGCTACGACCAAGTTTGGACGCCGCGGCAGACGCGGGCAAGGGCGGGAAGACCGGTGGCGGCCGAGTGCCTGGGGGAGGTGGTACCGCTGCTGAGGTCCTTCGATGCTCATAGACTGATGCGCAATTGGCTAGACAGACACCGGCCGTCATCTCGTGGCGACACCATGGAAGAGACCACAATGCATTCAACGCACAGCACCGTTCTCACTGTCCGGAACGCCTTGATCTTCGACGGCTCATCGCCCGGGCTCACGGAAGGCTCGATCGTCTTCAAGGACGGGATCATCGCCGAGGTCGGAAACGTGGCTCCGCAAGGCGAGGTACTCGACGTCGCCGGCAAAACGGTGGTTCCCGGCCTGATCGACGCGCATTTCCATGCCTACGCGGTTGGCCTCGGGGGATTCGAGGTCGAACGCGGCCCGCTGAGTTACGCCGCTCTTGTGGGCGCCAAACGCCTGGAGTCCGCCTTGCGGAGGGGTTTCACGACGGTCCGGGACGTGGCCGGTGGCGATGTGGGTCTCTCGCGCGCCATCAAGGGCGGCCTCTTCCCGTCGCCACGCTACTACTTCACCGGGCCCGCCCTCAGCCAGACCGGGGGACACGGTGATCCACGGTCCGCAGACCTCGATCTCTGCTTCAGCCATGGTCACATGTGCGCCGTCGTGGACGGCGTGGATGAACTGAGGAGGACCGTCCGTGACAGATTCCGGACCGGCAGCCATGCCATCAAGATCATGACGTCGGGCGGAGTCGTGTCGCTCACCGATCCCATCCGGGTACCCCAGTATTCCGGTGAGGAGATCCGTGCGGTCGTGGAGGAGGCCACCCGCCGCGGCAGCTATGTTGCCGCGCACGCCTACTCTCCGGAAGCGATCGTCCACTCGGTCGAAAACGGCGTGCGGTCCATCGAACATGGCAACCTCCTGGACCGCCAAACTGCTTCCCTGATGGCAGATCGCGGCAGCTACCTGGTCCCCACTCTCGCTACCTACGATGCGATGAACCGCCGGGGCGCAGGCCTTGGACTGAACCCGGTTTCGCAAGCCAAGAACGCTGAGGTTCTGGACGCCGGAAAGTCCGCCATCGAGTTGGCACTGCAGGCGGGCGTCACGGTGGGCTTCGGTACCGACCTCATGGGCGATCTGGAAGACGAACAACTTGCCGGTGTCCGCTTGCACACCGAGGTGGCCGGTGTTTTTGAAACACTGAAGTCGATGACTTCGGTCAACGCTGCGCTCCTGCAGGACGGCGCGATCGGCCGGATCTCGGCAGGTGCGGCCGGAGATGCTTTGATCCTCGACGGGAATCCCTTCGAGGATCCTGCCGTGCTTTGGGAGGAGGAGAGGCCCCGGACGGTGATCCACGATGGCCGGGTGGTCCGATGAAAGAGGGGGCCGGTTGCCGAACGGCAACGGGAGGGACTCTCATGAGCCATTCTCACCGCTTCCGGGGGTTGTGTCCGACGACGGTTCCGGGCGGCATCGGGGCGCCGAACACGGGGCCAGGCTTGGGCCGCTTGGCGTGTCGCTCCTCTTCGGAGATCCGTTTGAGGTGCTGCAACACCCACGGGACCATGTACCCGCGCGCCCAGATGATGTCATCGGCCGCCGCCGTCAAACGGGCGGCGGGCAGCGCGATGTCACAGCCGTTCTTCCGGTCGATTTCTTTGCCCGCCCGGCATGTCAGGCGTCGGTGCCCTCGGGTGGCAGGTTCTGGGCCAAGGGAGGCCACCATTGCGATGGCGCGCTGATGACGAAACGCCGACCGCTGAGGTCGGTCGGGACGATTCGGATGAGCTGGTCCTTTGCGCCGGCTTCCCACGGTGAGAGTGAGGTTGCTGCGGCCTCCTGGAGCTCTTCGGCATCTTCGACGAGTTCGGCCGTTCCCTTGACCACGACGCTCCACGCGATGGTGCCGTAGGCGTTGAGGCCGTCCGCCTCGAAGGCAACCGGGTTCCCGCCTTGCAGTGCGCTGAGCTTGGTGCCCGGCCCGGTACGGAAGATCAGCGTGCCGAAGTTGGGCACATAGTTGACCGGGAAGATTTCAGGGTCTCCGCTGCTGACCAGGGCCACCCTGCCGACAGAGGATGTCTCAAGGCATTTCCAGCAGTCGTGCACGGTGAGGGAGACGGTTTCAGAAGCCGGGGCCGGATTTTCCATGTGCCGAGCGTAGGTTCCAGGCGCACCGCGCGGTAGGGCAGAAAGTCCCGCAAAGCAGAAGCAGGGAGCGGCGACGGCAGCTGCGTCGTGACTTTCGGCCCTGTTTCTGCTGCCCGTTCCGGGGAAGACTAGGGCCCACGAACCGGTGCGTTTCCTTGTCGGGTACCGCCGAACAGCCAGGAGGAAGACCATGGAAAGTGATGAACGGCCCGGAACTGTCCTGGACGAGGAGCAGTCGTGGGGCGTGCTGCGCCGGTGCGGGCACGGCCGGCTCGCTGTATCGGTCTTAGGCAAGCCCGACATCTATCCCATCAACTACATCGCGGACGATGGCGTCCTGTTGATGAGGACGAACCCTGGAACGAAGCTGGCCGAACTCACGGTCAATGCGAACGTTGCCTTCGAGGTTGACGAAGTGACCGACAGCGAAGCCTGGAGTGTGGTGGTGACGGGTACGGCGAGAGTGGTCGAGTCGCAGTCGGAAGTGGACAGGCTGGACAAGCTTCCGCTCAAACCGTGGATCCCGACGCGCAAATACACGTATGTGGAGATCACTCCCGAGCACATTCACGGCCGGCATTTTGAGCTCGGCGACGAACCCGAGAGGTACTAGGCCCAGTGACGGCCGGCTTCGGACAGGCGTGAATAACGTGAAGGGCAGGATCCTCCTTGGCACCAACGGATCCCCCGCGGCGCTCGCGGCCGGGGACTGGGCGGCCGTCCGCGCCGTCGACGTCGGTGACGAGCTGGTGCTGGCGCATTCGGTCCCCGCCCGCGCCGTGTTCCGCGTCGAGGATTCCTATGAGTCCGCCCGGAAGCACGGGCAGGAGCTGCTGGACGGTGAGGCGGCGCGCCTGTCCGCCCGGCACCCGCATCTGAGGCTCGCAAGCGTGCTCGCCGACGGCGAAGTTGCTCAGGTCATGCGCGGACTTTCCGAAGAAGCAGATCTGGTGGTCGTGGGAACGGACCGTGGCCCCGACGCCCACGGTGAAGGATTCGGTTCGGTAAGTTTCCAAACGTCAATCATCAGCCAATGCCCCGTGACAGTGGTTCCTGTGCTTGGGCAGCGTCCTGCCGCGGGCGTCGTCGTGGGAGTCGACGGCTCCCTGGAATCCGGAATCGCTGCGGAACATGCAGCTGCGGAGGCAAACCGACTGGGCGAGGACCTCACGATTGTGCACGCCGCACGCGACATTTCAGCGGGGCGGGAAATATTGAGCGCGGCCAAGGACAGTGTCACGGCCGCGAACCCGGGCCTGCCGGTGCATGAACTGCTGGATCTGGACCACGGCCCGGCCGAAGCGCTCCTGAAAGCAGGCCTCGGTGCCAGGTTGCTGGTTCTGGGCTGCCGCGGCAAGGGGGGCCTTCGCGTCCTGATCGGTTCGGTCGCCAAGGATGTTCTGTTCAAGATTCATTGTCCGACCCTTGTTACCCGTCCGGCCGGTACTATGGCCGGACTTCGTACCGCCTCGAGCCGGGACGGAGCGCCCTGAGCGCGTTGAGTATGGTCGCGAGGTCCGCCAGCTCCTGAAGAAGGGCCCTGCCCACGGCGGGGATAAAGCCGAAGGCCGCCACCAACATCAACCCGATGCTCAGCAGGATCCCTGTCCAGATGCTTGTCCGATCTCCACCGCCAACGCGGATTCGGCCGGAAGGCTCTCGCCCGTCAACGTCGATTCGTCGAAGACTGCCGTCGGCGAGAGCAGCCTTCCATCGACGGGGAGGACCTCGGAAGGCCTGACCACCAGGATGGTTCCAGCCGCTTGCCCGGTGGCCAGCAGGATTCCCATGACGCCGGCAACAAGCGCGGTGCGGCGAGCAGCGGGAACTGCAGGAACCAGGGTGCCGGGCTAGTGGAACTCTTCGGTTCGGGCATCGGTGACCGGGGTGGTCCAGATGTCAGGTCGAGTCGTCTTGAACCGCCGGCCGGTGACGACCGCGGGGAGGAGGCGCAGATAGTGGACCTTCGGGCCCGGCTGCCAGGGATCCAGGTGCAGGGCATCGACAACCTTCTTTTCCTGCGGATCCGTGATGATCCGGACGGGGCCCTTGACGACGACGCTCCAGGCCGTGCCCGTACCGGCATCGTAGCCATCGACTTCCATCGCGCAGAGATCCTGAATTGCCGCCCGGACCTTGGTCCCGACGTCCGAGCGGAAGACCGCCGTGCCTTTGTCCAACACGTAGTTCACCGGGAAAATCTCCGGCTGCCGGTCCACGATCACCGCCAGCCTGGCAACTGTGGCTTGGCCGAGCAACTCCCAGCATTCCGCAGGATCGAGCCTTTCGGCGGGATTCCCAGGCTTCCCGTTCATTCCAGGCCTGCCCGGGTTGCATCGTCCAAGGGACTCCACCACGTCAGTGGTGACGTCACTTTGAAGCGGCGGCCGGTGATCGACGTCGGGACGATCCTCACAAAGGCGTCTTTCCTGCCGGCCTGCCAGGGGAACAGCAGGAGTCCCACCGTATCCAGGACCTCCTGGGTCAGGGTCACTCCGACGGCTCCACCTTTTACTACCACGCTCCAGGCGATGCCAGTATCCTGGTCGACGCCGTCGGCTTCCAATGCCACGGGAGCGTCACCCAGGGCCGCGTGAAGTTTGGTTCCCTCCCCGGTGCGGAAGACCAGCGTTCCGTGATCGACCTTGTAGTTGATCGGGAAGATGTCCGGATGGTTTGCCGCCCAGACCGCCAGTCGTCCCACGGACACGCCCCGCAAGAGGGCCCAGCATTGTTCGGCGGACAGGACCTCGACGCCGGAAACAGGTGATGGCTTGTTCGTCATGGCCCCGACGGTACGCCCTTGCCCTTTCCTGGAACAGGGCACAAAGGCCCCTGCCCACATTGGATGCTGGAACCCGGTCATACCGCCGGGTAGGCTGGCATCGGAGCGTATGGAAGGGACCCCTGATATGTCCAGCCCGGACCAGGAACGGACCGAACACCATCCGGCTGCGGGGATCCGGATCGAAGAATTGCTCACGGAATTCCTGGCCAAAGCCAGCGAGCTTCTTCACGCCCAGGAGCACATGCGCGGGCTGCTGGAGGCGGTTGTTGCGGTCGCCGAGGACCTCAGCCTGGAAGCCGTCCTGGACCGGGTGGTCACATCGGCCTGCCGGCTGCTGAAGGCCCGTTACGGTGCCCTTGGGGTCATCGGCGAGGGCAAGGCGTTGAGCCACTTCATTACTGTCGGCATAGATGAGGAGCTCGCCGGCAGGATCGGGCCACGTCCCACCGGCCATGGTGTGCTGGGCCTGCTGATCACCGAGCCTGTGCCCTTGCGCCTGCATGACCTGCGCGAGCATCCGAACGCTTACGGGTTCCCGCCAAATCATCCCCCCATGAAGTCCTTCCTGGGGGTTCCGATCCGTGTCCGCGACGTGGTGTTCGGAAATCTCTACCTCACCGAAAAAGAGGGCGGGGAAGACTTCACCGCTGAAGACGAGGACCTCGCCGTCGCCCTGGCCGCCGCCGCCGGTGTCGCCATCGAAAACGCCCGGCTCTATGAGGATGCGCGGCGCAGGGAGTCCTGGCTGGAAGCCTGCATGGATGTGACCGGCACGATGCTTGGCGGCGAGCGGGCCCTGGAGCAGGACGAACCCCTGGAGGAGAGCAATTGGGGGCTCAACCTGATCGCTGACCGGGCGCTGCGCGAATCCGGCGCCGATCTCTCGCTGATCCTGATCCCGGCGGACAGTAGCGGAGCCTACCGGGTACTCGGAGCTTCCGGGGAACACGCCGGGCAATTCGCCGGCGAACTGTTGGCCCTGGACTCCGCGGAAGTCCGGGGTGTCGCGGGCGGCGGCCCCCCGGCCTTGGTCGACGAAGCGGGCTTCCTTCTGGGCACGGCCGACGGCATGAACCTCGGTCAGCTCCTGGCGATTGACCTCAGTGCCCACGGTGACCACCATGGTCTCTTGATCCTGGTCAAGGCCCGCGGCACCGGACCCTTCTCGAGGACGGATATCGAGATGGGCGCTGTTTTCGGTTCGCACGTCGTGCTGGCCCTTGAGCTCGATCGGGCCCACCGTTTGAGGGAACAGGTGGTTCTCTTCACTGACCGGGACCGGATCGCCAAGGACCTGCACGACGTGGTCATTCAGCGCTTGTTCGCGGCAGGGCTGAGCATTCAGAGCCTTCGGCGCTTCACCACCAACGAGGCCGCCTTGGCCCGGATCGATTCCGTTACGACAGAGCTCGACCAAACCATCCGCGACTTGCGCGACACCATTTACTCGCTTCGCGCCGGTGCAGGGGAGCGGGAACTTCTGAGCAGCCGAATCCTGCAGGTGGTCCGTGGGGCGACCCGTTCCTTGGCGTTCGCGCCGCACTTGACCTTGACAGGGGCCGTGGATTCCGTGCTCGACGACGATGCTGCCGCGAACCTGTTGGCCGTCATTTCGGAGGCGCTTAGCAACGCCGTGCGGCATTCCGGCGCCGGGTGGATCGGTGTGTCCGTCGCCGCCGGGGACGGGAAACTGTCGCTATCGGTGGAAGATGACGGCTGCGGATTCGCCGACCCCGTGCCCGGCAACGGCCTCGTCAACATGGAACGGCGGGCCCGTGAACTCAACGGCACCTTCTCAGTCAGCAGCACGCCGGAATCAGGCACCCACTTGGAGTGGGCCGTTCCAGCCCGGTGAGGACAACTCCGCCGAGAATGCGGAGCTGTCCTCAGCGGCGGGGTGCAGAACCGGTTTCCGGCCCGTGCGCCATGAACACCGCTGCCTGTGTGCGCCGTTCGAAGCCCAGCTTCGACAACATGGATGAAACGTAGTTCTTGACGGTCTTTTCGGCCAACAGCATTTCTTCGCCGATCTGGCGGTTCGTCAACCCCTGACCGACGAGTTCGAGCACCCTGCGTTCCTGTGGCGTCAGGGCTGCCACCCGCGGGTCCAACGGTTTCGGCTCCGTGAGCCCTTCGACGATTTTCGCTTTCAATCCGGCGTCAAACAGCGATTCACCCTGCGCGGCTTTGCGGAGTGCCCCCAAGAGGTCGGAGCCGCCGATCTCCTTCAGGACATAGCCTGCGGCGCCGGCCAGGACCGCGCTTCGGAGGGCCTGTTCGTCGTCGTAGCTGGTCAGGATGAGGCACACCAGGGAAGGGTCCACTGAACGCACATCGCGGCACACCTCGATGCCGGTGCCGTCCGGCAGGCGGGCGTCCAGGACTGAAACGTCCGGGCGCAGCGCCGGGATGCGGCGGGCCGCTTCTTCGGCGGAGCCGGACATGCCGACCACGACGAACCCTTCACCCTCCAGAAGCTCCTGGAGACCCCGGCGGACCAGTTCGTGGTCGTCAAGGATGAAGACACTGATCGGTTCGCCGGAGGAACGATGTGAGGCTGATTTACGGTCCATGGTTCTCCTGTCCCAGCAGGGCGTCGGCTTTGAGCGGGATTCCCTTATCCCGGCTCTGACATTGTTTCTTGCCTGCTCGAACCCCTACAAGGGTCGAAGGACCCAAACGGCCCCTGTGACTTTTGGCACTGTGTTGCCGCGTTGCTTCTGTCCACGCCGGGCGGACCGATGAAAATCATCTCAGCCAGAGGAATGCTCACGGGAGGCCGGATCCTGGATCACCTTGAAGCTACGGGCCGGATCCCCGGCATAACCTATGTCACCCATGGGGAGCCCGATGCCTCAGACGCGCTGCACACACGCATCAAGCGCGAGCTGGGCTGGAACGCGAGGGTACCGGAGTATCTGGAAACCGTGTCCCTGGACAACCCCCGCTGACTGCCGCATCGGCGGGCCCCGGCAGGACTTCCGGCCCTAACCCCACAGGGGCGGGAAGGGAAAACTGGGCTTGAGGATCCGCCCGGGTCCACTAACTTGACGAGGAACGGGAACCACCATGAAGAATCCGATTGTCGTCGGAGTCAACGACACCGAAGCCAGCCAGGCAGCGGTTGCCTGGGCGATGCACAGGGCGGCGGCGTTGAAACTGCCGGTGCTTCTGGTCCATGCGCTGGATGACCGCTGGTCCTACGAAAGCTACTCATTCATTGACGTGATCAGGAAGTCCGGCGCCGAGCTCCTTGAGAAGGCGAAAGCCCGGGCGATCGAGGCGGAACCATCCATTGAGCTGAGTACTAAACAGGTTTCGGGAAGCACAGGATACGTGCTGCGCAAGCAGTCCCGGAAGGCGTCGACGGTGGTCGTCGGCTCCGGGGAATCATGGTTCGGCGGCGCGGTGACCGACAGGGCGCTGCAGGTGGCCGCCGTCGCGCTCTGCCCGGTGGCCGTGGTGGGAACGGAGGCGCACGACGGCGGGCGGCGCGGCATCCTGGTCGGTGCGGACGGTTCCGAGGAAGCCACCCAGGCTGTCGCCTTCGCGGCGGCGGAGGCGGACCGGGAACGCCAGGATCTGACGATCCTGCATGCATTTGGAAGCCCCCGGTTCCAAGTGCCCAAGGGGGTGCCCAGCGAGCTCGCCGAACGTGCCGCGGAGGAAGAACGGGTCATCTTGTCGGAAACCGCAGCAGGTCTGGCGGAAAGCTACCCCGACCTCACCGTCCACGAGGTTCTCGTAGCCGATAAGGACCCGGCGCAGGCTCTCGTCGGGGCCGCCGGTAACGCCCGCCTGCTGGTCTTGGGGAGCCGGGGAAAGGGAGCGTTCAAGCGGCTGCTGATGGGATCCACCGCCCATGCGGTGCTTTCCCAACTTCCGTGCCCCACGATCATTACCAGGGTCCGCCCGGTCAAGCGCGGGCAGTAACGGGCCGGAACGGGCCGGCGGGGCGGACCACCAGCACGGGACAGCCCGCGTGGTGGAGCACCGCATGTGCGGTCGAGCCGATGCTTCCCCGGACAACACCCCGGCCGTGGGTGCCGACGACGATGGCGCTGGCATCCCGCGCCGCATCGAGCAGGGTGCCCGCGAGCGAAGCGCCGGTAAGTAGTCGCGTCTGCACATCGAGGTCCGGTGCCCAGCGGCGGGTGGCACGGACGACGTCGTCGAGCAGGTCCTCCGGCCGGATCGCCTCGGCAAACTCAGCGGCCCGGTGCCTTCCGCCATGCTTGTGCTGGACATGGACCACCCGCAGTTCCGACCCGGTGGACGTCGCAAGTGCGCATGCCTGCCGGACGGCGGGCTCCCATTGCGGCGGATCCTCTTGCCCGCGGTCATCGGCATCAACGCCGACGACGACGGGCCCGCCCTCTTGACCGGTGCCGCGGATGACCGCGATGGGACAGTCCGCCGTGGCCGCCAGTTCAAGGCTGACCGAGCCGACCATCAGGCCCATGAAGCCGCCGATGCCGCGGCTGCCGACGACCAGCATGCCGGCGTCGCTGGAAAGTTCCCTGAGAACCGAGGCGGGCCAGCCGTACTTCAAGACCGGGCTGACAGGCAGATCGGTCGACGCTTCCCGCGCGAGGGCCGCTCCTTCGGCCAGCACGGCCTCGGCAGCGTGCCGCAGGCCGCTGCCCGCGATCCCGGGCACCGGCCCGAGGTCATGGGTAAAGGCCGGCCAGAGGGAGCAATGAACCACGGCAAGCCCGGCGTCCCGCAAGGATGCCTGGCGCGCTGCCCAGCGGACCGCGGCAGCTGCTTCGGCCGAGCCGTCATACCCGGCGACAATTTGTGCTGCCATGGTCAGCCGGCTTCAGGTGTGTGGACTACGAGCACCGGGCAACAGGCGTGCGCCACCAGGGCGGAACTGACGGAGCCGAGGAGGAGCCCGCCGAAGCCTCCGTGGCCGCGCCGGCCCACAACGACCATGTCCGCGTCCTTGCTGGCCTCGATGAGCATGGTCCGCGGGTGGCCGTGGACCAGCCGGGGTACGACGTTGTCCGGCAGTCCGGGCCCGAATGCCTTCCCGACCGCCTCGTCCAGGGTGTTGCCTGCCGCCTTTTCGAATTGCCCGATCCCCATGGCTATGTAGCCGGCATAGGCCTGGGGATAGTCCCAGAAGGCCGTTGCGGCTTCGATCGAGGTGTCCGAGCCATCCACGCCCACAACGATCCGGCTACCGGATGAATTTCTGTCCATTGCTCCTCCTGGCTTGTCGGCGCGACGATCTTTCGGGGAGTTATTTTGCACCCGGTGTGGCGCCGCCGTCGCTACGGGGATAGCCGCGCAATATCGCGATGGACCTCTGGTACTCATCGGCGCCGATTTCACCCCTGGCGAAGCGTTCCGCCAGGATATGTTCCGGGTGGGAAACAGTCGGCGGAACGAATCCGCCCTCAGGGTAGTGCCGGTCCTGCGGCCTGGCCAAGGAACGGGCGAAAAGAATTACGGCCGTGATGACCGTTCCCCAAAGAAGCAGCATGGCCACGGCCATGAGCACGTAGCCCCAGGCACCCATCTGCATGTTCCAGTACACGTCGTCCGATCCTCCCGGTTCAACTTGCTGACGTCGGGGTGACCGTGCCGGCCGTATCGCCGCCGTCGATGACGAACTCTGCGCCGGTGACGAAGGAAGCTTCATCCGAAGCAAGGTAGAGGATGAGGTCGGCGACTTCGCCCGGATGGCCCATGCGGCTGATCGCCACATGGCTCATATCCATGGTCATGCCGGCGGTCATCGGGGTGGAGATGACGCCAGGATGGACGGAATTGACCCGGATACCGTGGCGGCCAAGATCGAGTGCCGCGCTCTTGGTGAGTCCGCGGACACCGAATTTTGACGCCGTGTAGCCAGGGATCTGCTCGTATCCGCGCAAGCCCGCAATCGAGGAGACATTGATGATGGAGCCTCCCTTGGACGCTTTCAGTGCCGGAATCGCGGCCTTGATTCCATTGAAGGTGCCTGTCAGGTTGACGGAGATGACGGAGTTCCACTGTTCCAGTGTGTACTCCTCGATGGAGGCGAAATTGACGATTCCGGCATTGTTCACCAGGACATTGAGGCCCCCGAAAGTGTCGACGGCGGCTGCCACGGCTGACTCCCAGTCCTGCGGTGAGGTCACATCCAGGTGAACGTACAGGGCGCCCGATCCGATGCGTTCCGCCGTTTCCTTGCCTTCGTCATCCAGGACATCGGCCAGCACCACGCGTGCTCCTTCGCCGTGGAGCCGGGCGGCCGTGGCGGCCCCGATGCCGCGGGCTGCGCCTGTCACCAGTGCAACTTTGTCAATGACGCGTTCCATGAGTTGTTCCTTCGCTTGGGGTGGGATGGGAGCTGGGCCAAGTGCTTATTGGTTTGCCAAGGGTCCGCTGCCGTCCGGAGACGGCCCCTTGGCGCGCGGCAGGCTGATCCGCAGCCGGGTGTGCTCGAAGACGAAGTAGGCCCCGGACGCCATGATGGCGAACCCCACCAGGCCGAGCCCCGTGAGCTGCGTGGCGATGCCCGCCATAAGAGTGAAGGTCCCGACAAGCAGGATGAAAGCGCCAGTTACCCTGCGGGCGGGACGCACGGATTCGGCGGGCCCGGCGCAGAGCTTGGCGGCCAAGCGCGGATCCTCCTGCAGCAGGTGCTCGGCGAGCAACTCCAATTGGTGTCGCTCATGTTCAGTAAGGGCCATTGCTTCCTCCTCGTCGAGCAAGGTGGCCGGTAGATCACCCGGGCCTTACGGCCGTGGGTTTGCTTCAAGCATCGGTCCGGCCGCTTGCTGCCGACAGGGCCGAAAGTCACCAGGAACGGGAAGCTCGCCGGCGTCCCCTACCGGGTCTGCGCCAGGCACCGCCCGCCGGGGAGGACTTTCGGCCCTGTTGGCGCCGCAGTTGCCACGGTGATTCTGGGAGGGAAGCTGTTCAACGCTGCTCTCCGTCGGCAAAGGAGGCAAGCCGTGCGCGCATGGTGGGTGGAAGATCCGGGGCCGGCCCGCATTGATCGCCTGAAAGGAGGGCGACGTCCTGATCCTGTCCCGGGTCCGGGCGAACTCCTTCTGGCCGTCAGGGTCTGCGGAGTGTGCCGGACGGACTTGCATCTGGCCGAAGGAGACCTTCAGCCGAAGGCGGCCGGGGTCATACCGGGGCACGAAGTGGTTGCCGAGGTGGCAGGCCTCGGGGTGGGGTGTTCAAGATTCCGGATCGGGGACAGGGTGGGGGCGGCCTGGCTGGGCGCCACCTGCGGCAAGTGCCGCTTCTGCCTCGGGGACCGGGAGAACCTGTGCTTGGAACCGCGGTTCACCGGCTGGGACGTGGACGGCGGGTACGCGGAGTTAATGGTCGTCAAAGAGGACTTCGCATATGCGATTCCCGACGCTTTCGGCGACGAAGAGGCCGCACCGCTCCTGTGCGCCGGAATCATCGGGTACCGGGCGCTGCGTCGCGCGGAGCTGCCCAGCGGTGGCCGCCTTGGAATCTATGGATTCGGGGCTTCGGCCCACCTGGCCGCACAGATCGCCACGTTCGAGGGAGCAGAGGTCTACGTGATGACCCGGTCGGAGGGGGCACGCCGGCTTGCACTCAAACTGGGTGCCGTCTTCGCCGGGGACTCCCGGGATCGGCCACCGGTGGCTTTGGACTCCGCAATACTCTTCGCCCCGGCCGGCGAGCTGGTGCCCGTTGCGATGCGGGCCCTGGACAGGGGTGGCACCCTGGCCGTCGCAGGCATCCACTTGAGCGATATCCCGTCCCTGCACTACAGCGAGGAACTCTTCCAGGAACGCCAGTTGCGCAGTGTTACGGCCAACACACGGCAGGACGGGAAGGAGCTCATGGAGGTGGCAGCCCGGATACCCTTGCGCCCGACCACCACCGCCTACCCTTTCGAGGAAGCCAACCGGGCCTTGATGGACCTCGCAGAAGACCGGGTCACCGGGGCCGCGGTCCTGCGCATAGGCAGCGGCAGGGGCCGCTGAAACCACGAAGGAATCCGTGCCGAGAGGACAGGTGGGCATGACCGGTCTGACCACACGGGAAGCAGCGGACCTCCTCCGCCAATACGGTCCCAATCAGTTGCCCGACACCGGTTCGGTTTCGCGCTGGCAGCGGCTGCTGGCAGAGTTCGTGCACTTCTTTGCCGTGCTGTTGTGGGCTGCCGCCGGACTGGCCTTCGTTGCGTGCGCAGTGAGGGTGATGGTCCCGGCTGTTTTTGGCGTGCCGGTCCAACTGCCCTTGGCAACGGTCAGCCAGATCGTCGGCGCCGCAGCGCCTATTGCCGGGGACGCTACAGGCGTAGCGTCTATCCAACAGAGCGTTCGTGCGCCGTGAAGGAGGCGGAGATGGCTGGATGGAATGCCGACACGGCCGCAGGCCCAGTGGGGCCCGGGACCGTGACTTTGGTGGAGGGCTCGTCCTTCTGCATTTCCCTGGCGAATGGCGACATCCATCCGGAACATCCGCATGGTGTTTTCCATGACGACACCCGCATCCTGTCGCGCTGGAACCTGTTGATCAATGGCCAGTCCCTGGAATCCCTGACCGCATCGACGACCGAGCCTTACCGGGCCTTGTTCATCGGCCGGGTGCCCCGTTCCGACGGATATGCGGACAGCCCCTTGATCGTGGAGCGTGTCCGGGAGGTCGGTGCCGGGATCCTGGAAGAAATCACGATCAGGAACTACTCCCCGGACGAAGCCGAATGCGAGATCACCCTTGACGTCGAATCGGACTTCGCGGACCTCTTCGAGGTAAAGGAAGCCCGCGTCCAAAGGCAGTGGGAAGAATCCCGGGTGCCCGACGGTGACTCCCTGACCATCAGGGCCGCTTGGCAGGACATCCACAAGGGCGTCGTCGTCAGGGCCAGCGGCGCCGACATCGCTGCGGAGGCCCTGCGTTACCGCGTGGTCGTTCCTCCGCACGGACGCTGGAGCACCCGGCTGAGTGTGGTGCCGGCCTCCGACGGCGTCGCGCCGGCGGCGTCGTTCGTCCGTCAGGGCGGCGGTGAAACATCCCCCAGCGACCGCCGTCGCCGGGAATGGGTGGCCAAGATTCCAAAGCTCCATATGGGCAACCGCTCCATCGAACGGACGCTGCGGCGCAGCTACGACGATCTGGGGGCGTTGCGCATTGAGGATCCCGCCCATCCCGAGAGGATCGTCGTGGCCGCGGGCGCTCCATGGTTCATGACGCTCTTCGGCCGGGACTCGCTCTGGGCCTCGGAAATGGCGCTGCCGGTGGACCCGTCCCTGGCACTGGGCACTCTGAAGACGCTCGCGGACCGCCAAGGCAAGGTTGTGGATCCCATGAGCGAGGAAGAACCGGGGAAGATCCTGCACGAGGTCAGGCTCGGCGTCTCCAGCGGGCTTTCGCTCGGAGGCAAGTCGGTCTACTACGGCAGCGTCGACGCAACCCCGCAGTTCGTCATGGCAATCGCATCGGTGAGCCGCTGGGGTTTTGCGAAGGACACCATCGCCGCGCTGCTGCCGCACGCCGACCGCGCCCTGGACTGGATCCGGAACTACGGAGACAAGGACGGCGACGGCTTCGTCGAGTATGAGCGGCTCAATGAACAGGGCCTCATCAACCAAGGCTGGAAGGACTCCTGGGACGGGATCAACTTCGCTGACGGCCGCTTGGCAGAGCCGCCGATCGCGCTTTGCGAAGTCCAGGCGTTGGTGTACTCCGCGTACTTGTCCAGGGCATGGATGGCCTACGACGCCGGCGACGTACCGTTGGCAGCCAAACTCACCGCCGAAGCGGCCGAGTTGAAGAAGCGGTTCAATGAGCAGTTCTGGATGCCCGAGCGCGGCTACTACGCCATCGCCCTGGACGGCAAGAAACGGCAAGTGGACGCGTGCGCGTCCAACATGGGGCAATGCCTATGGCATGGCATCGTCGACGAGGACAAGGTGCCGCAGATGGCCGAACGGCTCATGTCTCCGGAGATGTTCAGCGGCTGGGGTGTGCGCACCCTCGCCAGCGACATGGGGGCGTACAACCCCGCCAGCTACCACAACGGGTCTGTCTGGCCGCACGACAACGCGATCATTGCAGCAGGCTTGATGCGCTACGGGTTTGTCGACGAGGCGCAACGAATCGCGACAGCCCTCTTCGAGGCAGCCGAGTACACCGACGGCCGGCTTCCGGAACTCTTCTGCGGTTTCGACCGCGGGCAGGTAGCCGAGCCCGTGCCGTATCCGACGGCGTGCTCCCCGCAGGCCTGGGCGGCCACGAGCCCGATCATGCTGATCACCAGCCTGATGAGGTACGACGCTCACATCTCCCGCGGCGGCTTCTGGATGGATCCGGCGCTGCCGGCCTCGTACGGCGACCTGCACATCACCAACGCACCCATGGCGGGCGGCCGGATCACCATAGACATCACGGATTCCGAACCTGCTGTGCGGGGGCTGCCCGATGGAATTGCATTCCATCGTGAACACCGGCCATGGCTGACGGAAATGATGGAACAAGTCGGGTTGGGGGACCAGGAGTAATCCGCTCAGGGGGCGGCCGGCGTGGGTGCGCCCGGCTGGAACAATTCGATGAGGTTGCCGGCGGGGTCCATGAGCAGGATCTGGCGTCCACCCGGCCCGGTCACCACGTCGCTGCGGAACGACAACCCCGCCCTGCGGAGACGGCCGATCTCGGCGTCCAAGTCGTCGACGATCAGGTGGATGCGGTTGCGGCCAGCCGCGGCGGCATCGCTTGGAGTGGCGCGGGCGCCGGAGCTGCTTGGACCGGACAACAGCAGCCGCAACGGACCACGCACCACATCGGCGAAGGCGGGAACGGCGTTGGTGTTGAGGGCAAAGCCGAGGTGCGTGGTTTAGAAGTCGACGGCGGCCTGGACGTCGTCAACGACGTAACGGACGCTGGCATACTTCTCAGGTTCTGTCATGGCCGGATCTCCTTAAGGGGCGATCGAATCGGGTCCTCGAAGCCTACGCCAGCTCTCTAGTGCGAGAACCCGGCCGCGGCCTCAGTGAGGCTCTTGCCTTTCGTTTCGGGCGCCAGCCATTGCGAGAGCGCGGCGCCGACGAGGGCGACGCCGGCCGCGATCAGCATCGACGCGGCCGGACCGAGATTGACCATCGCCCATGGCAGCAGGAAGGTCCCGAGCCCGGCACCGATGCGGCTGACCGCGGCCGCGAAGCCGGTCCCGACGCCGCGGACTTCCGTGGGGAAGACCTCGCCGGGGTAGACGCCGGTGAGGGTGCCGACCATCGCGTTGAAGAAGGAGAACGCGAGGAACAGGGCCAGCACGACGGCGGGCGGCGCACCTGCCCACAGGCCGATGACCGCGAGGAGGATTGTGCAAATCCACTGCGGTGGGACTGTCAGCACCCGCCGGCCGACCTTGTCGATCAACAGGACGGTGAGCACGACTGCCGTCAGGGCGACGGCCGAGAGGCCCACGCCGCCGGCGAGTCCGCCGCCGAGGCCGTACTGCCCGAGCACGCTGTCCGCGAAGGTGGCGATTGCGAAGTAGGGTGCGATGGCGCAGAACCAGAACATCGAGACGAAGAGCGTCGCCCGCCAGTAGCGTCGGGAGAACAGCATTCCGAAGGTTCCCTTTTCGGTGTCTTCATGCTCGACGTCGGACATTTCCGCGGCGTGCTCCATGTACCGGTGGGCGATTCCCATGGCTTCGTCCCGGCGGCCCTGGTTCCACAACCACCGGGGCGATTCGGGAAGCCCTAAACGGGCCAGGAACAGGACCACCGCGAGCAGCGTGCTCGTGCCCAGGATGATGCGCCAGCCGAGGTTCGTCGAGTGGATCAACCAGTAGCCCAGCGCGAAAGCAACCATGAAGCCGGTGTACCAAGCGATCAGCGTCACGCCCAGCAGCCGGCCGCGCAGATGGGCCGGGGCGAATTCTGACATGAGCGGCCAGCCCACCGAGTACTCCATGCCGATGGCCACACCCATCATCAGCCGCACCACGAAGAGCAGTGCCGGCGAGTCGACGAAGAACTGCATGCCCGACGCAATCACGAACAGGCCCATGTCCACCATGAACAGCGGCATGCGGCCGAATTTGTCAGCAGCCCAACCCCCGAGCGGGGAGCCGAAGAAAATGCCGAACAGCGGGCCGGCCGCGATCAGGCCCTCCCAAACGGTCGACAGGCCCAGTTCGGTCACCAGATTGCCGGTCACCGGACCAACGATCCCAAGGATGTACCCGTCAAGGAACATGCCGCCTGAGAGGACAAAGATCATCCTCCCCATAAAGCGCCGCTTGAACCTCTTCGTCTGTATGGAATCCGCGGTGATGCGCTCTCCTTGTGCCATGGACGCGCCCCTTCCCTTCTCCATGATGGCCCCTCACCGGAGACAGAGGAAGGTTCCGGCGGCGACCCGCCGCACCGGTCTACCCGACCCGCCGCAACCGGGCTACCCGCCCGCTGCACCGCACCAGGTAGCCAGCGCTTCGCTGAGCCCCTCGGCCGTGTCTTCACCGACCCAGGCGACGTAGCCGTCGGGGCGCACGAGGACGGCCGTGGGTGCGGCCACTTCGCCCAGCACCGGCAGCTCCCACGCGCCGTCATAGCTCGTCGCCAGGTGCCGGACCCGCCCCGCCCAGGCACCGGCGTCCAGGGCGGGCCCGCCGAGTTCCAGCAGTACCGGCCGGGCCGGGTGCAAGAGCTCGAACACCCTCGCAGTGCCATCGGGGGTGGCGATGTCGAGGTCCGGCATCCGTCGCCCCAGAAGGGGATGCCCTCCACCAGGACCGTAGGCAACGTCGAGCCCGGTGATCAGGGCCGCAACCGGCGTGCCCCCGTCGCCGAAGCCAAGCACCTCGTCGAGCAAGTCGCGCAGCGCCTCCTGCCTCGGGTCGGCTTTCTGGAACAGGGACTGCGCCATGGTGTACTTCAACGCCCGTGCCCCGGCCGGGTGCCGCTCCGCGTGGTAGCTGTCGAGCAGTTCCTCACCGGACACGCCCCGCACCACCTGCCCCAGCTTCCAGCCAAGGTTGACGGCGTCCTGCAGCCCCAGGCCGATGCCAAGCCCGCCCGTGGGGGAGTGCACGTGCGCCGCGTCCCCGGCCAGCAACACTCTGCCCTTCCGATAGGACGCCGCCTGCCGCGTGGCATCCGTGAACCGCGACAACCACGCAGGGCTGTGCACACCGAAGTCCGTGCCGAACACCTCGATCAGGCCCTGCCGCAGTTCATCCAGGGTGGGCTCGGTGTTCGGGCCCAGTTCGGCCTCGGTCACCACCACCCGCACCATGCCGTCACCCATCGCGTGCAGCCCGTGGACCCCGCGCTCATCAATCTTCCCGGGTTGCGTCAGTTCCTCGGCCACCTTCACCTCGGCGATCAGGCTGCTGCGTGTTGCGTCCGGGCCCTCGAATCCGATGCCGGCTGCCCGCCGCACCACGCTCCGCCCGCCGTCGGCGCCCACTACGTACCTGGCCCGCAGCGATCCGCCGGAGCCGAGCTGAACGTCGACGCCGTCGTCGTCGGCCGCCACGCCGGTGACCTCCATGCCCCGCCGGATCGGAACACCCAGTTCCTCGACCCAGCCGAGCAGCAGGCGCTCGATATCGTTCTGGAACAGCGCGAGCGTATACGGATGGCGTGTGGGCAGGTTGCCCAGCTTGAGGGCAGTGCCGCCGAACGTTGCGGCGGCTATCGTCTTGCCCTCGCCGAGGAACCGCCCGGCGATTCCCCGCTGGTCGAGCAGTTCAATCGCCCGGGCGTGGATACCGCCACCGCGCCTACCGGCCAATTCCGGCGATCTGCGCCGTTCGAGAACCACCGCGTCCACCCCCGCCAGGCGCAGTTCACCGGCCAGCATCATCCCCGTCGGTCCGCTCCCGACGATCACCACATCGTGCATCTGGACCTCGTTCCCATAGGCACCGGATGGCCAGTATGGAACAGGCAGGGGGTCTTCCCACAAGCCCCCCGCCGCGCGATATCTTGAAGATGAGGGGCTTTGCGCCGCCCCTGCCAGTGCGGCGGCACCATCTGGACTGCTGCATTCTGGGCGGGTTACCAGGCAGGCCGCAGCCAGGGGGAGTGGCTGGCAGAACACGTGATTCTCGCGACGGCGGTGGGCGCCGGTGCGGGCGCCGCGGCCGCGGCGATGTGGCTGTGGCCGGCTGTGTTCGAGACAGCGAGAAAAGCCGCTCCCCGGTCCACGGGGAAGGACCCCGCCGGCGCCGCTGCGGTTTAGGGAACGGGCCGGGGCCCATCCTGTGGAGGACCGCGCCGCGATGTGGTTTTAATCCGGGCCGCAAGCCATCATGGAGAGAAGCGGGAGGGGCGTGGCGGCGGCCGCATCCGGCGGTGTATTTCCCGCAGGGGAGGTGCAGTGCCATGTCTGATAATCCCTTGCCCGAGGAGCACGGTACGTCCGCATTTCCCCGGGTGACCGAGCCCTTCCTTGCGGGTTATTTCGCGCAGCTGTCGCCCGACGAACTGCAGGGCTATGGTGCCGAAACGCCCAACGCGTGGGCCGGGCATCACTTGAAGCTGGCAGCGATACGGGAACCTGGCCAGGCCGTCGTCGGGATCCTGAACGAACTGGACGCAAGCATCGTGGCGATCGTTGCCGATGACCTCCCGTACCTGGTGCAGTCCGTCACCGCCGAGCTGACGCGTGACGACGTTTCGCTCCGCCTGCTGGTGCACCCCCGCTTCCAGGTGCTCCGGGACCCGGTTTCCCACGAGCTGTTGGAGGCCTGGACCGCTTCTTCCCCGGAAGGCGTCCTGGCCGGGCGCGGCCGGGAAGAGGGCGCCGCGGAAGTTTGGATCGCCGCCGAAATCGGTGTGCTGACCGACGGCGCCGTGGCCAGGGAACTGATCCAGAGACTGTACCGTGTGCTGGACGACGTGCGGCTTGTGGCCGGAGACACCGGGGCCATCCACGATAAGCTGAGCGCCGCCGTGGCTGCCGCGGTGGGGTTTTCCGACGCCGCCGAGCCCTCGCCGGACCAAGGCCGCGAGTTGCTCCGCTGGCTCGATGACGGCAACTTCGTGTTCCTCGGATATGACGAACTTGAAACTACGACGGCGGGCGGCCGCGAACGCCTTTCGCCTCGCCCGGGTTCCGGGCTGGGGCTGCTGAGGGGAGCCCGCGGCGGTCTCGACAAGGGGGTGCCGGAGACCGCCGGGGCGGCCGCGGTCCCGGCTGAACCGGAGGAGTCGTTGAGGATGACGAGCTCGGAGTTGAGGTCTACCGTCCTGCGCCAGTCGTACCTCGACGAGCTGCGCCTGACCGTGCACGACGAGGGCAGCGCGGCGAGCGGGGAACGGCGGTTCGTCGGGATGTTCTCCACTGGCGCCGCGCATCAGTCGGTATTGCGGATACCGGTCATCCGCGACAAGATCCTTGCCGTCTGCGAGAGCTTGGGAACGGCCCCGCGATCGCACCCGGCCGAGGACACCCTCGCCATCCTGGAGAGTTTCCCCCGCGACGAACTGTTCCGCATCGGGGTGGATGACCTCACGCGGCTCGCAGGCGACATCCTCCGCGCCGAAGTGCGGCAGAAGCCGCGTGTCTTCCTCCGGCCTGACCGTTCCGGCTGTTTTATGTCTGCGACAGTCATCTTCCCGCGCCGCCGTTACAGCACCGCCGTCCGCCTGCTCATGGAACGGGAGCTCCAGCACGTCTTCAAAGCGGACACGATTGAGTTCGAAGTCCGCCTGACGGGCTCGCCGATGGCCTTCGTCTTTTTCCGCCTGCACCTCGCCGGTGACGGGGCGGAAGTCCAGGCAGCCGCCGTCGTCGACCAGTCCCTTGCAATCGAGCGGCGGCTGATATCAGCCGTGCGGCCTTGGCCGGACGGACTCGAGGAAGCGATCCGCGAACGCTTTCCGGCGGCGGAGGCGGCCCGCTTGTCGGAGTTGTGGCTGGATGCATTCCCCGTAAACTACCGCGCGGACCATGAGCCGGAATCCGCCGTCGCGGACATCGTCAACCTCGAGACATTCGACCTGGACGGCTCAGGCGGCCGTCCCGTTATGGATCCGCTGCTCACGGTCTATTCCAGGACCGGAACCCCGGTTGCCGACGCCAAGGGAGGCGTGGAAGGAACGCGGATCCACCTCTACCTCACCAAGCCCAGGAGCCTCACGCAGATCCTGCCCTTCCTGCACAACCTTGGCCTGGAGGTCCTGGACCAGAGACCGTACGTGCTACGCCGCGCAGGCGGGCTGGAGCTGTTCCTGTACGAGCTCGGCGTGAAATATCCCGCCGGCGTGGACCCGGGGGCCACGAGCGATCTGGTCGCCGATGCCTTCGCCGCCTCCATGCGGGGCGACATGGAATCCGACCGGCTCGACGGCCTGGTGATCCGCGAGCGCGTGGGCTGGCGCCAGGCAGCGGTGCTCCGGAGCTACGCGAAGTACCTGCAACAACTGGGAACCACCAACTCGTACGACTTCGTCGCGGACACCTTGGTGGCCAACCCCCGCGCAACCCACGCCCTCCTGGACCTGTTCAGAGCCAAGTTCGATCCCGGCCTGGAGGGGCACTTGCGGGCGGAAACCATGGGAAGGGCGCGGCTGGAACTGCTGGCAGCCATTGACGAAATCCCGGTCCTGGACGCGGACCGGCTGCTTCGCACCCTCATGGACCTCGTGGATGCGACATTGCGGACAAACTATTTCCTCGGCAAGGGGCACCTGAGCTTTAAGTTCAACCCGGCCTCGGTCACGGTCGCTCCGTTTCCCCGGCCTGAGTACGAGATCTGGGTGTATTCGCCACGGGTTGAAGGGGTCCACCTCCGCTTCGGCGCCCTGGCCAGGGGCGGGCTGCGCTGGTCGGACCGCCGCGAGGATTTCCGGACTGAGGTCCTGGGCCTGGTGAAGGCCCAGAACGTCAAGAATTCGGTCATCGTTCCGACGGGAGCCAAGGGCGGGTTCTACCCGAAGCTCCTGCCTGACCCGGCCCAAGACAGGGAAGCCTGGCTCGCCGAGGGAATCGAGTGCTACCGGATCTTCGTCAGCGGGCTGCTGGACCTGACGGACAACCTGGTGGTCACGGCCGCCGGTGAGGCCATGGTGCCGCCGGAACGCGTGGAACGTCACGACGGCGACGACTACTACCTCGTGGTCGCTGCCGACAAAGGGACCGCTACCTTCTCCGATACGGCCAACGCCCTGGCGGCGGACTATGGCTTCTGGCTGAACGACGCTTTCGCTTCGGGGGGATCGGTCGGGTACGACCACAAGGAAATGGGAATCACCGCCCGGGGAGCCTGGGAATCCGTGAAGCACCATTTCAGCGAAGTGGGCATCGACCCGCAGGCTGATGACTTCACCGCCGTCGGCATCGGAGACATGAGCGGCGACGTTTTCGGCAACGGCATGCTGCTCTCACCGCACATCCGCCTGGTGGCGGCGTTCGACCACCGGCACATTTTCCTCGACCCCACCCCCGATGCGGGGGCGTCCTTCGAAGAACGCAAACGGCTCTTCGGACTGCCCCGTTCCTCCTGGGCCGACTACGACCCCGGCCTGATCAGTGCTGGCGGCGGCGTGTACTCCCGCCAGGCGAAGACAATCGAAACCACCGAAGAGGTCCGGGCCGCCCTGGCCTTGGACCCCGGCGTCGAATCGCTCACGCCCCAGGCGCTCCTGCAGTCGATCCTCAGGGCGCCCGTCGATCTCCTCTACAACGGAGGCATCGGGACCTATGTCAAGGCCTCGGCCGAGAGCCACACCGACGTGGGGGACAAGGCGAACGACTCCATCAGGATCAATGGCAACGAGGTGCGGGCACGGGTCCTCGCCGAGGGCGGAAACCTGGGGGTCACCCAGCGCGGACGGGTGGAAGCGGCCCTGGCCGGCGTCCTGCTCAACACCGACGCGATAGACAATTCCGCCGGCGTCGACTGTTCGGACCATGAGGTCAACATCAAGATCTTCCTCGACCGGATGATTGCGGCAGGAAAGATGCGGGCAGCGGAGCGGGCCAGCTTCCTGCAGTCCATGACCGACGAGGTGGCCGGGCTGGTCCTGGCCAACAACGCGCACCAGAACGTCCTCCTCTTCAACGAACGGCATCTGGCACTCGAATCGACCCCAGGATTTGAGCGGATCATGGAATGGCTGGAAACCACCGCCGATCTTGACCGCGGCCTGGAAAGCCTGCCCGACGCGGAACAGCTCCAGGAGCGTCTTGCTTCGGGTGCCGGCCTGACCGCGCCGGAGCTCTCGGTCCTGGCGGCCTACGCGAAGATCGAACTGGCCAGGGAACTGGTCGCCAGCGACCTCGCCGATGATCCCTGGTTCACCCGGGTGCTCCGGGACTATTTTCCTGGGCAATTGTCCGGGCGGTTCGAAGCCGAACTCGATGCCCACCCGTTGCGCCGGCAGATCATCTGCACTGTTCTTGCGAACGACATGATCAACCTTGGCGGGATCACGTTCGCGTTCCGCGCCATGGAGGAAACCACGGCCACTGCCGCGGCAGTGGCCAGGGCTTTTGTGGTGGTGCGGGAGGCCTACGATCTCCCATGGTTCGTGGGCACTGTGGCCGCCCTGCCCGCCGGGATTCCCAGCGAGCACGCGGTCGAAGTGGCACGGCCGATGCGCAGGCTCCTGGACAGGGCCACCCGCTGGTACGTGACACACGACCACCGGGACCAGCCGATTGGCGAGGCGATGGGAAGGATCATGCCGGCCCTGGAGCTGCTGCGGACCAGGACCATGGAGTTCCTGCAGGGTTCGGACCTGGACCGCGCCGAGGCCCGCCTGGCCCACTGGAACGACGTCGGAATGCCCCTGGAGCTCGGACGGCGCGCCGCCGATCTGCTGGAGAGTTTTTCGTTGCTGGACATCTCGCTTGTGTCCGAGCGGGTGGATGAACCGCTCACTGTGATTGCGGACATGTACCACACGGTGATCCACGAGTTCGGCGTGGGCACGCTGCTCCTGCGCATCACGGACCTGCCGCGGGATACCCGGTGGCAGGCCCTGGCCCGTGCCTCACTCCGTGACGACGCGTACTCGGCGGTCGTCGAGATAACCACCTCCGTCATGCGGACAACCCGGAGGGGCGACGCCGCCGGGGCATCGGCGATGGAACGCATCGGGCAGTGGGAGCGCGGACGGGAGGAGCACCTCCGTCGGATCAAGAACACCTTCGAAGAGGTCCTGAACCCCGAACAAGGCGATATCGCGTCGATCGCGGTGGCCTTGAAGCTCCTGCGGACGCTGGCGCAACGGTGAGGAGCGTGCCGCCCGAGCGGTTCCGGATCCTCCTTGAGGAGGAGCGCGACCGCAAGCGTGCCCTGCTTGAGTCTCTCCGCCGGGACATCGCCTCCGTCAGCGCCGCGCGGCAGGACTCCAACGTCGACGATGAGCATGATCCGGAAGGCAGCACCATCGCATTCGAGCTTTCCCAGGCCTCTGCGCTGCTCGAACGGAGCCGGTCCGGACTTGAACAGATCGAAGCCGCCCTTGACCGGATCTCGGATGGAAGGTACGGCATCTGCGAAGTCTGCGGGGCCACCATTGCCGAAGGCCGGCTTGAAGCGCGACCCTGGACGCCGTACTGCATCGAGCACGCCTCTGCGGGCAGATAGCGCCCGGCGGCCGATTCCCCTTGTACCCCGCATCGGCCGGGGCTAGCATGGCCCCGCATTGCCGCCGATCACTGCGAGGAGACTGTCATGGACAAGACAACCGCGGATCCATCGAGCCTGATGGTGGACCTGATCATTTCATTGGACGGTTACGCCTCGGCCGAAGGCTGGCCGGGATGGTGGGGGCTGGAAGGGCCCGAATACCTGGCCTGGCTGGGGGAAGAAGCCGAAAAGGGCTACACCTTCCTGTTCGGGGCCAATACCTACCGGCTGATGTCCGGCATGTCCGAGGAAGCCGCAGGCGAGGGCTCCGGATTCTCCGAGGACGAGGGCGCCGCACTGACAGGCCTTGCCGCGGTACCGAAGGTTGTCTTCTCCTCGACCCTCGAGGCACCCCTGAGCTGGCCGAATTCGCAGCTGGTCACGGGCGACGCCGTCGAGGCCGTGCGGAAGATGAAACAGGACGGGAGCGGCCCGTTGAGCACCCTCGGGAGCCTCAGCCTCTGCCGATCCCTGCTGGCCGCCGGCCTGGTGGACAGGTTCAGGTTGGTGGTTTTCCCTGTAATCACGGGGCGAACCGGCAGCGAACGGATCTACGATGGCTATCCCGATGTTGCCCTTGAGATGGTGCAGAGCAGGACTTTCGACGGCCGCCTCCAACTGCTTGAGTACGTTCCTACCGTCCTCGACGCACCTCCCGGCGGCGGCCCGGCCTAAGCCGCTCCGCCTTGGCGGAGCACCCGCGACGAGCGCCCTCGTCAACTTTGTGGGGTGGTGACGTGGAGCATTTCCTTGGGGGATAAATGGACAAGAGATCCAGGCTCGTACTTGTCGCATTGCTTCTATCCGTGGGGTGGTACTTCCTTGTGGGCTTGGCCGACCGACAGCTGGCGGTCCACCAGTACACGTCGATTGCCTCCGTTTGCCTGCATGACTATCCGCCCTCGGGGTCCGTCTCATCTCCTGAAGGGGGGCCCAAGGCTCCCGAGGGAACGTACGAATTCCTGCCACTAGGAATTCGTTGCCACTTCACAATGGTCGGTGGAGCCGTTATCAGTACATTCAATCCCCGAGTCGCAGGGATTGCGTTGGCACTGCTGCCACTGGCGACCAGTATTGCTTGGGGCGCTTGGATTTGGACACGACAAGGATTGCAACGGGGCGATCATGCATATGGAGACTCCCACCCTTGAACCGATGAGCGCTGACGGCCCTGGACGGCTGGCTGCACTACTACGACTACCACCGCCTTAGCGGAGCACCCGGTATCTGACATGGGTCACCAGGCCCGTGCCACGCACCTCGGTGGGTTCCAGCGTCAGGGGCCCTACGCCGTCGAGAAGCCGAGTGCCCCCACCGAGGATGAGCGGCGAAATATGGAGCCGGAGCTCGTCGATCAGCCCGGCCGACAGGAACTGCCGAGCCGTGTCGGCACCTCCCGCGACGGCGACGTCCCCGCCGCCGGCAGCCTCCCTTGCCTGGGCCAGGGCGGACTCGATCCCGTCGGCGATGAAATGGAAGGTCGTTCCGCCGTCCATCTCAAGGGGCGGGCGGGCGTGGTGCGTGAGGACGAAGACCGGGGCGTGGTAGGGCGGCTCCTCGCCCCACCAGCCCCGCCAATCCGGCGCCCACGGACCGGCGCCGGGGCCGGCGAACATGTTGCGGCCCATGATGTAGGCGCCTGCGGAAAGAATGCCCTGGATCGCTTCGGCATTGGCTTCGGGCTCCTCGAACATCCAGCGATGCAGATTCTCCCCGCCCTCCCCCAGGGGCTCGGAAGGACTCTGGTTCGGGCCCGCAAGGTAGCCGTCGAGGGAAACGGTGAGATCGCACGTGACCTTGTTCATGAATTCCTCCACAGCGGTGGGTCCGTCGAATGCACGCCAGCGCCAACCCTAACGGGATTCGACGGTGGCTGGAAGAAGCAGGGATCCGGATCTCCCGCCGCTGAGGCGCGCCTCAGCGGAAAACACCCCGGCCGGGCTGACCGGGGTGTTCCCACCGGGGGCCTAGTTGAACGTGCCCTCGCCGCGGACCGGGATGGAGGCGCCGATCAGCACTTTGCCCTTTTCCTCGTTGGTGGCCGGACGGATCTGCCCGCGCTCCGGAACGAAGGTGATGGAGTCGTCCTTCTGGTCTGGGGCGTTGACGAAGGAACGGAAGCGGCGCAGCCGTTCCGGGTCCTTGAGGGTTTCGGCCCACTCGTCCCGGTACGTGCCGATGTGCTTGGCCATGGCGGCCTCGAGCTCCGCGGCGATGCCGAGCGAATCCTCGACGACGACCTGCCGGACATGCTCCAGACCGCCGTCGAGTTCTTCCTGCCAGCGTGCGGTGCGTTGGAGGCGGTCGGCGGTGCGGATGTAGTACATGAAGTAGCGGTCGATGTATTTGATGAGGGTGTCGTCGTCCAGGTCTTTGGCCAGGAGCTGGGCGTGGGCGGGGGTGGCGCCGCCGTTGCCTCCGACGTAGAGGTTCCAGCCGTCGGCGGTGGCGATCACGCCCACGTCCTTGCCGCGGGCTTCGGCGCATTCGCGGGCGCAGCCGGAGACGCCCATTTTGAGTTTGTGCGGGCTGCGCAGGCCGCGGTAGCGCAGTTCCAGGTTGATGGCCATGGCCACGGAGTCCTGCACGCCGTAGCGGCACCAGGTGGATCCGACGCAGGACTTCACGGTGCGCAGGCTCTTGCCGTAGGCCTGGCCGGATTCGAAGCCGGCGTCCACCAGTTCCTTCCAGATCTCCGGGAGCTGTTCGAGCCGGGCACCGAACATGTCGATCCGCTGCCCGCCGGTGATCTTCGTGTACAGCCCGTACTTCTCTGCGACGGCCGCGATGACACCGAGCTTCTGCGGGGTGATCTCGCCGCCCGCAATCCGCGGGACCACGGAGTAGGTGCCGTCCTTCTGCATGTTCGCGAGGGCACGGTCGTTGGTGTCCTGCAGGGTGCCGCGGCCGGCGTCGAGCACGTAGGCGCTGTTCTGGCTGGCCAGGATGTTGGCGATGGTGGGTTTGCAGATGTCGCAGCCTGCGCCGGTGCCGTATTTGGCCATGATGTCTTCGAAGGAGGTCAGTTCCAGGATGCGGATGGTTTCGAAGAGTTCCTGGCGGGAGAGGCTGATGTGTTCGCACAGGGCCTTGGAGACTTCGACGCCGGACTTGGTCAGTTCGGTTTCGAGGAGTTTCTTGAGCATGGGCACGCAGGAGCCGCATTGGGTGCCGGCCCTGGTGCAGGACTTGAGTTCGCCGAGCTCCTGCACGGGGGCTTGGCCGTCGCAGGCGCCGCAGCCGTTGATGGCGTCCCGGATGGAGCCGGCGGCGACGTTGTTGCAGGAGCACAGGATGGCGTCGTCGGGCAGTTCGGTGTCGGGGGCGTCGCCGCCGCCGGCGGCGGAGAGGAAGGCGCCGGGTTCGGCCGGGAGTTCGCGGCCCAGGAGGGGGCGCAGGCTCATGTAGGGGGTGGCGTCGCCCACGAAGATGCCGCCGAGCAGGGTCTTGGCGTCGTCGGTGGTGACGATTTTCTGGTAGACGCCGCGGGCGGGGTCGGCGTAGACGATTTCCAGGGCGTGTTCGGTGCTGGCGAACGCGTCACCGAAGCTGGCCACGTCCACGCCGGAGAGCTTGAGTTTGGTGGCGGTGTCGAACCCCGGGAAGGTGGCCGCCCCGCCGTGGAGGCGGTCAGCGACGATCTCCGCCATCGTGTTGGCGGGGGCAACCAGGCCCAGGCACATGCCGCCGAAGTTGGCCACTTCACCGATCGCGTAGATACCGGGAATCTCAGTCTCGCAGCCCTCGTCGATCACCACACCGCCACGGGGACCCAGCGAGAAGAGCTGCTCCTCGCCGTCGGCTGCCCGGAACAGTTCGTCGCGGGGCCGGACGCCGATGGCAACGATCACGATGTCGGCGTCGATGGTCCGGCCATCGGCCATCAGGACACCGGTGACCTGGCCGTCGTCGTCGGCCAGGATCTCGGAGGGGAAGACGCCCCCGTGGATCTCGAAACCCTTTTCCTTGATGAGACGTCCGAGCGCCTGGCCGGCGCCCTCGTCCAGCTGGGTCGCCATCAGCCAGTTCGCGCCGTCGATCACCACGGGGATGGCTCCCAGCTGCTCGGTGCCAGCCGCGGCTTCCAGGCCCAGCAGGCCGCCGCCGATGGTCACCGCAGTGACTTCGCGGCCGAGCTTTTCACGGAGCGCGGCAATCGCGCCGTTGATGGCCCACACGTCCTCGAGGGTCCGGTAGACGTGGCTGTGCTCGGCTCCCGGGATGGGCAGGCGGGCCGCATTCGATCCGGTGGCAACCACCAGGGCGTCATAGGCGTAGCTGTTGCCGGCCGCGGTTTCCACGGTCTTGCCGTCCGGGTTGATCTTCACTACCCGCTCGCCCGTGCGCAGGTCGAGTGCCTCGTGATCCCACATGGCCGCTTCGCCCAGGGTGAGGTCGTATTCCATGTCGGTCAGCGCCTTGCTCAGCGCCACCCGGTCGTAGGGCAGATGTGCTTCTTCGGTGAGCACGGTCAGCTGCCAGCCCTCAAGGCCGCGGGTATGCATGGCATCGGCGAAACGGTGGGCAGCAGGGCCGCCGCCGGCAACGACAATCCGGCGCCGGGCATTGGAGCTGGTGGTGTGTGCGTTCATCGGCACCCTTTCACATGCGCCGCAGAACGTCCTCTACGACTCCTTCCAGCAGCCTATGTACGGGCAGTTTCGCTTCAGTTTCCCGATTGTTTCGGGGGCTTAACTTCCGCATCACCACCGGGTTCAAGCCAGTGTGAGTAGTCCTTTACGGCGCCGACACACGAGCCGCACCCGGTCGAAACATCCCGGACCTAGCGTTGTTGCCTGGCTGCACACTGCCTGGCCGGTGGCGGCATCGGAGCCGCCGCCCGGCGGGCCAAGCGATAGGGGTTGAACATGACCATTGGTCTTGAAAGCATCGAACGTCCGGTTGACGGGCCGGCGGCCTGGCACCGCGTCTGCGCCGTCGAAGAACTGGAACTGGCCTGGGGCGAAGCCGCCCTGGTGGAGGGCAAACAGCTCGCCTTGTTCCGCCTGGAATCCGGAGAGGTCTACGCCGTAGCCCAGCAGGATCCCGCCACGCTGGCCAACGTCATGGCGCGCGGGATCACCGGCTGCCGCGGTGGGCGCCCGACCATCGCCTCGCCGCTGCACAAGGAGGTCTACGACCTGCAGACCGGCGAATGCTTCACTACGCCCGGACTCCGCCTGGACAGCTACGCCACACGGATCGTGGACGGTTACCTCGAAGTAGCGGTCTGAACCGTCCGTACGCAACCGTCCGCACGCAACCGTCCGCACGCAACAAGGGCACCACCGGAACTGCTCCGGTGGTGCCCTTGCATTGCCCTCGCGGGCCTAGCCGTTGATGACCTGGGGGACACCGAGTGCCTTGAGGCCTTCGACGCCGAATTCGAGGCCGTAGCCGGATTGCTTGGCGCCGCCGAAGGGGACGCGGGGGTCCACGGCGCCGTGTTTGTTGATCCAGACGGTACCGGCCTGGAGGCGGGCGGCGACTTCGCGGGCCGCGCCAAGGTCCGGGGACCAGACGGAGGCGCCGAGTCCGACGTCGAGGGCGTTGGCCATCTCGATGGCTTCGTCCACGGAGCTGTAGCGGATGATCGGAAGCGCCGGGCCGAACTGCTCTTCGGCAACCAGCGGGTTGTTGTTGTCGATGTCGGCCACGAGGGTGGTGGGGTAGAAGTAGCCGGGCTGGTCCGGGTCGGGGTTGCCGCCGGTCAGGATCCGGGCACCGGAGTCTCGGGCGGCGTCGACGAGGCCGGCGACGATGTCGTACTGGGCCTTGTTCTGGAGCGGGCCCAGGACATTGTTCTCGTCGAGGCCGACGCCCATGGGCATGGCGGCCGCGACGGCCGTGAGCTCCTCGCAGAGGGCGTCGTAGATCGAGTCGTGGACGTACAGGCGCTTGAGGGCAGCGCAGGTCTGGCCGGTGTTGATGAACGCGCCCCAGAACAGGTCCTGGGCGATCACGGCAGGGTCGGCGTCGGGCAGGACGATGCCGGCGTCGTTGCCGCCGAGTTCCAGGGTGAGGCGCTTGACGGTGTCGGCGGAGGAGCGGATGATTTCGCGGCCGGCGGCGGTGGAGCCGGTGAACATGACCTTGCCGATGGCGGGGTGTTCGGCGAGGCGTGCGCCGACTGCGCGGTCGCCGGAGATGGCGGTGAGGACGCCTTCGGGGAGTTCTTCGTTGAGGACCTTGATGAGGGCCAGGACGGAGAGCGGGGTCATTTTGGAGGGCTTGACGACGGCGGTGTTGCCCATCCGCAGGGCGGGGGCGATCTGCCAGACGGTGATCATCATGGGCCAGTTCCAGGGCCCGATGGCGCCCACGACACCGATGGGGCGGTAGTGCAACTGGGCGTAAGTCTGGCCGTCGTCGACCACTGTTTCGGGTTCCAGTGCAGTGGTGGCGGCGGTTCGCAGCCAGGCGGCGCAGGCGCCGACCTCGAAGCGGGCGTTGGGGCCGTTCAGCGGCTTGCCCTGCTCGCGGGAGAGCAGTTGGGCGAGTTCTTCGGCGGAGCGTTCGACGGCGTCGGCGGCCCTGAGCAGCGCGGCGGACCGCGCCTCGTGACCCAGCGCCGCCCAGGCCGGCTGGGCGTCCCGGGCGGCGGTGACCGCCAGCTCCAGGTCCTCAACCGTGTGGACGGGAGCTTCGCCGACGGCGGTCCCGGTGGCGGGGTCGAGGATGGTCCGGGTTTCGCCGGTGGCCGGGGTGATTGAGGCCAGGAGGGCGTCGTAGCTTTCCAAAGTTTCACTCCACTCTGAGTAGTTGGTGCCCGCCGGCCGCATGGCCGTCAGGCGTTGTGTTGAGTCTGCCTGCCCGGCAACGGGGCAGCTTGTGTATCCGGGAAGGATGGTTGATGTTCGGTGAATGGCTTTCAGAGGGTCATCAGCATCATCGCCCCCAGGGCCCCCGCCGAGGAGAAAGCCTCGACAGGGTGGAACGGTTGGCGGGACCGGAGCGAGCGCAGGGCCAGCACCAGCGAATAGACCGCAACCACGGCGGCGAGCGCCGCGGCCAGGAAGGGCGTGACGCCGCCCGTCCCCGGATGCGCGTGGGCGTGGGGCGCCGTTCCCGTCGTCACCGGCTGGAGGCCGGTGACGAGGAGCGCGAACATCCCCAGGACGGAGAGCGCCCGGTGCAGCTCCATGCCGTTGCGGCGTTCCCTACGCAGCAGTACCAGCGGCAGGGGAGCTGCCAGCAGCAGGAGCAGCCCCCACAGCACTCCCGGAAGCAGGCCCGGTCCAACGGTGGTGTCCGCCATGGCCGCGAGCATGACGGCCATGGGCCCCCACTGGCTGACGTTCCGCAGGACACCGCCGCGCGCCATGGCTTCGCGCATGGGGCACAGGATGCCGATACCGCAACAGGCGAGCATGGCCGCGGAAAGGATTGTGTGCATGGTGTTCGCCGATCTCTCCAGGCCCGGTCAGTCTTCTTCGTCACCGAGGTGCACGGCTGCCGGACCCTCTTCGCCGTGCCCGATCCGCCGGTACACCTCGGGGCGGTTCCGCTTGAGGCGGAAAGCCCATGCCACCCCGGCAAGCCCCGGCACGACGATCGCGGCCGGGAGGATGAAGGTCAGCGGATTGTTGCCTTCCTGGCCGAGCAGGACGTTGAAATTGAGGGCGATCATGACGAAGACCGCTGCCAGGAGCAGGAACCCCAGGCCGGGAGCGATGAGGCGCGTCCAGATACCGGTGTCCCGCTTGTCTTTGCGGAAGAATCCGATCACCGCCAGCGAAACAATGGTCATCAGGAGGACGAGGCCCATCGCGCCGTCGTTGGTCAGCCACGTGAACATCGTGAGGACCGGGTAGAGGTCCCCCAGCGGGGATCCGGTCCCTGCGATCGCGAAGGCGGCAGTGACAACGACGGCGATGGCCGTCTGCGCGAGTGACCCCGCGTAGGGTGCGCCGCTGTGCCGCCGCACTGCCCCGAGCTTGCGGGGCAGGACCCCTTCGCGTCCGAGGGAGAAGAAGTACCGGGCGGCGGCATTGTGGAAGCTGACGAGGGCAGCGAAGAGGCTGGTCACAAAAAGCAGCCGGGCCAGGTCGGCGATGAGGACTCCGGTGTGCGCGCCGAGGAATCCGAACATTAGGTCCGGTCCTTGCTTCGCGGAGGCATCGGCCACAGCTGACGGGCCGGTTCCGACCGCCATCGCCCACGCTGACACGGCGTAGAACAGGGCAATGATGGTGATCGCTGTGTAGGTCGCGCGGGCCACGGTGTGCTTGGGGTCCTTGCTTTCCTCGCCGTAGATGGCTGCGGACTCGAAGCCCATGAACGCGGCGATGCCAAAGGACAGCACCGCTCCCACGCCCGGCACGAAGAGGCTTTCGGGGCTGAGCGGCGCGCCGCTGACCCCTTCCGGTGCCAGGGCAAAGGAGGCGACGTCGTACACGGTCACCACGAGGAATTCGAGGCCGACCAGAACCCCGAGAACTTTCGCGGACAGGTCCACCCGGTTCACGCCCAGCACCGCGACGACCGCGATGCAGGTCAGGACCGGGATCCACCAGGGGAGGGCGACGCCGAAGCGTTCGTTGATGAGGCCCGAGACGCTGAAGCCGAAAAGGCCGTAGATGCCGACCTGCATGAGGTTGTAGGCCATCAGGGCCACCATGGAGGCACCGACGCCGACCGGCCGGGAGATCCCTTGGGCCACGTAGGAGTAGAACGCCCCGGCGTTGACCAGGTGCCTGCTCATGGCCGCGTAGCCGACGGCGAAGACCGCCAGGGTTCCACCGAGGAGCAGGAAGGACAGCGGTACGCCCGTGACCCCGGTGACGGCGAACGTCGTCGTCACGCCGCCGGCGAGGACCGTCAGCGGCGCCGACGCAGCGATGATCATGAACGTCACCGCAGGAACGCCGAGCCGGCGGTGGTGATGGACCGTGTGCTCCGATTTGCCGGCAACTTTTCCGGCGCTGACGCTCATTGTCCCGCCGCCATGTGGCAGTGCCCGCCGGCGGGCTTCGACGCGGGGACGTCCAGCACCGGGCTGCGGTCGAAGAAGCCTTCGGGGCGCAGCTTGAAGCCCACCGTGTCCACGGGCATGATCGGCCAGTCCTCGGGGCGCGGGAAGTGGGTCAGGCCGAAGGTGTGCCACACCACGATGTCCTGCCCGTCAATATCCCGGTCCTGGGCGATGTAGGCGGGCAGGCCGGCGCCACCGGAGTGCTGGTTGACGAAGTCGCCGGTGGGGTAGAGCTCGCCTTCCGCGTAGCGGGTGACCCACAGGTCCTTCGTGGCGAAGGCGGCGCGCCGGGCGATCGAGGAGCCGGGGTCGGCCAGCAGGGTGGGCTGGTTTTCGGAGTGCAGTTTGTAACCCACGGCCTCGCCCAGGCGGTTCCTGGATCCCGGGTTCGAGATGACCCAGGTGCGGCCGCTGCGGGCGTCGGCCTCGCGGACGCCAACGGACTCGCTGGCGAGCACGGTGCGCTTGCGGGAGAATGCGTTGCCGCGCGGGTTCCCTTCACCCATGGCCTGCCGGACCACGTCTTCTTCCTCCACGCGGTTGCTGAAGCCGTCGACGGCGAAGTCCAGCCGTGCGCTGAAGAGGTGCTGGTGGTAGGGGGCGCCCAAGCCCGGTGCCAGTTGGGAGATGTTGTCAGATCCGCCTTCGGGGAACGCGCTGGTGAAGACAACGCCAGTGGCCTTGGCTTCGAATTCGATGGTGCCGTCCAGGTAGAGGTACCAGTAGAAGCCGTAGTCGTAGTTGCCGATGGTGGTGAAGAAGCTGACCACGAGGCGGCGGTTCCGGCGGGTGTAGTTGACCCCGCTCCACAGGTCGCTGTGCTTGGACAGGATGCTCCAGTCCTCTTCATGGATGCAGACAGCGTTGCGGATTTCGCGCGGGTTGCCGAAGGAGTCGCTCACCACCGGGCTGAGGTACGTGATTTCGCCGAGGCAGTCGCAGCCCAGTTCGAGCGAATTCGCGTACTGGCCCACCAGGTATTCGCCGGTGTCGAAGTAGTTTTGCCAGGAGCGCACGGGGGAGGGGTCGCCGTAGGGGACCACCATTTCGGCGATGGACGCCCGCTTGAGGATGCTGCGGCGGCGGCCTCCGTCGTCGAACGCCACATTGTGCAACACCACGCCTTCGCGGACATCGAAACCGACGTCGAGGCTCCACTTCTCCCACTCAAGGTGGTTGCCGCCCTGGATGCTGAAGCTGGGGCCGTCCGGCTGGGTGATGTGGATGGGCTTCTGTGTGGTCCGCAGCGGGCCGGTCAGCTCCGGATCGGTGTAGTTGCCGTGTTCTGCCGGGACCGGCATCGCCCCGAAGTCCAGGACCTGAGTGACTTCCTTGTTGACCACGTCCACGTAGGCGACCAGGCCGTCCACGGGGCGTGCCCAAGCGTTGTCCTCCGGGAACTCCTGGACGAAGGCCAGCCCGCGCAGGATGCGGCGGCCCTTTTCCTCGGGGTATTCGAAGACGCCGGCGGACAGGGGAGCGACCCGCACCTTGGCGACGTCGAGCTTCCGCTCCGCGAGCGCCTTGAGCCAGCGTTCGTCCTGGGCGAGCACTGCTTCGACCAGTTCGAATTCCTCCCCGATGACGGGAAGTTCGCCCGCGACGGCGGTGTCCAGTTCGACGTTGCGGGTGATTTCGCTGTGCCAGGCGTCCCCGGTTTCCAGGGTGACGACGACGTCGCGCGCGGTTCCGGTGGCTACGTTGTGCAGGAAGACCCGGAAGCGGCGGTCCGTCGTTTCGGCTGCATCGTCCGCGGAGGCGCGGGGCGGATCCAGGAGTCCAAGGTAGGCCACTCGGGTGGATTCGTCGAACAGTCCGGCGTCGCTGAGGGCGGCCTTGACTGCGGTGATCTCGCTGGCAGTGACGGGTCCGTAGGCGGTGGTTTCGGCCGTTTCGGGTATGGCGGAGATGTTCATGGAAAAGCCCCTTGGGAGTGGCGGTTTATTTTCTATGTGTGTAGACAATAACAGTGTGTAAGCTGAGTCACAACGGTTGTAGAAAAAAAGATTTGGGGATTGGGTGCCGAAGATCGTCGATCATGACAAGCGACGCGTGGAACTGGTTGAAGCCACGTGGCGGATCATCGCCAGGCGGGGGATCGAGGGCGCTACGATGCGCGAAATAGCCACGGAAGCGGGCTTCGCCAACGGTGCGCTCAAGCCCTATTTCCCCACGAAGGACGACCTCCTGTCCTTTGCGTTCGCACACGTGTTCAACCAGACGAACGCCAGGATCGGAACTGTGTCGAAGGGGCTGAAGGGCTTGGCCGCACTGCGCAGCTTCTGCCACGAAATCC
Organism: Arthrobacter sp. TE26545; assembly: GCF_056279005.1. The sequence continues at coordinate 1,818,140 of NZ_JBWBQM010000001.1, forward strand.
TGCCGCTCGACGCCGAACGGCTGAGCGAAGCCCGGATCGCCATCGCGTACTGGCAGCGGGCACTGACGGATCCCGAGAAGGCGGCCCTCCATGACCGCTCGATGGAGCAATGGCGGCACGAGCTGTTCGGCAGGCTTCGCGAAGCCAGGGATGCCGGTGAACTCATGGACGGACTGGACGACGACGACGTCGTCGGCGGCATCATGACCTTCGTGCTCGGCGCGCAGATCACGGCCACCCTGTCGCCGTCGCACCATTCCCCGGCGCAACTGCGTTCCCAGCTGGAGTCCTATGTCTCGCTGATGAGGGTCCCACCGGCCGACGAGGGCGGGGCCTGAAAGCCCGAGCAAGTAGTCCAGGGTCAAACTGCGCTGTGGAATTGAGTACACGTCGCCCCAATTACTTGAATCCACTGCGGAAAAGTGGAGTACCCACCACTCGTGACGGGTCCCCAGGGCAGCCGATTCAATGGAGCGTAGCTGGTCTCAACCGCAGTTCATGACTCTGGGGGTCATACAATGTCTGCTTTCTGCAATGCCGTTGTTCCATTTCCGCGCCGCCCGCTGACGGAGGCAGTCCGATGAGCACGGGAATGGAATCCGCCGCCATGTTCGCGGGGTCGCTTCCCGGCCTGCTCCTGATGTCCCTGGGCCAGACCATGGTGGTCGCATGCCTGTGTTTTGACATGGTGCGTGCCGTCTCCGTTCCCCGCTCGCACCGCCGCTACGTAGCCAGCACCGTCTTCCGGACCCTGGCGGTGCCGTCAATCCTCGTCATGGGCGTCAGCGTACTGGTCGACGCGATCGTCTCGTCCTGGATCGATCTGGTCCTGGGCGTCCTCGTGATGGTGACGATCATCTTCCGCTTCCACCAGGACAAGGACGAGGACAACTGGTGGAAGGGCAAGGGCAGGAAGCTGGCCGGCTGGGCACGCAAGCAGTTGTCGCCGCAGGGCGGGCTCGCCCCGGCGATGGGCTGAGTCAGACGGGGCTGCCGGCCCCGGGATTTCCCCCGGTTTAACACAGGAAATACGCAGTTTGGCGAGCATTCCCACAGGATGTTCCAAGGACCATACAACGCGGTGTTGGGCGTTGCTATGTTGATTGCGAGCTGGTGCTGGGCCAGCCCGAAATCCTCCCAAACTCGCTCAGGAGTTATCAATGCTTTCTCTCATCTCCAACACCGCATCACGCCTCCGCCGTGACGAAAAAGGCGCCACCGCCGTCGAATACGGCATCATGGTCGCCCTCATCGCTGTTGTCATCATCGTCGCCGTCACCTTGCTGGGCGGAAACCTCAAGGAGACATTCAACAGCACGGCATGTTCCGTCAAGGGTGGCGCCTGGACGGCGTCCACTTCCACCGTCGCGGGCAGCTGCTCGAAGTAGGTCCCTCCGCTCAGCGGAACGACCGGCCTATCTCACTAAAGGAGCTGCAATGTTTTCCACCATCGTCACGTCCGTAGCCCGCGCGCGCCGGGATGAGACAGGCGCCACCGCCGTTGAATACGGCATCATGGTCGCCCTCATCGCCGTTGTGATCATCGTTGCTGTGACCTTGCTCGGCGGAAACCTCGTCGAGACGTTCAACAGCACCGCCTGCAGTGTCAAGGGCGGTGCTTGGACGGCCTCCACGTCCACCGTCGCCGGAAGCTGCTCGAAGTAAGCAGACGCCCCGGGTGGGTGGGGCCGGTCCCCACCCACCTGCACCATCCCACTCACGGCGCCCCCTAGCCGAAACTTCCGTTCAGACGCACACAGCGCTGCAGCACGAAAGGCAGTTCCCATGTCCAGGAACTCAGAACGCGGTGCCGTGGCAGTCGAATTCGCCTTGCTGGCACCCGTCCTGGTTCTCCTGCTTCTCGGAATCATGGAATTCGGGCGGGCCTACAACGCACAGGTGTCCCTTTCCAACGCGGCACGCGAGGGAGTCCGCGTCATGGCGATCTCGAACGACCAGACTGCAGCCAGGACGGCGGCCAAGAACGCGGCCGTCTCCCTGAGCCCGCAGCTCGCGGACGCCAACTTCACCTTCAGCCAGGCGAACTGCTCCTCCGGCGGGCAGATGTCGCTGACCATCAAGTACACCCTCAGCACCCTCACCGGAATTGCTGGTCCGTTCCCGCTGCAAGGCGTAGGAGTCATGCTATGCGCCGGCTGATGCCCCGCGGCGAAGACGGCGAGCGTGGCGGAGTCGCCGTGCTGATTGCACTGGCGCTCGTGGTGCTCCTCGGGTTCGCGGCCCTCGCAGTGGATGCGGGAATGCTGTACTCCGAACGGGCCCAGGTGCAGAACGGAACCGATGCCGCTGCCCTCGCCGTCGCCCAGAAATGCGCAGCGAACGTTGCCGACCCCAACTGCCTGGCAGCCTCCCAATACGCAGCCGACCTCGTCAACAAGAACGCCGTGGACGGCTTGAGCAACGTCAAGTCGGTCAACTTGGACCTGGTCAACCGCAAGGTCACCGTGACGGGCGGAGCCAAACAGGCCGGTGGGCCCCAGGGCGGGGTTTCACTCTTCTTTGCGAGGGCCCTCGGCTTCGGCACAGCGGACGTCGAGACCAGCTCGAAGGTCGAGTGGGGCAGCGCCTATGCCGGCAGGACTGCTTTTCCGCTTGCCTATTCCATCTGCCAGGTGCAGGGCTACATCGGGGGAGCCCTGCAACTGCTGCAGGACCACGGAACCGGCGCCAATCCCGGCTGCCTGTACGGCCCTTCGGGTGCGGCCGTGGCCGGCGGGTTCGGCTGGATCACCCAGGATCCCGGCGTCTGCGGCGGGACGATCGACCTCGCGGTCAGCGAGGGCGGAAGTGCACCGGGCAACAGCGCGCCAGGCAACTGCGCCGCCACCCTCCAAAAGTGGGCGGACAACATTACTGCGGGCCGCGATGTCATCGTCCTCCTCCCCGTCTTCAACGCAGTGACCGGCACCGGAAGCGGTGCGGTGTACCACTTGGTGTCCTTCGCAGCCTTCAAGGTGGCAGGGTGGAAGTTCAGCGGCAACAGCAGCGCACCGGACGCCTTCCGCAACTCAAGCCCGGACGTCCCCTCAGCGCTTTCCTGCACCGGAAACTGCCGTGGAATCATCGGCAGCTTTGTCAGGTACGTGTCCCTGGCCGACGGCTACTCGCTGGGCCCGGTGGACGCCTTCGGAGCGACCATTGTGCGCCTCAGCAACTAGCCTTTCACCCCCAATGTTGAACAGGAGTAGCAAGTGAAATCCCGCTTGTTGGCCGGATCCGCAGCTGCGCTGCTCGCCGTCATCGGAGTGATCCTCGTCTTCTCATACGCCCAGGCTGCCGATCAGCGTGCCGTCCAGAACCTCACGCCGGTCGACGTCCTGATCGTCAAGACGGCGGTTCCCGCCGGTACGCCCGTCGAGGCCATGAAGGCCTCACTGGCAACACAGCAGCTGCCCGAATCCGCGGTTCCGAAAACGGCCCTGCACACGCTGGGCGACGAAGCCGGCAAGGTGGCCGCCGTGGACCTGGTGCCCGGCGAGACGCTTCTTGCCGAGCGCCTGGTCGCCCCTGACGAGCTCAAGACGCCGGGCAACGTCACGGTGCCTGCGGGCCTCCAGGAGGTCTCCTTCCAATTGGAACCCCAGAGGGTTATCGGCGGCCGCCTGGCCCCCGGTGACCACATTGGCGTGTTCATCTCCCAGATCGCCGGAAAAGACGAGGACAAATCGGGAGCAACCAAGCTGGTCATCCACAAGGTCCTCGTGACGGCGATCCAGCGCGCCCCGCAGGCGGCCACGGCTACGCAGTCGACGCCGGCCCCGAGCCAGGGCGCGGCCGCTGCGGATCCGCAGGACACCACGCTTCCGAACGGATCGCTCCTCCTGACCGTTGCAGTCAACGATGTGGACGCTGCCAGGATCGTGTACGCCAATGAGTTCGCCAAGATCTGGTTGAGCAAGGAGCCCCTGAACGCGAAAGTCAACGGACCCAGGATCGTCGACGGGAACGAGGTCTTCAAATGAGCCGCTTTGTCCTGATCACCCCGAATGTCGAATTCGACCAGCGGCTGCGCCAGGCCGTGGCGGGCGGGCTGCCTGGAAGCGTGCAGACCTTCTTCACCAATGTCCTTCCGTCCGACCCGACCGAGCTGTTCGGTGCCCTCAACCAGGAACAGTTCGAAGTGCTGATCCTGGGGCCCGAGGTTCCGGTGGAGGAGGCTCTGCGCCTGGCCACAGTCCTCGACGTCCGTGCACCCGAGCTGAGCGTCATCCTCGTCACCGAACCGGAATCCGGGTTCGTCCTGCAGGCCATGCGCTCAGGCATCCGTGACATCATGAGCCCCGCTGCGGACGTCGCACAGATCCGCATCATGCTGGAGCGGGCCTGCCAGTCCTTCGCCAGCCGCCAGCGCACCCTGGAGCCGAAGCAGGCCCACGCGCCCAAAGGCATGGTGATCGGGGTCTTTTCCCCCAAGGGTGGCGTGGGCAAGACGACGATCGCCACGAACATCGCCGTGGGCCTGGGCAAGATCGCGCCGATGAGCGTGGTGATCGTCGACCTGGACCTGCAGTTCGGCGATGTCGCCTCTGGCCTGTACCTCAACCCTGAACACACTGTGACCGACGCGGTTACTCCCTCGGCAAGCCAGGACTCCTTGGTCCTCAAGGCGTTCCTTAGCGTTCATCCGGCAGGAATTTACGCCTTGTGCGCCCCCAAGGACCCCGTGGAGGCTGACGAAATCACTCCGGAACAGGTCAGCCGGCTGCTCGGACAGCTGGCGGAGGAGTTCCAGTACGTGGTGGTGGACACCGCGCCGGGGCTGCCCGAAGTCGGTCTCGCCGCGCTCGAGCAGTGCACAGATGCTGTGTGGGTCACGGGCATGGACGTCCCAAGCGTCCGCGGCCTCCGCGCGGGCCTGGACATCCTGCGGAAGCTGGACCTGCTGCCGGAAACCCGCCACGTGGTACTCAACATGGCCGATTCGAAGGCCGGCATGTCGGTCCAGGACGTCGAAGCCAACATCGGCGCCCCTGTCGATGTGAGCCTTCCCCGGTCGCAGGCTGTTGCCCTTTCCACCAACCGCGGCGTTCCCGTGCTCCAGGAAGCAGTGAAGGATCCGGCCGTGAAAGGCCTCAAACAACTCGTCGAACGCTTCAATCCGGCGTGGCGTGCCACCACGCAGCGCCAACTGCACAGAAGGGTCGTGGTCTAGTTGAAACTCTCGCAGCGTCTGCGCGCCGCCGAGGACAATGCCGGCCGAGCTTTCGGTGCCGCCTCGCCAGGTGCGCGTCCCGCAATGAACCGCCCGGAATTCAGCCGTCCCGCGTTGAGTCCTGAGCCCGGTGCGCCTGGACAGACGGTCCGTGGAGAGGTGGTGCCCGCCATGGTCCCCTTAGCCGACTTCGCACAGCAGGCCACGCCCTACTCGCCGGGGAAGGCGGCCGGTCCCGGAAAGACCCATGCCTCCCTGAAGCTCGTCGAGCACGCGGACCAAGGCAAGCCCAAGGTCCAGCAGCCCGTGGATGCCTTCGCCGCGCTCAAGGCGCGGGCCGCGACAGCGTTGTTCGAGCGTCTGGGTGCCCGGTTCAACGACTCGGCGCTGAGCGAACACGAGCTGCGGGCGACGGCCCGGGAAGAATTGATCCGGATCGTCGACGCCGAGCAGGTTCCGCTGTCCGCCGAGGAGCGGACCCGCCTCGTGGGGGACGTGGCGGATGACGTCCTCGGCTACGGGCCGCTCCAGCGGCTGCTGGACGACCCGGATATCACCGAAATCATGGTCAACAGGATGGACCAGATCTACGTCGAACGAAAAGGCAAGCTGATCCTGACGGACTCCGGCTTCAGCTCGGAAGAGCACCTCCGGCGGGTGATCGAGCGGATCGTGTCCAAAGTGGGCCGCCGGATCGACGAATCGTCCCCGCTCGTCGACGCACGGCTCGAAGACGGATCCCGTGTCAACGCCGTGATCCCGCCACTCGCCGTCGGCGGTTCGTCCCTGACCATCCGGAAGTTCAGCAAGGTGCCGCTGACCGTGAGGAACCTGATCGATTTCGGCACACTCACCCCCGAAATGGCCGAACTCCTTAACGCCTGCGTCAAGGCGAAGCTGAACATCATCGTTTCCGGCGGCACCGGCACGGGGAAGACGACCCTGCTCAATGTCCTTTCATCCTTCATCCCCGATGACAACCGCATCGTCACCATCGAGGATGCGGTGGAGCTGCAGATCCAGCAGCGGCACGTGGTGAGGCTCGAAAGCAGGCCCCCGAACACCGAGGGCAAGGGCGAGGTCACCATCAGGGAGTTGCTCAGGAACTCGCTACGCATGCGCCCGGACAGGATCGTCGTCGGCGAAGTCCGTGGCGGCGAGTCCCTGGACATGCTGCAGGCGATGAACACCGGTCACGACGGCTCGCTTTCCACTGTCCACTCGAATTCCCCGCGTGACGCAGTGGCTCGTCTTGAAACCCTGGTCCTCATGGCTGGCATGGACCTGCCGCTACGGGCGATCCGTGAACAAATAGCGTCCGCGGTGAATCTCATCATCCAAATCTCCCGCCTGCGGGACGGTACGCGGCGGATCACCCATGTGACGGAGGTGCAGGGCATGGAAGGGGAGGTCGTCACCTTGCAGGACGCGTTTGTCTTCGACTACTCGGCGGGCGTGGACGCGCATGGGACGTTCCTCGGCCGGCCGGTGTCCACCGGCATCCGGCCCCGGTTCATCGACCGCTTCAATGACCTGGGAATCCATGTTTCCCCCGAGGTGTTCGCCGCGCCCCTGGCGTCGGCCGTGAGGGTGTGAGCGAGCCATGATCCTCCTGACCGGAACAGCTTTCATGCTCGGCGCCATCCTGCTTTTCGGCGTCGCGGTGATCCTGCCCAAGAGTCCCGGGGTTCCCTTGGACCGGAGGCGGCCCTACCAAGCGGGTCCCGGCTCCCAACTGACGCGCTTCGCGGGTTCTGCCTCCGGCGCCATCCATGGGGTCCTGGAGCGGCGCAATGTCCGGCTGTTCAACCGTGAGGAGCTGGAGAACGCCGGGCTGCGGACCAGCCAGGCGGAATTCTTCATCCTTGTGATCGCGGGGGCCTTTGTGGGCGCCCTGATCGGACTTGTCGCCGGCGGCCCCCTGTTGGGTGTCCTGTTCTTCATTCCGGCGCCCTTCGTGGCGAAGCTCGTCACCAGGTTCCGGACCGGAAAGCGGCGCGCGAAGTTCGATGAGCAGCTCGGCGATACGCTCCAGCTGCTGTCCGGCGGCCTGCGCGCGGGGCACAGCATCCTCCGCGCGATAGACGCCGCGGCCACCGAATCGATCAGCCCGACCGCCGAGGAGATGCGCCGCATCATTACGGAAACCAGCCTGGGCCGTGAACTCCAAGCCTCCCTCAATGACACAGCAGATCGGATGCAAAGCGAGGACTTCGTGTGGATAGCGCAAGCCATCCAGATCAACCGTGAGGTGGGCGGAAATCTGGCCGAAGTCCTGGACCAGGTCAACGAGACCATCCGGGAGCGCAGCGAGATCAAGGGCCACATCAAGTCCCTCGCGGCAGAGGGAAAGTTCTCCGGATACATCCTGATGGCACTTCCCTTCGGCATCGTCACTCTGCTCACTGTGGTGAATCCCGGATACATGAACGTGATGTTCACCCATCCGCTCGGTTGGGCCATGATTGCGGCGTCGGCCGTCCTCATGACCATCGGCGGTCTCTGGATGCGCAAGATCATCGACCTGAAGTTTTGAGGTGAAGCATGAATCTCCTGCTCCTCTTGTCCCTGCTGCTGGTGCCGCTGCCGATTGCCTACCTGGCGTGGTCGGTCCTTTCGGTGGACCGCAGGACCCAGCGTTCCGTCCGGGAGCTCCTTGCACGCGGGGGAGGCGCCGTCGAAGCCGGTCCGCAGCGACGCGGCAGCGCGCTCGAAAGCCTCGGCTACAGGCTGACCCCCGGAAGCTACGTCCAGAAACTGGACCGTTTGCTCTCCCTGGCGGGCCGTCCCCCGTCCCTCCCGCTGGGGCGCGTCCTCGCCGCCAAGCCGGTGCTCGGTCTCTGCGGTGCGCTGCTGGGCTTCTACATCGGAGCCAACAGCGATAGCGCGGTCCTGAAGCTGGTGGGCATTTTCGTGGTGTTGCTGGGCTACTTCATTCCGGACCTGATGCTCTACAGCAAGGGACAGGAACGGCAAAAGACCATGCAACTGGAACTTGCCAACACCATGGACCAAATGCTGATTTCGGTCGAGGCGGGCCTCGGTTTCGAAGGCGCCATGGCGCGTGCCGGCGAAAACGGCAAGGGTCCGCTGGCCGAGGAACTGGTGCGGACGCTCCAGGACATGCAGGTTGGCCGCAGCCGCCGCGAGTCCTACCTTGCCCTGGCCGAACGGTCCAACGTTCCCGAACTCCGAAGCTTCGTGCAGGCCGTCATCCAAGCGGACACCTACGGCATTGCCATCAGCCGGGTCCTTCGGGTCCAGGCGAAGGTCATGCGGGTGAAACGCCGCCAGCGTGCCGAGGAGAAGGCAATGAAGCTTCCGGTGACGATTCTCTTCCCCCTGCTGTTCTTCATTTTTCCCGTGCTGTTCATCGCCATCCTGGGACCGGCCGTCATCAACACCATCGCCACCTTCAGCGGCGGATGAAACTGATATTCCATTACTGGAATTCGGCCCCCCGGTAAAAGTCGCCAATCCCGGAAGTCTTAAGATTTCCTCAGGAAAACCACAAGAACCGCTTTTCCGGAATTCAGAAAGTAGCATTGAGCTATGTTCAGTCCAGGTCCAATCGAAACCGGCGATGTGGAACCCGACCACACGGGTTCCGTCAATGGTTCCAGCTGGCTTCCGGCCGGAGGGCACAAACAACCGTTATTGGACTTGGCCGCATTCCAGCTGCTGGAAGACCAACTTGACAATCCGCTCATTGCCCGCAGCTTCGCCAGCGATTTCGCGAAACTTTGGACCCTGAGGTACGAAGCCCTCGCAGGTGCCGTGGAACGTGGCGACGAAGCCGGAGCCCTGGACGCAATCCTCAGCCTCAAAACCTCCTCAACAATGGTCGGAGGAGTCCGCCTTGCGCTATTGGCAGGGCAATTCGAGGAGCATATCCGGAACGGCGATATCAGTGACCTCCGGTCCCTGCTTGCCGCAGTTGCCGAATGCGGCCATGCAACGGTCCTTGAACTGCGGGGCAGTTACGTCCTCAGGAATGAATAGCGGCCCGGATGGTGCCGGCTAGTCCACCCGTTTGGGAGCGAGCCGGTATCCGATACCCCGGACGGTCAGCAGGAACCGTGGTGATTGCGGATCTTCGTGGAGTTTCCGGCGAAGGTTGCCGATATGGGTTTCAACAGCTCTTTCGTCCGCTTCGCTGATATATGCGTCGTCGTCGTAGTAATCGCCGCGCGCTGCCCTAACCAGATCGGTCCTCGTCCGCACTTGCCCCTTGGCGCGAAGGAGGTCAAATAGCAGGTCGAATTCGCTTCTGGTCAAATTCAGCACGGAACCCTGAAGGGAAACCATGCGGGTCTTGTAGTTGAGTGCCAGACCATTGTGCTTGATGACCGCATTTTCCGGCTCGTCGGCGCGGCTCGAATCGCCGGTGCCCTGGCCGCCGTCGGGCAGCGTGCCGGGAAAGGCCGGCACATCCCCGGCGCGGGGCCTGCGCATCATCGCCGTGACCCGGGCGCGCAACTCGCGGGGGAGGAATGGCTTCTTGACGTAATCGTCGGCGCCCGTGAGGAACGCCGTCAGCGTTTCGCTTTCGTCCTGCCGGGCCGTCAGCATCAGCACATACGCGTCGCTGAATTGCCGGATCCGGCGCAGGACTTCGTGGCCGTCCATATCCGGAAGCCCGATGTCCAGGGTGACAACCGCCGCCTGTTGATGCCGTACGACTTCCACGCCTTCACGCCCGGTAGCGGCCGAATGCACCACAAAACCGGCTTCCTTGAGGATGGCGTCAACCAAATTCCGGACGTCCTCGTCATCCTCGATGACTACAGCTACCCCAGGCTCGCTCATTTGTACCCTCGAGTCGGTGATCACCGCCGCACAGCCCAGCGCAATGCGGGAGTGTCTCCGAATAGCAACGATACAAGCATTGAAGTTATTTGGCACCTAATATGTGGAATATGTGCCGCCTTGAAGATCCGCGTCTGCCGTGCAGGGCCGTCATTTCCGCTGGTGGTCACGACGGCGGACGGGCCCTCTTGCCGCCTGACCCCTTGTTGCTAGAATCGCCCGAGGCATCAATTCTTCCAGCGTCTCGCCAACGAAAGGTCCTGCCTTGAGCGAGCAGGCTATTCTCCGCACCGCCGGCCGTTTCTTCAGGAAACTCGGGCCGCGGGTACGGCTGGCTGTCTGTGAAATACCGCTGACGATCATCATCGCCGGCCTGGTGATTGCGGCACCGCACGTTTGGCCGGGCCTGCTCGAGAATTGGGCGTTTGCAACCGGGGCCGTCCTCCATGGAATCCTGTTCCTGAGTTGCCTGCTGGTTCCGTGGGAGCGCCTGGAACCAAAGATAAGCCTGGCCATTCCCATGCTTGACCTGCTGGCTCTTTGTTTCACCCGGAATGGCGCGTTCAGCGTGGTACCGGGCCTCACCGTGCTTTCCGTTTTTCCGGTGATCTGGCTGGCCGCCTCGGGGATGCTTTCCAAGACGAGCCTCATTCTGAGCTTTGCGGGCCCCTTTCTTATTGGGCTGCCCCCGCTTATCGCCCACCTTCCCAAGCCCACGGCATCGGATATTTCCGCGGTCGTTCTCTTGCCCCTGATGATGTTTGCGGTCGCCCTCTCCATCCGGCTGGCCGGTTCGTACGCCCGGCTCCAGCAGCGGCGGGTGAAGCACCGGGACCAGGTCCTGAGGCAATTGCTTGCTGCCAGCAGGGAGCGCGAGACACTGCTGAAAACCATCCTGGACACCATCGACGTCGGAATTGTCGCGGTGGATTCCAAAGGTGAAACGCTGTTGGTCAACAACCAGCAGAAAGCATTTCTGGGATTGGCGGCGCCCGCGGGCGGGGGCTCCGCGGCGGCCAAAGGGAACCGGCTGGTTTTCGGCCAGGACCGCCAGACCCCGCTCCCTCCCGAAAGGGACCCCGTCCAAAGGGCGGTGCAAGGGGAAACCTTTTCCGACTATCTGCTGTGGTTTGGTGCCGGGACGGAACAGCGGGCGATCTCGACCGCCGCGCGCGGCATGAGGAACGACGTCGACGGCGGGTTCGGCGGGGCCGTGGTCTTCTTCCGGGACCTGACCGACGTCGTCAACGCCCTTGCGGCCAAGGACGAATTGGTTGCCAACGTTTCCCATGAATTCGGCGGACCCCTGACCTCGATCCTCGGCAACCTCGATATCGTGATGCGCGGAGCCCCCGACCTCCAAGCAGGAACAAGGCGGGGCCTGGAGGTCGCGGAGCGGAATGCCGAGAGGCTCAGGGTCCTTGTGGAGGACCTGCTGTCGTCAGCCGCGTCGGTCGAGAGCGTGCAGCTGCGCCGGACGGATCTGGCCGGTCTCGTTGAGAACAGCCTGGGTTCCGCCCGGGCCCAGGCGGACGCGGCCAATGTCGGCCTGGTTGCCGACGTGCCGGCGCCCCTGTGGGCGGACGCCGATCCGCTGCGGCTGGGCCAGGCCCTGGACAACCTGGTTTCCAACGCCATCAAGTATTCGCCGGGCGGCGGCCTGGTGAGCGTCAGGGCAACGCGGGACGACGGCTGGGTCCGGCTTGAGGTGCAGGACACCGGCATGGGCATGACTGAAGACGAGACGGCCAGGATCTTCACCCGCTTCTTCCGGACAAGCGCTGCCCGCCAGGCGGCGATCCCGGGCGTCGGGCTGGGCCTGTCCATCACCAAGTCCATCGTGGAACGCCACGGAGGCAGCATCACCTGCAACAGCAGGCCCGGGCAGGGAAGCACGTTCACCGTGGCGCTGCCTGCCGGGCCGTCCGGAAGTCCGGAGTCTGGTCCGCCGGCGCTCAATTAGGGCCGGTCGTGCTCATCGAGCGCCGGGCCCCTGTTCCCCCAGATGAACCAGCAGTGCGTCGAGAAGGGGTACTTGACCCCGGACCAGCCTGGTGCGGGCTTCGGGTACCGATGTCCACTCCGCGTGGTCGATCTCGGGAAAGTTTTGGACCGTGCCTGATCCCTTCGGCCATTCCAGCGGAAAGGTGTTGCTCAGGATCTCCTCAGGGCCGAAGTCGGATTCGGCGGCGAAGACCGTGATGACCTTGCCCGACGGTTGCTTGAAGGCGCCGAGGCCGAAGTAGTCGGCGGGCGGGGCAGGCACGCCCATCTCCTCGGCGAACTCGCGCCGGGCGGCCAGCCAAGGGTCCTCCCCGGAGGGATATTCACCCTTTGGAATGGACCACGCGTGTTCCTCTTTTCCCGCCCAGAACGGTCCGCCCATGTGGGCGATCCACACCTCAAGGCCGCCTTCGGCGCTGCGGCGGTACAGCAGGATCCCTGCGCTGAGGACCTTCACTTGCGCTCCATGTCCCTAAGGTATCCGTTCCTAAGACATCCCGGGTTCCCAGGGTATCCGGGCCCTTTCGGGGCGCCGGTTCCGCACTAGCATTGGTGGATGATGGATAAGTCGCCGGCGCCCGGCGGATGGAGCCACGAAGTGGCCCGCGATCCGCGCCGCGTGCACTGGATGGAACTGTTCTTCGACCTCGTCTTCGTCGCTTTTGTGGGGCAGCTCGCACACGGGATCCACGGCGACCCCGGATGGGCCGAATTCGGCACGTTCGTCCTGCTCTTCTTCCCGGCCTGGTGGGCCTGGGTGAACATCGCATCGGTGGTCAACCTCCTGCCTCGCCTGTCGTCCCGGGCCCTGGGTGTTGCGATGGTGGCGGCCATGGCCTCAGCGGGCGTGATGGCCGCCGCCGCGCCGGGGGCTTTCGGTGAGCGGGCCTGGGCCTTTTCGTTGGCGAACGCTGCCCTGCGACTCGTCCTGCTGGCGCTGTGGCTGCGCCAACACCGCGAAACACCGGCAGGAACGGCATGGCGCATCTGGACCTACAACGGGGGAACCGCGGTCCTCTGGCTGGTGGCGGCCTTCCTGCCGCTCCACATTGCGGTGATCCTGTGGGCGGCCGCGATCGCCGTCGAGGTCGTCATGGCGGTGCTCGGCGGGCGCCTCTGGCCCGACCGCGGCGTGGCCGGCATCAACATCGAGCACGCGGCCGAGCGCCTCGGCCTGTTCGTCATCATCGTCCTCGGCGAATCAGTCTTCACGATCGTCCTTGAAGTCTCGGACGACTGGGGCGCGGGTGCAGGCGGGGCCGGCGGGCTCGGATTCCTCATCGTCGCCTTCCTCGGCTGGGCGTTTTTCCAGTACGGAACCGGCACCATGGCAGCGGGCCTCGAGCGCCTGCAGTCCCGGTCCGATTTCACCGGAATCCTCGTGACCACCTTGTTCCTCCCGTTCCTGCTGGTGGTCGGCGTGACGGCGATCGCCGGCGCAATCGCCACCGCGATCCCGGAGCCGTTCGAGCCTTTGCCGATCGGCTCGGGGATCTCGCTCGGCGGCGGAATTGCCCTCTTCTATGCGTGCAACGCAATGGTGGCCCTCCGATACGGGCAGCCGCCGCGATCAGTGCTGCCGTGGGCGCTCCCGACGATCGTCATCGCTGTGCTGCTCATCCCGCTGGGTGTGCAGGTCCCCGCCCTCGCCATGCTTGCCCTTGCGGTGTTGCTCCTGGTCCTTGTCACCGCCTACGTGGAGGCGAAGAGAAGGCGGCGCGTGGGCTCTCCTTTGGGAGGTGGAGACCGGATCCGCTAAAATCGATGCTCGATGGCAGACCTTAAACAAAACCCCGTTCGTGTCCAGCCCCTGAATCCACAGGGGCCGATTTTTGTGGATGCCTCGGGGCGGCGCCTGCGGAAGGTCAAAATTGCAGGTCTCGCAGCCGCAGCATTGGTGGCCGGATACGTCGTCCTGCTGCTGATCGCCTTCACCGGGGGCTCCAACGTGGCCGCGCCCTACCTGCCTTTGCCGGTCCCCGCGGCCGACCGTCCGGCACCATCCAAGGAAGCCCAGCCGACGGGCAACGGGACCCCGGCCGCCGAACCCGTCGCGCCGCCCGCCGTCGAACCGTTGGCTCAGCCGCAGGCCGTGCCTGCTGCCGCCCCGGCCACGGCCGCACCCCAGCCCGCGACCGCTCCCGCCGTTACCGCGACGAATCCGGCCAAGAACGACGAGGCCCCCGGCCAGGCCAAGCGGCGAGCCACCCCCACGCACCCGTGAGCACCCGCCGTCCGACCCGGCGCCCGGTTCCGGCCGGCGTCAGGGCCCACTGGTTGATCCTGCTGGCAGTCCTGTGTTCGATAGCCGCCGCGCTTCTCGTCCAGGGCTACATGCATCACCTCGCCGGAATCAGCGACGATTCCGCGCCGGCAGCCGGGCCGGCCTCCACCGTCCCCAAGTCAGTAAGCGGCGGGGGTCCCGTGGTCGACTCCCGCGGGGGCGCCGTCCGCGCCGTCCGTCCGCCGGAGCGAACCCTCGCCCTGACTTTCGACGACGGACCCGACCCCGTGTGGACGCCCCGGATCCTTGACGTCCTCCGGAAACACCACGTCCACGCGACCTTCTTCCTGGTCGGCTCCGCGGCCATCGACAACCCGGAGCTGGTGAAGCGGATCGTTGCCGAGGGCCATGAGATCGGCGTGCACACCCTGACCCACGCCGACCTTGGCAATGCCCCGCAATGGCGCCGGCAGCTCGAAGTCCAGGGGGCACAGAAGGTGATCACCGGCATCACCGGCCAGGCGGCGTCCCTCCTGCGCCCGCCCTACAGCTCGGGGAACGACGCGATCAACGACGGGACCTGGGCGGCGATGCAGGACCTTGCGGACGACGGGTACCTGAGCGTCTTCAGCACCCTCGACAGCAAGGACTGGCAGCGGCCTGGTGTCGCGGCGATCGAGCAGAGGCTCGCCTCGCCCGGCCGGGACGGCCAGGTTGTCCTGATGCACGACGGCGGCGGCGACCGGGAGGAGACCGTCGCCGCCCTGGACTCCACCCTCTCGCGGTGGGCGGACCAGGGCTATAAGGTGACAACCGTCGGCGCCGCCGTCGGCATCGGGAGCATGCGGCCAGCCTCCGCGCCGGAGCAGCTCAGCGGCACGGCGTTTGTGTGCGGCATCAGGCTCAGCGACTTCGTCGTCACAGCCATCTCATGGGCACTCATCGTGGCCGGCGTCGTGACGCTTGCCCGCGCCGTGCTCGTCGTCGGCTTCGCGGCCCGCCACAGCCGCATGGCCCGGCGCCTCAGGGCGAGCGGACGCGGCCGGCGCCGCGTGGACGTCGCAGTCCGCCCCGAGGTCACGGAGCCGGTCACCGTGATCGTCCCCGCATACAACGAGGCCGCGGGGATCGAGGCCGCCGTGCGGTCCATCGCCGCATCGACCCACCCGCTGGAGATCATCGTCGTCGACGACGGCTCCACCGACGGCACCGCGGACCTCGTGGAGGCGCTTGCGCTTCCCCGCGTCACGGTCATCCGGAAGGCGAACGGAGGCAAGCCGTCCGCCCTGAACGCCGGGCTGGAGGCCGCCACGCATGGGCTCGTGGTGATGGTCGACGGCGACACCGTGTTCGAACCCGGCACGGTCCACGCCCTCATCCAGCCCTTCGCCGATCCGGCGGTGGGCGCGGTATCGGGCAACACCAAGGTCGTGAACCGCGGCGGCGTCCTCGGCGCCTGGCAGCACATCGAATATGTGGTCGGCTTCAACCTGGACCGCCGCCTGTTCGACCTCGCGGAATGCATGCCGACCGTACCGGGGGCGATCGGTGCCTTCCGGCGGGAGGCCCTGCTCGGGGTCGGCGGAGTGAGCGAGGATACCCTTGCCGAAGACACCGACCTGACGATGTCACTGTGCCGCGATGGCTGGCGTGTTGTGTACCAGGACGACGCACGGGCCTGGACCGAGGCTCCGGCGACCCTGGGCGCCCTGTGGCGCCAGCGGTACCGCTGGTGCTACGGCACGCTGCAGGCAATGTGGAAGCATCGCCGCGCCATCGTCCAAGGCGGAGCCGCCGGCAAACTCGGCCGGCGCGGCCTCGGTTACCTGCTGGTCCTCCAGGTGTTGCTGCCTCTGTTCGCTCCTGTCGTGGATGTCTTCGCCCTTTACGGACTGTTCTTCCTGGATCCGGTGCGGATTGCCGCGCTCTGGCTCGGTTTCCTGCTGGTGCAGTTCCTGATGGCTGCCTACGCATTCCGGCTGGACAAGGAGCCGCTGCGTCCGCTGTGGGCGCTGCCGCTGCAGCAGTTCGTGTACCGGCAGCTGATGTATGTCGTGGTCATCCACTCCCTGGTGACCGCCGTGGCTGGACTGCACCTGCGCTGGCACCGGATGGAGAGGTACGGCAGCCTGCGCGTCCCGCCGGCTGCGCACCGCGAAAGCTAGCCACGACTGCGCGACTGTCCCTTTTTCGACCGCCTGGTAGGCACCATCGCAGCCTGTACGTAACATGGGAGCCACTACAAGCTGCAGCTTGCCAAGTCCGATGAAAAGGAATATTGCGGTGGCACTTGAGACTTTGCCCGTGCTCGATTTTTCCCGGCTGCACGCGGGCCCGGAGGAGGCGGCCCGCTTCCGGGACGAGCTCCGGGACGCCATGCACGAAGTCGGTTTCCTGTACTTGTCCGGTCACGGCATTCCGCAGGAGCTCACCGACGCGATGCTCGATGTTTCGCGGCGCTTCTTCGAGCTGCCGGAGGATCAGAAACTCGCCTTGGAAAACGTCAACAGCCCGCAGTTCCGGGGCTACACGAGGATGGGCGGCGAGCTGACCGCCGGGGCGGTCGACTGGCGCGAGCAGATCGACATCGGCGTCGAGCGCGACCCGGTGCAGCCTGGCCCCGGGGTCGCCGACTACTGGCGGCTCGAAGGGCCCAACCTCTGGCCGGAGGCGCTGCCCGAGATGCGGGGCATCGTTGCCGAATGGATGGAGCGGCTGAGCTCGGTGTCCCTGGATCTGCTGAGGGCACTCGCCCTTTCCCTGGGTGCCCCGGAGGACACCTTTGACGAAGCGTTCGCCGCCCGTGCCTTTCCCGTGCTCAAGATCGTGCGGTACCCGGGGGAATCCGATCCGGATCCGAAGCAGGGCGTGGGCTCGCACCGCGACGGCGGCGTGCTGACCCTGCTGCTGGTGGAACCAGGCAAGGGCGGCCTGCAGGTAGAGCACGAGGGGAGCTGGATCGATGCCCCGCAGGTGCCCGGAAGCTTCGTGGTGAACATCGGCGAAATGCTTGAGCTCGCCACCAACGGCTACCTCAAGGCGACCCTGCACCGGGTCATCTCGCCGCTGCGCGGCACGGACCGGATCTCCCTGCCGTTCTTCTACAACCCGGCACTGGACGCCCGCATGCCGCAGTTGGCCGTCAACCAGGAATTCCAGGCCAGGGCGCGGGGACTGTCCGTCGATCCGACCAACAGCCCCATCCTGGAAACCTACGGCGACAACGCCCTGCGGTACCGGCTCCGCGCCCACCCGAACGTGGTGGCCGCGCAGCACGCCGACCTGCTGAAGGACTGACCCAGGCCGCCGCGCGAAGCAATTGTTACTCCCGCACAGGCATCCCGGCTGCGCGATTTCGCCGAGGTAAGGCTAACCTAAATAGTCTTTGTTCTTTCGTGCGCCCGGTGTCTATGCCCCGGGCAAGCTATGTAGGCGGTTTCTTTTGCGACTAATCAAGGGGTCCCGTGCGGCCATCGGCGTGGCGGCGGTGCTTGCTCTCGGCGGCTGCGGTCTCGGCAACAGCCAGGGCGGCGACGCCGGCAAGGCGGCGGACCTGGACCAGCGGATCGTTGTGGACAACTTCAGGGCCCCGGTCGCCGACTGGGCGCCCGAATCAGACGCCGCCTACATCCTTTCCCTCTCGGGATGCCTGGAGACCCTGACCAAGTACGACCACACACAGGGCAAGGTGGTCCCGTTCCTCGCGAGCAGCTGGAAGCAGGTTTCGGCCCTGGAATGGGACTTCACCCTCCGCGCGGGCGTGAAGTTCCAGGACGGTACGGACCTCACCGCAGACGCCGTGGCAGCTTCCCTGAAGCACGTGCTTGAGGCCGAAGTCCCGGCCCGCGCCTTCAACAAAAAGGTCATCAGCAGCGTCAAGGTTATCGACGCACGCACGGTTCGTGTGTCTACTCCCACGGAAAGTCCCTTAGTGCCGTACCGGGTAGCGAGCGTCAACACCGGAATCCTGGCGCCGGCAGCCTACAAGGACAGTTCCGTGGATCCTTTCGGCCATTGCACCGGACCCTTCACCCCGGTGTCCGAGAAACCCAAGCAGTCCTTGACCCTTGACCGCAACGAAAACTACTGGGGCGGCAAGGTCCGGCTCGCCGGCGCCGAAGTACGCTTCATCACCAACGGCGCCACCCGCGCCGCCCAGATCCAGACCGGCGAAGCGGACATCTCGCTGTCCATCCCCGTTTCCAGCCTGCCGTCCCTGGAAAGTGCCAAGGACGTAAAGGTACTCAAAGCCGACTCGCCGCGCACGGCAACGCTCTACCTGAACAACAAGCGCAAGCCACTGGACAACGTCAATGTCCGGAAGGCCCTCCGCGCGGCCCTTGACCTCGATGCCCTCGCAGCGAGCGTCTACGAAGGCGCTGCCCTGCCGGCGTCGGGACCGTTTGCGCCGTCCGAGCCGTGGGCCATCGAGGGCGCCGTTCCGCCCAAACAGGATCTGGAAGCGGCGAAGAAGCTCCTGGCCACGGCCGGCTACACCGCCGGGCGGCCCCTGGAGATCATCGCGATCGTGGAACGAGCCGAGTTCGCGGACGTTGCCACGGTGGTCCAGGAAAACCTCAGGAAGATCGGCATCCCCGTCTCGATCCAGAGCAAGGAATACGCCGCGGCCGAACCCGATGTCCTGGCCGGCAAGTACGACATGCTGCTCAGCCAGCGGAACCGGCTGATCGACATCGCCGATCCGGTCGGCTTCCTGACGGCCGACTACAGCTGCGAAGGAAGCTACAACCTTAGCCATTTCTGCGACGCAGAGTACGACCGGATCATTACTGAGGCGGCACAGACCGGTAACAACGAGGAACGCTACAAGCTCTATGCCCGGGCCGGAAAGATCCTCGACGAGAAGGCAGTGAACCTGTGGCTCGTGAACGAGCAGGCCACCGATGCCGTGCGCAGCGATGTCCAGTCCTACGTCCAGGACCCGCTTGCCCGGTACGTCCTGACCGCAGAGACTGCGAAGTCCGGCTCCTAGCAGTGCTGCCACGATGATCAAATTCATGACCAGGAGGACGGCGACCCTCGTGGCTGCCGTTCTCCTGTCCTCGTTCGCGGTGTTCCTGATTCCATACGTCACCCCGGGTGATCCGGTGCGGAAGATCATCAGGTCCCGTGTTGCCGGGGACGTGGTTGACGGCTCGACGGTCGAGTCCCTGGGCATGAGCCTGGGCCTGCACGACCCTTTGTTCGTCCAGTACCTTCGTTGGCTGGGCGGCTTCTTCTCCGGAGACATGGGTTTGTCCTATGTGAGCCGCACCCCCGTGGTGGAACAGGTCATGCCTGCACTCGCCGTGACTTTGAGCCTCGTTGCCGCCGCGCTGGCGACGGCGACACTGGTTTCCCTGCCGTTGGGGACGGCCGCGGCGCTCAGGCAAGGCCGCCGGACGGACAGGCTGATCACCACCGTGATCCAGTCCTTCATCGCCATGCCCGAATACTGGCTAGCACCGATGCTGGTCCTTGTTTTCGCCCTGAAACTAGAAGTTCTACCTTCGGCAGGCTGGAACGACGCCTCTTCGGTGGTCCTTCCCGCGGCGACACTTGCGCTGCGCCCCGTCAGCTACTTCACGGCCGCCGTGCGCTCGGGAATGATCGAAGCCCTTTCCTCGGACCACGTCTTCGCTGCCCGGGCCCGGGGGCTGGGAAAGGCCCGCACCGTACTCAGCCACGTCATTCCCAACGGGCTTGTTCCCCTCTCCACGCTGTTCGCCGTGTGGTTCGCCGGCCTGCTAGGCGGTTCCGTCATCGTCGAGGTGATCTTCGCCGTGCCGGGGATGGGCCGTCTCCTCTACGACGCCGTGGTGAACAGCGACATCCCGCTGGCCCAAGGAGGGGTGGTCGTGGTGGTGGCCCTGGCCGTCGGAATCACCACCCTCGCCGATTTCGTCCACCGTGTCCTGAGTCCGCAGGCAGGTGCCGGCCTTGCGTAAGCGGATAACAATCGACCGCGCCGCCCTGGCAGTCCTCACGCTCGCCGTCCTGGCGGTTGCCGCGGCACCCCTGTTGGTGCCTTACGCACCCGACGCGCAGAACCTTGCGCTCCGGCTTGCCCCTCCGGGGCCGGAGCACTGGCTCGGAACGGACCACCTCGGGCGGGACACCCTCAGCCGCGTGCTCGACGGCGGCCGCTTCTCCATGAGCATGGCGGCGGCTGCCACCGTGCTAACCGCGGTGCTCGGCACCGTGATCGGGGTGGCCAGCGCGCGCCGCCGGGGCTGGCTCGACGAGTTCCTCACCCGCACTAACGACGTGCTGCTCGCGCTCCCTGAAATGGTGGTGGCCCTGTTCATCGTGGCGGCCATGGGCACAGGTTTTTGGCCGCTGCTGGCTGCCCTGACCGTGACCGGCTGGACCCCCTTTGCCCGACTTGCCCGCACACTGGCGTACGACGTCTCGGCCCGCGGCTTCGTGGAGGCAGCCCGCGTGCTGGGCTGCCCGCCGTCGTTCATTGTCTTCCGCCACCTCCTCCCGCATCTGGCAGCCCCGCTGCTCGGCCAGGCGACGCTCAGGTTCGGCCAACTGCTTATCAGCGTCGGCGCCCTGTCCTACCTGGGACTCGGCGTGCAGCCGCCGCAATCGGACTGGGGGTCGATGCTGGCGGCCGCGCAGCCCTACGTTGAACGGGCTCCGATGGGCATCGTCGCGCCGGGCCTTGCGATCTTCATCGTGGCCCTGTGCGTGACCCTGATCGGCCAGCGGGCATCGAAGAAGGCTGCGGTACCTGCGGCACGGGAGGAGGCCCATGCCTGAGCAGCTTGTCATCAAAGACCTACGGGTCGGCAACAGCGGCCCGGGCAGGCCCGTCCTGGACGGAGTCAGCCTGTCCGTGGCCCCGGGCGAATTCGTGGCACTGGTCGGCGGCTCCGGATCCGGCAAGACCATGACGGCAATGTCGGTCTTGGGCCTGCTTCCCGCCCGGCTGGCTATCGAGTCCGGATCCATCCGGCTCGGCGACACCGAACTCACCACCGTTCCGGAAACGGAGCTGGACAAGATCCGCGGCGGCCGAATTGGCATGCTCTTCCAGCAACCCAAGCGGATGTTCAATCCGAACCGGAGGATCGGCCGGCACCTCTTGGAACCACTGCGGCTCCACGCGGGGCTGAGGGGCGCACAGGCACGGGCGAAGGCATTGGGGCTCCTGGCCGAAGTGGGATTCCGCGATCCCCGGGCCGGCGCCCGCTGCTACCCCCACCAACTGTCCGGAGGCATGGCCCAACGTGCCATGACCGCCCTGGCGCTGGCCGGGCGCCCCGACTTCCTGCTGGCGGATGAGCCGACGTCGGCCCTGGACAAAGTGCTGGAACGCCAGATCCTGCAACTGCTGGACCGGGAACGTGCTGAACGCGGCCTGGGCATCCTGTACATCACCCACAACCTCGCATCCGTTGCCGCTTTCGCGGACCGTGTGCTGGTGATGGAGTCCGGCCGCCTGGTTGAGGCCGGCCCCACCCGGGAAGTCCTCGGACGCCCGCGGGCCGCCTACACCCGGGCGCTGCTGGACGCCTCCAACCTCCAGCCCGTGGACGTGCCTGCCCCGCGCCGCGAGGAAGCGGACATGCTTGCCGTGAGGGCGGTCGGGAAGAGCTTCTCCCCGGGCAGGCGAAGCAAAGCGGCCCTGGCCGATGTTTCCCTTGGGCTGAAGAGGGGCGAGATCCTCGGTGTCCTAGGCCAGTCGGGTTCGGGGAAGAGCACCCTCGCACGGCTGATTGTCGGCCTGGAGAAGGCTGACCGGGGAACCATCGCCCTGCACAGGGACCTTCCGAAGGGCACGCACGGCGCTACCACGGCGGTGCAGCTCGTCTTCCAGGAACCGCACGGCTCTTTCGACCCCCGCATGACCCTGCGGGCCAGCCTGGAAGCGCCCTTGTTGCGCTCCGAGCTCACGGCTGAAGAACGCGGACGGCGCGTTGAGGAGGTCATGGCCGAGGTTGGACTCGAGGCCCTCCTGCTGGACAGGCGTCCCGGGCAATGTTCAGGAGGCCAGCTGCAACGCGCCACCATTGCACGGGCCCTGCTGCTGGAGCCGCAGGTGCTCATCTGTGATGAAGCCACCTCCGCACTGGACGCTTTGACCCAGCGCACCATCCTGGACCTGTTGCGCCGGCTGCACCGGGACCGCGGGCTGAGCCTGCTGATGATCACCCACGACATGGACGTGGTCCGGCATATGTGCCAACGAGTGGCCGTGTTGTACCAGGGAGCCCTGGTGGAACTCGCGGAGACGGCCGCCTTCTTCGCCAACCCGAAGCACGAACACAGCCGGGCACTGGTGGAGGCCTCGATTCCCTGCAAGGGCCTGCACTTGAAGAAGATCACCGGCATGCAAGCAGCATCGAACCCGGGAGCGGTGGAACCGTCAGGCCATTGAGACCGTCCCGGCACCCGGGGTAGGGTTGGCGCCACCTCACCAGCACCGATCCCCAGGGAGCGACCATGCCTGAAATGCGACGTCGACTGGCTGCCATCACGGCGGTTCTGGCCTTAAGCGCAACGAGCGGAGCCGTCTTCAGCCCCGCGTCCGCGGACCCGCGGGCAACGGACAAAACAGCTATCGCCACCGGATACGGGGGAGCGGTGAGCACCGTCGATCCGGAGGCCTCGGCTGCGGCCATCGAGGTGCTGCGCAAGGGCGGCAATGCGGCCGATGCCGCCGTCGCGGCGGCGGCGACCCTCGGCGTGACCGAACCGTATAGCGCCGGCATCGGCGGGGGCGGCTACTTCGTGTACTACGACGCGAAGAGCGGCCAGGTAGGCACCATCGATGGCCGGGAGACCGCGCCGGCCGCCATGCCGCACGACGCCTTCATCGATCCCGCCACGGTCACACCGCAAAATCCCGCAGGCAGTCCTTACCGCTTCACCCCCGAGCTGGTCACCAGCGGAGTATCCGTCGGCGTCCCCGGCACCCCGGCCACTTGGGAACGGGCCCTGGAGCGGTGGGGAACGCTTCGCCTGGGCGAGGCGCTCAAGCCCGCCATCAAGGTGGCCACCCGCGGCTTCGTGGTGGACCGGACCTTCCGCCAGCAGACCCTCGACAACAAGCTTCGCTTCGGGGCCTTCACCTCCACAAGCAAGCTGTTCCTCCCCGGCGGGGACGCGCCCGCCGTCGGGAGCATCTTCCAGAACCACGAACTCGCCGACACCTACCGGCTGCTCGCCGAGCAGGGCACCGGGGCCTTCTACGGCGGGGCGCTTGCCGGGGAGATCGCCAGCACCGTCCAGTCCCCGCCGAAGACCGCCACCACCGGACTTCCCGTCCCGGCCGGCCAGCTGACCGCCGCGGACCTTGCCGCCTACCGCGTCGTGGACCAGGCGCCGAGCCACGTGAACTACCGGGGCCTGGACGTCTACGGCATGGCACCCTCCAGCAGCGGCGGCACCACGGTCGGCGAGGCACTGAACATCCTGGGCACCTTCGACATGGGTCACATGCCCACCGCCAACGCGCTCCACCACTACCTGGAAGCGAGCGCCCTCGCCTTTGCCGACCGCGGAAAGTATGTGGGCGATCCCGCCTTCGTCCAGGTCCCGACGTCGGCCCTCACCGATGAGCTGTTCGGCAAGGAGCGCGCCTGCGAAATAGATCCGCTGCACGCGGCCGTGAAGCCCGTCGGCCCCGGCGACGTGACGGCGTACGACGGCGCCTGCCCGGCCGCCGCCGCGGCCACCGCGGAGGACCGCGACACCGAGAACATTTCCACCACCAACCTGACGGTCGCCGACAAGTGGGGCAACGTGGCCGAATACACTCTCACGATCGAACAGACCGGCGGCTCGGGCATCGTTGTTCCCGGCCGCGGTTTCCTGCTGAACAACGAACTGACCGACTTCTCCACCGTCTACAAGGCCGATGACCCGAACCGGATCGACCCCGGCAAGCGGCCACGTTCGTCGATGTCGCCCACCATCATCCTCAAGGACGGGCAGCCGTTCCTGGCACTCGGTTCGCCCGGCGGCTCCACGATCATCACCACCGTGCTGCAGACCATCCTGAACCGGGTGGACCGCGCAATGAGCACCCCCGAGGCCATTGCGGCGCCGCGGGCCGCCCAACGGAACACGGCCAACGTCACGGCGGAACCGGAGTTCATCACCGCGTACGGCGACCGGCTGGCGCCATTCGGCCACACCCTGGTGCCTTCCGGTGACGCCTTCACGTCGGCAGCGGAGATCGGTGCGGCCACCGCCATCGAGTTCCTGCCCGACGGCAGCCTGCTCGCCGCCGCGGAGCCGAAGCGGCGCGGCGGCGGCTCGGCCATGGTGGTGACGCGTTCGCCGTAGCAACTGTGGCGTCCGCCCGGAGCCGGCAAAAAACTAAGCAAACTTACTAAAAGTCCTTGAATTGCTGCGGTGGCTCTGCTTCGCTGGAAGTGTGTCCAGCAAGAGGCACAACCGGTGTGCCTTGGCGGAATCTGCAGGCAATCGGAGGGACGTCATGAAAGTGGTCATTGACCGGAGGCGGAACCCGGAGCCCGTCGTCGAGGAGCTCCCGCAGGAAGCCGTGGATGTCGTGCTGGAGCACCTGGGCCGAGTGGGGCCCGCCGTGGCGTCGCTGCGGCGGGAATCGTCCAGGCTTGCCGAATGGGGCGAAGAACTTGCCCGCCGGCTGGTGACGGGGAAAAAGGTACTTGCCGCGGGTAACGGGGGAGACGCGGCCGAGGCGCAGCATTTCACCGCCGAACTTGTGGGGCGCCACGTGCAGGACAGGCAGGCATTTCCGGCGATCGCATTGCCTGCCGACACCTCCGCCGTTACCGCGATCGGCGACGATTACGGCTACGACGAAGTTTTCGCCCGCCAGGTCAGCGGGCACATACGCAGCGGGGACGTGCTTCTCCTCCTGTCCGCCAACGGGAACAGCCCGAACCTCCTCGCGGCCGCGGAAGCCGCACACAAGGCGGGTGCAACCGTTTGGGCGCTGACGGGCGCTTCGCCGAACCCCCTCGCCGGCGCGGCCGACGAAGCGATCTGCATCAACACGGATGCTTCCCACACCCAGGAGGCCCACCTGATCGCCATCCACGCGCTATGCGGTTGCTTCGATGCCGCGGTGGAGCGCTTCCGGAAGGAAGGGCGGATATGAGGATCGCGATGGTCCGCAGGCGATGAGATACCCGCGCAACTATTTTCCGGTGAAGCGTTGCTTCCATAAGCGCCTGCACCCGGGCGCCCAGCCGGCGGCGTTTGCGGCGTCGCACGCGGCCGGTGCCCGCAGGGGCAATGGTCCGGACTGGGACGGCGGGAAGACGCAGCGCAAGAAGGAAGCACAGCAATGAGGAACCCCCTTCGCCCTCTGTCGGACGGGACTTCAGAAAACGGGACTTCTGAAAACGAGCCGGGCGGATCCCGGTGTCGCCTTGCTTCCGGGTGGGAAATGCCCGGAGGAATGGAAATTGCCGCGCTGCCGGGGTGGCCGGTGGATCCGCCCCCCGGAGCCCCCGGCCTGAGGAGGAAAGAACAATGAAGCGCATGAGCGCATCTTTGGTCCATGACGGCATTCGGAATCCGGCGCACCCCGTGCCGCGGGACGCGGATGAAGAGAA
Organism: Arthrobacter sp. TE26545; assembly: GCF_056279005.1. Next base: position 1,843,914 of record NZ_JBWBQM010000001.1, read on the forward strand.
GGCGAAGAGCGGCGAAACCGACGCCGCCCCGCCGCGCAACCTGGGCGGCGAATCGACTGGCCAACCCGGAACTGCGGGTTCGAAGGATCCCAGCGGGCCGGCGGAGGAAGCCGATGACGCGGTTCGGGACAACCGCCGTCTGACCACGAAACTGAGCCCCAGCGATTAGCCGCCCGGCGGCCGTGCGCCACCGGACAGTGCCCTGCCTCCCCGGAGGCAGGGCCACCCGGTCGCATCAGTCAACGTGTCCTTCCGTGATGCTTCCGCGCCATGCACCCGTTTCCACTTCCCGGTGCTCGATGAATTCCTTGAACTTCTGAAGGTCCTTCTTCACCAGGCGCTCGTCGAGGTGGGCACCCGCGCCCACCCGTTCGGCGGGCGATTCCGGCTCCCAGTCAAGGTCCACCGTGACTTCCGTTTCGGTGGGGCTGGAAGCATGGAAGGTGACCTCGCCTTTGTTGTGCGGGGTATCCACGCTTTCCCACGCGATTCGTTCATCGGGCACCTGGGTGGTGATCCGTGCATCGAATTCCCGGCGAACCCCTGCGAACCCGGCGATGAAGTGGACCAGAGCCTCATCGACCTGGCGGACTGATTCGATGCCGCTCATGAAGTGCGGGAACTCCTCGAACTGGGTCCACTGGTTATAGGCCCGCGCAAGCGGCACGTTGACGCGTACTGACTCGTGAACAGTGGCCATTGCAGATCCCTCCTGCGATCCCGGTCTGGCCCTGGACGGCTCAAGGGCCATAGGCCTCATTTCCACGCTAGGACCATCCACGGGACGGTTCAAGTGCTGCCGGGAAACGCAAAGCCCTCCTTGGGGCCCGCGGCCGGACGCATCGGTTCTCCGGCAAAGAGGGCCGCGATCTCCCGGTGCGGCAACATCTTCTGCCGGTATTCGCGGGCAAGGAGCTCCTGAGTCAGTGCCTGCGAGCCGGGATCGTTTCCCGCGATGGCGTCCAGTGCGTGCACCACCCGGAAATTGTGCGCGAAAGCATCCGCCGCAGTCTGTGCGATGCAGTTATGGGCGGACACACCCGCCAGCACGACGGTTTCGACCTGCCAGTTGCGCAGGCGCCACAGGAGGTCGGTGCCGATGAAGCTGCTGTCGCGCGTTTTGGTGAGCCGGGGCAGACCGGAGATGAGTAACCCTGCGACAAAATCAGCCTGGGTGCTACCGCGGTAAATGAATCCCTGCTGGTCGTCGAGCATGTTGAGGGTCCAAGTGGAGCGGTCCCGTTCATGCTCGGTCTTCACCAGGAGCACGGGAACCCCGTGGGAAGCAGCCGCTGCGATCAACGTGTTGCACGCGGCGGTGATCCTCTCGCGATGCATGGCGAGCACAGGGTCTTCGAAATAGGCGTTCTGCATGTCGATGACAAGCACGGCGATCATTGTGTCCTCCTTTCCAAGCCGGTGCCGGCAGTCCGCGTCACGCAAGCCAAGGCCCGGCCAGTCAACGATCAGTCCCCGTCGGCGGCCAGGAACCGTGCAAGGGCAGCCTCCCCGGGCCTGACCTTGCGGAGGCTCCCGTCGCGAAAGGCTGCCACGAGCCGTGGGTCGACGTAGGCATCCCTGGCCACTGCCGCCGTGTTGCCCAGCAAGGCGGCGGTCTCTCCGAAGGCCTTCGCCAGCGCCACCCGCGCGGGAACGTCCGCCGCAGTCCGCATCAGGGCCTTTGCCGCAGTCAGGGTTCCCTTCCAGGTCCGCAGATCCTTGGCCGTGAAACCGTCCCCGGCGGCGCGTCGGATGTAGTCGTTGAGCATCCCGGGCTCCACGGCGTTCCAAGTCCCTCCTTCCTCGAACACCAGCAGCACTTCGTCGGGTGCCCTGCCTGCCAGGGGTGCAAGGAAGGCGGCAAGGCGGTGGTCCGTGAGGGTGCATTCCCATGGCTGGCCGCTCTTGCCCGGGAACCTGAGCTGGAGCGAGTCGCCGCGGATGGACACATGGCTGCAGCGGATGGTGGTCAGGCCGTACGATCCGTGTTTTTTCCGGTAGTTCTCATCGCCGATCCGCAGCGCCCCCAGATCCATGAGCCGTACGGCAGCAGCGAGCGTGCGGGTCCTGGGGGACCGCGCTTCCCGCAGGTGCCGCGCCACGGTTCTCCGGAGCCGTGGCATGGCCTGGCCCAGCCGGGCGGCACGGGCGAACTTTTCGGCATCCTGCCTCTCCCGCCAGCGTGGATGGTAGATGTACTGGAGGCGGCCGGCGTCGTCAATCCCGGTGGCCTGGATGTGGCCATTGGCGAAAGGGCAGATCCATACCTGCCGCCAGGCGGGGGGTATGGCAAGGCCGCTGATGCGTTCGCGGTCCGCGTCGGAGACAGGTGCGCCCCTGGAGTCCCGGTAGCTGAATCCCCGGCCGGCCCGCCGCCGTCGGATGCCCGGGAGGGAAGGATCGCTGCGCTTAAGCCGCAGCATGGCGCTTGCTACATCCGCGCATACTTGGCTTTCAGGATCAGGAAGCAGCCGTAGCAGACCAGGCCAAGGGCGAGCGCCGCGAGGAGATAGGGTCCATAGGGCTGCTCGCGCAGTGCCTTGAGCCCGCCGTCGAGACCCGTTGATTGTTCAGGCTGCTGGCGCAGGGTGGCGAGGATGACCAGAAGTCCCCACCAGAAGAAGGGCGCATCCCTTGGAGGCGTAGCCGGCAACCCCGGCAGTCAGCACTACCCGCCGCGGAACCGCCTCGCCGGGAAGGAACAGGTCCTTGCGGAAGGAAGCGCGGACGCCGCGGACCGCGAAGAAGATGCCGGCCCCGATGATCGCTGCCCCCGCCAGGAGCAGGATCACCACGCCCGAGGGCGTGCGGATCAGTGCCACCGTGAGGTCGCTGCTGGACTCCCTGTTGCTCTTCCCGCTGCCGAGGGCGAAGGAGAGCAACGTGACCGACAGGAGGGCGAACACCACGGCTTGTGCCGAAGCGCTGACGCGGGCGGTGAGGGGCTTTGCGTGCGCCGAGGGCTTGCCGAACACCGCGTTCCCGGCCTGCCATAAGGCCAAGGCGGCGCAGGCCGAGAAACAGGCCCACAGCAGGAACGGGCCGCCGGGCCGTGCGGCCAACTGTGCGACCGCACCGCCGACGTCGGCCTCGCCGTTCAGTCCGCGGGCCAGTTGGAAAGCGATGGCGCCAACGAGGACGTGCAGCACGCCGCTCGCGGCGAAGCCCGCCCTGGCCGCGGTCTCCAATGTCCGGGAGTTGCTTGCGGCTTCGGCGGACTTGACGGCGGCCCTTGCTGCCTTGTTTGCGCCCTTGTTCACGGTGCGCTCCTGTCCATGGCGCGGCCCCCGCCACTTGATGGGCGGGAGCCGCGGTGTTGACTTTGCCTGATTCAGGGGCCGGTGTCAGAGGCCGGTGTCACGGGTTTCCCTGCGGGTGACCGCTTCCCCCGTTCCTGGATCAACGGACTGCCGGCTCTCACTGGTCCGGAGCCGGCGGCGTGGGCCCGCCCAGATCAGCGAAGCGATCAGACCGATGACTCCCACAACCATCAGGATGTAGCCGGTCATTTGCTGGTCCAGGAAGGGGACCAATCCCGGGGTAAGCGCGAAGGCGAGGATGGCGCCAAGCGCGATGAGGAAAATCGATGAACCTATGTACATGTCCGTTCCTTCCTGTGTCGGCTCCTTCGTGCGGTTACCGCCCGGGGCGGGCTTGTTCGGTGGTTTCCCGGGCGCGGTGGGTCATACGCCGTGCGACCGGCGTCCGTTCGTGTAGCTGAGGAGCCAGCCGATGGCCGCGATGGCCAGGAGGATGATTCCGACCCACAGCAGGAAATTCAGGGCCGGCGTGAAGCCGCCGACGAGCAAAAGAACAATAGCGATGACACCAGCAACGATTAGAAGGGTATTCATGATGGACGTTCCTTTCCTGGCGGGAACCGGAATTGCACCGCTTCCGCGCGCGTTATTCAGCAGTTGCGCATTGCTGCGCTGCGACCCTCGCAGGGCGCCCCCGCATCGTCCCAAGGATGGTCAGTGACGGCCGTACCGCTTCTTTGTCCTGTTCGTCCGTTTTTTCTGTTTCCGTACGGCAAGCCGTCCACAACTCACATGATGCCATTACTAAGCATGCTTATCAAGTTTGAGGGTGAGCCTCTGGCGTCCACAATGGATGGGTGACTTCACCGTTCCCCCTCGGCAAGGCCGGCACGCAGGCCATCTTCGACCTCGAAAGCATCGGCGCGGGCCTCGTGTTTGCCCGGTCCTTGCCGGATCTCGCGGCCGCGCTCACCGAGCCAGGCTCGGCCGCCGTTGTCCAGGCGCCGCCGGGAACCGGAAAGACCACCCTGGTCCCGCCCCTGCTGGCCGGGCTCTGCGCTGCGGGGAGCCGGCCACCCAGGGTTGTCGCGATCCAGCCCCGGCGCGTTGCTGCCCGGGCCGCGGCCCGGCGGCTCGCCGCCCTCCACGGAAGCCGGCTGGGGGAACTCGTGGGATACACCGTCCGCGGGGAGCGGCAGGCGGGGCCGCGGACCGCCGTCGAGTTCGTCACCCCCGGAATCCTGGTGCGCCGGCTGCTGGCCGATCCCGGGCTGGAAGGCACCGATGCGGTGGTCCTCGACGAAGTCCATGAGCGGGGCCTTGAGAGCGACCTGCTACTCGGCATGCTGGCTGAAGTACGTGAACTCCGCGGCGATCTCCGCCTGGTGGCCATGTCCGCCACGCTGGACGCCCCGCGCTTCGCGGCCCTGCTCGCCGGGCCCGACGGCGGCCCGCTTCCCGTGGTCGACTGCCCCTCCGCGCTGTACCCGCTGGAAACCGTGTGGGCACCGGCGCCCGTTCCCCGCCTCGACGGGCGCGGGGTCACCCCGGGGTTCCTGGACCACGTGGCCGACACGGCAATCGCCGCGCACTCCGCTGCCGTTGCCGCCGAACCCGGAACGGACGCCCTCGTGTTCCTGCCCGGCGTCCGCGAGGTGGGGCACGTCGCGAACCGCCTCCGCCAGAGGGCGGCCGGGGTGGAGATCCTGGAACTCCATGGCCAGGTCACCCCGGCGGCCCAGGACCGGGCTGTCTCGGGCAGGGAGCCGGGAGGGCCCGCCAGGATCATTGTGTCCACGGCGCTCGCCGAGTCCTCGCTGACCGTACCCGGTGTCCGCCTCGTGGTCGACGCGGGCCTTTCCCGGGAACCGCGCCGGGATTCCGGCCGCGGCATGTCCGGGCTGGTCACGGTGTCCTGCTCCCGGGCCTCGGCGGACCAGCGCGCAGGCCGGGCGGCGCGCCAGGGACCCGGCACCGTGGTCCGCTGCTACGAACAAAAGGCCTTTGCCGCGGCGCCGGCGCACCGTACGCCGGAAATCGCCGTTGCTGAGCTGAGCGGCGCCGCCCTGACCTTGGCCTGCTGGGGTGCACCCGGGGGAGCAGGGCTTGCGCTTCCGGACGCTCCGCCCCGCCTGGCCATGGACGAAGCCGTGGAAGTCCTGCGGGAAATCGGCGCTGTGGACGTTGCCGGGCACGCCACCGCCCTGGGCCGGGTCCTCGCCACCGTGCCGGCGGAACCCCGGCTGGCGCGGGCGCTGCTGGACGGGGCCGCCGTGGTGGGCAATCGCGCCGCCGCCGAAACTGTTGCGCTCGTCGCCGGGGAACAGCGTGCCGCGGGGGCCGACCTTCCCGGGCTCCTGGCCGCGTTGCGGCAAGGAGCGGACCCGGCTTCGAAGCGCTGGGCAGACGACGTCCGCCGGCTGGAGGCACTCGCGCGGGAGGAGTCGGCCGCCGTCGCCGCTTCCACCCTGCGGGGTGCATTCGAAGCGGTGCCGGAGGGGAAGGAAGCAGTGGCATTCGTCGTGGCCCTCGCGTACCCGGACCGGGTGGCGCGGCGCGTCCCGGGTGACGGGGCGCCGCAGTATCTGCTGGCGTCCGGAACCCGGGCCGGTCTGCCCGCCGGCAGTCGGCTGTCCGGGCACGACTGGCTCGCCGTCGCCGAGGTTTCCCGGGCAACGGGGCGGGACGCAGCAGGCACCGGGGCGGTCATCCGCTCCGCAGCGCCCATTCCCGCCGAGGCTGCGGAAGCCGCCGCCGCCCATCTGCTGGAGGACGCGGTGGACGCCACCTTCGCGAAAGGCAAGGTGACAGCCCGCCGGGAGCGCCGGCTTGGGGCGATCGTGTTGTCCTCCACGCCCGTGCGGCCCACCCCGGCGGAAGGTCGCGCCGCCGTCGCCAGGGCCTTGGAAGCCCAAGGCCTGGCGACGATCGGGTGGTCGCCTGCGGCGGATGCATTGCGCCGCAGGATGGCCCTGTTGCACCGTGAAATCGGTGCGCCCTGGCCGGAGGTTTCCGAGCGGGCGCTCCTGGCGCGTCTGGAAGATTGGCTCGCCCCGGAACTGGAAGCATTGGCCGGCGGCGCCCCGGCCGCCGGGATCGACCTCGCCGAGGGGCTGCGTCGCCTGCTGCCCTGGCCCGAGGCCGCCCGCTTCGCGGAGCTTGCGCCGGAACGCCTGGAGGTGCCCAGCGGATCCCGGGTCGCCATCGACTACCCGGAGGCGGAGGCCGACGGCGGCCGGCCAGTGGTTGCCGTCAAGCTGCAGGAATGCTTCGGCTGGGCCGGCACGCCGAGGATAGCCGCCGGGCGGGTGCCCGTGCTGTTCCACCTGCTCTCACCGGCGCGCCGGCCCCTGGCAGTGACCGACGATCTCGAATCCTTCTGGGCCGGCCCCTATGCCCAGGTCCGCGCCGAAATGCGCGGCCGCTACCCGAAGCATCCCTGGCCCGAGGACCCGTGGACGGCGCCCGCCACGGCCCGGGCCAAGCCGCGGGCCTAGCCGGAGCCGCGCCGGAGCCGGGCCGGAGCCGCGCCGGAGCTAACTATTCCGGCGGATGAAGGCGCTCACGGAGGGGGCCAGCGAGGCGCCCAGCTCGGCGGCGCTGCGCTTTACCCCGGCCACCTCAAAGGTGTGCCTGCCGCCTTCCCGCCACTCCAGCACGGCATTGGGGCCGATCCTTGCGACGACGCCTTCCAATACCTCCGGCGTCATGAAGGTGTCCTTGGTGCCCTGCAGGAACAGCATGGGCACGGTGATCCCGTACAGGTGCTCGTCGCGCAGCTTGTCCGGCTTGCCGGGCGGGTGCAGGGGGTAGCCAAGGTAGATCAGCCCGGCCGCGTGCATGCCGTCGGCCACGGCCATCGACGCCATGCGGCCGCCGAAGGACTTGCCGGCCGCCCAGAGCGGCTCGCCGGCCGAGCGCGCCTGTGCTTCGGCCATGGCCGCCCGCCACGTGGCGATCGCCAGGGGCGGGCGGTCCGGAAACTTCCTGCCGGCCTCGCGGTAGGGGAAGTTGAAGCGCAAGGTGGCAGCGCCGTCGTCGTTCAAGGCCCGCACGAAGCCGCCCATGAACGGATGATCCATACCCGCGCCGGCGCCGTGCGCCACGAGCACCGTGGCGAACGGGTTCTCCGGCCGGGCGTACCGGGCAGAGACGGGCGTGCCGTCCACCTCGATGCTGATGGCCTCCTCAGCCGTGCTCATTCGAACCTCGACGGGTCGCCGGTACCGCGGCGCACCACTTCGGCGGCGCCGCTGGAGAAATCGACCACGGTGGTCGGCTCTGCGCCGACATCCCCGGCCTCAACGACGGCATCCACCACGTGGTCCAGGCGTTCCTTGATCTCCCAAGCCTGGGTCAGGGGTTCGTCTTCGCCGGGCAGCAGGAGGGTGCTGGACAACAGGGGCTCGCCGAGTTCGGCGAGGAGGGCATGGACGAAGTTGTGCCGGGGAATGCGCACGCCCACGGTCTTCTTCTTCGGGTGCATCATCCGGCGAGGTACGTCCTTGGTGGCCGGGAGGATGAACGTGTAGCTCCCGGGCGTCACGGCCTTGATGCTGCGGAAGACGTCGTTGTCGATCATCACGAACTGGCCCAACTGCGCGAAATCCTTGCAGACCAAGGTGAAGTGGTGCTTGTCGTCGAGCTGGCGGATCGTGCGGATCCTGTCCAAGGCGTCCTTGTTGCCAAGCTGGGCTCCAAGGGCGTAGCACGAGTCCGTGGGGTAGGCGATCAAACCGCCCGACCGCACGATTTCGGCAATCTGGGAGACCGAGCGCGGCTGGGGGTCCTGCGGGTGGACGTCGAAGAATCTGGCCATTCCCCGAGCTTACGGCAGGCAGCCCTTCAGGACAGGACATCTCAGGACAGGACATCCTTGCTGGTGAACCGGCCGTACGCGACGGCGCCGGCGGCCAGGATGTAGCCCGCCTGCAGCAGGGCGTTGTCGCCGAACGTCGTCCAGGAGATTGGCTGGCGCAGCAGATCGGCGAAACCCAGCCAGTAATGGCTGAACAGCCACGGATGCAACCACTCCAGTTGCGGCAGGTTGTCGGCCACCTGGGACACAACTGACAGCACGACTGTCGCCGCCATGGCACCTACCGGGATGTCGGTGAAGGCCGAGATTGCCAGGCCGATTGCGGCAAGCCCCAGGAGTGACACCGCAATGTATGCGGCGATCAGCAGGGAGCGCAGCAGGGCCTCGCCGACGTCGACGGTGTCCCCCGAGAGGAGCGTCACCGGCCCCACCGGGAAGAGCGCGACGCCGGCCAACGTGCCGACGGCGGCGACGGTCACCGGCGCAGCCAGGCAGAAGACGGCCGCGGCGGCGTACTTGATGAGCAGGAGCCGGACGCGGCCGGCGGGGGCCACCAGCAGGTACCTGAGGGTGCCGAGGTTCGCTTCTCCGGCGATGGTGTCGCCGGCAACGACACCTACCGTGATGGGCAGGAACAGCGGCACGGACACCAGGAGTGCCGTCATGCCCACGAAGAGCCCGTTCTGGGAAATGCGGTCCAGGAATGCCGGGCCACGTCCCGGTGCTACAGGATGTGAGCTGAGCCGGACCGCCGTGGCTATGAGGATTGGAATCGCCGCGAGGGCGAGCAGCATGGCCCAAGTGCGGAGCCGCCGGAACAGCACTGAGAGTTCGGACGCCAGGAGCGCCCACGAACCCGAGCCCGCTCCCGCCGCCGCAGATGCGGGCCCGGGGGAACCGGGAGTCGAAGCTTCCCGTGCGGCCGCCACGGCTTCATCCTGCAACGTCGAACCCCTCTCCGGTCAGGGAAACGAAGCGCTCTTCGAGGCTGGCGTCTTCCACGCTGAAGCCTTGCACCCGCACGCCGGCCGCCACGAGGGCGGCCACGATATCTTCCGGCGCCACCTCGTGGCCCCGGGGACTGGTGCTGAACAGCCCGCCATGGTCTGCACCCCGCAAAACCCCTGCCGGATCGGTTTGCAGGCCCAGGCCTGAAAGGACGCGGGCCGCTGCGGCAACATCCGGTGTACGCAGCATGATCCTGGCCGTCCCGGCCGCGCGCAGCTCACGAAGCGTGCCCTGGGCCACGAGCTTGCCGACGCTCATGACACCCACATGGGTGCACATTTGTTCGACTTCGGCGAGCAGGTGGCTGGAGACGAACACCGTGGTGCCGCCGGCGGCCAGCGATCGCACCAGGCTGCGGACCTCCCGTGTTCCTTGGGGATCCAGGCCGTTGGTGGGCTCGTCCAGGACCAGCAGCTCGCGGGGCCGCAACAGGGCATTGGCGATTCCCAGGCGCTGTTTCATTCCCAGCGAGTACGCGCGCACCTTCTTGCCGGCGGCGTGGGACAGCCCCACGCGTTCCAGGGCCTCATCGACGCGTGCGGCCCGCGTGCTTCGCGGGGCGTGACGGTCCGCGGAGTCCAGCCTGCGCAGGTTCGCGGCTCCCGAGAGGAAAGGGTAGAACGCCGGTCCTTCCACCAGGGCGCCGACCTCCGGCAGGACGGCCGCCAAACCCGCCGGGATGGGCCTGCCAAGGACCCGGATCTCGCCGCTTGTTGCGGCGGCGAGGCCAAGCAGCAAACGGATGGTGGTGGTCTTCCCGGAGCCGTTGGGGCCCAGGAAGCCGAAAACGGAACCCCGCGGAACGGCGAGGTTGATGGAGTCGACGGCGGAGCGGTGGCCGAAGCGCTTGCTCAGGCCGTCACTCTCTATCGCCAGTCCAACTGACCCGGAAGTGTCGTTCATTGTGGGGCGGCCGCGGCCTGCAGCCGCTCAAGCGGCACCATTCCCGCGAACACCCGTCCGTCGTCGAGCATCAGGACCGTCACCAGGCTGGTAGTGAGGACCCGGCCGCCGGGCACGGCCTGCGTGAGCTGGGCGAGCGCAGGAGCGGAGCGGACGTCGGCAGGAACCATTCCTGCGGGGAAGCCCACCACCGCGTCCCAGCCCTTGCCGGTGAGGGTGGGCTGGGCCGCAGCGGGCTGCATCCCGGGAACGGGGTGTTTGGTGCCCGGAACCGGAGCCATGGGTGGACTTGTCTTCTCCTCCACCGAGGCACCCCGCGGCGGCGTGAAAGTGAACACGGACGATTCGGGGGCCGCAAGGCTGATGTCGCTGAACACGAACGAGAACCCGGGGGCGGCCTGTCCCCGCGCCCGCAGGTGGATTCCGAGCGGCAGGCCGGAGGCGGAGTCGACGGCGACAGTCACCGAATCGACCAAGGTCTCCGTACTGCGTGGCCTGAGGACCAATTGGTAGGCCGTACGGCCAGCCACGATGGCTGCGTCGCCGACCGTCACGTCGGTGCTGGGGTCGACGGCGGCGAGGAAGCGCTGGGCGAGGGCCTCAGGAGTCGCTATTCCCGGTGTCTCTGTTCCCGGTGTTTTCGGGTCGTGGCCAGCCGGTGCGTTCCCGGGAAGTAGGCGGGTTCCTGGTGCCGTGGCGTCCGGCAAGGTGATGTGGGCCGCACTGTTGTCCGCCGAGTTGTAGAGCCAGAGGTCGCTCCCGTTGCGGACGACGTCCCGCTCGGCGAGCGTGTCCATGATTTGCAACCGGACCTTCGACGGTCCATCCAGGTAGATCCGGGCGGTGTGCGGGGTGCCCAGCAGTTCGATCACGGCACCAAGGCCCTCGCTGGCACCCTGCCGGGCAGAAGGGAGGGGTCCTGCCGCGGGGAGTTGCGGAAGCCCCAGTTCAGATGTCTGGCGGAGTGTTCCAGACAGGGCGCGGACATCCGAATGGCCCATCATGGCAATGATCTCCGCGGCCGACTTCTGCGGGAGGCTGACGGCTGCCCCGGCTTGGTACGAACCGGCCAAAGCCGCGGCCGTCAGGACTGCAGGGACCAGTGCGGCCGGCAACCAGCGCCACCACGTACGGGTCATGGCAACCTCCCGGACCACCCGTGACCGGACCACACGCCAGCGGCGGTGGCCATGCTTCCAGAGTACTCCCGGCGGCGCTCCTATTCCCCGGCTACTGTGCGCACGAAATCCGCGCTCGGACCCGAATGGACGGCCCTCATCCGCTCAAACACGCCAATCCCTTCCTTCCCGGGCCAGTCCCCGGGAAGGAATTCCGGTGGCAGCCCAGGATCGAGGTACGGAATGACCCGCCAACTGTCGATGCACCGGACATACGCGGCAAAGGCCCCGGCAGACGGTGGTGAACCGTGACGGGCAGAAGGGTCCAGGATGGCAGCCCATTCCCCGATGAAGTCCCGGTGCAGGGCCGCGACCGCGTCGAGATCCCACCACTGTGCTGCCGCCTCCCGGAGGCTGCCGCCGGTCCGGTCTGCCCCGGGCATCGGGGTGTCCGTGATGAAGAGCGTGGCCTGATCCCGGAGCCCCAGCCCGTCCAGGACCTCCACGATTTCGGCCTGCCGGAAGGCCGGAGCGATCCATAGCCCCGCTGCCACCGTTCCACAGCCGGTCCAGTGCAAGCGGCGCCTGAGCTGGTGTCGCTTCTCCCGTTCAGTCTCGGGGATGGAAAAGGACACCAGGCACCAGCGGTCGCCGTCGGCCATGGCCTGCGGCGCAAAGATCCGGCTGTCTCCGCGGGACAGCATCGTCGCGGCGTCGGGGGTCAGCCCGTAACCGGCGATGCCGTCCCGCGGCTGCTGCTCCAGGACTGCCTTCTTCTTCAGGCGGCTGAGCGCGGTCCGGGTCACCGCGGCAGGCACCTCCAGCGCCTCCATGAGGCGCAGGAAGGCCGACGCCGGCAGCCAGCCGCCGGCGTCGCGCAGGTACAGGCCGATCACCGTCCGCAGCAGGGAGGTAGTGCTCCCGGGGCGGGAGTCGACGTCGTCGAGGAAGGTGCTCACGAGAGCCCGAGCAGCACTTCGCGGATGGAGCGGATGCCGTGCTCGAGTTCCGCGAAGCCCGTGCTGAGCGGCGACAGGCCGATCCGGAGGCCGTGGGGCGGCCGGAAATCCGGGATGACACCGCGTTCCCAGAGCAACTGCGTGACTTCGGCGAAACGGGGGTGGTCCACGGTGATGTGCGAACCGCGTTCGGCGGCGTCCCGGGGGCTGGCCACTTCTGCCCCGAGGGGCACCAGGAGGGCATCCGCCAGTTCCAGTGCGTATTCGGTCAGCTTGACGGATTTCTCCCGGACGGCGTCCATGCCCACGGAGGCGATGAGCTCCACCATGTCCTTCAGCGGCTGCATCGCGAGAATGGGCGGGGTGCCGGTGATGAAGCGGCGGAGGTTGTCCGCGGGCCGGTAGCTTTCCGTCATCCCGAAGGGATCGTGCGCACCCATCCAGCCCCAGATGGGCTGCTGGAGCTGGCCCTGGAGCGCGCTGTTCACGTACGCGAAGGCGGGGGAGCCCGGGCCGCCGTTGAGGTATTTGTAGGTGCAGCCGACGGCGAGGTCCACGCCCCAGGCGTCCAGTTCCAGCGGGACCGAGCCCACGGAGTGGCACAGGTCCCACAGCATCAGCGCGCCGGCTTCGTGCACCAGTGCGGTGATGGCGGGTGCGTCGGCAAGGAAGCCGGAGCGGTAGGCGACGTGGCTGAGGACAACGACGGCGGTCCGTTCGTTGAGCAGCTCCGTCAGGTCCTCGGGGCGGACACCGCTGGCCGGGCGGGATTCCACCCAGCGGATGGTCGCGTTCCGCTCCGCGGCGATGCCCTCGATGATGAAGCGGTCGGTGGGGAAGTTGTCCCGGTCCACGATGATCTCGTCGCGGCCCGGACGGGCATCGACCGCCGCCCGGATCAGCTTGTACAAGAGCACCGAGGTGGAGTCGCCGATGAAGGCCTGGCCGGGGGCGGCACCAAGCACCACCTCGCCCAGACGGTCGCCGACCGCCAGGGGCTCGTCCATCCACTTCTCATCCCAGCCCCGGATAAGCCGGCTGCCCCAGGCATCCTCCACGAAGCGTGGGAGTTTTTCCGCCGTGGCCTTCAGCGGCCTGCCCAGCGAATTGCCGTCCAGGTATGCAGAGAGCTGGGCGGTGTCCGGGCTGTAGAAGAGCTCGCGGCAGCCGGCCAGCGGATCGGCATTGTCCAGCGCAGCCGAGTCCAGGACGGCCGAGGCGGCGGAAACGGGGACGCCCTGCCCTGCGGTGTCCGGTTCTGCGTTGAGTTTGGGTTCCGTGCTCAATGGATGCTCCTCACGTGGGCTCAGGGTGCGGCGCGAACGGCCGCCTGCACAGCAGGATAACACCAACGTGACGATCGTTTCGATAGTGAAATACGTGGATCTTGTCCTGCATGCCGGAAAGCCATTGCGGCCTGTTCTCCATGCCATGCCCGCGTTACTGTGGGACTGCCGGCGGGTGCGGCAGGCGCGGCCTCCGGCTGCAGGAGCCGCTATGTCCCGGGTGTCGTTGTACCTCGACGTCGATGGTGTCGTCAGTCCCTTCGCCGTGCAGGGCAGGACCAGTTGGGGGAGCGATTGGGCGCTGGCCGACGCCGGAGTCCTGGAGGTGGCGTTCGCGCCGGAACTGGTGGCCAAGCTGAATGTCCTGTCCCGGCGGCCGGGTGCGCGCTTTGTGTGGTTGACCACATGGGAGCGTCTTGCTCCCCAGTTCCTGTGTCCGGCCATCAAGCTTGACGGGCGGGATTGGCCCGTCCTCTCCAGCGCCGGGCGGGAGCTGTCGCCGGACTGGTGGAAGCTGGACGCGATCCGCGGCGACGTCGCCCGCAATCCGGCGGATCGCCTTGTCTGGCTGGACGACCAGCTGGACAGCGAGCCGCGGGCGCTGGCCTGGGCAGACGCCTGGGGCGGCCGGATGCTGCACATTTCCCCCGATCCGCGCAAGGGCCTGACGCCCGACGACCTGGACGCCGTCGAGGCTTTCCTTTGAACCGGAATCCGCCGCCGGAGTGTTTTGACCTGCCCCCGATGCAACGTAGGATTCTTAAGGTTTCATGCTGGCCACGGAAGGCCTCCGCAAGGACAGGCAGGTGTACATCTGTTGAACATGCGGTGTGGCAGGCGCGGGGAGTGGAACTGCTGAACGTCGACTCTGCAGATTGGGCAACCAGGTGGAAATCACCTTCATGGTCGCGCTTGTCATAGCGCTGGCCTTATTTTTTGACTTCACCAACGGCTTCCACGACACCGCCAACGCGATGGCCACGCCCATCGCCACCGGCGCCATCAAGCCCAAGGCAGCGGTGGCGCTGGCCGCTGTGCTGAACCTGGTCGGCGCCTTCCTGTCCACCGAGGTCGCCAAGACAATCTCGGGCGGGCTCATCCGGGAGGGCGCAGACGGCATCCACATCACCCCGGAGATCATCTTCGCGGGCCTCATGGGCGCGATCCTCTGGAACATGTTCACCTGGCTCAAGGGCCTGCCGTCCAGCTCTTCGCATGCACTGTTCGGCGGACTCATCGGCGCGGCGATCGTCGGCATCGGCCTGCATTCGGTGAACTTCGAAACCGTGCTGCTCAAGGTGATCATGCCGGCCGTGTTCGCCCCGGTGATCGCCGGTGCGGTGGCCTACGTCTGCACGCGCCTCGCCTACGCCCTGACCTCCCGGCACGACCCGGAGACCGGTGACAAGCTCACCCAGAAGCGCGGCGGTTTCCGCACCGGCCAGATCTTCACCTCCAGCCTCGTGGCGCTGGCCCACGGCACCAACGACGCCCAGAAGACCATGGGCATCATCACCCTGGTGCTCATCTCCGCGGGTACCCAGGCGACCGGCAGCGGCCCGCAGTTCTGGGTGATCGCGGCCTGTGCCTTCGCCATCGCCATCGGTACCTATGCAGGTGGCTGGCGAATCATCCGCACCATGGGCTCCGGCCTCACGGAGGTCAAGCCCGCGCAGGGCTTCTCCGCGGAATCCAGCACCGCCTCGGCCATCCTCGCCTCCTCCCACCTCGGTTTCGCCCTTTCCACGACGCAGGTCGCCTCCGGGTCCGTCATCGGCTCCGGCCTCGGACGGAGGGGCACCACCGTACGCTGGGGCATGGTGGGCCGCATCGCCATCGGCTGGCTGCTGACCCTGCCGGCCGCCGCCGTCGTCGGTGCCCTTACCGCCCTGCTGGTAGGCGTCGGCACCGTGGGTGTGGTGATCGCCGCCGTGGTGGGCACCGCCGTCGTGATCTTCATGTTCCTGTACTCAAGGAAGTCGCACGTGGGCCACCACAACGCCGTGGAGGTCGAAGAGGCCGGAACGGCCGTCAGGTTCCAGAAGAAGAAGTCCGCCCGCAAGAAGGCAGCGGAGAACAAGAGCAAGGACGCCAAGCGATGAAGTGGTTGGAACTGCTGCAGGTTGCCGGAGCCACCCTGGTCTCCGCCGTGGTCCTGGTGGTCCTGTACTCCCTCGGCGTGCGCCTCACGGCAGTGGCCGGCGACGTCGAGAACAAGTCGCCGGTGCTGGTGCGTTCCCTGGCCTACCTGTGCTTCGCCGCATGCGGCGCCGCCGTACTCTTCGGCATCTACCTGATCGTGCCCTACTTCGGCAAGTAGCCCGCCGGCCCGGGCAGGCTCTGGCCGTTCAGTCCATTCGGGAGAATAATCGGCTGTGTAGCTGCGCAAGCTGACTGGCCGCCTTTCCCGGGGGCCATTGCGCCGCCCTGGGGCAGGTGTGGGGCCATGTTCGGACGGCTGAAACTGAACGGCACTTCCGGGACGATCCTTCCGGTGATCCTGGCTGCCTTTGCGCTGGTTTCCTGCGGCCCGCCGGCTGGATCGGAAAGCACCGGCGCTCAGCAGACGCCCGCCCTGACTTCTCCCAGCGTCCCGGCAAGCAGCGACCCGGCGCCGATGGAGCCTACCGTCCGGCCTGTTCCCGGCCCGCCTGCCCCCGATGTTCCGCCGCCCGCAGCGGCACCGGTGGTCCGGTGGATACCGATCGGCCCCGTCGGCCCCAACGATCCCCAGGAAGGGCGGATGTACCTGTTCGCCCAGGGCCGCGACTGCGACCAGCTTCGCGACGGCGTGGACGGCACCGCGTTCAAGGACGTGTGGCGTGCCGCCGGGGCCGTCTGCTATGCGCTGCGGGACGGGACCGCCGCGCGCTGGCAGGACGCGGCGACGGCGGTGGCCGCCGTCCAAGCGCCACCTGAGGGCCGCTGCCTGGAACTGGCCGTCCTCGCCGTGGCCCGCAGCGCCGTCGACTACCACAATGCGAACCCCGGAACCGCGGTCCCGCTGGAGCCGGGCAGCGGGGAAGCCTGCCCGCGGCGGCTCAGCGGACTGACGGTGGTCGACGAGAATTTCGTCCCCGTGCCGGGCCTCAGCCGCCCCTCCGGTCCGCGATCCGGAGGCACCTGGGTCCGGCTGGACGGCTACTACGTACGGGTCTCGGAAATCCGGATCGACGGCCAGGACTCGGGCGTGGAAACCCGCACCGACGGCGACTATTTCCCGGTCTACTTCAAGACGCCACCAGCCGGCGACAAGGACTCGATCACCGTCTCGATCACCGACACCCTGGACGCGCCCGGTGAAGTGCAGTTCTTCTACGACGACGCCGCTCCCACCGGCGGCGCAGGCGGCTCCGCCACGCCTTCCGGGACGGAACCGCCCGAGCCCGCGAGCCCCGGACCGTCCGGGAGCACAGGCAGCACGGATACCCCGTGAGCGGCACGACTGCAGGGACGGGAGCCCCGGACGCCAGAGCCAACGGCGCCCGAGCCAACGACGCCGGAGTGCCGGAATCCGGCGCGCTGGACTCCGGTGCGGCGGATTCGGGTGCACAGGCGGGCGACAGTGGGCTGCTTGACACCCGCTGGCAGCGCACCTTGGAGGTCCTCTCGGTCATCGGCCCGCCGCTCACGGTGGCGACGGCCCTCCTGGTCTACTTCGGCTGGGCACGCAGCGACGCGCAGGCCAAGTCCATGGGCCTGGACGTGAGTCTTTTCGGCTACACCGTGCAGGACTTCATCCTGCGAAGCATCCAGTCGCTGTTCCGTCCGCTTGCCTGGCTTGCGCTCATCGGACTCGCGTGGCTTATGGCGGACCGCGCGCTCAGCAAAGTCATCGCGGGAGGCCGCTATCGGCGGGCCCTCGGACGTGGGGCCGCAGTCCTGGCCGCGGGCGGCTACCTGTTCGCCGCCGCCATGTGGATCCTCACCGTAACCCAGCCGGACCGCACCCTCCTCTACGTTCCCTATCTGATCGCCGGCGGCCTGCTGCTCGGCAGCTGGGGAGTTGCCCTGCGCCGGCGCGTGGCGCAATACGCTGCGCGCAGCCCGATCCTGACCCCGCGCGGACTGGAGCGCGCCTTCATGTTCATCCTGGTGACCTTGCTGCTGTTCTGGGGCACTGCCGACTATGCCCAGGCGCTCGGCCGCGGTGCCGCCGTCGACTACCAGGAACGGTCCGCGCTGCTGCCCACCGCCGTCGTCTACAGCAAGGAGCGGCTCGCCGTCTCGGCGCCGAACGTACTCGAGTCCTCTGCCGGCACCACCGCCGCGCCGCTCTACCGCTACAGCGGGCTGCGCCTGCTGGTCGTCAGCGGCGGCCGGATCTTCCTGCTCAACGACGGTTGGACCCTGAACGACGGCCGCGTGGTGGTGCTTCCCGACAACGGCAGCGTCCGGGTCGAGTACGGCAATCCCGCCTCTGGGAACCCCGCACCGCGGTAAGTACGCTGGGGCCATGTCCGATTTCCAGTACTACGTTGCATCGTCCCTCGACGGCTTCATCGCCACCCCCGACGACGACCTTGGCTGGCTCCTCCAGTTCGACAGCACCGAAGGTGTGGGCGAGGGCTACGTGGAGTTCATGGCCGGCGTCGGCTGCGTGGTCATGGGCGGCCAGACCTACCGCTGGCTGCTGCAGCACGAACCCGGCAAGTGGCCCTACCCGGACCTGCCCTGCTGGATCTTCACCCACCGCGAATACTCGGCGCCCGAGGGGGCGGACATCACCTTCGTCCGCGGCGACGTCGCCGAATTCGCGCAGGACCTGATCGACAGCGCGGCTGGTCGGAACGTGTGGCTGGTGGGCGGCGGGGACCTGGTGGCCCAGTTCGCGCGGGCGGGGCTGCTGGATGAGATCATCGTCACGCTGATTCCGGTGGCGCTCGGCTCGGGCAAGCAGCTGCTTCCCGTTGACGGCCCGACGGCGCCGCTTGAGTTGCTCTCTTCCCGCACCATCGGCGGGGCCGCCGTGGAGCTCCGGTACAGGCTTCCGGGCAGGAACGCCGGCTAGCATCCCGGGCGGCGCAGCCGCCTGCCCGCTCAGCGGCCCCGGTTGTCCCGGATCATGTTGGTGATACGCGCGGTAGACAGGCGCCGGCCGGCCGCGTCCGTCATGACGATCTCGTGCGTGGCGAGGGTGCCGCCGAGGTGGATCGCCGTGCAGGTCCCCGTGACAAGGCCGGCAGCGACCGAACGGTGGTGAGTGGCTCCAACTTCGATCCCGACGGCGTGGCGTCCGGGCCCGGCATGCAGGGAGGCCGCGAAGGAGCCGAGGGTCTCCGCCAGCACCACATGGGCGCCGCCGTGCAGGATCCCGGCCACCTGGGTGTTTCCTTCCACCGGCATGGTGGCGACGGACCGCTCCGGCCCCAGTTCCAGGAACCTGATACCCATCTTCACTACGAGCGCACCCACTCCGAAGCGATCCAGCCAGCCGTGATACTCCTGCGGAACACCGGCGGCGATGAGTTCCTCGGTGAACCGGCCCGGCGTGAAATTGTCCATCATGGCAACTAGGCTGGCACCTGTGAGCGAAACAACCAAACCGGCCGGTACCGTCGAAAACCAGGCCATCGAAGACACAGCCATCGAAATCTCTGCCGCCGGGGCCGCAACCCTTCCGGACGCTGTTCCGGGAACGGCGTCCGGCGGCCGGTCCCGGCTCCTGGTGCTTGACGGCCACTCGATGGCGTTCCGGGCCTTCTATGCACTCCCGGCCGAAAATTTCGCCACCTCCGCAGGCCAGCACACCAACGCCGTCCACGGCTTCACGTCAATGCTGATCAACCTGATCCGGGACCAGAAACCCACCCACGTCGCCGTTGCCTTCGACGTTTCGGACGACACCACGTTCCGCAAGGCCGAATACAGCGAGTACAAGGGCGGCCGCAACGAGACCCCGGCAGAGTTCGGCGGCCAGATCGGCCTCATCGAACGGGTCATGCACGCCTGGGGCATCAAGACCATCAAGATGCCCGGCTACGAAGCCGATGACATCCTTGCCACGCTCGCAGCCCAGGGCGAGGCGGCCGGTTTCGAAGTGCTCCTCGTCTCCGGGGACCGCGACTCCTTCCAGCTCATCACCGACAACGTCTTCGTCCTCTACCCGAGGAAGGGCGTTTCCGATATCCCGCGCATGGACGCCGCGGCCATCGAGGAAAAGTACTTCGTCACGCCGTCCCGCTACTCGGACCTCGCCGCCCTGGTGGGGGAGTCCGCGGACAACCTCGCCGGCGTCCCCGGCGTCGGCCCCAAGACCGCAGCGAAGTGGATCAACCTCTACGGCGGTCTGGAGGGGATCCTGGAGAACCTGGACGCGATCGGCGGAAAGGTGGGCGGGGCACTGCGCGAGAACATCGAGGCAGTCAAGCGGAACCGCCGCCTCAACCGCCTGCTGACGGACCTCGACCTCCCGGTCAGCCTGCAGGAGCTCGCCGAACCGCGGCCCGCCCGCCAGGCCATCGAAGAGCTCTTCGACGAGCTTGAATTCAAGACCCTCCGCACCCGGCTGTTCGACCTCTACGGTGACGACACCGCCGGTGCAGCGCCGGACACCATCGAAGCCCCGGAATTCGCCGTCCTGGAGGACGCGGCGGAACTGCAGGCCTTCTTCGCTGCCGGGGCCGGGATGCGTTCGGCCGTGGCCGTGCAGATGGTTCCCGGCCGGATCGGGAACGACGCCGAAGCCCTCGCCGTCGTGCGCGGCAACGGGGCCGCCTTCGTGGAACTGCCCAGGCTCGACGCCGCCGCTGAGGCCGTGGTCGCAGGATGGCTGAAGGACCCCGAAGAAGCCAAGGTGATGCACGAGTTCAAGGCCGCCCTGAAGGCCCTGCACCATCGCGGGCTCGGCCTTGAAGGCGTGGTCGATGACACCTCGATTTCCGGCTACCTGATCGAACCGGACCGGCGCAGCTACGACCTCCCGGAACTTGCCCAGCACCACCTGAAGATCACCCTGGCAAGCGGGGCGTCCGCGTCAGGGCAGCTCGAACTCGACCTCGGCGACGGCCCGGACGGCGCCGCCGCCACCGAACTGGTGCGGCAGGCCGCCGTCGTGCACACCCTCAGCAAGCACTTCGAAAAGGAACTCAGCGACCGCCAGGCCGGTGCGCTGCTGACCACCCTCGAACTGCCTGTCGCACGCGTGCTGGCGGCCATGGAGCTTGCCGGCATCGGCGTGTCCACGGACCGCATGAACGAACAGCTCGCCGACCTCTCCAAGGTGGTCCAGCACGCCCAGGAGCAGGCGTTCGCCGCGATCGGCCATGAAGTGAACCTGGGTTCGCCCAAGCAGCTGCAGACGGTGCTCTTCGAGGAACTCGGACTGCCGAAGACCAAGAAGATCAAGTCCGGTTACACCACGGACGCCGCCTCCCTGAAGGCCCTCCTGGAGAAGACCGGTCACGAATTCCTGGTCCAGCTCATGGCGCACCGCGAGTCGTCCAAGCTCGCCCAGATGGTGGAGACCCTCAAGAAGTCCGTGGCCGAGGACGGCCGCATCCATACGGACTACGCCCAGAACGTCGCTGCCACCGGACGTATCTCCTCGAACAACCCGAACCTGCAGAACATCCCGGTCCGCAGCGAGGAAGGCCGCCGCGTCCGCGGGATCTTCGTGGTCAGCGAAGGCTATGAATGCCTGCTCTCCGCCGACTACTCCCAGATCGAAATGCGCATCATGGCCCACCTTTCCGGGGACGAAGGACTGATCCAGGCCTACAAGGAGGGCGAAGACCTGCACCGCTACGTCGGTTCGCACATCTTCAACGTGGCACCCGAAGACGTCACCAGCGCCATGCGCTCCAAGGTCAAGGCGATGTCCTACGGCCTCGCGTACGGCCTGACCTCCTTCGGCCTGTCCAAGCAGCTGGAAATCTCGGTGGACGAGGCCCGCTCGCTCATGAAGGACTACTTCGACCGTTTCGGTGCGGTGCGCGATTACCTGCGGGGCGTCGTCGAACAGGCCCGCATCGACGGCTACACTTCCACCATCGAAGGCCGCCGCCGCTACCTGCCGGACCTCACCAGCACCAACCGGCAGCACCGCGAATTGGCCGAACGCATCGCCCTGAACTCACCCATCCAGGGATCGGCCGCGGACATCATCAAACGCGCCATGCTTGGCGTCTCCGCGGAACTGGCTGGCCAGGGCCTGAAGTCGCGCATGCTCCTGCAGGTCCACGACGAACTCGTCCTCGAGGTCGCCCCGGGCGAGCGGGAAGCCGTGGAGCAGTTGGTGGGGGCGCAGATGGGGTCGGCGGCAGAGCTGAGCGTCCCGCTGGACGTCCAGATCGGCGTCGGGACCAGCTGGCACGACGCCGGCCACTGAGGCCGCTTCAACGGAACCGCACGCAGGGCGCGCCGCCGGTATGGTGGCGCGCCCTGCTGCGTCTGGTTAGCGCCTAACCGCCTCCCAAAGCTCGCTTCGCTCACTTCGGGGCCCTCGGCGGTTAGGCTTGGGCGCGTGGCAGATCCCAATGAAAACTACGTCATCGAACGATTCCGATCCGCGCCCAGGGACCAACCCGGCTACCGCCAGGCACGCGACTGGATCCGAGCCGTCGGGCACGGCTTCCACGATGAACACCGCGCCGACGAACACATCGACAAGATCATCGAATTGCACCTGGCCGACGGCCGGGAACTGACAGGGGCCTACCTGAAGGGCGGCACGCCGTCCCATGCGCTGGACGCCGCGTACCCGGTGGCGACGTTCGGCAGCTTCGAAAAGGAGCTGAACATCGGCTTCGGCCGGCAGCTGCGCACGCACCTGATCACTTCCGTCACGGTCCGCGGCACCCACCGCCGCAAGGGCCTGTTGCGGCGGATGATGGAGGGCGACCTGGCGGCGGCGAAGGCTGCCGGGACCACGATGGCCGCGTTGACCGCCTCCGAGGCTTCGATCTACGGCCGCTTCGGCTTCGGCGTCGCCACCTTCGAACGGAGCATCAAGGTGGACACCGGCCCGAAGTTCCGGCTCCGCCATGAGCCCGTGGGCAGCGTGGAGATCGCTGACCCCGCGGTGCTGCTGGAACTGGCCCCCGCCCTCTTCGATCAGGCCCACCGCCGCACCCCGGGATCGATCGTGCGGCAGGACTTCTACCGCAACCACGTCTCAGGGACGCTCGGCCGCGACGGCAAGGAAGACCGGGCGGTCAAGGCGGCTTTACACTACGACGCCGACGGCGCCGTGGACGGGTACGTCTCCTACAAATTCGCCGGCTGGGACAGCAAGCCCTACACGGTGGAGGTGCTGGACATCGTGGCCGGCACGGACGCCGCCTACCTGGAGCTGTGGCAGTTCCTGGGCAGCATCGACCTCGTGGAACAGGTCAGCTGGCAGGACGCGCCCGTCGACGACCCGCTGGCCTGGGCCCTGGCAGACCCGCGCTGCGTTACGGATTCGGACCACCGGGACATGCTGTGGCTGCGGATCCTCGACGTTGCCGGGGCTCTTTCGGCCAGGAGCTACGCCGGCAGCGGCCGGCTGGTGCTCGACGTCAGCGACGGGCTTGGCCACGCCGAGGGCCGCTGGGTACTGGACGCCGCGGAGAACCGGGCCACGGTGGTTCCCGCGCCGGCGGGCGCTGCACCGGACCTGTCCCTCGACGTCGCGGACCTCGGCTCGATCTACCTCGGCGCAGTCAGCCCGCTGACCCTGCTGGCCGCCGGTCGGATCCGGGAGCACACGCCGGGTGCCGCGTTCCGCGCCCGGCAGCTCTTCGCCGTCGAACGTCCCGCGCACTGCGCCACCCACTTCTAGATAGCCACTTCCGGCACCACCTCCCGCTCCAGCGGGCCATAACAGAACAGGAATCCATGGGGGACTCCATCGTCGGCGGCACCGGAACCGGTGCCCGACACATCGCGGCCGGGCGCCGCACCGTACTTCTTGCTGCCGCCGGGCTGGCGGCCACGGCGCTCGGCGCCTGCGCCGGCACGACCGAAAGCGGCACGACCGAAAGCCTGCCGGCTGCCCCGACTCCGGGGGAGCCCGGCAGTCCGGGAACCGCACACGCCGGGCCGAACACCACGGCTCTGACCGGCGGGGCCCCGAACGGCACGGCCCGCCGCGCAAGCAGTCTCCCGTCGCGCGCTGCCATCATCGCCCGTTTCGGGGACCGGCAGCCTACGGAATGGGGCATGGAAGTGCGCGGGGTCGCTACCCGCAGCAAGTCCAGGAAAGCCGTCCTCACCTTCGACGCTTGCGGTGGTCCCGGGGGAGCGGCGTGCGACGAGCGGCTCCTCGACACCCTTCGCGGACTAAGGGTCCCCGCCACGCTGTTCCTCAACGGGCGCTGGGTCGCGGCCAACCCGGAGCGCGCCGCCGCCCTTGCAGCGGATCCCCTCTTCGAACTGGCGAACCACGGCGCAGTGCACCGTCCGCTCTCAGTGGACGGACGCGAGGCCTACGGGATTCCCGGGACCGCGAACGTCGGCGAGGTGTATGACGAACTGACGGGCGCGAAGGCCGTGCTGGAGAAGCTGAGCGGCAAACCCTGCGGGTTCTTCCGCTCGGGAACGGCCCATTACGACGACGTCGCAGCCGCCATCGCGCGGCGGCTCGGCCAGGTGCCGGTGAACTTCAGCGTGAACGGCGACGGCGGGGCAACCTTCAGCGCCGGGCAGGTCGCCGCCGAACTGGCCGGGGTGCGGGGCGGCGACATCGTGATTTCGCACTTCAACCACCCTGGCAGCGGCACGGCTGCCGGCTACGCGGCGGCTTTGCCCCGCCTGCTGGACCGGGGCGTGGTCTTCGCACGCCTTGGCGAGGTGGGCGGGCTCCTGAGGTAACCGGCTGCCGCGGCGGCGCCGATTTTGACCCTTGTTGGCGCGTGCGACTAGAATGAACGGGCGTGTACTACGTGCACGCGATCAATACAATCCACAATTCAGGATGACCCGGCCTTGTGCTGTGTCCCGAAGCCCGGAACGGGAAGCGGGCGGTTTGCCTGACCGACATACTATCCACAACGGAGCCCCTACTACATGACCATCACCTCCACCGAGAAGCCCGGTACCCCCGTAGTCGCCATTAACGACATCGGTACCGCCGAGGACTTCCTCGCAGCTGTCGACGCCACCATCAAGTACTTCAACGACGGTGACCTCGTCGAAGGTACCGTCGTCAAGGTCGACCGCGACGAAGTTCTGCTCGACATCGGTTACAAGACCGAAGGTGTCATCCCCTCCCGCGAGCTTTCCATCAAGCACGATGTTGACCCGGGCGACGTTGTCGCCGTCGGCGATCAGGTCGAAGCCCTGGTGCTCACCAAGGAAGACAAAGAAGGCCGCCTGATCCTCTCCAAGAAGCGTGCTCAGTACGAGCGCGCCTGGGGCGACATCGAGAAGGTCAAGGAAGAAGACGGTGTCGTCACCGGTACCGTCATCGAGGTCGTCAAGGGTGGTCTTATCCTCGACATCGGCCTGCGCGGCTTCCTCCCCGCATCCCTCGTCGAAATGCGCCGCGTGCGCGACCTGGCTCCGTACATCGGTCAGCAGATCGAAGCCAAGATCATCGAGCTGGACAAGAACCGCAACAACGTTGTGCTGTCCCGCCGTGCATGGCTCGAGCAGACCCAGTCCGAGGTGCGCTCCACCTTCCTCAACAAGCTGGAAAAGGGCCAGGTCCGTCCCGGCGTCGTTTCCTCCATCGTCAACTTCGGTGCCTTCGTGGACCTGGGCGGCGTAGACGGCCTGGTTCACGTTTCCGAGCTGTCCTGGAAGCACATCGACCACCCGTCCGAGGTTGTCGAGGTCGGCCAGGAAGTCACCGTCGAGGTCCTCGAAGTGGATCTGGACCGCGAGCGTGTCTCCCTGTCCCTCAAGGCTACGCAGGAAGACCCGTGGCAGACCTTCGCCCGCACCCACGCCCTCGGCCAGGTTGTTCCGGGTAAGGTCACCAAGCTCGTTCCGTTCGGTGCGTTCGTTCGCGTCGAAGACGGCATCGAAGGCCTGGTCCACATCTCCGAGCTGGCTGTCCGCCACGTTGAACTGGCTGAGCAGGTTGTCTCCGTTGGCGACGAACTGTTCGTCAAGGTCATCGACAT
The DNA here is from genome assembly GCF_056279005.1 of Arthrobacter sp. TE26545. The sequence goes on from NZ_JBWBQM010000001.1 coordinate 1,869,317, forward strand.
CGACCTCGAGCGCCGCCGCATCTCCCTCTCCCTCAAGCAGGCGAACGAGGGCGTTGACGCCGACAGCACCGAGTTCGACCCGGCTCTGTACGGCATGGCTGCCGAGTACGACGAAGAGGGCAACTACAAGTACCCCGAAGGCTTCGACCCCGAGTCCAACGAATGGCTCGAAGGCTACGAAGCACAGCGCGCCGCATGGGAGCAGCAGTACGCTGACGCCCAGGCACGTTGGGAAGCCCACAAGAAGCAGGTTGCACAGCACGCTGCTGACGACGCCGCTGCCGCCGCTTCCGGCGACAACGAGTCTGCTGCCACCAGCTACTCCTCCGAGCCGGCTGCTTCCGAGGTTTCCTCGGGTACCCTGGCTTCGGACGAGGCCCTCGCCGCACTGCGCGAGAAGCTCACCGGCAACTAATTCCGCTTTCCCGCACGGGAACAGCTGAATAGCCACGAAGGCGCCCCCTCCAGTTGGAGGGGGCGCCTTCCGTTTAAGGTCCGTGCGTGGTCACTTACGGACATGTCCAGTGCACGTGCTTGCAGATGGACATAACCCGTTATGTCCATCGCCGACTTCAGAAACCGGACATGTCCAAGCTGCGATCGATCCATTCCGTCCCCTGCGGCAGCAGCCCCGCGCTGCCTGCCGTCAGCGCGGCCAGGCGGGCACCGGCGTCGGCGATGTCCGCCGCGTTGTCCGGCAAGGCGAGCCGCAGCACGGTGTGCTCGGCCTCGTAGCTGCTGTCCGCCATGACGAATCCCGCGGCCCGCAGCTCGTTCTCCAGGCGCCCGGCCTGGGCATGGGGGACGGGCACTGCGCAGATCCGGAGCCGGCTCCGCCGGACCAGCGGGGCGGCGTCCAGCGCGGAGGACACTGATTCGGAATAGGCGCGCACCAGTCCGCCGGCGCCCAGGAGGATGCCGCCGAAATAGCGCACGACGACGGCGCTCACGTCGCTGAGGTCGCTCACCCCGGGCAGGGTCTCCCGTTTGACCAAGGCCTCCAGCATGGGAATCCCGGCCGTGCCGGAAGGTTCGCCGTCGTCGCTGGAGCGCTGCACGTCTCGGTCCGGTCCCAGGACGAAGGCCGAGCAGTGGTGCCGGGCGTCATGGAATTCCTTGCGCAGCTCAGCCACGAGGGAACGCGCCGCGTCCTCGTCCATGGCACGGCGCAGCACGGTGATGAAGCGGGAACGCTTGATTTCGAGTTCATGGCGGAGATCGCTGCCGGCTGCCAGCGTCGTGTACGCGGTGGCCCGGCTCTCTTGTTCTGGCACTGAGCCAGTTTAGGGTGGAGGGGTGCTGAAAATCGGACTCACGGGCGGGATCGCCTCCGGAAAATCCCTTGTCGCCCAGCGGTTCCGTGAACTCGGGGCGGTGCTGGTCGACGCCGACGTGATCGCCCGCGAAGTCGTGGAGCCCGGCACCGAGGGCCTCCGCCGGATCGTGGATGCCTTCGGCCTGGACATCGTGGACCGGGACGGCCGGCTGGACCGTGCCAGGCTTGGCGGAATCGTCTTCGCCGACCCCGGCCGCCGTGAAGTCCTCAACGGAATCGTCCACCCCCTCGTTCGTAGGCGTGCGGCCGAACTGCTGCAGTCGGCGCACCCCGGGGACATCGTGGTCCAGGACATCCCCTTGCTCGTCGAGACCATGCAGGGGAGCAGCTTCCACCTGGTGGTCGTCGTCGACGCCCCGGAAGAGCTGCGCGTGCAAAGGATGACCGGATTGCGCGGCCTGGCGGAGAACGAAGCACGTTCGCGGATCGCCGCGCAGGCAACACGGGATGAACGGCTGGCAGCGGCGGACGTGGTCCTGGACAATTCCGGCGACCCCGAAGACGTCCTCGCCCAGGTGGACCGCCTGTGGGAGGAACGGCTGCTGCCTTTTGCCGGGAACCTCGCTTCGGGCAGCCGCGCCGAACGCCCCGGCGGTGCCCGCCTGTCGCCGCCCGACCCCGCCTGGTCCGCCGTCGCGCAGCGGCTCGCCGCGCGGATCCGCAAGGCAGCACCGGAACTACTGGCCGTCGACCATGTCGGCTCGACGGCGGTCCCCGGACTGCCCGCCAAGGACGTCATCGATCTGCAGCTCACCGTTGATTCGCTCGCGACGGCGGATAAGCTCGCCCCCACGCTGGGCGAGGCTGGCTTCCCCGCGGTGCCCGGCGCCTGGCGGGACACGGCGAAGCCCGGTTTCGAGGAACCGGCGCTTTGGCAGAAACGTTTCCACGCGAATGCGGATCCCGGACAGCCCGCCAACGTCCACCTCCGCGTGGCTGGCAGCCCGGGCTGGCGCTACGCCCTGCTGTTCCGGGACTGGCTGCGCGCCGACGCGGACGCGCGGGCGGACTACGCCGTGCTGAAAGAAGAGCTGGCGGCGCAGTTCGCCGACGACGCGGGAACCGCCCGCTATGCCGAAGCGAAGGAACCCTGGTTCGCCGAGCAGGCGCAGCCCCGCATGGAAGCCTGGGCCGAAAGCAGTGGCTGGCGGGCGCCGTCGTACTCCTGACGCCTCCGGAATGCACTGCCTCAGTGGACACGGAGTTTCAGGGGAGCAAGGCGGCGATGGCGCTTACTTCGATGAGGGCCCCCGGGACACCCAGCCCGGCCACCCGCGCCGCCGTGACAAGGGGAGGGGCGCCTTCCCGCGCGAGCTGCGGGGCGATGGCACCGTAGGCGGCACCGAGATCGGCGTCGACGTGGATGAGCACGGTCCAGTGCACCACATCGGCCAACGAGGCACCGGCGGCCTCCAGGGCCAGCCGGGCATTCGCAACGGCTCTGAGCGACTGTTCGGCTACATCGTCCGAGACAACAGTGCCGCTGGCGTCCACGCCGTTCTGGCCACCGAGGTAGACCGTGGCGGCACCTGCCGGAACGACGGCGGCATGGCTGAAGGCGGGGCTGCGGACCAGCCCCTCGGGCTGCAGGTAGGTGATGTCCATGGCGCCATCGTGCCACGGAAACGGGTCAAACTGCCGCCGGAACGCGGACAGTAACTGTCCGCGGGCAGGGGTAGATTTGATGCATGAGCCTCGCCCAGGAAATCAACCGAGTCGTCGCGCCCTTCGAGGTCGTCAGCGAATACCAGCCTGCCGGTGACCAGCCGGCCGCCATCGGCGAACTCACCGAACGCATCAACAACGGTGAGAAGGACGTCGTGCTGCTCGGTGCCACCGGTACCGGCAAGAGCGCCACCACGGCCTGGCTGATCGAGCAGGTCCAGCGGCCCACGCTGGTGCTGGTCCAGAACAAGACCCTCGCGGCGCAGCTGGCCAACGAGTTCCGGGAACTGCTGCCGAACAACGCGGTGGAATACTTCGTTTCCTACTACGACTACTACCAGCCTGAGGCCTACGTCCCGCAGACGGACACCTTCATCGAGAAGGACTCCTCGATCAACGAGGAAGTGGAGCGGCTCCGACACTCGGCCACCAACGCCCTGCTCACCCGCCGGGACGTCATCGTCGTCGCCACCGTGTCGTGTATCTATGGCCTCGGCACACCGGAAGAGTACATCGCCGGAATGGTGACGCTCCGCAAGGGGGCGGAAATGAACCGGGACGACCTCCTGCGCAAGTTCGTGTCCATGCAATATGCCCGCAACGACATGGACTTCCACCGCGGCACCTTCCGCGTCCGTGGCGATACCGTGGAAATCATCCCCATGTACGAGGAACTGGCGTTGCGCATCGAGTTCTTCGGCGACGAAATCGAGAACATCTACACCCTCCACCCGGTCACCGGCGAGGTCATCCGCGAAGAGACCGAGATGTACGTCTTCCCGGCATCCCACTACGTCGCCGGTCCGGAGCGCATGGGCCGGGCCATCACGGCCATCGAGGACGAGCTTGCCGAGCGCCTCAAGGTGCTGGAGGGCCAGAACAAGCTGGTCGAGGCCCAGCGCCTGCGCATGCGCACCACCTACGACCTCGAAATGATGCAGCAGATGGGCTTCTGCAACGGCATCGAGAACTACTCCCGGCACATCGACGGCCGCGGTTCAGGCACCGCACCGCATTGCCTGCTGGACTATTTCCCGGACGACTTCCTGCTGGTCATCGACGAATCCCACGTGACTGTGCCGCAGATCGGCGCCATGTACGAAGGGGACATGTCCCGCAAGCGCACCCTGGTGGACCATGGCTTCCGCCTGCCCTCCGCCATGGACAACCGGCCGCTGAAGTGGGACGAGTTCCTGGAACGCATCGGCCAGACCGTCTACTTGTCGGCCACCCCCGGCAAGTATGAGCTCGGCAAGGCGGACGGCTTCGTGCAGCAGATCATCCGCCCCACCGGCCTGATCGACCCCGAAGTCATCGTCAAGCCCACCAAAGGCCAGATCGACGACCTCCTGGGCGAGATCCGCACCCGGGTGGAGCGGGACGAACGCGTCCTGGTCACCACCCTCACCAAACGCATGGCCGAAGACCTCACCGACTACCTGCTGGGCCACGGGGTCAAGGTGCAGTACCTGCACTCCGACGTCGATACCCTCCGCCGCGTGGAACTGCTGAGGGAACTCCGCATGGGCGTGTTCGACGTCCTGGTAGGCATCAACCTCCTCAGGGAAGGCTTGGACCTTCCCGAAGTGTCGCTGGTCAGCATCCTGGACGCAGACAAGGAGGGCTTCCTCCGTTCGTCCACCTCGTTGATCCAGACCATCGGCCGTGCGGCCCGTAACGTCTCCGGCCAGGTGCACATGTACGCGGACCGGATTACCGATTCCATGGCCCACGCCATCGAGGAAACCAACCGGCGCCGCGACATCCAGGTGAAGTACAACCAGGAAAACGGCATCGATCCGCAGCCGCTGCGCAAGAAGATCGCGGACATCACGGACCAGCTGGCACGCGAAGATGCCGACACCGATGCCCTGTTGGGAAGCTTCGACTACGGCAAGGGCAAGCGCGGCATCGCCTCTTCCGCCAAACCCGGCGCCAAGGGGGCCAAGAAGGGTGCAGCCATCGTGCGCAGTGACGGCCTCGCTGCGGCTCCGGCGGAAGACCTCGTGGGACTCATCGAACAGCTGACCGAGCAGATGCATTCCGCCGCCGCGGAACTGCAGTTCGAAATCGCCGCACGGCTACGTGACGAAGTGGGTGAGTTGAAGCGGGAACTGCGTCAAATGCAGTCAGCCGGGCACGCCTAGGGTAAAGTAATGCCCACGTAGGGGAGTATCCCAAGCGCTACGTCCGTCAGCACGCCAGGCACAGATGCCTCGCCGGACGCAGCGGGCCGCCGATTCAGCACCAAGTGCGCAGGCAGGCCGGAGAGACTTACACCGCTTTGACGTACCCTGCGAAAGGCACTTTTTCATGCAGCTTCCAGCCTGGTTTGAGGTCGGCTCTTTTGTCGTTCTCGGTATCATCCTGCTCGTCGACCTCCTCCTGGTGGTCAAGCGTCCCCACGAACCGTCCATGAAGGAAGCGGGGCTGTGGGTGGCCTTCTACGTCGCCCTGGCCCTCGCGTTCGCCGGCGCCATGTTCGCCTTCGCGGGCGTGGAACACGGCAGCCAGTTCATTGCCGGCTGGGTCACTGAGTACAGCCTGAGCATCGACAACCTGTTCGTCTTCATCATCATCATGGCCCGCTTCGCGGTACCCCGGAAATACCAGCAGGAAGTGCTGATGGTGGGCATCATCATCGCCCTGGTCCTGCGTGGCATCTTCATCGCGCTCGGCGCCGTGGTCATCGAACAGTTCAGCTGGGTCTTCTACATCTTCGGAGCCTTCCTGCTCTGGACCGCCTGGAAGCAGGCCAAGGACGAAGGCGAAGACGAAGAAGAAGGCTCCGAGAACCCCCTGGTGGCCAAGCTCCGCAAGGTCGTGCCGATGTCGGAGAAGTTCGACGGCGGCAAGCTGCGCACCACGGTCGACGGCAAGAAGCTCTTCACCCCCATGCTGATCGTCTTCGTGACCATCGGCATGACCGACCTGCTGTTCGCCGTCGACTCCATCCCGGCCATCTTCGGCCTCACCCAGAGCGCCTTCATCGTGTTCACCGCCAACATCTTCGCCCTCATGGGCCTGCGCCAGCTCTACTTCCTGCTGGGCGGCCTCATGAACCGCCTGGTCTACCTCAAGCACGCTCTGTCGGTCATCCTGGCCTTCATCGGCGTGAAGCTGGTGCTGCACGCGATGCACGTCAACGAGCTGCCGTTCATCAACGGCGGCCACCACATCGAATGGGCCCCGGAGATTCCCACCTTCGTGTCCCTCGCTGTCATCATCGGCACCATCATCATCGCGGTCGTGGCCAGCCTGCTCAGCCCGGCGGCCAAGCAGTCCAAACTGGACGCCCGCCTCGAAGAGGACTCCCGCAAGAGCCTGAGCGACGTCGACTGACGCCGTCCGGCGCCTTCTCACGGAACCCCGGTCACCGATGTGACCGGGGTTCCGCCGTTTCCGGGAGCCGCGCGCGTGGTGCGGGGATATGCTCGGGTGGTGGCTTTGACTCCGACAGAAACCATCGATCCCGCAGCAGTCCAGCGCCGTTCCGTTGTCCTCCTGAGCGCAGCGCAGTTGCTCAGCGGCATCGGCAACGGCGCCACCCTCTCCATCGGCTCCCTGCTCGCGGTGCAGCTCAGCGGTTCCGAAGCGTGGGCGGGTTCCGTGACCACTGTCCTGACCCTCGCCGCGGCGGTCGCCGCCTTGCCCCTGGCAGGATTGGCAGAACGCCGTGGCCGGCGCATCGGACTCGTCACCGGGCTGCTCGCCGCGATGGCCGGCGCACTCCTGGTCATCGTGTCGGCCACCGCCGGAAGCTTCCTGCTGCTCCTTGTGGGCGGCGCCCTGCTGGGACTCGGATCCGCGGCGAACCTCCAGGCCCGTTTTGCCGCCGTCGACCTCGCCGCTCCGGAACGCCGCGGCCGCGACCTTTCCACCGTGGTCTGGTCCATCACCATCGGCGCCGTTGCGGGGCCCAACCTGATCCAACCCGGAGCCGCCGTCGGCGAGGCGCTCGGGCTTCCGGCCACCGCCGGGCCGTTCATCTTCTCCGTGGCCGGGCTCCTGCTGGCCGTAGTGCTGCTCCTTGCGGGATTGCGCCCGGACCCGTTGCTGCTCGCCCGAAGCCTGAGCAGGAAAGAGCCCGACGGCGGCCGTACCGGTCCGCGCCGCCGCTCCCTGGCGCTGGGGCTGAAGGCGGTCCGTTCCTCACCGATGTCCTTGCTCGCCCTGGCCTCGGTGGTGGGGGCGCACGGCATCATGGTCAGCATCATGTCCATGACGCCGCTGCACCTGCAGCAGCTCGTCGAAGGACCGATGACCGAACACCACGGCGACCACGCCATGGGAACCGACGCGCTCACCATCATCGGCTTCACGATCTCGCTGCACATCGCCGGCATGTTCGCGCTCTCGCCGCTGATGGGCTGGCTGACTGACAAGGCCGGCAGGCTTCCGACGATCGGCCTGGGCTATGTGCTGCTGATTGCGGCCGCGTGCGTGGCGGGCTTCGGCCAACACGAACCGGTGGCAGTCACCGCCGGCCTCGTGATCCTCGGCATGGGTTGGTCCGCCGCGACCATCGCCGGTTCCACCCTGCTGGCCGAAAGCGTGCCCCAGGAGGAACGCGTCACGGTGCAGGGCGTCTCGGACACGCTCATGGGCGCTGCGGGCGCGGTGGGCGGCGGTTTCTCAGGGCCGCTCCTGGCCTGGCTCGGCTACCAGGGACTGAACATGGCCGCGGGGGCCCTTGCCGCCGTCGTCATCGCCGCCGTCCTGCTCCGCATGTTCCGCAAGGAAGCGGCCACGGCCTAGGCGCGGTCCATCTTCAGGCGCGGACCATCCCAAGCAGCCGCCGGAAGATCCCTTCGCCGTCCTCGCCGATGCCGTCGTGGTGGAAATCGGCTGTGGTCCATGCCTGCAGGCCGCGGACAGCCGCTGCGGTCTCCATCGACAGGCCGTAGTCGACGTAGATGTCGTCGCGGTAGACCGCGGCGGCAACCGGCACGCTGTTGGCCGCCAACTGCTCCAGGTCGTAGAGCGGAGCCCAGTCCGGCTTCTCCGCGAGCAGCCGGGCGACGTCGTGCAGGGGTTCCAAGGCGGGGTCCTGCTCGAAGTACCACGGGTAGACCATTTCGCCGGTGAGCAGGGGTTCGGCAGCATCGGGGCGGAACTGGGGGAATTCCTCCAGCACCCGCCAAGCCGCCCAGTCCGTGGCCTGGCCCTGGCCGTAGATCGATTCGTGCAGCACGGCGTACAGCGGATTGGCTGCGCGCGACACCTGGGAACGCACTTGCTCCAGGAATGCGTCGGAGAGGCGGTCGCCGCCCGGGGTGGCCACGAAGGCGTCCTCAAGGAGGTAATGCAGCGCGTCCACCCGGGTGTTGCCGCCCAGGAAGGAACCGACCATCTGGAAGCGCTCCGGGGTGAGGCGGCTGCCGTCGGGAAGCACTTCTTCCTGCCGGGCGAGGTGGCGCACGATCCGGGTCACCCGTTCGCGGTCCTCGGGGTACCAGGCGAAGTATTCGGCGTTGCGCTCGGCCACCCGTTGGAAGGTAGCGCGGTAGACCTGCTCGGCCGGTCCGTGCAGGGGCGCCAGGCCTCCGGTGATGAGGACCTCCTTCAGCCCGGCCGGTGCGAAGGACAGGTACGTCAGGGCGCAGAAGCCGCCGAAGCTCTGTCCCAGCACCGTCCAGGGTTCGGCGCCGAGCGCGGCACGGATCAGCTCGGCGTCCGCCACGATGGAGTCGGCCCGGAAAAAGGCCAGGTAAGCAGCCTGCTCTTCCGCGGTGCCACGCAGCGGGAGGGTGTTGCGGTCCACCGGGGTGGACAGGCCCGTGCCCCGCTGGTCCAGCATCAGGATCCGGAAGTCGCGCGCGGCCGCCTTCATCCACCCGGAAAGCGAAGTGACCCGGTTGCCCCGGCCGCCGGGACCGCCCTGCAGGAATAGCAGCCAAGGCAGCGCCGAGGCTTCGGCGTCGGAATGGTCCGTGGAGACATATTCCCGGGCGAAGACCGTGATTTCCGCGTCGGCCGGGCGCGAGTGGTCCAGGGGGACGGTGAAGAAATGCTCCACCGTCCGGAGGCCACGGAACTCGTGGCGTCCGGCAACGGTGTGGCCGGCCGCCAGGGCTGCGCCCGTCGGATTCCCGGTGGTCAGGGCGGCAAAAGCCTCAGCCACGGGCCAGGCTTTCATCGAAGGCAGCAGCACCGAACGAGGCAAGTGCGTTGCCGGTGAGCCGGAAGGTGGTCCACTCGTCCATCGGCACGGCCCCCAGGCTCTCGTAGAACGCGATGGACGGCTCGTTCCAGTCCAGCACGCTCCATTCCACCCTGGCATAGCCGTTCTCGACGGCGGTGGCGGCCAGGTGTTGCAACAGCGCCTTGCCGTGGCCCTCGCCGCGGGCCTCCGGGGTGACGTAGAGATCCTCGAGGTAGATCCCGTGCACGCCCTCCCACGTGGAGTAGTTCAGGAACCAGAGGGCGAAACCGCGGACTTCGCCGGCGTCGTTCTCCGCGATGTTCGCGTACACGCGGGGGTTGTCGCCGAACAGCACTCCGTGCAGCATCTCCGGGGTGTTCTTCACCGCGTCCGGCTCTTTTTCGTACACCGCCAGTTCGTGGATCATCTGGAGGATTGCGGGGACATCGGCCGGGGTTGCGGAACGGATCACACTCATGGATCCGAGCTTACTAAACCCCGCAGGCTCCCAAGCCTCGCTGCGCTCGTCTCGGGGCCCTCGCCTGCGTGGGCCCACCCGCCAGCTCCCAAGCCTCGCTGCGCTCGTCTCGGGGCCCTCGCCTGCGTGGGCCCACCCGCCACCTCCCAAGCCTCCAATGCGTCCCCACCGGAACCTCAGAGGCGGTTGACCGCGGTCACCTTCACCACGGCGGTACCGCTCTCATCCGACGCCGCCAGATCGATCTCCGCAGAGATACCCCAGTCGCGGTTTCCGGCAGGGTCGTCGAAGATCTGCCGCACGCGCCAGATCCCGGGCTCCTCGGTGATGATCAGCAGGCCCGGGCCGCGGGCGTCCGGACCGTCGCCGATGTCGTCGTGTTCGTCGAAGTAGTCGTCGAGTGCCTCTTCCCAGCGGGGAGCATCCCAGCCGCTGCCGCCGTCGAGCTCTCCCAAGGCGGCCGAGTCCTCGGCCGCGAACAGTTCCACCCGCCGGAACATCTCGTTGCGGACCATTACCCGGAAGGCCCGGATGTTGCTCGTCAGGGCCGGCGGCGGGGGCGGGGGCGCGTCGTGCGGAGTGGGTGCTGCCCCGGAGGTGAGCTCTTCCCACTCGTCGAGCAGGCTCGAATCCACCTGGCGGACCAGCTCGCCCAGCCAGGCGACGAGGTCCTCCAGGTCCTCGCGCAGCGCGTCCTGCGGGACGGTCTGGCGCAGTGCGCGGAAGCCGTCCGCCAGATAGCGCAGCACGATGCCCTCGGAGCGGGCCAGGCCGTAGAACTGGACGAACTCCCCGAAGTTCATGGCGCGCTCGTACATGTCGCGGATGACGGACTTGGGTGCCAGCTCGAAGTCGCCCACCCAGGGGGCCGCCCGCCGGTACACCTCGAACGCGTCGCCGAGGATCTCGGCGAGCGGCTTCGGATAGCTGACGGATTCCAGCATGGCCATGCGCTGCTCGTACTCGATGCCGTCCGCCTTCATGGCGGCCACCGCTTCGCCACGGGCCTTCTTCTCCTGCGCGGAGAGGATCTGGCGGGGCTTCTCGAGGGTCGCCTCGATCACGGAGACGACGTCGAGGGCGTACGACGGCGACTCCGGGTCGAGCAGTTCCAGTGCCGCCAGCGCGAACGGCGAGAGCGGCTGGTTGAGGGCGAAGTTCGGCTGCAGGTGGACAGTCAGCCGGAGCGAGCGGCCTTCCTTTTCCCGCTCGGATTCCGGGATGCGTTCCACCACCCCGGCGGCAAGCAGTTCCCGGCAGATGCCCAGGGCCTTCTTCATCAGCTTCAGCTGCGCCGGCCGTGTTTCATGGTTTTCGCTCAGCAGCCGCCGGGCCGCCACGAACGGGTCGCCCGGGCGTTCCATGAGGTTCAGCACCATCGCATGCGTGATCGTGAAGCTGGAGGACAGGGGATCCGGCACCGACTCCACCAGTTTGTTGAACGTGGGCTGGCCCCAGGAGACGAAGCCCTCGGGTGGGCGCTTCTTGACCACCTGGCGCAGCTTCTTCTGGTCGTTGCCGAACTTCGCGGTGGCCTTGGCCATCGCCTTCGCGTTTTCCACGACGTGCTCCGGCGCCTGGACCACCACGGTGCCGGCGGTGTCATAGCCCGCGCGGCCGGCCCGGCCGGCGATCTGGTGGAACTCACGGGAGTTCAGCAGGCGGGTGCGCACGCCGTCGTACTTGCTCAGGGCGGTGAGCAGCACCGTGCGGATCGGCACGTTGATGCCGACGCCGAGGGTGTCGGTGCCGCAGATGACCTTCAGGAGTCCGGCCTGGGCCAGCTGTTCCACCAGGCGGCGGTACTTGGGCAGCATGCCGGCGTGGTGGACGCCGATGCCGTGCCGCACCAGGCGGTTGAGCGTCTTGCCGAAACCGGCGGCGAATCGGAAGCCGGCAATCAGCTCGGCGATCCGGTCCTTTTCCTCGCGCGTGCACATGTTGATGCTCATCAGGTTCTGTGCCCGCTCGATCGCCTCGAGCTGGCTGAAATGCACCACATACACCGGGACCTGCCTGGTCTCCAGCAGTTCCTCGAGGGTCTCGTGGACCGGGGTCTCCTGGTAGTAGTAGTGCAGCGGAATGGGACGTTCCGCGGAACTGACGGTCGCCGTCGGCCGTCCTGTGAGTTCCGTCAGTCCGCTTTCGAAGCGGCTTACGTCGCCAAGGGTCGCCGACATGAGCAGGAACTGGGCCTGCGGCAGTTCGAGCAGCGGCACCTGCCACGCCCAGCCGCGCTGCGGGTCGGAATAGAAGTGGAACTCGTCCATGATCACGGCGGACAGATCGGCAGCGGCACCCTCGCGCAGAGCGATGTTGGCCAGGATCTCGGCCGTGCAGCAGATGATCGGCGCGTCCTGGTTGACGCCCGAATCGCCCGTGATCATGCCGACGTTTTCGGCGCCGAAGATGTCGCACAGGGCGAAGAACTTCTCGGAAACCAGCGCCTTGATCGGGGCCGTGTAGTAGCTGCGGCCGCCGCGGGCCATTGCGGTGAAATGCGCGGCGATCGCAACGTGGGACTTCCCGGAACCCGTGGGCGTGGCAAGGATGACGTTCCCGCCCGAGGACAGTTCCATGATGGCTTCGTCCTGCGCCGGGTAGAGCTGGAGACCGCGGCTCTCCGTCCAGTCAACGAAGCGGGTGTAGATATCGTCCGGGTCGGGGGATGCGCCGTCCGGGCCGCCGAGTGACATGCCGGAGAGCTGCTCAAGAAGTTTCATTGCCTCCAGCTTAGTGTGGAGCCAGAAACCCACGAGGAGGCAGCAGTTGGCACAGGCCATGACATGGGACCCGGGCAAGTACGTGCAGTTCGGCGACTACCGGGACAGACCGTTCTTCGACCTGACAGCCCGGATCGGTGCGGCCTCGCCCCGCCAGGTGGTGGACCTTGGCTGCGGGCCCGGAAACCTGACGGCCACGTTGGCGGCACGCTGGCCGGAGGCTTCAGTTTTGGGCCTCGACTCCTCGCCCGACATGCTGCAGCGTGCCGCCCGGCTGGTGAAAGGGCGGCCCCGGCTTGCCTTCGAAGCCGCCGACATCCAGGACTGGACGCCCGGGCCCGACTGCGACGTCGTGGTCAGCAATGCCGCGCTGCAGTGGGTCCCCGGCCACCTGGACCTGCTGCCCCGCTGGCTGGACGCCCTGCCGCCCGGGGCATGGTTCGCGCTGCAGGTCCCGGGCAACTTCGGGGCGCCGTCGCACACCCTGATGCGCCGGCTCGCCGGGTCGCCGGAATGGGCAAGGCAGCTGGACAGCGTGCTGCGCCATGATGAAGCCGTGGCCGGCCCCGCGGACTACCTCACCGTGATGCTCGACGCCGGGTGGACGGCCGACGCCTGGGAGACCAGCTACCAGCAACTGCTGCCGGGGCCGGATCCCGTGCTCGAATGGGTCCGTGGAACGGGCCTTCGCCCGGTGCTGGCCGCCCTGTCCCGGGCGGAGGCGGACCGTTTCCAGGAGCAATATGCGGCCCTGCTGCGCGAGGCCTACCCGGTAGGCCGCCATGGCACCGTGTTCCCGTTCCGGCGGATCTTCGCGGTCGGGCACAAGCCCGGAGGCCCGCATGCGGACGCTTTGCCGGGAAGCCGGCGCGCATAGGCCGCCCTGCCTGTGATCTGCACTACAATGACAAGCGCGACAGTGGGGGCTGCATTCGTTTGGCGGCCGCAGCCTCCCGGACATGGAACGGAGGCCGGATGCTCGCAGCGCTCGTACTGCGGCGCCTTGCCCCGTACCGGCTGCACGTCGCGGCCATAGCGACCCTCCAATTGCTCCAGGTCGGGGCCACCCTCCTGCTTCCCACCCTGAATGCGGAGATCGTGGACGACGGCCTGGTCGCCGGCAACAGCGCCGTGGTGCTGGAAATCGGCGGACGGATGCTGGCGCTCGCCTTCGTCCAGGTGCTGGCAGCCGTGTCTGCTGCCTACCTTGGCGCCGTCGTCGCGATGAAGATCGGGCGCCGGCTCCGGCAGGAACTCTTCGAGAAGATCCATGCGCTGCCCACGCAGGAAGCGGAGCGCTTCGGACCGGCCAGCCTGGTGGTCCGCACCACCAACGATGTCCTCCAAGTCCAGACGGCAATGATCCTCGTGTTCAGCATGCTCGTTGCGGCACCAGTGATGGGCGTCGGCGGCGTCCTCCTGGCGGTGGCACAGGACGGAACCCTGGCATGGCTGGTGTTCGCCATCATTCCCTTGCTGATGCTCATCATGCTCCGGATCGTCCACAAGCTGGTCCCGTTGTACCGGCAGGGGCAGGGGCTCGTGGACCGCATCAACACGGTGATCCGGGAGCAGGTCATGGGTGTCATGGTGATCCGTGCATTCGTCCGGCGCCCCTACGAGAAGAAGCGCTTCGCCGCCGCCAACGGCGCACTGACGGCCAACAACCTCCGTTCGGCCCGCATCGTGGCGGTGATGCTCCCGCTGGTGATGATCGTGGTGAACCTTTCCTCCGTCGCGGTGGTGTGGCTTGGCGGGCTCAGGATTGTCAGCGGCGCGATGGAACTGGGCGCCCTGACCGCCTTCACCGCGTACATCATGCAGATCCTGCTCGCCATCATGATGGCCATGTATGTGCTCTCCGCCGCCCCCCGGGCCGAAGTCAGCGCCGAACGGATCAGCGAAGTCCTTGCCATCCCGGACGAGCGGCAGGCTGACGATGGGCTCGCGGGTTCCGCTGCCGCGCCGGCAGCCATGCATGGCAGGCATTCGTCGACGCCGCCACGGGAGCCATCCGGCCCGGTCCTCCGTTTCGAGGAGGTGTCCTTCGCCTTTCCCGGCGCCGAGGCCCGTGTGCTGGAAAACATCAGCTTCGAGGCGCTGCCCGGCACGACGACGGCCATCATCGGTTCCACCGGCAGCGGAAAGTCCACCCTCCTGCGGCTGGTGCCGAGGTTGCTCGAAGCCAGCAGCGGCCGCATCACCATCGGCGGCCAGGATACGCGCGGCATTCCCCTGGACGCATTGCGGCACAGCATCGCCGCCGTGCCGCAGCGGAACTGGCTCTTCGACGGAAGCGTCGCGGACAACCTCAGGATCTCGCTCCCGGCGGCGAGCGACACCCAACTGTGGGAGGCGCTGGAAGCGGCGCAGGCGGCGTCATTCGTTTCGGCTCTTCCGGACGGCATCCATACGGTCCTCGCACAGGGCGGCGGGCTCTCCGGCGGACAGAAGCAGCGGCTGTGCATTGCCCGCGCCCTCCTGCGGCCGGCGTCGATCCATCTCTTCGACGACAGCTTCTCCGCGCTGGACGCCCTCACCGAAACCCGGATCTTCGAGGCACTGGTGCCGCGACTCTCCACGTCCGTGGTGCTCATGGTGGCCCAACGGGTGCGCAGCATCGAAACCGCGGACCGGATCCTCGTGGTGGACAATGGCAGGATCGTCGGCAGCGGCACCCATGCCGCTCTGTTGGCCGGGTCCCGGCACTACCGGGAAATCGTCGCCTCCCAGCTCGAAACGGCGGACGGGTCATGACGCGGCCCGCAGATGCGGCTGAGGGAGGCGACCGCCCGCAGCGGCGGCGGCGCGGGTGGGCCCTGCTCCGCCTGGTCGAGCTGCTGGAACCGTCGCGTGCGGCGATGACCGGTGCGCTTTTGTGTATTGCATGCTTCGTTGTCCTCAACGTCTCCGCACCCAAAATCCTTGGTGACGCCACAGATGTCGTCGCCCAAGCCGTACTGGGCGGAAGCTTCAATTCCGGGCGCTTCGTTGCTCTGCTGGTTCCGGTCATGGCAATGTACATCGTTGCTTCGCTGCTGAGCTGGGCTCAGGGCAGGTTGACCGCTGGCGCCGTCCAGGGCCTCGCCTACCGGCTTCGGGAAGCTGTCGAAGACAAGCTGCACCGCGTCGCGGTGGCCTACTACGACGGCCGCAGCCGCGGTGATTTGCTGAGCCGGGCGAGCAACGACCTCGACAACGTGGCCCAGCTCCTCAACCAGCTGCTCGGCCAGTTGATCACGTCCTTGCTGATGGTCTTCGCCTCGCTGTGCATGATGCTGCTGATTTCGCCGCTGCTCGCGCTGGTGGCCATCCTGACCGTCCCGGTCTCCATCCTGGTCTCCTATGCCGTGAGCAGGCCTGCCCAAGGCTACTTCGCAAGGCAATGGGCAGCCACCGGCGACGTCAATTCGATCGTGGAGGAATCGGCCTCCGGCCATGAGACGATCAAGCTCTTCGGCGCCCGGGGGTTGATGGCGGACCGCTTCGCGACGCGGAACAGGAACCTGTACACCGCCAGTGCCCGGGCGCAGTTCCTGTCCGGCTTGGTGCAGCCGCTCATGGCCTTCGTGTCGAACGCCAGCTACGTGGGCGTCGCCCTGGTAGGCGGACTCCAGTTCCTTGCCGGGGCCATGACGATCGGCGGGATCCAGGCTTTCATCCAGTTCAACCGCCTGTTCAGCCAACCGCTCGGACAGATCGGAGGGATGGTCCAGGCCTTCCAATCCTGCTCGGCCTCCGCCGCGAGGATCTTCGAACTGCTCGATGCCCCTGAGCTCCCGGCAGAAGCGGCGGCCGTGCCGGATTCCGCTTCGGCAAACGGCCGCCGCGGCGCGGTTTCCTTCGAACACATTTCCTTCGGCTACCGGCCCAACACCCCGGTCCTGGAAGATCTCTCCTTCACGGTGGATCCGGGCCAGACCGTGGCGATCGTCGGGCACACAGGCGCGGGCAAGACCACCGTGGTGAACCTGCTCATGCGCTTCCATGAACCCGACGCCGGGCGGATCACCGTGGACGGCGTGGACATCTCGCAGATGCCCCGCGACGCACTGCGGCAGCACTTCGGCGTCGTCCTGCAGGAACCCTGGATCTTCACCGGGACCATCCGGGAGAACATCGCCTACGGCGACCCCTCCGCCAGCGATGCGGACATCGTCGCCGCCGCCGAAGCGAGCCACGTGGACCACTTTGTCCGATCCCTCCCTGACGGTTACGCCACCATGCTCAGCAACGGCGGGGAACCGCTGAGCCAGGGGCAGCGGCAGCTGCTCAGCATCGCCCGGGCCCGGCTGTCAGGCCGGCCCGTCCTGGTCCTGGACGAGGCCACCAGCTGGGTGGATACCCGCACGGAGGTGCTGATCCGGCACGCCATGCACCGGCTCCGGAGCAACCGGACATCCTTCGTGATCGCGCACCGCTTGTCCACGATCAGGGACGCTGATCTAATTCTCGTCATGGACCACGGACGGATTGTCGAGCACGGAACGCACCAGACCCTGGTGGCCCTGGGTGGCCATTACGCCCGGCTGCACGAGGCCCAGTTCGCCGGGAGCGGCGAACCGGAGACACCGCTCGACGACGCCGGCACCGGGACTGCGCGATGAGCGCCCAAGCCGTGTTCCCGGGGGAGTGGCGCCCCAGCCAGACGAGTTCGGTGCCGCTTTTCGAACAGCTCCGCCTGCGGATCATCGACCTCGCGGACAGCGGCGCCCTCGCGGTGGGCAGCAGGCTGCCGGCCGTACGGAAACTGGCCGAGCAGCTTGACGTCGCCCCGCACACCGTGGCCCGCTCCTACAAGGAGCTCGAAGCCGCCGGCGTCGTCGCAACCCGGGGCCGGAACGGCACCGTGGTTTGCGCCCGCGACGAACGGCACAGCGTGCTGGCCGCCGTCGCGGCCGAATACGCGGCCGCGGCCAGGGCCCAGGGCGCCAGTTTCGCCGAGGCCGTCCAGCTTCTCGCGGCCGCCTACGACGAAGCGTAGGAGCATGCACCGCCACGGTGCAGGCCGCCGTCGGCGCTGGCCAGGGGCCGTGGCGGGCAGCCGGACGCGCACATGGAAATTCGAAGAAGTTTTCGATTAGCATTAGTGGGTGCCCAAAGCCGTAGCTGAAGACTCTGCCGTCGAAACCCTCAAGAGCGTTCCCCCTGCCCCTGTGCAGCCTGCCCGACATGACCTGTCCCGGCTGGTCGTCAAGGGTGCGCGGGAGCACAACCTTCGCAACGTCGACCTCGACCTGCCCCGTGACGCCATGATCGTGTTCACCGGCCTGTCCGGGTCCGGCAAGTCGTCGCTGGCGTTCGACACCATCTTCGCCGAAGGCCAGCGCCGTTACGTGGAATCCCTGTCAGCCTATGCCCGGCAGTTCCTCGGCCAGGTGGACAAGCCGGACGTCGACTTCATCGAAGGCCTGTCCCCGGCAGTGTCAATCGACCAGAAGTCCACTAGCAAAAACCCGCGATCCACGGTGGGTACCATCACCGAGATCTACGACTACATGCGCCTGCTGTGGGCCCGCGTCGGCCGCCCTCATTGCCCGATCTGCCATGAGCCAATCACCCGCCAGACCCCGCAGCAGATCGTCGACCAGCTCCTCGAGCTCGACGCCGGAACCCGGTTCCAGGTCCTCGCCCCGGTGGTTCGCGGGCGCAAGGGCGAGTTCGTCGAGCTCTTCAAGGAACTCACCGCCAAGGGCTACGCCCGCGCGCGGGTCGATGGCGAACTCATCCAGCTGAGCGATCCGCCTAAGCTCGGCAAGCAGTTCAAGCACACCATCGAAGTGGTGGTGGACCGCCTCGTGGTCAAGGAAGGCATCAGCCAGCGCCTTACCGACTCGATCGAGACGGCGCTGGCGCTGGCCGAGGGCCGCGTGCTCGCGGAGTTCGTGGACCTGGATCCGGAGGACCCCGCCCGCATCCGGGCCTTCTCCGAGAACCTGGCCTGCCCCAACGAACACCCGCTGGCAATCGACGAGATCGAACCGCGGTCCTTCTCCTTCAACAACCCCTTTGGTGCCTGCCCGGCGTGCACGGGCATCGGCACCAAGCTCGAGGTGGACGAGGAACTCGTGGTTCCCAACCCCGAGCTCTCGCTCAACGAGGGGGCCATCGCCCCGTGGTCCCTGGGCACGGCCACCACTGAATACTGGAACCGTCTGCTGGAGGGCCTGGCCATGGAGCTCGGCTTCTCCATGGACACCGCCTGGGAGAAGCTGCCCGCGGAGGTCCGTGCCACCGTGCTGCACGGCAAGGACCACAAAGTGGTTGTGCAGTACCGCAACCGCTTCGGCCGGGAACGCAAGTACAGCACCGGGTTCGAGGGCGCCATCCAGTACGTGCACCGCAAGCACGGCGAGACCGATTCGGACTGGGCCCGCGACCGCTACGAAGAGTACATGCGCCAGATCCCGTGCCCGGAATGCAACGGCGCACGCCTGAACCCGGCCTCCCTCTCGGTGCTGATCAACGGCAAGTCCATCGCGGAAGTATCGGCCCTGCCCATGCGGGAGTGCGCCGCGTTCCTCGGCAACCTCACCCTGACCGGCCGTGAAGCCCAGATCGCCCACCAGGTCCTCAAGGAAATCCAGGCCCGCCTGACCTTCCTCCTGGACGTCGGGCTTGAATACCTGAACCTCGAACGCCCCTCCGGCACCCTGTCCGGCGGCGAAGCCCAGCGCATCCGCCTGGCCACGCAGATCGGTTCCGGCCTCGTCGGTGTGCTCTATGTCCTGGACGAGCCCTCCATCGGCCTTCACCAGAAGGACAACCGCCGGCTCATCGAAACCCTCACCCGGCTGCGCAATCTCGGCAACACCCTGATCGTCGTCGAACACGACGAAGACACCATCCACGAAGCCGACTGGGTGGTGGACATCGGGCCCGGCGCCGGCGAGCACGGCGGCCAGGTGGTCCATTCCGGTACCTACAAGGAACTGCTGGAGAACCGGGAGTCACTCACCGGTGACTACCTGTCCGGCCGCCGCAGCATCGAGGTCCCCGCCAAACGGCGCAAGTACGACAAAAAGCGGGAACTGAAGGTCGTCGGCGCCCGCGAGAACAACCTCAACAACGTGGACGCCACCTTCCCTCTGGGGCTGCTCACCGCGGTCACCGGCGTCAGCGGCTCCGGGAAGTCCACCCTGGTCAACGAGATTCTGTACAAGGTGCTGGCGAACAAGCTTAACGGCGCCAAGCAGGTGGCCGGACGGCACCGTTCAGTGCAGGGCCTTGAGCATCTGGACAAGGTAGTGCATGTGGACCAGAGCCCCATCGGACGCACCCCGCGGTCCAACCCGGCCACCTATACGGGCGTTTTCGACAACATCCGGAAGCTCTTCGCCGAGACCACCGAGGCCAAGGTCCGCGGCTACCAGCCCGGCCGCTTCTCCTTCAACGTCAAGGGCGGTCGCTGCGAGGCCTGCTCGGGCGACGGCACCCTGAAGATTGAGATGAACTTCCTCCCGGACGTCTACGTTCCCTGCGAGGTCTGCCACGGTGCGCGCTACAACCGCGAAACCCTGGAAGTCCACTACAAGGGCAAGACCATCGCCGATGTGCTGAACATGCCCATCGAGGAAGGGGCGGAGTTCTTCGCGGCTTTCACCCCGATCGCCCGGCACCTGAACACCCTGGTGGACGTCGGCCTTGGCTATGTCCGCCTCGGCCAGCCGGCCACCACCCTGTCCGGCGGCGAGGCACAGCGTGTGAAGCTCGCCTCGGAACTGCAGAAGCGTTCCAACGGGCGCAGCATCTACGTCCTGGACGAACCCACCACGGGCCTGCATTTCGAGGACATCCGCAAGCTCCTCCTGGTGCTCCAGGGCCTGGTGGACAAGGGGAACACGGTGATCACCATCGAGCACAACCTGGATGTCATCAAGTCCGCCGACTGGATCGTGGACCTCGGCCCCAACGGTGGTTCCGGCGGCGGGCGCATCGTGGCAACGGGCACCCCGGAACAGGTCGCCAAGTCCCCGGACAGCCACACGGGAACCTTCCTCGCCGAGATCCTGGGCCGGGCATAGACGCCCCGGCCGGAGAACGGGACGGCGTGCCCCGCCGCCGCCAAGAAGTATTCCCCGGCCGGAATGTGAATTTCAGGCATGCCTGAACTCGTGAGAAACTAACCCGGTGACTCAAACATCGGTGCCCGTAATCTTCGATCTGGACGGCACCCTTGTCGATCCTGCCGGCGGAATCACAGGCGGGATCGCCGCCGCGCTGGGCGAGATGGGATTGCCCGTCCCGGGGCAGGAAACCCTGGATTCCATGGTCGGTCCCAAACTCAGCGACTCCATGGGAACCATCGCGGGCGTTCCCGTGGAGCTGGTCGGGGAAGCGATCACCCGCTACCGGGCCCACTATCTGGCCACCGGAATCGCGGCCAGCCGGCTCTACCCCGGTATCCACGGACTGCTGGACCACTTCTCCGCCTCAGGGCGGCCCGTTGCCGTCGCAACCCAGAAGCCGCAGGGGCTGGCCCGGGTGGTCCTGGAGCACCACGGCATTGCCGGGTTCTTCACGGCGATCTGCGGATCGTCCGACGACGAGTCCCCGGACGCGGTGCTGCCGTCAGGCAGGAGCGTGCCCGCCGGAAAGATCGAGATCGTGGGCGCGGCCCTTGCCGGGCTGGGTGGCCAGTGCGCGGTGATGGTCGGGGACCGGCACCAGGATGTTGCAGGAGCCATGGCCAACGGCCTGGACTGCGTCGGAGTCCGCTGGGGGTTCGCCCCGGACGGGGAGCTTGAAGGAGCCGGCGCCATCGCTGTGGTGCACACTGCTGATGAGTTGCGGAAGAAGATTGAAGAATTGGACGTTGTCCGTGCGGCGGCGCTGAGCGAGGTGCAGAACGATGGAAGCCTTTGATGTCATCCGCTGGACAACCCGTGGACTGATTTCCGGAAGCTGCCGGCCAACGGTCATCGGCCTGGAGAACGTGCCCAAGGACGGTCCGTTCATCGTCGCTCCCAACCACCTTTCCTTCCTCGACAGCGTGATCGTCCAGGCGCTCATGCCGCGTCCGGTCGCCTTCTTCGCCAAGGCCGAATACTTCACCGGCAAGGGCTTCAAGGGCCGTGCCATGAAGGCGTTCTTCAAGGCCGTGGGCTCCA
This sequence comes from Arthrobacter sp. TE26545, assembly GCF_056279005.1. Next base: position 1,890,774 of record NZ_JBWBQM010000001.1, read on the forward strand.
TTCCGGTGGAACGCGGCGAGCAGGCCGCCAGTGTGCAGGCCCTCAAGACTCTGCTGGACATCCTCGAAGCGGGCCGCGGCATCGGCATCTACCCGGAGGGCACCCGCTCCCGCGACGGCCTGCTGTACCGCGGCCGGACCGGCGTCGGCTGGCTTGCCCTCACCACCGGCGCCCCGGTGATCCCGGTGGGCCTGATCGGCACGGACAAGCTCCAGTCGATCGAAACCAATGCCGTCCGCCCGCAGCACTTCACCATGAAGGTGGGCGAGCCCCTGTACTTCGAGAAGACGGGACCGGACCACTCGCTTCCGGCCCGCCGCGAGGTCACGGACCGGATCATGGACGCCATCGCGGAGCTGAGCGGGCAGGAACGCGCGGCCGGCTACAACCAGAGCAAGAGCGCCGAGTAGCCCTGGCGGCGGCGCGCCCTTTCCCTTACTAGACTGGAGCCGTGGCAGATCCAGCGAGTTACCGGCCCCGGACGGGCGAAATTCCGACGACGCCGGGCGTATACCGCTTCCGCGACCCGCACGGCCGGGTCATCTATGTGGGCAAGGCCAAGAACCTCCGTTCCCGGCTGAACTCGTACTTCGCCAACCCTGCCGGGCTCCTGCCGAAGACCCACGCCATGGTGCACGCCGCGAGCAGCGTCGAGTGGACCGTCGTCGCCAGCGAACTGGAGTCCCTCCAGCTCGAATACACCTGGATCAAGGAATTCAAGCCGCGCTTCAACGTCGTCTTCCGGGACGACAAGAGCTACCCCTACCTTGCCGTGACCATGGGGGAGAAGCTGCCCCGCGTGCAGGTGATGCGCGGTGAACGGCGCAAGGGCACCCGCTACTTCGGCCCGTACACCGCGGGCGCGATCCGCGAGACCATGGACACCCTGCTCCGGGTCTTCCCGGTGCGCAGCTGCAGTGCCGGCGTCCTGAAGCGGGCCCAGGCGAGCGGCCGGCCGTGCCTGCTCGGGTACATCGACAAATGCTCTGCCCCGTGCGTCGGCCGGGTCACCCCGGAGGAGCACAGGCGGCTGGCAGAAGACTTCTGCGCCTTCATGGGCGGCGAAGCAGGCAGGTTCATCCGCCGCCTGGAGAAGGAGATGGCCGGGGCCGTCGCCGAGCTCGACTACGAACGCGCGGCCCGCGTCCGAGACGACATCGCCGCCCTGCGCAAGGTGTTCGAGCGCAACGCCGTGGTGCTCTCGGAGGACACCGAGGCGGACGTGTTCGCTCTGCACGAAGACGACCTCGAGGCGTCGGTACAGGTTTTCCATGTACGCGGCGGCCGCATCCGGGGCCAGCGCGGATGGGTGGTCGAGAAGGTCGAAGACGTGACCACGCCTGAACTGATCGAGCATCTGCTGCAGCAGGTCTACGGCGAGGACGGCGAATACCAGGAGCGCATCCCCCGGGAAGTCCTGGTCCCGGAGACCCCTGCCAACCATGCGGAGCTCATTGAGTGGCTGGGCGGGCTGCGGGGCGCGAAGGTGGACATCCGGGTTCCGCAGCGTGGGGACAAAGCCGCTCTCATGTCCACCGTCCGTGAAAACGCGGAACAGGCGCTGAAGCTGCACAAGGTGCGCCGCGCCGGTGACATCACCGTGCGTTCCCAGGCGCTGCAGGAACTCCAGGAGGCGCTCGAACTTCCCGTGCCGCTGCTCCGGATCGAATGCTTCGATATCTCCCATGTCCAAGGCACCAACGTGGTGGCCTCGATGGTGGTGGTCGAGGACGGACTGCCGAAGAAGGCCGACTACCGCAAGTTCTCGATCACCGGCGAGGCCGCCCGCGATGACACCGCGGCCATGCATGACGTCCTGACCCGCCGCTTCCGGCACTACCTGCAGGACAAAGCGTCCCAGCCGCCCAAATCGGGTGAGATCCCGCAGGCAGGAATTCCCGCGGGGGAGGACCGGCCCGGGGGCCAGCCGCCGGCCGATGACGCGGGCGCGCCCGCGGCGAAAGCCAAGTTCGCCTACCCGCCCAACCTGGTCGTCGTCGACGGCGGCCAGCCCCAGGTCAATGCCGCGGCGCGGGCCCTCGCGGACCTGGGTATCGACGACGTCCATGTGGTGGGCCTGGCCAAGCGGCTCGAGGAAGTCTGGCTCCCGGACAGCGACTTCCCCGTGATCCTGCCCCGCACCTCACAGGGCCTGTACCTGCTTCAGCGCATCCGCGATGAGGCCCATCGCTTCGCCATCAGCTTCCACCGGCAGAAGCGCGGGAAGGCCATGACCGTTTCGGCGCTGGATGGCGTGCCGGGCCTCGGCGAAGCCAAGCGGAAGGCCCTCCTGGCCCATTTCGGTTCGCTCAAGAAGATCAAGGCCGCGTCCGTCGTCGAGCTCACCGCAGCCAGGGGCATCGGCCCGGCCCTGGCGGAGGCGATCAACCGGCACCTGGGCGAGGCAGCCGAAGGCAACGAGGCCGCCGTCGCCATCAACATGACCACCGGCGAAATCCTCGAGTCTTAGCTAGGGTCTCGAATCTTAGCTAGGGTAGGAACGGACCGCTGCCGCAGCGGCTCCGGTACGGACCATCTGGAAACGGGGAGATTTGATGTCAGAGCCAACGGCAGAATCCGGCGCGGAGCAGGACGGACTCGTACCCGTCAAGCCTGTCGAAGCGGAACTGCTGGTGGTGACGGGCATGTCCGGTGCCGGCCGGAGCACCGCCTCCGATGCCCTCGAAGACCACGGCTGGTACGTCGTGGAGGGCCTTCCGCCGCAGATGCTCGGCACGCTGGCCGAAATTGTCTCCCATGCCCCCGGCTCGATCCCGAAGCTCGCGATCGTCGTCGACGTCCGCAGCAAGGGACTGTTCACCGACATCCGCACCGCCCTCGGCGCCCTGAGCGCCAGCGGAATCACGTTCCGGGTGCTCTTCCTGGACGCCAGCGACGACGTCCTGGTGCGGCGCTTCGAGCAAGGCCGGCGGCCCCACCCGCTGCAGGGCGGGGGGCGCATCCTCGATGGCATCGCGGCCGAACGCGAGGTGCTGAGGGAACTGCGCGACTCCGCGGACATTGTCCTGGACACCAGCGTCTTCAACGTCCACGGACTCGCCACCGCCATCACCGAACTCTTCAGCGAAACCGGCCCGGTGACGCTGCGCCTGAACGTCATGAGCTTCGGCTTCAAGTACGGTCTCCCCGTGGACGCCAACTTCGTGGCCGACGCCCGCTTCATCCCGAACCCGCATTGGGTCCCGCAGCTGCGCCCCCACACCGGCCTGGACGCCGACGTGCGGGACTACGTGCTCGAAGCCGCCGGCGTGAAGGAATTCGTGGACCGCTACGTGCAGGCCCTCGAACCGGTCTTGGACGGCTACCGCACCGAGAACAAGCACTATGCCACCATTGCCGTGGGCTGCACGGGCGGCAAGCACCGCTCGGTGGCGGTCGCCGTCGAGCTCTCCAAACGCCTGGCACAGTATCCACGCGTGACCGTCACCACCAGCCACCGCGACCTGGGCCGCGAGTAATGGGAGTCCTGACGGGCCCGCTGCCGCTCATCCCGCCGAAGGGAACGCCCGGCAGCCAGAAGGACAAGAGCCCCTCGGTGGTGGCGCTCGGCGGCGGCCACGGACTGGCCGCGTCGCTGTCGGCGTTGCGCCTTCTCACCTCCGAGCTCACCGCCATCGTGACGGTGGCCGACGACGGCGGCTCCTCCGGGCGCCTGCGCGAACAGTACGGCGTCCTCCCGCCGGGCGACCTGCGCATGGCGCTAAGCGCCCTCTGCGACGACACCGACTGGGGACGCACGTGGCGCGACGTCATGCAGCACCGCTTCAAGGCCCCGGAAGGCCGCGAAAGCCCGCTCGACAACCACGCCATGGGCAACCTGCTCATCATGACGCTCTGGGAACTGCTGGGTGACACCGTTGCCGGGCTGAAATGGGCCGGGGCGCTGCTCGGTGCCCGCGGCCAGGTGCTGCCGATGTCCAGCGTGCCGCTGACCATCGAAGGCGACGTCCGCGTTCCGCTGCCCGCCGGCGGCTACGGCGTGCAGACCATCACGGGCCAGGCGAAATGCGCGGTGGCCGGTTCGCTTGAAGACGTCCGGCTCATCCCGGAGGACGCGCCGGCCTGCACCGACGCGCTGACGGCCATCGAGCTGGCGGACTGGATCGTCCTCGGCCCGGGCTCCTGGTACACCTCCGTGCTGCCGCACCTGCTCCTTCCCGAGATGCGCCAGGCCCTCGTGGGCACCGCCGCCAAGCGCTGCCTCACCATGAACCTGGCCATGGACACCAAGGAAACCTCCGGCATGAGCGCGGCCGACCATCTGGACGCACTGCGCAAGTACGCCCCGGAGTTCAGCATCGACGTTGTCCTTGCCGATCCCGAATCCGTTTCCGACGTCGCGACCTTCGAAAAGGCCGCCGGCCGCATCGGCGCGGAGGTTGTCTTCGGTAGAGTAGGTGCGTCCCGGCGCCGCCCGGTCCATGACCCCCTCCTTCTGGCGGCGGCGTACCACGATATTTTCGGGAACAGTTAGGAACACGCCATGGCACTGACCGCATCGGTCAAGGAAGAACTTTCCCGGCTGGATATCAAGAAGTCCTCCGTGCGCAAGGCCGAAGTCTCGGCCATGCTGCGCTTCGCCGGTGGGCTGCACATCATCTCGGGACGCATCGTCATCGAGGCGGAGGTCGACCTCGCCTCCACCGCACGGCGCCTGCGCGCCGCCATCGCCGAGGTCTACGGCCACCAGAGCGAGATCATCGTCGTGTCCGGCGGGGGATTGCGGCGCGGCAGCCGCTACGTCGTCCGCGTAGTGCGCGACGGAGAGGCCCTCGCCAGGCAGACCGGCCTCCTGGACGGCCGCGGCCGCCCCGTGCGCGGGCTGCCGTCCGCCGTCGTCAACGGCTCCGCCGCCGATGCCGAGGCGGTCTGGCGGGGAGCTTTCCTCGCCCACGGCTCACTGACCGAGCCCGGCCGCTCATCTTCCTTGGAGGTCACCTGCCCCGGGCCGGAGTCGGCCCTGGCGCTTGTGGGCGCGGCGCGCCGCCTCGGCATCCAGGCCAAGGCCCGCGAAGTACGCGGAGTGGACCGTGTGGTGATCCGCGACGGCGACACGATCGCAGAGCTCCTGACCCGGATGGGCGCCCATGACGCCCTGATGGTGTGGGAGGAACGGCGCATGCGCAAGGAAGTGCGCGCCACCGCCAACCGGCTGGCCAACTTCGATGACGCCAACCTGCGGCGTTCCGCCCAGGCGGCCGTTGCCGCCGGAGCCCGGGTGGACCGCGCCCTGGAGATCCTGGGCGACGACGTCCCCGATCACCTGAAGTACGCGGGCGAACTGCGCGTAGCGCACAAGCAGGCAAGCCTGGACGAACTCGGCCGCCTCGCCGACCCGCCCATGACCAAGGACGCGATCGCCGGCCGGATCCGGCGCCTGCTGGCCATGGCCGACAAACGCGCCGCTGAGCTGGACATCCCGGGCACCGAGGCAAATGTGACTCCGGAAATGATGGACGAATAGCCTCCGTGCCTAGAATCGACACGGCGGGGGGAAATACCCGGACGGCCCCTTCGGTTATGCCGATGGTCCGCCGGGAACGCAGTACTCCCCAGGGATTTCCGGCCGGTGCTCCGGCCGGATGAACAGAACGAGAGTTAGCAACAGGACCGACGGTCCACGACATTGGAGGGTTTCGTGACAGAGTACGTACTGCCCGAGCTTGGCTACGACTACGCGGCACTTGAGCCGCACATTTCGGCGAAGATCATGGAGCTGCACCACAGCAAGCACCATGCCGCCTACGTCGCCGGCGCCAACAACGCCCTGGCCCAGCTGGCCGAAGCCCGCGAAAAGGGCGATTTCGCCAACATCAACCGCCTGTCGAAGGACCTGGCGTTCCACACCGGCGGCCACATCAACCACTCGGTGTTCTGGAACAACATCTCCCCGGACGGCGGCGACAAGCCGGAAGGCGAGCTCGCGGCAGCCATCGAGGACGCTTTCGGCTCCTTCGACGCCTTCCGCGCCCAGTTCACCGCCGCCGCCCTTGGCCTGCAGGGTTCCGGCTGGGCCTTCCTCGCCTACGAGCCCATCGCCGGCAACCTGCTGATCGAGCAGCTCTACGACCAGCAGGGCAACGTTGCCGTCGGTACCACTCCGCTGCTGATGCTGGACATGTGGGAGCACGCCTTCTACCTGGACTACGTCAACGTGAAGGCCGACTACGTCAAGGCATTCTGGAACATCGTCAACTGGGCCGACGTCGCCAAGCGCTTCGAAGCCGCCCGCGCCAACGCCACGGGACTCATTGTTCTCTAGCGGGTGATCCGGAATACACGCAGATGTAACAAACTTCACATTCGCGTGAATTTCGCCCAAATGGCGGAAAGCCCGCCCCTGCAGTTGCAGGGGCGGGCTTTCTTGAACGTAAGATAGGTCACGGAAGGCGTCAGCCTTCAGCAACGTGGCTGGTCGCCCTCCGATCTGATAATCACTTCTGCCCAAAGACGTGCGGGATTTGTTAGTTGGAATCAAGATCCGACTCACTAGATGTGCTTGAGAGAGCACCAAGGAGACAAAAAGTGACCACCCGTATTGGTATCAACGGCTTCGGCCGCATCGGACGCAACTACTTCCGCGCAGCGCTGGCCCAGGGCGCCGATCTCGAGATCGTCGCGGTCAACGACCTCACCAGCCCCGAGGCGCTGGCCCACCTGCTGAAGTACGACTCCGTCGGTGGTCGCCTGACCCAGTCCGTCGAGGTTTCCGACGGCCAGCTCGTGGTGGACGGCAAGCCCATCAAGGTCCTCGCCGAACGCGATCCCGCAAACCTGCCCTGGGGTGAGCTTGGCGTGGACATCGTCATCGAGTCCACCGGTTTCTTCACCAAGGCCGCGGCGGCACAGAAGCACATCGACGCCGGTGCCAAGAAGGTCCTGATCTCCGCCCCCGCCTCGGACGAAGACATCACCATCGTGATGGGCGTGAACGACGGTCTCTACGACCCGGCTGCGCACAACATCATCTCCAACGCTTCCTGCACCACCAACTGCCTCGGCCCGCTGGCCAAGGTCATCAACGACTCCTTCGGCATCGAACGCGGCCTGATGACGACCGTCCACGCCTACACTGCCGACCAGAACCTGCAGGACGGCCCGCACAGCGACCTCCGCCGCGCCCGCGCCGCAGCCATCAACATGGTGCCGACCTCCACCGGTGCTGCGAAGGCCATCGGCCTGGTCCTGCCGGAACTGAAGGGCAAGCTCGACGGCTACGCCATCCGCGTTCCCGTCCCCACCGGCTCCGCCACCGACCTCACCGTCACCGTTTCCCGCGAAGTCACTGTCGACGAGGTCAACGCCGCTGTCAAGGCCGCCGCCGAGTCCAGCCTCAAGGGCATCCTGAGCTACACCGACGCCCCGATCGTCTCCTCCGACATCGTCGGCGACCCCACCTCCTCGATCTTCGACTCCGGCCTGACCAAGGTCATCGGCAACCAGGTCAAGGTTGTTTCCTGGTATGACAACGAGTGGGGCTACTCCAACCGCCTGGTCGACCTCACGGAGCTCGTCGCATCCAAGCTGGGCTAGGGTAGACACATGACATCTCACACCCTCAACGAACTCATCGCTGAAGGTGTCCGCGGGCGGTACGTTCTGGTCAGAAGTGACCTGAATGTGCCGCTCGACGGCTCTACAGTGACCGACGACGGCCGCGTCAAGGCCTCCCTCCCGGTCCTTAAGAAGCTCTCGGACGCCGGTGCCCGTGTGCTCGTAACCGCCCACCTTGGCCGCCCCAAGGGCGCCCCCGAGGACAAGTACTCGCTCAAGCCCGCCGTGGCGCGGCTCGCCGAACTGGCAGACTTCCCGGTCGCCCTGGCCGCGGATACCGTCGGTACCGCCGCCAAAGAAGCCGCGGCCGCCCTGCAGGACGGCGAAGTGCTGGTCCTCGAGAACGTCCGCTTCGACGCCCGCGAAACCAGCAAGGACGACGCCGAGCGCGGCGCCTTCGCCGACGAGCTCGTTTCCCTCACCGGGGACAACGGCGCCTTCGTGGACGACGCCTTCGGCGCCGTACACCGCAAGCACGCCAGCGTCTACGACGTGGCTACCCGCTTGCCGTCCTACCAGGGCGACCTCGTGCACACCGAGGTGGAGGTGCTCCGGAAACTCACGGCTGACACCCAGCGTCCCTACGTCGTGGTCCTCGGCGGATCCAAGGTCTCGGACAAGCTCGCCGTGATCGACAACCTGCTGGGGAAGGCCGACACCATCCTGGTCGGCGGCGGCATGCTGTTCACCTTCCTGGCCGCTGCCGGCCACAAGGTGGCAAGCAGCCTCCTCGAGGAAGACCAGATCCCGGTGGTCCAGGACTACCTCAAGCGCGCGTCCGACGCCGGCACCACCTTCGTGATTCCGGTGGACGTCGTCGTCGCCAGCCGTTTTGCCGCGGCCGCCGAGCACGAGACCGTCGCCGCGGATGCCATAGAGGCAAGCTCCTTCGGCGCCGCAGGCATCGGCCTGGACATCGGGCCGGAATCGGCGGCCTTGTTCGCCGAGCAGATCAAGGGTGCACGCACCGTGTTCTGGAACGGCCCCATGGGCGTCTTCGAGTTCGAGGCCTTCGCCGCCGGTACCCGCGCGATTGCGCAGGCACTGACGGAAACGGAAGCCTTCACCGTGGTCGGCGGCGGCGACTCCGCCGCGGCCGTGCGCACCCTCGGCTTCGAGGACTCGCAGTTCGGCCACATCTCCACCGGCGGCGGTGCCAGCCTGGAATACCTTGAAGGCAAGGAACTCCCGGGCCTGAGCGTTCTCGACCGCTAGGCAGCAATACCCCGCCAGCAGGCACCAGGCCGGCAAGGTGCCGCTCCCTTCGGAGCAGCACCTTGCCGGTTTCCCTTTTCACTACTTCTATGGAGCACACGTGACAACCTCTGCCAATGGAAACTTCGTCCGCACGCCGTTCATCGCCGGCAACTGGAAGATGAACATGGACCACGTCCAGGGCATCACCCTGCTGCAGAAGCTTGCCTGGACCCTGTCCGATGCCAAGCATGACTACAGCCGTGTTGAGGTTGCTGTCTTCCCGCCGTTCACCGACCTCCGGGGCGTCCAGACCCTCGTCCAGGGCGACGAGCTCAAGGTTGTCTACGGCGGACAGGACCTGTCCCAGTTCGACTCCGGTGCCTACACCGGCGACATCTCCGGCCAGTTCCTGAACAAGCTCGGCTGCTCCTATGTGCTCGTCGGCCACAGCGAACGCCGGACCATCCACAACGAGTCCGACGAGGTCCTCAACGCCAAGGTCAAGGCCGCCTTCCGCCACGAGGTCACCCCGGTGCTGTGCGTCGGCGAAGGCCTTGAAATCCGCCAGGCCGGCACCCACGTCGAGCACACCCTAGCGCAGTTGCGTGCGGGCGTCGAGGGCCTCATGGCTGAGCAGGCAAAGGAACTCGTCGTGGCCTACGAGCCCGTCTGGGCCATCGGTACGGGCGAGGTCGCAGGGCCGGAAGACGCACAGGAAATGTGTGCCGCCATCCGCGCGGAACTGGTTTCCCTGTTCGACGAGGCCGTGGCCGCCGGCACCCGCCTCCTCTACGGCGGCTCCGTCAAGGCCAACAACGCCGCGGCAATCATGGCCGAAGCCGATGTGGATGGCCTGCTCGTTGGTGGCGCCAGCCTCGACCCGGCCGAGTTTGCTAACATTGTCAGGTTCGAGAGCCACATCACCGCGGCCTAGGCCGGGTAAAACTCCCGCTTTCCGTACTCCTGAAAGGCCGTCGTGGACGTTCTTCAAGTAATCCTGCAGATCCTGCTGGGTATCACCAGCCTTCTGCTCACCCTGCTCATCCTGCTCCACAAAGGCCGCGGCGGTGGCCTGTCCGACATGTTCGGCGGCGGCATGAGCTCCGGCCTTAGCTCCTCGGGCGTGGCGGAGCGCAACCTCAACCGCTTCACCATCGTGCTTGGCTGCACCTGGGGCGTGGTGATCATCGGCCTCGGCCTGATCATGCGCTTCACCTCCGGCGGAGACTCCTGAGCAAAGCCATCCTGCGACGGAAACCGGCACTGCCGCCGTCGGGCTCCCGGCATTAGACTTGGCTGCGTGGCTTCCCGCGATGCAGCCGACTCTCAAGGAGCTTGACGATGGTTCATGGCACCCAAGGTTTCCGGGGCACCAGAGCCGGCGTAGCCGCCGGTTCAGGGCCCAAAAACGAGTCCGACAGCAATGCCGGCGAAAACTTGCCGCGTATTCGTGTCCCGTATTGGTGCGCCAACGGACACGAAACGCGGCTTGTTTTTCTTAAGCTGCCGGAAGACCAGATCCCGCCTAGCTGGGACTGCCCGAAGTGCGGCCTCGTGGCCGCCCGGGAGCCTGGCGTGGCGCCGTGCGAACGCCAGGACGACGAAGTGTTCAAGAGCCACCTCGATTACGTTAAAGAAAGGCGCTCCAGCCAGGACGCTGAACGTGTCCTGGCTGGAGCGCTGAAAAGGTTACGCTCCCGCGGGATCCTTGCGGACTAGTTGCTGCGGAACGCGGGAGGCCGCGTTCTCGTCGATCAGCCACAGGGTGCGTGAGCGGCCGTGCGGGCCGGCCGCGGGGACCTGCACCGGGTTCGCCCCGGCCAGGGCCAGGCCGACTGCGCCGGCCTTGTCCTCTCCCGCGACGACCATCCAGATCTCCTGTGCCGAGTTGATCGCCGGCAGCGTCAGTGAAACGCGCGACGGCGGCGGCTTGGGGGAGTTCTCCACTCCCACCACGGTGCGGTCCTGGACACGGATGCCTGCCTGCTCCGGGAAGAGCGAGGCGACGTGTGCATCCGGACCGACGCCGAGCAGCAGCACGTCGAAGCGTGGCAGCTCCCCGGCTTCCGCAGGGCGGTTGTCGGAGGTGTCGGCGGCGTGTTCGGCTTCGGCAGCCGCCTTGAGCCGGGCCGCGTAGTCCGCGGCGGCGTCGTCGGCGGAGGCGAACTCGTCCGACGAGCCGGGCTCATGGACGCGTTCCGGATCCAGGGGCAGCCCGGACAGCAGCGCTTCGCGTGCCTGGCGGGTGTTGCGGTCCGGGCTGTCCTTGGCCACGAAACGTTCGTCACCCCACCACAGGTTGACCCGGGACCAGTCCACGGCCGGAGCCGCCGGAGAGGCCGCAACGGCTTTGAGGGTTCCGATTCCCACGGTGCCGCCCGTCAGGACGACGGTGGCTTCCCCGTGTTTGTCCTGCACATCGACCAGCTTGGTGATGAGCCGGGCCGCAATCGCGGCCATGAGGACGGTGGAGTCGGGGTGGATGCTTACTCTGGGCTCAACGGTCACGGAACGCTACTCCTTGCTGTCGGTGCGGGGCAGTCCCATAGTAATCACTTCACCGAAGACGTCGTCCGGGTCGAGCCGGCGCAACTCCTCGGCGAGGCAATCCCGCAGGCTGCGGCGGGGCAGCGAAATACGCTGGGCCGGCTGGCCGGGCTGGGTCAGCTCGGCCACGGTCAGTCCCGGGCGGTGCAGCTGGACGTCGCCGCTGGCACGGCTCAGCAGCACCCGGCGGATGCCGGTGCCGGCCGGGTCTTCCACGATCTCCACCGGCGCCTCGAGGAAGAGGGTCAGCCAGGCCGCCAGCAGCAGGGTGCTGGGTGAATCCGAGGCGCCCTCCACGGTGATGGCCGTGACGGGGGAGTCGTCCACCTGGTCCAGTGCCGCGGCGAGCTGAAGGCGCCAGTTCGTCAGGCGGGTCCATGCGAGGTCGGTGTCGCCGGCACGGTAGGTGTTGCGGATCCGTTCCAGGGCCGCCGCGGGATCCGGCTCGTTGGCCGAGTCCGTGATGCGGCGGTGCGAGATCCGGCCGATCGAGGTTTCACAGGCGTTGTCCGGCGCGCCGTGCGGCCACCAAGCCACGATCGGGGCATCCGGCAGCAACAGCCCGGCCACGAGGGACTCGCTCTCCTTGGCCAGCGAACCGAAGCCCCGCAGCACGATCACCTCGGAGGCACCGGCGTCGCCGCCCACGCGGATCTGGGCGTCGAGCCGGTCCGGAGCCTCAGCGCCGGCGTCGGCCAGCACGATGATCCGGCAGGGGTGTTCCCGGCTGGCCTCGTTGGCCGCCTCGATGGCCTCTTCCTCCAGGCCGGACTTGGTGACGACCACGAGGGTCAGCACCCGGCCCAGGGCGATGACGCCGCCCTGCTCGCGCAGCGAGGTGATCTTCTTCGAGATCTTGGAAGTCGTTGTGTTCGGGAGATCTACGATCATGGCCTTCTCCAGCTTCGTCCGTCGCGTGCCAGCAGTTCATCGGCCGAGGCCGGTCCCCAGCTGCCCGGAGCATAAGGTTCGGGCTGCTCATCCAGGCCTGCCCAGTATTCCTCGAAGGGGTCCAGGATCTTCCAGGACTCCTCGACCTCCTGGTGGCGCGGGAACAGCGGCGGCTCACCCAGCAGCACGTCCAGGATCAGCCGTTCGTAGGCTTCGGGGCTTGACTCCGTGAAGGAGTGGCCGTAACCGAAGTCCATCGTCACGTCGCGGACTTCCATCTGGGTGCCGGGGACCTTCGAACCGAAGCGGATCGTGGCGCCCTCGTCCGGCTGGACGCGGATGACTACGGCGTTCTGGCCGAAGTCGTCCTCGCCGTGGTCCCGGAACAGCAGGTTGGGGGCACGCTTGAACACGACGGCGATCTCGGTCACGCGGCGGCCGAGACGCTTGCCGGCGCGCAGGTAGAACGGCGCGCCGCTCCAGCGCCGGGTGTTGATGTCCAGCCGGATCGCAGCGTAGGTCTCGGTCTTGGAATCGGCGGGGATGCCTTCTTCCTCGAGGTAACCCTGGACGAGCTCGCCGCCCTGCCATCCGCCGGTGAACTGACCGCGGGCCGAATGCGTGGACAGGTCCTCGGGCAGCTTGACGGCTGCCAGCACCTTCTCCTTCTCGGCGCGGAGGTCGTCCGCGTTGAAGGAAATGGGCTCCTCCATGGCCGTCAGGGCAAGCAGCTGCAGCAGGTGGTTCTGGATGACGTCGCGGGCTGCGCCCACGCCGTCGTAGTAGCCCGCGCGGCCGCCGGTGCCGATGTCCTCGGCCATGGTGATCTGCACGTGGTCCACGTAGTTGGCGTTCCAGATCGGTTCGAACAACTGGTTCGCGAAGCGAAGCGCCAGGATGTTCTGCACCGTTTCCTTGCCCAGGTAGTGGTCGATGCGGAACACCGCGTCCTGCGGGAACACGGATTCGACGATGTCGTTCAGCTTCCGGGCCGACTCGAGGTCGTGGCCGAAAGGCTTCTCAATGACAACGCGGCGCCACTGGCCGTCCGCCGCCTGGGCCAAGCCGTGGCGGGACAGCTGCCGGCAGACCTGTTCGAACGCCTTGGGCGGGATGGAGAGGTAGAAGCCGTGGTTTCCGCGGGTGCCCCGGTTTTCATCCAGTTCGGTGAGCGTGGCGTCGAGACGCTTGAAGGCCTCGTCGTCGTCGAACTCGCCCTGGACGAAACGGATGCCCTCGGACAACTGGTTCCAGACGGCCTCGTCGAACGGGGTGCGGGAGTGCGCCTTGACGTTCTCCCGCACCTCGTTGGCGAAGTCCTCGTTGCTCCAGTCGCGGCGGCCGAAGCCGACCAGCGCGAAGCTCGGGGGCAGCAGCCCCCGGTTCGCGAGGTCGTAGACGGCCGGCATGAGCTTCTTCCGGGCGAGGTCGCCGGTGACTCCGAAGAACACCAACGACGACGGACCCGCAATGCGGTTCAGGCGCCGGTCGCGCGGATCCCGCAGGGGATTGCGGACGGCAGTCTTCCTGCCGTTTTCAGTTTCTGGCATGTTGGAATTGTGCCTTAGCTTTCGAGCGCGGTGGCCCGGGAGGCCAGCGCGGCGACGATTTCCTGGAGCTGGGCGACACCCGCGCTCCGTTCAACAAGGTGCAGGCGGAGGACCGGACGGCCGTGGTCTTCGAGGACTTGGGCGTCTCCTGCGGCCTGGGCCGTGATCAGCTCACCGAAGGTGAAGGGACGCTCCGGGATCTCGACATCCCCGGAGCCGGCCGCTGTGATCTGCAGGAACGAGCCGATGGCCGGACCGCCCTTGTGGAACTGGCCGGTGGAGTGCAGGAAGCGCGGGCCCCAGCCGAACGTCACCGGGCGGCCGCTGACGGCAGCGAGCTGGTCGCGGACGCCTTCGAAGGGAGCATAGGCAATCCGGTCGAAGTAGGCCTGGACGCTGAGGTAGCCGTCCTGGCCGAGCTGGGCCAGCAGTGCCTTCACGGCATCTTCAACCGTGGCCGCAGCGCCCAGCCACTCGCCGCCGCGCACCTCGATGGCTCCGTCGGTGAAGTCGGCCGGGGTGGGCTCGGGGCGTGCGTCAAGCAGGCCGCGCGCGGCCACCTTGGCGGCCTCGACGTCGGGCTGGTCGAAGGGGTTGATGCCCAGCAGCCGGCCGGCCACCGCGGTGGCGAACTCCCACACGAACATCTGGGTGGCCAGGCCACCTGCGATCGCGGCTTCGTTCGCTCCGAGTTCGACGTCGGAATCGGCGCCCACCAGGCGGACCACGAGGACGTCGTCGGCACCGCTGCCGATCTCGGGGGCAGCAGGACCTGCGACGACGGGCAGCACGCCGGTGCCGAGCTTGCCGGTCGATTCGGCGATGAGCTGTTCGGCCCAGTCGGCGAAACCGACGATGCCCGAGCCGTCTTCGGCGATGACGATCTTGTTGCGGAGCGGGGAGGTGCCGCCCAGCGCTGCGCCCAGGCGCAGGCCGATGTTGTCCTCGGAATCCTCGCGGAGGATTTCGGCTGTCTCTTCCGCTTCGTCCAGGAGCGCCTGGATGTCCACGCCGGCCAGGCCGGAGGGAACCAGCCCGAAGGCGGTGAGGGCAGAGAAGCGGCCGCCGACGTTGGGGTCGGCATTGAAGACCGCACGGTAGCCGGCTTCGCGGGATGCCTTGTCCAGCGGCGAGCCGGGGTCGGTGACGATGATGATGCGGCTCTTGGCATCGATGCCGGCGTCGTTGAACGCCTTTTCGAAGACGCGCCGCTGGGAGTCGGTTTCCACGGTGGAGCCGGACTTGGACGAAACCACGATGGCGGTTTCGGCGAGGCGCTCCGCGAGGACAGCACCGACCTGTTCGGGGTCGGTGCTGTCCAGCACGGTCAGCTCGACGCCGGCGGTTCCGGCAATGACTTCCGGGGCGAGCGAGGAGCCGCCCATGCCGCACAGGACAATCCGGGTGACGCCTTCTGCCTTCAGGGCATCCCGGAGTTCCAGGATCCCTTCGACCAGGGGCTGGGAAACGGTAGCCGCTTCCACCCATCCGAGGCGGATCGCCGACTCGGATTCCGCGTCGGCACCCCAGAGGGTGTGGTCCTTCGCGAAGATCCGGCTGGCGACCCGGTCTTCAACAAGTGCCGGGACATGCAGCTCAATGGCCTGCTGCGCGGCACCGCTTGCGTCGTAGCTGAGTGAGCTCATAGGGGTCAGGAAGCCTTCCGTGCGGATGCGAGGGCGCCTTCGACGTCTCCGAGGAGTTCCTTCCAGGAGGCTACGAACTTGTCCAGGCCTTCGGATTCCAGCAGGGCGACGACGTCGTTGTAGGACACACCGAGGCCTTCGAGGGCGTTGAGGACGCCGTTGGCTTCCTCGTAGCTGCCCGCAATGGTGTCACCTGTGACGACGCCGTGATCGAAGGTGGCCTCGAGGGTCTTCTCCGGCATGGTGTTCACGACGCCGGCCGCCGCCAGTTCGGTGACGTAGAGGGTGTCCGGGTAGGCCGGGTCCTTGACGCCGGTGGAGGCCCAGAGCGGGCGCTGCGGCAGGGCGCCTGCCTCGGCGAGCACGGCCCAGCGTTCGGTGGAGAACAGCTCCTCGTAGACCTGGAAGGCCAGGCGGGCGTTGGCGACGCCGGCCTTGCCCTTGAGGGCTTTGGCTTCCTCGGTGCCGATTGCGTCCAGGCGCTTGTCGATCTCGGTGTCCACGCGGGAGACGAAGAACGAAGCGACGGAGTGGATCGTGGAGAGGTCGTGGCCGTTTTCCTTGGCCAGCTCGAGGCCGGACTGGAAGGCGTTGATCACAGCGCGGTACCGCTCCAGCGAGAAGATCAGGGTCACGTTGACGCTGATGCCCTCGCCGAGCACGGCGGTGATGGCGGCGAGGCCTTCGACGGTTGCCGGGATCTTGATGTGGACGTTGTCCTTGTTGACCTTCTTGTAGAGGTGCTTGGCCTCGGCGATGGTGCCTTCGGTGTCCCAGGCCAGGCGGGGGTCCACCTCGATGGACACGCGGCCGTCAACGCCCTTGGTGGCAGCGGCGACCGGAGCGAACAGGTCACAGGCATCGGCCACGTCGGTGGTGGTGATCTCGAAGATGGTCTCTTCCACCGAAGCGCCCTTGGCTGCTTCTTCCGCGATCTTCGCGTCGTAGTCGCTGCCGGAGGTGATGGCCGCGTGGAAGATCGAGGGGTTGGTGGTGACACCGACGACGTTCTTCTCTTCGATCAGCTTGCGCAGCGAACCGCTGGCGAGGCGCTCACGGGAGAGGTCGTCGAGCCAGATCGAAACGCCGACGTCGGAAAGCTGCTGGGTGGGAGTAGTCATTTTGTGTTTCTCCTTGGAAATCAGGCCGAGAGGCCGGCGAGGGAGTCTTTGGCCGCCGCGGTGACGGCGTCGGCAGTGATGCCGAACTCGTTGAAGAGGCGCTTGTAGTCGGCGGAGGCGCCGTAGTGTTCAAGGCTGATGGAGCGCCCGGCGTCGCCGACGAACTCGGACCAGCCCAGGGCCAGGCCGGCCTCGACGGAGACGCGGGCCTTCACGGCTGCCGGGAGGACGGATTCGCGGTAGGCCGGGTCCTGCTTCTTGAACCATTCCACGCAGGGCACGGAAACGACGCGTGCGGCGATGCCTTCGGCCTGGAGGTTCTCGCGGGCCGCCACGGCCAGCTGGACCTCGGAACCGGTGGCGATCAGGATGACATCCGCCGGGACGGTGGCACCGTCCTTGGACGCCTCGGCCAGCACGTACGCACCCTTGGCAACACCGGCCGTGGAAGCGAAGGTATCGCCCTCCGCCTCACCGGTGCCGCGGGCGTAGGTGGGGATGTTCTGGCGGGTCAGCACGATGCCCGCCGGGTTTTCGTGGTTCTCCAGCATGGCCTTCCACGCTGCGGCGACTTCGTTGGCGTCACCGGGGCGGACGACGTCCAGGCCCGGGATGGCGCGCAGCGAGGCGAGCTGCTCCACCGGCTGGTGGGTGGGGCCGTCTTCGCCCAGGCCGATGGAGTCATGCGTCCACACGTACAGGGACGGCACGCCCATGAGCGCGCCGAGGCGGATCGCGGGGCGCTGGTAGTCGGAGAAGATCAGGAAGGTCCCCGAGAACGCGCGGGTGCGTCCGTGCAGGGAGATGCCGTTCACGATCGACGCGGCGGCGTGCTCGCGGATGCCGAAGTGCAGGACCCGGCCGTAGGGGTTGCCGGTCCAGGCGTCGGTGGAGCGGGACGCCGGGATGAAGGAGGGCGAGCCTTCGATCGTGGTGTTGTTGGACTCGGCAAGGTCGGCCGAACCGCCCCACAGTTCCGGCAGCACCGGGCCGATCGCGTTCAGGACCTTGCCGGAGGCGGCGCGGGTGGAAACGTCCTTGCCGGCTTCGAAGACCGGCAGCGCGGCGTCGAGTTCGGCCGGAAGCTTCTTGGCCTCGATGCGCTCCAGCAGGGCGGCCTTCTCCGGGTTGGCGGACTGCCATTCCTCGAAGGACGCCTGCCACTCGGTCCGGGCAGCGGCACCGCGCTCGACAAGCTGGCGGGCGTGGGCCAGGACGTCCTCGTCCACCTGGAAGGACTTGGCGGGGTCGAAGCCCAGCACGTTCTTCAGCGCGGCAACTTCTTCGGCGCCCAGGGCCGAACCGTGGATCTTGCCGGTGTTCTGCTTCTTGGGGGCCGGGTAGCCGATGATGGTGCGCAGCGAAATGATGGACGGCTTGGAGGTCTCGGCCTTCGCCGCCAGCAGCGCGGAGTAGAGTTCCTGGACGTCCTCGACGTAGTCGCCGGTCTTGGTCCAGTCCACGCGCTGGGTGTGCCAGCCGTAGGCTTCGTAGCGCTTCAGGACATCCTCGGTGAAGGCGATGTCGGTGTCGTCTTCGATGGAGATGTGGTTCTCGTCGTAGATGACGACGAGGTTGCCCAGTTCCTGGTGGCCGGCCAGCGAGGATGCCTCGGAGGTCACGCCTTCCTGCAGGTCGCCGTCGGAGGCGATGACCCAGATGGTGTGGTCGAAGGGGGACTCGCCGGCGGGAGCATCGGCGTCGAACAGGCCGCGCTGGCGGCGCTGCGAGTAGGCGAAACCGACCGAGGAGGCCAGGCCCTGGCCCAGCGGGCCGGTGGTGATCTCCACACCTGCGGTGTGCTTGTACTCCGGGTGGCCGGGGGTCAGCGAACCCCAGGTGCGCAGCGCCTCAAGGTCCTTCAGTTCCAGGCCGTAGCCGGAGAGGAACAGCTGGATGTACAGGGTCAGGGAAGTGTGGCCCGGGGAGAGGACGAAACGGTCGCGGCCGATCCAGTCCGGGTTCTTCGGGTCATGGCGCATCAGTTTCTGGAACAGCAGGTATGCCGCCGGTGCCAGGCTCATTGCCGTACCGGGGTGGCCGTTACCGACCTTCTCAACGGCGTCGGCAGCCAGGACACGCACGGTGTCCACTGCACGCTGGTCCAGGCTGGTCCAAGTCAGTTCTTGCTCTTCCAAATGTGGCACGTAAACCGAGCCCCTCTCTGTGCTGACGGCGGCGGGGGTGAACAGCAGACGCGGAGCAGGAAACGGTGCCCGCTGCGAGGTGTCCACCAGCCGTTCACCATTGAATCGTTGATCTATCATCCAGACCCTGGCTTCTGAGAATGCGTTTTCTCAGAAGGCTGCACGAGCTGATCTGCTGACAGCTTAGCCCGAGACAACGGGCCTGTTGGTGGGATTCCCGAAATTTGTCCGCAAAATTCCGATTTATGAATCACCATGGCGCCCAGGAGGGGGTGAAGATTCCGAAACATGCGTGTTTCGCAGGTGCCTTCTGTGCATCCGGGCCACGGTATGATATTCGGAGGCCGCCAGCGGCATGCGCAACCCCGGTCCCCGGAATTGATTTGCAGGGAACGGCGCGGTTGCTGCCCCGCGGGAACACCAAGAGCTACAGAACAGAGTGACTGCCACCGTGAGCACAAGCGATACCAACCTCGATGCCTCTGCCGCCATCCAGAAAAGCGGTTTTTCGCGGAAGTTCAAGGCGTATCTGGCACTGACCAAGCCCCGGGTCATCGAGCTCCTGCTGGTGAGCACCCTGCCCACCATGATCTTCGCCCAGCGCGGCTTCCCGTCGATTGGCCTGATCCTGGCGACCCTCGTCGGCGGTGCGTTCGCCGCCGGCAGTGCCGGGGTCTTCAACTGCTACATCGACCGCGACATCGACAAACTGATGCACCGCACCGAAAACCGGCCCCTGGTCACGGGCGAGGTCTCACCCCGCGAGGCGCTGGTGTTCGGCTGGATCCTTGGCGCGGCGGCTATCGCCATCCTCTGGTTCGGCGCCAACCCGCTGTCCGCCTGGCTCGGCCTCGCCGCCATCGTCTTCTACGTCGTCATCTACACCATGATCCTCAAGCGCCGCACCGCGCAGAACATCGTGTGGGGCGGCGCCGCCGGCTGCTTCCCCGTGCTTATCGCCTGGTCCGCCGTGACGAACACGGTGGGGTGGCCCGCCGTCGTACTTTTCATGGTCATTTTCCTGTGGACGCCGCCGCACTACTGGCCGCTGTCCATGCGTTACGGCGAGGACTACCGCAAGGCGAACGTCCCCATGCTCGGCGCGATCGCCGGAGCCAAGGTGGTTTCCGTGCAGGTGGTGCTCTACGCCTGGGCCATGGTGGCCTGCTCGCTGCTGATGGTTCCGCTGGGCGGCGCCGGCTGGGTGTACACCATTGCAGCCGTCCTGGCGGGCGCCTGGTTCCTGTACGAATCCCACGCCCTGTACGAACGCGCCCAGAAGGGCGAAGTGTCCAACAAGGGCGCCATGAAGGTCTTCCACGGCTCCATCAGCTACCTGACCCTTCTGTTTATCGCCTTGGCCGTGGACCCGTTCGTCGGCGGTCCGCTGTTGGGCGGCTGAGCCGCCGCGGAAGTTCCCGCCGGCTTTTCCGGCTGATACCAAGAAGCGCCACCCGCAGTCCGTAGAGGACGGCGGGTGGCGCTTCCGTTTGGGGCCCGGGCCTTGGTGGTCGAGGCCCCCGGGGCTGGCTGCGGGGGCGCTAGCTGCGCGGGCTGCAGCCTGCCAGGTCGGCGGCGTTGGTGGATGCCGCCATGAGCAGCGCCGCGCCGAGCATGTGCGCGCCGACCAGGAGGGCCGGAATCCCGTTGTAATACTGGGTGAAGCCGATGACGGCCTGCAGCACGGTGACTCCGAGCAGCAGGAACACCGCGGTGCGGAATTGTCCCGTGATGCCCTTGCGGAGGACCAGGAAGACTGCGAAGGCGGTCCCTGCGGTGACCAGGTAGGCGGGCACGGCATGGATATGGCTGACCAGGTCCCAGTCGAGGTCATTGCGGGGGGCATTGGCGTCGCCCGCATGCGGACCGGCGCCCGTAACCGCAACGCCAAGCATGACGGCGGCGGCGGAGAAGAGTGCGACGGCGTTCATCACCGGGCGGGTCACCGCCGGAAGTGCCGCGAGGCTGCGGTCCATGAAGCGGCCGGTGCGCCCGTAGGCCCGGTTCACCAGCAGGGTCGCAAGGACCACGAGGGCCATGGAGACCAGGAAGTGCAGGCCGACCACCCAGGGGTTGAGCCGGGTGAGGACCGTGATGCCGCCGATGATCGCCTGGGCCGGGATGCTGGCAAGCAGCCCCAGCGCGAGCACGAACAGGTCCCGGCGTTCCTTGCGCAGGTTCCACAGGTACACCAGCATGAGTGCGGCGACGGCAGCAAGCGCGAAGGTGAGCATGCGGTTGCCGAACTCGATGAAGCCGTGGATGCCCATCTCGGGGGTGTTGACCAGGGAATCATGGGTGCAGCGCGGCCACGTTGGGCAGCCAAGCCCGGAAGACGTGAGGCGGACGGCGCCGCCGGTCACCACGAGGATGGTCTGGCCCACCAGCGAGAGCATGGCCAGCCTGCGCACGGTGTTGTCCACCTGGTGCGGGAGCCTGGCGGCAAGCCGCTGGATGATGTCGGGGAGGCGGGAAGCCGTGTTCACAGTTCTCTCAATTCCATTTGAACCAGCGGACGGCCGCGGCGCCCGGCACCACGGTCCAGAGCAGCAGGACGAACAATTGGGGCAGGGCGAAGCTGCCGTGCAGGAAGGCTTCCCGCATGGCCTCGCCCAGGGCGCCTGAAGGCAGGAAGTGGGCGAGGTTGCTGGCGACAGCGGGCAGTCGCACCGCCGGAACCACGATGCCGCCCAGGGCGCCGAGGAGGATCCACAACAGGTTGGTGATGGCAAGCGTTGCCTCCGGACGCACGGTCCCGGCAACCAGCAGGCCCAGTGCGGTGAAAGCGGCGGCGCCCAGAACGAGCATCGTCAAACCCGGCAGCCAGCCCTCGGGGCGCGGGTGCCAGCCAAGGGCCGCTCCGACCACCCCGACCACCGCAAGCTGCAGTGACAGGACGGCGAGCACGGCCAGGATCTTGCCGGCAATGAGTCCGGTGCGGCCGAGGGGAGTCGTGGAAAGGAAGCGCAGGACACCGTAGCGGCGGTCGAAGCCGGTGGCGATGCCCTGCCCGGTGAAGGCGGTGGACATGGCGCACAAGGCGAGGATGCCGGGCACTGCGATGTCCACGCGGGGGGCCCCGAGTCCGTCGAGCAGCGGAGTGACAGTCAGGCCGAACAGCGCGAGGAGCGGCAGGATCACTGCGAGGATCAGCTGCTCCCCGTTGCGGACCATGGCGAGGGTTTCGTACTTTCCCTGGAGCAGGATCCGCCGGAGCAGGGGGGCCGGGGCCGACGGTGTGCGCCCTGCGGTCGCCAGTCCGTCGGCGGGAGTGGTGCTCATCGGATGTCCCTTCCCGAGATGTCCAGGAAAACGTCCTCGAGGCTGCGCGCCTCAAGCCGCAGCGAGGCCGGCATGATCCCCATCTCCGCCCACCAGGCCGTCAACCGTGCCAGATGCTCCGGGGCGAGAGCGCCCGTGACCGTGTAGGTGCCGGCGCGGTCCTCGGCAAGTGCAAGTCCCTCGCCCAGGGCGCCGAGCGCGGAGCGGAGGTCCAGCCCCGCCGGTGCGTCGAAGGACAGGGTGCGTTCGGCGATGCCGTCCTTGCCGGGCTCGCCGTGCTGCAGGAGTTCGGCGACCGTTCCTTCGGCAACGTTGTGGCCGGCGTCGATGATGTAGACGTAGTCTGCCAGGCGCTGCGCGTCGTCCATGAGGTGGGTGGTGAGGATGATGCCCATCCCGGAATCGCGCAGTTCGGCGATGAGTTCGAAGACGATCTGGCGCGACTGCGGATCAAGTCCGGCGCTTGGCTCGTCGAGGAACAGCACCTCCGGGTTGCCGACCAGCGCGGCCGCCAGGGCCAGGCGTTGCTTCTGGCCGCCGGAAAGGCGCCGCACGCTGCTGCGGCTGAACGAATCGATCCCGAGCCGCTCCACGAGCTGGTCGACCGGAAGCGGATTCGCGTACATCCCGGCGATGTGGCGCAGCAGAGGTAGCGGACGGGCCGACGGCGGAAGGCCGCCGTCCTGCAGCATCACGCCGACGCGGGAACGCAAGGCAGCTCCGGCCAGGTCCGGGTCTTCGCCCAGGAGGCGGATGCTGCCGCCGGACCTCTTCTGGAGGCCTTGGGCGCACTCGAGGGTGGTGGTCTTGCCGGCACCGTTTGCACCGAGAAGCGCGGTGACCTGCCCGCGCCCGGCATGCAGGCTGACGCCGTTGACCACCCGCAGCATCTTGCCGTCAAGGGCGGCCAGCGGGCCGACGTCCTTGATGAGTCCTTCAATCGAGAGGACGGGGGATTCGGGGGAACGCACCAGAGTATTCTACGGGAAGTAGTAGCTGGCGGCTCCAAGTGTGCAGGTGCCGCCCTGGCCCCCCGGCGTCAGGTCAGCCTTGCCTTACTGGATGCGGGGATTAGATTACGACATGATTGTGTTGTGTATTCCATGAGCAGCTCTGTTTCTGTGCCCGCGAAGCGGCACAGCACCGCCGTCGCGGTGCCGCCGGCCGCTGCCTCCGTCGTCGCCGATTCGGAGGACCGGACGCGCGACCGCGTATTGAACGCTGTGCTGGAGCACGGCCCTGTCAGTGCGGCCGAGCTTGGGGAGCTTCTTGGCTTCACGCCCGCAGCGGTCCGCCGCCACCTCGACCACCTGGAACGCTCCGGCGTCATCGAGGTGAAGCGGGTTGCCAAAGCCGGGGCAGGCGCAGGCCGTCCCGCACGCCGCTACGTGCTGAGCTCCCAGGGCCAGTCGAAGATCGGCGACGACTACCTCAACATCGCAGGCACCGCGCTGCGCCGACTGAAGGAACTGGCCGGCAACGACGCCGTGCGGGACTTCGCCGTCGAGCGCTTCGCGGACATGGAACAGCGCTACGCCCCTGAGATCGATTCGGCCGGCAGCGACATCACCGCCCGCGCCATGGCCCTGTCCAAAGCCCTGAGCCGCGACGGATACGTCGCCTCGGCAGCTTCCATTGAAAGCAAGGCCCCGCTGCCCGCATCCCTGTCGAGTGTGCAGCTGTGCCAGGGACACTGCCCGATCCAGCACCTGGCGGCCGACTTCCCCGAATTCTGCGACGCTGAAACCAACGTTTTTTCCCGGCTGATCGGCGTCGACGTCCGCAGGCTTTCCACCCTCGCCCGGGGCGGACACGTCTGCACCACCCATATACCTACCGGCAGGCCCGCCGTGAAGGAGAACACTATTTCTCCCGAAGGCCGGGTCGCGCCCCGTGAAGAATCAAACAATCAGCAAGGAAGGCCGTAATGACGGACCAAATAGCGGAGAAAGCGGTAGCTGACGGCACTGTGATCTCGGAGATTCTGGAAAAGAATCCCGAGCTGCATGGCATCGGCAACTACGAGTACGGCTGGGCCGACAAGAACGATGTCGGTGCAAACGCACGCCGTGGCCTGGACGAAGAGGTCGTCCGCGATATCTCGGCAAAGAAGAGCGAACCGGAATGGATGCTCGACCTGCGCCTGAAGGGCCTGAAGTACTTCGACCGGAAGCCCATGCCCACCTGGGGTGCGGACCTCTCCGGCATCGACTTCGACAACATCAAGTACTTCGTGCGTTCCACCGAGAAGCAGGCCGCTTCCTGGGAAGACCTGCCCGAGGACATCCGCAACACCTACGAGAAGCTGGGCATCCCGGAAGCCGAACGCAACCGCCTGGTGGCCGGCGTCGCCGCCCAGTACGAATCCGAGGTCGTGTACCACCAGATCCGTGAGGACCTGGAGAAGCAGGGCGTGATCTTCCTCGACACCGACACCGCCCTGAAGGAACACCCGGAAATCTTCCAGGAATACTTCGGCACCGTCATTCCGGTGGGCGACAACAAGTTCGCCTCCCTGAACACTGCCGTGTGGTCCGGCGGTTCCTTCGTGTACGTGCCCAAGGGCGTCCACGTGGAAATCCCGCTCCAGGCCTACTTCCGCATCAACACGGAAAACATGGGCCAGTTCGAGCGCACCCTGATCATCGCCGACGAGGACTCCTACGTCCACTACATCGAAGGCTGCACCGCGCCGATCTACACTTCGGACTCCCTGCACTCGGCCGTCGTCGAGATCATCGTGAAGAAGGGCGCCCGCGTCCGCTACACGACCATCCAAAACTGGTCCACCAACGTGTACAACCTGGTCACCAAGCGCGCCATCTGCGAAGAAGGCGCCACCATGGAATGGATCGACGGCAACATCGGCTCCAAGGTGACCATGAAGTACCCGGCCGTGTACCTGGTGGGCGAGCACGCCAAGGGCGAAACCCTGTCCATCGCCTTCGCCGGCGAGGGCCAGCACCAGGACACCGGCTCCAAGATGGTCCACATCGCTCCGAACACGAAGAGCTCCATCATCTCCAAGTCGGTGGCCCGCGGCGGCGGCCGCGCCGCCTACCGCGGCCTGGTCCAGATCCGTGAAGGCGCAAAGCACTCGGCCAACACCGTGCGCTGCGACGCCCTCCTGGTGGACACCATTTCCCGCTCGGACACCTACCCGTACATCGACATCCGCGAGGATGACGTTGTGCTTGGCCACGAGGCAACCGTTTCCCGCGTCAGCGAAGAGCAGCTCTTCTATCTGATGTCCCGCGGCCTGCCCGAGGACGAGGCCATGGCGATGATCGTGCGCGGCTTCATCGAGCCGATCGCCCGCGAATTGCCCATGGAATACGCTCTCGAGCTGAACCGCCTGATTGAACTGCAGATGGAAGGATCCGTCGGTTAACGATGACTGAGACCACTACTGAAAAGGCGCGCATCGGCGCGCCCTCCGCCCAGCCGTTCATCAACGGGTTCACCGAGGAAGGCGAGAACCTCTCGCCGATCAACGCAGACGGCACCGTCGCGGCGCCGTCGTCCGGTCCGCTCGCCGGCAGCTCCGCCAAGGGCCACTCGCATGGCGGCGGAGTCGGCGTCCCGGACAGCTCGCGCGCCGGGCGCCTGACCTCCTACACGCTTGAGGACTTCAAGGCACTGACCGGCCTGGAAGAAGACTGGCGCTTCACCCCGCTGCGCCGCCTGCGCGGACTCCACACGGAGGCCCTCACCGGTGCCGCCCCGGCCGTCAGCGTGACCGCGCCCGACGGCGTCACGGTCGAGACCGTGGGCCGCGACGACAAGCGCGTCGGTTCCGCGGGCATCCCCGAAGACCGGGTCTCGGCCAACGCCTGGGCCAACTTTAAGGAAGCCACCGTCATCACGGTTTCGGCCGAGACCACTCTTGAAAACGAAGTCACCGTGGTCCTGGCCGGCCAGGGCTCCGAGGCTTCCGCCCAGCACGTGGTGATTGTTGCCGAGAAGTTCTCCAAGGCCATGGTTGTCCTCGGCCACGAGGGTACGGCGGTGGTGTCCGAGAACGTTGAAATCGTCCTCGAAGACGGCGCCGAACTCACGGTCGTCTCCCTGCAGGAATGGAACGACGATTCCGTCCATGCTTCCTCGCAGCAGGCCAAGATCGGCCGCGACGCCAAGTTCAAGCACATCGTAGTCAGCCTCGGCGGCAACGTCGTGCGTGTGACTCCGACGGCCCGCTTTGCCGCCCCCGGCGGTGAGGTCGAACTCTTCGGCCTGTACTACGCCGACGCCGGCCAGCACCTTGAGCACCGCACTTTCGTTGACCACTCGCAGCCGAACTGCAAGTCCAACGTCCTGTACAAGGGCGCGCTGCAGGGCAGGGACGCCCACACCGTGTGGGTCGGCGACGTCCTGATCCAGAAGCAGGCCGAGGGCACCGACAGCTACGAGAAGAACCAGAACCTGGTGCTGACCGACGGCTGCCGCGCGGACTCCGTGCCGAACCTCGAAATCGAAACCGGGCTCATCGAGGGTGCTGGCCACGCCAGCGCCACGGGCCGCTTCGACGACGAGCACCTGTTCTACCTCATGGCACGCGGCATCCCCGAAGATATTGCGCGGCGCCTCGTGGTGCGTGGCTTCCTCAACGAAATCATCCAGAAGATCAAGGTTCCTGCCCTGGAAGAGCGCCTGACGGACGCCGTCGAGCGCGAACTCTCCGCGGTCGAGAACTAGACCGGCCAGGCAGGAACGGACCATGAGTGAATTGCCCCAGGGCGAGCTGGTGTGCAACGCCAACGACATCCAGGTCAAGCAGGCGCTGCGTATCCTCATCGGCGACTACCCGGTAGCCATCGTGAAGGACTCGATGGGCGAAATACACGCCATCGGGGACACCTGCTCGCACGCGGATATCTCCCTCGCCGAGGGAGAAATCGAAGGTTGCGCCATCGAATGCTGGGGCCACGGTTCCCAGTTCGACCTGCGCAGCGGAGAACCGCTCCAGCTTCCTGCCTACGATCCCGTCCCCGTCTTCGCCGTCAGTTTCGACGGCGACGACGTCTACGTGGACGTGAGCAACGTTGTGAACGGCGCCCCGGTACACCACTACTGAGCGCCCCGGTATCTGAGACTTTACGAACGAAAGAAAGAAGAGCATGTCAACTCTTGAGATCAAGGACCTGCACGTCAGCATCGAGACTGAGCAGGGCACCAAAGAGATCCTGAAGGGCGTCAGCCTGACCATCAAGACCGGCGAGACCCACGCGATCATGGGTCCGAACGGTTCGGGCAAGTCCACCCTTGCCTCCACGATTGCCGGCCACCCGCGCTACACCGTGACCAGCGGCAGCATCACCCTGGACGGCGAAAACGTCCTGGAGATGAGCGTCGACGAGCGAGCCCGCGCCGGCGTCTTCCTGGCCATGCAGTACCCCGTGGAAGTTCCGGGCGTCACCATGACGAACTTCCTGCGCACCGCCAAGACCGCGATCGACGGCGAAGCCCCCGCCCTGCGCACCTGGACCAAGGACGTCAAGGCCGCCATGCAGGAACTGCGCATCGACGCCGACTTCGCCCAGCGCAACGTCAACGAAGGCTTCTCCGGCGGCGAAAAGAAGCGTGTGGAGATCCTGCAGCTTGAGCTCTTCAAGCCGAAGTTCGCTGTCCTCGACGAGACCGACTCCGGCCTCGACGTCGACGCCCTGAAGGTCGTCTCCGAAGGCGTCAACCGTGCACACTCGACGGGCAACATGGGCACCTTGCTCATTACCCACTACACCCGCATCCTGCGCTACATCAAGCCGGACTTCGTCCACGTCTTCGTCGACGGCAAGGTTGTGGAAGAGGGCGGCCCGGAACTGGCCGACCGCCTCGAAGAAGAAGGCTACGACCGCTACGTCGACGGCGCAGGCGTCGCCGTTGCGCCTGCCGTTCAGGCCTAGTTAGGATCACCTTATGACCGAAATCAAAGCGGCGCGCACGAGCCTCGAGGATGTCGAGGAAGCGCTCAAGGACGTCATCGACCCCGAGCTGGGCGTCAATGTCGTTGACCTTGGGCTGCTCTACGGTCTGAAGTACTCCGACGAGGACGGTGCCCTGCTCATTGACATGACACTCACCACGGCGGCCTGCCCGCTGACCGATGTCCTCGAGGAACAGGTCGGCAAAGCCCTCGACGGCGTCGTGGACGACTGGCGCCTGAACTGGGTCTGGATGCCGCCATGGGGTCCCGAGCGGATCACCGACGACGGCAAGGACCAGATGCGGGCCCTCGGCTTCAACATCTGATCCCCCGGCAGATCCTGCTGGTAACGACGGCCGGCCACCGAAAGGTGGCCGGCCGTCGTCGTACCCCCGTCGATCGCAACCATCCCGGGCGATAATGGGTGCATGGTCCACTTCAATGCACTGGTGGAACAGCGCGGGCAAAATTCCCTCGTCGGGGTTCCGGATACGGTCAGCAAGGAATTACTGCCCTTTGCCGACGCCGGACGCATCCGGGTGAGTGCGCGGCTCGCCGGTGCGGAATCGGCCGCCGAATTCCACGCCACGCTGGTGCCGGTGGGGGCTGGCGGGCACATTCTGTACCTTCCCGGCGGGGTCCGCGGGGCCGCAGGGGTGCGCCTCGGCGACACCGTCTCCCTCGAAGTACAGCCCCTCGGCCCGCAAGGGTCCGATACTCCTTCCGACCTGGCCAGCGCCCTCGGAGCGGCTGCCGGTGCCGAAGCGGCCTGGGACCTCCTTCCAGCCTCCCAGCGGCGGGAGCTGGTCCGCTTCCTCGAAGGCGCAAGGACTCCCGGGTCGAGGGAGCGGAGGGCCGGGCAGATCGTGGCGCAGGTGCTCGGGCGGACAGTCCCGCCGCCGGGCACGCGCACGGGCAGGGAACTGTGGAAATGTCCCTCCTGCGGCCGCAGCTTTGTCACGCGGAACATGTACCACTCGTGCGTCGACAACTCCCTGGAAGAGGCGTTCCTCGGCATGCCGGACACCACCCGGGAACTCTTCACCCTTGTGCGCCGGACCGTTGAGACCTTCGGCCCGGTCACGCTGGTGCCTTACGCGGATCGCATTGCCTTCATGGTCAGGGTCCGGTTTTGCGGGGCGCGGCCCAGGAAGCGCTGGCTCGATGTGGACTTCTGGCTCACACGGAGGGCCGAATCTCCACGGTTCCACAAGATCGAATCGTTGACGCCATACACGCACATCCACACCGTCCGCCTGACCGATCCTTCCGAGGTCGACGCCGAACTTGCGGCGTGGCTACGGGAGGCCTACGCGGTGGGGTGCCAGGAACACCTCCGGCCCGCGCGGGCGTAAGCCGAGCCGGGAGCGCCGGGCCCGACATTTGCGGCCGCAGCCTAAGGCCGGGCGACCGCGAAGGTGTCGCACTTGGTGATGTCGCCGGTGTTGTAGCCCTGGCCGAACCACTTTTGCCGCTGGGCACTTGAGCCATGGGTCCAGGCCTCGGGGGAGACCCTGCCCGTGGCGGCTTCCTGGATGCGGTCATCGCCGACGGCGGAGGCGGCGGATAGTGCATCGGCCAGGTCCTGCTTTGTGAGCGGATCGAGGAAGGGCTGGCCGGTGTCCGGATCCTTCGCCGTGCTCGCGTGGCGTGCCCACAGCCCGGCGTAGCAATCGGCCTGCAGTTCCACACGGACCGCGCCGGACTGCGGCCCCTGCGGGTCCTCCTGCGCCCGGTCCAGGTTGCCGAGCAGGTTCTGGACGTGGTGCCCGAATTCGTGGGCCACCACATACTCCTGGGCAAGCGGACCACCCGAGGAACCGAAGCGGTCCACAAGCTCCTGGAAGAAGCCCGGATCGAAGTAGGCAGTGCGGTCCGCCGGGCAGTAGAAGGGGCCGACTTCGCTGGTGGCCGTGCCGCAAGCGGTGGAGGTGGCCTGGCTGAAGATCACCGCCTGCGGACGCGGGTACTTCACCTGGTAGTCGGCGAGGTACGCCGGCCAGAAGCTGTTGAGGCTGTTGACCGTGCCGAGGATGCGGCAATCCAGGCGCTTGTCGGCGTCCGCACCGGTACGGCACTCCTGGGTCCCCCCGGAGGATTGCGTGGTGCCGGGGCCGATCGCGGGTGGCTGGCCGCTTCCGGTGATGCCTTCGAGGATCTGTGGATTGACCCCCAGCAGCACCAGGATCAGGGCGACAATGCCGCCGCCGATGCCGCCGCCGATCTTTACTCCGCGACCCGCGCCGCCCCCGCGGCGGTCCTGTACCTGGCTGGGATCCAGCTCCGCTCCGTCATTGAAACTCATAGTCCCAACCATAGGACGTCACGGAGGGCGGGCAAGGGGTCGCGGAAGCTAAAATACACTGGTGCCTTTCCTGAACAAGCTTCAGCTCTGGGCCGATGACCGTCCAGACGATACTGCCGTCGCTGTGGGCGGGAAGCGGCTGACCTGGGCGCAGTTGCGCGACGATGCGACGCTGCGTCTGGGCGAAACCCCTGCCACCACGGTGCTGGCGGAAAGCAACTCACTGCAGTTCGTAGTGTCCTTTGCCGCCGCCGTCGCGGGCCTGCGGTGCTGCGCCGTGCTGGACCCGCTCTGGCCGGCGCCGCTGATCGAAGAAGTGTCCCGGCGGATTGGCCCCGGCGGCGGGATGTCGGACGGCGCCGAGCTGCTTGACGGACCGCCGGACTCGGACTTCCTGGTGGGCCTGACCTCCGGCACCACCTCTGTGCCCAAGGCTTTCACCCGCTCGCGACGGTCCTGGCAGCTCTCCTTCGACGCCTCCGTCGAGTTCTTCGGCCTGCATCAGGACGACGTCACCCTCGCTCCTGGCCCCCTGGCCGCGAGCCTGAACTTGTACGCATTGTCCGAATGTCTCTACGCCGGGGCAGCTTTCCACACCCTGGAGACCTTCGACGTGGGCGATGCGCACGCGGCGATTACGCACGACGGCGTCACCCGCCTGGTCCTTACCCCCACCGTTCTGCGGCTGCTCAGTGAACGCGGCCTGGCCGGCTGCGTGGACGCCTCCGGGATCCGCAGCATCATCTGCGCCGGCTCGAAGCTCGACGCCCGCACGCTTGAGGCGGCCCGCCGCTGGGCCCCGAACGCCGCAATCTACGAGTACTACGGCGCCTCCGAACTCAGCTTCGTCTCCGGCACCTGCCTGGCCGCGGGGGAGCCGCTCGACGCCGGAGGTACTGGAATCGGCGGACCCTTCCCCGGCGTCGAACTCTCCATCCGGGACGACGCCGGCGCGGAAATGGCGGCGGGCGGGCACGGCAACATCTGCGTACGCAGCGGCATGGTGTCCAACGGGTATCTCTGGGGCGACGACGGGCATGCGCTGCGCTCCTTCGGCGACTGGTACACCGTGGGGGACCAGGGCTACCTCGAGCACGGGGTGCTGCACATCCTGGGCCGCCGTTCGGACATGATCCTGTCCGCCGGACGGAACGTCTATCCGCATGAGGTGGAACTGGCACTGGCAGCGGTGCCCGGCGTCTCCGCCGCGGTCGCGGCAGGCATGCCGGACGAACTCCGTGGCCAGCGCGTGGTCGCCGGGATCCTGCCGGCTTTCGGGGCTGTCACTGCCACCCAGATCCGCACCGGACTGGATGGGCTGCTGGCCCGCGAGAAGCGTCCCCTGCAGTACTACCTGCTCAGCGAACTTCCCGTGACGGACCGCGGCAAGGTCAGCCGCCGGGTGCTCCTGGAATGGATCGCGGACAATGACCCCCGGGCACGCCCCCTTGGCTGAGCCCGGCGTGCCGGCCGATCCCTCGCTGCAGCCGGTCATCATCGCAGCCCTCCGCACCCCGGTCTGCCGCGCCGGCGGGCAGCTGAAGTCCCTGCGCGCCGAAGAACTCCTGGCCCCCGTGCTGCGTTCGCTGCTGGACACCACCGGTATCGCAGGGGAACAGGTATGCGATGTGCTGATCGGCAACGCCGTGGGCGGTGGTGGAAACCTGGCCCGCCATGCCGCCTTGCTGGCAGGCCTGCCCGTCAGCGTGCCGGGCATGGTGGTGGACCGGCAGTGCGGCTCGGGGCTGGACGCGATCGCGCTGGCATCCCGCCTGCTCGCCGCCGGCGGGGACGGCATCTACCTCGCAGGCGGGGTGGAGAGCATCAGCACCGCCCCGCTGCGCGCCTACCCGGGCCGGACCCCGGAGGAGGCCCCCGAGTTCTACACCCGGGCGCGCTTCGTGCCCCCGCAGTTCGGGGACCCGGACATGGGCGTCGCGGCGGAGAACGTGGCCCGCAAGCACGGGATCAGCCGGGAACGACAGGACGGTTTCGCCCTGCGCAGCCACCAGCGCGCGATTGCGGCGCGGGAGGCCGGGCGCTTCGACGGTGAGATCCTGCCCGTGGCCGTGGCCGGGACAACGGTGGCGTCCGACGACGGTCCCCGCCGCGCGCTTGGCGCTGCGGTGCTGAGGCGCTTCCCACCCGCTTTCGTTCCGGAAGGAACCGTCACCGCCGGTAATTCCTGCTTCGACGCCGACGCCGCCTGCGCCGTCGTCATCACCTCGCTGCGCCGGGCCCGCGAACTCGGCGTCCCGGGCGCACTGCTCGTACTCGGCAGCGACACCGCCGGCGTCGATCCGGAACTCCTGGGCGTCGGAGCGGCCGCCGCGGCGGCGCGGCTGCTCGAACGGGACGGGATGAAGGCCGCGGAGGTGGATCTCGTGGAATTCAACGAAGCATTCGCCGCCCAGGCGATCGCCTGCCTCGACGCTCTGGGGATCGATCCGGAACGGGCCAACCTCGACGGCGGCGCCCTCGCCCTGGGCCACGGCTACGGCGCCTCGGGCGCGGTCCTCGTCACCCGGCTGCTGGCGCAGGCGCGGCTGGCGGCACAAGAGAACCCGGGCCGCGATCCTCTGGCCCTGGCCATGATCAGCATCGCCGGCGGCATGGGAACAGCGGCGCTCTTCCGGTACATGCGGTTCTAGTCTTCGGCGTCGCCAAGTCCCCGGGCGGCCAGGGCGTCGCCGGTCTGCCGGGCGTAGGCCACGGTGGAGATGAACACCGGCAGCACCAGGGCCCGCGGGTTGCGTTCCAGGCCCCGGGCCCGCGCGGCGTCCCGCACATCGGCGAAGGTCCCCGCGATGAACGGGATGCTGCGCAGCATCACGGCGATGGTCAGGGCGAAGCGTTCCGGGTCGGCCCCGAAACGGCGGAAGGGCCGGGCCAGGCCGGCGACGCCGTCGAGCAGCTCCTGGACGGGTGTGGTGGCGGTCAGCACCGACGCCGCCACAACGCACACCAGCACGTTCAGGACGATCCGCGCCGCCGTCGGGCCGCCGAGCTGCCACCACTGGAACAGGCCGATGAGCAGCAGCACGGGGGCCATCAGCCACAGAGCGCGGAGCAAGCGCCGCACTCCGGCGCCGCTGAGCAGGAACAGCCCGCACATCGCCGCGAACACCCCGGCGGAGACCAGCCAGTCGACGATCAGGAAGGACGCGCCCCCGCACCCCGCCACCAGCAGGAACTTCGCCCACAACGGCGTCCGGTGGAGCAGCGAGTTCCCCGGCACGTGGTTGGCGAGGAGGAAGCCGTGGCCCCTCACGGGGCGTCCTCGAACGACGCCGCGCACAGCGCCCGGTAATGTTCGACGGCGGCAGCCGGGCCGCCGTCGAACACGATCATTGCGTTGTCCACCACCAGGACGCGGTCCATGTCGAGGGCCAGCCCGAGGTCGTGCGTGGACATGATGACCTGCTGTGGCAGGCCTGCGACGGTGCGGCGGAGCAGCTCCTTGTTGCGCAGGTCCAGCAGCGTGGAAGGCTCATCCAGGACGAGCACCGCCGGGTCGACGGCCAGCACGGCGGCGAGGGCAAGCAGCTGCCGCTCCCCGCCGGAGAGCTCGTAGATGCTCTGGTCCGCCAGGTGCAGCAGGCCGAAGCGGCCCAGCACCGACTCTGCCCGGGCACCGCGCTCGGCTGCGTTCTTCACGCTCCGGCGCAGGGACAGCTCCACGTCCTCGCGCGCTGTGGGCATCACCAGTTGGGAGAGCGGATCGGTGAAGACGAAGCCCACCTGGCTGCGGACCTTGCGCCCCTGCTCCTCCGTGCCGGCACCGTTGACGCGGACGCTTCCCTGGCTGGGCAGCACCAGGCCATTGAGCAGCCGCAGCAGGGTGGACTTGCCCGAGCCATTGGCGCCGATCACGCCGATGCGGCGCTCGGTGAGTTCCAGGTCCACGCGGTCGAGCAGTGTCTTCGGCGCATCCTGGCCATCAACGATGACGCGGACTGAAACGTCCTTCAGTTCAATCATGCTGTCCTTGGGTTGCTTCGACGCGCGCTACTTGACGCGGCGGACCAGCAGGTCCGGGAATGCCTTGTGCAGCGAGACGGCGATGACCGCGGCCAGGACGTTCTTGATGATATCGCCGGGATAGTAGACGAGGTCGGCGAGGAACGCCTTGCCGAAGTCCAGCTTGCCGTTGACCATCATGCCCAGCACGCCGAGCCCGTGGACCAGCACGATGCTGCTCACCATGGCGGCGGCGAAGAAGAACACGGCGCGGTACTTGACGGTGCGGCGGACGACGACGGCGGCCAGCCAGCCCGCCGCGGCGGCGGCCAGCGGGAAGGCGATGATGTAGCCGGCCGAGGGCCCTGCAAGGATGCCCAGGCCGCTGCGCCCGCCGCTGAAGATCGGCAGTCCGGCAAGGCCCAGGAGGACGTACAGCCCGACGGCGGCGAAACCGCGCCCGGCGCCCAGCACCAGGCCGGTGAGCATGACGGCGAGGGTCTGGATGGTGATCGGCACGCCGAGCACGCCCATCGGGACGCCGGGGACGAAGGCGGCCGCGGCCACGAGAGCGGCGAAGACGGCGACCAGCCCAAGATCGGTGGCGTTCCATTGCTTGCGCGCCTGCGGGCGGGTGGCGGTGTTCTGGCTCATTGCGGTCCTGTCGGTTAAGGCCTGGTGCGGGCGGGTTCCCCTGTTTCGAGCGTAGTTGCGCGGGGCGCCGCCGTTTTTGGAGGCTTCGGACAAGCAGCAGGCGGCCCCTTTGTCAGGCTGTGTACAAAAGGCCGGGCGTGGACCGGTTCCGTCTGCACGGCTGCGCCCGGCCGGGCCGGTAGACTTGGACGGGCCGCGTTCGCGGTCTTCTCCGCCGCCGGCAACTTCGACGTGCCGTGGCGTCCCCGTTGAAAGGCATCCGAAGAATTGATCACCGTCCAGGAACTCGAACTCCGCGCCGGCGCCCGCCTGCTGATGGACCAGGTCAACTTCAGGGTGGACAAGGGGGACAAGATCGGGCTGGTGGGCCGCAACGGTGCCGGCAAGACGACGCTCACCCGGGTCCTCGCCGGTGAGGGGCTGCCCGCTGCAGGCAAGGTGACCCGCAGCGGCGAGATCGGCTACCTGCCGCAGGACCCCCGCACCCCGGACATGGAGCAGCTCGCCCGGGACCGGATCCTTTCGGCCCGCGGCCTCGATATCGTCGTCGGGAAGCTGAAGAAGGCCCAAACCGAAATGTCCAGCGAGGACGCCGCCGTGCAGCGCAAGGCGATGGCCCGCTACGACCGCCTGGAGGCGGAGTTCCTGGCCGGCGGCGGCTATGCGGCCGAAGCCGAAGCCGCTGCCATTTCCTCGAACCTGGCGCTCCCGGAGCGCATCCTCAACCAGCCGCTTAAGACCCTCTCCGGCGGCCAGCGCCGCCGCGTCGAGCTCGCCCGGATCCTGTACTCGGACGCCGAGACCCTGCTCCTGGACGAACCGACCAACCACCTCGACGCCGACTCGATCTCCTGGCTGCGGGACTTCCTGAAGGGCCACCAGGGCGGACTGATTGTCATCAGCCACGACGTGGAGCTCCTCGAAGCCACGGTGAACAAGGTCTACCACCTGGACGCCAACCGGGCCCAGATCGACTACTACAACATGGGCTGGAAGCGGTACCTGCAGCAGCGCGAAACCGACGAGCGCGCCCGCAAGCGCGAACGTGCCAACGCCGAGAAGAAGGCCCAGGTGCTGATCGACCAGGCCAACAAGATGCGCGCCAAGGCCACCAAGGCCGTCGCTGCGCAGAACATGGCCAAGCGCGCCGAACGGCTCCTCAGCGGGCTGGAGGCCGTCCGCGAGCAGGACCGCGTGGCGGCCCTCCGCTTCCCGGAGCCCGCGCCCTGCGGCAAGACTCCGCTCACTGCCGAAGGCCTGAGCAAGTCCTACGGTTCACTCGAAATCTTCACCGACGTGGACCTCGCGATCGACCGCGGCTCAAAGGTGGTCATCCTGGGCCTCAACGGTGCCGGCAAGACCACCCTGCTGCGGATGCTGGCCGGCGTCGACAAGCCCGATACCGGGGACATCATTCCGGGGCACGGGCTGAAGGTGGGCTACTACGCCCAGGAACACGAAACCCTGGACCACGAGCGGACCGTCCTGGAGAACATGCGCTCGTCGGCCCCGGACATGAAGGACTCCGAAGTCCGCGGCATCCTCGGTTCGTTCCTGTTCTCCGGCGACGACGTCGACAAGCCGGCCGGCGTGCTTTCCGGCGGTGAAAAGACGCGCCTGGCCCTGGCCACCATCGTGGCCTCCAGCGCGAACGTCCTGCTGCTGGACGAACCGACCAACAACCTGGACCCGGCCAGCCGCGCCGAAATCCTCGGCGCGCTGCGCAACTACAGGGGCGCCGTCGTGCTGGTCAGCCACGACGAAGGCGCTGTAGAGGCGCTGAACCCGGAGCGCGTGGTGCTGCTGCCCGACGGCGTCGAGGACCTCTGGAACTCCGACTACCTGGACCTGATCACCCTGGCCTAGCCGCCCAACTGGCTCGCAGTTGTTGCCGTTTTGAGCAGTCAAAACGGCAACAAGTGCCAGTTGGTTTAGCGCACCCGCAACGGCTCCGCCCCGGTGATCCGGGTGAGGTCCGCGTAGCTGATCGAGAACATCGAGCAGTGGTCGCCGCCGCCCGCCCACAGCAGCGGATGCTGCCCGAGGGATTCGTCCAGGATGGTCCGGATCCGTTCCGGATGCCCGACCGGGGCCACGCCACCCACCTCCTGGCCGGTGTGCTCAAGGACGAAGTCCGGGCTGGCGCGGCGGACCTTTCCGTTGCCCAGTTGGGCTGCCACCAGCGAAGTGTCCACCCGTGCCGCGCCGCTGGCGAGGATCAGGAGCGGGCCGCCGTCGTGCTCGAAGACCAGGCTGTTGGCAATCGCGGCCACATCGCAGCCCAGCTGTTCCGCCGCTGCGGCAGCGGTGGGCACGCCCGTGCTGAAAAGCTGCATCGTGTCCGGCAGCCCGGCGGCCAGGAGCGCGTTCCTGACGTTCGCTACTGCCTCCGGGGATCCGGCGGAGTGTGCGTCAGTAGCCCTGGGCATCGAGAATCGCGTCTTCCTCTTCTTCGGATGTGCGGCGCTTCGACTTGCGGGCAGGCTTCGAGCCGGCGCCCTTGACCCGGGCGGCCGCGCCGAAGTCGTCGTCCTCGTCTTCGGCGTCGATCCGGGCATTGCGGGCCTGCTGGCGGGCGGCATAGCCGAAGCCCACGAACATGAGCACGCCGAACGCGAACCATTGCAGGGAGTAGGACAGGTGCGTGCCTTCGTCCGTGGCCGGCTTGGGGAAGGCGACGGGCATCGACGCCGGGGCCGGGGTTTCGCCGGCCAGCTGGCCGTAGGCGCCGGTCAGCACGGGATAGGGGAGTTCGGTGGCGAAGGCGGGCAGGTCGATGGACGCGAGCTGGCCTTCGACGGCTCCCCGGTCCAGTTTCGCTTCACCCGGTTTCATGCGTACGACGACGGTTACCTCGCCGGAGGGCGGGGCAGGGATGCTGTCCGGCCGGCCGGGCGTTTTGTTTCCGATCGGCAGCCAGCCACGGTCGACCACCACGGCCTCGCCGCTGTCCAGCCGGAAGGGGACCACCACTTCGTACCCCGGCTGGCCGTTGAGCGGACGGTTGCGCACGACGCGCTGTCCCGCCACGTCGTAGCTCCCGCGGAGCTCCACCTGGGTCCATTCCTTTTCCGGATCCAGGGACTGGAACTGGGCCTTCGCCTCGCTGAACGGGATCGGGGTGGCCGAGTAGTTGCTGACCACCCGGTTGATCTCGGCCAGGGTTTCGGCGCGGCGGTCCATCTGCCAGCGCCCCAGGAGAACGCAGCCGGCGGCGAAAATCAGCGCCAGGACGAAATATCCCAGCCATTTGCTGGAGAAGAGGAAGCGGTACATTCAGCTGTTTCCGTCCTGTGCCGGGGCCGAGGGTGCCGCCTCCGGGATGAAGGGGACGGTTTCCTTCCACAGCCCGCGGGTCTGCAGGTAGTCCTCCAGCCAGCCGCGGTGCTCGGAGCAGGAGAGCCACACCTTCCGCCGCTCAGGCGTATGGATGCGCGGGTTGTTCCAGAGCAACTGCCAGCTCGCTTCGGCACGGCAGGCCTTGCGGGAACAGATGGCCGGGGCACCCTCAGGGCCAGCCGACGCGGAGCCGGGGAAAAGCAGGCTCACGACGCCGCCTGCCCGCGGCCGTCTTCGGGCGTGGCGTTGGGGTCCGGCCTGTCGTTGTCGTCGACGATTTCGCCTTCCAGGATGGTCATCGGCTGCTCTGTCTCCGCTTCCTCTGCTCTGCCTGATTCCTGCACCCGGTCCGTGCCTTCCAGTTCGGCCGCGGAAACGTAGTCCAGCAACGCGTCGCTGTGCACCTCGGCCTTGTCGCTGCCGTTCGCGATGACCACCGCAATCCACGGCAGGAAGACCGCCCCCGCCACCGCAACGAGCTTGAACCAGCCATCCACCACGAAAATGAGAATGATGCACACCATGCGGATGCCCATGGCCACCGCGTACTTGATCATCCGTTCGCGCATGTCTTCCGAATGCGCGGCTGCGGCGTCGGTGATGCTGTGGACTTCCGGGTACGCGGAATCCGGCGCCGGGTCCCCGGGTTCCCGGTCCACGGGGCGGTCATGTCTTGTCACAGCTTGTTCACCACGCTCCAAATGCTCTATCCAATTCTCTCACCACGGCACTTGGCGCCCAAACTGCGCCGGCGCCGTCACGTCCGCGGCCGGCCGGTATGCCTTTCCGCGCGGGCGCCGGCCCGCGGCTAAGATCGATCCGGGAAAACATCCTTCTTCACAGTGCGGCAACTTCCTGCCGCGGGATCACGGAGCACAGAGCATGTCTGAAACAGCAAACGGCCGGAGCGTACTCATCACCGGTGGCAACCGCGGAATCGGCCTGGCCATCGCCGAGGCGTTCCTTGCCAACGGAGACAAGGTGGCCGTGACCTACCGCAGCGAATCCCCCCTGCCCGAAGGCATCCTCGGCGTCCGCGCCGACGTGACGGACGAGGCGTCGCTGGATGCTGCGTTCAAGGAAGTCGAAGCCGCCCACGGCCCGGTGGAGGTGCTAGTCGCCAACGCCGGCATCACCAGGGACACCCTGCTCCTGCGGATGAGCGAAGACGACTTCACCTCCGTGATCGACACCAACCTCACCGGAGCGTTCCGCGTGATCAAGCGGGCCTCCAAGGGCATGATCCGCCTGCGCAAGGGCCGCGTGGTCCTGATCTCCTCTGTTTCCGGCCTGTACGGCGCACCGGGCCAGATCAACTACTCCGCCTCCAAGGCCGGCCTGGTGGGCATCGCCCGCTCCCTGACCCGCGAACTCGGCAGCCGCGGCATCACCGCAAACGTGGTGGCACCGGGCTTCATCAACACCGATATGACCGCCGAGCTTCCCGAGGAAACCCAGAAGAGCTACCTGGCAAGCATCCCCGCCGGCCGTTTCGCCGAAGCCACCGAGGTCGCCAACGTGGTGCGCTGGATCGCCAGCGACGAAGCCGCCTACATCTCCGGCGCAGTCATCCCGGTCGACGGCGGCCTGGGCATGGGCCACTAAGCCGAGTCCGCGCATCCACCGCCGGTCCTCCTGCCCCGATTCCGCGCCGCCCCTTTTGTGGAAAGCCCACAACAGGAAAACGGCCCTGCGCTGGCATGATGGATACCGGACCCACACTATTTTGGACGTCATGAACAAAAGGAGCTCGAATGGGACTGCTCGATAACAAGACCGCAATCGTCACCGGATCGTCGCGAGGCATTGGCGCCGAGGTTGCCAAGATCCTCGCAGGCGAGGGTGCCGCCGTCGTCGTCAACTACCGCCAGAAGGCCCCCCGGGCCAACAAGGTCGTGGCTGGAATCCAGGAGGCCGGCGGCCGTGCCGTGGCCGTGGGCGCCGACCTGACCACGGTGGAGGGCGTGCACGCACTGGCCAGCGCGGCGATGGAAGAGTTCGGCTCCCTCGACGTCCTGGTCCTGAACGCCTCCGGCGGCATGGAGTCAGGCATGGGGGAGGACTACGCCCTCAAGCTCAACCGCGACGCGCAGCTGAACATGCTCAACGCGGCCGTCCCGCTCATGGGCGAAGGCTCCCGTGTGGTCTTCGTGACCAGCCACCAGGCCCACTTCATCGACACCGTCCCCACCATGCCGGAATACGAGCCGGTGGCACGCAGCAAGCGCGCCGGTGAGTTGGCTCTGCGCGAGCTGCTGCCGAGCCTTGAGGACAAGGGCATCTCCCTCGTGGTCGTCTCCGGCGACATGATCGAGGGCACCGTCACCGCGACCCTCCTCGACCGCTCCAACCCGGGTGCAATCGAGGCCCGCCGTGCGGAAGCCGGCAAGCTGTACTCGGTGGAAGAGTTCGCGGCCGAGGTGGCCAAGATGGTGACCGCCGACGTCGAAAGCGGCCACACCGAGTACGTGGGAGGCGCCGACTACTTCGGCAAGAGCGCCTAGCGTTTCGCCCTCTCCGAAAGGGGCAAGGAGGCTCCGGACAGCAACTGCCGTCCGGAGCCTCTTTCATTGCGATTCATACCCCCTGGGGGTATTGTGTGCATGTTGGATCAACCGGGGAGGAGCAGGCATGCGGGCAATGGCAGCCAGGCTGGCACTGTTTCTTGCCGTGGCCGCGGTGCTCGCAGGATTCCTCGGCATGCACGTGCTCAACGGACACCATGCAGGGCACATGTCCAGCGCCGTCGCAGTGGATACGGCGGCGCACTCCGTCGCCATGAAGTCCGCCCACGTCACGGATGCGCACGGCTGTGGCTGTTCCTCGCCGTGTCCCGAAGTCTCCGAAGCGCATCCGTCCTGCGATCCGATGACGAGCACCGTGACGTTGCTGCCGCAGGGCGGCTCACCGTTCGTGCTGCGGCCGGTACCGCCGGTCATGCAGTTGAACGCCTCCGGCAGCGTGCTCCTGGATTCCCGCAGCCACTCCTTGCATGAGTTGTGCATCAGCCGGTGCTGATGCGGCTTCGGCAGGCCGCCCGTGGCGGCTGCCGCAAGCACAAGCCCGCACCGGCACAACCAGCCAGACAAGGAACACTGCAATGACCTTTTCCCGGAACACCTTCACGAAACCTCGCATCGCCGCCGCCGCGGTGGTGCTCGCCGCCGGACTCACGCTCACCGCCTGTGCAGGCGGCACCGGAAGCGGCGCCCCCACGGGGAGCGGGCACGACGCCGGAACGCACCAGCAGGGCCAGTCCGCCGCTGCACACAATGAGGCGGACGCCGGCTTTGCGCAGGCCATGATCGTCCACCACCAGCAGGCCCTCGACATGAGCGAAAGCATGCTGGGCAAGAAGGACCTCCCGCAGTCCGTCATGGACCTGGCGCAGCGGATCAAGGATGCCCAGGGCCCGGAGATCGCCACTATGACTGCTTGGCTCAAGGCCTGGAATGAACCCGTGGAAATGGCCGCCGGGCACGCCGGCCATTCCATGGAAGGCATGCTCAGCGAAGAGGAACTGGCCGCGCTGAATGCCGCCCAAGGCAAGGAAGCGGCCAGGGTGTTCCTCACGCAGATGATCGCCCACCACGAAGGCGCCGTCAGCATGGCCAAGGATCAAACGGCGAATGGCAAGGATGCGTCCGCTGTGAAGCTGGCCACCGTGATTGTCACGGCGCAGCAGGCCGAGATCAAGGAGATGCAGGAACTGCTCGCCACCCTCGGCTGATCCGCCCTTCGGAAACGCAAAGGCCGTGGTCCCGCCTTGCGGGGCCACGGCCTTTGCCGTATCAGGATCCTGCTCAGACGCCGGCGATGTGCCGGACGGCGTCCAGGTACGGCATGTTGATGGCGGCGTCGGCCACGGCGCGCACCGCCGGCTTGGCGTTGAAGGCGACGCCGATTCCCGCGGCGCCGAGCATGTCGAGGTCGTTGGCGCCGTCGCCCACGGCGATGGTGTGTTCCAGATCGATACCTTCGGCGGAGGACCACTGGCGCAGGTACTTCTCCTTGGCGGCGCGGTCGATCACGTCGCCAAGCACCCTGCCGGTCAGGGCGCCGTCCACGATTTCCAGTTCGTTGGCGATCCAGTAGTCCAGGCCCAGCTCCTCGGCTATTGGACGCAGGATCTGGTTGAAGCCGCCGGACACCACCGCAACCGCATGCCCCGCGGCCTTGAAGGCCGCCACGAGTTCCGCCGCCCCCTCGCTCAGGCGCACCTCGGCACGGACGGAATCGACGACGTCGGCCGGCAGCCCGGCGAGCACGGCCACCCGGGCGTGCAGGCTCTGGGCGAAGTCCAGTTCGCCGCGCATGGCGGCCTCGGTGACGGCCGCGACTTCCTCGCGCTTGCCTGCGTGGGCGGCGAGGAGCTCGATGACTTCCTGCTGGATGAGCGTGGAATCGACATCCATGATGAGCAGCTTGCGGGGCGCCCGGCGCAGGCTGTCCGGAACGATCGCCGTATCCATGCCGGGGCCGGCGGCACCGGCCAGCAGGCGGCGCAGCGGCGTGAGGTCCGAGGATAGTCCGTTGTCCACCGAAAGGCCCACCGTGTAGACGCTGAAACGCTCGTCCCCCGAACGCGATTCGGAGGTCAGGGAAGCGCCGGCCGAGGAAAGCACATTGCGCAGGTTTTCCAGCTCCAAGGGGGACAGATCCACGCCATAGCTGACGGCGGTCACGTTCGAACTCATGGCTGCAATCTTAGCCAGCGCAGCGCGGCACCCTGAATTCCATGACGGCCCGCCGTATGACTGCCGGCCGGTTATCAATCGGCCCGGATTTTGTCCTAGTGTCTATTCCTATGAGTGATGTTCTTGAACTGACTTCTGTCAGTGTCGTCCGGGGTTCCAAGACTCTGCTGGACAAGGTGGACTGGCAGGTCAACGACGGCGAACGGTGGGTCGTCCTTGGTCCCAACGGCGCAGGCAAGACCACGCTCCTCCAGATCGCCGCCGCACGCCTGCACCCGAGCAGCGGAACGGCCGGCATCCTCGACGAAACCCTCGGCCGCGTGGACGTCTTCGAACTGCGCCCCCGCATCGGTCTTTCCTCGGCGGCCCTGGCCAACCACATCCCCGAGCAAGAGAAGGTCCTCAACGTCGTGGTCACCGCCGCGTACGGCGTCACCGGCCGCTGGCGCGAGGGCTACGAGCGCGACGACGAGCGCCGCGCCTTCGCCCTGCTCAACGAATGGGGCATGGGCCCACTCCTGAACCGCACCTTCGCCTCCCTGTCCGAGGGGGAGCGCAAACGCGTCCAGATTGCCCGCGCCCTCATGACCGACCCCGAGCTCCTGCTCCTGGACGAGCCGGGCGCCGGCCTGGACCTGGGCGGACGCGAGGAACTTGTGCACCGCCTCGCCGAACTGGCCAACGACGAGGACGCCCCGGTGATGGTCCTCGTGACCCACCACCTCGAGGAAGTCCCGCCGGGCTTCACGCACGCGATGCTGCTGCGCGACGGCGGCGTGGTCGCTGCCGGGCCCATCGACGAAGTCCTCACAGCGGAACACCTCAGCACCACCTTCGGCGTGGACCTGGACGTCACCGAGAACGCGGGACGCTACACCGCCACCGCCCGCCGCTGAGCCGGCTGTACACGAAACAGTGGAGTTGCTCAGCGGCGTCATCACGTTCATCGCCGGCCTGTGGGCCGGCACCATCAACGCAGTGGTCGGTTCCGGCACGCTTGTGACCTTCCCGGTGCTCATCGCCCTCGGAATCACTCCCGTGGTGGCCTCCATGAGCAACGCCATGGGCCTGGTGGCAGGTGCGGCCGCCGGCGCCTGGGGCTACCGGCGCGAGCTCACCGGCCGCGGCAAGCAGTTGCTGCAGCTTCTTCCGGCGTCGCTGCTGGGCGGCATCACCGGGGCTTGGCTGCTGCTGCACCTGCCGGAGAAGGTCTTCTTCTTCGTTGCCCCCGTACTCCTGGTCCTGGCGCTGCTCATGGTCATCTTCCAACCGCGCCTACAGGCCTGGGTCCGGCGGCGCGAAGAAA
Organism: Arthrobacter sp. TE26545; assembly: GCF_056279005.1. The sequence continues at coordinate 1,934,914 of NZ_JBWBQM010000001.1, forward strand.
ACCCGGAGCACGCCATCAAGGACAAGAACCACGGCATCCTGCTCGTGGTGCTCGTCTACCTGGCCGGCGTCTACGGCGGCTACTTCGTGGCGGCCCAGGGCATCCTGCTGGTGGGGATCCTCGGCGTGTTCATGACCGGGACCATCCAGAACGCCAACGCCATGAAGAACATCCTGGTGCTGGGCGTGAACCTGGTCGCCGCCGTGTCCTACATGCTCTTCGCGTTCGGCCGGATCAACTGGACCGTCGTGGCGCTGATCGCCGTCAGCTCGACCATCGGGGGGCTGCTGGGCTCCAAGGTGGGCCGGCGGCTCTCGCCGTCCGTGCTGCGCGGGGTCATCTTCGTCCTCGGCCTGGTGGCGTTCGGATTCATGGTCGCCAACCTGCTGAAATAATCTCCCGGTGACTTTCCACTACCTCGAATCCGCGGACGACCCGCGCGTCTCCGACTACACGCAGCTCACCGACGTACACCTGCGCAAGCTCAGGGAGCCGGAAGAAGGCATGTACATCGCCGAATCCTCCCGGGTGCTTAGGCGCGCCCTCGCCGCCGGCCACCAGCCCCGATCCTTCTTCCTGGCCGAAAAATGGCTTGAGGACCTCGACGACGTTTTCCGGCAATTTCCGGACGTTCCGGTCTACATCGGAGAGGCGAAGCTGCTCGAGCAGATCACCGGATTCCACCTGCACCGCGGCGCGATGGCCGCCATGCACCGGCCCGCCCCGGTCCCGCTGGAAACCCTCCTGGCAGGCGCCCGCCGGGTGGCGGTCCTGGAGGACATCGTGGAACACACCAATGTGAGTGGTCGCAAATTACAAGGGCCGGATCGGGCTCAGATGCAAGGACGATCACGGATCGCGGTCCTTGAGAACCTTACCGACCATACAAACGTAGGTGCGATTTTCCGGAGCGCCGCAGCCATCGGCGTCGACGCTGTATTGGTCTCACCCCAGTGCGCCGACCCGCTCTACCGACGCTCCATCCGGGTGTCGATGGGGACCGTGTTCCAGGTGCCGTGGACGCGGATCGAGTCGTGGCCTTGGGACCTTGAGCTACTCAAGGAAGCGGGCTACTTTGTGGCCGGCATGTCGCTCGGCGAAGGGGCCATCACGCTCGACGAGCTGGTCGCCCAGGACCATCAAAACCTCGCGCTAGTCTTCGGCACCGAGGGTGAAGGATTGAGGCCTGAGACCGATCAGGCGCTCGACGCGCGCGTAACAATCCCGATGATGAACGGCGTCGACTCGCTCAATGTCGCGGCGTCCTCTGCTGTGGCGTTCTACGCGACGCGGTAGCCAATGCCGGACTATAGCTTCAGTGATAGCCGCAGGAAGCGCGACCACGAAATACGGGAGAGTGCCAGAAGACACCAACCACCAACGCTGGACTACACCTGGCTGACTTCTCCCTGGACGCGCTCCGGTGCCGCGAGGAAGGTTACGGATTCGCAGAGTTCCGGCGGCTGGCCAAGGCCAGGGAGCTGCGCTAGCCCGGTGACGTGCTGGAGCAATGGGTGTTCGACCACGGCGGATATGACCCCTTCCTGAACGACTACGGTGACATCGACCTCAGGGGGATCGACTGGCAGGTCGGGGCCTTGAGCGTCGACGACTTTGTGGCGATGCCGACAGGGCCATCCGATGCGGACGTCATCGGCCGTCTGTTGCGGGGACAGCCTCTCGCTGAGAAGCACTTGGTATGGATCGGCAGGCGACGGACGTGACCAGCCACACCAGATGCCCCGGCATGGAGGTCGTCACACCTCGAGCGACTAAAGGAAGACACCGGTACCAGTCCAGGAGCCACAGACGTTGAACTCGCCTACCCAGCTCGCCACTCAGATCCGGTTCCACCTCGAGACCCTCGGTGATGTACCGCATCAATGCCAGCGGCGACTCCCCAGGACCGTCACAGCGGCGGTGATGGCGATGCCGAGGCCGATCGGGACGCTGAAATGGATCTGGAGCAGGAGTACTCCGATCACGGCCCCGGCGAACATAGCGAGGACAGCGCCCAGCCGTCGGTTGAGTAACCGGGGCCGTTGCTTGCCCACAAGTGACTCTCCGGCGAGGGAAGTCATGGTGGAAGTAATGACCACTGTGGTCATGTCTCGTACGCCCAAATGCCGCGCAATCAGGGCCTGGGAGCCCATGTGCATGGCGATAACGGCGGCAACAATGACACCAATGGACTGCCGGCCGACGTCTTCCACGATGAGAGAGATGGCGGCGGTTCCCGTCAACGCGATACAACCCGCTGTGAGAAGGAGCGTGACCCTGCGGTTCCAGCCTTTCGGGCTTGACTGGAGCGTAGATCCGGCAACCGCCGCGCCGAGGAGAAAGGCGCCAAGTGCTACCAGTGGGCCCAAAGTTGGCAGGTTCGCCGCCCCGGCCAACGCCATCGCAAGAATCACCACGTTGCCGGTCATGTTTCCGGTGAAGACGTGATCAAGTCCAAGGTAGCCGACCGCGTCAACCACACCTGTAACGAGCGTGAGGGCCATCATGAGCATCAGTCGGAACTTTTCCGGAGACGACGCATTTTCTTGCGGGGTAGAGGCGGTTTTAGTACCTGAGCTGGCTACGGCTGATGTCATGGTTTAAGGGATCCTTCATCGTGAGGGGTGGTCTCTATGACCACCCCTCGGACATGCTTGTTGGTGGTTTTAGGTGGACTGGCTGGCAACTAAGGCGATGCCGTCGCTCCGGGGATCTGCGCCGGCGGCTAGGGCGCCATCGTAGCGTCGACGTGCAATCATGGAATGGCCGACAAGGTCGTCCCGGCCAGTTGCCGTTCAGGATCGTGAACGTTGTCTCGCCCAACTGGGCAAGGGTGTCATCGTCAATCAGGCCCTCGGCAAGGATGTGGTCGTTGGCCGTCTGTGCGTCCATGCCGCCAACCGCGAAGCGCGGACGGCGGGAGTTATGCTTCCGCCGTCGTGAGCCGCTCGGCTTCCTGCCTCGCATTGTTGGGGCGGCGCTCAGCCTTCAAGCTTGGAATGCTCGCCCAGACGGTGCCATGAACGGTTGTGGTAGACCAGAGCGTCGCCGGGTTCGCCCGCTTGGACGTCACGCATCACGCGGGACTCTAGGGCGTGAACGGCGATGATTGTGGAGGTCCCCACCTCCATGCGATTGATGACGGCGCAGCGCACCCAGGCGCGGACATCGTCATACACCGCTTCGCCGGTTGCAAGGGCCGACCATCGGTGCGTCTGGTCAAAGCGGTCGGCGCCGGGGGTCGCTCCAAACTTCGCCAAGTCGACGTCGTGTGCGTCCAGCAGGTGCACGACGACGGTTTCGGCGCGCGAAAGCACCACGGACGCGGAGGACAGTGCCGAGACCGAGAAAATCAGCAACGGAGGTTCCGCACTCACTGACACGACCGACGATACCGTCAGTGCCACCGGTCCTTCGCCGGCATCAGCCGTGATGACGGCGACACCTCCCGGGTGGCCACGGAACAGTGCTTTGAATTCGTCGGCCGAGAGGGAGGACGGGAAGCTTTGCTTCGGAGCCTCGAGCCAGGTGTCTGCGGGGTAGGCGTGAAACATCGTTAGGACACCCTGGGGGCGGAGCGGGCGAGTTCCTCGCGAATGATGTTCGTCCCTGCGCTGAGAGCACTCAGCTTGGCCAGTGCGACGTCCCGGGGGAACGGTGCCATGCCGCAGTTGGAGCTGGCGATAAGCTTGTCCGCATCGACGAACTCCAGGGCCTTGCGGAGGGTGCTGGCGACGTCCTCCGGGGTCTCGATGGTCTCGCTTGCGACGTCGATTGCCCCGAGCATGACTTTCTTGCCGCGGAGGAGCTCGATGAGGTCCATGGGCACGTGGGAGTTCTGGGATTCCAGCGAGATGATGTCGATGCTGGAGCTCTGAAGCAGCGGGAACGTTTCCTCGTACTGCCGCCACTGTGAGCCGAGCGTCGCCTTCCAGTCATTATTCGCCTTGATCCCGTAGCCGTAGCAGATATGCACGGCGGTCTCCGCACGCAGCCCTTCCGCCGCTCTCTCAAGCGCAGCCACGCCCCATTCCTTGACCTCATCGAGGAAGACGTTGAACGCGGGCTCGTCGAACTGGATGATGTCCACGCCGGCCGCCTCCAGTTCCTTCGCCTCCTGGTTCAGGATCGCAGCGAACTCCCAGGCCAGCTTCTCGCGACTCTTGTAGTGGTCATCGTAGAGCGTGTCCACCATGGTCATTGGACCGGGAAGAGTCCATTTGATCGGCCGGTCGGTGGCTGCGCGGAGGAACTTTGCGTCTTCCACGAATACCGGCCGCTCGCGGCGCACCGCTCCGACGACGGTCGGCACGCTGGCGTCGTAGCGATCGCGGATGCGCACGGTCTTGCGCTGTTCGAAGTCGACCCCGCTGAGATGCTCGATGAAGGTCGTGACGAAGTGCTGGCGGGTTTGCTCGCCGTCGCTGACGATGTCGATGCCGCGTCGGCTCTGCTCGTGGAGCGCGATGCGCAGCGCATCCTGCTTGCCCTCGAGCAGCGCATCTCCCTCCAGCTTCCACGGGGACCAAAGAGTCTCGGGCTGTGCGAGCCACGATGGTTTGGGCAGGCTTCCGACAACGGTGGTGGGCAAAAGTGTGTTCATGATTGACGATTCTCCGTGGGTCAGTTGACGAGAGCGGGGTATTTGGCGGTCCACTGGTCCAATAGATCCTTGTGGGGCGTGATGAAGTGTTCCTCTGTGTACTTCGCCTGCGTGATCGCGAGCTGACCGCGCTCGACGCGGTCGTAAGCAATCTGGGTCCGCGAGTAATCCTGCTCTCCCAGGCTCGGCTGGTAGACGTGGGCGGCGGCGGAGTTCGCGTTGTAGATCTCCGGGCGGTAGATCTTCTGGAACGTCTCCATGGTGCTGATCGTGCCGATGAGCTGCAGGTTGGAGTAGTCGTTGAGCAGGTCGCCGCGGAAATAGAAGGCGAGCGGCGCAACGCTGCCGCGTGGCATGAAGTAGCGAACCTGCAGCCCCATCTTTGCGAAGTACGCGTCCGTCAGCGAGAACTCGTCCTGCTGGTACTCGACGCCCAGGATCGGGTGACGGTTCTCCGTTCGCCGGTACGTCTTGCTCGTGGAGACGCTGATGCACACCACTGGCGGCTGCGGGAAGCGTTCCTGGCATGCAGGGGAATCGAGGAATTGCTGGAACAGTTTGCCGTGAAGATCGCCGAAGTCCTCGGGAACGGTGGGCTTGCCTGAGTCCCCTGCTGCCGCTGGCAGTACGACGCTGAAGTCGAAGTCACGCACGTAGGAGGAGAAGTTGTTCCCCACGATCCCTTGGTGGCGGACCCCGTTCAGCTGGTCGACGATCTGGATGTCGAGAACCTCGAACAGCGGGAACTGCCGATCCGTACCTTCCGCAGTGAACTCTATCTGCACGGACACGATCTCAAGCTCGACCGTGTAGCGGTCCCGGTCCGGGTTGTCCCAGCTTGCGAGATCGTTGAAGCGGCGGCGAATCATGGTCAAGGCGTTGCGGAGGTTCTCCTGGCGGTGCTCGCCCCGTGCCAGGTTGGCGAAATTCGTCGTGATCCGCGAGCCTTCCGACGGGGAGTAGTCCTCGTCGAAGGGGGTCGTGGTGATGCTGAAGGTGAAGTCGTCTGCCATGTGCTGCCAATCCGTTGATGGGCCGGAGACGGCCTTTCGAAGGGGATGTATCCATGGTGCAGCCTTCCGAGGGATATCAAGTAACTAGTGGTTACTATGCATTCATATAGAATCTTCCTATGCCTCAGATTTCGAGCGGATTGACCCTACAGCAGCTCCGTTACTTCATAGAAGTTGCGGCTGAGGGGTCGATCTCCGCGGCCGCCGATCTTCTCTTCGTAGCGCAGCCGACAATGTCCGCTGCGATGAAGGACCTTGAGGCCCGGGTTGGCCGTGCGCTCCTGGTTCGCTCCGCCCGCGGAGTCACCCTTACCGCCGACGGGGTAGAGTTCCTCGGCTACGCGAGGCAGGTCGTCGAGCAGTTCGCTCTCCTCGAGCAGCGCTACCTTGGTAGGCCACCGCGGCGACGTCTGCTCGGGGTGTCAACGCAGCACTACTCGTTCGCGGTGGACGCCTTCGTCCGGATGGTCAAGGCCACTGATGTGGCCGAATACGAGTTCTCGCTGCGTGAGTCCCGTACTTGGGACATCATCGAGGATGTCCGGACGCTCCGCAGCGAGATAGGCATCCTCTACCGGAACGATTTCAACCGGAAGGTCATCGACAAGCTGCTCCGGGAATCCGGGCTCGCGTTCACTCCGCTTTTCCTCGCCGATCCGCACATTTTCATTTCACGGAACCACCCGCTTGCCTCAAAAGAGCGTGCGACTCTCGCCGATCTCGCCGGCTTGCCGCGGCTAACCTTCGATCAAGGTGCGAACAACTCCTTTTACTTCGCCGAGGAGATTCTCTCCACCTTGTCCAGTAAGCAGGAGATCCGGGTCTCTGACCGGGCCACGATCTTCAACCTCATGATCGGGCTCCACGGATACACGATCTCGACGGGCATCATCAGCGGGCAGCTCGACCCGGAGATCGTCGCCATCCCGCTTGACGTTGACGAACGCATCGAGATCGGCTGGATCGGTTACGCCGCGATTCCGCTTACCGACCAAGCGCAGCGCTACCTCAGGGAATTGCGGGCCGTCGTCGCTGAGTTCGGCGTAGCGCTGCTCGACTGACTGCAGTTGAGCGGGCGGGTCTTTACCCTTTCGGTGATTGGACGTGTTTGTTGCAGCCGAGCGGGTTGCTGGTGTCGTATATGCCCGTCGCCGTCGCCGTCGTTGGCATGACCGGGGCGGACGCCAGCGAGGAAACCGGCCTGTTCCAGGTGGGGGCGATCCAGCCAGGGAGATCAGGCCGGGTTTGTAAGGCCGCGGTGCCGTCCTGGCCGCCACCTGTGGAGGCATTGAGCCGCAAACTGATGTTGGCGACGTACCGGCTCGCGGGCGGGAGAAGGTTAAGTGGCTCACCGCATTTGGGGGTGTTCGGGGCCTGACTCCGCCGGCTTCGAGTAGTGACGGGAGGCGATGAGGCGGGGGAGGTTGGAGAGCGCTCCGGCGGCATGGGCTCGGCTGCGCTCGCGAGCCTCGGGGATGCGTGGGTCGTCGGCGTAACGCTCCAGCTCGGCGAAAGGATACAGCCGGCTCGTGCGCGACCAGGCGGACACGGCCGGATGCTGGCCGCGTGCCCGGGCGTTCGCCATCAGCGCGGCGTAGGCGATGAGGAAGTCGACATTCCGATCCCAGAGGTGCAGCGGGCGGCACAGCTTGTTCTTCTGGTCGTCGTCGTGGAGTTCGGCTTCGACGACGCCAAGCATCGCGTACTGGAACGAGACGGTGCCCCAGAACATCGGCTGAAGCGTGATGCGGCCTGGTTCGAAGATCGGACGAAGTGGAGGCCGGACGAGCCCCGACGCCGCGCAGTGGACGTGCAGCGTTTCGCGTGTCGTGGGGATGACACCGTCGTCGAGGATGATGCGGTCGCGCTCGACAGTACGCACGTGGCCGAGGCGGACGACATCCTCGATTTGCCGGAGGAGGGCGATCTCGGCTTCTCCGACAATCGCCCCGTGGAACATCGTGGGTGGCACCGAGGGATCAACCCTTAGCAGGATTCCCTGTTCGTCGAGCCGTGCGAAGAGATCGTCAACCGTCGTCGCTTGGGCCATGGCCTCGATCTGTGCGGCGTTCGCGACGTACTGGTCGACGACTAGGTCGTGCGGCTGCAGGTAGCGTCTATTCGGCCACCAGCCCTCGCGCGGTTTGATCCACGTGAGGTCGGCCGGATCCACACCCCGCTCGAGAAGCCACACGCATGTGTCGAGGGCGGTCTTTCCCGCGCCGATCACGGTGAAGCGTCCGGCCGGGTGGGCGAGTCGGGCGAGCCCGCCGGTGGGGATGCATCGGACTCCATCGGCCACGGCGAACGGCGGGGCGGAGGTGGCGGGGATGCGGCCCTCGAGATACCTGGCATCCACCACGCGGCGGCGCACGGTGACGGGCACGGTGCGGCCGTCCAGGCGGGAGACGATCCGACCCTCGTCAACGAACTCGCACTCGGGCAGGTACAGTACACGACCGGTCGGCAGGAAGACCCGCGTCATCGCCTCTTCGAAATGCGCGCAGATCTCGCTCGGGCCGGCCAGCTCGTACATGCCTGCGTTCGTGCCGCTGACGTCGCGCCTGTTGGCTCCGAATGGCACGGATTCGACGCCATAGAGGTTCGCGGGCTGGTGCAGCCGAACGAACGGATATGCGTCCTGCCAGTGTCCCCCGGGCGCGTGCCGACGATCGACGATCGCGACCGTGGCATCCGAATGCGCGAGGATCCGGTCGGTGAAGACCATCCCCGCTGTCCCAGCGCCGACCACCAGATAGTCGGCTTCGATGCGCCCGCGCACGCACTTACAGTAAACCCGGCCGTCTGCCCAGGGGAATCCTCCGGTGCGCAGGTACGGTCGGGCGGCCGCCCGACAGGTAATCGCCCGGTCCGCACCTGATCTACGGGCGGAAGAGCTGCTCGAACGTGCCCGACTTCGTCGGCGAGAAGGCCGTGCGGCTAGCAGGTGCGATCCTTCAGGTGTGGTCACGCTCCCGGCGCCTTGGGCGGCAAAGGTGCGGGAGCACGTTACAGCACACACTTCAACCAGCCGGGCGACATGCGGGGAGCCCCTATACCCCGGCTACGGCATCGCGTCCTGTCCATGGGGTCCCCATTGTCTGGGCTCGCCACCGCTCCGCCGGCCAGCCGGCAGTCGCTCTCGCTCCCGAACAGATTGCGGCACCTACCAACGTGGGCGCGATCTTCCGCTGGCCCGGGGACCTGGCACTCCTCAAGGCCCAGGCTTCACCATCACGGCGATGGAACTGACGGACGACGCCGTCGATGCGAGCCGGCGTGGACTCGCTGAACGTCGCCGCCGCGTCCGCCGTCGCGTTCTGGGAACTCCGCCCGAGGGACTAAGCAGGCGGTGGAACCGGCGAACCGGTCACGTGGCCGGTTCGACCGGGAGTCCGGCAGCTTTCCACTCCGGAAACCCTTCTTCAAGCCTCAACGCCTGGCGCCCGACTTCGCTCAGCTCACGCACGGCGTCGTCCGCGTACACGCAGTAGGAACCGCGGCAGTACGCCACGATGTCGCGCCCTTCGGGAATCTGCCTCAGGCGGGCCTTCAAATCCGCGACAGGCATTGAAAGGGCGCCCGGGATATGCGCGGCGTCATATTCGGGGCGCGGCCTGACGTCGAGCACTACGACGTCGCCCTGCTTCAGCCGCCGTTGCAGCTCGTCACGGTTGATGGTGCTCAGGCTGGTTCGGTCACCCAGGTATGAGAGGGCAAGCGCCCCCAGCTCGCCCGCATGCGCCTCGGCTGTTTCCCGCAGCGCCCGCCAAAGCCGCTCGACAGCTGGTCCCGCCAGGGAATAGTAGACGCGGGTCCCTGACCGCCTGGAGGTGACCACCCCTGCCCGCAGCAGGCGCTGCAGGTGCTGGGAGGTGTTGGCGACGCTCTGGCGGATCTCCGCGGCCAGTTCTTCCACCGACCGCTCGCCCTGGGAGAGGACGTCCACCAGTTCCGCCCGCCGACCGTTCCCCAGCGCCTTGGCAGCTTCGACAAGGACGTCGAAGAGCGCTTCCTTGGCCCGATGGTCTCCCATGCTGCCCCTCCTCCGGAGAACTATTCAAGAACTCTCTTGACAAGAGTATGGCATTGGGAGTGTTATTCAAGAACTCACTTGAATAAGAAAGGGGGCGGTGGCAAATGGCCGCCATCCAAACTCCACGGAAACAGCAGTCCCGCCTACGCGCAGGCGCCACCCTCATGGCAGTCGCGGGACTCGGATTCGTCGGATACGCCGTGATCTTCTTCGTGCTCAATTTCACGGACGCCTTCCTTGAGCTCGGGATCGGCCCGGACCAGGTGGACAAGGGCAAGGACGAGATCGAGGCCTTCAGCCCGCAGCTGTACCACTACATCAGCCACCTGCACATCGCCGTCAGCGGCTTCATCGCGGCTGCCGGACTGGCCGTCGCAGCCCTGTCCTGGTATGGGGTGCGCCGCGGTGAACGATGGGCCTTCGGCACGGCCATCGTCGTTCCTGTTGTCGGGCTCGGCGTTGCCTTGCCCGCCCACTACCCTTGGGGCCTGGCGACCCTCGGCCACCTCGGTCTGATCTATCTCGCCGTCCTCATCTTCCTCGTCGGAGTCGTGTTGGCATTCACGGCCATAAGAACCCCAGCGAAGGCGTAAAGCCGCACCAACTGCAAGCGGCGGGAACAACCCGGACTGGAGGGGATCACGGACCCGAGAGATCATGAACATCCCCGGGAGCCAGGGCCGGTGCTGGGGCTGCGCCAGAACCTGGCCCAGTTCATCCTGCTGATCGCCGTCAACGCTTGCGTTGGCGGCACCCTCGGACAGGAAAGGACCGTCCTGCCCCTGCTGGCGAGCGACGTTTTTCACGTCGACCGCTACACCAGCGCCCTGACGTACATCCTCGCCTTCGGGCTGGCCAAGGCGGCGACGAACTACTTCGCCGGAACCCTCTCAGACCGGCTCGGCCGCAAGCCGGTGCTCCTGGGGGGATGGCTGGCAGCGATCCCCGTTCCGTTCATGCTCATCTCCGGGCAGGCATGGGAATGGATGGTCGGGGCAAACGTGCTCCTGGGCATCAGCCAGGGACTCACGTGGTCTACGACCGTGATGATGAAGTTGGATCTCGTCGGCCCGTCCCGGAGGGGACTCGCCATGGGCCTGAACGAGGCGGCGGGCTACCTGGGCGTCGCGACCACCGCCTTGGCCACCGGGTACCTTGCGTCCGAATACGGCCTGCGGCCAGTCCCGTTCCTGCTTGGTGCGGCCTTCATCGCCCTCGGCCTTGGGCTGTCCGTCGCGGCCGTCCGCGAGACCCGCGGCCATTCGCTCGTTGAGGCCCGCGCCCACATCGATGCGCACGAGCACGCCCACGGCGGGCTGACGGACCGGCAGGTCTTCACCCTGACCAGCTTCCGCGACCGCTCCCTCGCGGCGGTCAGCCAGGCCGGCATGGTGAACAACCTCAACGACGGCCTCGCCTGGGGCCTCTTTCCGGTCCTGTTCGCAGGAGCCGGGCTGAGCCTTGGCCAAATCGGCATCCTCGCCGCGGCCTATCCTGCGGTGTGGGGCGCCGGGCAACTCCTCACCGGGGCGGCCTCGGACCGGTGGGGGCGCAAGTGGCTCATCGTCGCCGGCATGCTCACCCAGGCCGTGGGACTGGCAACCGTCGCCGCTTCGCGCAGCTTCGGGCCCTGGCTTGCCGCCGCAGCGCTCCTGGGACTGGGGACCGCGATGGTGTACCCGACGCTGCTCGCCGCCATCGGCGACGTCGCCCACCCCGCTTGGCGGGCCCGCTCCGTCGGCGTCTACCGGCTCTGGCGCGACGGCGGTTTCGCTGTGGGGGCGCTCCTGTCCGGCGTCCTCGCGGACCTGTACGGGATCCCCACCGCTATAGCTGCCGTCGCCGCGATCACTGCCGCATCAGGCCTCCTAGTCGCCTTCCGCATGCGCGGCAACGACCACGCACCAAGATAGCGCCTATGGCGCAGTCCAGGCCTGGCCGGTTCGCCAGTTCCCCCCGCATCCGCTAGGATTGTTTGTTGGCCCGGGAGCCGCGGAACGTTCATCGTCCGCAGGCACACGGACCACCTCCATTCATACCTGGCAGCTGGCAAAATCCAGCGGCGCGAACAAAGGTCCAATTATGAAGTCTGATATCCACCCGAAGTACGAAGCTGTTGTTTTCAACGACCTCGCTTCCGGCGTCAAGTTCCTGACCAAGTCCACCGTGTCTTCCTCCAAGACCATCGAGTGGGAAGACGGCAACACCTACCCGGTCATCGACGTCGAAATCTCCTCCGAGTCCCACCCGTTCTACACGGGCAAGCAGCGCATCATGGACTCCGCAGGCCGTGTCGAGCGCTTCAACGCTCGCTTCAAGGGCTTCGGCGCCAAGAAGTAATCGACTTCATCTAAGTCACCTAAGCAGAGCCCGCGTCCCGCCAAGGGACGCGGGCTTTGTTGTTCTCCGGCTCTGTTGTTCTCCGGCAGGGTTGTTCTCCGGCTCTGTTGTTCTCCGCTAGAGCGGTTTTCCGGCAGGATGGTGGACATGACTTCCCGCTCCGATTCCCCCGAGTCCGACGCCGGCCGCCTCCACGGCGAGTTCAAGGTTCCTGGCGGCAAGCTCGTCGTCGTGGACTGCCGGCTGGTGGACGGCAAGCTGGCGGAGGTCTCCGTCAGCGGCGACTTCTTCCTCGAACCGGACGAAGCATTGCAGGACATCAACCGCGCCCTCAGCGGCCAAGCTGCGGAGTCAACGCCGGGTGAGCTCGCCGCCGCCGTGACCGCCACCCTGCCGGAAGAGGCCGTCCTGTTCGGTTTTTCGGCCGAAGCGGTGGCCATCGCCGTCCGCCGGGCACTGTCCAAAGCCACCGGCTGGCTGGACCACCAGTGGGAGGTGATTCCGCCGTCGGTCCTTCCCACGCACGTCAATGTCGCCCTGGATGAAGTCCTCACCGAGGAAGTCGGCGCCGGCCGCCGCAACCCCACCCTGCGCTTCTGGGACTGGGAGGAGCCATCCGTGGTGATCGGCAGCTTCCAGTCCGTCCGCAACGAAGTGGACCCCGACGGCGTTGCCCGCCACGGCATCACGGTGGTCCGGCGCATCAGCGGCGGGGGAGCCATGTTCATGGAAGCCGGAAACTGCATCACCTATTCCCTCTACCTGCCGCAGACCCTCGTGGACGGCATCAGCTTCGCCGACTCCTACGCCTTCCTGGACGCCTGGGTGATGGCCGCACTGGAGAAGCTCGGGATCACGGCCTTCTATGTGCCCCTCAACGACATCGCCACGGAGCAGGGGAAGATCGGCGGGGCCGCACAGAAGCGCCTTGCCAACGGCGGCATGCTGCACCACGTCACCATGAGCTACGACATCGACGCTGACAAGATGGTGGAGGTGCTGCGGATCGGAAAGGAAAAGCTCTCCGACAAGGGCACCCGCAGCGCGAAGAAGCGGGTGGACCCGTTGCGCAGGCAGAGCGGCCTGCCCCGGGAGGCCATCATCAAGGCGATGCAGGATGTCTTCACGGAGCGCTACGGGGCCGTGGAAACGCGCCTTAGCGATGCCGAGGTGGCCGCGGCGGAGGAACGCGTGCGGAGCAAGTTCGGCACCGATGAATGGTTGTACAGGATTCCTTAGTTCCGCCCGCTACGGTTGCTATTCCTCCTCCTCGGGGAACGCCTCCGGGTAGGGGAAAAGGTGTCCGTTGCAGAGCATGCCCGGGCTGGGCACCTCGGACTTGAACCCCGCCCTGACGATCTGGCCGTAGGACTGGACCCTGCCACCCTCCACCGGATCATCGGGGACATCGTTCAGGCCGGAGAACGAACAGATGGAGTTCGCATGTTCTGGGCCGCGTTCCACCTGGCCCTGAGCGGACGCCGGTGCTGCCGACAGGCCCACAAAGGCCACGGTGCAGACGGCTGCCGTCAGTAGGGATTTCCTGAGCATGGCGGTTCCTCATTCCTTCGCTGGATGGCTGGTGCACGCGATGCTACTAAGGTCTGCCGGGCCCGGACACCGTAGTTGGTACTCGATTAATCCAGCAAATGAGTTCAAGCTACCCGCATTTTCGTGACCGGCTACTCGGCCGGGGCTAGCGCGGCACGGCCTGTGCGCGCAGCGCCCGCAGCAGGTGGTCGCGCTGCTCCAGGACGATGCGCCGCAGTGCCCGCGGCGCATCCGCATGCCCTGTGAGCCAGGCGTCCGTGCGCAGGAGCACCGCGTGCTCCTCGGGTGCGGTACCTTCCGGGAGATCCTGCCCGGCCGGGAACAGCCCGCGCACGATCCGTCCTGCAATCTCAATACTGCGCTCCCGCCACACCCGCTCCAGGCAGTCGAAATAGGGCTCGATGTAGGCATCCAGCATGCCGGAGGGCGCCGTCATGAAGCCCGCGATCGTGGCCCCGAGGATCTCGTTGGACAGCGCAGTCGACTTGACGGCGGCTTGCCAGGCCTCCGCCTTCACAGCGGCGTCGGGCCGCGCCGCGGACGCGAGGGCATGGCCTTCCCGTCCCGAGGCCGTGGTGTCCCTCGCCAGCTCCGCCTCGAGTTCGGCGGGCGTCGCCGCACCGTTCGCGGCGAGGGCCTGCCACAGGCTCCAGCGCAGCTCGGCGTCCACGGCCAGGCCCGCGACGTCCTCTGTCCCGGACAGCAACCCGCGGAGCAGCCCAAGCCGGCCACCGTCGTGCCGGGACACCCCGGCGAGCGTCCGCACCCAGGCAAGCTGCTGATCGGAGCCGGGGACGGAATCCCGGAGGCGGGCCGCTGCCGTGTTAAGGAGTCCGCTGCGCACCTTGTCCCGCTGTGCGGCAGGCACATAGCGTTCCACCGCCGTCGCGGCATTGCCCAGGATGTTCAGCAGAACGCCGATGCCGCTTTCGGCGGGGGCGAAGCGTTCGACGGCGGCCACGTACAGTTCCGCCGGCGTCTCGGCGTCGCGCGCCGAGTCCCAGAGGGCGGTCCAGCAGAGCGCCCGCGCCATGGGATCGTCGATCCGGTCGAGGGCCTCGCGGGCCGTCGCCTCGGACCGCCCATCCAGGCGGACCTTGGCGTAGCTGAGGTCCTCGTCGTTGACCAGCAGCAGGGCGGGGCGTGGCCTGCCGGCCAGGCCGGGCACCGCGGTCAGCGGCCCGTCGACGTCGAGCTCCAGGCTGTCCGTCCGGCGCAGGGCACCGGAGTCGCCGTCGTCGTAGTCGTAGAGTCCCAGCTTGAGCCGGTGCGGCCGGTGCTCCTGCCGGCCCGTGGCCGGATCCACGGAGTCCTGGCGGAGGAGCACGGATTCCATGATCTCGCCGATGCTGCCAGTGCCGCCCGGGCCGTCAGTAATTTCCGCGCTGAGGGTGGAGATGCCCGAGGTCTGGAGCCATTGCCGGCTCCAACTGCCAAGGTCCCGGCCGGACGCGGTTTCGAGGGCCCCAAGCAGATCCGCCAGGGAGGTGTTGCCGAACGCGTGCTCGCGGAAGTACTGACGCGAACCGTTGATGAAGGCCTCGAAGCCGACGTACGCCACCAACTGCTTGAGGACCGAGGCGCCCTTGGCATAGGTGATGCCGTCGAAGTTCTGCTTAGCCGCTTCCAGGTCCGGGATGTCGGCGACGATCGGGTGCGTCGTCGGCAACTGGTCCTGCAGGTAGGCCCAGGCCTTGCGCTTGTTGGCAAAGCTCACCCACGCCGATTCCCAGGAGGTGGCCCGGTCCACGCCCAGCGTGCCCATGAAGTCGGCGAAGGACTCCTTGAGCCAGAGGTCGTCCCACCAGCGCATGGTCACCAGGTCGCCGAACCACATGTGCGCCATCTCGTGCATCAGGGTGTTGGCGCGGGCCTCGTACTGGGCGTCGGTGGCGCGGGAGGTGAAAACGTACTTTTCGGTGAAGGTCACCAGGCCGGGGTTCTCCATGGCGCCGAGGTTGTATTCCGGAACGAACGCCTGCTCGTACTTGCCCCACGGATAGGGGAAGTCGAAGAGCCGGTTGAAGAAGTCCAGCCCGGCCTTCGTCAGTGCGAACAGCTCCGGAGCGTCGAAGGACTCCGCCAGGGACGCGCGGCAGTAGAGGGCCAGCGGCACCTCAAGCCGGGCGCCGTCGTCGAGCACCGTGCTCCAGTTGTCCTCAGCGCGGAAGTACGGCCCCGCCAGTATCGAGGTGATGTAGGTGGACATGCGCTTGGTGGTGGCGAAGTCCCAGGTGCTGGCGTCGGGATCGCCGGCCAGCGGGGCGCGGCCGGACTCCGCGCCGTTGGACGCCACGTGCCAGTCCGACGGCGCCGCCACGTGGAAGGTGAACTCCGCCTTCAGCTCTGGCTGTTCGAAGTTTGCGAACACGCGCCGGGCGTCTGCCGGCTCGTACTGCGTATACAGATAGCACTTGCCGTCCGCGGGATCGAAGAAGCGGTGCATGCCTTCACCGGAGCGGCTGTACAAGGCGGTGCCGGTGACGATCACCTCGTTGTCGGCGGCCAGGTTCCGCAGCTGGATCCGGTCTCCGTCGACGGCGGACCCCAGGTCCAGTTCCTCGCCGTTCAGGAAGACGCTGTGCACCCCGCCGTGGATGAAATCCAGGAAGGTGTCCGCACCCGGCACTGCCGAGAAAGCGATGAAGGTGCGGCTGGTGTAGCCGTCGACGGCGGGATCCGCCGCGTGCCGCACGTCCAGCGAGATGTCGTACCGGTGGGTGGTCACCAGTGCGGAACGGGCGGCTGCTTCAGCGCGGGTGAGGTTCGACACTCACTTATCTAACCACGCAGCGGGCCCGCCGGAGCGGCGCGGCCGGGCGCCCGCCCATAGTGGCGGGCAGGTATATATTGGCAGCTACGGGGCCGGGGGAATACCGGAAGAGGCGCTCTCTTCCGGCACCGGCTCCGCAGCGGTGAGGGCGTGAAGTGCGTCACATAATCGGCGAGAAATGCGCCCGTAATGAATAGGTGATTACCTGAGTCCTATGTCAGAGCTATTCCAGGATTATTCCGAGGCCGTGGCCCGCTCCGGCGCCTACGACGAGATGTTCGCGCCGGGCTTGATAGCCAGGAAGTCGTACGGCCAGGTCGAGGGGGCCCTGAAGGAACTGTCGCTGGCAGACGTCAGTGCGCGTGCTGAATCCATGGCACGGACCTTCCTGGACCGCGGCGTTACCTTCGACTATGCGGGGGAGGAACGGCCCTTCCCGCTGGACATCGTGCCCCGGGTGATACCTGCCGACGAATGGGAAACCCTGGAACGCGGCGTCGCCCAGCGCGTGCGCGCCCTCGAAGCCTTCCTCGACGACGTCTACGGCCGGATGTCCGTGGTGTCCGACGGCGTCATTCCGCGCCAGCTGGTCACCACGAGTGCCCACTTCCACCGGGCCGTGCACGGCTTCGAGCCCGCGGGCGGCGTGCGCGTGCACGTCTCCGGCATCGACGTGGTCCGCGACGCCGCCGGTACCTTCCGCGTCCTGGAGGACAACGTACGCGTACCTTCCGGGGTCAGCTATGTCCTGGAGAACCGCCGCGCCATGGCCAAAGGCCTTCCCGAAGCGTTCGGCCAGCAGCACATCCGTCCTGTCGAAGAGTATCCGCGCCGCCTGCTGTCCGCGCTGCGCAAGACCGCGCCGTCCGGCGTCGACGATCCCACGGTCGTCGTCCTGACCCCGGGCGTCTTCAACAGCGCCTACTTCGAACACACCCTCCTTGCCGGCCTCATGGGCGTGGAGCTCGTGGAGGGCCGCGACCTCATTTGCCGCGGCAACCGGGTTTACATGCGCACCACCGCCGGCGAGCAGCGCGTGGATGTCATCTACAAACGCATCGACGACGACTTCCTCGATCCGCTGCAGTTCCGCTCCGATTCCATGCTCGGCTGCCCCGGACTGGTCAACGCGGCCCGCGCCGGCGGGGTCACCATCGCCAACGCGGTGGGCAACGGCGTCGCCGACGACAAACTCGTCTACAGCTACGTTCCGGACCTCATCAGGTACTACCTGCACGAAGAGCCGGTCATCGCCAACGTGGACACCTTCCGCCTGGAGGAGAACGAAGCCCGCGAACACGTGCTGGACCGCCTGGACGAGCTCGTGGTGAAACCCGTGGACGGTTCCGGCGGCAAGGGCCTGGTGATCGGCCCGGCCGCATCCAAGGACGAACTCGACGCATTGCGCCAGCGGATCCTGACGGACCCGCGCGGCTGGATCGCCCAGCCCGTGCTGCAGCTCTCCACCGTGCCCACGCTCTCCGGGGACAAGTTCGGCCCGCGCCACGTGGACCTGCGCCCCTTCGCCGTGAACGACGGCGACGACGTCTGGGTGCTGCCCGGCGGACTCACCCGGGTGGCACTGAAGGAGGGGTCGCTGATCGTGAACTCCAGCCAAGGAGGCGGTTCGAAGGACACCTGGGTGCTCTCCGATTCGCCGCAGCTGCCCGGACCGGACCTTCCACGGCAGAGCATCACCGTCCGCGAGCAGGTGTCCGTATGGCCCGTGGAAAGCAACTGGCGCGACCGCCAGTCGGAGCAGGAACAGCAATGAGCCTGTTCCAGCCCGCCCTCTCTATTGACCAGACCCCGAACGCCAAGGAGGCAGGCCCGTGCTGAGCCGTATTGCCGAGTCACTCTTCTGGATCGGCCGCTATGTGGAACGTGCCGACGGCACCGCCAGGATCCTGGACGTCCACCTCGAGCGCTTGAACCACCTTCCGCTCGACGAACAGCGCAGCGTAGCCCGCGAACTCCTGGCCGTGATGGGTGCGCGGCCGCAGAGCGAGGAGTTCGGCCTGCCGGAACTGCTCCACGCGCTGGCCTACGACAAGTCCAATGCTTCCTCGATCGCCGGATCCCTGGGCGCAGCGCGGGAGAACGCCCGGCGCGCCCGCGAAACGGTGTCGTCCTCGCTGTGGGAGTGCCTCAACACGACGTACTACGGGCTGAACCAGCACCGCAAGGATGTCGTGGGCACCTATCGCTTCTGCAACTGGGTCTTGGAACGCACCGCGATGGTCCGCGGCCTCGCCGACACCACCGTCAGCCACGACGAAAGCTGGCTCTTCCTGGTCCTGGGCCGGTCGCTGGAACGCGCCGACATGACGGCCCGCATGCTCTCCACCCGGGATGTCCTCTCCGCGGGCATGTCCTGGGTGAACATGCTGCGCTGCGCGGGCGCTTACGAGTCCTTCCTGCGCACCCGGCGGGCCGCCTTCGGCGACCAGCACGCGGCAGAGTTCCTGCTCCTGGACCGACTGTTCCCGCGCTCCATCGTGTACGCGCTGCGCGACGCCGACGAGTGCCTTGCCAAGCTTGACCCTTCGGCCCAGCGCGTCGGCTTCATCAACGACGCCCGCCGGATCGTGGGCCAGGCCAGGACCTTCCTCGAATTCCACCGGACGGATGACCTCATGGCCGAGCTTCCCGAGCACATGGACCGTGTGCAGAAGGCGGTCACGCAGGCCTCCGACGCGATTTCCCGTAAGTACTTCAATCAGGCGGATGAACTGGCCTGGGTGGGAGAAGTTTCATGACCCGGCTGAGCATCGTCCACAAGACCGCGTACAAGTACAACAAGCGCGTCACCCTGTCCTACAACGAAGCCCGGATGACCCCGCTGACCGACCCCCAGCAGGTGGTCCTGGAAACGTCGCTGAAGGTTACGCCGTCGCAGGCAGCCGTCAGCACCTACCGCGACTACTGGGGCACCCGCGTCACCGCATTCGACATGCAGATGCCGCACGAACGGCTGGAGGTTGTGGCCACCAGCACGGTCGAAGTGCACCGGGCCGAGAAGATCGCGTTGCCGGAGCAGATTGTCGACTGGGAAACGCTCGACTCCGACGCCGTACGGGACCAATTCAGCGACTGGCTTCCGCAGTCCCAGCTGAGCGGCCCCGGCGCCGAAGTCCTGTCCATCATCCCCGGGGTCGTGGCGGGCCGTAACCCGCACGACGCCGCAATGTCCGTCTTCGAATGGATGCGCGGCGAGATGACCTACATGAAGGGCAGCACCCTGGTCACCACGAATGCCGAGCAGGCGTGGACCCAGCGGCAGGGCGTCTGCCAGGACCTCGCCCACCTGGCGATCGGCTCCCTGCGCAGCTGTGGCATTCCGGCGCGCTACGTCTCCGGGTACATCCACCCGCGTTCGACGGCGGAGATCGGCGAAACCGTGGCCGGCCAGTCGCACGCTTGGCTGGAGTGGTGGGACGGCGAGTGGCGAAGCTGGGACCCCACCAACCACAAGCCGGCCGGCGACCACCACGTGACGGTGGCGCGCGGCCGGGACTATCGCGACGTTCCGCCGCTGAAGGGCATCCTGTCCGGCGGCGGGGGATCGGCGTTGACCGTGACCGTGGAGATCACCCGCCTGGCCTGAACACGGGCTTGAGCAGACGCGGGTTTAGGCAGCTGTGGCCGGCACCGGAAATCCGGTGCCGGCCACAGCGGTCAGAAGCGCAGGCTGTTACCAGGGGCTGGGCTTGTAGTCCTTGAGGAAGACGCCAAACTGGTCCACGCCCTGCTCGCCCATCACGATCGGATCGTAGACGCGGGCTGCGCCGTCCACCAGGTCCAGCGGAGCATGGAAGCCTTCCTCCATGAGCCGGACCTTGGTGTAATGCGGGCGTTCGTCGGTGATCCAGCCGGTGTCCACTGCGGTCATCAGGATGCCGTCGGTGTCCAGCATTTCCTGGGCGCTGGTGCGAGTCATCATGTTCAGTGCCGCCTTGGCCATGTTGGTGTGCGGGTGGCCGGGGCCCTTGTAAACCCGGGAGAACTGCCCTTCCATGGCCGAGACGTTCACGATGTATTTCCGACGGGCGGTGGAGCGCTTCATGGCCTCCCGCAGGCGGCTCACCAGCAGGAACGGCGCGGTGACGTTGCACAGCTGGACTTCGAGCATTTCCAGCGGGTCGACCTCGTCCACCACCTGTGTCCAGCTGTTCATGGTGGCCAGATCCGGGACCAGGCCCCCGGCGTCGATGGCCGTGCCGCTGGCGATGCGTTCCAGCGAGGCGGAACCCGTGGACAAAGCCAGCGAGGTGATGGCGTCACCGGCCAGGACGGGG
Source organism: Arthrobacter sp. TE26545 (assembly GCF_056279005.1). The sequence goes on from NZ_JBWBQM010000001.1 coordinate 1,955,528, forward strand.
TGTTCATTGACGCTGTGGGCGATGGCCAGGGGATGCTTGTCGTGGGCGTGGCCGAACGTGACGAGTTCCGGACCGCCGTTGCCGGCCTGCAGTGCCGCGGGCAGCGGTTCGTCCTCGGCATCCACCAGCGGCTTGTACGCGTTGCCGGAGCGCCGCACTGTCTGGGCCGCGTTGTTGATGATGATGTCCAGCGGGCCGGCCGCGCTCAGGGAGTCCGTCAGGGCCATCACCTGGGACGGGTCGCGCAGGTCGATGCCGACGATCTTCAGGCGGTGCAACCACTCGGCGCTGTCCTCCATCGCTGCGAAACGGCGGGCGGCGTCCTTGGGGAAGCGGGTGGTGATGGTGGTGTGGGCGCCGTCGCGCAACAGCCGCAGGGCGATGTACATGCCAATCTTCGCCCGCCCGCCGGTGAGGAGGGCGCGGCGGCCAGTCAGGTCCGTCCGAGCGTCGCGCTTGCCGTGGCTGAAGGCGGCACACTCAGGGCACAGCTGGTGGTAGAAGGCGTCCACCTGGGTGTAGTGCTGTTTGCAGATGTAACAGGGCCGGGAACGGATCAGGTGCCCGGCGATCTCCCCGGTCGCCGAACTGGCAAGCTTGTTGCCGCGGGTTTCGTCGTCAATGCGGTCGGGAGCCGCCGTCGCGGTCATCGCCATGACGGCGCGGTCGGCCTCGGCGATGGCGTCACGCTTGGTGACCCGGCGGTGGCGCTTGACCGCCTTGAACATCTTCCCAGTGGCACGACGGACGGCGACGTAGTCCGGGTGCTCCTCGTCGTAGGCGTGGATCGTGTTCAGGACCTTAAGGCAGGCCTGGATCTCTTCAGGCGTCAACTCGGAACTCATTGCTCCGATTTTACAGGCCCGCGGAAGGGCCTCAAAAGGAAAGCCTCCCCGTGCGGTGCACGGGGAGGCTGCGGGCTTCCTGGCGGGTCAGACCTCGACGGAGGTTGCCTGGGCTTCGGCGGTCTTCTCCATGGACTCGCGGGCGTCGGGGAGGCCCTCGGTAACGGCCCTGACTGCCTTCGGAAGAACGCGCCGGTACTCTGCGGAGAGTGCCAGCTCGGCCTCTTCGGGTTCCGGCACGAGCTGCCCCTTGGCGAGGACCGTGATGCCGGACTGCGTGACCTTGTAGCCGCGGGCGCGGTCCAGTTCCGGGTCGAGGCCGATGGCGGCGCCGGCCGGGATCCGGACGTTCTTGTCGATGATGGCGCGGTTGACCACGGCGCCTTCACCGACGCGGACCTTGTCCATCAGCACCGAGTCCTGGACGCGGCTGGCCGTGCCCACGTAGACGTCGTTGGAGAGCACGGAACCCTCCACGATGCCGCCGGAAACCACCACGCCGCTGGCCACGATCGAATCCAGGGCAGAGCCCACGGTCTGGTTCTCCCCGCGCACGAACTTGGCAGGCGGGGAAATGCTCTGCCGGGTGTAAATCGGCCACTCGGAGTTGTAGAGGTTGAACACCGGGACCGGCGAAATGAGGTCCATGTGGGCGTCATAGAAGGAATCGATGGTGCCTACGTCGCGCCAGTAGGTGCGGTCGCGTTCTGTCGATCCCGGGATGTCGTTGAGCGTGAAGTCGTACACCCCGGCTTCGCCCTTGCCTACAAAGTAGGGAATGATGTCCCCGCCCATGTCGTGCTTGGTATCCAGGCGCTCGGCGTCAACGCGGAGCGCGTCCACGAGGGCGTCGGCGTCGAAGACGTAGTTGCCCATGGAGGCCAGGAACTGGGTGGGGTCCGCGGCGAGGCCGGCGGTTTCGGCCGGTTTCTCGACGAAGGCGGCGATCTTCTGGGCATCGTTCTGGTCCACTTCGATGACGCCGAACTGGTTTGCCATGGACAGCGGCTGGCGCACGGCCGCGACGGTGGCCTTGGCCCCGCTGGCAACGTGCTGCTCCACCATCTGCGAGAAGTCCATCCGGTAGACGTGGTCCGCGCCGACCACGACCACGATGTCCGGGTTGGCGTCATGGATCAGGTTCAAGGACTGGTAGATGGCGTTTGCGCTGCCCAGGAACCAGCTCTTGCCCACACGCTGCTGGGCCGGGACGGAGGCGACGTATTTGCCGAGCTGGGTGGACATGCGCCAGGTTTCCGAGATGTGCCTGTCGAGGCTGTGCGACTTGTATTGAGTGAGCACAACGATCTGCAGATACCCCGAATTGACCAGGTTCGAAAGCGCGAAGTCTATCAACCGATAACCGCCGGCGAACGGCACCGCCGGTTTAGCCCGATCCGCCGTCAGTGGCATGAGGCGGTTCCCCTCGCCGCCGGCCAATACGATCGCCAATACTTTCTTCAACGCCATTGGTGTATTTCTCCCTGTACGTCTTGAAGCCCCCCGAAGAGCCCGGGATGCCGGACTCCTTCACACTAGAACAGATACCGGGGAACGACTACGTTAGGCACCATGCGCGTAGACATTGTGACTAAAGAATTTCCTCCCGAGATCTACGGCGGCGCCGGAGTGCATGTTGCCGAGCTCAGCCGGGTCCTTGCAAAACATGTTGAGTTGCAGGTCCGCGCCTTCGGCGCGCCCCGCGACGCCGACTTCCACGGGGCGACTGTGACGTCATATTCGACGCCGGAAGACCTCGTGTCCGCCAACGCCGCCGTGCAGACCTTGGGCGTCGACCTGAGGATCGTGCCCGACGTCGCCGGGGCGGACCTGGTGCATTCACACACCTGGTACGCGAACATGGCGGGCCACCTCGCGTCACTGCTGCACGGGATTCCGCACGTCCTCAGCGCACACAGCCTCGAGCCGCTGCGTCCTTGGAAGGCCGAGCAGCTTGGCGGCGGTTACGCGCTGTCTTCCTGGGTGGAGAAGACGGCCTATGAAGCGGCAGCCGCGATCATCGCCGTGTCCGAAGGGATGCGGCAGGACATCCTGCGCAGCTATCCGGAAGTTGATCCCGCCAAGGTGCGTGTGGTCCACAATGGCATTGACGTGGAACTGTGGCAGCCGGATGCAGGCGAAGAACACGTCCGTGCCCTCGGAATCGATCCGGCCAAGCCCAGCGTGGTGTTCGTCGGCCGGAACACCCGCCAGAAGGGCGTACCTTACCTGCTCCGTGCCGCGGCGAAGCTGCCGGACCACGTCCAGCTGGTCCTTTGCCTCGGCGCCGCCGACACCCCGGAACTCGCCGCGGAAACCGCAGCCCTGATCGAAGAGCTGCAGAGCAAGCGTGAGGGAGTCATCCTGATCGAACGCATGCTGCCGCGCAAGGAACTCATCCAGGTGCTCAGCCACGCCACGGCCTTCGCGTGCCCGTCCATCTACGAACCCCTCGGCATCGTGAACCTTGAGGCAATGGCCTGCGGTGCGGCCGTCGTCGCCAGCGCGACCGGCGGTATCCCCGAGGTCGTCAACCACGGCGAAACCGGCCTGCTGGTAGAGCTGGAACAGGTGACCGACGGAACCGGCACTCCGCTGGATCCGGAGAAGTTCGTGGCCGACTTCGCCGCGGCCCTCACGGAAGTCGTTTCCGACCCGGAACGGGCGAAGGCCATGGGCGCCGCCGGCCGGGCACGGGCCGAGGCACATTTCTCCTGGGAATCGATCACCCAGACCACCCTTGAGGTTTACCGCTCGGTGCTCGATAAGCCCGGGCTGAGCCAGGCAGGGAAACCCGCCTAGCGGCAGCACGACGGCGGCGCCGCACCTTCAGCAAGCAAGCTTGCGAACGTGCGGCGCCGCCGTCGCTGTTCCCGGCCCGGGCGGTTCAGCCCTTCAGAGCCGGAAGGTTCTTTTCTTCCAGGGGGCCGGACCCGCTGGCCCGCTGCGCCTGGAAGTAGTCGCGTGCCTCGTCCTGGCGTTGCTGCTCGGCGCCGGAGGCGATGGCCGCACGGAGGTGTTCCGGCCCGTAGCCGAAAGCGTCCACCAGGTCCAGGGCGTGCGGGCGGATTTTCACCAGGAGCCGGTTGATGTAGGCGCCGACAGTCCGGCCGCGCTGCATCGAGAGCCGGCCGTTCATGAGGTACCAGGACAAGTGGGTCTCGATCAGTGACAGCCCGAAGAGGTCGCGCAGCCAAGTGAGCACCTGCAGGGTGCCCGGGTCCTTCACGGAGGCGAGCGCTTCGGTGAACGCTTCCCATTGCAGGAGTTCCGCGTGGGCGCGGGCGGCGTCGATGAGGTCGTCCTGGTGCTGGTTGAACAGGGCCGCGGCCTGGTGCTGGGGCAGCTTGTTCGCGCCCTTCAGGGCCGAGCCGACTTCGGCGACCATCGACTGCACCCTGTCCGTCAGGAGGGTGCGCTGGCCTTCCTCGTCCCGCAAGGCCAGCGCGGCCTTCTGCACGGAACCGCTATCGGCGACGAACTGCGCCACCTGGCGCAGGCCGGTGCGGTGCAGCGCCACATCTGCGGCCTGGGACACCACGAAGCGGGCCAGCACACCGAAGTCAACGGAACGGAATTCCTTGGCGTAGTCAGCCAGCAGCCGCTTGGCCACGAGCTGGAGCAGCACCGTGTTGTCGCCTTCGAAGGTGGCGTAGACGTCGAGGTCCGCGCGCAGCGAGGCGAAGCGGTTCTCGATCAGGAAGCCGGCCCCGCCGCAGGCCTCGCGGCATTCCTGGAGCGTGTCCAGGGCGTGCCACGTGCTCAGCGGCTTGAGCGCGGCGGCAAGTGTCTCAAGGTCCTGCCGGTCGGCGTCGGTGTCTTGTTTCCCGGAAAAGACGTCCTCGAACTTCACCAGCAGCTGCTCGTGGGCGAACCCCGCCGCGTAGGTGGTGGCGAGGCGGGTGAACAGCCGGCGCTGGTGGCGCTGGTAGTCGAGCAGTACCTCTTCTTCCACGGGGGAGGAGGAGTTGAACTGGCGCCGTTCGCTGGCGTACTGGATGGCAGTCTTCAGCGCGACCTTGCTCGCGGCCACGGCGGCGCCGTCCAGGGACACGCGGCCCTGAACCAGGGTGCCGAGCATGGTGAAGAACCGCCGTCCGGGGCTGGAGATCGGCGAGCTGTATGCGCCCTCGGGGGAGACGCTGCCGTAGCGGTTGAGCAGGTTCGTCCGCGGGATCCGCACGTTGCTGAAATGCAGCCGGCCGTTGTCGATCCCGTTGAGCCCGCCCTTGACGCCGTCGTCCTCGCCGCCGATGCCGGGGAGGAATTCCTTGCTCTGCGGATCACGCAGGGGGACGTAGAAGGCGTGGACGCCGTGGTTGACATTGCGAGTCACCAGTTGGGCGAAGACGACGGCGGCGAGGCCGTCGTTCGCGGCGTTGCCGATGTAGTCCTTCCACGCGGCCCGGAACGGGGTGTGGATGACGAACTCCTGCGCCGCCTCGTCATAGGTGGCGGTGGTGGCGATGCTGGCGACATCCGAGCCGTGGCCGGTTTCCGTCATGGCGAAGCAGCCCGGGATCTCCAGGCTCATGATCCCGGGCAGCCACTTGTCATGGTGCTCGGCGGTACCAAGGTGAAGGACGGCGGAGCCAAAAAGGCCCCACTGGACGCCGGCCTTGATCTGCAGCGACGGATCAGCCGTGACCAGTTCCTCGAATCCGGCAATGTTCCCGCCGTGATCGTCCGAGCCCCCCAGCCGCGTGGGAAAAGCCCTGTGCACGGCGTTGTTCTCCACCAGGTAGCCCAGCTGCGCGAACACGCGCTTCCGGTGTTCCGTGTGGGTCAATCCCTCGAACTTGTGCACCTCGGGGCGGCCGGCGAGTTCGCGGGCCGCGCGGCGGACGTCCGCCCAGCGGCCGAGCAAGAGTTCGCCGAGCACAGCGACATCGACGGCCGGGGTGCCGGCAGCTTCGGATCCGGCGGGCTTGGTGCCGGACGCGGAGCGGTCCACTACTTCAGTCATGTGATTCCTTCGCGGTTTCCATACAGTGGGTCATTGCTGGTTCTGGGTGGTTCGGCTTCCGGGCGCGATCCCTGCGCACAGCCAGTCGGTGAGGTGCTCGGCCATGGCCTGTTCGTCGGGCTTGCCGGGGGAGTCCGGGGAACTGAGCCACAGCTCACCGGCGCTGCGCACCATGCCGATGGCCGCCGTCGGCCAATAGCCGATCAGGACCTCAGCGTCGGGACCGAGGTGTTCGCGCATGGGGGCGGCCATCATGGCGCTGATCGATTCGAAGAAGTGTCCCAGGGCGCCGGAGGCGGCGATGGCGTCCTGCTGGCCGGCCTCGCCGTGCGGCAATCGGGTGACGAAGGCGTAGACATTCGGGCTTGCCCCGGCCATCTGCAGATAGGCCGACACCATGGCGAACAGGCCTTCGCGGGCCGATGTGGCGGTGGCCACCGCCTCCTTCATCTTCCGTTGCATCTGTGCGAGGACCACTTCCCCCATGGCCTGCTGGAGCCCCGCTTTGTCACCGAAGTAGCGGTAGAACACGGGCTTCGAAGTGCCGGCCGCTGCCGCGATGTCCTCCATCGAGGCGTCGCTGCCGAGGGTGTGTACGGCTTTGCGTGCTGCCTTGATCAGTTCCCGCCGGCGTTCTTCCCGGTGGCCCTGCCAGCGGGCTGCACGGCCGTCGACGGCGGGGGCAACGAAATCCGCCGGACCCGTTGCGAGGGCGGCGGCGGAGCCCGTGGCCGCTTGCCCGGATGCCGCTTGCTTGGATGCTGTGACGCTGTTCACGATACCCAGCGTATCAGGTACGCTGGGTATCAGTAACCCGAACGAGCGAAGGAGCAAACGGATGCCCGAAGCAGCACTGTCACCGGAAGAAAGCCACGCGCAGCGCGGGCAGCATTCGCCCGAAGCGGGCCTCCGCAGGGCGGTGGTCATCGGCGGCAACAGGATTCCGTTCGCCCGCAGCGGCGGTGCGTACACCAGGTCCTCCAACCAGGACATGCTCACCGCAGCACTTGACGGACTGATTGCCCGATTCGGCCTGCAGGAGGAACGGCTCGGTGAAGTTGCCGCGGGTGCCGTACTGAAGCATTCGCGCGACTTCAACCTGACCCGCGAAGCCGTCCTTGGTTCGGCCCTGTCCGCGGAAACCCCCGCGTACGACCTGCAGCAGGCCTGCGCCACCGGCCTGGAGACAGTGCTCGGGCTGGCCAACAAGATCAAGCTGGGCCAGATCGAATCCGCAGTGGCCGGCGGCGTGGACTCGGCCTCCGACGCCCCGATCGCCGTCAGCGAAGGTCTGCGCGAAGTGCTGCTCGATCTCAACCGGGCCAAGACCCTTCCTGCGCGCCTGAAGGCGCTGTCCCGGCTGCGTCCCAAGGACATCATCCCGGATGCCCCGGATACCGGAGAACCCCGCACGGGCTTGTCCATGGGCGAACACCAGGCACTCACCACCGCGCAGTGGAAGATCACCCGCGAAGCCCAGGACGAACTCGCCTACAACAGCCATCGCAATCTCGCGGCGGCATACGATCGCGGCTTCTTCGATGACCTGCTCACCCCATACCGGGGCCTGAACCGGGATTCGAACCTTCGACCCGACACCTCCTTGGAGAAGCTCGCCACCCTGAAGCCTGTGTTCGGCAAGACTCTTGGCGCCGAGGCGACCATGACGGCGGGCAACTCCACACCGCTCACCGACGGTGCGGCCACGGTGCTGCTTGGAAGCGAAGATTGGGCGGACCGCAGGGGCTTGCCCAAGCTGGCCGTGGTGGTAGACGGAGAGGCCGCCGCCGTCGATTTCGTCCATGGCAAGGACGGCCTGCTGATGGCGCCGGCCTTCGCGGTGCCGCGGCTGCTGGCCCGCAATGGACTCGCCCTCGAAGACTTCGACTTCTTTGAAATCCACGAGGCTTTCGCGGGCACCGTGCTCAGCACCCTGGCCGCCTGGGAAGACGAGGACTTCGGTCGGGAACGCCTCGGCCTTCCGGGCGCGTTCGGCTCGATCGACCGTAGCAAGCTCAATGTCAACGGCTCCTCGCTCGCCGCCGGCCACCCCTTCGCCGCAACCGGCGGCCGCATCGTTGCCTCCTTGGCAAAAATGCTGCGCGATCGCGGCACGGTGCACGGGCGCCCTGCCCGGGGCCTGATCTCCATCTGTGCAGCGGGCGGACAGGGCGTGGTGGCAATTCTTGAGGCTTACCCAGCCGCGGAAGGGGAGCAGGTATGAGCGATAAGTACACGCAATTCGTCAGCCATGGATTCGGCCGCGACCTCGCCGGGAGGCTCGGCCTGCCCCGGCCGGTCGAATTGCGCAGGTACAAAGCGGGCAGCCCACTGGTACCCGGGCCGGCGCTCGTCGTCGGCAGGCCGGACGAAGGCCAAGGGCGGGCGGCGGAAGCCCTTGCTGCGGAACTCCTTTCCTGGGGCCTGGACGTCCGGCGCAACGCTTTGCCCAAAGAAAAGCTCGGGGCGATCATCCTGGTGCTTGACGACGTCCAGCGGCCGGAGGACCTTGAAATCCCCGTGCTGACCGCCGCCCGCTCGCTGCGTGACCTTGCCCCAGGCGGGAGGGTCGTCACTGTGTCACGCACGGCGGAATCCGCAGCGGATCCGGCCGAAGCGGCCGCCCGCCAGGGAACCGACGGGATGGTGCGCTCATTGGCCAAGGAACTCCGTGACGGAGCCACTGCCAACGGCATCCTGCTGGGCCGGGATGCCGGGCCGCAAAGTCCGGGAACCCTGGGGGCATTGCGCTTCTTCCTCTCGGGCCGCTCCGCCTTCGTCGATGGCCAGTTCCTCACCGTATCCACCGCCGCTGGCTGGCAGCCCGGCGACCCGGACAAGCCGCTCGCAGGAAAGGTCGCGGTCGTCACCGGCGCCGCCAGGGGAATCGGTGCCGCCATTGCGCGGACTCTCCACCGCGACGGCGCCACCATTGTCGCCGTCGACGTTCCGGCGGCGGGTGACCACTTGGCGGAGGTTGCCAACGCGGTGAAGGGAACGGCCCTTCAACTGGACATCACCGTGCCCGATGCCGGGGAGCGGATCATCCACCATGCCTTGGAACGGCACGGAAGCATGGACATCCTGGTCCACAATGCGGGCATCACCCGGGACAAGCTCCTGGCCAACATGGACGAAGGACGTTGGCGCTCGGTCATCGCCGTCAACATCGCCTCACAGCTGCGCATCAACGATGCCGTCCTCGCTTCAGCAGCCCTGCCCGTGGCGCCGCGGATCGTGTCAGTTGCGTCCACCAGCGGCATCGCCGGCAATCGCGGCCAAAGCAACTACGCCCTGTCCAAGGCGGGCGTGATCGGCATGGTGCGCGCCAGCGCGCCCCTGCTGGCAGCCCGCGGCGGCGCGATCAACGCTGTTGCCCCCGGTTTCATCGAAACCGAAATGACTGCCCGGATCCCGTTCCTCACCCGGGAAGTGGCGCGACGCCTGAACTCCCTGCAACAGGGCGGCGCTCCCGGCGACGTCGCCGAGGCCATCGCGTTCCTGGCCTCGGATGCGGCCGGCGGGATCTCCGGTGAGGTGCTGCGGGTCTGCGGACAGAATCTGGTGGGCGCATGAGCGCGGACGCGGGCGGAGGCGGCGGGCGGACCGTGTTCTTGCCGGAGGCGCCTTCGCTCTCGATGCTGTACCTCAACGCCGCGGCGACGGCGGCCCGGCGCCGGATCTCCGGCGCCCTGCCCGGCGCTGACCTCCCGGGCGCCCGCCACGGGCTCCGGGGCGTCACGGCCGACGTCGAAAAGCTGACGGCTTTCCAGCACCTGGTCGGCGAGAGCGCCGGTGACTTCCTGCCCGCGGGATTCATCCATGCCCTGGCATTCCCGGTGGCGATGAGCGTGCTCAACCGGGACGACTTCCCGCTCCCGCTCCTGGGCATGATCCATCTGCGGAACAGGGTGGAACAATACCGTGCCGTGCACTTTTCGGAGTCCCTGGAGATCGTGGCGTGGGCGGAGAACCTGCGCGGGCACCGGGCAGGGACCCAGGTTGACCTCGTGGCCGAAGCCCGGGACGTCGGCGGCGACCTCCTCTGGAAGGGAGTGTCCAGCTACCTCGCCAAACGCTTCTTCCTTCCGGGCGTGGACAAAAACGGCGTTCAGGGACCCGGGACCGAAACTCCGTTCAGCCCGCCCGACCCGACTGCGCTGTGGACTCTCGGTGTCGATGCCGGGCGGAACTATGCGGGCGTTTCGGGCGACTTCAACCCGATCCACCTGAGCGTGCTTTCAGCCAAGGCACTGGGGCTGAAGCGCTCGATCGCCCACGGCATGTACCTTGCCTCACGGGCACTGGCCGAAGTGGGGCCGGCCAGGAGTGAAGCCTTTGCCTGGGAGGTTGCTTTTGAGGCTCCGGTGTTCCTCCCGGCCCGTGTTTCGCTGGAGATCGGCACGTCCCGCGATGCCGGAGGGCACTGGTCCCACTCGGATTTCACCGGGTGGAACCCACGCAGCGGCCGCCGCCACTTCAAGGGATCGGTGGCTGCCTTGGATTAGGCCGGCTGCTTCCTTCGCGTACGGCGGTGACCGGCCCTTGCCCGGTGCAGCCGCAGCCGAAACCCGCCGCCGGTTACCGAATTTTCCGGACACGGTCCGCCCGCCACCCGATTTTAAAATCCCCGGGAACCGTGTTAGAGTTTTTCTCGCTGCTTCGGAGGAAAGTAAAGCGCCGGAAGGCGTGGACGATGCTCCGGACACCACCTGCGCGGGTGGCGGAATGGCAGACGCGCTAGCTTGAGGTGCTAGTCCTCGAAAGGGGGTGGGGGTTCAAGTCCCCCTCCGCGCACAAATGCGAGGCCCGAATTCAATTCACGAATTCGGGCCTCGATTGTTTAATTACGAATTCTTTCAGATCACAGCGAATGTGATGCGTATCTCAATAGCCCGCCTGCGTCGGAGCTATTTCCCCGAAGAAGGCCCACGGGAGTTCTACAGCGGGCGGCGGGGTGCGCCGCCGGCCGGGAATCGCCGACCCTGCGGGCTCCGCACCCGGTCCCGGGTGGGTAGGCTGGGGGAGTGCCGCGCCTGCGATGCTGCGCGGTGAGAGCCGAATGTGCACCGAACCCAGCTAGGAGAGTTCCATGTCTGAGATCCGCCCCGAAGACGAAGTTGTCCGGATCTGCCAGGAACTCATCCGGATAGATTCCTCAAATTTCGGCGACGACTCGGGCCCGGGCGAGCGGGCCGCCGCGGAGTACACCGCCGGGCTGATCAGCGAGGTGGGCCTCGACGTCGAAATCTTCGAGTCTGCCCCCGGACGGGCGAGCGTCGTGACCAGGATGGCCGGAGAGGATCCTTCGGCGGACGCCCTGGTGGTCCACGGCCACCTCGACGTCGTTCCGGCGCTCAAGGACCAGTGGTCGGTGGACCCCTTCAGCGGCGAACTCAAGGACGGCCTGATCTGGGGCCGCGGCGCGGTGGATATGAAGGACATGGACGCCATGATCCTGTCGGTCATGCGCGACTTCGCCCGTAGCGGCCGCAAGCCCAAGCGCGACATCGTCTTCGCCTTCTTTGCCGACGAGGAGGCCGGCGGCACCTACGGGGCGCGCTACGCCGTCGAGCACCGCCGCGAACTGTTCGACGGCGCCACCGAAGCGATCTCCGAGGTCGGCGGCTTCTCCGCGACCATCGGCGGCAAGCGCACCTACCTGCTGCAGACCGCGGAGAAGGGCATCTCCTGGCTCCGCCTCGTGGCGCACGGCCGGGCAGGCCACGGCTCCCAGATCAACACGGACAACGCCATCACCCGGCTTGCCGGGGCCGTCACCAGGATCGGCGGGTACCAGTGGCCGATCGAACTCACGCCCACCACACGGCAGTTCCTGGACGGCGTCACCGAACTGACCGGCGTCGAATTCGACCCCGACAACCCCGAACTGCTCCTGAAGGAACTCGGCACGGTTGCCCGCTTCGTGGGCGCCACTCTGCAGAACACCTCCAACCCCACGCTGCTGCGCTCGGGCTACAAGCACAACGTGATCCCCGAGTCTGCGGAGGCCCTCGTGGATTGCCGCACGCTGCCGGGACAGCAGGAACTCGTTTTCCAGACCATCAAGGAACTGGCAGGCGAGGGCGTAGAAGTCAGCTATGTCAACAAGGATGTCTCCCTTGAAGTGCCGTTCGCCGGCAACCTTGTGGACTCCATGATTGATGCCCTGCACTCCGAGGACCCGGGCGCCAAGGTCCTTCCCTACACGCTCTCCGGCGGCACCGACAACAAGTCCCTGAGCAAGATCGGCATCACCGGCTATGGCTTCGCCCCCCTGATGCTCCCGGACGAACTCGACTTCACCGGGATGTTCCACGGCGTGGACGAGCGCGTGCCGGCCGAATCACTGAAGTTCGGCACCCGGGTGCTGAACAGGCTTCTGAGCAACTACTAGGAGCCTGCCGTGACCCCCGAGGACATCCTGCCGGACGAACTGCTGGAGCGGATCCGGGACAGGGCCGCAGGCTATGACCGGGACAATTCCTTCTTCCATGAGGACTTCCGGGAACTCGCGGATGCCGGGTACCTGAAGCTCTTCGTTCCGGAGTCCGACGGCGGCCGCGGCCTCGGGCTTGCGGAGGTCGCCGCCCTGCAGCGTCGGCTCGCCGGGGCGGCGCCCGCAACCGCGCTTGGGGTGAACATGCACCTGGTGTGGACCGGCGTCGCCCGCGTTCTGGAGAACATGGGTGACGGCTCCCTTTCCTTTGTGTTGAAGGAAGCGGGGGAGGGAGAAGTGTTCGCGTTCGCTATCTCCGAAGCCGGCAACGATTCCATGCTCTTCGATTCCGGAACCGTCGCGGCTCCGTTGCCGAACGGCGGCTACAGCTTCACCGGACGCAAGATCTTCACGAGCCTTTCCCCGGTATGGACCCGCCTGGGAACTTTCGGCAAGGACGGTACCGCCCGCTGGGGCGCAGGGGAACTCGTCTTCGGTTTCCTGGACCGGCAGGCTGCGGGCCATTCCACGGCAGGGGACTGGGACACCCTGGGCATGCGTGCCAGCCAGTCCAATTCGACACTGCTCGAGGGAGCCGTGGTCCCTTCGGAACGGATCTTCCGGAAGCTTCCGCCCGGACCCAATCAGGATCCCCTGATTTTCGCCGTCTTCGCGTGCTTCGAGACGCTCCTCGCCGCCGTCTACACGGGTATTGCCGAGCGGGCCTTTGAACTGGCCCTGGAAGCCGTCAAACGCCGTACCTCGGCCAAATACGGCGGGCGGAGCTTCGCCCAGGACCCGGACATCCGCTGGAAGATCGCGGACGCCGCCATGGCGCTGGACTCCGTACAGGCCCAGCTGGCAGGACTCGCCCGAGACGTGGACGGCGGGGCGGACCATGGAGGCTTTTGGTTCGCCAAGCTCGTGGGCCTGAAGCTGCGCGCCACGGAAACCGCCCGCGCTGTGGTGGACACCGCCATCCGGGTCTCCGGTGGCGCCAGCTACTTCAGGGGAGCGGAACTCGAACGCCTCTACAGGGACGTGCTGGCCGGCATCTTCCACCCGTCCAACGATGAGTCGGCGCACAACACCGTGGCCAATGCCTGGCTGGGGCCGCTGGAGCGCTGATTCAGGGCAGCGGCCTCAGACCGTGCGCTGGACGGAAAACACTTTGCGGCGCATCCAGAAACGTCGGCCGCCGCCCATATAGAGCACACTGCGCTCGAGTTCCCACTTGCCGTACTCGGAATGTTCGACGAGCCGGCGCCGGGCATCCGGCAGGGAATCGTCAGGCGCCACCGTCAGTACCAGGTACTCGTACTGCCTTGCGTTGTCCCTTTGGCGTTCGATGGAACTGCCTAGAATTTGTTCCCTCATCCCTCTCCATTTTCGTCGTTTTCGGGCTAACGTGAAGTCATGAGCATCGATCCGCGTGTCGCGCTTCAGTCACTGACAGCTGCTTTGGAGGAGCATCTCGTCGCCGCTTCCGCCCGCCGGGGTGAAGGTGATCCTACCGTCGAAGCGGCGTTCTTTGCCGTCGCGGACGCCTTTGAAGTCTACGAGGACGCCCTGTACGAGGCATACGCGGAAGTCACGCCATTGCAGGTGTTCGATGAAGAGGACGAAAGCGACGACGAGGACGGCGAACTGCTCGACGAGGACGAGCTCGAAATCCTCGACCAGTAGAACTGGTCCAACAGAACTCCAGCGTTAGGCAGGCGCCGCTAGGCGGATACGTCTTCCAGCGCCCGTGCGATTTCGCTCGGAAGCGGCGCGGGCTTGGCATCGAGGAGTTCCTTCAGTTGCACCGCATTCCGCGGCCCTACCACAGCGGTCGCCACCGCCGGCCGGTTCAGCAACCATGCCAATGAAACGTCAAGGGCAGACCGGCCCAAACCCTTTGCTGCCATGTGCACGGCCTCGACCACCCGGGACTCCCGGGCTTCGAGGTACTTGCCTACATAGCCGGCCAGCCGGTCGCCGGCCGCGCGGGACCCGGCCGGGACCTGCCCCCGGTACTTTCCGCTCAGCACGCCTCGGCCCAGCGGGGCCCAGGCCATGAGCCCGAGACCGGCATCTTCGACGGCGGGCAGCAGCTCAGCTTCCGGGCTGCGGTTCAGGAGGGAGTACTCCGACTGGTTTGCCACGATCGGGAACCCCGCGACGGCTGCGGCCTTGGCACTCTGCCAGCCGTTGAAGTTCGAGATGCCGACGTAGCGTGCGCGCCCGCTGCGCAGCGCAAGTTCCAGGGCGGACAGGGTCTCGTCCAGGGGAACGTTGGCGTCCCAGCACTGGACGAACCAGATATCGAGGTAATCAGTTCCCAGTCGAGCCAGGCTGGCGTCCAGCGCAGAGAGCATCGCACCGCGCGAGGCGTCCACCCTCTGCCGGCCATCCTGGCTCCAGGCGCCCGCCTTGCTCGAAATGACCAGCTCGGAGCGCGCAACCACGTCGCCAAGCATGGACCCGAGGATCGCCTCGGCTTCGCCTCCGGAATAGGATGCCGCGGTGTCCACCAGGGTGCCTCCGGCGTCGACAAAAGCATGGAGCAATTCCATTGCATCCTGCTCATCGGTCTCCTGCCCCCAGGACATGGTGCCCAGGGAAAGAACCGAGGCCCTCAGGCCGCTGTTGCCGACATAACGCTGCTGCATGGTGCTAGCTTACGGGCACTTCAGGGACATCATGACGTAGGGTCTATTCACGTGAACTGGATAGAAGCAGCCTTCCTCGGCCTGGTGCAGGGGCTCACCGAATTCCTGCCGATTTCCTCGAGCGCACATCTGCGGATCGTCGGCGCTTTCCTGCCCAATGCAGCCGATCCCGGCGCAGCGTTCACGGCGATTACCCAGCTGGGTACCGAGACCGCCGTCGTCGTGTTTTTCTGGCCCGACATCGTCCGGATCGTCCGGGCGTGGGTTGGCTCGCTGGGTGGCAAGGTAGGCAGGAATGATCCCGACGCCCGCATGGGCTGGCTTGTGATCCTCGGCAGCCTGCCGATCATCGTGCTGGGCCTGCTCTTCCAAGACCAAATCGAATCGGTCTTCCGCAGCATGTGGATCGTGGCCACCATGCTGATCGTCTTCGGCATGATCCTCGCGGTGGCGGACGCAACGGGCAAGCAGAAACGCGACCTCACCCATCTCAGCTACAAGCACGGCATCCTTTATGGCTTCGCCCAGGCGCTGGCCCTGGTCCCGGGTGTTTCCCGCTCCGGCGGCACCATCACGGCCGGCCTGCTCATGGGCTACACCCGCGAAGCCGCGGCCCGCTATTCCTTCCTGCTGGCAATCCCGGCCGTTTTCGGCAGCGGGCTCTACCAGCTGTACAAAGTGCTCAGCAAGGACGGAATCACAGGGCCCTACGGCCTGCCCGAGACCGCCCTCGCCACCGTGATCGCCTTCGGGGTGGGCTACGTGATCATCGGCTGGTTCCTGAAGTACGTCTCGACCCGCAGCTACCGGCTGTTTGTCTGGTACCGGATCCTCCTCGGCCTTGCCCTCTACCTGCTGCTCGGTTTCAATGTCATCAGCGCCTAGCACTATCGTTGAGGCTGTGAAATCGTGGACTTCCCGCCCAGTACCCGAGCTTCCCGGCACCATGCCCCAGCTGCGGCTCTTCGACACTGCCAAGGATGCCGTCGTGGACATCCCGCTCCGGGCGGAGCAATCCCTGTATGTCTGCGGCATTACGCCCTATGACGCCACGCACATGGGCCATGCCTCAAGTTATGTGGCGTTCGACCTTCTGAACCGTGCCTGGCGCGACGGCGGCCAGCGCGTCGCCTACGTGCAGAACGTCACCGACATCGACGATCCGCTGCTGGAACGCGCCAATGCGACCGGGGTGGATTGGCGCGAACTTGCCGCCAGCCAGATCGAACTGTTCCACGCCGACATGACAGCACTGAACGTCCTCGCCCCTGACAACTATGTCGGCGCGGTCGAGGCCATCCCGCTGATCGTGCCCGCCATTGAAAAACTGCTCGCGGACGGCCTGGCGTACCGGGTGGACGGCACCGGCGGCGAGCCCGACGGCGATGTCTACTACGACGTCGACGAGGCCGGAAAGCGTTCGGACAGCGAGGACGCGTGGCGGCTTGGCGACGTCTCCGGACTGAGCGAGGCGGACATGCTGCCGCTGTTCGCCGAACGCGGCGGCGACCCCGCACGTGCCGGCAAGCGGAACGTCCTCGACCCGCTGCTGTGGCGCGTAGCCCGCGACGGCGAGCCGAGCTGGCCCGGCGCTAGCCTGGGGGAGGGCCGTCCCGGATGGCACATCGAGTGCACGGTCATCGCCCGCGAATACCTGCCCGCACCCTTCACCGTGCAGGGCGGCGGATCCGACTTGGTATTCCCGCACCATGAAATGGGAGCCGGCCATGCCTGGTCGATCGGCGGGGTTCCGCTGGCACGGCACTACGCGCACGCCGGAATGGTGGGGCTCGACGGCGAGAAGATGAGCAAGTCGCTCGGCAACCTCGTGCTCGTGTCCAAGCTGCGCGCTGCCGGGGAAGAAGCTCCGGCAATCCGGCTGGCGATCCTTGCAAACCACTACCGCGCCGACTGGTCATGGACCGCGGAAGGCTTCGAGGCGGCGAAGGAACGGCTCGCGATCTGGCGCGCCGCCCGCGATGCCGCGCCCGCCGGGACCGTCGCCGCGCTGCTTGGCCGGGTGCGCAGTGAACTTGCCGATGACCTCAACGCACCAGGCGCATTGGCCGCCGTCGACGAATGGGCAAAGGCCGCCCTCGACGCCGGCACCCCGGAAGCGTCGCAAGTGGACGCCGCACTGTTCTCGGACGCCGTCGACGCCCTGCTCGGCGTCGAACTCTAGAGGTTCACAGAGAATCCCCGCCCGGCAGGAACCGGGCGGGGATTCTGCTGCCTAGGACTTTCCCTTTCCGCGGCGCTTGAGGTAGCGCTCGAACTCCCGCGCGATGGATTCGCCCGTTGCCTCCGGCAGGTCCGCGGTGTCCTTGGCCTCCTCCAGTTGCCGGACGTACGCGGCGATTTCCGGATCGTCCGTGGCGAGTTCGTTGACGCCACGTTCCCAGGCCTCGGCGTCCTCCGCCAGGGACTGGGTGTCCAACGGCAGCTGCAGCAGGTCCTCCACCTTGTGCAGGATCGCCAGCTGGGCCTTCGGGGACGGCGCCTGGGACACGTAATGCGGAACCGCCGCCCAGAGGGAGACAGTGGGAAGGCCCGCCAGCATCGCGAACTCCGCCAGTACTCCCACGATGCCCACCGGCCCCTCGTACTGGCTGGCTTCAAGGTTCAGCCTCTGCCTCAAGGAGTTGTCCTCCGTGGTGGTGCTCACCGGAATGGGCCGGCTGTGCGGAACGTCCGCAAGCAGCGCGCCAAGGAGCACCACATAGTCCACCTTGAGGGCCTCGGCGTGGACAAGGAGTTCCGTGGTGTAGGCACGCCACCGGTAGGAAGGTTCCGTGCCGAGCACCACCACCACATCAACGTTGCTGTCCGGGACGCTTGCCCGGTACAGGCGCGTGGACGGCCACTTCACCCGGCGCTCTCCCGCGGCGGTGCGGCGCACCGTCGGACGGGTGAACTGGAAGTCGTAGTAGTCGTCGGCATCCACAGTGGCCACCTTCTTGCCCTGCCACAGCTTGTTCAGGTAGCGCAGCGCGTCGCTGGCCGCTTCGCCGGCATCATTCCAGCCTTCGAAAGCGGCAAGCATCACGGTGGTCCTTCTACCCTCCTGCGCTGTCTGCAAAAGGTGCTCGGCTTCGCGGGGGGCGTCCTGTCCGTCGCGGGCTCCGTCCAAACTGTTCATTCCCTCACCCTACGTCGAAGCACCCCGGCTGTGCATGGCATCACACGCCGCTGCGCCCGGGGCTTTTCCGTTCCGCGGCCGCGCTGCCCCTTCCCGGGGGCGGTGGCCGGGGCCAGCCCCGCGTGCACGTAGACTTGACCATATGCATGCCGCCCCCCAGCCCCGCTTGAAAGCCGCCCTCTGGGACATGGATGGCACCCTGGTGGACACCGAACCCTACTGGATCGCCGCTGAACACGCGCTCGTTGAAGCCCACGGCGGGAAGTGGTCCCATGAACAGGCCATGCATCTCGTAGGCCAGTCCTTGACGCACTCCGCGGGCATCCTTCAGGCGGCCGGGGTACGGATGGAAAAGCGGGACATCATCGACACCCTCAGCGCCCAGGTCATCGAGCGCATCAGGGCCGAAGTCCCGTGGCGGCCGGGCGCCCGTGAACTCCTCGAGGAACTGCACGGCGCCGGCGTGCGCTGCGCCCTCGTGACGATGTCCGAGGGACCCTTGGCACACGAGGTTGTGGCAAGCCTCCCCAAGCCCTACTTCGAATTCATGGTCACCGGGGACTCCGTCAGCCAAGGCAAGCCCCACCCCGAGGCGTACCTCACCGCGGTCGAACGCCTGCGCCTCTCCGACCCTGAACTGACCGTCGACCATTGCGTCGCCCTCGAGGATTCAATTCCCGGCGTTGCGGCGGCCCTGGCCTCCGGTGTCGTGACGGTGGGGATCCCACACCAGATGCCGCTGCCCGAAGACGCCGGCCGCACCACCTGGAGCACACTCGCCGGCCGCACCGTCGCCGAACTCGAACAGCTAGTCGCCGACCGCGCACGCCTGGCGGGCGCCGGCGTTCTTCTTGAAGGAGCAAACTAGGTGGCCAGCGGCGCTGCGGGCCATGGTGCCCACGGTGGACGCAAAGATGGCATACGGCTCGGCAGGATCGCCGGCATCCCGGTGTACCTTGCCTATTCCTGGTTCGCCATTGCGCTCTTCATCGTGATCACCAACGGGCCCCCGTTGGCAGCCGCATCGGGCCTGGGAGTGGCCGCCTATCTGGTCGCCTTCGCCTACGCAGTGCTGCTGGCGGTGTCGGTCCTGGTGCACGAGCTGGCCCACGCGTTCAGTGCCCGCCTGTTCGGCTGGCCCACGGACAGGATTGTGCTGAACCTATGGGGCGGTCACACCCAGTTCGAAAGCTTCACGGCGTCGCCCGGCCGTTCGGTCATCGTTGCGCTTGCAGGGCCGGCGGCCAACTTCGTGCTTGCCGGCGCCGCCTGGCCGCTGGTGGAGGCCCATGTCTTCTCAGGGGTGGCCGAAACGCTGCTGAACAGCGGGATGTGGGTGAACTTCCTGATCGGCATCTTCAACGTGCTCCCCGGGCTGCCGCTGGACGGCGGGCGCCTGGTGGAGTCCCTCGTTTGGAAAGCCACCGGGAGCCAGGAGAAGGGCACTATCGCCGCTGGCTGGACCGGCCGCGGCATCGTCGTCGTCCTGCTTGCATTGTTCATTGTGGTGCCCTGGCTGCGCGGCGAGAGGGTGGACTTCGCCCGGACAGTCATCGCTGTCCTGGTCTGCGGCTTCCTCTGGATCGGCGCCTCGGCAGCGATCAAACATGCCACCATGCGCAGCCGCCTCCGTTTCGTCAACGCCGGCGCCCTGGCCGAACGCGCCGTCGGGGTCCCGGACACAGCCAGCGTCGCAGACGCGCTGCGCCTGTCCCCGGAAGGCCGGCCCGCCGTCGTCGTGCAGGATCCGGACGGCCGCCCCAAGGCGTGGGTGATTCCCTCCTCAGCGCTGGCAGTACCGCCCGCACAACAAGCGGCGACGCCGGTCAGCGCCGTCGCCGCAGCCCTGGCACCGGGCGCTTACGTTCCCTGGAATGCCGGAGGCCAGGAGCTCATCCAGTACCTGGCCCGCCTGGACGGCGGCGAATACGCCGTGGTGGACGACTCCGGCACAGTGACCGGGCTGCTGCGGCAGCAGGCCGTCGTGAGCGCCATTACAGGTAAAGATCCCCGCCGGAGCGGGCGCGCTTAGCACCTTCCCGGTAGAGTTACCTGCCGGCCATGAATTAATCCGGACATCTGCCGCACTCCGCGGCAACGCTCCACGGCCCAGCCTTACAAAAGCGAGGAACACATCCATGAGCAGGGAAACCGCCGTCAACAACAACACTGTGGAGACCGGCGCGGACACTTCAGCAAGCCAGGCGACGGGGGCGGCGCGCCGGCGCGGACCGTTCCGGGTGGGCGAGCGTGTCCAGCTCACGGATGAACGCGGCCGCATGAACACCATCACCCTCGAGGTGGGCGGCGCCTTCCATACGCACCGCGGCTTCCTGAACCACGACGAAATCATCGGCAAGGTGGACGGCTCGGTGGTCTCCAACAACATCGGCCAGCAGTACCAGACCCTGCGCCCGCTGCTGTCGGACTTCGTGCTTTCGATGCCCCGCGGCGCAGCCGTGGTCTACCCGAAGGATGCCGGGCAGATCGTCACCATGGCGGACATCTTCCCCGGCGCCCGCGTGGTGGAAGCCGGCGTGGGTTCCGGCGCCCTCTCGATTTCACTGCTGCGCGCCGTGGGTGACGCCGGCTACCTGCATTCCTTTGAACGCCGCCAGGAATTCGCCGATATTGCCCGCGGCAACGTCGAAACCATCTTCGGCGGCCCGCACCCGGCCTGGAAGATCTCGCTGGGCGACTTCCAGGAAGAAGTGGTCCGCAGCGAGGAGCCCGGCTCGGTGGACCGCGTGGTGCTGGACATGCTCGCCCCTTGGGAATGCCTCGACGCCGTCGCCACGGTGCTGGCTCCCGGCGGCGTCTGGATCAACTACGTTGCCACGGTCACGCAGCTTTCCCGCACCGCAGAGGCGATCAGGGCTGACGGACGTTTCACCGAACCCGACGCCTGGGAGTCCATGGTCCGCGGCTGGCACCTGGAAGGCCTGGCCGTGCGGCCGGACCACCGGATGGTGGCACACACGGGATTCCTCCTGGTCACTCGCCGCCTCGCCGCTGGCGTCACCGGCATTTCCACGAAGCGCCGGCCCTCCAAGACCGAATTCAGCGAAGAGGACCTGAACGCCTGGACCCCCGGCGCGGTAGGAGAACGTGCGGTTTCGGACAAGAAACTCCGCCGCGCTGCCCGCGACGCCATCGCGGGCACGAACGTCATGGACACCCCTGGCGTGGACGGCTAGCGAAGATCACAAACTGGTCCGCATTCCGGATGTCAGAGCCTTCCCGGGCCTTTTGAGGGCTAAGGTCTATCTATAGACGCAGGAAGGGGCTGATGCTTCGTGGATACCACGAACAACGATTTCGGACTGACACCGGAAGAGTCCTCCGCAAAGGCGGAAGGGACGGTGGAACGCGGCTTGTCCGCCGTTGGACCGAAGCAGGGCGAAGGCGAGCTGACAGTCGCCGAGCGGCAGATCAACATCCTTCGCGACAAGCTCCGGCACATCGACCGGCAACTCGCGGCAGCCACCCAGAACAACAGCAAGCTCGTCACGATGCTGGAGACGGCCAAGGCCGAAATCGTCCGGCTCAAGAGCGCTTTGGAGCAGGACGGCCAGCCGCCCTACAGCTTCGGCACCATCTTGCAGATCAATCCGCGCCGCCAGTCCACCGCCGGCAACGCGGGACAGGCGGACACGGAAGAATCCGTGGACATTTTCAACGCCGGCCGGAAAATGCGCGTCGGTATCAGCCCGCTGGTCAACGTCAACCAACTGGCCGTGGGCCAGGAAGTACTGCTGAACGAGGCACTGCTGGTGGTCATGGCGCTCGGCTACGAACGTGCCGGCGAACTGGTGACCCTGAAGGAGATGCTCGGCCATGACCGCGCCCTCGTGGTCGGCCGCGCCGACGAGGAACGCGTGGTCCGGCTCTCCGGGGCCCTGCAGAGGCAACCCCTGCGC
This sequence comes from Arthrobacter sp. TE26545, assembly GCF_056279005.1. The sequence continues at coordinate 1,977,491 of NZ_JBWBQM010000001.1, forward strand.
GTCGGTGACGCACTGTCCTTGGATTCGCGCACGGGCTACGTCCTGGAGAAAGTGCCCCGCGCGGAAGTCGAGAACCTGGTCCTGGAAGAAGTCCCGGACATCACCTACGAAGACATCGGCGGCCTGGGCCCGCAGATCGAGCAGATCCGCGATGCCATCGAGCTTCCATTCCTGCACCCGGACCTCTACCGCGAGCACGGACTCAAAGCGCCCAAGGGCATCCTCCTGTACGGGCCTCCGGGCTGCGGCAAGACCCTGATCGCCAAAGCGGTCGCGAACTCCCTGGCCGCCCGGGCCGGCGAGCGGGCAGGCAACACGGACCTGAAGAGCTACTTCCTCAACATCAAGGGCCCGGAACTGCTGGACAAGTACGTCGGTGAGACCGAACGCCACATCCGCCTGATTTTCGCCAGGGCCCGGGAGAAGGCTTCCGACGGCAGCCCAGTGGTGGTCTTCTTCGACGAAATGGACTCGCTGTTCCGTACGCGCGGCACCGGCGTGTCTTCCGACGTCGAAACCACCATCGTGCCTCAGCTGCTGAGCGAGATCGACGGCGTGGAGCGGCTGGAGAACGTGATCGTGATCGGTGCGTCGAACCGCGAAGACATGATCGACCCCGCAATCCTCCGGCCCGGCCGCCTTGACGTGAAAGTCAAGATCCAGCGCCCGGACGCTGAAGCCGCCGCGGACATCTTCGCCAAGTACATCACCACGGATCTGCCGTTCCACCCGAACGACCTCGCCGAGCACCAAGGCGATGTGCAGTCCACGGTCGACGCGATGATCCAGCGCACGGTCGAGGCGATGTACTCCACCGAGAAGTCCAACGAATACCTCGAAGTGACCTACGCCAACGGCGACACCGAGATGCTGTACTTCAAGGACTTCAACTCCGGTGCCGTGATCCAGAACGTCGTGGACCGGGCCAAGAAGTATGCCATCAAGGACCTGCTCACCACCAAGCAAAAGGGCCTGAGGATCGACCATCTGCTCCGCGCCGTCGTAGACGAATTCCGTGAGCACGAGGACATGCCCAACACCACCAACCCGGACGACTGGGCACGCATTTCCGGCAAGAAGGGTGAGCGCATCACCTACATCCGCACCATCGTCCAGGGCAAGGCCGGCCAGGAGCCCGGGAAGTCGATCGAGACGACCCCGAACACCGGCCAGTACCTGTGACCCCGGGACGCGAGGCGCTGCCGGGCAGCGAACTGCCGGCCGGCGGAGCCATGCGCGTGATGGGCTCGGAAACGGAATACGGCATCCACGCCCCCTCCGCCCCGGGCGCCAACGCCACCATGATGTCCGCGCGGGTCATCCAGGCCTACGCCCAGCTCACCAGGCAGCGGACCGCCGGGGGAGCGGAGACCCGCTGGGACTACACGGACGAGGAGCCGCTGCATGACGCCCGCGGCTGGACCCTGGAGCGCAGTGCGGCTGACCCCAGCCAGCTGACTGACCAGCCTCCGGTGCTCGACGCCGAAGCAGTGGCCCTCGCCTACGGCCGGCAGGAACTGGAAGCCGACGGTTCGGACGAGGCCGGCTCCCTGCTGATGAACATGGTCCTCGGCAACGGCGCGCGCCTCTATGTGGACCACGCCCACCCGGAATACTCGAGCCCGGAGGTAACCAACCCGCTCGCGGCCGTCACCTGGGACGCCGCCGGCGACCTGGTGGCCCTCGCAGCCGTCCGGAAGCTCGCGGCCGACCCGGAGCTGCCGTCCATCAATCTCTACAAGAACAACACCGACAACAAGTCCGTCTCCTACGGATCCCATGAGAACTACCTCATGCCCCGTTCGGTTCCTTTCGGGGATATAGTCCGCGGCCTCACTCCCTTCTTCGTCACGCGGCAGGTCATCTGCGGCGCGGGACGAGTGGGTCTGGGCCAGGACGGATCCCGGCCCGGATACCAGATCAGCCAGCGGGCGGACTTCTTCGAAGCCGAAGTCGGGCTCGAGACCACCATCCGCCGGCCGATCATCAATACCCGGGACGAACCACACGCCACAGCGGACAAGTACCGGCGGCTGCACGTCATCATCGGCGACGCGAACCTGAGCCAGGTTTCCAACTACCTCAAGTTCGGCACTACCGCCATGGTGCTGAGCCTGATCGAGGCCGGCCAGGCTCCGAGGATCGAACTCCATGAACCGGTGGCAGGGCTGCAGGAAGTCAGCCATGACACCTCGCTCAGCGCCACGCTCCGCCTGCTGGACGGCCGCCGGGTGACCGCGCTGGACATCCAGTGGATCTACTACGAAGCCGCGGCCAAGCTCGCCCAGGAAACCGGTGTCTCCGACGCGGTCAGCGGCGATGGACACACCCGGGGCGTGCTGGAGCAATGGGAGTCGGTCCTCACCCTGCTCGGCTCCAATCCGCCGGCCGCCGCCTCCTCGGTGGAATGGCTCGCGAAGCTGGCCCTGCTCGAGGGGTACCGCCGGCGCGACGGGCTCGAATGGTCCGACGCGCGGCTGGGCCTCGTGGACCTCCAATGGTCTGACATCCGGCCCGAGAAGGGGCTGTACTACCGGATGCTCGCCCGGGAGCGGATGCAGCGCTTGGTGGACGACGGCGCGATCGCCCGTGCCGCCGTCGAACCGCCCTCGGACACCCGGGCATATTTCCGCGGAAAGTGCGTTTCGACGTTCGGCAAACAGGTGGTCGGAGCCAGCTGGGACTCGGTCATCTTCGACGTCCCCGGCATCGGGAAACTGCAGCGGGTGCCCACCCGGGAGCCGCTTCGGGGCACGGAATCGCTGACCGGCGCACTGTTCCGGAAGCACGGCACGGCCGAAGCATTCCTCGGCGAATTGCTCGGCCCGCCACCGGCCCCGCGGGGCTGAACACCAACCCCGCGGCGCGGAGCGAATCGCCTGCGGGAAAACAGCAGCACGGCCGCCCGCACCGTGGCAGTATGGCATTACAGGGAGTCCCCGCAGCAGTTCTACCCCGGAACCGCCGCCCAGGGGCAAAGAGAATGGAGAGGGTCATGGCAGCCCAGGAACAACAACAGCCGCAGTCCCGGGACACCGAGGTCGAGGACGAGGTACCCGAGGCGCCCCCGGCCGCACCGGAAGCCCAGGCATCCGCAGCCACCCAGGGCGTGGACGACCTGTTGGACGAAATCGACGGCGTCCTTGAATCCAACGCCGAGGAATTTGTCCGCGCATTCGTGCAAAAGGGCGGCCAATAGCGGCAGGGCCCCCACCACTGCCCGGCCCACGCCGGGCCCCGGATGTCATCGTCGAAGGAGCGCAGCAGTGCAGGAGCTAACGGCCGGCTTCCCGGCCACCGAGGCAACGTCGTCATTCACCGAGTATCTGCAGCGCTCAAGACCTGAACTCCTGCCCGGCAGCCAGTTGCTCCCCGCCGGACAGCTTCCGCAGGCACCCCACGCCACCACCATCGTCGCCTTGACCTACCCGGGCGGTGTGCTGATGGCGGGGGACCGGCGGGCCACCATGGGCAATGTGATCGCCAGCAGGCACATCGAGAAAGTCTTCGCGGCCGACAGCTACTCTGTGTTGGGAATCGCCGGAACCGCAGGCCTGGCCATCGACATCACCAAACTCTTCCAGGTGGAACTGGAACACTACGAAAAGATCGAAGGCACCCTGCTCAGCCTGGACGGCAAGGCCAACCGCCTCGGTGCCATGATCCGCAGCAACCTGCCCATGGCGATGCAGGGCATGGCGGTTGTCCCGCTGTTTGCCGGCTTCGACCAGGTGGCGCAGCTCGGCCGCCTGTTCTCCTATGACGTCACCGGAGGCCGCTACGAGGAGCAGGAACACCACTCGGTGGGCTCGGGGTCGGTGTTCGCCCGGGGCGCGCTCAAGAAACTGTGGCGCCCCAACCTTTCCGAGAGCGAGGCGGTTTCCGTCGCCGTCGAGGCCCTCTATGACGCGGCCGACGACGACTCCGCCACGGGCGGTCCCGATCCGGTCCGGCAGCTCTGGCCCGTCGTGTACACCGTTAACAGTGCAGGCGCCCGCAGGGTACCGGACCGTGAACTGGCCGCCATCGCCGGCCGGATCGCAAGCTCGCGCACGATCGAAGGAAGGGAGGCCTGACATGACCCAGCAGTTCTACGTTTCGCCCGAGCAGCTGATGAAGGACCGCGCGGATTTCGCACGCAAGGGAATTGCCCGGGGCCGCTCCGTCGTCGTGATCAGCTGCGCCGACGGGATCGCCCTCGTGGCCGAAAACCCCTCCCCGTCCCTGCACAAGCTCGGGGAAATCTACGACAAGATCGCTTTCGCAGCGGTCGGCAAGTACAACGAATTCGAGAGCCTGCGCCAGGCCGGAGTGCGCTATGCGGACGTCCGCGGTTACTCCTACGACCGCGAGGACGTCACCGCGCGCGGCCTCGCAAGTGTCTATGCGCAAAGCCTCGGTGCGGTGTTCACCGCCGAACAGAAACCCTTCGAGGTAGAACTCGCGGTGGCAGAAGTGGGCCGGGACCAGGCCTCCGACCACCTGTACCGGCTGACCTTCGACGGCTCGATCGCCGACGTCAACGGCTTCGTGGCCATGGGGGGCCTGGCAGAGCAGGTCTCCGAAGCTCTTGAAGCCGGGTGGAGCCCCGAACTCAGCCTGGCCGGTGCGCTCCGGCTCGCGGTCCGCGCATTGGCCGCCGACAAGGATGCGGACGCCCTGCCCGGAACGGCCGTGGAGGCGGCGGTGCTCGACCGCGGCTCCGAAAGCAGCCGCGGCTCACGCCGTGCTTTCCGACGGCTGTCCGCCGAAGAAATTGTTCGCTCGCTGGAAGGGGAGGCCTGACATGGACAAGAGGATTTTCGGAATCGAAACCGAGTTCGGGATCTCCTACTCGAGCCCCGATTCACGGCCACTCGCGCCGGAGGAGGTTGCCCGGTACCTGTTCCGCAAGGTGGTCAGCTGGGGCCGGTCCTCCAACGTCTTCCTCACCAACGGGTCCCGCCTCTACCTCGACGTCGGTTCCCACCCCGAATATGCCACGGCCGAATGCGACGACCTGGCCCAGTTGATCGCCCATGACCGGGCCGGCGAACTCATCCTCGACGACCTCGTCGACGAGGCCCAGAGCAGGCTCGCCGCCGAAGGGTTCAACGGCACCGTGTACCTGTTCAAGAACAACACCGACTCTGCAGGGAACTCCTACGGCAGCCACGAGAACTACCTCATCCCGCGGCGCGGCGAGTTCTCCCGGCTCGCAGAGATCCTCATCCCGTTCCTGGTGACCCGGCAACTGATCGCCGGTGCCGGCAAGGTCCTGAAAACCCCGCACGGGGCCACCTTCGCCTTCTCCCAGCGGGCGGACCACATCTGGGAAGGTGTCTCTTCCGCGACCACCCGTTCCCGGCCGATCATCAACACCCGGGACGAGCCGCACGCCGACGCCGAGTTCTTCCGCCGGCTCCACGTCATCGTGGGCGACTCCAACATGTCAGAGACCACCGCCCTGCTGAAGGTCGGCACCGTCGACCTGCTGCTTCGGATGATCGAAGCCGGGGTGATCATGCGGGACATGCGCATGGAGAACCCCATCCGCAGCATCCGCGAGATCTCCCACGACCTCAGCGGGAAGGCCCTGGTCCGGCTGGCCAACGGCCGCCAGTTGACCGCTTTGGAAATCCAGCGCGAATACCTCGACAAAGTCACCGAATTCGTGGAGGCCAATGGCGCCCACAACCCGCATGTACCCCTGATCCTCGACCTTTGGGGACGTACGCTCGACGCCATTGAAAGCGGCAACACCAGCGCCATCGACACCGAGGTCGACTGGGCCATCAAGAAGAAACTGATGGACGCATACATGGAACGGCACGGCCTGGGCCTGGATTCGCCACGGATCGCCCAGCTCGACCTGACCTACCACGACATCTCCAGGCAGCGCGGGCTGTTCTACCTGCTCCAATCCCGCGGAGCCGCAAGGCGGCTCCTGGCGGAGACGGACATCAAGGATGCCGTGGACATGCCGCCGCAGAGCACCCGGGCAAAGCTGCGGGGAGACTTCGTCCGGCGGGCGCAGGAACTGGGCCGCGACTACACCGTGGACTGGGTGCACCTGAAACTCAATGACCGCGCCCACCAGACGATCCTGTGCAAGGACCCTTTCCGCAGCGTCGATGAGCGCGTGGACGCACTGCTGGATTCAATGAGCTGACTCCCAGCTTTTGCCGCTACTCTGGAACTTGGCCATTTTCCAGGTCAACTCATGCGTGCCTAGGCCCGGCCCCGGCACGTGTCCTTGAGCCCCGACGAAAGTTCAACTTGTGCGCCGACTCCTTGCAATACTGATCCCTGGCCTTTTGCTGCTCACTGCCTGCGGAGGCGGTACCCCTGCGGCTCCGGAACCGAGCAGCCAGTCTGCCGGCGACGTGGCCAAGTTCGATTCCTTGAAGATTTCCGACAACGGCGACCAGAAGGCGCCGGGGCTGGAGTTCCCCAAGCCGCTGGAAGTCGCTGAACCCACGGTGAAGGAAGTCACCGAGGGCAAGGGCGACCGCATCAAAGCAGGCCAGATCGTCGAAATGTCCTACGTGGCCGTCGACGGCAAGACCGGCAAGACCCTGGAAGACACCTACGCTTCCGGTGCGCAGCCGATCGAACTCAACGACCAGCTCAAGCAGGGCAGCTCCCTGATCTACAACGTCGTCGTCGGCGCGAAGGTCGGTTCGCAGATCGCTTTCGCCGCGCCGGGCAAGGCCGCCAGCGAAGGCAACGCCGCCGGGGCGAGCCAGTTGGTCGTCTTCAAGCTCATCTCCGCAAAGGACGCACCGAAGGTCCTCGACAAGCCCGAAGGCGACACCGTCACTCCTCCGGCCGGACTGCCGTCGGTGAAGGTCAACGACGCGGGCGTCCCGGAAATCTCGGTCGACGGGGTCAAGGCACCCAAGTCCCTCATCGCCCAGGACCTCATCAAGGGCAAGGGGGCCGTGGTCAAGGCCAGCGACACCCTCACCGTCAACTACGTCGGCGTGAACCTGGTGGGCGGCAAGAAGTTCGACTCCAGTTTCGAGGACAGCTTCGGGCACAAGGGCGTAGCCACTTTCCCGCTCAGCAATGTCATCAAGGGCTGGACCCAGGGCCTGGCCGGCAAGACCGTCGGTTCCCGGGTCCTCCTGGTCATCCCCAAGAACCTCGCCTACGGTGACGCCGGGCAGGGCGAGGCCAAGGGTGACCTCGTTTTCGTCGTCGACATCCTCGGCGTCAAGTAGCCAACACAGCAAACAAACCCCACCACTCCAAGCACATATTGAGGAGCACCATGTCATTCGGACAGCGCGACTACGACCGCACCAAGCCTGAAATCGACTTCCCGGAAGGCGACGTCCCCGCCGAGCTGGTCATCACCGACCTGATTGTCGGCGCCGGCGCCGAGGCCAAGCCCGGAGACACCGTTTCCACCCATTACGTCGGCGTGGCCTGGTCCACCGGCGAGGAATTCGACGCTTCCTGGAACCGCGGCGCCCCGCTCGACTTCCGCGTCGGCGTCGGCCAGGTCATCCAGGGCTGGGACCAGGGCCTGCTCGGGATGAGGGTCGGCGGCCGTCGCCGCCTCGAGATCCCCTCCGAGCTCGCCTACGGCTCCCGTGGCGCCGGTGCAGCGATCAAGCCCAACGAAGCACTGATCTTCGTCGTGGACCTGCTCGCTGTCCGCTAGACGCGAAGCACCCGGAAGGCGGGTCAGCTGCAGGCATCGTCCGGCAGTTGACCCGCCTTCTTCGTTAACCCCGGGACTTTAGTAACGTTGCATCCGTGTCCGCATCACGTACCGAACGCCTCCTCAACCTGCTTCTTGCGCTCCTGAACACGAAGTACGGCCTCTCGCGCGCCGTCCTGCGGGAGAAGGTCTACCACGACCACGACAGCAATGACGCGGCCTTCGGACGCATGTTCGAGCGGGACAAGACGGAGCTGCGCAGCTTCGGATTCGAGATAGAGACGATCGCCGAGGCCGGCCTCTCCGCAGACGATCCGGCCACCACCCGCTACCGGATCGGCAAGGAATCCAACCGCCTGCCGGACGTCCATCTGACGCCCGCCGAAGGTACGGTCCTGGTCCTTGCGGCGATGCTGTGGGAACGCTCAGCCCTCGGCGGTGCCGCGGCCAGCGCCCTGCGCAAGCTCCAGGCATCCGGGGACCTTGGCGAAGTGGAGCTTCCGGCTGGCGTCCAGCCGCGGATCAAGCCCGCCGGGCCGTCCTTCGAAGCGATCGTGAACGCCTTGAACGCGCGGCATCCGGTCAGCTTCGGATACCGGGCTGCGAGCACAGGCCTTGAAGAACGACGGCGGGTGGAACCTTGGGGCCTCGGCAGCCGCTTCGGTCAGTGGTACCTCGTCGGATTCGACCGGGCGCGCGGAGCGAAACGCTTCTTCCGGCTGTCCCGGATGACCACGGCGGTGCAGCTTGAGACGAGGGACAGCTACGAGCTGCCCGCCGGTTTCGACGCACGGAAAGAGCTGGACGGCCTGGCCGAGCTGCCGCAGCAGGACGCGATCCTCGAGGTTGCAGCCGGCAGGCTCCTCGGATTGCGCAAGCGTTCCGTCCCGGTTCCGGGGCGCACACCCGCCCAAAGTGGCCAGGATGTGCTCGCGGTGCCGTTCCGCGACAGCGAACTTTTCGCCGAGGAGCTCGCCTCCTACGGCCCGCACGTAAGGGTTGTCGAGCCCGCGGAGCTGCGCACCGCCGTCGTACGCCGCCTGGAAGCCGCGGAAGCGGCCATTTCCCGCCCCGCCCTCCCGGTGGAATTCCCCGCCGCGTCCAGCCGTGCGCGCAAGAGGACGTCGGAGGACCAGCTGAGCCGCATGCTGCAGCTGGTCCCTTTCCTGGTCCACAACCAGGGCCTCCCCATCCAGGAAGTGGCCGACCGTTTCGGGATCAGCCGAAAGGAACTCATCGCGGACCTCCAGATCCTCATCTGCTCCGGCCTGCCCGAAGGCTATCCGGATGACCTTTTCGACATCGACTGGGAAGACGAGCACGTCTACATCCACGAACACCTGGAGCTGAACCGGCCGGTGCGCTTCAGCGAAGAAGAGGCATCCGCACTGCTGACCGGCCTGGCCACGCTCGGCAACCTTCCGGCCCAGGCCGGTCTGTCGGGTGATGAGCAGGCCAGCGCCTTGGAATCGGTCACTGTCAAGCTCGCCGGTGCTGCGGGGGAGGCCGGGCGGGTGGCAGCGTCCTTCGCGGCTCCACCGGTGGAAGCCGCAGAGGCTGGATTCTTCGAAACGGTCACTGCTGCCATCAAGGATGGCAGGCAGCTCGCGCTCCGGTATTTCTCGCCGCAGCGGGACGCCGTCTCGGAACGGGACGTGGATCCGCTGCGCCTGTATTCGCAGGACAACACCTGGTACTTCGAGGCGTACTGCCACAGCAAGGCCGCGGTAAGGAATTTCCGCCTGGACCGCATCGAGGAGCTCGTGCCGAACGGCAACACGGTGTCCACTCCGGCCAGTGCCGAGACTTCCGTTCCAGTGAAGCTCTACACGCCGAGCGACGACGACGTCGTGGTTGTCCTGCAGTTGAGCGGGCAAGGGGCGCACTTGGCCGATGACTACTACGCTGAACGCACTGCTGAACTGCCCGACGGCGGCCTGCTCGCGGAGGTCCGTTTCGGAAGCGTCGACTGGCTGCCGATGTTCATCGCCCAACACGGCGGCGCCGCCCGTATCCTGGAGCCCGCCGTCCTGGCTGAAAGCTCGGCGGCATGGGTCAGGGCCGCCCTCGGACAGTACCGAGCCTGAGGCTGGCTAGACTCTTAATATGCCTTGGTGGTCATGGATCCTGCTCTGGGTGGCGTTGATTGCGGTCTCGCTGCTTTGTTACCTGCTGCTTGGCATCGGCCTGTTCCGGAAAGTCATGGCAACTTTGCGCGAACTTACCGCTGCGGGCGCCAGGCTCGGGCACCTGCCGGCGGCCCCGGAAGCCCCGGAGGACGACGGCGGTACGCGGCGTCCAGTGCCCGGTTCCGCCGTTTTTGCCTCACCGGAACAGATGCGTCATGATTACTTCGCGGCCAAGGCCTCCCGCCGGGAGTTGCGTCGGCAGAGGCGTGTTAAGCGCAAAGCGGAACGGGGCCAACCCCAGTCTCTGCACGACATCGAATTAAGTTAGACGTAGGATGTATTCCAACGAAAGGACTTCCCCACATGAGGCTTGAAGGCTGGCATATTGTCATCATCGTCGTCCTGGCCCTGGTGCTCTTCGCAGCGCCCAAGCTGCCGTCCATGGCGCGCAGCATCGGCCAGTCGATGCGTATTTTCAAATCCGAGGTCCGCGAAATGAAGAAGGACGGTTCGTCCGAAGCGGCCAGCGGAGAACCCCCGGTGGAAGGCAAAGTGGTCGGCCACCCGGAGCAGAACGGCAAGAACGGCGGGGACACCGACCTCCCGCCGAACAACCGCGTTTGACGAGTGGTGCAAGTGAAAGGTCGGAAGGCCAATCCTGAAGGGCGCATGGCCCTGCTCGATCACCTCAAGGAACTGAAGAACCGGCTTTTCAAGTCCGCCCTTGCGGTGATCGCCGGAACCGTGGTGGGCTTCATCGTGTATCAGCCCCTGTTGGCTGCGCTCATCAAGCCGATCAAGGACCTCAACAACACCGGAGGCCGGCTCGCGGCGCTGAATTTTGATGGCGTCGCGAGCTCCTTTGACCTGATGATCCAGGTCTCGATCTTCCTGGGCGTCATCATCGCCAGCCCCGTCTGGATCTACCAGCTCTGGGCGTTCATCGTTCCCGGGCTACACAAGAAGGAACGCCGGTTGGCGTTGTCCTTCGTGGCCGCCGCGGTTCCTTTGTTTGTCGCGGGTGTGCTGCTGGCCTGGTTCGTGCTCCCCAACGCCGTGCGCGTGCTGACGGAGTTCACGCCCGAGGGCGGGTCCAACTTCATCAGTGCGGACATCTACCTGGCCTTCGTGATCAGGCTCTTGCTGGCTTTCGGCATCGCGTTTCTGATCCCGGTGGTCCTGGTGGGCTTAAATCTCGCCGGCATCATCAAGGGGCAGCAGCTCATCAAGAGCTGGCGGATCACGATCTTCCTTGTGTGCCTGTTCGCGGCCATGGCTGCCCCCGGCGCCGACGCCATGAGCATGTTCTACCTGGCTGTGCCCATGCTCCTGCTTTTCTTCGCCGCCATCGGCCTCTGCCTGCTGAACGACAAACGGCGTGCCCGCCGGCAGGTGAAACTTGCCGAGGAGACCGAGGCCACGGCGGACATCGGAACGTCAGCCTCCGATCTGGACAAGCTGTAGCCTCCAAGCCACTAGCGCCTAACTTGCTCCCCAACCTCGCAAGTCCCCATCGGGCCCCAAACTTCGCTTCGCTCAGTTCGGGGCCTCCGCCGCCTTGGGCCCTCGGCCGGGTCCCCTCGCAAGTTAGGCTTGAATCATGTTCAACCACCCTGAGGCCGCGTCGCCCTCAGAGCGATACAGGGCGGCTGCGCAGCGGTCGTCAGATACGAAGAGCTACCTGGGTGCATTCAGCCGCACACTGGACTTCGAACTCGACGATTTCCAGCGCGAGGCCTGCCGTTCCCTCCAGGAAGGCAGGGGGGTGCTGGTGGCAGCGCCCACCGGCGCCGGCAAGACCATCGTCGGCGAATTCGCCATCTACCTGGCCTTGGAACGTGGGCTGAAGGCTTTTTACACCACCCCGATCAAAGCCCTCAGCAACCAGAAATTCTCGGAACTTGCAGCCAAGTACGGGGCGGCCAACGTCGGCCTGCTGACGGGGGACACGACCATCAACGGCGAAGCACCGGTGGTCGTGATGACCACCGAGGTGCTCCGGAACATGCTCTATGCCGACTCGGATACCCTGGGCAACCTCGGCTACGTGGTCATGGACGAGGTGCATTACCTGGCGGACCGCTTCCGCGGCGCCGTCTGGGAAGAAGTCATCATCCACCTGCCCAGCGAGGTCCAGTTGGCGTCCCTGAGCGCCACCGTCTCCAACGCCGAGGAATTCGGTGCCTGGCTGGACACCGTCCGCGGCGACACCGACGTGATCGTCTCCGAACACCGGCCGGTGCCCTTGTGGCAGCACGTCATGGTGGGCCGGGAGATCGTGGACCTCTTCGCCGGCGATACTACCTTCGACGAAATCGCATCCGCTCCGGGCGGCAATGGACGCGGTGGGGATAGCGGGCCCGCGGAAGATCCGGACAAACGGCGGAGCAATGGGCCGGACGGCGAACCCAGGGCCGGCTTCGAAGTGAACCCCGAGCTCCTCTCCATGGCCCGCGCCGAAAGCCAGATGAACTTCCGCGGCCGCTTCGGGCACGGCGGGCGCAGCAGGCGCCGCCAGGACCGGCAACGCGAGGAACGCGGCGGCGATGCGCAGCGCAGCCCGGTACGCAAGGCCAGCCGTCCCCAGGTGATCGCAAGCCTCGACCGGCAGGACCTGCTGCCCGCGATCACCTTCATCTTCTCGCGTGCCGGCTGCGACGCCGCGGTGGCCCAGTGCGCAGCAGCCGGGCTGTGGCTCACCACTGAGCGCGAACAGCAGATCATCGCGTCCCGCGTGGACGAGGCCAGCCGGGACATCCCCGCCGAAGACCTCGATGTCCTCGGCTTCTGGGGCTGGCGCGACGGCCTGCTCCGCGGCCTCGCCGCCCACCATGCCGGGCTGCTCCCCACCTTCAAGGAAGTCGTGGAGACGCTCTTCGCCGAGGGTCTCATCAAAGCCGTGTTCGCCACGGAAACCCTGGCTTTGGGCGTCAACATGCCCGCGCGCTGCGTGGTCCTGGAGAAACTCGACAAGTTCAACGGAGAAGCCCACGTCAACATCACGGCGGGGGAGTACACCCAGCTGACCGGCCGCGCCGGACGGCGGGGGATCGACGTCGAGGGCCATGCGGTGGTGCTCTGGCAGCCGGGAACGGATCCCGCCGCCGTCGCCGGCCTCGCCTCCCGCCGGACGTATCCGCTGAACTCAAGCTTCCGGCCGACCTACAACATGAGCATCAACCTCATCGCCCAATTCGGCCGTGCCCGGGCAAGGGAGATCCTCGAGTCTTCCTTCGCGCAGTTCCAAGCGGACCGCTCGGTGGTGGGGCTTGCCCGGCAAGTCCGGGCGCGGGAGGAATCCCTTGCCGGTTACGCCAAGGCCATGACCTGCCACCTTGGCGATTTCACGGAGTACGCCACCCTTCGACGGGAACTCAGCGACGCCGAAAAGGCGGCCTCCCGCAGCAACGCCCGGGCACGTAAGTCGCTGACCCAGGACTCGCTCACCAGGCTCATGCCGGGCGACGTGCTGAAGGTGAGCGGCGGCCGGATCCCGGGCTACGCCGTCGTCCTCAGTGCAGACAGCCAGGCACGTGAGCCGCGGCCTGCCATCCTGACCGAGGACGGCCAGCTCCGCCGGATCAGCAGTTACGACGTCGACGGGCCGGTCAGCGCCGAATCCTGGATCCGGATTCCCAAGTCCTTCAACGCCAAGGTTCCCAAATCCCGGCGGGACCTCGCATCAGCGCTTCGGGACGCTGTCCGGGAGGGCAGGCCGCCGGCGCGCACGGCGCGGAACGAGGACTTCGGCGGGAGCCACAATGTTGCCGAGCAGGAGCGCAAGATCGCGGGCCTGCGCAAAGCCCTGCGCGCACATCCCTGTCACGGCTGCAGCGAACGCGAAGACCACGCGCGCTGGTCCGAACGTTGGTGGAAGCTCCGCCAGGAAACGGACGGCCTGGCGCGGCAGATCCAGGGGAGGACCAACACGATCGCCAAGACCTTCGACCGGGTCTGCGATGTCCTGTCTGCCTACGGCTACCTCGAAGCCCAGGGCGGCGGACATCTGGCCATCAGCAGCGACGGGCAGCGCCTGCGCCGGATCTATGGTGAAAAGGACCTGCTCATCTCGCAGGCCATCCGCCAGGGCGCGATTTCCGATCTCGATGCGGCGGAACTGGCCGCGTTCGCCAGCGCCCTGGTGTACCAGGCCAAGCGCGAGGACCGCGGCCTGAGGCCCAGGATGCCGTCCGTTTCGCTGGAGGAATCCGTGGATATCGTGGTCCGGGAGTGGTCCCGCCTGGAAGACCTCGAGGAGCAGAACAAGCTCCCGCTCACCGCAGAACCGGAGCTTGGCTTGGTCTGGCCGATGTTCAAATGGGCCAAGGGCCGCCACCTGCAGGAAGTGCTGAACGGCACGGATCTGGCAGCCGGTGACTTTGTCCGTTGGGCGAAGCAGGTGGTGGATTTGCTGGACCAGCTGGCCAAAATCCCTGGCCTGGAACCCCGGCTCGCCCGGATCTGCCGGGAAGCCATAGACCTTGTCCGCCGCGGCGTCGTGGCGTACTCGAACGTCGCGTGAGCGCAGCATCCGCTTCAGCTAGGAGACACCGATGAGCAATTCCGCCATGTCCGGCGGCCAGCCGGACCGCAAAGTAACCATGTACCGCAACGGCTCGGTCTACTCGGCGGCCGATCCTTTTGCGACCGCCATGGTGGTGGACGGCGGCACAGTCGCGTGGATCGGTTCCGAGCAGGCGGCATCTTCCATCGCGGACTCCTCGATGGAAATCATCGACCTCCACGGCGCCTTGCTGGCCCCGGGCTTCGTCGACTCGCACGTCCACCTCACCGAAACCGGGATCGCAGCTGCTGGTTTGCGGCTCGACGGCGTCCGTTCCGCGGCCGGGCTCCTCGACGCGGTTGCCGTGGCGGCAGCCGGCCTGGACGCCACTGCTCCGCTGTTGGGACACGGCTGGGATGAGTCAGCCTGGGACGTGAAGGACCTGCCCAGGGCGGAAGAGCTCGGACGGGCCGCCGGCGGACGTAGCGTCTATCTCTCCCGCGTCGATGTGCACTCGGCGCTCGTGTCGGACCGACTGGCCGCCGCAGCAGGCCTTGCCGGCATGGACGGCTGGAACGGCACGGCCCATGTGCTGCGGGACGCGCACACCGCCGCGCGGCTGTCGGCACGGCAGCTCCCGGAATCCGCCCGCCTGGGGTACCAGGAGACGGCCCTCAGGGAGGCCGCGGCCAACGGCTACGTTGCACTGGCAGAAATGGCCGCGCCCCACATCTGCGGCATGGAGGACCTGCGCAGCGCGTTCTCCTGGAACTCCTCAGGATCGGCCCTGCCCGAAGTCCTTCCCTACTGGGGCCAGCTGGCAGGGTCCGAGGACGAGGCCCGCACGATCCTGGAGGAACTCGGCGTTCCGGCGCTGGGGCTTGCCGGGGACCTGAACATCGACGGCTCCATCGGCTCCAGGACCGCCGCCCTCACGGAACCCTACGCAGATTCTCCGGGCCACCGCGGAACCCTCTATCTTTCCGTTGACGAGGCCGCGCGGCACCTTGCCGCCTGCTCCCTGCTGGGACTGCAGGCCGGCTTCCATGTAATCGGCGACGCCGGCCTGGCGGGCGCGCTCGAAGCCCTCGACATTGCTGCGGCCGAGGTGGGGGAGCAGCGCATCCGGGCGGCCGGGCACCGCTTCGAGCACGTGGAAATGGCAGACGCAGGCGCCATTGCCCGGCTCGCCAAGCACTCCGTCACTGTCAGCGCACAACCGGCCTTCGACGCCGAATGGGGAGCGCCCGGCGGTATGTACGAACAGCGTCTCGGCAGCCGCAGCAAGACCATGAACCCCTTCGCCTCCTTCTATTCGGCCGGGGTTCCCCTGGCATTCGGCAGCGACAGCCCGGTGACGCCTTTGCGGCCGTGGGCGAGCGTGAGGGCATGCCTGGAACACAGCAACCCCGGCGAGCGGATCTCGGCCCGGGCAGCATTCCTCGGGCACACCCGCGCAGGCTGGCGCGCCAGCAAGCAGCGCAACCCCTTGCTGGGGCAGCTGGTTCCGGGCGCCCCTGCCAGCTTCGCCGTCTGGGGGGTCGAGGAGCTCATGGTGCAGGTGGCAGACAGCAGGGTCCAGTCGTGGAGCACGGACCCCCGGGCGCGCACGCCTCTTTTGCCGGCACTGGACACCGGCAGCGACCCGGTCTGCCTGCAGACCGTACGGGAAGGCCGCGAACTCTTCGCGGCCGAGTCTCTGCGCGCCTGAACCTTTCTGGATATTTCTGCCGGCCGAACGCCATCTGAACTGGGAAAACGTAAGGATCCCCAGTTCAGGTAGTGCTTGACAGAATCTGTGTAGTCCGTAGCATTTATCGTCAACAGGGGGTCACGGTGACGGTGCGGGCTCCTTGGCTGCACTCCGATCCCGTGGCCGCCCCGGCGGGCAAGGCCGGGGCTGCAGAACTCATCAACGGGCAGGTCCACCGACGCAGAAAACAGTCCAACCGGCGCTCTATCGGCCCGGACGGCACTGGCCCTGCGTGTGTGGACCTGCCCGCGGTCATTCCCACCCGGTGCCGGTCCTATAATGGAGAGTTGCGCCAGAATCCCAGCCATGCGGCTGCTCCGGCACATCGACCGCTCCATCAAGGAAAGGCCTCTTCTTGCGTGTCCTGACGATCATCCCTACGTACAACGAGCTGGAATCGCTTCCCAAGACTCTCGGCAGGCTCCGCGCAGCCGTCCCCGAGTCCGACGTCCTCGTCGTCGACGACAACAGCCCGGACGGCACAGGACAGCTCGCCGACAGCATCGCAGCCGAAGACAGGCAGGTCCACGTCCTGCACCGCAAGGGCAAGGAAGGTTTGGGCGCCGCCTACATTGCGGGCTTCAAATGGGGCATGGCCGCAGGCTACGACATCCTGGTCGAAATGGATGCAGACGGCTCGCACAAGCCCGAACAGCTTCCCCTGCTGCTGACGGCGGTCAAGGAAGGCGCTGACCTGGCCATGGGCTCGCGCTGGGTACCGGGTGGCAGCGTCGTCAACTGGCCGCTCTACCGCCAGGCCATTTCCCGGGTGGGGAGCACCTACGCCCGCATCATGCTCGGCGTGAAGATCAAGGACGTCACCGGCGGCTACAGGGCATTCCGGCGCAGCACGCTCGAAGCACTCAAGCTGGACGAGGTCGAATCAGTCGGCTACGGATTCCAGGTGGACCTGGCCTGGCGCGTGGCGAAGCTCGGCCTGAAGATTGTCGAATGCCCCATCACCTTCGTGGAACGCGAACTCGGTGCCTCCAAGATGAGCGGCAACATCGTGGTCGAGGCCATGATCAACGTCACCAAATGGGGCCTTTCCGCCCGCTGGGCAAAGCTCACCGGCAAGAAGGACGCCACGGCCGAACGCGCCTAGCATTCCACTCAGCACAAAGGCAGGGCCGGCACCACACGGTGCCGGCCCTGCCTTCTGCTTTTTGCCTTCGCGTTACGCGGAGCGACGCTCTCCGCGGCGTTCGCGCAGGATGTTCAGGCGATCCTCGAGGATCTGCTCCAGTTCAGGGATGCTGCGCCGTTCCAGCAACATGTCCCAGTGCGTGCGGACCGCCTTTTCGTTGCTGTCCACGGGACGTTCGCCATCCACCAGGAGGGCTTCCTTGCCGGTCTTGGAGACCCAGACGGGAGGGATTTCGGCCTCGGACGAGAACGTCACGAAGACCTGCTCGCCATCTGCGCAGCGGTATTCAACCCGCTGGCGCGGAGCCGGCTCCACACCGGATTCGGTTTCCATGCTCTGCGCCCCAAGGCGCATGCCGCGGAGGCTGCGATCGCTCATGTTTACTCCCTCTATCTGTTCGCGGAACTGCATCCGCGCTAGTCGGCCGGCTTTGCGACGCCGTCCGGACTACTGTCTGCACACCGTGCACCACTAAATGCAACGCTTGACCAAGCTCAAATGTTCCGTGCGGATTGAACCGCTCGGACAAATACACCATTATACGCAGAACGCCGGACTCCCGGGCGTTGCCGCGGCTTCGCGCGGCGGCCGGCCGGGTCCACGCAGCGAGAGGGGCCGGTCACATCGGTGACCGGCCCCTCTCCGGAACGTCTCCCTTACGGCGTCGGTTCCGGTGGCCGCGGCGCGGCGTCGGGAGCGGCAGCCCCTGCGGCTGCCTTGTTCCCAAAGAGGCCCGCGACGCCGTTGGTGTCGGCGCCGCCCAGCGCCCCGCCGATGCCCTTGAGCGCCTCGCCAACCTCGCTCGGGATGATCCAGAGCTTGTTGGATGTGCCCTCGGCAAGCTTCGGGAAGGGTCTGCAGGTACTGATACGCCAGCAGCTTCTGGTCCGGGTTGCCCTTGTGGATCGCGTCGAAGACCTTCTGGATGGCCTGGGCCTCACCGTCTGCCCGGAGGATCGCGGCCTTCGCGTCACCCTCGGCCTTCAGGATGGCGGACTGGCGCTGCCCTTCGGCAGTGAGGATCTGCGACTGCTTGGTGCCCTCGGCCGTGAGGATCGCGGCACGGCGGTCACGCTCGGCGCGCATCTGCTTTTCCATCGAGTCCTGGATGCTGTGCGGCGGATCGATCGCCTTCAGCTCCACGCGCGAAACACGGATGCCCCAGCGTCCGGTGGCCTCGTCCAATACACCGCGGAGCTGGCCGTTGATCTGGTCGCGCGAGGTGAGCGCTTCTTCCAGGTTCAGGCCACCGACGACGTTGCGCAGCGTGGTGGTGGTCAGCTGTTCCACTGCCTGGATGTAGTTGGCGATCTCGTAGGTTGCCGCACGCGGGTCGGTGACCTGGAAGTAGACCACGGTGTCGATGGAGACCACCAGGTTGTCCTCGGTGATGACCGGTTGGGGCGGGAACGAGACCACCTGCTCGCGCAGGTCCAGCAGCGGAAGCAGCCGGTCCACGAAGGGGATCAGGATCGTCAGGCCCGGGTTGAGGGTGCGCTGGTACTTGCCCAACCGCTCGACGACGCCGGCACGTGCCTGCGGGATGATCCTGATCGAGCGGACCAGCACAATGATCACAAATACTATGAGGACTATCAGCACGATCGCGGCTGCAGTCCCTCCCAAGCTATCCATACATCTCCTTCATTCCCCAAAATTCGTTCTGATGCAGCTAGGTTGTGATGCGGTTCTTCGGCCAGGTGCCGGCTGTCATTGCTGGGAGCCGGGCGAGACAACCGCCGTCGCGCCGTCGATCCGGGTGACCCGGACGCTCTCTCCGGCGGCAATGGTGCCGCCCGTGCTGCGGGCGCTCCACACGTCGCCGCCGATCTTCACCAGGCCGCCGGCAGCGCTGACCGATTCCATGACCACGGCGGATTGCCCGATCAGGCGGTCAATGTTGCTCAGTTGGTCCGCGGGGCCTTTGCGCAGGTGCTTCATGGCCACCGGGCGGACGAAGACGATCATCAGCAGCGACACGATGCAGAAGACGACGATCTGGAGCCAGAGCTCGGCACCCACGAAATGAGCAATGAGGGCGGCCAAGGCTCCGCCGCCAAGCATGATGAAGAAGAGATCGAGGGTGAGCATCTCGATCACCGCGAAGGCGAGGAAGACCGTGAGCCAGAGCGCCCACCAGTTCTCGCCGAGCCATTCAAACATCGTTCCCCCTGTTCCGGATCCGCCGTGCGCCGCAGCCGTGGGAACGGATGGTGCACCGGCGTGTCGCCCGCTGTTTTTCCATCCTAGCCCGCTGTGCGGCCCGGCGTCAGGAAGCGGCCGGAGGCGTGGTGAATACCGACAGGGAGAACCTCGCGGTGGTCTCCACCGGCCCCCTGCCCGCGAGCGAGGCAAGGAGTTCCTGCCGGTCAAGGTGATGCCCGGCCGGCCCCATGAAGGCAAGATCGGCGGTCTCGGCCTCGTCCAGCCGCAGGGGGATGTCCAGTGATTCCTGCCCGGACAGGGTGAAATGGCTGCCCATCGATTCGGCAAGGCGTTCATCCTTTCCTTCCTCGATGCGGAGCATCCCCGCAAGGCCGGCGATTTCCGCGAGATGCCCCGGGCGGGGAGTGACGACGATGGCGCGGCCGCCCGGCCGGAGCACCCTGGCGAACTCGCCTGGGTTCCGCGGCGCGAAAACGACGGTAACGACGTCGATGCGGCCGGTCCCCAGCGGCAGGGGCCGCCAGACGTCCCACACGAGATTGAGGGTGTCCGGGTTCAGGCGGGCGGCGCGCCGGAGCGCGAATTTGGAGATGTCGAGGCCGATGGAGGCGGCAGGGGAGCGGTCAAGGATTGCCCGCAGGTAGTTTCCCGTGCCGGTCCCGGAATCCAGCAGGACTGCATCACTGCGGAGCATCCCCGGAACCGCCAGGTCCCCAACGGCCCTGGCGAGGGCAGCGTAGTGCCCGGCGGACAGGAAGTCATGGCGGGCCGCGGCCATGGCCGCGGAGTCGGCCTCGAAGGCTGTGCCCTTTCCGGTGAGCAGATTGAAGTAACCCTGCTTGGCGGCGTCGAAGCTGTGGCCGGCCGGGCACCGCAGGGCACGGCGCGGACCGTTTTCCAGGGCCAGTCCGTCCTGGCAGATCGGGCAGCGCAGGGCGGACACGGCGTCGGAAAGCATAGGGACAATCCTACGGCGGACGGAGTGGCAGGCCCGGCGTCAGCGCGGGGAGGCGTTAGGCTCACCAGCGTGAAACCCGAACAGTTGCCGCTGCTGAATTCCGTCTCCGCCCCCACGGTGCATCCCGACGCGAGCCGGGCCGTCATCTCGGTCACGCGTCCCGATTTCGACGCCGACGCCTACGTGGGCCAGTTGTGGAGCGTCCCGTTCGATGCTTCCCAGCGTCCCCGGCGGATCACTCGGGGCTTCCGCGACACCGCCCCGGCTTTTTCGCCGGACGGCCGGGTGCTTGCGTTCCTCCGGGCGACATCCGACGGCAAACCGCAGCTGCACATTGTGGAGGCGGCCGGCGGAGAGCCGCAGGCCCTCACCGAGCAGAAGCTTGGTGTCACGGAATTCTCCTGGGCGCCGGACTCGGCAAGGATCGTCTTCGCATCCCGCGTCCCGGAAGAGGGCCGTTACGGCACCGTGGACGGCGTCGGGCCCGGAAGTGAAGACGCCCGCCTGGTCAGCAGCAACCAGTACCGGATGAACGGCGTCGGGTACACGCAGGACAAGGCCGTCCAGCTGTTCGTCCTGGAGGTTCCGGAGCTGGGCGGGGAGCCCGCCGTCCCGCCCGCCGGGCGGGCAGCCAAGGAGCAGAAGGACAAAGACCAGAAGGACAAAGACCAGAAGGACAAGGAGGGGGCGGCGTCAAAGGGCATTCCCGCCGTCGTGCAGCTCACCTCCGGCGACGTCGACCACACCGCTCCCGTTTTCAGCAGCGACGGGCGCAGCGTGTACTTCGTGGCCGCCGGCCATGAAGGGCATGACGCGGACATCGCCTCGGGCATCTACAAGGTGCCGGCGGTGGGCGGGGACGCCGTACTGGTGCCAAGCGGCGCGGAGCCGCAGGCCATCAATGCGGTCCGGGAATCCCGCAACGGCCGGCAGCTGTTCTTCACGGGCCAGGAACTCGGAGCGAGCGGCTTGGACTTCGTCGCCCGGAACACCGCCCTGTGGGTGATGCCCGCCGAAGGCGGCGAGGCCCGGGTGCTGAGCGACGTCGAACAGCAGGACCTGTCCGGCCCCTTGGAGCCTGCCGGCCCCGACGGGGTGCTGGTCCTGAACTCGCACCGCGGCAGCGTTGAGCTGTTGAAATGGACGGCCGACGGCGGCAGCGAGGTGCTGCTGCACGGCGAGCGGGAGGTGCTCGGCGCCGCCGCGGCCGGGGATGTGGTGGCCGTTGCCTTCGCCGACGCCGCAAGCCACGGCGACCTGGGCGTGCTGGAGCGAGGCGAACTTCGCCTGCTCAGCGATTTCTCCGCAGCGCTCCGGAACGAAAGCACAGTGCGTGAACCCCGTGAATTTATTGCCGACGGAGCGGACGGCTACCCCGTGCACGGATGGCTGGTCCTGCCGGACGGTCCCGGACCGCACCCAGTCCTGTTGAACATCCATGGCGGCCCGTTCGCCCAGTACAGCTGCGCGTTCTTCGACGAAGCGCAGGTGTATGCGGAGGCAGGTTATGCCGTACTGATGTGCAATCCGCGAGGCTCGGCAGGCTACGGCCAGGCGCACGGCTCGTCCATCAAGGAAGCGATGGGGACCGTGGACATGGCGGACGTCCTGGCCTTCCTCGACGGTGCCCTGGCCACGTTCCCGGGCCTGGATTCCACCGCGGTCGGCATCATGGGCGGGTCCTACGGCGGCTACCTGACCGCGTGGACCATCGCGCACGATCACCGCTTCAAGGCCGCGATCGTGGAACGTGGGTTCCTCGATCCGGTCAGCTTTACCGGCTCCTCCGACATCGGCTGGTTCTTCGGGGGTGAATACACCGGCGGGACCTTGGAACAGATGCTGGCCCAGAGCCCGATGGCCGTGGTGTCGCAGGTCCGCACGCCCACCCTGGTGATCCACAGCGAAAACGACCTCCGCTGCCCGGTTGAGCAGGGCCAGCGGTATTTCGCCGCGCTCAAGGCCCAGGGCGTGGAGTCCGCGCTCCTGCTCTTTCCCGGCGAGGACCACGAGCTCTCGCGCTCCGGCACCCCGCACCACAGGAAGCAGCGTTTCGAGCAGATCCTGGCCTGGTGGGCGGAAAAGCTGCCGACGGCGGCCTCTTAGCCGGGTGGGAAGCCCAGCTCCGCGCCTGCCTGGCTGACCCCCGGCTGGGCCCAGCGGGCGGAATACTCCTCGTTGCTTGCCAGCGAGCGGGTTTCCGCACGGTCCAGATAGAGGGCTCCGTGCAGATGGTCCGTTTCATGCTGGACGATCCGGGCCTGCCAGCCGCTGAATTCGGCGTGCGCAGAGCTTCCGTCCGGGCGCACGTAATCCAGGGCAACCTGGCGGTGCCGGGTCACCACTGCCTGATAGCCCCGGACCGAGAGGCAGCCTTCGTAGAACGACGCCGTGTCAGCACCGATGGACGAATACACCGGGTTAAGCATGGCGAAGAAGTCCAGCGGACGCCGTTCCCGGATAGTGGCGGCCGCCGGATCGACGTCGAACTGGTCCTCAAGGACCGCCAGTTGCAGGGGAACGCCAATCTGGGGCGCCGCGAGCCCGACTCCCGGCGCGTCATGCATGGTCCGGCGCATCACGTCGATCAATTGATAAAGGGTGGAATCGTCCAACTGCCCTTCGTAGGCGGCGGCGTACTGGCGGAGCACGGGGTGGCCGGCCTGGACGATGAGCGGCAGGGCGTCCTCCGCCAGGATGCCCTCGACGAGGTCCCGGATTTCCGACACGCCCAGGGGAGTCGGAGGGGCAGCTGTGAGTGAATGAAGACGGAAGTCCATGGACCGAGCCTAACTTGCGGTGCCGGGGCTTCCGCCAAGGCATTGGCGAGGCATGCACTAGGCTCGAAAAATGAGTGAGCTGACCCCCTTGGACTGTGTGTTGGGCTTCATCCGTGCCGTTGAAGGCGGAGGAGGAGCGGCGGATGTGCGGCCCTTCCTTGCCGACGATTTCAAGCTCACGGAATGGCCCCATGTGCTGTCGGCGCGGGGTGCCATCCGGGACTTGCAGGCCACGCTTTCCGGGGCAGACCAGAGCAAGGACGTGGTCAAGAACCAGCATTTCGAGATTGTGCGCACCACCTGCGAGGGGAACCGCGTGGTCCTGGAAATCAACTGGTCCGCCATCCTGCTGCTGGACCTGCCGCACTGGGACGCCGGGGAAACCATCCGCGCCCGCACAACGGCAGTATTCGAGGTGGAGGACGGCCGGATCCGCAGCCAGGACAGCTACGACTGCTACTTCACCGACCCTGCGCAGGTGACGGTCACGGCCTGACGTTCCCGCACCGGCCCGGGCACGGTGGTTCGCCTAGTGCATGGTGAAACGCCGAGCCACGAATCCGGCAACGGCCGGCCACCTGACTGCCCGGCCGACGACGGCATTGCGGAGCGCCAGGGCGGTTGGAGGCAAGGGTCGGCCAAGTGCCATGTTGATGCCCGCCTGGCGGCTGGCTTTCCGGGCCGCGCGCAGGCGTGAACGCTCCAGGTCCGCGAGTTCTCCACCCAAAGCAGGATCCGGGCGGCCCCGGTCAGCGCGGACCATCCGTTCCAGCAACGGGGCGAGGGCCGAGGCATCCAGCCAGCCGAGGTTCATTCCCTGTCCGCCGATCGGGCTGAGTTCATGGGCGGCGTCCCCGAGCAGGACGGTGCGCCCGTGGACCATTTCGGTAACCAGCCTGGAACGGACGCCGAAGGCACTGAGCATCGAATTGCTGGACGGCTCCACTACGGCCGCCGTGCGTTCCCGGATGAGGGCCGCCAGCAGGGGCGCGGACGGTTCGCCTCCGGGTGGCCCGGTCCGCACCACCCAGCGGCGGATGCCTCCCGGTAGCGGGAAGCACTCCACGATTCCCGGCGGTTCGAGGAAGAGCACGGCTTCGGATCCGTAGGGGGTGCCGTCGTGGAAGTCGCCCATGAGGTAGTGGTCCGGGTAGCTGCGCACCGTCGGCGTGATTCCGAGTGCCGCCCTGAGCCCCGAGTGCGCGCCGTCCGCGGCGATGAGGAAGCGGCACCGCGCTTCAAACGGTTCCGCTGGCCCGGCACCGTCGGCGCGCCTGCCCCGCAGGAGGAGGCCGCCGTCGTCGGGCACGGCATCCAGCACCTCGACGCCGCGGTGCAGTGCCCCGGAACCTGACGCCGCAACGCATTCCTCCAGGACTTCCAGGGTCCTGGTTTGGGGCACCGAGAGAATGAACGGGTACGCCGCTCCCGGGAGCCCGAAATCCAAGGAACCCACCTTGCGCCCGGCACTGTATGCCGTGCCGCTCGTGATCCGCACCCCGCTCCCGATCAAGGGCGCGGCCGCGCCGATGCTTTCGAGCACCGCCAGCGCGGGCGGGTGGATGCCGATGGCGCGGGTCTGGGTTCCCGGCCCTGCGCGTTTCTCGAATACGGCGACCTCGAGCCCGCGGCGGAGCAGGAGTGCCGCCATGCAGAGGCCGACCGGACCGGCGCCGACGATCCCGACGTCAAGCACTGCCGGCACCCGGCGGGCGGTATACGAGCAGGATGTGCCATGGCCCGTTGCGTTCCACCTGCCAGCCGGGCGGAACGATGTCCATGAGTTCTGCCGGAGTGTAGCTGCGCCTGATGGATGCCAGCCCGTCGGTGTGGATGTACGAGCCAGGGCCTAGCGGCCAGAACGCCACCAGGAAAAGCAGGAAAGCGATCCGGCTGCGCCGCAGGTCGTTGTGCAGCACGAGGTGCCGGGCGAGGCGTTCGGAATCGGACAGGACGGCGGCCAGTTCGGCGGGGCTGAGGTGGTGCAGGACGTGGTTGGAAATCACGACGTCGTACCGACCGCCTTCCGCCACCAGCTCGGAGCTGAGCGCCCTGCGATACCGGACGCCGTCAGAGGCTTTTCGGGAGGTGGCGAAGTCATGTGCCCGAGGGTCTGGATCGGCGCCGGTCGCCGCCAGGTGGAACCCGTCCCGGGCAGCGCGCCTGGCGAGGCGGCGCACGACATCGCCTCCGCCGCATCCGATGTCCAGCAATGTCGTCGCAGTGGAGCCGGCCAACAGGGGCCTGATCCGTTGTTCATAGTTCCGGCCCCAGCGCGCCAGCAGGAAGTTGATGACAGGGAACCTCGCGTAGCTTCTGCGCAGCCGGCGCAGCTCGCAGTCCGGGCGGTCCATCTGCTCGATCAGGCTGCCCTCCCGTTCCCGCAGGAAGAACGTCATGATCGCAGGGGAGCGACCTTGGTGAACAAGCCGGTTTCCACTGTGAGGCCGGGGCCGAAGGCCATGGAACAGATCCGCTCCTCGTCCTGACGGGGCGGCTGGCTGAGGATGTGCTTGAGCACGAAGAGCACGGTGGCGCTGCTCATGTTCCCGAAGTCGCGCAGGATGTCGCGCGCCGGCCGCAACTGCTCTTCCAGCAGTTCGAGCTTTGACTCGACTTTGTCCAGGATGCTCCGGCCGCCCGGGTGGATGGCCCAGTGCGGTATCTCCCGGTAGGGCCGCCCTGCCAGCCCGTCTTCGCGGGCAAGGAGGGGTTCGAGGGCCCCCGTGATGTGCTCTTCGATGATGTGCGGAACGTAGCTGCCCAGGACCATCTCGAAACCTTGGTCGCCGATGTTCCAAGCCATCGCCTCTTCGCCCACCGGTGTGAGGACTGTTTCGAAATGGTCCAAGCGGAGGACGGCGTCCGGTCCCGCCGGGGTGCGTGAACTGACGACGGCGGCGGCAGCGCCGTCGCCGAAGATCGCCGAGCCCATGATGGTGTCCGGGTCATTGGACGTCCTGACGTGCAGGGAACACAGTTCAACGCAGATGACAAGGACCACTGCATCGGGATCGGCGAGGCAGAACTGCCGGGCTGCCCGAAGGGCCGGGAAGGCCGCGTAGCACCCCATGAACCCGAGGTGGTAGCGCTGCACAGCGGGGTTCAGTCCGAGAGCCCGGACCACCTTGTAGTCGGGCCCGGGGTTGAAGAATCCGGTACAGGACACCGTGATCACGTGGGTGATGTCTGCGGGTTCCACGTCCGGGCAGCGGCCGACGGCCGCCTTCGCGGCCTCGATGAAGAGTTTGGTGGCCTCGGTGAAGAACAGGTCGTTGCGTACTTTCGTGCTGGGGCTCAGGACCTCGCCGCTATCCGGATCGTAAAAGTCCCGCCGGTCCGGGCTTCCGCCCTCGGTTAGCTCGGCGACGGCGGTATGCCGGGTGTCGATGGCTGCCGAGTCGAAGCAGGTCCTGACGAGCCGGGAGCCGAGCCGGGTAAGGCCGGGCTGGGCGGCGAATACATCGCGTGCCTGGGGTTGCACCAGGACTGTTGGCGGTACGGCTGTCTCGAGGGAATTCACGTAGACCGGCATGCTTCATTGTTGGCGCCGGGACGGCTTAAGACAATGGGCCGGATCGGAGCAGAATCCGAGAAGCCGCACGGTCCGGCACGGGTCTAGTGTGGTGGACAGGAGCCTGGCGCCCGGCCATCGTAGGCTGGGCTGAGCGATGCACAGGACGACGCGGACCGCGCGCGGGCCCGCTGATTCACGGACGGAGAGACGATGAGTACTGACACGGGGACCGAAACTCAGTCTCCCTTGGTGCCCCTTGCTGACAGCCATGAGCTGATCAAGGTGCAGGGAGCCCGCGAGAACAACCTGAAGGACATCAGCCTGGAGATCCCGAAACGCCGCCTGACGGTGTTCACCGGTGTCTCCGGCTCCGGCAAGAGCTCCCTGGTGTTCAGCACCATCGCCGCCGAGTCGCAGCGGATGATCAACGAAACCTACAGCACGTTCGTCCAAGGTTTCATGCAGTCGCTCGCCCGCCCGGATGTGGATGTCCTGGAAGGGTTGACGACGGCGATCATCGTGGACCAGGAGCGCATGGGCGCCAACGCCCGTTCCACGGTGGGAACTGTCACCGACGCGAACGCCATGCTGCGCGTGCTCTTCAGCAGGCTCGGCACTCCGTACATCGGACCGGCTGTGGCTTTCTCCTTCAACATCCCCACCCGCAAGGCCAGCGGCATCATGACCGATGCCAAGGGTGAGAAGACGATCGTGCGCGAAGCCATCTACTACGGCGGGATGTGCGCCGAGTGCGAGGGCCGCGGCACGGTCTCCGACCTGGACCTCACCGCGATCTACGACGAAGACAAGTCGCTGCTCGACGGCGCCATCCTCGTTCCGGGGTACACCGCGGACGGCTGGATGGTCGCCACCTTCACGGAATCCGGTTTCGTCGACCCGAACAAGCTGCTCAAGGACTACACGAAGCAGGAACTGGACGACCTCCTCTACAAGGAGCCTGTGAAGATCAAGGCCAAGGGCATCAATGTCACCTATGAAGGCCTGATCCCGAAAATACGCAAGTCCATTTTCGGCAAGGACCCGGATTCGCTGCAGCCACACATCCGCGCGTTCGTCGAACGCGCGGCCGCCTTCGCCCCCTGTCCGGCCTGCGAGGGCACACGGCTGAACGATGCGGCCCGCTCATCGAGGATCAACAGCCTGAACATCGCCGAAGTCTGCGCCATGCAGATCACCGATCTCGCGCACTGGATCCGCGAGCTGGATGCGCCGTCCGTTGCGCCGTTGAAGGCCAACCTGCTGCACCTGTTCGATTCCTTCGTGGAGATCGGCCTGGGCTACCTGTCCCTGGACCGGCCGTCGGGAACGCTGTCCGGCGGCGAGGCACAGCGCGTCAAGATGATCCGCCACCTGGGCTCCTCGCTGACCGACGTCACCTACGTGTTCGACGAGCCGACCATCGGCCTGCACCCGCATGACATCCAGCGCATGAACAAGCTCCTCCTGCGGCTGCGGGACAAAGGCAACACCGTGCTCGTCGTGGAGCACAAACCGGAGGCGATCGCCGTCGCCGATCACGTCGTCGACCTCGGCCCGGGCGCCGGAGCCGCCGGCGGGTCGGTTTGCTACGAAGGCACTGTCGAGGGACTGCGGGGGAGCGGCACTCTGACGGGCCGGCACCTCGACGACCGCGCGAAGCTGAAGGAAAAGGTTCGCAAGGGCAAAGGCAAACTCGAGATCCGCGGCGCGTCGGAGCATAACCTCAAGGACGTCGACGTCGACATCCCGCTGGGTGCGCTGGTGGTGGTGACTGGGGTGGCTGGTTCCGGGAAGAGCTCCCTGATCCACGGCTCGCTTACCGGCGGCGAGGGCGTAGTGGCCATCGACCAGTCCGGCATCAAGGGCTCGCGCCGCAGCAATCCGGCCACCTACACCGGTCTCCTCGAACCGATCCGCAAGGCCTTCGCCAAGGCCAACGGCGTGAAGCCGGCGCTCTTCAGCGCCAACTCCGAGGGTGCCTGTCCCGAGTGCAAGGGCGCCGGGGTCATCTATACGGAACTCGGCTTCATGGACACCGTTTCGACGCCCTGCGAGGACTGCGAAGGCAAGGGCTTCCAGGCCGCCGTCCTTGAGTACAAGCTCGGCGGGCGCAACATCAGCGAAGTGCTCGGCCTGTCGGTCAGCGCGGCCGAGGAGTTCTTCTCCGGCGGGGAAGCCAGGATCCCGGCGGCGCACGCGATCCTGCGGCGGCTGGCCGACGTCGGGCTCGGTTACCTCGCGCTTGGGCAGCCGCTGACCACTCTCTCCGGTGGTGAGCGCCAGCGGCTTAAGCTCGCTTCGCAGATGGGGGAGAAGGGCAATGTCTACATCCTCGACGAGCCGACCTCCGGCCTGCATCTGGCCGACGTCGAACAGCTCCTCGGCCTGCTGGACCGGCTGGTGGAGTCCGGCAAGTCGGTGATCGTCATCGAACACCACCAGGCCGTGATGGCGCATGCCGACTGGATCATCGACCTCGGTCCCGGCGCCGGGCACGACGGCGGCAGGATCGTTTTCGAGGGAACCCCTGCGGAGCTGGTGGCCGGCCGGGTAGGCCTGACCGGCCAGCACCTTGCCGAGTACGTTGGGGCTTGATGCGAACCACGCGCATGCCTTCTAAGGCTTGCCGCCGTTGGTTTCGGTTTTGTTGTTGAGGTGCCCCAGTTGGGCCAGCAGGGCGAAACGGTCCGGTACGCCCCAGTGTTCGACAAGCTTGCCGTCGCTGAAGCGGGCGATGTCCACGACCGTTATGCTCACTGCCCGGCCGGTGGGATCGTGTCCGAGAAAGCCCCCGGTGTCCGTGCCGTTCGCAGTCATGCGGGCCCAGACCGTGTCCCCGTCGGCGACAGTCGCGTCAAAGGTGTAACTGACGTCGGGCATCGAGGTGTGCAGGCCGACGATCGCCCGCTTCAGATTGTTCACCGCTTTCTCTCCGGAGCCGCCCGGCCCGAATTGGTGCTCAATCAGATCCGGCGATACGAGTTCGTCAACGACCCCTGGATTGCCCGCTTGGAATCCTTCGATGATCAACCGCCGGAAGGCGGCCGTGTTGTCCTGGGTGGTTCCTGAGACCATGTCCGGCCTCCTGCTAGAATTAATCCGAATATCTTTCGGATGAATAAACGCTAGGTTCGATGATGAGTGATGTCAACGCTCCCAAGCGCCGCTATAACTCCGCGCGCCGCATTGAGCAGGCTTCAGCAACACGGCACTCCGTGATTGCGGCAGCGCGCATGCTGTTCATCGAGCGGGGCTACGCAGCGACGACCGTCGGCGAGATCGCCGGACGCGCCGGGGTCGCCGTCGACACCGTTTACGCAAGCGTCGGCCGCAAGCCGGCTCTGCTGCGAGAGGTGGTCGAGACTGCGATCTCCGGCACTGACCACGCCGTCCCCGCCGAGCAGCGCGACTACGTCAAACGCCTCCGTCAGGCCGCAACCGCTCAGGAGAAAATCAAGATCTACACCCAGGCGCTGGCCGGGATTCAGCCGCGGCTGGCACCGGTCTATCTGGCTCTGAGGGACGCCGGCTCCACCGACCCGGAATGTGCCGCGCTTTGGACCGAGATCTCCCAGCGGCGCGCAGCCAACATGCGCAGGTTCATCGTGGATCTCGCGGCCACCGGCGAGCTGCGTAAAGACCGCCCGGCCGAGGAACTCGCAGACGTCGTCTGGAGCATGAACGGACCCGAATACTGGATTTTGCTCGTCGCTGAACGGGGCTGGACTCCCCAGCAGTTCGCCGCTTGGCTTGGTGATGCCTGGAGCCTGTTGCTGCTCGAGCCTAGGTAGGCAATGGATGCAGACCGCTGCGGCCAGCGGGCTCCGACCCTCTGGTTTGCCGTGCGCTCTTGGGCTTTACTGAGACTGTCCGGACAACCCAGCAAGAAAGAGGGAAGCTTCGATGGACACAACCGCAGTTCTTTGGATTGTCGTCGGGATCGTCGCCCTACTTGTCGTTCTAGGATTGGTATTTTTCATCGCCCGCAAACGCAGGCAGGAACACGAACGTGCCCAGCGGGCCGAGGACCAGAAGCGGGCAGCTGACTTGCGGAAGAAGGCCGAAGAAGCTGAGTTGGATGCCCGCGAATCCGAGGTTCAAGCAGCCAGGGCCCAAGCGGAGGCCGACCAGGCCCTGCTGGATGCCGAACGCCTCCACAAGGAGGCCGAACAGCGCCAGGAGGACGCCGGCGATCTTCACCGTGATTCCGCGGACAAGGCGGAGCATGCCGATGCCATGGACCCCGATGTCGATACCGACGCGGCGGCCGTCGAGAACTCCGAAGAATACCGGCAGGCTGCTGATCCGGGTCGGGCTGGCGATGGGTCCGTAGACGGCCGCCCGAGCGGCGGCGGCAACTCGCTGCAGGATCCCTCCCGGCGAACCGATCCCTAAGACCCCCTTATTCTCCGCGCTGCTTAGCGTCGCGTTTGCCTCCCGAAGCCCCCTGCCCGCCGGCCCGGGTGGCTTGCCTCTCTTCCACGTGCCATCTCCCGGGCGTAGCTTGCTGATATGACAACGCTGGCCCCCGCGGGCTCTCTGCGGGACGGGCAGCGCCCCAGTATAAGGAGGAAAAATCATGGGCGACTTCATGCGGAACCTGCCCTTCGACGTTCCGGAGCCTGTGCGCCGTTTCCTACAAGGGGAAACCGGCGCTTGGCTGCGTGCAGAGGAATTCCGCGACGGATCCGAAATGGTCGTCCGCGTCGAGGTACCCGGCGTCGATCCCGATCGGGATATCGATATCTCCATCTCAGGACGTACACTCACCATCGAGGCCCGGCGTGAAGAAGAATCCATTCGTGAGGACAAGAGCGATTACCGCACAGAATTTCACTATGGCGCATTGACGCGAAGTTTTCAGCTCCCGGCCGGGGTCAACGAGGACGACATTCAGGCCTCCTACAACAGCGGGATTCTCGAAGTCCGCGTGCCCTCCGCCGGACAGGATTCGACGCCCCGACGAAAAGTGCCGGTGCACCGCACCGATGCAACGGGAAGATCGACCCCCGGCAATGGGGACGCTGGTCACGACAGCATGGGCAGCAAGGTCGATCCGGATTTCATCCCCAATGAAAGCCGCGAAACCCCGGACCAACGGCGGGCCAGGGAGCACCCCGAAGAGACCGGAAGTTGATTCCGCTGTTTCCTTGGCGGGCTGCGAGCTCTCCGATAATCGCAGGGGATTGACCCAGGGCCGCCGGCTTTACGCTGAAGGAGCCGGCAGCCTTGGAGTGCGCCAGGGTAGTCCCGTGCTTATTGACATGCCCTGCCCACAAGAGCAGTCTGATACCGCTGGTTGCCGTGTTGGCAGGAAGGTTAGCACCTGTCAACCTCTTCCCGGAGCAGGCTCTCATGCTCCGGATGGAATACTGCCCTCAATTTTCAGCAAAGGTGGACAAGATGTCCTCAGTAACTGTCAACGCACTTGAATCAAAATCGTTCGACGACCCCGACGAAAAGCGCCGTCCGCCAAGAACTGAGGTCGATGTTGTCACGATCAGTGATACGACTCTGGGCAGGTTCACTTTCGAGCCGGGTTGGCGCTGGTCCGAGACGGTCAAGACCGTGGTCCACACCGACACTTGCCAGGTCAACCATCTTGGAATCTGCACTGCCGGAACGCTCATGGTGCAGATGGAGGATGGAACGCGCATTACGGTCAGCCCGGGTAATGCTTATGCCATCCCAGCCGGACATGACGCCTGGGTCGAGGGCGACGAGCCCTTCGTGGCATACGAAATCATGAGCGCAGCCACGTTCGCAAAGCCCGCGTGAGGCGCGACGCGAATGGCCTACATGGGCCGGACGGGGGAGCAATAAGCGCCTGAGAGGCGGCTCCCTCGGTTGCCGGCTCCGGATGTTTCTGGGGTCAGAAACGCTTTGAGCCGCGTATGACGCGCGGCGGTTCTTGGTGGCAGTTGCTCATTTCTGGGTTGAGGACGAAGCGCGTCGCCAGAACTGGGACGATCGAGGGAGGAAACTCTAAGTATTCGCAACGCTTCCACGAACTGGCCCCCACGGGACTGGCCATGAACGCGGCCTAAATAATCGAAGAGGCCGGTCTATCAGCCTCTTCGTCATGGCTTCAATTCTCCGTCAGCAACGCGGACTATCTGGCTGTCTGAACCCGCCCTACTTAACTGGCATGCGCGGGAATTCGCGGGCGGGAGTAGCTCGTTCCGGTCACGGCGGAACCGGCAAGCGGCTGTTCCGAATCTTCCGGGGGATGCCAACTGCCTCTCCGCGGACGGGCTACGCGGGCCGGTCCCTGGTCAGGACAGAGGAGAGGTCGTAGCTGACGGGTTCCTCGAGCTGGTCATAGGTGCACGACTCCGGCGAGCGGTCCTGGCGCCATCGGACCCATTGCGCGGTGTGGCGGAACCGCTCGCCCTCCATATGGTCGTACTTGACCTCGACGACGCGCTCCGGCCGCAGCGGGGTGAACGAGAGGTCCTTGTTTGCGTTCCAGCGGGAGTGCGCCGCCGCCGTAGGGGTGCGCGGTGCGGACTGGTCGCGGTTGTCCGGCAGCACTTCGGCGGGCTGCGCCCACGCCCAGGGGTGCCCTTCGAACGTGGTCACGAGCGGCTGCAGCTCCTCGAACAGCTCCTTGCGGCGGGCCATGGGAAACGCCCCGATGACGCCCACTGAGTTGAGCCGGCCCTGGGCGTCGTACAGGCCCAGGAGCAGGGATCCGATGGCGTCGGGCTCGTCCTTGTAGAGCCGGTACCCGGCGAGGACGCAGTCGGCCGTCCGCTCGTGCTTGAGTTTGGACATCACCCGCTTGTCCTCGGCGTAGAGCTCACCGAGAGGCTTGGCGATCACGCCGTCCAGGCCGGCGCCCTCGAACGTGCTGAACCACTCCAGCGCGAGGGCGGGGTCCTTGGTCGCCTGAGTGAGGTAGACCGGGGGCTTGGCGTCCTTGAATGCCTCCTCAAGGGCGGCGCGCCGCTCGCGGAACGGGCGCTCCACGTAGTTTGTCTGGCCCAATGCCAGCAGGTCGAAGGCCACGAAGCTCGCCGGCGTTGCGGCGCTCAGCTTTGCGATGCGGGAAGCTGCGGGGTGGATGCGCTGCTGGAGGGCATCGAAGTTGAGCCGGTCGCCGGTGTCCGGGTCCACGAGGACGATTTCGCCGTCGATGACCGAGTGGTCGGGGAGGCTTGCGATGATGGCCTCGACGAGCTCCGGGAAGTAGCGCGTCATGGGCAGGGAATTGCGCGAGCCGATCTCCACCCGTTCGCCGGAGCGCCACACGATCGAGCGGAAGCCGTCCCACTTCGGCTCGTACAGGTACTCGCCGACCGGGAGATTCTTGACCGGCTTGGCCAGCATCGGCCCGTACGGGGGAGCGATCGCGGTTCCCCACCCGGCGTCGCGCTCGGCTTTGGGTGCCGAATAGTCCTCGTCGGCTCGGTCCGCCTTGCGCTTGCTCGGCGGCACCCGCGGCGGCTCGCCGGGCATCTTGGGGTAGTCCGGCGGGAAGTTGAGCTCGCCGAGCCCGCGCTCGAGGTCCGCGTCCCATAAGGCGAGTGCGCCCGAAATGTCCCCCGGTGCGTCGTCGATATCCGCCCACGGGCAGCCACGGGCGGCCACAAGCGCGGGAACCGTCCGGACGGTGAAGTCGCGCGGGTCGGCGTCGGGGAGCTCGTCCCAGGTCAGCGGGGTCGAGACGGGCGCGTGCGGCAGGGGCCGGGGCGAATAGGCGGCGGCGATCGTCCGGTCGCGGTTGGCCTGGTTGAAGTCGACGAAGACCCGCTCTCCGCGCTCCTCCTTCCACCACGAGCTGGTCACGAGGTCCGGCATGCGGCGCTCCAGCTCGCGTGCAATCCCGATGACGGCGTGCCGCACATGAAGGAACTCGTGCGTGGGCCGGATGCGCGCGTAGACGTGGACGCCCCGGTTGCCCGAGGTCTTCGCGTAGGCCGTGAGCCCGGCCTCGGCCATGACCTCGCGCAGCGCGAGCGCGGCGGTGACGGCGTCCCGGAAGTCGCGCCCGGGCTGCGGATCGAGGTCGATCCGCAGCTCGTCCGGGTTGTCCAGATTGGCTGTGCGCACTGGCCAAGGGTGGAAGGTGATCGTTCCCATCTGCGCCGCCCATGCGAGCGCGGCGGCCTCGTCGAACACGAGCTGGTCGTGGCGCCTGTGGGACGGGTAGGTGCACGTCACCGTCCTGAGGTAGGAGGGCGCGCCCCGCGGCGGCCGCTTCGAGAAGAACTCCTCGCCGTCGATCCCTTCGGGGAAGCGCTGCAGAGTCATGGGCCGGTCGCCGTTGAGCCGAAGAAAGGGCGAGGCCACCGAGATCAGGTAGCGGACCAGCTCGCGCTTGGTAAGAGGCTCACGTCCCTCGACGGCGGGCCACAGCACCTTGTCCGGGCTGCTCAGCTTAACCTCCCGCACGCCGTCGGGGCCGTCCACGTGCAGGATCTCAGAATCCGCCATGCACCCAACAGTAGCTGCCACAACGCCGTTGGGGCAGGCCGGCGGATCAAACGGGACTCCCTTTGTCTAGCTTGGCATGCACGGGTCATGAGGTGGGAGTTGTCCGGTTCTCACGACGTCATTCGTTGGTTGGGGCAGCCTTCCAGCGCCCCTGGATGGAGTCTGTTTGACGTCGAGGAGAAGGCCTTTTGGCCCGATGAATAGGGCGAAAAGCCAACTGAACCAGCTGCCGCGTTGCAGGCAACACGGGAATGCATGCAGTTCGTGCCGATGCTGATCCCGATCTACTCACACCGTTTCTTGCCGGGAGCGCCATCGCCGGCGGGAAGTCCGGTGTTTTCTGTCTATCAGACGGACGTGATTTATTGCGGGAGTGACCTTGCTGCCTACGTCGCGGCTGAGTTTTTCCGCCGGCTGAGATGAAATCACCGACGTATCGGGTCGGCTTTTGGTCTGATTTGGCGGAGGGCCGATGGGTTTAGTCTTCTCCTTCCACCAGTTCCACTTAACTGGCATGCGCCGGCATACCTGGGCAAGGAGAAGCCCATCTCGGTAGCTCGGGGAGGAGCGGAACGGATCCCACCGGGCAGCATCAGACGCCGCCGAGCTCCTCGTCGAAGCGGTCCCGTGCCGCCTGGATGTGCGGCATGTTCTGCTCCGCCCACTCCAGCAGCACGTCAACCGGGCGGCGGAGCGTCTTGCCGAGCGGGGTGATCCGGTAGGTGACGGCGATCGGACGCGTCGAGGTCACCTCGCGTTCGACGATGCCGTTGCGTTCCAGCCGCCGGAGCGTCCCGGTGAGCGATTTCTGCGTGACCTCCGGGACGGCGCGGCGGAGCTCGTTGAAGCGGGAAGGCCGTTCGCAGATCGAACATCCGTTGCAGCTTCCTGTAGAAACCTTCGTCCAGAGTTCTCGCAGCTACTTCCACTCCCGCTGCTCAAGTGCCGATAATCAACATTATGTAAAGTAGAGGCGAAATCGGCGCCGCCCCCTTTCCGCCAATCCCCTTCTACCGCGGCACAACGACAACCTGCACCTCGTCTTCATAAATCACAGTTCCAGGGTCGTCCGAGGTAAGCACCTCATATTCAACCTGGTAGCGACGAAGCAGGTCCTCGTAGAACGTGGAATCGGCTAAAAGATGCGTCGCCGTGGCCTTAAACCACGACTGGGCCGTTGGATTGACATCACGATCAAAAACTGAAGGGTCAACAGTCGCAGGATCGGCGTACGCCGCATCCGCACGATCATTCGCGCTTCGCCACGCAACCCAGTCCTCGGCGCTGAGCCGTCCACTTGCGGCCAAACCGTTGGCGAGGGCAAAAATCCCCGGATAAGTACCGCGGCGATTCGGCAGGGCTGCCTGAAACCTAACGTATTTGGGCTGCTCAGGTTCCATCATTGGCCAAGCCTTTCATGAGCACCACGAATACGGGTGGTTTAGTCACGGCTCTCCCCCTCCTATGCACCAGAACCGGCTCTGGTCCGACGAATTGGACCCTCCTGCGCGACAGTGGCGAACCTTGAGCAATTTCAGCCAGCGCCGCCCGAATTTTGCACTGCCGAAGGCGCTGCAAGCATACCCGGGTGGGTCTAGGTCTCTTTCAGCGAAGGGTTGCAGGACTGGTTCCATTGCCATCAAGATCCACCTTCCTCCGGCTGATGGGGACGGCTCCCAGAAGCTGCCATGCGAGGGAGCCGCGCGTCTTCCCAGCGGCCGGCTGACCGTTCGGCGCTGTCTACCCTGCCCGTCCCGGAGATTTGATGGAAATTTACTCCACTCCCCTGAGTGTCGCGGGATACTAGCTTATGAGCATTAATGTGTCCAACCATGGGAAAGCTATGGACGATGCCCCGGAGTCGACGCTGCGACTGATGTCAGTTGTGGCGGTTTCGCGCGAGGCTTATGCACTCGAGCCTCCTCACAGCTACACGGTCTCGGCGGTCTTTTCCCGGCGGGTCAATCCGGCGGAGGCTCGTTCGATACAGGGGCCGGCATCGCACGCGCGGCTGGACGAGGCCGGCTACGGTCACATCAGCCTCGTGATCGATGATCGTCGGCTGGAGATCCTAAACACCAACCTGGCAGAGCTGAAGGCCGGATTGGCATCCGTGCTCGGTTCCTTGATCCGGGAAATCAGCGACCAGACGCGCCTTGAACAAGAGAAGCGGGACGAGGCCGCCCTGATGAAGAGTATGTCGGACGACGCCAGACGGAAGGAGATAGAAGAACAGGCACAGGGGATTTCCTTCGATTAGCCACCCGACGGCGGGGTGTCAGGTCGACCGGCAACTCCCGGCGACCTACCCGAGCGTGGCGAGGGCCTGATGTTTCACTTCCACGACGACGGACGTGTGGGCGTTGACCTGCATGACTTCACCGTCGATTTGTAGCGGGAGTGGATCGACAGTGGTGAACTCGTAGCTACTGACGCTCTCCTGCGGCCCCAGTCCGATGGTAATCGCCCGAAGGGTCATGAGGGCGATGCGCCATCTGCGGGCATGGGGAAGCATGATGACTTCCAACAAGCCGTCATTGGGCTCACCTGTTTCACTGACTTTGCCGTATTTGGCCATGTAGGCGACATTGGCCAACACGAGGCTGTCCAGCTTGGCACGGGCGCCATCGGCTCGCGCGATCTCGAAGGGTTCGAGTGCCCGGAACGTGCGCACCACGGAGACGAGTTCAGATAACCCGCCCTTGGTGCCTCCCTCTATGCCCAGTGCCATAACCGGTGTGAGGCCGAACCCGACATACGAGTGTGCATACCTCGACCAGGCCTCGGCCCGTTCCCCGACCTGCAGCCGTAGAAGGTCAATGCGGCGGACTTTGCCGGCGACGATGGCCTCGATCAATGGCATCCGGCGTGTGCTACGGCGGTGATCGTTTGCGTTGCCAGCGGCCAGCACGGCACAAACGGCGCGGCCTCCGCCGTCCATGGCACCGTTGACTACCTCGTTGTACCCGCCGTCGCCGCTGACCGAAACAATCAATGGTGTCCCCGCAGCAGCGACCTCGCGGGCCAGAGCTCTGCCATGACCGGCGAAAGCAGTCGGCAGCAGGTCTACCGTCATTGCCGGAAGTCTGTAGCCAAGTTCTGTGTGGAGCGCTTTGGCCAAGACGTCCGAATGGTGGGAGCTTGCGGGATTGAATATCAGGACGATGCGGTCAAATGCCGGCGGAATGGAAGGCCCAGACAGGAGAATCCTCACCGCCAAGGTTCTGGTCCGCGGGCAAACCTGCGGCCGCTGATCTGTTGTGGAGTGATTTCGACAAAGATGTACTTGATCGTCGGGATCCAGGAGTGCAGGGGCAACTTCTTCGCCGTCTCGATGTCGACTTCGTGCTGGAGGGCGCGCGCGGTTCCCTTGACGATCACGCTCCAAGCGGCGTTGTCCGTGTACCCGTCGGTCTCCAATGCAACGTTGCGGTTGATCGTAAGGCTTACCAACTTGCTGCCTTGGGCCGTCCTGAAAAGAACCACACCGTCATGCGCCAGATAGTTGATGGGGAAGATTTCCGGCTGGTCCCCCACGCTCACTGCCAACCGGCCAAGTTCCGAGCCGGCTAGCAGGTCCCACGATTCGGCCGCGTCCAGTATGACGACCGGGTTCTCCTGATCGGTGCTCATCGTGATCTCCGTTCTGCCCGCAGCGGCGCAGCCATGACGCGCCCGTTGAATGATGCGGTGGAGTCATTCTCGTCCCATCAGGCACGTCAAGGAAGAGACGGCGAGGATCATCCAGCTTCGGTCGAAAATCGAAGAAGACCCGAAACTTTAAAGAAAGAGCCGCTGAGTCAGCCCATCCTGGTTCGCGCCCCGCCGACAGCCGGAAGCCCCGAGACACCAACACCCGGTCGCGAACAAATAGGGCGTAGACTCAAAGTATGTCGGGAACCCGTGAGAAGAATGATGGATCCCCGAGCAAAGAGCCCGCTTCCTCAGACGCGCCCGTGAAAACCATCGATGTGGCGCCGAGTCACATTCATGAGGACGCTGCGGAAAGCTAGGACAACGAGGGCGGCCGCGGCCGTGCTGCACCCGCAGGACAGTGGGGAAACAGCAAACCTCCAGTAAGGGTCTGTATCCGGACCCACATTTCAGTCACAGCCGTTCCCACGTTTTCGCGGATCCGACAGTGCATCCAAGAGAAACGTTGGCCAAGAAGCCATGACCGCTACCTATTACCAGCCCCTCACCCTCAGTGGTGTCCTCGCCTCTGCCCTGCCCCATGACATCGGCACAGCGAAAGGCTCCACCATCTACACGGTCCCGGCGGCCTTCTCCCGCAGGCCTCAAGCCCGGGAACTGGACCTTCTCCACAGCGCGTCCGTAGCCCGGAGCCTAGCGGAAGCCGGCTACAGCGAAGTCCAACTGCGCGTCTCGGACAGGCGCCTCCTGATCACCAACACCAACCTCGAAGAGCTCAAAGCCGGCCTGGCAGTCCTCGTGGGCAAGATCCTTCGCGATGTCTCCGAACGAGCCTTGCTCGAGCGCACCACCCGCGCGGAAGAACTGGATGCTCTGGCCCTGATCGAGGAACACCGACTCGACGCGGTGAACGCATCGGCCGCAGAAGTCCGCTTCGACTAGCGAGCCGCGCAACCGGCTAGCCAGCATCGGCCGTAAGAACAGTGAGGGGTCCTTGCCTGGAAAACCAGGCAAGGACCCCTCACTGCTGTGGGGGAACTACTCCCCTGCCGGCTGGGCGCCGGCGATGTTCACAAGCCAGGCGATGCCGAACTTGTCGGTACACATTCCGAAGGTATCGCCCCAGGGAGCCGCTTCGAGCGGCATGGCCACCGTGCCGCCGTCGGACAGTTTCTCCCAGTAGCCGCGCAGTTCAGCCTCGTCGCTGCTCTCCCCGCTGAGAGACACCGAGATGTTGTCGCCCGGGTTGTAGGACATGCCGTTTGGCGTGTCGGCGGCCATCAGCACCAGCCCGTTGTCCGAAACAAGCATGGCATGCATGACCTTGTCCGCCTCGGCCGGGTCTTGGCTGGCTTGGAACTCGCCGAAGGTGCTGATCGTCAGCTCCCCGCCGAACACCGACTCATAGAAGGTGATGGCATCCCGGGCGTTGTCGCGGAAGGAAAGGTACGGGTTAAGACGTGTTGCCATTTTCTTTCTTCTCCTCTTTCGCTGTACTGCTGGTTTCGCTGGAACTGCTGGATTCTGGTGCCCGCTGACGTCAGTTTCCGTCGTACGCCCGCTGCAGGACGCCCAAATCGAGTTTCTGCATCTTGAGCATCGCTTCCATGGCCCGCTGGGAGCCTTCGGGGTCAGGACCCGACAGCAGGCCGGGCAGCGCCGTCGGAACCACCTGCCAGGAGAGTCCGAACTTGTCCTTGAGCCAGCCGCACTGGCTCTCCTCTCCGCCGGCGG
Organism: Arthrobacter sp. TE26545; assembly: GCF_056279005.1. The sequence continues at coordinate 2,017,923 of NZ_JBWBQM010000001.1, forward strand.
TCAGGGCATCCCAGTAGCGGTCGACCTCGTCTTGGGAGTCGCAATTGATGATGAAGGAGACCGCCTCGGTGAAGTTGAACTGCGGGCCGCCGTTCAGGCCCAGGAACTCACGGCCTTCAAGCCGGAACTCGACCGTCATGGCTTTGCCGTCCGGGCCGGGCATCGTAGTGCCGATAGAGGAGTCGGGAAAAATCCCCGTGTAGAAGGCCGCGGCTTCCTCGGCTTCGCCGTCGAACCAAAGACAGGTGGAAATCTTCTGCATGACTGTGCGTCCCTCCCATATGCTGATGGCTCTTTGGGCCCCCGATTGAGGCTAGTCCGCGGATACCTCCAGCACAACGATCAGTCAGTCGCCCGCGGCCGGCGTGCGGGATACCAACGCCACGGTGTTGCCTTCGCTGTCTTCGATGAACGCCATCCATTCCTCAGTGCCCGCCGGTCCCAAAGTTGCGTCGGGGTGGGTGAAAATCAGCTGCGGAGGTGCAACGATTTTCACTCCGGCCCCCTCGAGCCTGGAAATCGCCGTATGGAGGTCGGGCTGTTCGAGGTAGAGCAGGGCCGGCGGTGCACCCCGTTCAAGGAGCAGCCGGACGCCGCCGAGGTCGAAGAAGACCAATCCCGACTGCTCGAAGCTGGCAAGGGGCTCGGCGCCAAGCAAACGCGAGTAGAAGGCGGTAGCCCGCTCTAGGTCCACCGCCCGTTGTGCGATCTGGATGACTTTCATGGACCCTCCCGTTCCTGGCCGTCCAGCCCCATCCTGCTCCGGTGGAGAGCAGGCTTCAAGGCCAGGGGGATTCGGAACGGGAATGCCGGCGGGATAAGGTCGGAACATGCCTTCAAGCACTCGAGGATCCCTGCTGCCTGTCTCCGCCGCCGTTATCGATGCCGCCTTGATTCTGCTGTTCGCGGCAATCGGCAGGGACACCCACCAGCGCGGAGAATCCGTGCTGGGGGTCCTGGCAACGGCCTGGCCATTCCTGGCCGGAGCGGCCGCCGGCTGGCTGATTGCCCGCGCCTGGCGCGCTCCGCTGGGAACCTGGCCGGTCGGCGTCGTGATCTGGATCAGTACGGCGGCCGGGGGCGTGCTCCTCCGCCTGGCGAGCGGACACACCGCCGCCGCCGCCTTCATCGTGGTCGCCCTGATCACGCTCGCGGTCTTCCTGCTCGGGTACCGCCTGCTGTGGGTCCTGGTGCTCCGGCTGCGGACCTCCCGCCGCCGGTCCTGAGCCAGGCAGCATGCACTAGGCTTGCTTTCGTCCACTGACGCAGCGGCGGATTGCCGCATGTAGGAAAGGCCCCACAGTGATCACTGCCTTTGTCCTGATCAAGACCGACGCTTCCCGCATTCCGGAAACGGCCGAGGAGATTTCCGCGATTCAGGGCATCAGCGAGGTCTACTCCGTCACCGGAGAGTGGGACCTGATCGCGGTAGCCCGCGTGGCGAAACACGAGGAACTTGCCGACGTCATCGCCGACCGGCTGTCCAAGGTTCCCGCCGTCGTGCACACCACTACGCACATCGCCTTCCGCGCATACTCCCAGCACGACCTCGACGCCGCATTCGCCCTCGGCTTCGAGCAGTAGGTCCTCGGCAGCGCCGGCTTGGAAGGCTCAGCCCTGGCTGAGCCCGATCCAGGTCTGCAGGACGTTCGCGGCCGCGCCGGAATCGATCGACTCGGCAGCCCGCTTGTAGGCGGCGTCCATCCGTTCGACCAGGCTTCCCTCCGCCGTTTCCGCAAAGGCCACCAAGCCGGCCGCGGCATTGAGGAGAACGGCGTCGCGCACTGCGCCCGGCGTCCCGTCCAATACGCTGCGCACGACGGCGGCGTTCGCCTTCGCGTCGCCGCCCTTCAGTTCGTCGATGGTCGAGGCCGGGATGCCCAGCTCGAGCGGCGAGAAGCGCTGTTCCCGGACCCCGCCGTCGCGGATTTCCCAGACTGTGGACGCGCCTGTCGTCGTCAGCTCATCCAGGCCGTCCTCGCCGCGGAACACCAGTCCCCTGCTCCCCCGACGCGCGAGGACGCCCGCAACCAGCGGAGCCATGGAAGCATTCGCGACGCCGACCGCCGATGCCTGCACATGGGCGGGGTTGGTCATGGGGCCGAGGAAGTTGAACGCGGTCGGAATACCTAGCTCCTTGCGCGGTACGGCCGTGTGGCGGAACGAGGGGTGGAACACCTGCGCGAAGCAGAACGTGATGCCGGCTTCCTCCGCGTTGCGGGCAACGCGGTCAATCGGGAGGTCGAGGCGGACGCCGAGGGCCTCCAGCACATCCGCTGAGCCGGAAGACGACGACGCCGCGCGGTTGCCGTGCTTGACGACCCTTGCCCCGGCGCCAGCCGCCACCAGGGCAGCCATTGTGGAGATGTTGACGGTGTTAAGTTGGTCACCACCGGTGCCGACGATGTCCAGCTTCTCGCCCGGGATGGACACCGGGTTCGCGTTCGCGAGCATGGCTTCGACCAGGCCGGTCACTTCCTCGACCGTTTCCCCCTTGGAGCGGAGCGCGACCAGGAATCCCGCGATCTGGGCCGGAGTCGCTTCCCCGGACATGATCGTGTTCATCGCCCACGCCGTGTTCTCCAGGGAGAGATCCTGTTTCCTGATCAGGGCGGAGATAAGGCCTGGCCAGGTGTTGCTTGCCTGCTGCTCGGATGCCGGTGAAGTCACCACTTGATGCTAGCGAGCGAGCCCGGCCGATGACCAATGTGAAACACGGCGGGAACTTTTCCGCGCGATTTCGCGTGTTTGTAGAAAAAGTCCCCCCAAAAGGCGGTTCGCGTTGGGAACTCAGGACTTTTACAGACATAATGTCCTTGTGACATCTGCGACCCATGCCCCCAGTACCCCGGCGCACCCGACGCTGAACCGCCCCAATCTCGTTTCCGTTGGAACGGTTGTTTGGCTGTCCAGTGAGTTGATGTTCTTCGCCGGCCTCTTTGCCATGTACTTCACCCTGCGCTCCACTTCCGGAGAGCTGTGGGCTGAAGAGACCGCCAAGCTCAACTTCCCGTTTGCGCTCGTCAACACCATCGTCCTGGTAGCAAGCTCCTTCACCTGCCAGATGGGTGTCTTCGCTGCGGAACGCCTTGAGCCGCGCCGCCGGGGCGGTGTGTTCCAGTTCACCCGTTGGGGCATGAACGAGTGGTTCGTCCTCACGTTCCTCATGGGTGGTTTCTTCGTTGCCGGCCAGACCACGGAATACGCGATGCTCGTGTCCGAGCACGTTTCGCTGTCTTCCAACGCTTACGGCTCCGCCTTCTACATCACCACCGGCTTCCACGGTCTGCACGTCATCGGCGGCCTCATTGCCTTCCTCTTCATCATCGGCCGCGCATTCGCCGCCAAGAAGTTCGGGCACTTCGAAGCCACGTCGGCAATTGTCACCTCCTACTACTGGCACTTCGTGGACGTTGTGTGGATCGGCCTCTTCCTGGTCATCTACGTCCTCAAGTAGCAAGGCTTGGCTCTTGCCGTCCAAGGGCCTGAACAACAAAGAAGCGGCTCCCGGAGCCGACGCAGGATCGAATTAAGGAACCACCACGTGAAGGCACTCTCGCAGAAGCGACGTCACCCACTGGCAGCCATTGCGCTGCTGCTGATGGGACTCCTCCTCACTGGTGGGCTGTACGCCGTCGCCACGACGGTCAACCAGGCCAAGGCAGAAACGACCACCTTCAGTGCAAGCGACACTGAAGAGGGCAAGAAGCTGTTCGAGGCCAACTGCGCCACCTGCCACGGCATGGGCGCCAGCGGCTCCAAGGACGGCCCCTCGCTGGTCGGTGTTGGTGCTGCTGCGGTTGACTTCCAGGTTGGCACCGGCCGCATGCCCATGCAGATGAACGGCCCCCAGGCCCAGAAGAAGCCGCTGCAGTTCAACGACGATCAGACGCACCAGCTTGCGGCATACGTCGCCTCCCTCGGAGCCGGCCCGGCCATCCCCGAAGAACACTTGCTCGACGAAAAGGGCAACGCCGCCGAGGGTGGCGAGCTGTTCCGGGTCAACTGCGCCATGTGCCACAACGCAGCTGCTGCCGGCGGCGCCCTGACCCGCGGCAAGTTCGCCCCGGCGCTGGCCGACGTGAGCGGCAAGCACATCTACGAAGCCATGGCCACCGGCCCGCAGAACATGCCTGTCTTCAACGACGCGAACATCTCGCCCGAAGGCAAGCGCAACATCGTCACCTTCCTGAAGAAGATCGAAGCCAACGGCTCCCCCGGCGGTGCCGACCTTGGCGCCCTCGGTCCGGTGTCTGAAGGCCTGTTCGTCTGGGTTGCCGGCCTTGGCGTGATCATCGCGTTCACCATCTGGCTGACTTCCCGCTCGTCGTAGGCGGCGCGTCCCGGAATTTCTGCTGCCAGCGCGCAGCAGCTTTGAATTGAAAATCCCCCCGGCATCTGCCGGGACAACGAGAGAAGGATGAGGCGAATTATGGGCAACCATAGTGACGGCAGTCCGAACCACTCGGGCACCGTAGCTACGGCTGGTCAGAATGAAGTGGAGAAGTTCCAGGATCCTGGGCTTCCTCCGCATCGTTTGCGCCTGGCTGACACGGACCCGAAGGCCGCGAAGCGAGCCGAGCGTCAGGTAGCCATTCTGTTTGGCGTCTCAATTGTCGGTACCTTGATCTTCCTTGGCGCGTACTTCGCCATTGATCTCGGTAACGACTCGACGATTGCCACGATCCGCAACCAGAACCTGCTGCTGGGCCTGGGCACCGCCTTCGCGATGCTCGGCATCGGCACCGGCATCGTCCACTGGGCCAAGGCCCTCATGCCGGACCACGAGGTCTCCGAAGAGCGCCACGCGATCCGCACCGAGGAAGACCGCCAGGCCGCTGTGCGCATCGTGGACGACATCGTCGAAGAGACCGGCATCAAGCGCCGCCCGCTGATCCGCAACACCCTTCTGGGTGCGGTCGCCCTGGCTCCCCTGCCGGCGATCGCCGTGTTCGGTGACCTTGGCCCCCGCCCGGACGACAAGCTCGCACACACCATGTGGGCCCCCCAGGAAGGCAAGCTCAAGCGCCTCACCCGCGACCCCGACGGCACTCCGATCAAGGCATCGGATGTCACCATCGGCTCGGCGTTCCACGTGATCCCCGAGGGCCTCAACGAACTCCACGAAGGCAAGCTGAACGAAAAGGCCAAGGCCGTCGTCCTGCTCATGCGCCTGAACCCGGACTCGCTGAAGATCTCCCCCGGCCGCGAAGACTGGAGCTACAACGGCATCGTTGCCTACTCCAAGATCTGCACCCACGTGGGTTGCCCGGTTGCTCTCTACGAGCAGCAGACGCACCACCTGCTGTGCCCCTGCCACCAGTCGACCTTCGACCTGACCCAGGAATGCAAGGTCATCTTCGGCCCGGCCAGCCGCCCGCTCCCCCAGCTGCCCATCGCAGTTGACGCTGAGGGCTACCTTGTCGCCACGAGCGACTTCAAAGAACCTGTAGGACCGAGTTACTGGGAGCGTGACGAGCATGAGCGCCGCATCAACAGCTGAAGCCCCCTTCGTCGCCAAGACCAAAGTTGGCCGCTTTACGGACTTCGTTGACGAGCGCGTCGGCGGCTCCGGAATCCTCCGCGAGTTCGGCCGGAAGGTCTTCCCCGACCACTGGTCCTTCATGTTTGGCGAGGTGGCGCTGTACTCCTTCGTCATCCTCCTGCTGTCGGGCACCTTCCTGACGTTCTTCTTCGACCCGTCCATGGCGGAAACCCATTACCAGGGTTCCTACACGCCGCTGTACAACGTCGAGATGTCCGTGGCATACAACTCCTCGCTGAACATCTCCTTCGACGTCCGCGGCGGCCTGTTCTTCCGCCAGGTCCACCACTGGGCAGCACTGCTCTTCGTGGCTTCCCTCGGTGTCCACATGCTCCGCGTGTTCTTCACCGGCGCTTTCCGCAAGCCGCGTGAAATGAACTGGGTTGTCGGCGGCGTGCTCCTGATCCTGGCCATGGCTGCCGGCTTCACGGGCTACTCCCTCCCCGACGACCTGCTCTCCGGCAACGGCCTGCGCATCATCGATGGCGTCATCAAGTCCATCCCGGTCATCGGTACCTACATCTCGTTCTTCCTCTTCGGTGGCGAGTTCCCGGGCACGGCCATCATCGGCCGCCTGTACGTGCTTCACATCCTGCTGGTTCCGGCACTCATCCTGCTGATGATCGTCATCCACCTGTTCATGGTCGTGGTCCACAAGCACACCCAGTACCCCGGCCCGGGCCGCAACGACGGCAACGTCGTCGGCTACCCTCTGGGCCCGGTTTACGCGGCCAAGGCAGGTGGCTTCTTCTTCATCGTTTTCGGCGTCGTCGCACTGATGGCAGCAGCGTTCACGATCAACCCGATCTGGAACTACGGCCCCTACGACCCCTCTCCGGTGTCTGCCGGTACCCAGCCTGACTGGTACATCGGTTTCGTGGACGGCGCACTGCGCCTCATGCCCGGGGTGGTCAACGACTTCCACTTCGAGTACGTGGTCTTCGGCCACACCCTGACCCTGAACGTCCTGCTTCCGGCCCTGGTGCCGGCGGGCATCATCTTCACGGTCCTGTTCACCTACCCGTGGATCGAACGCTGGATCACCAAGGACAACCGCGAACACCACGTTCTGGACCGTCCGCGCAACGCTCCGACCCGTACGGCCATCGGCGTAGCAGGCTTCACCTGGTACTGCGTGATGTGGGCAGCCGCCGGCTCCGACCTCATCGCCACGCACTTCCACGTGGCCCTGAATGACGTGACCTACTGGCTCCGCGCGCTGTTCTTCATCGGCCCGGTCATCGCCTTCGCGGTGACGAAGCGTGTTGCACTCGCCCTGCAGCGCAAGGACCGCGAGATCGCCCTGCACGGCCGCGAGACCGGACGTATCGTCCGCCTGCCGCACGGTGAGTTCATCGAGGTCCACGCTCCGCTCGACGACTACAAGCAGTACAAGCTGGTCGGCTTCGAGTCCTTGGCCCCGCTCCCGGCCGAACCGAACGAGCACGGTGTTGTAACCCGCAAGGAGAAGCGCCGCGCGGCGCTCTCCAAGTGGTTCTTCGAGGACCGCGTTGCCCCGGCAACGCCCGCCGAAGTGGAAGCCGCGCACGCGCACGGCCACCACGAAGCCATCGAAGGCGCTGGGCAGAAGAGCCTGAGCCACTAAGGCCAAGCATGCATGAAGGAAGGCCCCGTCCAATCGGACGGGGCCTTCCTTGCGTCTTGCGGATTTTCTCGCATCACCGCGGCGGGCAGGAGCGCAGACTCCCCTAGTAGCCCGTGCGCGGTCCCCTGGTGGGCCGCACGCCCGGGCGCTGCAGGGGCACCCAAAGCTTGTAGCGGTCGGCGCGGTAATAGGAAACCGAGTAGTCGACCATGGCTCTGGCCACGAAAGCGTGGCGCTGGATCTTCAGCAGGGGTGAGCCCACATCGACGTTGAGCAGGCGCGCCGTGGAAGGTGAGGCGGCCGTGGCCTCAATCATGTCCTCTCCCCATTCCATGACCAGTCCGTACCTTTCGCTCAGGACGTTGTAGAGCGAAGTGGGCGGGGCTTCGTCCAGGAAGCCCGGGACGCGGTGTGCCGGGATGAAGTTCTCGTCAACGCTCATGGGCTCGTTGTCGGCCAGCAGGAGGCGCCTGAAACGGACCACCGGCGTCCCCTCGTCCAATTGGAGTTCCCGGGCAAGGAAGGCACTGGCGGCAATCTGTTCGAAGCTCAGCACCTTGGCTGCAGGAACCATGCCACGGCGCTGCATTTCCTCGCTGTAGGACGTCAGCTTCACCTGGAGGTCGAGCTTCGGCTTCCGCACGAACGTTCCGAGGCCCACCACCCGTTCGATGATCTCCTCCCCCACCAGCGCGTCGATCGCCTGGCGCACGGTCATGCGTGCCAGCCCGAAACGCTCCGAGAGGTCCCGCTCCGAAGGCAAGGCGGCGCCGGGCCGGCATGAATCCGTGATGAAAGTGCGGAGGATCTCACGCAGCTGGACGTAAATGGGGACGCCGCTCTTGCGGTCGATTTCACCGATGATTTTTGAGGCGTCAACGGACACGGCAGACCCCGGATCCAAAAGCGGGCAGTTCCATAGGACAAGCGTAGGCGAATCCCGTGCGGCCCGCGCTCTGCCGGACCTCGGGAGCAACACCACTGCGTTAGGCTTTTAAGGATCATTTTCACCGGGCGGGACTGTTCCGCCAGAGCAAAGGAGCCGGTTTGCCCGAGCACAAAGCCACTGTCGCCGCGGAGATCGGCCTTCACGCACGCGCGGCGGCCGTATTTGTCCGGGCGGTGACGGCCACAGGCCTGCCGGTAACCATCCGCAAACCCGGACACCCCGCCGTCGACGCCCGCTCACTGCTGGAAGTCATGACCGAGGACTTCGCGCACGGCTGCGAAGTCCTCCTGAACGTCACTGCGGACGCCGTACCCGCCGGAAAGACCCTGGGCGAGGTGGATGATGCCTTGGCAGCCCTCGCGGCGCTTCTGGAGGCCCCTGACGCCCGCTAAGCGGGCGGTTTCCTCCCAGCCCCGTTCCGGCCGGCAGCTTTGCGATTAAACAACGACGGCGGGCCCCACCTTGAAGGTGGGGCCCGCCGTCGTTTGTGTACTGCTAGTGGGCGTGGTCGCCGCGGCTGTATTCGAAGACCCAGCCGACCAGGGCCACGAGGGCCAGGCCAGCGGCTACGAACACGATCCAGAAGCCGACCGCGAGACCGAGGAAGCCACCGGCGCAGGCCAGGCCGAGGACCAGGGGCCACCAGCTCCACGGGCTGAAGTGACCCTGTTCGCCGGCACCCTCGTGGATCTCGGCGTCGGGACGGTCCTCGGGACGCAGGCCAATGCGCTTACCGGTGAAGCCAAGGTAGGCACCGATCATGCCAGCGAGGCCGCCGACCAGGAGGATGCCCAGGATGCCGACCCACTCGGACCAGTGGGTCAGGAAGCCGTAGGCGAGCGAGACCGGGACGAAGAAGAAGACTCCGGCTCCGAAGAGCCACGATTCGATTTTCACTTACGGATGTCCTTCTGATCAGCGTTGCCCAGCAGGTCTGCTGCGGGTTCCGGGGACTGGACGGTGTGGGCCTGCGACAGCTCGGGGTGGTGCAGGTCGAGTGCCGGCCGCTCCGAGCGGATGCGCGGGAGCGAGGTGAAGTTGTGGCGCGGCGGCGGGCAGGAAGTTGCCCACTCGAGCGAGGCACCGAAGCCCCACGGATCGTCCACTTCAACCTTCTTGTTGCTGCGCCAGGTGATGTATACGTTCCAGAAGAACGGCAGCAGGGAGGCGCCCAGGACGAACGAGGAGATCGTGGAGAACTGGTTCATCCAGGTGAAGTTGTCTTCCACCAGGTAGTCGGCGTAACGGCGGGGCATGCCCTCGACGCCGAGCCAGTGCTGGATCAGGAAGGTGCCGTGGAAGCCCAGGAACAGGAGCCAGAAGTGGATCTTGCCGAGGCGTTCGTTGAGCATCTTGCCGGTCCACTTGGGCCACCAGAAGTAGAAGCCTGCGAACATCGCGAACACCACGGTGCCGAACACCACGTAGTGGAAGTGTGCGACCACGAAGTAGGAGTCGGAGACGTGGAAGTCCAGCGGCGGGGAGGACAGGATGATGCCGGTCAGGCCGCCGAAGAGGAAGGTCACCAGGAAGCCGATGCTCCACAGCATGGGGGTTTCGAAGGTGATGGAACCCTGCCAGAGGGTACCGATCCAGTTGAAGAACTTCACACCCGTGGGGACTGCGATCAGCATGGTCATGAAGGCGAAGAACGGCAGCAGGACCGAACCGGTCACGTACATGTGGTGGGCCCACACGGTCACGGACAGGGCAGCGATGGCGATGGTCGCGTAGACCAGGCCCTTGTAGCCGAAGATCGGCTTGCGGCTGAAGACCGGGAAGATCTCCGAGACGATGCCGAAGAACGGCAGCGCGATGATGTACACCTCGGGGTGGCCGAAGAACCAGAACAGGTGCTGCCAGAGGACGGCACCGCCGTTTTCGGGATCGAAGATGTGCGCACCGAAGCGGCGGTCGGCACCCAGTGCGAACAGCGCTGCTGCCAGGGGCGGGAACGCCATCAGGACCAGGATGGCCGTGACGAGGGTGTTCCAGGTGAAGATCGGCATGCGCCACATGGTCATGCCCGGGGCACGCATGCAGATGATCGTGGTGATGAAGTTGACCGCGCCGAGGATGGTGCCGAAGCCGGACAGGGCCAGGCCGAAGACCCACAGGTCACCGCCGACGCCCGGGGTGAACGTGGTGTTCGAGAGCGGGGCGTAGGCGAACCAGCCGAAGGAGGCAGCACCCTGGGGGGTGATGAAACCGGAGACGGCGATGGTGGATCCGAAGAGGAAGAACCAGAAGGCCAGGGCGTTCAGTCGCGGGAAGGCGACGTCCGGGGCGCCGATCTGGAGCGGCATGATGACGTTCGCGAAGCCTGCGAAGAGCGGCGTAGCGAACATCAGGAGCATCACCGTGCCGTGCATGGTGAAGAGCTGGTTGTACTGCTCCTTCGTCTGCAGGATCTGCATGCCCGGTTCGAAAAGCTCGGCCCGGATGAGCAGCGCCATAACGCCGCCGAGGCAGAAGAACACGAAGGACGCGATCAGGTACATGTACCCGATGGTCTTGTGGTCGGTGGAAGTGATCCAGTTGACGACGATGCGCCCCTTGGATTTCGGTACGACCGGAGCCTCAAGGACCCCGGCGGATTGAGTGTAAGTAGCCACGGCGCTTCCCTTAGTTCTTCTCGTTCAGGTTCGGGTTGCGGTCGTACTTCGAATCGAGGAGACCCGTGTTGCCGCTCTGGCGAAGCTGTTCCATGTGTGCCTGGAATTCAGCTTCGGAAACGACCTTCACACGGAACAGCATCTCGGAGTGGTATTCACCGCAGAGTTCGGCGCACTTGCCGTCGTAGGTGCCCTCCTTGGTGGGGGTCAACCTGATGTAGTTGGTCTTGCCCGGGATCATATCGCGCTTCTGCAGGAAGGCGGGGACCCAGAAGGAGTGGATGACGTCGCGGGAGTTCAGCTCCAGATCGACCGACTTGCCGACCGGCAGGTACAGAGTGGGCAGCTTGTCCTTGTCGATGGTGTTGCCCGTCAGGTGCGCCTGGACGCCGGCTTCGTGCAGGTCTTCGCTGACCACGGAGCCCTTCTTGTAATTGAAGTCCCAGGCCCACTGCTTGCCACGGACGTCAACGACGACGTCGGCGGGCTTGGAGCGGTCATCAATGGCCTGCTGGTCACGGTCGGTGAAGTAGAAGAACACCAGGACCATGAACAACGGGATCGCCAGGTAGAAGACCTCCAGCGGGAGGTTGTAGCTGAGCTGACGCGGGAACCCGACGGTGCCCTTGCGGCGGCGGTAGGCGATGATGCACCAGACCAGGAGGCCCCAGGTGATGATGCCGACCGCGAGGGCCGCGATCCATGAGTTGACCCAGAGGTCCATGATGCGATCGGTGTGGTTGGTGGTGCCCCGTTCAGTGGGGAGCCAACCCTTCTCAACCTCTGACGAACATCCGGTCAAAACCAACGCGCCGGCTAGTGCCAAGCCAGTGATCGTAGTGATCTTTGTGCGTCGGCTGCCGGTTCGGTTCTGCGAACTCACAGACGGCCCTTCCTCTTGTTGCTGCAGCCCGGCAGGCCAAAGGCACGCCGGGCACACTAAGTTTTACTACCCGATGTAGAGCTTACCGCTATGCAGGGGTTTTCGCTGACACGCCGCGGCAGTGCGTCGGAACAACCGTGAAGCTGTCCGCCGCACCGCACCACGGCCGGCTGTTTCCCTGCTTAGTGGAATGAATCGCCGCAGGCGCAGGAGCCGCCCGCGTTGGGGTTGTCGATCGTGAAGCCCTGCTTCGAGATGGTGTCTTCGAAGTCGATGCTGGCGCCATCCAGGTACGGCACGCTCATCTTGTCCACGACGACCTCAACGCCCTCGTAGTCACGGACGGCGTCGCCGTCGAGCAGTCGCTCATCGAAATAAAGCTGGTAGATCAGGCCGGAGCAGCCGCCCGGCTGTACGGCCACGCGCAGGCGCAGGTCGGTGCGGCCTTCCTGCTCAAGGAGGCTCCGGACCTTGCCGGCGGCGACGTCGGTGAGATTCACGCCGTGCACAGGCAGTTCCCCGCTGGTAGCGGTGCTGTTTTCGTTTGTTGCGGTGCTCATTGGCCTACCTAACTATGACGCTTGCGGCATGCAGTGCCTGCGCACTGCGTGCCCTTACCCACTTGCTTACGGGTTACAGCTCAATGCTACGTCGCACGGACGCATAGCTATAACTTCAACCGTAACCAGCGGGCAGCTTCCCTTGTTCCCGCGCCTACGCCAGTCCTGAGGAATCCAGCTGTGCAAGCATGAGCGCCTCCGCCAGGACGGCGCGCCGGAAATCCCCGATGTGCAGGGATTCGTTGGCGCTGTGGGCGCGGGAGTCCGGATCCTCGACGCCTGTGACGAGGATCTGCACCTCCGGGTACACCTCCGTCAGGTCCGCAATGAACGGGATGGAACCCCCGATGCCCATCTCCACGGCCGGGACACCCCAGGCCTCTCCCAATGCCCACATGGCAATCCGGGCGGATGGCGAGGCGGTGTCGGTAGCGAAGGCATTGCCCCGCTCCCCCGGCGTGAACGCCAGCCGCGCACCGAAGGGAATATTGTCCTTAAGGTGCTTTTCCACGGCCGCCATAGCGGCCGCCGGGTCCTGGCCCGGCGCCAGGCGAAGGCTGAACTTCGCCCGGGCGGAGGGAATCAGGGTGTTGGACGCGACGTCGACGGCGGGCGCGTCGATGCCGATGATCGACAACGCCGGCTTGGTCCAGAGCCGCGAAGCGATGCTTCCGCTCCCGGCCAGGCTGACGCCGTCGAGCACGGAGGCATCGGCGCGGAACTGGGCCTCGTCGAGGTCCACCGCCACCTCGTCCTTGGCGAGCAGCCCGGGAACCGCCACGTTCCCGGCGTCGTCATGCAAGGTGGCAATCAAACGGGAAAGAACGGTGGGCGCATCCAGTACGGGCCCGCCGAACATCCCCGAATGCACGGCGTGGTCCAGCACGCGCACTTCGAAGGTCCCGTCCACCAGACCGCGCAGGCTGGTGGTCAGGGCCGGCACGCCGACCTTCCAGTTGCTCGAGTCGGCCACCACGATCACGTCGGCACGGAGGAGTTCCCGGTGCGTCTCCAGAAAAGTGCGGAAGGTCGGCGATCCTGCCTCCTCCTCCCCCTCGAAGAAGAGCGTGACTCCCAGGCCAAAACGGTCGCCAAGGACCTCGCTGACTGCCGAGAACGCGGCAAGATGGGCCATGATCCCGGCTTTGTCGTCAGCGGCACCACGGCCGTAGAGACGGCCGTCGCGCTCCTCGGCGATGAACGGCTCCGAGTCCCACAGCGCGCGCTCCCCCGGCGGCTGGACGTCATGGTGGGCGTAGAGGAGGATGGTCGCCTTGCCGGGTGCGGCCGGGCGCCGGGCGACGACGGCGGGTCCCCCGGCGCTGCCGTCCTCCTTGTTGCAGCACAGGATCTGCACGTCGCTGAAGCCCGATTCGCGGACCAGGCCGGCGACGGTTTCCGCGCTTCGGTCAAGTTCCGCGGGATCGAAACTGCTCCAGGCGATCCCGGGAACCGCGACGAGCGTTTTGAGCCGCGCCAGGGTCAGGTCGAAGGAGGCGTCGACGGCGGCCTTCAGGGCGGCGGCGTCAACGGTGCCGGGGGTCCCGGGGTGGTTCTGCGGGGTCTCCGCATGAGTGGAAGTCATGGCCAAAACACTACCGCCGGGTACGTTCCGCCGGAACCAGCCTGCCTCCCCCGTGCCCACGCGGCGCAGTGTCGCCCGGGTCACGCCGCGACGGGTATTCTGTATTGGTGTTTGGACGTAAAAAGGAAGAGCCCAGCGCTCAGGACTCAATAGACCAGCTTGCCGCCGACGCCGCGGCAAAGGGCCCCGGCAAGGGTGCCCCCACACCCAAGCGCAAGGACCAGGAAGCGGCGCGCAAGCGGCCCTTGGTTCCCAGCGACCGGAAGGCCTCGAAGGAAGCCGAACGGGTTGCCATCCAGGACCAGCGCCAGAAGATGCGCCAGGCCCTGGACACCGGCGACGAGCGCTTCCTGCCGCTTCGCGACAAGGGCCCGCAGAAGCGCTTCACCCGGGATTTCGTGGATGCCCGGTTCAATCTCGGCGAGTACCTGATGTTCGGCGCCCTCGCCTTCGTGGTGGTTTCCTTCCTGATCCCGCAGTCCAGCGACGCCCTGACCTATGTCCTGATCGGCTTCTGGGTGATGTTCCTCGCCGTGTTCGTGGACGTCTTCATTCTTTCCCGCAAGCTCCGCAAGGCACTGGCACAGAAGTTCGGCGAGGTTGAACGCGGCACCGTCTGGTACGGAAGCATGCGCTCCCTGCAGTTCCGGAAGCTGCGCCTTCCCAAACCGCTGGTCGGCCGCGGCGACTACCCTTCGTAGGACCCCGCATGCAGAAGGACCCCGGACAAACTGTTCCGGGGTCCTTCTGCATTTGCGGTGCCGCCGCCTAGCGGCGGTTCTTGGCCAGGCCCTTGTTGATCCGCGCGGCCCAGAAGGGTCCTTCGTAGAGGAAAGCGGTGTAGCCCTGGACGAGGGTGGCACCTGCGTCCAGCCGTTCCTGGACATCGCTTGCGGTCTCCACGCCGCCCACGGCAATCAGTACCAGCTTGTCCCCGACGGCGGCCTTCAGCCGCTTGAGCACCCCCAGTGAGCGCTGCTTCAGCGGCGCACCGGAGAGCCCGCCTGCACCGGCCGCTTCCACCTTGGCGGGATCCGAAGTCAGACCGTCGCGGCCGATGGTGGTGTTGGTGGCGATGATCCCGTCCAGGCCAAGGTCCAGTGCCAGGCGGGCGACGTCGTCGATGTCCTCGTCGCTGAGGTCAGGGGCGATCTTGACCAGCAGCGGAACATGGCGGCCGGCTGCCTGGTCCGCAGCCTCCCCCACGGCAGACAGCAACGGACGCAGGGTGTCGACGTTCTGCAGCAGCCGCAGTCCGGGCGTGTTCGGCGAACTGACGTTCACCACGAGGTAATCCGCAGCGGGAGCAAGGCTGCGCGCACTGACCAGGTAGTCCTCCACCGCGTCTTCCAGCTCC
The DNA here is from genome assembly GCF_056279005.1 of Arthrobacter sp. TE26545. Next base: position 2,033,023 of record NZ_JBWBQM010000001.1, read on the forward strand.
ACCACCTTGGTCTTGCCGATGTTGACGCCGATGACGGGCCGGACACCGGCGTGCGCCTTCTGCAGGCCGGCCCGGGCAGCCTTGAGGCGTGGCGCCACCGCCGAAGCGCCATCGTTGTTGAAACCCATGCGGTTGATGACGGCGCGGTCCTCGACAAGTCGGAACAGGCGGGGCTTTTCGTTGCCCGGCTGGGCCTGGCCGGTGATGGTGCCCACCTCGACGTGGCCGAAGCCCAGTTCACTCAGGGCCTCGATGCCGTGACCCTCTTTGTCGAAACCGGCGGCCAGGCCGAACGGCGACGGGAAGGTCAGTCCGAGGGCCTCGGTCCGGAGCGAAGCTTGCGGGGCGGTCAGCCTGCCCAGGATCCGTCCGGCTCCGCAGGAATGGGCCAGCCTGATTGCACGGAAACCGATCTTGTGGGCCTTTTCGGCATCCATCCAGGAGAAGGCCAACTTGAAGAATGTGGGGTAGACACGCATACCCCCTAGTTTTCCGTCTTCCGCGCCGCGCACCAAACCGGGATCGTTACCCGGGAGTAGCATGTTGCCATGTCGGCGAACAGCGGAAACCGCGCCCCGGGCCACAGCGTGATCGAGAGCGATGTCCTGGTGGTCGGCGCCGGACTTTCCGGCCTGGTGGCGGCCTCGATGGCATACTCCGCAGGACGCCGGGTCGCCGTTATCGACCAGGAGCCCGAAGCCTCCCTGGGCGGCCAGTCACACTGGTCCTTCGGCGGCCTCTTCCTGGTGGACAGCCCGGAGCAGCGGCGCCTCGGTGTGCGGGACTCCGCGGATCTCGCCCTGGGCGACTGGCTTGCCTCGGCCGCGTTCGACCGGCCGGAGGACCTGTGGGCGCGCCGCTGGGCAGAGGCCTATGTCCACTTCGCCGCCGGCGAGAAACGGCATTGGCTGCACGCCCTCGGAGTGAAGCTGTTCCCGCTGGTGCAATGGGCCGAGCGCGGCGGACACGGGCCCGCCGGCCATGGCAATTCCGTGCCCCGCTTCCATGTCGTGTGGGGAACCGGTCCTGGCCTGCTGGAACCGTTCCTCGCCAAGATTGCCGAAGGCGTTGCCGAGGGCCGGATCAGTCTGCGGTTCCGGCACCGGGCCGTCGCGTTGACGACGGCGGCCGGCCGGGTCAGCGGGGTGACCGGCGACATCCTGCAGGACTCCGGCGCTGGCCGCGGCGTCGCTTCGTCCAGAACCGCCGTCGGAAGCTTCGAGGCCACCGCGGGCGCGGTGATCGTGGCCAGCGGCGGAATCGGCGGCAACCACGCAATGGTCAGGAGCCTGTGGCCGGGAGGAGCGGCACCAGGGCGGCTGCTCAGCGGTGTCCCAGCCTCGGTGGACGGGGAGTTCCTCAGCGCCGCAAAGGATTCCGGGGCAGTCCTCATCAACGGCGACCGTATGTGGCATTACCCGGAAGGCGTCCACAACCACTCCCCCGTATGGCCACGGCACGGCATCCGCATCCTTCCCGGGCCGTCCTCGTTATGGCTCGACGCCACCGGCCGGCAATTGCCGCCACCGCTTTTCCCCGGTTTCGATTCGCAGGGCGCCCTCCGGCACATCGTCGGCACAGGGCACGACTATTCCTGGTTCGTCTGCAACCGGACCATCGCCCTGAAGGAGTTCGCACTGTCCGGTTCGGAGCAGAACCCGGACCTCAGCAACCGGGACCTGCGGCTCCTGGCCGCCAGGCTCCGGAAGGACGCCCCGACGCCGTTGAGCACCTTCCTGGAGCGGGGCGTCGACTTCCTGCAGGCAGCCACACCACGGGAACTCTCGGACCGGATGAACTCACTGACCGGCAACTCGCTGATCGACCCCGCTGCGCTGGAATCCCTCATCAGGCAACGGGACCAACAGCTCTCCACCGGGCTGGGCAAGGACCTCCAGCTGGCTGCAATCCGGGCGGCCAGGCGGTTCGCCAGCGACAGGCTGATGCGGGTCGCCCCGCCACACCGTCTTGAGGACCCCGCCCACGGCCCCCTCGTGGCCGTCCGCCTGTCCGTCCTGACCCGGAAGAGCCTCGGCGGCCTCCAGACCGACCTGCAGTCCCGCGTACTGGACGGCAGCGGGTCCGCGCTGCCAGGACTCTTCGCGGCGGGGGAAGCCGCAGGCTTCGGGGGCGGCGGTATCCACGGATACCGGGCCCTGGAAGGGACATTCCTTGGCGGCTGCCTGTTTTCCGGGCGCGCAGCCGGGCTCGAAGCGGCAGCTTCTGTCTAAGCTGGTCCCGTGGAGTGGCAGACCGACATTCTTGGCACCGACTTCGAAAGCTGCGGCTTTGAGGCCCGCGGCATCGACGGGGTGCCCAGGCGCGCGACGCTGGTGCGCCATGTCCCCGGCTCCGCGCAACGCCCGGCGGTCAACGGCGCAGTGCTGTTCCTGCACGGGTGGAGCGACTACTTCTTCAATGTGGCGCTGGCCGAGTTCTGGACGCAGCAGGGATTCCGCTTCTACGCGCTGGACATGCACAACCACGGCCGGAACCTGCGCGAGGACAGCACGGGCGGCTACGTGGCTCACCTGGACGACTACGACGCCGAGATAGGCACGGCGATCGGCATGATCCGGTCCGGCGGAGCGGGCAACGGGGTGCCGGAGCCCTTGACCCTGATGGGCCATTCGACCGGCGGGCTGGTGGCCGCACTCTGGGTCAGCCGGCACCCGGGAATGGTGCAGTTCCTGGTCCTCAACAGCCCCTGGCTGGAGATGCACGGAAGCTCGCTCGTCCGCAGGGCCGCGCAGCTTATGGTCAAGCCTGTGGCCCGGATCCGCCCGCTGACCGTACTTCGACTGCCCGAGCGCGGTTTCTACTACCGCAGCATCAGCAGCAGCGCCGAGGGTGAATGGGCCCTCGACGAGAAATACCGGCCGCCCCTGGCGTTTCCCCTGCGGGCGGGCTGGCTGAGTGCCGTGCTCAGCGGGCACACCCGGGTGGCCCGTGGCTTGGACATCGACATCCCCATCCTGGTCCTGCTCTCGGGGGCCAGCGCCAACGGAATGATCTGGAGGGAATCAATGCGTCATTCGGACGCCGTGCTCGACGTGAACATCATGGCCCTGAGGGCCATGACATTGGGCCGGAGCGTCACCTTGGAACGGGTTGACGGCGGCCTGCACGACGTCTTCCTGTCGGCCTCGCCTGTGCGCGACGACGCCTACGCACGGCTGGCGCGCTGGATCCGCGGCTTCATCACGGACCGCGGAAACACCTCGGCCACTGACGCCGCTTCGGACGAGGGCGGCCAAGAGTGACCACGCCAGGCATACGGCAGCAGTGGCAAGCGGACTTCCTCGGCGCTCATTTCGAAGCCTTGGAGCTGGAACTGGCGCCCGATGAAGAAGGCCCGGTCTGTGCCACGCTCGTGAGGTACACGGTCCCTCCGCCCGAGACCGTGCGACCCCGCCGGCTCCGGGACGCCTTCACCGAACTCACCCGCCACGCGATCCGCCGGGAATCCCCCCGCCAGGACAAGGCTCCCCGGGTGGTGCTGTACGTGCATGGCTGGGCGGACTACTTCCTCCAGGACGAACTGGCCGAAAGCCTGGCCGGATCGGGCTTCCACTTCTACGCGATCGATCTGCGGAAGTTCGGGCGCAGCCTGCGCAGATGGCAGACCCCCGGCTACATCACCGACCTCGCAGTCTATGACGAAGACCTCGACGCCGCCCTTGCCGCCATCGACGCCGACGTTGCCAGGCGCACCGGAACCACGGCCCCGCCCACCGTGCACCTGATCGCGCACTCCTTGGGCGGGCTCATCGCCACCCTGTGGGCGGACCGGCACCCCGGGCGGCTCGCAACCCTGGTCCTCAACTCGCCTTGGCTTGAACTCCAGGGAAGCAGCCTCATCCGCAGCATTGCGATGCACCTCGTGGAACCGTTTGCACGGACCGACCCCAAGCGGGCGTTCCGGCTTCCCGAGATGCCCGCCTACTGGGAAAGCGTCAGCAGCCTGGCTCACGGCGAATGGAACCTGGACCCACAGTGGCGCCCGCGCGCTTCCTTCCCGGTGCGCGCCGGATGGAGCAAGGCGGTCCTTGCCGGTCACGCCGCCGTCGAACGCAAGCTCGACATCGACGCGCCCGTGCTGGTGATGCTGTCCGGCCGCACCCGGATCCAGGGTGAATGGAGCGCCGAGCTGATGCGGGTAGATGCCGTGATCGACGTCGAGGAGACCGCACGGCGCGCTCTGGGCCTCGGCCGCCGGACGGCGGTCTTCCGGTATCCGGGTGCGCTGCACGACGTGTTCCTGTCCCGCCGGATCGTCCGCCAGCAGGCATACCGCGACGTTGCGATCTGGCTCGAGTCCTACCCCGGCTGAGGATTCAGCACGCCCAGGTTAATAAACTCTCAGGCCTGCCCTGCGGCGTCCACCGCGCCGCCGTAGCGGCGGTCACGTTTGGCGAAGATCTCGACTGCGTCCCACAGGGTCCGCCGGTCGACATCGGGCCAGAGCGTGTCCATGAAGACGAACTCGGCGTAGGCAGACTGCCAGAGCAGGAAGTTGGAGAGCCGCTGTTCGCCGGAACTGCGCAGGAACAGGTCCACGTCCGGCAGGTCCGGTTCGTCCAGGTACTTCTGGATGGTCTTCTCCGACACCGACGACGCCTTTAGCCTGCCGTCTGCCACGTCCCGGGCGATGGCCGCGACGGCATCGGCGATCTCAGCCCGGCCGCCGTAGTTAACACACATGGTCAACGTGCAGGTGTCGTTGTTCCGGGTGTATGCCTCGGCCTCTTCGAGCTCCTTAATCACCGAGCCCCAGAGCCGGGGCCTGCGTCCGGCCCAGCGGATCCGGACCCCCCAGTCATCCAGCTGGTTGCGCTGGCGTCGCAGCACATCCTTGTTAAATCCCATCAGGAAGCGGACTTCTTCCGGGGACCGGCGCCAGTTCTCGGTGGAGAAGGCGTAGACACTGACGTACTTGATGCCCAGTTCGATCGCGCCGGCCATAACGTCGAGCAGGGCGGGTTCGCCGGCCTTGTGGCCCTCGATCCGGGGCAAACCGCGACGGTTGGCCCAGCGCCCGTTGCCGTCCATCACGATCGCCACATGCTGAGGCACGAGTTCAGCGGGAATGGCCGGCGGAACCGCACCGGAAGGGTGCGGATACGGCGCCATCACCGGCTTGCTCCGGCGGGTCGGTGGGTTCTTCTTTGCCAATGCCACTATCAGCTACGCTCCACGTGTTTGAGGGATTTCAAGGACCGTTCAAGGTGCCACTGCAGGTAGCTGGCCACCAGGCCCGCTGCCTCACGGCGGTGCACGCCATCGGAGGCGTCCGCCGTCGTCCAGTCGCCGGTCAGCAGTGCGCCCAGCAGCCCCACCGTCTCCGGAGCCGGAGCCGGGGAACCGGGCGGCCTGCAGTCGCCGCAGACCATGCCGCCCAGCGGTGCCGAGAAGGCGGTGTGCGGGCCCGGGGCCCCGCAGCGGGCGCAGTCGGTGAAACTCGGCGCCCAGCCGCCCGTTGCCAGGGCGCGCAGCAAGTACGAATCGAGGATGAGTTCCGGCGCATGTGCCGAACGGCTCAGGGACGCAAGGGCGCCCACGAGGAGGTTGTACTGGGCGGTGCCGGAATCGGCGTCCGCATCGCTGAGCTTCTCCGCGGTTTCCACCATGGCGGCCGCGGCCGTGTAACTGGTGTAGTCGGAAGCGATCGCCGTGCCGTAGGCGCCCTTGGCAACGGCCTGTGTGACGACGTCGAGGGTGCGGCCTGAAACCAGCTGCAGGTCCGCGACCATGAAGGGTTCAAGCCGGGCACCGAAGCGGCTACTCGTCCGGCGCACGCCCTTGGCCACCGCCCGGACCTGGCCGTGGTGCTTCGTCAGGAGAATGATGATGCGGTCGGCTTCGCCCAGCTTGTGGGTGCGCAGCACCACGGCGTCGTCCCGGTAGGACCGGGCTGCAAAGGATGGGTTGACCACAGTTAATCTTCGCACCACGCCGGGCGCCATGGCGTCCGGCGGAGCCGCGCGGCGGAAGGATGTTCCGCCGCGCGGCCGCTTGGCAAGCGCGGACCGCTGCTAGGCGCGGACCGAGCGGACCGCCCGGTTGACGGCGGAGATGACGGCTTTCAGGGCGGCCGTGCTGGTGTTCGGATCGATGCCGACACCCCACAGGACCCGCTCGCCGACGGCACATTCGACGTAGGCTGCTGCGCTGGCGCTGCCGCCTTCGGAGAGGGCGTGCTCGCTGTAGTCCAGGACCCGCACGTCCACGCCGTCTTCGCGCAGGATGCTCAGCAGGGCCGCGATGGGGCCGTTGCCCGTGCCGGTGCGCTGGACTTCCTTGCCGTCGATCCGGAGGGCGGCGTGCAGGGTCAGTTCACCCGACTCATCCGTCTCCGTGCGGCTGGCGCCCAGCGAGTAGCGGCCCCACTGCCCTGCTTCGGTGCTGGAGGGCAGGTATTCGTCCTGGAACATGGCCCAGAGCTGTGCGCCGCTGACTTCTCCGCCCATGGTGTCCGTGCGGTGCTGGATGACTCCGGAGAATTCGATCTGCGCACGGCGCGGCAGGTCCAGGCTGTGCTCGCTCTTGAGCAGGTAGGCCACGCCGCCCTTGCCGGACTGCGAGTTCACGCGGATCACGGCTTCGTAGCTGCGGCCGAGGTCCTTGGGATCGATCGGCAGGTACGGAACCTGCCAGGTGAAGTCGTCAACGGCCTTGCCGGCGGCCGCGGCGTCCTTCTCCAGCGCTTCGAAGCCCTTCTTAATGGCGTCCTGGTGCGAACCGGAGAACGCCGTGAAGACCAGGTCGCCGCCATAGGGCGAACGCTCGGGCACGGGCAGCTGGTTGCAGTACTCCACGGTGCGGCGTACTTCGTCGATGTCAGAGAAATCGATCATGGGGTCGATGCCCTGGACGAACATGTTCAGGCCCAGCGTGACCAGGTCCACGTTGCCGGTGCGTTCGCCGTTGCCGAAGAGGCAGCCTTCGATGCGGTCGGCGCCGGCCAGATAGCCGAGTTCGGCGGCGGCGACACCGGTGCCGCGGTCGTTGTGCGGGTGCAGGGAGATGATGATGCCCTCCCGCGGGTGCAGGTTGCGGTGCATCCACTCGATCGAGTCGGCGTAAACGTTCGGGGTGGCCATTTCCACCGTGGCCGGCAGGTTGATGATGACCTGCTTGTCGGCGGAAGCCTCGAAGATATCAGCGATGGCGTTGCAGACCCGGGCCGCGTACTCGAGTTCGGTGCCGGTGAAGGACTCCGGAGAGTACTCGTAGGTGATGTGGGTGTCGGTGAGGGTTTCCTCGTATTTCTTGCACAGGCGGGCACCCTGCAGGGCGATGTCCAGGATGCCGTCTTCGTCCTGGTTGAAGACCACCCGGCGCTGCAGCACCGACGTGGAGTTGTAGAGGTGCACGATCGCCTGCTTGGCACCGACCAGAGACTCGTAGGTCCGTTCGATCAGGTGTTCACGGGCCTGGGTCAGCACCTGGATAGTGACGTCATCCGGGATGTGGCCGCCCTCGATCAGCTGGCGGACGAAGTCGAAGTCGGTCTGGGATGCCGAGGGGAAGCCGACCTCGATCTCCTTGTAGCCCATCTTCACCAGCAGCTGGAACATCTTCAGCTTGCGGGCCGGGCTCATGGGGTCGATCAGCGCCTGGTTTCCATCCCGCAGGTCCACCGCGCACCAGCGCGGAGCCTTGGTGATTACCTTGTCCGGCCAGGTGCGGTCCGGCAGTTCAACGTTGATCTGCTCCTGGAAGGACAGGTAGCGGTGGATCGGCATACCGGAGGGCTTTTGTGCGTTGTGCATGACTAAGGGCCTTTTCTTTGGATCTTGGTGGAAGATTGGCCGGGCATAGCAAACTCCGCAGCGAGGATTGGCCTAGCGATTGGTCGCTTTTGAGGCCCCGCCGCGGCAGCTAAGGAGAAGCATTCCTGCACGCACCATTTCACAGTAACACGGTGCGTATGATGACAGTGCAATACCTGAAGCAACGTCCACTATGCAGACGCGGCAACGGTGCCCTGCCGGCGGCGCGTCATCGAAGGAGCTTTCGTGCCACAGTCCGGGATCACCCTGTCCAATATCGACCAAAGCGTGCGCCCCCAGGATGACCTCTACCGGCACGTCAACGGGGCCTGGCTGAACACCACGAGAATTCCGGATGACAGGCCGCTGGAAGGAACCTTCACTTCCCTGCGGGACAACGCGGAACTGGCCGTCAAGGCGATCATCGAGGAAGCTGCCGCCAAGGGTTCCAGCGCCACGGGAATCGAGCGCAAAATCGGCGACCTCTACAACAGCTTCATGGACGAAGCCGCCGCGGAAGCCAAGGGCTTCGACCCCATCAGCGAACGCCTGGCCGAAGTCTTCGCCGTCCCCGACGCAGCGGGCCTGGTGGCACTGACCGGCCGGCTCTTCCGCTCGGATGTTTCCGGCCTGTTCTCCATCTATCCGGCGCCGGACGCCGGCAACCCGGACCGTGTGCTGCTCTACGCGGGGCAAGGAGGACTCGGCCTGCCGGATGAGTCCTACTACCGCGACGGAAAATTCGCACCCATCGTCGAGGCCTACACCGGTTACGTCGCCACCGTGTTCGGGCTGGCCGGAATTCCCGACGCCGGCGCAGCGGCTGGGCGGGTCGTGGCACTGGAGAAGGCGCTTGCGTCCCACCATTGGGACAAAGTGACGCTGCGCGATCCGCAGAAGACCTACAACCTGAAGACCATCGACGAGGCCGCTGGGCTCTTCCCCCTGCTCGCTTCCTGGTTCGACGCCGCGGGCATCGAAGGCAGCAAGTACGGGGAGCTGGTCCTGAGCACCCCGGACTTCTTCAACGGCGCGGCCGGGCTCCTCGACTCCGAGCCCCTGGCCGCCTGGCGCGAATGGCTGGCACTGCGGGTCATCAACGCCGCTGCCCCGTACCTCTCCCCGGCATTCGTTGACGCCAACTTTGCCTTCTACGGCACCACCCTGAGCGGCACCCCACAGAACAAGGAACGCTGGAAGCGGGGCGTCGCCGTCGTCGAGGCCGCGCTCGGCGAAGCGGTGGGCCAGATCTATGTGGAACGGCACTTCCCCGAAGAGCACAAGGCGAGGATGCAGACCCTTGTGGCCCGTCTGACCGAAGCCTACCGGCAGAGCATCACCGGGCTGGCTTGGATGGGCGAGGAGACCAAGGCCGAGGCGCTGAAGAAGCTCGACGCGTTCCGGCCGAAGATCGGTTTCCCGGACAAGTGGATCGACTACTCGGCCGTCGAGATCGACCCCGGGGACCTGCTGGGTAACGTCGAACGCGGACACAACGCCGACGTCGACAGGCATCTTGACGAGGTCGGCAAGCCTGTCGACCTGGACAAGTGGCTCATGACGCCGCAGACGGTGAACGCCTACTACCACCCGCTGCTCAACGAGATCGTCTTCCCCGCCGCGATCCTGCAGCCTCCGTTCTTCACGGCCGAGGCCGACGATGCGGTGAATTACGGTGGCATCGGCGCCGTCATCGGCCACGAAATCGGCCACGGCTTCGACGACCAGGGATCGCAGTTCGACGGCAGCGGCGCCCTGCGGAACTGGTGGACTGCCGAGGACCGTGAGGCCTTCGAGAAGCTGACCGCAAAGCTTGTGGCACAGTTCGATGCCCTCGCGCCGGAGGAAGCACCCGGCCACAACGTCAACGGCAAACTCACCCTGGGCGAAAACATCGGCGACCTGGGCGGCCTCGGGATCGCGTACAAGGCCTACCTGCTGAGCCTGGACGGCACTGAGGCACCGGTCCTTGACGGGCTTACCGGGCGGCAGCGATTCTTCATGTCCTGGGCGGCGGGCTGGCGCCAGGTGATCCGGCCGGAGGAGGCCATCCGCCGGGTGGCCACCGACCCCCACTCCCCCAACGAGTTCCGGACCAACGCGATCGCCAGCAACCTCTCCGAATTCCACGAGGCGTTCGGCTTGAAGGAGGGCGACGGCATGTGGCTGGCCCCGGAGGACCGCGTCAGCATCTGGTAGCCGTCACGGAATGCCGCCAGTGACGAAGGGCCGGACCACGTGGTCCGGCCCTTCGTCGTTGGTGCAGTGTTTTCGGCCGTGCCGGTCAGCGGACCACGAGCGCGGGATTCGCCGTCTGGCATTTGACGTCGCCGGCCGTCTGGTTCACGACGTCGGCCGGAACGGAGGCGGTGCCGAACTTGAGGCCGGAAGTGAAGTCCGAGCCGGCATAGAGCTGCACCCCGTTGACCGCCGTCGAAGCCTCCACCTGGGCGGCCGGTATACCGAAGAGCTTGGCGACGTCGGAGGCCACGTCCTCAAACCCGGCAGCGTAGTAAACGGCGGTCTTGGCCGTCGGATCCGCGGCGAACTGCGAGCCCTGGGTGAAGCCGGCCTTGACGAGGGCCGCCACCAGTTCCTGGGCGTGTTCCGGCACGCCGGAACCGTCGGCGACCGTGACCGGCTGCAGGGCCTTGTCGTACGGCACTGCTGAGGGGGTCTTGCTCGTTGGGGCGGTGCTTGCCGGTGTGCTGGCCGCCGCCGTCGGGCTTGCACCCGGCGAGGCCGCCGGCGTGGAGGTCGAGCCCGGCTTGGTCAGGTCGAGGTTCGCGCGCATGGCCGCGAAAAGCTGCGAGGCCTGGGGCTGCATCAGTTCGAGGCGGTTAGGGTCGACGGCGGCGGGCCGGTTGGGCACTGCGACGAACGCCACCTTCGAAAGGTCGATGTCCTTCAGCCGCGAGGAAATGGTCAACAAGGACTGCACGTTCGCCAGCCCTTCGTCGACCGTGAGGTTCTGGGTGATGACATCAGCGATGGAGAGGAGCTTTTGCGGATTGCCGAGGGTGCCGTCGTCCTTGACCTTGCGGGCGAGCGAGGACAGGAAGCCCTGCTGCGCCTGGATGCGGCCGAGGTCGCTGCCGTCGCCGAAGGCGTGGCGCGTGCGCAGGAAGGACAGCGCCTGTTCGCCCTTCACCTGGGAGGTGCCCTTGGGCAGCCGGAGCCCTGAGTCGGGGTCGTGGACAGCGTCGCTGATGCATACCGCCACGCCGCCCACAGTGTTGGACAGTTCCTTGACGGCGTTGAAGTCCGCCATCATGAAGTGGTCGATCTCAAGCCCTGTCAGCTTGTTCACTGTGTCGACAGCGCAACCGATGCCGGCCTCTGCCATGGCCGCATTGATCATCTCGCCGGATCGTGCAGGGTAGCTCTTGTGCGTCGTTTGGTCGGTGCACTCGGGAACATCCACCAGCAGGTCACGCGGGAAGCTGATGATGCTGACGCGGCGGTTGTCCGCGGAAATGTCCAGCAGCATCATGACATCCGAATGACCGTAGCCGGTGGAATCGTCCACGCTGCCGTACTTGGAGTTCTTGCCGTCACGGGTATCGGAGCCGAGAATCAGGATCTGCAGGCGGTCCTTGGCGTCATTGGTGTCGCCCTCGGTCTTCTGCGCCCCCGCGTTGAGCGGGGCCTTGGTGATGTTGAGCTGGAGGCGGATGAACCAGTAGGCGGCGAAGGCCACGCCCGCCAGGAGGAGCACGCTCACCACTCCGGCGCTGATCTTCAGCCAGAGGGAGTGCCTGCGGAACCGCATATGGCGGGGGGCGCCGGGCGCGTCTCCATGGCGTGCAGACGCAGCCTTGCCGGTCCCGCTGCTTTCCTGCACGCGCGCATCTCGACGTCGCACTACTCGGTCAACCTTTCCTCGGAACATTGGATTCCGGCCATTTTAGGGCCCGAATCTGTGAACTTCCCCAGCGGCTAGAAGCCTAGCCTTACGAGTTGCTTGGGGTCCCGCTGCCAGTCCTTTGCGACTTTGACATGCAGGTCGAGGTAAATCCTGGTGCCGAGCAGGGCTTCGATTCCCTTGCGGGCGTTGGTTCCCACCTCACGCAGCCGGCTTCCACCCTTGCCGATAATGATGGCTTTCTGCGACGGACGCTCGACGAACAGATTCACCCGGACGTCCAGCAGGGGGTTGTCCTCGGTGCGGCCTTCGCGCGGAACAATCTCTTCCACCACGACGGCGAGGGAGTGCGGAAGTTCGTCGCGCACCCCCTCAAGGGCTGCTTCGCGGATCAGTTCGGCCACCATGACGGCTTCGGGCTCGTCGGTAAGTTCGCCGTCGGGGTACAGCGGCGGCGAGGCCGGCATGTGGCTGATGAGGACGTCGGCCACGGTGTTGACCTGGAAGCCGTCGGCGGCCGAAACCGGCACGATGTCCGCCCAGCCTTCATCGCCCAGGGCCTCCTTGCCGAGGGCCGCCACTGCGAGCAGCTGCTCGGTGAGCGCCTGCTTGTCCACGAGGTCGGTCTTGGTGACGATCGCAATGATCGGCTTGCGGCCGACACCGGCGAGCTGGGCGGCAATGAACTTGTCGCCGGGGCCGATCTTCTCGTTGGCCGGGAGGCAGAAGCCGATCGCATCCACTTCGGCGAGGGTATCCGCGACAAGTTCGTTGAGGCGTTTGCCAAGCAGCGTGCGCGGCCGGTGCAGGCCTGGAGTGTCCACCAGGATGAGCTGGGCGTCGTCACGGTGGACGATGCCGCGGATCGTGTGCCGGGTGGTCTGTGGTTTGGCCGAGGTGATGGCCACCTTCTGCCCCACCAGGGCGTTGGTCAGAGTGGACTTGCCGGCGTTCGGCCGTCCCACCAGGACCGAGAAGCCCGCGTGGAAGCCGCTGAAGTCCTGGGTGGTGTCGAAGGTCTTACTGTGCTTGCTCACGTGGTACTCCCTGTTGCTTTATGTCGGCCTCGTCGAGAAGCCCGTCTAGGTCAGTGTCTTCCTTCGGCACGGCGGCCGCAATGATGTGGCTGACCCGGTTGCGCCGGCCCTCCAGCCTATCTGCCCGCAGGGAAATCCCCGCCACTTCGACCGTGCTGCCCACAATCGGAACCCGGCCCAGTGCCTTGGCGAGCAGCCCGCCCGCGGTGTCCACTTCGTCGTCGTCGAGGTCGATGTCGAACAGTTCCCCGAGGTCGTCGATGCTCATCCGCGAACTGACCCGGTAGCTGCCATCGCCAAGGTCGGTGGCGTCCTCGACGCCGGCGTCGTACTCATCGACGATCTCTCCGACGATTTCCTCGATCAGGTCCTCGAGCGTCACCAGCCCGGCCGTGCCGCCGTACTCGTCGATCACGACCGCGACGTGGGTTGACTCCTTTTGCAGTTCCTTCAGAAGTTCGTCGACCGGCTTGGACTCCGGGACGAAGCGCGTCTCGCGGGCCAGGGAGTCGACGTCGTGGGCGTCGGCAGGGAAATCGGGGCGGTGCAGCGCGGCGGCCACATCCTTGAGGTAGAGGATCCCGCGGATCTGGTCCGCGTCCCCGGCGATCACTGGGATCCGCGAGTATCCCGAGCGGAGGAAGAGCGCCATGGCTTCTTCCAGCCCGGACCCGGATTCAATGCTGACGATGTCCGTGCGGGGCACCATTACGGCCCGCACCAGGGTGTCTCCGAGATCGAAGACCGACTGGATGAGTTCGGCCTCGTCGTCCTCGATCACGTCCGACTCCGTGGCGCGGTCCACGAATTCGCGGAACTCCTCTTCACTGAAGAAGAATTCGTCGCCGCCTGGGGTTCCCGGCGCCACGGCGGTGCCGATCGAGACGAGCCAGCCGGGAACCGGCCCCAGGATCCGGCACAGGAAGCGGACCAGGGGCGCCATGAACCTGGCAACCCCGCCGGAGTGCGCCCGTCCCAGCTGCCGGGGCGAGACACCCACCAGCACGAAACCGATGACAGCCATAATGCCGGTGGCCGCAAGTCCGGCTAGCCAGACGTTGTCCAGCAGGCTGTGCAGGACGACGGCGACGGCCACCGCGGCAGCCATTTCGAACCAGACGCGCCAGAAGCGCAGGGCCCGCATATGGGGCACAGGATTGGCAAGGATGTGCCGCAGCGCAGCGCCCTTGCCGTTGCTGGCGGAGAGCTCTGCCTCATGGCGGGGAAGGAAGTTGAAGGCGGCTTCCGCAGCCGTCAGCAAAGCGACGAAGCTGAGGAAGACAAGTGCCATCCCGACCAGGATGAGCGAGGTCACTGCATGGTCTCCATGGGGGCGTCTTTGCCGAGGAAGGAGGACAGCAGCTCACGCTGGAGCGAGAACATTTCCTCCTTTTCCTCAGGCTCGGCGTGGTCGTAGCCCAGGAGGTGGAGGATGCCGTGGGTTGTCAGCAGCAGCATTTCCTCCTGCACGGGGTGCCCGGCGTTGCGGGCCTGGACCTCGGCCACCTGGGGGCAGATCGCAATGTCGCCCAGCATTCCCTGCGGGGTGGGCTTGTCCGGGGTGCCCGGGGTGAGTTCGTCCATGGGCACCGAGAGGACGTCTGTGGCGCCTGGTTCGTCCATGAGTTCGATGTGCAGTTTTTCCATGGCGGGCTCGTCCACCAGCAGGATCGACAGCTCGGCCTGCGGATGGATGTACAGCCGTTCGAAGATGAAACGGGACAACGTGACCAGTTGGGCCTCGTCCACCTGCACGCCGGATTCGTTGTTGACTTCGATGCTCATTGCTGGGTTCCCTGCTTCTTGTGGCTGTCTGCTGTCCCTGCCGGCTGGCGGTGCTTCTCGTCCCAGTGGCTGTAGGCGGTGACGATATCGGCCACGAGGCGGTGTCGGACGACGTCGCCTGCGTCCAGGATGGAAAAGTTCACGTCTTCGATGCCGTTGAGGATCTCGCGGACAACGCGCAGGCCGGAGCTCGCGGCGAAGGGAAGGTCCACCTGGGTGACGTCACCGGTGACCACCATCTTTGAGCCGAAACCCAGGCGCGTCAGGAACATTTTCATCTGTTCCGGGGTGGTGTTCTGGGCCTCGTCGAGGATGATGAACGCATCGTTGAGGGTCCGGCCGCGCATATAGGCCAGCGGCGCCACTTCGATTGTCCCGGCGGCCATGAGACGGGGAATCGACTCAGGATCGATCATGTCGTGCAGGGCGTCGTAGAGCGGCCGCAGGTACGGGTCGATCTTGTCGTTCAGCGTCCCGGGCAGGAAGCCGAGCCTCTCCCCTGCCTCGACGGCGGGGCGGGTGAGGATTATGCGGGTGACTTCCTTCATCTGGAGCGCCTGCACGGCCTTGGCCATGGCCAGGTAGGTCTTGCCCGTGCCGGCGGGTCCGATGCCGAAAATGACGGTGTTGTCGTCGATGGCGTCGACGTAGTTCTTCTGGTTCAGGGTCTTCGGCCGGATGGTGCGGCCGCGGCTGGAGAGGATGTTGTGGGTCAGCACATCCACCGGGCTTTGCACCGTCTGGCTGCGCAGCAGGGAAACCAGCTGCTTCAGGGCCTCGGGGTTGATCACCGTTCCCTTGGCCACCAGGGCGCGGACTTCCTCGAGGAGGCGCATGATCCGGGGGACGTCCGCGGGCGGACCGCTGAAGGAAAGTTCGTTGCCGCGCACATGGAAATCGATGCCGGGGAACTGCTCCTCGATGTAGCGCAGCGCCTCGTCGTGGCTGCCCAGCGATTGAACCATCTGATCCGCGTTGTCGAAGACGACTACTTCCGTCCGGACGCCCGGAACGGAATGCGGAAATTCGGCCGGAACCGTCTCGGCGCTGCCAGCCCGTGGCCGCCCGTTCAAATCAGTCATGGTGTTGGCCGTGTGGCCTATGCTCCTCCGCTGTGGATGTATGCGTTCAACTTCCGGGTCCCATGCCTGCCGGTGTGGGAGCTGCTTCCCGGAATGATTCCCATCCTACGCCAGCAGCCCCATACCCCGACGGCGGCAGGCCGGTCCCAGCCGCCGCCGTCACCTTTGGTATCAACTCAGTATCGACCTCGTATCAATAACGTTTCAGTTCCGCCTAAGGCAGTGGAAGCGCCGCCGCCGGCCGGCGTGCTGTGCCAAGCTGAGTAAGGACAAACAGTCCACCTGCCCGTTTCGGCGGAGCAGCATCCGTTCCTGCCGAAGCGGCGGGACACCCCAACAGCAGGACACCAGCATCAGAACAGCAGCCAGCATGCGCAGGGAGGGCAAGCGGAACCATTCCGTCTTGTTCGTTGCCGCGCTGGCCGCTGCCCTCCTGTTGAACGGCTGCATCGCCGACGGCGGAAGCGTGGAACCGGCCGGAGCCCCGGAGACGCTGCAGCAGCAACAGCAAATGCACAATGCCCCGTCCAGCAACACGCCGCTGGAAACCACCCAGGCCTCAAGCAAGGTGCCCGTCTACTGGATCGGCCGCAACGGCAACGGGGTGGCCCTGCACCGCGAATTCCGCGACAACCCGGGCACGGAAAACCCCATCACCACTGCCCTGCGCACGATGATGACCGCGAAGCCGCTGGACCACGACTTCTTCACGCCGTGGCAGGAACCGAGCGACCTCGCGACCTCGATTTCCGGCAAGAACGTCGTCACCGTTGACGTGTCCCGTGACGCCTTCAATTCAAACCTCGACGCCGGCATGGCACAGCTCGCGGTGCAGCAGCTCGTGTACACGGCCACGGCGGCCGCGGCGAGTTCCGGGCTGATCGACTCCGGACAGCAGATCCAGGTGGTCATCCTGGTGGACGGCCACAAGGACTTCATGGCCTTCGGGCAGGTCAAGCTGGGCGCACCGATGGTCCGTGACGCATCCAAGGTGGCGCCGGTCTGGATCATCGACCCGCAGGAAGACCTCACCCTGGCCAGCGGACCGGTGAAGTTCAACGGCCGCGCCACCGTTGAGGGAGCAAAGCTGAAATGGCAGCTCTTCCGCGAGGCTGTCAACGGCGAAAAGGCCCTGTACCTTGACGGCGCAACCACCGCATCCGCGGTGCCCGGGCAGGGCGGGACCTTCACCTTCACGGTCAGCCTCGGCACCGGCCGCTACGAACTGAGGGTCTCCTTGCCGGCCCAGGCGGGCGAACCGGGGTCCACGGACACCCGCTCATTCAACGTCGGCTGAGTTCCTTCATCGTCGGCTGATACGGTCTGCCAAAAGTCCCGGCCCTACCAGCGCCCGAGAATGTCGCTGGCCAGCACGATCGCTGCCGGTCCGGCGGTTGACGAGCGCAGCACATGGTTGCCCAGCAGAGCAGTCACGGCGCCCGCGTCGGCCAGCTTGGTGACTTCGCGTGGGGTGATTCCGCCTTCCGGCCCCACCAGGAGCAGGACCTCCCGCACTCCGTCCGTGCCGCCGTCGGGCAGTCCCTCCAGCCAGTCCGCAAGGGCCGCACGCAGGGGACGCTTGGCGTCCTCGTGCAGGATGACGGCGAGATCGGCCGCCGCCACGGCTTTGGCCAGGCCGGCGCCGTCGACGGCGGGACGCACCTCGGGGATCCAGGCCCGGCGGGCCTGCTTCGCCGCCGCCGAGACCACGGACTGCCATTTGGCGTGGGCCTTGGCTGCCCGCTCGCCCTTCCAGCGCACGATCGAGCGTTCCGACTGCCACGGGATGACCGCGTCGACGCCGAGCTCCGTGGCGGTTTCGATGGCGAGTTCGTCGCGGTCGCCCTTGGCCAGGGCCTGGACGAGCACCAGCCGGACGGCAGCCCGCGGTTCCTCGCGGAGTTCCACGGCTTCGACGGTCAGTGTTCCCTGGCCCGCTTCGAGCACTTTGCCCACCAGGCGCCGGCCGGCGCCGTCGGCGATGTCCACGGCTTCCCCGGTTTCGAGGCGCTTGACCGTGACGGCGTGGCGGGCTTCGGCGCCGTCGAGAACGAAGGTGTCGCCGGGCACCAGACCGTCAAGGGCACCTGCCGGGGCAAAGAAGACGGGGTTGCTCACCGCTACAGGTTACCGAGCTTGTCCCGCAGCTTCGCGAACATGCCGCCGCTGGCAACGAGCTTGCCCTCGGTGAACTGCTCGCCGCGCAGCTTGGCGAGCTGGCGCAGCAGCTCTTCCTGGGCAGCGTCGAGCTTGCCGGGAGTCTCAATGTGCAGGTGCACCTTGAGGTCGCCGCGGCCGTAGCCGCGCAGGTGGGTGACGCCGAGGCCGCGGAGGGTGATGACCTCGCCGGACTGCGTTCCGGACTTGACGTCCACTTCCTGCGGCCCGTCGAAGGTGTCGAAGGTGAGCTCCGTGCCGAGGGCGGCCGCGGTCATGGGCACGCTGAGGGTCGCGTGAAGGTCATCGCCCTCGCGGGTGAAGGTGGGATCGCTGTTGACGCGGATCTCGACGTACAGGTCGCCGGACGGACCACCGGCCGGGCCAGCTTCACCCTGGCCGGAAAGCTGGATGCGGGTACCCGTGCCGACGCCGGCAGGCACCTTGATGGTCAGCGAACGGCGGCTGCGGATGCGGCCCTGGCCGTTGCATTCGTTGCAGGGGTCCTTGATGATCGTGCCGAAACCCTCGCAGGAACCGCAGGGGGCGGCGGTCATGACCTGGCCGAGGATGGAACGCACTGCGCGCTGGACCTGGCCGCTGCCGCCGCAGATGTCGCAGCGTTCCGGGTGGGTGCCCGGACGGCAGCAGGAGCCGTCGCAGGTGGGGCAGACGACGGCGGTGTCGACTTCGAGCTTCTTGTTCACGCCGAAGACGGCGTCCTTGAGGTCCACGCGGACGCTGATCAGCGCGTCCTGTCCGCGGCGGGTCCGCGAGGCCGGGCCCTGCATGCCTCCGCCGCCGAAGAAGGTGTCGAAGATGTCCTGGAAGGCGAAGCCCTGGCCGGCGTAGCCGCCGCCGAAGCCGTTGTCCGTGCCGTTTTCGTTGCCGGTGGCGTCGTACACCCGGCGCTTCTGGGGGTCGGAAAGAACCTCGTAGGCGTGGGTGACTGCCTTGAACTGCTCCGCGACGTCCTCCCCCGGGTTGACGTCGGGGTGCAGCTTTCGTGCAAGCTTGCGGTACGCCTTCTTGATCTCTTCGCCGGTGGCTTCCGGGGAGACGCCCAGGACGTCGTAATGGCTGCTCAAAGTCGGTTTCTCTTCCTCTTGTCCTGCTGTTCTTGCTGCGACGGATCCGGCGGGCCTCAGCTGCCGAGGATCCTCGAAAGGTAACGTGCCACCGCACGGACGGCGGCCATGCTGCTGGGGTAGTCCATGCGGGTGGGTCCGATGATGCCGATCTTCGCGGCGGCGCCCGGACCGTATCCGGTAGCGACGACCGAAGCTTCGGACAGCCCGTCGTACGGGTTCTCCCGGCCGATGCTGACGGTGACGCCACGCGGGTCCTCGGCCATTTCGGAGAGCAGGCGGAGCATGACCACCTGTTCCTCAAGGGCCTCCAAGACCGGGCCGATGCTCAACGGAAAGTCGACATTGGAGCGCGCGAGGTTGGCTGTGCCGGCCATCATCATCCGTTCGTCACGGCTGTTCTCGGCCAGCTTGTCCAGACCGCGCGCGAGCACTCCGGCCGGGGCCTGGAGCGGCTGCGGGCAGAGCGCGACCACAGGCGCCAGAAGTTGCGGCAGGTGCTCCAGCGGGGCACCGGAAATGCTGGACAGGAAGCGTGCCCGCAGCAGGGTGAGGTCCTCATCCGTGAGGTCCGTCCCGGCGTCGACGACTCTTTGTTCGACCTTGCCGCTGTCCGCGATCAGCACCACGAGCACCTGGCGCGGCGCCAGGAGCACGAATTCGATGTGCCGCAGCTTGGCCCCGCTGGAGTGCGGGTACTGGACGACGGCGACCTGGTTGGTCAGCTGGGAAAGCAGCCGGACAGTACGCTCCAGGATGTCCTCGACGTCGTCGGCCCCCTCCAGCAGCGAGTGGATGGCCCGGCGCTCCGCGGCCGAGAGCGGCTTCATCGCCGAGATCCGGTCCACGAAGAGACGGTAGCCCTTGTCGGTAGGGATTCGCCCGGCACTCGTGTGTGGGGCCGCGATGAGGCCCTCTTCCTCAAGCAGTGCCATGTCGTTGCGGATAGTGGCACTGGAAACACCCAGGTGGTGCCGTTCCACCAAAGCCTTGGAGCCGACGGGTTCGCGCGAATGCACGTAGTCTTCGACGATGGCACGCAGCACTTCCAGCTTGCGTGGCTCGCTCATCCCCTTGCCTCCCCTCGGACGTTCCTGCCCCTGGATTCTCTCGCGGTTGTTCCGCGTCCGCCGCCCGGCGGAACCGCGATTCCTAGCACTGATTCTTAGCACTCAACATGCCCAAGTGCTAACAAGTCTAGTATGTGCCGGGCCGTTGTTAGCATTGGTACCGCTCGCGGCGAACAAGCCTCCCGCAGGCTCCGGCGGCTTCCGGCGGCCGGAATGACCTCCGACAGTGAAGTGGTGTGACACCGTGTCCTACGACAACTGGGGCCCCGGAACCCTTTCCGCCCCCGCCAAACGGGCACTTCCCGAGGTTCCGGCCGAAGCCGGAATGGTACTTGAGGATGTGCAGTCCGGCTGGGTGGGCGCGGTGGTCCGGATCGAAAAGTCCGGAGGCATGCACATCGTCGCCCTCGAAGACCGGAACGGCAGGACCAAGTCCTTCCGGCTCGGCTTCGGCTTCCTGCTGGATGGTCAGCCAATCAAACTCCTCCCGCCGGCGCCCCGGGCCGCAAGCGGCACGGCAGCCGGTGCTGTCCCTGCCGGGCGCACCGCCTCCGGTTCCGTCAAGGTCGCCGGCCAGCGGGCCCAGGTGGCCAAGGCCAGCCGCATCTGGGTGGAAGGCAAGCACGACGCCGAACTGGTGGAGAAAGTCTGGGGTGACGACCTCCGGGTGGAGGGCATCGTCGTCGAGCCGCTGCACGGCGTGGACGATCTGAAGTCCGCCATCTCGGCCTTCTCCCCCGGCCCCGGGCGCAAACTGGGCATCCTGGTGGACCACCTGGTCCCGGATTCCAAGGAATCCCGCATCGCCGCCGAGGCCATGACCCTGCCGGGAGCCGCAGGGAACGTCCTCATCGTGGGGCACCCGTATGTGGACGTATGGCAGGCCATCCGGCCGAAGACCCTCGGAATCGAGCGCTGGCCGGAAATCCCCCGCGGAAGCGACTGGAAGACCGGCATCCTGAAGTCCTTCGGGTGGCCGCATGCCACGGCCGAGGACGTCGGCCTGGGCTGGCAGAAACTGCTGGGCGCCGTGCGCAGCTATGCGGACCTCGAGGCTTCCCTGCTGGGCCGCGTGGAAGAAGTCATCGACTTCCTCACAGCCCCCTGAACCTGCCTCCCGCAGCAGCCATGCCCGCGCCATGCCGCGCAGCTGGTCTCCGTAAGCACCACCGACCCAGTATTCTGGGACAGCAACATCACCGGACCCGAGCCCCTTAAGGAAGACACAGTGGCAGAGAACGCTCCCGACGGGTTGGACGCACCGCAGGGCCAGCCCCAGTACCACGGCGTCCCTGCCAACGCTCTTCCCCTGACCGCGGGCGAAGACCGCCAGTGGGCCACCCTGGCCCATTTCGGCGGAATCCTCGGCTGCGTCCCGGCTTTGCTGATCTACTTGATCTTCCGGGACCGCGGCCCGTTCACCGCCCAGGAGTCCAAGGAAGCCCTGAACTTCACCCTGCCTCCCACCATTGCGGCAGTGATCGCCAACATCCTGGTGATCCTTCCGGCGGTGGGCAACTTGTTTGCGGTGTTGGCCACGGCCATCTGGGTTGCGCTGACGTGCTTCGCAGTTTCAGCGGGCATCCGGGTCAACCACGGCCAGCCGCACAGGTACCGTTTCAACCTGCGCTGGATCAAGTAGCCCGCTGGCCTAGAGGTTCCGGATCCACGCATCCGCGGAAGGCAGCACAAACGGGACGGAGTCCTTCTCCAGCGCGGCGATAAGCAGCGCGAGCAGCACCCAGCCGACCCACGCGCCGACCACGTCCACCGCGCGGTTCGCCAGGGTCTCCTTCTCGCCGAATCCCGGCACGTACTTTTCGAAGAATTCCCAGCCGATGGTGATGGCCGCAACCAGGATCAGCGGCACGGACCAGAACCCGAGCATGGCCCCGGCCGAGGCATGGATCCACGACCACCGGTCGAAGGGGACATGGTCAATGTCCTGCGGTCCGTTGCCCTGTTTCTGGACGATGTCCCGGTAGCCAAGGTAGGCGGCGAAAGCGATCCAGACCACCGTACCGGCGATCCTGATGACCCAGGCGGCCGTCCCGACCTTCGGGTCGAACGTCATAAGGGATAGCAGCAGGAATCCTGTCACCACTGCAAGGAAAAGAAGTGCGCTCCGCCAGGGAACGCCGAACGGGGACTGCGCTGAAATCGAAGACATGATCCCTCCCAGCATTGGTCTTCATGCAGCGGGCGGAACCGGCGCGCCAAGCCGGATTGCCGGGCCGTCCACGCACATGATATTCCCGCCAGGAACGGCTGAACAGGTGGCGGCCAGCCCCTATTCGGGCAGCAGCCGGCGCACCACGGCATCGGCCAGGAGGCGACCCTTCAGCGTAAGGACGAGGCGCCCCTTGAAGGCGTCCGCCGGCTCCACCAGCCCGTCGGCGATCAGGCCGGCGACGGCATGACGGCCGACGGCGTCGAGCGCGTCGACTTCCAGCCCGCTCCCCAGCCGCGCCTCCAGCATGATGCGCTCCATTTCGCGCGTACCGGCGTCGAGGGTTTCGCGGCCGGCCGCCGGGGACTCGCCTGCGGCAAGCCGGCTGGCATAGGCGGTGGGGTGCTTCACGTTCCACCAGCGGACCCCGCCCATGTGCGAATGCGAGCCGGGGCCGATGCCCCACCAGTCGTCCCCGCGCCAGTAGGCCAGGTTGTGACGGCAGGCGTGCCCGGGCGTCCTGGACCAGTTGCTGACCTCGTACCAGTTCAGGCCGGCGGCGGAGATGAGTTGGTCGGCGAGTTCGTATTTGGCGGCGTGGTCGTCGTCGTCGATTCCGGGGACTTCGCCGCGGCGCATCTGGGCGGCGAGCTTGGTTCCTTCCTCGACGATCAGCGCGTACGCGCTGATGTGGTCCGGCCCGTAGGAGAGGGCGGTTTCCAGCGAGGTGCGCCAGTCGTGCATCGATTCGCCGGGCGTGCCGTAGATGAGGTCCAGGCTGACGTCGAGGCCGGCGTCGCGGGCCCACTGCACTGCCTGCGGCACCCGTTCGGGGCTGTGCGTACGGTCCAGGACCTTCAGCACGTGCGGCACGGCGGACTGCATGCCGAAGGACACCCGGGTGAAGCCGGCCTTGGCGAGCAGTTCCAGCGACTCGGGCGTGACCGAATCCGGGTTCGCCTCGGTGGTGACCTCCGCGCCCGTTTCCAGTCCCCAATGCCCGACGGCGGCGGCCAGGATCCGGGCAAGGTCCTCCGCAGGAAGCAGCGTGGGAGTGCCGCCGCCGAAGAAGACAGTGCTGAGTTTGCGGGCAGGCAAGCCGGAAGCCTGCATTGCCGCAGCAGCGAAGTCGACTTCGGCAACCGCCGTTCCGGCGTAGGCGTCCTGGGAGGCGCCGCCGCCCAGTTCCCTGGCCGTGTAGGTGTTGAAGTCGCAGTAGCCGCAGCGCACGGCGCAGAACGGGATGTGGACGTACAGCCCGAACTTCCGGTGTTCGACGCCGTCCAGCACCTGCGGGGGCAGCAGTCCGTCCGCAGGCGCCGGATCGCCAAGAGGAAGGGCGCTTGGCACTACTTCTTAGCCTTGTCCTTGGACTCGTCGGTGGTGAGGGCGGCGATGAAGGCTTCCTGGGGAACCTCCACGCGGCCCACCATCTTCATGCGCTTCTTGCCTTCCTTCTGCTTTTCGAGCAGCTTGCGCTTACGGGTGATGTCACCGCCGTAGCACTTGGCCAGCACGTCCTTGCGGATGGCACGGATGCTTTCGCGGGCGATGATCCGGGAGCCGATGGCCGCCTGGATGGGCACCTCGAACTGCTGCCTCGGGATCAGTTCGCGCAACTTCGACGTCATCATCACGCCGTAGGCGTAGGCCTTGTCGCGGTGCGTGATGGCGCTGAAGGCGTCCACCTGTTCGCCCTGGAGCAGGATGTCGACCTTGACCAGGTCGGCCACCTGTTCGCCGTCGGCCTTCCAGTCCAGCGAGGCGTAGCCGCGCGTCTTGGACTTGAGGATGTCGAAGAAGTCGAAGACGATTTCCGCGAGCGGAATCCAGTAACGCAGTTCCACGCGGTCCTCGGAGAGGTAGTCCATGCCGCGCATCGTGCCGCGGCGGCCCTGGCAGAGTTCCATGATGGCGCCGACGAACTCATTGGGGGCAAGGATGGTGGCGGCCACCATGGGCTCGCGGACCTCATTGATCTTGCCGGCCGGGAACTCGCTGGGGTTGGTCACCGTGATGGTGCTCTTGTCCTCGAGGGTGACCTCGTAGACGACGTTCGGTGCGGTGGAGATCAGGTCCAGGTTGAACTCGCGTTCCAGGCGCTCACGCACGATTTCCAGGTGCAGCAGGCCCAGGAAGCCCACGCGGAAACCGAAGCCCAGGGCCGCGGACGTTTCCGGTTCGTAGATCAGGGCTGCGTCATTCAGCTTGAGCTTGTCCAGGGCATCGCGGAGCACCGGGTAGTCCGTGCCGTCCAGCGGGTAGAGCCCGGAGAAGACCATGGGCTTGGGGTCCGCGTAACCGCTCAGGGATTCCGACGCCGGCTTGGCAAGGTTGGTGACGGTGTCGCCGACCTTGGACTGGCGGACGTCCTTCACGCCGGTGATCAGGTAGCCGACTTCGCCGACGCCCAGGCCCTTGGACGGCACGGGCTCCGGGGAGCTCACGCCGATCTCGAGGAGTTCGTGGCTGGCCTTGGTGGACATCATCTGGATCCGCTCGCGCGGGTGCAGCATGCCGTCGACAACCCGGACGTAGGTGACTACGCCGCGGTAAGTGTCGTAGACAGAGTCGAAGATCATGGCACGCGCCGGTGCATCGGGATCGCCGACGGGTGCCGGAAGATCGCGCACAATCCGGTCCAGGAGGGCTTCAACGCCGACGCCGGTCTTGCCGGAGACCTTCAGGACGTCTTCCGGGTCGCCGCCAATCAGGTTAGCCAGTTCCTCGGCGTACTTCTCGGGCTGGGCCGCCGGGAGGTCGATCTTGTTCAGCACCGGAATGATGGTCAGATCGTTTTCCATGGCCAGGTAGAGGTTGGCCAGGGTCTGCGCTTCGATGCCCTGCGCGGCGTCCACCAGCAGCACCGCGCCTTCGCAGGCTGCCAATGAACGGGAGACCTCGTAGGTGAAGTCAACGTGGCCCGGGGTATCGATCATGTTCAGGGCGTAACTGGTGCCATCGAGCTCCCAGGGCATGCGGACGGCCTGGGACTTGATGGTGATGCCGCGTTCGCGCTCGATGTCCATGCGGTCCAGGTACTGGGCCTTCATGTCGCGCGATTGGACGACGCCGGTGTACTGCAGCATGCGGTCGGCCAGGGTGGACTTGCCGTGGTCGATGTGGGCAATGATGCAGAAGTTCCGGATGATGGCCGGATCTGTTGCGGCAGGCACCGGGGCGGTGCGGGCCATGGGAGACACGCAGGGGTCCTTACTGTCGACACTCACGCGGGGAAATGTAGCCCGGGCAGCCCTGCTGCTCCGGCATGCACCGCATATCTGAACTCATAGTCTCCCACGAACCGGCGCTCCGGCGCGCATCGTAAATCC
Source organism: Arthrobacter sp. TE26545 (assembly GCF_056279005.1). The sequence goes on from NZ_JBWBQM010000001.1 coordinate 2,058,384, forward strand.
GTTTGGGCAGGGCGGGCGGATACGGTGGTGGCATGGCACCTGAAACACGTTCATTCCTTGGCAGGCTCCTCACCGCATCGCTGCGCTCGCTGCGGCGGTTGGCGGCCGGAAGCGCCCGGCCGGCGCCGCGGGGAACGGCGCCGGGAACGGCGCCCAAGGCCAGGCGGCAGGCCCCGGCACCCTCCGGCGTCGGGGTCTATCCGGGTGATTTCAGCGGCACTGTTTCACCGCGCTACTCCCCCGCTCTCGACGGCCGGCCCGATCCGGGCGAAATCGTCTGGTCCTGGGTGCCCTTCGAAGAGGACCACACGAAGGGCAAGGACCGCCCCGTGCTGCTTGTCGGGCGCGACGGAAGCTGGCTGCTGGGGCTGATGCTGACCAGCAAGGACCACACCAACGGTCGCGAGGCGGACGATTATGTGGATATCGGCGCCGGACCGTGGGACCCGCAGTGGCGGGCCAGCGAGGTAAAACTGGACCGGATCATCCGCATAGATCCGGCGGGAGTCCGGCGGGAAGGCGCCGTCCTGGACAACGCGACGTTCCAACTGGTTGCAGACCGGCTGCGACGACGGCCGGGCCGCGCCTAGTCCGGGAAGCCGGGCCCCCGCGGAGTCTGATACTATGTATGGCTGTATGTCCGTGCAGGTCGACGGCCATACATGGTTGGCTGCCATAGGCATCCCCACGCCGCTCAGTCGATGGCCAACCTGATAACCCTCTAGACCAATTTCCGCATTAAAAAGAGAGTTCACACACGTGGCTAATATCAAGTCCCAGAAGAAGCGCATCCTCACCAACGAGAAGGCTCGTCTGCGTAACAACGCCGTCAAGTCCGAGCTGAAGACGGCCATCCGCGCCGTCAACACCGCCGTTGAGTCTGCTGACAAGGATGCTGCAACGACTGCTCTTGTTGCTGCCGGCCGTAAGCTGGACAAGGCTGTCAGCAAGGGCGTTATTCACAAGAACAACGCTGCGAACCGCAAGTCGGCGATCTCCAAGAAGGTCAACGCACTCTAAGGTTTTTCCAGTTCGACTGAGCTGAAATTGAGGCCGGCCCGTTTGGGCCGGCCTCATCGCATTAAAGGGCCTGTTCTTTCGCGGCTCCTTTAGGGGCTTCTTAGGGCCGGAGTGGCTCGGGGCCCGGCTTGCCGGCCGACGCTAGCGGCCGCGGGCGGACATGGCGATGACCGTCACGGCGTGTTCCACCGCGTACACGGGATCGCGGGAAAGGCCCTTCACCTGGGCATCGGCTTCGGCCGTGACCTGGATTGAACGGATCAGCCCTTCCGGGGTCCAGCGGCGGACATCGCGCTGTGCCTGTTCGACCAGCCAGGGCTGCATGCCCAGCTGCTTGGCAATCTGCGCCGACGAGCCTTGCGCGCCAGCCACCCTGGCCAAGGTACGCAACTTGGCGGCCAGTGCCGCGACCAGGGGGACGGGATCCACTCCGGTTGCCAAGGCGTGGCGGAGGCTGGAAAGGGCCAGCGGGGCGTTCCCGGCCATCGCCGCATCCGCGACTTTGAATGCCGTTGCTTCGACACGGCCGCCGTAGTAGCGCTCGACCATGGCGGCATCCACGGCCGTGGTGGCGTCGGCGATAAGCTGACGGCATGAGGCGGCCAGTTCGGACAACGACGTTCCCACGGCATTGACCAGGGCCTGCACTGCTTCGTTCTCGATCCGGCGGCCGCCGACCTTGAACTCGGCCACCACGAACGCCGCCTTCTCCGCATCCTTCTTGAGCGGCTGGCAGTCCACTACCGGCCAGCCCGCCGCTTTGACCGCGTCCAGCAGCTTTTTTCCCCGGGTGCCACCGCTGTGGCGCAGGACCAGCACGACGTCGTCTTCCGGCTTGGCCACATAGGCCAGCGCATCGTTGAGGAAGGCTTCGTTCATGGCCTCAAGCCCCTCGACCTCAAGCAGCTTGCCCTCGCCGAAGAGCGATGGCGTGACCGTCATGGCCAGGGCGCCTGCTTCGTAGGCACCGGCGTTGAGCCGGCTGAGCTCGACGTCGGGCGTAGCTTCACGGACGAGCGACCTCACCCGGTCCATGGCGCGGATGCCCAGGTACTCCTCCGGCCCGGTGATCAGCACTACGGCGGCCGGCGTCACGTCACGCCAGGTGGTCGCATTCGCCGACGAGGTCTTGGCCTTTGGGGCCTGGGCAGCAGCCAAGTGTGCTTCCTTCCGGACGGGTTTGTGCAGGGTTCCAGTCTCCCACGACCGCCCGGGATGCCGGAACGACGGCAGATCCAGGGAGGCGGCCTGGACCGGGAAGTCTGTCACGAAATGGTGTCAGACGGATACCGTAGCTATTAGCGACTCGGCAACGCTTTCATCCGGGCACGCAACCGCACGATCGACGCACAATCTTGAAGGCACATCACACGATTAACCGGCGAGCCTGTTAGACGGATTAGGTACCGCTTGGACCTAGCGGGTAGCCGGGACACTGCCTCGTCGGCCGCTTTCCATTCTGACCACACTTCCTGTGGCCCACGCTTACCAAACCCCATCCATCGTCCCGCTGGCGGAACCTTTGAATGCCTCATGGAGGCTGAAGCGGATGATTTGCCCAGCGATGGGTGACGCACTTCCCTGCAAGGCACGAGAATCCTCCCTCGATGGCGCACTATCTGCGGATCCGGCCAGCGGCAATAATGGGCTCATGTGCGGACGCTTTGTGATGACGTACTCAGCTGCGGACATTCAGGACTTCTTCCTCGTCAGCGAGGTTGTTGACCCCGATCTCGCGGCGAGTTGGAACGTCGCCCCAACAGACCCGATTCCAGTCATCCTGGACCGACACGGCACTGGGGACGAAGCGGTGTCGCGGAAGCTCGTCACAGCGCGCTGGGGCCTCGTGCCGTCATGGGCTAAGGACACGAAGGGCGCGGCCCGGCTGATCAACGCCCGCATGGAAACCGTCACCGAGAAACCTTCCTTCCGGAAAGCCGCGGCGGCCAGGCGGGGACTCATTCCCAGCGACGGTTACTACGAATGGGAAAAGACGGCTGACGCGAAGAAGATCCCGACCTACTTGCACGGAGCCGACGAAGAGCCGCTGGCGTTCGCGGCCCTGTTCGAGAACTGGCCGGATCCGGCACTGCCCGACGGGCACCCGGAAAAATGGCTGCGGACGGCCACGATCATCACGACGGCGGCCTCGGACGCGCTCGGCCACATTCACGACCGGACCCCCCTGGTCGTGCCGCCGGACATGTGGGCGGACTGGCTCGACCCGGAGACCACGAAAGAAGCCGACGTCCGGGCCCTCCTGGATTCGATGCCTGAACCCCACCTGGTGCCACGCGTCGTCAGCGACAAGGTGAACTACGTCCGAAACAACGGACCCGAGCTCATTGAAGCAGCCGCTTAGTTCGCGGCAAGCTATCCGGTCTTCCAGATACGTGCCGGCGCGACGTCGCGGCAGCTGACCGCAAACGCCCGCGGAAAGGCAGACGGCGCCGCCGCTCCACCCACGCCTCAAAACCTTCGATCCGCTCCACAACAAAGCCGTGGCTGGCCACGGCGAACCGCAAGCAACGTGCCGGGTGCAGGAGCATCCAAAGCAAGGCCAGGTTCCCGGCGGAGCACAGCGCCATGGTGACCATTCCCCACCCTCCCTCGGGCCACGGCAGCACGGCTCCCGGCAGCCCGGCGAGGAAGCGCGCAATTGCGGCGATCGCCCCGGCACACACCGCGGCTGCCCACAGGAAGACGGTTGCCGCGCCCTCATGGACCGCCAGCACGGGCACCGCCAGCGTTCCGAAGACCGTCACGGGCGCGACGAACGGTGCCATGACGACGTTCGCCAGCAGGGAAAAGACCGTGAACTGCGGCTGCAGTCCCACAATGACGGGCGCGCAGAACAACTGCGCGGACAGAGGCACAGCCAAGGCTGCCCCGACGGGCCGGGGCAACCACTCCGGCGCCCTGGCCATGAGCGGCCGGGCCAGCAGGACGATCCCCAGGGTGGCGAGGACCGAGAGCAGGAAACCAGGGCTGCCGGCCAAGGACGGCTCGCCAACGATGAGCACCGCGACGGCAAGGCAAAGAAATCCCAGGCTGCGCCCCGGCCGCCCGCTGCTGATCGCAAGCAGACCAATCCCGCCCATAACAGCGGCCCGAAGCACGCTCGGTTCCGGCCCGACCAGCCACACAAAGCCGCCAAGGCCGCCCAGCGCCACGGCAGCCGCCGCTGCCCGGCCGAGACGGCAACTCCTGGCCAGGACAATCAGCAACCCCAGGATCAGGCTGCAGTTCGCTCCACTCACCGCGGTCAGATGCGTCGTGCCCGTGTCTCGCATGGCCGCGACAAGTCCTTCGTCCATGCCCTCCGTATCGCCGATGACCATTCCCGGCAGCAGGCCGGCCGGATCGCCCCCGGGTTGAGCCGCGGCGCCTCGGTATCGCTCCCTCATCGCTGCTGCCCAATCCGGCACCGTCCCCGGTCCGGCACCAGGAAATTCACGGGTGGCAGCTCGGGCCGTGTGTTGCAGGCTGCCTTGTGCAGGCAGAGGCCGGGTGCTCGCGGTAAAGACGGCCGTTTCCACCTGTCCGGGGCGGGCCGGCACGAGCTTTCCGGCAGCCCGGATCTGCTCTCCGGTCCGGGGCTCCCGCCAACCGGCGCCGCCTACCACCAAAATCCGGGTGGCCGGACGGTAGAGCTTGCCGTCCGCGGCGAGTTCCAGCAATTCGGCGCCAAGGATCCAGCGTTCGGCCCTTCCGCCTCCGGCGCGGACTTCCTTGGCTTCACCGGTGACCACGAGGTTCGCGAGGGCGGTGCCGCCTGGTCCGCCTGTGACGGGAAGGCTTGATCGGGCAGCGGACGCGGTCAATGTATGCGCCGCTGCCGCGGCACCCAGGAGGCACGCCAGCGACAATGCGGCTGCCAGGCTACGGCGCCCCGTACGGGGCGTCCGGCCGGCACGCAGCCGCCTGCCGGTCCGCACCGTACCCAGGTTCCTGGCCGTCCGCAGGGCTGGCGTCCGCCGGCCGACCACGAGCAGCAACACCGCGCCGGCAAGCAGGAACACCGCGACCCCGCTCGTCCAAGCCGGGGGCAGGTGGCTGCCGGCCACGGCGGCAGTCCATGCCAACACTGCGGAGGGCACGAGCCGCAGGTCCAGCCGCGGTCCCGGATCGCTGGCGACACGGACGTCGTCGCCGTGTGACTCGTTCCCGGTTCCGGGGCCGTGCGGCGGCCTGCGGCCGGACATCAGATGGTCACCAAGGGAAGGAGCGCTTCGAGCATCTTGGGCCCCACGCCCTCCACGGCGTCGAGTTCTTCGACGGCTGCGAATGGTCCGTGCTCTTCCCGCCAGGCCACGATGCGCTCGGCCAGGACCGGACCGACCCTGGGCAGCTCGTCCAACTCCCCCGCGGAGGCGGTGTTGATGTTGATCTTGGCGCCCGCTGCGGTGCCGTTGCCGGACCCGGTGGCAGGTGCCCCGGCCCCTCCGGCGCCACCTTCTGCAGTTGGAGGCGGCTCCCCCGCCCGTGGAACCTGGATCTTTGCGCCGTCCTGGACCACCGCGGCCAGGTTGAGACTGTCCACGGACGATCCGGCGGCCGCGCCTCCCGCCGCCGAGATGGCCTCGAAGACCCGGGAGCCCGCGGGCAGGCTGACTATGCCCGGCTTCTTCACGGCGCCGGCCACGTGGACCACGATGAGGGCTGCCCCGGGGGCCTCCGGGCCGGGACCTTCGCCTGTCGGAGCAGGACCCGGAACAGTTGCTGGCGTCCCGTCGGCCGAGCCCAACTGCTCGGCGGGTGGCCGTCCGGCCCAGGCCTGCCAGCCGATCCAGGCGGCCAGCAGCACAGCCGGAAGCAGGAGCAGCGCCGGTACCCGCCAAGGAACCCGCCAGCGGAAGCGGACGGCCCGGCCGGGCTGCCCGCCTTCCCAGTCCGGCTCCTCCAGTGGGGAGTAACTCGTTTGCCGCCCCGGCAGCAGGAGCGCTTCTCCCGGCTCGGAGGGCGCCGGGGACTCCCCGGGGGCGGCTGTCTCCCGAAGCGCCGCATCCTCTTCCATGATGCCCAGCCGGGATTTCAACCGGTGCCTGGCTGCGCGCGCAGCATCGCCGACTAGCGGGTCTCGGTTCCGGCGCGGCATGACTCCGAGCCTAGGTTCCGTCAGGCAGCCCAGCCGCCGCCTGCGGGTGCTATGTGGAAAGCCCCGCCCCGGCGGAGCCTGTTGAGGAACAGAGCTACTGCTCCGGAACGACCGAGCCCGGGGTGCTGCTTTCGCCGACGATCACGGCAAGAACGCCCAGGCCCGCGTGGGCACCGAGCACCGCCGGCAGGGCACTGAGCTGCGCTTTCGGCGTACCCGAGCACAGGGCTGCGAGCCGTCCGGCCAAGCCCTCCGCCTCGGCGAGGTTCCCGAAATGGTGGACCGCCAGCCTGGCCTCTCCTGCCGGCCGGGCCGCGACGTCTGCGGCGACGATCTCTTCGAGCCGGGCAACGGCCTTCGCGGCGGAGCGGACCTTTTCGAGCGGGACGATCCGGCCGCCGTCGACTGCCAGGATCGGCTTGATGGCGAGCATGGTGCCCAGCAGCGAAGCCGCCGCACCGATCCGCCCGCCCCGGCGCAGTTGCTCAAGGCTGGGCACATAGAAGTAGACCTTGGTGCGGCGGAGCCGTTCCTCCGCAAAGTCGCGCACTTCCGCCGCGGAGCGGCCCGCGGCCGCCGCCAGGAGGGCGCTTTGCACGCCCATTCCCTGGGCCATTCCGACCGTGCGGGAATCGAGGACTTCCACCGGGATCGGAACCCGGCCGGCAGCAAGCTTCGCGGCGTCGACAGTTCCGGAGAGCTCGGCCGAGATATGGATGGACACGACCGACTCGAATCCGCGGGCAGCCGCGGCCAGGTACGCATGTTCGAACTGCCCGGGCGAGGGCCTGGACGTCTTCACGGCCGACCCCGAGGCCAGCGCCAGGGCCAGGGTGGTGGTGATGTCGTCTTCGCCTTCGCCGAAGATTTCCTCGCCCACCATCACGGGCATCGGAACCACGGCCAGCCGGCCGTCGGCGACAAAGGCCTTCACCCAGTCGGCGGGCAGCGCCGCGGCGGAATCGGTCACGACGGCGGTACGTACGACGGCGGGCGCCGCAGCGGGGGCGCGGCCCGGCGTCGTCGACTGCCGCAGCCGGGGCAGGCGCTGTTTGAGCCACAGCCAGGCAGGCGGTTCGCGGTCCGGCAAGGGCACCTCCTGGACGGGTCAGCGCTGGAAGCGCGGCAGGCTGGGTGATGAAAAGGCCGCCGGCCGGAAGCCGGCGGCCTTCCCGGCTAAGCCGGGACGATGTTCACCAGTTTGGGGGCCCGCACGATCACCGTGCGGATACCACGCCCATCGAGTGCACGTTGCACGTTTTCGCTGGCCAGTGCCAGTTCGCGCAGAGCGTCCTCCGCAATGTCCGGAGAGACCTCGAGGCGGTCGCGGACCTTCCCCTGAACCTGGACCACCGCGGTGACCGTTTCCTGGACCAGCAGCGAGTCGTCGTGGACCGGCCAGCCGGCGTTTGCCACCGAGGCCGGGTGGCCCAACTGGTTCCAGAGGTCTTCGGCGGTGTACGGGGCGAAGAGGCTCAGGATGACGGCAACGGCCTCGACGGCTTCGCGGACGGCAGGATCCCGCCCCGCCGGCTCCGGAGTCGATGGTCTTGCGGGTGGCGTTCACCAGCTCCATCAGCTTGGCCACGACGACGTTGAACTTGTTGTTGTCCAACAGTTCCGCTGCTTCGGCGATGGTGCGGTGGGTCACGGAGCGCAGGGCACGGTCGCCGCCGGAGAAGTCGACGCCGGGGGCGCTGCCGACGTCCTGGCCGAGGCGCCAGGCACGCGCCAGGAACTTCGCCGAACCGGCGGGCGAAACGTCCGCCCAGTCGACGTCGTCCTCCGGTGGGGAGGCGAACACCATGGTCAGGCGCACGGCGTCCACACCGAACTTGTCCAGCTGCTCGCCAAGGTCCACGCCATTGCCCAGGGACTTGCTCATGGCCTTGCCGCCGTTGAGCACCTGGCCCTGGTTCAGCAGAGCACTGAACGGTTCGTCCGCGTCCAGCAGGCCCATGTCGTGCACGACCTTGGTGAAGAAGCGGGCGTAGAGCAGGTGCAGGATGGCATGCTCGACGCCGCCCACGTACTGGCCGACCGGCATCCATTCGTTGATCTTCGCCGGGTCGAAGGGACCTTCGGTGAAGTGCGGCGAGACGAAGCGCAGGAAGTACCAGGAGGAGTCCACGAAGGTGTCCATGGTATCCGTGTCGCGCTGCGCGGCCCGGCCGCAGTTGGGGCATTCCACGTTGACCCATTCCAAGGCGGCGGCCAGCGGGGAGGTTCCCCTCGGGGCCAACGCCTCGCCGCGCAGGTCCTCCGGCAGCGTGACGGGCAGCTGCTCGTCCGGGACCGGAACTTCGCCGCATTCGGCGCAGTGGATGATCGGGATCGGAGTGCCCCAGAAGCGCTGGCGGCTCAGCAGCCAGTCGCGGAGGCGGAAGTTCACGAACTTTTCGCCCGTGCCGAGCTTCTCCAGGATCTCGATCGCCGCGGGGATGGCCTCTGCCTTGGACAGGCCGTCCAGATCGCCGGAGTTCTTCAGGGTGCCTTCCCCGGAGGTGGCGATGCCGCTTTCCGCCGGGTCCTCGGCGCCGGTGTCCAGGACGGCCCGGACCGGCAGGCCGAAGGCCTTGGCGAAGTCGAGGTCGCGCTGGTCGTGCGCGGGAACGGCCATGATGGCGCCGGTGCCGTAGTCGGCCAGGACGTAGTCCGCGGCCCAGACGGGCAGCTTCTCGCCGTTGAGCGGGTTGATCGCGTAGCGGCCCGTGAAGACGCCGGTCTTTTCGCGTTCGGTGGACTGGCGCTCGATTTCGGAGAGTGCCTTGACCTTTTCGCGGTAGGCCATGAGCTCGTCGTGCTGCTCCGGGGTGACCAGGTCCAGGGCGAGGTGGGCGTCGGCCGCGACGACGAAGAACGTTGCCCCGTACAGGGTGTCCGGACGGGTGGTGAAGACCGTGACTTCCTTTTCGGGACGCCCGCCGGCGGCTTCGATGACGAAGCGCACGTGGGCGCCCTCGGAGCGGCCGATCCAGTTGCGCTGCATGGCCAGGACACGCTCGGGCCAGTGCCCCTGCAGTTCGGACATGTCATCCAGCAGGCGGTCGGCGTATTCGGTGATCTTGAAGTACCACTGGTTCAGGGACTTCTTGGTGACCGGGGTGCCGCAGCGCTCGCAGGCACCGTTGACGACCTGCTCGTTCGCCAGCACGGTCAGGTCCTTGGGGCACCAGTTGACCGGGGAGTCCTTGCGGTAGGCCAGGCCGCGCTCGTAGAAGCGCTTGAACAGCCACTGGGTCCAGCGGTAGTACTCGGGGTCCGAGGTGTGCAGGCGGCGGGACCAGTCGGCGGAGATGGCGTACCGCTTGAAGGAGGCCGCCTGGGTGTCGATGTTGGCGTAGGTCCACTCGCTCGGGTGGGCGTTGCGCTTGATGGCGGCGTTCTCGGCGGGCAGGCCGAAGGAGTCCCAGCCGATCGGGTGCAGGACGTCGTAACCCTTCTGGCGCAGGTACCGCGCGACGACGTCGCCCATGGCGAACGCTTCGGCGTGGCCCATGTGCAGGTCGCCGGAGGGGTACGGGAACATGTCCAGCACGTAGCGACGCTCGCGGGAGCCGTCGTCCGCGGGGGTGAAGACCTTGAGGTCCTCCCACACCTGCGGCCACTTGGCCTCCATCGCGGCGAAGCTGTACACACCCTCTTCGGGGGTGCCCGCCGTGCCTGCCTGTGCTCCGGTTTCGGTCTCCGGGTGAACGCTCACTGCTGCCCTCTTCTGTTCTTCGTTGGCGGTATTGCCTCCTGCTGCAGCCCCGGCACATGCCCGGACACACAAAAGCCCCTCGACAAGGAGGGGCGGCCGCTCGGTAATTCCGGTACCGGGCGGCTAGCTAAGCAGAAGGATCGCACGCATACAAACACTCTATCGCACCAATCCCATGGCCTGGGGCAGGGGCCGTTGGCTACGGAACGTTGAGGGAGGCCGCACTTCGCCCGGGTGTGGTGGCTGCCGCGATGGGCCCCCGGTTGCGAGGGCCCCGCCGCGAGCTTGCGAGCGGTGGGAGCAGCCGGGGACGGGCGGGGCAAGTGCGACCTCCCTCAACGGAGGCTGGTGCTACTTAACGTCCTCGTCCACCCAGTCCATGGACTTGGTGACGGCCTTCTTCCACAGGCGCAGCTGCCGTTCCTGCTCTTCCACGGGAAGCTGCGGCTCCCAGCGCTTGTCCTCGCCCCAGTTCGCGGACAGCTCGCCGAGGTCCTTCCAGAAGCCGACGGCGAGGCCGGCCGCGTAGGCGGCGCCGAGAGCCGTGGTTTCCACGACTTTCGGACGGACGACGGGAACGCCCAGGATGTCCGCCTGGAACTGCATGAGCGCCTCATTGGCGACCATGCCGCCGTCGACCTTCAGCTCGGTGAGCGGAACCCCGGAGTCGGCGTTGACGGCGTCGAGCACCTCGCGGGTCTGGAAGGCGGTGGCCTCCAGGGCCGCACGGGCGATGTGCCCCTTGTTGGCGAAGCGGGTCAGGCCAACGATGGCGCCGCGGGCGTCGGCCCGCCAGTAGGGGGCGAACAGGCCGGAGAAGGCCGGGACAATGTACACGCCGCCGTTGTCCTGGACTCCTGCGGCCAGGGTCTCGACCTCCGGGGCGGTGGAAATCATGCCCAGGTTGTCGCGCAGCCATTGGATCAGGGAACCGGTGACGGCGATGGAGCCTTCCAGGGCGTAGTGCGGCTTGGCGTCGCCCAGCTTGTACCCGAGGGTGGTCAGCAATCCGTTCTTCGAGTGGACGATTTCCTCGCCGGTGTTGAAGATCAGGAAGCAGCCGGTGCCGTAGGTGTTCTTCGCCTCGCCGGGCTGGAAGGCGGCCTGGCCGAAGGTGGCGGCCTGCTGGTCGCCGAGGATGCCGGACACCGGCACCTCCCGGAGCAGCTGGGAGCTGTGCACCTGCCCGTACACCTCCGAGGAGGAGAGGATGGCCGGCATCATGGAGGCCGGAACACCGAAGGCGTCCAGGATCTCCTGGTCCCACTGCAGGGTTTCCAGGTCCATGAACATGGTGCGCGAGGCGTTGGTGACGTCCGTGGCGTGCACGCCGCCGTCGGGGCCGCCGGTCAGGTTCCAAAGCACCCAGGCGTCGGTGTTGCCGAAGATGAGGTCCCCGGCTTCGGCCTTGGCGCGGGCACCTTCGACGTTGTCCAGGATCCATTTGATCTTGGTGCCGGAGAAGTAGGTTGCCAGGGGCAGGCCCACCTTCTGCTTGAAGCGCTCCACTCCCCCGTCGGCGGCCAGTTCGTCCACGATCGCCTGCGTCCGGGTGTCCTGCCAGACGATGGCGTTGTAGACCGGCTCGCCCGTGTTCTTGTCCCAGACGACGGCGGTCTCGCGCTGGTTGGTGATGCCGACGGCGGCGATGTCGTGGCGCGTCAGGCTCGCCTTGGACAGCGCGGAGCCGATGACTTCCCGCACGTTGTCCCAGATTTCCGCGGGGTTGTGCTCCACCCAGCCGGCCTGCGGGAAGATCTGCTCGTGCTCCATCTGGCCGGTGGAAACGATGTTGCCCGTGTGGTCGAACACGATGGCACGCGAGCTGGTGGTGCCCTGGTCAATGGCGATTACGTACTGGTTCACGATGACGTCCTTGTCTTTCCGGTTCTGTTCTGTCTGGTGTGCTTGGAGATTACTTGGCCGCGGTGGCAATGATGGGAACCCAGAGGGCAACAAGGCCGGCGAGGGTGCCGCCGATCAGCGGGCCCACAACGGGAACCCAGGAGTAGGCCCAGTCGCTGGAGCCCTTGCCCTTGATGGGCAGGATGGCGTGGGCGATGCGCGGGCCGAGGTCGCGGGCAGGGTTGATCGCGTAGCCGGTGGGGCCGCCCAGGGAGACGCCGATGCCGACAACCAGCAGCGCCACGGCCAGCGGCCCCAGGCCGGAGGGGGTGCCGCCGAAGGTCAGGATGACGAAGACCAGCACGAAGGTGCCGATGACTTCGGTGAGCAGGTTCCACGGCACGGTTCGGATGGCCGGGCCCGTGGAGAAGACGCCCAGCTTGTTGGCGGCCATCGGTTCGGCGTCGAAATGCTGTTTATGGGCCAGCCAGCAAACCACCGCACCGAGGAGGGCGCCGAGCAGTTCGCCGCCGAAATACGTCAGCGTGGAGGCGAAGTCCACCGCGACGCCCGGAGCGTACTCGGCCTTGCCGTTCACCAACAGGCCGAGGGTGACGGCGGGATTAAGGTGGGCGCCGGACTTGGCGGCCACGAAGACGCCCGCGAACACCGCGATGCCCCACCCCCAGGTGACCATCAGGAACCCGCCACTGTTGCCCTTCGTCCCCTTCAGCGCCACGTTGGCCACGACGCCGCAGCCCAGCAGGGTCAGCATCGCCGTGCCGAATACTTCGGACAGGAAAACAATTCCAAGAGACATCTTTGACTCCTCATTCTTACTGATGCGGGCCCCGCGGGTTCCGGGGGCCGCGCATTCCTTTAGTACCGGCCGGCGGGGTGCAACCGGCCGGCGGCGGGGGTGTCCGTGCAGCACGGTTCCCCCGCCCGGGTTCCCGCGCCCGGTGGGCGGGAACCACATTCCACGTCCCGGCGTCAGGACACGAGGCTGTGCACCGTGACCCTGTGGAAGCGCTGGAGCACGTCCTGGGCGTGCCGGATTTCGTCGGCCTTGCGGGCCTCGGCCCAGCCCAGCGGACCGGCCAGGACCTCGGCCAGTTCGTTCAGCAGTTCCCCTGTGACGAGTCCGCGGAAGGCCAGCGAGGTTCGCCGGATCAGCACGTCCACGAGGTGGCCGATCTGCTCGTGCCCCGCCATGTACTGCAGCTCGCGCACGCTCAGTTCGTGGGTGGAGCGCAGCAGTTCATCGTCGCCGGCCTTCAGGTAGCCCAGCACGTCTTCGGCGCGGGTACCGTAGCGGGCCAGGAGGTCCGCCACCCGTTCGGCACCGAAGCCGGCAGACATGTGCCGCTTGATCCACTCCTGCACGCTTTCCTCGGTGGAGGGGAAGCCGGCGCCGCCCCCGATGGCGAGTTTCGCCGTCGAGACTTTGCGGTCCACCTTCAGTTCGGCCAGCACCTCGTTGCTGAGGTGTTCGGCCAGCGCTCGGAAGGTGGTCCACTTGCCGCCCACCAGGGAGAGGACGACGGCGGAACCCGCCCCACCCGGGACGCTCCGCTCGATGCGGTAATCGCGGGAGACGAAGCCCGGCTGGGTGTCGTCATGGCGGGGCAGCGGCCGGACGCCGGAGAAGCTGTAGACAATCTGGCTGCGTTCGACCTTGATGGCCGGGAAGACATTTCCGACCAGTTCGAAGAAGTAGTCGATCTCTCCTTCGGTGCAGACGGCGTCCTCTGCCATATCCGCATCGACGTCTGTGGTTCCCACCAGGACCCGGTCGCCCATCGGGTAGATCAGCACGATCCGCCCGTCCGTGTGCTCGAAGAAGATTTCCCGGCCCGCGCACGCTGCCAGCAGTTCCGGGTGGTCCAGCACGATGTGCGAGCCCTTGGTGCCGCCCATGAAGGTGCTCGGCTGGCCCAGCGCGTTGTTCGTCAGGTCCACCCAGGCGCCGGTGGTGTTGACGATGACGTCGGCCCGGAAGGTAAACTCCTCGCCGGTGAGTTCGTTGCGTAGCCGCGCTTCGCCGTCGGCCATCGAGACGAGCGAGATGTAGTTGCTGGCCCTCGCGGAGCCACCGCTGAGGGCGCTGCCGGCGCCGGCCTTCGCGCCGTCCTGCAGCACGTCGAGCGTGAGCCGCTCCGGGTTGTGGACCGAGGCATCGAAGTAGGTGGCGGTGTACTTCACCTTGGGATCCAGCGCGGGCAGTTCGGCCAGTGCTGCGTCCCGGCCGCGGAACTGGTGGCGCGGGACGCTGCCGCCGTCCCGGGAGAAGGAGTCGTACAGGCTCAGGCCGAGCTTGATGAGGAAGGCGCCCCGCTCCTTCGGCTTGCCCTGCTTGTGGGTCAGGAAGCGCAGCGGAGCGGACAGGACGCCGGAGAAAGTGCTGAAGATCGGGATGGTGGTCTGCAGCGGCTTGACGTAGTGCGGGGCGATCTTCAGCAGGCGGTTGCGTTCGACGACGGACTCGCGCACCAGCCGGAACTCGCCGTTCTCGAGGTAGCGGATGCCGCCATGGATCATGTGCGAGGAGGCACCGCTGGCCCCCTGGCAGAAATCCCCGCGTTCGACAAGGGCAACGTCCACGCCCTGCAGGGCCAGGTCACGGAAGGTGCCGACGCCGTTGATGCCGCCGCCGATGATCAGTACCCGGGCTTGCGGGCGGCTGCGCAACGCTGCTGCCGAGGCCCGCACGTTTGCTGCGGAAGGGGTGTTCGTGGTGTGTCCCAAAACTGCTCTCCTGGGGCTTGGGGTCGTGCGCCGCATCACGCCGGACGCATCTTGCACACCCATTCTTTGGAATAGTGGAAAATGGAATCAAGCTATTTGCACATACGTGCAGAAAGGAGTTGGGGTGCCACGATCACGACACTCGGACGCGCTCCGGGCAGCACAGATGTACTACCTGCAGGACCTCACGATGGACGCAATTGCACGGGAACTACGGACCTCCCGTTCGACCGTTTCGCGGCTGCTGTCCTCCGCCCGCGACTCCGGCCTGGTGCAGATCCAGATCCGCAGCCCCCTGGATTCGGCCCCCGAACTGGAGCGTTTGATCCGCGGGCAATACGACGTGGATGTCCATGTGGTCCCGGTGCTGGACACCCTGAACGAGGCCGAGACGCTGGAGCGGGTGGCGATGCAGGCCGCCCGGACGATCGGCCCCCTGGTGGATTCGAACGCGATCATCGGCGTCGCCTGGGGTGCCACGATCAGCGCCGTAAGCCGGCACCTGACCCGCAAGATCACCCACGACAGCGTCGTGGTCCAGCTCAACGGGGCCGGCAATATGCAGACCACAGGCATCACTTACGCGAGCGACATCATGCGCCGCTTCGGCATCGCCTACGGCGCCCGGGTGGAGCAGTTCCCCGTGCCCGCGTTCTTCGACCATGCCTCCACGAAGACCGCGATGTGGAAGGAGCGCAGCGTGCGGCGGGTGCTTGACCTCCAGGACCGGATGAGCATCGCGATCTTCGGTGTCGGCTCCATCGATTCCTCCTACCCAAGCCATGTCTATGCGGGCGGGTACCTGGACGAGGAGGACCTCAAAGTGCTTGCCCGCTCGGATGTGGTGGGCGACGTCGCCACCGTGTTCTTCCGCGCAGACGGCTCCTCGGACGGGATCACACTGAACGAAAGGAGCACCGGTCCCAGCCACGAACAGCTACGCGAGGTGCGGCGCCGCATCTGCGTTGTATCCGGCGCTTCCAAGATCGACGGCCTGCGAGGGGCGCTCGCGGCACGGCTCGCGACGGAGCTCATCGTGGACGAGGCCACGGCGCGGCGGCTGGTGAGCTTCGGTGGCTCCGCGTGAGCCGGGTAGATAGGTAGAGTCTTTGCTATGAAACCCTCGCCGCGGCTCAGCCTCAACAACGGTGTCCAGATCGACCAGCTGGGGTTCGGCCTGTTCAAGGTACCCCCGGCGGACGCCGCCGGGCTGGTGTCCACGGCAATTGGCGCCGGATACCGGCACTTTGATACCGCGGCGATCTACGGCAATGAAACCGGAGTAGGCAAGGGAATCGGCGCTGCGCTCGGCCCGTCAGAGGGCCCGGAAGGCACGGGCGGTTCGGGAGAGGAGTTCCACTCCCTCACCCGCAACGACATCTTCGTCACCACCAAGCTGTGGAACGACGACCAAGGCTACGACTCCACCCTGCGCGCCTTCGACGAGTCAATGGCGCGGCTCGGACTGGACCACGTGGATCTCTACCTGATCCACTGGCCATGCGCCGCCCGCGGGCTGTTCCAGGAAAGCTACAAGGCCATGGAGACCCTGTACCGTGAGGGCCGCGTCCGGGCCATCGGCGTCTCCAATTTCCAGGCCGCGCACCTGGAAACCCTGATGGCGTCGGCGGAAGTGGTGCCGGCAGTCAACCAGATCGAACTGCACCCGTGGCTGCAGCAGGGCAAGCTCCGGGCCCTGCACGATCAACTCGGTATCCGCACCGAGGCCTGGAGCCCCCTGGGCCGGGGTCACGTACTGGCGGACCCGGCCATCCTGGCGCTCGCAGAGAAGCACGGCAGGACGCCAGCCCAGATCGTCATCCGCTGGCACCTGCAACTGGGCAACATCGTCATCCCCAAGGCGAGTTCCGGCGCCCGCATCGAGGAAAACTTCAGGGTGTTCGACTTCGAACTGCCAGCCGAAGACATGGACGGGCTGGCCTCCCTCGAACGCCACCACCGCCTGGGCTCGCACCCGGACAGTGTCAACTAAGACCTCCCTCTAGACCCCGCATTAGGACCACACGCATGGAACAACTGGACACCGGCCGCTCCGGCCCCGCACCGGACCCGCAGGCGGCGTTCTTCAGCCCATCCCTCGCCGGACGGACCCGCGCCTCGGACCTGGAGCTCGACGGCGGCACGGTCGTCTACTGGTCCTACGAGCCTGTCGACGCCACGCCGGCCACCCGCACCATCCTGGTGATCCACGGATTCCGCGGCGACCACCACGGTCTGCTCCGGGTGGTGGACATGCTGCCGGAGATGCGCGTGATCGTCCCGGATCTTCCCGGGTTCGGCAGCTCGGACGCCTTTGTCCGGGGCGAACACACCGTGGAGCGCTACGGAGAGTTCATAGCCGACTTCATGGACGCACTGGGCCTCGGTCCGGAAACCGTGCTGCTGGGGCATTCCTTCGGCTCCATCATCGCCAGCCATTTCACCGCGGAACACCCCGGCGCGGTAACTCCGCTGGTACTGGTCAACCCCATCGCCTCCCCTGCGTTGGAAGGCCCCAAGGGCCTCATGACCAAGCTCGCGGTGTTCTATTACCAGCTGTCCGCGAAACTGCCGCGCCGGCTGGGCCTGGCTCTCCTGCGGAACCGGCTGATCGTGCGCGTGATGAGCGAAACAATGGCCAAGACACGCGACAAGCAGTTGCGTGGGTTCGTCCACGACCAGCACGACGCGTACTTCTCCGCCTTCGCGGACCGGAACAGCCTCCTCGAATCCTTCAAAGCCTCAGTCTCGAGCCACGTGGCCGAGGCGGCGCCCCGGCTGCAGCTGCCGGTCCTCCTCATCGCCGGCGAGAAGGATGAGATCGCCACCCTGCCGGCCCAGCACAAACTGCTGGAAATGCTGCCGGACGGCCGGCTCGTGGTGATTCCCGGCGTCGGGCATTTGATCCACTACGAGACGCCGGAACCTGCAGCAGCCGCCATCCGCACCTTCCTGGAGGAACATCCCGCGTGAAAATCGTCATCGACGCCCGATTTACCCGGACCGACCATCACGACGGGATCAGCCGCTACGGTTCAAGCCTCATCGCGGCCACCGCCAGGATCGCCGACGTGACGATGCTGATCAGCGACACACGGCAGCTCGCCCTGCTGCCGGACGTGCCCCATGTGCTCGTCAACAGCCCCCTGTCGCCGATGGAGCTTTTCGTGGCCCGGGAGGTCAACAAGCTCGGGGCCGACGTGGTGGTCTGCCCAATGCAGACGATGGGCACGCTCGGCCGCAAGTACGGGCTTGTCCTGACCCTCCACGACCTCATCTACTACGAGCACCCCGCGCCTCCCGGTTTCCTTCCCGCGCCCGTGCGGTTGCTATGGCGCCTGTACCACAAGGCCTTCTGGCCGCAGCGTGTGCTGCTGAACCGGGCGGACATCGTGGCCACCATCAGCCACACCACGGAGGCTTTGATGGCCAAATACCGCCTGACCAAGCGGCCGGTGCGGATCGTCGGCAACGCGCCGCAGCCGGGGCAGCAGCCGCGGGACCCGGAAGACGGCGCCGACAGGTCCCTGCTCTACATGGGCTCCTTCATGCCGTACAAGAACGTGGAAACCATGATCCGCGGAATGGCCGGGCTTCCCGAATTCACCCTGCATCTGCTCAGCCGCATCACCCCGCAGCGCCGGGCCGAGCTGGAAGCATTGGTGCCCGCCGGCGCGGACGTCCGCTTCCACAACGGCGTCACGGACGAGGAGTACAACGCCCTGCTGGCCAGGGCGACCGCCCTGGTGAGCCTGTCCCGTGCCGAGGGCTATGGGCTGCCGCTGGTTGAAGCCATGGCCCTGGGCACGCCCGTGATCGCCAGCGACATCCCGATCTTCCGTGAAGTCGGCTCCGACGCCGCCAGCTATGTGGACCCGGATTCGCCCGCCGCGTTCATGGCCGCCGTGCAGGAACTACGGGACAGGCAGTTCTGGCAGAAGCGCTCCCGCCGTTCGGTGGAGCGGGCGGCGGACTTCAGCTGGGAAGATTCGGCCCGGCAACTGCTCTCGGTGGCGGAGGAAATCGTGGCCATGCGCGGCAGGAAGCGCCGCTGAGGCGGGCTTCACCGGACTACAGCACGTCCACGCCGTCGAGCCTGAGCTGCACGGGACCGGCGGTCCGCTTCGCCGCACTCGCGGCTTTGACGGCGCGCATTGCCTTGGTTGCCCGGGCCGCCTGCCCGTAGGGAATGAACAACAAGGTGCGGACGTCGGCTTCCTCGGCCTGGCTGCCTTGGCGGGCGGCCGACACTGAAAGCGGTGAGGGCCCGACGGCGCGCAGCTCCAGGGAGCCTCCGAGCGCGCCTGTGAAATGCACGACGTCGGCGCGCGGGCCGGTGACCGAAGCCACCCGCACCGCGGGGGGCAGTTTCAGCTCCTGGCGCAGTGCCAGCTCCCGGGAGGCAAAGCCGGCCGGATCCCAGCGCAGCAGGGCACCCGTGGCTGTGCTGTCGTCCGCCGTGACCACAACCAGCCCGCCCTCCGAGGCTGGCCGGACCATGGCGGCCGCGTTGAACCAGCGCCGCACGGTGTCCTCACCGGCCCGCAGGTTTTCGCGCCGGAGCAGTGAATCGCCGTCCAGGAGCAGGGCGGCCGCGTAGCCTTGATCCGCCACGGGCTCGGCGCCGATGGTGGCAACCACCAGGGCCGGTGACGCACCGACCTTGGCCTTGACCTGGTCGCCCGAAGACGTGACCACCGCTTTCCCGGGGAAGGCACGGCCGAGTTCCTCCGCGGTGCGCAGCACCCCGGCAGCGCCGCGCCGCAGCCGCCTGCCGCTGCAGTGCCGGCATTGCCATTCGGGCGCGGGAGTGGAGCACCACCGGCATTGCGGCGGAGAGGAGGGGCCCGTGATCGCCAGGGGCCCTTGGCAGTTGTTGCAGCGCGCCGGTTCCCGGCAGTCTTCGCATACCAGCGATGGGGCGTAGCCGGCCCGGGCCACCTGCACCAGCACCGGGCCGCGTTCAAGGCCTTCCTTCGCGGCGCGCCACGCGGCACCAGGCAGCCTGGCGATGCGGGCCAAGGGGTCCCGCTCCTGCTCGAAGCTGTCCGCCGTGTTCAGGACCCGCGGCGTCCTGCTGCGGACCACGGGCCGCGGGGCTTCCACAGCGACGGCCCAGCCGGTGCCGACCAGTCGCTGCAGTTCGGTGCTCCTGCTGTGCGCGGCCATCAGGCAGGCCGCGGATTCCTGTTCACTGCGGAGCAGCAGGACCTCGCGGCTGTGGGCGTAAGGTGCGCGCTGGTCGATGTGGAGGTCGTCGCCGTCGTCCCAGCAAACCACCAGGCCAAGGTCCCGCACGGGAGCGTACGCCGCCGAACGGGTACCCACCGCCACCCCGGCGTCGCCGCGGAGCAGCCTCAGGTAGTTCCGGTAGCGGGGCGTCTGGCCGTCCTCGGCGGTAAGCCGCGCGATGTCCGCGGCCGGCAGGACCTCCAGGAGGGCCTCTTCCATGCGGTCGAGATCACGGTGGTCCGGAACCACTACGACGGCGCCCCGGCCCGAAGAGCGCACCGCTGCCACCGCGGCAGCGATCAGCCGTGGCCAGCCGTCCGGGCCGTAACCCTGCAGCGCTGTGAGGACGGCGCGCGGAGACCCGCCTGCCGCAAGGTGCTGGAGGAAGGCGGGGCCGTTCCCGTAGGAAGCCCAGCCCCCGGCGGTGTCCGGCCGGGCGGCCTCGAGGTGCGGGCCGTCCGTAGCCGCCTCCGCGGCAACCACGAAGGGCTCTTCCCCGGCGAGGTAACTTTTCTCCAGGCCGGCAACCCGGGGCGGGATCGCGGTGCGCAGCACGTCGCTGAGGGTTCCGGCATACCGCTCGGCGACTGCGGACGCCAGCACAAGCAGGGACGGTCCCAGCACGGGAACGGCGGAAACCACTTTGAGCAGGGGCACAAGCGCCGGGCCACCCGCGGTGTAACCCTTGCGCTCGAGGATGTACCCGCTCAGTTCCTGGCCGTTGAAGCGCACCTTGACGCGGACGCCGGGCAGCGCGGATTCGGCTAGTTTGGCCGGGACGCTGTAGTCGAAGGGCCTGTCCAGGTGCGGCAGCGGCGACTCAATCAGTACTGCAGCGACGGGATCCACCGCGGCAGCCTCCGGGCCGCCTGCGGGGGGCTGCGCCGGAAATCCCTGCAGCAGGGAGGGCTGGCGTGCGGGGGACCCGGAGCCCGTGGCGAAAGAATCTGCGGCCAGCGGGAACAAACCGTCCTCGCCCATCGTGATCACCCCCGTCCTCGGGCTCCCGCCCTTGCTTTTGCTGGCTCCAGCAAAGCAAGGGGCACTGACATTTTCAGCGCTGCACCCCTGCCCACGAAGTCAGGCGTCCAGGGCGCCGGCAGTTTCCGGGAAGAGGCGCCCGCTCGGAAGCGGCTCAGGCGTTGAAGAATTCCTTCAGCTCCGCGACGCGGTCCAGGCGTTCCCAGGTGAAGTCCGGCTCGTCCCGGCCGAAGTGGCCGTGGGCGGCGGTCTTGGTGTAGATCGGGCGCTTCAGGTCGAGGGCGTCGATGATCGCGCGGGGGCGCAGATCGAAGATCTCGGCGATGGCGTCGCTGATACGGGCAGGATCGACGGTTTCGGTGCCGAAGGTCTCCAC
The DNA here is from genome assembly GCF_056279005.1 of Arthrobacter sp. TE26545. Next base: position 2,079,387 of record NZ_JBWBQM010000001.1, read on the forward strand.
GTAGGTTCCCACCGGACGGGCCTGGCCGATCGCATACGCAATCTGGATCTCGGCGCGCTTGGCCAGCCCCGCTGCCACCACGTTCTTGGCGACCCAGCGCATGGCGTAAGCGGCCGAACGGTCCACCTTCGACGGGTCCTTGCCCGAGAAAGCGCCGCCGCCGTGGCGTGAGAAACCACCGTAGGTGTCCACGATGATCTTGCGGCCGGTGAGGCCGGCGTCGCCCACCGGGCCGCCGATGACGAAGGCGCCGGCCGGGTTGAGGATGTTCACTGCACGGGAGGTGTCGAGCTCGGAGGCTTCCAGGACGGGCCTGATGACGTGCTCGGCCAGGTCCGCGCGGAGCAGTTCGAGCTTGGTTCCTTCTGCGTGCTGGCTGGAGATGACCACGGTTTCGACCGAGACCGGACGGTCGCCGTCGTATCCGACGGTCACCTGGGTCTTGCCGTCGGGGCGAAGGTACGCGAGTTCGCCGCTCTTGCGGACGTCGGTGAGCCGCTCGGAGAGCCGGTGCGCCAGCCAGATCGGGGTCGGCATGTAGGAGGGGGTCTCATCGCTCGCGTAGCCGAACATGATGCCCTGGTCGCCGGCACCCTGGAGGTCGTAGTCGTCCTCCTGGCGGCCCTCGCGGGCTTCGAGCGAATTGAAGACGCCGCCGGCGATGTCGTTGGACTGCTGGCCGATGGACACGGACACACCGCAGCGCGCGCCGTCGAATCCGTTGGCCGAAGAGTCGTAACCGATGCCCAGGATGGTCTCGCGGACGATCTGCGGGATTTCGACGTAGGCGTCGGTGGTGACTTCACCGGCTACGTGCACCAGGCCCGTGGTGGCCATGGTTTCCACCGCGACGCGCGATTCCGGATCGGCGGCCAGGAGGGCGTCGAGGATGGCATCGCTGATCTGGTCGCAGATCTTGTCCGGGTGCCCCTCGGTGACCGACTCTGAGGTGAAGAGCCGGAGCTTGGACGGATTTCCGTGGGCGTGGTGCAGGGGTAAAGTCACGTGACTACCTTACTTGGTTGAGGGAAAACGGCCGGTGCCGTGTGTCCCCGTGCTAAGGATGCGGCCGAAGCGGTGTCAGCCGGCGGGCGATACGCGGTCGAGCTCGGTGGCGATCCGGTCGATGACAGCGGCCGCGACGTCCGCCTTGGATCCGGCGGCCGACTGCGGTCCGGCGCCGTGTCCGGAGAGGATCACCACGGAGGTCTCGTCCTGGCCGAAGACCCGGCCGATGCCGACGTGGTTCACCACCAGCAGATCGCAGCCTTTCCGGGCCAGCTTGGCGCGGGCGTGTTCCAGGACGTCGCCGTCCGCATCGCCTGTCTCCGCGGCGAAACCGACGATCAACTGGCTGCCGTGCTTGCCGGCGGGCTGTATTCCGGCGGTCCGGGCCAGGCTGCGCTGTTCGACGAGTTCGCGGAGGATGTCCGGATTCCGCACCAGCCGTACCAGCGGCGCGTCCTCGTCATTCTTCTTCTTGATCTTGGTCTCGGAAATCTCGGCGGGCCGGAAGTCCGCAACCGCCGCGGCCATGATCACGACGTCGGAGTCCGGCGCGGCGGCCAAGGCCGCCTCCCGCAGTTCGAGGGCCGATTCGACGCGGACGAGGTCCACGCCCGACGGCGGTTCGACGTCCATGTGCGCGGCCAGGAAGCGCACCCGGGCTCCGGCGTCGAGGGCGGCCTGCGCCAGGGCTGCGCCCTGCTTGCCGGACGAGCGGTTGCCCAGGAAACGCACGGGATCGAGGGCCTCGCGGGTGCCGCCGGCGGTTATGGTGACGGTGCGTCCCGCAAGGTGCCCGGGCATGTCGTTGGGGGCCGCGCCCGCAGCGGCGCCGGCCAAGGCAAGCGCTGCTTCGAAAATCGCCTCGGGTTCAGGGAGCCGGCCGGGGCCGGAGTCGGCGCCGGTCAGGCGCCCGACGGCTGGCTCCAGCACGGTGACGCCGCGGCTGCGCAAGGTTTCCACATTGGCACGGGTGGCGGGGTGCTGCCACATTTCACTGTGCATCGCGGGGGCGAAGAGCACCGGGCCGTGCGCCATGAGGAGCGTATTCGTGAGCAGGTCGCCGGCCTGGCCGGTGGCCGCCTTGGCGAGCAGGTCCGCCGTCGCCGGTGCCACCACGACGAGGTCCGCCTCATGGCCGAGCCGGACATGTTTGACCTTCTCGACGTCGTCGAACACGCTGTTGCTCACGGGCTTGCCCGAGAGCGCCTCCCAGGTGGCCGTCCCGACGAAGCGGGTGGCCGCTTCGGTGGGAATGACCGTGACGTCGTGTCCGGCTTCAGTAAAAAGCCGGAGGAGCGATGCAACCTTGTAGGCTGCGATCCCTCCCCCGACTCCGAGGATGATGCGCACGTGGCCCCCGTCTACAGGCAGACTGCCTACTCGGCCGACTCGATCGGCGTGGAAACGAGCAGGCCCTCGTTGATCTCGCGCAGGGCGATCGAGAGGGACTTCTCGTTCAGCTTGGTGTCAACGAGCGGGCCGACGTATTCGAAGAGGCCCTCGTGCAGCTGTGCGTAGTACGCATTGATCTGGCGTGCACGCTTGGCGCCGAAGATCACCAGGCCGTACTTGGAATCGGCGGCCTTAAGCAGCGAGTCGATCGGCGGGTTGATGATGCCTTCAAGGTTCGTGGACACGAATTCTCCAAATTCTAGCGGGCTGACAGTTGCCGGCGCTTAGCGCTGGTGCGGGGTAAGCCCCATGAGTGAAACAAGCTCGTCCGCTGCCCGTCGGACGTCATCGTTGATGACGGTGTGGTTGAACTCCGGTTCAGCGGCAAGTTCCAGTTTAGCGGTTTCCAGGCGGCGCTGCTGTTCTTCCGGGGTTTCCGTGCCGCGCCCGACCAGCCGGCGGACCATTTCCTCCCACGACGGCGGTGCCAGGAAGACAAAGTTGGCGTCCGGCACAGCCTCCTTGACCTGGCGCGCGCCCTGGAGGTCGATTTCCAGCAGTACCGACTTGCCCTCGGCGATCGCGGCCTCAACCGTGCTGCGCAGTGTGCCGTAGCGGTTCCGTCCGTGCACCACGGCCCACTCCAGGAGCTGGCCGTCCGCGACGAGGGCATCGAACTCGTCGGCGGTCTTGAAGAAGTAGTGGACACCTTCCGTCTCCCCCGGACGCGGCGCCCTGGTGGTGGCCGATACCGACAGCCAGACCTCCGGATAGTTGTCGCGGATGTAGGTGGATACGGTTCCCTTGCCGACGGCGGTGGGGCCTGCGAGGACGGTCAGTCCCGGTTTCTTGCTCACGTGATCCTTCGGGGTGGGGCGCTAGACGCCGTGTTTGTCTTCCATAAAATCTATCAGCGCCCGGGATTGGTGGACGCCAAGGCCCCGGAGCCTGCGCGAGGCCGCGATGCCGAGCTGTTCCATGATCGCGGTCGCCCGGACCGGGCCGATGCCCGGAACTGCCTCCAGCAGCTCGGCCACACGCATCCGTGCCAGGGCCTCGTCTTCGGACGCGAGGCTGATCAGCCCGGCGATGCCGAGCTCGCCTTTCCGGAGGCGGTCCTTGGCCTGGGCCCGTTGCGCCCTGGCTTTGGCCGCCTTCGCAAGTGCATCGCTACGTTCCTGTGCAGACAAAGCCTTCAGAGCCACGGCTTCTCCCCATTCTGTGCATCACTTTGCCCCAGCAGAGTGGACTAACCCCGAAGCTACCGGCATCCGCACAGTGAACGCAACGCGGAGCCGGTACCTGCCTGATGGCGGGTACCGGCTCCGGGTGCAAGGAACGTCCGACGGTGCCCGGCACCGTGCCGGGGCTCAGCCGCCGAGCAGCCCGTCCCGGGTTTCCTCAGTGGCTGCACGCAGGCCGGCGACGGCGGGCCCGGCAGCCAGGATGCCGCGGCTGGAGGTCGCCAGGACTGCCGGGTACGCGTCCCCGAAGGTGGCCCGAAGGTCGGCCGGGGTGGCTCCCTGGGCGCCGAGTCCCGGGGCCAGGATGGGCCCGTTGACCGCATTGAGGTCCAACCCCAGATCTTCCAGGGCGCTGCCGATGGTGGCCCCCACCACGAGGCCGACGGAGCCCAGGGCCCCTTCGTAGCGGCCGTTCTCCGCAGCCGCAGCGTCGACAATGCGCTTGGCCACGGATTCGCTGCCGCCAACGTGCTGTACGGACTTGCCCTCGGGATTCGAGGTGAGCGCCAGGACGAACACTCCGCGCCCGTAGTCGGCGGCCAGGTCAAGGGCGGGGCGCAGCGACTCGAAGCCCAGGTACGGGCTCAGCGTCACCGAATCGGCCGCCAGTGCCGAACCGTCCCGCAGCCAGGCATCCGCGTAGGCCGCCATGGTGGAGCCGATGTCCCCGCGCTTGGCGTCGGCGATGCTGAGCACCCCGGCGTCCGATGCGGCGGCAAGGGTGCGCTCCAGCACGGCCATGCCGGCGGAACCGTGCCGCTCGTACAGGGCCACCTGCGGCTTGACCGCGGCAGCGAGGGAAGCGACAGCCTCCACGACGGTGAGCGAGAAACGCTCCAGGCCGGCGACGTCGTCGTTCAGTCCCCAGTCGGCCAGCAGGCCCGGGTGCGGGTCTATGCCGACGCAGAGGGGACCGCGGGCAGCCATGGCGGCGGCCAGCCGGGAGCCGAAGGCCTGACGGCCCGCCGGCTCCCCGGCCGGCCGCCGGTCAGCCGTTGCCTCAGGCATTGACCGATTCCTTGGCCGCGGTCAGGTTGGCGGCGTGCTCCTGCAGGCTGGTGACGGACCACTCGTAGGTGCGCTGCGCTTCGATCGCCTGCACGGCGGCGTTGAACTCTGCCACCGTGGTGATGCAGGGAATGCCGATCGAGGTCGCGGCGGCGCGCAGTTCGTAGCCGTCGCTGCGGGCTTCGCCGCCGGAGGGGGTGTTGAAGACCATGTCGATCTCACCTGCAATGATGAGGTCGGCGATGGTGCCTTCGCCTTCGGCGCTGGAGCCTTCGGCGACCTTGCGCACCGGGGTGGCCTGGATCCCGTTGCGGCGCAGGACGTCGGCGGTGCCGCCGGTGGAGACGATCTCGAAGCCGAGGTCGGACAGGCGCTTGACGCCCATGATCACCGAGCGCTTGTCGCGGTTGGCCACCGAGACGAAGACCTTGCCCTCGGTGGGCAGGGCGTTGCCGCCCGCGGCCTGGCTCTTGGCGAACGCGGTGTCGAAGTGCTTGTCGATGCCCATGACCTCGCCGGTGGAGCGCATTTCCGGGCCGAGCAGGGAGTCCACGACCTTGCCCTCCGGGGTGCGGAAGCGGCTGAAGGGCAGCACGGCTTCCTTCACCGCGATCGGCGCGTCGAACGGCAGGGTGGAACCGTCACCGGTTTCCGGCAGCATCTTGTAGGCGCTGCGCAACTGGTTGATGGTGACGCCGGTGCCGATCAGGGCGGCAGCCTTCGCCATCTGCACGCCGGTCGCCTTGGAAACGAATGGCACGGTGCGGGAGGCACGGGGGTTGGCTTCCAGGACGTAGAGCACGTCCGAGGCCAGCGCGAACTGGATGTTGATGAGGCCGCGCACGCCAACCCCTTCGGCGATGGCGCGGGTGGCCGTGCGGACACGGTCGATCACGTTCTTGCCCAGCGTGATCGGGGGCAGCACGCAGGCGGAGTCACCGGAGTGCACGCCGGCCTCTTCGATGTGCTCCATGATGCCCCCGAGGTACATGTCCGTGCCGTCGAAGAGCGCGTCGACGTCGATTTCGACGGCGTCCTCGAGGAAGCGGTCGATCAGCACCGGGTGGTCCGGGGTGATCTCGGTGGCGTTGGCGATGTAGCGCGAAAGGTTGGCTTCGTCGTAGACGATCTCCATGCCGCGGCCGCCCAGCACGTAGGAGGGGCGGACCAGCACCGGGTAGCCGATTTCGTCGGCGATCTTCTTGGCGTCCTCGAAGGAGACGGCGGTGCCATTCTTCGGGGCGATCAGGCCGGCGTTGTCCAGCACGCGGGAGAACTCGCCGCGGTGCTCGGCCAGGTCGATGGCCTCGGGCGAGGTGCCCAGGATCGGTACGCCGGCGTCGGCAAGCTGCTGGGCCAGCTTCAGCGGGGTCTGGCCGCCGAGCTGGACGAACACGCCCATCACGCCGCCGGTGCGCTCCTCGGCCGCGATGACTTCGAGGACGTCCTCGAGGGTCAGCGGTTCGAAGTACAGGCGGGTGGAGACGTCGTAGTCCGTGGACACCGTTTCCGGGTTGCAGTTGACCATGACGGTTTCGTAGCCGGCCTTGCGCAGCGCCATCGAGGCGTGGACGCAGGAGTAGTCGAACTCGATGCCCTGCCCGATGCGGTTGGGGCCGGAGCCGAGGATGATCACGGACGGCTTGGCGTGCAGGCCGACCTCGTCCTCCTCGTCATAGGCCGAGTAGTGGTACGGCGTGTAGGCGGCGAACTCGGCAGCGCAGGTGTCCACGGTCTTGTAGACCGGGCGGACACCGAGGGCCTGGCGGACGCCGCGGACCACGGCCTCGGGGTTGTGCGTCAGGACGCCGATCTGCTCGTCGGAGAAGCCGTGGCGCTTGGCGTTGCGGAGCATGTCCTCGGTCAGCGCACCGGCCTTGCGGATCTCCCGGGCGGTCTCGTTGAGGAGCTGCAGCTGGTCCAGGAACCAGGGGTCGATCTTCGTGGCGGCGTAGAGCTCCTCCACGGTGGCGCCGCCCAGCAGGGCGCGCTGGACCTGGTAGAGGCGTTCCGTCGTCGGGCGCTTGGCCTTCTCGATGAGTTCGGCCACCTCGTACTCGGGCACGTGGCTGAAGTCCAGCTGCGAGCCCTTCTGCTCCAGGGAGCGCAGGGCCTTCTGCAGGGCTTCTGTGAAGTTACGGCCCATGGCCATGGCCTCGCCCACCGACTTCATGGTGGTGGTCAGCGTGGGGTCCGCGGCCGGGAACTTCTCGAACGCGAAGCGCGGGACCTTCACGACGACGTAGTCGAGGGTCGGCTCGAAGGACGCCGGGGTCTTCTGCGTGATGTCGTTCGGGATCTCATCCAGGGTGTAGCCCAGGGACAGCTTGGTGGCGATCTTGGCGATCGCGAAGCCGGTGGCCTTGGACGCCAGGGCGGAGGAGCGGGAGACGCGCGGGTTCATTTCGATGACGACGACGCGGCCCGTGTCCGGGTGGATGGCGAACTGGATGTTGCAGCCGCCGGTGTCCACGCCGACTTCGCGGATGACGGCGATGGCGACGTCGCGCAGCTTCTGGTACTCGCGGTCGGTGAGGGTCAGCGCCGGGGCCACCGTGATGGAGTCGCCGGTGTGCACGCCCACGGGGTCGAAGTTCTCGATGGAGCAGACAACAACGACGTTGTCGTTCTTGTCACGCATCATCTCAAGCTCGTATTCCTTCCAGCCGAGGATGCTCTCTTCGAGCAGTACCTCGGTGGTGGGGCTGTACTGGAGGCCCTGGCCCACGATGCGGCGCAGGTCGTCCTCGTTGTAGGCTAGGCCGGAGCCCAGGCCGCCCATGGTGAAGGACGGCCGGACCACCATCGGGTAGCCGAGGTCCTCGGCGGCGGCAAATGCCTCGTCCATGGTGTGGATGATGTGGCTGCGGGCGGATTCGGCACCGCAGCGCTCCACGACGCCCTTGAACTTCTCGCGGTCTTCGCCGAGTTCGATCGCGGCGATGTTCGCGCCGATCAGTTCCACGTTGTACTTCGCCAGCACGCCGTTCTTGTCCAGGGCGATGGCGGTGTTCAGCGCCGTCTGGCCGCCCAGCGTGGGCAGCACCGCGTCCGGGCGTTCCTTGGCGATGATCTTTTCGACCACCTCGGGGGTGATCGGCTCGACATAGGTGGCGTCGGCGAATTCCGGGTCGGTCATGATCGTGGCCGGGTTGGAGTTCACGAGGATGACGCGCAGGCCTTCCTCCTTGAGCACCCGGAGGGCCTGGGTTCCGGAGTAGTCGAACTCGGCAGCCTGGCCGATGACGATCGGGCCGGAACCGATGACAAGGACGCTCTTGAGATCTGTACGCTTCGGCATTACTTGGTGTCCTCGTTCTTCGCGGAGTTCTTGGTGCTGTCCATCAGTTCGATGAAGCGGTCAAAGAGGTAGGCGGCGTCGTGCGGGCCCGCGGCGGCTTCGGGGTGGTACTGGACCGAGAAGGCCGGGATGTCCAGGCAGGACAGGCCTTCAACGACGTTGTCGTTGAGGCTCACGTGGCTGACCTCGACGCGGCCGTAGCGCTCTTCCGGCGCCGTGCTGGCCCCGTCCATGGGGGCGTCGACGGCGAAGCCGTGGTTCTGCGAGGTGATTTCCACCTTCCCGGTGCGGCGGTCCATCACCGGCTGGTTGATGCCGCGGTGGCCGTACTTGAGTTTGTAGGTGCCGAAGCCGAGGGCGCGGCCGAGGATCTGGTTGCCGAAGCAGATGCCGAAGTACGGCAGCTTCTCGTCCAGCACGGAGCGCAGCAGTTTGACCTGGGCGTCGGCCGTGGCGGGGTCGCCGGGGCCGTTGGACATGAAGAAGCCGTCCGGGTTGACGGCCTTGACGTCCTCAAGGGTGGCGGTGGCCGGGAGCACGTGCACGCGAACGCCGCGTTCGGCGAAGCGGACCGGCGTCATGGCCTTGATGCCGAGGTCGATGGCCGCGATGCTGAAGCGGGCGTCGCCGTCCCAGCCGTGGTCCTTCGGTTCCACCACGTAGGCTTCGTCGATGCTGACTTCCTCGGCCAGGCGGGCGCCTTCCATGGGGGCGCTGGCCTTGACGGTGGCGAGCAGTTCGCTTTCGGCGGCCTTGGCGGCGGCGCCGGAGAAGATGCCGGCGCGCATGGTCTTGTTTTCGCGCAGGTGGCGGGTGATGGCACGGGTGTCCACGCCCTGGATGCCCACGATGCCCTGCTCCACCAGTTCAGCGTCGAGGCTGCGCTCGGAGCGCCAGTTGGAGGGCCGGCGGGCGGCGTCGCGGACCACGTAACCGGCAACCCAGATCTTGCGGGATTCGGCGTCCTCGCTGTTCACGCCGGTGTTGCCGATGTGCGGTGCGGTCTGCACCACCAGCTGGCGGGCGTAGGAGGGGTCGGTGATCGTTTCCTGGTAGCCGGTCATTCCGGTCGCGAAAACGGCTTCACCCAGGGCAGTGCCCGTGGCACCGTAGCTGCGGCCGCGGAACACGCGGCCGTCTTCGAGGACCAGCACTGCAGGAGCGGCGCTTGCCGCTGTGCTGGCGTCAACGTCGTTCGGATGTGTCGCTGCGTTGTTGTCCGTCACTGTCTTACTTTCCACTATCGGCTTGCGCCTGGGGGTTTGCGGAGATCAATTCTTGAAGTGCGTTGATGAACGGCTGCTTGTCGGCGGCAAGCCTGGTACGGAATCCCGTATCCAGTGTGCGGCTTCCCAGGGTCCAGCTGATGACCACGAGTCCGTCCTTTTCGACGAACTTGCCGGCCATCCCGCTGTCCTGGCGCTGGGCCAGGAGTGCCGTGCGGGGCACGAACAGCGGCTGGAAGCCTTCCCGGTCGAACAGCACACCTTCCGGGTGCACGCTGGCTTCGGCGTTGCCGCGGAAGCCCAGGCCGTGGACCGCGATCCGGTCCAGCCAGTCCCCCGCCGTCGTGGTGGCCACGTACTGGCCTTCGACGACGACGGCGGCCGCGCCCAGTTCCGCCGGAACCTCCGGGGGCTGTTCGACGTCGGCCTGCCGCCGGAGCCGGGAACGCCAGCCGAGCGCGATCAGCGCGAAGGCCACGACGCAAAGGCCGAGGACGAGCAGCAGGGAGGCGAGCTCGTTCATCAGTTCCCGCTGACCGCGCCGGCGGTCTCCGGGTGGCGGTAGGGTTCGTTCAGCTTGCCGCCGAGCACCGTGGGGTGGCCCTTGAAGAAGGTGGCGACCACGGCGCCGGGCAGTTCCCGGCCCTTGAAGGGCGAGTTCCGGCCCATGGTGGCCATCTTGTTGGGGTCCACCGTCCAGCGGGCCGCGGGGTCCACGAGGATGACGTTGGCGGGTTCACCGGTTTCGAGGGGGCGGCCCTGGTCCTCCACGCGGCCGATGCGGGCCGGGACCGTGGAGGTGACGCGGGCGAAGTCTGCCCAGGTCATCAGGCCGGTTTCGATCATGGTTTCCTGCACCACGGACAGCGCCGTTTCCAGCCCGGTCATGCCCATGGCCGCCTGCGCCCATTCGCATTCCTTGTGCTCGCTCGGGTGCGGGGCGTGGTCGGTACCGATGACGTCGATGGTGCCGTCGGCGAGGGCCGCACGTAGGGCCATGACATCGGCTTCGGTGCGCAGCGGCGGGTTGACCTTGTAGACGGGGTCGTAGCTGCGGACCAGTTCGTCGGTGAGCAGCAGGTGGTGCGGGGTGACCTCGGCGGTGACGTTGATGCCGCGGGACTTGGCCCAGCGGATGATTTCCACGGAGCCGGCGGTGGAGACGTGGCAGACGTGCAGGCGGGACCCGACGTGCTGGGCGAGCAGCACGTCGCGGGCGATGATGCTCTCCTCGGCCACGGCCGGCCAGCCGCCGAGGCCGAGGACCGCGGAGACGGCGCCTTCGTTCATCTGGGCCCCGGCAGTGAGGCGCGGCTCCTGCGCGTGCTGGGCCACGACGCCGTCGAACGCCTTGACGTATTCCAGCGCCCGGCGCATGAGCACGGGATCGTGGACGCAGATTCCGTCGTCGGAGAAGACCCGCACCTGCGCACGCGAATCTGCCATGGCACCAAGTTCGGCGAGCCGCTCGCCGGCCAGGCCCACGGTGACGGCGCCTACCGGGCGGACGTCCACCCAGCCGGAGGCGCGGCCGAGGCTGTGGACCTGTTCGACGACGCCGGCGGTGTCCGCCACCGGGTTGCTGTTGGCCATGGCGTGGACGGCGGTGTAGCCGCCGAGCGCAGCAGCGCGGGTACCGGTTTCGACGGTTTCGGCGTCTTCGCGGCCGGGCTCGCGCAGGTGGGTGTGGATGTCCACCATGCCGGGCAGTGCGACGAGGCCGGCGGCCTCGACGACGGTGGCGTCCCCGGCGTCTTCATGGGTGGCCGCGCCGTTGCCGCGCGCGGCAATCACGCCGTCGCGGATGAGCAGGTCCTCGGCGTCCCCGCCGAGGATGGCAGCGCCACGGATCAGGTAAGTGTTCTCTGCCATCAGTGGCTCTCCTTGGTGGACTGGGCGGATGCGGGGACTGCTTCGCGGGTGTCCCCGGAGAGCAGCAGGTACAGGGCGGCCATGCGGACCGAGACGCCATTGCGCACTTGGTCCAGGACCGTGGAGCGCGGCGAATCGGCGGCGGCCGAAGAGATTTCCAGGCCGCGGTTCATCGGGCCCGGGTGCATGATGATGGTGTCCTTGAGGCCGAGTTCGTCGAGGGCGCGCAGGCGCGTGTCGTCGAAGCCCCAGCGGCGGGAGTATTCGCGGGTGGACGGGAAGAACGAGGCGTTCATGCGTTCGCCCTGCACCCGGAGCATCATCATCGCGTCAACACCGGCCGCCAGGGTGTCGTCCAGGTTGTAGCTGACCTTGCAGGGCCATTCCTCGACGCCGATGGGCAGCAGGGTGGGCGGTGCCACCAAGGTGACCTCCGCGCCCAGGGTGCGCAGGAGCCAGACGTTCGAGCGGGCCACCCGGGAGTGCAGCACGTCGCCGGCGATGGCGACGCGCATGCCGCGCAGGTCGGTGCCCTGGGATTCGGTGCCGTGCAGCTTTGCCCAGTGGCGGCGCATCGTGAAGGCGTCCAGGAGGGCCTGCGTGGGATGTTCGTGGGTGCCGTCGCCCGCGTTGATGACTGCGGCGTCGATCCAGTCGGTGGCGGCCAGGCGGTGCGGCGCACCGGAAGCCCAGTGCCGGATGACGACGGCGTCCGCACCGATCGCGGCAAGGGTCTGGGCGGTGTCCTTGAGGGACTCGCCCTTGGACACCGAGGAGCCCTTGGCGGCGAAGTTGATGACGTCCGCGGACAGGCGCTTTGCGGCGGCCTCGAAGGAGATGCGGGTGCGGGTGGAGTCTTCGAAGAAGAGGTTCACCACAGTGCGTCCGCGCAGGGCCGGGAGCTTCTTGACTTCGCGTTCTCCGACGGCGGCCATTTCCTCGGCGGTGTCCAGGATGCGGATCGCGTCGGCGGCGCTGAGGTCCTGGGTGGACAGCAGGTGCTTCATGCGCCGGCCTCGATCACTACCTCGTTGACAGGGGTACCGTCGACGGTGTCGAGTTCCTCAAGGTGCACGCGCACCTTCTCGGAGGAGGCGGTGGGCAGGTTCTTGCCCACGTGGTCGGCCCGGATGGGAAGTTCGCGGTGGCCGCGGTCCACAAGGACTGCGAGGCGGACGATGCGCGGGCGGCCGAGGTCCACGATGGCATCGAGGGCGGCGCGGATGGTGCGTCCGGAATACAGGACGTCGTCGATCAGCACCACGACCTTGTTGTCGATACCCGATTTCGGAAGCCGTGTGGGATACGGGGGGCGGGCCGGCTGGTGCGAGAGGTCGTCACGGAACATCGTGACATCAAGCTGGCCGACGATCGCGGCGGCGTCGACGGAGGGATCCGCAGCGGCGATCTTGTTGGCGAGGCGGACTGCCAGCGGGTAACCGCGGCGCGGGATACCCAGCAGGACCAGGTCCTGGGAGCCCTTGTTGGCCTCGAGGATCTCGTGGGCGATACGAGTGAGTGCACGGTCAATATCGCCCTGGTTCAGTACAACCCTGGACGGTACCGGTGCTGCGACGTCAGTCATCGCTCGTCTCCCCTTTCCCCGCCTCACAGGACGGAATTAAAAAAGGAACATTTGCCTTCCAAAACTATCACAGCGGCGCCCTCCGGCCGCTGGTGTTAAGTGCGCCATGGTGAGTTCTCGCTCACAGCGGCCGGGCCGAGGCGCGGGGCGTAGTTGGGCTGGGCGGCCATGGCAAATAGGCTCATGCCCATGACAATGAACCGCCCCGGGCACTACGGTGGTCCGCAGCCGGACCCCCGCGCACTCATGGAGGCAGGCGCCAATCCGACGTGGTTCGGCCGCGTCGACCCGCGCAACTACCAGCCAGCCCCCGGCACTCCGGCGGAGGCGCCGGGCCATCCCTGGCTACCGCCCCTGCCTCCCGCGCAACGCCGGACCACCGGGACAATGCCGCTGCTGCTCACGGGTGGAATCCTGGCCTTTGCCAGTCTCCTGCTGATCGTGCCGTTCCTGCTCGGAAACACCGGCGTTGCCGGCTTTGGGATCGGTTTCATAGCGTCCCTGCTGCCGCTCTCGACAGTACTGCTGACCGTCTCCTTCATCGACCGATGGGAACCAGAACCCAAACGGCTGCTGGCGTTCGCGTTCACCTGGGGCGCGGCAGTGTCTATCGCCGGGACCCTGCTGATCCAGCCCCTTTTCGCCGTCGCCGCGCCCCGGACGAGCGAGGCCGACTTCCGCCTCTTCATGGCCACCGTGGAGGCGCCGATCGTGGAGGAGTTCACTAAGTCATTGGGCCTCTTGCTCCTGCTGCTGGCCGCGCGGAAGTACTTCGATGGCCCGGTGGACGGCGTGGTGTTCGCCTTCACGATCGCCGGCGGCTTCGCGTTCACGGAGAACATCCTCTACTTCGGCCGGGAGATCGCCGACTCCACGGACCCGGGGACGGACCTGGTGCGGATTTTCATCCTGCGCGGGATCATGTCGCCGTTCGCGCATGCCATCTTCACCGGCACCACCGGCCTCATCATGGGCTTCGCGGCCCGGAAATGGCACACCGGATACTCGGTGCTTGCCTTCTTCCTGGGCCTGCTTCCGGCGATGTTCCTGCACAACCGCTGGAACAGCATGGGGGCGGACTTCCTGGTCCAGTACGTCCTGGTACAGGTGCCGATCTTCCTTGCCGCCGCCGTCGGGATCATCCTGCTGCGGGTCGCCGAGAGCAAGCTGACGCGGCAGCGGCTGATCGAATACGCCCGGGCAGGTTGGTTCTCCCCGGTGGAGGTCGACATGCTTGCCACGGCGCGCGGCAGGCGGCAGGCCATCCGCTGGGCGCAGAGCCGGGGCCGGGAGGCGGCGATGCGGCGCTTCGTGAAGGCGGCCACTGCCCTTGCCTGCACCCGGCAGCGCATCCTGAGCGGTCGCGACGTCCATCAGCACCAGGCGGACGAGCGCCGCCAACTGGGCGACGTTCCCGCCCTGCGCGCCGCGGTGCTGGGCTGACCACCACCCAGGCCGCTCTTGGAAAGCCTAAAGGAGGTGGGCATCCCCTCGGGGATGCCCACCTCCTTTAGGCTGCGGACACTAGGCCAGCAGCGAAGGCTTCAGCTTCTGGAGCCGGCCGAGGAGTCCGTTGATGAATGCCGGGGACTCATCGGTGGACATGGTCTTCGCCAGGGCCACCGCTTCACTGACAGCGACGCCGTCGGGGACGTCCTCGTTGTAGAGCAACTCCCAGGCACCAATCCGCAGGATAATGCGGTCCACCGAAGGCATGCGCTCAAGGGTCCAGCCCTGGGCATAGGTCTGGAGGAACTCATCGATGGTCGCCTGCTTGGCCAGCACACCCTCCACGATGTCCAACGTGTAGGGGTTGACGATCAGGTCGGTCTTTTCGCGCCGGGCCCTGAGGACCTCAAGCGCCGGGGCGGAGCGCTGTTCCGCCTCGAAGAGCACTTCGAGAGCCCTGGTACGGGCCTTGCCACGGGCGCTCACTAGTCGTTGACCCGGCCCAGGTAGCTGCCGTCGCGGGTGTCGACCTTGACCTTGGTGCCCTGCTCGAGGAACAGCGGAACCTGGATCTCGTAGCCGGTCTCCACGGTGGCGGGCTTGGTGCCCGCGGAGGAGCGGTCGCCCTGCAGGCCCGGCTCGGTGTAGGTGATTTCGAGGACAACGCTCGGCGGCAGTTCCAGGTACAGCGGGGCACCTTCGTGCATGGCGATCAGCACCTGCTGGTTCTCCAGCATGAAGTTCTTGGCGTCGCCGACGACCTCGCCGGAAACGGTCAGCTGGTCGTAGTCCTGGACGTCCATGAAGACGTAGTCGGCACCGTCCTGGTACAGGTAGGTGTAGTCGCGGCGGTCAACCGTGGCGGTCTCGATCTTGGCGCCGGCGTTGAAGGTCTTGTCGACCACCTTGCCGGAGAGAATGTTGCGCATCTTGGTGCGGACGAAGGCGCCGCCCTTGCCCGGCTTGACGTGCTGGAACTCGATGACGTTCCAGAGGTTGCCCTCAAGCTTCAGGACGGTTCCGTTCTTGATGTCGTTTGTGGTAGCCACTCGTATCCTCTTGGTTTCTCGCGCAGACCGCTATGCCCGCCAGGCTTGCCATACAGGCCGCCAGCGCTGATTTGTCAAAAATCCCGTACTTCGTTAAAAAGTCCAGAACCATTCTAGCGGCAATGTCGAGCTGCTTCCGTCCGGGGGCCCGCTGGCACGCTCAGGAGGTGAGTTCGAGCACGTTCCGGGCACGCTGCAGCGCAACGGCCGAGGAGTAGATCAGGGACGCGTCCGCGGACTGGGCGACCCGCAGGTCCAGCGCCTTGGAGAACGATTCGGCGGCGGCAGCCGCGTTGCCGGCCACGAAGTACGCCCGGCCCAGGAACTGGTGGACCAGCGGTTCGCGGCCGGTGCCGTGCACTTCGGCGAGAAGCTGCCGGAAAAGCTGCACGGCACGGTCGTAGCGGTTCGTGGCGCGGTGCAGTTCCGCTTCGTAGATCCGCAGCTTGAAGGACTCCGGGTCGTTGCAGCGTGCCTCCGCCAGTTCCTCTGCGGCGTCGCCGAAGCGCCCTTCCAGCAGCAGGGCCATGATGCGGTCGGCGGGGTCCGTGGATTCGGCAAGGGCTGCCTCCAAGGCGTCTTCGTTGACGACGTGCGGCAGCAGGGTCTCGGGGTTGACGCGGACACCGGGGAACCCGGCTGTGGGCCAGTCCGTGATGCCTTCCGGGGTTGTCAGTGTCATGATGCGATTTCCTGGTAGGCGGCAAACAGCAGGGAGGTGTCCGGCACGTCGAGGATGCCGGGCTTGGCGATACCGTCAAGGACCACGAAACGCAGGAGGTCTCCGCGGGATTTCTTGTCCCGGCGCATCCCGTCGAGCAGGCCCTGCCAGCGGTCCTTCCGGTAGGTGACCGGAAGCCCGAGCCCCTCGAGGATGCTGCGGTGCCGGTCGGCGTCGGCGTCGGAAAGCCGCCCGACGCTGCGGGAGAGTTCTGCGGCGAACATCATGCCCACCGACACGGCGGCACCGTGGCGCCAGGAGTAGCGCTCCACGAGTTCGATGGCGTGGCCCAGGGTGTGGCCGTAGTTGAGGATTTCCCGGAGGCCCGATTCCTTGAGGTCCTCGGAGACGACCTTGGCCTTGACCGCGATGGCGCGCTCGATGAGTTCACGAAGGACGTCGGACTCGGGGTCCACGGCTTCGGAGCCCTTGTTCTCGATCAGGTCCAGGATGGCGGGATCGGCAATGAACCCGCATTTGATGACCTCCGCCATGCCGGAGACCAATTCGTTCTTCGGCAGCGTGCGAAGGGTGTCGAGATCGGCAAGGACCGCGGCCGGCGGGTGGAAGGAGCCCACCAGGTTCTTGCCCTCAGCCGTGTTGATGCCGGTCTTCCCACCCACCGATGCGTCCACCATGCCGAGCAGGCTGGTGGGCATGTGCACCACCTTCACGCCGCGCAGCCAAGTCGCTGCCACGAAGCCAGCGAGGTCGGTCACGGCTCCGCCGCCCACGGACACCACCGCATCGGAACGCGTGAAGTCATTCTGGCCCAGCACCTGCCAGCAGAACGCAGCCACCTGGATGTGCTTGCCTTCTTCGGCGTCCGGGATTTCAGCCGTGACGGCGGTGAAGCCCGCGGCATCGAGTTCGGCGCGCACGGCATCGCCGGTGAGGCGCAGCGCCCGCGGGTGGATCACCAGGACACGCTTGACCCGCTCCCCCAGGGTTGCCGGAAGGGAAGACAGCAGGCCGCGCCCGATTACGACGTCGTAATTGTCGGTGGCAGCCTGTCCGGTGACCTTGATGGTTGTTGATTCAGTGCTCATTGTTGAACTTCCTCTTTCAAGGCCATGAAGCTTTGCAGGGCTTCCTCCACCCGCAGCGCGATCTCCGGGACCGTGCCGCTGCGGACGTCGATGGTGATGTCGGCCAGGCGGGTGTAGACCGGTTTCCTGGCGTCGAACAGGGTCTGCCAGCGGGCCATGGCGTCGCCGGCGAGCAGCGGCCTGCCGCTGCTCCGGGCGATGCGTTCGGCGACGGTATCGGCGTCGCACTCAAGGTAGACGGCGGTGCAGCCGCCCAGCAGCTGCTGGGTCCCCGAGTCGAGGACCGCGCCGCCGCCGAGCGAAATGACGGCGCCGCCCTTTCGGGAATCCTCGACGGCGCGGGCCACCGTGCGTGCCTCGATTTCGCGGAAGGCGTGCTCCCCGCGGCCGGCGAAGATATCTGCGATCGCGCCGTGCTGCTCGACGACGACTGCATCGGTGTCGATGAACGGCAGGCCAAGGTGCTGTGCGAGCTGCTGGCCGATGACGGACTTGCCGACCGCCATCGGACCCATCAGCACAATCACGGCCCGGGCACCGGCACCGGAAATACCACCAACCACTAGTTGCCGACCGTGTCCAGGGTTGCCGGGATGTTCTCCAGGTAGGCCTTCAGGTTGCGGGCGGTCTCGGCAACGGAGTCTCCGCCGAACTTTTCGGTGACGGCTTCGGCCAGCACCAGGGCCACCATCGCTTCGGCGACGACGCCGGCGGCGGGGACGGCACAGACGTCCGAGCGCTGGTGGTGGGCCTTGGCGGGTTCGCCGGTACGCACATCGATGGTCTTCAGGGCGCGCGGCACCGTGGCGATCGGCTTCATGGCGGCGCGGACACGCAGCACCTCGCCGATGCTCATGCCGCCTTCGATGCCGCCGGCGCGGTTGGTCTTGCGGATGATGCGGCCGTCCTCGTCGCGGACGATCTCGTCGTGGGCAGCCGATCCGCGGCGGGCTGCGGTCCGGAAACCGTCGCCGACTTCCACGCCCTTGATGGCCTGGATGCCCATCAGGGCGGCGGCGAGCCGTGCGTCCAGGCGGCGGTCCCAGTGGACGTAGCTTCCGAGTCCGGGCGGCAGGCCGTATGCGAGGACCTCGACGACGCCGCCGAGCGTTTCGCCTTCCTTGTGCGCCGCGTCCACCTCGGCCACCATGGCGTCGGAGGTTTCACGGTCGAAACAACGCAGCGGGTCCGCATCCAGGGCCAGGACGTCGGAGGGCAGCGGCAGCGACCTGCCTTCGGGAACCGAGACGCTCGCGATGGACACGGTGTGGCTGACGAGCTCGACGCCGAGCTGCTTGAGGAAACGGGCGGCGACCGTGCCGAGGGCAACACGCGTGGCCGTTTCGCGGGCGCTTGCGCGCTCCAGGACGGGACGTGCCTCGTCAAAACCGTACTTCTGCATGCCGGTGAAATCGGCATGGCCGGGGCGTGGCCGGGTCAGCGGAGCGTTCCGTGCCTGGTCGGCAAGGAGCTCCGGGTCCACCGGATCGGCGGACATGATCTGCTCCCACTTGGGCCACTCGGTGTTGCCGATCTGGATCGCCACCGGCCCGCCCTGGGTGACCCCATGGCGGACACCGCCGAGGATGCTGACTTCGTCCTGCTCGAACTTCATGCGGGCGCCACGACCGTAGCCGAGGCGGCGGCGGGCCAGCGCCTCGCGCAGGTCATCACTGGCAAGTTCCACACCGGCGGGGACGCCTTCAACAATTCCGAGCAGTGCCGGTCCATGGGATTCTCCGGCAGTCAACCAACGCAACATATATCCAATCCTGCCATGTAAGGGGGTTAGTAGACCCGTCGGGGAAGCCCGACTGAGTCGCACATCACATCTATGACTTCGTCGCCGACACTACGACCGCTGAACAGCCTGATCTGCTCCACGGCCTGGTACAGGAGCATCTCCAGGCCCGGGACCACTGCTCCCCCGCGCCGCTGCCATTCTTCGGCAATCCGGCTGGGCCAGGGGTCATAAGCGACGTCGAGCAGCACGCCGCCGCCTCCGCCGCTGCCCATCGAGGACAGTGCGTCCGCGATTCCGTCGGCTGCCCGCGGCGGCAGGGTGGAGATCACCAGTCCTGCCCCGACGATGCCTTCGGCGGCATCGTCCATGGGGAGCAGCTCGACGGCGAGCCCGACGGCGTCGGCGGCCTTGACCGCTTCACCCGCCCGTACGGCGTCGCGCACGTAGACCCGGGCGCTGTCGCAGCCAAGCTCGCGGAGCGCGGCGATCGCCGCGGCGGAGGTTCCGCCGCCGCCCAGCACGACGGCGTCGGGCCGCTCGGCAACGCCCGCATAACCGACCGCCCGGACAATGCCGGCGACGTCGGTGTTGTAACCGATGCGCCGGGGCGCCCCGCCGTCGTCCTCGAAAGCCACGGTGTTGATCACGCCAAGGTGCGCTCCGGCCCCCCGGACCTCGTCCACTTCGGCAACCATCGCCGCCTTCAGCGGCATGGTCACGGACAGGCCACACCATTCCGGCTGCACGGCGACGCCGGCCATGAACTCCGGCAGTTGCTCGGCGGTCACGTCGATCGCCGTGTAGCTGATGTCCGCACCGAGCTGCGCGTAGGCGGCGCGGTGCAGGGCCGGGGATTTGGAGTGGCCGATAGGGTGCCCGAGCACCGCGGCGCGGCGGCTCACACGCACCGCCCCGGGTTGGCGGTGCACCATGCCGTGTACTGGGCGACGTACTTGTTGTGCTCGGCCAGCGTGCTGGAGAACTTCGTTTCCTTGGTGTCCAGGTTGATGGTCACCCAGTACAGGTAGTTGTTCGCCGCCGGCTTGGCAGCGGCGTCGATGGCGGTCTTCCCCGGTGAACCGATCGGACCGACCGGCAGGCCGGCGATGGCGTAGGTGTTGTACGGGTTGCCTTTGTCCGCCTTCTGTTCGTCCGTCAGGTGGAAGGTCTTGGTGCCCAGACCGTAAGTCACCGTGGCGTCGGACTGGATCAGGCCGTTCGTTTCCTTGTTGCTGGGCTTGAGCCTGTTGTAGATGGCACCGGCGACGTTCCGGTAGTCGGCCTGGCCGCCTTCGGCCTGCACGATGCTTGCCACGATGATGGTCTGGTACTGCTTGGTGGGATCGGTGATCCCCTGCGCCTTGAGTTCGTCCATGGTTCCCGTGACGAGCTTCTGCAGGATGTCCTTGGCGCTGGTGCCAAGCGGGAAGCGGTACTCGCCCGGGGCCAGGAAGCCTTCGAGGTTCTTCGCCTTGGCGGGTACGCCGAACTGCGCCGGGCTGTCGCTGAGTGCCTTGAGCTGGTCCAGCGGGATTCCCGAGCCCTTCGAAATGGCATCGAGGGACTCGCCGATACGCAGGCCTGCGTTCAGGGCGAAGTAGATGACCTTCCCCGCCTCGTTGTTCACCAGCACGGCAACGGCGTCCGAGTTCTTCATTTCCTTGCGGAAAGTGAACTCGCCGGGCGAAAGTTCGCCGCCGGAAGCCGAGAACGCGTCTAGGAATGTGCTGGAATCGGCCACTACGCCTTCGCTCTGCAGCTGGTCGGCGACCTGCTTCGGCCCGGCGCCGGGCATCACCGTGACCGAAACCGAACCGGTTCCCGGTCCGGGATAATCCTTCACCCTGTCCATGCCCAGCAAGGGTTTGAGGAGTTGGGCACCAAGGGCCACAGCCGCGACGAAGACCGCGAAGGTCAGGAACAACGCCAGGCCGCGACGGCGGCGGCGGACCTTCTTGGAAGGCTGGGGATAGGCGTCGACGGCGGCCAGGACAGGGTGCGGCTCGTGGCCGTCGTGGTGGACCTCCTCGTGGAGGTCCACGTACCCGGCGACCTGGTGGTGTGCCTCGTCGTAATGGCCGTGCTGCGGGACTTCCACCGCGTATGCCGGATGCCCCGCGTGAAGTTCCTCGGCCGAATGAAACTCGTGGCCTTCGTGGCCGTGGGAGGCAGGGTGGTGGTCCTGGCCAACGGGCACGTCAACAGGCTCCGCGTCCACAACAGGCTCCGCGTGCGCAACAGGCTCCGCGTGCACAACAGGCTCCGCGTGCATAACAGGCTCCGCGTGCACAACAGCTTCTTCCTCCACGGCAGGCACCACGTACTCCGGCAGCGCCGCGTGTGCGCCGTGTCCGGCGTACGCGGGGACCTCCTGGTGCCCGAGCGGGGCCGGAGGGCCGGCGGTTTCGGGAACCTCCGGAGCCGGGGCATGGGAAACAGCCGGAACCGGGGCAGGGAGGGGAACCAGCGATTGCTGCTGGGTTTCCAGGAAGCGCTCCCTGGCACGCAGTTCCCGGCGCGTCAGGGGACGTCCGGCGGGCTCGGGTGTTTCACCGGAGGGGTCATGATTGACCGGGCTCACGATTGCCTTCCGCTCGTTGGGAATCTGTCTCACTTGCTGGACCGGACCCGTCCGCGCTGCCTCCCCCGGGCTGCGCAGACTCCTCGGCCGGTGCGGGCGCTAACACGCGCCTGCCGACATCCTGGCCCCTGGATTTCTGCATCTCGATGGCGTGCTGCAGGATTCCGGCCGCAGCAAGCTGATCCACCACCTTACGGTGCTCCTTGCTGCTCAATCCAGCTTCGTGCAGGCTCCGGTGCGCCGAAACCGTGCTGAGGCGCTCGTCGATGAGGTTGACGGGAACATCCAAACCGGCCCGCCCCAGGGCCGCAGCAAGCAGTAAAGCATAGTCGGCGGCCATCCGGGCGGACGGGCCTTCCTGGCCTTTCAAGGTGCGGGGAAGGCCGACGAAGATCTGCACGGCACCGCGTTCGGCTGCCTGCTTGACGATGACTCCGACGTCGGAATTTTTCTTCTCGTCCCGGCTCAACGTCCTGATCGGAGTGGCCAGGATGCCGTCCGGGTCGCAGGCCGAAAGCCCGACCCGGACGGTTCCGACGTCGACCCCCAGCTTGACGCCCCGGGGGTAAGTACCGTTGTCCGGCATGGAGTCCGGGATCACCGAGCGGTGATCGCGTCCACGACGGCGGAGAGGGCGGCCCCGATCTTGGACGCGTCCGTGCCGCCGCCCTGGGCGACGTCGTCCTTGCCGCCACCGCCGCCGCCGAGGATCCCGGCGGCCACGCGCACCAAGGCACCGGCCCTTACGCCGGCGCCGCGGGCGGCTTCGTTGGTGGCCACGATGATGACCGGCCGCTCGTTGCTGACACCTGCCACTGCGACGGTTGATGCTTCGGAGCCGAGGCGGTTGCGCAGGTCCATCGCGAGGCCGCGGAGGTCATCCGCTCCCCCGACCTGGCCGGCGTCGTGGGCGATGACACGCACGCCGCCAGCGTCCCGGGCGCTGGCGAGCAGGTTCGCGGCCTGCGCGGCGAGCTGCTCCTTGCGGAGGCGGTCAAGTTCCTTCTCGGTGGCCTTGAGCTTGTTCAGGGTGGCCGAGATCCGTTCGGCGAGCTGGCCGGACGGCACTTTGAGCATTTCGGTCAGTTCGGTGACCAGGGCACGCTCGGCGGCGAGGTGGCGGAAGGCGTCGAGCCCCACGAAAGCCTCCACACGGCGGTTTCCGGACCCCACGGACTGCTCGCCCAGCAGCGACAGGCTGCCGATCAGCGAGGTGTTGGCCACGTGCGTGCCGCCGCAGAGTTCGCGGGACCAGGCGCCGTCAATCTCGACGACCCGCACTTCGCTTCCGTAGTTCTCGCCGAACAGGGCCATGGCGCCAAGCGCCTTGGCCTCGGCCAGACCCATGACCTTGGTGTCCACAGTGAAGTTGTTGCGGATCGCGATGTTCGAGACTTCCTCGATCTCGGACTTCGTGGCCGGGCTGAGGCCCTCGCCCCAGGCGAAGTCGAAGCGCAGGTAGCCGGCCTTGTTGAAGGAACCACGCTGGGTGGCCTCCGGGCCGAGGATCTGGTGCAGGGCTGCGTGCACGATGTGCGTGCCCGTGTGGGCCTGCTCGGCCGCGTGGCGGCGTTCGCGGTCGACGGCGGCGCGCACCAGCGAGGATTCGGCGATCTCGCCTTCGCGGACGATCGCCTTGTGCACGCTCAGGCCCTTGATCGGGCGCTGCACATCGAGGACCTCGACGACGAAGCCGTCGCCGGTGATGAGGCCCTGGTCCGCGGACTGACCGCCGGCCTCGGCGTAGAACGGGGTCTCGGTGAGGACAAGTTCGATCTCGTCGCCGGTGGAGGCGTGGCTGAGCCGCTTGCCGCCGCTGACGATGCCGCGGACGCGTGACTCGCTTTCCAGTTCGCCGTAGCCGGTGAAGACGGTCGCGCCCTCGGCCAGGAGTTCCTGGAATGCGGCGACGTCGGCATGGCCGCCCTTCTTGGCCTTGGCATCGGCCTGGGCGCGCTGGCGCTGCTCCAGCATGAGGCCGCGGAAGCCGGCCTCGTCGACCTTGAGCCCGGCTTCTTCGGCCATTTCGAGGGTGAGGTCGATCGGGAAGCCGTAGGTGTCATGCAGGGTGAAGGCGTCTTCGCCGGAGAGCGGGGTACCGGCGGCCTTGGAGGCCACGACGGCTTCCTCGAGGCGGGCCGTGCCCGATGCGATGGTGCGCAGGAAGGCCCGTTCCTCGGCGTAGGCGATGCGGCTGATGCGCTCGAAGTCGGTCTCCACCACCGGGTAGACACCCTTCATGGCGTCACGCGAGGCGGGGAGGAGATCGGGCAGGCAGGCCTTTTCGACGCCGAGGAGGCGCATGGCGCGGACGGCGCGGCGGATAAGGCGGCGCAGCACGTAGCCGCGGCCCTCGTTGGAGGGGACCACGCCGTCGGAGATCAGCATGAGGGCCGAACGGATGTGGTCGGCCACGACGCGCATGCGGACATCGTCGGCGTGGTGGGGATCGTCGTCGGACTCGGCGGAAGTGTATTCCTTGCCGGAAAGCTCTGCGGCCTTGTCGATGACAGGACGGACCTGGTCGGTCTCGTACATGTTTTCGACGCCCTGCAGGATCATGGCAAGGCGTTCCATGCCAAGGCCGGTGTCGATGTTCTTCTTCGGCAGTTCGCCCACGATGTCGAAGTCCACCTTGGAGCGCACGTTCTCGATCTGGTACTGCATGAAGACCAGGTTCCAGATTTCGATGTAGCGGGTTTCATCGGCAATCGGGCCGCCCTCCACACCGTAGGCGGGTCCGCGGTCATAGTAGATCTCCGAGCAGGGCCCGGCCGGGCCCGGCTGGCCGGTGGACCAGTAGTTGTCCGCCTTGCCCATGCGCTGGATACGCTCAGCCGGGATTTCGGTATTCTTCAGCCAAAGTTCCTTGGCTTCGTCGTCCTCTTCATAGACCGTCACCCAGAGCCGCTCCGCGGGCAGGCCGTAACCGCCGTCGTCAACGCTCTTGGTGAGCAGCTCGAAAGCAAACTTGATGGCGTCTTCCTTGAAGTAGTCGCCGAAGGAGAAGTTGCCGCACATCTGGAAGAAGGTGCCGTGGCGGGCGGTCTTGCCCACCTCTTCGATGTCGCCGGTGCGGATGCACTTCTGGACGCTTGTGGCACGCGTGAAAGCGGGCTCTTCGCGCGCGGTCAGGTACGGGATGAAGGGCACCATGCCGGCCACCGTGAAAAGCAGCGAGGGGTCGCTGGACACGAGCGACGCCGAGGGGACAGCGGTGTGGCCCTTGCTGACAAAAAAGTCCACCCAGCGCTTGGTGATCTCCTGCGACTTCATTAGCTGATTACTTACCCTTCTGAAACCTGACTCAATGCGCGGGCGGCAGACGCCATTCCCGCAGCTTCCAATTCTGCCCTGTTGTTGGCGGTAGGGCGAACCGCAGTGGCTAGCGGCGGGCGGCGCCGTCGTCGTCCAGGCCGAGCGCGGCCCGGAGTTCGTTCTCCCGTTCGCCCATTCCTGCCCGCACTGCATCCGCGAAGTCGTATATGCCGTCGGCCAGCCTGGCCACCGCGCGGTTGAGCCCTTCGGGGCCGAGGCCGTCCTTCGCTTCACTGATCTTTCGGAACGCGATCACACCGATCGCGACCCCGATTCCCATCCAGACGATTCTTTTCACGGTTTTCCTGACTTACTGGGCTTCAGCGGCTGCGGCGGCCCGACGAGGGCTTGCGGCGGGCGGTAAACGCGGAGCGGACGCCGTAGCTGAAGGCGGCGACTTTGATGAGCGGTGAGCCAAGAGTGGCTGCGACCAGGGAAGAAAGGGCCGCGATGTTGGCCGAGGCATCCGAGACGTTCGAGGCGATGCCGTCGACCTTTTTCAGCTGCTGGTTGGTGGTGGAAACGGTGGCCGTCACTTCGTCCATCAGCGGGGTGGCCCCGTCGCTGATGCTTCGGATGGAGGTGCGGACTTCATCGAAAACCCGTCCGAGCTTGAGGATCGGCACCGCCAGCAGTAGGACAAGGAGGGCGAAAACCCCGGCTGCGATCAGTCCTGCGATATCGCCACCAGTCATGTTCTCTCATCTCCTTGCGTTTGCGTGTTTGGCGGGCCTGCTGCGGAAAATCCCGCGGCTGTCCTGCTGTTCTCCCCCAAGTACCTTACATACAAAGAAGCCCGCGGCGCGTGCCACGGGCTTCTTTGTATACGTTCGCTGGAATTTAGCGTGCGTAGAATTCGACGACGAGCTGCTCTTCGCAGGTCACGGGGACCTCGGAGCGCTTCGGGCGGCGGACCAGGCGGGCCTGGAGGGCGTCAAGCTTGACGTCCAGGTAAGCCGGGACAGCCGGCAGAACGTCGCGGTGCGCACCTGCTGCAGCAACCTGGAACGGGGCCATGGTTTCGCTGCGGCTGTGGACGTGGACGAGCTGGCCTTCGGAAACGCGGAACGACGGGCGGTCCACGCGGACGCCGTCAACCAGGATGTGGCGGTGCACAACCAGCTGGCGGGCCTGGGCGATGGTACGGGCGAAACCGGCGCGCAGCACGAGGGCGTCAAGACGCATTTCGAGCAGTTCGATCAGGTTTTCACCGGTCAGGCCCTTGGTGCGACGTGCTTCTTCGAAGGCACGGGTCATCTGGGCTTCGCGGATGCCGTACTGGGCGCGCAGACGCTGCTTTTCGCGCAGACGAACGGCGTAGTCGGAGTCCTGCTTCTTGCGGGCGCGACCGTGTTCACCGGGACCGTAGGGACGGCGCTCCATGTACTTGGCGGCCTTGGGAGTCAGGGCGATGCCGAGCGAACGCGAAAGGCGTGCGGTCCGGCGAGCACGAGTGTTGTTAGCCACTTGTGTCCTTCCAAATTACTGCGGTGTGTTGATGTAACTGGCCTCCATGTGGGAGAGCATCGGCCAACCGCTGCCTTTTGCTACTGCTCCGCGGCACAGCACCGTCAAAGATATCTTCGAAGGAGGTTGTGCCCGGACCATGCCAGACAAACATCCATCCTAGCATCCCCGCGGCAAGGGCGTCCGCCGGGCGTGCCCGGCCTTCCGGTGGACCCGGCCGGCGGACGCGGCTACTTCCCGCGGACGATTTTCCGCAGGCGCTCAAGCCTGGGCGCGATCTCCCGCTCGGCGCCGTTCGCGGTGGGGTTGTAGTAGTCCTTGCCCACCAGGTCGTCCGGCGGGTACTGCTGGGTGGCCACACCGTGCGGGGCATCATGGGCGTACTTGTAGCCCTGGCCGTGCCCAAGACCCTTGGCGCCCTGGTAGTGGGCGTCACGCAGATGCATCGGGATCCCGCTGCCGAGGCCCGCCCGGACATCGGCAATCGCCTGCCCGATGCCCACATAGGCGGCATTGGACTTGGGCGCGGTGGCCAGGTGGACCACCGCTTCTGCGAGGATGATCCGGCCTTCGGGCATGCCGATGAGCTGGACAGCCTGTGCTGCCGCGACCGCTGTCTGCAGCGCCGTCGGGTCCGCCATTCCGATGTCTTCGGCCGCGGAGATCACGATGCGGCGGGCAATGAAGCGCGGGTCCTCGCCGGCTTCCAGCATCCGTGCGAGGTAATGCAGCGCGGCGTCGACGTCCGAGCCCCTGATGGACTTGATGAACGCGCTGGCGACGTCGTAGTGCTGGTCTCCCGCGCGGTCATAGCGCACCGCCGCGGAATCCAGCGCACGTTCGGTGTGCCGGAGTTCGACGACGAGAACGGAGCCTGCATCGGCACCCGCCGCGCTGCCGCCGTCGTCGGCCTTTTCCGGATGGTCGTGCCGGTCACCGAAGGCGACGCCGGCGGCCGCCTCAAGCGCCGTCAGGGCCCGGCGGGCATCCCCGGCCGAAAGCCGGACAAGGTGTTCGAGCGCCTCCGGGCTCAGCTCCACGGTCCCGCCGAGGCCGCGCGGGTCGTTGACGGCGCGCAGCAGGAGTCCCTCGATGTCCTGGTCGGTGAGCGGCTTCAGGGTCAGCAGCAGCGACCGCGACAGCAGCGGGGACACCACGGAGAATGAGGGGTTCTCGGTGGTGGCGGCCACCAGCACCACCCAGCGGTTCTCGACGCCGGGCAGCAGCGCGTCCTGCTGGGCCTTATTGAAGCGGTGGATCTCGTCGAGGAAAAGGACCGTGGTGGTCTTATACAGGTCCCGCGCCGTCAGGGCCTCGTCCATGACCCGGCGGACGTCCCGGACACCGGCCGTGATCGCGGAAAGCTCCACGAACTTCCGGCCCGGGCCGCGGGCGATGACATGCGCGAGCGTGGTCTTGCCGGTGCCCGGCGGACCCCAGAGCAGCACGGAACTGGGACCGGCCGGGCCTGCGGCTTCGGCGCCGGCGGCTAGCTGGCGCAGCGGCGAGCCCTGCCCCAGCAGGTGCTGCTGGCCGACCACTTCGTCGAGGTTCTTCGGGCGCATGCGGACGGCCAGCGGCGGAGCCTGCCTGCCGCTGTCGCCCGTGTCCTGGTCCGTGTAGCGGCTGCCGGTGTCGTCCACGCTGTCGGCGCCTGAACCAAAGAGATCTTCCACACCGACTAGGCTACTCATGGATTCCGGCGAAGGAGGCATCGCGATGGACAGCGCCCGATCGAAGGCGGCACCCTCCCGGACCGCGATCGTTCCCGCGGCAAGGCTCGCCGGCTGGGTGGAGCGTTTCGCCGCCAGCCACGGCAATGTCCAGGAAGAACCGGACGCGGGCGGACTGCTGCTTCGGGCGTCCGACGGCGCCACCGCCCTGTTGCAGGCGCCCTGGCCCGACGACGGGCGGCCCGGTCGCGGGGCGGACGGCGTGCAGCGGCTGATCTCCCTTGCCTCCCAGGAGCGGAAGATCGGCCTGGTCCTGGTGCGGCGCGGCGGGTTCGCGGTGGGCGTCGCAAGCGGAGGGAAGCTTCTGTCGTCCAAGACCGGCAGCCGATATGTACAGTCCCGTTCCTCGGCCGGGGGCAGTTCCCAGCAACGCTTTGCCCGGCGCCGGGAGAACCAGGCACAAGCGCTCATATCCGCTGCGGCCGCACATACTGCCAGTGTTTTCGCGGGCCATGCCGTGGAATACCTCCTGCCCGGCGGGGATGCTGCCCTCGCCTCCGCCGTACTTGCTGATCCGGTGCTGCGCGGCCATGGACAACGGAGCCGACTGCCCTTCATGTCGGTGCCGGACCCCAATGCCGCGGTGCTCAAGCAGGCGGCACGCGATGCTTGCTCCCTCCGGATCCTGGTGACCGACCCTGCGTAGCGGCAATTCCGTGGAGTTATCCACAAGCGGGCCGCTCCCCCGCGCGAACCATGCGTCCTGCTGCCTAGACTCCTGAGAATCCGGGGGCCGGAGGTCCCCACGGATTTTCGGGGGAACACATGAAGACCACGCGACGCCTTGTTACCGCGGCGGCCGTCCTTGCCCTAGCCCTCTCGGGCTGCACCGGCGGCGGGATCTTCCAGCAGGACCGTTTGGAGTTCAACACCACTGGCATGGACTCGGAGGCGGCGAAGAGACCTTTCGTGCGGATTGAGGTCACTGATCTCGTCAATGACGGGGCGGAAGTGCTGCTGAGCGCCTCCGGCAGCGATGCCGGCGGCCACCGGACGTTCGTGGGCCATTCGCCGGATGGGGGCAAGACCTGGGAGGAAGCACGCTTCAACGGCAGGCACCCGGATTTCGCGCCGTACAGGATGCTCAGAAGCGGCGGTCAGTGGTTTGCGCTGGCCATGGAAAACAACCGTCTCATGCCTTACCTGAGCCAGGATGGCAGGAACTTCACCAGTACGGGACCGGGTATTACCTTCGACAACCGTTTCGACGGGGCGGAAGCCCTCTGGTCCAACAACGCCTGGACCGTGGTCACGAAGCGGGACAAGGGCTTCCTCATCCACCGCCGCGGTGATGACGGAGGGTGGAAAGCAGCTGCGGCAAAGGGCATCCCCGCCGACCCGGGCCTCCACCTTTTTGCCTTCGCTGGCAATGGCACCACAACCATTTTGGCCGGCCAGCAGGAGGAATCAGCCTCCAACGTGGTCCGGGCCGCGGCCTATTCGTCGAACGACGGCGGGCTGAATTGGAAGAACATCAGTCCTGACAGTTTCAAGGTAGCGCCGGGGAACAGCGGTTTCCGCGACGTGCATTGGGACGGGAAGGCGTTCCGCTTTGTCGGCTTCGGCTATTCGCCCAGCTTCTACTACGGCTACCGGTCCAGTGAGGGCCAGAAGACGGCGAACGGGCTCAACGCCAGCTGGACTCCCGGCGGCAAATGGAGCCTCGCGATCGACTCCTCCTGGGCGGACGGCAAGGAAGATTTCCCTTCGATCCATGAACTGACCGGCACTCCGGTCAAGCAGCTGCTGCTCACCGAGACCGGTTCCGGCATATTGGCCGATTACCGGCTCTACGAACGCAGTCCCACGCCGGACTGGAAAGCACTGCATCTTCCTGCGGCAGCCAAAGACCAGTACAACTATCTCAGGGATGCGGCAGTGCTCCCCGACGGCGTTTTGTTGGCCAGCAGCGTATCCGAGAACGGCAGCACCCGGCCACGGCTAGTCCTCCTTGACAGCAAGGGAAACGCGGAGGACCGCACTCCGGAAATCCCGGCGGTTGTACCCGACGGGCCCGCTGTGTCGCAGTTCGTCGCGGACGGCGAAAAGGTCCTCGCCCTCGGATCAAACGGCAGGGAAACCAGCCTCTGGACAGGGGACGACGGAAAGACCTTTAAGGATCGGACCCGCCTCACCTTGGAACCCCGCCAATCGCTGACCGCATTCCGCAGCAATCCATTCGGCGACGTCGCTTTCGGCGCTGAAGATGCGTGGAACAGCACCAAGGGCCTGGTGTGGACCCGCACGCCGGGTGGTTCTTGGCAGAGCTACAGCGGTGACCTTTTTGGTTCACGAACCTTGCGGGGCGGCACCCCTGTGACTGCGGCGACGGCAACATCACGCGGCTTCCTGGCGTCCGGTACCCGGACTGAGGAGGACCGTTCCGTTACGAGTGCGGGCCTCGCGATTTCCACGGACGGCCGGAACTGGAAACGCATCGACGTGCGCTCCTTCGCCGGAAAGCCTGACAACGACCGCGCCATCTACGCCCTCGCTGAAACCCCCGGCAAGGCACTGCTCGCCGGTGGCTTCATGGAAAAGGACATCAAGAACGCGCCGGTGGTCTGGCGTTCCACGGACGCGAAGGCATGGACCCCGGTGGCATTGGCCAAGGTGAAGGACTACATGGATTCAGAGGTCCTCGCCCTCGCAGCCGGCCCGAAGGCGACCGTGGCACTGGTCTACGCGGAGCAGGAAGGCAAGGGAAGCCGCTACGTCCTCTACAAGAGCGTAGACCAAGGCAAGACCTGGGCGTCTGGCACCGAACTGACCGAAGCCCTCGGCGAGGCCAGTTACGGCTCGATCCACCTGCTGCGCGACGGCGACGGCTTCGCGGTCGTTGGAACGACCGGGACTACACAGGACCGCAAGCCTTTCCTCTACACAAGCCCGGACGGCAAGGCCTTCGAGACAAAGGACCTCAGGCACGACGCGCTCACCGGCGAAAACCTGGACATCAACGCGGCCGTGATCCACAACGGCAAGCTCCTCCTCAGCGGCTTCGCCGGGGAGGCAGGAAACCGCAAGCAATTCGCCCTCACCGTGGACGTGCCGCGTTGATCGCCTGCTGTCAGCAACCGCGGAGTCAGCAACCGCTCGGAGTGCGCTGAAGCGGTGCTTGACGGTACAGGTACCGCCCATGCTCAACGAATCCCGCCCCGGCGTACAAGGCCTGCGCCGCGGCGTTGCCGGCAGTCACCATGAGCCAGAAGTTCACTGCGCCGCGATCGATGCCGGCAGACAGGAGGGCGTCAAGGATGCTCCGGGCGAACCCCTGGCGGCGGTGTTCCCGCTCGGTCCCCATGCAGTAAAGCCCGCCCCAACCCGCCGTACCCGTCGGCAGGGCGAGGCGCCCGACGGCGGCCGGCACGCCGTCGTCGTCCCTCAGCAGGGCGTAAAACGAGGGACAGCCGGCGAGGATCCCACGCGCTATCTCCCGTTCCGCGTCTCCGCCGCGGCCGTCCACCGACCACCAGAGGCTCAGCCAGTCATCGGAGGGCGTGGTGGAGATTTCGACACCGTCCACGGTCCCGGAAGGGATTCCTTCCGATCCGCGGGTCATGATGAGGGTTTCCGATTGCCGGGTGAAGCGTCCGGCATCGAGCAGGGCGTTCAGCTCCGCGGTCCGCGGATCGTCGAACACCTGGAAGATCAGCGGCAGCCGCCGGCGGCGGTACCAGAGCGTCGCGGCGCTCAGGGAGGCGGGATCGGCGGCCGTGCCGCGCGGCCACACCGAATTTGCGCGCTGGGTCACCCCGCCCGCGGCGCGCATCACCCAGCCGGAGAGTTCTTCCCGGTCAGGAGCGGGCCAGGCCCTGTCCATGAGTTCTTCGATCAGCCCGGCTTCCGCCACAGTCACGTCCTGCGCCAACTGGCCCTCCCGCTGAAAGCCAAAGCTCCCCGGCCCGCAGGACGCGGAGCGGGGAGCCTTGGGATGTTCGTTATTCCGACTTGGGTGCCGGCTTGGCTTCGGGCTTGAAGTCCACGCCGGCTTCCTTGCGCTGCTGGGCCGTGATGGGCGCAGGCGCGGCGGTCAGCGGATCGAAGCCGCCGCCCGACTTCGGGAACGCGATGACGTCGCGGATCGAGTCCACGCCCGCCAGCAGCGAGACCACGCGGTCCCAGCCAAGGGCCATGCCGCCGTGCGGGGGCGCACCGTACTTGAAGCCCTCCAGCAGGAAGCCGAACTTCTCCTGTGCTTCTTCGTGGCTGATGCCCATGACCTTGAAGACGCGTTCCTGGACGTCGCTCTGGTGGATACGGATCGATCCGCCGCCGATCTCGTTGCCGTTGCACACGATGTCGTAGGCGTACGCCAACGCCGCTTCGGGGTTCTGGTCGAAGGTGTCCAGGAACTCCGGTTTCGGCGAGGTGAAGGCGTGGTGAACGGCCGTCCAAGCTGAGTAACCCAAGGCAACATCACCGGACGCCGTGGCCTGGGCTGCAGACTCGAACATCGGTGCGTCGACAATCCACACGAAGGCCCAGTCCTTGGGATCGATCAGGCCGGTGCGGTGGCCGATCTCCACGCGTGCCGCGCCGAGCAGGGCACGCGACGGGGACGTTTCGCCGGCTGCGAAGAAGATGCAGTCGCCGGGCTTGGCGCCAACGGCGTCGGCCAGGCCGGCGCGCTCGGTGTCGGTCAGGTTCTTCGCCACCGGGCCGGCAAGCTCACCGTCTTCCTTATACAGGACGTAGGCCAGGCCCTTCGCGCCGCGCTGCTTGGCCCATTCCTGCCAGGCGTCCAGGGTGCGGCGCGGCTGCGAGGCGCCGCCGGGCATGACGACGGCACCGACATAGGGCGCCTTGAAGACGCCGAAGTTGGTGTCCTTGAAGAATTCGGTCAGCTCCGTCAGTTCGAGGCCGAAGCGCAGGTCCGGCTTGTCGGAACCGTACTTGGCCATCGCCTCGAGGTAGGTCATGCGGCGGATCGGAGTGGGGACCTCGACGTCGATAAGCTGCCACAGCACCTTGATCAGGGCTTCGCCGAGTTCGATGATGTCGTCCTGCTCAACGAAGCTCGCCTCGATGTCCAGCTGGGTGAATTCCGGCTGGCGGTCAGCACGGAAGTCCTCGTCGCGGTAGCAGCGGGCGATCTGGTAGTACTTCTCGAAACCGCCCACCTGCAGCAGCTGCTTGAAAAGCTGCGGGGACTGCGGCAGTGCGTACCAGGAACCCGGCGCCAGACGGGCGGGGACCACGAAGTCGCGGGCGCCTTCCGGCGTCGAACGCGTCAGGGTGGGGGTTTCGATCTCCACGTAACCCTGCTGGTGCAGCAGTTCGCGGGCAACACGGTTCGCTTCCGAACGCAGGCGCAGGTTGCGGGCGGGGCCCGGCCGGCGCAGGTCCAGGTAGCGGTGCTTGAGGCGGGCCTCCTCGCCGACCTCGACGTGCTCGTCGATCTGGAAGGGCAGCGGGTCCGAGGTGTTGAGGATCACGACTTTTTCGGCGATGACCTCGATCTCGCCGGTGGCCAGGGCCGGGTTCTCGTTGCCTTCGGGGCGCTTGTTCACCGTGCCGATGACCTGCAGCACGTACTCGTTGCGGAGCCCGTGGAAGATCTCTTCCTCGCGGACAACCACCTGGGCGACACCGGAAGCGTCACGCAGGTCGACGAAGGCCACACCACCGTGGTCACGGCGGCGGCCCACCCAGCCTGCCAGGGTAACGGTCTGTCCAATGTGCTCGGAACGCAGCGATCCGAGGTCATGTGTGCGCAGCACAGCATTCCTTTCAGCATGAATTTTGGCCGATCGTGGCGAAACGATCCCGTCTGAGTTTACCCGCCCGGATGCGGGACATCCGCCACCGGGCTCAGGACCGGGCGGCAGCCAGGCGCAGCCGCACGAGCCGGTACACAATCCCGACCGCGAATACCGCCACCCCGGCAAGGAGGGACGACGGCGGAAGGGTCGCCACGAGCAACAGGCACGCCAGCGCGCCCAGCACCTGGAGGGCCTTCGGATAGCGCCGCTGCTCCGCCTTTTGCGTGAAGGCGGCAAGGTTCGCCACCAGATAATAGAGCAGGACCCCGAAAGAGGAGAACCCAATCGCCCCGCGCAGGTCCGCCACCGCGATCACCAGGCAGACGACGACGGCGAGGGCCACCTCTGCCCGGTGCGGAACCTTGAAGCGCGGGTGCACGGCGCTGAGCCAGCCGGGCAGTTCGGCGTCCCGTGCCATGGCCAGGGTTGTCCGGCCGATGCCGGCGATCAGTGCCAGCAACGCACCCAGGGCCGCGAGTGCAGCCGCGATGGACACGAAGGGAACAAGCCAGGTCCAGGGACCGGCGGCCACGGCGGCAGCCAGGGGCGTGGCAGTGCCGGCTACTCCCCCGGGTCCGAGCGCGGCAAGGATGCCCGTGGCGACCGCTGCATAGACCAGCACCGTGATGCCGAGCGAAGCGGTTATCGCCCGGGGAATGGTGCGCTCCGGCCGGATGACTTCCTCGCCCATCGTCGCGATCCGGGCGTAGCCGGCGAAAGCGAAGAACAGCAGGCCCGCCGACTGCAGGATCCCGTACCAGCCTCCGGCGAGCAGTCCGCCGTCGAACATCCTGCCAAAACCCGCGCCGGATGCCGCGCCGGCAAAGCACGCGGTCACGAGCAGCAACAGCACCAGAAGCACTGCGGCCACGATGATCCGTGCGAGCCGGGCGGTCCGGGTGACGCCGCGGTAGTTGACCGCGGCCAGGCCCAGCACCGCGGCTATGGCAAGGGGCCGTTCCCAGCCTGCAGGTGCGAGATACGCGGCGAAGGTGAGGGCCATGGCTGCGCTGCTCGCCGTCTTGCCGATCACGAAGCCCCACCCGGCCAGGAAGCCGGGCCACTCCCCCAGTTGCTTCCGGCCGTACAAGTAGGTGCCGCCGGAGGACGGGTAGGCGGCGGCAAGCTGGGCCGACGAGGTGGCATTGCAATACGCAACGA
Organism: Arthrobacter sp. TE26545; assembly: GCF_056279005.1. The sequence continues at coordinate 2,114,060 of NZ_JBWBQM010000001.1, forward strand.
AGGCTGCGATCAACAGACCGAGGAGCAGGCCGGCGCCCGCGGATCGGGCGGCCGGGGTGAAGGCGGCGAACACGCCGGCACCGATCATCGACCCCAGCCCGATCGTCACGGCGTCGGCGGTGCCGAGGCGCCGGGCGAGCGTACCGCCGGCGTTGCTTGCCATCGCCGCTGCCCCGTCGTCAGGCGGTGGTGATGCGGACGTTGAGGTCCTCGGCCGGCGGCGACCAGCTGGCCGGGTCCGCGTCGGTCTGTTCGCCGCTGCGGATGTCCTTGACCTGGTGCTTGCCGTCGTCGTCGGTGAACCAGACGAAGGGGATGCCGCGGCGGTCCGCGAACTTGATCTGCTTGCCGAACTTCTCGGCCTTGGCGGCGACCTCGGTGGAAATCCCGCGCGCCCGCAGCTGCGCGGCAACATCCTGGGCGCCCGCCCAGCTGTCGTCGTTGTTCAACGCCACCAGCACGGCGGTCGGGACCGAACGGGACGCCGTCGCGAATTCCTGGCTGAGGATCCGGGACACCAGCCGCGTTACGCCGATGGACAGGCCGACGCCCGGGAACGTGCGGTTGCCCTTGCGGGCGAGGGCGTCGTAGCGGCCGCCGGAGCAGATGGAGCCCAGCTGCTCGTGGCCGACCAGCACGGTCTCGACGACGGTGCCGGTGTAGTAGTCCAGGCCGCGGGCGATGCTGAGGTCCGCGAGCACCTTGCCCGGAGCGCGCTGCACGGCGGCCTCAATGACCTGTTCGAGTTCGCTGAGGCCTTCCTCGAGCAGCTCGTGGCTTACGCCGAGGGCACGGACCTGTTCCACGAACGAGGTGTCTTCGGTGCGGATCTTCGCAAGGCTGAGGGCGAGTCGGGCCTGTTCGTCGCTGGCGCCGAGTTCGCTCTTGAGGAGTTCGGCGACCTTCTCTGCGCCGATCTTCTCGAGCTTGTCGATGCTGCGCAGCACCCCGGCGGTGTCTTCGAGGCCGATGCCCAGGTAGAAGCCCTCGGCCAGTTTGCGGTTGTTGACCCGCAGACGGAAGTCCGGGATCGGCAGGACATTCAGGGCTTCGGCAATCACCAGCGCGATCTCGACGTCATAGCGGAAGGGCAGTTCGCCGTCGCCGACGATGTCGATGTCCGCCTGGGTGAACTCGCGGGCGCGGCCTTCCTGCGGGCGTTCACCGCGCCAGACCTTCTGGATCTGGTAGCGGCGGAACGGGAAGGTCAGGTAACCGGCGTTCTCGACGACGTAGCGGGCGAACGGCACCGTCAGGTCGAAGTGCAGCGCAAGGGAGTGGTGGTCGCCCTTGGCGGCCCTCGATTCCTCTTCGTCCTCCTGGAGGCGGCTGAGCCCGTAGACCTCTTTATCGATCTCGCCCTTGCGCAGCAGCTGGCCGACCGTTTCGACGGCACGGGTCTCAATGGACGAAAAGCCGTGGAGTTCGAAGACGCGGCGCAGGGTGTCGAGCACGTGCAGCTCCACCAACCGCTCCTGGGGAAGCCACTCGGGGAATCCGGACAGGGAGGCGGTACGTGCCATGGTGGAATTTTCTCCTCAAAGGTTGCGCGCAGCGGGACGGACCGGGACCGGCGCCGAATCGGCAGCCGTGTCCTGCCTGCGTCCAGTCAGTCATGCATAAACTATGTGCGGCAGCCAGTTTATGCTTCCCGGTGCCCGCACATCCAATGCGGCGGGCCCGGGCGGGCCGCCGTGAATGGAAGCTGTCCAGACAAGCAGGAGGACTCTTGGCAACAAGGCCGCGCGAGACCCGTGAAGCCAAACGGCGCATCCGGCAGATGGAGGCCAAGCGCGAGCTGCGGCAAGAGCAAGGCAAACGCCGCCGCCTTGACAACATTGTCGCGGCCGCCGGCGGTGCCGCCTTCCTGGCTGCCGCCGTCGTCCTCCAGCTCACCGTGTTCAACTCCAATCCGACGGAAGCCGAATACGCCGCAGCGCAGGCCGGGCTGAAGTCGCCGACGGCAAGCCCATCGCCGTCGAACGGACCGGACATCCCCAAGCCGGAAACGGCGGCCGGCAAGACCTTCACCGGCGAACTCAAGCTCAACGGCGCCACCGTAGGTGTTTCGCTGGACGGCAAAAAGGCCCCGCAGGCCGCCGCCGTCTTCAAGTCCCTGGCCGACTCCGGCTATTACAAGGGCCTGTTCTGCCCGCGGGTCACCACCGGCAGCAGCTTCGCGGTACTGCAATGCGGCGGCACCAAGCCCACGGACACCGGTGACGACAGCGGCTACCGCTGGGGCCCCCTGGAAAACACCCCGGCGGACAACAAATACCCGGCCGGCACCATCGCCGTGGCACGCAGCGGTGACAACGCGTACGGGAACGGGCACCAGTTCTTCATCGTCTACAAAGACACCGTCATTCCGGCGGACGGCGCTGGCGGCTACACGATCGTGGGCAAGGTGACCAGCGGACTGGACGCCGTGGCGAAGATCGCCAAGGCGGGGGTCAAGGCCGGCGGATCCGGGACAGACGGCGCCCCTGTGGCAACAGTCACGATAGACTCGTTTTCCCTGAAGTAAACAGCCGGGCCACGCCGCGCGGCGCGTTACCTTAGTAATCCCTCCAAGCGAAAGACTTTTAGCGGTGACACACAGTCAGCAATCCGACGAAACTGCAGTAACGGCCAACGAAGCAGAGCAGCTCCCCGCCACGGAAACGCCAGCGCCCGAAGCCTCCGAGGCTCCGCGTCCGGCCGCCCCCTCCCCGGCGGCGTTTGCAGCCCGCCCGAAGGCCGCGCCGAGCGTCATCCCCGCGGCACCCGCTCCCGCGCCGTCCGCCGTTTCGCTGGCAGAGGCTTCCAAGTGGGGCCGTGCCGAGGAGGACGGCCACGTCTTCCTGACCATCGACGGCGTGGAACAGCCGGTGGGCCAGTACCCCGGAGTGAGCCGCGAAGAGGCCCTGGGCTACTTCGCGCGGAAGTTCGAGGACATCCTGGCACAGGTCGTGCTGCTGGAACACCGCGTCGAATCCAAGGCCCCGGCCACGGACATGCAGAAGACCGTGAACCACCTGCGCGAGCAGCTTGCCGAACGCAACATGGTGGGCGACATCCGCTCCGCAGAGGCGCGGCTCGACACCCTGACTGCGCAGATCGCCGAGCTCGAACAGTCCGAGAAGGCGGCGCACGAGGCCGCCCGCACGGCTGAACTCGCCGCCCGCGAAGCCATCGTCGCGGAAGCGGAGGCCATTTCCGGCCAGGACCCGGCCCAGGTGCAGTGGAAGACGTCCAGCGCCCGCATGAATGAGCTTTTCGAAAGCTGGAAGACGGCCCAGAAGAACGGCATCCGCCTCGGCCGCAGCAACGAAGATGCCCTGTGGAAGCGGTTCCGTGCAGCCCGCACCGTGTTCGACCGCCACCGTCGCGCCTACTTCTCCCAGCTGGACAGCACCAACTCCGCAGCCAAGGTGGCCAAGGAGAAGCTGATAGCAGAGGCCGAGGCGCTGTCCGATTCGACTGACTGGGGCTACACCGCAGGCGAATACCGCCGCCTGATGGACCAGTGGAAAGCCACTCCGCGCGCCAGCCGGAAGGACGACGACGCCCTCTGGCTCCGCTTCCGCGCCGCCCAGGACGTCTTCTTCAGCAAGCGCCAGGCCGCCAATGAGGAAATCGACCAGCAGTACGCGGCGAACCTCGTGGTCAAGGAAGAACTGATCGCCGAGGCACAGGCCCTGCTGCCGATCTCCGACCTGGCCGCGGCCAAGAAGGCCCTGCAGTCCATCCGTGATCGCTGGGACGAGGCCGGCAAGGTTCCGCGCGCAGACATGGGCCGCATCGAAGCGGGCCTCCGCAAGGTGGAAGACGCCGTGCGCGACGCTGAGGACGACAAGTGGCGCCGAAGCAACCCGGAGACCAAGGCACGCACCAACAGCGCCCTGGCCCAGCTTGAAGCCGCCATTGCCGGATTGCAGGAAGATCTGGCCAAGGCTGAGAAGTCCGGGGACGCCCGCGGCATCAAGGAAGCCCGCGAAGCGCTTGAGGCCCGCCAAGCCTGGCTCGACCAGATCCAGCGCTCGGCCAGCGACCTCGGCTAAGGCCCCGAACCGCCTGATCACCGTACCGCTTCGACAGGCCCGGTTCCGGTTATCCACATAACCGGAACCGGGCCTGTACGCGTTAAGCCCGCCGGGCCATGATGGCTCAATGAGCGCGCCAACGCCGACGGATCCGGGACCCCAGTTCCAGGAACTGTACTTCCCCAACGATGTGTTCAGTCACGCCGAGCTGCAGTCCATGGCGTTCGACGGCGTCCTGCAGCCGCTGTACGGCGAGAGCTTCACGGCACCCGGCGTCAGTGCGACGCCGCGGCTACGGGCCCGGGCGGCCGGCCTGGTGGTGCCGGAGAACATCCGGCGGAAGGTGGTTGCCGGGCGCATGACGGCAGCCTGGATCTTCGGCTGCGGAACCGTCCCCGAGCGCCTCTCGCTGCTGGTGGATGCCAAGCACCGGGTCTCCAGCCTCCGTTCAACGCGCGGCTGTATCCTGCACGAAGTCCGGCTCGGGCCCATGGATGTGGTCAGCATCGGCGGCCTCCTGGTCACCAGCCCGCTGCGCACCGCCGTCGATGTTGCACTCCATGTCGAGGCCGAGCGCGCCGTCCCCGCGCTGCAGGCGCTGCTGGACAAGACTGAACTGGGAATCCGTTTGCGCCTGCTCGTCCTCGCCGTAGAGGCCACTCCAAGGGTGCCGCACAAGAAGGCCGCCCTGGCAAAGCTGGCCCTGCTGTCGACATGTGCGGCATGAGCGCCGCCGCGCGGTCCTAGCTGCGGCGCCGGTTGCCTGTGGTCCGGTAGACGTCGAAGACGCCGTCGATCCTGCGGACCGCGCTGAGGACGTGGTGGAGGTACTTCGGGTCGCCCATTTCGAAGGCGAAACGGGAAATCGCCACGCGGTCGCTCGAGGTATGCACGGATGCGGCCAGGATGTTGACGTGGTTGTCCGAGAGTACGCGGGTCACATCGGACAGCAGCGACTTCCTGTCGAGTGCTTCCACCTGGATTTCCACGAGGAACACGCTGGACTGGGTCGGCGCCCACTCCACTTCCACGATCCGGTCCGGCTCGTCCCTGAGCCCGGCCACGTTGGTACAGTCGGTGCGGTGCACGGAGACGCCCGAGCCACGGGTCACGAAGCCAAGAATGGGATCGGGCGGCACCGGCGTACAACAGCGTGCCAGCTTCACCCAGACGTCGCCCACGCCGCGGACGATGACGCCGGAATCCGAATAGCGGGCCTTGGCAACCTGGGTGGGGACGCTGACTTCGTCCAGTTCCTCATCCGGCGATTCCTGCCCGCCAAGGTGCTCCATGAGCTTTTCCATGACGGACTGGGCCGAGGTGTGGCCGTCACCCACTCCGGCGTACAGGCCGGAGATGTCCACGTAATGGAAGTCCTCAGCCACGGTGGACAAGGCGTCATGGGTCATGAGCCGCTGCAGCGGCAGGTTCTGCTTCCGCATCGCGCGGGTGAGGAGGTCCTTGCCGCGTTCAATCGCTTCCTCGCGGCGTTCCTTGCTGAACCACTGGCGGATCTTATTGCGCGCACGGGCGCTCTTGACGAAATGCTGCCAGTCCTGGCTGGGGCCAGCCCCTTCGGCCTTGGAGGTGAAGATCTCCACCCAGTCGCCGTGGTTGAGTTCGCTGTTGAGTGGTACAAGCTTGCCGTTCACACGTGCGCCGATGGTCCGGTGGCCCACCTCGGTGTGGACGGCGTAGGCGAAGTCCACGGGAGTCGAGCCCGCCGGGAGCGCCATGACCTCGCCCTTGGGGGTGAACACGAACACTTCGCGGGCGTTGATTTCGAAACGCAGCGAGTCAAGGAACTCGCCCGGGTCGGAGGTTTCCTGCTGCCAGTCAACCAGGGAGCGCAGCCAGCCCATGTCGCCGTCGCGGGGGCTGCCGGGTCCGACGGCGGTCCGGTTGGGCTGGTCTTTGTACTTCCAGTGCGCGGCGACGCCGTATTCGGCGCGGCGGTGCATCTCGTGCGTGCGGATCTGGATTTCCACGGGCTTGCCGCCGGGGCCAATGACCGTCGTGTGCAGCGACTGGTACATGTTGAACTTCGGCATCGCGATGTAGTCCTTGAACCGGCCGGGCAGCGGGTTCCAGCGCGCGTGCAAGGTGCCAAGTGCCGCGTAACAGTCCCGGACGGTGTCGACCAGGACGCGCACGCCCATGAGGTCGTTGATGTCGTCGAAGTCCTTATCGCGGACCACCATCTTCTGGTAGATGGAGTAGTAGTGCTTTGGCCGGCCGGTGATGGTGGCCTTGATTTTCGCCAGGCGCAGGTCGTCGGCAATCTGGTTGCGGATTACGCTGAGGCTCTTCTCGCGTTCCGGGGTACGGTCCCCCACCATGCGGACGATTTCCTCGTACACCTTGGGGTACAGGGCCGCGAAAGACAGGTCCTCGAGCTCCCACTTGATGGTGTTCATGCCGAGGCGGTGGGCCAGCGGCGCGAAGATTTCGAGGGTTTCGCGGGCCTTCCGGGAGGAAGACTCGGCGGAGACGAACCGCCAGGTGCGCGCATTGTGCAGGCGGTCAGCGAGCTTGATCATCAGGACCCGGATGTCCTTGGCCATCGCGACGACCATCTTGCGGACGGTCTCTGACTGGGCGGCGTCGCCGAACTGGACCTTGTCCAGCTTGGTCACGCCGTCCACCAGCATCGCGACTTCCGGTCCGAAATCCCGGGTGAGGTCGCCCAGGGTGTAGGGGGTGTCTTCAACCGTGTCGTGGAGCAGGGCCGCCGCGAGGGTGGTTCCGGTCATGCCGAGCTCGGCCAGGATGGTGGCGACGGCCACCGGGTGGGTGATGTAGGGATCGCCGCTCTTGCGCTTCTGGCCTTGGTGGCTGCGTTCGGCCACCGCGAAGGCCCGCTGGATGAGGTCGAAGTCTTCCTTGGGGTTGTTCGCACGCACGGTCCGCAGGAGGGGTTCGAGGATCGGCGAGTAAGTGGCGACGCCGCGGCCGGTCAGCCGCGCGAGCCGGGACCGCGTTCGTTCGCGCCGGCCGGGGAAGGTCGGACGGATACCGAAGCTGTCCACAGGCACGCCGCCTGCGGTACCTGCCGACAGCGCCGAGGCAGCCCCGGAGGCACGGTCCAAGCCGTTCTCCCCGCCTGCCGGTGGCGCCGACGTCGTACGTTCCTCCACAGATGTCCCCTCACGAACGAATTAATTAACCCAGTCTATTCCTGCCTGGGCATCCATCGGGAACCGCCGGCAACATGACGGAAACGCCAAGGGCCGGCCACCGCGGCATGCGGTGGCCGGCCCTTCAATGAAGCGGAAGGCTCAGGCGGTGGCGGGCTCGCTTTCGGACGCTGATGCGTCCGCACGGCGGGACGCGACCTTCTTGGCCTGCTTGACCAGCTCCGGTTCGTTTTGGCGCAGCCAGGCATACAGCGGCGCGGCGATGAAGATCGTGGCTGCCGTACCGATCAGGATGCCGACGAACAGGGCCAGAGACAGGTCCCGCAGCGTGCCTGCCCCCAGCAGGCCGGCACCGATGAACAGGATCGCGGCAACCGGCAGGACGGCAACCATCATGGTGTTGATTGAACGGACCAGGGTCTGGTTCACCGCGAGGTTCACTTCCCCGGCGAAGGTCCGCCGCGTGGACGTGGTGATGTCCGAGGTGTTTTCGCGGATCTTGTCGAAGACCACCACGGTGTCGTACAGGGAGTAGCTCAGCACCGTGAGGAAACCGATGATCGCCGACGGCGTGACCTCGAAGTCACTGGCCGAGTACACCCCGGCGGTGATGACCATGGTCACCACCATGCCAGCCAGGGCGGAGACGGACATCTTCCAGGTTCGGAAGTACAAGGCCATCAGGACGGCCGCGAGGCCGACGAACACCGCGAGGCCGATCAGTGCCTGCTTGGTGACGTCCTGGCCCCAGGTGGGACCGATGAACGTCGACGTGACCTCGTTGTCCGTGACGCCGTACGCGGAGGTCAGGCCTTCCTTGATCCGCAGGGTTTCGTCGTCGCTGAGCTTGTCGGTCTGGATCCGCATGGTGTTGCCGGCGACGTTGGCCACGCGAGGCACGGCACCGGCAACGACGGCGTGCACGGCTTTCTCGCCGAGCGTCGAGTCGGTGGTCTTCACATTCGAGACGGTGAATTCGGAGCCGCCGCGGAATTCGATGCCGAGGTTGAAACCGCCCTTGACCGCCGGGAGGAAGATGGACACGGCCATCGCGACGACGGCCACCAGGAACCAGATCTTCTTGGCTCCAACGAAGTCATAGGAGCGTTTCCCGGTGTAGAGCTCGTTGCCGAAGCGTGCAAAGCTGCTGGTCATTACTTGCCTTCCTTGGTTCCGCTGGAAGAACGGCTGCCCTTCGAAGATCCGGACAGTTCGCCCTGCTTCTCGGCGAGGCGGCGTTCGGCAATGGTCATGCGGCGCTCGGCTTCGGCGGCCGCGCCGGTGTTGCGCGGGCGCACCACGGCGGGCTTCTCAGTGGGTGTGCGGAGCCGTCCGGCACCCCGGTACAGCGGGACGGCGCCGAGCCGGGCCGGGTCCAGGCCGGAGAAGCGGTGGCCTTCGCCGAAGAACTTCGTGCGGGCCAGCACCTGCAGGGTGGGGTGGGTGAACATGAAGACCACGAGGAGGTCGGCCAGGGCCGTCAGGCCGAGCGTGAACGCGAAGCCGCGGACGTTGCCGACAGCCACGAAGTACAGCACGAGCGCAGCCAGGAGGTTGACCGCCTTCGACGCCAGGACCGTACGCTTGGCGCGCTTCCAGCCGTTCTCGACGGCGGAAACCAGGCCCTTGCCTTCGCGCAGTTCGTCGCGGATACGTTCGAAGTAGACGATGAACGAGTCCGCCGTCTGGCCGATGGCGACGATAAGGCCCGCGACGCCTGCGAGGGAAAGCCGGTAGTTCTCGGTCCAGCCGAGGATCGCGATGGCGAGGTAGGTCAGGCCGCCGGCCACCACGAGCGAGCGCAATGGTAACGAAGCCAAGCGCCCGGTACTGGAAGAGGGAGTACACCACCACGAGCAGGAGGCCGATGATGCCGGCCAGCAGGCCCAGGCGCAGCTGCTCGCCGCCGAGGGTTGCCGAAATCTGCTCTTCGGACTGGATGTCGAAGCTGATGGGCAGGGCACCGTAGCGCAGCTGGTCGGACAGCGCCTTGGCGGTCTGTTCGGTGAAGTTGCCGGTGATCTGCGGGCGGCCGTCGGTGATGACGGCGAGCGAGCGGGGTGCGGAAATGACCTGGTCGTCCAGGACGATCGCGAACTGGGCCTTGGGGTCGTTGCCGCCCTGGGCCTGGGATGCCACGTAGTACTGGTTGAGGCGCTCGGTGACCGACTTGAAGGTCTTGGTTGCGGCCTCGTTGAAGGTGATGTTCACGCCCCAGTCGTTGGTAACGGAACCCTGGGCGCCTTGGACCGGGCTGAAGGTCGAAGACGTGATGTCCTGTCCCTTCACCTCCACCGGGCCGAGGATGTACTTGACGGCCGGGGACTGGGCAGTGGCCGGTTCACACGTGACCAGCGGCTTGGCCGGGTCGGAACGCTCCTGCTTGTCCTGGGACCGGTTGACGCAGTCCAGTGCTTCGAAGGCCTTGTAGACATCGGCCGTGACCCAGTTGTTGTCGCTGGCGTTGGTGGGCTTCGCCGTGGGCTTGGGCAGGTCGGCTTCCTTCGTCCGGGACGCCACGGGAACGGCGGCGCCGTCCCCTGCCGCGATGACCGGGCGGAAGTTCATGTCGGCAGAAGCCTGGATCAGGGCGCGGGTTTCCTTGGAGGGCGTCCCCGGAAGGCTGACCACCACGTTGCGCCCGGACTGGGTGCTGATTTCGGCTTCGGCGACGCCGGAACCGTCCACGCGCTGGCGGATGATCGCCACGGCCTGGTTCAGTTGGTCCTCGTTGATTTCCGATGAGCCTTCCACCTTGGGCGCCAGGATCATCTGGGTGCCGCCCTCGAGGTCCAGTGCGAGCTTCGGAGCCCAACTTGCGTGGCCCGCGATGACGCCGCCGCCAAGGACAGCGGTCAGCGCAGCGAAAATTGCGACAAGCCAGATCAGCACCCTGCGGGCTGGGTTCTTGCGGCCGGTTCGTGCCATGTTCGATCTTCCTGTAGTGACGGAGCTACCGCCGGCCGTCACTTGTAAGCGCCGGCCGACGGCAGGTCATTGCCTTGGGAACGTGTCCGCCCTGAAGAGGCGCAGGACTAGTTGTCCTTCTTGTCCTCACCGTTGAGGCGCTTGATGGACTCTTCCGGGGTCTCCGCGGGATCCACCACGGGACCGGCCTGGGCCTCGTCGAGGGAAGAAGCGTCATCCGGGACCTCGACGGAGGCAGCCTCGGGGGCTTCGATGACCTTGGTCACGGCCTGGCGGTGCACGGTGGCGAGGTTTCCGGGGGACAGTTCGAGGACCACCTTGTTCTCGGCGTCATCCATCGACACGATGCGGCCGAACAGCCCGAAGCTGGTCATGACGTCCACGCCCGGGGCGAACTGCGACTGCAGCTTGGCCTGCTGCTCACGCGTCTTCTTGTTGCGGCGGAACATCATGAAGATGAAGACGCCAAGAAGGACAAACAGCAGAATGTTCATTACATCCACGAGGAAGTTCCATTTCTTTGCATACGTTGTGGTTCACGGCATCGTTCCCCTGGTGGATCCGGCAAGCGGAGAAATCCCCCGACAGGCTGGACAATGCGCGCCGGTTGGCGGGCATGACTCCATGGGCTCGAACGTGCCGAGCGTCATACCAGTCTAGGGGGAAAAGCTGGGAGCAGGGTTACAAACCGGATTCGATACGCTGCTCCGCGTCGTCTTCCTCGCCGAAAAGTTCCAGCGGGTCCTGCCCGAATACGCCCGCCGGCACGGCATAGCCAAGATGCGTCCAGGCCGGGGCCAGGGCGATCCTCCCCCGCGGGGTCCGGCCCAGGAGTCCCTCCCGTACCAGGAAGGGCTCGGCCACGGTTTCCACGGTCTCGGGTTCTTCGCCGACGGCGATGGCCAGCGTGGAGAGCCCCACCGGGCCGCCGTTGAACTTGGTGATGAGGGCATCGAGGACCGAGCGGTCCAGGCGGTCCAGCCCCCGCTGGTCCACCTCGTACATGTCCAGGGCAGCGGACGCGGCGCGGGCATCGATCTGTTCGACACCATGCACCAGCGCCCAGTCCCGGACGCGCCGGAGCAGGCGGTTGGCAATACGGGGCGTTCCGCGCGAACGGCCGGCGATTTCGCGGAATCCTGCCGAGTTCACTTTCAGCTCGAGCAGTCCGGCCGAACGGCGGAGCACCAACTCCAACTCCTCCACCGAATAGAACTCCAGGTGCCCGGTGAAACCGAAGCGGTCACGCAGCGGACCGGGCAGGAGGCCCGCGCGGGTGGTGGCGCCCACCAAGGTGAAGGGCGGCAGCTCCAGCGGAATGGCCGTGGCACCAGCGCCCTTGCCCACCACGATATCCACACGGAAGTCCTCCATGGCCATGTAGAGCATTTCCTCCGCGGGCCGGGACATCCGGTGGATTTCATCGAGGAACAGGACCTCGCCCTCGGACAAGGAGGACAGGATCGCGGCGAGGTCACCCGCGTGCTGGATGGCCGGGCCGCTGCTGATCCGCAGGGGAACGTTCATCTCCGCGGCGATGATCATCGACAGCGTAGTCTTGCCGAGGCCGGGCGGGCCGGAGAGCAGCACATGGTCCGCGCTGCGGCCGCGCATGCGGGAGGCCTCCAACACCAGGGCCAGCTGCTTGCGCACGCGGTGCTGTCCCACGAAATCGTGCAGGTTCTTCGGACGGAGGGCTGCCTCGATGATCCGCTCTTCCGGCTCCTCGCCGCCGGAGACAAGGGAGGCTTCAGCCACGGCTGCCTACCCTGTTCCCGGCCCGTGCGCCGTCCTGGCCGAGCCAGCGCAGCGTGGCGCGGAGGATCTGGGCGACGTCGCCGGCCTGCGCGAGATCCGGCGAATCGGCCATCGCTTTGTCGATGCTGCCGCCTGCGTCCTTTTCGGACCAGCCGAGGCTGGTCATCGCCGCCACAACCTGCGGCTTCCAGTCGGCCTGGGAGACTGCCGCCTTCACGGGAGCCGGCCCCGTGCCGTGCGGCACCAGCTTTCCGGACAGTTCCAGGACGATCCGGCCAGCCACCTTCGGGCCGATGCCGGGAACCTTGGTGAACGCCTTGCCGTCCCCGCTGTGCGCGGCCACGCGGATCGTCTCGGGGTCGTGGACCGCAAGGACCGCAAGGGCCAGCCGCGGCCCGACCCCGCTGACACTGAGCAGGACCTCGAAAACCTCGCGTTCGTCGTCGTCGGCGAATGCGAAAAGGGTCAGCGAGTCTTCCCTGACGATGAGGGAGGTGAACAGCTTCGCTTCCTCGCCGACGTGAAGGCCGCTGAGGGTCTGCGGCGTGGCGAACACGGCCATTCCGGCGCCGTTGAGGTCGATGACCGCAGTGGACAGACCCACGTGCGCCACCGTTCCGCGAAGAAAACTGATCAAAGCCGGCTCCTGAACTGAACTGCGTCAACTGAAGTCAAGCTGACTATCCGAACATATCTACGAATACCCTAGCAAGGGCCAGCGACATTCAGCGGCCGCGGCGCGCTTTGGCTTCGGCCTCGGCCCAGGCGCGCTGGGCCGGTGTCAGGGCGCTGCTGCCCGGACCTGTGGTGGCCGCGGCGGCCCCGCTCCCCGCCCGCCAGGCGTGCGTCACAGCCAGCGCGAGGGCGTCTGCGGCATCGGCGGGACGCGGCGGTGCGTCAAGGCGCAGGATCTTGGTGATCAGCTTGGTGACGGCGTCCTTGTTGGCACCGCCACTGCCGGTGACAGCGGCCTTCACTTCCGACGGCGTGTGCAGCGCCACCGGGATGCCGCGGCGCGCGGCGGCAGCAATCACGACGCCGGACGCCTGGGCCACGCCCATCACCGTGCTGACGTTGAGCTGCGAGAAGACGCGTTCCACCGCCATCACGTCCGGCTTGTACAGGTCGAGCCACTCATCGATCGCCTCGGCGATCACGAGCAGGCGGCGGTCCAGCGTCTCCTCCGGGGACGTCCCCACTACCCCCACGGCGACCATGGTCGCCCGGCGGTTCCGTTCGACGTCGACGACCCCGATGCCGCAACGGGTAAGGCCCGGATCGACTCCCAATACGCGAAGAGTCAAGTCCGGGCCTTCCTGTTGCTTTGTGCTGGAGCTCCCAGCTTATTCGGCGTCGAGGGCCGCTTGGACCTCATCGCTCATGTCGGCGTTCGTGTAGACGTTCTGAACGTCGTCGAGTTCTTCGAGCGCGTCGACGAGCTTCAGGAACTTCTTGGCGCCGTCGAGGTCGAGCTGGACCTCCATGGACGGCACGAATTCGGCTTCGTCGCTTTCATACTCGATGCCGGCCCCGGTCAGGGCATCCCGGATGGCCTGGAGGTCACCGGGCTCGGAGTGGACTTCCCAGTTCTCGCCGCTGTCCTTGACTTCCTCGGCGCCGGCGTCCAGCACGGCCATGAGGATGTCGTCTTCGCCCAGGCCGTTCTTCGGCAGGCTGACGACGCCCTTGCGGGTGAAGAGGTAGCTCACGGAACCGGGGTCGGCGATGGTGCCGCCGTTGCGCGAAATCGCAAGGCGGACTTCGGAGGCCGCACGGTTCTTGTTGTCCGTCAGGCACTCGATGAGCAGCGCCGAACCCTGCGGTCCGCGGGCTTCGTACATGATCTCGGTGTAGTCGACGACTTCACCGGTGAGGCCGGCACCGCGCTTGATGGCGCGGTCAATGTTGTCGTTGGGCACCGAGGTCTTCTTGGCCTTGGTGACGGCCAGTTCCAGGCCCGGGTTTCCGGCCAGGTCCGGGCCGCCCATGCGGGCAGCGACTTCGATGTTCTTGATCAGCTTGGCGAACGACTTTGCACGCTTGGCGTCAATGACGGCTTTCTTGTGCTTGGTGGTCGCCCATTTGGAGTGGCCTGACATGCTCTTACGCTTCTCCTCTGATCATTCGAATGAAAAGTTCGTGGATGCGCTTCTCGCCCGTCACTTCCGGGTGGAAGGAGGTGGCCAGCAAATTGCCGGAGCGCACGGCAACAATTCTAGCCAACCCGTGCAAAGTATCCGTGTGGCGGGCCTTGTCCGGCTCCACCTGGGCCAGGATTTCGACCTCCGGACCCACCCGTTCCACCCACGGGCCGCGGATGAACACGGCGTGCACCGGGTCCACGCCGGCCTCGCCCGCGCTGAAATCCAGGCCTTTGAAATCCAGGTCCGTTTCGAAGGATTCGCGCTGCCGGCCGAAGGCGTTGCGGCGGACCGTGATGTCCAGGCCGCCGAAGCTTTGCTGTGGCCGGCCTTCGAGGTCCTTGGCCGGGTCCGCGATCTCGTTGGCCAGCAGGATCATGCCGGCGCAGGAACCGTATACCGGCATTCCGGCGGCAATCCGCTCCTTGATGGGTTCGGCGAGTTCAAAGATGCGGGAAAGCTTGTCGATGGTGGTCGATTCCCCGCCGGGAATCACCAAGCCGTCGACGGCGGCCAGTTCCGATGGGCGGCGGACGCCGATGGCGCGCGCGCCCACGGCTTCGAGGGCGTGGAGGTGTTCGCGCACGTCGCCCTGCAGCGCGAGCACACCGACCAGCGGGGAGGAAATCTGCGGATTGTTCACCAGAACATTCTAGGGGTGGAGGGCGCGCGGGCCGGCGCCCGCAAGGCCCGCCGACGGTCAGCAAGTAGCATTGACAAGGATTCAGAGGACGATTGAAGAGGTAGGCACTATGTGCGGAATCGCCGGTTACCACGGTTTTGGGGAAGACGAGACTCTGCTGAAGGTCATGAATGACTGCATCGAGCATCGCGGCCCCGACGGCGAGGGCTACTTCACCGAAGGGAACGTGGGGCTCGCCCACCGCCGGCTGTCCATCATCGACGTCGCGCACGGCCAGGAACCGATGATCAGCGCCGACGGTGACACCGTGCTGGTCTACAACGGCGAGGTCTACAACTACCTGGAGCTCCGCGCCGAACTCGAAGGCCTGGGCCGCGCCTTCCGCACCCAGTCGGACACCGAGGTGGTGCTGCAGTCCTACGAGCAGTGGGGCACGGAGGCGTTCGACCGCTTCAACGGCATGTTCGGCCTGGCCATCCTCGACAAGAAGAAGAATGTCACGGTGCTGGCCCGCGACCACTTCGGCATCAAGCCCGTTTACTGGGCCAACGCCGGCACGGACGAGGCTCCGAAGATCATCTTCGCTTCCGAAATCAAGCCCCTGCTGCAGAGCGGCAAGATCGAGCGCAAGCCCAACGAGCGCATCCTCTACCGCTACCTGCAGTACCGCATCCACGATGATTCCGCGGAAACCTTCTTCGACGGCGTGTTCAAGCTGCAGCCCGGCGAGATGATGACCATCGACAACGCCACGGGCAAGTACAGCATCAGCGCCTTCACTCGCCTGCGCGAAGAACTCGAGGAACTCTCCAAGGTCAACCGCCCCTACACTCCCGAGGTCACCGAGGAGTACCGGACCCGCTTCACCGAGGCCATCCGCATGCGCCTGAAGTCCGAGGTTCCGCTGGGCTCGGCCCTCTCGGGCGGACTGGATTCCTCCGCCGTTGTGGTGACGATCAACAAGCTCATGCAGGAGAAGGCCGAGGCAACGGATTCCCTGGGCGCCAAGCAGAACACCTTCAGCGCGGTCTTCCCGAACTCGATCAACGACGAAGAGCACTACGCCGACGCCGCGATCGCCAAGTGCAGCGGCAACATCCAGGCCCACAAGATCCTGCCGACGCCGGATGGATTTGCCGCGGACCTGGACGACTTCGTCCGCACCATGGAGGAGCCCATCATCTCCTCGGGCCCGTATGCCCAGTACTGCGTGATGAAGGAAGCCTCAAAGCACGTAACGGTCTTGCTGGATGGTCAGGGCGCGGACGAGATGATGGCAGGGTATATCCCCTATTACTTCGCGTACCTGCGCCAGCTCAAGGCCAAGGGCGACTACAAGACCCTCCTGAAGGAAGCCACGTCCTCCCTGGACATCTTCTACCGCCTGGGCCGCTTCCGCCTGCAGGGCAAGCTGACCGCCAAGAAGACCGTGGCCATGTCCTCCTTGCTGAACAAGGGCTTCACCGGCCGTTTCAAGGGCGAAAGCTTCAGCAACATCCCGGACAACATGAAGCTGCGCCTGATCGACGACCTCTTCCACAAGTCGCTGCCCTCGCTGCTGCGCTACGAGGACAAGAACACCATGCGCTTCTCCCTGGAAGGCCGTGTGCCGTTCCTGGACAAGGAAGTGGTCAAGTTCCTGTTCAGCCTGTCCGACGAAGCCATCATCAAGGGTGGCTGGAACAAGCGGATCCTGCGCGACGCCACCCGTGGCCTGCTGCCGGAGAAGATCAGCAACCGCCGGAACAAGATCGGCTTCACCACGCCCGAAGCCGAATGGTTCAAGCTGATGAAGGAGCGCCTGTACAAGATCTTCATGTCCAACTCCTTCGCTGAGCGCCCGTACTGGAACCGTGAGGCCGTCCTGACGGCATTCGAGGAGTACCTCAACGACAAGAACGACGCCGACACCATGATTTTCTGGCGCCTGCTGAACGTCGAGCTGTGGTTCCGCGAGTTCATCGACACCAACGAGGCTCCGTCGGACGTGAAGGAGAACAAGAGCGACTACGAGGCGAACCCCGGCAAGGAACTCGACATCACGGTTCCGGAAGCCGTGGGCGGCGAGACCTTCCGGCGCTATCCGTTGCAGACCGGCGTGTTCAAGCGCGAAACGGACCTTGATCCTGAGGTCCTCTCCTACGTGAACCGCTTCTTCGAGGGCCTGGACACGGCCGACGAAGCAACCCGCAAGGCCGTCGCCTCGGCCCCGTGGTACCTGCTGGTGAGCGAGAAGATCGTGGCCATCACCCAAGGCCGCTCCTTCCCGGTGTGGGAAATCAAGGTCACCCCGGCCGCCCGCGTGCTGAGCAAGTTCGTCAAGCGGACCCCTGCGGGCATCGGCCTGGGCAGCCCCTGGTCCATGCAGATCGCCATCAACGAGGTGGGCCTGCCCCTGATCGTGAAGGCTGCTGCCGCGAGCGTCGTCGGCAAACTTCAGGGCAAGAGCGGCGTGTTCTACGACGTGGTCGGCCACAACATCAACGCGATCGACGGCGCCACTCCGTACAGCCTTGGCTCCTCCGCAAACTCGGTGAAGCTGGCCCCGAAGGATCCTGAGGCTGTCGCGCGCCGGATCAGCGCCCTGGTCCGTGAGCGGGTCCCGGCAGAGTACGCCGCGAACTTCGCCGGAACGTCCATCATGGACGCGAACGACCTCGGCGTGGTGGCCATGGGCCACGATACCGACCTGCCGAAGGAAACCATCCAGGCCATCTTCAAGGACAACCCGCAGGGCCAGGGCGCCCAGGCAACGCCGATGTCCCTGGTGTTCAAGCAGAACTAGCCGCCGGGCCTCCAGGCTTTCCGATCGCGCTGGGCCAGCCGGCCCATGAGCCTGGAGGCGCGGAGCTGCCGCGCGGCCTTGGGTGCCCGCAGGCGCGAGTACCTCCCAAGCAGCCCGACGACGTCGGTGTCCGGTCCCGCAGCCCCGCCCGCCAAGGCGCTTCGCACCAGTGCGGTCAGCGCGGCGGCGTCCTCGAGGCCGGCGCCGGCGCCCTGCCCGAGATCGGGCGTCATGGCGTGTGCCGCATCTCCGGCAAGCGCCACGCGCCCGCGGTGGAACGCGTGCAGGGGCCTGGCAAGGTCGTAGAGATCGTGCCGCAATACCTCGGCTTCGTCCGTGCCGGCGATCAGGGTCCGCGCTGCCGTGTACCACGACGCAAATTCCCGTTCCGCCGCTTCCTTTTCCGAGGCCAGACCGTCGGCGGCCGCCGTCCGGCCTTCGTCCTTGGTGGCGACGGCGAACCAGTAGACCCGGCCATCCGCCAAGGGCACGGTGCCGAAGCGCTGGCGGCTGCCCCAGTCTTCGCCCGCCGTACCGCCGGTGTCCGCGGGGCCGCGGGTCACTCCGCGCCAGGCTGTGTATCCGGCGTACCGCAGGCCCGGGTCCAGCGACAGGAACCGCCGGGTCGTGCTGCGCAAGCCGTCAGCTGCCACCACAAGGTCCCAGGAACTCTGCTGCCCGTCGGCGGCGGTGAGCACGGCACGGCGGAGCTTGTCGCCGTCGTCGTCCACGGTGACCGCCGTGTCCCAGTGGATGGGAATCCCGCTGCAGGATTCCAGCAGGAACTCCCGCAGCGCGCTGCGGTGGAACATCCGCACCTGGGGGCGCGCCCACGCAGGGAAGGACAGCGCCACCTTTCCATCGGGCCGGCGCATGACGGTCCGGATTCCGGCGCCGGGCCCGTGGGGCAACTGCTCGTAGCCGTCCAGCAGGCCAATGGTGCGCATGGCCGCTCGTGAGTTCGGGAACAGCGAGATCCCGGCCCCGGGCACCGCGTCCCGTGAAGAGCGTTCGAAGACTTCGACGGCGGCCCCCGCCTTGGCGAGCCCGGCGGCCGTCGCGAGCCCGGCGATCCCGCCACCGATGACCGCAATGCTCATTGCGGCCCTTTCCGTGGAGCTTTCCCGCATAGGGCCAATTGTTGCATCCCTGCGGACATGCCTTGTGAGCTGCGCCTCACTCGTGAAAGTGTTGCTTCATGGCTACTTCCAGCAACCCCCTGCTAACCCCCAGCGACCTTCCCTACCAGTTGCCGCCGTTCGCAGCGATCGAAGACGAGCACTACGCGGACGCCATCGACGCCGGGCTGGCCGGTCAGCTTGCCGAGATCGAGGCGGTCATTTCGAATCCCGGGCCGGCCGACTTCGCGAACACTGCTGCCGCGATGGAACGCTCCGGCCAGTTGCTGGGCCGTGCCGTGAACTCCTTCTTCACCTTGGTTTCGGCTGACGCCACCGAATCCATCCGGGAGCTCGAAACGGCGCTTATGCCCAAGCTGACGGCGCACCGGGACGCGATCTACCTCAACAGAGCGCTCTACGAACGTTTCGCCGCGATCGATACCGCCGGACTCGACGCCGAGTCGCGGCGCCTGGTGGAGGAATACCTGCGCGAGTTCAGGCAGTCCGGAATCCAGCTGGACCCGGCGGACCAGGACCGGCTCCGGAAGCTCAACGCGGAGCTTTCACGCCTCGGCACGGAGTTCGGCCAGCGGACCAAGGAAGCGATGAAGGCGGGCGCGGTCCTCGTCGAAGCTGCCGCGGAACTGGCGGGCCTCCCTGAAGACGACATCGCCAGCGCCGCCGAGGCAGCGCGCGCGGCGGGCCACGAGGGGAAATACCTACTGACGCTGATCCAGCCGAGCAACCAGGCAGCGATGTCCTCGCTCGAAAACCGGGAGCTGCGGCGGCGTCTGTATGAGGCGTCCATCGGCAGGGGCACCGACGGCGGCCCGCTGGACGTCCGGGAGCTGGTCCTGGCCCTGGCCCGCCTGCGCGCGGAGAAGGCGGCCCTGCTGGGCTTCGCGAACTACGCCGAACTGGTGGTCGAGCGGCAGACCGCACCGGACTACCCCGCCGTCGAAAGCATGTTGAACCGCCTGGCACCGGCCGCGGTTCGTAACGCCGACGCCGAAGCCGCAGCGCTGGCGGAAAGCGCCGGGCATCCGCTGGAGGCCTGGGACTGGGCTTTCTACTCCGCCAAGGTGAGGCGCGAACGGTACGAGGTGGACGAGCAGGCCCTTCGGCCGTATTTCGAACTGGACCGCGTGCTCACGGACGGGGTCTTCTTCGCGGCGAACAAGCTCTATGGCCTGGGCTTCCGGGAACGCGGTGATCTTGCCGGGTATCACCCGGATGTGCGGGTCTGGGAGGTCTTCGATGCCGACGGCACCGGCCTGGGCCTGTTCCTCGGCGACTACTACGCCAGGGATACCAAGCGCGGCGGGGCCTGGATGAATTCACTGGTGGAACAGTCGGTTCTCCTGGACGCCAAGCCGGTGGTGATCAACACCCTGAACATCTCCAAACCGCCGGCCGGGGATGCAACCCTGCTGACCCTCGACGAAGTCCGCACGGTGTTCCACGAGTTCGGCCACGCGCTGCACGGGCTGCTCTCCAAGGTCACGTACCCGCGGTTCTCCGGGCCGGAAGTCCCGCGGGACTTCGTGGAGTACCCCTCGCAGGTGAACGAAATGTGGATCATGTGGCCGGAGGTGCTGGCCAACTACGCCCGCCATTACCGCACCGGCGAGCAGCTCCCCCACGAAACCGTCAGCCGACTTGAGGATTCCCGGCTCTGGGGCGAGGGATTCGCCACCACGGAGTACCTCGGAGCCGCGCTGCTGGATCTGGCGTGGCATGTGCTCGACGATTCCGGCATCCCCGAGGACGTCCTCGACTTCGAAGCCAAGGCCCTCGCGTCTGCCGGCGTGGCGCACGCCCTGATTCCGCCGCGCTACCGCACGGGGTACTTCCAGCACATCTTCGCGGGCGACGGCTACTCGGCGGGTTACTACTCCTACATCTGGAGCGAGGTCCTGGACGCGGACACGGTCGAATGGTTCAAGGAGAACGGCGGCCTCACCCGTGCCAACGGCGACACCTTCCGCGCCGAACTGCTCTCGCGAGGAAACAGCCGCGACCCCATGGACTCCTTCCGCGCCTTCCGGGGCCGCGATGCGGAGCTGGAACCCCTGCTAAAGCGCCGCGGCCTGGAATAGCCCCATCGACTGCTCCGTAGGTGTCGTTTTGGACGTCCATAACGACACCTACGGAGCAATCGATCCGGAAACAACGACGGCGGCGGGTCACCAACACAGGTGACCCGCCGCCGTCGTGGTTGTTGCTGGAAGCCGGAGGACTACCAGCCGCGCTCAGCCAAGCGGTGCGGCTGGGGGATCTCGTCGACGTTGATGCCCACCATGGCTTCGCCCAGGCCGCGGGAGACCTTGGCGATGACGTCCGGGTCGTCGTAGAAGGTGGTGGCCTTTACGACGGCGGCGGCGCGCTGGGCCGGGTTGCCGGACTTGAAGATGCCCGAGCCGACGAACACGCCGTCAGCGCCGAGCTGCATCATCATGGCGGCGTCTGCCGGGGTGGCGATGCCGCCGGCGGTGAAGAGCACCACGGGGAGCTTGCCGGTGGCGGCGACTTCCTTGACCAGTTCGTACGGGGCCTGCAGTTCCTTGGCGGCAACGTACAGTTCGTCTTCGGGCAGGGCCGAGAGCTTGGCGATTTCCGCACGGATCTGGCGCATGTGGCCAGTGGCGTTGGAGACGTCGCCGGTGCCGGCCTCGCCCTTGGAACGGATCATCGCAGCACCTTCGTTGATGCGGCGCAGGGCCTCACCGAGGTTGGTGGCACCGCAGACGAAGGGAACAGTGAAGTTCCACTTGTCGATGTGGTTGATGTAATCGGCCGGGGTCAGGACCTCGGACTCGTCGATGTAGTCGACACCCAGGGACTGCAGGACCTGGGCCTCGACGAAGTGGCCGATGCGGGCCTTGGCCATCACCGGGATGGACACGGCCTCGATGATCTGATCGATCATGTCGGGATCGGACATGCGGGACACGCCGCCCTGGGCGCGGATGTCAGCGGGAACACGTTCAAGGGCCATCACGGCAACAGCACCGGCATCTTCGGCGATGCGGGCCTGTTCGACGTTGACAACGTCCATGATGACGCCGCCCTTGAGCATCTCAGCCATGCCCCGCTTCACGCGGCTGCTGCCCGTCACGGACGCTGCGGACGAGCCGGCTTCGTTGCTTACATCAGGTGTAGACACAAAAACCCCTATGGGTAGATAGAAGACCTTCTGCCCGGGCGCATGCGGACGGGAGCCACTCGAAGCGCGCCGGATTTCCAGGCCGTATTGACCAAGTACTTCAATACTAGTCCCCTGCGGCGGGGGGCTTGCACTTCGTGACCCGGCGCAGGAAAAGGTGCCTGCTGCCCCCTGTTCCGGGGGCGCGGATCCGCTCAGGCGGAGGCGCCGCCGTCGACCGCGGCCAAAGACTGGCGGCGTACGGCAGCCATGCGCTGTACGACGGTGACGGCGGTGGCGATGGCAAGGGCCACGAGGGTCACGAACAGGACCACAGGGGGCAGTCCAAGTCCGGTGAGGCCGGTGACCAGAAGCACCGAAATCAGCCGTTCGGCGCGTTCGGCGATGCCGACGTTGGCGTGGAAACCAAGGGACTCTGCCTTCGCCCTGGCGTAGGAGACCACCATGCCCAGCACAAGGCAGGCAAGGGAGGCCAGAGCGATCGGCCGGTCGGCGCCGCCGGTGAAGAACCAGATGGAGACGCCGGCGAAGATCGCGCCGTCGGCGATGCGGTCCAGCGTGGAGTCGAGGAAGTTCCCCCAGGAACCGCTGCGGCCCTGTTGGCGCGCCATGATTCCGTCCACGACGTCGGACAGCGCGAAGACCGCGGCCAGCAGGGACCCCCACCAAAGCTCACCCAGGGGGTAGAGCACCAGGGCGCCCGACACGACGCCCGCGGTGCCGACGATTGTCACGACGTCCGGGGAGACACCACGGCTGAGGAGGAAGCGGGCTATGGGCGCGAAGAATGCGGTGAAGAAACCGCGGGCGTGCCTATTGAGCATCCGTCTCCCCCGGCCAGGCGTCGGCCACCTGCTGCCTCACTTCGTCGAGGGTCTGGGTGATGGCCTTGGTCTGGGCGATGATCGGGAAGAAGTTGCCATCCCCGCCCCAGCGCGGAACCACGTGCTGATGCAGGTGGGCCGCGATTCCCGCGCCGCCCGTGACGCCCTGGTTCATGCCCAGATTGAAGCCGCTGGGGTTGGCCACTTTCCGCAGCACCCGCATCGCGGTCTGCGTCAGTTCGGCCATCTCCGATGTTTCCTCGACCGTGATGTCCGTGTAGTCAGGCACATGGCGGTAGGGGCAGACCAGCAGGTGGCCGGGGTTGTACGGGAAGAGGTTGAGCACCACGAAGCAGGTCCTGCCGCGGTAGACGATGAGCGATTCCTCGTCGCTGCGGGCAGGCGCAACGCAGAAGGGGCAGTCGTCCTGGTCCTTGAACTGCTGCTGGCCGCCCTTGATGTAGGCCATGCGGTGCGGAGTCCACAGGCGCTGGAAGGCGTCGGGAACGCCTGCCAGGCCGAAGTCGTCAGTAACTTCGGCATCGCCGGGGTATTCAGGGCTCACGCCTGTGTCCTCCTGCACTGTTCTCCTGACGTGGACGCCGGTTGCCTGTCAGCTCTCGCGGTTCTTGACGGCGTCGACGATCCGGCGGACGGCTTCGGCAACCGGCACGCCGTTGTCCTGGCTGCCGTCACGGAAGCGGAACGACACCGCGCCGGCTTCGGCGTCCTCGCCGCCGGCGATCAAGACAAAGGGGATCTTGTCCTTGCTGGCGGTGCGGATCTTCTTCGGGAAGCGGTCCGAGGAAATGTCCACCTCGGCACGGATGCCTGCGGCCTTGAGCTGGTCCACGACGTCGAACATGTAGTCGTTGAACGCCTCGGCGACCGGGATGCCGACCACCTGGACCGGCGCGAGCCACGCCGGGAAGGCCCCGGCGTAGTGCTCGGTGAGCACGCCCATGAAGCGCTCCACCGAACCGAAGAGCGCGCGGTGGATCATGACCGGACGCTGGCGGGTGCCGTCGGCGGCCTGGTACTCGAGTTCGAAACGCTCGGGGAGGTTGAAGTCCAGCTGGATGGTGGACATCTGCCAGGTCCGGCCCAGCGCGTCCTTCGCCTGCACGGAGATCTTCGGACCGTAGAACGCCGCTCCGCCCGGATCCGGAACCAGTTCCAGCCCGGAGGCCTCGGCGACCTCGGCAAGGGTGCGGGTTGCCTCTTCCCAGACGGCGTCGTCACCGACGAACTTGTCTTCGTTCTTGGTGGACAGTTCCAGGTAGAAGTCGTCCAGCCCGTAGTCCTTCAGGAGGCCCAGGACGAAGTTCAGGGTGGAGGTGAGCTCGTCCTTCATCTGCTCTTTGGTGCAGTAGATGTGGGCGTCGTCCTGTGTCATGCCGCGGACGCGGGTCAGTCCGTGCACCACGCCGGACTTCTCGTAGCGGTAGACGGAACCGAACTCGAAAAGCCGCAGCGGCAGTTCCCGGTAGGAACGTCCGCGCGAGCGGAAGATGAGGTTGTGCATGGGGCAGTTCATCGGCTTCAGGTAGTAGTCCTGGCCGGGCTTGCGGACGGTGCCGTCCTCGTTCAGCTCGGCGTCGATGTGCATCGCCGGGAACATGCCGTCGCGGTACCAGTCAAGGTGTCCGGAGACCTCGTAGAGGTGGCCCTTGGTGATGTGTGGGGTGTAGACGAACTCGTAGCCGGCGTCCACGTGGCGCTGGCGGGAGTAGTCCTCCATGGCCTTGCGGATGATGCCGCCCTTGGGGTGGAACACGGGCAGGCCGGAGCCCAGCTCGTCCGGGAAGGAAAACAGGTCCAGTTCGGCGCCGAGCTTGCGGTGGTCGCGGCGCTCGGCCTCGGCGATGCGCTCCTGGTAGGCCTTGAGGGCGTCCTTGGTGGGCCAGGCGGTGCCGTAGATGCGCTGCAACTGCTGGTTGTTCTGGTTGCCCAGCCAGTAGGCGGCCGAGGAACGGGTCAATGCGAAGGCGTTGGAAATCAGCTTGGTGTTGGGCAGGTGCGGGCCGCGGCAGAGATCGCACCACACGGTGTCGCCGCTCTTGCGGTCAACGTTGTCGTAGATGGTGATGTCCCCGGCGCCGACCTCGACGTTGACGCCCTCGCCGGCGTCGGAGGCGTCGTTCTTCTTGCCGAGAAGTTCAAGCTTGTAGGGCTCGTTGGCCATCGCTTCACGGGCCTCGTCCTCGTTGACCACCCGGCGCACGAACTTCTGGTTCTGGTTGATGATCTTCTGCATCATGTTTTCGAGGGTGCGCAGGTCCTCCGGGGTGAAGGCTTCGGCAACGTCGAAGTCGAAGTAGAAGCCGTCGGTGATGTACGGGCCGATGCCGAGCTTCGCATCGGGGCGCAACTGCTGCACGGCCTGCGCCATGACATGGGCGGTGGAGTGCCGGAGGACGTTGAGTCCGTCCGGGGAATCGATGGTGACGCCTTCGATGTCGGCGCCTTCGGGCAGCACCTGGTCGAGGTCCTTGAGTTCACCGTTCACCCGGGCGACGACGACGTCGCGCCGTTCGAAGAAGAGTTCCGCCCCGGTAGTCCCCTCCGTCACCTTGGTCTCTTCGCCATCGACGATGAGGGTGATCTGCTGGGCATCTGACACGGGGGTCTCCTATTCATTGTTGAGGCTTCATAGCTTGTGGCGTACGGGGACCACAGCCAGCCACCGTCCATCGTATCGGTTCGGCCGGAGGGCTCCAAAGCTGCCGCGCGGGCCCCTGCCGCTGGGTCGGACGGCCTGGCCGAAAGCAGGTCCAGGACCCTTTTAGGGGTGGACGGCAGGGAAGCCGCGGAGCAGGATTGAGCCATGAGTACCCACGACGCACTCCTGAAGCAGGCAAGCATCACGGCAACGGAGGCCACCTTGGTGGCCCGCTTTGAGATCGATGGCAGTATTCCCGCTTCGGGCGCCTACGTGGTGGGCCTCGTGGCAGCCAGCCCGGACTATTCCTCGCAACGCAGGCTCGGCATCGAGTTCATGGACGGAGAAGCGATCGCCTTTTTCGCTTTCAACCATGACCAGGGCACCGAGGAAAACTATGACCTCAAACAAATCCAGCATTCCGGAAGCACCATCACCGCCAACTTCCCGCGTTCGGCCATCAACGGCCTGGGCGAAGGCCACGTGATTACTGCCTTCAGCGAGGCGGACGGACGGGAGTTCCAATCCGGCGTTCCTGTCACGGAAAGCCTCTGAATCGCCACGCCTGCTGCACCGGTCGTCATGTGACGTCCGGCGCCCGCCGTTGCGCGGAGGAATAGCCTGTCCCGGGGTACCGTTGATCCGAGTAATTCATAACAAACGGCGACAGGAGCACTCAGTGGACTTCACCCCCGATTCCGGCACCATCACCATGTTCTCGACCACTTGGTGCGGCTACTGCAAGCGGCTGAAGAAGCAGCTGGACGTGCAGGGCATCGGCTACACCGAGATCAACATCGAAGAGGTCGACGGCACTGCCGAACTCGTGGAGAAGATCAACGGCGGCAACCGCACCGTTCCCACGGTCCTGTTCCCGGACGGATCCGCTGCCACCAACCCCTCCGCCGCGGAGATCGTCGAGCGCCTCGCGGCCTAGCGTCGGGCCGCCCTAGGCGGGTCCCGCCGTCCGGCACTGGCCGGGGCGGCAGCCGCTTCCAGCCGGATGATCACGGATTTCGACGCCGGCGTGTTGCTTCCCTCGGCGGTCGAGTCCAGCGGCACCAGGACATTCGCCTCGGGGTAGTAAGCGGTGGCACATCCGCGCGCGCTGGGGTACGCAATCAGGCGCAGTTGGCGTAGGACCCTGTCGACGCCGTCGGCCGCTTCGCTGTGGACGTCAACGTAACCGCCGTCGGCCAAACCAAGATCCGCGAGGTCCTGCGGGTGGACGAAGAGCACCATCCGCCCTTTCTTCACGCCCCGGTACCTATCGTTCATGCTGTACGTCGTGGTGTTGAACTGGTCATGGGAGCGTACGGTCTGCAAGAGCAGGTGCCCGGCCGGCAGGTGGATCGTCTCGAGCTCGTTCACGGTGAACATGGCTTTGCCGATCGCAGTGGGAAACGTCCGGAAATCCCTCGGCCCGTGCGGCAGGACAAAGCCATCGCGGGTCCGGGCCCTGGCGTTGAAGCCTTCGAATCCCGGTACCACATGCGAAATGTGTTCGCGGATGCGGTCGTAGTTTGCGGTGAAGCCCTCCCAGTCCACGGAAACCTTGCCGCCAAGCACGGCCCGCGCCAGCGCGCAGATGATCGCTACTTCGGACTTGGCGTCGGCGGGGACCGGCTCCAGATTCCCTTCCGAACGGTGCACTGCGCAGACCGTGTCCTCCACCGTGACGAATTGAGCCCCGGAAGCCTGCATGTCGATCTCGGTGCGGCCGAGCGTTGGAAGGATGAGCGCCTGCGCGCCGGTCACTGCATGTGAACGGTTGAGTTTGGTCGAGATCTGCACGGAGAGCCGTGTCCTGCGCATCGCGGACTCCGCGGATTCGGTGTCGGAGATGGCGTGCACCAGGTTCCCGCCCAGCGCTATGAGCACCTTGATCCTGCCGTCCCGCATTCCCCTGATGCTGTCCACGGCATCGAGGCCGTCCGTCCGGGGCGGATCGAAAGCGAACTCCCGTTGCAGCGCGTCAAGGAACCACGGCGGCATCTTCTCCCAGATGCCCATTGTCCGGTCGCCCTGGACGTTACTGTGCCCCCGGATGGGCGATGGCCCCGCCCCTGCCTTGCCGATGTTTCCACGGAGCAACAGCAGGTTGATGATCTCCTTAATCGTGGCCACGGCCTTGCGGTGCTGGGTCAGCCCCATGGCCCACGTGACGATGACGCGCCGGGCGTCCAGATACCTCTGCGCGAGTTCATCGATCTCGCCGGCGCTGAGGCCGGTTGCGGCCAGCACCTCCCGCTCATCGAGGTTTTCCACGTGCGCCCGGAATCCTTCCAGGCCTTGGCAGTGCTTCCCGATGAAATCATGATCCAGGACAGTTCCGGGTGCGGCCTTTTCGGCGTCGAGGACCCGCTTGGACAGCGCCTGCAGCAGGGCCATGTCGCCGGCCAGGCGGATCTGCAGGAACTGATCGGCGAGGTCCGTCCCGCGGCCCACCAGCCCGCGTACGCTCTGCGGATTCCTGAAGTTGATCAGTCCGGCCTCCGGAAGGGGATTGACGGCGACGATTGAAGCACCGGCCTGCTTGGCTTCCTCCAATGCGGTGAGCATCCGGGGGTGGCAGGTTCCAGGGTTCTGTCCCATCACGATGATCAGCTCGGATTTTGCGAAGTCGGCGTAGCTGACCGCGGATTTGCCGATCCCGATGGTCTCCGTCATCGCCAGGCCGGACGATTCGTGGCACATGTTGGAGCAGTCAGGCAGGTTGTTGGTGCCGAATGCGCGGGCAAAGAGCTGATAGACGAAGGCGGCCTCGTTGCTGGTGCGGCCGCTTGTGTAGAAGGCCGCTTCGTCGGGCGAATCCAGCGCGTTGAGCTCCCGGGCGATGATCCGGAATGCCTCATCCCACGCGATCGGACGGTAGTTGTCCGATCCCTCCGGCTTGTAGACGGGCTCTGTCAGCCGGCCCTGTTGTCCGAGCCAGTACTCCGTGCGCGAGGCGAGGGACCCGACGTCGTTCGCCTCCCAGAAGGCCGAGGGGACGGTGAGCATCCCCGCTTCCCAGCCGATTGCCTTGGCGCCGTTCTCGCAGAATTCGGCTGCCTTGCGCCGGGCAGGGTCCGGCCAGGCGCAGCCCATGCAGTCGTAGCCGTCTTTCTGGTTGACGGCCCGAAGTGACTTCCAGGCCCGGCCAGCCCCCATTTCGCCAAAGGCGCGCGGAATCGTCTCGGCGAGGCTTGGCAGCCCTGCCGCTGAGCGTTCGGGCTTGCCGACTGCGAGCCGCGCGTCGGAGTCCTGGACTTCGGGTGCTTTCCGTTTCACGAAGCACCACCTCCCTTGGCGTCACCAAGCCTAGTCCTGGTGAATCTGCCCGACAACGCTGGCGGGCGCCTCAGCCCAGCAGCGTCCGGAAGTCGCCGTCGTGCAGTTCCGCGTGCTCCGCGTACGCCTTGATGACGGCTTCCTCGACGGCGGCCACATCCACCCCGGGCAGGAGATCGTCCGCGGCGCCCGCCGTGGCCGGATCCCAGTCGAGGCCGAGCGCCTCGTAGCTCGCCGTCAGCACTTCCCGGATCGACGTGGAGTCCTGCACCACCACCACCGAGCTGAACAGCCATGCGCCGGAGACCACGCGCTGCGCTGTGCCGATCAGCTTGACCCGGTGGGCAGGAAACTCGGGGTCCACGCCGTGCACGCTGAACTCGCCGGGGCAGTACTCCCCCGGGATTTCGCCGACGGCGGCATGGACCCCCACGCTGCGCAGCGCACTTGCCAGCATCTCCCCGAAGTACCCGAAGCGCGCCTTGGCCCCGGCGATCGCGTCATGGTGGGGTTCCACATGGTCCACCACGAGGGTTCCCCGATGGTACGCCGCAGCCCGGCCGCCTGCCTTACGCACCAGGGGCTCGAAGCCGAGCGCACGGCAGGCCTGTGCGGCGGCATCGAAGCCCGGCAGTTTGGCGTCACGCTGCCCGAAGGCGACGGTCGGCTCCGGGCGGTACAGCCTGAGGGTCGGCTCCAGCTCCCCGCGGCGGGCACGGTTCAGAAGCTCAATCCCGAAATCGAGGTCTTCGGCTGCCCCCAGGGATTCACCCTGCCGCATCACGGTCAGGGTTCCGGCGCGGCCGGTAACTGGCGCGGTCATCAGCTGCGCCTCAGGGTGAGGATCTGTTCGGCCCTGCCGAAGGGGCCGTCGAGGTCATGCAGCACTGTGGACGTCAGGCCGATCCCGTCAGCGCCGAAGGAAACCTTGTTGTCCAGCCCGAGCCAGCCACCGGCGGGTTCCCGGTACATGTGGATCTGCAGGTCCAGGTTGGGAAACAGGTAGCTGTTCTTGCCGGGCGAAACCCGCGCGGCAATCCCGTTGGCCGTGTCCACGAGGCCGATGAGGCGCGCGACGTCACGGCTGTCCCCGGCGTCCGTCAGCGGCAGGTCCGTGTGGATCCAGACCTTGCCGGAGCCTGCACGGTGGCCTTCCGCGATGCGCATCTCCAGGGAGCGGATGTACCCGCCCGGCCACACGCTGGCACCGTCCCAGGGCTTGCATTCGTCCGGCGGGGGCATGGTTTCATCTTCGATGGCCGCCACGGCGCTGGTGTCGCTGGTGGCCATCCGCCAGGCGGTGGCCCGGATCGCGGTCCGACCCCCGGCGGTGAGCTCGGCCTGGATCAGCTCGATGGTGCGGCCTGCGCGCAGGGTGGTGCTCGCGATCGTGAATTCCCCGCCGGGAATCAGGCCCAGGATCTCGTAGCTGATCCGGGCGATGCGCATGTCGTCGCGGGGCTCGTGGCGGAGCAGGGCCTCGGCGAGGATTCCCGAGGCGGGCGCCATGTGCTGTTCCTGGGGGTTCCAGGCCCCCTGGACGTGGATCGTTGAACGGTAGCGGCCGCCGCCAAGGCTCTTGTAGTAGAAGTTGCCTTCCGCGAGTTCAGGAAGCTCAGTGCTCACGCATGCCCTTTCAGCGCCCGGTCGCCGGACCCTCGTCGTTGCTCGAACTCAGACCACTGTATCCCCTGCGGCGGGGCCATCGGCCGCCCGTGCGGCACCGCGCCGCCGCCGCACAAGAAGGAACACCGCCACAGCCGCGGCGAGGGCCAGCAGGAACATTCCGGTCAGGGGCGAAGCGGCCGCGAGGGCCAGCCAGGCGTCTATCGCCGCGAACCCGATCGTCGCGTAGAGCAGGGCCCAGGCCGCGGAGCCGACGACGGCGGCGGGAAGGTAGCGACGCAAGGGCATCACGGCGGCGCCCGCGGCGAAGTTGATGGCTGTCTGGACACCTACCGTGAGGAACGACAGTATGACGGCGAACGGTCCCCAGCGCTGGATCAGCGCCTGGGCTTTGGCTGCCTTGCCCGTGTGGAAACGGGCGGCGAAGCGGCTCCGTTCAACGCCGGCCGCTGCTCCCCTGCCCAGCCAGTAGGTGACGTTGACCCGAATCATCACGATGCCGAACAGGATGGCAAGCGCCGCACCGAAAGGCAGTTTCAGAATGTCATCCATCGTCCGGCCTCCCAGCCAATCAAGCGCGCCAATTCGTAGCCCGGATCCCCGTTGACCGCTCCATTGACCGGACCTAACCTGAGGTGTCAGGACAAAGGAGTCACCATGAAACGCCTTGCTGCCATCCTGGCAGCCTTCGCTTTGCTTCCTCTGACTGCTCCCCCGGCCGGGGCCCAGCCCAACATCTACCACACCATCTATTCCAGCCACGGTTCAGCGAACGTGGACCAGACAAACGGCTGTGAGCGGGTGGAAATCTTTCTCTCCTCCAGTGTCTCAGCTTTTGCAAGCCAGCCCGGACCAGTCAACAAGCAGGGCCTCACCGGAGTCTTCGTGCGGGTCACGGACGCATGCGCCGTCCTTGCTGCAGCCGCGGCTCCGGGCGGTTCCGTGCTATTCCAGGCGGACGGACAGAACCTGGCACCGCTGAGCATCGACCCCCGACTGGAATCGGCGTCCATCGCCACAGAGGTGCCCGGCACTGACGGGGCCGGCAACCCGGTGACGATCCGCGTCGAGGCCACCTGGACCGGCGTCGGGCCCCTCGAGCACAGCACGGTTAACAGCCATGAGCAGTTCCCCGGCATCGGCAACGTGAGCGCAACCGACAACAACCTTCGCAGGGCCGCTGTGGCGACGGTGAGCGTTGAGGTGGGACCGTATTCGGTATCCGGCACGGACCCTAACGCCCTATTGGAGCAGGTGAAGTCACGTTGCGTGGAGGTGGCCCGGCCCGGCGTGGAAGAATTCTTCCCCTGCTTCGGATTCCCGGGTTAACCCGCGGAAAGCTGCTAACTTTGGCGCAGGGACAATTCGCCGCCGCAAGTCCAAGGAGGTTCTCTTCTGATCCGCGTAATCAGCTACAACCTCCGCAAGCACAGGGCAAGCAACGAGCTGAACCAGCTTGCCCGCGAGTTCGATCTCGACGCGCTATGCCTGCAGGAGTGCGATGCCACCGACCTTCCTGTGGCCCTGGGTCCATTGCGCCTGGCTGATTCCACCAAGGGAAACCGCCTGGGCCTGGCCATCTACTACCGTGCCGAACGCTTCAGCCCGGTGGAGAGCAGATCCTTCGCGCTGCAGAAATCCATTCACGACCGGGTCCTGGCGCCCGCGCATGAAAGGCTCCTGGGCAGCAGGATGACCGACCACAGCACCGGGCACGAACTGGTGATCGGATCCTTCCACGCCGCTCCCCTGACGGCATCGAACTCGCTGCGCCGCAAGCAGATCCACGCCGCCCACTCGGAGCTGATGGCCATGGGCGAGGACCTCATGACCCTTATGGTCGGCGACTTCAACTACCCGTTCTTCACGGAGAAACTGCACGCGCACGTCAAGAACTCCGGCTATTCGGTGTCCCTGAGCGACCGCAAGACCTACCTGAGGTACAAGGTCTTCCGCGGCCACTTCGACTTCGCCACGTCCGTTGGACTGGACATCAGCAAGGTCGAGACCTTACCGCAGGGCAGGTCGGACCACCTGCCGATCATGGTCACCGCAGGATACGGGCGGGAACCTGCCGTCCTCGCCGACTAGCTGGTCTTGCGCTCGACGGCGAAATCGCCGCCGGGATAGAGAATCGTTTCATGCCCGTCGTCGAAGCGCACGAAATAGGGCGGAGCCCCGTTCTCGCCTTTCACTTCGAGAATTTCCCCGTGACGGTCGGTCGATCCTACGGTCCTGCCCCGGATGATGATCCGGTCTCCCTGCGAAGCCTCCACGGCAACCACCTCCGTACATCAGCGTAGGAGCCTCCGGGCGCCGAGGGAATGGGATCGGGCGTGCGGAAACCTGAAGCCCGCTTGCGGGGGCAATGAATGTCGTGGGTGCGCGCTAGTTTCCGGATGAACCCGTTTCCCGGAAGGAATCGCACGTATGTCCGAAACAGCGCACTTCGAAGCCACCCCTGCCGTGTCAGGCATGCCCGACTGGTACCCGGAGCTCCTCGCTTCGGTTTCCCGCCAGATCCGTGCCGGCCGGTCACGGGCCATTTCCGCCGCCAACCGGGAAATGCTGCTGGCCTACTGGAGCATCGGCAAGGAACTGTCCGCCCGGGAATCCGCAGAGGGATGGGGCAGCAAGGTCGTCACCCGGCTCTCGGCCGATGTGCGCTCGGCATTCCCCGAAGCCAAGGGCTTCTCGCCCCGCAACCTGCGCTACATGAAGTCCTTCGCCCAGGCGTGGCCCGACTTTCCGATGTTGCAACAGCCTGTTGCAACATTGCCGTGGGGGCACAACGTCGTCCTGCTCGACAAACTGGACCAGGAGGAGAACCGTCTCTGGTACGCGGAACGGGCTTTGGCCGAGGGCTGGTCCCGCAGCGTCCTGGCATTGCAGATCGACAGCAAGGCCCACGCTCGCTCAGGCAAGGCCGTCACCAACTTCAAGGACACCTTGCCCCCGCCCGGTTCGGATCTTGCCGTGCAGGCCTTCAAGGACCCTTATGTCTTCGACTTTGTGGCGATGACCGGAAAACGCGATGAGCGGGACCTTGAACACCAGTTGGTTGTGCACGTTGAGAAGTTCCTGCTCGAGCTCGGCCGCGGCTTCGCCTTCGTCGGCCGCCAGGTACGGCTCACGGTCGACGGCGACGAGTTCTACGCCGACCTGCTCTTCTACAACTTCAGGCTGCGCTGCTTCGTGGTCGTTGAACTCAAGGCCAGCGCGTTCAAGCCCGAATACCTGGGACAAATCAACCTGTACATGTCCGCCGTCGATGATCTGCTCGGCCATCCCGACGACCAGCCGACTATTGGCTTGCTGCTCTGCAGGACCAAGAACAACGTGGTGGCCGAATACGCCCTGCGGGGATTCAGCAAACCAATCGGGGTCGCGGAATGGGAGGCCGAAATCGTGGCCTCCCTCCCGGAAGAGTTCGCCTCCACGCTGCCCAGCATCACATTGCTGGAATCCGAACTCCGCCGGCAGGGCCCTGAATAGACGCCGGCCAACGGTGGTAGGTAGACTGGTCTACCTACCACCTGAAAGGCGAACGCATGCCAGGCGCGAAGCAGGATCCTCCAACAAGCACTCAGCCCCGCAAGCGGGCGCGTGACGCCCTGCTGCAGGCGGCCGCCCGGCTCTTCTATGCTGATGGCCTGGCCGGCACAGGCATCGACACGATCACGGCCGAAGCCGGCGTGGCCAAGAAGAGCCTGTACAACAACTTCGCATCCAAATCCGAATTGGTGGGCGCCTACCTGGAAGCCCGGCACGCCGAATGGTTGGAGCTCTACCGGGCCAGACTCGACGGCGCAGCCAACGCCAAGGAACGGATCCTGGCGGTCTTCGATGCCTACGCGGATCACGCAGACATGGCCTACGAGCACGGCTTCCGCGGCTGCGGGCTTCTCAACGCCGCCGCCGAACTGCCGGCGGGCGATCCCGGGCGGGTAGCCGTCCGCCGACACAAAGAAGAGGTGGAGGCCTTGCTTTCGGAGCACCTCCCTGAGCTCCTCGACGACGCCGGACGCATCACCCCGATGGCCCGGCACTTGGCCTTCCTGCTGGAAGGGGCGATGGCCCGGGCGGGGCTCGAAGGCAGTGACCGCTGCATCCAGGAGGCGCGCAAGCTCGCCGCGGACATGATCGGCTCCTTGTGAGTGCCCCGGCTTTGGCGGGACGGGGATGGGGCGCCCTGGCGATCCTGCTCGCGTCCGCACTGTGGGGCACCACCGGGACAGCGGCCAGCTTTGCCCCCGAGGTCGGTTCCTTTGCAATCGGAGCAGCCGCAATGGGCATCGGCGGCTTGCTCCAAGCGGCGGTCGCTTCCCGGGCCATTGCCGCCTTCCGCTCCGCCCTCGGCCGGCGCTGGCCAGTTGTCGCCATCGGCGCCTTTGCAGTCGCGGTCTACCCGCTGGCCTTCTATTCGTCGATGCGGTTGGCCGGTGTGGCAATCGGAACCGTGGTTTCACTGGGTTCGGCTCCCCTCGCATCCGCCCTCATCGAACGGGTCATGGACAGGAGCCCGTTCACTACCCGCTGGGCCCTCGGCGCGGCACTCGGCCTGGGCGGCGCCTTACTGCTGTGCCTCACGGGACCGGTCCACTCCGGCTCCGGCCGGGAGACGCCCGGCTGGGCCACAAGCCTAGGTATTGGCCTCGGGCTGATCGCGGGGCTCAGCTACGCCGTCTACTCTTGGGCGGCCCATCGCCTGATCGAACGGGGGATCCCATCGACGGCGGCCATGGGTGCGGTCTTCGGCGCGGGAGGCCTGCTGCTGATGCCCGTACTCGTCGTCAGCGGAGCTCCGCTGCTGGCGTCCTGGCAGAACCTGGCGGTGGGCGCCTACATGGCCGCAGTACCCATGTTCACCGGCTATGTCCTGTTCGGCTGGGGACTTGCCCGGGTCGGCGCCGGCACCGCCACCACCCTCACGTTGTCCGAGATCGTGGTGGCCGCCGTCCTGGCGGTACTGGTGGTTGGCGAGCAGCTTCCGGCACTGGCCTGGACCGGGGCCGCGCTCATCACGGGCAGTCTCTTCATCCTGGCGCTTCCCGCTCCCGTCCGGCGCCGGCGGCGCTTCGAAAGTCAAGCAGCCGACGGCGGGAAGCAGCTCCCGGCACCGGCGACCCATGACTGAACTGCGGTTCCGCCCGGAACCGCGTTCGGCCGTCGGGCGTTTCACCGTCCGGCAGGCGGGCGTACCCTGAAGCTATCGCGCGGTTCGGAGAAAATATGCATTCACGCCTATCACGCATGATCCGAAAACACAGGCGGACCTGGCTGCCCGCCGCCGTCGCCGGGGCCGCCTTCCTGCTCGCGGCAATGGCTTGGCGCAGTCTCCGCATGCCCGAGCCCCGGCCCCGCCGGGAACCTCCCGAAGAGACCGGCCCGGAACGCCCTGAAGGAAACAGCAGGCTTCCGCTCATTTAGTAAGCATGCTTATAATCTGTCTTGGGTGCAAAAAGCACCAATCGCTGAAAGAGACCATTGGAGAACCCCCATGGGACTGGACGACAAGATCAGGAATGCCGCCGAAGAGGCAGCCGGCAAGGTCAAGGAAAAGACCGGTGAGGCTACGGACAACGAACAGCTCGAAGCTGAAGGCAAGGCCGACCAGATGAAGGCGAACGTGAAACAGGCCGGGGAAAAGGTCAAGGACGCCGCGAAGGACGCAACGGACGCGTTCAAGCAGGACTGAGATTCACGCAGGACTGAGATTCACGCAGGACTGAAAACAGCACCCCGCCTTATCGGGAACGCAGCATCCCCTTCCCCATCCGAAAGGAAGCACCAGTCATGAACACACTGTTGGTGATCGCGGGCATCATCGCGATCGTTTTGTTGCTCGTTGGAGGGATCAATCAGGCCCTCAGTTTCCTTCTGTGGGTCGGCCTGATCCTGCTGGTCCTTACCGTGCTCGGCTGGATCCTTGGCCGGTCCAGGGGCAGCCGGGTGCCGTAGCGAGGCACGCATGCGGACGTTCCGCGGCATCCTCGGGATCCTGGTCATTCTGTGGCTGGTCTCGGGGATCGTCGCGGCAGCCCAACGGGGTTACTTCAGGGAACCACCGGAACGCTGCTCACAAGCGGCGACCATTGCAGTGGTCATAGCGGCCGGCCCCCTGAACTACCTCGGCGTGAATCCCCGGGTGGGGTGCGAACTTCCGCAACCCTCGCCCTGACCCGCATGATCCGTTCCCGGGAAGCTGAGGAACGAACGTGAATTCCCCTACCCAACCCGAGCCGGCTATACCCGGCTCGACGCCAGGACGGCCAGGCGGACGGTTTGCGTCCGCCGCCGTCCTGCTCTTCGCCTTGAGTCAAAGTGTCAGCGGCTGTTCGGCACCCCTGGACCAAGCGGCGGCCGGCGCCGTCAACCAGGGCTCATCGGCCGTCGGCACCAGTGCCCTCTCGCTCGACCTACTCGCGCGCGAGCGAGCCGGAAAAGCGGCTGTCGGGACGAGCCTGGAAGACATGGCAGGCGAGCTGGAGGACGCCCGGAAGAAGCTTCAGGACAACGTGCCGGCCACCCCCGATGAGCGTACGCTGCACGGCGAGGTACGCCGCGCACTTGAGCGCGCCGAGGGTGCCTTGGGCCTGGCCCGGCAGGCGCTGGAGGCAAAGGACTCCCCCGGCGGCGACGGGAACACGCCCGCCTTGCAAGGTGCGCGGAGCGCGTTGGCAGCTTCGGCGAAGGAACTCGACGCCCTCCGTCAACGTCTGGGGACCGGACGGTGAAACGGCTCCTGGGCGTCGCCCTCGGTATCCTGACCGCGATCGGCGGATTCGTCGACATCGGCGACCTGGTGACGAACGCCGTCGTCGGATCCCGCTTCGGCTTGTCACTGATCTGGGTCGTGGGCGTCGGAGTGGTGGGCATTTGCCTGTTCGCGGATATGTCCGGCCGGGTCGCCGCCGTCTCCGGGAGGGCAACCTTCGAGGTAATCCGCGAACGGCTGGGGCCGCGGGCCGGCCTCGCCAATCTCGGTGCCTCTTTCTTCATCAACCTCATGACCGTGACGGCCGAAATCGGCGGTGTCGCCCTGGCCCTGCAGCTGGTCACGAGCATCCACCATCTGCTTTGGATTCCGCTGGCAGCCTTCGCGGTATGGCTGGTGATCTGGCGGGTCCGCTTCAAGATCATGGAAAATGTCGCCGGATTGCTCGGACTTTGCCTGGTGGTCTTCGGAGTCGCCCTGTTCCTGCTGCATCCGGACTGGGGACAGCTGGCCGGCCAGGCGCTGGCCCCCGCGGTCCCGCAGACGGAAAACGCCGCCGTGTACTGGTTCTATGCGGTCGGCTTGTTCGGCGCGGCGATGACGCCGTACGAGGTGTTCTTCTTCTCCTCCGGGGCCGTTGAGGAGGGGTGGAAGGCCAAGGACCTCGTCCAGTCACGGATCAATGTGCTGGCTGGCTTCCCCCTCGGCGGTTTGCTCTCGGTCGCGATTGCCGGCTGCGCCGCCGTCGTCCTGCTGCCGGCGGGCATCGAGGTGACGTCGCTGTCGCAGATCGTTCTCCCGGTGGCCGAGGCAGGCGGAAAACTCGCTTTGGCGTTCGCTCTCGTGGGCATCCTCGCGGCGACCTTTGGCGCCGCGCTGGAAACCACCCTGTCCAGCGGCTACACACTCGCCCAGTTCTTTGGCTGGTCGTGGGGAAAGTTCCGCAGCCCGGTGCGCGCCGCCCGCTTCCATCTGTCGATGATTGTTTGCCTGCTGGTGGCGCTAGGGGTGCTGGCTACCGGAGCGGATCCGATCCTGATCACCGAATACTCGGTGGTCTTCTCCGCAGTCGCCCTCCCCCTGACCTACCTGCCGATCCTGATCGTCGCCAATGACCCGCAATACATGGGCCCGAACGTCAACAGCCGCGGCATCAACGTGGCAGCCAACATCTACCTGCTGATCATCCTCGCAGCATCCCTCGGAGCGATCCCCCTCATGATCATCACCGGAGCCGGAGCATGAAAAGACCGCAGAACACCCCTGCCCGCCTCGAGCCCGCACCGCACACGGCAGGCCGCGTCCTTGACGCCCAGCTCCACCTGCTGGACCGGCAAGTGATCGACGTCGAGGGCCTCCCCGTCACGACCGTCGACGACCTCGAGTTGGACGGAGTCGAGGCGGACGCCCCCATTGCCCCGGACGCCCCGGCGCCGGTGATTTCAGCTCTCCTGACCGGGCCGGTACTCGGCACGCGGATCTTCGGCGGACGGCCGCCGTCGAGCCGGCTGATCCGACTGCCGTGGCGGGACGTGTCCGCTGTGGATGTCACTATCAGGCTGGGCGTGCGCAGCGAAGGCCTCGACGCAAGCTGGGTGGAGCGCTGGATCCGGGACAAGATCATCAAGCGGATACCCGGAGGAAAGCATGATCCTGACTGATGTCCTTGGCTCACGTGTGTACGCCCCCGCAGGGACCTACCTGGGGCGCGTGGCGGATGCGCGGTTCGTCCTGGACCAGCCGCCGCCCGGGCAGTTGCTGGCCGGGGCCCGCCTGCAGGGCCTGATCGTTAGCCCGCATTCAGCAGGGTCGTTCATGGGCTACGAGCGCAACAACGTCAACCGGCCCTGGCCCCTGGCCCAGATTCTGGAGTGGTGGCACCGGGGATCGTTCCTTGTCCTCTGGGAGGACATCGAGGTGATGGGACCGGAGACAGTCAGGCTGCGCGAAGAGTTCAGCGCCTACGATCCCGGGCTGCAAGGAACCGGCACGGCATAGCCGCACCGGCTCCTCGTCTTAGCGAGCACCGCTACCCGTCAGGCGGCGTCCTACTCGTCAGGCGGCCGGACCGCGAGATCGGGATCATCGCCCGCTGGTCCGCCGTCCTCCGGGTACTCACCTGCGGTGTAGTCGTTCTCGCCGCGCCCGGATTCCCCTTCTTCGGCGGCGACAGCACCGCCCTCGCCGTAGTCGCCTTCTGTGTAGCGGCCCCGTTCCTCATCTTCCGGTGGCAGTTCCCGCCGGTCTTCAGGCCGTGCTTCTTCAGACATGGCTTCGCCGCCCGGCGATCAGTCCGTAGATCAACAGCACGATCACGGAGCCGCCGATCGCCAGCAGCCAGGTCCGCCAAGAGAAGAATTCCTGCAGGCCGCCGCCGAAGATGAGTCCGCCAATCCAGCCGCCCAGCAAGGCGCCGACCACGCCAAGAACCAAGGTGATGAACCAACCGCCGCCTTGCTTTCCGGGAATGAGCAGCTTGGCGATGGCACCGGCGATCAGGCCGAGCAGGAGGAATCCGAAGAATCCCATAATGTTCTCGCTTCCTTTGGGTTTGCCGTACGGTCGGTTAGCGTCCGACGGCGGCCCGCGGCTTTCGCGGGCCGGTTCAGTTGCTTCTGTGGTTTCCTTGCGCTGGTTGTCGCCCCGCGTTAGTGGTTGCGAAGGGCGTCGATCAGTTCGGATTTGGTCTTGGAGGAATAGCCCTTCAGGCCCAGTTCCTTGGCGCGGGCCTTGAGCTCCGGGACGGTGCGCTCGTCATAGTCCTTCGCGTTGCCGCCCCGGCTCCCGACTTTCTTGCGACCTTCCTTGGCTGCGGCGTTGGAGATGCGGGCAGCCTTTTCCTTCGAAGCACCTTCGTCGCGCAGTTCCTCGTAGAGTTCGGGATCCTTCAGGCTCGGGTTCTTCTTTCCGGGCATTATCTCGCCTCCCTCCACACACCATGCGCGGCCCGGCCATGGTCCGGAATCAGGTGAAGCCCGTGTGAGTGCCGGATTGCGGCCACGTCGCCATGCCCGTGGCTGCGATCGCGAATCAGCCCTGTACCTGCAAGCTCTCTGGTTCGCCAGATCCCCTTGACCGCGGCCTGTTTGCTGGGGAACGTAATGGACATCGCCAGCAGTTCTCCGTCGCCGGCCACCAATGCGACCCTGAAACCGCCGTCGGGTGCGTCAACCAGTTCGAAATACCCTGCCATGTCGTCCGCCTCCTGGTTCATCGATGTTCGCCAACGAATGCAAGGACACTAGTAAGTGTACTTAGTAGCTTGCCCGGCGGACACCCCTGGCAAGGCCCGGTGACGCCACGTACCTTGAGGTTGTTCCCCGACCGGCGGGCCCCCCGCCCCGGTCCCGGGCACAAATCGTGCGCGCGAAAGCGCGAAGGCTAGATGACGACCTGTACGGTGAAGCCGCCTTCTTCTTCGCGCCTCGCTCGGGCAGCAGTCGCGACGGCCCCCGGAATGTCATCGAACGTGCGGGAGTGGACGAGCATGCCCGGGATTTCGTCAACGGTCACCGCGATCTTCCCGTCGGTGGCTTCCTTGATCCGTGCGGTGAGGTTCGCCTGGCCGTCTTTCCGAAGAGCTTGGGTCGATGCTTGCCGGCGGAGCGAATAGAAGGGGGTTGATCGGCGTCGGGCGCCCTTCGGACGGTCACATTGGATGATTTCCGCATCCTCAAGGATTGCCAGATGTACGAAGAGGGTGGCCCTGCAGACCTCCACTTCCGTGAGGATGTCCGAGAGCCTGCTGGCACCATGGCGGGCAAGGTAGCTGATGATCTGGGCGTGAAGCCGGGTGTGCCTGGTCCTGGTCGGGGCGGCGGG
Source organism: Arthrobacter sp. TE26545 (assembly GCF_056279005.1). Next base: position 2,154,689 of record NZ_JBWBQM010000001.1, read on the forward strand.
AGCAGAAGCGGGTGATTCAGGCTCCTGAGTGGTTGTTTGGCCCGGCTTCCGGATGGTTTGTGTCATGGCCGGAACCTTCGCCCCGCGCTGGCGGCGCGCTCATTGTGACGCCTGTCGGTTGATCTCTTGTTCACTGTTTTCGCTCTCCTTGGCTTCTCCAGCGCACGGCACGTCATTGTGCCTATACGCGGTTTCGGGCATAGCGGATCATCCCGGAACCGTCGCTGTTTCGACGGGCCGGGAAGGACAAACGGGGGTGTTCTATTGGCCGGTTACAGCTCCTGGGGGTCCTTGGCCGTGACTGTCTCGAGGGCGAACTCGACTCCCTGAAGGTGCAGCATCATGGCGAGGGTGGCCTCGTCCGCGGATCCGCGCTCAATTGCGGCGAAAATCGCGTGGTGCTCGGCCCCGGATTCCTTCCTGCGGTCAAGAACCTGGTTCAGGGTGTTGGACTGCTTGGACATCGCGTCTTCAATGTCCGCCTGCATGGTCGCGAAGACGCCGTTTCCGCTGGCCCGGGCGATCCGGGCATGGAACTCCGAGTTGAGCGCTACCCACTGGGACAGCTCTTCTTCCGCGTCCATGGCCTCCAGGATCTCCCGGAGTCCTTCAAGGTCCTCGGGGCTCCTGCGTTGTGCGGCCAGGCCAGCAGCGGGAATCTCAATGTGGGGCCGCGCCTCCATCAGCTGGTGCGCCGAATATTTGCCCAAGCGCAAATCCTGCACCGCCTTGTCGGCGATGACGAATGTCCCTTTGCCGGTCTGGGTTGCCGTCAAACCGAGGGACCCGAGCGACCTTAGTGCCTCGCGGACCATCGTCCGGGACACACCGAACCGTTGCGCCAGCATCGCTTCGGATTCCAGCCTGCTTCCGACGGGGATCTTCCCGCCCTCGATCGCGGAACGCAGGGCTGCCAGGACGCCCTCTGCAGCACCGACCCGCACAAGGGGCCCCTGACCAACTGTCCAGCTGTCCAACAGGTTGTCCATGCTTCGAGCGTGACATGGAGCGCACTCCCCGGTCAAGAACGTTCCGGAGGATGTCACATTCGCGTTTCCTTAAGACCACCGGGCGTTTGCTGTCCGGCGTGCACAGCCTGCCGGACGGCTGCCAGGAAGCGGCCGCTGGAATAGAAATGTGGCCAGTTGCAAAGGCAACTGGCCACACGCTACTGGCTATTCGCGAATCATTGTTGGCAGCTCAGGAAGGACCTAGAACTCCCAGTCCTCGTCTTCCGTGTTCACGGCCTTGCCGATCACGTAGGAGGAACCGGAGCCGGAGAAGAAGTCGTGGTTCTCGTCCGCGTTCGGGGACAGGGCCGAGAGGATCGCCGGGTTCACGTCGGTGACGGAGGCCGGGAACATGGCCTCGTAGCCGAGGTTCATGAGCGCCTTGTTGGCGTTGTAGTGCAGGAACTTCTTGACGTCCTCGGCCAGGCCCACGCCGTCGTAGAGATCGTGCGTGTACTGGACTTCGTTTTCGTACAGCTCGAAGAGCAGCTCGAAGGTGTAGTCCTTGATTTCCTGGCGCTTCTCCTCGGAGACCTTCTCGAGGCCCTTCTGGAACTTGTAGCCGATGTAGTAGCCGTGCACGGCCTCGTCGCGGATGATGAGGCGGATGAGGTCGGCCGTGTTCGTGAGCTTAGCGCGCGAGGACCAGTACATGGGCAGGTAGAAGCCCGAGTAGAACAGGAAGCTCTCCAGCAGCGTGGAGGCCACCTTGCGCTTCAGCGGGTCGTCGCCCTGGTAGTAGTCCATGACGATCTGCGCCTTCTTCTGCAGGTTCTCGTTCTCGAGGGACCAGCGGAAGGCGTCGTCGATCTCCTTGGTGGAGCACAGGGTGGAGAAGATCGAGGAGTAGCTCTTGGCGTGCACCGACTCCATGAAGGCGATGTTCGTGTAGACGGCTTCTTCATGCGGGGTGAGTGCATCCGGGATCAGCGAGACGGCGCCCACCGTGCCCTGGATGGTGTCCAGCAGCGTCAGGCCCGTGAAGACGCGCATGGTGAGCTGCTGCTCTTCGGGGGTGAGCGTGTGCCAGGACTGGACGTCGTTGGACAGCGGCACCTTCTCCGGCAGCCAGAAGTTGTTGACCAGGCGGTTCCACACCTCCACGTCCTTGTCATCCTGGATGCGGTTCCAGTTGATCGCTTCGACGTGGCTGAGCAGCTTGACCTTTTCGGTCATTTCGTCTCCCTTACGTATGTGTTCTTAAAGGTAAGCGTACGACGCCGGGCGCGCGCCCGGCGTCGTACTCTTCAGTTTTGGTTCCCTACGAGAGAGGGGGTCAGAGCATGCAGCTGACGCAACCCTCAACCTCCGTACCTTCCAGCGCGAGCTGGCGGAGGCGGATGTAGTAGAGCGTCTTGATGCCCTTGCGCCAGGCGTAGATCTGGGCCTTGTTGATGTCACGCGTGGTGGCGGTGTCCTTGAAGAAAAGCGTCAGGGACAGGCCCTGGTCCACGTGCTGCGTGGCAGCGGCGTAGGTGTCGATGATCTTTTCGTAGCCGATCTCGTACGCGTCCTGGTAGTAGTCCAGGTTGTCGTTGGTGAGGTACGGCGCCGGGTAGTAGACGCGGCCGATCTTGCCTTCCTTGCGGATTTCGATCTTGGCGGCCACCGGGTGGATCGACGAGGTGGAGTTGTTGATGTAGCTGATGGAGCCGGTGGGCGGCACGGCCTGCAGGTTCTGGTTGTAGATGCCGTGCTCCATTACGGAGGCCTTCAGCTCGCGCCAGTCATCCTGGGTGGGGATGTGGTGGTTAGCGAACAGCTCGCGGACGCGTTCGGTTTCCGGAGCCCACTCCTGCTCGGTGTACTTGTCGAAGAACTCGCCGCTGGCGTACTTCGAGTCCTCGAACCCGCCGAACTTCTCCCCCGTCTCGATGGCGAGCTTGTTGGAGGCACGCAGGGCGTGGAACAACACCGTATAGAAGTAGATGTTGGTGAAGTCCAGGCCTTCTTCGGAACCGTAGTGGACGTGCTCGCGGGCGAGGTAGCCGTGCAGGTTCATCTGGCCGAGGCCGATTGCGTGGCTCTGGGCGTTGCCCTGGGCGATCGACGGGACCGAGTTGATGTAGGACATATCCGACACCGCAGACAGCGCGCGGATGGACGTCTCGATGGAGGCACCGAAGTCCGGGGAGTCCATGGTCTTGGCGATGTTCATCGAACCCAGGTTGCAGGAGATGTCCTTGCCCACGGTCTCGTAGCTGAGGTCCTCGCCGTAGATGGACGGCGTGGAAACCTGCAGGATCTCCGAGCACAGGTTGCTCATGGTGATCTTGCCGGCGATCGGGTTGGCCCGGTTCACGGTGTCCTCGAACATGATGTACGGGTAGCCGGATTCGAACTGGATCTCCGCGAGGGTCTGGAAGAACTCGCGGGCGTTGATCTTGGTCTTCTTGATCCGGGAGTCGTCCACCATCTCGTAGTACTTCTCGGTGACCGAGATGTCGGAGAAGGGCACGCCATAGACGCGTTCGACGTCGTACGGGGAGAACAAGTACATGTCCTCGTTCTTCTTGGCCAGCTCGAAGGTGATGTCCGGGATCACGACGCCGAGCGAGAGGGTCTTGATGCGGATCTTCTCGTCTGCGTTCTCGCGCTTGGTGTCAAGGAAGCGGTAGATGTCCGGGTGGTGGGCGTGCAGGTACACGGCACCTGCACCCTGGCGGGCACCGAGCTGGTTGGCGTAGGAGAAGCTGTCTTCGAGGAGCTTCATCACGGGGATGACGCCGGAGGACTGGTTCTCGATCTGCTTGATCGGCGCGCCGTGCTCACGGATGTTGGTCAGGGACAGCGCCACGCCGCCGCCGCGCTTGGACAGCTGCAGGGCGGAGTTGATGCCGCGGGCGATCGACTCCATGTTGTCTTCGATGCGCAGCAGGAAGCAGGAGACCAGCTCGCCGCGCTGGGCCTTGCCGGCGTTGAGGAAGGTCGGGGTGGCCGGCTGGAAGCGGCCGTCGATGATCTCGTCCACCAGGCGGGTGGCGAGTTCCTCGTTGCCGCGGCCCAGGTGCAGGGCGACCATGCAGACGCGGTCTTCGTAGCGCTCCAGGAACCGCTTGCCGTCGAAGGTCTTCAGCGTGTAGGAGGTGTAGAACTTGAAGGCGCCCAGGAAGGTCTCGAAGCGGAATTTCTTCTTGTAGGCGCGGTTGAACAGCTCACGGATGAAGTTCATCGTGTACTGGTCGAGGGTTTCGCGCTCGTAGTACTGGTTCTTCACCAGGTAGTCGAGCTTCTCCTCCAGGTCGTGGAAGAACACCGTGTTGTTGTTGACGTGCTGCAGGAAGTACTGGTGTGCAGCCTCACGGTCGGCCTCGAACTGGATCCTGCCGTCCGCGCCGTAAAGGTTCAGCATCGCGTTGAGCTCGTGATAGCCCAGGCCCTTGTAGGCCTCGGGAAGCGGCTTCTTGTCCTGGCCGGTTTCCACGGACTGCGTTACTTCTGCTTCTGCGACAGTAGTGTCCAAAACTTGTCCAATCCTTGGCTCACCCGGTCGACGTCTTCCGGGGTTCCCATAAGTTCGAATTTATAGAGGTGCGGAACCTTGCACTTTGCGGCGATGATGTCGCCGGCTGCACAGTAGTTGTCCGCGAAGTTCGTGTTCCCGGCCCCGATGACGCCGCGGATCAGCGCCCTGTTGTGCGGGTTGTTCAGGAACCTGATGACCTGCTTGGGCACCGAGCCTTCGCCGTTGGTGCCGCCGTAAGTCGGCACCACAAGCACATAAGGTTCCAATGCAAGCAGCGGAGCGTCCTTGGCGTAGAGGGGAATCCGGGCCGCGTCCCTGCCCAGTTTCTCGACAAAGCGCCGGGTGTTTTCCGAGGTGGAGGAAAAATAGATGAGGTGACTCCTCGTACTGACGGTTTCACCGTCGGCACGTGCAGATGCTGTTGCCAGCGCTGCCATGGGGGTCACCTCATCTTTGTAAATCTTTGGCGGTGGCCGGTACCGGGGGCTAGATCACCGGAAAGCTAGGCCACCGAAGCGGCCGCGACGGCCAGCTCTTCGATCTTGTCCGGGCGGAATCCCGACCAGTGGTCCTGCTCGGTCACCACAACGGGGGCCTGCATGTAGCCGAGGGCCTTCAGGCGTGCCAGTGCCTCGGCATCCTGGGAGATGTCAACGCTCTGGTAGGCGATGCCCTTCTTGTCCAGCGCCCGGTAGGTGGCGTTGCACTGAACACAGGCCGGCTTCGTGTAAACCGTGACGGTCATGATCCCTGTCCCCTCAGTTGGAGTCTTCTTCGTATTCGGCAGGCCCGTGTCGGTTGCTACTGAATCCGATGCCGGCCCGCTTGCTGCAATGGCAGCTGATGCTCTTGTCTGTCTTGTGCTGGTTTCCCGCCCAATCCGTAAATCGATACTACATGTAGTGCAAGCAGCTGGCGCGGACCCCAAGATGATGTATTACAAGTATGTCATTTAACACACCGGTAGTCCACAGGCAGGGGGTCGGAAAATGGCCGGAAATCCGCCAAAAGTGGTAGTTCAATCCACACCCTGTGGATTGGTTAACCACATTTAATTGCCCGCGTGTCGCGGCGCCCCGGCGTGTCGCAGACAGCGGGGGCTGCGCCCTGGAAGCCGGCCTCAAGGAAGGCGGAGGACCCGGCTACACTGGCTGGGCACGGAAATCCGCCTGCCCAGCCGAAGGATCACTGATGGTCAACCTCCTCCACCTGCGCACGCTCCTCGAAGTGACGCGGCTGGGATCCTTCGCCGCCGCGGCCACGCGGCTGGGTTACACGGCGTCGGCGGTCTCCCAGCAGATGGCGGCCCTGGAACGGGACACCGGCGTCGAACTCTTCCACCGCTCCGCCCGCAGCGTGGTGCCCACAGAGGCCGCATTCACCATGGTCCGGCACGCTTCGAAGGTGCTCACCGACGTCGAGGCCCTGCTGGCGGCAGCCTCCCGCAGCCAAGACTCCCCCACCCAGGAACTCAGGCTCGGCATCTTCCCCAGCCTGGCCACGTACGTGCTGCCGGACATCCTGCGGAATCCGCGCTGGAACGACCTCGGCATCGAGCTGCGGGTATCCGTGGCCGAGCCAGCCCAGACCATCCAGGGCCTGCGCACCGGCGGGGACCTCGACGTCGCGCTCGTCTACCAGGTGGGCCAATCCGGACTGGCCTGGCCGCACACCCTGGACCGGCAGTGGATCGGCGACGACGACTTCCGGGTGGTCCTGCCCGCCTCCTGGGGAATCCGGGAGGATGCGGAAATGCAGGCCGCCCAGCTGTCGGACATGCCGTGGATCATCCACCATCCGGGCACCAGCGACGCCCTCGTGATCGAGCGGCTTTTCGCCAGTTGCAACCTGCACCCGCGGGTCGTGGCCTACAGCGACGACTTCCACGCCAGCCTCGAAATGGCGGCAGCGGGCCTGGGTGCCGCGCTGGTACCGGAACTGGCGCTGCGGCATCGGCCGGCCGGCGTCGTCGTCCTGGACGTGCCGGACATCCGGCTGGCCCGGAACGTCTTCGCCCTGCTCATCAACGAAAAGCGCACCGCGCAGGTGCAGCTCTTCACCGAACTGCTGGCTGACACGCTGCGCGGCACGTCCCCGGCTCCCCCCGCAAAGGCGCAGCCCAGGGCCCGGCGCGCGGCGGCAAAGTCACAGTCCGAGCGCCGTCCGTGAATTCACCCGGGATGCTGGAACCGGCTGGTTCTTGGGTCTAGATTGTTGGCATGAGCAAGGTAGCGAGCAAACATTTCGGGGAGATTGAGCTCAACCACGGGCGTGAACATTGCTACGTGGCCTCGCACGAGCTCGCGGGAACTCCCCTGGAACTTGACCTGAATGTAGGTGCGCACGATCACTTCGACGAGCGCGCCCTGCACAAGGTGGACTACCGTCTGGGCTATCTTTCCGAACTGGTCGAGCAGGTCCGCGACATGATCGCGGGCGAACTCGAACAGGAGGGCACCAACTCGCAGCAGTTCCTGCACTTCCATTCCACGCAGCTCAAGGAGGAGCAGCTGGAAGCCGTGTTCGGCGTCCGGGACAAGGACGAACTAACCCACGACGTTTTCCTCAAGGCGCTCAAGCTCGGGCACGTAGCGATCTACCCCGGGCAGCCCGAGCGCTATTTCGTCCTCGACTTCACCCTCGGCTCCCACTTCACGGACGAAGTCCTGGTGGCGGCCGCCGATGAGGACGGAGTGGTGGACGACGAGATCCTCTGGGAATCCTGAGGATCCGCTAAACAACGACGGCGGCCGCCCACCTTCCGGTGGGCGGCCGCCGTTCGCTCGCTACTGGAGCCGGTCTACTTGGCTACTTGGCCGTTTCCAGCAGTTCCGCGCGGACAGCCTTGGTTGCCTTGACCAGGTTGCGCAGGGACTCTTCGGTCGCGGCGTAACCGCGGGTCTTCAGGCCGCAGTCCGGGTTGACCCAGAGCTGGCGGGACGGGCCGTGCTTGACGGCGGTGGAGAGCAGTTCGGTGACCTCAGCCTCGCCCGGGACACGCGGCGAGTGGATGTCGTAGACACCCGGACCGACGCCGCGGCCGAAGCCGTGGGACTCGAGGTCGTGGACAACCTCCATGCGTGAACGCGCGGCCTCGATGGAGGTGACGTCCGCGTCCAGTCCGTCGATCGCGTCGATGATGGCGCCGAACTCGGAGTAGCACAGGTGGGTGTGGATCTGGGTGGCGTCGGCAGCACCGGCGGTGGCCAGGCGGAACGAGTTCACCGACCAGTCCAGGTAGGAGGCCTGATCGGCCTTGCGCAGGGGAAGGAGTTCGCGCAGGGCGGGCTCGTCCACCTGGATGACCTTGATGCCGGCGGCTTCGAGGTCGGCGATTTCGTCGCGGAGGGCCAGGCCCACCTGGTTGGCGGTCTCGCCCAGCGGCTGGTCGTCGCGGACGAAGGACCAGGCCAGGATGGTGACCGGACCGGTCAGCATGCCCTTCATCGGCTTGCTGGTCAGCGACTGGGCGTACTCGGCCCAGGCCACCGTGATGGGGGCGCTGCGGGTGACGTCGCCCCAGAGGATGGACGGGCGGGTGCAGCGTGAGCCGTAGGACTGGACCCAGCCGTGGACCGTGACGTCGAAGCCTTCGAGGTTCTCGGCGAAGTACTGGACCATGTCGTTGCGCTCGGGCTCGCCGTGCACCAGGACGTCGTAGCCGAGCTCTTCCTGCAGCTCCACAACGCGCTTGATCTCGTCCTTCATGAGCTGCTCGTACTGCTCGTTGGTGAGGTCGCCCTTGTTGTTGCGGGCACGGGCCGAACGGATTTCGGAGGTCTGTGGGAAGGAGCCGATGGTGGTGGTGGGCAGCGGCGGCAGGTGCAGGGCCTTCTCCTGGGCCTCTTCGCGGACAGAGTACTCGGAGCGGCTGAAGTCGGCGGCGGTCAGGGCCGCGGTGCGGGCCCGGACGTCCTCGCGGCGGACGCCTTCGGCGACGGCGCGGGAAGCGATGACAGCAGAAGCTTCGTCGATTGCGGCCTTCACGGAAGCCGGGTCCGCCAGGTAGGCGGCGAGGGTCTTGACCTCAATGGCCTTCTGGTCGGCCAAGGCCAGCCAGCTGCGCAGATCTGCGGACAGCTTGGCCTCTTCCTCGACGTCGTGCGGGACGTGCTGGGTGGAGGTGGAGGTGCTGACGGCGAGCTTGCCGGCGGCGGCCTTCAATTCGTCCAGCTTCGCTGCGGAAGCGGCGAGGTCGTTGCGCCAGATGTTGTGGCCGTCCACGACGCCGGCAACCAGGGTCTTGTTGCCAAGGGCCGCCAGGGCGGCTGCGGATGGAACCGCACCCTTGAAGACGTCGATGTGCAGGGCGTCGACGGCGGTGCCGGCAATGGCGCCGAGCTGGCCGTCGAGGGAGCCGTACGGGGTGGAAACGAACAGCTGCGGACGGGCGGCGGCACCGGCCAGGACCTCGTAGGCACGGGCAACGGCAGCTTCGATTTCGGTGGCCGGGGTCTCCTGGTCGACAACCAGGGCGGGCTCGTCCAGCTGGACCCAGCTTGCGCCGGATGCTGCGAGCTTTTCGAGCAGCTGCACGTACACCGGCAGGACATCCTCGAGGCGGGAGAGCGGAGCGAAGCCGGCGGGAGCGTCGTCCGAAGCCTTGGACAGCAGCAGGTAGGTTACCGGGCCGACGATGTACGGGCGGGTTTCGATGCCGTTGGCCAGCGCGAACTCGAATTCCTCGACGATGCGGTTGGAGGCGAGGGTGAACTCGGTCTCCGGGCCGATTTCCGGAACCAGGTAGTGGTAGTTGGTGTCGAACCACTTGGTCATTTCCAGCGGCTGCTGTTCCTTGTTGCCGCGTGCCAGGGTGAAGTAGCCGTCGATGTCCAGCTGGCCCTCGGTGTTGAGGAGCTTGCCGAAGCGGGCCGGGACAGCACCCAGGTGGGCGGTGGCGTCCAGGACCTGGTCGTAGAAGGAGAAGGTGCCCGGCACGGCGGCGGCTTCGTTGAGGCCCAGTTCCTGCAGGCGCTTGGCCGTGGTCAGCTGGATGTCCTTCGCAGCGGCATCCAGGGCTGCGGCGTCGATCTTGCCTGCCCAGTAGGCTTCGACGGCCTTCTTGAGTTCGCGGCGGCGGCCGATGCGCGGGTAGCCAAGCAGGGACGCGGACGGGAAGGGGGTGAGGTTGTCTTCAGGCATGGTTTTCATCAAATATGTGAAGTGCGGACCCTCGGCGGGATCCATCAGCCCATAGCGGGCAAAAATCAGATGACGCTGCCGGCCGGCTGCTCAGCCGACCAGTTCCTGGCGGCGGGCGATGGCGTTGAGCCGGCTGGCCGGTCGTGCGGGGCGGGGCAGGGCCAGCTTGTCCAGCACGTCCAGCGCGCAGGTGTGCTCGTTGAAGGTGTACAGATGGATTCCGGGGGCTCCTGCATCAAGCGCTGCATTGGCCAGGTCCACCGTGGCGCTGACGCCGATCCGGCGCCGTTCGGCGTCGGTGTCCGCGGCGGCGAGCCTGTCGATCAGTTCCGGGGCGGGTTCGACGCCGGTGAGCTCACCGAGCCGCTTGAGGCGGCGCAGGCTGGTCAGGGGCATGACGCCCGGAATGATCGGGATGGTGACGCCGGCACGGCGGGCCCGGGACAGCAGGTCGGTGTACTGATCGGCGTGGAAGAACACCTGGGTGATGGCGAAGTCTGCACCGGAGCGCTGCTTGGCCAGCAGTACCTCAATGTCGTGTGCTTCGCTCGGGGATTCCGGGTGCCGGGTGGGATACGCGGCCACGCCCACGGCGATCTTGCCGGCGCAGAGCAGGGCCGAGCGGCGCTGTTCGACGCGGCGGATCAGCTCGATGAGGTCCTGGGCGTAGCGAAAGGACCCGTCCACGGGTTTGCCGCCGTCCTTCGGCAGGTCGCCGCGCAGGGCCAGGATGCCGCGCACACCGTGGTCGAGCAGGTCGCCGATGATTTCGGCCAGCTCTTCCGGAGTGTTGCCTACGCAGGTCAGGTGGGCCAGCGGACGGAGCGTGGTTTCGAGGAGGAGCCGGTTGATCAGCTCAATGGCGGTGTCATGGTTCGAGCCGCTGGCGCCATAGGTGACCGACACGTAGTCCGGGTCGGTGGCTTCAAGTTCGCCGATAGTGGTCCAGAGCGATTCCGCGGCCGCCGGGGAACGGGGCGGGAAAAGTTCATAGGACAGGGCGAGCGGTGCCGAGGTGGCGAGGTTGGGATGTGTGTCGATCAGGCTTGGTGGCGACATTTGCGTCCTTGGCTGTGAGTCAGCGGACCGCACCGCCCCAAAGGGCTACCCTGGACGGGGCTTGCCTTGGATTCGGCAGGAGGTCCGTGAATTTAGTTTGGGGATACACGGGCACGGACTTCAGCAGGACGCAGCCGCGACTGTTACGCCTGGAATGAAGCCGACCGTGTGCAAATGTCAGGCCCACATGGGGGCACCCACACCCTCTTGAGGAGGATCGCTGACACGTTACCGCGGTAGCTTGTGTACGACTCTAGGCCCGTGGCCGGGGGCCCACAAATCTCCGGCCGAATTAAGACGCAGTTTTACGGCCGTTTTGCCCGGCCTGGTGAATATTGTTCGATGCCACCCTCACCAGGGCCGCTCGGCCGTCACGCCAGGGTCCGGGTTCCGCAGGTATTCGCCGCGCTGCTCGCTTTCCAGCCGCTCTCGCCGGGCCTTCCGCGCCGACTCTTCGAGCTGTTGCAGTTGCTCGTGCGCCGCGGAATCCGCCGCCTGCCTTTCTCCGGCGTCCTCGCCTTTGCCTCCGCTTTCCCCGGCCTTGGCTTCCAGGCGTTCCCGGGTTTCGGATAAACGGTCGCCCTCGCCCTCGGCGTTGCCCGGTCCGCCTGCATGGAAACAACCTTGCGGCGCATCCTTGATGACGGACTGCCCGTCCCGGTACAGCGCCCTGGCCGCCACATCGTCCCCGGCCCCGCGGCGGCCGTCGCCGAGCCTTTCGATGCTGAGCACCAGGTTGACCCGGATCCGGCAGCCCTCGGCTTCCGGTGCACCGCGGAGCGCTGTTTCGAACGATGTCCGAGCCGCCGCGAAGTCGCCGCGGAGCACGTGCGCGTCCCCCTTGGCGAAGTCCGCCTTGTAGGGCTCGATGAAGTTGGCGGTTCCGAGCCAGTCCGCGGCTGCTGCCAGGGCGGGTGCGTCCTTGTCTGTGAAGGCGCCTTCCGCGGCCGCCCCGACGGGCGCCAGGGAGAGCAGCTTGGCGGCCGCGGCGAGCACGACGGCGGCGGGCAACGCCGCCCACAGCAGGCGGCTCCGCCGGGCTCCGGCGCCTCCGCGGGCCTTTTCTGCAGAGCTCATGGCCGTTGTCCCGGGAGGCGTTTCAGGGCGACGGCGTGCCGCGCCGGCTCGGGCAGGGCGGCCGCGAAGGCCAGGAGCGCGAAGATCCAGTACAGTTCGGTGCGCCCCTCGCCGTCCTCGTCAGTGGTGGTGTTGAGGGTCCCCGGACGGGCCTTGCCCAGTGCCGCGCCGATTGCGTCCCCGGCGTCGCGGTGCACGTACGGGACGCCGAGTCCGTCCGCGATCCGGCGGAGCTGCCCCTCATCGATGCGTGACAGCGCATCCCGCCGGCCGCCGTCGGTGTTCTCCTCCAGGTACGCGCCGTCTCCGGCAACGTCCCTCATCCGTCCGCCCTCTCTGCTGCCGTAACCCAGCACCGCTCCCCCGGCCACAAGCCCGGGTTCGATGCCCAGCTCCGCGGCACCCTGCTTGGGGCTGGTGTTCTCGCCGTCGCCCAGGTAGAACACCACGGTGGGTCGGCCCGGATGCCGGACCTTGGCTGCCGTGAGCCGTTCCTCCAGCAGGGGGCCGGCGATGGTGACACTGCTCCCCTGGGCGTACAACGCTGCCTGGGGCTGCAGAACCTCCACCGCGGCGGCCAAGGCGTCGGCATCCTGGGTGAGCGGCATGCGCACCCCGGCGGCGCCGTCAAAGGTGATGAGGGCGAACTTCGCGCCGGCGAGCTCACGGGCGATCGCTGTGATGTCATTCCGGACGCCCTCCAGCCGGGGAGCGGCATTGCCGTAGTCTTCCGCGGCCATGCTGGTGCTGCTGTCCGCCACGAAGAAGACATCGAGTTCAGCGGTTGCGGCACGGGCATCCCCGCCGGGCCAGCCGGGGCGCAGCGCGGCCGCCAGGAGCAGCAGCAGCGCGGTCGAACGCAACACGGCGAACCGTACCGGCCGGCCTCCGCGCTTGCGGTGCAAGGCCATCGCGGTGGGAACGACGACGGCGAGCGCAGCTGCCGCGATAAGCCACCAAGGGAGCACCGGCGCGAAAGTGAGGGTCATGGGATTCACGGTTCCAGCCGCCATCCCGCATAGAGGAGCACGCCACCGGCCAGCAGCGCGGCCAGGAGCGCGGGCTCCGGCCGGTCCGACACGATGAGCTGCGGGGCGCCTTGCTGCGCCGTGGCTTCGCTTTCCTGGACCTTCTGCACGATTCCGGGGACGGCGTCCGGGCTGTCCGGGGCGAAGTAGCTGCCGCCGCTCGCCTCGGCCGCCGCCCTGAGCCGGGCGCCGGGCTGGTTGCTGTCCTCCCCGTAGTCGAGGTCGCCGGGATTGAGGGCGTGGATCCTGATTCCCCTGGGTTTGGCGAGCTGGGCCGCCTGTTCCAGCGTGAAGATCGGCGCCCCGGAAACGTAGTTGTCCGTGGCGAGGATGACGTTGCGGGAGCGGCCTGCATCCTGACTGTTCTCGGAGCCGGGGAAGCTGCGGATACAGCTGGCCAGCCCGTCGCCGACCAGCGAGGATCCTCTGCCTCCCCAGGTACCGCTGAAGAAGGAGTCCCCGCCGTCGTCGAAGGCCTTGCGGGCGGCGGCAAGTTCCCCCGCGATGTAGTCGTAGTCGTCGCTCAGGGGGAAGAGCTGCACAGCGCGGCTGTCGAACATGACCATGCCGATGCGTTCGCCGTCGAACTCCCTGGCGAACCTTTCGAACACTCCTGTGATGGCGGCGTCGGTGCCGGCCATGGAGCCGGAGACGTCCAGGCAGAGGATGATGTCCCGGTTGCGCAGTTCGGGCCGGGTGGTGCTCCGCTCGGCCGGGCGGGCTGCGGCGAGCGCTGTTGCCGCCAGGAGCAGGAGGCCTGAGACGACGGCGGCCGCGAGCCAGCGGCGGTGGCGTCGCAGGGCGCGCCGGTATTCCGGAAGCGCGGTGAGCCGCTCGCTGTGGGCAACGGGCCGCACATACTTGCCCCGGGCGCGCCTTCCAGCCAGGTACAGGGCAAGGGCCAGCGCGGCGGCCGCGATCGGCAGGATCCACCAGAAGCTCAGCTCCATGTCCGCACCGCCTGGCGGGCAAGCTCGGCGGACCGTTCCACGGCGGCCGGGCGGGCAGCGGCGAACTCGGCGGGGTACATCCCGGCGACGCCCGCGGCGACCGGGCCGAAGCCGTGGGCGTGGAGTTCCTCCAGGGTCATGTGCGTGGCCCGGATCCCGCGCACCTCCCCCGCGAAGCCCCGGAGCAGCAGGCTGAGCCGCTGGTGTGCTTCCCGTTGCGGGAGCCGGCCGGTACCGGCGTCGGCGACGACGGCGTCGATGGCCGCCAGGTAGCGTGCCCGGAGGGCCGGGAGCTCCGACGGCGGTCCGGCCGACCGGGCTGCCCGGTGGCCTTTCCGGGCCGGGCGGAACAGCCACGCCAAGGTTGCGGCGAGCAGCACGAGCAGCAGGATGCCCAGCCACATCCACTGCGTGCCGTACTGGAGCGGGGCATAGAAGCCGGAGTCATCCTGCATGCCGTTGCCCCTTGGAGTTGTGCCTTCCGCGGGACCTATGGCGCTCCAGCAGGGCGAAGAGTTCCGGCAGTACCTCCGTGCTGCCGCCCGCCCTGCCTTCTGCGATCCCGAGCCGGCGGAAGAGCTCCTGCCTGCGGTGTTCGCGCTCGTGGCCGGCCCGCAGGTACGCGGCGCGCACTACGGGATCGGCGGCCACGGCCGCCGGGATGCCCGAACCGTCCGCAACTTCGAAGGCCCCGGCGTCCGACGCGCGTGCCAGCTCGGCGTCGCGGACGGTGAACCAGAGGACTTCATGGCGGGCCTGGAGGCGGCGGAGCAGCCCTTCCGTGGCGGCGTCTGGCAGGAGCTCATCAGCGACCACCACCAGCAGCATCCGGCGCGGGAAGGTGCACAGCACGTGCTCAAGCTGCCGGGCGATGCCGCTCGGGCCGCCGTCGAGCCCGGTGCTGCGGTCCACCTCCTGCAGGAGCCGCTCAAGGTGGTCTTCGCCGCTGCGCGGCGGGATGGTCCGTGATTGCGCGCCGTTGCCATGCACGAGACCGACGACGTCGCCGTGACGGTGCGCGAGGTAGCCCAGGACGCCGAGGGCCTGGACGGCGATGTCGCGCTTGTATTCCCCCGAGGCGGCGAGCGCGGCCATGTTCCGTCCCGTGTCCGTCACCAGCAGCACGGTCTGCCGCCGGACGGCGACGTAACGCTTCACGAGGGGCGCACCGTGCCGGGCGGTCGCTTTCCAGTCGATGTCGCGGACTTCGTCCCCCGGTGTGTAGGCACGGAGTTCGTCGAAATCCAGGCTCCGGCCCTTGAAGACGGAGCCGTACTCGCCGTCCAGCAGGCCGAGGGTCGACCGGCGCGCAAAGATGAACGTCTTTGATTGCACTTGCTTGAGCAGGCTCGCCATGGGGCGCCCTCAGGGGGTCTGTACCGAGGCGAGCACGGCGTCGATGACCGCCTCCACCCGGATGTTTTCCACGACGGCGTCAAAGCCCAGCACGACGCGGTGGCGCAGCACGCGGTGGGCGAGGTTCTTGACGTCCTCGGGGATCACGTGGTCCCGCCCGTTGAGCAGTGCCAGGGCGCGGGCCGCCTGGCTGAAGGCGATGCTGGCGCGCGGGCTGGCGCCGAATTCCACGAGGGAAGCCAGGCGCGGTTCCAGATACTGGGCGGCATTGCGGGTCACGTACGCGATCCCGACGATGTAGCGCACGATCGCGGGATCGATGTAGATCCTGCGCACCAGTTCCTGTACCTCGATCACGGCATCAAGGGACACCGCGGCCGGCAGCTTCTGTGCCGGGCTGTAGACTCCGGCGTCGATCCTGCGGATGATTTCCGCTTCCTCTGCCGGATCCGGGTAATCGAGCACGTCCTTAAGCATGAAGCGGTCCATCTGGGCCTCGGGGAGGCGGTAGGTGCCTTCCTGCTCGATCGGGTTCTGGGTGGCCAGCACGAGGAACGGCGACGGCAGCGGGTGGCTTTGCCCGCCGATGGAGGTCTGGCGTTCCTGCATGGCTTCGAGCATGGCGCTCTGGGTCTTGGCGCTGGAGCGGTTGATTTCGTCGAGCAGCACGACGTTGGCGTGCACCGGGCCAAGCTGCGTGACGAAAGTGCCCTTGGCGGCGTCGTAGATCTGGGTGCCGGCGATGTCGCTCGGGAGCAGGTCCGGGGTGCACTGGATGCGGCGGAAGTCGGCGCTGACGGATTCCGCGACGGCCTGTGCCGCGGTGGTCTTCGCCAGCCCGGGCACGCTTTCCAACAGGACGTGTCCGCCGGTCAACAGGGCGATCAGGAGGGTTTCCCGCAGCCTGGCCTGGCCTACCACCTTGGCTTCGAAACTCCGCGAAATGGCGGCGACGAGCTGCTGTGCCCGGGCCATCTCGTTCCCCTGAATGCTGACAGTGGCGGTGTTCTGAAGCACCTGTGGTCCCCTCCGCTGGATTGCCCGTCCGGATTGGCGTCCTCCGGTCCGGCTCTCCCGGCACCGGACGGGCAGGAAACCGGCCCTAACAGCCAAGCCGTTCACCTCTGATGCGGCAATGGGGAGCCCTCCCCATGCGGGGGCCGCAGGGCTATCCTTTAGCCATGATTGAGCTCCCAGATAGTTACCAGGCGTACCTTGAAGGCAAGAGCGAGCGGGTCGTCCAGACCATCCGCCCGATCCTGATGCAATCAGCCGCGGACAGGCTCCACGGCGTCCGGATCTCCTACAACCCCGGACCCACCGGCCACCAGGCCCACCTCGACGAGAACATCCCCTACGGAACCATCGTGGAGGACATCGACTGAAACCCGGCGGCACTGCCGCCACTAGCGCCTCGTGCGGTCTCACGCCACGGTGGTCCATCGCCCCGGACTTCCGTGATGGCAACGCCCTTCCCGGGCCTTGGCGCCGGACAAAGATGTCCGGAACAGCGGGCCAAAGGAGTGCGCGATGAGACCTGGACGGATCCTGGCGGCGGCAGCGGCCGGCGTCGTACTGCTATTCGGAAGCGCGCCCCTGCCTGCGCCGCAGGCGCTGCCCAGCCGGACCGGAAACGTCCAGGCGGGCGCCCTGCAGGCGGTGCTTCCCGCAGTGCCCGGCCAGTTGCACGTGACCGCCGCCGGGGACTATTCCACCTCCAGCGCCGCCGCAGGCGTGCTCTCCCGGATCGGCACGGTCCGGCCGGACCTGCATTTCGCCTTGGGCGATCTCTCCTACACCGCGGGCCTCCCCGAGCAGGACTGGTGCGACTTCGTCACCGCACGCACCGGGGCCGGTTTCCCCTTCGAACTGGTCTCCGGCAACCATGAGAGCAACGGGCAGAACGGCTACATCAACAACTTCTCCGCCTGCCTGCCGAACCAGCTTCCCGGTGTAGTGGGCACCTATGGCCGCCAGTACTACGTGGACGTCCCCCAACAGGACCCGCTGGCCCGCTTCATCGTCATCTCCCCCGGCATCCCCTTCGAGGCCGGCAACCTCAACTATGCGCCGGGAAGCAGCAACTACACGTGGACGTCCAACGCCATCGATTCCGCCCGGGCCTCCGGGATTCCCTGGGTCGTGGTGGGCTTGCACACGCCCTGCTTGTCCGTGGGCCAGTATCCCTGCGCCTCCGGGGAAGGAATCGCCAACCTCCTGCTCAGCAAGAAGGTGGACCTGGTCCTTAACGGACATGAGCACCTGTACCAGCGCAGCAAGCAGCTCGCGACAGCGGCCGGCTGCACGGGGATCACCACCGATGTCTACAACCCGGCCTGCGTGCGCGATGCCGACAACTCACTGGCCAAGGGCGCGGGCACGGTCTTCGCCACCGTGGGCACCGGCGGCGTGGCCCTGCGCGACGTCAACGCAGCCGATCCGGAAGCCCCGTACTTCGCCGCCTGGTCCGGCCTGAACTCGAGCCCCAGCCACGGCCTGCTCGACCTGCAGTTCAGCGCCACCACCCTCACAGCCGGCTTCCTCGCCACGGACGGAAGCTTCACGGACTCCTTCAGCATCGCCCCGGCAGGGAACAACACGCCGCCGCAGGCATCCTTCACCAGCAGTTGCACCGGACTCAGCTGCACCTTCGACGGCGCCGCCTCCCAGGATCCCGACGGCACCATCGCGGGCTACCTGTGGGACTTCGGCGACGGCACCTCGTCCACCGCCCAGCCCGCCTCCAAGAGCTACGCATCGGCCGGAAGCAGGACGGTGAGCCTCACGGTTACCGACAATGACGGCGCGACGGCGGTCACCAGCCAGGTCGTCACCGTCACCGCTCCGGGGGTCCTCGCGGCCGACGCCTTCGGCCGGACCGCCAGCAACAGCCTCGGCACTGCCGACACCGGCGGTGCCTGGTCGACAACGGGAAGCACCGCGAACTACTCCGTCTCCGCAGGCACGGGACGCCTGCGCCTGCCCGCCGCGGGGAACAGCAACTACGCCTACCTGCCTGCCGTGTCCTCCGCCGCGACCGACCTCTATCTGGAAGCCGCCAGCGACAAGCCCGCCAGCGGTTCCGGGCTGTACCTTTCCGCAATCGGCCGCCGGATCGCCGGGGCCGGGGAATACCGCTGCAAGGTGACAGTCTCCGCGTCCGGAGCAGTGAGCCTCTCCCTGGTCCGCACCAGCTCGACCGGCGCGGAGACCACCATCCAGGCCGCGGTTGCCGTGGCGGGCGTGAACTACGCCGTGGGCGACAAGCTTTCCGTGCGGCTCCAGGTTACCGGCACGGGAACCACCACCGTCCGGGCGCGGGTCTGGGAAACCGGCACGCCGGAACCTGCAGCGTGGCAGCGCAGCGCCACGGATACGTCGGCGGCGCTCCAGGGACCGGGCGCCGTCGGCTTCACAAGCTACCTCTCCGGGTCCGCCACCAACGCCCCGGTGACGGTGCTGCTGGACAACCTCCTGGCCACCGTTCCGTAAGCGGCTGGCTTCCTAGTGGATCAGCCTTTCATCGCACCGGACATCGCGAAGGCCCGGCCTGAACCGCGGGAAACGATGGCGTACAGCAGCAGGACGGGCAGCGAATAAAGGATGGAGAACGCGGCCAGCTCACCGTAGGCGATGGCGCCGTGCTGGCCGAAGAAGCTGAAGATGGACACGGCGGCAGGCTGCTTGGACGGGGACAGCAGCAGGATGAACGGGACGAAGAAATTCCCCCAGGCCTGGATGAAGACGAAAATGAACACCACCCCCAGGCCATGGCGCATCAGCGGAAGCACCACGGTGCGCAGGGCTGCCATCCCCGAGGCGCCGTCCACCCAGGCCGCCTCCTCCACCTCGAGCGGCACGGAGTCCATGAAGTTCTTGGTCATCCAGATCGCCATGGGCAGCGTGGTGGTGGCCATGAAAAGGACGGTGGCGGGGACGGAGTCCAGGAAGTTCAGCTGCACGAACAATCCGTACACCGGAACCATGATGGCGGTGACCGGCAGCGAGGTGCCGAACAGCACCGAGTACATGAACGGTTTATTGAAGCGCGAAGGGTGGCGGGACAGGGGGTAGGCCGCAAGGACGGCTGCCAGCAGGTTCACGGCGGCTGTCCCGGCAGCGAGCAGGACGCTGTTGAACAGGGGCACGAAAAGCAGTTCGGGGGTCAGGACGGCCGCGAAGTTCGCCAGCGAAAGCTGCCGGGGAATCCGTGTGGCGTGCCCCGCCTCGGCGTCGAGGGATGCGAAGAAGACCAGCCACAGCAGCGGCAGCAGGAACCCCGCCCCGACCACGGCGAGCGCGGCGTTGGCAGCCCAGCGGATCCGGCGCCGTCCGGGCCGTGCCGCGTCCGCCGTCGTCGTTCCGCTCCCTGCGGTGTTTCCGGCGCGAGGCGGCGGACTCACCGTTTCGCCTCACCGAGCAGGCGCACATAGAAGACCCCGAAGACCATGCCGATCACGATCAGTACGGACGCCACCGCGGTGCCGTAGCCGATGTCGCCGAACTTGAATGCCTCCTGGTAGGCGAGCACCGGCAGGGTCGTGCTCGCCCCGGCCGGGCCGCCGGTGGTCATGACCCAGATGAGGGTGAAGACCGCGAGCGTCTGGAGGGTGATGAGCATGAGGTTGCCGGCGATGCTGTTGCGGATCATCGGCAGGGTGATGAGGAGCAGCCGCTGCCGGCCGCCCGCACCGTCCACGAGGGCCGCCTCCAGGATGTCTCCGGGCACGTCGGCCAGCGCGGCGCGGTAGACCAGCATCGAAAAGGCGGTCCCGCGCCAGATGTTCGCCAGGACGACGGCGGCCATCGGGAACGAGTACAGCCAGTCCGCCCCCTGGACACCGGCCACGCCCAGCAACTGGTTGAGCGTGCCGTCCCGACTGAAGTAGGCGTAGGCGGCGAAGGCTGCCACGATCTCCGGCAGCACCCAGGCCGCGACGACGGCGATCCCCACCATCCGGGACAGGAGCCGGTTGCCGCGGGCCATCAGGAGGGCCAGTGCCAGCCCAAGGACGTTCTGGCCCACAATGGCGGAGGCCCCCACGAAGACGACGGTGAGCCACAGCGCGAGCGGAAACCCGGGTTCGCTGAACATCCGCGCGTAATTGCCCAGTCCAAGCCACGACGGCTCGCGTGCCGCCTTGCCGCTCAGGGCGACATCGGTGAAGGAGGCGTAGAAGGACCATGCCACCGGTGCCAGCAAGAAGAGGGCGAGCAGGAGCACCGAGGGAAGGACCGGCAGCAGCCGGAGCCGGCCCCGGATCCCGCCCTTGCGCCGGCCCTCAAGGGAAGGCCGGCCCTCAGGAGAAACCATGGATCACTTCTCGATGACCTTGTCCCCGCCGACAAGCTTCTTCACGGCCGCGTCATAGGCTGCCGCAGCCTCAGCCGGACTTTGCCTGCCGGTGATCACCGCTTCGGTGGCCTCCTGCACGGCACTGGAAATGCGGGGGTAGTCAGCCGTCGCCGGCCGGAAGTGCGTGACGCCGACCAGCGCAGAGACATCCTTCACGAAAGGGTTTGCGGCCTGGTAGCCAGGGTCCGCGGCGACGTCGCTGCGGACGGCGATCTGGGAGTTGTCGACGTCGAAGGCCAGGGCGTTCTTGCGGTTCAGGGCGGTGGAGAGGAACTTGAAGGCCAGGTCCGGATTCTTCGACTTCGCACCGACGGCCAGGGTCCAGCCGCCGGACATGCTCACCCCGCCCGGGGCCTGCCCGTGCTGGGTGGGGAACATCGCCACGCCCATGTCCTTGGTGTAGCCGGGCCATTCGTAGGCGCCGCCCTTCTGCCAGAACGACGGCGTGTAGGAACCCTCCACCGTGGCACCCATCCTGCCTTTGGGCAGCCACTCGCCGAATACCCGCTTCCAGACATTCGCATCCAGGGCCTCGGCCGGCGTGACGGCGAGTTTCTCGTCGTAGAGGGTCTTCAGGAACTGCAGGGAATCGGTGAAGCCCTGGGAACCGACCACCCACTTCTTTTCCTGCTCGTCATACAGGGTGCTGCCCGTGCCGTACAGGAGCTGGTAGAAGCCCTGCATCACGGTACCTTCGCCGGTGGCCTTGCCCGCGTACATGTTGAACGGCACCAGCGAAGGGTCTGCGGCCTTCATCTTCCGCGCCGCCGTGAGGATGTCGTCCCAGGTCTTCGGCTGCCAGGGTACGGCGACGCCCGCCTTCCGCAGCACGGTCTTGTTGTACCAGATGGCCCGGGTGTCGGTGCCCAGCGGAACGGCGTAGATGCCGCCGTCGTCCGCCCGCCCGGCAGCCCTGGCCGCCTCGGTGAAGTTGCCCCACTCGGACCAGGACGCGAGGTAGCCGTCCAGCTTCAGGAGGTAGCCGGCGTCGACGTCGGAGCGGACCTTGAAGGTGTCCTCGTAGAACACGTCGGGCGCCGTTTCTGCCGATCGGTGGGACAGGGCGAGCTTGGTCCCGTAGTCGTCGTCGTTGGCCTGGATGGGCTCCAGTTCGACGGTGACGCCGCTGTTGGCGGCCTCGAACTCCGCCTTCGCCGCCTTGAGGACGTCATCCAGGGCGGTGTAGGAATCGGTCTTCTGGTAGACCACCTTCAGGCTCTTCGCTTCCGTTCCCTGCGGTGCGGCGGGAGTGCAGGCGGACAGGCCCAGCAAGGCGAAGGCCGCCAGCAGGGCCGGCCCCGCACGGAATTTGGCCCGGTTGGTCCGGGCCCGGTTGGTCCGGGCAGGTCTGGGCTGGGCCTGGTTGCTCTGGCTCCGGTTGGTCTGGGTCCGGTTGGTCTGGGCTCGATTAGTCAAGGCGCTCCGATCTTCACGCGGCTGCAGGCCCCCACACTCCAGTCGGCCCAGCCATTTCCGGTATTCACATGTCGCGGTTCAAGAATGGTTCAAAGCGTTGCCCGCAGTCCGGCGCGGGTGGAACTTCAGCCTTCCAGCAGCAAACGCTGTGCGCGGGGCGCCAAAGTATGTTCAAGCACGAGGCAGGCGGCGCCGATGGCGCCGACGTCTTCGCCCACCCCCGTTCCCACGACTTCGATTCCATGGATGCTGTTGGCGGCGCTGTTCGAGGCGAGCAGCGGCGGCACGAGATCGAGGTAGCGGGACGCCAGGCGGCCCCAGAACGGCCCGCCGAAGACCACGCGTTCGACGTCCAGCGTGTTCGTCACGACAGCGACCGCGCGGGAAACCAGCACCGCGGACCTGTCGATGATGGCCAGCGCGCGCTCGTCCCCGCCGTCGGCGGCATCGCACAAGCGGGCGAAGCTCTCCTGGACCCTCCGGCCCGTCGCTGCCCTGCCGGCCGCCGTCGATCACGCCCTGCTCCTCGGCGGCCGTCACGAGGACCTGCGGGATGGCGGAAGACTTGACGCAGCCGTTGAGCCCGCAGTCGCAGGCAGGTCCGCCCGGATCCACGATGATGTGTCCGATTTCGCCGGCGTTGCCCGAGGTTCCCCGGACCACCTCGTCGTTCATCACGATCCCGCAGCCGATGCCGGTACCCATGTACATGAAGATGAAGCTGCCGGTTCCGCTGGGGCCGCCGGCCCAGGTCTCGGCGACGGCGGCGCTGGTGACATCCTTGTCCACCAGGGTCTCCAGGCCGGTGGCCTCGGCGAGCGCGTCGCGCAGGTGCACCCGGTGCCAGCCGTTGAGCAAGGGAGGATCGACGACGGCACCTTCATCCAGGTCGATCGGGCCCGGCGCCGCGACCCCGAGTCCGGCGATCTTGCCCGGGTCCACCGCGGATTCCTTGATCAGGGATTTGATCTCGTCGGCGATGGCGGCGATGACCACCGGCGGAGGACCGGCCGGGGTCGCGATCCGCGAATGCTTGACGACGTCACCCACCAGGTCCAGCACCACGAAGGTGATGACGGCGGGGTCCAGGTGCACACCGACGGCGTACATGCCCTTGGGGTTGAGCCGCAGGATGGTGCGTGGCTTTCCCGGTCCGCTGCCCTCCTTGCCGGCTTCGACAATCAGATTCTGGTCCAGCAGGCGGCGCGAGATGTTCGAGATGGTCTGCGGGGAAAGGCCGACGATCTGCGCGAGCTCCACCCGGCTCAGCCCGCCCGTGGAACGCCTGATCGCATCCAGAATGACCGTGAGGTTGAAGTCGCCCATGCGTGGCAGGTTCGTTCCGCGCCTCGGGGTGGGCTGGCGGATCTCAGTCAAGGATTCCCCTAAAATCATTCGGATGCGGTACTTGCATCTGCATCGTACGTCACCCGCGCTTCCGCCGGTATGCTCACACGCGGGTCCCCGCGAACCCGCTCCGGGCGAAGCGGGACGGGCACCATGGCACTGATGCCCGCGGCCGACGTCGAAATCACCGCCGGTCTTGTCCGCAGCCTGCTCAGCGTCCAACTGCCTGCCCTCGCCGGGGAGCGGCTGGAGCTTGTGGCCAACGGCTGGGACAACGCCGTCTACCGGCTGGGCAGCACGCGCGCCGTCAGGCTCCCCCGCCGGGAGGCCGCGGCGCACCTGGCAATCCACGAGCAGCGCTGGCTCCCCGACTATGCACACCGCTCCCCCGTCCCCGTGCCCGCACCCCTGTTTGCGGGCCGGCCCGCCGCCGGGTATCCCTGGCACTGGAGCGTCGTGCCTTGGTTCGCCGGCGTCTCCGCCGCCCGGCTGGCTCCGGCGGATCGGGAACCGGCTGCCGGAGAGCTGGCGGCCTTCCTCACGGCCATCCACGTGCCGGCCCCTTACGAGGCGCCGGTCAATCCCGTGCGTGGCGTACCCCTGGCGGAGCGGTCTTCGGTGGTGCTGGAACGGCTGGCAGACACGGCACGGTACTCGGAGGCCGCCCGGCTAAGGAAGCTGTGGGCGGAGGCCCTGGCCGCACCGCCGCATGCCGGGCCCCCGCTCTGGCTCCACGGCGACCTGCACCCGGCCAATGTGCTGTTCAGGGCTGCCGGGGAAGGACCCGCCGGCCTGGCCGCCGTGATCGACTTCGGCGACCTCGGCGCCGGGGATCCCGCCGTCGACCTCGCGGTCGCCTGGTTGATGTTCGACGACGACGGCCGGGAGGGCTTCATTGCGGCCTGCGGTGCCCGTGGGGCTGACTGGGAGCGGGCCAAAGGCTGGGCGCTGGTCCTTGCCACGGCGATGCTCAGCAACTCCGACGACAACCCGGTGTTGCACGAGACCGGGGGCTTTGCGCTGCGGCAGCTGCTTGCGTAGTGCCTGCGGGCAGTCCCGCGTTTGGGCTACGAGGCCTTGACGCTGCGGGTGACCGTGAACTTCGGGTTCCGGCCCACTTCCCCGGTGGTCCCGATCAGCCGCTCGAGCGCGGGACGGTACTGGAGGTGGCTGTTGTAGACGGTCCACAGCTCGCCTCCGGCGGCGAGGACGCGTGCCGCGGCCTCGAACATCTTCAGCGCCGCCCCGGCGTGGACGCTCGCCCCCAGGTGGAAGGGCGGGTTGAGCAGGATGAGGTCCGCGCTGCCTGCCTGGAAACCGGACATGGCGTCGTCGTGGACGACGGCGATGCGGTCCGCCAGGCCGTTGGCAGCTGCCGTGGCTCCGGCCGAGGCGACGGCGGCCGCCGACTGGTCGGTTGCCGTGACGCGGGCGCCGGGGTGGCTTCGCGCATACATCGTGGCGAGGATACCGGTGCCGCAGCCTAGGTCGATGGCGTGGCCGGCGTCCGGCATGCGGTCCAGGAAGGACAGCAGGAAGCGGGTGCCGATGTCCAGCTTCCCGCCCGAGAAGGCCGCACCATGGGAGGCCACTGAGATGCCGAGTTCAGGCACCTGCTCCAGGACCGGAAAGCGCGGCCCGCCGGCGGGCCGCTTCGGGCCGCGAGCTACGAGTACACGGGACTTCCGCCGGGCGAGCTGGGGCTGGACACTGTCGAAGTAGCGTTCCAGGACACTGTTCATCCCGAGGGACATGTGCTTGACCCGGCCGCCGGCCAGCAGGACGGCGTCCTCGGGCGCATACCGCGCAACGGCGTCGGCGATCTCTTCCAGTTCCGCGAGCGAACGGGGCAGTTGGAGCAGGACCAGCCGCGCGCCGTCGAACAGTTCCGGACCGAACAGCCCGGGTCCCTGCGGACAGGATTCGAAGCGCCCCTCGAAACCGGCCGCTGCCGCGTTGCGTTGCAGGGCGGTGCGCCCTGAATGGAGATCCTGGGCCACCCGAATCCCGCCGGTCTCGAGGGCAGCCAGGGCGCCCAGGGTCAGGGCGCCGTAGCGGTCCCCGATGACGGCGATCCGGGTTCCTGCACGCAGGTGTTCCTCGGCGGTTTCCAGGAGCAGCCTGTCGCTCGCGTCATGGGCGAAGAGGTTCGGGGCTTCCACATCCGGGAACCGCCTGAGCCCGGCAAAAACCCGGTCCAGCTCAACGTCCTGCATCAGGCCGATCCACCTTCCATCGGAAACAGAAAAACACCCCGCCCGGTGGGCGGGGTGTTTCTTCGGGTGGAGCTGAGGGGACTCGAACCCCTGACCCCCTGCATGCCATGCAGGTGCGCTACCAGCTGCGCCACAGCCCCGGAAATCACCTGGCAGGAACTTTTCCGTTCCCGCCGAAGCAACTCGTCAATACTAAACCACAACGGTGTGAGATGGAAATCGACGCTTGGAAGGCTCGCAGCGGCGGGCGGAAACGGATGAAGCAGATAAGGTGCGGTCGACGAATCGGCCGCACCTCCCCCCATTTCTGCTTTCAAGCCCGGTTCGCAAACCGCTACTGGCCTGCCTTCCAGTCTAGGGTCATAATCATAGTTAAACAAACCATTCATCCGGTTTCGGCGAAGTCCGCTCCTCCGGGCGGATCATGACCGGAACATCCCGACGGCGGGCGCGGCGCCGGGGAGCACGCCGCTTATCCGCCACAGCCGTTCGGAGGGGTAGAAATGATCCACCGTGACGAGGTCGATCTGGTGGCTGCTGAATCCGCCATCCAGCAGGGACTGCCACACCTCCGGAGCATCGCCCAGCAGGGGCGGCACCGGGCGGCCGGACGCCCGGCAGAGCCCCTCCACCAGAACCGAAACCGGTATCGGCTCCGGGTAGGCGGCATAGAACGCCTCACCGGGCTGCGATTCGGCGAGCGCCAGCCCGGCCACCAACTCCCCCAGGCTGCCGGCGTCGATCACCGACAGACGAGCGGCACCGTCTCCTGGCCACCCGCCGGCGGTGTCGATGATGCGCAGCAGACCGGGCGCCAGCCAACGATCGCCCCTACCGAACACGAGGTTGGGACGCACGACCTCGCCGCCGTAGTCCAGGACCATGCGTTCGGCCTCCGCGCGGGCCGCACTGGCGGCCGAGGCCGGCAGGCAGGGATACGGTCCGCCTCCCCGGTGCGGGCCCATGCCATGGACGCTGGCGGTGCTGAGATAGATGAGGCGGGGATTCCCGGACTGCCGGCATTGCTCGATGACGTTCCGGGTACCGGCCTCGTTGACCTCCCGGGCCAGGTCTGGATCGGAACCGACATAGGAGACGGCGTGTATCACGGTGCCCGGAGCCTTCAGATACCGCAGGACAGGCAGGAGGGTCCCCGGCGCGGTGATGTCCAGGGCGGTGATGTCCAGGGCGGTGGCGTCCAGGGCGGCGATGTCCGCCATCGTGCTGGTAGCGTTGTGTTCCTGCGGCCCGGCGGGGCTATCGGGATTCCGGTTGCCGGAGTTCCGGGAAGGCGCGGTCACCCGGGCCTTCCCGGCCAAGGACGCGGCGATGCGGCGGCCGATGAAGCCCGACGAGCCCAGCAGCACTACTCCGGGGAGTGCGTCAGCGTCAGTTGTCATGCTCCACGGACCCCGGCTATCGATGGAATCATGAACCCAAGTATCCCGGATGGGGAACCGGAGAGGTCCTGACGCTGACTATGCAACAACGAGCCAAAGCCACCCGAACGGCCGTGATCGAGGGAGCCGCTTCCATCTTCGAGGAAGTCGGCTACGGGAATGCGAGCCTGAGCGATGTCACCAAGCGCGCCAACGTCACCAAGGGCGCGCTCTACTTCCATTTCAAATCCAAGGAAGACCTCGCCCTGGCAGTCATTGCCGAGCAGCACAACATTGTGCGGATCGCCGGCGAAAAGATTGCGGCCGCCGGGCTTCCCGCGCTGGAAACCATGATCACCATGTGCAGGACCTTCGGGCAGCAGCTGCTCGATGAGCCTGTGGTGCGCGCCGGCATCCGCCTGACCTTCGAGGCCTCGGCATTCAACGGCGACGTCAAGGGACCCTACCAGGACTGGATGGCCACCATGGAGTTCCTGACACAGCAGGCCCAGCGCGAAGGGGACATCCGGGAGGACCTCAACGCAAGCGACTTCGCCCACTACCTGGTCGCCTCTTTCACCGGAAGCCAGATGGTCTCCAACGTGATGACGGGCCGGCAGGATGTCCTGAAGCGGATCGAGGACATGTGGGATTTCATGATGCCCGCCATCGCTCCCCAGCACCCGGACCAGCGACGCTGACGCGCCGGCACCCAACGGACCGCCCTATTTTTTCCAGACGGCTCAGTTCCAGACGGCCGCCTGCAGGATCATCAGGACCTCGTCGCCGTTGAGCACCCTGACCTGCAGTGAATCCTGCCCTGCCTTCCCGGGTTCCGCGGACGCCTCCGGCTCCCCGGAGCCGGGAAGCGTGACGGCAAGCTCAACCGGGTCGGCGAGTTCGGCGATCTTCACGAACTCGGCTTCAAAACGGGAGAAGTCGGCTTCCGGACGGCCCATGGCGGCACGCACCGCCTGCCTGGCCGCTTCGATCAGCAGCATCCCGGGCACATGGTCCAGGGGATGGTCGAAGAAGATCGGGTGGCTTGTGTCCACCCGCAGTGGCCAGACGGACGGCCGGACCTCCTCCCCCAGCATGACGTTCCGCGGGGTGGAATGGCCCACCACCGAGGCCTCAAGCAGCGGACCACCACACGGCGGCTGTTCAACCGCGGCGGAACGGCGGAAGCGCTCGTAGCCGGCAGGGGTCACGATCCGGGCGCCGGCGCTGCCCTTGCCGATGGTTTCACCGTCCACCGTGAACGTCGCATCCACGGTGAGCGCCGCAGGCTTGCCGGCACTGAGCTTCACGTCCCTGAGCTCGAGGTCCACCGAGAGCTGCGTCGGGATCAGGGGATCCAGCTTCACCTCTTCCATGGCCACGCCGAGCCTGGGCATCAGGAACTTATAGTCCATGGGAACGCCGCTGCGGTGGGCCAGCAGGATCACGGACTGCCGCAGCGTCTCGGCCATCAGCGCGGAATCCGGCAGGCCGTCGCGGGATCCGTAAAAAACGTGCCAGCGCGGCCATTGGGCCCCTGCCGCGAAATGCTCCGGCCCCAATTGGACGAAGTCCGTGAGGAAGACTTCCGAAAGGGAAAGCTTGTGGACCAAGCCTCGCCCCACGGAAGATTCAAACAGCGCTTCGGCATGCTGCAGGCCGTTGCCCGCATTCTGCTCATCCACCTCGATGTGCCCCATATTCTCGACCATAAGTGCCCCGATTTTATCGGTTCACTCGCTTTTTCAAACAGGCGGACAGCCCCCGTCTCAAAACCATGCCAAGGTGCAGGCGGGAACGGAACCCCCTCTCCTCCAGGCAGCCCCGCGGCAATTGACGTATTCGAACATATATTCGAATATTGGAGTATGCCAGAAGCACTACCCGATCTCCCTCCCGGCCCCTTGCGCTCTTCGCCGGGCGAGGACCTGCAGGCCAGGATCCACCTCCTGCAGGGCAGGCGCGCACGGGAACATTCCCTGCCCGTGCTTCCGGCACTTAAGGCAGTCCTGCCAGGAGGACTCCGGCCCGGAGCGCGTGTATTCCCTGCAGGGTTCCATGTCCCTGGCCATGGCCCTGCTGGCTGGCCCGTCGCTGCAGGGCTCCTGGTGCGGAGTAATGGGGCTGCCCGACTTCGGGGTCGAAGCGGCGGCAGGGTTCGGCGTCGCATTGGAACGGCTGGTCCTGGTCCCCGACCCCGGCGAGCGCTGGATGCAGGTGCTCGCTGCCATGGCTGACGTCCTCCCCGTGGTCCTTGCCTGTGCCCCGGCCCGGGCAGCACCTGCAGAAGCCGCCCGCCTCGGGGCCAGGCTCCGCGAGCGCGGTTCCGTTCTCCTCGTGGCAGGGCATTGGCCGCAAAGCGAGGCTGTCCTGCGGGTCAGCGGCCACGAATGGGAGGGCCTTGGCCAGGGGCACGGGCATCTTGCCCGCCAGGAGCTCCGGCTCGAAGTGGCCTTGCGGGGCGCCTCCCGGACCGCCGTCGTGGACCTTGCCGGCAGGGTGTCGGAAGACGCCCCGGCGTACCGGATAGGGGCCTGAGCCATGCCCGGCGGAACGGTTTCACGGGCGATGGTGGCCTGGTTCCCCGACTGGCCGCTTGTTGCGGCCCGCCTGGCGGATGAGCTTCCGGCCGATGTTCCCGCCGCGGTCATCTCCCAGGGCAGGGTGGCGGCGTGTTCGGCAGAAGCCCGCGGGGAGGGCGTGGTCCGGGGCCTGCGGCTCCGGGAAGCCCAGACCCGGTGCACTTCGCTGGCAGTATGCCCGGCGGACCCGTTGCGGGATGCCCGGGAATTCGAGCCCGTCCTCGCCTCCCTGGAAGAGCGTAGCCCGGGGGTGGAAGTGCTGCGTCCGGGTTTGTGCGCTGTCCGGGTCCGTGGTGCAGCCCGGTATTACGGCAGCGAGGAATCAGCAGCCGGGGCCGTGCTTGACGCTGCCGATTCCCTGGGAGTTGAGGCCCGGGTGGGGGTTGCCGATTCCGTCTTCGCCGCTGTGCAGGCCGCCCGGAGCACCACCGAAAGCATCGCGTTCCTGGTGCTGCCGCCGCAAACGTCACGGGATTTCCTGGCCCCGTTCCCCGTGGAAGCACTGGAACAGCCGAAGCTGGCCTCCTTGTTGAAACGGCTCGGCATCCATACCCTCGGGGATTTCACCCGGCTTCCCCTCTCCGATGTCCGCGCCCGCTTCGGCGAGGCCGGCGCTCTGGCCCATGCCATGGCCGGCGGCGAAGATCCCAAGACGGTGGTGCCCCGGGTGCCGCCGCGGAAGCTGGACCGGCAGGTGGATTTCGAACCCGGCCTGGACCGCATCGACCAGATCGCCTTCCAGCTGCGGGCACCTGCCGGGGAGTTCATCGAGGCGCTGCAGGACGCAGGGCTGGTGTGCACGGAACTCAAAGTCGCCCTGCTGGACGACTCCGGCTCCCGCTCTGAGCGCCTGTGGGGCCATCCCCGCCATTTCACGGCGAACGACGTCGTCGACCGCGTGCGCTGGCAGCTTCAGCCCCGCTCGGCAGACCCCTCCGGCGGCCACAGCGCGGGCGGCATCACCTCGGCGATCGTCCGCGTGGAGCTGATCCCCGGGCGGGTGGACTCCATTACCGGCCACGGGCAGGCCCTGTTCGGTGAAGGTGCCGAGGAAAAGATCCATCACGGACTGAGCCGGCTCCAGAGCATGCTGGGGCAGGAAGCCGTGCTGGTTCCTGCCGTCTCCGGCGGCCGGGTCCTCAACGAACGGCGGCTGCTCACGCCGTGGGGCGACCCCGTTCCGCGGGAGGCGGCCGGCCAGGCGGCAAGGCCCTGGCCCGGGAGCATTCCGGATCCGCAGCCTGCCACGGTCTTCGCTTCCCCTGTTCCGGTGCTGCTGCTGGACGCAGCCGGGGAAACAGTCCGCACGGACCAGCGCGGCACCCTGCTTTCCCCGCCGCGTTGGTTCTGCCCGGATGCCGCCGGGGAAAGCATCGCGCCGCGCCGGCCGGTGGCTGAATGGACCGGCCCCTGGCCGCTGCGTCAGCGCTGGTGGGACGAGGGCCGCCGTCGTCATGCCGAACGCT
Source organism: Arthrobacter sp. TE26545 (assembly GCF_056279005.1). The sequence goes on from NZ_JBWBQM010000001.1 coordinate 2,185,539, forward strand.
TCCAGATCGTCGACGGCGACGGCGACGCCTGGCTCCTGCTCCTGACCGGAGACCGCTGGTGGGCCGAAGCCCGCTACGACTAGGCGGCTCCGCTCCCCTGGCCCCAGCAACACCAAGCAAGAAAGACCGACATGGGCTGGCACAATTCACCGCTCACCTGGGCGCAGTTCGAGGGCACCCTCTCCGGCAGGCTCCCTGCCGGGGAACACGGGCGCAAGGGCGACGGCGGGGACAGCCCTGCCTGGTCCCGGAAACGCGGCCCCTATCATCCTCTGCCCGCCCAGGCTCTTCCCGCGGTGCAGGGATCGGTCCCCTACGCGGAACTGCACGCCCACTCGCACTACAGTTTCCTCGACGGCGCCTCCTCGCCGGAGGAACTCGTGGAGGAGGCGGTGCGGCTGGGCCTGCATGCCCTCGCACTCAGCGACCACGACGGTTTCTACGGAATCGTGCGGATGGCCGAAGCCGCGGAGGCCTACCAGCTGAAGACCGTGTTCGGCAGTGAACTCTCCCTTGGCCTGGGCAAACCCCAGCACGGCGAAGCCGATCCCGAAGGTGACCATCTGCTCGTCCTTGCCCGCGGGGAGGAGGGTTACCACCGGCTGGCCTCCGCGCTGACCGCAGCCCATCTGGCTCCCGGTGCGGAGAAGGGCAAACCGGTCTACGAGCTCGATTCCCTGGCCGAAACACTCCACGGCCATTGCCTGGTCCTGACCGGCTGCCGCAAAGGGGCGGTGCGCCGGGCGCTGCTGTCGGAGGGCGAGCGCGCTGCGGCCAGGGAACTTGATGCCCTACGGGAACGCTTCGGGCACGGGAATGTGGGGGTGGAACTTTTCGACCACGGCAACCCGCTGGACACGGACCACAACGATGCCCTCGCCCGGATCGCGGCGCGGGCCAGGGTTCCCCTGGTGGCCAGCAACGCCGTGCACTACGCCAGGCCCGAACAGTATCCCGTGGCCACGGCGCTCGCCGCGGTCAGGGCGCGGCGGAGCCTGGACGAGCTGGATGCCTGGCTTCCGTCCAGCTCCGGCGCGCACCTGCGCAGCGGGGCGGAGATGGCCGCGCGCTTCGCCCGCTATCCCGGTGCCGTGGAGCGCACCGTGGAACTGGCCGACGACCTTGCCTTCCAGCTGCGGGCCGCCCGGCCGAAACTTCCGAAGCTCAATGTCCCCTCTGGGCACACTCCCATCTCCTGGCTGCGCGAACTCGTCAGGCAAGGGGTCGCGGCGAAGTATCCGGGCGCCGGGGCGGACGTCCATGCCCGGATCGAACAGGAACTCGCCGTGATCGAGGCGAAGGACTTCCCCGGCTACTTCCTGATCGTCCATGACATCGTGCAGTTTGCCCGGTCGCGCGGCATCCTCTGCCAGGGCCGTGGTTCGGCGGCGAATTCCGCCGTCTGCTTTGCCCTGGGGATCACCGCCGTCGACAGCATCTTCTACAAACTGCCGTTCGAACGCTTCCTCTCAAGCCTCCGGGAGGAGGAGCCGGATATCGACGTCGACTTCGATTCCGACCGCCGGGAGGAAGTCATCCAGTACGTCTACGGCAAGTACGGGCGGTTCAACGCGGCGCAGGTCGCCAACGTCATCAGCTACCGGCCGAAGAACGCCGTCCGGGACATGGCCAAGGCACTGGGCTACAGCCAAGGCCAGCAGGATGCCTGGTCCAAGCGGATCGACCGCTGGAACGGCGTCGAGGAAGGCAAGGATGACGGCATACCGGGGCCCGTCCTGGAACTGGCCGAACGGATCATGGGCTTCCCGCGGCACCTGGGCATCCACTCCGGCGGGATGGTCCTGACGGAACGGCCCGTGGGCGAAGTGGTGCCGATCGAGCACGCCCGGATGGAGGACCGCACGGTGCTGCAGTGGGACAAGGACGACTGCGAATGGATGGGCCTGGTCAAGTTCGACCTCCTGGGCCTGGGGATGCTCGCGGCCCTGCAGTACTGCTTCGACCTGATCGCGGACAACTTCGGGGAGCACTGGAAAATAGAGACCATCCCCAAGGAAGAACCCGCGGTGTACGACATGCTCTGCCGCGCCGATTCGATCGGGGTGTTCCAGGTGGAATCCCGCGCCCAGATCAGCACCCTGCCCCGCCTGAAACCACGGAGATACTACGACCTCGTGGTGGAGATTGCCCTCATCCGCCCCGGCCCCGTGCAGGGCGGCGCCGTGCATCCCTACATCCGCCGCCGCTCCGGAGAAGAGAAGGTCACCTACCTCCACCCGCTGCTGGAGCCCGTGCTGGAACGGACCCTTGGCGTCCCCTTGTTCCAGGAACAACTGATGCAGATGGCCGTCGCCGTGGGCGGCTGCAGTGCGGAGGACGCGGATTTGCTCCGCCGGGCGATGGGCTCCAAGCGCGGCGTGGAAAGGATCGAATCCCTCAAGGCCAAACTGTACGACGGGATGGCAGCCAACGGGATCAGCAAGGACGACGCCGACCAGATCTACGCCAAGATCGAAGCCTTCGCCAACTTCGGTTTCGCCGAATCGCACTCGCTCAGTTTCGCGGTGCTGGTCTATGCGAGTTCCTGGCTGAAGCTGCACTATCCCGGGGCGTTCCTCGCGGCGCTGCTCCGTGCCCAGCCCATGGGCTTCTACTCCCCGCAGAGCCTGGTGGCCGATGCCCGCCGGCACGGGGTCAAGGTGCTCCGGCCCGACATCCTCCGTTCCCGGGCCGAAGCGACGCTCGAGCTGTTGGAGGAGTACGACGCCGGCCGGGCGGCGGGTGCCCCGGCCGCCTCCCGTAGCGGCGGCCTGGACTCCTGCCTGCTCCCCGAGCAGCCCGAGCCCGGACCGTTCCGCCCGGAACTGCCGGCAGAAGACCACCTGCACCGCAGGGACGGCTCCCATGCGGTGCGCCTCGGCCTGGACGGGGTGACGAACATCGGAACCGAAGTGGCGAAACGGATCGTTGCAGAGCGCGAGGAGAACGGCCCCTACCGGGACATGGCGGACCTCTCCCGCCGGGCGGATCTCAGCTCCGAACAATTGGAAGCGCTCGCCTCCTCCGGTGCCCTCGATTCCCTGGGGTTGAGCCGCCGCGAAGCGTTGTGGCAGGCGGGCAGCGCGGCTTTGGAGCGGCAGGGACAGTTGCCGGGAACGCAGTTGCCTGTCCAGTTGCCGCTGTTGCCGGAACTCTCGCCGCAGGAGAGCGTCATCCAGGATCTCTGGTCCACCGGGGTCAGCACGGATGACCATCCCATGCGGCATGTGCGCGGCAGCCTTGAGCAACGCGGGGTGCTGCGGATCGACAGTCTTTCCGGGGTTGCCTCCGGCACGCGTATCGAAGCCGCCGGGCTCGTCACGCACCGGCAGAGGCCACAGACCGCGCAGGGCATCACCTTCGTCAATCTGGAAGATGAAAGCGGCATCCTCAACGTGATCTGCAGCGTGGGGCTTTGGAAACGGCACCGCCGGGTGGCACGGGAAGCTGTGGCCCTTGTCGTGCGCGGATTCCTGGAGCGCTCGCCGGACGGCGTCACCAACCTGGTGGCGGACAGGCTGGAAGCCCTGGGCCTGCCGGCAGCGCCCAAGTCGCGGGACTTCAGGTAGCCGACGGCGGAAGGACCCTCCCCCGCAGGACTGGCGGAGGTATGCCCGTCCGCGGGGATCGCGATTCCCGACATAGTTCCAATGAGATGAAGATCACACTTTGCGATCTGATATATCAATCATATACTAGACCGGATTCCGCCGGAGGATCGATCGTCAACTCGATGAGGAGTGAAACAGCACATGCAGAAACTCGCGCACCGGCTCGAACGCCTGGGCACCGAAACCGCGTTCAGCGTCGCCCAGGCCGCCGCCGCTTGGAAGGCGAAGGGGAACCTCGTGTACCCCTTCCATCTGGGCGACATCAACATCCCCACCGCTCCGAACATCGTGGAGGCTATGAACCGTGCAATCGCTGACGGCTACACGGGCTACTGCCCCGGCCCCGGCATCCCGCAGCTGCGCGAGGCCCTTGCCGAGGACCTCGGCTCCCGCCGCGGCATCGAGTTCACCCCCGAGAACGTGGTCGTGATGACCGGCGGCAAGCCCGTCATCACGAAGTTCCTGCAGGCGGTCATGAACCCCGGTCAGGAAGTGCTCTACCCCAACCCGGGCTTCCCGATCTACGAATCGCAGATCGAGTACCTTGGCGGCACGGCCGTGCCCTACCGTTACGTTCCCACGAGCACCGGGTTCGCGATCGACCTGGACCAGATCCGCGCCTCGATTACCCCGAACACCGCCGCGATCATCTACAACGACCTGCAGAACCCGATCTCGGCCGAGTCGACCGCCGCCGAGCGCGAGGCCATCGCACAGATCGCGATCGAACACGACCTCTGGGTGCTTTCGGACGAGGCCTACTTCGAGACCCGCTACGAAGGGGTCTCGAGCTCGATCGCATCGATTCCCGGCATGGCCGAACGTACGGTCATCCTCTACACCTTCAGCAAGAAGTTCGCCATGACCGGCTCACGCCTGGGCTGCGCCGTCGCCCCGCGCGAAATCGCCCAGGTGCTCAGCACGCTGAACACCAACGATGAATCCTGCACCACGCACTACGTGCAGTGGGCCGGCATCGAAGCGCTCCGCGGCCCCCAGGACTCCGTGCAGCAGATGCTCGACGTCCTGCAGAAGCGCCGCGACACCGCCTGCGAGCTCGTGAATTCCATCCCCGGAATGCACGTCGCCGTGCCGCAGTCCACGTTCTACCTGTTCCCGGACGTCACCGAGGCCATGGAGCGCATGGGTTACACGGCGGTGGGCGACTTCGCCACCGACGCCCTGTACAAGACGGGCGTGTCCTTCTGCACCCGTGAACACTTCGGTCGGCGCCTGCCCGGTGAGGAGCGGCAGTACATCCGCCTGGCCTACTCCGGCATCGAGGCGGCAGACATCCGTGACGGCCTCGGACGCCTGCGCGAATGGATCGTGTCCGCATGAGCCGCGTCGTCGTCACGGGGCGGATCCCCGAAGCCGCGCTCGAAAATCTCCGCGCCGAACACGAGGTCGACGCCTGGACCGGCACGGAATCCATCGGCCGCGAGGAGCTCCTGGCCCGCGTGGCCGGCGCCGACGCCATCGTCAGCCTGCTCACCGAACGCATCGACGGCGAACTCCTCGACGCCGCCGGCCCTCAGCTAAAGGTCGTCTCCAACGTCGCCGTCGGCTATGACAACATCGACGTGCCGGCCTGCACCGCGCGGGGCATCACCGCCACGAACACCCCCGGCGTGCTCACCGAGGCGACCGCGGACATCGCGTTCGGGTTGATCCTCATGGCGACCCGCCGGCTTGGTGAGGGCGAACGGCTCATCCGCGCCGGACAGGCGTGGAAGTGGGGCATGTTCTTCCTGCTCGGGTCCAGCCTGCAGGGCAAGACCCTCGGCGTCGTCGGCATGGGCGGCATCGGCCAGGCGACCGCGCGCCGGGCCAAGGCCTTCGGCATGGACATCGTGTACCAGTCCCGCAGCGAGATCGATCCCGCGGTCGCGGCCGAACTGGGCGCCCGGCGGGTCGAGCTGGATGAACTGCTGGCCGTTTCCGACGTCGTGTCCCTGCACTGCCCCTACGGGCCCGCCACGCACCACCTCATCGGCGCCGAAGAGCTCTCGGCGATGAAGAGCACGGCCTACCTGGTGAACACCGCCCGCGGACCGATCATCGACGAAGCCGCCCTTGCCACCGCCCTGCGCACCGGCGTCATTGCCGGCGCAGGCCTGGACGTCTTCGAGAAGGAACCCCAGGTTTACCCGGAACTGCTGGACCTGGAAAACGTCGTTCTCGTGCCGCACCTCGGCTCGGCCACCGTTGAGACGCGCACGGCCATGGCCGTTCTCGCCGCCGACAACACCCTCGCCGTGCTCCGCGGCGAACAACCACCCACACCGATCGCTTAGCGGGAGGCCTACCGCTAACGCGCACCGACGGACGCAGCAAGTCCGCACTGTTACGAGTACGAGCCCCGTCCCGAAGGACGGGGCTCGTACTCGTTAAGTGACCCAGCCCTAACTCATGTCCATAGACTGGTCCGCACGCGCGTGATCCACGAGCGGACCGGAAACCATGGAGAAGAGGACCGATGGGGACTACAGCGGGATGGTACGACGATGGAACGGGCACCACGCGCTGGTGGGATGGACAGAATTGGACCGAGCAAGTGCAGCCGCCGGCGCCACGCCCGCTACGCGGACGCGATCCCGCGCGTCTGTATCAGGCGCGGACAGGACTGCATCCTTACCAATCTAGAAGCCATCGTCGCCCGCCATCGCAGCTTAATCGGGACCCACCTTTGCGCCGCCGCTGGCCCGGCGGTCGATCACAACGAAGCGATTTGCTGGACTCAGACGACAGTCACTTTGGCGATGGGTCGAGGGAGATCTGGGCTCTTGATCCAGTTTCCTTATATCAAGAGAGCAGGGTCGATAAAATCTATTCTTGGATCCGCCGCCGCATCGGGGTTTTTCCGGCGGGAAGTCGCGGGAATACCGATCGCTACGGAACGTGGCGGAACGTCGCGGACGACGACGGCGTTCGCACCCACGGCGGAGTCATCCCCGACCGTGATGGGGCCCAAGATCTTGGACCCCGCGCCGAGCATCACGTGGTTCCCGATGGTGGGGTGCCGTTTCGTCTTGCTCAGTGCCCGTCCGCCCAGGGTGACCCCCTGGTACATGAGAACGTCGTCACCTATTTCGGCGGTTTCACCTATGACGATGCCAGTGCCGTGGTCGATGAACAGTCGTCGTCCGATGGTTGCTCCGGGGTGAATTTCGATTCCGGTGAGAGCCTTTGACGCTTGGGAGAATACCCTCGCCAGACCTTTCAGGTGCGGTCTCTGCCACATCGCGTGCGCCAGACGATGGCTCCAAATCGCGTGAACCCCTGAATAGACCATTGCGACTTCGAAGAGGTTGGTTGCGGCGGGGTCTTGGGATTTGGCCGCCTGAAGGTCTTCCTTGAGCAGCTTCAGAATCGACATTTTGCTCCTTTGGTAGCAGTCACCCGCATTTTCCATACTGGTTCATGCCACCGTCTAGAGGAACAACATGACTACGGACAGTAACAAAAGAACACCGAGAGTCCGGTTCAGATTTCTCAGCCCGTCCGTTGTCCGGATCAGTCGGGACCCTCCTTGGCCAAGGAGGGCCCAAACGCTGTTCGATATGAGGTTGACCGCCGTAAAAAGCAGTCCCATGAGAACGAGACCCTGGATTCCTCCACCGAGGGTCGCTGGGTAGGTGGCCGATGCCGTCAGCGCCATCAGCCACGCTTTCGGGTTCACGACCTGGAGAGCGCCGAGTTTCCAGAATCCGGCAGCTGCCGGTGACTGAGACGGTATCGAGGGGTCACTGCTGAATATTTTCCAGGCCAGATAGAGTAGGTACGCAGCGCCAATTATCTTGAGTGACATGGACACTGCTGGCACGCTCTGAATTAGCGATCCGACCCCGGTGTTTGTCAGAGCAAGAAGTGCGAGGAATCCTACGGATATGCCAAAGATGGCTGGCAGCGCGGTGCGGAATGGTCTGCCGACCGCTAATGAAGCGACTAAGACGTTATTGGGCCCGGGAGACATTGATACTGCGAACGCGAATGCTAGAAATGCTCCTGTTGAGGCAATCGTCAAGGGGTCTCCCGGGCGTCAGAGTGGGTGGTCAGATTTTGTAATCTTCGCGTACAGGTGTGAACACATCGATACACCTGACTTCGGTTGTGGCGGTGCCGGAATGCAGTACACCGCCAGGGATGACTAACCCGTCGCCAGCCACCAGTTCAAAAGTATCCGCGCCAACCTTCATATGGAACTCTCCGGAGAGAACGTTGACAATCTGTTCATGTGGATGGCTGTGTTCGGGAATCACTGAACCGGATTCGAGGATCCAGGTCGCAACGGTCATTGCGTCGCCGTGGAGGAAGCGTCCATGGGCGCCGGGAAACACCTCGTGTACTTCCGCTTCCGATGACTTCGTATGCAGGGATGCCACTGTCAGTTCCTGATCTCGGGCACTTCGCCGTGTTCGAGAATTTCCCGATGATCGGGGTACGTGAGGATGATGACGTCTCGCCGCGCGGTGCTCTCGTCAATAGGTATCAAGGGCGATGCGTCATGGATGACACGGCGGTCATCGAAACTGACGAGTTCTCCCGGGCGAAGCACGATGTTGTCGACGATCTTCTTGTCGGTTCCGATTTCCCAGACTGAGGTCAGCGCCGACTCGTCAGTGATGTCGTGCCTGTCAACGACGAACACTCCGACGTACTCGTAGCCGTCGCGGTGGCGGCCCTCTGGAACGGGCTCGCCGGCGCCGAGTGTCCGGATTTGATGTGCGGAAAAGTTGAAAGCGGGGGCGTCGATTCCCTCGGCCCAGTGCTGAATCAGGGCCTTGAACGCGGCGCTTTCTTCAATTCCTTCTGGAAGGTCGTTGTAGTCCCTGCGGATGCCGCCGTAGTTTTCGAGTCGATTGATGTCCGAGCTTTGAAATAGCTCGACGTTCTCCAAGCGAACGATGGTGCCGTTTTCGAAGGAGAACCGGGACTGTGTCCTGTGCCGGTACCCCCCCTTGAAGTGTTTGTCGAGTGGAATGTTCTCAAAGGACTCCTGGAGTTCATCGAGGTCGAGTTCCGGTTTGGTGATTTTCACATAGTCGTTCATGATGATCCTCTCAATCGATAGTTAGATTCGGCCGACTTTGTCTATTAGTTCGGGCAGGTATGCGCCGTTGCGGATCTTGCCGAGCATGAGCTCCTCGGTTTTCTCGATCTCTGCACATCTTTCGAGAACTTCCTCCAGCTTGGCGCGTGGGATGATGACGGTGCCATCGCCATCTGAAATGACCCAATCGCCACGATGCACAACGACCCCGTTGATAATGCAGTGGTCCACATCGCTTACTGCTTCGAAAGCACCTTGGGAATCAACAGGAATGAAGCCAGAGCCGACAACGGCGGTTGGTATGTGCTGGACGACCTTCCTGTCCCGAATGGCTCCGCCCAGGACGATCGCTTCAAAGCGAAGATTTTGCGATAGATACATCGTTGACATACCGCCTAGCATTGCTGCGTCCGTCATTAGCGGGCCCGATCCGGCGATGTAGACCTGACCGCGCCCGTCCGTAAGCTCCGGAACGATGAAATTCCGGACTTCCTCCCACGTGCTTGGACCTGGGGCAGTAATCGCCGGACCCTTGCGTACTGAGTGCCAGCGCACTGGATAGGCAGCACCGTGGACCACCGTTGTTGGCGTACCGTTGAGGAATCCAAGACGGGAGTCAAGCACGCACCCCCGGATACCTAAGGCATCCAAGACATCTGAGATAGTCGGCGTTCCGATTCCATGCTCACGGATCCTAAGTTCAACAGAGCTGTGGAGGTCAGTTAGTGCCTCACTCCGCATGCTAGTTCCTCCTTGCCGGGGTGGTTTGGCTTGACACGAGGCCCTTGTATCTCCGCGCCAAAAGCGTGGTGACCGGTCGGTCATCCGCATCGCGGGTGCGTCGCCCGTCGACTGACTCAACGGGAAGAACTTCGGAGGCTGTGCTGGTCAGGAAAACTTCATCGGCGCTGAGTAGCTCCGTCGGGTCGATGTTCCGTTCCTCGACGGCGAAGCCCTCTGAGAGTGCCAACCGTATGACCGTTGCTCTTGTAATCCCTTTCAAGCATCGGTTCTCGTGCGGAGTGACGAGAATTCCGTCTGAAACCATGAAGAGGTTCTGCGCTGAAGCTTCGGAGACAAAGCCTTCGTGATCGAGCAGAACCGCGTCGTCGTAGCCTTGCCGTGCTGCCCAGAGAGTTGCCGTTTTCGACAGGAGGTAATTCCCGGTTGCTTTGGCAAACGACGGATAAGTTTTCGGATCCGGCCGACGATACCGAGAGACACCAAGCCTAAACGCCGTGCCGTTTTCATCCTTTGCGTCCCACTGCCAGGCCAGCACAGCAGTATGAATCGGACGGCGGTCCCGCAGCGTTCCCAGTCCCTCGCCAAGGTAAACAATCGGGCGGATGTACGCCTCTACGAATTCATTGGCCATGAGGACCTCGTGAACAGCATCTATGGTCTGTTCCCTTGTCACGTTCGGTTCAAGTCCGATTTCGCGACAAGACGTCCATAGCCTGTCGATGTGTTCTTCGAGCCTGAAGGCCCGGGCTTCACCGTTGACGTTGTAGGACCTGATGCCCTCGAAGACGCCGTACCCGTAATGAAGCGAATGGTTCCATAGGGAAACCTCATGTTCAGGTCGCATGACCATGCGCCCGTCAACCCAGCTAATCGCGCTCATGCGGTCGACTTGGGCGCATGGATCGTGAAGCCCATAGGAACAGGCCCGAAATCTTCCAACACGGTCAGGCCATAAGCCTCCGCGGCTGGCAGCGTCGTGATGCATGCGTCCACCAATCCATCGCGGCACAGCTCTGCTGCTTTGGAATTACTCGTGGATTCGGTGACTTTCAGGCCGCGGCCGTTGAGCAAACTTCGGGGTGCCGGATGGCTGGCCACCGTACGAACGATCTCTTGTCCCCGGGAGGCAAGCAACATGTTGAAAGTCGGCATGATGAACTGATCGACCAGGGTCAAGCGTTCGAGATTGTTGAATACAAGTTCATGCAAATTTGGGTACACAACGCATCCGAGAAGAACAGCGCCATCCGGATCTCGCAGCAGTCCTTCCAAAGCCTCCTCAAGGGTGCCGTGAAGGATTGTTGTGGCCTGTAAATGACCGTTCGACTTAATCCATAGGCTTGCAGCGGCTTCGCAGTTGGTTCCTCCGGGACCTAACGTGTGAACGATTCGAATATTTGACTGTTCGCTATCAATTACTGGCATGACAAATTCCTCGTCGAAGTAGTGCTCTGCATTGAGGCCAATCAAGAAGGGGCATCTGTCAGCAAACATCTTCAAGTGCATGCTCATCCCCCACGAGCAAGTTACAGCTTGCTTCTCGATTTGAATAATTGTTAACTAAAACGTCTTTAAGTTCCTACAAAAGATTCCGGCGACCTGTTTTACTAAACCGGATGGTTCCCCGTTTTCGGGTCAGTTCATTCATCCATGGTTTTCGAGTGACCGTAGGTCTATCCCTAGGAGGGAGTGTGGTGAGGTTACTTGCGCGTGCTTGGAAAGGGCTGACGGCCAGCCACCAACGGCGACTGGTGGCTCGGTCCCTTCTGGAAATTTTCGTCCTACTTGTCCTATTCTTGACTGTGATCTTCCCAGTTCACGTCGTAATGCAGCTAGTGATATATAGCCTTTACGGATTCGGAACCTTTGCCTTAGGTGTCCACTGGGCCAAAGTCGCCGCCGATTGCGGTGATAAGTCTAAGCAACAGTGAACAACCTGCTGCCGACGAGGAACGACCCCCTGGCGGCGTTTCCGGTTTCGGTGATGCAGCTCGCAGGGCTCGCTCAACACTGTTAGGGAAGGTGCCGGCGGTCCCGAGTAGAAGTCTTCCGGCGCATTGTCTGCTGATGCCCAATTCCATACGAGCCGGACGCATGGTCCAGAATCTCGATGTACTCGGCTTCACCCTGGCCGAGGAACAAAAAGCCGCCATCGCTGGCCTGGGACCGGCGACAGCCCGTCCTACGATCACCGCGACCCGGCAGATGGCGGACTGGCTCGGCGGGCCCCGGTGCAACTATCCCGTTCAGCCACGGACCCATCAACTGACGCTGGCCGGCGCGCAGACCGGCATCGCAACTACCGGCTGGCCCCCGAGAGAGCACCATGCCGCCACACGGGCCGTCTTCGCAAAATCTGGCCGCGCCGACATTGCCGCATTCATCGCAGCCCAAATCGATGATCCGGATTCGTTGGCCGGGAACCGACGATCAGCAACTAACTACCCCCGGATAGGAACCACCCATCTCTCACAAGCTTCGGCGCCACCGGCCTCCTCGGCGCCACGTCGTCAACACCTCCAGGAAAGAGGTATCCCGGCCGGCGACCTTTCGGCCCGGGCCGAACACCGAACGCCAAAACGAACTTCCTCGACAGCCAGCCTTCTTCCTGACATTCTTCCTTCATGGCATCGCGACCTTTCCTGTCCGCGCATCAGATCGAGATTTTGGAATGGATTCGCGATGGCCATCCCGAAAGTATCCTGGTGGACTACTCTCGCCGCATCTCTGCTGGGTGGTTGGCTCGCCGAGATCTCGTCACAGTTAAGGGACGCAGACCCAACTGGACTGCCTCCCTTACAGTCCAAGGCCTAGACGCACTCGCGAGGCCAGGAACTATCGAATCCGCCCAGCCAAGATCAACAAACGAGCCCGGATCCTCCGCTATTTCAAGAAAGGAGACCGCGGAGAATCCCTCGCAGTCGGCGCCCCCGACCACAAGGCTGCCTAAGCCAAAGCCGAAGAGCGAACAACTATTCGATTCTCTCTTGGCGGAAGGCAGTGTGACCGTAGATACGAAGCAATACCAGAGCGTTCGATCTCAGGTTTCGTTTCTAAAAAGGCGCGGTCTCGTGCCGAAATGGCAGTACGTCGACCTTGAGCCAATCACGATTCCCAGGTCCCTTTCCAAACCATCCGAAGCGGTCACGGGGCTCCAACTGCGCGGCGACAACCTGAACATGACCGCTTCGTGCTTCCGCCATGCTCTCCTGGTCACTCAGGCTTTGAGCAGCACCTGCATCGAGCGTGGCTACCGCATCAAAACACGTCCCAAGAATCGGTACGAATGGGAGAACGCGCCACGCTACCAGAACGACCCTCAGTACGCCGGCCATCTCGAGATTGAGATCGAGAAGAGCAGCTTTGTTCTTGCCCTAAGCCAGGAAAGCAAGCCAGTCCCCCACAAGCCCACACCTAGAGAACTGCGTAGCGGGCAGGCTCGGGAATTTGACCATGTCAAAGCCGACTCTCTCAAGATCCGGATTCTTGGCCAAGAACGGTCCTTCTGGCGAAACGAATGGAGCGAGCTCGCCCTCGACGGCTTGGAGTTCCTCCCCCGGCTTCTCCAGGAACTCGAGCTGCGGGCGGAACGAGCGTCGGACGAGCGGCGAAAAGCTGATGAAGAACGGGAACGCACCAAACGCGAATGGGAGACCGCAAAAGCGAAAGCCGTCGAACGATATACACAGGAGAAGAAGCTTGACCTGCTCTACAATCAGCTCGGACGGCGCAGACTCGCGACAGAGTTAGACGACTTCGTCACAGAGCTCCGAGAGAGAGCGGCATCAATCGATGAGCCATTCCGAGGACCAACGAAAGCATGGATCCAATGTCTCGAAGAATATAAAGCAGAAATTGATCCCGCCAACCACCCAATCGGAGTCCCATCAGTTCCAGAGCCAAGGCCCGCCGACCTTGAACCCTTTATGGACGGCTGGAGCGCCACTGGACCATACAAATCCCCACGATTAACTCACGCGAACAGCGTCTTGCCAACGGAGCAATTGCGCCCTTGGCATCCAAACCGTCGCGGCTGGTGGTAATAAGCAGGAAAAACCTGGGTGGCGACAACGCTGCAACGAGAATGACCACACCGCCCCCTATGACTATGGATTGATCCGTTTCTTGAGCACCTCGAAGATGTTGTCGCCGTATCGTGCCTTTACGCGGTGTTTTGTCCCGCGCTGAATCTCGGAAATCAACTTGCTCACCGATTCCGCATGTTCAAAGTCACCACCGGCGGCGAAGAAGGCGCGAAGCCATGGAGCAATCTTCACGGGGTATCCGTGCTGCGCAAAGGTACGGATTAGCTGAACCACAGCCTCCTTTCCGCGTCCCGTCGAGAGCCCGCCTTCCTGCTCGTGCACCATACATTTGCCAGCCTCAACCAGCATGGTGTCGGGCAACGGATGCACCGTGTTTGTATGGAGGTTCATCGCGCCAAGTCCTTCAAGCAAAGAACGCACTGGATCGGCGGACGACCACACGATCACAAACAGCTTGGCAAGCAAATCCTGCTCTACGAGCGCACGGAGAAGTTCACAGTCGTCCCTTTCATAGGGGTGCATTACCGTGATTGCCCGCTCGACGCGGATACCCTCCTTGAGAAGCTTTCTAAGCTCCGCAGTAGTGCCAACCGCCGGCGGTTCTCCCTCGGTAACGAACTCGGCGAACTCCTTATCTGCGCTGGCAGGTTCGTGGTAGCGCTTCAAGTCGCAGGTGACGAATTGGTGCGGCGGACCGCCCAGTCATTCACGAAGGATGGCGCTCTGCGGAACCATGGCCGTTCCGTTCTGTCCCCAGTCTTTACGGATCATGTAAGCAAGTTCAGTCATGGAACAAACTGTCGCAGATACCACTGACATTTTTTGAGTCGCACCCGGGCCAGGCCAGGCGTGGAGGCGCCTGCTTGTCTGTCCGCCAAGCCAGTGCAGCGCCACCTCAACGTCGCGGGCCCTCCAACGCTCTCCTTGTTCCGCGGCCAGGTCTCTGAGGGATTCGACCAACTCCATATATCGGCCATACCTACCTGGCGCCTTCGTGAGCGTCAAACCAAGCCTTTCAAGGCCCGCCTGGGCACGCTTGTCATACACCGCCAACCGTTCCGGGGCAGCTGCAAATAAGAGTGCAGAGGCCAAAGCATCGCCGGACTCAAAACCAGGAAGCGCAGAAAGAGCGCGACGACCTTCCACCGCAGCCGCCCGTATTGAAAGAGATTCATCGGTTACAGCAGCTACGGCAACCGCAGTCACTTCGCGGACATCGCGGTCTGGCTGCGATCCAAGCCGCATTCACGTGGTTTGGCTTTGAATCGGTCGCTCAAATCATACTTTGCGCCGATCGCCTCGGCGAGGGCCTCACCCACAGTGCTCTTCCCGCAGCCGGAGACGCCCATCACCACTACGTGGTGGCGGGCGGGTCCTGCCAGGTCCGCCTCACCAGTCATGAACGGTGCCGTCCACGAGCCGGTTGTAAGGCAGGTATGCCTGCTGGTACGGAAAGGAGTTGGCCGCTTCCTCGTTGAATTCGACGCCGAGGCCTGGCTTGTCGCCGGGGTGCAAATACCCGTCCTTGAATGTCATGGACTGCTCGAAGACCGTGTTGGTCTTGTCCGAGTGCTGCATGTACTCCTGGATGCCGTAGTTGTGGATGGCCAGGCCCACGTGCAGCTGGGCGGCGAAACCGACCGGGGAAATGTCGGTGGGGCCGTGGAAGCCGGACTTGATCTGATACTGCGCCGCGAAATCCATGACCTTCTTCAACGGGGAGATGCCGCCGAAGTGCGTGGAAGCCGCCCGGACGTAGTCGATCAGGTGTTCCTTGATGAGGGTCTGGAAGTCGTAGACGGTGTTGAAGATTTCACCGATCGCCAGCGGGGTGGTGGTGTGCTGGCGGACCAGACGCAGGCCTTCCTGGTTTTCGGCCGGGGTGCAGTCCTCGAGCCAGAACAGGTCGTAAGGTTCCAGGGCTTTGCCGAGCTTGGCGGCTTGGATCGGGGTCATGCGGTGGTGGCCGTCGTGCAGCAGCGGGATTTCCGGGCCGAATTCGGTGCGCACTGCTTCGAAAACGGTCGGCAAATGGCGCAAGTACGCGCGCGTGTCCCAGTCCTCCTCCTGCGGGAACGCACCGCGGCCCGCGGGCTCGTAGTCGTAGCGTTCGCCGGAGGCCTGGGCCTGCGCGGCCACCCCGCATACGGCTTTGATGCCCGGAATGGCGGTCTGGATCCAGATCGAAGTCGGCTCGAAGATGCCATGGTCAAGGAGCACGCCAAACTTCGGTTCACCCCCGAATTCATTCAGCTCGCCCGCACCCGGATCAAGGAAGCGCGGGAGCAGAAGGAACAAGCTAACCGACTGCTCCAACAGCAGCTAACTTCAACGTTGGAAGACTGTGACGCAAAAGAGGAGAATCTTCTGGATCTCGTGGCAGAGGGCATCATCCCCAAAGCAAGGGTCCGTACACGACTCGCAAGCATCGACGAACAACGAAGACGAGTACGGGACCAGTTGGCGAACGTTGAGGCTGACCTCGAGGCCGGGGCCAGGCGCCTAGAGTTCGTCCTAGACCTCCTCACCGATCCGGAGGCACTCTATCTTGCAGCCACCGATCAGGAACGACGGCAACTCAACCAAGCCATCTTCATCAAAGTCCTCGTTGAGGACGAGGAAGTCACCGGGACACTACTACGCGAACCACTTGCCACACTCGCTGCCACGGCACAGGGCTATCAAGCCCTTAGGGGTGGCATGAACAACGAAGAGGCACTTGAGCGAACCCGCGACGCCCACAGGATCTTCACGGACACGAAAAAGGGAACCGCCAAATCTGACGATTCCCTTTCGGTGCTCGTTGAGGACCTATTCAGAGGCATTTGTGATGCCAATGTTTCGAATAAGACCACTGTGGTGGAGGTAAGGGGATTCGAACCCCTGACCTTCTGCATGCCATGCAGACGCGCTACCAACTGCGCCATACCCCCGTATTTTCGTTGCTTCACAAGCGTGGAAAGACTTGGGAAAGTCCCTCCCGCCTTGCCTTGCGGCGAAGCAACTCCAATATCTTAGAACAGCCTTTCCGAAAATTCCAAATCGGGCATACTTTGGCTGTCCTGCCCCGCCAATCCGGGGTTTCGGCTCAGGCGCCTTCCTGGATCGCGGGCGAACCGTGGTCCTTGCCGTTGAGCTCGAGGTCCACCACCGGGCAGTCCTTCCAAAGCCGCTCCAGGGCGTAGAACACCCGGTCCTCGCTGTGCTGGACGTGCACCACGATGTCCGCGTAGTCCAGCAGGACCCAGCGGCCTTCGGAGCGGCCTTCACGGCGCACGGGGCGCAGGTCCTGCTTGAGCAGTTCCTCTTCGATGCCGTCGACGATGGCGTTGACCTGGCGCTCCGTGGGAGCGGAGGCGATCAGGAAGACGTCAGTGAGGGCCAAACGGTCGCTTACGTCCAGGGCGACGATATCCTCGGCGAGCTTGTCCGCTGCCGCGCGGGCGGCATGGCGGGCCAGGACGATGGATGATTCATGTGCAGTCACGGGACTCCTTGTATGTGGTGATTATTCCGGTGCAGGCCAAATACCTGCCGATGTCTGGGGGCTCAGCGGGTGTTTCCGCTGGCAAAGAACACGATGCCTGCAATGACGGCGGCTACAGCAATCACGGCCAGGCACAGGATGAGCAATTGCTGGCGGCGCGCACGGGCCAGCCCGGCGGTCGCGGCGTCGAGCGGTTCAAGCCCATAGGCGGTGCGCGCAGCGACAGGCGCTGCCGGCGACGTTCCTTCGGAGTCGACGACGGCATCCCCCGCGGTCCGCTTGCGGGCCGCCGTCGCTGCGGCCTCCGCCCGGGCCAGGACGGCCGCGCGGCCGCGCTTGCTGCGCTGCTTTGCCGCTGTTGCCTGTTCCTTGCTCAGTTTCGGTCCGGCGGAGGTCACCAGGGGGACAAAGCTGGTTGCCGGTGCCTTCATCATGGGCCGGTCGGAGCCCGGAACCTTCACGAATTCAAGCGGCGTCACCATGGCCAGATTGTTCGCCGTCGCCGGGCCGGTCTTGACGACGGGCGGACGGAGGGTCTGTTCGGCGAGCTTCTGTTTGGCCTCGGCGCGCTTGTTGAGGATGGCTTCCCGTTCGGCCTCGGCGATCTGCCGGGCAAGGGCCTGCGGGTCCTCGGGGGCTTCCTCGGCCATCTGCGCTTCAGTGGTTCCTTGGGATGCGCTCTCCAGGGCCGCAATATGTCCGAGCTTGTTGGCCTGGTTGCGGGCCTGGGCAGTCAACAGCTCCCTGGCCGCGAGTGCCTGTTCCACGGACATCTCCGGCCGTTCCCCGGAAGGCTCCGGAGCGGAAGCGGGAGGCCCGGCAGTAACCCTGATGGCGCCGTCGGGAGCGGCGCGGTACGGACCGGCCTGCGCAGGCTTGCCGGCCACATCGCCGTCGGCCGGGGCGGGCGCCGGAACGACCGGGATCGCCGACGCCGGCGCATCGCCGGACGGCGCCGCTGCTGCCGGTGCGACCAGCGGCAGCATGGACGTGCCCGGGGCCAGTTCCTCCTGGAGCTGCTGGAGCCGGAGCTGCCGGCGCGTCGGAGGGCCGCCCTTGGACAGCTGCCCTTCCTTGTCAGCGAGTTCCTTGATGGCTCTCAGCGCGGCGCGGTCCCGGGCCCGGATTTGGGAGGAACGTTCAGCGCTGGACGCCGCGTCCACCGGCGCATCGGCGACCCGCCGGACGCGACTGGTTTCGGGACCGGATTTCGTGGGCGCCTCGGCCGTGCCGGAGCCTGCCACGTGTTCCAGCGGCATGTGTTCCAGGTGCTGTTCCCGGGCTCGACGAAGCTCACGCCGGCTGCGGATGGGGGGCTGTTCCTGGCTCATTCAAAAACTCACTCAGTAAGTGCTCGGCGGTCTGATCCGGTCAATGACGGCATGGACGCTGCGGGCCGTTTGTCCGCGTAGAGGCCGTACTTTGCGATGTACTGCACCACGCCGTCGGGAACGAGGTACCACACAGGGTTTCCGACGGCCACGCGGGCGCGGCAATCGGTCGAGGAAATCGCCATGGCCGGGACCTCGAGGAGGCTGACGTCCTCCCTGCCCATGTCATCGAGCACGTGGCCGGGCCTGGTGACGCCCACGAAATGCGCCAGCTTCCAGAGCTCATCCACGTCCTTCCAGGACAGGATCTGGGCCAGGGCATCGGCGCCCGTGATGAAGAAAAGGTCCGCGTCTGGGCGCTGGGCGCGCAGGTCACGCAGGGTGTCGATGGTGAAGGTAGGACCGGGACGGTCCACGTCCACGCGGCTGACCGTGAAGTTCGGGTTCGACGCGGTGGCGATCACTGTCATGAGGTAACGGTGTTCGGGCTCGCTGACCTTCCTGCTGGACTTCTGCCAAGGCTGGCCCGTGGGCACGAAGACGACCTCGTCCAGATGGAACTTGGCGGCGACCTCGCTCGCGGCAACCAAGTGGCCGTGATGGATGGGATCGAACGTCCCACCCATCACGCCAAGGCGGATCCTGCGCCCCGTGTCCTCGAAGGGTTTTGCAGCGGAAATCTTAGTGGCCAAACCCTGAGTGCTTGGCCGGGTGCTGGCGGTGCGGATCCGAGTGCTCGTCGACGGGCTCGTGGCGGTTGCCCAGGTTGGTGTAGGACAGGGTCACGAACATCAGCACGCACAGGATGGCAAACATCGAGACGCCGAAGACCCACGGCTCAACCCACAGCGGAGCGAGTTCCTCATGGCCACCTTCGCCGCCCTGTGCGGCAATGGAAACGGCGATCTGTTGAAACTGCATGCTCTCCCCTAATGGTTCAAAGGATTTCGACGGCGGATCCTCCCGCCGCTCCGGACTTCTGTTCTATGTTACAGCGTTGGCGTTGGGGCAATGCCCCGCCACCGGCAGTGGGCTCAGGCCCGTACCTGGCCTTCGCCCTGGACGATCCACTTGGTGGTGGTCAGTTCCGTCAGGCCCATCGGGCCACGGGCGTGCAGCTTCTGGGTGGAGATGCCCACCTCGGCGCCCAGGCCAAGTTCGCCGCCGTCGGTGAAACGGGTGGAGGCATTGACGATCACGGCCGCGGAGTCGATCTCGGCAATGAACTTCTCGGCGTTGGCGAGGTTGTTCGTCAGGATCGCCTCGGTGTGGCCGGTGGTCCACTTGCGGATGTGGCTGACGGCGGCGTCGAGGTTGTCCACCATGGCCACGGCAAGGTCCAGGTCCATGTATTCGGTGGCCCAGTCGTCATCGTCGGCCGGCACGGTCTCCACCTTGCCCGCGAGGGCCTGGGCCACACGGTCATCGACATGCAGCGTGACACCGGCAGCCCGCAGTGCGGCGGCGACGGCGGGCAGCACCGCGGAGCCGGAGTGGACCAGCAGGGTCTCCACCGTGTTGCAGACGCTGGGCCGCTGGGTCTTGGCGTTGAGCAGGATCTCCACGGCCATTTCCTCGCCGGCGGACTCGTCGATGAAGATGTGCACGTTGCCTTCACCGGTCTCAATCACCGGCACCGAGGAGTTGTTCACCACCGTCTGGATGAGGTCACGGCCGCCGCGCGGAATAAGCACGTCGACCCGTCCCCGGGCACGCATCAGTACGTTGGCGCCTTCGCGCCCGAACTGGTCCACGGTCTGCACGGCGTCGGCAGGCAGGCCGACCGATTCCAACGCCTCCCGCAGGATCACCACGAGGGCAGCATTGGTGTGCGCAGCGGCCGAACCGCCGCGCAGGATCACGGCGTTGCCGCTCTTCAGGGCCAGGCCGGCGATGTCCACGGTGACGTTGGGGCGGGCTTCGTAGATCGCCGCGACAACCCCCATGGGTACGTTGACCTGGCGCAGGCGAAGGCCGTTGGGAAGCGTCTGGCCACGGACCACGTTGCCCACGGGATCGGGCAGGCCCGCGAGGTTTTCGAGCGCGGCCACGAGGCCTTCGATGCGGGCCGGGGTCAGGGTGAGCCGGTCCAGCAGGGCCTTGGAGGTGCCATTGCTGCGGCCGGCTTCGACGTCCTTGGCGTTGGCCGCGAGGACGGTTGCCTGGCGCTCGACCAGAGCTTCGGCGATTGCCCGCAATGCGCGGTCCTTCCACGCCCGGTTTGCCTGCGCCATGCGGCGGGCGGCTTTGCGGGAGCGGTCGGCGATGGCGTGGACGGCAGCCTCAACTTCCTGGGCATCGAGTTCCCGGGGCGCCAGCGACTCCGGGGTTTCCGCAGGCGGAACGGCACCGGAAAGGGCTCCGGTGGTTGCTGCGTCGGAAACGGCCTGGGGAGTCAGTGCTTCAGTCATGCTCCAAGTTTAGTGGAGCCCGCCGACGGGACCAGAACGAGGTCGTCAACATGGACAACAACGCGGTCATATCCGCTGCCCAGTTCCTTGGCGAGTTCCTTCGTGGAACGGCCCAGCATGCGCGGAAGCTCCTCCGCGGAGTAGTTGACCAGGCCCCGCGCGATCACGGTTCCGTCGCCGGCCACCATTTCCACGGGGTCGCCGGCCTCGAAATCCCCGGTAACGGAAGAAATACCGGCGGGCAGCAGCGAAGTGTGGCGGTCGCGCACAGCCCGCACCGCGCCGTCGTCGAGCACCAGGCGTCCGCGCACGGAGGCCAGATGCGCCAGCCACAGCAGCCGGACGGGTTTCCGCCCGGCGTTCACGGCAAACCAGGTGCCGACGTCCTCCCCCGCCAGCGCCGCGGCGGCGTTGGCGGTGGAGGTGACAAGGGCGTGGATACCGGAACCGGCTGCGATGCTGGCCGCCTCGACCTTGGTCATCATGCCGCCGGTCCCGACGCCGGCCTTGCCGGCCTTGCCGATGATCACCCCTTCGAGGTCCGCGGGGCCGGTGACCAGCGGGATGCGCTTGGCCCCCTTGGCGGGCGGGCCGTCATAGAGGGCGTCGACGTCGGACAGCAGCACGAGCGCGTCCGCGCGCACCAGGTGCGCCACGAGGGCGGCCAGCCGGTCGTTGTCGCCGAAGCGGATCTCGTGCGTGGCCACGGTGTCGTTCTCGTTCACCACCGGCACCACGCCCAGGTTGAGCAGCCGGTCCAGGGCGCGGTAGGCGTTGCTGTGCTGGGTGCGCCGCATGAGGTCATCTGCCGTGAGCAGCACCTGGCTGACGGTCACGCCGTGGGCGGAGAACGCCTGCGTGTAGCGGGCCATCAGCAGTCCCTGCCCCACGCTGGCCGCAGCCTGCTGGGTGGCCAGGTCCTTGGGCCGCTTGGCCAGGCCCAGCGGCGCGAGCCCGGCGGCGATCGCCCCCGAGGAAACCAGGATGATTTCGCTGCCCGCATTGCGCTTGCGCGCGAGGGCGTCGACGAGGGCGGTCAGGGAGCGTTCCGAGATGCCGCCCTTGATGCTGGTGAGCGAGGAGGAACCGACCTTGACCACGATCCGCCTGGCCGTGGCGAGGGCTTCGCGTTCGGCGGTGTCCGCAGGGGTGGACACTGCATCCGTGCTAGTCGTCATTGCCGTCTTCCAGGCCGCTTTCGGTCACCGGACGGGCAGCACGACGGCGGCTGACGGATTCCGTCCAGATGCCCGCCTTGCGCTCGGCCTCGAGTTCGGCGCGGGCGGCAGCCTTGGCTTCGCGGCGTTCGATCTGTTCTTCGCGCTTCTGGGAACGGGTGGGGCGGTCGCCGATGTCCGCGATGCGGATGTCGGTACCGCGCGGGGTGGCAAGCAGTTCGGCGCCGGCCATCATTGTGGGCTCCCAGTCGAACACCACGCCGTCTTCGCCGCCGATCACCACGGTATCGCCGGGCTTGGCACCCATCTTGAACAGCTCGGTTTCGATACCGAGTTTTGCCAGACGGTCCGCCAGGTAGCCGATGGCTTCTTCGTTGGTGAAGTCGGTCTGCTTGACCCAACGCACGGGCTTCTCGCCGAGCACGCGGAAGAGCGGCTCGAGGTTCTTCTCCTCGCGGCGGATGGTGAAGCCGGTTTCGTTGACGGCACGCGGGCGCAGCACGGGGGCGGCAACCTTCGGCGGAGCTGCCTGGACGGCGTCGCGGGCGGCCTGGACGATTCCGGCCATCGCGAAGCTCAGGGGGCGCAGGCCTTCGTGGCTGGTGGCGGAGACTTCAAAGACGCGGTAGCCGCGGGCCTCGAGGTCCGGGCGCACGAACTCGGCCATGTCCTTGCCGTCGGGCAGGTCAACCTTGTTCAGCACCACCAGTTTGGGGCGCTCGTTCAGCGGAACCACTTCGCCGTCAGCACCGGCGTAGCTCATGTCCACTGCGTACTTCTCGAGTTCGGCCTCGATGATGGCGAGGTCGGACAGCGGATCACGGTCGGATTCCAGGGTTCCGCAGTCAAGCACGTGGACCAAGGCGGCGCAACGCTCGACGTGGCGCAGGAAGTTGTGGCCCAGTCCCTTGCCTTCGCTGGCGCCTTCGATCAGGCCGGGAACGTCGGCAATGGTGAAGCGGACATCGCCAGCCTGCACCACGCCGAGGTTCGGCACCAGGGTGGTGAACGGGTAGTCGGCAATCTTGGGCCGGGCGGCGGACATGGCAGCAATGAGGCTGGACTTGCCGGCCGAGGGGAAGCCAACGAGGGCGATGTCGGCAATGGACTTCAGTTCCAGAACGATGTCCCTGGCTTCGCCTTCGATGCCAAGGAGCGCGAACCCGGGGGCTTTGCGCTTCTGGGAAGACAGGGAGGCGTTGCCGAGGCCGCCGATGCCGCCTGCAGCAGCAAGGTATTCGGCCCCGATGCCGACGAGGTCGGCCAGCACGGTGCCGTCCTTGCTCTTGACCACAGTGCCGTCCGGAACGGGGAGCACAAGGGTTTCGCCGTTCTTGCCGCCACGCCAGTCGCCCATGCCGGGGCCTCCGTTGGTGGCGTGCCGGTGCGGGGCGTGGTGGTAGTCAAGCAAGGTGGTGGTCTGGCCGTCGACGCGCAGGATGACGTCGCCGCCGTTGCCGCCGTTGCCACCGTCCGGGCCGCCGAGCGGCTTGAACTTCTCCCGCTTGACCGATACACAGCCGTGGCCGCCTGTTCCGCCGGATACGTGAAGTACTACCCGGTCTACGAAGGTGGCCACGTTTTTCTCCTCTGTGTATGCAAAAACTCTAAAAGATTCTAATGCTGTTAAAAGACAAGTGGAGCGGGCCGCCTGGCCCGCTCCACCCGTTCAGAATGTGTTGTTACTCTGCAGCTGCAGCAGCAACGATGTTCACGACACGGCGGCCGCGACGGGTGCCGAATTCGACAGCGCCGGCCTGCAGAGCGAACAGGGTGTCGTCGCCACCGCGGCCGACACCGGCGCCCGGGTGGAAGTGGGTGCCGCGCTGGCGGACGATGATCTCGCCGGCGGAAACAACCTGACCGCCGAAGCGCTTCACGCCGAGGCGCTGTGCGTTGGAGTCACGACCGTTGCGAGTGGAGCTCGCGCCCTTTTTATGTGCCATTTGAAATGCCTGCCTTTAAGGTTCTTGGGAAATCTGGTGAAACCCGGAAAGCAACCAGTGGTTACTTGATGCCGGTGATCTTGATCTTGGTCAGTTCCTGACGGTGACCTTGGCGCTTCTTGTAGCCGGTCTTGTTCTTGAACTTCTGGATGACGATCTTCGGACCACGGAGGTCTTCGAGGATCTCAGCCGTAACCTTGACCTTGGCCAGGTCCGCAGCAGCGGAGGTGACCTTGTCGCCGTCTACCAGGAGCAGTGCGGGCAGCTCGAGGGTGCTTCCGACTTCACCGGGGACGCGGTTGAGGGTTACGTAGTCTCCAACGGAAACCTTTTCTTGGCGGCCGCCTGCGCGGACAATCGCGTACACCACTTGGGCACTCACTTCTCTCGACGTTTCTTACAAAAATTTGCGTGCGGAACCCCGGAGCCATTGTGGTCCTGATTCACGCTGTGCCTCAACGCCGTGAACTCCAGAAAGAAGCCCGTGAGTCATCCCTGAACAGATCCAGGGGGCATAACCCAAGTGTTGGCGTAAGCACCGAAGATCTAGATTACGCTAGTTTCGCCTTCGGCTGCAAATGAGGCCGGGTCCGGAGCGTGCCGCGTGATGGCTGCCACAGCAGCCAAGGCGGCATCCGGTACCGTGCCCGTCAAGCTTACCGTTTCCGGACGCCCGTGCCGTGCAGGCGCCCTCCGACACGCTCAGGCGTGCAGTCTTGGGGCGTCGAAGAACGCCGTCTCGTAACGGCAGGACTGGACAAAGGCCTCGTGCATTGCGGCGCGTTCGGCGGCGGACGCCGCGCGGGCAGCACCGTCGACGACGTCGATCGCCTTCCGGGTGGACTCGGCGAAGGCTTCATCCGCGTAGGTCCGCAGCCAGTCGGCGTAGGGGTGGCCGGAAGGCTCCCCGGCGGCGACGAATTCATGGTGCAGGCGCTGGCCGACTTCAGCGTAAAGCCAGTAACACGGCAGGATGGCCGCGACCAGGACCCCGTAGCTTCCGGACGCGGATGCCGCGAGCAGGTGGTCCACATAGGCCTTCGTGACGGGGCCAGCCTCCGTGGCCATCCGGCCGCCGAGCCAGTTCCGGTGCAGCTCCGACTCGACTTCCAGGCACTGCTGGGAGCCCTTCGCCCAAAACAGCTGCTCGTCTTCGCTCGGCGCCAGCGCCCCGGCCCGGGCCAGGACCCTCGAGTAGCCGTTCAGGTAGAGGGCGTCCTGGGCCAGGTAGTAGCCGAAGTGTGCCTTCGACAGCGCTCCGGACTGCAGGCCGCCGATGAACTCCAAGGCATGGATCTCGGCGAGTTCCAGTTCAGCGGCATCCCAGAGTTGCGCAGCGAAGCCGCCCGGCCGCAGCTGTACCTGTCCATGGAAATGGTGGACGGGACCGTTGCCCTTGCCTACATCGAGCACCCCCGAGCAGGCGAGTGCTTCCTGCAGCCAGGGCTTCACCTCGCGCAGGGCCTCCTCCCAGCTGCCCAGGCGCGCCTTGGCGGTGGCCATCGCGGAAGAGAGCGAACACCCGGTGCCGTGGCTGTTGCTTGTGTCGACACGCGGCCCGGAAACCTCCACCACATCCTGGCTGAGCAGGCCGGTGGTGTTCACCAGGGCGTCGGGGCAGTCTTCGCCGGCCAGGTGTCCTCCCTTGACCAGCACGGTGCTCCCGGTGGAGGCGGCGAGGCGCTTGCCCTGGTCAAGCGCCGAGGCCCAGTCCCGGGCTTCGGGTTCGCCCAGCAGCATGGCCAGTTCGGGCAGGTTCGGCGTGATCAGGTCCGCCAGCGGGAGCAGGCGGCGGATGGCCTCCTCCGCCGAGGTTTCCAACAGCCGGTCGCCGCTGGTCGCGATCATCACCGGGTCGAGGACGACGACGGCGGGCCGTGCCTTGCCGAGCCAGCGCCGGACTTCCTCGATCACCTCTGCGCCACCCAGCATGCCGATCTTAACGGCGTCGACCTCGATGTCGTCGCTGATCGCGTCCAATTGTTCGCGCAGGAATTCGACCGGCGGGACATGGACGGAGCGCACGCCCTTGGTGTTCTGTGCCGTCAGGGCGGTGATGGCGGCCATGCCGTATCCGCCGTTGGCCGCGATGCTTTTGAGGTCCGCCTGGATTCCGGCGCCGCCGGACGGATCGGAACCTGCGATGCTCAGCACACGGGGCGGCCGCGCTGCAGCGGCGTCAACAGGGTAGACGGGAGTGAGTGGTGCGAGTGCCATGAAGCGGACATCCCTTCGCCGGTACTAACCGGGCAGGTTCAACGGGTCTGGTCTCAGCCGGCATCGGTGCGCGGCACCCCGTGTCAGGCCTCCAATTCTAGACGGCTTCCACGCCCTCGCAGGCAGCAGCCCGCGGGAACGGAAAAGGCCCCGGCGCCTCCGCAGTCAAGCGGAGGGCACCGGGGCCTTCAATGATTCCTAGAGTTCGGACTTGGGAACGCCCACGCCGAGGATGATCGGTTCATCGGCCGCGGCCTTCTTTTCCGGCACCTTCGCAGGGGCTTTGGCCTCGTGGGCGGTGCCGCCGCTGGCCGCGGTTGTCGCGTGCTGTTCCACCGTCGTGGCGTTGGCTGCGCCCTGGGCCCGGCTCGCGCTCCGGCTGCGGCGGCTCCGGCGCCCGCGGGCGCGGTCTTCGGCGTCGCCGCCAGCCGGTGTCGCCGCGGAAACGGCGTCCGCAGTTTCGCCGGCAGCATCCCGGCCGAGGCCTGCGAAAGCCTGGGCCAGCAGGTCAAGGCTCATCGGAGGCTCGTTCCGCACGGGCTCCTCGTGATGGAGCGCAAGAGGCAGCGCTACTTCTTCGCCGCCGAACCGCAGGACCGGCTGAACCGGTGCACCGGAAGCCGCAGGGGTGGCAGGCGCAGGAGTTCCGGCGTCGGCAGGTCCTGCCGATGCTGCGGCGTCGGGGGCTTCCGGGGCGGCGGCCGAAACCAAGGCTTCGGCCGCGTGCTGGAGTTCCTCGTCGTGCAGGTGCGCGGCGTGCGCGGCGGCGGCGATGTTGGCCAAGGCGGCGCGGGTCGCATCGGCCTTGGCCTGGCGCTGTGCGTCTGCAGCCTCCGGTGCGGGCGGTACGGCCGGCGCCTCGACGGCGGCCTGTCCCCCGCCCTTGCCGCGGCGGCGCTTGCGCTCGGTGCGGGCAGGCTGCTGGGCCTCCGCGTGGGGACGGTGGTGTTCTGCCGCCACCACGTTGGCGCGGCGGTGTTCCACGGGTTCATCGTGGGTGACGACGCCACGGCCGGCACAGGCCTCGCACTGTTCACCGAAGACCTCCAGGAGGCCCGTGCCCATGCGTTTGCGGGTCATCTGGACCAGGCCCAGGGACGTCACTTCGGCCACCTGGTGCTTGGTACGGTCCCGGCCAAGGCACTCGACCAGGCGGCGCAGCACCAGGTCCCGGTTGGATTCGAGGACCATGTCGATGAAGTCGATCACGATGATGCCGCCGATGTCGCGCAGGCGCAGCTGGCGTACCACCTCTTCGGCCGCTTCCAGGTTGTTCTTCGTGACGGTCTCTTCGAGGTTGCCGCCGCTGCCGGTGAACTTGCCCGTGTTGACGTCCACCACGGTCATGGCTTCGGTCCGGTCGATCACCAGGGAACCGCCGGAGGGCAGGAAGACCTTGCGCTCCAGGGCCTTGTGGATCTGCTCGTCCACGCGCCAGGCGGCGAAGATGTCCTGGTCCGAAGTCCACTTTTCCAGGCGGCCCACCAGGTCCGGCGCCACATAGGTGACATAGGCCTCGATGGTGTCCCAGGCCTCTTCGCCGGAGACGATCAGCTTGGAGAAGTCTTCGTTGAAGACGTCGCGGACAACCTTGATGGTCAAATCCGGTTCCCCGTAGAGCAGCTCCGGGGCCAGGATCTTGGTGGACGTGGACTGGCTCTCGATGCCTTCCCACTGGGCCCGCAGGCGGTTGATGTCGTGCGTCAGCTCTTCCTCGGAAGCACCTTCGGCCGCGGTGCGGACGATCACGCCGGCGTTCTCCGGGAGGCGGTCCTTGAGGATCCGCTTGAGCCGGTTGCGTTCGACGTCGGGCAGCTTGCGGGAGATGCCGGTCATGGAACCGCCGGGCACGTACACGAGGTACCGGCCCGGAAGGGAAATCTGGCTGGTCAGGCGGGCACCCTTGTGGCCCACCGGGTCCTTGGTGACCTGCACCAGCACCGAGTCCCCGGACTTGAGGGCGTTCTCGATGCGGCGCGGCTTGCCTTCAAGCGTGACGGCGTCCCAGTTGACTTCGCCGGCGTACAGCACGGCGTTGCGGCCACGTCCGATGTCGACGAACGCCGCTTCCATGGACGGCAGCACGTTCTGGACCTTGCCCAGGTAGACGTTGCCGATCAGGGAATCCTGCTGCGTCTTGGACACGAAGTGCTCGGCCAGCACGCCGTCCTCCAGAACGCCGATCTGGATCCTGTCGTCGCGCTGGCGCACGATCATCTGGCGGTCCACGGACTCGCGGCGGGCCAGGAACTCGGCCTCGGTGATGACCTGGCGCCGGCGTCCGGTTTCGCGGGATTCGCGGCGGCGCTGCTTCTTGGCCTCCAGTCGGGTGGAGCCCTTGACGCTGGTGACGCGGTCAGGTCCGGCGCTTTCGGCGTGGGTGCGCGGGGCACGGACCCGGGTCACGGTGTTGGGCGGGTCGTCTTCCCCGCCGCCGCTCAGCTCGAGGTCCTGGTCGCCGCGGCGACGGCGGCGACGGCGGCGCGATGTGACGCCTTCTTCGAGGGCCTCGCCTGCCTCGGCCTCGCCCTCGTCCCCGGCGGCGTCCTCTTCGCTTCCGTCCTCACGTTCGACGCTGCGGCGGCCACGCCGGCCACGGCTGCGGCGACGGCGGCGGTTGCCGCCTTCGTCGAGTTCGCTGTCTTCGTCGCCGTCGTCGTTACCGTTTTCCTCCTCGGCCACGGGCGCCGGGCGGGCGATTGTGCTCAGGTCCGGTGCCTGGAAAATCACCGAGGTGACGGATGCCGGCTCCAGGAAAAGCGATGCGACCGGGCTGACGGCTTCTTCCGGAGCTTCCTGGGCGTCCGGAGCTTCCTCTGTGACCGCTTCCGGAGCGGTTTCTTCCGCTGCGGGCTCAGGAGCTTCGACGTCCGCGGGCGCTGCCGGCGCTTCGGCCGTTTCCTCGACGGCGGCCTTGGCCTTGCTCGTGCGGCGACGGCGGACCGGCTTTTCGGGGGTTGCTTCCGCTTCCGCTGGGATGTCCGCCGCGGCTGCGCCGCCTTCCGCTTCGGTTACGGCTTCCGGAGCTGCTTCGGCAAAGGCCGGAAGGGGTTCGGTATCGACCTTCTTCCGGGCCCTGGTACGGCGCACGGGGGCCTTCGGTGCCTCGGCCGGCGTTTCCGGCGCGGCCACCGGTTCACTGCCTGCGGTTTCGGCAGGGGCGCCGGCGGCGTCGGCGTCGGCTTCGCTCGTTGTTTCGGTTTTCGGAGCTGCCTTGCGGCGGGTCCTGGTGGCCTTCTTCGGCGCCTCTTCGACTACCGTTGCCGCATCCTCCGCGGCGGGTACTGCTTGATCATTATCCATAAGTGGCAACACTCCTGCCCTTGTGCGACCGCCACATCCGGCGCCCAGTGGGGCACATATTGTCAAAACCCGCAGGCGTTGACAGAAGTCGTCTGTTGTCTTTCCGGTTCGCACCAGCGTGGGGGTGCGGCAAACGCGGAAAGCCGGCGTTGCTGCGAACCCGTTGTTCTAGTACCACAACCAGGTGCCGTCCCATACCATGGCGGGCGTGCCGGGAATCCGTGTTCCGGGCATGCCCTGCTCAGGGCTGGCGGTCTTGGGAGCAAGATGCCGGACCGGATTCCGCATGTGGAACGGGCTCCGACCACGTTCATTCTCTCACACCCCCGCCGCGATGGACGGAACTGCGTGCTTCTGTCTGGACGTTGCGCCAAGGCAGCGGCGCTACAATCCTCCCAGAGAGCGGCACGGAGCCGATCAGCACCGGCAGCCGCGGCAACCAGAAAGGGACAACACCCATGCCAAGCCCCGCCAGCGACAACCTGGCCCCCGCAAGCGCCTCCACGGGCGGACCGTCCCGGGCGCAGGTGCAGCTGCCGCGGATGGCCCGGGACATTCCGTTCGCCTGGCTCCTGCTGCTGACGGGCGCCATCGCCTGGCTTGCATCCGGCGCCCTGGTTCTGGAAAAACTCCAGGTCTTGGCCGACCCCAACCACGCGACGGTCTGCGACATCAATCCATGGATTTCCTGCGGCGACGTGATGAAGACCCCCCAGAGTTCGGTGTTCGGCTTCCCCAACATGTTCATCGGGATCGTGGCGTTCGCTGTGATCATCACGACGGCGATGGCCCTGTTCGCGGGCGCCAAACTGGCGCGCTGGTACTGGATCGGCCTGCAGGCCGGCGTTACCCTGGGCTTCGTCTTCATCGTCTGGCTGTGGTCGCAGGCGCTCTACGTCATCCACATCCTGTGCCCGTTCTGTATGGTGGTCTGGGCCTGCATGATCCCGTTGTTCGTTTTCGTGACCGTCCGCAACGTGGTGCACGGGGTCATCCCGGCACCGGCAAGACTGGTGAAGGTGCTGGGCGACTACGGCTGGATCATCGTGGCGCTGCTGTACGTGGCCGTGGTCGCGAGCATCTTCTTCGCGTTCATCAACGTCTTCATCGGCACCTCGGGCTACTGAGCCCGGCGTACTGAACCCGGCCCCCGGGCCGGAGCATCCCCGCGAGCGTACAGTTGAGGCCCCCGTTTCGCCTGAAACGGGGGCCTCAACTGTACGCTCGCGCTGTTATAGGGCAGCGCCGGCGGCTGCTAGTCCTGGAACCAGATCTTGATCTCGCGTTCGGCGGATTCGATGGAGTCGGAGCCGTGGACAAGGTTCTGCTGAACGGCCAGACCCCAGTCGCGGCCGAAGTCGCCACGGATGGTGCCGGGGGCCGCCGTCGTCGGGTCCGTGGTGCCGGCCAGCGAACGGAAGCCTTCGATCACGCGGTGGCCTTCGAAGATCGCGGCGACCACCGGGCCCGAGAGCATGAACTCGACCAGGGGCTCGTAGAAGGGCTTGCCGACGTGCTCTTCGTAGTGCTGCTCCAGCAGTTCGCGGCTGGCGTTGACCTTCTTCAGCTCGGCCAGGGTGTAGCCCTTGGCTTCGACGCGGGCCAGGATGCTGCCGCTGAGGTTGCGGGCGACGCCGTCGGGCTTGATCAGGACGAGGGTGCGCTCGATGCTCACAATTGCTCCAATGCGGTGGTGGTGGGTTTCCTTGCCAGTTTACGGGCTTCGGAGGCAGCCCTAGCGCGTAAGTCCCTTCCCAACACTCGCAAGCTCGCGTCGGGTCCCTCGGGACGACGCTTACGGCTGTTCGCCGTCCTTGCCGTGCTCGGCCTCCCACGCCGCCTGTTCCCGGTCCCGCTGGATGTTCTCCCGGTCGATCCGGATCCCCGCACGGATGCCGTACCACCAGCAGGCCGCGAAGAGCACGCCGACGATGAACATCATCGGCTCGGCGAAACCGGTGAGGATAAGCACGATCTGCAGGGCCCAGCCGAGCCCGATGCCCCAGGGCTTGCTGAGCACGGCGCAGGCAAGGACCAGCACCACGCTCAGGGCGATGCCGAAGCCCAGGATCAGGGCCGGCGGCACTTCGCCACGCTTGAGCCCGAAGACCGCCAGGGTGGCGAAGAACGCCACGAAGGCTTCAAGCAGCAGCACCGTGGAGGCGAACATCACCTTCGTGGAGCGCCGCTTCTTCGGCATGCCCGGGCGCCATTCGCGCTGGGCCTTGGTGAGTTTCGCCATCTCAGGCACCGGCCTTTCCGAGGAGGATCCGGGCTTCGGCCACTACCGTGATGGAACCGGTGATGAGGACACCTCCGGCCAGGTCGTCATTGGCTTCGGAGCGTTCGACCGCCCATTCAATGGCGTCGTCAAGGCTCTCTGCGATGTGTACGTTCTCTTCGCCGAAGCCAAGGTCCACAGCGAGCTCTGCCAGTTCCGCGGCCGGGATGGCGCGCGGCGAGTTCGATTGCGTGAAGCAGAATTCCTCGGCGAGGTCGCCCAGGGATTCCTTGAGCTGGCGCAGGATTTCCCCGGCGTCCTTTTCCCGCAGCACGCCGATCACGACGACGAGCTTGCTGAAGTTGAAGGCCTCGTGGATGGCTTCGGCCGAGACGCGGATGCCGTCCGGGTTGTGACCGGCGTCCACGATGATGGTCGGCGCGGTGCGGACAACCTCCAGGCGGCCCGGCGAGGTGACGTTGCCGAAAGCCTCACGCAATACCTCGCCGTCGAGCTCCTTCTCCCCCCCGCCGAAGAACGCCTCCAGGGCGGCAACGGCGACGGCGGCGTTCTCGGCCTGGTGCTCGCCGTGCAGCGGCAGCAGGATGTCCTCGTACCGGCCGGCGAGGCCCTGGATGGTCAGCACCTGGCCGCCGACGGCGACACTGCGGGATTCGACGCCGAACTCCACTCCTTCGAAACGGAACGGCACCTCCAGCTCACGGGCCTTGTCCAGGAGCACCTGGGCGGCATCCACGGGCTGGACGGCACTGACAAGGAAGCCGCCGGGCTTGATGATGCCGGACTTCTCACGGGCGATGTCCGCCGTCGTGTCGCCCAGTAGGTCGGTGTGGTCCAGCGAAATCGGGGTGACCACGGAAACCTGGCCGTCGCCCACATTGGTGGCGTCGGTGATGCCGCCAAGGCCGACCTCGAAGACAGCCACGTCCACGGGCTGGTCGGCGAAGACCGCGAAGCCGAGGATCGTGAGGCATTCGAAGTAGGTCAGCCGGGGCTGGCCCTCCGCAACGAGTTCCTTGTCCACGATCTCCAGGTATGGCCGGATTTCGTCCCAGATGCGCACGAAGGTGGCGTCGTCCACCGGTTCGCCGTTGAGGCTGATGCGCTCAGTCACCTTGGACAGGTGCGGGCTGGTGTAACGGCCGGTGCTGAGGCCGTGCGCGATCAATCCACGTTCGATCATCCGGGCCGTGGAGGTCTTGCCGTTGGTCCCGGTGATGTGGATGATCGGGAACGCCTTGTTCGGCTCCCCGAGCACGTCCATGGCCCGGAACAACGGGGCCAGCCGCGGCTCCATCTTGTTCTCCGGGGCACGGCCCAGAAGTTCGGCGTAGACGCTTTCCACCGAGAATTCGTCGCTCATGCTTCCACCTTCGCTACAGTTACGGCCGGTTCCGCGGAACCGGCTGCCAGCACGGTTTCCAGTTCCAGGGACAGTGTTTCGCCCTTTACCAGGTCCGCGTTGGCCGCCAGGGCGTCCAGCACGTCCTGGCCTGCCTCCACAGTGGTGCGGATCCGGTCGCTGACGTTCAGTCCGGCGTCCTTGCGGGCCTGCTGGATGGCGCGGACCATGTCGCGGGCCAGGCCTTCGGCCTCCAGCTCGGGGGTGACCTCGGTGTTGAGCACCACGAAGCCGCCACCGGGCAGCATCGCCACGGCCTTGCTGGCGGCAGCACCGCCGTCGGCCGATTCCGCCACCACGGTTTCCAGGGTGTATTCCTGCGGCTCAAGCTCGAGCCCACCGGCGGTGACCACTCCGGCGTCGCTGACGGACCAGTCGCCGGACTTGGAGCCCTTGATGGCCTGCTGGACGTTCTTGCCCAGGCGCGGGCCGGCGGCCCGGGCGTTGACCACGAGCTTCTGCTCGATGCCGAACTCCTCCGGCGAGGCCGCCGCGGCGTCGAGCAGCCGGACCGAACGCAGGTTCAGTTCATCGGCGACGACGGCGGCAAAGCCTTCCAGCGCATCCGCGCCGGGTGCCACGACGGTCAGTTCCTGCAGCGGCAGGCGGACACGCAGCTTGGCGGCCTTGCGCAGTGACGAACCGGTGGAGCAGATCTGCTGTACACGGTCCATCGCGGCCACGAGCTCCGGCTTGGCCGGGAACAGCGCGGCGTCCGGCCAGTCGGCCAGGTGCACGGAGCGGCCGCCGGTGAGGCCGCGCCAGATTTCCTCGGTGACCAGGGGCAGCAGCGAGGCGGCCACGCGGCACACGGCTTCGAGGGCCGTGTAGAGGGCGTCGAAGGCGTCGGTGTTCTCATCGAAGAAGCGCTGGCGGCTGCGGCGGACGTACCAGTTGGTGAGCATGTCCAGGTAGCCGCGCAGTTCGTCGCAGGCACCGGAAATGTCGTAGCTGTCCAGGTTTGCGGTCACCGAGCGTACCAGCTCGCCCGTGTTGGCCAGCAAGTACTGGTCCAGCTCGTCGGAGTAGCCGTCGTAGCGCAGCTTGGCGTCGTAGCCGGCGCCGCCGTTCGCGGCATTCGTGTACAGCGTGAAGAAGCTGTACACGTTCCACAGCGGCAGGATCACCTGGCGGACGCCGTCGCGGATGCCCTGTTCGGTGACGATCAGGTTGCCGCCGCGCAGGATGGGGCTGGACATCAGGAACCAGCGCATGGCGTCGGAACCGTCACGGTCCAGGACCTCGGAGACGTCCGGGTAGTTGCGCAGGGACTTGGACATCTTCTGGCCGTCGGAGCCGAGCACGATGCCGTGGCTGATCACGTTGCGGAAGGCCGGCCGGTCAAACAGCGCGGTGGACAGGATGTGCAGCATGTAGAACCAGCCGCGTGTCTGCCCGATGTACTCCACGATGAAGTCGGCCGGGTTGTGGGTGTCGAACCAGTCGCCGTTCTCGAACGGGTAGTGCACCTGGCCGTAGGGCATGGAGCCGGAGTCGAACCAGACGTCGAGCACGTCTTCGACGCGGCGCATGGTGGACTTGCCCGTGGGGTCGTCCGGGTTCGGGCGCGTCAGGTCATCGATGAACGGACGGTGCAGGTCCACCTGGCCGTCGTTGTTCACCGGCAGTCGGCCGAAGTCGGCCTCCAGCTCGGCAAGCGAACCGTAGACGTCGGTGCGCGGGTACTCGGGATCGTCCGACTGCCAGACGGGGATCGGGGAACCCCAGTAGCGGTTGCGGCTGATCGACCAGTCACGGGCGTTTTCCAGCCACTTGCCGAACTGGCCGTCCTTGACGTTGCCGGGGATCCAGTTGATCTCCTGGTTCAGCTCGGACATCCGGTCCTTGAACTTGGTGACCTCCACGTACCAGGAGGAGACAGCGCGGTAGATCAACGGGTTGCGGCAGCGCCAGCAGTGCGGGTAGCTGTGTTCGTAGCTGGCCTGGCGGACGAGACGTCCCTGTGCGCGGAGCACCTGGGTGATGGGCTTGTTGGCCTCGAAGACCTGCAGCCCCACGATGTCGTGCAGCTCGCCGTGGGAGAACAGGGGCAGGAACTTGGCGCCCTCGTCCACGGAGAGGACCACCGGGATGCCGGCGTCTTCACAGACCTTCTGGTCGTCTTCACCGTAGGCCGGGGCCTGGTGGACGATGCCGGTGCCGTCGCTGGTGGTGACGTAGTCGGCCACCAGGAACCGCCAGGCGTTCTGCGTGCCGAACTTCTCGGCGTCGGCGAAGTCGTTCCACAGCGGCTCGTACTCCAGCCCGGCAAGCTCGGCGCCCGTGTACGTAGCTTCAACCGCGGCGGTGGCGGCAGCCGCGCCAGCGGCACCATCACCGTACCCGAGGTCCTTGGCGTAGGAACCGAGCAGATCGGCGGCCAGCAGGAAGCGTCCGGTGACCGGGGCCTCCTCGGAGGCGGCCTTCACGCCGTTCGGTCCGGCGGGCACCACGGCGTAGGAGATCTCCGGCCCGACGGCGAGCGCCAGGTTCGTGGGCAGCGTCCAGGGCGTGGTGGTCCAGGCGAGCGCCTGGACCCCTGCAAGGGCCTTGGAGAGCTCCGACTCCCCCGCTTTGACCGGGAAGGTGACCGTGACGGTCTGGTCCTGACGGTTCTTGTAGACGTCGTCGTCCATGCGCAGCTCGTGGTTGGACAGCGGCGTCTCGTCCTTCCAGCAGTATGGAAGCACGCGGTAGCCGTTGTACGTGAGGCCCTTTTCGTGCAGCTGCTTGAAGGCCCAAAGCACCGACTCCATGTACTCGACGTTGAGCGTCTTGTAGTCGTTCTCGAAGTCCACCCAGCGGGCCTGGCGGGTGACGTAGGCCTTCCATTCGTTGGCGTACTTCATGACGGAGGCGCGGCAGGCAGCGTTGAACTTGTCGATGCCCATGGCTTCGATCTGGGTCTTGTCCGTCATGCCCAGCTGCTTCATGGCTTCCAGTTCGGCGGGCAGGCCGTGGGTGTCCCAGCCGAAGCGGCGCTCCACGCGCTTGCCGCGCTGGGTCTGGTAGCGACCCACCAGGTCCTTGGCGTAGCCGGTGAGCAGGTGGCCGTAGTGCGGCAGGCCGTTGGCGAAGGGCGGGCCGTCGTAGAAGACGAACTCGTTGCTGCCGTCAGTTCCGGCGTCGCGCTGGTCGATGCTGGCCTGGAAGGTCCCGTCCTCATCCCAGTACTTGAGGATGCGCTCTTCGATTTCCGGGAACTTCACGGAAGCGGAAACGCTGTTCGTGCCAGAGGACGCGGCAGTGCCGTCGCCGGAAGCGGCCGTTGTGGCCTTGGGATAAAAGGTCATCTCGAATCCTGGTCTGAGCTGGTGGGACTGTTTGTCTGTCAGGATGCGAGGACGGCGCCCGTGCCGCTTGCGCTGCACCGGTACCGCGGTACCACCTCACTTACCGGCACCTGCCCTCCTGCGGAGGGACCGGCGTCGGCCGCTCATTGCTGCTGTGACGGGCTTACCCGTCCGGTTCTACTGGCCCCCGCGGGCGGGAGTGTTCTTCCGGAAGCTCACCGGTGATGGCCGGGTCAGTGCTTGTGGCTCAAGTCTAGCGGCAGCAGGACGCCTGCCTCCACACGGCGGGTCCACCCTTGGTATGAGGTGTCGCATGCGGCGGCTGCCTAGACTCGGGCTCATGACCCTTACCGCAAGCGGGAAGCCTCGCGCACGTCGCCGCACCGCATTTGCCTTGGCCCTTCTGGCGGCTCTTCCGGTGGCGGTGCTGTCGCTTTTCCGGGCCCTGCCGGTGGAATGGCCGGCGCCGGTGGTCCAGTTGCTGGCGTTCACGCCGTGGGTGGTGCTGCCGGCAGCCCTCGCGGCCGGGCTGGCCCTGTTCAGCCAACGGCGGTGGCTCGCCGTTGTCACGGCCCTCCTGCTCTTGATCCAGCTCTTCTGGCTCTTCCCTTTGGATTTCGGCCGGTCCTTGCCGCGCGCGGCGGATGAAGTGGAACTGCCGGTGATGAGCGTCAACTCCGAATACGGGCAGGCTGACGCGGCGGAGGTGGTCCGCCTGGTCCGGGAGAACGGCGTGAAGCTCTTGGCGGTCCAAGAGCACTCAGCCTCCCTCGAAGCTGCGCTGGAACGGGCCGGCCTGGAAGGGCTTTTGCCGCACAGGATCAGTAGCCCGACGGACGACGCGGCCGGCAGCGCCGTGTACTCCGCCTATCCGCTTGAGGCCGTGGGCCTGCTTCCGGATACGCCGTTCCAGATGCCGACCATCCGGGTCGCAGCCAAGGCCGCCGGCCTTTCGGCCACCTTCGATCTGACGAATGTGCACACCCTGCCGCCTGTGGACTCCCGGATCGCCCAGTGGCGGCACGACCTCGGGGCCGTCGGGCGCGTTGGCTCCAGGGCCGGCCACCGCGTAATGATGGGCGACTTCAACGCCGGGTACGACCACCTCGAGTTCCGGCAGCTCCTGGACAGGCCCCTTGCCGGCGGCACGGACGGGCGCAAGCTGGTCGATGCCGGGATCGCAAACAACAGCCGGCTGATTCCCACCTGGCCTATGGAAGGGATGACGCTGCCCGGCGTCACCCTGGACCATATCGTCACCACTCCGGAGATCAGCGCGACGGGCTACTCCGTTCACCGCATTTCCGGCAGCGACCACGCCGCCGTCATCGCAACGCTGGCAGTGCCCGGCAGCTAGCCGCGCGGGGCCCCGGGCGAGCGCAGCGAGCCTGGGGCAGCGGCGACGCGCTAGCCGCGCGGGGCCCCGGGCGAGCGCAGCGAGCCTGGGGCAGTGGCGACGCGCTAGCCCTTTCGGATGAGCTTGTGGTTGGCCGCCTGCGCCACGGGCCGCACGGTGATGTGGTCAAGGTTGATGTGGTGCGGGACGGACACCGCGTAGCGGACCACCTCGGCCACGTCTTCGGCGAGCAGGGGCTTCTCCACCCCCGCGTACACCTTCGCCGCAGCTTCGGCACTGCCGAGGCGGTTCAGGGCGAATTCCTCGGTGTACACCAAGCCGGGGGCCACCTCTATCACCCGGACATTGTTTTCGGCTTCCTCCAAGCGGAGGGCGCCGGTGAGCGCGTGCTGGGCGTACTTGGCCGCGTTGTAGCCGCCGCCGCCTTCGTAGGCCGCCAGGGCCGCGGTCGAGGTCAGGTTCAGGACGGTGCCCTCGCCGTTGCTGCGGAGCATGGGCAGGAAGGCCCGGATCATCTTCATGGTGCCCAGCACGTTGACCTGGTACATCCATTCCCAGTCGTCGGTTTGCGCGTTGGCAAGGGTGTCGGCGCCCCGAGCCCCGCCGGCGATGTTGATCAGGGTGTCCACCCCGCCGTGCCGCTCCACCAGCCGCAGCAGGATCTCGATGTCTTCGTCCTTGCTGATGTCTGCCGGGACGGCGACTGCACCGGTTTCATCGGCCAGTGCGGAGAGCCGGTCCGCACGGCGCGCCACGGCGTAGACCTTCCAGCCGTCGGCGGTCAGCGCACGCACGGTTGCTTCCCCGATGCCCGTGCTCGCTCCGGTGACCACGGCCGTCTTCTTCACTGTTCCCTCAGTCATGGCACCACACTAGCCCGCTTTGCCCGGGCCGATCGCGTGGCCCAGGATGTGGTCGAACGACGGTGCCAGGCGAGCGGCGGCGAAGCTGAAACGCCGGTTGTCCACGACCTCGAACCCGGCTTCCACAATGGCCGCCAAAGTGTCCCTGTTGGGATGGCATCCCCCGGCCATCCGCTGCCAGGCCGGGCTCACGAAATCTTCCACTGCGGCCGCGAACCTGCGGCCGGAGCGCACGTGTTCATAGAACGCCAGGGTCCCTCCGGGACGGAGGACCCGGCGTATTTCGGCGAGTGCGGCCGCCTGCTGCGGAACGCTGCACAGGACGAGGCTGACGACGACGGCGTCGGCGCTTTGGTCCTGTGCGGGGATCTCCTCGGCCGTCCCGGGGAGAACCCGGACGGGGACGGGGGCCTTCCGCCCCTTTTCGGAGGCGATCTTCCTGAGGTAGTCGTCAGGTTCCACCGCCAGGACGCTTCGGACGGCGTCCGGGTAATAGGCAAATGATGAACCTTCCCCTGCGCCGACCTCGATGACGGATCCGCGCAGGCCGGCCAGGAGTTCGCGACGGTGCTCGCCGGCACCGCGTTGGTCCATGTGCTGCACGGCGCGCGCGTAGGCGCGGGCAAACCGGGGATGCTGCGGCGTCACTGGTCGGCCTTTCCGTGCATTTCCCCCCGTCCGGAATCCTCGAGGTATTCAAGAAGGACCCGGGCATGGTTGACCTCCGGATCCCGGGCGGCGTACAGCAGGGTCACCCTGGAATGCTTCCGGGCCAGTTCAAGGAGGGTGTCCACCGCCGGGTTCTGTTCCAGTTCGGCCAGGTATGCCTTCCGGAAATCAGCGAAGCGTTCCTGCATGTGGGCGAACTCCGTGCGCAGGGGCGGCGAGGGGGCGATCTCCTTGAGCCAGAGGTCCAAACCCGCCCGTTCCTTGCTCACCCCGCGCGGCCAGAGGCGGTCCACCAAAACCCGGCAGCCGTCGTCGTCGGATGGCTCCTCGTAGATGCGTTTGGTCACCAATTGCATGTGCTGATCTGCCATAGGCGGATGCTACTGCCGAAACACACCGAAAGACCATGAAACAATTGACCCCATGGCTGAATCAACGCAGGGTACAGACACGCCCGCTCCCACCCCCATCAACGTCCCGGACAAGCCAGCACTGGAAGGCCTGGAAACGGCCCTCACGCTGCGCTGGCTCCAGGACGGCACCTACAAGTTCAACCCGGACACCACCCGTGAAGCGGTCTATTCGATCGACACTCCCCCGCCCACCGCGTCGGGTTCCCTTCACGTGGGCCACATGTTCTCCTTCACCCACACGGACGTCGTCGCCCGCTACCAGCGCATGCGCGGCAAGAACGTCTTCTACCCCATGGGCTGGGACGACAACGGCCTCCCCACCGAGCGCCGCGTCCAGAACTACTACGGCGTCCGCTGCGATCCGGCCATCCCCTACAACGCCGACTACCGCCCTCCGGCAACCCCGGCGAAGAACCAGCGCGACTTCGATGTGATCTCCCGCCGGAACTTCATCGAACTCTGCGAAGAGCTCGCGGTCGAGGACGAGAAGGTCTTCGAGAACCTGTTCCAGACCCTCGGCCTCTCCGTGGACTGGAACCTGACCTACCGCACCATCGACGACACCTCTCGTGCCGTCTCCCAGCGCGCCTTCCTGGCGAACCTGGCCTCCGGCGACGCGTACATGGCCGAGGCGCCGACGCTCTGGGATGTGACGTTCCGCACCGCCGTCGCGCAGGCTGAACTGGAGGACCGGGAGATGCCCGGGGCCTACTACCGTTACCCGTTCTTCACCGCCGAGGGCGAGAAGATCTTCATCGAAACCACCCGTCCGGAACTGCTGGCGGCCTGTGCCGCGCTGGTCGCGAACCCCGACGACGAGCGCTACCAGCCGCTGTTCGGCAAGACCGTCACGTCCCCCCTGTTCGGCGTCGAGCTTGAGGTTAAGGCCCACCCGCTCGCCAAGGCGGACAAGGGTTCCGGCATCGCCATGGTCTGCACCTTCGGTGACCTCACCGACGTCACCTGGTGGCGCGAGCTGCAGCTGCCCACCCGCGCCATCGTGGGCCGCGACGGCCGCATCCTGGCCGACACCCCGGACTGGATCACCACCGACGCCGGCCGCGAAGCCTACGCCGCGATCGCCGGAAAGACGGTGTTCAGCGCCAAGGAAGCCGTGGTGGAGCTGCTCGGCGAGGCCGGCCTGCTGGACGGCGAGCCGAAGAAGATCATGCACCCGGTGAACTTCTTCGAGAAGGGCGACAAGCCCCTGGAAGTTGTCACCTCCCGCCA
Organism: Arthrobacter sp. TE26545; assembly: GCF_056279005.1. The sequence continues at coordinate 2,226,335 of NZ_JBWBQM010000001.1, forward strand.
GTGGTACATCCGCAACGGCGGCCGCGACGAGGACCGCCGGGAACGGCTGATCGGACGCGGCCGCGACATCGACTTCCACCCGTCCTTCATGCGTTCGCGCTACGAGAACTGGATCTCCGGCCTGAACGGTGACTGGCTGGTCTCCCGCCAGCGCTTCTTCGGTGTGCCGATCCCGGTCTGGTACCCGCTGGACGGCGAGGGCAACCCGGACTACGAAAACCCGGTCCTGCCCTCGGACGAGATGCTCCCCGTCGACCCGGCCGCGGATGCCGCTCCGGGCTACGACGAGTCGCAGCGCGAACAGCCGGGCGGCTTCACCGGCGACGCCGACGTCCTGGACACCTGGGCCACGTCCTCGCTGACGCCGCAGATCGTGGGCGGCTGGAGCCGGGACGAGGAACTCTTCGGCAAGGTCTTCCCCTTCGACCTGCGTCCCCAGGGCCACGACATCATCCGCACCTGGCTGTTCTCCTCGGCCGTGCGCGCCGATGCCCTGCAGGACATCGCCCCTTGGAAGCATGCCGCGATTTCGGGCTGGATCCTGGACCCGGACCGCAAGAAGATGTCCAAGTCCAAGGGCAACGTGGTGGTTCCCACCGATGTGCTCAACGAGTTCGGCTCCGACGCCGTGCGCTACTGGGCTGCGTCGGCGAAGCTCGGTGCGGACACCGCCTATGAGATCGCGCAGATGAAGATCGGCCGCCGCCTGGCCATTAAGCTACTCAACGCCTCGAAGTTCGTGCTGAACCTGGGCGCCACCGAGAACTCCGTGCTCTCCGGCGACCTGTCCGTGCTCAGCAACCCGCTGGACCGTGCGCTGCTCGCCCAGTTGGCCGATGTCGTCACGCAGGCCACCAAGGCCTTCGAGAGCTACGACCACGCCCGGGCCCTGCAGATCGCTGAGACGTTCTTCTGGCAGTTCACCGACGACTACGTCGAGCTGATCAAGGACCGCGCCTACGGTGCCGCCGGCGAAGCCGAGCAGGCCTCGGTGCTCGCGGCCCTGGCCACGACGCTGGACTCCCTGCTCCGCCTGTTCGCCCCGTTCCTGCCCTTCGCCACCGAAGAGGTCTGGAGCTGGTGGCGTGCAGGTTCCGTTCACCGTGCCGCGTGGCCTGCCCCGCTGGAAATCGCCGACGGCGACACCACGATGCTCGGCACCGTGGGCCTGGCCCTCAGCGGCATCCGCAAGGCCAAGTCCGAGGCGAAGGTCAAGCAGCGCACCGAAGTGCTCTCCGCCGCGATCTCGGCCAACGAGTCCTTCGTGGCACAGCTCAAGGCCGGGCTGGGCGACTTGAAGGCTGCGGCGAACGCGCGGGAGATCTCGCTCGTAGCCGCTGACGGCGAACTCGCGGTCAGCGACGTGGTCCTGGCACCCGCCGAGGAAACACAGAGCTAAACAGATCCGGAATTGGTTCCGGGCAAAGGGGAAGCCCCATCAGCGTTTTGCCGTTGGTGGGGCTTCGACTTTTCGGCTGTCTGGTGACGACTTGACAGTCTGGCGGAATCCTCGGAATTTCAGGTCTTCCTAGCTCGTCACAGCTAGCTCGCTTCTGACTTTGCCGAAGGCTGCGTCAGATGCATATCACTGAATCTTTGGTTTCCGCGTCCCGCTTCTTTCGAAGTGGGTAAGTACTATTCTTGACCCGCCCCAAGGGCAGCGCAAGGCCTCGGCGGGAACTACTAGCCTGTAATTCCGCTGCCCCGTTTTGGGCCCCGGGAGCATTGTCACCGTGGGGTCCGGGTTCGCCGCAGGGTGTGGCACAGTAAAGCCATGCCGGAACTTCCAGAGGTCGCCGGGTTGCGCGCCTTCCTCGACGCGAAGCTGCGCGGAGCCGTCCTGACAAAGATCCAGATCACGTCCTTCGCGGTGCTGAAGACTGCCGACCCGCCGTACTCTGTCCTGGAAGGACGGACCGTCGTCGGGGTACGGCGCTTCGGGAAGTTCCTCGATCTTGACTTGGACGGCGTGCACTTCCTCTTCCATCTGGCCAAGGCCGGCTGGCTGCGCTTCACGGAGAATCCTTCGCCGGCTCCGCTCCGACCCGGTTCCGGACCTATCGCGGCACGCCTTGCGTTCACTGCTGCGCCGTCGGCGGCCGCCGACGGCGCAGCATCGAAGACGGCTTTCGATCTCACCGAGGCAGGGCACAAGAAGAGCCTTGCCGTCTACGTTGTCCGGGACCCGCAGGAAGTCCCCGGCATCGCTTCCCTGGGTCCCGATCCCCTCACCCCGGAATTCACCAGGGAAGTCTTCGACGGCATTCTTTCGGCTTCTCAACAGATCAAGGGACTGCTGCGCAGTCAGAGCGTGGTGGCCGGCATCGGGAACGCCTACAGCGACGAGATCCTCCACGCGGCGAAGATCTCCCCGTTCGCGATAGCCAAAACCCTCGACGACGGCAGCAAGGACCGATTGTTCGCCGCGATCGGGGAGGTGCTTGGCGAAGCCGTGGAGTCCGCCGTCGGCAAAGCCCCGGCCGAGCTCAAGGACAGCAAGCGCAACTCGATGCGGGTGCACGGCCGCACCGGACAAACGTGCCCTGTGTGCGGGGACACCGTCCGGGAGGTTTCCTTTGCGGACACGGCCCTGCAGTATTGCCCAGGCTGCCAGACGAACGGGAAGATCCTCGCGGACCGCCGGACGTCGAAGTTCCTGAAATAGATGTGCAGGCGGCTTCATGGCGCCGGGGTGATCTCAAGGAAAGGCTCATGCGCCGATTCCCTATGCCCTCCGGGACGCGGACACGCCTACGACCATTCCCGCCCACAGCAGTTCGGTAGTCGCAACGGTCAGAGCGTCGATGGACGTTCCGTCCAGGAGGTTGCCGGCCGCCAGCACAGCGGCCCCGTGCAGGCTTGCGAAGCAAACGAGCGCTAATTCCTCGCGGTCCCCCGGTGCCAATTCCCCGGCGTCCTGGGCTTCAGCGATGATGGCCCGAGCGACCCTGATGCCGTCTTCGCCGATGCTGCGCAGTTCATCGCTGGCATCAGGAGCATGCTTGGTGGAGTGCATCACGGCCAACAGGGCCGGGTGGGTGACCGCGAAGTCCACGTAGGCCTTGGCGATCCGGGCAAAGCGTGAGCGATGGTCTCCGGCCGTTTCAGACGCTCCCATAATCCTGGCATTCATGCTGCGGAAGCCGTCAAGGGCAAGGGCATCGAGAAGCGCCTGCTTGTCACGGAAATGCCTGCCTGGTGCCGCGTGACTCACGCCCAAATCACGCGCGAGTTGCCTCAGCGAAAGTCCCTCGACTCCTGCTTCTTCGATGACTGCCGTGGCGCGGGCGAGCAATGCCTCGCGGAGCCTGCCGTGATGGTAGGGCAAATTAGTCATGAGATCAGTTTAGCCACTATGTAGTCATTGACAACATGAGCACGCGTGCGGCTACTATGTTGGCAATGGCTACATAAGTGGCCGCGACACGGAACGGATTCGACATGACCATGGTTTACACCGGAACCACTGTACTCATCACTGGAGCGAGCTCCGGGCTCGGCTCCGAGTTCGCCGCAAGGTTCGCTGCGCGCGGGGCCAACCTTGTGCTGGTTGCCCGGCGGACCGACAGGCTCGAGGAGTTGGCCAGCACGCTGCGGGAGGCACATGGCGTTTCCGTGACTACGCTCGCGAAAGACCTGAGCCGTGCAGGAGCAGGAACAGAGATCCGAAACGAGCTGGCCCGGCAAGGCATCCGCATCGACACGCTGATCAACAACGCGGGCTTTGCCACGAGCGGCCCTTTGGTCACGGAAGACCCCGCGGTCATCGCCTCCGAGATCTCCCTGAACGTGGCCTCTCTCGTCGAGACCACGCGGGCATTCCTCCCCGAGATGCTCGCCGCCGGTCGGGGGGCACTCATCAACGTCGCCAGCACTGCGGCTTTTCAGCCGGTACCTGGGATGGCAGTTTACGGCGCCACCAAGGCATTTGTCCTGAGCTTCACCGAAGCCGTCGCTCACGAGACAAAAGACTCCGGGCTTCGTGTGCTCGCTCTCTGTCCGGGTGCTACCCGCACCGAGTTTTTCGATGTGCTCGGGACCCAGGCTGCAGCCGTCGGCCGGATGCAGAGCGCCAGCGCGGTGATCGATACCGCCCTGCGTGCCCTGGACCGCCGTACGACGCCGGTAAGCGTCGTCTCAGGCCTGGGAAACCGGATGCTTGCCGGCATCGCCCAGCGCCTCCCCCGAAACGTCTCCCTCGCCATCGCGGGCAGAGCCGTACAGGACTAGTACTGCAGCCGCCTTTCGCTTCGCCTGTCTTCGTCACACCCGTATTTTCACAACACACCGAGGATGTAGCAATGAATCAGACTCCCGACGTGCTTCGTTATGCCGCCTTTGCCGCGTCCCCTGGCGGAGGCAATCCGGCGGGCGTGGTAATGGACGCAACCCGTCTCGACGCCGCACAGATGCAGGTCATCGCGGCCGATATCGGATATGCGGAAACGGTGTTTATCACCAGGGCCGCGATTGACGGAGACTCACGTCGGAACCGCGTGCGGTACTTCTCCCCGATCGCCGAGGTGCCGTTTTGCGGTCATGCCACAATTGCCCTGGCTGTCGCGCTGTCGAGGGTACACGGTACGGGAACCTTTACGTTCGATACCCCAGTGGGGCCAGTCGCGATCGATTCCGTCGGCCAGGGTGCTGCCCTGATGGCATCATTCACGAGCGTGGAGCCTCGCATCACCGGGTTTGCGCCAGGTGTCCTGGACACGCTGCTCGGGTTGCTCGGCGTGGGTCGGGACGAGTTGCACCCTGCCTATCCTCCGCTGCTCGCCTTTGCCAGAAACTGGCATCCAATACTGGTCTTCGCCGAACGCAGGACCTTTGACTCATTCGTATTCGACCCGGATCCCATGCGAGCGCTGATGGACGGCCAAAACTGGGCAGGTACCGTAACGACGCTATGCGAGATCGGACCGGGCGAGTTTGACTCGCGCAATCTCTTCCCGGTGGGCGCTATCACTGAAGATCCGGCGACGGGTTCGGCCGCCGCTGCTTTCGGCGGATACCTCCGGCTGCTCTCGCTTGTGGAACCGCCCAGCCGGGTGGTACTGCTCCAAGGGAGTCACGTCGGCCGCCCGAGCAGACTCACGGTTGATATTCCGCAGCTCGGCGGGATCGTCGTGCGCGGAGAAGCCGTCGAAATCATTTGAGCCGTCCGCCGGCGGAAAGGCCCGGACAGTTCGGAGGCCTTTCCTCCGGCGGGATCTGCTAATTGAACTCCGGGCTCTCGGTGCGGCTCCGCTTGAGTTCGAAGAAATGCGGGTACCCGGCAAGGGTCACCGAAGCGTCCCAGATGCGGCCGGCCTCCTCGCCGCGCGGGATCCGGGTCAGCACCGGGCCGAAGAACGCTGTACCGTTCACGGATACCACCGGCGTGCCGACGTCCTGGCCCACCAGCGAGATCCCCGCCTCATGGCTTCTGCGCAGTTGCTCGTCGAACTCAGTGCTGGTGGCGAAACGGGCGAGCTCTGCGGGCAGCCCGGTCTGGGCCAGCGCCTTTTCGATGGCTGATGCCCGGTCCTTGTTGCCCTCGTGGTGGAATTCCTCGCCCATGGCGTCGTATAGGGGCTTGATGAACTCGCTGCCGTGCAGTTCCTTCGCCGCGATGATGACACGGACGGGTCCCCAGGAGTCATCCATCATGGCCCGGTAGTCCGCGGGAAGGTCGCGGCCGTCGTTGAGAACCGAGAGGCTCATGACGTTCCAGGTGGTTTCGATGTCGCGCACAGCCTCGACTTCACCGATCCAGCGGGATGTTACCCATGCAAAGGGGCAGATCGGATCGAACCAGAAATCTACCTTGTTGACGGACTGTTCGGGCACAGGGGTACTCCTTGGATGGTGATTCAGGGAACAGTTCAGGCGGACTTGTTCCGCCGCTTGGCCACCACTTCGTGGGCGATCATGGTGGGCGGCGCCTTCTTGGCGACGGCGTCGGCGGTAATGACGACGCTGGCGATGTCGTCCCGGCTGGGAAGGTCGAACATGACCGGAAGCAGGACTTCCTCCATGATGGCGCGCAGGCCGCGGGCTCCGGTGCCCCGTTCCAAAGCCTGGTCAGCGATCGCATCCAGGGCTTCGTCGTCGAACAGCAGTTCCACGCCGTCGAGCTGGAACATCTTCTGGTACTGCTTGATCAGGGCGTTCTTCGGCTTGGAAAGGATCTGGATCAGTGCCGGCCGGTCAAGATTGGACACCGTAGTGATCACAGGCAAGCGGCCGATGAATTCGGGGATCAGGCCAAATTTGAGCAGGTCTTCCGGCATAACGTCGCCGTAGCTGTCGACGTTGTCCTTGACCTCGTTCAGCGGGGCTCCGAAGCCGATTCCCTTGCGTCCCGAGCGGGAGCCGATGATGTCTTCGAGGCCCGCGAAGGCGCCGGCCACAATGAAGAGCACATTGGTGGTGTCGATCTGGATGAATTCCTGATGCGGGTGCTTGCGCCCGCCCTGCGGCGGCACGGAAGCCACGGTTCCTTCGAGGATCTTGAGCAGGGCCTGCTGGACGCCCTCGCCGGACACGTCCCGCGTGATCGAGGGGTTCTCGCTCTTGCGTGAGATCTTGTCGATCTCATCGATGTAGATGATGCCCTGTTCGGCCTTCTTGACGTCGTAGTCCGCGGCCTGGATGAGCTTCAGGAGGATATTCTCCACATCCTCGCCGACGTAGCCGGCCTCGGTCAGGGCGGTGGCGTCCGCGACGGCGAAGGGCACGTTCAGCCGCCGGGCCAAAGTCTGCGCCAAGTAGGTCTTGCCGCAACCTGTGGGGCCGATCAGCAGGATGTTGGACTTGGCGATCTCCACGTCGTCGTGGTGGCCGCCCTCGCCGAGCCCGCCCTTCGGGGCATGCCCGGCCTGGATGCGCTTGTAATGGTTGTAGACCGCGACGGCGAGCGAACGCTTGGCGGGTTCCTGGCCAATGACGTATTCCTGCAGGAAATCGAAGATCTCCCGGGGCTTGGGCAACTCAAAGCTGCCCAGATCCGACACCTCGGCGAGTTCCTCTTCGATGATCTCGTTGCAGAGTTCGATGCACTCGTCGCAAATGTAGACGCCGGGCCCGGCAATCAGCTTCCGGACCTGCTTCTGGCTCTTTCCACAGAAAGAACACTTCAGCAGATCCGTGCTCTCGCCAATCCGGGCCATGTGGGAATCCCTTCGTTTCTTGCGGGCGGTGCCCTCGCTGCCCAGCTCCTGCGTGAGGAGTCGCAGCGGGCGCCACCATGACAACTTCCACTGTAGGACACAATGGGCTGCTTGGGTTGAAACAGGACGCCGGTGCGGTCCATATTTCCTTGGACCACACCGGCGTCCTGGTGTTGCTGGCTAGCGGGCGATTGCCTGCGGCTTGATCTTCCGCGAGTCGAGTACCTGGTCGATCAGGCCGTAGCTCTGGGCCTCGGCGGCGGTGAGGATCTTGTCGCGCTCGATGTCGTTGTTGACCTGCTCGGACGTCCGGCCCGAGTGGTGGGCCAGCGTGTCTTCCAGCCAGGTCCGCATGCGCATCACCTCGGCCGCCTGGATCTCAAGGTCCGAAGCCTGGCCGCCCTGGCCGCCGGACAAGGCCGGCTGGTGGATCAGCACACGGGCGTTCGGCAGGGCGAGGCGCTTGCCGGGCGTGCCGGCCGCAAGCAGGACTGCTGCAGCGCTGGCCGCCTGGCCTAGGCAGACGGTCTGGATCTCCGGGCGGATGTACTGCATGGTGTCGTAGATCGCGGTCATGGCCGTGAACGAGCCACCCGGGGAGTTGATGTACAAGGTGATGTCGCGGTCCGGGTCGGTGGACTCAAGGACCAGCAGCTGGGCCATTATGTCATCGGCCGAAGCATCGTCCACCTGCACGCCGAGGAAGATGATACGGTCCTCGAAAAGCTTGGTGTACGGGTCCTGGCGCTTGAAACCGTACGGGGTCCGCTCCTCGAACTGCGGGAGGACGTAGCGGCTGGACGGGAGATTACCGGCAGACCATCCGAAGTTGTAGTTCATTTCATTGCTCCTGGTGTTCAGTGGGTCTTGCTGCCGGTTACTTCTCGGAGTTGGAGGCGTTCTGGGTTCCGCCCCCGCCAGCCACAGATCCCGCGTGCGCGGAAATCTTGTCGAAGAAGCCGTAGTCGAGTGCCTCGGTGGCCGTGAACCACTTGTCACGGTCGTTGTCCTTGAGGATGGTCTCCACGGTCTGGCCGGTCTGTTCCGCGGTCAGCTCCGCCATGACCTTCTTCATGTGCAGGATGAGCTCCGCCTGGATCTTGATGTCCGAGGCGGTGCCGCCGATGCCGCCCGAGGGCTGGTGCATCAGGATGCGGGCGTTGGGGGTGGCGTAGCGCTTGCCCTTGGTGCCCGAGGAAAGCAGGAACTGGCCCATTGAGGCCGCCAGGCCTGTGGCAACGGTGACGACGTCGTTCGGGATGAATTGCATGGTGTCGTAGATAGCCATGCCGGCCGTCACCGAACCGCCCGGGGAGTTGATGTAGAGGTAGATGTCCTTTTCCGGGTCCTCGGCGGAGAGCAGGAGAAGCTGGGAGCAGATCGCGTTGGCGTTCTCGTCACGGACCTCGGAGCCGAGCCAGATGATGCGCTCTTTCAGCAGGCGGTTGTAGATGTAGTTGTCCTGGGCTGCCGGATCGACAGTTGCCATCCGGGGCGCCTCTGCATGCTGTGACATAAGTACTTACCTCTCGCTGGTGACAGGGCCGTTGCTGAAGTTGCCATCCCTGATCTTCACTACTTGGACACTAACCGGTTTCGAAGCCGTTTTGTTCTCCGGAATCGCACTGTTCGCTGACGGCGCACGACTGCCGCGCGGGCGGCATTCCGCAGCAAACCGGGCTTAAAAAGAGCACCCCCGGATCCTTGGATCCGGGGGTGCTCTGAAGGGTGATTAGAACTTCACTGCTGCAGGATCGTCGCTGGGGACGGTCGCTGCGGCTTCCTCGGCCTCTTCGGCCGCGGGAGCCTCGGCAACTTCACCCGCGGGGCGGACGAAGTCGCTCAGGTCGACCTTGTTGCCTTCGGAGTCGACAACCTCAGCCTGGCCCAGGACGACGGCCAGTGCCTTGCGGCGGCGCACCTCGGAAACCATCATCGGAACCTGGCCGCTCTGGTCAATGATCTGGGCGAACTGGTTCGGGTCCATGCCGTACTGGCTGGCGGTGCTGACGATGTAGTCAATCAGCTCGCTCTGGCTGACACCGACCTCTTCCTTGTCGGCGATGGCGTCGAGGATGATTTCGTTCTGGAAGGCGCGGGCGGTGTTGGCCTTGACCTCTTCGCGGTGCTCCTCGGTGTCGTGCTCGCCTTCACCGTGGGAGTTCTCCGGGCTGAAGTGCTGCTCGAGCTGCTCTTCGATGACGGAGTCCGGAACGGGAACCTCGATCAGCTCAACGAGCTTGTCCAGGACCTTGTCGCGGGCTTCGACGCCCTGGCCGACAACCTTGGACTCGGCGGCCTGCTTGGCGAGGTCTTCGCGCAGTTCGGCGAGGGTGTCGAACTCGGAAGCCAGCTGAGCGAAGTCATCGTTGGCTTCCGGCAGCTCGCGCTCCTTGACGGCCTTGACGACGACCTTCACCTGGGCTGCCTCGCCGGCGTGCTCGCCGCCGACCAGCGTGGTGTCGAAGATCGCCTCTTCCTCGGTGGACAGCCCGGCAACAGCCTCGTCCAGGCCTTCGAGCATGGTGCCCGCGCCGACCTGGTAGGACAGGCCGGAAGCGGAGTCGACCTCGGCGCCGTCGATGAGGGCAGTGATGTCGATGGTCAGGAAGTCGTCGTTCTTGGCCGGGCGGTCAACGGACTTCAGCGTGCCGAAGCGGCCGCGGAGTTCGTCGAGGGCCTTGTCGACGTCGGCGTCGGAAGACTCAGCAGCGGCAACCTCGACCTTGATGCCGGCGTAGTCCGGGAGCTCAACCTCGGGGCGGACGTCAACCTCGACCTGGAACTTCAGTTCGCCGTCGGTGGAAGAGGGGTCCGGAACCTCGGTGATCTCGACCTCGGGACGGCTCAGCGGGCGGACGCCGGTTTCCTGCACGGCAGCCTGGTACCAGCCGTTGAGGCCATCGTTGATGGCGGTTTCCAGGACGTAGCCGCGGCCGACGCGCTGGTCGATGAGCTTGGACGGAACCTTGCCCTTGCGGAATCCGGGAACCTGGATCTGCGAAGCAACGGTCTTGTAAGCGGCATCGATGCTCGGCTTCAGTTCTTCAAACGGAACCTCAACATTGAGCTTGACCCGCGTTGCGGTGAGGTTCTCGACAGCGCTCTTCACAGTCTAAGTACTCCTGGTTTTGTGGGATGGGTTTCTGCCGCGTTCCCGGATCGGAACAGGCTCACAGAGTCGGGGTGACAGGATTTGAACCTGCGACTTCCTGCTCCCAAAGCAGGCGCTCTAGCCAAGCTGAGCTACACCCCGTGAGTGCACAGGACAGTCTACGGCCAAGGATCGCCAGTTTGCACATTTGACACTTGGCACCTGAATTGGGTTTAGTTATATCCGGCTTGAACAGCCGCCGGGAATTGCACGGATGTATCAATCCTGCACTAATCCGGGGACGTAGCTCAATGGTAGAGCCTCAGTCTTCCAAACTGATTACGCGGGTTCGATTCCCGTCGTCCCCTCCATATCCACAAGAAGGGCCCCTCAGCGAGGGGCCCTTCTTGTCTTCGACGTCGGTTCGCGCCCCGCGGTGCCGCGCCCCTGCGCGGATCAGGGCACGATCAGCCCGGAGATGACAAAGCATCAGTGCCATGGCCGCGAGGAGGAACCCCTGTTACGGCATGAGGACAAGAGAAGGTGCGCCTGTTGAAGTAGCCGGACCATGCCTGGCTTGTTTCCCGGACCGGCTGCTCCTCGGCTTGCGCCCGCGCTTCGTCGAATGACTGCTGAGCCGGAGTTTTTGCGAAGAAGCTAGTTCTGGCAGCCGGGGCACCAGTAAAGCTTGCGCGCGCCGATCTCGGTCAGCGCAACCGGGGTGCCGCAACGCCGGCAGTCCTGCCCGGCGCGCTGGTAGACATAGTGGGCTTCGCCGTCGAGCGGTCCTGCAGCTCCCCCGCTCCACAGCGCGGCGGGCGTGGTGATGATCCGCCCGTCCCGGACGCCGTCGGACATCGCGGCGACTGTGTCGTCCCACAGGAGACCTGCCGACTCCGCGCTGAGCGCGTTCCCGGGGGTCCACGGATCGATGCCCTGCCGGAAAAGGACCTCGGCCCGGTAGATGTTGCCGACGCCCGCCAGCACGGACTGGTCCATGAGCAACAGCCCGACGGCGGTCTTGCGGCGCAGCAGGCGGGCAACGAATTCCGCCCGGTCCCCCGGGGCCTGGTGCAGCGGGTCCGGGCCCAGCTTCGCACGTGCGGCGCGGGCTTCCTCCCCGGTGATGGCCGCGCAGGTGCTGGCGCCCCGCAGGTCCGCCCAGCCGTGACCGGAAACGAGGCGCACCCGCACCGCGCCCACTGGCTCGGGCGGGCCTGCATACGTTGCGGCGTCGTCCTCTGCTCCGGACTCGCGTTCGCCGATCCTGCGCGGCGCGCCGATGCTGGAGGCGCCCCGGAAGGTTTCGTCGCCGCCGAAGTCCCAGGCGCCGTAGAGGCCAAGGTGGACATGCAGGTACAGCCCGTTCGCGAAACGCAGGAAGAGCTGCTTCCCGTGCGCGGTGGCCCCAAGCATGCGCTGGCCATCAAGCAGCGCCGCACCCGCGGCAAAACGGCCCTGCGGGCTGGAGACCCGCAGGACGCTGCCGCCGAAGACGTCCTGGAACTGGCGCGCCAGCCGGTGGACGGAATGCCCCTCAGGCACTATTCGACGATTTCGCCGCTGGTTTCGTACGTGGCGATCTTGCCGATGCGGCGCACGTGCCGTTCGTCGTTGCTGAACGGCTCTTCGAGGAAGAACTCGATCAACTTGGTGGCTTCCTCCACGCTGTGCTGGCGGCCGCCGACGGCAATGACGTTGGCATCGTTGTGTTCGCGGGCCAGCTTGGCGGTGGATTCGTTCCACGCCAGGGCCGCGCGCACGCCCTTGACCTTGTTCGCAGCGATCTGCTCGCCGTTGCCGGAACCGCCCAGGACGATGCCGAGGGCGTGCACGCCCGCTCCCTGGTCGGCCACGACGGCGAGGGCGGCGTTGATGCAGAAGGAGGGGTAGTCGTCCAAGGCGTCGTACACCTTGGGACCGTGGTCAACAACCTCGTAGCCCTTGGCCGTGAGATGGCGGACAAGGTGGGCGCTGAGCTCCATGCCGGCATGATCCGTTGCAATGTGGACGCGGGGTGTGGTCACTGGAAGTCCGTTCGATCTGGGGCGCGGGACGGCATGGGCCGGGCCGCGGCGGTGAGGGGATGCGGTACTAGGGTACTAGGGACCTGCCACCGATGCGCTTTGAGTCGCGGTGCTCATTGCCCGTGCGCCCGGTCAGCCACCCTGTTCAGCAGCCCGGCAAGCCGGTCCGCACTCGCCAGGCTGCCGGCGCTCAGGGCCACGCGCCTTCCGTTGAGTTGCCGCACGACGACGGCGGGCCCGCTGCTGACGAGCATCGCCGTGGCACCGCCGTGGTGCCGCAGGCCCCAGCCGCCGAAGTCTGCCGCCTTGACTTCCGCAGGTGTGGCGGCGGCAATGTCCACCGCCGGCACCTTCAACACCCGGAGTACCCCGGCAAGGAACACTTCCAGACCGCCGCGATCGGCCTTGACACGGACGAAGAGGAAGCACGCCCCGAGGATGGCGGCCCCGAACAGCAAGGCCCCTAGCCAGGGGACAGCGACGGAAATCAGCATCGCCGGAAACACCGCGGCCACGCAGATCATGACGAATACCGAGCTGCGCGCATGGACCCAGAGTTTCAAGGAATCGTCGGCCAGCCCGGGATCTTCCTTGAGGATGCGTTCGGCTTCGAGGGCAGCATCGTCCTCCGGCGTCCACCGCGGGTCGGGCTTGAAGGCGAATACCATTACGACGCCCAGCGACAGTGCCGCGCCCGCGCCCAGCGCCAGCACCGTGGCATCGACATGGGAGGCCCGGGCATCCGCCAAGCCGGCCTGGCCCACGAGCCCGGCCGCGAGCACAGCGGTGACGAACAGGCTCACCATCAGGCCGAGACCCATCATGAGCCGCCGCATGATGGCGGGCCGGGAAATAGGCACGGCCTGGACGAACACCAGCCAACCGGCCAGGACCATCAGGGAAGCCCCGCCCGCCACGTAGGCAGCGAATGGCGCAAAGCTGCTGCCGCCGTCGGAGTTCCAAGTAACAGCAAGGGGGTCCGGAAGCTCCGGACGGAGCATGAAGGCGCAGGCCACAAAAGCTGCCGCGAGGAGGAGAGGGAACGCCACTGCAAAGCGCAGTGCCCGGAAATCGAGAGAATCGCGCAGCTTGCCCATGGCTTAACGCTACTCCCGGGCGGCGACACTTTGTGTTGTGCCTTGCCAAGCGGGAAGGAACTGAAAGAATGACTTCACAGCGCCGGCGCCGGGTGAGCCCGTCCGGCTTATCTGCACACCACTTCTTGGAGGCACCCTTTGCCAGGCCTGAACCTCACCCGCGCCGAAGCCGCGGAACGCGCGGAACTGCTCGCCGTCGAGTCCTATGACGTCGCCCTCGACCTGACGAGGGGCGGCACGGTCTTCGGATCGACGACCACCGTGAAGTTCACTGCCGCAGCCGGATCGTCCACTTTCATCGACGCCATCACGGACAAAGTGCACAGCGTCACCCTGAACGGCAAGGAACTGGATCCGGCCGATGTGTCCGACGGCGTGCGCATCCAGCTGCCGGACCTCGCCGCGGAGAATGAACTCACGGTGGTGGCGGATGCCCCCTACATGAACACCGGCGAGGGCCTGCACCGCTTCGTGGATCCGGTGGACGGCGAGGTGTATCTCTACACGCAGTTCGAAGTCCCGGATTCCCGCCGGATGTTCGCCGTCTTCGAACAGCCGGACCTCAAAGCCACCTTCAGCTTCACCGTCACGGCACCTTCGCACTGGGACGTCATCTCCAACTCCCCCACGCCGGGACTCACGGAAACGACGCCCGGGGAAAACGGCGAGGCCCGCTCGGTCTGGACGTTCGCGGCCACTGCGCGGCTGTCGTCCTATGTCACGGCGCTGATCGCCGGCCCGTACCAGTCCGTGCGCAGTGAGGTCACCAGCGCCGATGGCAGGGTTGTCCCGCTCGGCGTGTTTGCCCGCAAGTCCCTCATGCAGTACCTCGATGCTGAGAACATCTTCGAACTCACCCGCCAGGGCTTTGAGTTCTTCGAGGCCCAGTTCGGCTTCCCCTACCCGTTCGAAAAGTACGACCAACTGTTCGTTCCGGAATTCAACGCCGGCGCCATGGAGAACGCCGGCGCCGTCACCATCCTGGAGGGCTACGTCTTCCGCGGAAAGGTGGCCGAAGCGCAGGTGGAGCGCCGCGCCATTACGGTCCTGCACGAGCTGGCACACATGTGGTTCGGCGACCTCGTGACAATGCGCTGGTGGAACGACCTTTGGCTCAACGAATCCTTCGCCGAGTACATGTCCCACCTGGCTGCCGTCGAGAACACCGCCTTCGACCATGCCTGGACCACCTTCGCTTCGGTGGAGAAGTCCTGGGCGTACCGGCAGGACCAGCTGCCCACCACGCACCCGATCTTCGCCGAGATCAACGACCTGCAGGACGTGGAGGTCAACTTCGACGGCATCACCTACGCCAAGGGAGCCTCGGTGCTCCGCCAGCTGGTGGCCTGGGTAGGTCCGGAGCAGTTCATGGCAGGCGTCCGCGAATACTTCAGGAAGCACGCCTGGAAGAACACCGAACTGTCCGACCTCATGGTGGAACTCGAGGCCGCCAGCGGCCGGGAACTGGACCAGTGGGGCAAGCTCTGGCTCGAAACGGCAGGCGTCAACACCCTCTCCCCCGAGATTGACGTGGACGACGACGGGGTCATCACCGCGTTCGCCATCCGCCAGACCGCCATCGCCGAGCAGCCTGTGCTGCGGCCGCACCGCCTCGCCGTCGGTTTCTACGACCTTTCCGACGCCGGCAAGCTCGAGCGGGTGCACCGTGAAGAGCTCGACGTCGACGGCCCCGCCACGGAGGTCCCGGCCCTGCTCGGGAAGAAGCGGCCCGCGCTGATCCTGCTCAACGACGACGATCTTGCCTACGCCAAGGTCCGCCTCGACCCGGCGTCGCTTGCCAGTGCAAAGGCGCACCTGAAGGATTTCGCGTCCAGCCTGCCGCGGACCCTGGTGTGGGGCTCGGCCTGGGATGCCGCACGTGACGGCGAAACACCGGCCCGCGGCTACGTGGAGCTGATCCTGGCCAACATCGCATCCGAATCGGACTCCTCGGTGATCCAGGTGCAGCTGCGACAGCTCGCCACCACCCTGAACTTCTACGTGGCCGCCGAACACAAGGACGCCACCACCGAAGCCGCCGCGGACAGGCTCTGGGAACTGGCGTCCACGGTGGCAGCCGGGTCCGATGCCCAGTTGCAGTTCGTGAAATCCTTCGCGCTATTGGCCCGCGGTGGAAGCCAATTGGACACAATCCAGGCCTTGCTGGACGGCACCCGCTCCCTGGCGGGCCTCACCGTGGACCAGGACCTGCGCTGGGAATTGCTCACCTCCCTGGTGGCCGGCGGCCGCGCGGACCAGGCACGCATCGATACCGAACTCGAGCGCGACCACACCTCCAACGGCCAGAACGCGGCAGCCCTGGCGGCCGCCGCATTGCCGACGCCCGAGGCAAAAGCCGCGGCCTGGGAGAAGATCGTGGTCACGGGCGAACTGTCCAACGCCCTGCAGGGATCCGCCGTCGCCGGCTTCACGCGGGTGCTGGACACCGGCCTGCTGGAACCGTTCGCTGAGAAGTATTTCGAAGCTGTCCCGGAGATCTTTGCCAAGCGCACGCACGCCCTGGCCCAGCAGATCATCGTGGGACTGTACCCGGCGCAGTTGACCACACAGGACACCGTGGACCGGACCGATGCGTTCCTCGCCTCCCTGCCGGAGGAAAGCGCGGCACTGCGCCGCATGATGCTGGAGAACCGCGACGGCGTTGCCCGCGCCCTGCGTGCACGCGCGGCCGACGTCTAGAGCCTGGCGGATTTCCTCGCGCCTCCTGTCCGGCCTATCCGGCCGGCCGGGAGGCGCGGCCGTTTAGACTGTGCGCATGAGCCTGGATGAACACCGCTACGCCCTCACCGTCCGCTGGACCGGAAACCTCGGCGAAGGCACGTCAGGCTACCGGGCCTACTCGCGCGACCACGACGTCGAAATCCCGGGGCTCCCCGTGCTCAAGGGTTCCTCGGATCCCACCTTCCGCGGCGACCCCGCCCGATACAATCCGGAACAGTTGCTGCTCGCGGCGCTTTCGCAGTGCCACATGCTGTCCTTCCTGCACGTGGCCGTCATGAATGGTGTGGTGGTGACCCGCTACGTCGACAACGCCGAAGGACTGATGCGGAACAACCGGGACGGCAGCGGCCAATTCGAAAGTGTCACGCTCAAGCCGCAGGTGACGGTGGCCAGCCAGGACCACCTGCCCCTGATGGCCGAACTCCACCACAAGGCGAACCAGCTCTGCTTCATCGCACGGAGCGTGAACTTCCCCGTGCACCACGAGCCGGTCACGCAGGCGGAAGGCTAGCCAGGAGTTCCTTCTCCCGCTCGCTCCGCAGCCCGGCTTTCCGTGGCCGCTGCAGGCCCCTGTCACGCTCGTCCGCCAAGGTGTCGCGCAGAGTTTCCCGCCAGGGCCGCAGACGCAGGCCCTGTGCCAGAGCGGCGGCGTTCGACCGCGCCATGAAGCCCTCGTGCCCCGGTGGCAGCCACAGCGGCAGCGTGTCCTCTCCGGACCACGGTTGCACTCCCTGCGCTTCCAGCCAGCCGGGTTCGACCGCAAAGGTCTTCGGGGACGTGCCCGCCAGTTCCCGGCACGCCTCGATGTAGTCTCCGAAGCTCGTCACCTCGCCGACGGCGTTGAACGTGCCGGCCAGGCCGCGTTCGGCTGCCGACAGGATCCAGGCGGCGAGGTCGCGGACGTCGATGGCCTGGACGGGTTCCCCGAAAATGTCCGGAACGAGGACCGCATCACCGCCCGATGCAAGACGGGCCGGCCAGTAGCCATAGCGGTCGCTGCTGTCCCCCGGTCCGCCGATCAGTCCGGCCCGTACGATGTGCGCCTTCACCCCTGCCGCTTCCACGGTGGATGCTTCGATGGCTGACTTCGACTCCCCGTAGTTTTCCGGGCCAGCTTCCGTGCCCCGTGGCAGCGGAGGAAGCAGCGCCGCTGCCTCGTCTGCGCCCGGCTGGTCGTGGCGCTCGTACACAGAGCAACTGGACACGAAGGTCCAGTGCCCGCTCCCTGCGGACAGCGCCTCAAGCGCCGCGCGGGCGTGCGCGGGATCACGGGAGACGTCGACGACGGCGTCCCACCCGCCGTCGAGCCCGGCATAGGCGCCAGCCCCGGCGGCTCGGTCCGCACGGACCCAGTTGACGCCCGGCGGCGGTTCCGCGGCAGTGCCGCGTGCCAGGCACGTGACGTCGTGTCCGGCGTCAACGGCCTGACGGGCAATCTCGGCCGATAGGAACGCTGTGCCGCCAAGGATAAGGATGCGCATGCCGCCACGCTACGGCGATAGGGTTGATGACGGACAGAGTGTTCAGCGCCCGGCGAACAGCTTCCGGGTGTACCCATCAGATCTTTTGAGGAGCAGCCCTGCCAATGAACGCCAGCACGCCCACGATCCAGGATGCAGCAGAAGAAGCCGCGAAGATCGACCTAGGGGCCATACTCGTGACTCTTGGAGTCGGCGTGGTCATCTGGATCGTGCTGCGCTTCATCATCCTGCGCATCACCAGGCGGGTCGCCAAAGGCAGCAGCTTCTTCAGGAACGCCCCCTTCAAATGGGTCCAGCCCGCCTTCCGCGCCCTGGACCATGAGCGGCGCTCGCAACGGGCACACACCATTGGTTCGCTGCTGACAAGCCTGTTGAGCGTGGTGGTCGCGGGGATCGTGATCATTTACGTGCTCAAGTTCCTCAATGTGGACATCGCTCCGCTGCTGACCAGCGTGGGTATCCTCGGCGTAGTAATCGGTTTCGGCGCACAGCAGCTCATCCGCGACTTCCTTGCAGGAATCTTCATCACAATCGAAGACCAGTACGGGATCGGTGACGTAATCGTCACCGCCGAAGTGGTTGGTACGGTTGAATCCGTGGGGCTGAGGATCACCCGGCTCCGCGCTGAAGACGGCGCCATCTGGTACCTGCGCAACGGCGAAATCCTGCGTGTGGGCAACCGGTCCCAGGGCGATTACGTCCCGGTTGAAGACAAAGACAAAGACAAAGACAACGGCAGCGGCGTTTCCGCGGAGGAGAGGTCCAGTGAGTGACACGGCAAACGGGCAGCAGTCCCCCAGCACCCAGGTCAACGCAGCGCCTCCGGCCGGCGAACGGCCGCAGCTGATGCGCAACGACCCCTTCAGCCAGCCTGCCTACACGGACAGCTTCTATGACGCCGTGGGCGGGCACGAGACCTTCGTGAAACTGATCGATGTCTTCTACGACGGCGTAGCCGGAGATCCGCTCTTGCGTCCGATGTATCCGGAGGAAGACCTCGGCCCGGCGAAGCGCCGTTTCCTGATGTTCCTGGAACAGTACTGGGGCGGTCCGACGACGTACAGCCAGGAACGCGGTCACCCGCGCCTGCGGATGCGGCACATGCCGTTCCGGGTGACGCCGGAGGCGAAGGACCGTTGGCTGTTCCACATGCGGGCGGCCGTGGATGCCCTCCAGCTTCCAGCCTTGTATGAGGGAACGTTGTGGGACTACATGGAGCGGGCCGCGCTGACCATGGTGAACAGCCCCTCCCCCGCACAGCCCTAAGGCTAAGCCTGGCCTAGCGGATCTACCGGGCGGGGCCGACGTTCAGTCCGAGGCCCGCGCCGGCACGGACCAAGATGTGGCCGCGGCTTCCGCTGAGCCGGTACCAGCGCCCGTTGCGGAACAGCCGGTGTACGCCGCCTCCGAGGAAGCCGAGGGCGAAGGCCCCGAAGGCCGCGCCGGCGGGTACACCTTGGCGTCCGGGCATCTCCCGGCCCCACACGGACGCACGGGCGGCGGCCACCATGTGCGCGCCTGCCTGCTCGGGGACAACCCCGGCCACCTCCGCAATGCCTGCCTCGGCAACGGACTTCAGTTCGGCGTCGGGCACTTCTCCCAGCGGTTCCCAGCCGCCCCGCGGCGCCCCGATTCCGGCCCAGGACTCCGAAACGGTCGACGGCGGCAGCGGCAGCTCGACGTCGTCCGCACCAGAACGGGCCAGCCGGTCGAGTACGGAGGCGAGGGTGACAGTCACGTCCGCTTCCGCTTCTTCGGCGAGGGCGCTGGTGCGCAGGCCGAGGATGGTGGGGGTCGCGTCGCCGAGGGTCCGCGGGCGAAGGACGCACACGTAGGCCGCGAGGACAGTGCCCGCAGCCTGGAGGCGGACCGCGCCATCTTCGATGCTCTTGGCACGCGTGACATAGGTGCGCAGATCCGCCAGATCCCGGGGATCGGCGAAGCGGAGGGAACGGGTCAAGACATCAGCCACAGCATCGACTCTACCGGCTCTACCCGCTCTACCGACATGTCCGGCGTTTGAGGTGCCCAGGGGTGGGCCCACGTCGGCGAGGGACCCGGATTTCGCGGAGCGGGATTCGGGAGCCGGCGGGTGGGCCCACGTCGGCGAGGAACCCGGATTTCGCGGAGCGGGATTCGGGAGCCGGCGGGTGGGCCCACGTCGGCGAGGAACCCGGATTTCGCGGAGCGGGATTCGGGAGCCGGCGGGGACTAGAGTCGAACCATGACTGACGCGCACACCGGCCTGGTAGACCAAGCCGTCCCCGAGGATCCCACCGCCACCCTCATCGAGCTGCTTTCGCTGGCCGATTTCGACGGCGCCAGGACCGACGAGGACATTTTCCTCGGTCCCTCGCAGAAGCAGCCCCGGCACCGGGTGTTCGGCGGGCAGGTTCTGGCACAGTCCCTCATCGCCGGGATGCGGACCGTGGACGACGACCGCGTGGTCCACTCGATGCACGGATACTTCCTGCGCCCTGGCGACGCCAACCAGCCGATCACCTTCGGCGTGCAGCGCCTGCGGGACGGCCGCTCCTTCTCCGCGCGCCGCGTGCACGCCTACCAGAACGGGCAGCCGATCCTGTCCATGATCGCGTCCTTCCAGACGGAAGCCGACGGCGTTGAACACCAGTCCGCCATGCCCGAAGGCATCCCGGACCCGGAGAGCCTGCCGAGCACCGCGGACCTGCTCCGGAAGTACGACCATCCGCTGGCCCGCCACATGTCCTTCGAACGCCCCTTCGACGTGCGGCACGTCGACTCCGCCCTGTACGTGGAGGCTCCCAAGGAGCACGTGGCCAGGAACGCCGTCTGGATGAAGACTTTGGGTCCGATGCCACACGACCCCGACTTCCACCGGGCAGCCCTCGCCTACGCCAGCGACTACACGATCCTGGAACCCATCCTGCGCCGCAGTGGACTGAGTTGGATGACTCCCGGAATGAGTGTGGCGAGCCTGGACCACGCGATGTGGTGGCATCGGCCAGCCCGTGTGGATGAATGGCTGCTCTACATCCAGGAATCCCCCAGCGCACAGGGCGCGCGCGGCCTGTCCACCGGGAAGATCTTCAGCCGCGACGGCACCCACGTCGCCACGGTGGCGCAGGAGGGCATGCTCCGGCTCCCGGAGTAGGCACAGGACGAACAAACGGAAGGCCGGCCCCGTGCGGGGCCGGCCTTCCGTTTGTTCAGTGCTGTTAGTCGCGGGTCAGCTTGCGGTGCGTGACCCGGTGCGGCTTGGCGGCGTCCGGTCCGAGCCGCTCGACCTTGTTCTCCTCGTAGGATTCGAAGTTGCCTTCGAACCAGTACCACTTCGAGGGGTTCTCGTCGTCACCTTCGTAGGCGAGGATATGGGTCGCCACACGGTCCAGGAACCAACGGTCGTGGGAGACCACGACGGCGCAGCCCGGGAAGTCGAGCAGCGCGTTTTCCAGGCTGCTCAGGGTTTCGACGTCGAGGTCGTTGGTGGGTTCGTCGAGGAGCAGCAGGTTGCCGCCCTGCTTGAGGGTCAGCGCGAGGTTAAGTCGGTTGCGCTCACCACCGGAGAGCACGCCGGCCTTCTTCTGCTGGTCCGGGCCCTTGAAGCCGAAAGCCGAAACGTAGGCACGTGAGGGCATTTCCACCTGGCCGACCTGGATGTGGTCCAGGCCGTCGGACACGACCTCCCACAGGGTCTTGTTCGGGTCGATGCCACCACGGGACTGGTCCACGTAGGAGATCTTGACGGATTCGCCGATCTTGAGGTCGCCACCGTCCAGCGGTTCGATGCCGACGATGGTCTTGAAGAGTGTGGACTTGCCCACGCCGTTGGGGCCGATGACGCCGACGATGCCGTTGCGGGGCAGGGAGAAGGACAGGTCCTCGATCAGGACACGGTCGTCGAAGCCCTTCTTGAGGTCGGTGGCTTCGATGACCAGGCTACCGAGGCGCGGTCCCGGCGGGATCTGGATCTCTTCGAAGTCGAGCTTGCGTGTGCGCTCGGCTTCGGCTGCCATTTCTTCGTAGCGTGCCAGACGCGCCTTGGACTTGGTCTGGCGGCCCTTTGCGTTGGAGCGGACCCACTCGAGTTCCTCGCTCAGGCGCTTGGCCTGCTTGGCGTCCTTCTTGCCCTGGATTTCCAGGCGGGCGCGCTTCTTCTCCAGATAGGTGGAGTAGTTGCCTTCGTACGGGTACAGCCGGCCGCGGTCCACTTCACAGATCCATTCCGCGACATGGTCGAGGAAGTACCGGTCGTGGGTGATGGCGAGAACGGCGCCCGGGTAGCTGGAGAGGTGCTGTTCGAGCCAGAGCACGCTTTCAGCGTCGAGGTGGTTGGTCGGTTCGTCGAGCAGCAGCAGGTCCGGTTTCTGCAGCAGGAGCTTGCAGAGGGCCACACGGCGGCGCTCACCGCCGGAAAGCACCGTGACGTCGGCGTCGCCCGGGGGGCAGCGCAGGGCGTCCATGGCTTGCTCCAGCTGGGAGTCGATGTCCCACGCGTCGGCGGCGTCAATGGCCTCCTGGAGCTTGCCCATCTCGTCGAGCAGGGTGTCGTAGTCCGCGTCGGGGTTGGCCATCTCTTCGGAGATTTCGTTGAAGCGCTGGATCTTGCCGTAGATCTCGCCGACGCCTTCCTGGACGTTGCCCAGGACTGTCTTTTCCTCGTTCAGGGGCGGCTCCTGCAGGAGGATGCCCACGGAGTAGCCGGGGCTGAGTCGGGCCTCGCCATTGGACGGGGTGTCGAGCCCCGCCATGATCTTCAGGATCGTGGACTTACCGGCGCCGTTGGGGCCAACGACGCCGATCTTCGCACCGGGGAAGAACGACATGCTGACATCGTCCAGGATAAGTTTGTCACCAACGGCCTTTCGGGCCTTGGTCATCGTGTAAATGAATTCCGCCATGCCGTTAAATCTAATGGGTGGCAAGGCAGATCTCACATTCGGATCAGGTGCAGCGGGCCTAGCGGGCGTCGCCCACAAAGCATTTGCCGTCGGCCAGCAAAGGCTGCACGGTCACCACGATGCGGCCGTCCCGGACTTCGCCGATGACGCATTCGACGCCGGAGCTGACTGCGGCCTCGACCGCGTCCACGTCCAGGCCCGTGGGAGTCTTGCTCACGGACACCTCCACGGCGTCGGAAGCGATGCCCGGAGCGACCAGCCGGGACCGCAATGCTTCCTGCCCAGGCTTGGTGCCGGCAGCCTTCAGGGTGGTTTCCATGATCCGCGCCAGGCGGGCCGTCCCGGGCGCCACCGCGGATTCCGCAGCCGGGGCCGCGTTCCCCGGGGTTCTGTTCCTCGGAGTGCCGTAGGTGCCGGCGCCTAGGCCCGGTGCAGGCGCTGAGCAGGCTGAAATCGCAAATATGAAGGCTCCGGAAAGCAACATCCCGCGGAACAACGCATTTTCAGGTGCCAGGGTCCCTGAACTGCATCGCCGTGCGATGGCCTTTGAGTGCCTACCGCTGTGCTTCACCGGGTCATTCTGCCACGCGAATCCGGCCGCCTCCCGGATCCCCTGCAGCCAGGGCGCCGGGAGGGCGGACGGGTGAAGGCGTCCTGGTGCCGGCTCACGCGGAGGCGTCCAGGAGTTCCCCGGTCGCGGTGTCCACGAGGGCGGTGTCGCCGTCGTCATCCCCCACCGGGATCTCCAGGCTGGAACCGGGGTCGCCTCCGTCGCCTTCCTCATCGTCCTCCGGAAGAGGGGCCTCGTTGTCTCCGCTGCCTTCGGGCCACGGCGCATCGGCCGCTTGGCCCGGACCGGCTTGCGCCGGCGCCTGTTGGGCGGAGTTGCTTGCCATCCGGGTGAAGTTCGCCGAACCCCACATGAGGTCATGGCCCACGGACTCGGCGTCGATTTCTGCGACATGGTAGATGCGGCCGTCGCGCTCCCATTGGCGGAGCCTGAGTTTGCCAAGGACGATGACACGCTGGCCCTTCTTGATGCTGCAGCCGACATGCCCCGCCAGATGCCTGAAGCTCTGAACGGTGAACCAGTTGGTGTTTCCGTCGATCCAAACGTTGTTGGCGCGGTCAAAGCGACGCTCGGTGGACCCGATCCTGAAGGAGGCGGTGGCAATGCCGCCCGGCGTGGTGGAACTTTTGACCTCCGAGGCAACGAAGCCGCGGACAGTGATGATGTCGTTCATGATGCGTCCTAACGTGGTTGGCTTGCCTGTCCGGCCCTCCCAGCATCACGCCGGCGCATCGCCGCGGGCAGGCCCCGCTGCGCGTATGTGGATACTTCAGTGAAATTGAGGCTGTGGAGGGGCAGTAGGCGGCTTGGACCCGGCCTGGACCCGGGCGACGGCGAACGGCCAACAAAAAAACACCCCCGGTCCGCAGACCGGGGGTGTCAGGGATGTGATCCCGCATCACGTAAGCGCCCCGGGAGGGAATCGAACCCCCGACCAAGAGATTAGAAGGCTCCTGCTCTATCCTCTGAGCTACCGGGGCGGGCGCCTGCCGGTCCTTCCCGGCGGCGACATCACGAGTTTACCCTGCGCAACGGTTCCGGTTACCCGCGGTGGCGGAGTGCGGTGGCGAGGACGCGGCACTCCTAGGGATAGGCCTGCGGTTCGCCGGTTTCCAGCGGCGTCTTCGGGCTCGGAAGAACCCCGGGCCGGCCGTCGGTGGCTCCTCGCGGGATGGTGCTGCCTTCCTCGAATCCCGGAGGGGTCACTCTCAGCATTGATCGGAGCATCCGTTGCTGGAGCGGCGGGGTCATGAGGGCTGCCACCGTCCGGTACACCGGGTTAGACTCCCTGCCATGGAGCAGAACTCCGCAGGAATCCTGACCCGTCCCGCACAGTGGGCCGAGGTGGACGAACTTTTCAGCGGCAAGGGCGAACCCGGCCGGTGCTGGTGCCGGTGGTTTTCGATTCCCGGCAAAGCCTGGCAGGAAACTCCCGCGGAAGGCCTTCGCGAGCAGTTGAAAGCGGCGTTCGATGCCGGGCCCGAACCCGGTGTCATCGCAGTCAAGGACAGCGTCCCCGTGGGATGGTGCGCCGTCGAACCCAGGCACTGCTATCCCCGGATCGAGCGCTCGCAGATCCTGCGCTCGGCCGGCGCTGCCGCCGCCGATGGCGACGGCGTCTGGTCGGTGAGTTGTTTCGTCGTCGCCCCCGGGCACCGGCGCGGAGGCATCGCAAGCGATCTGCTGGCTGCCGCCGTCGGGCACGCTTTTGCGCACGGTGCACGGATCATCGAAGGCTATCCAGTGGATCCTGCCCTGCGGCCGAAGGCCGGCGCAGCGGACCTTTACCACGGGACGGTATCCCTGTTCACCCGTGCTGGGTTCGAGGCGGTCCCCACTTCGGTTCCCGGAAGGGCGGTCATGCGGCTGCGGCGCCCGGACGCCGCCCCCTAGCGACCGCCCCTGCCCCGCAGGGAATCTGCCCCGCAGGGAATCTGCCCCGCCTACAGTGGAGCCATGCACAAGCACGAGCTCATCGTAGCTATCCGGGCATCGCTCAGGGACGCCGGCGATCCGGAACGCGCCCGGTCGGTGCAGGCGTACATGAAGTCCGACATGCCATCGCTCGGCGTGCCTGTTCCCGAAGTGCGCAGGATGGTGAAGGCCGCTGCGAAGGCATCACCGTTCACCTCAGGTGCCGAACTGCGCGACACTGTGCTC
Source organism: Arthrobacter sp. TE26545 (assembly GCF_056279005.1). The sequence continues at coordinate 2,251,541 of NZ_JBWBQM010000001.1, forward strand.
CGCTTGTGGCGCCATGCCGGCGTCCGCGAGGAACGGTATGCGGCGATCGATCTCACGGCTGCGAGGCTCGTCGCCGCCGAGCTGGAGATGGTTCCTGTATATGAGGAGTTCATCCGCAGCGGCGCCTGGTGGGACCTAGTGGACGGCGTGTCGCCACGGATCCGCGAGCTGCTGCTCGCGCATCCGGACGTGATGGCGGAGCTGATGCTGCATTGGGCGGCCGACGGCGACATGTGGGTCCGGCGCGCGGCGATCACTTCCCAGGTGGGGGCCAAGGACCGGACGAACAGGACGCTGCTGGCGGCGGTGATCCTGCCAAACCTGGGAGACAGCGAGTTCTTCATCCGAAAGGCGATCGGTTGGGCCCTGCGCGAGTACGGCAAAAGCGATCCGGACTGGGTGGCGGGGTTCGTTGCCGAACACAAGGAACGGCTGAGCGCCCTGTCCTACCGTGAAGCCGTGCGCCGCCTGCCGCCGTCCGGCGGCAGCGACGCTAAATGACGGTGTGGCTGAGCGGCTGGTCCCGGCGGCTGAAGAGGTGCTTGGTGCGCGGGTCAAGGAAAATCAGGTAGAGGGCGAACAGCAGGGCGATGATGGCGGCCGCGTTCCGGGCGAGCACCAAAGCCAGGCCGACGTCCCCGCTTTGGAGGTACGGGAAGACCTCCAGCTGGTCGGAGATCGCATAGACCATGAAGAAGGAGACCACGAAGTAGAGGGTCTTCACCTGCCAGTCGTTCCGGATGCCCGTCACCGCGAACAGCGGAATCAGCCACACGACGTACCAGGACTGGATCATGGGCGACAGCAACACGATCGCAGCGAAGGCAAGCGTCAGGCGGCGCATGACCCGGTCATGGTTGCCGCGGAAGACCTGCCAGGCGACGATTCCCAGCGCAAGGACCTTCCCGGCGTCGTACACCCACTTCGCAAGGCCCCAGCCGTCAAGGCCGAACACATTCACGATCGAGGCGACGATCAGGCCGAGCAGCCCCACGGGGGCGTACCAGATCCACACACTGCCCGGTGCCGACAGTCCCTTGATCCAGCCGAAGCCGAAGCCGTTGACGGCGCCCAAGGCGTAGAGGAGCGCCAGGGACAGGCCGGCGGTCAGGGCCCAGAACAGGAACTTGCGCGGCCAGCTGGCACCCTTGCCCGCCCAAAGGAGGCCGATGAACGGCAGGAACACCACGGTGATCGGTTTGACCGAAATGGAAAGGGTCACGAGGACGATGCCCAGGACCACCCGGCGGGTGGCGCAGTAATAAAGCCCGGCGAGGGCCAGGCCGATCATCAGGGCGTCATTGTGGACGCTGGCGATGAAGTTGGTAAGGAAGAGCGGATTGGCTGCGGAAAGCCACAGGGCACGGTGCGGATTGACGCCGTGGAGTTCGGCGAGCTTGGGAACGTAGATGACACAAAGCACAATCCCGACGGCGGCCGCCACCCTAAAGAGCATGATGCAGGCTTCCGGCTGGACATTGGTCGCCCACACGACGAATTGCTCGATCCAAAGGAACAGCTGGCCATAGGGAACCGGGGCTTCGGTCCACATCTTGTCCGCGCCCAGCTGGAAGTAGTTCGGCAGGGCCGAGATGCCGTTCTCGTAGGGATTGATGCCTTCGACCATCAGCCTCCCCTGGCCGATGTAGGCATAGACGTCACGGCTGAACAGGGGGACGGTGAACATCATCGGCAGGCCCCAGGCGAGGATCGCCTGGAGGGTCGCCTTGCGGGCTTCCTGGCCCCAGACCCGCACACGCTGGCCCAGGCGAAGCCACGCCCGTACCAAGAGCATTCCGCCGACCGACAGCAACACGATGGACAGCGCGACGCCCGCGGCCTCCGTGCGCATCCAGATGAACAGCGGCAAGCGGCGGAGTTCGGACACGGGGGCAAGCCATCCAACTCCGAGGGACCCGAAGACCAGGAACATCGATCCGATGAAGCCGGCAATCAGGGGCGAGCGGGGATTGTCCACTTCCGCCGACGTTCCTGCGGCCGACGGCGTCCCGTCGTCCTTGCTGGCGGCAGGTACAGGCGCCCTCATTGTCAGAAATATCCAATCGTTTGCCGAGCAGGTTCCGGACGTGCCCCGCGGGCAGCCCGTACAGGGAAAAAGCAGGGCGGAAACCAGCCTCTGCCATGCTCGAAATCGTATCACCGGAGCGGCATCGGGCAGCCGAACTGTAGGCTGGGCGGGTGCCTATTACTAATGAACGCATCGTCTGGATCGACTGCGAAATGACCGGCCTGGATCTTGAAAAGGACGCCCTCATCGAAGTGGCCGCCCTGGTCACCGACTCCGAGCTGAATATCCTGGGCGAGGGCGTGGATGTTGTCATCAAGCCTGATGACGCAGCGCTCGAGCAGATGAACGACTTCGTCCGGGACATGCATACCCGGTCCAAGCTGCTTGACGAACTGCCCCACGGCAAGACGATGGCGGAGGCCGAAGCGCTCATCCTGGAGTACATCGAAGCCTGGGTTCCGGACCCGAAGAAGGCCCCGCTGGGCGGAAACTCGGTCGGCACGGACCGCACCTTCCTCGTACGGGACATGCCCAACGTCATCGAGCACCTCCACTACCGGGTGATCGATGTCAGCACCATCAAGGAACTCTCCCGCCGCTGGTTCCCGCGGGCCTACTTCCAGGCGCCCGCCAAGCACGGCGGCCACCGGGCACTTGGCGACATCAAGGATTCGATCGACGAGCTCCGCTACTACCGCGAAGCCGTCTTCGTCCCCGCCCCCGGACCGGACACCGCCACCGCACAGAAGGTCTCCAAGCGCATCTCGGAGAGCGTCGAAGACAGCACCGCAGTGTGATCTGCGTTACCTTTTCCGGAATTTTCCCTGAAACGGCAAAAAGTGGCGTTGCGGCCGTGAAACACGAGGTATAGTTTTTGTCGTTGCCTTCGCAGGCGGCGGGTCATTCCGCTGCTCACAAGGCGCATGGTGGGCGTAGCTCAGTTGGCAGAGCGCCTGGTTGTGGTCCAGGAGGTCGCGGGTTCAACCCCCGTCGCTCACCCGCATAAGGCTGGTAGTTGGTACCGGTCAGCCAAAGGCCGCACTGGTTTCCAGTGCGGCCTTTGCTTTTCTCCGCAACCGTCACGCAGCAAGGAACCAGCCGCCATGACCGTCCTGCCCATCACCATCTGGGGCGAGCCCGTACTGCACCGCCGGGCCAGCGAAGTAGAAGTCTTCGACGACGAGTTGCGCAACTTGATCGCGGACATGATCGAAACCAATGAAGCGGCGAACGGCGTCGGCCTTGCCGCACCCCAGGTGGGCGTGGGCAAGCGGGTCTTCATCTTCAAGTACGCCAATGACGACGACGCACCGGATGAAGGCGTCCTGGTCAACCCGGTCCTGACCCTGTCCAAGGTGTCCGGCGCGCTGCCCGATCCGGACGAACATATCGAGGGCTGCCTCTCCTTCCCCGGCGAGCACTACCCTTTGCAGCGGGCCGAGTGGGCCCGCGTGCAGGGTTTCGACGGCGACGGCAAGCCCGTCGATTTCGTAGCCACGGGCTGGTTCGCCCGGGTCATGCAGCACGAATTCGACCATCTGGACGGAAAGCTCTACGTGAACCGCCTCGTGGACCGCTATTCCAAAAAGGCCATGAAACAGGCCAAGAAGCACGGCTGGGGCGTCCCGGGACTGACCTGGATGCCCGGCGTCGACGCCGATCCCTTCGGGCACTGAGCCGGCCGCGGCCCTCGACATTGAGCTGACCCGACTTCGAGCGATCGGACCTTCGCGGTGGACAACACAGCATTGTTTGAACTCCTGGACATCCGGGACGACGACGCACGCGAATGTGCGGCCCTCCTGTCGACACCTCCGGGCAAACAGGTCCTTTCGGCCCTGTCGGCGTTGGAAGCGCGGCTTGGCACTTTCCCTACCGAGGCTGCGTCCGCGGCGGGCTGCACCGAACGCGACTGGATCGAGGCGCTCCTCCGCTTCGCCCCCGCCACAGCGTCGTACCACCGCTCACGCGGGATCGCGGCCGGGCTTTCGGCCGCCATCCTGGCCGACGTCGGCTTGAACCTGCGAATCAACCGCCGCGTCCACGGGCGCTTCGGCCTGGACACCTGGGCATGGCTCACATTGCACATGGCCGGAAACATGTTCCGGCTCGGCCGCCTGCAGTACCACCTGGTTCGCAGCGGTGGCGGCCCGTCACCGGCACATGAAGGCGAATGGATCGTCGGCCTGCACATTCCCGAGGACGGCGGCCTCTCCCCTGCCGTGGTCGACGAGAGCCTAGTCCTGGCGCGGGCCTTCCTGGACCGCCATTTCCCGGACAAACCGGTCCGGCTGGCCACGTGCGACTCCTGGATGCTGGACCCTTACCTGGCCGAACGGCTTCCTGAGAGCAACATCGCCTCCTTTGCCCGCCGCTTCACCGTGGACCGGTGCTCGGACGCTCCCAGCGATGCCGTCTACTTCACCTTCCGTACCAGGGACATGGAGAACCTGGCACAACTGCCCCGGGACACTTCGCTGCAGCGCGTGGTGCTTGAGCGGATCGACGACGGCGGCAGCTGGCAGCTCGGGCACGGTCACCTGGAGCTGCCAGCGGCACCCTGACGGTAGCCCGGCGCGGCGCGCGGCCGCTCCTGGTCTAGGGCCGGATGGTCTGCTGCCCCGGGCATCCGGCGAGCACGCGCTTCATGGCGTCCTTTTCGGCGGCGGTGACCCAGAGCCGGTAGGCCGCTTTGACCGAGATCTGCCGGGCAACGTAATGGCATCGGAAGTTTTTGTTGGCAGGAAGCCAGGTCGCGGCGTCGCCGGCTCCCTTCTTCACATTGGCCGGCCCATCGACGGCAATCAGGTTCAGCGGATCGTTGGCAAAGCTGCTGCGCTGCTTCGGCGTGAGCTGTTTGGCACCCTTCTGCCAGGCGTCCCCGAGCGCCACGACATGGTCGATCTGTACCGCCTTGCTGCTTTCCGGTCCGCGCCGGAATTCGAGCGCTTTTCCGACATACGGCTCGGCAAGGCCGCCACCGGCCACTTTGCATTTCGAACCGTCACTGAACCGCACGGAGCTTAGGTCACGTCGGAGGATGTCGTTCCGGGTATCGCAGCCGTTGTGGTCCACGTCCAGCCATGCCTGGCCGAACTCCGCGCGGTCGTAGTCATCCTTGCCTGCACGGCCTTTGACGGGAAGGGACTCAAGAGCGTCGGCCGCTGTCCCAAGCGGAACAGGGGTCACCGAAGGGACCGGCTTCATCCAGCTGTAGTCCAGCACCCGTGCCGTAGCGGGCCCGCCGGCCGGACCTTCCGCCACCGCAAACTGGCCGCTGCTAAAGAACCATGCAACGCCGCCCACAGCTGCTGCCACGACGACGGCCAACACGGCCCAGGCTTGGCGGGATCGGCGTCGGGCACGCCGGAAGGCGGTCCAGGTGGTACTCAAGGGAAAGTCCTTTCACTGTGGTTTCAATCCCTTGAGCCTAGGCCAGGCGGCAGACATTATCGGCGCCTTCCACAGTGTGGAGGAGGACACACCGGCCCCGCAGGCCATCAAGTAATAGTGGAAGCTATTGCTCCCGGGCGACCCGTTTGAGGTCTTCGTCGGCAATCGCCAGCAGCGATTCAAGCTGCGAGACACGCTCGGCGGTGACATCTCCGGCCTGGTGGGCGGCACGGGCGCTCTCCAGGAGCCTCTTGGCTTCCTTCTGGTTTGCCCGGGCTACGTCGAGTGCGTGCTCCAGCGTGGTGTCGTGGTCCAGGGTCTCTTCGCGTTCCATGGGTCCATTTTGCGCAGCTTTCCCGGCCGATTCCAGAGAACCGGCCGGGAAAGCCGAACTTCCTGAAATCAGGATCAGACGGTTACCGCTTCCAGGGCCGGTTCAGCGGCGGCGGGCGCTTCCGGTGCCGGGAAGAACGGCGGGTTCACGCCGGCCATTTCCTCCATCACGCGGACCACCTGGCAGCTGTAGCCGAATTCGTTGTCGTACCAAACGTAGACCACGAGGTTCTTGTCGTTGGCGATAGTGGCGAGGCCGTCGACGATGCCTGCACGGCGGGAGCCGACGAAGTCGGTGGAGACAACTTCGGGCGAGTCGATGTAGTCGATCTGCTTGCGCAGCGAGGAGTGCAGGGACATCTCGCGCAGGTAGTTGTTGACCTCGTCCTTCGTGGTGCCCGTCTCAAGGTTGAGGTTCAGGATGGCCATGGAGACGTCCGGGGTGGGAACGCGGATGGCGTTGCCCGTCAGCTTGCCCTGCAGTTCCGGAAGGGCCTTGGCCACAGCCTTGGCCGCACCGGTTTCGGTGATGACCATGTTCAGCGCCGCCGAACGTCCACGACGGTCGCCCTTGTGGAAGTTGTCGATCAGGTTCTGGTCGTTGGTGAAGGAGTGCACGGTCTCGACATGGCCGTGGACGACCCCGAACTTGTCGTTGAGAGCCTTCAGGACCGGGGTGATGGCGTTGGTGGTGCAGGACGCGGCCGTGACGATCGTGTCGCTGTCCTCGATGGAGCTGTGGTTGATGCCGTGCACGATGTTCTTCAGCTCGCCCTTGCCCGGTGCGGTCAGGAGCACGCGTGCCACGCCCTTGCTCTGCAGGTGCTGGGACAGGCCTTCGGCGTCGCGCCAGCGGCCGGTGTTGTCCACCACCAGGGCGTCCTTGATGCCGTAGGCCGTGTAGTCCACGGTGGAGGGATTGTCCGAGTAAATCACCTGGATCTGCACGCCATTGGCGGTGATGGTGTTGGCTTCCTCGTCCACGCGGATGGTCCCCTCGAAGGAACCGTGCACGGAGTCGCGACGCAGCAGGCTGGCGCGCTTGGCGAGGTCGTTTTCCGCGCCCTTGCGGACGACGATGGCGCGCAGGCGCAGGCCGTGCCCGCCGCCGGCCTTTTCGATCAGGAGGCGGGCCAGCAGGCGGCCGATGCGGCCGAAGCCGTAAAGCACGACGTCGGTGCTGGTGCGGTCGTCGGCGCCCCGACGGCCCACGATGGCGGCCAGTTCTTCGCGGAGGAAGCCCTCCAAGGACGTTCCGGGGGCCTGGGCCTTGAACTTTTCGTTAAGCAGGGCGATGTCGATGGCTGCTGCGCCGAGCTCGAGTCCGGCAAGGGCATCGAGCAGCGGAGCGGTTTCTTCCAGCCGGAGCTCTGCGTTGCTCATCCGGCGGGCGAAACGGTGTGCCTTCAGGATGTTCATGGAGGACTTGTTGATCAGGCTGCGCCCGTGAATGCTGGTCACCACATTGTTTTCACGGTACAAACGGCCGATCACCGGGATCATGGCCTCGGCGAGCGCCTCGCGGCCCATCCACGAATCAAGACAAGAATCAGACGACTGGGTCACAGAACTACCTTCCTAGGGTCAACCGCGCACGTCCTCGTACGCAGATGGCGGCCGCCCGGAGTAATCCTGCGGCACTGGCCTCGCTGGGGCTTCGGTCCGCCCCGGACGCCACGACGATCGCAAAGAAAAACCGCCGGCTGCGAACGCAGTATCGGCGGGGAACTTCAGCGTTCACCATCCATTCTAGGGTCTGGGAAGCACGCGCAGGTCGTCCGGAACAGTGAATTCACTCACACGGGCCGGGCAGCGGGCCGGCTCGGACTCTGGCCGCCGCTTATGGCTGGCCCTACAATCCAATCATCGGTTGCCGGTGCGCCGGTCCCGCCGGGCGAACGGAAGTCCTGTCGTGAGTGAAATCCTCGAGCTGCCGGGGTACTTCAAGGATGCCGACTCTGCGTCATTGAAAGGCCAGCGGAAGTACCTGTTCCTGAACCGGTTACGCCTCGGCAGCACCATTGCCGGCGCGTTAGGCGCCGCGGTCCCCTTGGCGGTCGGGAACCTCGGCCTCTCTTCGCTCGTGGTGCTCGCAGCCTTCCTGATGGCACTCATCTGCGAGCTCATCCTCTCCTACGTCCAGCCGGAGCGTGACTGGTACGCGGGCAGGGCCCTTGCGGAATCCATGAAAACCATGGCTTGGCGCTACTCGGTCCACGGCGCCCCGTTCGGGACCGAACTCAGCGACGCCGGCGCACGCAAGATTCTGCGGGAGAGGGCCGAACAACTGACCCAGAAGGGCGGCGACCGGGTGGCGATTGCCACGGACAGCCCGTTGGTCACCGACTCCATGACCGCCTTGCGGCACAGCAGCTTCGAGGAGCGGAAGTCCGCCTACCTCAGGCAGCGGACGCTCGCCCAGCGCCAGTGGTACGCGTCCAAAGCCGCCGCTAACAAGCGGCGGGCCGAGGTGTGGCGGACCGTGCTCGTCTCTGCAGAGATCCTTGCCGTGGCATTGGCAACGTTGAAGTTCGCCGGCGTCTCGGAGATAGACCTCGGCGGGGTCCTTGGCTCCGTCATCGGCGCCAGCGCCGCCTGGCTGGCTCTCAAGCAGCACGCCCAGCTTGCCGCCGCCTACAGCCTGACGAGCCGGGAACTCGCCCTGCAGGAATCGCTCCTGCAGGATGCCGATGAGGCATCCTGGGGAACAGCGGTTTCCGACGCCGAGGACGCAATCAGCCGCGAGCACACCATGTGGCTCGCTTCGCGCGGGGGCTAGCGACGGTCACGCCGGACGCGTATCCTTTATTTCACCAATCATTGTATTTATTCGTTCAGGCGAGACCAGGATCCCATGAGCGGAACAGCAGCTGCTCCATCGCCTGGCCGCTCCGGCAGGCGGGTTTTCATCTCCTACGCCCGGGAAGACCAGGACGCGCTCAACGACATCCGGGCAGGCATTTCGGCCCTGCACCATGAGGCTTGGGTGGACAGCAACCTGGACGGCGGCCAGGCATGGTGGGACGTCATCCTCGAACAGATCCGCTCTTGTGACGCCATGATACTGGTGGTGTCCCCCAGCCTGATCGACTCCGAGGCAGCAACCCGGGAACGGGACTACGCGCGCAGGCTTCGCAAACCACTGATACCGCTCGTCGTCAAAGCCGTCCGCTCGGACTTGCTCCCGCCGGACATCGCGACACTGCAATTCATCGACTACACCAACAGGACTCCCCTCACCGGCGCCCAGCTCGCGAATGCCCTTTTCTCCATTCCGCCGGACGCAGCGCTGCCCGATCCCCTCCCTGACCCGCCGGCCGTCCCCGTGTCCTATCTGGGCGATCTGGCCGCCGTCCTGCGACGGGATCTGCTTAGCGCAGACGAGCAGTTCTCCATCCTTGCGAAGCTCAGGGCCTCACTGGAACGCCCCCGTGAACATGACGCAGCCGCGGAGCTCCTGGAGGTGCTGGAGGGCCGCCGCGACCTCCTTCACCAGGTGGCCAAGGATATCGAGCGGGTGCGGCAGGACGATGTCCTTCGGTCCGGCGGCAACCGCGCGGAGGCAACCGTCGCGAAATCGGGCCCGTCACCAGTAGCCCAGCAGGCGGCAGGGCCACTACCCACAGCCGGAGGCCCTTCCGCGACGGCGCCAGCGACGGCGCAGAAACCGGCACCGGAGTTCCTCTCCGGGCAGGGCACCGCGCCCGGCCTGGCAGCGGGGCCTGAACCCGCTCCCGCCAAGCGATTCGCCGAACCGCGGGCCGGCAATCCGCAGGCCGGGCCTCCGCAGGCCGGGCCTCCGCAGGCCGGGCCTCCGCAGGCCGGGCCTCCGCAGGCGGCTATGAACCGCGTGTACACAGGCCCGCCGATCGCGCAACAGCAGCAAGGCTTCCAGCAGCCACCGGACTTCCGGTACATCCAGCAGCCGGCACCGCCGCAACGATTGGCGCTTTCGATCATCGCCTTGCTGCTGTGCATCCCGCTCGGAGCGGTGGCACTCTACTTTTCGACCCAGGTTCCGGGGCGATGGAACGCAGGAAACCACGCCGGCGCCTTTGACGCTTCAAAGAAAGCCCAGGTATGTGCCTGGATCGGCATCGGTGTCGGGGGATTTTTCTGGTTCGTGTCCTTCGCGAACGCGTTGCAGACAAGCTACTACTACTAATCGCCCGGGCAGGCATCATCCAGGCAGTGCGGGGGACGGGGCAGCTTGTACGCCGGGTTCTGTCATTCCAGGCCGTTGCCGGCGAGGAAGTGGCGACCATCCATCTACGAACGCCGTTGCCGGCGCCCTCCAGCGGCCTACCCGGACACTCGGGCGGGCAGCCCTCGAACGTGTCCTGTCTGGCCTTGCTCCGGGTGGGGTTTACCTAGCCTTCCCGGTCACCCGGGAAGCTGGTGGTCTCTTACACCACCGTTTCACCCTTACCTGCAACCCGTGCAGAGCACGGAAGCGGCGGTCTGTTTTCTGTGGCACTGGCCTGCGGGTTACCCCGAGTGGGCGTTACCCACCACCCTGCCCTTTGGAGCCCGGACGTTCCTCGAGCCACTTGCGTGGCGCGCGGCCGCCTGGCTGCCCCGTCCGCAGTACAGTCTACCGGCGCCGGAGAGGCCCCCAGCCACCGGTAATATCGACGGGTGCTGATTCTCCTCCCGCCCTCCGAAGGCAAGACCCCCGCGGCCAAAGGCCCCGCCGTCGACTGGGAAGCACTGAGCTTCCCCGAGCTCAACAGCTACCGGGCCAAAGTGCTCGACGCCCTGGGCTTGGTCAGCGCACACGAGGACGCCCTTGCCCTGCTGGGTGTCGGCGCATCGCTGAGGGACGACGTTGAGCGGAACACCCGGCTGCATGCCGAACCGGCCGCGCCGGCGTACGAACTGTATTCGGGCGTCCTGTACGACGCCCTCGGCTACAAGACCCTGACCCCCGCGCAGCGCCGCAAGGCAGCCGAATCGGTCCTTGTCATCTCCGCGCTGTGGGGCGCGCTCGGCTTCGGCGACCGGGTACCCGCCTACCGGCTGTCAATGGGAACCGCATTGCCCGACGTCGGGCGGCTGGCTTCCTTCTGGAAGCCGCAGCTCACGCAGGCACTCGCCGGGCGGGCGGAAGGCGAGCTGCTGGTGGACTGCCGCTCAAGCACCTATGCCGCGGCCTGGACTCCACCGCCGGCGCAGACCGTCACGGTAAACGTATTCACCGAGGCGAACGGCAAGCGCACGGTGGTCAGCCACTTCGCCAAGCACACACGCGGGGAACTGGCGCGCCACCTGCTCAGCCGCCGGAGCAAGGCGCCTGCGACCCCCGAAGAGCTGCTCAAGGCAACGCAGGAAAGCTGGAGCGCCGAACTCGTCGAGGGCACCGCGCGAAAGGCGCACGCCCTGAACATCATCCTGCCCGGCTAGCGACCGCTCGTCCGGCTTAGTTCCATTCCGCGGAGCGCACCAGGATGCAGCCCGAGTCGGGGCAGAAGACGATATCGTCCTCGGCGGCCGCCTTGACCTCGGCGAGGTCGCCGGGGCTCAGGGTCATTCCCGAGCCTTCGGACTTGCCGTGGAACAACCTGGCCGCCCCGACTCCGCGCTTGGCCAGGGTCTTCTCGTAGATGGCCAGGGCGCCGGCGTCCACACCGGCGGCAAAGGCGTTCCGCTCGGAGCGGACCTCATCCTCTTCACCGGCTACTTCGGCGATCGCGGCATCCAGTTCGGCACGGATGCCCGCAAAGGAGCCCTGGATGTCGTCCACGATCTGCTGCTGGGCGGCCTGCTTTTCGCGGAGCCCGTCCAGACGCTCGAGGATTTCCAGTTCCACATCTTCCAGATCGGAGCGGCGCCGGTTCAAGGAAGCGATATCGCTTTGCAGGGCCATGAGGTCCTTGGAAAGGCCGGTGCCGCTGTTGAGCCTGGCCTCGTCCCGTTCGATGCGCCCGGCCACCTGCTCCACATCGGCTTCGGCCCGGCGGAGTTCTGCCTCGGCGTCGTGCACGGCGAGCTTCGCGGTCCCCAGCTCACCGTTGGCCACGCCCAGGGCGTCCTGGAGGTCGGTGATGCGGGGATCGTTCTCGAGGATGCCGCGACGCTTGGCCAGGGCCTTGAGCTTGGCGTCCAGTGCCTGCAAGTCGAGCAACTTCATTTGTTCCGCCGGCGCTGCCTTGGCCACGTCCACCTCCGCTTGATCGTGCCGCATCCCTTCGGGATCCGGCCGGGCCCGGGGCCCGTCCTTCAACCGACTCTAGCGCCTATCCTGCCCGCCGTCCCTGCCGGCTCCACCGGTCCGCAGGCTCAGCCGGGAGTGAGAATGAAGTCCCAGGGATCGCTGTTGGTGTCGGCTACACGGATTTCGACGTCGTACCCCTGGTCGGCGAGCACGTTGCCGAGGGCTTCGGCCGCGGCCGGCAGCCACAGCCATTCGCTGGCGAAATGCGAAACATCGATCAGGTACGGGCGGCCGTTGATGGCAGATTCGCGAGCTTCCGACGCCGGGTGGTGCCGGAGGTCTGCCGTCACGTAGACATCCGCCTGGCTTGCGCGGACGGCGTCGAACAGGCTGTCGCCCGCACCGCCGCAGACGGCGACCTTGCGGATCAGCGCGTCCCGTTCCCCGGAAACCCTGACGCCGCCGGCGACGGCAGGAAGGACCTCGAAGACGCGGGCGGCAAAATCGCCCAGCGTCATCAGTTCGGGAAGTTCACCGACGCGGCCGATCCCTTCCTCGGGCAGGCCCTGCGCCGCGGGAGTCAGCGGAACCACGTTGTCCAGTCCGAAGGCGTCGGCCAGCACGTCCGAGACGCCCCCGACGGCGGAATCGCCGTTGGTGTGCACTGTAAGCAGTGCCGTGCCCGACTCGATCAACCGGTGGACAGCCAGGCCCTTGGCAGTGGTCGCGGCGACGGAATTGACCCCCTTGAGCAGCAGGGGATGGTGGGTGACCAGCAGCTGCGCTCCCCAGGCGATGGCTTCCTCGATGGTTTCCAGGGTAGGGTCCACCGCCAGCATCACCTTGCTGACCGGGGCGCCGGGGCGCCCCGCCACAAGGCCCACTTCGTCCCAGTTCTCGGCCAGGGATTCCGGCCAAAGCTCTTCGACCGCGAGCAGCAATTCGCCAAGGGTGGGAGTTCCCGGGCCACCGTCGGATTCCTTGTCCGCCACAACGTCTTCTGCAACAGCGGTGTTCACAGCTTCCATGGGCAATATTCTTGCGCATCCTGCGCCGTCACACTTCCGTAAGGCTCCTGCGGGAATCTTCCGCGGCTCCCGGCCATTGAACAGGACATGAAAACTTTCGTACTTGGCGGCGGCTGCTTCTGGTGCCTGGATGCCGTCTACCAGAAGACCCAGGGCGTCTCATCGGTTGTTTCGGGCTACGCGGGCGGCCACGTCCGGAACCCGGGCTACTACGAGGTCTGTTCGGGCATTACAGGCCATGCAGAAGTCGTGGCTGTGACCTTCGATGAGAACGTGGTCCCGGAAGAGATCATCCTGGACATGTTCTTTGCGCTCCATGACCCGACCACCCTGAACCGGCAGGGATACGACGTCGGAACCCAGTACCGCTCGGTCATGTTCTATGCGACGCAGGAGGAGAAGGACCTGTTCGAGAAGGCGATCGCGCGGAACCAGCCGCTGTGGTCGAAGGAAATCGTGACGGAGGTCAGCAGGCTTCCGGAGTTCCATGAGGCCGAAGCGATCCACCAGAACTACTACGCGAAGTTCCCTGAACAGGGCTACTGCCAGGTGATCATCAATCCGAAGCTCGCGAAGGCCCGGAAATATTACTCTTCGTGGCTCCGCGCGTAGCAGGGCTTCGTAACGCTGGTTAGGCTGGCCACAGCATTTCCCTCTTCAGAGAACAGGCATGAATACATGGCACGGATCTACGACGACGTCACCCAGCTGATCGGCGGGACCCCCCTGGTCCGCCTCAACCGGCTCAGCAAGGACCTCGAGGCCACGGTGGCGGTGAAGCTGGAGTTCTACAACCCCGCCAACAGCGTCAAGGACCGCATTGGTGTCGCCATCATCGACGCCGCCGAGAAGTCCGGTGCCCTCAAGCCCGGTGGAACCATCGTCGAGGGCACCTCCGGCAACACCGGCATCGCCCTGGCCCTTGTCGGTGCGGCCCGCGGCTACAAGGTCATCCTGACCATGCCCGAGACCATGTCCACCGAACGCCGCGTCATGCTGCGTGCCTACGGCGCCGAAATCGTGCTGACCCCGGGTTCCGAGGGCATGCGCGGCGCAGTGGAGAAGGCCCAGGAAATCGTGGCCAACACCGAGAACTCCATCTGGGCCCAGCAGTTCGCCAACGAAGCCAACCCTGAGATCCACCGCAACACCACCGCCGAGGAAATCTGGGCGGACACCGACGGCCAGATCGACATCTTTGTCGGCGGCGTAGGCACCGGCGGCACCATCACCGGCGTCGGCCAGGTCCTGAAGGAACGCAAGCCGGAAGTCCAGATCGTGGCAGTTGAGCCCAAGGACTCCCCGATCCTGAACGGCGGTGCCCCCGGCCCGCACAAGATCCAGGGTCTTGGCGCCAACTTCGTCCCGGAGGTGCTGGACACCAACGTGTACGACGAGGTCCTTGACGCCTCCCTCGAGGACGCCGTCGCCACCGCCCGCGCGCTCGGCACCCAGGAAGGCATCCTCGGCGGTATCTCCGCCGGCGCCGCTGTCTGGGGTGCCCTGGAGCTCGCAAAACGCCCGGAGAACAAGGGCAAGCTGATCGTCGCGATTGTTCCCGACTTCGGTGAGCGTTACATCTCCACCGTGCTCTTTGACGACATCCGCGGCTGATTCAGCACGCTTCCTGTAGAAAGGTCTTTGTGAGCTTTTTCGCAAGACTCAAGGAAGACCTCGAGGCCGCCCGGTCACACGACCCGGCGGCCCGAGGTTCTTTCGAGAACTTTTTTGCATACTCCGGCCTGCATGCCATCTGGGCGCACCGGCTGACCCACAAGTTGTGGCAGCGGCCGGGGCTGCGTTTCCCTGCCCGGCTGATTTCGCAGCTGGCCCGTTTCCTGACCGGCATCGAGATCCATCCCGGTGCAACCATCGGGCGCAGGTTCTTCATCGACCACGGCATGGGCGTTGTGATCGGCGAGACCGCGGAGATCGGCGAGGACGTCATGATCTACCACGGTGTGACGCTCGGCGGCCGCTCCCTCGCGAAGGTCAAGCGCCACCCGACCATCGGGGACCGGGTGACAATCGGGGCCGGTGCGAAGGTCCTTGGACCCATCACGATCGGTGCCGACAGCGCAGTGGGCGCGAACGCCGTCGTCGTGAAGGACGCACCGCCCGAGTCGATCATTACAGGCATCCCGGCCACATGGCGGCACCGCGATGCCAAGTCCGAGACCAAGCCTGCCGTGGATCCGGCCGAATACTACATCGAGTACCGGATCTAGACCGGAAACCTGCCATAGATGCCCCTTAGCAGGGCATCGAAGGCGCGGTCCGGCAGGATCCGCCTCAGCGCCAAAATGGAACCCGCTCCCCGGCCCGCCGGGTAGCGGGTTTTCGGTTTTCCGGAACTTGCCGCGCGGAGGATCGCACGGGCGGCGGCCCGCGGCGAAGAGGCCAGCATCGTCCCCTCGGTACTTGCCAGCGCGGCAGCCATCATCCGCGCCTGGCCGGCATAGGGCCCTTGCCCGGAGGAAGCCAGGAGGTACTCCCCTGCGATCCGGCCCCATTCCGAGGCAGTGCCGGAGGGCTGGATGATCGACACCGAAATGCCGTGCGGCGCGAGTTCCAGGCGCAGGGAATCACTCAGCCCCTCGACGGCGAACTTCGTGGCGTGGTACCAGGAGCCAAGCGGTTCGTAGATGCGGCCACCGATCGAAGAGATGTTGATGATCCTGCCCTTTCCGGCCTGCCGCATCCCCGGAACGACCAGCTGCGTCATCCGCGCCATCCCGAAGAGGTTGACCTCGAACTGGCGCCGTCCTTCGTCCAGCGGGACTTCCTCGAGCGAGCCGTAGGACCCGTAGCCGGCATTGTTGACCAGGACATCCACCCGGCCGTGCGCGGCCTCGACCTCCGATACGGCGGCCGTCATGGACGCATCGTCCGTGACGTCGAGGGCGAGGACCCGGATTCCGTGGGCCTTGAGCGGTTCCATCCTGCCAGTCCGGCGGGCACCGGCGTAGACCGTGAAGCCGGACCGGGCCAGGAGGATGGCGGCCTCGTGGCCGATCCCGGTGGATGCTCCGGTCACGAACACGACTCCTGGCACCATGGAAGCTCCTCGACTCAGGCCGCGGGCAGGCCCGCGGCGGCTGCGGTGGCGGCACGGCAAAGGCCGGCCCTCCCCAGTATCGGGGAACGGCCGGCCCTTGTCAGGAGCAGAGCGGGGCAGCAGGCTAGTGGGTGTCCACGGCCTCGACCTCGGACTTGTCCTCGCCCCACAGGGTGTGGAAGGTACCCTCGGCGTCGACGCGGCCGTAGGTGTGGGCACCGAAGAGGTCACGCTGGCCCTGGATCAGGGCTGCTGCGACGCGCTTGCGGCGCAGGCCGTCGTAGTAAGCCAGGGAGGACGAGAAGACCGGAACCGGGATACCCAGCTGCACGGCAGTGGCGACCACGCGGCGCCAGGCCGGAAGAGCCTCGGCGATGGCCTTGGTGAAGGCCGGGGCGAACAGCAGGTTGGCCGGCTTCTCCTCGGCTGCGTAGGCCTTGGTGATGTCCTTGAGCAGTTCTGCACGGATGATGCAGCCTGCGCGCCACAGCGAGGCGATCTCGTCCAGCTTGAGCTCCCAGCCGTATTCCTTCGCGGCGGAGGTCAGCATGTCCAGGCCCTGGGCGTAGGAGACCAGCTTGGAGGCGTACAGCGCCTGGCGGACGTCCTCCACGAAGGTTGCCGGGATTTCGACCGAGGCTTCCTCGCCGGCCAGCAGTTCCTGGCCGAGCTTGCGCTGCTCGCTCTGCGAGGAGAGCCCGCGGGCGAAGACTGATTCGGCGATGCCGGAGATCGGCGAACCGAGTTCGAGGGCAGAAATGACCGTCCAGCGGCCGGTGCCCTTCTGGCCTGCGGCGTCCACGACGACGTCGACGAACGGCTTCCCGGTCTTGGCGTCGACGTGGCCGAGGACCTCGGCGGAGATTTCGATCAGGAAGGAGGACAGCTCGCCCGTGTTCCATTCGGCGAAGATTTTGGACTGTTCTGCCGGCTCGATGCCTGCGCCCGAACGCAGGAGGTCGAAGGCTTCGCCAATGACCTGCATGTCGGCGTACTCGATGCCGTTGTGGACCATCTTGACGAAGTGGCCGGCGCCGTCGGTGCCGATCCAGGCGCAGCAGGGCTCGCCGTCGACCTTGGCGGAGATCTTTTCCAGCAGCGGGCCGAGGGCCTTGTAGGATTCCTTGGAGCCGCCGGGCATGATGGACGGGCCGTTGAGGGCACCTTCCTCACCGCCGGAAACACCGACGCCCACGAAGTGGAGGCCCTTTTCGGCGAGGGCAGCTTCGCGGCGGCGGGTGTCCTCGTAGTGCGAGTTGCCGGCGTCGATGACGATGTCGCCTTCTTCAAGCAGCGGCACAAGCTGGTCGATGACGGCGTCGACCGGCTTGCCGGCCTTCACCATGATGAGGACGCGGCGCGGCTTCTCCAGGGAGTCAACGAGTTCCTGCAGGGTCTCGGTGCGGACGAAGTCGCCTTCGGAGCCGTGCTTTGCAAGAAGGGCGTCGGTCTTCTCGACGGAGCGGTTGTGGAGGGCAACAGTGAAGCCGTTGCGGGCCAGGTTGCGGGCCAGATTGGCGCCCATCACCGCAAGGCCGGTGACACCGATGTGTGCTGACATCAAAACTCCAATTCTTCTTGTGCAGTGAGTCCTGCCCGGGGCGCAGGAAACGTTTTCTAGCGCAATCGCTGCAATAAACCATACGTATTTGACGGCCTTCGCGAAAGTTTCCGCAGAGGATCCGGAAACGTCCGCGTCACAAAAGAGTCTATGATGCACGCGCCCCGGCCGCCTCCCGGCGGAAGTAACAAAGGAGCCCCTGCCGTCGCCACTATGCTTACGACTATGTCAACCAGTCTCCACCACCGCGCCGTCGAGCATCTGGGCGCCAGGATTGTCGGCGGGGTCCTTCCCGCCGGCCACGTCATGCTGGCCGAGCAGCTTGAAGAGGAACTCAAAGTCTCCCGTTCGGTGGTCCGGGAGGCGGTCCGTGTGCTTCAGTCGCTCGGGCTGGTGGAGACGATCAAACGGGTGGGCATCCGGGTCCTCCCGGCGCACCGCTGGAACCCCTTCGATCCGCTCGTCATCCGGTGGCGGCTTGCCGGCGAAGGCCGCGGGGCGCAGTTGCGCTCGCTCGCCGAGCTGCGGTCCGCCGTCGAGCCTGCCGCCGCCGAGCTCGCCGCCCGGAACGCCCCCCAGAAGCTGCGCAGTGAACTGGTCGACATTTCCCTGGCCATGCGCGACGCCGGGCACGCCGGGGACATGCCCGCCTTCCTGGAACTGGACATCCGTTTCCACGCACTGGTCCTGTCCGGCTCCGGCAATGAAATGTTCGCGAACCTGATCGGCCAGGTCTCCGAGACCCTGACCGGCCGCACCGTCCACGGTTTGATGCCGGCCCACCCGGAAGAAGCGGCCCTGCAGTGGCACATGGACGTCGCCCGGGCCATCGCGGACGGGGATGGCGAAAAGGCCCGCGAGGCGGCCTCGAGCATCATGCGCGAGACCATTGCGGACCTTTCGCCAAGCTGGGAAGACCAGCCTCGGGTATTCGTCCCCGTGGAACGGAAGTAACTTCCCGCTACGAAGCCGTGTCAAGAGACCGGGGCGAAGTCCAGCAGGACCTTTCCCGACTGTGCCGAATTCTTCGCCACTTCGAAGGCTTCCAGGCCGCGGTCCAGGGTGTATTCGTGAGTCACCACGGGATCAACCTGCAGGGAACCGTCCGCCAGTGCCGCGATGACCTCATCGATTTCATCGTTGAAGCGGAAGGAACCCAGCAGTTCCAGTTCCCGGGTGATGGCCAGGGAGATGAACACCGGTTGCGGTCCTGTGGGCAGCAGGCCGACCATGACCACCTTGCCGCCGCGTACGGTGCCATTGATCGCCGAGGCCAGCCCGAAGTGGCTGCCCGAGGATTCGATGACGACGTCGGCCTCCACCGCTGCGATTGCCTCGGCGTCGTCTCCCTTGAGGACTTCGTCGGCGCCCACGGCGCGGGCGATTTCCAGGGGCTTGTCGTGCATGTCGACGGCCACGATCCTGCCTGCCCCGGCCCGCTTGAGCACGGCGACCACCAGGGCGCCGATCGGGCCGCTGCCGATGACCATCGCCGTCCTGCCCGCGACGTCGCCGACACGGGCAACCGCGTGCCAGGCCACGCTGGCCGGTTCCACCAGGGCGGCCGTGCGCAGCGGCAGGCTTTCGGGAAGCGCACGCAGCATGCGTGAAGGGAGGGTGGCGTAACGGCTGAACGCGCCGTCGGTGTGCGGGAAGCGGGCCGCGCTGCCGAGGTAGGTGCAGCCCGGGGAAAGGTTGGGCCGGTCCTCGGGGTACTTTGCCTCGCCCGGGCCGGGAGTCGCGGGGTGCACGGCGACCGGCGTGCCGGCGGCCGGGCCGCTGCCATCCGCGGCCTGCCGCACCACGGTGCCGACGATTTCGTGGCCCAGGACCATGGGCGCCTTGAGGATGGATTCGCCGGCCGCGCCGTGCAGCCAGTAGTGCAGGTCGGAGCCGCAGATACCGCCGAAGGCGATTTCGACGACGGTTTCATCCGCTGCCGGGGCCTTCAGGGGCACCTCTTCGATGCGGAGGTCGCCGGCAGCGTGGGCAACAACGGCCAGGCCGGACTGGGGAAGTTCGAAGCCGGACATCAGACCACCACCGTCATTCCGCCGTCGACGAAGATCGTCTGGCCGTTGACGAAGTTGGAAGCGTCGGAGGCCAGCCACACGGCCGGCCCGGCGAGGTCCGCCACGGTCCCCCAGCGGTGCGCCGGAGTCCGGCCCAGGATCCAGGAGTTGAATTCGGGATCGTCCACGAGGTTCTGGGTCATTTCGGTGTGGATGTAGCCCGGGGCGATGCCGTTGATCTGCAGGCCCGAGGCTGCCCATTCGGCGGTCATGGCTCGGGTGAGGTTCCGCAATCCGCCCTTGGCCGCGACGTAAGGGGCGATCGTGGGACGGGCGAGGTCGGTCTGCACCGAGCAGATGTTGATGATCTTGCCGCGGCCGCGGGGAACCATGTGGCGGGCAGCCTCGCGGCCCACCAGGAAGGCGCTGGTGAGGTCGGTGGTGAGGACGCGCTCCCAGTCCTTGACGTCGAGATCGAGCATCGGGACCCGGTGCTGGATGCCGGCGTTGTTGACCAGGATGTCCAGCGGGCCGACGTTTTCCTCCACCCAGGCAACACCGCGTGCCGCTTCGACATCACTGGTGACGTCGAATGCGCAGCTGTGGATGCGCCCGGGGGCGAAGTCCGCCGCAAGCGCGGCCTCCGCTGCCTTGAGGCGGTCCGGGTTGATGCCATTGAGCACCACGGTGGCGCCGGCGTCGGCCAGGCCGCGGGCAAGGGCGTTGCCGATTCCGCGGCTGGAGCCCGTCACCAGGGCTACGCGCCCGGTGAGGTCGAAGAGTCCACTCATTGCTGTCCTTCTTTTGTGGTGGTGGTTGCGCGGGAGTCGCTGAGGTTTGAGATGGCCTGGCGGACCACTGCGAGGTCCTGGTCGCCGAGGCCCTGCTCGATCAGTTCGCGGTAGAGGCCAACGCCGGCCGAGGCCATGGGTACCGCGGAGCCGGTGGCGGCGGCGCTTTCGAGCACGAAGTTGAGGTCCTTGTGCATGAACTTGGCCGGGCCCGTGGGAACGTAGTCCTTCGCAGCAAGCCGGGGTCCGACGATGTCCAGGACCCGGCTTCCGGCCAAGCCGCCGGAGAGCACCTCGAACAGCGCCGCGGCGTCCATGCCGGCACGCTCGGCGAGCTCGGCCGCTTCGGCGAGCGCCGCCGTCGTGGTTCCGACGATCAGCTGGTTGCACGCCTTCGCGAGCGAACCGGCGCCGAGCCCGCCCATGCGGCGGACGGTGGTCCCCATAGCACTGAACAGGGGCAGCAGGCGTTCGAAGTCCGCTTCGCTTGCGCCGGCCATGATAGCGAGCGTGCCGTCCTCGGCGCCCTTGGTGCCGCCGCTGACCGGCGCGTCAACTACCACGGCGTTGCCCGCGCTTGCTTCGTGCACCAGCGCGCCGAACTCGCGTACCGCCGTCGGCGAGACGCTGCTCATGACGACGACGGCGGTCCCGGGGGCGGGCGGTTCCGCGCGCCAGGACTCGAGCAAGGGAGCCGCTGCGTCCCGGATGTACGACAGGTCCGGAAGCATGAAGACGATGACCGGCTGCCCGCGCAGCGCCTCGACCGACTCGGCGCGGTGTCCGCCAAGGGCCACCAGGCTGCTGACCGCGGCCTCCGAGCGGTTCCAGCTCGTCACCTCCCACCCGGCGGCAAGGAGATTGGCGGCCATGGGGAAACCCATGAGCCCCAGGCCGACGAAGCCTGCTTTTTCGGCTGTCATACTCGCGTTGCCTCACTTCTTTGTGTCGTTCCAGCTGCATTTCCACGTAAAAACTGTTCAATATCCTAGCCTCAATTCAGTATGATGAACAGCATGACGACTGATGAACTCACCATCGCGATCGCCGTCCCGCTCGAAGCTGAGTATGTGGAACAGATCCGCGCAATCGATCCCGCCATCACGGTTCTCTACGAACCGGAGCTGCTTCCACCAGAAAGGTTCCCGGCGGATCACTCCGGAGACCCCGCATTCAAGCGCACTCCGGAACAGGAAGAGCGGTACTGGACCATGCTCAACAAGGCGCAGGTCCTCTATGGTTTCCCCAATGAAAACCCGGCCGGGCTGGCCCGCATCGCCCGGAGCAACCCGCACCTGCAGTGGATCCACGCCATGGCCGCCGGCGCCGGCGGCGCCGTGAAGGCCTCCGGGCTCGACACTGCAACCCTGGACAAGTTCAAGGTCACCACCTCCGCCGGAGTGCATGCCCTGCCGTTGGCCGAGTTCGCCGCGCTGGGCATCCTCAATGGCTTCAAGCGCAGCGCGGAACTGGCGCAGGACCAGGCAGCCAAGGTCTGGCCCGAGCTCAGGATCCCTACCAAGCTGGTGAACGGTTCAAAACTGGTCATCACCGGTCTCGGCGAGATCGGCATGGAGACGGCGCGCGTCGCCCGGGCACTCGGCATGCATGTCAGCGGGACCAAGCGGAACGTCGAGGCCATCGACGGCATCGAGGAAGTCGCCACGAACGACGGCCTTGCCGGGCTGCTCGCCACCGCCGACGCCGTCGTCAACACCCTCCCGGGTACGCCGTACACGGAGAAGCTGTTCGACCGCGAGGTCTTCGCTGCCATGAAGCCGGGCACGGTGTTCGTGAACGTGGGACGCGGCACGGTCGTGGACGAAGAGGCCCTGCTCGAAGCACTGGAGAACGGACAAGTCTCCTACGCGTGCTTGGACGTCTTCGCGGTGGAGCCCCTCCCCCAGGACAGCCCCCTCTGGAACCACCCGAAGGTGATGGTCTCGCCGCACACCTCGGCCCTGAGCGCGGCTGAGAACCGGCTGATCGCCGAGCGCTTCTGCAGCAACCTGCGGATCTTCCTGGAGGGCGGCGAAATGCCGCACCTCGTGGATACGGTGCACTTCTACTAAACCTGCTCCATACGGAACGGCCCCGGCGGACATCCGCCGGGGCCGTTCTGCTTTCCGGACGATGTCGCCTCGGCATCCTTGCATCAAGCGCGTTGAAAGGATGCCCGCACACAAGGATGTCCGCACACAGCGAAGCGGCGGCCCCCGCAAAGGGGGCCGCCGCTTCGACGTGCCTGCAGCTGGGGTCCGCTTAGCTGGCATCCTCCAGGACGAGCAGGTCGCGGCCCGCCGTCTCGGGGGTGAAGAAAGTGGCGGCGAAGGAGATCAGCGCCAGGACCAGGGAGTAGATGGCCAGCACCAGCCAGGAGAATCCGGTGGCCGCGAGGAGCGAGGCGCCGATCAGCGGCACCAGGCCGCCGGCAATCACGGCGGAAATTTCGCGGCTCAGGGCGACCCCTGTGAAGCGGTAGCGGGCACCGAAGAGTTCGGGCAGCAGCGGGCACTGCGGACCGAGCATGGACTGCACGCCCAGGGCGATGCCGACCACCATGACCGCCCAGACGAGCGTCGGGTTGCCGAGCGTCACCAGGTAGAAGGCTGGCAGGGCGATGACCGCCTGGAACAGGGCGCCGTAACGGTAGACCCGCACGCGGCCGAAGCGGTCGGAGAGCGCACCGAAGGTGACCACCATGACGGCGGCGAAACCTGCGGCGATCAGCAGCCCGACCGGGCCGATGAACTTGTCGCCCGGGAAGATGCCTTCCTTGGCCGACAGGAACGCAATGAGCAGGGCCGAGTAGATCGAGGAGTTTCCGTTCTCGCCCATGCGCAGGCCGATGCCGACCAGCACGTTCTTCTTGGAATGCTTCCAGAGCTCGCCCACCGGGTTCTTGACCACGTTCTTGTGCTTCTCCAGCTCCTGGAAGACCGGGGTCTCCTTGAGCTTGAGCCGGATGAAGACGGCGACGACGATCAAGATGACGCTGGCCAGGAACGGCACGCGCCACAGCCAGCCCTCGAGGACCGCCTTGTCCGCAAGCGCGATCAACGCGAACGTTCCCGCACCGAGCAGGGTGCCCAGCTGGATGCCGACGAACGGCAGGGACGCAAAGAAACCACGACGGCGGCGCGGGGCCACTTCCGAGATCAAGGTGGTTGCGCCGGCCTGCTCCGCGCCGGCGCCGAGGCCCTGCACGATGCGCAGGGTGACCAGCAGGACAGCGCCGAGCATGCCCGCCTGCTCGAAGGTGGGCAGGAGGCCGATGGCGAAACTGGCCAGGCCCATCATGCCGATGGTCAGCAGGAGCACCATCTTGCGGCCGAAGCGGTCACCGATGTAGCCGAAGATGATGCCGCCGAACGGTCGGGCCGCGAAGCCGACGCCATAGGTGGCGAAGGAGGCGATCAATGCGCCCGTGTCGCCCAGCGGCTTGAAGAACAGCGGCCCGAAGATCAAGGCCGAAGCCAGGCCGTAAATGTAGAAGTCGTAGTACTCCAGGGCGGAGCCCACGGAACTGGCAAGCGTGGCTTTCCGTAGCTGGCCCGGATCGACGACCGCGTCATCCGGACCGGCAAGCACTGTCTTAGTACGAATGGTCACAAGCACTCCCTCAGGAACATCCAGGCCCCCGTTGGCCTGGGCATAGCGTCAGCAACCGTGGCGCGAATCACTATACTGAACAGCGTACAGCAAGTTGAACAATGTTCAAGAGGTGTAATCTGATTTATTTTCGGATCAGCCCATGGGGTTGCCCAGGGAATGGGCAAGCTCCTTGAGTTCCTTGACCATCAGGTCACCCTGCTCTTCGGAATACGTCGCCTTGAGGGATGTCACGGAGAGGCCGAGACTGGGGCCGTGCGCGCCATGGGTCGGCACCGGCACGGCGAGGCAGACCACGCCAAGGGTGGATTCCTCGTCCTCGAAGGCGAAGCCTCGGCGGCGGATCTCGGCCACCTGGGCCTTCAGTTCGGCCGCGGACCGCAAGGACTTCGGCGTCATGACCGGGAGCTCAAGGTCGTCCGGGAACATTGCCTCAATGTCGTGGTCGTGCAACTGGGCCAGCAGGGCCTTGCCCACGGCGCACAGTGAAAGCGGCATCTTGTCGCCGATGTTTGACGTCAGCCGGACGGCCGGGTGGCCCTCGTAGCGGGCCAGATAGATGACGTGGTCGCCGTCGCGCATGGCGATGCGCACGGTCTCGCCGGAGAGCGTCGGCGCCTGCTCGCAGTACTTGTAGAACTCCTGGACCTCATCAAGCCGGCTCAAGTAGGCGGCGCCCAGCTCTACGAGCTTGCGGCCGAGCGAGAAGTCGGCGCCCTCGCGCGTGATCAGGCGGGCTTCCTCGAGTGCCAGCAGGAGATTGGAGGTGGATGACTTCGGTATGCCCAGTTCGCGTGCCAGGTCACTAAGCGTCAGCCGGCCCGACGGCGCCGCAGCCAAGGCGTCCAGCACGGCGGCCGCCCGGGTCACCGCGGGAGCCGGCGAGGAACCCCCCGGGCTCTCGGCGGAACGGGAAGCGCGGGAATCGGCCATGACTCTCCTTGACGGTGACTGGTCCGGAATGAACGAACCCGCGACGAGCCTGCCTCGTGACGAGCTTGTTCAGTCCAGTGAACACGTCCCATCATAGTGGCTTCACGGCCGATACGCTCGGGATCGGCTGGAAAACGGGACGCTTCCCAATCCAAGGAATTCACTGTATATTCATTTTCGAGCTCTCCACCGCGGCATCCCCCAATAGTCGCGGTGGAGAGCTCTTCCATTTTGAGGACGGTGTCCGGCAAAGAACCCGGGCATGAAAGAAGCCCGCCATTCCTGCCGCAGCGGCGTGAATGACGGGCTTTCCTTGGTGGGTCCTACCGGGATCGAACCGATGACATCCACGGTGTAAACGTGGCGCTCTACCAGCTGAGCTAAAGACCCAAAGTGCGCTCCGGCCGGGCTTCCCCCGCCGAACCAACGAACATAGACTCTACCCGATCCGGCTGCCGGAAAGCGAATCGCCGCCCCGTTCGGAAAGCGCCGGGGCTGCCTGCGCTCAGGCAGGATCCGGCAGTTCTTCGGCGAGCCACGACAGGGCGGCGCTGACCCCGGCGTCGATTTTCAGCTCGGCCATGCCATCCCCGCGGGTCGTTCCCCTGTTGATGATCACCACGGGCTTGCCCGCCTTGGCCGCGTGGCGTACAAAGCGCAACCCGCTCATGACTGTCAGCGACGAGCCCGCCACCAGCAGGGCCCCGGCGTCATCGACCATCGCATACGCGCGTTCCACCCGGTCCTTGGGCACGTTCTCGCCGAAATAGACGAAGTCCGGCTTCAGCACCCCTCCGCACACCGGGCACACAGCAACAACGAAACTGCGGATCAGCTCCGCATCTTCAACGACGGCGTCGGCGTCCGGCGCTGTCTCAATGGCACCGGCGGCTTCCGCAGCCTCCATGAACCCGGGGTTGATCTCCTCAAGGATTCCGGCGAGCAGCTTCCGGCTGAAGGCGTGGCCGCGGTCCAGGCACACCACTCGGTCATAGCGGCCGTGGAGGTCCACCACGTTCCGGCTGCCGGCGTCTTCGTGCAGCCGGTCCACGTTCTGTGTGATCAGCCCGGTAATGAGGCCGCGTTCTTCCAAGCGGGCGACGGCGAAATGGCCGGCATTCGGGTCGGCGTGCCGGAGCCGGGACCAGCCGATGTGGTTGCGCGCCCAATAACGCCGGCGGTTGTCCGCGCTGCCGACGAATTCTTGGTACGTCATGGGCTTGCGGGGCGCAGCCCCCGGGCCGCGGTAGTCAGGAATGCCCGAATCCGTGCTCAGGCCCGCCCCGGTGAGCACAGCCAGGCGTTTCCGGCCGAGGATTTCAGCGGCCTGCCGCACCCCCGGAAGGTCTTCCGCCGCCAAGGGAGCCGTTCCGGCCGGAGCCAGGCTGGCCACTCCGGTTGTTCCGATCCCGGGGCGGTGTCCGTCCATCGCTTTCAGTCCGCGCGTTCTCAGGCAGTGCCGAGTCCGGCAAGGGCCGCGCGGTATTCGGCCAGGTCCCGCGCCTGCCCCCGAGGATTCACCACGACATAGCGGATGATGCCTGCGCCATCGATGATGAAAGTGCCGCGCAGGGCCATGCCTGTGCCGCCGTCGAACACTCCATATTTCCGCGCGACATCGCCGTGCGGCCAGAAATCGGCAAGCAGTTCGAAACTGTAGCCTTCCTTCTCCGCGTAGGCGCGCTGGGCAAACTTGCTGTCCACCGAAACGCCCAGGACTGTCGCGTTGGCGTCCTCGAATACGGCCAGGTTGTCCCGGATCTCGCAGAGCTCGCCGGTGCAGATTCCGGAGAAGGCGAACGGGTAGAAGACGACGACGACGTTGCGTCCGCGGAGACTCGAGAGCCGCACCGGTTCGCCGTATTGATTGACGAGCTCAAAATCGGGGGCTTCCTCACCGACTCCTGGAACACCCTGAAACAAATCCGCCCGGCCGGCCCGGGAGAGCGTCACTTGTTCTTCTTCCGGGCGACGAGGCGGGTGGCGCTCCAGTCCTTGGAAACTCCCGCAGAGGTGGTGCAGTGCAAGCCGGCGGTGGGCGCGGCGTCCTGGATCTCGGAAGGGGAAACGTGGTTCGGACGGCCGGACTTGGGGGTAAGGACCCACACCACGCCACCCTCGCTCAGGGTCGTCTGGGAGTCCACCAGGGCATCAACGAGATCGCCGTCGCCGTCGCGCCACCAGAAGATCACGGCATCCACGACTTCGTGGTCGTCCTCGTCGAGGAGTTCGGAGCCTGTCAGCTCCTCAATATCGTCACGCAAGTCGAAGTCGACATCATCGTCGTAACCGAACTCTTGAATCAGATCCCCGTCCTTGAAACCCAATCTTTCCGCCACATTTACCGATGTGGCGGCGTCGGCCTCGCTCACGTTTTCCTCCTCTGAAGTGATTTCGATTACTACCAGCCAACACCCTTTGTGTGCCTGCTTCAAGCCATTATCGCCCGAGGAACCCGATTCCGTGTCACCGCCACTGCGGCAAAAGCAGGGCGAATCCTCGGTCACATCACGCTTAAAGGGCCCGCGCGGCTACGCATCCCAGCATCGACAAAGCTACAGTGGCCAGTGAGCACTTCGGCTGCAGGGCAACCGCCCCGTGAATGCGCAGCCGTTGCTCAAGAGAACCTGCCCGGCATACCTGACCGGGCTGTTGTAACCGAGATGTCGCACACGACGCGTTCATGACAGGCAGTTACCCTGCCGGACTTGAGGCGCCGCTACGTGCGCCAAAAGAGAGGTTGGACGTGGCTGCAGGAGAAGAGACCTCACACATCCTCAGCGGGTTGACTGCCCAGCTGCCTGATCGTGATCCGGAAGAGACCGCGGAATGGATTGAGTCCCTGGACACCTTGATCAAGGAGCAGGGAACCGAACGCGCGCAGTACATCATGCGCAGCCTGTTGCAGCGCGCCGGCGCGCAGTCCGTGGGAGTACCCATGGTCACGACGACGGACTATGTAAACACCATCCCGGCTGACCAGGAAGCGCAGTTCCCGGGCAACGAAGAATTCGAACGCCGGTACCGGGCGTACATGCGCTGGAATGCAGCAGTGATGGTGCACCGCGCACAGCGCTCGGACATCGGCGTGGGCGGACACATTTCCACTTATGCCGGCGCCGCCACATTGTATGAAGTCGGTTTCAACCACTTCTTCCGCGGCAAGGACCACCCGTCCGGCGGCGACCAGGTGTTCTTCCAGGGACACGCTTCCCCCGGCATGTATGCCCGCGCCTTCATGGAAGGACGCCTGAGCGAAGAAGACCTCGACGGTTTCCGCCAGGAGAAGTCCAAGGAGGGCCATGCGCTGTCCTCCTACCCGCACCCGCGCCTGATGCCGACCTTCTGGGAGTTCCCCACGGTCTCCATGGGCATCGGCCCGATGAACGCCATCTACCAGGCACAGGCCAACCGCTACCTGCAGGGCCGTGGTATCAAGGACACCTCCGAGCAGCAGGTCTGGGCTTTTCTGGGCGACGGCGAGATGGACGAGCCCGAATCGCGCGGCCTGCTCCAGCTCGCCGCCAATGAGAACCTGGACAACCTGAACTTCGTCATCAACTGCAACTTGCAGCGCCTGGACGGACCCGTCCGCGGCAACGGCAAGATCATGCAGGAACTCGAGGCGTTCTTCCGCGGTGCCGGCTGGAACGTGATCAAGGTCGTCTGGGGCCGTGAGTGGGACGATCTGCTCGCCCAGGACTCCGACGGTTCCCTCGTGAACATCATGAACGAGACCCTCGACGGCGACTACCAGACCTACAAGGCCGAGTCCGGCGGATTCGTCCGCGAGCACTTCTTCGGCAAGACGCCGGCCACGAAGGACATGGTTGCCGACTTCTCGGACGAGCAGATCTGGCAGCTCAAGCGGGGTGGGCACGACTACCGCAAGGTTTACGCCGCCTACAAGGCTGCAACCGAGTTCAAGGGCAAGCCCACGGTCATCCTCGCCAAGACCGTCAAGGGCTACGGACTGGGTCCGCACTTCGAGGGCCGCAACGCGACCCACCAGATGAAGAAGCTGACGCTCGAGGACCTGAAGGCCTTCCGCGACTACCTGCGCATCCCGATCACGGACGAGCAGCTCGAAGCCGACCCGTACCGTCCCCCGTACTACCACCCGGGCATGGACGCTCCGGAGATCAAGTACCTCATGGAGCGCCGTGCGGAGCTGGGCGGTTTCCTTCCGGAGCGCCGTTCCAAGCACAGCGAGGTCACCCTGCCGGACGCCAAGTCCTACGAGGTTGCCAAGCGTGGTTCGGGCAAGCAGCAGGCGGCCACCACCATGGCCTTCGTGCGCCTGCTCAAGGACCTCATGCGCGACAAGAACTTCGGCGCGCGCTTCGTCCCGGTGGTTCCGGACGAATCCCGCACCTTCGGCATGGACGCCTTCTTCCCGACGGCGAAGATCTATAACCCGAAGGGCCAGAACTACCTGTCCGTGGACCGCGACCTTGTGCTCGCGTACAAGGAGTCCCCGGCCGGCCAGCTGATCCACCCGGGCATCAACGAGGCCGGTGCCGTGGCGGCATTCACCGCGGCCGGCACCTCGTACGCCACCCACGGCGAACCGCTGGTTCCGATCTACGTGTTCTACTCGATGTTCGGTTTCCAGCGCACGGGCGATTCCTTCTGGGCCGCGGCGGACCAGATGACCCGTGGCTTCATCATCGGCGCCACCGCAGGACGCACCACCCTTACCGGTGAAGGCCTGCAGCACGCCGACGGCCACTCCCCTATCCTGGCCTCCACCAACCCGGCAGTGGTCACCTACGACCCCGCCTACGGCTACGAAATCGGCCACATCGTCCGTGACGGCCTGGAGCGCATGTACGGACCGGATTCGGCTGACCGCAACCTCATGTACTACCTGACCGTGTACAACGAGCCGATCGTCCAGCCGGCCGAACCGGAAGACCTCGACGTCAACGGCCTCCTCAAGGGCATCTACCGGCTGGCCGCCGCCACCAACGGCTCCACGGACCGTCCGAAGGCCCAGATCCTCGCCTCCGGCGTTTCGGTGCCGTGGGCCCTGGAAGCCCAGCGCATCCTGGACGAGGACTGGAACGTGGCAGCCGACGTCTGGTCCGTCACCTCCTGGAACGAACTGCGCCGCGACGGCCTTGCCGCCGAGGAGCAGGCCTTCCTGAACCCGGGCGAAGCCTCCCAGGTGCCGTTTGTCACCCGGCAGCTTGCCGGTGCCGAAGGCCCCGTTGTTGCCGTTTCGGATTACATGAAGGCTGTGCCGGACCAGATCCGCCAGTTCATCCCGAACGACTTCGCGGCCCTCGGCGCCGACGGCTTCGGTTTCTCGGACACCCGTGCCGCGGCCCGTCGTTTCTTCAAGAACGACACCCACTCGATCGTCGCCAAGACCCTCCAGCTGCTCGCACAGCAGGGCAAGGTCGATTCCTCGGCTCCGGGCCTGGCCATCGAGAAGTACCGTCTGCTCGACGTCAACGCAGGAACCACCGGCGGCGCCGGCGGCGACAGCTAGGCACCCGGCAACACCCAGGCGGCGGCCCCACGGGAAGGTGGGGCCGCCGTCGGGCGTTTAAGGGGGCTTCCCGGCGGGAAGCGGTCCCGGGCGGAAACCTGCGGTACCGGCTTGTAGCCTTCGCACAAATGGAGCTTGCACGGCGGGGGCCTTATGCTCAAGGAATGGCAGAGCCCACCCCTACCTCCGCGAAACGCAAGGCGCCATCGCGTGCGGTCTCCCCCGAAAAAGCCGAAACCCTCAAACGGCTCCGCGCGAATGTCGGCCAGCTGTCCACCACCACCATGCGCCAGCTCGAGAAATCCCTTCCGTGGTACACCCGGTTGAGCGCTGACGAACGCTCGGCGCTGGGACTGGTGGCCCAGAACGGCATCGCGGCGTTCGTCACCTGGTACGAACGACCGAGCTCGCCCTCCTGGATCCTCACCGACGTCTTCGGCAACGCTCCCACCGAGCTCACCCGCTCGATCAGCCTGCAGAAGGCCCTGCAGCTGATCCGGATCGTGGTGGAAGTCGTGGAGAACCAGGTCCCGGTGATCGCGCCGGAACCCGACCAGCCGTCCCTGCGCGAAGCGGTGCTGCGCTACTCCCGCGAAGTGGCCTTCGCGGCCGCCGACGTCTACGCCCGCGCCGCGGAATCCCGCGGCTCCTGGGACACCCGGCTCGAAGCCCTGATTGTCGACGCGATCCTGCGCGGCGAGAACACCGACGCGCTGAGATCCAGGATCGCGGCCCTGGGCTGGAAGGCCCAGGAACGGTTTACCGTAATGGTCGGCAATTCACCCTCCGAACCCAGCGCGAGCTACGTGAGCGAACTGCGCCGCACCGCCGGCCGCTTCGCCGAGGACGCCCTGGTGGGCATCCAGGGCGACCGGTTGATCCTGATCCTCGGCGGCGTCCAGGACCGTGACACCGCCTACCTGAAACTGAGCGAACTGTTCGCCCCGGGTCCAGTGGTCTACGGGCCCGAGGCCGGCTCGCTGCTGGAAGCGAGCAGTTCGGCGCAGGCAGCATTTGCCGGGCTCACCGCTGCGCGTGCCTGGCCGTCGGCCCCGCGGCCGGTCGCGGCCGACGACCTCCTGCCCGAACGCGTGGTGTCCGGCGACGACGCCGCCCGCCGCTCGCTCATCAAGAACATCTACCGGCCGCTCATCGCCGCCTCCAATGGGCTGGTCGAGACGCTCGGAACCTACCTTGAACTGGGCCATTCGCTCGAAGCCACGGCCCGGGAGCTGTTCGTCCATGCCAACACAGTGCGGTACCGGCTCAAGCGGGTCTGCGATGTGACCGGGTGGGATCCGCTGCTTCCGCGCGAGGCCTTCGTGCTCCAGACGGCCCTGGTGGTAGGCCGTTTGTCCACCCCGCCGAAGGCGTCTCCGGAGCGTCATGGTTCCCGGAACGGGAACTGAGTCGTTGTAGACTTCCTACAAACCGTCCCAGTGAGCTTGGTGTACGAAAACACCGTTGGATCACGCAGCAATTTGGAAAGCTGGTTACGTGCTTGCAATCGTCTGCCCTGGACAGGGCTCGCAAACCCCTGGATTCCTGGCCCCGTGGCTTGAGCTGCCTTCCGTGGAGGGCCATCTGGCTGCTCTGAGCGAGATCGCCGGAATCGACCTCAAGGCCCACGGCACCACCTCGGATGAGGAGACCATCAAGGACACCGCCGTTGCGCAGCCCCTGATCGTCGCGGCCGGGCTGGTCGCCGCAAAGTCCTTGTTCGACGTCGAACTCAACACGCTGCCGGTGGTCCTGGCCGGGCACTCGGTCGGCGAGATCACGGCGTCCGCCCTCGCCGGGGTGCTCAGCGAAGACGACGCGATGACGTTTGTGCGCGAACGCGCCAACAACATGGCAGCCGCCGCGGCCGTCACCCCCACCGGCATGAGCGCCGTCGTCGGGGGCGATCCGGCCGAGGTCCTGGCGGCCATCGAGGCTTCCGGCGCAGCACCGGCCAACGTGAACGGCGCGGGCCAGACCGTCGCCGCGGGAACTTTCGAACAGCTCCAGGCCCTCGCCGACAACCCGCCGCCCAAGGCCCGGGTCATCCCGCTCAAGGTAGCCGGCGCCTTCCACACGGCCCACATGGCACCTGCCGTGAGCGCCCTCGAAGCGCTGCGCCCGTCCCTGAAGCCGCAGGCTCCTTCCGTCCCGCTGCTGTCGAACTTCGACGGCGGCGAGGTCACCGACGGCGATGCCGCCGTCGCCAGCCTGATCGCCCAAGTATCCCGCCCGGTCCGGTGGGACCTCTGCATGGAACACCTGGTGCAGCGCGGCGTCACCGGCCTGATCGAGCTGGCCCCGGCAGGCACCCTTGCCGGCCTGGCCAAGCGCGGCATGCCCGGCGTCAAGACCGTTGCCGTGAAGACCCCGGACGACTTGTCCGCGGCGCTGGCCCTCTTCGCAGAGCTTGAGGCCAGCGCATGAGCGCCCCGGCCCTGAAGCAGGCTCCTGTCAACGAGTTCTCCCGGATCCTTGGCATCGGCGCCTACCGGCCCGACGTCATCGTCACCAACGACGACGTCTGCCAGTGGATCGACTCCTCCGACGAGTGGATCCGCCAGCGGACAGGCATCGTCACCCGGCACCGGGCGCCCGAGGGTGTCAGCGTGATCGACATGGCCGAAGGTGCTGCCCGCGAAGCCCTGGAGCAGGCGGGCATCGAAGCCTCGCAGCTGGGCGCCGTGATCGTCTCCACCGTGACGCACCCCTTCGCCACTCCGTCCGCAGCCGCCGCGCTGACCGACCGGCTCGGCGCGACGCCGGCTGCCGCCTTTGACATCTCGGCCGCCTGCGCGGGCTACTGCTACGGCATCGCCCAGGGTGATGCCCTGGTCCGCTCCGGCGCGGCACAGTATGTCCTGGTAATCGGTGCCGAGAAGCTCTCGGACGTCATCGACAACCACGAGCGCACCATTTCCTTCCTGCTCGGCGACGGCGCCGGCGCGGTCGTCATCGGGCCTTCCGACACCGCGGGCATCGGCCAGTCGGTCTGGGGTTCGGACGGCAGCAAGTGGAACGCCATCGGGATGACCCACTCCCTCGACGAGGTCCGCAAGCTCGGCGAATCCGCGCGGCACTCGGACGAGACGGACGACCTCGCCATCATCTCGGCGACCCAGGACGTCTGGCCCACACTGCGCCAGGACGGGCAGACCGTGTTCCGCTGGGCTGTCTGGGAAATGGCGAAGGTCGCCCAGCAGGCACTGGACGCAGCCGGCATCGAAGCCTCGGACCTCGCGGCATTCGTGCCGCACCAGGCGAACATGCGGATCATCGACGAGATGGTCAAAAAGCTCAAGCTTCCCGAGTCCGTTGTCGTCGCCCGCGACATCGCCGAATCGGGCAATACCTCCGCGGCCTCGATTCCGCTGGCAACGCACCGGCTCCTGCAAGAGAACCCGCAGCTCAGCGGCGGGCTTTCCCTGCAGATCGGTTTCGGCGCCGGCTTGGTCTTCGGCGCCCAGGTGGTGGTCCTGCCGTAACCTAGCTGCGGCAGGCATGGAACGAACATGACCTTGACAACCAAGCCGTAACCGCGGTTTGCCCCGTTTCCGGCATAGCCGGCACAACAAGAAAAGGAGCCAACAATGGCTAGCAACGAAGAAATCCTGGCCGGCCTGGCTGAAATCGTCAACGAAGAAACCGGCCTGGCTGCAGACGCCGTCGAGCTGGACAAGTCCTTCACCGAGGACCTGGACATCGACTCCATCTCCATGATGACCATCGTCGTCAACGCCGAAGAGAAGTTCGGCGTGCGCATCCCGGACGAAGAGGTCAAGAACCTGAAGACCGTCGGCGACGCCGTCAACTTCATCGCGAACGCACAGGCCTAGTCCTGCCTTCCAGCTGTGCCGGGCCCGGGTGCACCGCCATCCCGCGCCCGGCACAGCCGCAGTACCAAAGTTTTCCTGCCCTGCGAAGAACCGCAGCCGAGCAGGCTGATTTCCGACAGAGAGTGATCGCATGGCACGCAAAGTAGTCATTACCGGTCTGGGGGCCACCACTCCCATCGGTGGCGACGTTCCCACAATGTGGAAGAACGCGCTGAAAGGGGTCTCCGGGGCCCACACGCTCGAGGACGAGTGGGTGGCCAAGTACGACCTTCCCGTCCACTTTGCCGCACGGTGCTCGACGCCGGCCCTCGATGTGCTCTCCCGTGTCGAAGCCAAGCGCATGGACCCGTCCACCCAGTTCGGCGTGATCGCGGCCCGTGAAGCCTGGGCCGACTCCGGTATCACGGAGATCGACCATGACCGCCTGGCCGTCGCCTTCGCCACCGGCATCGGCGGCGTCTGGACCCTGCTTGACGCCTGGGACACCCTGAAGGAAAAGGGGCCGCGCCGCGTCCTGCCGATGACCGTGCCGATGCTCATGCCCAACGGCGTGGCCGCTGCGGTCAGCCTGGACCTCGGCGCCCGCGCCGGCGCGCACACCCCGGTGTCCGCCTGTGCTTCCGGAACCGAAGCCCTGCACCTGGGACTGGACCTGATCCGCTCCGGCAAGGCCGACGTCGTCATGTGCGGCGGTGCCGAAGCTGCCATCCACCCGATGCCGCTCGCCGCCTTCTCCTCCATGCAGGCACTCTCCCGCCGCAACGACGACCCCGAGCACGCCTCGCGTCCCTACGACATCGACCGTGACGGCTTCGTGATGGGCGAAGGCGCCGGCGCCCTGGTGCTGGAGGCCGAGGAACACGCCCTCGCCCGTGGTGCCCGGATCTACGGTGAACTGGCAGGCACCTCGGTCACGGCCGACGCCTACCACATCACCGCTCCGGACCCCGAGGGCCTCGGTGCCACCCGTGCCCTGAAGGCCGCCATGTTCGACGGCCGGATCCACGCCGAGGACGTCGTGCACGTCAACGCCCACGCGACGTCCACCCCTGTCGGTGACAAGCCCGAGTACACGGCACTCCGCGCCGCGCTCGGCGCCCACGTCGACAACGTGGCGGTCTCCGCCACGAAGTCCCAGATGGGCCACCTCCTGGGCGCCTCCGGTGCCGTGGAAGCCGTGCTGACGGTCCTGGCTGTGTACGAACGCCAGGCTCCGCTGACCATCAACCTGGAAAACCAGGACCCGGAGATCCCGCTCGACGTCGTCACCTCGGCCCGCAGCCTGCCTGCCGGCGACATCGTGGCCCTAAGCAACTCCTTCGGCTTCGGCGGCCACAATGCCGTCATCGCGGTCCGGAGCGTCTAGCAACCCGGAGCGTCCAGCAGCCGATTCCGGATGTTCTGACGGACACAGGAAGAGGGCCCCGCCGTTGGCGGGGCCCTCTTCCTTGCTATGGAGTGTTTGTTGCCGGGCGAAATGCCCTGATACCTAGCCGACCTGGTGCAGCCAGCGCACAGGGGCCCCTTCGGCGGCGTGGCGAAACGGCTCGAGTTCCTCATCCCAGGCCTCGCCGAGCGCCAGGGAGAGTTCGTGGTACACGGCGGCGGGGTCACCGGCGCCGGATTCGTAGGCGTAGCGGATGCGGTCCTCGCTGACCATGATGTTTCCGTGCACGTCCGTGACGGCGTGGAATATGCCCAGCTCAGGGGTATGGGACCAGCGACTGCCGTCTACGCCCTGGCTGGGCTCCTCGGTGACCTCATAGCGCAGGTGGGCCCAGCCGCGGAGCGTCGAGGCCAACTGGGCGCCCGTGCCAGGGGCACCGACCCACGACAATTCGGCCCGGAACATTCCGGGCGCAGCAGGCTGAGGGGTCCAATCAAGATCGGTGCGCTTGTCCACGACCGATCCGATGGCCCACTCCACATGCGGGCACAGTGCCGTCGGGGCCGAGTGGACAAACAGGACACCGCGGGTCATTGCAACAGACATTCCATCCTCCATAGCTGTAGGTACGTCTTCCCCAACGACCTCTGCCTGGATAGTTGCCGTGCCGTGACCGGGTATTCGGTGAACCCTGGCGGACTGTATTTCCCAGATTATGAAACTGTATTTTCCCGATTACTAAATTGCGCCCCGGTCATTTGCAAGCTTCAAGCAGTGCTTGAAACTTCCGGGACATTGCTTTCATTTTGCCGTACACACCGCTTTTGCGCCAGCGCAGTTTTCCGTCATTTACCGACTGCTCGGGGTTTATGCTCTCGGATGGGCCTGCCGATAGCTTGCCCGGAGCCGCTCCACGGACACATGGGTGTAGATCTGGGTGGTGGCCAGGCTGCTGTGGCCGAGGATTTCCTGGACGGCCCGCAGGTCCGCGCCGCCGTCGAGGAGGTGGGTGGCCGCCGAGTGCCGCAGGGCGTGCGGTCCGGTGGCCGAGGTGTCTCCGAGCCCTTCCAGCAGTCCCTTGACCACGCTGCGTGCCTGACGCTGGTCGAGGCGCCTTCCCCGTGCTCCGAGGAACAGGGCCGGACCGGAATGCGGCGTGGCAAGCTTCGGCCGACCGCGACGGAGCCAATCGTCGACGGCGAGCGCAGCCGGCAGCCCGTAGGGAACCGTCCGTTCCTTGTTGCCTTTGCCCAGGACCCGGAGGGTGCGCCGGTCGGCGTCGAGGTCATCAATATCCAGGCCAGCGAGCTCACCGACGCGGATCCCGGTGGCGTACAGCAGTTCCACCAGGGCCCGGTTCCGCAGAGGGACGGGTGCTCCCTCGGATGCGTCCTCGTCGAGCCGGTCAAAGATGCGGCCAAGCTGCCGGCGCTGGAGAACCCCGGGGAGGGATTGCTCCCGTTTGGGTGCCTGCAAGCGGAGGGCGGGATCGGCGGCTATCAGTTCCTCACGCAGGGCCCAGGAGGTGAACGTGCGGATGGTTGCGGCATGGCGGGCCAGGGTTGCCCGGGAGCGTCCTTCCTCGCTTTGACCGCCAAGCCAGCGGCGCAGCGTACCAAGTTCGAGCCCGGCAAGTGTTTCAACCCCTTCACCGGCGGCGTAAGCGAACAGGCTTTCGAGGTCGGCCAGGTAGGCGCGGACAGTGTGCGCTGAGCGGGCACGTTCCCCTTCAAGGTAGCGGCGGAACCCGGCCATTGCTGCCACAAAGGCAGGGGGCACCGGCGGAGCCTGCCGCCCGGGGCCGCTTGCGGCCGTGTCTTTGGCTGCTGCGTCTTTGGCTGCTGCGTCTTTTGCGGCCGTGTCCTGGTTTGCTTCGCTGTCCACCCTTCAACTCTGCCAGCAGCCGCCTGCGCCAGGCTGCACCGCCACGTCCCTTCCCCACGCGTCGTTCAGGATCATGCATTCTTCCTTGACCGTTTCCAGCCGCCTCGTTCGGAGACGGCCAGGCCCAGCAATCCCAGCCGGCCGAGTCCTGCCCGGACGGCGTCCTGACCCAACCCCGCCACGACACCAAGTTTCTCCACGGACGTCGTGGTGCGCAGCGGCAGGGCATCCAACAACACCAG
This sequence comes from Arthrobacter sp. TE26545, assembly GCF_056279005.1. Next base: position 2,289,291 of record NZ_JBWBQM010000001.1, read on the forward strand.
GTCCTCCAGTGTGAGGCCGTCATGCTCGGATGCGGCCGCTCCCTTCTCACCTGCCAGTTCCTCGCCGCTTCCGCCGGCCAGTTCGGCAATCTCACCGACGTCGGTGACGCACACGGCGCCGCCTTCACGCAGGAGCCGGTGGCATCCTGCCGAATTGGCGCTGTGGATCGACCCCGGTACGGCAGCCACCACCCGGCCGATGGATTCAGCGTGATGGGCCGTGTTGAGTGCACCGGAACGCCATCGTGCTTCGACGATCACCGTGACGGCGGCCAGTGCAGCGATCAGCCGGTTTCGTTGCAGGAAGCGGTACCGGGTGGGAGCTGAGCCCGGTGGGACCTCCGCGATGACCGCTCCCTGGTTGGCGACGGCACGGAGGAGCTCCTCGTTTCCGGAGGGATAGTAGCGGTCCACTCCCCCGGCCATGACGGCGATGGTGGGAACATCGCTGCTGCCGCCCGCCAGCGCGCCCCGGTGTGCGTGGGCATCAATGCCGTAGGCGCCGCCGGATACCACCGTGTAGCCGCGTTGGCCGAGCCCGTAGGCGAATTCACCGGCGATGGCTCCGCCGTATCCGGTGCTATCCCGGGAACCGACAAGGGCAACGGTGCGCCGGCCGGGCGGAAATTCGAGCTCGTGCCCACGCCACCACAGGCACAGCGGCTCATGGAGTCCGAGGTCGGCCAGCTGTGCCGGCCAGAGCGCGTCTCCCGGGATGATGAGCCGCCCGCCGAGGCGCTGCATCGTGGCCAGGTCGCGCTCCGGCGCAAGGTCCCGGACGCGGGGCATCCAGCGTTTCAGGGAGGCTGGAAGGCCCGGCCATGACGCACAACCGCCGTCAAGCAGCAGAGCCGTCATTTCCTGCTCAAGGGCCGGGCCGGCCGTAAGCTGGCCCGTGGCGATCCGAAGGGCGTCCGAGGCTCCCGCGAGGCGCACGAGGGCCAGTCCGGCGGCATCCTGCGGTTCCATGAGCCGGGAAAGGGCTGCCCGGGCGATGCGTTCGTCTTTCGACGCCGAGGGTTGGGGGCCCGTCAGGCTGGGCGTGGCGTTCGTGGTCATCGATGTTCCTTTCATGCGGCTGCCACCGCCTGCCGCAAGCCCAGTGCCTGCCCGATGTCGTCAAGGCCGGGCCGGTCACGGTGTCCGAGGTCGGCCAGTGTCCAGGCCAAGCGCAGGACACGGTCGTAGCCCCGCGCGGTAAGCGCTCCCCGTTCGAGGGAGCTGTCCAGGATGCGGGTGGTCGCCGGAGGCAGCTTCAGCACACCCCTTAACAGGCGGCCCGGGACCTGGGAGTTGGTCTCCAGTCCGAAACTTCCGAGCCGCTCCTGCTGGCGGAACCTGGCGGCCGCCACACGCCTGGCCACGGTTGCGGAATCCTCTTCTCCGCTGGCCTGGCCGAAATCCGCCAGGGAGACCCTCTCCACCTGAAGCTGGATGTCGACGCGGTCCAGGAGCGGACCGGACATCCTTCCGAAGTAGCGCCGCCGCATAACCGCTGTGCACGTGCAATCCACGCCTTTCCCGCTGGCCTTGCCACACGGACAGGGGTTCGCTGCAAGGACCAGCTGGAACCGGGCGGGATAGGCGGCGGTGCCCGCCGAGCGGTGGATCACGAGCTCACCGCTTTCCAGGGGCTGGCGCAGGGCATCCAGGACGCGGCGTTCGTATTCCGGGGCCTCGTCCAGGAACAAGACGCCCCTATGCGCACGGGACGCGGCGCCGGGCCGTGGGAGGCCGGAACCCCCGCCGATGATTGCCGCGGCGGTTGCGCTGTGGTGCGGGTTCTCGAACGGGGGCCTGCGCAGCAGCGAGATCTTTTCGATGTGCACGGCCGAAAGCGAATGGATCGCGGTGACCTCCATGGATTCCTTGTCCCCGAGGTCCGGAAGCAGTCCGGGAAGCCGTTCGGCGAGCATTGTCTTCCCCGCGCCGGGGGGTCCGCTCAGGAGTACGTGGTGGGCGCCCGCTGCGGCGACTTCAAGTGCGCGGCGTGCGTCGCCCTGCCCGGAGACATCGCAGAGGTCAGGCGCGGCGGACGGGAGGGTGCCGCCGTCGGGGTCTTCTTCCTCCATGGGGTCGTAGTCGAGCGCAAGGTCCTGCGGGTCCGCGCCGAAGTCGAAGGCGAGCCGGGCAAGGGTTTTGTATCCGCGGACCCGGGCACCGGGTACGAGCATGGCCTCGGCGGCGTTGGCCTGGGCCACCACGACGTCCGGGTGCCCGGCCTGTACCGCCGCCATCACGGCGGGCAGGATGCCGCGGACCGGGCGCAGCCGGCCGTCAAGGCCAAGCTCGGCGATGAACACAGTGCCTTCAGTGGAGCGGATGTCCCCGGCGGCGCCCAGCACCGCCATGCAGATGGCGAGGTCGAAACCGGAGCCGCGTTTTGGCAGCGACGCCGGGATGAGGTTGGCAGTGATCTTGCGCCGGCTCAGCGGAATGCCGGAGTTTTGCGCGGCCGAGCGGATCCGTTCCCGGGCTTCGTTCAGGGCGGCGTCCGGCAGGCCCAGGATGAGGAAGTTCGGCAAAGTCTGCCCGATGTCCGCCTCGACCTCCACGATGTAGCCGTTGAGGCCCAGCAGCGCCACGCAGTAGCTCCGTGCGACGCCCATGTCAGCCCACGCCCTTGAGGTGTTCAAGGCTCGGCGACCCGATGCCGTCGTCGATCACGGCGACGACGTCCACGCGGCGGCCCGAGGCACGCAGCTCGTGGGCACGGCACCACGATGAGGCCAGGCGCTGCAGGCGGGCAAGTTTCGCCGCGCCGACGGCTTCGAAGGGATGCCCGTAGTCCAGGCTGCGGCGCGTCTTCACCTCCGCGATCACCAGGGTGTCGCCGTCCAGGGCAACGATGTCGATCTCGCCCGAGGGGCACCGCCAGTTGCGGTCGATGATCCGCATCCCGAGGGTCTCCAGGAACCCGGCAGCAAGGGCCTCGCCCTGCCTGCCGAGGATGTCTTTCTCTTTCATGTCCACCTCCGCTACCAGCGTGCGGGCACGCCGGAAGCGGGAACAGCAGGAAAAAGGGCTATGTGGGAAACCCGACGGAAATGCGGTTGTGGAGGAGAAGCCGGGACACTGGAAGCATCCGGCTACCGCACGGCGTCAGTTGCCGAGGTCGCCGAGATCGCCGTCCTTCGGCAAGGAGAGTTCGTTCCGGGGAAGTTCCTCGACGTTGACGTCCTTGAAGGTGATGACGCGGACATTCTTCACGAACCGCGCGGAACGGTAGACATCCCAGACCCAGGCGTCCTGGAGGGTCAGGTCGAAGTAGACCTCGCCGTCGGCGCTGCGGGCCTGCAGATCGACGTGATTGGCAAGGTAGAAACGCCGTTCGGTCTCGACAACGTAGCTGAACAAACCGACCACATCGCGGTACTCGCGGTAGAGCTGGAGCTCCATGTCGGTTTCGTAGTTCTCAAGATCTTCGGCACTCATAGATCCATCTTGCACCATCGCACCGGTGTCGACAGCCAGCGGCGTTCCGACGCGGGCAGCCTGCCGCCCTAGAGGAGGTTCCAGCTGCTCCGGTGGTAGCTGCTCGGGCCCGCGGCCCGCAGGGCTTCGCGGTGGGCCGTGGTGCCATAGCCCTTGTTTTCATTCCACGCGAAGCCCGGGAATTCGCTGTGCAGGTCCAGCATCATCCGATCCCTCGCCACCTTGGCAAGGACACTGGCGGCCGCAACGCTGAGGCAGGACATGTCCGCCTTCACCCGGGTGTGCACGGGGGCGTCACACTCGGTCACGCCGGGGTCGGCTGCTGCCTCCGTATCGAACAGGGAAACCTGCGCGGGCGGTGAGAGCCAGTCGTGGCTGCCGTCAAGAAGGACCACGTCGGGCCGCGTTCCGGCGGCCAGGAGCTCGCTCCAGGCCCTGTTGCCGGCAAGCCTGAGGGCAGCGATGATGCCGAGGCCGTCGATTTCCGCTGCGCTGGCATGCCCGACGGCAGCGGCGACCGCCCAGCCCCGCACCAGCGGTTCGAGCCGTTCGCGGTCTTCGGCCTTGAGCAGCTTGGAGTCGCGTACGCCGTCGAGCAGGCTTTGCTCCTGGAGATCGACGACGGCGATCCCCACCGAGACGGGCCCGGCGAACGCACCGCGGCCCACTTCATCGACGCCGGCGAGCAGCCGGACTCCCGGCGCGAGGAAGCTCCGTTCAATGTCCAGCGTCGGGGCGGCGGAAGCCTTCGTCGCAGCGGCCGCCGCGGCACCCCGCGGGCTTGCCTTGCGCGCGGTCGACTTGACCGCAGTGGTCTTTGGCGCCGTCGTCTTGCGAGCGGTGGACTTCGCCACGCCCGCCTTGGCCCCCGTAGCCCGGCTGCTCATTTGCCCGTGGGCGCGGTGTTGGAGCTGCTGTCCTCGGGGGACGGCGCCGGAACGCTGCGGAAGACTTCGGAGTGGTTGTCCAGGACCTGCCAGCGGCCTACGGGCCAGGCGATCACGGCCGCCTTGCCTTCGACGTCGGGCAGGTTGATGAAGCCGCCGTTCATTTCGCGGTGTTCGCGGGAGTCCGCCGAATTGTTGCGGTTATCGCCCATGACCCAGATTTTCCCAGCCGGGACGACCACATCAAAGGGGTTGGCACTCGGCGGCTCGGCAGGGTTGAGGTAGTCCTCATTCAGGACGGTGCCGTTGACGCTGACCCGGGCTTGGGAGTCGCAGCAGACCACATGGTCGCCGGGCAGGCCGATGACGCGCTTGACGAGGTGCTGTTCCGTTTCGTCCGGGAGCAGTCCCACGAAGGCGAGGCCGTCCTGCAGCCATTTGAAGGGCCCCGGGTCTTCCTTCGGCGTGGCCGGGAGCCAGCCCTGGGTGTCCTTGAACACCACGATGTCACCCCGCTGGAGGGCGAAGGGCTCCGGTACCAGCAGGTTCACGAAGATCCGGTCGTCCTTCTCCAGGGTGGCCACCATGGATTCGGACGGGATGAAGAACGCCTTGAACAGGAAGGTCTTGATGAGGAATGACAGCACGATGGCGATCCCGACGACCGTGCCGATCTCCTTGAGCCAGAGCAGGAACTGATTGCCCTTCTTGCCGTCCTCGTCCGGCGTCTCGGCTTCCTGTTCGGGATTCTCCGGCATCTACTGTCCGTTCTTCGAAGTTGTTGCGACCAATGCTGGCCTTGGCAGTTCTGCCAATCTATCAAGTGGCCAGATGATCCGGACCGGCCTGCCGATCACCCGGTCCACGGGAACCAGTCCGCCGCCGGGAGCGCCCAGCAGGCTGCGGGAATCCGCGGAGCGTGAGCGGTGGTCGCCCATGAGCCAAAGGCGGCCTTCCGGGACCACGACGTCGAACTGCTGCGCGCTCGGCGCGTCGCCCGGATAGAGGTAGGATTCCGCAACTGCCTGACCGTTGACTGTGAGCCTGCCGTCCGTGCCGCAGCAGCGCACATGGTCCCCCGGGACGCCGATGACCCGCTTCACATAGGTTGTGTCGCTGCCGGTCAGGCCCAGCCAGTGTCCGACGGCGGCCGCGGCGTCTGCCAGCGGGCCCTTGCCGCTGCTGAGCGGAGCGAAAGTCCCCCTGCCGTCGAAGACCACGATGTCGCCGCGGCGGATGGGTTCGGCACTGAAATCCGTGCGGGAGACAAGGATGCGGTCCCCGGTGCCGAGGAGCGGTTCCATCGATTCCGAGGGGATGAAGTAGACGTCGATCCAGAGGGAGCGGACCAGGCCGCTGATGGCCACAGCCAGGACCACTCCGAGCAAAACAAAACGCCAGCCCTGTTTCCGGGGCTGGCGTTCTGCGTGGTCCATGGTTCGTATCCCTGTTGCGTTGCGGATTTCTCCGGCGCAGGCCGGGACGGATCGCAGGACCCGCTGCGTGAGTCGGAAGACTTACTTGTTGAAGTCGCGCTTTTCCTTGATCTTCGCAGCCTTACCGCGCAGTTCGCGCATGTAGTAGAGCTTGGCGCGGCGGACGTCACCCTTGGTGACAACCTCGATCTTTTCGATGATCGGGGAGTGCACCGGGAAGGTACGCTCAACACCGACACCGAAGGAGACCTTGCGGACCGTGAAGGTTTCGCGAACGCCGTCACCCTGGCGGCCCAGGACGAAGCCCTGGAACACCTGGACACGGGAGTTCTTGCCTTCGATGATGTTCACGTGCACCTTGAGGGTGTCACCGGCGCGGAACTCGGGAACATCGTTGCGCAGCGAAGCTGCATCTACGCTATCGAGGATATGCATTAATCCACTCCTGGTGGACGCCACAGGTCATCCACTTTGGGTCACGGCGGCCAAGCCCGGAACAGTCCGGAAATTGCCGTCGAAGTTCAAAAGAACGGCCCCACCACTGATCGGGGGTGCCGCGTGTCCCGCTGTTGGTTGCGCTCCCCCTGTGGCAGGTGCGGACCCAGCAGACACAAAGAACAATTTTGCCATACCACCCGGCACGCGGCCAATTCCCGCGCGGCTTTTCCGCACGGATGGTTCCGGCCCGGCGTTCCGCGGTCAGGCCCGCGCGTCCCCTTCGGGACCGGTGCGCCGGCGCAGGCGGCCGTCGACGACGTCGTACCCGAGTTCGGCGAAAGCGGTACGGTCCGCACGGTCCAGGCTGCCGGCGTCGAACGCGTCCAAAAGGTCCGGCCTGCGCGCGGCGGTCCGCCGGAACTGTTCGTGGCGGCGCCAGCGCGCAATCTTGCCGTGGTTGCCGCTGAGCAGGATCTCCGGAACTTCGCGCTCACGCCAGTTGGACGGCTTGGTGTAGACGGGGTATTCGAGGAGGCCGTCCGAATGCGATTCCTCGACGAGTGAATCCGGGTTCCCGACGACGCCGGGCAGAAGCCGCCCGACGGCCTCCACCATGGCGAGTACAGCCACCTCGCCGCCGTTGAGCACGTAGTCCCCAAGGCTCATGGGACGGACGGTGAAGTGCTCCGCAGCCCACTCGATGACGCGTTCGTCGATGCCTTCGTAGCGGCCGCAGGCGAACACCAGGTGTTCTTCTTCGGCGAGTTCGTAGGCGGTGGCCTGGGTGAAGCGCTCCCCCGCCGGCGAGGGAACCACCAGCACCGGCCGCCGTTCCCCGGGGGCAGCGGCGGCCACGGATTCGAGCGCCTGGGCCCAGGGTTCGGGCTTCATCACCATCCCGGCACCGCCGCCGTAGGGCGTGTCGTCGACAGTGCGGTGCCGGTCCGTGGTGAAGCTACGGAGGTCGTGGACGTTGAGTTCCAGAATCCCGTCCTGGCGCGCCTTGCCGATGAGCGAGAGCTCAAGCGGGGCCAGGTAGTCCGGGAAGATGCTGACGACGTCGATCCTCACGCGCGGTCCCCGGTGCCGCCGTCGTCGCCACTGTTGGCTTCATCGCTGTTGAGCTCGAACAGGCCGGGCGGCGGAACCAGCAGCACGTAGCCGCCGTCGGGGTTGACCTCGGGAACGATCTCCTCGACGAAGGGCACCAGGATTTCCCTGCCGTCCGCGCCTTCGATTACCAGGAGGTCCTGTGCGGGCAAGGTGTTCAGGGCAGTGACCCGGCCGACCACCTGGCTCCCCACGCGCGCCTCGAGGCCCACCAGTTCGTGCTCGTACCAGCCTTCTTCGTCGTCGTCGTCAAGCTCTTCGGTTTCGACGAACAGCTTGGCGCCGCGGATGACCTCTGCGGCGTTGCGATCGGCAATCTCCTCAAAGCCCAGCAACAGGATGTCCTTGTTCCAGCGGGCACTGCGGACGGTCAGCGGGCCGAGCTTGGCCGGTTCCACGAGGAATTCGGTGCCGGGAACGAATCGGGACTCGGGGGCATCGGTGAGCACCTGCACTGTCACCTCGCCGCGAATTCCGTGGGGCTTGCCGATTCTGGCCACCTGAAGCTGCATGGTTTCCTCTGTTTTTCCTACGCTGTGCCGCGCCTCTGCGGCAAGCGGCCCGAAAAGTCTGATGGGGCGAAAAAAGGAATCCGGCCCCTCCACCATTATCTGGTGGCGGGACCGGATCCAAAGTCCAGCTATTGCTGAGCGCGTCTACCGGCGGCGGTCGGTGTCGACGACGTCGACCCTGACCTGCTCGCCACCGGCCAGAGCCGCGATCACAGTGCGCAGTGCACGTGCGGTGCGTCCCTGGCGGCCGATGACCCGGCCGAGGTCGTCCTGGTGGACACGAACCTCGAGCGATTCACCGCGTCGGTTGTTCCTGGCACTGACCTTGACATCCTCAGGGCTGTCGACAATGCCGCGGACCAGGTGTTCGAGCGCTTCTGCCAGCAATTTACTCGGCCTCGGTGGCTTCTGCCTCGGGAGCCTCGGCTTCCTCAGCGGCCTCTTCCTTCTTGGCCTTCTTGGTGATGGCTTCGGGGATGATCACGGAGCCCTTTTCCGGAGCGACGAAGGCTTCCTTCGGAGCCTTGGTCTTCAGGGTGCCTTCCTGGCCCGGCAGGCCCTTGAACTTCTGCCAGTCACCGGTGATCTTCAGGATGGCGGCAACCTGCTCGGTCGGCTGGGCGCCGACGGACAGCCAGTACTGTGCACGCTCGGAAGCGACCTCGATGTACGAGGGCTCCTCGGTGGGGTGGTACTTGCCGATTTCTTCGATGGCACGGCCATCGCGCTTGGCGCGGGCGTCCATGACAACGATGCGGTAGTACGGTGCGCGCATCTTACCGAAGCGCTTGAGGCGAATCTTAACGGCCACTTTTGTGGTCACTCCTGTTTCTGAAACGAGGGTGAACCCATCGTTCTGCACCCGTGGGGCGGGCCATACTTGAGGGTTCTAAGGACAGGATGCGCGCACGGAGAGAGGGGCCGCACGGATCGAGTACCTGTCCATTGTGCCAGATGGCGGACGGGAATTCGAACTGGACCTCCCAGGGTGTCGCGCACGCCGGAGCCGGGCAAAGGAAACCTTGCGGCCCCGGCGCGGATGCTCAGACAGACCAGACGTAGAGCCCGGCGCGTTCGGACTTTTCGACATCGGCGGCCAGCGCCGCCAGCTGCTGGACGTAGCCGCGGGATTCCTCCGCACCGAAGGGCATGTCCTCCTGCGCGGCCCAGCTTTCTGCGACATCGTCCAGGACGTTGCCCTCGCCTTCACTTTCGTAGCTGAGCAGCTCTGAAAGGGCACGCACCATGGCGGCAGGAACGCCAAGCAGTGCGTCACTGGTGACATCGACCATGGCCAGCTCGTAGTCGGCGCCCGCGGCGTGGACGGCGTGTCCGGCCAGGTCCCCGAGCTGCTCCACTTCGAAATCACTGATGCCGGGGATGCGAACCGCCGCACCGGCCACTTCGCCGCCGCGTTCCAGCGCAGCCGCACGCTTGAGCGCTTCATCGTGGGTGGCAACAAAAATTTCGGCAAAACCCATGGAAACCACTCTCATTCATCCGTTCCAACGCAGCACGGCGGCCCCGAACCAGCGGGGGAATCGCGCCGTCCCGATCAGCGTAACGGACTGGGACCTAACGGACGGCCACGCGGAGGCGGTTGCGCCACGGATCCTCGAAACGCAACTCCTGTCCGGTGTGGTGCGATTCGATTCCGGCGACCTTGAGGCGGTCCGCCAACGCTCCGACGTCGTCACCGGACGGCACCTCGATCACCACTTCACCCAAGCCCAGGGTGTCGCGGCGCGGGCCGGCTCCGCGGCTGTTCCAGACGTTCATCGCCATGTGGTGGTGGTAGCCGCCGGCAGAGACGAACAGGGCCTGGCCGTGCCATCCCGCAGTCCGCTCGAAGCCGAGGGTGCTGACATAGAAGTCCTGGGCGGTCTGCACATCGCCCACCTGCAGGTGGACATGCCCGACGCCGGCAGCAGCGGCACGCTGGCCGGCCACCGCTTCCTCGTTCAGGTGGTCCTGCAGGTACCGCTGCGGGGCCAGCGGAAGGCTGTCCATGACGACGGTGCTGCCGTTCCACTCCCAGCCTTCACGGGGCTTGTCGTAATAGAGTTCGATGCCGTTGCCCTCGGGGTCGGTGAAGTAGAACGCCTCGCTGACCAGGTGGTCAGCGCTTCCGACGAATGCGCGCGGCTCATATTGCGCGGCGGTCGCAATGGTGGCTGCGAGCGCGGCCCGGTCCTCGAACAGCAGGGCCGTGTGGAAGAGGCCGGCCTCGCGGCGCCCCGGAATCTGCAGGCCGGCGGCCGGGGCCAAGTGCACCAGGGGCTTTCCGAGACGGCCGTAGTAGAGTCCGCCGTCCTGCTCGGCCACAACATCCAGGCCAAGGGCATTCTGGTAGTAGCCGCTCATGAGCTTCATGTCGCCGACCTTGAGCATGACTGTGCCCATGGTCAGTTCGGCAGGAAGCAGGTCCTGATTGGATGCTGCGGTCATTGAAACTCCCGAAAGTGTTGGCGCCGCCGATCGGCGCTTCTACTCTTAATAAATTACTTGAAGCTTCAATTTATTCCAAGGGCTACCTGATGACCCGGCCGCCAAGCACCACGTGCCGCAGCCGCGCGACGGTAGCGAGCGTCCGCCGCGGATCCTCCGCACAGAGTACGACGTCGGCCGGGGCGCCTTCGCCGATCCCTTCGGCTCCCAGCCATCCACGCGCGGACCAGCAGGCGGCGTCGAGGGCCGCTGCCGGGGAAAGCCCGGCACGGTGCAGCTCAAGGATCTCGTCGGCAATGCGGCCGTGCTTGATGACGCTTCCGGCGTCCGTTCCCGCGTAGACCCGGACCCCGGCGTCGAACGCCTCCCCGATCCGTTCGTAGCGGCGCTCCCATAGTTCGAGCATGTGCGTGGCGTAGCGGGGGAACTTGGCTTCGGCTTGCCTCGCGATGTCCGGGAAGGTCGCGATGTTCACCAGCGTGGGGACGATCGGCACGTCCTGCTCCACCAGCCGCGGAATGTGCCTGGGCAGCAGCCCGGTGGCGTGCTCGATGCAGTCGATGCCGGCGTCGAGCATGTCGTCGATGGTGTCCTCCGCGAAACAATGGGCCGTCACGCGTGCGCCTTCGTCATGGGCGGCGGCGACGGCGTCCTTGACGACCGCGGCCGGGAAGGAGGGCCCGAGGTCGCCTGCGGAGCGGTCGATCCAATCCCCCACCAGCTTCACCCAGCCGTCCCCCGCGCGGGCCTGCTTCCTGGCCTCCTCCACGAGCTGTTCCGGTTCGATTTCCACTCCCAGTCCACGCAGGTAGCGGCGGCTGCGGGCGATGTGCCGGCCGGAGCGGATGATCCGGGGCACGCCCGGGCTCCCCTGCAGCCAGCGGGTGTCCGCGGGAACGCCGGCGTCGCGTACCAGAAGCGTGCCGGCGTCGCGGTCGGCCGCGGCCTGGGCCCGGGCGGTGTCCTCGTCCACCGCGCCGCCGGGTCCCAGGCCGATATGGCAGTGGGCGTCCACGAAACCCGGCAGCACCCAGCCGTCCAGGACGAGTTGCGGCTGCCGTTCCGGCCTCGTGAAGGTGAGCCGGCCGTCCACGGACCACAATCCGCGGCGATCCTCCGCGGGCCCGCACAACACGGTCCCGCTGAATTCGATGATGCCGGCTCCGGCGTCAACGCTCATTGCTGAAGCTCCCTTTCCATTGCAATCCTGCAGCCGCCGTCGAGGTCTGCGAGCGCCGCCGCAAGGAGGGCGCCGGCGGCGCCTTCAATGCCCGGCAGGGAGGCGTAGCCGGACGCCAGGCGGCCCTGATCTGGTGCACGCCGCCACAGTAACATCCAGGCTTTTCGGTCCCCGCACCCGGGGCTGTGGTAGCTTCGTCTACGACCACACGGGGGCCCATGCATGGGCTGAGATCAGGCTGGCGCAGCCTGCGACCGTCGAACCTGTCCGGGTAATGCCGGCGAAGGAAGTGAGTAATCCTTTGAGTACCTCAGATGCACAGCACAGCCCTGCCCAGAACGGTTCCGCCGAGGTGACGCAGTCGCTGAAATCGCATTCCCTGGCCTACATCGAGGACGCCGGTTCCGGCATCCGCGTGCCAGTCACGGAGATTGCGCTGGAGCCCTCCCCCAACGGCGAGGCGAACGCGCCGCTGCAGGTCTACCGCACTGCCGGCCCGGGCAGCGATCCGGTGGTCGGGCTGGAGCCGTTCCGTGCTGCCTGGATCGAGGGGCGCGGCGACACCGAGACCTACAGCGGCCGCGAACGGAACCTGCTCGACGACGGCAAGTCGGCGCTGCGCCGGGGTGCAGCCTCCGCTGAATGGAAGGGAGCCCAGCCGGTACCGCGCCGCGCCGTCGAGGGCAAGACGGTGACCCAGATGCATTACGCGAAGCAGGGCATCATCACCCCGGAGATGCGCTTCGTGGCGCTGCGCGAGAACTGCGATGTGGAACTGGTCCGCAGCGAGGTGGCGGCAGGGCGTGCCATCATCCCCAACAACATCAACCACCCCGAGTCCGAACCGATGATCATCGGCAAGGCCTTCCTGGTAAAGATCAACGCCAACATCGGCAACTCGGCCGTGACCAGTTCGATCGCCGAAGAGGTCGACAAGCTGCAGTGGGCCACCCAGTGGGGCGCGGACACCGTCATGGACCTCTCCACCGGCGATGACATCCACACCACCCGCGAGTGGATCATCCGCAACTCCCCCGTTCCGATCGGCACCGTTCCGATCTACCAGGCGCTGGAGAAGGTCAACGGCGAGGCCAACAAGCTGACCTGGGAGATTTTCCGCGACACGGTGATCGAACAGTGCGAGCAGGGCGTGGACTACATGACCATCCACGCCGGCGTGCTGCTGCGCTACGTGCCGCTGACCGCCAACCGCGTGACGGGCATCGTTTCGCGCGGCGGTTCCATCATGGCCGGCTGGTGCCTGGCGCACCACGAGGAGAACTTCCTCTACACGCACTTCGATGAGCTGTGCGAGATCTTCGCCAAGTACGACGTCGCGTTCTCCCTGGGCGACGGCCTGCGTCCCGGCGCGACGGCGGATGCCAACGACGCTGCCCAGTTCGCCGAGCTGGACACCCTGGCCGAGCTGACGCAGCGTGCGTGGGAGTACGACGTCCAGGTGATGGTCGAGGGGCCCGGCCACGTGCCGTTCCACCTGGTCCGCGAAAACGTGGAACGCCAGCAGGAACTCTGCAAGGGCGCGCCGTTCTACACCCTTGGCCCGCTGGTCACGGACGTCGCCCCCGGCTACGACCACATCACCTCGGCCATCGGCGCCACGGAAATCGCCCGCTACGGCACGGCCATGCTCTGCTACGTCACCCCGAAGGAGCACTTGGGCCTGCCGAACAAGGACGACGTGAAGACCGGCGTGATCACCTACAAGATCGCCGCGCACGCCGCAGACCTGGCCAAGGGGCACCCCGGAGCCAACGAACGCGACGACGCGCTGTCCAAGGCGCGCTTCGAGTTCCGCTGGCGCGACCAGTTCGCGCTGTCCCTGGACCCGGTCACGGCCGAGACGTTCCACGACGAAACGCTTCCCGCGGAACCGGCAAAGACCGCGCACTTCTGCTCCATGTGCGGGCCGAAGTTCTGCTCCATGCGCATCAGCCAGGACATCCGCGATGAGTACGGCTCCGCGGATGCCCAGGCGGCGATCGCGGAAATGTACGCCGGCATGCGTGAAAAGAGCGAGGAGTTCCTCGCGGCCGGCGGAAAGGTCTATCTCCCCGAGCTGACCCTGCCGGAAGCCTCGGGGCGCCGCGGCTGACCGACCTTAGGCCGGGTGCCTGCGGGATGCCTGCGCCCGGCCGGATTCCGCGATGAAGGAGCGGATGATCCGGTCTCCTTCGGGCGAATCATGGGGCCGGTGTCCTCCTGCCGCAACGCGGTGGAGGGCACCGGTTTCGCGCAGGTAGGCGGCGATCTCCTCGTAGAGGGGTTCCCAGCCACCCGTGAGCACCAGGGTGGGAACGCCCGGAACGATATGCAGCGGCGCTTCCCACGGCGGGGCCTGCAGCCTCAGCCGCCGTGCGGCTCGGCGCGGGTCCTCGGTCGACGCCGGCCCGGCCACGGCCGAGGCGGTGCGGCGCCGGAACTCCTGCAGGTATTCCTCGTCGCCCAGCCGGTGCCGGGCCTCGAACAGAGGCTCCATGAGGGCCCGGTACGCCATGGTGGCGGGAAGTTCCGCGGTCAGGGACAGGCAGGCCGGTTCCACCAGGACAAGGGAGCGCACCAGTTCCGGATGCTCGACGGCGACCAGCATCGCCGGGATGGCCCCCAGGGAATGCGCCACGAGGTGTCCGCCGGGAGTGTCTCCGCTTTCCAGGGCGGCCAGGATGATTGCGACGTCGGCGGCGACAGACGGCTCCACGGGCTCAGCCACCGGATCGAAGCCTTGGCGCCGCAGGAAGAGGGCGTCATACTGCAAGGCCATGCCGTGCTGCTTCGGCCACGCAGCAGCTCCGAATGAGCCGCCGCCGTGGACGAAGACAACGCGTTGCTTTTCCATTGCTCCAGCCTAGTTTGCGAGGGGACCCAGCCGCGCGAAGCGAGGTTGGGGAGCAAGCTGGGGCGCTAGGCTGGCGCCGGACCGGCAGCGCCGCGGACTACTTGTCGGCTTACTTGCCGAGGAACTTGTCGAAGCCCTTGGGCAGGTTCAGCTGCGAGGGATCGAAGTCGGCCGCCCCCTGGCCGAATGCGGCACCGCTCGGCGCGGAAGCAGCGGCCTTGCGCTTGGCCTCGGCGTCCCGCAGTTCCTGCGCCGCCTTTGCCGGGTTGCCGGAACGTGCCTTCTTCTTGGGTGCGTTCTTGGCGCCCTTGCGTGCTCCGGCGCCGCCCATGCCCGGCATTCCGGGCATTCCGGGCATGCCGCCGCCCTGGGCGAGCTTCTTCATCATCTTCTGCGCCTGGGCGAAACGCTCCAGCAGGCCGTTGACCTCCGAGACGTGCACACCGGAACCGCGGGCGATGCGGGCACGGCGGGAACCGTTGATGATCTTCGGGGCCACGCGCTCGTGCGGAGTCATGGAACGCACAATGGCTTCGACCCGGTCGATCTCGCGCTCGTCGAACTGCTCAAGCTGCTGGCGGATGTTCTGTGCACCCGGCATCATCATGAGCATCTTCTTCATGGAGCCCATCTTGCGGATCTGCTGCATCTGGGCCAGGAAATCATCCAGGGTGAAGTCTTCCTGGTCGGCGAACTTCTTCGCCATCCGGGCGGCTTCGTCCTTGTCCCAGTTCTTCTCCGCCTGCTCGATCAGGCTGAGCACGTCGCCCATGTCCAGGATGCGCGAGGCCATGCGGTCCGGGTGGAACAGCTCGAAGTCGTCCAGGCCTTCGCCGGTGGAAGCGAACATGACGGGCTTGCCGGTCACGGAGGACACCGAGAGGGCGGCACCGCCGCGTGCGTCGCCGTCGAGCTTGGACAGCACGATGCCGGTGAAGTTGACGCCCTCGTCGAAGGCGTGCGCGGTGTTGACCGCATCCTGGCCGATCATCGCGTCGATGACGAAGAGAACTTCGTTCGGGATGATCGCCTGGCGGATGCGGCGCGCCTGGTCCATCATTTCGGCGTCGACGCCGAGACGGCCGGCGGTGTCCACGATCACGACGTCGTGCAGCTTCTGGCGGGCTTCGTCGACGCCGGCCTTCGCGACGGCGACCGGGTCACCGGTGGGGGTCTCAAGGTCGGAGGTGGTTCCGGGGTGGGGGGCGAAGACGGGTACACCGGCGCGGCTACCCACTACCTGCAGCTGGGTGACGGCGTTGGGCCGCTGGAGGTCACAGGCCACCAGGATGGGGCTGTGGCCCTGGGACTTCATCCACTTGGCGAGCTTGCCGGCGAGGGTCGTCTTGCCGGCGCCCTGGAGGCCGGCAAGCATGATGATGGTGGGGCCCGTCTTGGCCAGCCGGATGCGGCGCGTTTCGCCGCCGAGGATCTCCACGAGTTCCTCGTTGACGATCTTCACGATCTGCTGGCTCGGGTTCAGCGCGGCCGAAACCTCGGCGCCGAGGGCACGTTCGCGGATGCGTCCGGCGAATTCACGGACCACGGGAACAGCAACATCCGCGTCCAGCAGGGCGCGGCGGATCTCCCGGACTGTGGCATCGACATCGGCCTCGGAGAGGCGGCCCTTGCCACGGAGATTCTTGAAGGTTGCTGTCAACCGGTCAGAGAGTGAATTGAACACGCGACGTGCACTTCTTTCAATGGTCTACGGATGGCGGCCGGAACGGCGCGCCTGCATCATTGCCGATCATTGTCCCGGACAACACTGATTCAACGCGGCTGCGGGACCCGACTATCTAGGGTACCAAGTTGCACCTCCAAGATGGCATGCTGGCACAGTGACCAGCGAAAACACTGTGAAAACACTGCTCATTCTTGGCGCTTCGGGGGACCTCACAGGCCGGCTGCTGCTTCCGGGACTGGCACGGCTGGTGGCATCAGGCCGGGCCACGGGCCTGAAGCTCGTGGGTGCCGGCTCCGATGACTGGACAGCGGCACAGTGGAGCAGGCGTGTCCACGACTCCTTCGCCGAGGCCGCCAAGTCCGCAAGCGCAGCAGGCAAAGCCGCCCTCGCCGCGATGGAAAAGGACACCGCTTACCACGGGCTCGACGTCACGGCCGACGGCAGCCTGGCCGGGCTGCTAAGCGGGCTGGAGGCACCCGTTGCCGTGTACTTCGCCCTCCCGCCACAGGTCAGCCAGAAGGCCTGCGAAATCCTGGATCGATCGCAGCTTCCGCCCGGCACCCGCCTCGTCCTTGAAAAGCCCTTCGGCTCCGGCACCGATTCGGCACATGCCCTGAACCGGACGCTGGCAGCGCTGGTACCGGAAGACCACATCCACCGCGTAGACCACTTCCTGGGCAAGGCCACGGTGCTGAACATCCTGGGCCTGCGCTTCGCCAACCGTTTCCTGGAACCGGTGTGGAACCGCGAGCACATCGAGAAGGTCGAGATCATCTTCGACGAGGACCTGGCCCTGGAAGGCCGTGCCCGTTACTACGACGGCGCCGGCGCCCTGCGTGACATGATCCAGAGCCATCTCCTGCACATCATGGCCCTGCTCGCCATCGATGCCCCGGCTACCATCGGCGAGCGCGACCTGCGCGATGCGATCTCCACGGTCCTGCGCGCCAGCAACATCACCGCACCTTACAAGAAGTCGACGCGCCGGGCCCGTTACAGCGCCGGGACGATCGGGGGCCGCGATGTCCCTGACTACACGGCCGAAGAGGGCGTGGATCCGACCCGAGACACCGAAACCCTCGCGGAGGTGGAGGTGGGCATCGACACCTGGCGCTGGAAGGGCGTTCCGTTCATCCTGCGTTCGGGCAAGGCCCTGGGCCTGAAGCGCAAGGAAGCGGTGGTCACCTTCCGCCCCGTGCCGCACCTGCCCGACGGCTTTCAGGGGGTGGATGCCCCCAACCAGCTGCGGATCGGTTTCGGCCCGGACACGCTGAAGCTCGACGTCGACGTCAACGGCCCCGGGGACGTGTTCAGCCTCGACCGTGCCACGCTCCTGACCGAGCTCAACGCCTCCGAACTGCTTCCCTACGGTGAAGTCCTCGAAGGGATCATCAGCGGCGATCCCCTGTTGTCGGTGCGCGGCGACACCGCCGAACAGTGCTGGCGGATCGTGGAACCGGTACTTGCCGCCTGGGCCAGGGGTTCCGTTCCGATGGAAAAGTACGACGCCGGCAGCGCCGGTCCCGCAGGCTGGCCCACCGCCGTCGAGGGCTGACGTCCGCCGCGCACAAGGGAACCGGACACAACAGGAACCGGACACAGAAGAACGGGCCGGGTACCTTGTCGGTACCCGGCCCGTTCCTTGCCTCCGGCGGATGGCCCGCTGATCGCTCAGCTGGCGGCTGCGCTGGTCCTTCTAGCTGGCGGCCGCTCTGGTCGTTCAGATGGCGGCTGCGCCGCGTTCTCCGGTGCGGACCCGGACTGCCTCGTGGACGTCCACCGTCCAGACCTTGCCGTCGCCGGCGCGTCCGGTGTTGGACGAAGCGATCAGGACATCGAGGATGTCGTCGGCCTGCTCGTCCGTGGCCAGTACTTCGATGCGGATCTTCGGAAGGAGATCAACGTTGTACTCGGCTCCCCGGTACACCTCCGTGTAGCCGCGCTGGCGGCCGTATCCGCTGGCCGCGCTGACCGTCAGTCCCTGGACGCCGTAGGCCTCGAGGCCTTCACGGACAGCCTCAAGCTTCTCCGGACGGACAATCGCGGTGATGAGCTTCATGCCTGGACACTCTCCTTGCTTGCAGTGGTGGCTTCGGTGGTTTCTTCGGCCTCGGCGGGAGCCGCCTTCTTGCCGGTGATCAGTTCGTGCAGGGGCTGGAAGCTGCCGCCGTGTCCGCCGACGCCGAATTCGTAGGCGGTTTCGGCGTGCAGGCTCAGGTCCGCACCGGCAATTTCCTGACGCTCGGAGATGCGGAAGCCCATGATCTTGTGGATCGGGTACGCGATGATGAACGTCATGACCGCGGTGAAGGCGATCGAGGCGAGCGCCGCGAGTGCCTGCGCCACGAGCTGGGTGGTGCCGCCGCCGTAGAAGAGGCCTGCCGCGCCCTGGGTGGGGGTGGCGAGGAACCCGATGGCCACGGTGCCGATGACACCGGAGACCAGGTGGACACCCACAACGTCCAGCGAGTCGTCGTAGCCGAGCTTGAACTTCAGGCCGACGGCGAGGGCCGAGGCCACGCCGGCCACCGCGCCGAGGGCGATGGCGCCCAGGGGGGAAACGTTCGCGCAGGCCGGGGTGATGGCCACGAGCCCGGCAACCACACCGGAAGCCGCGCCGAGCGAGGTCGGGTGGCCGTCGCGGATGCGTTCCACCACGAGCCAGCCGAGCATGGCAGCAGCCGGGGCAACGAGAGTGTTGATCCAGATCAGGCCGCCCTGCTCCACCGTGGCGGCGGCACCGGCGTTGAAGCCGAACCAGCCGAACCACAGGATGGCAGCGCCGAGCATGATCAGGGGCACATTGTGGGGGCGGTGGTTCGGGTCCTTACCGAAGCCCTTGCGGTTGCCGATGATCAGCACGAGGATCAGGCCGGCGACACCGGCGTTGATGTGCACCACGGTGCCGCCGGCGAAATCGATGACCGGGGCAAAGGTCTGGCCGAACCAGCCATCAGCCGAGAAGAGGCCGCCGCCCCAGACCATGTAGGCCATGGGCGCGTAGACCAGGGTTGCCCAGATCGGGGTGAAGAGGGTCCAGGCCGAGAACTTGGCACGGTCGGCGATGGCGCCGGAGATCAGCGCCACGGTGATGATGGCGAAGGTGGCGGCGTAGCCGACCTTCAACAGATCGGCCGGTTCGGTGAAGTTGTGAAGGCCGAAGTGGCTGAAGGGGTTCGCGAAGATCTGGAAGAAGTTGTCCTTGTTGCTGGTGGACATCGAGGCGCCCCACAGGACCCAGACAATTGCCACGGTGCCGATGGCGATGAAGCTCATCATCATCATGTTCAGGGCGGCTTTGGCACGGGTCATGCCGCCGTAGAAGAATGCCAGGCCCGGGGTCATGAACAGCACGAGTGCCGCTGCGACCAGGAGCCAAACGAGACCGGCGGTAAATTCCATGGTCTGCGTCCTCTCTGCTTGTGCGGCCAATGCCGCCTGTACCAACGCCGTTTGCGTTCTACACAAAAGTTTCAGCTCGCCGTGTTTCGCCCGCGCGGGATTTAGATTGCGCGCCTGTTACAAGAACTTCCCAAAGGTAAATGGTGCATATCCTGCGCGTTACAGCGATGTTTCGCGGCTCACACCCGGCAGTCGGAATCATCGGCCCACGCCCTTTGTTACCTTGGAAGCACCGTCCTGAAACCCCACCGATTTTGAGGTCCGCCGCTGCATGCGTGAAACAACCCGGGAGCCCTCCACCGGTTCCCACACCCCGCTCCGGCGCCCCGCGCTGCCCCGCGACATCAAGGTCATGTTGCTGGCGGCGTTCCTGATCGCCCTCGGCTTCGGCCTGGTGGCCCCGGTGCTGCCGCAGTTCGCCACCACCTTCGACGTGGGCGCTACCGCCGCGGCGGTCATTGTGAGCATCTTCGCCTTCATGCGCCTTGCCTTCGCCCCGGCCGGCGGCGCCCTGATCGGCAGGCTGGGCGAGCGCACCGTGTATGTGTCCGGCCTCCTGATCGTGGCGGTCTCGACGGCGGCCTGCGCCTTCGCCCAGGACTACTGGCAGTTGCTCATCTACCGCGGACTCGGCGGCGCCGGCTCGGTGATGTTCACCGTGGCGGCAATGGGTCTGTTGATCAGGCTCGCGCCGCCCGAAAGCCGTGGCCGGGTGTCAGGTGCTTACTCCTCGGCGTTCCTGCTGGGCAGCGTGCTCGGTCCCGTCGTCGGAGGCCTGCTGGCCGGTTTCGGGCTGAGGGTGCCATTCCTGGCATATGCCGCGGCGCTCGTCCTGGCTGCGCTGCTGGTCCGGTTCCAACTCGGGGCCCGCCCATCCGCCGCAACGGAAGGCGGGACCGCCGGCCCCGCGATGCCGTTGCGCGAGGCGCTTGGCAATCCTGCGTACCGGGCGTCGCTTTTCTCCGGCTTCAGCAATGGCTGGGCAGTATTCGGGGTCCGCATGGCAACGGTGCCGCTGTTCGCCGTCGCGGTTCTCCAGGCAGGCACCGCGTCCGCCGGCTGGGCCCTTGCGGTCTTCGCCGGCGGCAATGCCGTGGCCCTGAGCTTTTCGGGCCGCCTCGCGGACCGGATCGGGCGCAAGCCGCTCATCAGCGCCGGCCTGGCGCTGACCGGGCTCGCGACGGCGTCCATCGGCCTGACGGACAACCTGACAGCTTTCCTGCTGGTCTCGGCAGTGGCCGGTTTCGGGTCCGGGGTGCTCAACCCGGCCCAGCAGGCCGCCGTCGGCGACATCCTCGGACAGGGACGCTCCGGCGGCAAGGTGCTGGCCACATTCCAGATGGCTGCCGACGCCGGCGCGATCGTCGGCCCGGTCCTGGCCGGCGTGCTCGCGGACGCCTTCGGTTACGGCTGGGCGTTCGCCGCGACCGGAAGCCTGCTGCTGCTTTCTGCCTTCTGGTGGCTGGCCGCGCCGGAGACCCTGCCCGGGCGCCGGGCGGCGTAGCGGGAAGAGCGCAAGGACGCCGAAAGGCCCGCAACAAAATCGTCTAGGCTGGCTCAAGGACCAATCCCACCGCTTCCCGGAGGTACTTCACCGTGGCCACCCATGACCACCTGCCAGGCGGCGGGCAAGCCGCCGACCGACGACCACGACGCAACAAGGCCCGCAAGGGCAGGGTGGTGGCCCTGGCGGCTGCGGGTGCCCTGGTGGCCGGGGCGGCGATCGCCGTGCCGTTCGCCCTGAACGCCCAGCAGCCTGCTCCCCCGGGCGGAAGCGTCGCCGTGCCGAGCCCGGCACCGAAGTTCACGAAGCAGGCAGGGGTGAACTACTACAAGCAGCCCGGCCCGCAGGCCACGGCAACCCGCCCGGTGGCCCCCATGACGGTCAACGTCTCGGCCTCCGAACTCGGCACCTCGATCGAGGCCGGGGCCGTCGGCCTGTCGCTCGAAGCCACGGACCTTGCCGATCCCTCCCTGGGTTCCGCCAACGCCGATCTTGTGGCCACCCTCAAGGGACTGGGCAAGCCGCTGCTGCGTTTCGGCGGCAATGCCGTGGACAGACGCTTCTTCTGGACCTCTTCGGGCGAAGCCATGCCCGGCGACCGCCAGGGCGACAAAGCCCACCCGGCCCGCACCGTGACGCCCAAGGACCTTGAACGGGTCAAGACCCTCGTGGACGCCATTGACGGCACCGTGAACCTGACAGTGGACCTTGGCCATTACGATCCCGCCCGGGCCGCGGACATGAGCAGGCATGCTGCCCGGATCTTCGGCAAGCGGCTGGTGGGCCTCACGATCGGCAACGAACCGAACGGCTACCCCAACAACGGCCTGCGCCCCGGAAGCTGGGGCATTCCCGATTACCTCAACGAACTCAAGGCCTACGCCGAAGCGATCAACTCGGCGGCGCCCGGCGTGCCCATCATCGGGCCCGGTACGTATTCGGAAGCCTGGTGGAAAGCCTTCGCCGGCTCCCCCCTGCCGCAGCAGCGCATCATGTCCTTCCACTACTACCCGTTGTCCAGCTGCTCGGGCAGCGAACCCGGGGACCAGCCGACCCTGGCGAACCTGATGAGCGACTACATGCATCCCCGGGTGCGGGACTACGACCGGAGGGCTATGCAGCCTGCGACGGCCGCAGGCCTGGAGACCTGGCTCACGGAGACCGGCCCTTCGGCCTGCCCGGGTTCGAACCCGACCACCAAGAACCACGCCTCGGCCCTTTGGTACAGCGAATTCGCGCTCAACGGGCTTCAGCAGGGCATCAAGCGGCTCGGCTTCCACAGCTCGCTGATCACCTGTGTCGGCGGCCCGCCGCTGTCCCCCATCTGCTCCGGCGGTAAATACCTGCAGCCCGATGGAGCCATCGAGGAGAACCCGAGCTACTTCGGCCTGGCGATGGTCTCGGACGTGGGCACCGGCAAGTTCCTGAAGCTGGAGCAGTCCGGCGGCGGGCTGAGCTACGCCTACGCGGTGAAGCACGCGGACGGCAGCACCAGCGTCTACATCGCCAACAAGAACGACCCGCAGAAGGACGGCCAGGCCACTGTCACGCTCAGCCTGCCCGGCAAGCCCAAGGCCGGAACCATGACGCAGATGGCCGGCCCCGGCTACACCGCCGCCGGTGCCACGGTGATCGACGGGAAGAAGGCGCTCCCGGTGGCCGACAGCAAGCGTCCCATGGTCATGGACTTCGTTCAGGGATCAAGCGTGCAGAAGTTCCCGTTGACCTCCGGAACAATCACGGTGCTGCACTTCACGTACTGACACCGAGAGCCCGGCCACACAAAAAGCCCGGCCGCACGCGGGATGATCCTGCGGGCGGCCGGGCTTTCTGCTTCGGTGCCTTAGTGCTTCGGTACCTTAGTGCTTCGGTACCTTAGTTCGGAGCGGGTGCTAGTTGAGCAGCGCGTCCACGAAGGTGTCGGCTTCGAAGGGGGCGAGGTCGTCGGGCCCTTCGCCCAGACCCACCAGCTTGACCGGCACCCCGAGCGCCTTCTGGATCGCGACGACGATGCCGCCCTTGGCGGTGCCGTCCAGCTTGGTGAGGACGATGCCGGTGATGTTGACCACCTCGGCGAAGACCTTCGCCTGGTTCAGGCCGTTCTGGCCGGTGGTGGCGTCGAGTACCAGCAGGACTTCGTCCACCTCGGCGAGCTTCTCGATGACACGCTTGACCTTGCCGAGTTCGTCCATCAGGCCCACCTTGTTCTGAAGGCGGCCTGCGGTGTCGACCATGACCACGTCGACTTCCTGCTCGATGCCGGCCTTGACCGCCTCGAAGGCGACGGAGGCAGGATCGGCGCCGTCGACGTCGGACTTCACGGTGGGGACGCCGACGCGCTGGCCCCAGGTGGCCAGCTGCTCGGCAGCGGCGGCGCGGAAGGTGTCGGCCGCGCCCAGCAGCACGTCCTTGTCTTCGGCGACCAGCACGCGGGCCAGCTTGCCCACCGTGGTCGTCTTGCCGACGCCGTTGACGCCCACCACGATCACGACGGCGGGGTGGCCGTTCTTGCGTTCGACCTTCAGGCTGCGGTCCATGGTGGGATCGACAAGCTTGATGAGTTCCTCGCGCAGCAGCGCCTTGACGTGCTCGGGGCTGCGGGTGCCCAGCACCTTCACGCGCTCACGGAGGGCGTCCACGAGTTCCGTGGTGGGTTCGGTGCCGAGGTCGGCCAGGAGCAGGGTTTCCTCGACCTCGTCCCAGACGTTCTCGTCGATCTTGTCGCTCGCAAGCAGGGCCAGCAGGCCCTTGCCGAGGATCGTGTTGGATTTGACCAGGCGGGCGCGGAGCCGCTGGAGCCTGCCTTCCACCGGGGCGGGGGTCTCGACCTGCACGATTTCGAGTCCGGCCGGCTCGTCCGCCAGCTCCGTTTCTGGTGCCTCGGCGGCATCGACGACGCCGGCCGGGGCTTTCCGTTCGTCAACGGCACCGCCGTACTCTTCCACCAGCGTTCCGCCGGCGGCCGGGGTTGCCGGATCGTTGGCATCGCGCGTTCCGGGGTACTTGGCGGCGGATTTCCGCGCCTTCAGGAGCACCGGAACCAGCCCGCCGATGACCACCAGGGCAGCGGCTATGGACAGAATAATGGGGAGGAGATCGTTCACTCCCCTAGCTTCTCATAGCCGGATGGCGTCCCGGCCCGAAAACCGTCACACCCCGGCGTCGAGCCGCTGGCTGATGACTGTGGAGACCCCGTCGCCGCGCATGGTCACCCCGTACAGCGCGTCCGCGACTTCCATGGTGCGTTTCTGGTGCGTGATCACGATCAGCTGGCTGGATTCGCGCAGCTCCTCGAAGATCGTGATGAGCCGGCCCAGGTTGGTGTCGTCCAGGGCCGCTTCCACTTCGTCCATCACGTAGAAGGGCGAGGGCCTGGCCTTGAAGATCGCCACGAGCAGGGCGACAGCTGTCAGGGAGCGTTCACCGCCGGAGAGCAGCGAAAGCCGCTTGATCTTCTTCCCGGCAGGCCGGGCTTCGACCTCGATGCCCGTGGTCAGCATGTCATCCGGGTCGGTGAGCACCAGCCGGCCTTCGCCGCCAGGGAACAGGCGGCTGAAAACATGGTCGAACTGCTTGGACGTGTCGGCGAAGGCCTCGGAGAACACCTGCTGGACCCGCTTGTCCACCTCTTTGATGATGTCCAGCAGGTCCTTGCGGCTTGCCTTCAGGTCCTCGAGCTGGGTGCTGAGGAACTGGTGGCGTTCCTCAAGCGCGGCGAATTCCTCCAGGGCGAGCGGGTTGACCTTGCCCAGGGCAGCGAGATCGCGTTCGGCCTTGCGCAGCCGCTTTTCCTGCTCCTCCCGGACGAACGGCTTTCCCGCAGGGACGGGGTTGCCGTCCTCGTCCACTTCGGCACGCAGCTCGGCCCATTTGTCCTTGCCGTCCGCCGGAAGCGGCACCGGCTGGTCGGGGCCGTAGTCCGCCACCAGCTGTTCCGGGGCCAGCCCGAGTTCTTCGACCGAACGTGCTTCGAGGGCCTCGATGCGAAGCCGCTGCTGGGCACGGGCGAGCTCGTCGCGGTGCACCGAATCGGTCAGTCCGGCCAGTTCCCGCGCCAGTGCGTCATTGCTGCTGCGCAGGCCGGCGAGTTCCTTGTCCCGTTGTTCCTTGACGGCCTCGGCATGGTCGCGGGCACGGGCGGCCAGTTCCACGGAGGCATCGATGAATCGCACGGCCTGCTCCACAGTCCCTGCCACGGCGGCAGCCCGGGCGGCCTGGGCCTTGCGGCGTTCTGCGCGGCGCGCTGCTTCCTCGCGGGCGCGGCGCTCGGCGGCGGCAGCACGTTCCAGCGACGCCGCCCGGTTGGCTGTGGCATTGAGCTGTTCCTCGGCGCTGCGCAGCCCCAGGCGCACCTCCATTTCATGGGCCCGGGCTTGGCTGGCAGCGGCGGCGAGGGCGTCCCGCTGTTCGGTGGACGGCTCGTCTTCTTCGGGGGCTTCCTGGGCCGCGGCGAGGCGCTCGGCCGCCGCCTCCAGCGCTTCTTCGGCGACGGCGATGTTCAGTTCGGCCTTTGCCAGGGACTCGGCGAGGCGGTCGCTTTCGGCGACGGCGCTGCGCAGCTGCGAGTTCAGGTGGCCGAGCCGTTCGGCGACGGCGGCGAGCCGGGCGTCGGAATCGTGCAGCTTTTCCAAAGCGGCGTCGGCGCGCTCCTGTGCCTCGGCGCGCCGGGCTTCGGCGGCGGCCAGGGAGAAGCGGCCGCGTTCGAGCCCGGCGGTGAGAGCGGCGAGGCGGCTTTCGGCGTCGTCGACGGCGGCCTGCACCTCAAGCAGCGACGGCGCATCGGCCGAACCGCCGCTGACGGTCAGCGCGGTGAAGACGTCTCCGGCGCGGGTGACAGCGGTCAGCCCGGGGTGGCGGGCGATCAGCTCCGCTGCGGCGTCCAGGCCGTCGACGACGGCGGTGCGCGCCAGCAGGACCTCCGCGGCGATGGTGTCTGCGCCGTCGCTGGAGCCGGCGTTGCTGCCGTTCCGGCGGATCAGCGCGGTGGCCCAGCGGGCCCCGTCCGGCAACGCGGGAAGCGCCGGCAACCCGCTTTCCGGCCGGACCGCCACTCCGCCGTCCGCGAGCAGCAGCGAAACCCGGCCGCCGTCGTCGTCCTTCAAAAGCTGCACGGCCGCCTTCGCGGCGTCCGCCCCCGAAACCACCACGGCGTCCGAATGGCTGCCGAGGGCTGCGGCGACCGCGGTCTCATAACCGGGTTCGACCGCGAGCATCTCGGACAGCGCACCGAGCACGCCCGCGGTGCCGGAGGAGAGCACCCGGCCGGAGCCGTCCTTGCGGTTCAGGCCGAGCTGGAGGGCATCCCGGCGGGCGGTGAGCGCGTCCCGTTCGCGGAGCTGTTCCCGTTCGGCGTTCTTCAAGGCTTCGATTTCGGCGCCGACGCCGTCAAGAAGCGCCGTGGCCTCCTCGTACTCGGCGTCGAGGCTCTCCTCGCCGTCCTCCACCCCGGCCACCTGGGATTCGAGGGCGGCGAATTCCTGCTGCGCCAGGCGGCGGCGCTCCTCCCCGGCGGTCATGGATTCGCGCAGGCGCCCGCGTTCGGCGTCGGCCGCCTCGGCCTTCGACCGCGCCGCGGCGAGCTGACCGACGAGCCGGGCGATGCCTTCGCGGCGGTCCGCCGCGGCCCGCAGCACCGACGTCAGGCGCCTGTCCTCGGCGGCGGCCAGTTCCTCGGCCTCCTGGCGAGACCGCCCGGCGCGCTCGAGGGCATCCTTGCGCGCCACAATGTCCTGTTCCAAGGCGGCCTGTTCCTCCCGGACCCGTGCCGCCTGGCGTTCCAGCTGCTCCGGGTCCCGTCCGGAGTCAGGCACCGAATCGGAGCTGCCCAGCAGGCGGCGCCGTTCGGCCGCCAGCGCCCCGAGTGCACGGAGCCGCTCGCGTGAAGCCGAGAGCTGGTACCAGGAATCCCGGGCGGCGTTCAGCCGCGGGGTGGCTTCGGCGGCGAGCCGCTCGACCTCGGCCTGGCGCTGCCGACCGGCGCCGAACTCCAGTTCCACCGCTTCGCGGCGTTCCTTCAGGGCAGCCTCGGTGGCCACGTCTTCTTCCAATGCTTCGTTGAGGCGGACGAGTTCGTCGGCCAGCAGGCGGGCCTTGGCGTCGCGGACCTCGAACTGCACAGTCTGGGCACGGCGGGCCACCTCGGCCTGCTTGCCCAGCGGCGTCAGTTGCCGCCGGATTTCGGCCGTGAGGTCGCCCAGCCGCTGCAGGTTGGACTGCATGGCCTCAAGCTTCCTGACGGTCTTTTCCTTGCGGCGGCGGTGCTTGAGGATGCCGGCAGCCTCCTCGATGAAGCCGCGGCGGTCCTCCGGGGTGGCGTGCAGGACCCGGTCCAGCTGGCCCTGCCCGACGATCACATGCATTTCGCGGCCCAGGCCGGAATCGGAGAGCAGTTCCTGGATGTCCAGCAGGCGGCAGGGTGAGCCGTTGATGGCGTACTCGGAGCCGCCGGCCCGGAACAGGGTGCGGGAAATGGTGACTTCGCTGTACTCGATGGGCAACGCGCCGTCGGCGTTGTCGATGGTGAGCGATACATGTGCGCGGCCGAGCGGCGGGCGCCCCGCCGTTCCGGCGAAGATGACGTCTTCCATCTTGCCGCCGCGCAGGGTCTTGGCACCCTGCTCGCCCATCACCCAGGCGAGGGCATCAACAACATTGGACTTGCCGGAACCGTTGGGGCCAACCACCGCAGTGACGCCGGGTTCGAAGTCGAACGTCGTAGCCGACGCGAACGACTTGAATCCCCGGACAGTCAGACTTTTCAAATGCAAGGTGGTTCGGAACTCCTCCAGTGGCAGCTTTGTGCTTCCAAATCTACTGCCCGACGCCGACAATCACCGGATTTGGGCCGCTTCAGGGGCTCTTCAGGGCCTCTTTGGAGCCGGTTCATGTCCGGCGACGGCCGCCCGGTCCGGGGCCGCCGAGCAGTTGATGTGCCTTGCTTTCGAGCCCGTCGTCGACGGCGTCGAAGATAATCGAGGCCAGCCAGACCACCACGGTGGCGAGCACCCAGCCGCTCGTACCGCTGATGGTGAAGCCGCCGGCGAACGCGGTGGTGAGCCAGAGGACGCCAAAGCTCAAGGCGAGTCCTACGACCCCGACCAGCACCTTGCGGGCCGCTTTCAAGCGTCGCGGCAGTCCGCCGTCGGGCCCCTGTCCGCCGTCCAGCCGCCGTTCATCCAGCCGACGCCGTTCATCCAGCCGCCGGAACACGGCGGAGGCGGTGCCGCGCAGCACCAGGCTGGCAGCGGTGAAGAGCAGGACCACCCAGGGGAAGCCGTTGCCGAGCCGGACGCCGGGCAGGATGGCCGCCGCCCACAAGGTGATGGCGTTGAAGACGAACGCGATCGCCGTCCGGATGGCCCAGGCTTTCATGCCCACAGTCTGCCACCGGAGCCGGTGCCGGGAAACGGAGCCGCCGGCGGGAAACGCGGCCGCTACCAGCGGCCGTTGCGCGGGCGGGGCTGGCACACCGGGCAGGTGTGCGAGGAGCGGTTCATGAACTGTTCGCGCTTGATCACGCCGGCCAGGCCCGCCTCGGCGCAGCGCCGGCAGGGCTGCCCGGTCCTGCCGTAGGCATCCAGCGAGCGGGCGAAGTAGCCGGAATCGCCATTGACGTTCACGTAGAGGGAATCGAAGCTGGTGCCGCCTGCGGCCAGGGCGTCGTTCATGACGTCGCGCGCTGCCTCGACCAGCCGCAGCGCGTCCGCCCGGCGCAGGGAGTCAGTGGCCCGGGCATAGTGCAGCCGGGACCGCCACAGTGCTTCGTCGGCGTAGATGTTGCCGATGCCGGAAATGATTCCCTGGTCCAGCAGGGCGCGCTTGAGGCCGGTCCTGCGGGACTTGAGCTTCCGGTAGAAGTCCTCGAAGGAGAAGTGCGGGTCCAGCGGATCCCGGGCGATGTGCGCGGCCTCCCCGGCGATCTCGGGCAGGGGCGTTTCCGCCAGGCCGCCGGGGCCGCCGTCGTCCGTGGGAACCAGGGAGGTGACGAACAGTCCGCCGAAGATCCGCTGGTCCACGAAGCGCAGCTGTTCGGGCATGCCGGGCGCGGGGCTTAGCCGGAGGCGGACTTTGAGGTGCTTTTCATCCGGCACCTGCGGGTCCTGCATGAGCAGCTGTCCGCTCATGCCCAGATGCGCCATCAGGGCGACGCCGGTTCCCGGGCTTTCGGGGACGTAACCGTCCATGGCGAGCGGCATCCAGAGGAACTTTCCGCGGCGGACGACGTCCAGCACCGTGGCGTGTTCAAGGTTTCCGGCGAAGTCCTCGGCGCCCAGTGCGTGACGCCGGATGGAGCGTGGATCGAGGACGTCCACCGAGGTGATGGTGCGGCCGCGCACCCAGCGGGCGAGGCCGCGGCGGACCACCTCGACTTCAGGCAGTTCAGGCATGGGTGCTCAGCTGTCGCCGGCGTTCGCCGCGGTGGCACTCAGGGTGCGCCAAGCGTCCGCCGCGGCTTCCTGTTCGGCTTCCTTCTTGGAGTGGCCGTTTCCCTTGCCGTACGTGGTCCCGTTGATCTGCAGCTCCGCGGTGAAGATCCGGGCATGGTCCGGCCCGGTGCCTTCCACGGCGTAGAAGACCGTGCCGAGCTGACGGCTTGCGGCGAGTTCCTGGATGCTGGTCTTCCAGTCGGTGCCGGCGCCGAGCGCAGCGGCATCGGCGAGCAGCGGCCCCACCAGGCGCATGACCAGCTGGCGGGCCGTCTCGATGTCGTTCGACAGGTAGGTGGCGCCGATGAGGGCTTCCATGGTGTCCGCGAGGATCGAGGATTTGTTCTTCCCGTTGGTCAGCTTCTCGCCCTGGCCAAGGTAGATGTAATCGCCGATGCCGAGCTCGCGGCCGATCACCGCGAGGGCACGGGTGCTGACGACGGCGGACCGCCTCTTGGCCAGCTCGCCTTCGGGGAGGTCGGGGTTCTCCCGGAAGAGGAAGTCGGTGACGGAGAACCCGAGGATCGAATCGCCGAGGAACTCGAGGCGTTCGTTGGTGGGGATTCCGCCGTTCTCGTACGCGTACGAGCGATGTGTCAGAGCAAGACGAAGCGTCTCGGCGTCAATGGTGACGCCGAGACGCTTCAGAAGCTCTTCAGTTGAAGACATCCTTAATCAGCCTGTATGGCGGACTTAGGCGTCTGCGACCTTGCGGCCCTTGTACTCAAGGAACAGCGCGGTGCCAGCAGAGTCGGTTACGACCTTTGCCTGGTGCGGCAGGCTGTAGACAACCTGGCCGTTCTCGATGGTCTTTACCAGGTGGGGGGCAGAAGCCTTCCACTGGGCACGGCGGGCGCGGGTGTTTGCGCGAGACATTTTCCGCTTGGGAACAGCCACGGCTATCTCATTTCTCTCTTAGACGAACACTTACTAATCAGTTTGCCGGTCAGTCTTAGCCATTTCAGCTAGGGCAGCCCAGCGAGGATCCAGGACCTCGTGGTGGTGCCCCGGCTCGTCTTCCAGGCGTATTCCACATTCGGAACAAAGGCCCTGGCAGTCTTCCCGGCACACCGGCTGGAACGGCAGCGTGGTCACGACTGCGTCCCGCAACACCGGCTCAAGATCGATTAGATCGTGCTCGACTCGACGTTGCTCTTCATCGTCTTCCCCGTCCGAAAGCTGAACGCCTTCATAGAGGAAAAGTTCTTGCACATTGACCTCAAGGTCATACGCAAGGGGATCCAGGCATCGTCCGCATTCGCCCTTGACTTCGGCGAAAGCGGTTCCGGATACCAGAATTCCTTCGTGTACGGCCTCAAGCCTCAGGTCCAGCTCGATGTCCGAGCCTTCCTGAACGCCAATGAGTGCCACACCAAGATCGCTTGGTGCAGGTACATGTTCTTTGAGTGTCCGCATGGTTCCCGGGCTGCGCCCGAGGTCCTTGACAAACAGCATCAAGGGCGAACTTGCATCTCGCTTAATGAGAACTCCTGTAGAACATATGACCGACGTACCATCTTAGCCTGAACGTCCGAAAGGACTCAAACCGGGGCCGCCGCATCGGCAGCGGCCCGAGGCACCGATCCAGCTTACCCGTTCCGGCGCTGATCCGGAGCCGACTCGCCAGCGAGGATACGCTTCAACACGGACTTAGGCACAAATTCCGAAATGTCCCCGCCCAGCTGGGCCACTTCCTTGATGAGTGTGGAGGACAGGTGGATGTAGTGGGCTTCCGCCGGAAGGAAAACCGTCTCGACGCCGGTGAGCTGGCGGTTCATCGTTGCCATGGGCAGTTCATAATCGAAATCCGAGGAGGAGCGCAGGCCCTTGACGATCGCCGTGGCGCCGCGCTGCCGGCAGTATTCGGCCAGCAGGCCCTCACCCATGGGCTCCACGATGATCCCGCGCAGCGATGCCAGGGTTTCCCGGGCCATGTCCATCCGCTCTTCCAGGGCGAAGCGGTACTTCTTGGCGTAGTTGGTGGAGACCGCCACGATCACTTCGTCGAACAGGCCAGCGGCCCGGGCGATGACTTCAAGATGTCCGTTGTGGATGGGATCAAAGGAGCCAGGGCACACTGCGCGTCTCATGCTTCGAAGCTATCGCATCCCCTGGCGGGATACCATGGCACACACCGGCGGGCCCTGCCGGATTCGAGCCACACCAGGAAGGCGGACCCGCGTGACGAGCCCCGTCCCCAGCAGCCCCCTCGCCAGCAGCCCCCTCGCCAGCAGCCAAAGCGCCCCGGTCCAGGACGCGGCGCCGTGGCAGCGGGCGGCCACCGGCGCCAACCTGCTTTCGGCCGACGGGTCACTGGGCGTGACCATCTTTGAAGAGATGACCACCCTGGCTGTGTCCACCGGCGCCATCAACCTCGGCCAGGGTTTTCCGGATGAGGACGGCCCCGCCGAGATGAAGGCGGCAGCGCAGGCGGCCATCACCGCCGGCGCCAACCAGTACGCTCCCGGCAAGGGCATCCTGGAACTGCGCGAAGCGGTCAGCGCCCACCAGGAGCGCTTCTACGGACTGGCACCGGACCCGCATACGGAAGTGGTCGTGACCACCGGCGCCACCGAGGCCATTGCCGCCTCCCTGCTCGCCTTCATCCAGCCGGGCGACGAGGTGCTCACCTTCGAGCCGTTCTACGACTCCTACGGGGCGATCATCGGCCTGGCCGGCGGCGTACATGTCACCGCTCCCCTGCTGGCCCCGGATTTCATGCCGGACCTGGACCGCCTGGAGGCGGCGTTCGGCCCGCGGACCAAAGTGGTGATGCTGAACAATCCCCACAACCCCACCGGAGCCGTGTTCCCCCGGCCCGTCCTGGAGCGCATCGTGACGTTGGCTGAAAAGCACAACGCCCTGATCGTGAGCGACGAGGTCTACGAGCACCTCACCTTCGGCGTGCCCCATATTCCCGTCGCCACCCTCCCGGGCGCCGCTGAACGGACCATCACCATTTCCTCCGCCGGCAAGACCTTCTCCTTCACGGGTTGGAAGATCGGCTGGCTCAGCGGTCCGGAACACCTGGTGGCAGCGATCCGCACGGTCAAACAGTTCCTGAGCTACAGCTCCGGCACGCCCTTCCAGGGCGCCGTGGCGGTGGGCCTGGGCCTGCCGGACACCTTCTTCGCCGGCATCGCCTCCTCACTGCAGCACAAGCGGGACATCCTCGCCGAGGGCCTGCGGGCCGCCGGACTGGGCGTCTACCTACCGCAGGGAACGTACTTCATCAACGTGGACACGGCCCCGCTGGGAATCAGCGACGCCGTCGACCTGGCGCGCAGGCTGCCCGAGCTCGTGGGTGTGGCCGCCATTCCGGTGCCCGTCTTCTGCCACCCGGAAGGGGCTGAACGTACCCGCAGCCTGCTGCGCTTCGCTTTCTGCAAGAAGGAGAGCGTGCTGCAGGAAGCGGCCTCGCGCCTGGCCACGCTGCGCGACAAGCTCCAGGCGTGAGCACCGCCGTGGGTCCGGAAGGCCGGCGCTTCCTGCGGTCCGGCGGGCAGCACGCAAGCATCGAGGCGGACGGGCTGGTGGCGGGCGCCTATGTGCTGAGCATCGGCGGGGCCGAGCAATCGCATGTGAACCTTGCCCGGCCGGAGGAAGTCTTCTACGAGTACCTGCGCCGTATCGCCAACGTGGTGGACCTGCTCCCCCCTGCCGGCGCGCCGGTGTCCGCGCTGCACCTGGGCGCCGGGGCCCTCACCCTGGCCCGCTACATCCAGGCGACACGCCCCGGATCGGTACAGTACGCCGTCGAGCTGGAACGCGAACTGCTGGACTTCGTCCTGCAGAAGCTCCCCATGCCGGAGGGCACCCTCCTGGAAACGCGGATCGGCGACGCACGCGGCGAACTTGCCGCGCTGCCCCCGGAGCTGCTGTTCGACGTCGTGATCCTGGACATCTTCTCCGGTCCGGAAGCGCCGGAGCACATCGCCTGCCGGGAGTTCTACGAGGAGGCCGCGGCGAAGCTGCGGCCGGAGGGCTTGCTGGTCATCAATGTCGGTGACGAGGCGGCGCTGACCCTGGTGCGCAGCCAGGTGGCGGCCATGCGCGGGGCAATCGGATCCGGGGCCCTGGCGGATCTGGTGGCTTTCGCCGAGTCCGGGATGTTCGCCGGGCGCTATCCCGGGAACATCATCCTGGTGGGCAGCAAGCAGCCGTGGCCCGATTCCTGGACCCAGGCCCTGCTGGCCCGCGGTCCGCACCCGGCCTCCGTGCTCCGGGGCGTGGAGTTGGATCCGCTGTCCAACTGACCCAACTGACTGGCATTTGTTGTCGTTTTGAGCCCTCAAAACGACCATAAGTGCGAGTCAGTTGGGCGGCCTCAGGCGGGCTCCGCGTACCAGAGCATCGTTTCGCCGTACTTCTTCGCCGCGAAACGCTCGAGGGCGTCCGGCCAGTCCGGTTCCGGTGAGCGGGAGGAACGCTCGACGACGACCACCGCGCCGTCGTCCAGGTGCCCGGCCAGCTTGGCCAGCACCGCGCTCAGCGACGGCTCGTCCAACGGGTAGGGCGGGTCCAGGAACACCAGGTCCCAGAGCGTGTCCTCCGAAGCCCTCTCCAGGAAGGACTCCACCTTGGACCGGTGGACGGAGACGGTCCTGCGGGCCAGTGCCTGGTTGACGGTGTCGGCATTGCGCTGGCAGACGGCGGAGGCGCGGGCGTCGAATTCGACGAGTTCCGCGGAGGCGGCACCCCTGCTGGCCGCCTCAAGGCCGAGCGCTCCCGAGCCCGCATAAAGATCCAGCGCGCGGGCGTCGTCGATCACGCCCAATGCCTCCAACCGGGAGAACAGGGCTTCCTTGACGCGGTCCGTGGTGGGCCGGGTGGCGCTTCCGGGCACGCTCTGCAACGGGTTTCCGCCGGCGGTTCCGGCGATGATCCGGCTCAACGGCGGGGCTCCGTGGGACGGGCCGGCGTGTCCAGGTTGTCCGCGTTCAAACTATCCGCGTTCAAGGAACGCCTCCTTCTCGGGGTTGAGGTATTCGTCGATCGCCGCGGCAAGGGGCTCATGCCGGCGCAGCTCCGGGTCTTCGGCCACGAGCCGCTGGGCGTCGTTGCGGGCGCGCTCGATCAGGTCCTCGTGTTCCAGGACCCTGAGCAGCTTGAGCGCTGACCGCCCGCCGGATTGCGAGGCCCCCAGGATGTCCCCTTCGCGGCGCAGTTTGAGGTCCTCCTGGGACAGCACGAAGCCATCCGTCGTGGCCGCGACCGCGTCCAGGCGGCGGCGGCTGGGATGCCCGGGCTCCAGGGCGGTGACCAGCAGGCACGTCCCGGGCAGCCCGCCACGGCCCACCCGTCCGCGCAGTTGGTGCAACTGGGAAATGCCGAAGCGGTCGGCGTCGAGGATCACCATCAGGGTGGCGTTCCGCACATCCACGCCCACCTCGATCACCGTGGTGGAAACCAGCACCTGGGTCTGGTTCGCCACGAAGGAAGCCATGGTTTCCGATTTGAGCACCGGGTCCTGGCGGCCGTGCAGCGCTTCGATCCGGACGCCGCGCAGGGCATCCTCCTGCCGCAGGGCGTCGACGACGGCGGTCACGGACGCCAGTTCGCGGACCGGGCCTTCGTCGTCCAGCGAGTCCGGTTCGTCTTCGCCCGGGGTGAAGTCGCCGTCGTCGTCCGTGCCGATCTTGGGGCACACCACGTACACCTGGTGCCCGGCGTCGATCTCCTCGCGCGAACGGGCCCAGATCCGCGATGCCCAGGCGGGGTTCTCGGCCAGGCCCACCAGGTGGGTGCTGATCGGGGCCCTGCCCGCAGGCAGTTCGTCGAGGACGGAGGTTTCGAGGTCGCCGAACACTGTCATCGCCACGGTGCGCGGAATGGGGGTGGCGGTCATGACCAGCAGGTGCGGCGGACGGCTTGCCTTGGCGCGGAGGGCGTCGCGCTGTTCGACGCCGAAGCGGTGCTGTTCGTCCACCACGATCAGGCCGAGGTCCTGGAAGCTGGTCTTGTCGCTGAGCAGTGCGTGGGTGCCGATCACGATGCCGGCGTTTCCGGAGGCTGCGTCCAGCATGGCCTGCTTGCGCGCGGCCGTGGGCATGGAGCCGGTCAGCAGCGTCACCTGGACCGGGGATGTTCCGTTCTCCTCCCCCGGAGCTCCTTCCCCGAGCATCCCGGCTCCGCCGAACATGCCGTCCCGGGCCAGGGGGCCGAGGGTGCGCCGGATCGATTCATAATGCTGGGCGGCGAGGACTTCGGTGGGAGCCAGCAGCGCTGCCTGCCCGCCGGCGTCGACCACCTGCAGCATGGCGCGCAAGGCCACGATCGTCTTGCCGGAGCCCACCTCGCCCTGGAGCAGGCGGTTCATCGGCGAGTTCTGCGCGAGTTCCTGTGAAAGGGTCTTCCCGACGGCGGTCTGGCCGGCCGTGAGGGTGAACGGCAGTTGCCGGTCGAAGGCCGCGAGCAGGCCCTCCGGTGCCGGGCGGCGCGCCGTTGCCTCTTCGGCGGCGAGCTGGACGCGGCGGCGGGCGAGTGCAGCCTGCAGCACGAGCGCTTCCTGGTAGCGGAAACGGTCCTGGGCGTGCTTCCAGTCAATCGCCGTTTCGGGGGAATGGATCAGTTGGTAGCACCTGCCGATCTCCGCGAATCCTTCCCGGTCCATGATGGCGGCGGGTAGGGGGTCCTGGATCCGGCCCAACTCGATGGTGTCCAGCAGGGTGGTAATGACCTTGTGGATGGACCAGCTGGTGAGTTTGGCGGTGGCCGGATAGACCGGGATGGGCATCGCGGCGAGCTTCTCAGGGTCCATGCTGCCGGTGGCGTCCGGATCTTCGTCCAGGAGCATGAAGTCGGGATTCGTCATGCCCAGGGCGCCGCCGTAACGGCTGACCTTCCCGGAAAACATGGCCCGGCGGCCCGGCTGCAGCTCGCTCCGTGCGCGGAAACCGTTGAAGAAACTGATCTTCAGCGTTCCCGGAGTTCCGGGGACTGCCAGGTTCCCGCCGGCGTCGTCCGTTACGACCACATCGGTGAGCGAGCCGCGGCGGGCGCGCATCTGCCGGGTGGAGTTGGAGATCACCCGGGCAACCAGGGTGGCTTCCTCGTCCAGCGGGAGCTTGGCGATCGGCGTGAGTTCGCCCCGGGTGAGGTAGCGGCGGGGAAAGTAGTTCAGCAGTTCACCGACGGTTTCCAGGCCGAGGTGCTTGGTGATCACGGAGGCCGAGCGCTTGCCGATCCTCCGGTCCAGCGGCAAGCCCAGTTCAGGATTCACCAGCTCAGGATTCATGCGGATAGTGGCTTTCGGAAGCATCGGGGTCGCGGGGCAGGGCCAACTGGCTGACGGAGATGTCGCTCGGTTCGCCCAGGGAACGGATAGCGGCCACTGCGGGGCCGGCTTCGGGGACATGCACGTGGACACGCCAGCGGTAGCTTGCCTCAATGCCGTCGGCGTCGTCATCATCATCGTGGTCGTCGCCGGGCTGTCCGTTGCCTGGAGCCGGGACGCTCCCCACCTGGCTCATGATGACGGAATCGCCCAGCTCATCGAGTTTCTGCCGCAGCGTGGCGGCGGCGAGGGGCGAAAGCTCGATGGTGCACATGACTTCCACGCCCTCGTCGTCCGGCAGCGCGGCATGGATGTGCGGGTCCTGGACGTCGTAGCCGTGCAGCCCGTCCAGCAGTTCGTCCTGCAGTTCCTCACCCAGCACGGCCGAGCGCAGGCAGTCCAGGACCAAGAGCATGCCCACGCCGCCGGCGTCCACCACATGCGCATCATGCAGGGGCGCCAACTGCTCCTCGGTGCGCACGACGGCCCGGAGGGCAGCGTCCACCGTAGCGTCCAAGGCAAGGCCGAGCGCGTGGTTGCTGTCATCCCCGTTCTGGGCGGCATCCACTTCCCCGGCTGCCTGCGCCGCGGCTTCGAGCACGGACAGCATTGTCCCCGGGACGGGTTCACTCAGGGCCGACCACGCACGGATCTGGGCGCGGTGCAGTGCGGAGGCCAGCAGCGGGGCGCTGAGCCTGCCGTGCCCGGCCAGCGGTTCGGCCATGGCGCACAGGAAGACCGCGAAAAGGGTGCCCGAATTTCCCCGGGCCTGTTCCATGGCTGCGCGGCCGGCCGCTGCCAGCACCACGCCGACGTCGTTGGCGTGTTCCGGCTGGGCCTGTCCGCCTTCGGGGCCGCCGGCTTCCTTGCTCTCCACGGAACCCAGGGCCGCCACGGCGGCCCGCACGGTGAGATACAGGTTGGTGCCCGTGTCGCCGTCGGCCACAGGGAAGATGTTGATGGCGTTGAGCCTGTCGCTGTGGTTGCCAAGAGTGGTCTCTGCCTTGCCCAACCAGCGCTTCATTGCCTGTACATTGGCGGCGATCTTAGTCTGCAAAGTGATCCCATCCCACGGTATCGGCGGACTCCCCGGCTATCCGGACGAGGCCGCGTCCTCCCCCGGCAGCGGCCCTGACTGAGCCTACCGCAGTGAAGGGCTCCGGGAGCTGAACTCCGGCCGGAAATGCTGCCAGGAGGCCGTGGTCCTCTCCCCCGCCAAGCACCCATTCCATCGGGTCGACGTCCAGCAGCGAAGCCGCGGCTTCAAGGGCATGGGCCTGGGTTTTCAAGGCAATGGGATCAAGGTCCAGGATCACCCCGCTCGCTTTGGCGAGACGGCCGCCGTCGCGCATCAATCCGTCCGAAACGTCCATCATGGCTGTTGCCCCGGCTGCCGCGGCCCGCGGGCCGGCGGCCAGCAGCGGCACCGGGCGGCACTGGCTGTCCACGAGTTCCCGCTGCTCCGGGGTCAGTGAGCCGAGCGGCACGGTGCTCTCCAGCAGGGCCAGGCCGGCGGCGGCCCGGCCCAAAGTGCCGGCCAGCGCAAGGGTGTCCCCGGGCTGTGCACCGGAGCGGAGCACCGGGGTCTGTCCGTGCATTGTCCCGACGACGGCGACCGTCACCGCGATCTCCCGCCCCCGCCCCAGGTCCCCGCCGGCCACCGAGCAGTCCGTGGCGCCGAGCCCGGCGATCCCGGCTGTGAGGCCGTCGGCGAAATCCTCCACCCAGGACACCGGGGTTTCCCCAGGCATGGTGAGGCTGACGACGAGGGAGGTGGCGGTTCCACCCATGGCGTTGATGTCGCTGAGGTTCTGGGCGGCGGACTTCCATCCGACGTCGAAGCCCGTGGTCCGGTAGCCGTTGTTCCAGCTGAGGCGGAAGTCCTGGTCCTGGGTCTGGGTGTCGATGGAGATGACAGCACGCCCGTCCGGGGCCGCCACGACAGCGGCATCATCGCCTGGCCCGAGCAGCACGCTGCTGCTCGACTCGAGGCGCGGGAAGATCCGGGCGAGGAGCCCGCTTTCCGAAAGGTCGGCGACAGTCAGTTCTTTTTCCGGCACGCTTCTACGCTAGTCGCTCGGACTGACATTCAGTGAGCGGGCCGGATGCCGGCCTGCCAGCTTCTAGACTTGCAGGGTGCAACAGAAAAACACGAGGTCGCTGAAGTACCTTTCAGCCGGTGCGATAGGCCTCTTTGTTCTGTGGTTCGCCTTGTCACTCCAGCTTTTCTGCCTCGTTTCGACGCCGGCTCCCCCGGCCGTCGACGCCGTCATCGTCCTGGGCGGCAGCAGCGATGAGCGCCTGTCCCTGGGGCAGGCCGTGGTGACGGCGCAATCCCTGGCAGCGCACTCCCCGGCAACGCAAGGCGCCTCCCCGGTGTTGGTTCTTTCCTGGACCGGCACGCCCGGAAACGCCTCCATCGATTCGCTCTGCAACGGGGCTTCCTTTCCGCAGCAATCGCTGCTCTGTTTCCGGCCCGAAGGCATGGACACGCGCAGCGAGGCGGCCGCCGTCGGGAAGCTTGTGGAAGCGAACGGCTGGCACTCGGTGGCCGTCGTGACGTCCTCCTACCACGTGCTTCGCGCAGGGACCCTGATGCGGCAATGCACCTCGGCCGAAGTGCATATGGTGGCGTCCAAACCTGCCTTGGATTCGCTGCAATGGCTACGGCGTTTCGTCATCGAGGAAGGCGGATTGATCGACGTAAACCTGCGCCCGGAATGCGGCTGAGGCCTCCCCGACAAGGCCTGCTTGCGGGTATCCGCCGCGGCTCCCGGCTAGACTCGTTGCGGACCTTTACGGAAACGGGAGCGAAAGGAGCAAGCGCTGGACACCCCCAAGGAACGTGCATCGGAGCTTCCTCCGGCACCCCGCCACCTGCACAGGAGGCGCTTCCGCCCTGCGGTTCCCGAAGGCAGGTTTGTGGAGTTTCCCGCGCAGCAGCCGCAGACGCCAAGCCGTGCGGCAAAGCCTGAACGGCGGCCCAGCGCCTTTGGCCGCAAACGCCTGGTTGCCTTGGCGGTGGTTGCCGCAACAACGCTCGCGGTCCCGGCCTTGATACTGGCTTTGCTCTTCATCAGATAGCCGGATTGCTTGTGGCTTGCCGTGACTAGGCAGCCGGACATGCATTCTCTGTCACAGCAGGATGTCAAGTAGCATTCAGGATGTTTTCAATTATTCGAACACCCGGGGGAAGCAATGCCCACTGTCATGCCCATTTTCGGCACCAGGCCTGAAGCCATCAAGATGGCACCCATCGTTGCGGCCCTGCAGCAGTCGGACATTTTCGATTGCGTTGTCACTGTGACAGGCCAGCACCGGGAAATGCTCGACCAGGTCAACGAACTGTTCGGAATTGTCCCCGACCATGACCTCAACATCCTCCAGCAGCGTCAGTCCCTCTCCGCCATCATGACGCGGACCATTGACGGTCTGGACAAGCTCTTCGCCGACAAGAAGCCCGACGCCGTCGTTGTCCAGGGGGACACCACGACGTCGACCGCCGGCGCGATCGCAGCCTTCTACCACGGGATCCCGGTGGTCCACGTCGAAGCCGGCCTGCGAAGCGGCGACCTCTTCTCGCCCTTCCCGGAAGAAGCGAACCGCAAGATCACCAGCCAGATTGCAAGCCTCCACCTGGCGCCGACGAGTGTCAGCAAGGCGAACCTGCTCGCCGAGGGCGTCAACCACGAAGATATCGTCGTCACCGGAAACTCGGTCATTGATGCCCTCCTGACGACTGTCGGGAAGCAGATTCCCTTCACGGACCCGCAGCTTGAAGACCTCGCGTCGAGCGGCCGGAAGATCCTCCTGGTCACGACTCATCGCCGCGAAAACCAAGGCGATGCCATGCGCGGCGTCGGCCGGGCCCTCGCCCGGATCGCCGATGCAGAGCCTGACATGGTGATCGTGCTCCCGGCCCACAAGAACCCGGTGGTCCGCGAAGCCGTGTTGCCCGCGCTCGAAGGCAAGGACAACGTGGTCGTCACGGAGCCGCTGGCCTACGGCGAATTCACCCGCATGCTCTCGCTTGCCCACATCGTGCTGACCGATTCCGGCGGAGTCCAGGAAGAAGCTCCGAGCCTGGGCAAGCCGGTCCTCGTGATGCGCGACAACACCGAACGCCCCGAAGCCGTAGCCGCCGGCACGGTGGCGCTGATCGGAACGGACGAAGACCGGATCGTCGCAGAGGTAGACCGGCTGCTACACGATGGGGCCCACTTCGACGCGATGGCCAACGCCGTGAACCCTTATGGGGACGGCAAGGCTTCGGAACGGACAGTTGCCGCCATCGCTGAATTGTTGAGCATCGGCAGCCGCATCGAAGAATTCGGCCACTCCGACCTTGACGAACGTACCGTCCGCGTCTGATTGATGCGTCCCCTGAAAGTCTTCTCCTATGGCGGAGGCCCTGCCTCCGCCATAGTTGACCATTTTCCCGGCCACGCTTTGCAGCAGGCGGGCCTGGTGTCCCGCCAATCCCTCATTAGCGCAATGGGCGGTCCAAGCGAAGCGGTGCTGGCAACCACTGCTACCCGTCCGGCCGCCGTGCGCGTCCTGCAGGCCGATATCGCCGCTTCCCTGCGGGCTGACATCGAGACGCGCCTCCCAAGCACCGACATCGTGCTCTGGGATCTCTTCGACGAACGCTTCGGTGTGGACCGGCTTGGCGACGGGACGTACCTGACGCGTTCTCCCGAGCGCGTCAAGTACGTCGCGGCTGGTTCCGGCGCCACGCAGACCATCGCGTTCGGCACCGAGGAGCATTTCGGTCTTTGGTGCGAAGCCGCGGAAGAGTTCCTCGGCTTCCTGGCGGGCAAGGCGCTCCTTCCGCGCACCTACGTCCTGGACCTCGCGTGGGCACACGCCGACGAGAACGGCCTGGACGCCGAGTTGCCCTTCGGTCTTTCTTCGGAGGAGGCAAACGCCAAATTTGCCCGCTACGCCGCATTCCTCCGCGGCCGCGGCGTCAATGTGCTGAGCCACTCCAGGACATGGACTTCGCGCACCCACAAATGGGGCGCGGCACCGTACAACCTGCACGACGCCGTCTACCGTGAAGTGGCGGGCAAGCTGCTTGGCTGCCTGCCGGCCGGGCTCCTCGAAGCCCCCGCCGACGTTCCGGCCCACGACAGGAGGCACAAGGCACCGATCCTGGATTGGGCCGGCCTTGATGACTTCGATGCCTCACAGGTGGGGCGGGCGCACCATCGGATCGCGCCAGCCGCCGGCCAGTCCTACGGCCTGTGCAGCCTCATCCAGAACAACGGCTCGGACACCCTGCTCGTGATCAGCCACGGAGCGCTGAACCGCGAGAAGTACAGCCTCCCCCGGTTCGAGTGGCTTGCCACTCTGGAAGGCAGGCCGGAGAACCTGATGTTCCTCGCCGACACCGCCCTCGAACCGCACGACGACCTGGAACTGGCGTGGTTCACCGGGAGCGCCCAGGAAGACCTCACCGAGCGGTACGCGGAACTGGTACGGCGGGCCGCCCGGCAGCTGGGGGTCAGGAAAATCCTCTTCATGGGCGGCTCGGGCGGCGGGTTCGCCTCGCTCGCGCTGGCTTCCAGGACCCCGGAAAGCCGTGCCCTGGTCTTCAATCCGCAGACAAACATCCGGAAGTATTGGCTCAAGTCGGTGCGGAACTACGTCAAGCGCCTTTACCCTGAATTCGCCTCCGAGAAGCAGCTCAAGAGCCTCGGGGCGCGGTGTGATCTGGCTGCCGCGTACGCAGCGGCGCCGCAGCTTGACCACCAGATCCTGTACGTCCAGAACGACGACGACCCCCACCACTTGGACAACCATCTGGGTCCCTTCGCAGCCGCCCT
Organism: Arthrobacter sp. TE26545; assembly: GCF_056279005.1. The sequence continues at coordinate 2,331,714 of NZ_JBWBQM010000001.1, forward strand.
TGGCATGGAGCCCCGCTCAGGGGTCTCGAGCGACGGCAACGTGAGGATCGTCGTCGAACACTTCGCCGAGGGCCACAACATGCCATACAGGACGGTGCTGAACCCGTTTGTTGACCTTGCGTTGTCAGGGTGGGGTGAGCCCCTTGCCCAGACTCCTTTGCACCTGGGAACGCCGGCCGGGCCTGCGGTCTCCGGCTAGGCATCCGGTCAGGCTCAGGTACTCGCAAACTTGTGGCTCATGAGTATGAACGGGTAACTGATGGTGCTGCCGACGGAGCTTGGCGCGATGTCCGTGTACTTCACCGCCCCGGCTGCGTCGATCCAGACGATTCCGTTCAGGTCCGGGCGGTGTCCGTAGAGCGGTGAGAAGGCCGTCATCGCGGAGAATCCGCCGGTGCTGAGCCGCACGGGCGTGGTGGTGACCTTGCCCCCATACACCCGTGAGTAGCGGTACAGCGAGCCGTTCTGGTTGACGATGAGGGACGAACTGGTGGAGCGCGACGGAACCATGAGGACGAAGTTCCGGCCCTGCCATCCCGTGCCGATCGTGGACGGCGTTCCCAGCGCGCCGGTGGTGAGCACCGGCCAGGCCCTCAGGATGCCGCTGACCGGGTCCATCGCAAGAACGGACAGCGACGTGCCCCAGACGCCGACGGTCAGGTCCACGAGGCCCCAGCCTAATAGGCCCACGATCGTCGGCGGCATGAACCCGCCATTCGGGAGGCCCTGGTGGAGTTGCAGTGTCCCGTCGCTATGGTTGGTCAACACATCGAAGACGCCGTCGCCATTCCAGTCCACGACATGGGCGGACCGGACAAACCCGCCGAACCCGGAGTCTGCACGGATCGGGTTGCCGAAGCTGCCGCCACCCAAAGACCTGCAGACATTCAGCCAGCCGTTGGGCCCCACCGAAACCAGATCAGCGGCCGTGCGGATCGTGGGACGCTGGACGGCATCGACTTCAACGATGCTCATGGTGTCTTCGACGAAGAAGAGCCTGCCCTGCTTGTTGACCACCATTTCCGTGTACGAGCCCCGGAGGATTTCCTTCCGGGTTTGCCGGTAGGGGTCCAATACGGTGACGGTGCCCCCGCTCAGGTGGACGATGCTGCTTGCCTTGGGGAGGTACTTGATGGTGCTGGTCCTGTATCCGGGGGCCGCGGTGCGATAGAGGAGCTGATACGTCGCCACCGGCGAACCGCTGGTCTTGTTGAGCCGGATCACGCCATTGTTCGTGCTCACGTAAAGAATCCCGTTGACCATGATCGGGCTGTTGATTTCCACCTCACCGATGAATGGCCGCGCCCACAACAACCGACCCTGCACGACATTCCAAGCAAACACGTGGGCTGGCTTGAGGTCGTTGCTCGAGCCCAGTCCGCCCATGATTCCCGTCGTCCCGTAGACGACGTCACCCTCGCCGACCAGGCCCAGCACCGACTGCCCTGGTACCGGTGCGGACACTACCTTGATGTCGGTGTCGTCGGCCGGATTGAGGATCGCAAGTGCCCCGCCGTTCCGCCCGTAGTCCGGGATGGTCCCGGCGACCACCCGGTTACCGGCAGCAGCCCAGCAGATCGGCCTCGACTGGTAATAGGGGTAGCGCAGCTCAATGAGCCGCTTTACCGACTGGGTCACCGGGTTGAAGCGGAGCAACACACCGCCGGTATAGGAACCGACATAGATCGTGGACGCATCGTATTCAAACATGCCTTCGATCTGGGCGATCCCGCTCCCCAGCGGCGACCGCCAGGTGGCCTGTGACGTGATCCCGACACTTCCAATGCCGTCGCCCGTGTACCCGCCGAAATAGATCTTGTCTTCGGACTGGGACGCCATGAGTGCCTGCAGTTTGAAGGTCTGGGCGGCAAAATCCGCCTCGACATCCCGGATAACCGACTGGCTGCCGACAGAAACCCTGACGGAGCGGTACTGGCCGTCGCTCCCGCACAGGATATTCACGAAGGTGTCCGTTCCGGAAACCTCCACGTCCATGGCCCGGGCAGTGTCCGGAACCAGGCAAACATACGCAGTTTCCATGGTCTTCGTGTCGATCCGCATAAGCTTGTGGACACCCACGGTATTCCACACGGCGTACGCGTCGGAGGAGCCGGGTGCCGAGGCGCTGGTCATTGCCGAGGGCATCCAGTCCCATGGCAGGGTGAGCCAGGTGCCGCTGGAGATCCGGTAGGCCTCGAACCGGAGCATCCCGTCGGCGCCATCGAAATGGACGAAAAGGACGTCCCCATGGGCATTGATGCGGTGGACGAATCCGTTCGACCTGGCATCCGGCAGGGGGATTTCCCGGATCTGCTCGGGGCTGTCGGCGTGCCAGGTGAACACGGTTGGGTTCTGCGAGCCGGTTCCAGCAAAGACGCGGTCCGAATCATCGATGGCAAGCGAACGGACATACTGAGTGTCCGGACGGACACGAACGGTATGCAGCGTTGTACCCGTTCGCGGGTCGAACCGGGTGGTGTTGCCCGTTGGATAGTTGCCGTTCCATACTCTGTCCCTTGAGTCCACGGCGACCGCAAAAGCCGCATTACTCGACATCGGTGCTGTCTGGTAGGCATCCGAGATGGTTCCCGAGAGGGTCACCCGCTTGACTGTGTCGTCTGCCCCGAACGCCAGCAAGGCTCCCGTTCCGGCTTCAACGGCCGTTTTTCCCACGCCCCCGCCACTGCCGGGGAAGGGAACAAGGGACAACTCCCGGACTCCCGTGGCAGCATCCAGGATTTGAAGTTGGTCCGCCAGCCCCGAGCTTCCGCCGGCGATCTTGAGGGCTCCGGTGCTTGTCCGGAAGAATCCGGCGTTTACCTGCGGAATGCTCGAAAAGACATTGCGGTACCGGCGCAGGACTGCCGAGGGCTCAGTTCCGACGGTTGTCAGCCCAATGCCCGCACCGAAAACGGTGTCGAGGGATTGCGCCGCTGCCGGAGGGGCGCTCGTTGCAAGGCGCCCGAGCCCTGCGCCTGCCCCCAGGACAACGGCGAGGGACAATACCGACCTTCTGCGGATATGCGGAGGATTGTTGCCGTGCGCCTCTTGGTCATTCATGACTTCCCTACCTATTCATGTCCTGCCTTTACGCCGCGAGCAGTTGCGGTGCCTGGACAAGGAGTTCGCCGCCGGTCACGGGTGTGATCCGAACCCGGACGGTCCGCGTCCCGGTTAGCGGAAGGGTGATGTACTGATGCAGCGGAGTGAAGGTCCCCGAGCCGCGCACAGTGATGTATCTGGCAGCACTGAACCGTGTGGGTGATTCGGCATCGATCACCTCGAGCTTCAGCCGCACCCCGGTGCCGGAGCGCACGGACATCCGCAGTTGCCTCGTGGAGCCGGCGTGGGCGCCGAGCAGGAAATCCTTGAAGAGCCCGGTCGAAGCCGCTCCACGGCGCGCAAAGTATCCGCCCTGCTCCGATCGGAGGGACCACTTCGCCGACAACCCGTTCCAACCGTTCCAGCCATTCCTGAACCCCAGGTCGCCGCCCAGCAGGTCATGCCGGGACGAACTGTCAATTCGGGCGAGCATCAGGCCGCCCACGGTCAGGATGTCCAGCCGGCCGGCGTCCCGTTCGCTCGCGCACCAGGCGAAAAAGTCTTCAAGGGCGGCAAGGGCCGCAGCATCGAGAGCGCTGGGGTGGTACATGAAACAAACACCCTTGAGCTGCTTGCGGGCCGCATTGACGAAGTCCTTCCCGCGCCACGCGACGGCCGCATCATCGATTCGAATGTGGCTCCGGCCCATGTTAAGCAGCGGCTGTCCCGTCATGGACCAGTACCCGGGCATGTATCCGGTTGACAGCGCGTGATGTTGGGTAATGAGCCGGCCGGCCAGGTATTTCTCGAACGACGACCACGTCGCCCCGCCGTTGAATCCCTGATAGTTCGTGCCGCCGACGCCGGGGGGAACGAACAGCTCGATTGGCAGCTTTGGCAATGACCGTGCCAGGGACCACCGGGCCTGCTCGATCTCTTCCCGAAGGCGCAGGTCCGAAGCAGCGTCACGGTGCGTAGCGCTGTGGTTCGCTACTTCAAAGCCGTTCTCCAAGGCGCACTTCTGGAGCAGCGGGAAGGACATCAGTTCGCTTCCTCCGGGGCCCGTTTCCACGGCAGGCATTTGGGACATCGCCGCAATGGTCACCGGAATGGCGTATTTCTGGTGCAGGGGCAGGAGTACGGCCTTGAATCTGTTCAGGTGGTGGTCGCAGCGGAAAGCGACAGCCGCCCGCCCCGCAGTCCCGATCGCACCGCCGTGGCGCGCAACGAAGTTGTCGAGAAGCGCCTGGTTGAATCCGAACGGGTAGGGGCCCGGAGTCTCGGCTGCACGCGCGAAACCGGCGCCCTGGAGGAGCGCAGGCACCGCTGCGAGCTGGCCGGCAAACAACTGCATTGCCCGCCGACGGCTGAAGGGTATGAGACCACCGTGCACGTGCTCTCCTGACATTGCTGCACCCAGCATGCTTGACGTCCGTTGAGCGTTTGGTTATAGGCTAGCCCCCGCCGCCGTCAAGCGAAAGGGAACCGGAGGACGTCCGGGGAGGCAATCCAGGCCGTCTCAGGTACTTGCCAGTTTGTGGCCCTTGAGAAGGAACGGGTAGCTGATGTTGCTGCCCACTGAGCTGGGCGCGATGTCCGTGTACTTGACCGCGCCGTTGGCGTCGATCCAGCCGATTCCGTTCAGGTCCGGGCGGTGCCCGTAAAGGGGCGAGAAGGCCGTCATCGCGGAGAATCCGCCGGCGCCGAGCCGGACCGGGGCCGTGGTGACCCTACCCCCATAAACGCGCGAGTAGCGATACAGCGAGCCGCCCTGGTTGACGATGAGGCACGAACTGGTGGACCGCGACGGAACCATGAGGACGAAGTTCCGGCCTTGCCATCCGGTGCCGATCGTGGCCGGCGTTCCCAGCACGCCGGTGCTGAGGACCGGCCAGGCTCGCAGGATGCCGCTGGCCGGATCCATCGCGAGGACCGACAGCGACGTGCCCCAGATTCCCACGGTGAGATCGACGGCGCCCCAGCCCGTTTTCGCCAGGACGGTCGGCTGCATGAATCCGCCCCGCGGCAGGCCGCGGTGCAGTTGCAGGGACCCGTCGCTGTGGCTTGTCAGGACGTCGAAGACCCCGTCTCGGTTCCAGTCCACGACATGCGCGGACCGTACATAGCCGCCGAAACCGGAGTCCGCACGGATCGGATCCCCGAATTTTCCGTTGCCGAGGGAACGGCAGACACTCAAACCGCCGGTAGGCCCCACCGAGACCAGGTCCGCTGCGGAGCGGATCGTCGGCCGCTGCACGGTGTCGACTTCGGCGATGTTGGTGCCGTCTTCGACGACGAACAACCGGCCGTCCTTGCTGACCGTCATTTCGCTGTATGCACCCCTCAGGATTTCCTTCCGGGTTTGCCAGTACGGGTCCAGGAGCGTGACTGTGCCTCCGCTGATGTGAAGGATGCCGCTGGCCTTGGGAAGGTACTTGATAGTGCTGGTCCTGTACCCGGGGGCGACGGAACGGTTGAGGAGCTGGTAGGTCGCGACAGGCAAGCCGCTGGCCTTGTTGAGCCGGATCACCCCGTTGTTCGTGCTCACATACAGGATCCCGTTGACCAGGATGGGGCTGTTGATCTCCACTTCGCCGGTGAAAGGGCGGGCCCACAACAGCCTGCCCTGCACGACATCCCAGGCGAAGACGTAGGCGGGCTTGGTGTCGTTGCCCGCCCCCTGTCCGCCCATGATCCCGGTGGTGCCGTACACGATGTCGCCCTCACCGACCAGGCCCAGCACGGACTGCCCGGGCACCGGTGCGGACACCACCCTGATGTCGGCGTCGTCGGCCGGGTTCAGGATGGCGAGCGCCCCGCCGTTCCGCCCGTAGTCCGGGATGGTCCCGGCGACCACCCTGCCGCCGGCCAGGGCCCAGCAGATCGGCCTGGACTGGAAATAGGCTTTCCGCAGCTCGACCAGTTCTTTGATCGTCTTTGTGACGGGGTTGAAGCGGAGCAACACGCCGCCGGTGTAGGAGCCGATGTAAATTGTGGACGCGTCGTATTCGAAGATGCCTTCGATCTGCGCGATCCCGCTCCCCAGCGGCGACCTCCACGTGGCCCAGGTGGAGAGGTCGACGCTCCCGACGCCGTCTCCCCTGTAGCCGCCGAAGTAGACCTTGTTTTCGCTTGCGGAGGCCAGGAGTCCCTGCACCTTGAAGGTCTGGGCAGCGAAGCCGGCCGCCACGTCCGCGAGGACCGCCTGATCGGTGACGGAGACCCGTACAGAGCGGTACTGGCCGTCGCTCCCGCACAGGATATTCACGAAGGTGTCCGTTCCCGAAACCTCCACGTCCATGGCCCGGGCAGTATCCGGAACAAGGCACACATACGTAGCGTCCATGGTCTTCGTGTCGATCCGCATGAGCTTGTGGACACCCACGGTATTCCAGACGGCGTAGACATCCGAGGAGCCGGGCGCCGCGGCAGAAGTCCGTGCGGAAGGAATCCAGGTCCACGGCAGGGTGAGCCACGTGCCGGTGGAGATCCGGTACACCCTGAACTTCTGGGTTCCGTCGGCGCCGTCGTAATAGGCAAAGAGCACATCGGCGTGGGCATCGACGCGTTCCACGAACCCCGACGCGTTGGCGTCGGGCAGGGGGATTTCGCGGATCTCCTCCGGGGTGTCCATATGCCAGGTGAACAGGCTCGGGTTCTGGGACCCGGTTCCGGCAAAGACGTTGTCGGAGCCGTCGACCGCGAGCGCCCGGACGTACTGGGTGTCGGGGCGGACACGGGGGGTCTCCAAAGTCGTCCGGGTCACCGGATCGAACCGCGTGGTGTTCCCGGTGGGATAGTTGCCGTTCCACACCCCGCCCTTGGAGTCGACGGCGACGGCGAACGACGAGTAGGTCGAGAGGGGCGCCGTATCATAGGCGTCCGAAATGGTTCCCGAGGCAGTGACCCGTTTGACTGTATTGTCCGCGCCGAAGGCAAGCAGGTCCCCGGTTCCGGCGTCGATCGCGGAGTTCCCTACGCCGCCCCCGTTCCCCGCAAACGGCACCAGGGATGCCTCCCGGACTCCCGTGGCGGCGTCGAGGATCTGGAGCTGGTCCGCCAGGCCCGAGCTTCCGCCGGCAATCTTGAGTACGCCGGCCCCTGTCCTGAAGAACCTGGCGGTCACCTGGGGGACGCCCAGGAAGACGTTGCGGTACCTGCGCAGAAGGCGGGACTGCTCAGTTCCGACGGTAGCGAGCGGGATTCGTTGCCCGAAACTGCTCGCAAGGGACTGCGCTGCAGCCGGAACCGTTCCGGCGACCGGGAGTCCGATCCCGGCGCTGGCTCCTAAGACAACGGCAAGTGACAGCACGGATCTCCGCCGGATCAACTTCCCGGCGCTCATCGGAGCAGCTCCGTCGACGCATGGCGAGGAACGGGCTTGGCAAGCTTGAAGAGACCGCACATACCGAGACCCCCAGGGACCAGAAGCCGGTCTTGGGGACCAGCCATGCTCCATTGGAGCCGTCGCGGCGAAGGCCCGTCACGAGTAGTGTGTACTCCACTTTGTACGGTTGCTCATGCGGGAAATGGGGCGAATAGTACTCAATTTGGCGTGCTCACCGGGGGCCGACTACTCGGTCCTGCCCCGAACCCTGAGTAGCGGCAGGGACGGCCGTGGAGGGAGCGTCCCCGCCTCCCCGGGCCCGGGGTTACCCGAGCCGGGCAGGGGAACCAGTCAGGCCCCCGCCGGGGCGCCGCTTAGGCGCCGACAGCGAGCTCGACGACGTCCGTGCCGTTGTCGACGAGGAGCAGTTTGTTCTGCCTGCCGACGGCCAAATCCGAGTAAGTACCCCGCAGGAGCTCAGTACGCGTTTTTCGCTCGAGATCCAGTAGGGTCACTGTGCCGCCGCACAGGTGCACGATCCGGTTGCTCCCCGGGAGCGCTTCGATGCTGCTCGTGCGGTATTTCGCGGCCGCCCAACGCTCGAGGAGCCGGTACGTGGCCACCGGCGTTCCGTCGGCCTTGCCCATCTGGACCACCCCGTTGCTGGTACTCACGTAGAGTCCGCCGCGCACCAGGAGGGGGCTGTTGATCTCCACTTCTCCCGGCAGCGCCTGCTTCCACAGCATCCTTCCCTGTGCGACGTTCCAGGCGAAGACATGGGCGGGGGTGGCATCGTTGGGTGCTCCGTGGCCACCCTTGATTCCGGTCGTGCCGTAGACGACGTCGCCCTCGCCGACCAGTCCCAGGATGGACTGCCCCGGGACCGGATCCACGATTACGCGGGTCGAGTCGTCGGCCGGGTCGATGAGGACGAGAGCGCCGCCGCTGCGGCCGTAGTCCGGGATGGTGCCGGCGACGACCCGGCTCCCTGCGGTGGTCCATGCGATGGGCCGCGATTGCAGGTACTTGTCCCGCAGTTCGATCAGCTTCTTGACGGACCCGGTGGCAGGGTTGAAGCGGAAAATGACCCCGCCGGTATAGGAACCGATGTAGAGGGTCCTGGCGTTGTAGGACAGCATCCCTTCGATCTGCCGGATGCCCGCCGCGGGGGCGGAGCGCCAGGTCCGGCGCGTGACGAGGTCGAGGCTGCCGATCCCGTCGCCGAGGTAGCCGCCGAAGAAGACTTTGTTGCCCGCGGGGGCGATGAGGGTTTGCAGCTTGAAGATACGCGGGGCGAGCTCGGCCGGCACATCACGGACGCTGTTCCCGCTGTCGAGTGAGATCCTGGCAACCCGGAAACCCTTGCCGCTTCCGCACAGCAGGTTCAGGTAGCCCTGGCTGCCGGACGCCTCGAATTCCATCGCCTCGGGCGGCCCCGGAACGAGGCACACGTAGTCCGCTTCGAGCGTCCGGGTGTCGATACGCATCAGCCGATGTGAGCCCGCGCCGCTCCAGACCGCGTACGCCTCGGAGTTATCGTCCGAAGAGGCAGTGACCATTCCGGACGGCAGCCACTTCCATGGGGGCGTCAGCCAAGTACCCGTTGACGTCCGGTAAACGCTGAAGATCGTCTTGCCGTCCGGCCCGACGACGTACACAAAGAGGAGGTCGCGGTGGGCTTCAATGCGCCGCACGAAACCCGTGGGAATCCTCCAAGGCAGCGGAATCTCGCGCACGCTCCCGGGGTTGTCCGTGTCCCAGCTGAAGATGGCCGGATTACTGGCCCCTGTCCCCGCGTAGACCGTGTCCGAGGAGTCGATGGCAAGGGAGCGGACGTACTGGGTGTCGGCGCGGAGCCGGCCGGTGTTAAGGGTGGACCCGCTGGCAGGGTCGAAGCGCGTGGCGTTGCCGGAGGGGTAGTTGCCGTTCCAGATGCGGCCCTTCGAATCCGTCGCCACGGCGAAGGACGCGTTGGTTGTCCCTTTCGCCGTGCTGTATCCCGTGGAGACCGTCCCGGAGGAAGACACTCGTTGGACGATGTTTTCGGCTCCGAAGGCGAACAGCGTGGCGCTTGGGGCGTCATACGCCGTACCCCCGACACCGCCGCCGTTGCCGGGGAACGGGTTGATCTGTTTCTCCCTGACGCCGGTGGCGGCGTCGAGGATCTGGAGCTGGCCGCTCAGGCCCGCCGCGGAGGCCGCAATCTTCAGGACTCCCTGCCCGGTCCGGAAGAACTCCGCGGTGACGTCCGGGTCACCCATGAACACGTTCCGGTAGCGGCGGAGCGGCGCGGAAGGTTTGGCCATCCTGGTGGTCAAGGTGACTGCCTTGCCGTGCGCGGTCGCGAGCGACTTCGTGGGCATCGTGGGACCTGGCCGCTGGGCAGGAGCGTCGAGGACGGACCCGGGGTCGGCTGATGGCTGGTCCGTGACGGAATTGGGATCCGCAGCCGCGCGTCCCGGCCCGGGCCCGGCGGTGGAGCGCGTGAGCGCGGTCCCGGCGCCCAGGGCAATGCCGAGCGACAGCACCGTCCTGCGCAGGACCCCCTTGGATGCGGCCCGGCCGCACTCAGGCGGCGAGGAGTTCGGGCTGCCGGACATCAAGATCACCCCCGCCCGTGGTCGCGGTGAGGCTGAGGCGGAGGGTGTCCGTTCCCGTCAACGGGAGCGTGAGGTACTGGCGGACGGTGACGAAATCGGGCGAGGCCCGCAGCACCACATCCTTGGTGACGTCCAGGCCCGCTGCCGATCCGGCGTCGAATACTCGCAGCCTCACGCGGCAGCCTCGGAGGGAGCGGAGGGAGACGCGCAACTGCCGCGGCGAGCCGGCGTGCCCACTTAGCGGAAAGTCCGTGCCAAGGACGGCGGTGGGCGTGCGGCTGCGCGCGACGTCCTGGCCGTCCTCCTGAAGCAGGGTCCATTGCTCGGCCGGCACGTTCCAGCCGTCCCAGGCGGGTCCGCCCACCCCGGGAGCTGACAGCAGGTCGTGCCGGTCTGCGCTGTCAATCCGCGCGGTCATCAGCCCGCCTACAGTAAGGATCTCAAGGCGCCCGGCATCGCGTTCCGACGCGCACCATTCGAAGAACCCTTCGAGGGCGTTGAGTTCGGCAGCATTGAGGCCGCTGGGGTGGTACATGAAGCAGGCACCCCGCCGCTGGCGTCGGGCGAGCTTGACGTAGCCCTGTCCGCGGCTTATCGCGTCGAGGCTCTCGAAGGGGATGTGGCCCCGGCCCAGGTTCGACAGGGGTTCGCCCGTCATCGACCAAAAGCCCCGTATGGTTCCGGTCGACAGGGCGTGCTCCTCCATGATGAGCCGCCCCGCTGGATTTTCAGAGAACGCCGACAGGGTCGCTCCGCCGTTGAATCCCAGGTAGTTCGTGCCGCCGACTCCGGGCGGGATGAACAATTCGATGGGCAGCTTCGGCAAAGACTGTGCCAAGGAGCGGCGGGAGTCCACGATCTCTGCGCGCAGCCGCGGCTCGGAATCCGCGTCGCGGTGGGTGGCGCTGTGGTTACCGATCTCGAAACCGTTCTCCAGCGCGTACTGCTGGAGCTGTGCGAACGTCACCGAATCGCTGCCGTTCGGTCCGCGTTCGACGGCGGCCATCTGCGACAAGGTCGCGATCGTCACCGGAATCGAGTACTTCCGGTGCAGGGGCAGCACATTGGATACGAACTTGTTCAGGTGGTGGTCGCAGCGGAACGCGATGGCCGTCTGCCCGTTGGTGCCGATCGGCCCGCCGCGGCGGGCGAGGAAGGCATCGAGCATGGACGCGTTGCTCGGGAGTGGCTGCGGGGCTGTGTCGTCCGACGCCGTGCACCCGGTGGCCGAAAGAGCTGCCACTGTGCCCAGCCCGGCGAGCGCCACGAAGCGCCGCCGTCCCAGGGTTCCACGTTCCAATTCCACAAATCTCCTGTCCCGGCGGAGCTAGACCCAATGCGTGGTGAAGGCACGGACGGCGGACCCGGGCACAGACCGGCGGAAGACCCTCGCACGCACCTGCCCTTCGTCGTCGGGCAACGGGAAGATGAAGTCCGTGTCACCGCTCGGCGGACGCTGTTCGAGGATGCCGGCTTTGCCGAACAGGTGGACCGCAAGGGTTTCTCCGTTCCCGGGCCAGCATTGGAGGGTGACCGACCCCGGCTGGCGGGTCAACGCGTACGGCAACGGCTCCTGCCCGCTGCCCTGCTCGAAGTCCGCCACTTCGGCGGACAGCAGGTGCTTGAAGACCTGGCCGATCTCGCTGTGGGGCAGGCCGGGCAGCACCAGGCTGGCGGGTTCGTAACCGGCAGCGCGGGCGTCGTCCAGGAGCGGTTCCACATGGGAGGCCAGGTGGTGGTCCGCGGAGCCGACCGCCACGCGGATGGCGGTGCTGCGGTGTCCATTGGCCAGGATCTCCCTGGCCCTGTCGTTGAGGAACCGGCGGTGCTCCTCCGTGGCCCCACCCGTCATGAAGTCCAGGATCTGCGGGGCAGCGTGGAACAGGTAGTCCCCCACCCGGTATTGGGGGGCACCCAGCACGACCTTCCCGACACCCAGGGTCACGCCGTGCAGCAGGGCCGCGGTGGCGCCTTTCGAGGAACCAGCGAATATGACGTCCTCGAGCGCGACGCCGAGGTCTTCCACGAGTTTGGCAAGCAGGCCTTGGGCCTCGTGGAAAATCGAGTCGTCACCGTGGTCCATCCAGTAGTAGGAGCCCTGCCGCCCGAAGTCATCCATGATGAATACCTTGGACAGCCGGCTCTGTTCCAGGGATGCACGGTAGTTGAAGGTGAAGTCGTGTTCGGCGCCGATGGCCGAGAAAACCACCAGGAGCTTGCCCGCCGATGACCCGTCGGAACGGTTCGCACCTTCGGCCCGATCCAGGAGGTAGTTGAAGGAGCGCCCGGAATCGTGCCGGAGCCAGTTCATGCCCGGGCGCCCGATGCCGCGGTCCTTCAGCAGGAAGCGGTCGAGTTGCAGGCGGATGCGTACGCCGCCGCCATGGCCCGCCAACGCGAGCCGCCGCCCCCCGGGCCCCGCCTCAACGGACAGGCGCGCCGCCGTCGTGGATTCAAGGTGCAGTTCACCGAACTGGACCTCATCCGACCAAAAGGCCGCACTGTGGCCATGGGCCACAAGGTGCACCCCCTCGGGGATCTCCAGCCGGACGTCCCACTGACCGCCTGATCCGGCATCCGCTTCAAGGACGAATCCGGCGGGCCCGCCGGGAGGCAACTCGCCCAGGCGCACGTTTGAACCGTCGAACCCCGACGCGGCATTCGCGGCATCGCGGAACGAGGCCGCGAGCAAGTCCCGGGCAGAACTAGGAATCAAAACCAACTACCGACCGCCGTCCGTCCGCCCGGGCGCGCCAAGGATCTGTGCACAAAGGGCGGTGAGTACCTTCTCTTTGCTGAAACGCCGCTCCACGAAGGCCTTTGCCGCGGCCGCGTTCTCACGCCACTCCTCCGGGAAAGCTGTCTTCGCCTGGATCTGCTGCACCATCTCTTCGATGCTCGCGGCCAGCCATGACGTGGGGTAGATCTGGTCGGCCCCCGGCCAGGCGAGGCTGCTTGGCACGGCGCCGTTCATGGCGCCGTCGGCAAGGGTCAGGTGGAACGATTCGAAGTCACTTACGGACAGGACCACGCCGATCTTTGTGTACCAGTCCGCCATGTCATTGCCATGGGGGTCGAACGTCACGGCGCCGGCCAGCTCGGGGTCTTCCGCGATCCGTGCGTACTGCTCTTCGTAGAAGCGCATTTCTTCGGGCCTCTTGGCCATCCAGGCAAACTCCTCGGGCCGTTTGCCCTTGACGAACAGCCTGTAGCGCTGGTCGTTTGTCCGAAGGGCCTTGAGCACATCCAGCGCCCTGTCCAGATGTTTCTGGGCCGGGACGATTCCGACCAGGCCGAGATTGAAGCGGTGGTCATCGTCCTTGGCGCGAGCGTCCGCTGCCGGATTCACCGGGTTCGGCACGATCAGGGCCTTCTTGGATGGCACGTTGTGGTCCCGCACGGCGATATCGGCGATGTGCCGACCGACGAAGACCACCGAATCGACGGCGTTGAACGCGACGTCCTTGAGGTACGGGCGGAAGATTTCCTGGGAATGGACCCGCATCACAAGCCGCTGGTGCGGAAGCTTGTTCTTGGAGTACCACAGGGCGTTGCCGAGGCCCCACTCGCAAAAGACGATGTCTGCGGTCTTCAGGAGTGCTTCGCTCTGCTCCGGATCATGCTTGTTATGGTCATGCCACCGGTCGAAGACGACGGTATGTCCTTCGTGCTGGAGCTCTTCCACGATTCCATTCGCGAACTTCAGATCGTGCCCCGCGACCAGGACAGTCTGTTTCCGGGAAACCTCGTCGCGGACAACCGCCGGACGTTCCTCGCGAAGCAGGGTCCTGCGGAGCGTCAGTTCCGCTTCCCCGTTCCCGCCGCGGGTAGCCGTGAGGGCAGGCAGTTGCTCCGCCCCGGGACCGGCCTGGAGGAGGCCCAGCCCCTTTGTTTCAAGCCCGGATTCGCTGAAGCCGAGCCGATCCCAGTCGCCAAACCTGGCGGCCGTCAGAAGGTCTTCGAACGCCGTCCGGTCGGCGATGTCGTCCGGCAGGGAGCCGAGGAAGTCAATGCCTTCTCCGGCCGCCTTCCGGCAGGCATCCTCGACGTCGACGGCGGCGCTGAAGCCGCCGGACCCGGAAGGGGCGTAGACAAGCCGCGGCGGGACAGTCTGGGCTTCAAGCCTCGCCAGTTGCTCCTGTGTGGCCTCGGTGAGGAAGACGGCGTAGGAAGGCAGCTCCGGCGCCCGGACCACCAGGCCCGCGGTACGGAGCGCGAGGGCAAGGCGATGGCCCGCCGTGTGCCCGCGGTGGACGAAACGGTAAGCCAGCCAGGCATCACGCAGCCTGACCTCTTCGTTGCCCATCCACTCTTCAATGATGAGTTCGGCTTCGTCCTTGCTGGAAACCACCGGCACCAGCCCATTGAGGACCTCGCTGACACCCCGGCCCGTTCCGCTCACAACGGCACCCCCGGAAGCCGCAATTTCCATGACCCGCCTGGAGAACATGGTGGGCGAGGCATCCACGGAATTGACATTGATATGGACCGGGTGCGCCTTGTAGGCGTCCACCATGTCCCCGTAGGCCAAGCCGCCGCGGACGAAACCGGCCAGTTCCGCCGGGAAACGGTACGGGCTGTCCGGGTTGAGGTGCTGGCGGTCGTAGATGGCAAGGCCGAAGCTCTTCGCAGCCCCAAGCAGGCGCACCAGTTCAGCGGACCGCTTGGGGTATTTTTCCCCGTAATAGGAACCCGCGTAGGCGACGGAATGTTCGTATGGCCGCTTCGGCGGAAGCGGGTTGTGAAGGCCCGGCTGCGCGTAGAACGGCAGCGAAGCTACGGTCCTCAGCCGGCTGCCGGCGCTTTCGAGATACCTCGGGATGCATTCGGCATCCGTGGTGAACACATGGTCAAAGTACTTGGACGTAACCCTGAACCGGTTGAAGTGCACGGGATCTTCCTTGTTCCAGAAGACCGTCGGCACCGAGTTCGCGTTGCAGTACCGCAACAGTTCCCTCAGGACGGCAAACGGCTCATCCCCGTAGAACCCGACCTTTTGCCGCCACAATCCGTCCACGCCCTCCCACGCGGACTCGACGAACAGCGCATCGATGGCTTCCACCTCGAGCTGGCGCCGCCAGGTGGAAGGCTCAAGGACGACGAACTCGGCCTCCGGAAGCAGCCCTTCCATGGTGAACTGGTCCGCGATGATGCCGATCCGGTGCGCCCGGAGGGGCTTGCCTGCGTCCATGGTGCCGGACATCGTCCGGGCCTGGGCATGCGTGGCCGCTGCCGTTTCCGAAGCCTGCGCCCACGTCCTGTGCTCAATGGTCCACAGCCGGGCACGGCGGCCCATTTCCGAGCGCAGCCGCGGGTCTTCCACCAAACGCCGCAGGACGCCGGCAAGCGAAACGGGATCGCCCGGGCTGCAAAGCAGCGCCCGCTCCTGCGCCCCGCCTGCAAGATCCCTCGACGGTCCAAGATCGGAAAGCACAACGGCCTTGCCGCTGGCCATGGCTTCGAGTGGCTTGAGGGGCGAAACCATTTCCGTGACCGGGAAACGCCGCCGCGGGCAGGGCATGATGTCGAAAAGGCTCACGTAGTCCTTGACGGACTTCGCCGGAACCCGTCCGGTGAAGACCACGTGCTTGCCAAGCCCCAACTCCTGGGCGGTCTTCCGAAGCTCGCCAAGTTGGGCGCCGTCGCCGACGATCACGCAGCGCACGTCCAGGCCCTGATCCACCAGGATCCTGGTCGCTCCCAGAAGGTCGGGCAGGCCCTCGTAGGCAACCAGGCTGCCGGTGTAGCCGATGACGATGGAGCCTTCGGGGAGTCCGAGCTTCGCGCGAAGGGCAGCCTTGGCAGGCATCGGCTTGAAGGTGTCAGTGTCGACCGAATTTGGCAGCAGCTCGATCTTGGCCTCGTCGGCGCCCCTGCGGATCAATTCCTCGCGGACCTGCTTGGTAATCGCCAGCACCCGGTCGGCCTCTTGAACCACGAGCGCTTCGAGCTTCACCGCAAGCCGAAAACGGTCGCTTTCATCCCACCAGGGCTTGTTGGAAAGCTCGGTGATCTCCCAGATGCCCCGGACTTCGTAGACGAAGGGAAGCCCGAGCCGGCGCGCCGCCATGAGTGCGGGTAGCGCCGTGACGTAGTTCGACGCCGCGTGGATGACGGCAACGCGGTTCCGCTGTGCTTCGCGGACGATCACGTCCGCGGCGCTCATCAGATAGTGGTCGAGGCGGTCCTTCGAAAGGTCCGGGCCGGGGTTGAATACGTGCGGTACTCCGGCGATCCTGCGTTCGAACCGGCGCTGGCCGGGTGCAGGCACATCGGTCTTCGCGTCCCACGGGTAGCCGGGCCGGGCCGCGACGACGATGTCCTCACCGTTGTCCACCAGGCCCGTGACGAGGCCGGCTGTGCGGGTTGAATACCCGTTGCTGTTGAAATGCCCGGTGCTGTGCGCGCAGTACATGACCCTGCCGCGCTCCACCAAATAGCCGGGATTGGGCTGACGTGGGGAGAGGAAAATCCCGGATTCCAGGAGGGCGTTCTGCCCTTCGATATTCTCGAGGATCTGCTTGTCCTTGCCCGCGAGCCCCGACAGCAGGCTCCTGTGCTCCGAAATCCTTGAGGCAGGCAGCGCCACGGCGCCCCTGACGAAGTATTCGTGCATCACCAGTTTCAGCAGGCTTCCCTTCGAAGGGGAGGCCTGGAAGTCGCGGAGGAGTTGCTCGTACGCGGGAACATCCGTGCGCGCCGCGGCTTCCGTGTGCGGCGCGGCTTTCGAAGGCGCGGCTTCCGTGTGCGGCGCGGCTTTCGAAGGCGCGGCTTTCGAAGACAGGGCCTTGGACGGCGCCGGCGTCGAAGCAGCCCCCGCCTGGAGAGCCCCAGCGGGCTGCGCCGGCGCGAGCGCGGGCTTCGCCGCCGGGCGGAAAGCCCGCAGACGGAACGACGACGCAGCGACCTTCAGCTTCCGTGCGGCCTTCCTGGCGATGCCATAGGGCGCCGTCAGGGACCGCCCGAGCCGGAGGCTCCGGGATTGCCGGAGCCTCCGTAGGGTTGTCCGCAGCTGGGTGTTTTCTGCTTCGGCCCGGTCGAGCCTGTCTTTGAAGCCGTCCCTGGCGCGACGCATCGCCCTCAGGTCCCTATCGAGGTCTTCGGCCTTCCTGGCTTGTCTCTTGGCTTCCTTGGCGGCACGCTCGTATTCACGGATCAACTCGTCCGTGTCGCTTGCGTAACGCCTGCGCTTCGCCAGCTGCAAAGCGGAAGTCTGTGCCGATTCGTCGGGGTGCTTCATCAACAGGTCTCCGAGCCCTCCGTTTCTACTGCCAGATTCCGCGCGTGTCGATCACAGCTTTGCCCTCAAGGACCGAGCGGTCGATTTCCTTGAAGTCGTCGTGGTCAACGAGCAGGAGAACGGCGTCGGCTGCCGCAATGGAGGCCCCGGTTTCACCCAGCGTGACGTTTGCGAGGCCGGTGAGCTGGCGCGGCAGGCTCTCAACGTGCGGTTCGACGACCAGCAGTTCGGCGCCGTCGACCTTCGTGCTCAGCTTCTCCACGATGGCCACCGCGGGCGACTCGCGGAGGTCGTCGATGTTTGCCTTGAATGCCAGCCCCAGTACTGCGATCTTCGGATCAGCCTTCTCGCCGACGGCGTCCAGGACCTTTTTGACGACCCATTCCGGCTTGGCGTCGTTGGTCTCCCGTGCCTGGCGGATCAGCTGTGCCTCCTCCGGCGCAGCAGCAACGATGAACCACGGGTCGACGGCGATGCAGTGGCCACCGACGCCGGGACCGGGCTGAAGGATGTTGACCCGCGGGTGGTGGTTTGCCAGCTTGATGAGTTCCCAGACATTGATGCCGAGCTTGTCGCTGATCACGGAGAGTTCATTGGCGAACGCGATGTTGACGTCGCGGTAGGAGTTCTCCACGAGCTTCGCCATTTCGGCCGTAGCCGCGTCCGTGACGAGGATTTCGCCCTGGCAGAAGACTGCATACAGGGCCCGTGCCAGTTCGGCCGCCTCGGGAGTCAGGCCACCGACGATGCGGTCGTTGGTGACGAGCTCGATCATGATGCGGCCTGGCAGAACGCGCTCGGGGCAGTGGGCCACGTGGATGGCCGGCTTGCCGTCGGCACCGTCCAGGCTGAGGTCGGGCCGCAGGCTGATGAGGTAGTCGCCCAGCAGCTGGGTGGTACCGGGAGGGGACGTGGACTCGAGGATCACGAGTTCGTCGCCCACGAGCTGCGGGGCAATGGCACGCGCTGCAGCCTTGATGTAGGTGACATCGGCAGTGCGGTCCGGGTTGAACGGCGTGGGGACAGCGACGATGTAAGCCTGCGCCGCCGGGGTTTCCAGCGAAGCGCTGAGCTTCTTCTGGCTGACCGCACCGGCCACATAGGACGCGAGGTCGGGTTCAACGAACGGAACCTCGCCGCGGTTGACGGCGTCCACCGTTCCCTGGTTTACATCGACGCCGATGACGTGGATATCGTTTCCGGCCAGGATCGCTGCAGTCGGCAAACCAATGTATCCGAGACCGACGACCGCTACGTTTTCGATTGTATTCATTCCAAACACCCCCGTTTAGACAGAGACTTCGTCCCTGTAGTTTCCAAAAAATTTCAAAGAACCACTGGAGAGCAGTTCGGCGTCGCTTACCTTCCATGTGTGCCCTGTGCGGGCGCGCTGTTGACAGTAGTTGAACCGGTCAGAGGAATAGACAGTGAGCCCCTTTGCCACTACATCTCTGAGGAATTGGCTGTCCTCCCCGCTGCCGAGTGCGGCGAAAGGAGTGCTCCGGAACGTCTCGGCCGAAGCCATGATGGTAGGGCCCATGACCGTTCGAGTATAACGATGCTCCCACTCGGGAAAGCGAAGCAGCGTGGCGTTTGACGCTTCCAGGTACATGTAGTGCGCCTGTTTTCCCACGACGTCCGCGCCCGAAAAGTCCAAGGCGTGGGATTGGTCACTGAGGTAGGCCGGGCCGTAAAAATCGTCGTCATCCATCTTGGTGAGGACATCCCCGGACGCCGCGGAAACGCAGTGGTTCAGGCACTCCCCCAGGCTCCGGTCCGTGCCGGCTGAAAGCAGTGTCACATGCTCAAGTCCGTGCGTCTTCCGGAGGCGGTCAAGCTCCGCGGCCGCGAGGTCGAAGCCGTGGGTCAGCAGCACCAGTTCAACGTCAACGTCGCGCTGGCTTGCCACGGTCTGGAAAACGTGGTCAAGCTGCCAGGGACGGATGGTGGATACCAGGGCGGATATGGCAGGGCGCCGCGGGGTGCTTGCCAGATGCGGCGCGGCGGCCGCCAGAACCTGGTTGCTGCGTGCGCGGTAGGTATGGTCCTGCCAGATCCGGCGCTGGGCCCGGTGCAGTTGGCGGTCGCCCAATTCCGGGTTCCGCGCGAGCGCTTTGAGAAGCTGCTCCGCTTCGGGCCGGCTTGAGACGGTAAAGATCTCGTCGTCGGTGAAATAGTTTCCGATCGCTTTGCTCGGGGTGGTGACAATATTGGCCCCGGCTGCCAGGACCTCGAATACCCGCCGTGAACACATCGTCGGCGAGTCCACGACGGAATTCACATTGAGGAAAGTCTTATATGCCTTGTAGGCGGTGAGCATTTCCGCGTAGTCCAACGAGCCCACCACCCGGTCCTCAAATGCCTCCGGGAAACGGTATTTCGGGTCGGTGCCCGCGTGCCTTGCAAAAATCTCGAGGCCGGTTTCCATTGAGGGCGAGGCCGCGACGGCGGCGGACAGCAGGAGGTCCAGTTGCTGGCGCCGTTCCGGATACTTCCCGGCGAAGTACATCCCGGCGAAGGCGACGTCCCGCTCATGCCAACCGAACCTCGGCCGCACGGGATTGTGGATCCTCGGCTGCGCCGCGAAGGACAGCACGTCGACCCTGTCGTGTCCGAGGTCCTTCCGGTAGGCGTCCAGCCGCCCTGAGTCGCTGGTGAAGACGAAGTCGAAAAGCTTCGCGGCCGGAAGGAAGTCGTCGTAGTGCGGCGGGTCTTCCTTGTTCCAGAAGACCGAGGGCACGCCATGTGCCCGGCACCAGGAGGTCAGTCCGGCCAAGGCGGGGTTGCCGGCGCCGGCGATCTTTCCCGCCCAGCGCCCGCCGTTGCCGGCCCAGGCGGATTCCACGAACACGAGATCGACCGGGTTTCCGGAAAGCTGCGCCTCCCAGTCCCGTGGCGAGAGCTCGATGCAGTTCCATTCTTCGCCAAAAGCCAGCAACGAGAAATCGTCAAGAATGACCGCCACGTTGGCGGTGGGCGCCGGTGCTTCCGGACGCCGTCCAAGCTCGGCGGCCCGGAACTTGAGCCGTCTCCGGCGGCCCCGGCCGACCCAGGCGCCCTCGGCTCCGCGGACCGTCTCCAGCTTCCGGTAGCCGGCCGCCGCGGCTTCACGCTCAAGCCATTTCCTTGCCTGTGCGGGGCCGCCGGTCCGCAGGTGCCAGATGAGCTTGCGAAGGGATGCAATTCCCTCAATCACGGGCGGGACCGCCTCAGCGAGTTTCGGTCGGCGACATCTGCGACTTCCAGGTCGTTGATCATCCGGCGCCGGAGTTTCATGGCGGCGAAGCGGTCGCCTTCGGCCAGCTTCTGGGTGAACATCCGGTACCACTTGATGACGTGGTCCGGGTCGCCGTCGGCGATCAGTTCGCCCTGGTCGATCCAAATCGCCCTGTTGCACAGCTCCTTGATGGTGGGCATGCTGTGGCTCACCAAGAAGACCGTGCCCGCCTGGTTCAGCAGTTCGAGCATCTTCTTCCGGGTCCGGTCCTTGAACTGGGCATCGCCGGTGTTCAAGGCCTCATCGATGATGAGGATCTCAGGATCAATGCTTGCTGCGATGGCGAAGCGAAGCCGTGAACTCATGCCAGCCGAGTACGACTTCATCGGCATGTGGATGGCTTCCTCGAGGCCTGAAAGCTCCACGATCGACTCGTACTTAGCATCGATTTGCTGGTGCGTCATGCCCATGGCCAGGCAGCCGAGGACTATGTTCTGGTCACCTGAAAGCCCGGGGATCAGTGCGGCATTCACTCCGAGCATGACCGGTGTCGAGGTGGCGTAGACGGCACCTGAAGTGGGGGGAACCTGGCCACCCACGAGTTTCAGCAAGGTGCTCTTGCCCGAACCATTGCGGCCGATGACGCCGACTGATTCCCCGTGTTCCACAACGAGGGAGAGCTCCTTGAGCGCTGGAACATCAACGGCCTTGGTGCGGCTGACCGCGGTCCGGAACCCTTTCCAGCGCATGGCAGGCGCGGAGGAGCCGTCGCGGCTGCGGCTTGTGGTCCGGTAGGTCATGCTGACCTTGTCGATGACAACGGCCGGGGTGCCTTCGATGAAGTTCAGGTCAGAGTTCACGGCCATAGGATTCCTCCCCCTTCCAGAAGAAGACCATTCCGGCTGCGAGGGTGGCCAGGGACCACAGTGCGAGGATCGCCCACGCGCGCCAGCTGCCGAGGCTTCCGTAGAGCACGCACTCCCGCGCCAGGTGGACGACGTTGTAGAGCGGGTTGTATTCCATGACTTGCCTCAGCCATGGAACCGAATCGAACTTGTCGATGGAAAAGAACAGGCAGGACATGTACATCCACAGCCGCAGCGCGTAGGAAATCAACTGGTTCACGTCGTTGAACATGGAGACCAGCCGCGCGAGGATCAGCCCGAGCCCGAGGTTGAAAAGGAACTGTAGGCCGACCACCGGCACGAGCATCAGCCAGCGCAAGGAGATTTCCTCGGAGGGCGGCAGGATGATCACCAGGACGAGCATCGTGATCAGGACCGGGATGTTGGCGAACAGTTCCCGGAGGTTGGCCGCCAGGACAAGGCTTGCCCGCGGGAACTGGAAGGCATGGATGACGTTCTTGTTCCCCGCGATGGCACGTGAGGACACGGAAATGGCGCGTGAGGACATCTGGAAGAGGAAGACTCCGATCACCAGGTACGCCACGAAGTTTTCAATACCGTGGCCGGATTTCAGGAGCACCCCCATGATGAGGTAGAACATCAGGCCGTTGAGGAGCGGGCTCAGGACGAGCCATGCCCGGCCCAGCTTGTCCTGCTCGTTCCCGGTCTGCACCCGTGACTGCGCGTCGTAATACACAAAGTGGCGGTAGTCCCAGAGCGACACAAGGTAGTCGAGCAGCGGCGGGCGCGCGCCGACACGGCGCAAGCCGCGCAGGTTCACGGAAGTCGCCACCGCGGTTGGCTGCGGTCCCTGGGGAATCGCGGGTGTTTCCGTGCTCAACGTAGTGCCTCCATCAAATTCGCGTAGGCCGAGGCCAGGGCCCTGGCGTTCGCCTGCCAGGTTCTCGTTTCCAGGACGGCTTTTCGCCCCGACTCGCCGAATCTATCCCGCAGCTCCTTCGAACCGAGGAGCTCTGTTATCCGGGCGGCCAAGCCGCCGGGATCTTCGGGTGGTGCCAGGAAGCCGGTGACGCCGTCTTCGACGATCTCGGCAAGCGCGGGCAGCCGGCTGGCCACCACCGGACGGGCGCAGGCCATGGCCTCCACCGGCTTCAATGGTGTCACGTCCCGCGCCACCGACAGGTCCTTCCGCGGGACGACGAACACGTCCAGGGCCTGGTGGTACAGGTACGCCTGGTGCCGCGGTACCCGACCCGTGAACACTGCGCGGTGCTCCAACCCCGCGGCGCGGACATGCTCGCGCAGTGCCGGCAGCGCCACGCCGTCGCCCACAATCAGCAGCGTCAGACGCGGGTGCAGGGGCGCCAGCAGCGCGAACGCGGCGACCAGGTCGTCAAGGCCTTCGTAGGCAACCAGGCTGCTGACCGTACCGATGTGCAGGGCCTCGGGGTCGAGGCCCAGCTGCCGCCGCGCCTCCGCGGCCGGCTGCGGTTCGGCCAGGAAGTCGCCGCCCACCGCGTTCGGTGCGACAAGCACCTTCTGGCGCGGCACCCCGGCGGACACGATGTTCTCCTTCATCGCCGAACCAAGGGTCACCACCAGGTCCGCGGACCGCATGGCCTCCGCTTCGCGCTCCTGGAACAGCCGGTAGCGCTGGCTGTCCTTCGCCTCCGGACCCCTGGTGGAAGCCCAGGTGTCGGCGAGTTGCCCCCGGACCTCATAGACCCAGGGAATGCCGAGGGCTTCTGCGACGGCCCGGGTAACCAGGGCGTTCACATAATGGGTGGTCGTATGCAGCACTGCCGGACGGAAGTCCAGCGCCACCTCGAGCAGCGCCTCGGCCTGCTGCTGCAGGCGGCCGTCGACAGTCGGTGCCAGGCGGGACGGCAGGAGCCTCTGGTAGGCGATCCCGTCCACCACATCACGATGGCGCGCCGCGAACTTGCCCACCTGCACCGGATAACCCACCCGGGTGACGGCCATGGTGTCCCATCCGGCATCCCTTTGGGCCAGCAAGACGGAATGCGAGCGTTGGGCGTAGCCGCTGGCGGTATGCGGCAGGGAATTCGTCAGGACGTGCAGCACCCGCCGCTGGCGCGGCTCATACGGCACGGCGGCGAGGGTGGGTGTCCAGCCTTCGAGAAGCCGCAGCTCTGCCGCGAGCCGCCTGCCTTGCCGGCGCTCGGCCCCGCTGGCGGCGCCTTCCAGGATCCCGACGGCGGCACTCAGCTCGCCGTCGTACCAAAAGCGGCGTGCCTGGGCGGCGCGGTGGCGGCGGGCTCCGGCGGAGTGGCGGAGGAAGGAATCCGCGAGGTCGGGGCGGTTGGCGACCAGCGCGACGTCGGCCATCACCCTGCTGCCCTCCGCGGGGAGAGTTCCGTGCGCGAGTGCCGCCTCGAGCCGCCGGACCACGTCCTGGTTCTCGCCGGCCATCAGCCCGGCGAGAAGTACGGATCCCCGCGTCGAACCCGGCCCCGCAGCCTTGGTCACGGTTTTTGCCAACGTGCGCACCAACCGGGAGGGAAGCCGCCGGGAGACCTGGAGGGCCAGCAGGGCGGGATCATCGCTCAGGTGTTCGCGCGCTGCCCCCGCCGCGAGGCGAAGGTTGGTCAAGAGCTCTTTCATCGGCGACGCTTCCGGGGGGCGGCAACGACGTCTTTGATCAGTTCCATGTAGCGGGCAGCAAGGCGGGGATAGTCGGCGTGCTCCTTGACCCATTGCCGGCCGTCGCCGTTGCGGATGAGCCGCCCGCGGTCCTTGGCCAGCGAGGTCCACAATGACGCGAGCGCTTCGGGGCTGCTTGCCACGATGTCCCCGGCACCGGCGTCTTCGACGATCCGGGCGGCCTCGCCGCGGACCACGGCGGTGACGTGCCGGCCAACGGCGAGTACCTCGTAGGTCTTCGACGGCACCGTGGTTTCGAAGGATTTCCAGTCATCCCTGAGCGAGACCAGGCAGGTGTCCGCCGATGCGTAGCGCTCCATGACGTCCTTGCCGTGCATCGGATCATGGAAGGTAACCGGCGCGTCCAGTTCGAGGGCAAGCTGCTCCAGTTCGCGGCGCTTCACCCCGCTGCCCACCATGTGCAGGTGCATGGAGCTGCCCACCAGTGCGCTGGCCCGGATGGCTATGTCGAGTTTCTGGCTCCTGCCGTGGTTGCCCAGGTAGAGCACTTCAAAGGTGTCCCGCTCCAGTGCAGGGGGTTCCAGGGTGGGGATCTGTTCGAGCCGGACCCCGTTGCTGACCGTGGCCACATTGGCCAGTCCGCGGGCCCTGAGGGTCGCCGCGAAGCCTTCGGTGACGGTCACCACGAGGTCCGCGCGGCGCTGCACGAATTCGACGGCGTGCTCGGCCAGGCTCTTGACCTTGCCTTGGACGAGGCGGGCGTCGCGGGCCAGGTCCGGCCAGGCGTCCCGCATCTCGACGATCAGCGGAACGCGCCGCAACCTTGAGAGGACGTACCCGGCGCCTAGGGTCGGCAGGCTTGGCGCGGTGACAATGACGACGTCGGGCCGCCGGGTAAGCAGGCCCAGCGGCACTGACAGCGCCGCCGAATAGCACTGGTCCAGGAAGCGCGCCAAATGGGAACTGCCGTGCCGCAGGTAGGGAACCCGCACGATCAGTTCCGAGCTGGGGCCCTCCTGGCCCCGCATCGGCCAGCCGGCCAGGTCCCGGGGAAGCTCCCGGCGGCCGTGTGGTGTGTGCGCGACGGGCGCGACGACGTCGACGTCCCAGCCGGCGTCGGCGAACTCCTTGATGAAGGCGGTCCAGCGCCGCTGCGGCGGGCTGCTCTCAGGCCAATAGGAATGGGTAACGAGTGTCAGGCGCGGCGTATCCTCGCAGCGCTGTTTGCCAACGCCTGCTTGTGTGGCTGTCTGCATCGGGCTTACTTGTGACTCCGGACCGGCGGCCTCCGGGATTTGGAGCCCATGAACCGGAAGTAGACGAACCCGGCCCCGAGCAGGGCAAGGACGGTAATGATCTGGACGTGCAGGGGGCTCCCGGTGGCCACCGAAACCACGGAGTCGAGGGTCTTCGCAACCGGTTCGGGCAACGGCACGGGGGCAGAGGTCTTGACCGGTGCCGACGGCTTCACGGAGGGGGCGGTGCTGTTGCTCGCGGTGGGGTTCGGGGACTCGGGCAATGGCACGACCTGTCCGGCACCGGGTTCCTGGGCGAACTGCCCGGCGGGCTGCTCCACGACGAAGGGCGCCGGAACGGTGCCGGCCGGGGCCGCAGGGGCGGGATTTGGTCCCGGCTCCAAGGGCTTGGTGGCGGTTCCCCCGCTTCCCCCGCCGGGGACAGTGGTCCCCGGAAGAGTGGTCCCCGGAAGGCTGGTGCCCGGGCCGCTTGTCTCGGAACCGGACGTACCCGGATCCGTGGTACCCGGGTCAGTCGTTGCGGGGTCGGTGGCACCGGGCTCCGTTGTCCCGCCCGGGTCGATGGGGTCCGTGGGCAGGGTGACGATGTCTCCCGGATCAACGGGGTTTTCGATGATCGGGTCAGGCGGCTCTTCCGCGTGCGCTCCACCCGCCTGGATTCCCAGCATCAAGGCAAGCGCAAGCACCGTGGCGCACCTGCGTACCCCACTGCAATACTTCCTCATCGTTGCCCCCCGCAGCGATTGCGGCAGGGCCTGTCCGCCGCGGCTGCGGCTGGCAAACCCGGCCGGTTACACAAAGCGAATCAGTCGGTCCAGTCAATAAGATCGTGACCAGCATAATTCACTACCGGCCGGGAAGCCGCATCTAAGTCCTTGATTTGGACTAATTGGCAATACCCTCGGCTTTAAGGTAATCGCCCACTTTGTCCTCTTTCAGCGCCTTCTTGAGGGCATCGATCGCTGACTGGTCCGCCACCACGATCGACTGCCCATCCGCCGACCAACCGGTCCCGCTGTTGGGCAGGGTGAAGCTCTTTACGTCCCCCGTGCGGACATTGCGCAGTTCGACGGCGAGCTTGCCCACGGCCAAGGCGTCCAGGGTCTCATCCACCGAGACATACGGCGAAACCTGGTCAACCACGGCGCTGATCTTCGCCGGATCGGTCAGGGTCTCGGTGGTCAGGAACTTGCCCAGCAGCGCCTTCAGGAAGATCTGCTGGTTCTTCACCCGCTGGTAGTCGCCGTCCGCGAAGGCGTAGCGTTCGCGGACGAAGACCAGGGCCTTGTCCCCGCTCAGCACCTGCTTGCCCTTGGCGAAGTCGAATCCGCGGTCGCTGAAGGCAATGGGGACATTCACTTCCACGCCGCCCAAGGCATCCGTCATGGACTTGAAGCCTTCGAAGTCGATCACGGCGACATGGTCGATGCGGGCGTCGAGGATGCCTTCCACGGTCTGCACCACCAGCGGGATGCCGCCGAAGGCCATGGCCGCGTTGATCTTGGCGCTGCCGTGGCCCGGGATGTCCACCCAGGTGTCACGCATGATGGAAGTGATGAAGATGTTCTTCCGGTCCGCGGGGATGTGGAGCAGCATCATCGAGTCGGAGCGCTGGTCCGAGGGGGCGCCCTTTTCCGCGGTATCCACCGGGGCAGAGCGGGAATCGCTGCCCAGCACCAGGATGTTCATCGCTTCTCCCCCGTTGGGAAGGGTCGGCTTCGTGGGCCGGGTGGATTCCTCCGGAAAGGCGTGTTCGATTTTCTGGGTCTTCGTATTGAAGCTGTTGGCGAGGTTGTACAAGTAGAAGCCGCTGACAGCTCCCACGACCAGGACAACCGCCAGGAAACCCAGCAGGACGTTACGCGCGGTGTGCGACTTCTTCTTCCGCGGAGTCGGCTCATCCTGCGTGGTTTCAGGCAGCATTTCGTCGTTGTGCATCCGTGTGTTCCTTTGTCCCCAGGGCAAAACCGTTCACGCCATCATCCCATGTCCCGTGGAAAAGGCCTTCCAGCCTCTCCTCAGGTTCGCCCGGGGTGCCCGGGGCACGTAGGCTTGAGGGGTGATTTTTCCGACCGGCCCGCACTTCCACACAAAGCGTTTCCGCCCGAAGACAGCGGCGCTTGCCGCGGCCGCCTCACTCTTGGCCCTGTCCGCCTGCTCGCCCGCCGTGGACGTCAAGGCGGCAGCGGATGCCGCCAACCCGGCCTGCGCCCCGATGATGGTGGCGCTTCCGGATGCCATCGGGGATGCAAAGCTGCGCAAGACGAACAGCCAGGCAACCGCGGCGTGGGGCGAGCCCTCGCAAGTGGTCCTGCGCTGCGGGGTCAACGTCCCGGGTCCCACCACGGACCGCTGCGTCAGCGTCAACGGCGTCGACTGGGTGATCAAGGAAGGCAACCCGGTGTGGACCCTGACCACCTACGGCCGGGAGCCCGCCACGGAAATCCTCATGGACCCGAACATCATCAGTTCCGCGACGGTCCTTGCCGATCTGGCCCAGGCAGCGGGCAAGATCAAGGCACTGCGCCATTGCGTCGGCCAGGAAGACCTCCCGAACCTGCCGAAGAGCAAGTGAGCCGGTGCCGCCGTCGGGAATCCCGACGGCGGCACCCCCGGTTCAGCGCAGTCCGGTCTTGCGGTTCAGCGCGAGGTAGATCAGCTCGTCGATCAGGTCCGCGTACGGCAGGCCGGACGCGGCCCACATCTGCGGGTACATGCTCTTGGGGGTGAACCCGGGCATGGTGTTGATCTCGTTGATGATGAGTTCGCCGTCCGGGGTGTAGAAGAAGTCCACCCGGCTCAGGCCTTCGGCGCCGACGGCGTCAAAGGCTGCCGCGGCAAGCTCGCGGACGCGGGCGATCGCTTCCTCCGGCATGTCCGCCGGGCAGCTCAGGGCCGCGGCGCCGTCCTCGACGTACTTGGCGGCGAAGTCGTAGAACTCGTGCCCGCCTGAGGTCACGGCGATTTCACCCGGCATGGAGGTGCGCGGAGCGTCGGTGCCGCGTCCTTCGAGCACCGCGCATTCGATCTCGCGCCCGGTGATCCCGGCTTCGATCACCAGCTTGAGGTCGTGGCGGCGGGCTTCCTCGATCGCGGCGTCCAGTGCGTCGAGCGAATCCACCTTGGAAATCCCCATCGAGGACCCGGCGCGGGCCGGCTTCACGAAGACCGGGTAACCCAGGCGGTCCACCCGCTTGCGGACGGCCTCGGCGTCGTTGCTCCATTCGCGGTCGGTAACGGCCACGTACGGCCCCACCTTCAGCCCGGCGGCCTCGAAGACCACCTTCATGAAGTGCTTGTCCATGCCGACGGCGGACGCCAGGACACCGGCGCCCACGTAACGGGTGTCCGAGAGTTCCAGCAGTCCCTGGATGGTGCCGTCCTCGCCCCACGGACCGTGCAGCAGCGGGAAGACGACGTCCACGGAACCGAGTTCCTGGGGAACCGCGTTGGGTTCGGTGACCACCAGCTGGTGGGTGCCGCCGACCTCGGCGAGGGTGACCGTCTTGCCCGAGGGGGCGACTTCCGGCAGTTCCTCGGAGCTCAGGGACCACTGGCTGAGATCGCCGCCGGGGATCACCCACTGGCCGGTCTTCGCAATCCCGATCGGGATGACGTCGTACTTGCTCTTGTCGATCGCCCCCATCACTCCGGCCGCCGTCACGCAGCTGACGGCGTGCTCGCTGGAGCGGCCGCCGAACAGCACGGCGACGCGTGGGCGCCGACCGCCGTCGGGAGTTCCGGGGGTCTGGATCTTTTCGGTCACAATCAGTAATCGCCTTCGGACTTCAGGGAGCGGGCAAGGAGCCGGGGCCCGAGTTCATCAACGGAAAGTCTGCCTTCCAGCACGGCCACCACGGCCGCAGTAATCGGCATGTCGACGCCGAGGCTGACGGCCAGCTCGTTGACAGCGTACCCGGATTTGATGCCCTCCGCCGTTTGGGTCATCTTCGCCGTGACCTCGTCAAGGGTCAGACCCTGGCCGAGCAAACGGCCCGCCGTGTGGTTGCGGGACAGCGGCGAGGAACAGGTGGCCACAAGGTCGCCGAGGCCGGCGAGCCCGGCCATCGTGTGGGCATCGCCGCCGAGCGCGAGGGCAAGCCGCGAGGTCTCCGCGAGGCCCCGGGTGATGACAGAGGCCTTCGTGTTGTCGCCCATCTGCCTGCCTTCACAGATGCCGACGGCGAGGGCGATGACGTTCTTGACGATCCCGCCGATCTCCACCCCGACGACGTCGGTGCTCGTGTAGGGGCGGAAGTACGGTGCCGTGCAGCAGTGCGCGATCGCCGCCGCGGTGTCCTCGTCGCTGCAGGCGACGACGGACGCCGTGGGCTCCTGCCGGGCGATTTCCATCGCCAGGTTGGGGCCGGAGACCACTGCCACCCGGCTGTCCGGGATGTCCAGTTCCTCGGCGATCACCTGGCTCATGCGCGAATCCGTGCCGAGTTCCAGGCCTTTCATGAGGGAAACCACGACGGCGCCGGGCGCCACGAGCTCCTTCCACTCCTTGAGCTGCGGGCGCAGGGACTGTGCAGGAACCGCGAGGATCACCAGTTCCGCGCCGTCCAGGACCTCGGCGACGTCGGTCGACGCGGAGATCGACAGCGGCAGCGGCGTGTCCTTGAGGTACTGCTCATTGAGGTGCTGCCGGTTGATCTGCTCCACGACCTCGGGGCGGCGCCCCCAGATCCGGATGCTGCGTTCGCTGCCAGCGGCCGCGGCGGCGTCGGCAAGGACCTTGGCGAAGGTGGTTCCCCAGGAGCCGGCGCCCAGGACGGCGACGACCGCGGGTTCCCAGTCGGTGCCGGCGCCGGTCACTTCAGCTCCCCCGGATTGGCTGTGCTTCCGGGCTTGGCTGTGCTTCCGGGATTGGCCGTGCTTCCGGGCCTCGCTGTGTTTCCGGGCCTCTCAGTGCCCCGGGCCTGGAAGCGGCCCTGCTTGGCCTGGTTGTGGGCGGCGGGATCCCAGCGTTCGGCAGGGGGTTCCTCGCCGCGGAGTTCGGCCAGGAGCCCGGTGATGGCGGCCATGATGAGCTCGGTTGCCTCATTGAGGGTGGTGCGGTCCAACGGACGGCCCGCGAAGCTGCTGAGGTCCAGCGGCTCGCCGACCAGCACGCGGGACGTCTTCCGCGGGAAGATGTGGAAGCGCTTGGCGTACCTCGGGAAGACTTCGTGGGCGCCCCAGTGCGCCATGGGGACCACCGGCGCACCGGTCTGTATGGCCAGCCGGGCGGCACCGGTGTGGCCCTTCATCGGCCAGAGGTCCGGGTCGCGGGTCAGGGTGCCTTCGGGATAGATGATGATGGCGCCTCCGGCGTCCACCACCTCCTGGGCTGCCTGCAGCGAGCGGTTCGCCCCCGCCGTCGAGCGTTCCACCGGGATCTGGCGCGTGGCGCGCAGCAGGGAACCCACAACGGGAGCCTTGAACAGGCCCGCTTTGGCGAGGAAATGCGGCAGGCGCTTCTGGTTGTAAAGCATGTGGCCGATCACGATCGGATCGATCTCGGTGCAATGGTTGGGTGCGGCGATGAAGCCGCCTTTGGGAAGCTTCCCGGTGCCTTCCCATTTCTTGGCCATCAGGAGGTTCATCAACGGCCGTGCGATCCCTGCGAGGAGCGCGAACGTGGCACGGCTCTTGGCCGGTTCCTTCAAAGGGTCCCCCGCTTACTTGGATTCGGTGATGTCGAAATCTGCGCCGAGGCCGGCCAGCTTCTCGGTGAAGCGTTCGTAGCCGCGGTTGATGATGTCAATGCCCGTAACGCGGGAGGTTCCGGTTGCAGCAAGCGCCGCGATCAGGTGGCTGAACCCGCCGCGGAGATCGGGGATGTCGATGTCGGTGCCCTTCAGCGGAGTCGGCCCGGAAATGACGGCCGAATGCAGGAAGTTGCGCTGGCCGAAGCGGCACGGGACGCTGCCCAGGCATTCGCGGTGCACCTGGATCGTGGCACCCATGCGGCTGAGGGCCTCGGTGAAGCCGAAGCGGTTTTCGTACACGGTTTCGTGGACGATCGACACGCCTTCGGCCTGGGTCAGGGCGACGACGAGCGGCTGCTGCCAGTCGGTCATGAAGCCGGGGTGGACGTCGGTTTCCAGGACCAGCGGGCTCAGCTTGCCGCCGGGGTGGTAGAAGCGGATCCCGTCCTCGCGGATGTCCATGCCGCCGCCCACTTTGCGGTAGGTGTTGAGGAAGGTCATCATGTCGCGCTGGGAGGCGCCTTCGACGAAGATGTCGCCGCGGGTCACCAGCGCGGCCGAGGCCCAGGACGCGGCTTCGTTGCGGTCCGCCAGGGCGCGGTGGTCGTAGCCGCCCAGGTCCTTGACGCCTTCGATCCGGATGGTGCGGTCCGTCTGCACGCTGATGATGGCGCCCATTTTCTGGAGCACGGCGATCAGGTCGATGACCTCGGGTTCGGTGGCCGCGCCGCTGAGTTCGGTGATGCCTTCGGCACGCGTGGCGCTGAGCAGCACCTGCTCGGTGGCACCGACGGACGGGTAGGGCAGGGAGATCTTGGCACCGTGCAGGCCCTTGGGCGCGGAGATGTGGATGCCGCCGGGGCGCTTTTCCACCACGGCACCGAACTGGCGCAGCACGTCCAGGTGGAAGTCGATGGGGCGATCGCCGATCTTGCAGCCGCCCAGGTCCGGAATGAACGCCTCACCGATCGCATGGATCAGCGGGCCGCAGAACAGGATCGGTATGCGGGAGTCCCCTGCATGGGCGTCGATCGCCGTGCTGGAGGCCGTCTTGGCGTCCTTGGGATCCAGGGTCAGATCACCGGTGACGGGATCCTTTTCCACGGTGACACCGTGCAGTTTCAGCAGGCTGGTGACAACCTCCACGTCCTTGATTTCCGGGACATTCCGGAGCACTGAAGGCTCATTCCCCAGCAAGGACGCGACCATGGCCTTGGGCACAAGGTTCTTCGCGCCACGGACGGTAACACGGCCGGCCAGCGGCACACCGCCGCGGATTGTCAGGACACTGCTCATCTATACCGTTTCCTCACGAGTTGATGCCCCCATACTGCCGAGGGCTCAAGCTAAGCATAGAAGCTGGAGTTAATGATCCGAAATGCGGAAGGGCCGGCCTGGGGTGGCATACCCCCGGGAAATGGCGCCCCTACGCGACCGCGACGCCGGAGGCCGCGACCTCGATCTGGCGCGCAATCCATTGCCTGGCAACGGCTCCGAAATGGTACGGCGCCGCGCCCCATTTGTGATCGGCCTGGGCCACCCTCAGGTCTTCCGGAAGGGTCCGCACCGTGTAGCCGAGGCTCTTGATATGCGCGCAGCATTCAGCGAAATACGCGTTCAGCTCAACGTCTTTTCCGTGATCCCGGAAGGGCGGGACGGGTTCGCCCTTCTCTGTCACCTGCGCCCACGGCGTACCCAGGACGAGCGTCTTGTCACGCAGCCCCATGGCGGTCAGGGCACCGAAGAGCCGGTTGGCAGCGGACTCCCAAAGGGTCCAATGTTCCTCTGTCACCGGCTCAATGAGCCTGTATCGTCCCGCAATTCCCGCCAGCCGGCCGGAATGCATGAGTTCCGAGGAACGGGTCACATAATTGCCGTCGGGCAAGCGGATGACGCCAAGCCGTTCGTCGGTCAAATCAATGACCAGCAGGTCGATTTCCGCCGCATATCGCCGAAGCGTCGGCAGGAGGTTCGATTTCAAGTCTCCGCCGAGGGAGCGGTTCTGGAAGGAGGAGGCCAGGGCCTCGCCGTTAAGAAGTTCCGTGGGCCGTGAGAGTGCGCTGATCATGGACTGACGAGCAACATAGCCGAGCAATGCGTAGTCGGAACCGAGTTCTTCAAACGGGTCCCTGGACACACAGCTGCCGTAGATCATCAGGTTTTTGTGCATTAAAGAACCTTAACAGAGGGCCGCGTCCCGGCCGGAATCAGGCGTCGCTGCCGGAATCAGGCGTCCCGGCCGGAATTTGCGGGACGCAGCGAATGGCAAGAAACGCCGCCGTCGAATTGCTGATTCGACGGCGGCGTTCTTATTGCTCGCCCCGCAACCGGCGCCGATTCGGGCTTTGAGACGGAGTCAGCTGCGCGCCGGCAGCGTCTTCGGCTTGAAGGAGGGACGGGTGGCCTCGTAGGCGGTGATGTCTTCTTCGTGCTGCAGGGTCAGGCCGATGTCATCCAGGCCCTCCAGCAGCCGCCAGCGGGTGTAGTCGTCGATTTCGAACGGTGCCACGACGTTGCCGCATTCGACCGTCTTGGAGACCAGGTCCACCTTGACCTCGGTGCCGGGGGTGTTTTCCAGCACCTTCCAGATGAGCTCGATGTCGTCCTGGGCCACCTCGGCGGCCAGGAGCCCCTGCTTGCCAGAGTTGCCGCGGAAGATATCGGCGAAGCGGGAGGAAAGCACGGCCTTGAAACCGTAGTCCTTCAGCGCCCAGACGGCGTGCTCGCGGGACGAGCCGGTGCCGAAGTCGGGCCCTGCCACCAGCACGGATCCGGCGTTGAACGGTTCCTGGTTCAGGATGAAGCTCTCGTCCTTGCGCCAGCCGGCGAAAAGCGCGTCCTCGAAACCCGTGCGGGTGATGCGCTTCAGGTAGACGGCGGGGATGATCTGGTCCGTGTCCACGTTGCTCTGGCGCAGGGGGACACCGATACCGGTGTGGGTGGTGAACTTTTCCAAGGGGTCCTCCTAGGCGGCGTCGCCGGCGGCGACGGAGACGGATTCCAGGTCGGAAGGCGAGCTGAGCGTGCCGCGCACTGCGGTCGCTGCGGCCACCACCGGCGAGACGAGGTGGGTGCGGCCGCCCTTGCCCTGGCGGCCTTCGAAGTTGCGGTTCGAGGTGGAGGCGCAGCGCTCCCCCGGGGCCAGCTGGTCCGGGTTCATGCCAAGGCACATGGAGCAGCCGGCGAAGCGCCATTCCGCGCCGAATTCCTTGAACACCTTGTCCAGGCCCTCGACTTCGGCTTCCAGGCGGACACGGGCGGAACCCGGAACCACCAGCATGCGTACGTTCGGGTCCTTGGCGCGGCCGCGGATCACGTCGGCTGCGGCCCGCAGGTCCTCGATGCGGGAGTTCGTGCAGGAGCCCAGGAACACGGTGTCTACACGGATGTCCTTCATGGGGGTTCCGGCTTCCAGGCCCATGTACTGCAGGGCGCGCTCGGCAGCCAGCTTGGCGTTCTCGTCGCCGAAATCCTCGGGCGAGGGCACGGCGTCGTTGAGCGAAACGCCCTGGCCGGGGTTGGTTCCCCAGGTCACGAACGGCTCCAGCGTGTCGGCGTCGAGGTCCACCTCGACGTCGAAGGTGGCGTCAGCATCGGTGTGCAGCGTGTTCCAGTACTCGACGGCGGCATCCCAGTCGGCGCCTTCGGGCGCATGCGGGCGGCCCGACATGTACGCGTAGGTGGTCTCGTCCGGGGCCACCATGCCGGCGCGGGCGCCGGCCTCGATGGACATGTTGCAGATGGTCATGCGCGCTTCCATGGACAGCGCACGGATCGCCGATCCGCGGTATTCCAGGACGTAGCCCTGGCCGCCGCCCGTGCCGATCTTCGCGATCACGGCCAGGATGATGTCCTTGGCGCTGACGCCGGGGCGGAGGGTGCCTTCGACGTTGATGGCCATGGTCTTGAACGGCTTCAGGGACAGCGTCTGGGTGGCCATGACGTGTTCCACCTCGGAGGTGCCGATGCCCATGGCCAGCGCGCCGAACGCGCCGTGGGTGGAGGTGTGCGAGTCACCGCAGACTACGGTCATGCCGGGCTGGGTCAGGCCGAGCTGCGGGCCGACAACGTGCACGATGCCCTGTTCCTTGTCGCCCAGCGAGTGCAGGCGGACGCCGAACTCCTTGCAGTTGGCACGCAGGGTGTCGATCTGGGTGCGGCTGGTGAGGTCCGCGATCGGCTTGTCGATTTCGAGGGTGGGCGTGTTGTGGTCCTCGGTGGCGATAGTGAGGTCCGGGCGGCGCAGCTGGCGTCCGGCCAGGCGCAGGCCTTCGAAAGCCTGCGGGGAGGTCACTTCGTGCACGAGGTGCAGGTCGATGAACAGAAGGTCCGGCTGGGCGTTGGCTCCTTCGCCGTCACCCTTGCGCACTACGTGCGCGTCCCAAACTTTCTCGGCCAGTGTTTTCCCCACGGCCTGCTCCCTTCACTGCGGTTGGATTGTCTACATCCACTGAACATGAGCGCCGCAAAGTGCGCCAGCGAAACAACTTGCATCTCAGATATTGAGACGGCAATATCAGTACATGGACAATTCTAGTGGAGTCGGTGTCATTGATAAAGCGGCCCAGGTGCTGGACGCGCTTGAGGCCGGGCCTACCACGCTGGCGCAGCTGGTGGCCGCAACGGGCCTCGCCCGGCCTACCGTGCACCGCCTGGCATTGGCCCTCGTCCACCACCGCCTCGTGAGCCGCGACATCCAGGGCCGCTTCGTCCTCGGGAGCCGACTGGTGGAGCTCGCCTCGGCTGCCGGCGAGGACCGGCTGATCGCCTCCGCGGGCCCCGTCCTGATCCAATTGCGCGACGCCACCGGCGAGAGCGCGCAGATCTTTCGCCGCCAGGGCGACTGGCGTGTCTGTGTCGCGTCGGCGGAACGCCCCATCGGCCTGCGCGATACCATCCCGGTCGGCACCCAGCTGTCCATGAAGGCCGGCTCCGCGGCCCAGGTGCTGCTCGCCTGGGAAGACCACGACCGCCTGCTGGATGGCCTGCAGAATGCCCGTTTCACTCCCACCGTCCTGGCAGGCGTACGACGCCGGGGCTGGGCCCAGAGCCTCGGCGAACGTGAGCCGGGGGTCGCCTCCGTTTCGGCGCCCGTGCGCGGACCTTCCGGCCGGGTCATCGCGGCGGTCTCGATTTCGGGGCCAATCGAACGCCTCACCCGTCAGCCTGGCCGGCTGCACGCCGAAGTGGTCTGCAACGCCGCCCGCGTCCTCACCGATGCGCTGCGCAAGGGCAACGACTGAGCATTTCCCGGGCTTGCGCCCCTAGGGTCCGGCGGGGAAAGTGATGGCGACGGTCGTTCCGCCGCCCGGAGTTTCCGACAATGAGAGTTCGCCGCCGTGTGCCTCGGCGATGCTGTGGCAGGTGGCCAGTCCCAGGCCGTTTCCCGGCCCGTCGCCTTGGCGGTTCAGGCGGAACATCGGCTCCAGGACCATGGCCCGGTCTTCGGGTTTGATCCCCTTGCCGTTGTCGGCAACGTAGACCGTGGCGCCACGGTGGTCGGAAACAGCGGTGATTCGGATGCGAAGCTTCCGCTCGGGGCTGCGGTAATTGATCGCGTTCGACACCAGGTTCTGGATCAGCATGCGGAAATGTCCCTTGTCCGCGTAGAGCGTCAGGTCTTCTGCTTCGATGATGCCGGAGCCTTCGATGCCAAGGTCGCGGGCAACGTTCCTGGCCGTGTCCTGGAGTGAGACATGCGTCGGCTGGATGCTGCCGCCTACCCGTGAGTAGCTAAGGACGTCCTCGAGCATTCCGAGCATGCGCCGTCCGCTGTACCCGATGCGTTCAAGATACTTGGCAGCTGCGCTGTCGGACTGGACCTCCGGATCGTCCTCCACCAGTTCTGCGTAGCCGAGGATCGTGGTGAGTGGAATGCGCAGATCATGGCTGACGCGTCCCGCGAAAGCAGCGAGCTTGGCATTGCTGTCCTTCAGCTTCGCGTTGGTGTCCTTCAGCTCGGCGTATGTGCGATCCAGTTGGGTTGTGCGGCGTTGCAGTTCCAGGAGCTCGACCACCTGCTTGGCCAGTACCTCGAGGATGCCGGCTTGCTCCGGGCTCAGCTCTTTGGGTTCGTTCGAAAAGACACACAGCGTCCCGGGGACAAAACCCGTTCCCGTTTCCAGCGGAATGGAAGCATAAAAGCGCACGTTGCCGATTTCGCCGGTGACAAACGGGTTGTCGGCGAAGCGGACATCCTGCGAGGCGTCCGGGACCACGGTCTTTTCGCGGGAGAGGAACACCTTTGCGCACATGGAGTCCTCCCGCCGGCAGACCGCGGCCTCAACTCCCCACGCCCCGACCTGGTGCTGGTACTCCGCGCTGATGATGTTCACCACGCCGTAGGGAGCACCACAAAGCTCAGCTGCGAGGCGAACCAGGTTCTGCAGCGCGCTGTAGACGGCCGCATTGCTCAGGAGGGGCGAATCCGAGCTGGGATCGAGGCCGTACTCCCTCAGTTCCGTGTCCCGGCTCACGTCGTCACTGAAAGCCAATTGCCCTCGAGCGTGCGCCATAGAGTGTGTCCTCCAGCTTCATTGGGATTACCAGCCGATGATACCGGCGCGCGGGGCGGGCGTCTGTGAAAACCCGCCGGGGCTGGGTTGTAGCGTAGGGCCCATGGACAGCTTTGCGGTATTCCTGCGGGGAATCAACGTTGGTGGGATCAACATCAAGATGGCCGAACTCAGGACGGCCCTCGGCGAGCTCCCTTTCGAAGGCGTCAAGACCCTGCTGGCCAGTGGCAACGTGGTGCTCAAGAGCGATCTCAAAGCGGCCGTCGTCAAGCAGCGTTTTGAAAAGTGCCTGCGCGATTCCTTCGGCTACGACGCGTGGGTAGTGGTCCTGAGCGGCGCGCGCGTGGCTGAACTGGTGGCGGCCTGCCCCTATCCCCCGGACGACAAGTCCACCCACAGCTACATCACGCTCTCCTCGGACTCCGCGGTGCTGGATGAACTGTTCGACGCCGGTTCGGCCCTCGGCAGCGCGGCCGACGGCGGAGTGGACCTTGCCCGTATCGGCCCCGAGGCGATCGCCTGGCTGGCTCCCGCCGGCGGAACTATTGACAGCCCCTTCAGCAAGATCACCGCCAAGGCCCGCTACAAGGCGGCAACCACCACCCGGAACCTCCGCACGATGATCAAGGTGCAGGACGCCGTCGCGCAGCTGTGACGAAAGCGACCCTGGAGTTGACATCTGGCAGGAGCGCGGCGGCGGAAGCGATAGCATTGCATGACGCTGCGGGAGGCTTCCCGTCCGGGCAGGCAACGGTCCGGCCCAACAAGATGCCGCGACAGCCTGACATAATCGAGTGCCGGGTCCGAGAGGAGCTGGTTGAAACATGGCAGAAGGATTGATGAAGTCCGATATTGTGACAGTCCGTGCCGGTGACGTCGACGTCAGATTCGCATTGCCGTCGAATGTTGATCACATCAGCAGGGTAATCAGAGCCACTGGCGACTTTTACGAGCGTCCGTTCCTTGACGCGCTTGCGCCGATTCTTTCGCCCGGAAATCTTGTGGTTGACGTCGGCGCGAATATCGGAAACCACTCACTGTACTTTGCAAAGCTTCTCCGCTGTAACGTCATCGCTTTCGAGCCGGTTGAGACGACTCTGGAATGCTTGCTGCACAATGTCGAAATCAATTATGCGGACGCCAACATTGAAGTCCGCCCGTTCGCAGTCGGCAGCGCACCAGGGCACGCGAGAATCACCACCTTCGATGAGTCGAACCTGGGAGCAACCTCGCTGGTCCAAACCGAGGATGGCGATCTTCCGTTGACGTCGCTCGACAACGAATCCATCGGCAGTCGTGTTTCCCTCATCAAGATCGATGTCGAGGGAATGGACCTGGAGGTTATCCGCGGCGGTTTGGCCCTAATCGAGCGCGATCGTCCGTTCATTTCATGCGAGTTGAACGACCCTGCCGAACTGCAGGCGCTCGAAGGCATCCTTGAAACCATCGACTACGTTTGCCTGGGCGTCTATAACGCAACACCGACATACATCCTTGCACCGGCGCGGACCCCACTCGAGCAGGCGGCGATCGTGAGGTTCCAAGGCCAGCAACTGCAGGCCGTCAGGGACATGCACAAGGAACTTGATTCCCGCCTCCTGAGATCAAACAGGTACACGGAGCGGCTTCATCGGGAGGCCCTCCAGGAAATCAACAGCCGGACGGAGCCCCGGGACAAGCAGCCAAGGGTGGCTGCGCCGGTTGCCGGAGAACCGGATGGCAACGAGATCGCCGAAATCCGTGCCCTTCTGGAGGAACTGCGTAGCCTTCAGGAATCGTCTTCCCGGAGGATCGCGGAACTGGAAAACGAGATCTCCGGACTGCGAGGGAAAAAGCAATGACATCCAAGCTCGAGCGAAACTACGAACGGTGGAAAACGCCGCATTTCTCGTGGGATTCGGTCGCTGCCTTTTGCGGAGAAGACACCTGGCAGGACGGAGTGCACACGATCGAGCTTGGTGCTGGGCCAAGCCTCGACCTCATTATCAGCGGCCAACCGTTCTCCCGTCCCTCCATTGCCGTGCCGGTGTTCTTCTCCGGTGCCGTGCAGAACCGCGAGACTAAGGCTGGACCCTTCTTTTCCGGCGGCAATGTCTCACTTTCCGGCGACTTTCCGTACATCTCGATATCCGACCCCTCCCTCGAACTGCACGAGACATTAGGCCTGGCCTGGTACACGGGAAGTGAAGACCAGCGGCTCCACGAGCCGCTGCTCGCGATCCTCAGGGCCTTCTCCGACACCACGAACCGCGAGCTCCTGCTCGTTGGAGGATCGGGCGGTGGGTATACGGCTCTCTTCTACGGCCAGAAAATGGGAGACCGCGCCTCAGTATTCGTATGGAATGCCCAGACAGACATTCTCGAATACAACGAGAAGTTCGTCCGGCAGTACTTGGAGACCGCATTTCCAAACCACACAGGCACCCTCCAGTCACAGGATTGGAAATCACGGGTACGGCAGGAACTCGCCGACGCGGGAGTGCAGCTTTCCCTCCTTCCGGACGCAACAGCTGGCCTTCGGCCGAGGCGCACCGTTTTTATCCAAAATGCAACGGACTGGCACGTACCGGTCCATACTGCTCCGTTCATCGAGGCCGGCAACTACAGGCATCTGGGACGGGGCCTCTACCAACACGGGGTCAACCACGCGGTCTGGATCACTCACTTTGGCACCGACCACGCGGCGCTCCCGCCCGAATGCGTCACCTCACTCGTGAAAGACCTGCTCAACCCGGCAAGAACGGCCCTGGAGGTCGTTTCTTCGTTCAAGGATTCCGGCCTCGTGCCCGGACAACTGCCTGGATCCGAACCGCGGGACCTGCGCCATCTGAAGGACGATCTCGAAAGCCAGCTGTCGGTCGACCTCGAAAGAAACCACGACGGCGGTCTCCTCGCCCGCATCAATCTTGGTGACGTCCCGCCCGGGTACGGAGGGCTCCGTTTCGGCTTCTTCAAACACGGGACCGACGGTACGGTCTCGAACCCGAAATGGTACTCATCGGACACGGAATGTATTTTCCCGTATGACGGCGTGCAAGAAAGCTTCACGGCACAGGTCCGGGTCCGCGACGGATTCAACAATGAGCTCTTTTCGATCGAAGCCGCGGCGCGGCTGGAAGCCAGTCCTTCGCGTTTCTTCATTTATGGCAGCTGCGTCACACGCGACGCGTTTGCGCTGGAACACGAATTCGAGCTAGTCAACTATATTGCGCGCTCACCATTCGGCAGCGCATTCGCCGAACCGCCGAAGGACCTCGATGTGGAGCTTCAATCCATACAAAGTCCATTCCAGCGGCGAATGGTCCGGGCCGATGTCAGCAAGCAGCTCGACGGCCTGCTCCGGGACTCGGATTTCGACTATTTGCTGGTGGACCTCATCGACGAGCGGATCCGGTTGATGCCATATCAGGACACCGTGATCGCGTATTCCACGGAGCTGCAGAAAACCGGGACCTCGGCTACTTCCGATCAGCTCCTACGCGTCGGCTCGGACGACTACTACGCACGCTGGACGGCCGGCCTGCAGCGCCTGCTCGCCGCTTGCCCTGCTTCCAAGATCATCGTGAACCGGGTCTTTTGGGCGACTGTCACCGACGAGGGCGTGGATCTTCCCAACCAGGTCGAAATCGCGCATCACAACACTGTTCTCAATCGCTTGTACGACGACCTCGCCGCCCATCCGGAAATCCGCTTCATCGACTATCCGGAACGGCTGCTCGTAGCCGACAGCAAGCACAGGTGGGGGCCAGCCCCCTACCATTTTGTCGGCGGGGTATCCACTCATCTGTTGGACGAGCTTGCAAAGATCTCCGGGCACTGAGCCAAAGGGGGCCAGCCGTCTGGCTGGCCCCCTTTGGGGTGCGTCGGTTTCCGGGAGGCTGGCCCTTTTCCGCGAGGCCGCGGCAGGCAGCTGCCCTAGAAGGACGTAAAGTGCTTGGACACCGAATCCTGCCGTGCTTTCCCGGCAAGGTCGGAACGGTTCATCCCTGAAGGCGGAGTGAACATCTCCTCCACCTCCTCTTCCGGCGACTCTGTTTCGACGGGTCGGAGGGATTTCAATCGTGCCAGTGCTATCTCAGCGTCCCCCGGCCAGCACATCGACGGGATGCCAATGTGGCCGTCTCCAACATAAGGCCGTGAAATCGTGACACGCCCATCCAAGGCAACGAACGCCCCGGAGGACTCGCCGAGCTCGGCCAAGAAGGGTTCAAGATGCTCAACCGTGTGCCATGTGTCGCCGGCATTGTGGACGTACGAGATCAGGTTTCCCCTGTTCCACCGCGGGTCGGTGTAGCGGTCCGCAATACGGAATCGATGTGAGAAGTCCGCCATGATCTCTTCGTAGGACATGCCAGGCCACGCGGCCCGGAGCGTTTCCAGGATGGGGGTGCGGATGGAATAGCGGAATACGTCAGTCTGCGGTATGCGAGGGACGGCGACTGAATTACGGAACCGGGCTCCCATCCGCATAGCCACGAACCCTCCGGCGGACGAGCCTTCCAGGACCAGGTACCGCGCACCGGAGGCAGCCATCACCTTGCGGATAATCGCTTCCATCCAGTCGTCAGGATCAACCGCCGGGGTACCGAGGTACCACGACAACCTGTTCGCAGGAGCAAGTGTCAGGGTCGGGTCGGCGAAGAGCACGAACGGCGAACGGGAGTTCCTCGAAATAGCCACCGGGGCAAAGTAGCGGCCATCAGGTGTGCTGGGTCCTTTTGCAGCGTGAAACCCTGCGCGCATTTCGCTGCGAAGGCTCTTTTGGCAATTGACCAGGAAGGACAGGGTCATTCCGTCGCCTATGGCTAAGGTGTAGATTCTTTCGTCGTCCGCTGTTGTGGGATTGAAATCGTCGATGCTGTCAAGCGGAACAACAGGTACACCGTAGAATTCGTCGCGTTCTTCCACTTTGGTTGTCGCTCTTTCGTTTTTCCGGGCAGGGGTTGGCAATATGCAGGTTCGGAGCTCGCGTTGTTCCCTAGTTCCTTGCCGGAACGACGACCCAAGTCAGTACAGACTCGTCGCCTTCGGGCTCTCTGGAACCGAGGCGGCGGATTTCGGCAAAGGTTCCATTCCGCTTCAATTCGATAATGGGCCCGCCAGGCTTCCCGCCCTCCTCAAATGGTCGTGCCGACACCAGGTCCCAGTCACCAAAGCGGGTCGCATGAAGAAGATCCTCGAAATAGGTTTCGTTTGGAACGTTTTCCCAGACCGTCAACCAGTCGACGTCGGTGCTGTCCAGTTCGGACTCCGGTGCGACGTGGATTCCGTGCTGCTCCAACTTCGCGCGGTCACCGGCGTCAAGGTGATCTGCGAACACAACGCGTGGCCGCCAGCTTTGACGAGTCATCGCCTCGATGTCAGCCGGAGTGGCACCAGCGGCTACGACCGCATATGACGGCAGAACCGGCGCGACGACGGGAATCCCGGCCGTCCTCATCACGATGGTCAGCGCTTGGTCGGCCAGGTGGGAGCGGGTAATGGTGCGCATCTGGTTCCACGCCGTTTCAA
This sequence comes from Arthrobacter sp. TE26545, assembly GCF_056279005.1. The sequence continues at coordinate 2,374,606 of NZ_JBWBQM010000001.1, forward strand.
GGCGTAGCTTTTCATCGGTCATCCATCCAGCCAGCAGTTCCGCCCAGCGCTCATCCGAATCGCCTGCCTCAATGCCCTGGATCTGCTCTGTGATCCCGCGGCCGCGCCCGCTGAGGACCACTGACCCGCTTGCGGCTACCTCGACTACGCGCCGCGAAAACATCGTCGGTGAATCGTTGGCCGAGTTCACGTTGATATTCACCGGATGCGCTTTGTAGACCTTCAGGACTTCCTGGTACGGCACACCTTCGCGCACGAAGGGAGCCAACTCCGGAGGGAATCGGTACGGCGAGTTGGGTACGTTGACCTGGCGGTCGTAGATGGTCAGCCCGTGGAGCTTCGCGGCATCAAGAATCCGGTGGAGTTCAAGGGAGCGTTCCTTGAAGCGGTCCCCGTAATAAGTGCCTGCGTAGCTGACGGTGTGCAGATAGGGCCGGTCCGTGGGCATGGGATTATGGATCGCCGGCTCGGCGTAGAACGGCAAGGAGGAAACCGTCTTCACAACGGATTCTTCGTTTTGGAGATACTTGCCCACCATGTCCGCGTCGGTCGTGAAAACGTGGTCCATCATGGCGGCAGTCCGCTCGAACGCACGGAAATGGACCGGGTCTTCCTTGTTCCAGAAGATCACGGGTATGTTCCGTGCCCTGGCTACCTTGATGATCCGCTCGAGGTCGACGATCTCGTCCGGGTAATAGGCAACCCCCCGGCGCCACTGGTAGTCAGGACCTTCCCACGCCGATTCGACAAAGATTGCATCGAGGTCCAAGGAGGCTACTTGGACATAGCCCTCTGCCCTGGATAGTGGCACGGTCTCAAAGGAATGCGCGATTGTCGCGCTCGTGAATTGATCCGCAATCACCCCGACCCGCATGGACCCCAGTTCGCGCTGGATTGCCGGAGACAGTGCAGCTGAATAGCTCTGTTGCGCCTGCCCGGCAGACGCCAGCGGGCTGGAACCGGGCGCAAAAGCCGCGTCGGACTGCGCCGCGCATATTGCCGAAAGCTCTTCATCTCCGCGGTCGTCGAGCAGGTCCCCCTGGCCCTCGCTGAGAAAAGGCACACCGAGGCGGCGCGCTGCCAGCAGGGCCGGCAGGGCTACCCAGAAGTCTCCCTGCGCGGCGATGGCCGCAGGCCGGAACGCACGTGCCTCGCGCACAATGGCGTCCGTTGCGGCAAGGACGAATTTCGGGAGACGCAGTCCGGCGGAATTCCTCAGAGGTATGCGAACTGCGGGCACCCCGTCAAGTTCGATTTCCGTGCGTCCTTCGTCTTCAGCGTCAAAGTCGGGGTTGATTGCAGCGGAAGCAATACTCACCAAATGCAGGGCGCCAGACTCAACATCATCCGCTACAGCCGTCGGCCAGGAAGAGGTTCTTATTCCTTTTCGGGACTCATCGAATACAAACAGGACGCTTTCGGGCCTGACAAGGTAAGCGGCGCCCTGACTCCGTTCAGGAATCCTTGGCGGTTCGCTCTTAAGGGCTTCGATCCCCTCCTTCCATCGCCACTCAAAGAGATAACGCTGGGAGGATAGGTAAACGAAGTCCGGGTACTCTTCAGCCAGCTGTCGAATCCTGTCCAACTCGCCGTCGCGATGAAGCGTGGCGAACAGCCAGGCAAGGGACGTGCTGCTTGGTTTTGCCAAGAAGCTTCGCTCCAGGTTCTCGGCGGAGACGTTATCCCCGGGGACGCTCGAGTGGGCTCCTTCAAGGGTCAGGAGCAGGCGCAGCCATTCCTGCCCGTTCTTCACCAAGTCGAACTGCCGCGCGTGTGCGACCGCGGCATTCGAAACCTCAAGGTATTTTTCGGCGCTTTGGTTGACCCGCTTGATGTAGTCCACCGCAGCCATCGTGTCCTCATGGACCCACTCGCTCCCGAAGATCTCCTGGGCACCCTCACGTTCCCAGACCACGGGTACCGCACCGGAGGCCATGCCTTCAACGGGAGCCAGATGGAATGTTTCACGGAAGCTGGGTGACAGCATCCAGCCGATGTTCTGGAACCAGCGCCCCATGTCGGGGCCGAATTCATCAAAGGCAATTCTTCGCCGCAGCTCGGGATTCGAGGCAATCCGCTCGTAGAAGGCTTCATAGGCTTCGCGGATGACCTCGTTTTGCCACATCCATCCGTATTCCCATGGTGCGCGGCCGCGAATATGGACCGTGTATCTGGCATCCGTGGCCAACAACTGCTCCAGTATGTCCAGGGCACGGTCGGGCCGCTTCAGGATCGGAACAATTCCAGCAATGCCGATGTGGAAGCGCGCTTCTTCCCTCTTGGGACGGTTCAAGTCCAAAACGTCGACCACATTCGGGATGACGGCGGTTTTCTCCCGCGGCCATCCCAGTTCCTGGACCACTTTGTTCCGGTAAAACTCGGACACGAAAATGATCCGGTCAACATTTGCGATGTTGATTTCCTGGATCCAGGGCGAAAAGAGTTCGTAACCGTGGAACCGGACCACCAGAGTCTGCCCAGGCAATTTCTCCCACGAATACCAGACGGCATTGTGGGACGCGAATTCGCAAAATATCAGCTCGGCCCAATCCAACAGGGTTCGGCTCTGCGTCTCATCTTGCTGGTTTTGAGCCACCCAATGGTCGGCTCGCAGTTCCACATCCTGCCTCTGCGACAACACGTCAATAAGCTCGCCGGCAAACTTGAAGTCATGGCCAGCCATCAGGACACGCCGCTTGCCAGGGAGGAGCGGAACGGCTGCGTAATCCGCGACTGCCCTATCAAGGTAGTCGCGAAGAAGCTCCGCACCGGACCCGCCCTGTGCGTCAGTTGAATTCGCCTCTTCCATTCCATAGGAAAGCGTCGGAAGCAGGACGCCCTTGGAGGTCGCCGCCGGAATCCTGGACTCCAGGACGGCCCTGGCCTCGTCTTTCACATAGACAAGGCGCGACGCAGTCTCCGCAAACTGCTGGAAAAGCGGTCGTGACTGGTTGAATTCCTCCAGGCCTTCAAAGTCGATCAGGGGCCACAACTTGCGCTGCAGGACGTTGTTGGTGAACCCGGATACCACCGTCTCCAGATCGTCCGTCAGCACCGCGCAGCACTCAAGGTCCGATGAGGCAACAGCAACATGCCAGGCAGCAAACCGCGGCAAGAGCCGCTCGTTCTCGATCTGATGGGCAGCGGTTGCAGGCTGTAGCACTGTGACATGAGGGTTGTCCTGTTCCAAGGAAGCAAAGATGGACAGGCCGTCGTGGCACAGGACGATTGCGTGGACTTCCTCGGAAGCTACCGAGCTCGCCATCCGGTAGGTGCGGCTGGCCCAGGCTGACGTATCTTCCTCGCCCGGACGCCGGTACAGGAGGACCCGGCGCTGCGCCCGCTTCATGTTATGCATCCTGCGGGCATCGCATGCGTCCATGAGCTGGACCCGATGGTTGGCTGTCGGCACCGCTTGCCGCAGGACGTGCTGCTGCGCCGCGTCTTCCACGAGAGTGAACCCGGAATACCGCACGACGGCTTGCAACGGTTCGAGTCCTTCTTTACCGGTGCCCATTTGCGAAGCAACATCTGAGGCGGACAGGACGGACCAGAAGTGCTTGGCGGGGAGTCCCAGGCGCACAAGTTCCTGGTTCAGGAGCAGTCCATCTGCAAGAACAAGATCAAAGTCGTCCTGCGCAAACTTGTCCCGTACAAGCGAAGCGAAGTTCCGGATGAACTCATCCTCGGATTCATCTTGGTTGCGGGAAAGGAGCCACATGCGGCCGGGAGAAACGTCCAGGAGATCCTCGAGCGCCGGCGACGCCGCCACGATCGACAGTTCGGAGTCAGCAACGGTCCCCATGAGTTTTCGGACGGCCCCAAAACGACTGCGGTCGGCTTCCGTCGATTCCGGCTTGCTCGCCGAGCAAAAGAGCACTCTCATGTCAGATTCCGCCTTCGTTCGTCGGTACGTACGGAGCTTTGGCAAACCGATGCGCTATCTGGAATATTGCGCGCCGCGGGGCTCCTTCCGGCACGCTGCTCTCGGAGTGTTCGGAAGGAAAGACTTCAGTGCCTATCTCCCTGAGCATGTTTGTGAAGTATCCATCGGGGGTTCCGTTCTCAATGAACAGCACCGGCACCTGACGCTTCCTGCTCCACGGCAGAAGCCGGCGGATTGTGTCGACTGCCGCGCCGCCCGTCGCGTCTTCAGCGCCGAACCATGGACCGTCCTGGAATGCTGAGCGGTGGATGACAATCATCCGCGGCTGCCCGGCATCGACGGAGTTGACCAACGTCGAAGGCAGCAGCGGCATGACGGAATACGACTTTTCAAGCTTGTCGTACAGTTCATCGTGAACGATCGTGGCGACTTTGAGCCTGGGATGGTGTGGGGATGTGGAGTGGTACCCGATCCTGAGCATGTCGGCGAGCCTGATCTTCGCCTCGTTCGGCGGCGGCGGAGTGGATGACCGCCCTCTCGTGGCAAGCAAGCGCTCAACGCTGCCGATGCCCGGGTCGAGTTCTGTCTCTTCAACCTTGCTCACGCGATTCTCCCCAGTAGATTTCCCGACCAGTGCACCGTCGGCCTTCCGCGTTCGAGCACGATGAGTATGTTACAAGATGTCCATGCGCCCCGTTCAAAAGCGACAACAAAGGTCGACCTTCTTGAACTCTCGGAGCAAATGCCGGATTCCTTGACTTTTATCTGTGCGCCCGAAGTAGTAAGGCCTCCGTTGACAACCAATCAATACAATAGGACCCGGCAGGGCCCTGTGCGGGCTGTCGAAAATGAAAAACGGCCCCGGGCAGATGCCCGGAGCCGTTTCATTGTGACCCCAGCGGGATTCGAACCCGCGTTACCGCCGTGAGAGGGCGGCGTACTAGGCCGCTATACGATGGGGCCAAGCACTTTTCCGATTGCGGCTTCCCGCGATCAGGCTGAATTATTATTTCATACATTCAGCTTTGTTCCAAATCGGCGAACCGTTCGAAACTTCCGAAACAACCTCGTTTTAACTCGGTTTATTCAGAGCTGGGATACCAGGACTCGAACCTAGAATGACGGTACCAGAAACCGTAGTGTTGCCAATTACACCATATCCCATTGGCGCTTTCAGGCCGGCCCGAAGGCTTCAACCTTCGCTCCGTGCCCCTCAGCACGAGTAATTACTTTACCCGAGACTCTCGGCGCGCACAAATCGGCCGGCGACCGGCGCTTCGGAGCGCCTGGGGTGCGGCGGAGCGTTCCGGCGAAACCCTTGATTCAATCGCGGACTTAAGTTTACTCTCGGTAAGTTACCGCTCGGTAACCAGCATCCGAGGTCCCTCAACGAAGCCTGGACCGGATGCCGACCATGCCACATGGGGGTCTATGCCTGCAGCGTCGCAGGCACAGAGACGTTGAGAGGAAAGCCTTTGACTCGTAACCTCAGCCAAACCACGCCACGAAGCCGTGGCCAGAACATGGCCATCTGCATTCTTGTTCTCCTTCTCATTGCTTTCGCCGCCTTCTACGCGATGGTCACCGGCAAGATCACCGCAGGAGCCGAACGGCTCGATGCCGGCGCCAGCCAAGCGTCCGCAGGAGCGGTCCAGCTCAAGGACGGTGCTGCAAGGCTTGCCCTTGGTGCCGGTGAAGCCGAGGAAGGCGCCGGAAAACTCGCGGCAGGGGCGTCGACAATCCAGTCCGGCGTCGAAAACAAGCTCGCACCCGGGGCCGCGAAGCTGAATGAGGGCGCAGGGAAGCTGGCCAGCGGGGCGCTCAAAATCCAGAACGACGTGAAGGTCAAGCTGGCACCGGGTGTCTACAAAGTGGACGACGGCGCCCAGCGGCTTGCCGCAGCGGCACGCCAGCTCTCCGCTGCGCTTACTCCAAGCAGCACTGGGAGCGCCGAAAACAACCTGGCCGACGGCGCCACGCAACTGAGCAACGGGGCGTCCAGGCTTGAGGACGGTGCATCGCGACTGGACGACGGCGCGCGCCAGCTGGACGACGGTGCCTCACGGCTCGCGGCCGGCACGGTCCAGCTCAGGGGCTACCGTGGCGCCAACAACGACCCCGCCCAGGGCACCGGAACCGCGGCGCTGGCACAAGGCCTCCAGAAGCTTGCCGATGCCGCGAACGGCGCGCAGGGTATGGTGCCCCTTGGCCTGTTGAAGGAGCAGATCAATGCACTGAACGCAGGAGCCCAACGGCTGGACAGCGGGGCCGCCCAGTTGCAGGCCGGTGCCGCACGCCTGGAATCAGGGGCATCGGAGCTGCACGCGGGCACCTCCCGGCTCGCCGGCGGCAGCGGTGAACTGGCCGACGGTTCCCGGAAGCTCACCGCCGGTTTCGCCACCCTCGCAGGCAAGCTCAACAGCGCGGACCCCCAAGCCCCGGGACTGGTACTGGGAACCCGGCAACTGGCCGAGGGGACGGCGAAGATCAGGACCGGCATGGACGGGGTGCCCGGCGATCCTGAGCATCCCGGATTGCTGAAGGCCACGGCAGGCATGACTGAAGGAACCGGCCGCCTGGCAGACGGTAGCAAGTCCCTGCTCGCCGGCATCACGGGCGATCCCGGGGACCCGGCAAATCCAGGCCTGCTGGGCGGCTCCAGTGTCCTGGCCGCGGGCGCGGCCAGGCTCTCGGACGGCAGCACGCGGCTGGCCTCGGGGACGGCACAGCTATCGGATGGTGCCGCAAAACTCGCATCCGGCAACGGCAGGATCGCCGCGGGAACGGCAGAGCTTCACCGCGGGGCCGCGGCAGTGTCGCCTGCGTCCATGGCGGACAGTTCACGCAGTGCTGCGGCGTTGGGCGTCGTTGGCGCCCTTGGTGCCGGATCCATCGGCGCGTTCGTGTTCATGCGGAAACGCAGGAACACAGCCTGAAGCGGAACCCTCTGATGCGGAGGAGGGCTGCGTCGGAATCGCAGCCCTCCTCGCCCCAGTCAGTCGAGCAGCCGTACCAGCGAATCGATCTCCCGGCCGGCAAAGCCCTCAACGGTTTCCCCGACCCGGTTGAGCCAGACCCCGCGCAGGCCCGCGGCCGTGGCGCCGTCGGCGTCGAGCAGGCGGTTGTCCCCCACGTACAGGGTCTCTTCCGGACGCGTGCCGAGGAGGCGGACCCCTTCAAGGTAGATGGCAGGGTCCGGCTTCGGCACGCCGACGGTGTCGGTTCCGACCAGCACCGAGATCCGGGACAGGCCGGCGCTGTCCAGCTTGACCCGCTGGTAGTCGTGCACGTTGTTGCTCACGGCTCCGTACGGGATCCGTGCGGCGTCGAGAGCGTCCAGGACGGGTGCGACGTCGTCGAAAGCGCGCACGTAGCTCGGCTGCAACCGGGCGTACTCGCTGAGCCAGGCGTGCGATTCGTCGCCTTCTTCGAGTTCGACGCCGAAGTGCCCCAGCGCCGCACGTCCCCGGAGCAGTCGCTGCTCATTGAAAGTGAGCTCACCGGCGAGGTACCGGTCGTAGAAGTGCGTGGTCTCGTGGGTGAAGATCCGGCCGAACTTCTCCCACCCGGCCGCGTCGAGGCCGGGGAGGAGGTGTTCGCTGACGTCGCGCAGCGCGGTGGTCATGGCGTATTCGAGGTCCACGAGGGTGTCATCGATATCGAAGAGGACGCCCCGCACCGTGCCAAAGGACCCCGTGCCGAAGGAACCCGTACCGAAAGGTCCGATGCCGGTGGCGACTGGACGTGCCGCTGTGCTGCCCATGCCGTTCCTAGCCGCGGAAGGCGCGCAGCCGGGCGAGGGAAGAATCCTTGCCCAGGATGACCATGGATTCGAACAAAGGCGGGGACACCCGGCGTCCGGAGATGCCGGTGCGCACGGGACCGAAGGCCAGGCGCGGCTTGATGCCGAGGTCCTCGACGAGGGCCTGCTTCAGCGCGGTCTGGATGTTCTCGGCGTTCCAGTCCTCGATCGGTTCCAGCGCCGCCAGGGCGGCGTCGAGGACTTCGCCGAGGTTCTCCGGCAGTCCCTTGCGGGCGTCGTCCGCGACGTCGACGGCGTCGTCGGACTTGAACAGGAAGGCGAGCATTTCGGGGGCCTCGCCCAAGAGGGTGATGCGCTCCTGGACCAGCGGCGCGGCCTCGGTGAGGATCTCCTCCTGGCGGGCGGTGAGGATCTCCCCCACCAGTCCGGCGTCGCGCAGGTACGGCACCAGGCGCTCCCGGAAGTCTTCGGCGGAAAGCATACGCACATGGGTTCCGTTGATGGCCTCGGCCTTCTTCAGGTCGAAGCGGGCCGGGTTGCCCAGGACGTCGTGGATGTCGAAGTTCTCCACGAGCTGCTCCACGGTGAAGATGTCCTCGTCCGCGGAAAGCGACCAGCCCAGCAGGGACAGGTAGTTGAGCAGGCCTTCGCGGATGAAGCCGCGTTCGCGGTGCAGGAACAGACTGGACTCGGGGTCGCGCTTGGAGAGCTTCTTGTTGCCCTGGCCCATGACGTAGGGCAGGTGGCCGAACTCCGGCATGTACTCGGCGACGCCGATCGCGTAGAGGGCGCGGTAGAGCGCGATCTGGCGCGGAGTGGAGCTCAGCAGGTCTTCGCCGCGGAGCACATGGGTGATGCCCATGAGGGCGTCGTCCACCGGGTTGACCAGCGTGTACAGCGGCGCCCCGTTGGCCCGCACCACGGCGAAGTCGGGCACGGATCCGGCCTTGAAGGTGATGTCGCCGCGGACCAGGTCGGTGAAGGTGAGGTCCTCGTCCGGCATGCGCAGGCGGAGCACGGGCTCGCGGCCCTCGGCCTTGTACTGGGCGAGCTGCTCCTCGGTGACGTGCCGGTCGAAGCCGTCGTAGCCCAGTTTCGGGTCGCGGCCTGCGGCACGGTGGCGGGCCTCGATTTCCTCGGGGGTGGAGTAGGACTCGTAGATGTGGCCGCCGGCCTTCAGCTTGGCGATGACGTCCTGGTAGATGCCGCTGCGCTGGGACTGCCGGTACGGCTCGTGCGGGCCGCCGACCTCGACGCCCTCGTCCCAGTTGATGCCGAGCCACTTCAGGGCGTCCAGCAGCTGGTGGTAGCTTTCCTCGCTGTCGCGGGCGGCGTCCGTGTCTTCGATGCGGAAGACCAGGGTGCCCTTGGTGTGCCGCGCATAGGCCCAGTTGAACAGGGCGGTGCGGATCAGGCCGACGTGCGGGGTACCGGTGGGCGACGGGCAGAAGCGTACGCGGACCGGAGTTTCGGCAGTGACGGCAGGAATGGCGGCAGAGTTCGACGCGGGAGCAGTAGTCATAGTGCTTCCAACTTTACCGCCTGTGCGCGCGACGCCCTGACGGAATCCGGGCGTCGCGCGCCTCACATTCAGCGGCGGACGACGCGGTTGGACAGGCGCCCGATGCCCTCGATTTCGATCTCGTAGCGGTCGCCTTCGCTGACCAGTCCGACGCCGGCCGGCGTACCGGTCATGATGACGTCGCCGGGCAGCAGGGTGAAGGCCTGCGAAACGATCGAAACAAGCTCGCGCACGCTGCGGATCATGTCCCTGGTGTTGCCGTCCTGGCGGAGTTCGCCATTGAGCCAGCCCCGGACGTTCAGGTCCTCGGGATCAAGCTCGGTCTCGATCCAGGGCCCCAGCGGGGCCGAGGTGTCGAAGCCCTTGGCACGCGCCCACTGCAGGTCCGTCTTCTGGACATCGCGGGCGGTGAGGTCGTTGCCGCAGGTGTAGCCGAAGATCACATCGTCAACGCGTTCCTCCGGCACGTCCTTGCAGATACGGCCGATCACCACGCAGAGCTCGGCTTCGAAGGAGACCTGCTCGGAGAATTCCGGCAGGACCACGGGATCGCCCGGGCCCACGACGGCGGTGTTCGGCTTGAGGAACAGCAGGGGCTGGGCGGGGACCTCGTTGCCGAGTTCGGCCGCGTGCTCCGCGTAGTTGCGGCCTACGCCGATCACCTTGCTGCGGGGAATGATGGGGGCGAGCAGCCGGACGTCCTCCAGCTTGTGCTTGACGGAAGTGCGTTCGACGCCGTTGAAGAAGGGATCGCCTTGGATGACAGTGACGGTTTCACTGCCGGGCTCCCCCTCCACGACGCCGTACATGGGATCAGAATCAACAACAAACCGGGCGATACGCATGCCCCCAAGCCTACCGTCGCAGGTAGTCCAGCTGTGCCGCCACCGAGTTCTCGGCAGCGCGCCGCACGGAGGGATCGACGTCGGGATACACGGCGTCGGTGACCGCAATAACACCGGCGTCCGCCCCGAGCTCAGCCAGCGCCGTGCGGATCTGCTCCAGGCGCATAAGCCGGTGGGCGCGGTATTCGCGGCAGACGGCGTCGGTGGCGGGCAGCACCGGGCCGTGGGCGGGCAGCAGCGTCGCGGGCCCCAAGCCTTCGAGGATGTCCAGGCTGCTGAGGTAGTCCCCCAGGCGGCCGTCCGGGTAGTCCAGCACAGTGGTCCCGCGGCCCAGGATGGTGTCCCCGCTCAGCACGGAGCCGTCCGGGCCGTCGTCGGGAAGGTGGAAGCACAGCGAATCGGAGGTGTGGCCGGGGGTGGCGAGCACACGGATCCCAACCCCGCCGGCGCGCAGGATTTCGCCGCCACGCAGCGGTTCGCCGCCATGGCAGTGGCGCGGATCGGCCGCACGGACCGGGGCGCCGGTGAGTTCGTGGAACCGGGCGGCGGCCTCCGTGTGGTCCGGGTGCCGGTGCGTGATGAGCACCAGTTCCACCGTCCCGGCGCCGGCCAGGGCCGCCAGGTGGTCTTCGTCCAGGGGGCCTGGATCGACGACGACGGTGCCCTCCGCGCCGGGTGCGGAAATCACGTAGGAATTGGTGCCGTCCAGGCTCATCGGTCCGGGATTCGGCGCCAGCCGGAAGCGAGTGAGGCTGCTGCTCTGCACGAACTGGGAATCTTGGGCCGGGTTCATGAAGCCATTAAAGCGCGACGGCGGCCCGCCCACCTTAGTGGGCAGGCCGCCGTCGGGCGTTCCAAGACAGGGCCCACGCCGACGAGGGCCCTGAGCCGAGCTTGCGAGGCTTGGGAGCCGGTGGGGATTAGGCGAGGCGGGTCAGCCAGCCGTGCTTGTCCTCGATGGTGCCGGTCTGGATGCCCAGGATCTGCTCGCGGATGGCCATGGTGACCTCGCCGGCCACGGCATCCTCGGAGCCGATGAACTCGGTCTCGTCCTTCAGCACGCCGATCGGGGTGATGACGGCGGCGGTGCCGCAGGCGAAGACCTCGGTGATGTCGCCGGAAGCCACGCCGTCGCGCCATTCGGCCAGGGTGATCTTGCGTTCGGCGACCTCGCGGCCCATGTCCTTGGCCACCTGGATGATCGAGGAACGGGTGACGCCCTCGAGGATGGTCCCGGTCAGGGCAGGGGTGGCCAGGGAGCCGTCCTTCATGACGAAGAAGACGTTCATGCCGCCGAGTTCCTCAACGGCGTCGTCATTGAAGTGGTCCAGGAAGAGCACCTGCTTGCAGCCGTGGGCTTCGGCTTCCTGCTGGGCGATCAGCGAGGCGGCGTAGTTGCCACCGCACTTGGCCGCACCGGTTCCGCCTCGGCCGGCGCGGGCGTATTCGCGGGAGATCCAGATGGACACCGGCTTGAGTTCGCCGCCGAAGTAATTGCCGGCGGGCGAAGCGATCACGCGGAAGGAGACTTCACGGGCCGCCCGGACGCCCAGGAAGGCCTCGGTGGCGATCATGAAGGGCCGCAGGTAGAGGGATTCGCCGTCTCCGGAGGGGACCCAGTCCTTATCCGCCTGCACGAGTTCCCGGATGGCGCCGAGGAAGTATTCCTCGGGCAGTTCCGGCAGGGCCAGACGGTGCGCGGACTGGTTCAGGCGGGCGGCGTTGCGCTCCGGACGGAAGGTCCAGACCGATCCGTCCGCGTGGCGGTATGCCTTCAGGCCCTCGAAGACTTCCTGCCCGTAGTGCAGCACGGCTGCCGAGGGATCCAGGGAGATGGGTCCGTATGGTTCGAGCCGTGCGTTCTGCCAGCCGCCCTTGCCTTCGGCGTCGACCTTGTAGTCGACAACCGCGGTGTGGTCGGTGAAGTAGTCGCCAAAGCCTGGGTTCGCCAGGATGGCCGCACGCTCTTCAGCAGATTTCGGGGTCGCCGAGAACTGCTGGCTGAATTCGACGCCATGGGCAGTCTGAGTCATGGTTCCTCCACTATCGGCTACCGGCCGACGCGAACCCCGTCCCGGGAAAACCGTCCCCGGAGAGCATGGTTCAACGGCGGACCACGGCAGCAAGTATGTAATTCAAGTCAAGCTTACGCCCCGCCGCGGGGCGCAAGAGTCGCCTCAGAGCGCGGCCAGGATGGCGTCGCCGACGGCCGCGGTGCTGCGCGGTTCACCGTTGCGGGACTCGACGTCGGAGACCACTGCGGTCTCGATCCGGCGGGCCGCGGCGGCGTAACCAAGGTGGTCCAGCAGCAGGGCCGCGGAGAGGATGGCCGCGGTGGGGTCTGCCTTTTGCTGGCCGGCGATGTCCGGTGCGGATCCGTGCACCGGTTCGAACATGGACGGTGCCGTGCGGTCCATGTTGATGTTGCCGGAAGCGGCCAGGCCGATGCCGCCGGTGACGGCTGCGGCGAGGTCGGTGATGATGTCGCCGAACAGGTTGTCCGTGACAATGACATCGAAGCGCGCCGGGTCGGTGACCAGGAAGATCATCGCGGCGTCGATGTGCAGGTAGTCGTGAGTGACCTCGGGGAATTCCTTGGCCACGGCCTCGACCGTGCGCTTCCACAGGTGGCCTGCGTAGACCAGCACGTTGTGCTTGTGGACAAGGGTGACGTGCTTGCGGGGCCGGGCGCTGGCACGCCGGAAGGCGTCGCGGACCACGCGCTCCACACCGTGGGCGGTGTTGAGCGAGACCTCGGTGGCGACCTCGTGCGGGGTTCCGCCGCGCAGGGTGCCGCCATTGCCGACGTAGGGGCCCTCGGTGCCTTCACGGACCACAATGAAGTCAATGTTCCCCGGGTTCGCCAGGGGACTGCCCACGGTGCCGTACAAACGGGAGGGGCGCAGGTTCACGTAGTGGTCCAGGCTGAAGCGCAGCTTAAGCAGCATTTCGCGTTCGATGATGCCCGAAGGGATGCGGGTGTCCCCCGGTGCGGCGCCGACGGCGCCGAAGAGGATGGCGTCGTGCCCGCGGAGCTTTTCAAGGGTCTCGTCCGGCAGGGTTTCGCCGGTCTCCAGCCAGTGCTGCGCGCCGAGCTTGTACTCGGTGCGCTCAAGGGTGATGCCTTCGCTGGCAACAACCTTTTCCAGGACTTTGACGGCCTCGGCGATCACTTCGGGGCCGATGCCGTCGCCGGGGATGACTGCGAGATTAATGGACCGTGCGTTCATTCCACCAGCGTGCCAATGCATCCACATTCTGGTCAAAAACGTCTCATTATTCGAACGCGCAAAGCCGCCTGCGGGCGGCCTCTTTCAGACCGCGGCATGATGTGGCCTGCTTCCGGCGGCCGATAGAGTGCATGGGTGGACAGACGGCATGCACTCTACAACTGGTTCCGGCGCAACCCTTTCAAGGTGGACTTCGCCGCCGCGGCCCTGCTGGTGCTCATGTTCGGCCCTGTCTACCTGTACGCCGGGCGCCCGCTGCTGGCCCTCGTCTCCTGCGCCCTCCTGGCACCGCTCGCCTGGCGCAGGACCCGCCCGGTGGCTGCGGCCGCCGTCGTGGTCCTTATCTGCCTGGTCCAATGGGCGCTGGCGGTCCAGCCGGTGGCCGGGCAGATCGCCGTACCGCTGATCGTCTACGCGGTAGCCGCCTACGGTCCCGTGTGGGCGAGCCGCTCCGTGCTGGTCCTCGGCCTGGTGGGCGCGGTCATGCTGACCACCCGCTACTACGGCAGCAGCGCGGAGTCCGGCATCCAGGACCTGACGGTGGGCGCAACCTACACCGTACTGGTCTGGATGCTGGTCCTGGTCAGCTGGACCCTGGGCGACCTGACCCGGGTACGCCGCCTGCAGCTGCAGGCGCTCGAGGACCGCAACCGCCGCCTGGAAATCGAACAGCAGCAGGAACGCCAGCTCGCCGCCGCCGATGAACGATCGCACATTGCCAGGGAAATGCACGACATCGTGGCGCACTCCCTCGCAGTGATCATCACCCAGGCCGACGGCGCCCGCTACGCTGCCGCGGCAAGGCCCGAGCTCGCCACAGAGGCCCTGGCGACCATCGCCGGCACCGGCCGGAACTCGCTGGCCGAGATGCGGCGGCTGCTTGGCGTGCTGCGCTCCGACGAACAATCCGGCACCCGTCCCCAGCCCGGCTTGGCCGAGCTGGACGAACTCTTCCTGGGTTTCCGCGCCGCCGGCCTGACGCTGTCCTTCGAGCAAGGCGGGGCCCCCTCGGCGCAGGCCGGATCATCCCGGCGCCGGCTGCCGCCGGGAGCCGAACTCACCGCCTACCGCGTCATCCAGGAGGCCCTCACCAATGTCATCAAGCACGCCGGACCGCGGGCCCGGGCGGCCGTGACCCTGCACTGGCGGGGGCGCGCCCTCCACATCGAGGTGCGCGACGACGGCCGTGGGGCAGCCGCCGATCCCAGCCAGGGCGGCGGCAACGGCCTCCGCGGAATGGCCGAGCGGATCGCCCTCTACGATGGATCCTTGGACGCGGGTCCGGCCAGCGGCGGCGGCTTCCGCGTGTCCGCCTTCATCCCCTACTCGGAGTCCTGAACCATGACTGAAACGGCCGGAACGATCCGGGTGGCCCTCGTTGACGACCAGCAACTGGTCCGTTCGGGCTTCGGCATGCTGATCAATTCGCAGCCGGACCTTGAAGTGGTGGCCGAGGCCGGCAACGGTTTCGACGCCGTGCGGGCGCTGGCAGCCACCAGCGCGGATGTGGTCCTCATGGACGTTCGCATGCCGGGCATGGACGGCATCGAAGCCACCCGCAGGATCCTGGAGATGTCCACGTCACAGGCCGCGGCCCGGCCGGCAGGGCCCCCCAGCCAGGACCTGAAGATCGTGGTGCTGACCACCTTCGACCTCGACGAATACGCGCTGGCCGCCATCGAGGCCGGCGCCAGCGGCTTCCTCCTCAAGGACGCCCCGCCGGAGGAACTTCTCGAGGCCATCCGCACCGTGCACCGGGGTGACGCTGTGATCGCGCCGTCCACCACGCGCCGTCTCCTTGACCATGTGGCTCCCCTGTTGCGTGCCCGCACGCCGGAACAGAACGGGCACGCGGCCGCCGTCGAACGACTGACCGTCCGCGAGCGCGAGGTGTTCGAACTGATCGCGCAGGGCCGTTCCAACCCGGAAATCGCCGCGGACCTCTTCCTATCCGAGGCCACCGTGAAGACCCATGTGGGGCACATCCTGGCCAAGCTCGAAGCCAGGGACCGGGTGCAGGTGGTGGTGATCGCCTACGAAACAGGCGTGGTCTCCCCAGGCAGCTGAGGCCCTGGGACCAGTCCCGGCACCACCGGACTCAGACCACGGTATGAGCGCAGGGCCGGAGGAATGGCCCCGCGGCCCGATCCGCCGGGGCAGCCGCCGAAAATAGCGTGGGAGCATGACAACTTTCGCGCCCTTTCCCCGTCCTTCCGGTCCGTCCCCCGCTGCCGCGGCACCAGCCGTCGAGGCCTTTGAGCTCAGCAAGCATTACGGCAAGGCCGATGCCCAGGTCAAAGCGCTCGACGGCGTTAGCGTCGCCTTCGAAGCAGGACGCTTCACGGCCATCATGGGCCCGTCCGGATCCGGCAAGTCCACCCTGATGCACTGCCTCGCCGGCCTCGATACCCCTGACGCGGGCAGGATCGTGCTCGGCGGCACCGAGATTTCCGCGCTCAACGACCGGCAGCTCACGGCCCTGCGCCGGGAGCGCATCGGCTTTGTGTTCCAGGCGTTCAACCTGGTCCCCACGCTCAATGCCGAACAGAACATCACCCTCCCGTTGGCCCTCGCCGGCAGCAGCGCCGACCCTGCCTGGTTCGACTACCTGGTGGGCACCCTGGGCCTGAAGGACCGCCTCACCCACCGCCCGCATGAGCTCTCCGGCGGCCAGCAGCAGCGCGTCGCCGTGGCCAGGGCCCTGCTGACCCGGCCGGACGTGGTGTTCGGCGACGAACCCACCGGCAACCTGGACTCCAAGGCCGGTGGCGAGGTCCTGGCGATGTTGCGCCGCAGCAGCCAGGAACTGGGCCAGACCATCATCATGGTCACCCACGATCCCGTCGCGGCAAGCTACGCGGACCGCGTGGTGCTGATGAGCGACGGCCACCTGATGGGCGAGCTGGAGAACCCCACCGCTGATTCCGTGCTCACCGCTCTCGGCAAGCTGGGGGCCTGAGCATGCTGCGCGTTTCCCTGTCCCAGCTCTCCAAGCAGTTCAGGCGTTTCATCGCGATCGGCCTGGCGGTGCTGCTGGCCGTCGCCTTCCTCTCCAGCACGCTCATGGTGGGCGCCAGCACCCAGGCCTCGCTTGGTGCCAGCGTGGGCGAGGCCTACCGGAAGGCCCAGCTTGTGGTGACCCCCGGGGACAGCGGGGAGCTCTCCGCCCGGGCCGTTGAAGCCGTGTCCTCCGCGCCCGCAGTGAAGGAAAGGTACGCCGAACGCTACGCCGCCGTGACCCTCGACGACGGCGGCAGCGAGCAGACCGCGCGGGTCCGGAACCTGGCTCCCGCGGCGATGGAGCCTTCGGTCCTGTTGTCCGGCCGGTACCCGGCGGCGGCCAACGAAGCCGCCGTCGACGCCAAAACCGCCGAACGGCTCGGGCTCAGCGCCGGCAGCCGGCTGACCGTCTCCGGCATCGCCTCGACGGGGGCGGGCGGCAAAGCGGCCACGCAGAGCTTCCGGATCACCGGCCTGCTGCAGCCGAGCAACGATCCCTTCGCCGCCCCCTTCCCCCAGCTGCTCGCGGTCGACAGCGCGGTGGGCGTCCTCGCCCCCGGAAGCGAAGGCTTCTCCGGCCTGCAACTGCAGCTCAAGGACGGCCAGGACCGGACGGCCGCGATCGACTACCTCCGGCAGCGGCTGCAGGCCGCTGGAGCCGGGGACGCCGCGGTGCAGACCTCCGAGGAGAAGGTGACGGCCGCCGTCGCGCAGATGAGCGGCGGGCAGGACCAGCTCACCATCATCCTGCTGGCGTTCGCGGGGGTGGCGATCGTGGTCTCCACGCTCGTGGTGGCGAATACCTTCTCCGTGCTGGTCGCCCAGCGCACCCGGGAACTGGCGCTGCTGCGCTGCCTCGGCGCAGGCAAGGCGCAGATCCGCGGATCGGTGCTCTTCGAGGCCGCGGTGCTTGGATTCGTGTCCTCCGTCCTGGGAGTGGTGGCCGGAGTGGGCCTGATGTCAGCCCTCATCGCCTGGGCCCGGACCACCCCGGAACAAGCGTTCGCCACCCTGGCCGTGCCGCCGTCGGCAATCATCGCCGGGCTGCTGGCCGGAACGCTGCTCACCGTGGTCGCCGCGCTGCTGCCGGCAAAGGCTGCGACGGCGGTCGCTCCCCTGGCGGCGCTGCGTCCCGCGGACGACGCCAGCCTGCGCAACAAGCGCGGCCGTGTGCGGCTGTGGCTGGGCCTTGCCGCGCTGGCAGTCGGCGTGCCGCTGCTGGTGCTCGGTGCCATGTTCAACGTGCTGATGGTTGCCATGCCCGCCGGCGCCCTGTCCTTCCTGGGCGTGCTGCTGTGCGCCAGCCTCTTCGTTCCGCCGGTGGTTGCCGCCGCGGGCAAGCTGGCCGCACCGGCCGGTGTGCCGGGCCGGCTCGCCGCCGTCAACGCGGTGCGCAATCCTGCCCGGACCTCGGCCACGGCGGCGGCGCTCCTGATCGGCGTCACCCTGGTCACCCTGATGATGACCGGTGCCGCCACCTCGCGGCAGGCTTTCAACGCCATGCTTGCCGAGAACTACCCGGTGGACCTGGCCGTCCGGATCGACGGCGCTACAGGCCAGGATGCGTCGGCCCTGCGGAAGGTCGAGGCGCTCGACGGCGTACAGGCGGCCGTGCTGCTCCGGGCATCCGGCACGATCACGGCGCCGGGCACCGCGGCGGACGGAAGTCCGGTCTTCGCGATCAGTTCCGATGACGCCGCGGCGGTGCTCCGCGATCCCGCGCTGCGGCCGCAGGCCGGCACGGTGTACCTTCCCGAACGGTTGGACCTCAAGGAGGTCACCGTCGCCGGGCCGGGAGGCGCGCACAGCTTCGAGGGCAGGACCCTGCGGACCGGAAACATCGAGCCGCTGATCGACAGCTCCTCCGCGGCGCCCCTGCTCGGAAGCAGCAGCAACACCGCCGGTGACTCCCTGCCCGGCACCGTATGGCTCAAGCTCGACGACCAGCTCTCCGCCGACCGGATCCAGGCGGTCCAGCGCGAAGCGGCGGCCGCCTTCGGCGTCCCCGTGGACAACGTCAGCGGGGCGGCGGTCGAACGCGTGACGTTCAACAGCATCATCGACGTCCTCCTGCTGGTGGTGACCGCGCTGCTGGGCATCGCCGTCGTGATCGCCCTGATCGGCGTGGCGAACACGCTGTCGCTCTCGGTGCTGGAACGGACCCGGGAGAACTCGCTGCTGCGGGCGCTCGGCCTCACCCGGGGCCAGCTGCGCGGGATGCTCGCCATCGAGGCCGTGCTGGTGGCCGGGGTCGCCGCGGTGCTGGGCTCGGCACTGGGCATCGCGTACGGCTGGCTGGGCGCCAAGGCCGCATTGGGCCCGGTGGCAGAGGTGGTCCCTGTAGTGCCGTGGCTGCAGTTGCTGGGTGTCTTCGCCGTGGCAGTACTTGCCGGGTTGCTGGCCTCGGTGCTCCCGGCCCGCCGTGCCGCGCGGCTGTCACCCGTCCAGGGCCTGGCCACCACCTGAGCATTATGGACGAAAGAAACCCCTCCTTCACCGGCTTGGCCGGGAAGGAGGGGTCCTTCGCGTCTGCGGGTAGCTTAGGCGTCCGCGGGTTCTTCGTAGCGCGGGAACACGGGCGCCGGGGCCGGCAGTTCCGTGCCCGCAACGATCGGCGTTCCGATAGCCGCGAACTGCCGGCCCGCGCCCTCGGGCTGGCCGAGTACTCCAAGCAGCTTCGCGGACGACGTCGGCATGACCGGCTGGGCGAGGATCGCCACGATCCGGACCACCTCGAGGGTGACGTAAAGGACCGTGTTCATGCGTTCGACGTCGGTCTTGCGCAGCACCCACGGGGCCTGCTCGGCGAAGTAGGCGTTGGTGTCGCCCAGCACACCCCAGATCGCTTCGAGGGCGCGGGAGAATTCCTGCTTGTCGAAGGCAGCGCGGGCGGTGTCCAGGAGTCCGTTGGCCTTCGCCAGCAGGGCGGAGTCCTCGGCCGTGAACTCGCCGGGAACCGGGACCTTGCCCTCGCAGTTCTTCGCCACCATCGACAGCGACCGCTGGGCGAGGTTGCCGAAGTTGTTGGCGAGGTCCGCGTTCATGCGGCCCACGATCGCCTCGTGGTTGTAGCTGCCGTCAGCGCCGAAGGGGACCTCACGCAGGAAGAAGAAGCGCATCTGGTCCACGCCGTACTGGCTGACAAAGTCCGCCGGAGCCACCACGTTGCCCAAGGACTTGGACATCTTCACGCCGTTGTTCTGGAGGAAACCGTGGATCATCACGCGCTTGGGCAGCTCCAGCCCGGCACTCATCAGGAAGGCCGGCCAGTAGATGGCGTGGAAGCGGGAGATGTCCTTGCCGATGACGTGGACGTCGGCCGGCCAGAACTTCCGGAAGGACTCGGAATCCACGTCCGGGTAGCCTGCACCCGTGAGGTAGTTGGTGAGGGCATCCACCCAGACGTACATGACATGCTTGGGATCGCCCGGCACCGGGACGCCCCAGTCGAAGGTGGTGCGGCTGATGGACAGGTCCTCGAGGCCGCGCTTGACGAAGCTGATGACCTCGTTGAAGCGGTAGCCGGGGGCGCCGAACTCGGGCTGGGCTTCGTAGAGGGCCAGCAGCTTGTCCTGGTAGGCCGAGAGCCGGAAGAAGTAGCTCTCCTCAGCGGTCCACGTGACCTCGGTGTCCGTCTCCTTGGAGTAGCGCACGCCGTCGTCCTTGACGACCGTCTCGTCCTCGCCGTAGTACGCCTCGTCGCGGACGGAGTACCAGCCTTCGTACTTGGACAGGTAGATGTCGCCGTTGGCCTCCATCTTCTTCCAGATCGCCTGGCTCGCCGTGTAGTGGTCGGCGTCCGTGGTGCGGATGAAGCGGTCGTAGGAGCTGCCCACGAGGTCGTGGACCTCACGGAAGGCCGCCGAGTTGCGGTCCACGAGTTCCTTGGCGGTGATGCCTTCCTTGTCCGCGGTCTGCTGGACCTTGAGGCCGTGCTCGTCCGTTCCGGACATGTAGAACACCTCGTGGCCGTCCAGGCGCTTGAAGCGCGCCATCGCATCCGCGGCCACGAACTCGTAGGCATGCCCGATGTGCGGGGCGCCGTTGGGGTAGCTGATGGCCGTGGTGATGTAGAACGGGGGCTTGGCTTCGGGGCTCACTCTAGAAAGGTACCTTTTTTCGGTGACTGCTGGGGTTCGGTGACGGCTGCCTGGCGGAGGGCGCCGGTGTTAAGCGCCAGCCAGGTTCAATCAGTTCAGCTCGGTCAGGGTGTCGCTCAGGCGCACGAGCTCGTGGTCATGCGAGGCAACCAGCACGGCGATGCCGTCGGTGCTGGTGTCCTTGAGGATGCCGATGATCTTGTTGGCGGAGGCCCGGTCCAGGCTGGCGGTGGGTTCGTCCACCACCAGGACGCGGGTGCCCAGGATCAGGGCGCGGGCGATCGCCACACGCTGCCGTTCACCGCCGGAGAGCTGCGCCGGACGGTGCCGCATGCGCCGGCCCAGGCCCACCAGGTCCAGCAGGTCCTTGGCCATCTCCGTGCGCTGTTCGACCTCGCCGTCGGGCACTGCAGGGAGCAGCACGTTTTCCAGGGCGCTCATGCCGTCGATCAGGGCACCGCCCTGATCGACGTAGCCGATCAGGGCGCGGCGGCGGTCCGCGATCTCGTCGTCGCCCATGGTTTCCAGGGACTGGCCCTCCCATAGCACGCGGCCCGCCGTCGGCAGGGTCAGGCCCGCGCCGACGGTGAGGATGCTGGTCTTTCCGGAACCGCTTCGGCCGGCAATGCAGTGCATCTCGCCCGCGTGCAGGGTCAGGTCGAAGTCTTCGATGACGGTGACCGGCTCAGCTCCGCCCTTGTCGCCGCCATAGCGGATGGTGATCCGGCTCAGTTCCAAGGGAGTGGCGTGGTCCGACGCCTTGACGATGGTGTTGGCGCGGGTCTGCAGCGACCCCCCGGCTGATACCTGCACGGCCTCGGGCGCCGCGGGCGGGTCGTTGTGGAGATTCTCAGTCATTTGACCACTTTCGTTGCGATGGGAATCCAGCAGATGACGGCCAGCAATCCGGCCAGGGCCGCCCACAGGGCGGCGTAGGGGGCAAGGATGAGGCCCAGGGCGAGGGCGCCCAGGACGCCGAGAATCACGGCCACGGTGCCCACCAGGGCGTTCTCGAAGAAGCGCACGTGGCCCAGCATGTCCGGGTTCCAGCCCATGGCTTCGAGCGTGGACAGGTACTGGCGCTTGGCCTGCAGTTCGAAGCGGGCGGTCACCAGCGTCAGCAGCAGGCCCACCAGCACGCCCGTGATCGCAAGGATCACACTGGGCAGTGCCACGCTCGCCGCGGCCAAGCCGCTGAGCGCGCTGGCGCCGGCGGCTCGCGGAATGTCGATCAGCAGCGCGATCAAGGCGCCGACGGCCGCACCGAAGACTCCCACGGCCACAGCGAGGGCAGCGGAGTTGAAGCGGTTGGTGACCACCTGCCGGTAGGCGAAGGTCAGGGCCGAGTCGACCGGCAGCAAGCGTTCGTCGTGCTGCGGTTCCTGGTCCACCTCGTGGCGGTGCCTCAGCATCAGGGCCGAGATATAGGCCGCGGCGCAGTAAATGACCAGCACGGACACGGAGACGATCACTGTGGCGAGGTTCCAGCTCAGCAGGCTCAGCAGCAGTCCGGCCGCGGCCAGGATGCCTGCGCCGATACCGAATTCCTCAAGCACCCAGCGGCGGATCCGGCTCTGGGTCCAGCCCATGGCGCGCAGGATGCCGGCCTCATTGCGGCGCTGGCGGACATAGCTGACCGTCGAGGCCGCGGTCAGCAACGTAGCGCCGCAGAGCGTCAGGAACAGCAGGGTGATGTTGGTGCCGGTCAGGGAACCGGAGACGGCGTCGGCGGCGTCCTGGCGGACCCAGGACTGGGCGACCGTGCCCAGCGCGGATTCCTTGCCGGCGTCGTCCTTGGAGTATCCCGGCACGAAGATGCTGACGTCTTCGCGGGCAGAGCCTGCCACGACCGTGGCTTCCAGGCCCATGGCGCGGATCTCGGCGGCGAGCTTTTCGACCTCGGGCTGGGCCTGCTTCCAGTTGCCGGAGGCCCCGGCCCGGACGCGGACGGCGTCGATCACGTTGGCGTTGCTGTCGTAGCCGCGGGCGGCGGCCAGGCCGTAGTAGTCGGTGATGGCGCCGGCGGACTGGCTGACGAGGCCGGTGGCGCTCAGGGACGGCTTCAGGCCCTTGTCGGTGTCCTTGCCGTCGGCGTCCTTTTCGAGCGTCATCGGCGCGGGATCGTAGCCGCCGAGGGGCAGCTTGTTGATGTCGCCCGCTGCGGCCTGGACCTCGGCTGGATCGAAGGTGCCGTAGACCATCGGAAGAGGAGTGGCCGGGGTGTTCCCGGTGGCGAGGCTCTCGCGGTATGAGCGCTCGTCGGCCGGCTGGCGCTGGGTCTGGTCCACGGGCTCGCCGCGCAGCGACTTCTCCGGGAGGCGGTTCACGGTAACCCACTCCCCCGGCGTCGCGGACTTGTTGAGCGAGCCGTTGGCGGCGGTTTCGCCGTCCTTGTACTTGGGCGCGGCGGCGAAGTCGGTGCTCCACTGTGCGGGCTGGTACAGGCCCTGGCTGAAGTTTCCGGTGTTGCCCAGCAGCTGGCTGTGGTCCGTCGAACCAGGCCATTCCAGGGTAAACGGCGAGCGGGAAACGAACGGCAGGTAATCCTTGTCGAGGGACCGCGAAACGGTGCCGATGTCCTTGACTACCTTGCCGGCGTCGTCGATTTCCTCGATCTTGACCGAGTACTTCAGGTCGAGGGAGGTGCCCTTGCGGACGATCAGCGGAATCGCCTGGGAGTCGTCAGTGAGCTGGCCGGCGAGCTTGGCCTGCTGGTACTGGGTCATCAGCGGCGCCCAGTACTTGAGCTTGACGCCCAGGAAGTCCGGGCCCTCCTCAAGCTCCTGCTGGCTGGGGCTGGTGGTGAACAGTTCTTCGAAGTAACGGCCGATCGCACCGGCGTTTCGGGCATCAGCCGGCGGGGCCTTTTCGAGCGGCGCCAGGAAATCGCCCGCGGAGCCGAGCAGCGCGCGTTCGGCTGCGGGGTCGACGGCGACGACGGACTCGGTCACTTCAGGCGCCATGGGCAGGGAAACCGAGAGGTTGAAGAGGTTGTGGTCCGAGCCGCCGGCCGGTGACGGGAACTTGATGCCGGTCTCGCCGTCGGGGCCGGTGATGCGGATGCTCTTGCCGCCCGCGGTGGTCTGCTCGACGACCTTCGCCTTGCCCAGAGTGCCTTCGGCGCTGGTCTTGAAGAGGGTCTGCTCAGAGACGCCGTCAGAGCTCACGGCGGTGGCGGTGAGACGGTATTTCGTGGCTTTCTCCGGCAGCACGGACTCCGGTGCGGGCCACTTCTTCGCATCCGTGCCCGTGGGGTCGCCGGCGGTGGCGCCCCCGGCCAGGCCGGAGTTGTAGCCGAGGTAGTCCATGGCGTTCAGCCGCGGAGCTTCCAGGTTCTGGATGACCCGGGAGACCAGGCTGATCGGGGCAGCCACAGCCGTGCCTGAAAGGGCACGGATCTTCTCCAGCTGGTCAAAACTGATTCCGCCTTGTCCGGTGGCGATTTCCGGTTGGATCATCGCCTTTCCGTCCTTGGCGCCCTTGGCCTGGACGAGGATGTCGTACAGGCCGCGGGAATTCTCATCCACGGTGCGATTCAGAGCTGCCTGGGATTGGCTCTGAATGAAGACGGACATGCACATGGCAACGATCAAGATGGCCGAAGTCAACAGCAGCACTCGGCTTCTGATGAACCTCTGGACGGCGTTCATTCGGCTCTCCCTGAGACCTGGATTGCGGGCGCACACACGCAGGAGCAGTGTGCCGCAGGCAGCGTTGTCCTGCGTTTGCTGTACGAAAAGTAGTGGCCGGCCTGCCGCCGGATCCGAAAGTCGGACCAAGCCATTGTATGCAGACCGGCCACGGCTACACGCCGAAGCCCGTGGCCCCGGCGCGTAGCCCGATGTTCGTCTTAGTCTTCCAGGTCCACTTCGCGGACCATGTCGGCACCGATGCCGGCCTTGATTGCATCAAGGACCTGTTGCGGGACCGAGCTGTCGATGGTCAGCAGGGCGAGCACCTGGCCGCCTTCGGACTGGCGGGCAACCTGCATGCCGCCGATGTTGATGTTGTTCATGCCCAGGATGTGGCCGATGGTGCCGATGACGCCCGGGCGGTCCTGGTAGCCAACCACCACGAGGTGCTCGGTGATCGGGATTTCGACGTCGTAGCCGTTCACGCCGACGAGCTTCTCGACCTGCTTGGGGCCGGTCAGGGTACCGGCCACGGAGATCTGGGAACCGTCGCTCAGGGCGCCGCGCAGGGTCAGGACGTTGCGGTAGTCCTCGGCATCCGGCGTCGTGATCAGGCGGGTGTTGATGCCGCGCTGCTCGGCGATCACCGGGGCGTTGACGTAAGAGACCTGCTCGGTGACGACGTCGGCGAAGACGCCCTTCAGGGCGGCCAGCTCGAGCACCTTGACGTCCAGGCTGGAGATTTCGCCAGCGACCTCGACGTCGATCTGGGTCAGGGAGTCGTGGGTCAGCGCGGTGAAGATCCGGCCCAGCTTTTCGATCAGCGGGATGCCGGGGCGCACGTCGGGGGCGATGACGCCGCCGGCCACGTTCACGGCGTCGGGCACCAGCTCGCCGGCGAGGGCGAGGCGGACCGACTTGGCGACGGATACGCCGGCCTTTTCCTGGGCTTCATCGGTGGAGGCGCCCAGGTGCGGGGTGACCACGACGTTGTCCAGTTCGAAGAACGGCAGGTCGGTGCTGGGTTCCTTGTTGAAGACGTCGACGCCGGCGCCGGCGATCTGGCCTTCCTTCAGGGCGATGTAGAGGGCTTCCTCGTCCACCAGTCCGCCACGGGCGACGTTGACGACGTACGCGGTTTCCTTCATCTTGCGGAAGGCGTCGGCGCCAAGCATGCCCACGGTCTCCGGGGTCTTGGGCATGTGGATGGTGATGAAGTCGGCGTTCTCCAGCAGTTCGTCGAGGGTGACGAGCTTGACGCCGAGCTGGGCGGCGCGGGCGGAGGTGATGTAGGGGTCGTACGCCAGGATCTCGGTGTCGAAGCCCTGCAGGCGGGCCGCGACGAGGGCGCCGATGCGGCCGAGGCCGATGATGCCGATCTTCTTTTCGAAGAGCTCGATGCCGGTGTACTTGGAGC